>NZ_JAASQK010000027.1 GCF_011762195.1 Sphingomonas oligoaromativorans | reverse complement strand
TGAGGTGGTGCCGGTTTTCTGGACAGGGTGTTAAGCTACTCCCGACCTGATGGATTGGTACGGGAATGAAGACGACGAGGAAGCGCTACAGCGCCGATTTTAAGGCCAAGGTCGCACTGGAAGCGATCCGGGGCGATCTGACGCTGGCGGAGCTGGCAGCCAAGCATGGCGTGCACCATACGATGATCGCGTCGTGGAAGCGGCAGGCCATCGACGGCATGGCAGGCACGTTCTCCGGGGCTGGCGATGTGGCCAAGGCCGTCAGCGAGAGCGAGGTGGAAAAGCTGCATGCCAAGATCGGGCAATTGGTCGTCGAGCGGGATTTTTTAGCGAAAGCCTTCGGTCGATGAGCGTGGACCGGAGGCGGGCGATGGTCGAATCTGCTCACCACCGCCTGTCGATCACGGCGCAGTGCCGCCTGCTGTCGATCAGCCGCTCGTCGTATTACTACGCACCGGTGCCGGAAACGGACGAGACGCTGGCGCTGATGACGGTGATCGACGCGACGTTCCTGGACTGCCCGTGGTACGGCAGCCGCCAGATGGCGCGGCACCTGCGGCGTGCCGGGCACGAAGTCGGTCGCCGTCGGGTGCGTCGCCTGATGGCGAAGATGGGGCTGACGCCGATCTACCAGCGGCCCCGCACGAGCGATCCGCACCCGCAGCACCGGGTCTATCCGTATCTACTGCGCAAGCTGGCGATCGAACGGCCCAATCACGTGTGGTGCGCCGACGTGACGTACATCCCGATGCGCCGTGGCTTCCTCTATCTGGTGGCGATCATGGACTGGGCGACCCGCAAGGTGCTCGCCTGGCGGCTGTCGAACACGATGGACGCCGGCTTCTGTGTCGCGGCGCTGGAAGAGGCGTTGGCCCGGTTCGGCAAGCCGGAAATCTTCAACACGGACCAGGGCTGCCAGTTCACCAGCTACGCCTTCACCAGCGTGCTGCGTGACGCCGAGGTCCGCATCAGCATGGATGGCCGGGGCCGGTGGATGGACAACGTCTTCATCGAACGCCTCTGGCGATCCCTGAAGTACGAGTGCGTCTATCTCCACGCCTTCGAGACCGGCTCGGAGCTGCGGGCTGGCCTTGGCCGGTGGATCACCTATTACAACACCCAGCGTCCGCACTCGGGACTGGCCGGGAGAACCCCGGCCGAGGCCTATCGGCGGATCGGGCAATCAGGTCATGGGGGGCATGCCCCCCATGACCTGATGATCAAACAGGCGGCATGAACGACAACCGGGATTAGCTTAACTCAGCCGCCAAACTGTCCAAGAAGGCGGGACCACCTCA
>NZ_JAASQK010000026.1 GCF_011762195.1 Sphingomonas oligoaromativorans | reverse complement strand
GTGGACCCACCGGGTCAACCGCCGGGATGGGGGTCCGGGGGAAGGGTTTTCAGCTCCGGTTCTTGAAGCGCCAGCTGTCGTTGCCGGTTTCGACGATGTCGCAATGGTGGGTAATGCGGTCGAGCAGCGCAGTCGTCATCTTGGGGTCGCCGAAGACGGTCGGCCACTCGCCAAAGGCGAGGTTGGTGGTGACGACGACCGAGGTGCGTTCGTAGAGCTTGCTGACGAGATGGAAGAGCAGCTGGCCGCCTGAGCGGGCAAAAGGCAGGTATCCGAGCTCGTCGAGCACCACGAGGTCGAGGCGGGCGAGCTGGGCGGCGAGCGCCCCGCCTTTACCGAGGCGGCTCTCCTCTTCGAGGCGGTTCACCAAGTCGACGGTGTTGAAATAGCGGCCCCTGGCGCCGGCACGCACGACATTGGCGGTGATGGCTATGGCGAGATGCGTCTTGCCCGTTCCGGTGCCGCCGACCAGCACGACATTGCGCCGTCCGGAGAGGAACGACCCGCCATGCAGCGAGCGCACCAGCCCTTCGTTGATGGGCGTGCCGTCGAAGACGAAGGCATCGAGGTCCTTCACCGCCGGCAGCTTTGCCGCCGTCATGCGGTAGCGGATGGACGCGGCATGCCGGTGGGTCGCCTCGGCGCGCAGCAGGTCGGTCAGGATCTCCATGGTCGTGCGCTTGCGCTGCAGGCCCGTGGTGACGGCTTCGTCGAAGGCGCTGGCCATGCCCTTGAGCCCGAGACCGCCCATCGCCTCCATCATCTCATGCCGCTGCATGGAGCCCCCTGAGCTGGTCGTAGCGACCGCAGTCGGCGAGCGGCGGGTATTTCAATTCCAGATCCTCCGAGGTGACGATGGTGAGCGGTCGCGGCGGCTCGCGCCGACGCGCCAGGATGTTGAGGATGACGTCGTCGCTGACCGTGCCCGCAGCGAGCGCCTCGCGCACAGCGGCTTCGACCAGGTCCAGGCCGTCGACGAGCACGGCCGACAGCACGCGCACGAAACGCCTGTCGGCTTCGTCTCCGGCCCCCAGCTTGCGCCTCAGCCGCGCGAGCGCGGGCGGCAGGTCCCAGTCCTGGAAAGGGGCGCCGTTACGCAGGGCGCCGGGCTTGGTCACCAGCACCGGCAGATAGTGCCAAGGGTCGTAGATGGTGCGGTCGCGACCGAAGAAGCGCCGGTGCTCGGCGACAACCTCACCCTGGCAACGCACGACGATACGGTCGGCATAGGCGCGGACCTGCACCGTGCGCCGCACCGCCTTGGCCATGACGGAATAGCGGTTGCGGTCGAAGCTTATCAGGCACGTGCCGGTCACCGCGTGCTCGCTCTCATGAAAGCCGTCGAAGGGCGCCAGGACCGGCTGAAGCACACCGCGCTCGGCATCCCACGCCTCGGCGACGGTCCACTCCTTCTGCTCGGGATGGGGGTGCGTGTCGGCCCAGCGTCGGCATTCCGCCTCCAGCCAGCCGTTCAGCTCCTCGATGCTGGCAAAGCGCAGGCGGGGTTGGAAGAAGCGGCCACGCGCCGTCTGCACCTGGTTTTCGACCTGGCCCTTCTCCCAGCCCGCCGCCGGCGAGCAGGCGGTTGGCTCGACCATGTAATGGGCCGTCATGACGAGGAAGCGGCGGTTGAAGACCCGCTCCTTGCCGGTGAACACCGTCGTCACCGCCGTCTTCATGTTGTCGTAGATGCCGCGTGTCGGCACGCCGCCGAAGAAGGCGAAGGCCCGCGCATGGGCGTCGAACACCATCTCCTGCGTCTCGCGCGGATAGGCCCGCACATAGATCGCCCGTGACGCGCAGAGCCGGACATGCGCCACCTTCACCCGCATTGGCTTGCCGGCGATCTCGACGTCCTCGTGGCTCCAGTCGAATTGATAGGCCTCGCCCGGACGGAACATCAGCGGGATGAAGGCCGGCGCATCGAGCGCATTCCGGCGACGCTCCTGCCGCCATCGCGCCGCATAGCGCCGGACCGCGTCATATGACCCCTCGAACCCCTCGCGCAGCAGCAGGTCATGAATGCGGGTGATGCGCAGCTTCTCCCGCCGGGGTCGGCCCTCGTCTTCCTCCAGGAGCATGTTCAGCCGCTCCTGGAACGGCCCGATGCGCGGCAGCGGCTGCACGGCGCGTCGATAGGAAAAGTCCGCCTCCGGTGCGCGGATCGCCTTGCGCACCACCTTGCGCGACAGATTCAGGTCTCGCGCTATCGCCTTGATGGCTTTTCCGGCCGCATGCTCGCGCCGGATCTTCAACACCGTCTCCAATACCAACATCCCGATCTCGCCGCCCGACTTCCGCCAAGCGCGCGTGCCTAGACCAACGGGATGAGGGGTCCCCTTTCGACGCCTATCACCCCGCTAACGGGGTCCTTTTTCCACGCTGATCCACAC
>NZ_JAASQK010000025.1 GCF_011762195.1 Sphingomonas oligoaromativorans | reverse complement strand
CAGATCCCCACGCGCCATCGCTGCTCCCCGCAAAGAGCTGCCTTGAATCAAACTTCAGGCCGTTTGGGAATCCACTTTGTCAACGCAACCTAGGCGAGAAGGCGCAGCTTCGGCCCGCGATCGCCCGCTTTCCATAGAGGTAGTCCTTCGAGGTCATCTGCTGTTGACGACGGCCGAGTGCCAATCCTCGCCGTTGGCATGAAGAGAGACCACCTTGTGATGGCCTCTCTCTCCTATGTGGCCTGATATTGGAAAGGTAAAAAGTGATGTCGTCAGGATCTGATGAATGAGAGCAGGTCGGGGTTAAGTACCTCCGCATGCGTGGTCAGCATGCCATGCGGGTAGCCCGGATAGCTCTTGAGTGACCCCTTCTCCAGCAGATCGACCGCGCGTGGCACAGAGCTTGTGAACGGAACGACCTGATCGGCCTCGCCATGCATCACCAGCACCGGCACGGTGATCTTCTGGAGGTCTTCGGTATAATCCTCGAGCCAGGAGTCGACAGTCAGATAGTGAGCGAGGGCACCGCCCGCCATGCCTTGGCGCCACCAGTTCGCGATGACCGCCTCCGAAGGCTTCGCCCCATCGAGGTTGTAGCCGTAGAAGGGGTTCTCGGGAACGAAACGGAAGAATTCCGCGCGGTTGGCCAGTATGCCCGCCTTGATCGTTTCGAACCACTCCGGTGGCTGACCGGTTGGATTTTCCTCGCTCCGGTACATGTTGGGTGTCAGCGAAGCGACCAGGACCGCCTTGGCGACGCGCTGCTGGTGGCGGGCGACATAGCGCGCCACCTCACCTCCGCCCGTCGAGTGCCCGATGTGGATGGCGTCGTGCAGGTCGAGATGTTCCGTCAGGGCGGCGAGGTCGGCGACCCAGGTGTCCATGTCGTTGCCGGTGGCGGGCTGGTCCGAACGGCCGTGGCCGCGCCGATCGTGGGCGATCACCCGATAGCCGTGCTGAAGGAAGAACATCATCTGGGCATCCCAGTCATCCGCCGTCAGCGGCCAGCCATGGCTGAAGACGATCGGCTGACCCGATCCCCAATCCTTGTAGAAGATGTTTACGCCGTCTTTGGTCGTGATCGTGGACATCGAATTTCTCCATCTGTGCTGCTGACATCAAGTCATCAAACGAAGACGCGTGCACTGACTCACAGGCTTTCGCAGCGGGTGGCTGTCGGCCTGCAGCGCCGGAGAGCAGTTTACCAAGGCGCGAGCCGTCGTCCCAGACGCCGAGACAGAAGGCGACCTCGAGCCTGGTATCCAACAGGGGGTTCCCTCCTTCGCTTGATGATGCGCTGGGGCTAGGTTCCGCTTTCGATCGAGACAAAGACCTTGTACGCTTAACCTATGCCTGGGAGGTATAGGAGGGCCGCCAATGGAACTTCGACATCTGCGATATTTTGTAGCTGTCGCTGAGGAAGGCAGCCTTCTTACGGCCGCTCAGCGGCGCTTGAACACGTCGCAGCCATCGCTCAGCCGTCAAATTCGCGACCTTGAGTCAGAAGTGGGTGTCAAGCTGCTCGAACGACAGGCGCGGGGCGTGACATTGACGGCGGCCGGACGGGTATTTCTCGATCACGCGCGGCTGGCGCTGCTGCAGGTCGAGGCGGCGACCGATGGAGCACGTCGGGCGGAACAGCCTGAGCGAGCGGTATTCTCCATAGGTTTCCTGGCCGGGCAGGAAGTGGTGTGGCTACCCCATGCTTTGCGGATCATCCGCGAGGAAGCACCCGAAGTCGAAGTTACTTTGTTCAGCCAATCCTCGCCGGAACTCGCCGCAGCGCTGATGCGCGGCAAGCTCGATATGGCGTTTCTGCGGCACGAGCCTCAGACCGTGGGACTGACGTTCCAATTCCTGGTCAAGGAACCCTTGATAGCCGTGCTTCCCGCTGACCATCGTCTGACTGCGGAAAAGCGAATCCGACCGCAGGACTTGGCCCGCGAAGTTTATGTGAGCGCGGCAAGAACCTCGCCGGTCTTGAACGCCGTAGTTCAAGACTATGCTGCGAGCGTAGGAATCGCGCTCAAGGCGCAATATGAAGGCGAGAACTTGTCGTCCGCGATGTCGCTCGTGGTGTCGACTGGCGGCGTCACGTTGATACCGCTCTACGCGCAGAACATGCTAACGCCGAACGTCGTCGCTCGAGCGCTCGACGGGATGGCGCCGTCAATCGACCTCAATCTGGGGTATAACGAGGCGAACTCCTCTCCTCTGTTACGTAGAATCCTGTCACGGGCGGGCGAACTGGTCGCGAGCGTCCAAGGCCAAAGCATCATCCGATATGCTGAGACCGGCTAGGAAATCTGACTAGGTTGCGTTGACAAAGTGGATTCCCAAACGGCCTGAAGTTTGATTCAAGGCAGCTCTTTGCGGGGAGCAGCGATGGCGCGTGGGGATCTG
>NZ_JAASQK010000024.1:0-2500 GCF_011762195.1 Sphingomonas oligoaromativorans | reverse complement strand
GAGGACCGAACCGATTAACGTTGAAAAGTTACCGGATGAGTTGTGTTTAGGGGTGAAAGGCCAATCAAGCCGGGAAATAGCTGGTTCTCCGCGAAAACTATTGAGGTAGTGCCTCGGATGAATACCCTGGGGGGTAGAGCACTGGATGGATGCGGGGGTCGCGAGATCTACCAACTCTAACCAAACTCCGAATACCCAGGAGTACTATCCGGGAGACAGACGGCGGGTGCTAAGGTCCGTCGTCAAGAGGGAAACAGCCCTGACCTACAGCTAAGGTCCCCAAGTCGTGTCTAAGTGGGAAAGCATGTGGGAATCCCAAAACAACCAGGAGGTTGGCTTAGAAGCAGCCATCCTTTAAAGAAAGCGTAACAGCTCACTGGTCTAAACAAGGGTTCCTGCGGCGAAGATGTAACGGGGCTCAAGACACGCACCGAAGCTTAGGGTGTGATCTATGATCACGCGGTAGCGGAGCGTTCCGTAAGCCTGTGAAGCGTCCTGGTAATGGGGCGTGGAGGTATCGGAAGTGCGAATGCAGACATGAGTAGCGATAAACAGGGTGAGATGCCCTGTCGCCGAAAGACCAAGGGTTCCTGCGCAAGGCTAATCCGCGCAGGGTGAGCCGGACCCTAAGACGAGGCCGAAGGGCGTAGTCGATGGGAATCAGGTTAATATTCCTGAGCCTGGGGATGTGTGACGGATCGCTTAAGTTGTATGTCCTTATTGGATTGGACATGCTTCGACGCGGTTCCAGGAAATAGCCTCCCCGTACAGTCCGTACCCGAAACCGACACAGGTGGTCAGGTAGAGTATACCAAGGCGCTTGAGAGAAGTGTGCTGAAGGAACTCGGCAAATTGCCTCCGTACCTTCGGAAGAAGGAGGCCCCATCTATGCGCAAGCACTGATGGGGGGCACAGGCCAGGGGGTAGCGACTGTTTAGCAAAAACACAGGGCTCTGCTAAGTCGGCTTCAAGACGACGTATAGGGTCTGACGCCTGCCCGGTGCCTGAAGGTTAAGTGGAGGTGTGCAAGCACTGAAATGAAGCCCAGGTAAACGGCGGCCGTAACTATAACGGTCCTAAGGTAGCGAAATTCCTTGTCGGGTAAGTTCCGACCTGCACGAATGGCGTAACGACTTCCCCACTGTCTCCAGCACATGCTCAGCGAAATTGAATTCTCCGTGAAGATGCGGAGTACCCGCGGTTAGACGGAAAGACCCCGTGCACCTTTACTGCAGCTTCAGAGTGGCATTAGGAAAGAACTGTGTAGCATAGGTGGGAGGCTTTGAAGCCAGGGCGCCAGCCTTGGTGGAGCCATAGGTGAAATACCACCCTGTTGTTTTCTGATGTCTAACCTGCATCCATGAAACTGGATGAGGGACCCTCTGTGGCGGGTAGTTTGACTGGGGCGGTCGCCTCCTAAAGAGTAACGGAGGCGCGCGATGGTTGGCTCAGGCCGGTTGGAAACCGGCTGTTAGAGTGCAATGGCATAAGCCAGCCTGACTGCGAGACTGACAAGTCGAGCAGAGACGAAAGTCGGTCATAGTGATCCGGTGGTCCCTCGTGGAAGGGCCATCGCTCAACGGATAAAAGGTACGCCGGGGATAACAGGCTGATAACCCCCAAGAGCTCATATCGACGGGGTTGTTTGGCACCTCGATGTCGGCTCATCACATCCTGGGGCTGGAGCAGGTCCCAAGGGTTTGGCTGTTCGCCAATTAAAGTGGTACGTGAGCTGGGTTCAGAACGTCGCGAGACAGTTTGGTCCCTATCTGCCGTGGGCGTCGAAATTTGAGAGGAGTTGACCCTAGTACGAGAGGACCGGGTTGAACGTACCTCTGGTGGACCTGTCGTTCTGCCAAGAGCGCAGCAGGGTAGCTATGTACGGACGGGATAACCGCTGAAAGCATCTAAGCGGGAAGCCTCCCTCGAGATAAGATTTCTTAGAGCGGTCGAAGACCACGACCTTGATAGGCCGGATGTGGAAGTGCGGTAACGCATGGAGCTAACCGGTCCTAATTGCTCTATTCGCGCTTGATTGAGCCCCACCATCAATGACAGACCTGATCTGTCTGATTGGTACCTCATTCAGCATAGTAACAACGTGCACGATCTCTAGAACGATACATGACCGCGCCGGCCACATAGCTTGGTGGCCATAGCGTCTGTGACCCACCCGATCCCATCCCGAACTCGGCCGTGAAACCAGACAGCGCCGATGGTACTATCGCTTAAGCGATGGAAGAGTAGGACGCCGCCAGGCTTTGTCGCCGGCGCGACACACCCGTATCAAAACCCATTCACATTCCTGGCCGGCCTCAGCCGCCGGCGGCAGCATCCGCTGCCTTGGCTTTCCGCGGGAATACCGCGACGGCCGTTCGGCCTTGCGGACCTCCGGTCCCAAAGCCATACGGCAACCATGGTGACGCGGGGTGGAGCAGCCCGGTAGCTCGTCAGGCTCATAACCTGAAGGTCACAGGTTCAAATCCTGTCCCCGCAACCA
>NZ_JAASQK010000023.1 GCF_011762195.1 Sphingomonas oligoaromativorans | reverse complement strand
GCTGTAGCGCTTCCTCGTCGTCTTCATTCCCGTACCAATCCATCAGGTCGGGAGTAGCTTAACACCCTGTCCAGAAAACCGGCACCACCTCAGACGAATATTGGCCGTTGAGGCTCAGTCGGATTGGCGGCCCTGGCATGCGCTCACGATCAGTGGCGCGATCTTCGCGAACAAGAGCCGCCTGACCTCTCCGGCAGCCGGCTTTGAGGGTGAGCGTGATGCAACGCTGCCGAACATCGCCTCCTTGGGCGCGCAGACTGCAGTCCGATACGAAATGCCTGTCGGCGATAACTCCCAACTCAGCTTTTCGGCTTCGGTCCGCTACCAAGGTAAGTCGCGGCTCGGCGTAGGCCCTGTCCTGTCGTTGCCGCAGGGGGATCATGCCGATACGCGCCTTGGTGCACGGTGGACCTGCAAGCAGGTATCAGTGTCACTGGATGTCTCGAACTTGCTGGACGCCGGGCGCAATATTTTCGCACTCGGCAATCCATTTGGTGTGCGGACGGGCAACCAGATCACGCCAATGCGTCCGCGAACGATCCGATTGGGCGTCGCCTATAACTTGTAGCATAAGTCAGTCCACCGCCTTGTTCGCACCGATTTCACCTGCCATCCAATGGGCCGAATGAAAGCAAACCTCGCCTAGAGTTCATAACAACGGTGATCGCTGCGAGGCCCGGGCCGGCCTCGATCGCTGCGGCGGCAACCCGCGGTTTGGACACTCCGAGGCGCGGATTGCCGGCAAAGCCGATGCCATCTCGGCTGAGGCTGAACGGGCCGCCGCCGGCGCGATCATGGACCACGGACAGGGCATATCGGCCGCGAGCAGACACACGGATGCACAGCTGCATCGGGCCAGTCGGAGGCACATGCTCTACCGCGCGACCGGCACCAAAGTCGAGGCGATCCGCTGGTATGAGAAGCAGGGCTTGCTGCCGACCCCCTCAGGGACGTCCGGCAACTATCGCACCTATGGCGAGGCGGAGCTTGGCTGACTGAGCTTCATCCGTCGTGCCCGCGATCTCGGCTTCTCGCTTGCTCTCAGCCGTTGAAGGACGCAGCGGCCGTTCTCAATAGCGGCCGTCCGTTCATCTGGCCCGTCGCCCATGGCTTTATGGAGCGCCATCCCCGTGGACGGTATGCTTTACTGCGTCGATGATAGCCTGACGGGGGGACGCCCCCTGCACCAGCGTGGCTGTGCGATGATGGCCGTAGGGCGATGTGTATCCGCCCAATGGATGTCCCCGTGTCGCCGTTCGAACCGCTTATAGGCCGATTGGAGCGCCCCTTTCGATCGGTGCCGACGATCAGCTGGCGATTTCACAATTCCGGTTTCAAAGTCCAATATTGTGGCATTCGGGTGGCGCAATTGGGCGCTGGTCGTCGTCGCCTAGTTTGCTCCAATGCGCGGCGCGTTGGATCAGACCAGGCGATTACCCTACCGGGGGAGGATGTGCATGACCAAAGGTTCGGACCTGCTGGTTGCGGCGCTTGAGAACGAGGGCGTCGATCGCATCTTCGGCATACCAGGAGAGGAGAATCTCGACGTCGTCGAGTCGCTCCGTTCCTCCAAGATAGAGCTCGTCCTGACGCGGCACGAGCAAGCCGCGGCATTCATGGCCGCAACACACGGACGCCTAACCGGGCGCCCTGGCGTGTGTCTTTCTACGCTCGGACCAGGCGCACTTAATTTCACGACAGGCGCGGCCTACGCCCATCTCGGCGCTATGCCGATGTTGATGATCACCGGCCAGAAGCCGATCAAGAGTGCGCGGCAGGCGCGCTTCCAGATCGTCGACATCGTCGATGCCATGCGGCCTCTCACGAAGCTCACGCGTCAGATCGTAACCGCGGCCTCGATCCCGACCCTTGTGCGCGAAGCATTCCGGACAGCCATGGCCGAGCGCCCAGGACCCGTTCATCTTGAGCTGCCCGAAGACATCGCTGCCGAGGAGGCGGATGTGCCGCTCGTGCCTGTCCACGAGATTAATCGCCCGGTAGCAGACGAGCAGGCCCTCGCGCGTGTCGCGGCGCTGATCCGGGAGGCGAAGGCACCGCTCATCATGCTGGGGGCGGCGGCCAGCCGCCCATATCTCGCCGAACCGCTGTCCTCCTTCGTTCGGCGGGCGGAGCTTCCTTTCTTCAATACCCAGATGGGCAAGGGCTCGGTCAACGGCGGCTCCAACCTCTATGTTGGCACCGCCGCTCTCACGGAACGCGATTATGTGCATGACGCGATCGATCGAGCCGATCTGATCGTGGCGATCGGCCACGACGTTGTGGAGAAGCCGCCCTTCCTGATGGGGCGCGCTGCGCCCGGCCGAAAAGTCGTTCACATCGGCTATGCCTCAGCCTCGGTGGAGGAGGTCTTCTTTCCGGACGTTGAGCTGATCGGCGACATCGCCGCGAACGTCATCGCGCTCGCCGACCGCTTGGAACCGGTCTCAGCTGGTAGCAACCCGATCTTCGAGCTTCGGCAGGGGATTCTCGACCGCATCAACTTGGGGACGGACGAGACCCGTTTTCCGGTCACGCCGCAGCGCCTCGTCCGCGACGTCCGGTCGGTGTTGCCAGACGATGGCATCGCTTGCCTGGACAACGGCATGTACAAAATCTGGTTCGCCCGGAACTACCGCACCCATGTCGCCAACACGCTGTTGCTCGACAATGCGCTGGCGACCATGGGCGCCGGCCTACCGTCCGCGATCATGGCGAAGCTCCTCAACCCGACGCGGCGCGTGATGGCGGTCTGTGGCGATGGCGGCTTCATGATGAACAGTCAGGAGATCGAGACGGCTGTCCGGCTGAAGCTCGACCTGGTAGTGCTCGTCATCGTCGATGCCGCCTACGGCATGATCCGGTGGAAGCAGGCCGTCGACAAATTCCCGGACTATGGCATGACTTTCGGCAATCCGGATTTCGCCGCCTACGCACGAGCCTATGGGGCAAAGGGCCACACCGTGGAGACGATTGACGCGGTCGCCGCCACGCTTGAGCAGGCCTTCTCCGAAGGAGGCGTGCACATTGTCGCGGTGCCGATCGACTACAGCGAGAATGTCCGTGTGCTCGTGGAGGAACTCGCAAGCCGCAACCGTTAGGTCTGCGGCCACTCCTGATCTGTTCATTCGCGGAGGCACCCATGCTCGACGTTTTTCAAGCCTATGATCGCGCGCACATGACCTCGATCGAGACCGACGGCGCCGAGGCGCTGGAGGCGAAGCTGGCGATCGCATATCGGCTGTTCCGCGACCGTGGGGGCTGGCTCAAGCCTCACCAGCGCATCGCCGTTCTCCATAAGCTTGCGGAGCTTATGACGACCCGTCGTGACGAGCTCGCCCTTCTGATAGCGCGGGAGGGCGGCAAGCCCTTGACCGACGCGCTGATCGAGACCGATCGCGCGATCGACGGCATCCAGAACTCCGCCGAGGTCATGCGCACGCGGGCTGGCGTAGAGATTCCAATGGGGCTTACGCCCGCCAGCGACGGTCGCCGGGCCTGGACGATCTTGGAGCCGATCGGCGTGGTCGCCGCGATCTCGGCGTTCAACCATCCTCTGAACCTCTGCGTGCATCAGTTGGGGCCGGCGATCGCGGCCGGCTGTCCGATCATAATCAAGCCGGCACCGACCACGCCTCTGAGCTGCCTCAGGCTGGTTGAGCTCATCCACGAAGCCGGCATGCCGGAAGGCTGGGTCCAGACTTTTCTCCCGGCGGACAACTACCTCGCGGAGGCGTTCGCCACAGACCAGCGGATCGCCTTCCTGAGTTTCATTGGCTCCGCCAAGGTGGGCTGGCATCTTCGCTCCAGGCTCGCGCCCGGCACCCGCTGTGCGTTAGAACATGGGGGCGCCGCGCCAGTTATCGTCGACAGGGACGCCGATCTCGACCGGGTGATCGAGCCGCTCGTGAAGGGGGGCTATTATCACGCGGGGCAGGTGTGCGTGTCGGTGCAACGGATCTTCGTCCATGGCGCCTTGAAGGACGCTCTCGTCGACCGACTGGCTCAGCGTGTGGCAAAGCTACGTGTCGGCGATCCCACCCGACCCGAGACCGAGGTCGGACCGTTGATCCTACCGAGGGAAACCGACCGCGTGTCGTCCTGGGTCGAGCAGGCGATCAGAGCGGGAGCCCGCCAGATCGGCGGCGGCCGTCACAGCGCAACCACGCTCAAACCCTGCGTTTTGGTGGACCCGCTGGAGGAAGCGAAGGTGTCGACGCTCGAGATCTTCGGGCCCGTGACCTGCATCTACGGCTACTCCTTGCTGGACGACGCCATCGCGCGGGCGAACAGTCTGCCGTTCGCGTTCCAGTCGAGCGTCTTCACGTCCAATATCGATGTGGCGTTCGAAGCGGCGGAAAGGCTGGATGGTGGAGCCGTCCTGATC
The DNA here is from genome assembly GCF_011762195.1 of Sphingomonas oligoaromativorans. Taxonomy (GTDB): domain Bacteria; phylum Pseudomonadota; class Alphaproteobacteria; order Sphingomonadales; family Sphingomonadaceae; genus Solisphingomonas; species Solisphingomonas oligoaromativorans. The sequence continues at coordinate 1,000 of NZ_JAASQK010000023.1, read as the reverse complement.
AACGACCATACGGCCTTCCGGACCGACTGGATGCCGTTCGCGGGCTGGCGTCAGTCCGGCTACAATGTCGGGGGAATTCCCCATACGGCGCGCGAGATGAGCGCTGAGAAGATGCTGGTCGTCAAGCGCTAACGTGCGTCGGCACGGTGCTTCATCCGGCGTCCCCGGGTGGGCGGATATCTGCACGACTTCGATCAGCCGGGCGCTGGTCGCGCCGATTGGGTGTCCGAGCGCGCACGCTCCGCCGTTCACGTTGAGCCGCTTTGGATCGATGCCGAGTTCTTTCGCGGCGGCCATCGGCACGACGGCGAACGCCTCGTTGATCTCGAAGAGGTCGACATCGGCGACCTTCCAGCCGATCCGCTCGAGCAGCTTGCAGATCGAGGGTGCGGGGGTCGTCGTATACCAGACCGGATCCTGCGAGTGGGTCGAGTGGCCCCTGATCTCAGCGAGGATGCCGAGGCCGCGGCGTTCGGCCTCGGAGCGCCGCATGAGGACGAGCGCGGCCGCGCCATCGGCGTTGGCGGACGCGCTCGCCGCCGTGATCGTGCCGTCCTCGCGGAAGGCGGGCTTGAGCTTGGGGATCTTCTCCGGCGACACCTTGAGCGGATGCTCGTCGTTTGCGACGACCGTCGTGCCGCCCTTCACCGCGATCTCGATCCGCGAGATCTCCGGGGCGAACGTCATGGCGCCCGTATCGCCATGACCCACCCTGCACGTCGCGTTCGCGTCGCCGCCCTCTACAAGCTCACCCTGTTTGAGGATTGCGAAGTGGCACCACAAATACCATGCCACTAGAACAATTTGTTCGAACTAAATTAAACTATTTAAATAAATGTCGTTAACATATCCGAGATATCTGCGATCGACGCTGGCCATCAGAATAACTACGGGTGGAAGCGAGGACTAGGTTGCGTTGACAAAGTGGATTCCCAAACGGCCTGAAGTTTGATTCAAGGCAGCTCTTTGCGGGGAGCAGCGATGGCGCGTGGGGATCTGA
>NZ_JAASQK010000022.1 GCF_011762195.1 Sphingomonas oligoaromativorans | reverse complement strand
CGCTACGACAAGACCGCCCTGTCCTTCGCCAGCTTCCTCAATCTCGCTGCCATCCGCAGGTGGTTGCCGCACTTTGTCAACGCAACCTAGATCGTCGCCTAGGTTGTCCGGACGCTCGGTGTTTCGCTCGTGCACGTGAGGCGCGGGACTCCGGTCGATCCTCAAGCTTAGCAGTTCCGGTCGACTGTAATGGCCGCGCGAATCCATGACCCGCTTGCGGAAATCGATCAGGGCGAAGTCCAGATCCGCAATGACTTCGCCTTCGCCTGAGGTGATGGGCTCACCGATAATCCGGCCCTCGGGGTCAACGATAGCCGTGAAACAGCCACCGGAAATAGGCCCGATCGCGCAGCCGGTATCACTCATGATCCGGGCTTGTTGATCCGGGTCGAGCCAGGCGGTCGCGTTGACGACGAAGCAGGCGGACTCGAGGGCGTGCTGGCGGATACTGACTTCCATCTGATCGGCGAAGAGTGGCCCGGCAAAAGAGCCGGGGTACATCGCGGAATGAATTTGCTCGCCGTCCGCGATCAGCGCATAGCGTGCCAGCGGGAGATAATGCTCCCAGCAGGCCAACTGACCAATCCGACCGACCGCGGTGTCGACGGCGCGAAGCCCCGACCCGTCGCCTTGTCCCCAGATCAACTTTTCATGATAGGTCGGGGTGATCTTGCGGCGCCGTTGGACGAGCGTTCCATTGGCATCGAACAGCAATTGGGTGTTGTAGAGCGTGCGACCGTCACGTTCGTTGGCGCCGATCGAGACCACCATGTTCGCTTCCTTGGCGGCCTGCGCGATCGCGTCCGTCTCCGCCGAGGGTATGACCAGCGCTTCATCGATCAGGCATTGATGCTCCTTGCCCATCTTCATATCGAACGCCGACTGGACGAAGCAGAAATAGGGATAATAGGGGATAATGGTCTCGGGGAAGGTCGCGAACTGGACACCATTTTCTCCCAGTTCACGAATCTTCCTGACGATTTTTTCGATCGTCCCCGCCCGGCTGTAGAGAACCGGACTGATCTGGACAGCCGCTGCTTTCACGATCGTCATTCTGTGTCCTTTGATATCTCGGCGCCCACCGGCTTCATTCGGTAAGCGCGTGGGAGGCGGGTTCCTCAGGCCAGCGAGGCGAAGTGCTCGCGAATGGCGCGTCCGGTTTCGCGCTGCGCCAATGCCGTCGCGTCCGGGCCAGCCGCAGTTCCTTCGATCGAAAAGAAGCGCATGTCCTGCAGGCCGATGATGCCGAGAACCGCCCTTAGGTATGGTGTGAGGAAGTCAGGCTGGCGGGTGCGCGTGCCGGAAATCCTGCCGCCCGACGATACCCCGACGAAGACGGGCCGATCGTGCAGCAACGGGATCTTGCCGTCCCGACTCACATCGAAGGTGCGGCGCACGCGGACGACGTGATCCAGCCAAGCCTTCAGGGTCGAAGGTACGGTGAAATTGTGCACTGGCGTACCGATGACGAGATAGTCCGCACTCTCCAGCTCGCGGATCAGTTCCTCGGACCGGATCATCGATCCCTCTTGGGAGACGTCCTCCGCCAACGCCTGGGACAAGGCATAATCGCCATCGACGTGCTGAAGAGCATTGCCGCCGATCACGCGTTCCACCACTTGCGTCATCGGCTCGCGCTCGAGCAGGCAATCGACGATGATGCGTGACAATTTGGAGCTCTCGCCAGCGCGCCCGCGAGGGCTGCAGGTGAGGTACAGAATTTGCTTCACTTGTCCGTCTTCCGGTTTTTCAGGAGCGTGTTGCATGGCTTCTGAATGACGGAGATATGGCCGATGCCCAAGGGCCATGAATGACATCAATGATTGGGCCATGATTTCGATTGTCCCTGTTCCCGGCTATGATCGGCCCATGACCCGTCCCGATCTTCGCGATTTCCCGCCGCTCGATTCGACGGCGGCCGAGCCCTTCTATCGGCAGATCTACGACCGGGTCCGCGCAGCTATTGCCGCTGAGGCCCTCAAACCCGGAGACCGGATTCCATCGGCGCGCGCACTCGCGACTGAACTCGGACTGGCCCGCGGCACCGTCGAGACAGCCTATTCGTTGCTCGCGGCGGAGGGATATATCCTTCCGCGCGGTCAGGCCGGAACGGTGGTGGCGCCGGGCATAAAGCCGCATGCTCCTCTTGCCGCGCCGCCACCAAGACCGATCGGTGACCCGACCAGCTACCGCCCCGATTCCATCCTTCCCTTCCAGATGGGACTGCCCGCGCTCGATGTCTTTCCCCGGAAACTCTGGGCTCGCCTCGGCGCGCGTTGCGTTCGCGCGATGCAGCCCATCGATATGGTCCACCCACCAGTGCATGGCAGTTGGGCGCTGCGGTCGGAGATCGCCGCCTATCTGCAGGTCTCGCGCGGGATCCGTTGCGGTCCCTCGCAGATCTTCGTCACCTCTGGTTATCGTGCCTCGCTGGAACTGATCTCCCACGCTTTGCTGACGTCGGGCGATCGCGTCTGGGTTGAGGATCCGGGCTTCCCGCCCACTCGCGAACTGCTCGGCCATCTCGGCATATCAGCCGAGCCCGTGGCCGTGGATGACGAGGGCATGATGGTCGAGACGGCGATCGCGCGCGCGTCGCATGCCCGGGCGGCAGTCGTCACGCCGGCGCATCAAAGCCCGTTGAGCATGTCGCTTTCGCTTTCCCGCCGGATGGCGTTGCTCGACTGGGCGACGCGGACCGAGAGCTGGATCATCGAAGACGATTATGACGGCGAGTATCGCTATGTCAGCCGCCCGCTGCCGGCGCTGAAGAGCCTCGATCGTGATGGCCGCGTGCTCTACGCGGGCACCTTCAGCAAGGTTCTTTTCCCCAGCCTTCGCCTTGCCTATCTCGTAGTGCCGGAAGCACTGGTTGAACGGTTCGAGAAGATCGTCACCGCCTTTGCCGGCGGGAGTCCGGCGCTCACCCAGGCGATCGTCACGGCTTTCATGCAGGAAGGCCATTTCGCGCGGCACATCCAGCGCATGCGCCGGCTCTATTCCGAGCGGAAACGCGCAACCGTGGCGGGGGTCGAAGCTGTACTCGGTGAGCATGTCCGGATCGATGCCCAGCCAGGAGGAATGCACCTGGTGTTGCGGCTGCGGGCGAGCATCTCCGACCGCGAACTGGTCACGCGGATGCGCGAAGCCGGCCTTTATGCCGAGGCGCTGTCGGACTGGACCATGGGAGCGCGTGACGCCGCCGGATTGTTGCTCAACTTCACCAACGTGACCTCTCGCGAAGTCGCCGAGAAACTCGCCGTCCAGATCAGGGAACTCCTGTGATCCAGGAGTCACGATCATGGCCCAGACAATAAGCCCGTTCATGGCCCTCCCTCACTAGGCCAAGGTCGCGCAAGATGCAGGCATTCCAATCAATGGAGAATGCATCATGAGCAACCGCATCGACTACGCCAAGGTTTCGCCCGACGGCTACAAGGCCTTTGGCGGCGTCTACGTTACCCTCCAGAAAGGCAGCCTGCCGAAGGATCTGATCGACCTTGTCTATCTCCGCGTATCACAGATCAATGGCTGCGCCTTCTGCATCGACATGCACACGCGCGACTTGATCAAATCGGGCCTCGCCGTGGAAAAGCTGGTGCTGTTGTCGGTCTGGCATGACGCGGGCACGCTGTTCAGCCCGCGCGAGCGCGCCGCCCTCGCCTGGGCTGAAAGCGTGACCCGAGTCTCCGAGACGGGCGTGCCCGACGCCGACTACGCAGCGGCGACCGCTGCGTTCAGCGATATCGAGCTTGCCGACCTGACCTATGCAATCGGGCTGATGAACGCGTTCAACCGTTTTGGCATCGCGTTCCGCTCGACCCCGGTCACTACGCAGCAAGCCTGAAACAACCAACTGCAGCCGGCTCGCCATCGCGGGCTGGCTGTCCATCACACCCACTCCCTTGCCCGCCGAATGCGCCGGGCCTGGAAGGAAACACACCATGGCATGGGAACTTGTTGGCATTGCCGGCATCCTCGAAATCGTCTTCGCGCTGTGCACGAAGGCATCCGAAGGCTTCACCCGGCCGATGCCTTCGTTGCTGACGGTCGCGGCCGGCGTGTCGAGCGTCATTCTTCTCTCCCTGGCGCTTCGAACGCTGCCCGTCGGGACCGGATACGCCGTGTGGACCGGGATAGGCGCTGCTGGCACCGCCGTTCTGGGCATCATCCTGCTTGGAGATACCGCTTCGCCGGCCCGTATTTTCTGCCTGGTCCTGATCTTCGCTGGGGTGATTGGTCTCAAACTCGTCACGCCAAGCGGAGTCTAGTTGTCAGCTGAGATAGTTGCTCCCTCGCCCCAGTTGCGAGGGTATCGCGGCGGCCGGAGCCTTCGTCCCTCCGGCATGGATGCCGGTTTCGCACCGCGCTCTACGGCTTCGCTTTCCGCCAGAGCCCCCTCCGGATTCAGGCCTGACGGTGACGATCATCGCTGCGAAGATGGCAAGAGGGTTTGGTCTGCCTAATCCAACGAAGGATCCAGTGTCCGTTTTCCAGGGGCTTTCGCGTAAAGCCTGCCTGTCCGATTATGGCCCAATTCACGTCCCCTGCGACGCAGGTGGGGTAAGAGCTGGATGAGGGGCGGCCTTGGCGGAGCTGTTCTTCTGGCGTGGTCCCCCTGCTCATATCCGGTCGGATAACGGCAGCGAATTCATCGCTGGCGAGGTCCGGAAATGGCTCGGTAAGATCGGCGTGAAGACGCTCTATATCACGCCGGGCTCACCCTGGGAGAACGGCTATAACGAGAGCTTCAACGGCTCTCTTCGCGACGAGCTGCCGAACGGCGAGTCTTCTACAGCCTCGCCAAGGCCAGGGTGCTGATCGAAGCCTGGCGGCGCCATTACAATACCGTGCGCCCTCACAGCAGCCTCGGTTACCGCCCGCCGGCCCCGGAAACGGCGACATCGCCATGGCCGGCCTCCGGTTCCGCTTCGCTCCACCTCCGCCCGGCCATGGCGAAGGAGGCGATCATGCACTAACAATCAAGCCGGTCCACCCCGTGGGGGCCGCTCAAGCCCGTTCAGAAATTCCTCCTCGTCATTCTCGAATTTCATCATATTTTCTGCTCGGCGAATGAGCCGCCATGAGCGAATATTCGCACAAATATCTATATTCACTGTCCAGCGAATAACGATCGGGTTCTCGACTCGATCGGTCTGAGCGACTGCCGGCCTTGAGGTGCCGATCCATGCAACCTCTGGCCCGGCGCTCCGAACAGGAGGTTCGTCGTCATCGTCGGCGCGAGCGTCTCGACGGACTCCGATCGGCAGCGGAAAAGGCATGTCGTCCGTCGAGCTCAACCCACGCGATGCGAACAGGAGATCGTGATGCGTCCGATACCCTACAAGACTGCCCTTATCGTCGGTGCCGGCCCCGGCATCAGCGCGTCGGTCGCACGCGCCTTCGCCGCCGAGGGGATCAAAATCGGTCTGTCGTCCCGCAACACGGACAAGCTCGAGCCGCTCGCCAGCGACATCGGCGCCTTCCGGTTCGCCGCAGACGCGACCGATCCGGCGAGCGTTGCAACCCTGTTCGACGAAGCCGAGGCTGAACTGGGACCCGTTGACATCGTGCTCTACAACGCCGTCGCCCGCGTCGCCGGACCGCTCGCCGATCTCGACGCGGCCGATGTCGAACGGGTCATCAAGACCTCGACCTTCGCCGCTTTCCTCGTTGTTCAGCAGGCCGCCCGGCGCATGGTTCCCCGCAAGTCGGGCGCCATCCTGCTGATCGGAGCGTCGGCGAGCGTCAAAGGCTATCCGCGCTCGGCGCCCTTCGCGATGGGCATGTTCGGACGCCGCGGTCTTGCCGAAAGTGCGGCCCGCGAACTCCATCCCCAGGGCATTCACGTCGCCCACTTCGTGATCGATGGCGCCGTTCGCGGCACCTATCGGGAGGATCCCGACAGGCCCGACAGCCTGCTCGACCCGGACGCGATCGCTCAAAGCTATGTGGACGTGCTCCGACAGCCCCGCAACGCTTGGTCCTGGGAGATCGCGCTGCGTCCCTGGAGCGAGAATTTCTGAGGAGCCGCGATCCCGTTCGGTGCCGGATGCCGGGCGAGTCTCGCTCCGTGATGGAGGGGCTCTTCTTCTGCGCGTGTCGAAACTCGGCCTGTTCCAGAGCGAGCCGAGGCCTGCGGTGGGGTGCATGACCACCGCCTCAGGCCTTGGGCGTCAGCGAGCCGGAACCCTTGGGGTCTGGATCTTCGTGCGGGTGCCGACCGGGACCAGCTTCCAGGCGTTGCCCTGAAAGTCGACGTGCGAGGTGCCCGCGCAGCTCGTACCGGCACCGGCCTTGCAGTCATTCTTGCCGGCGAGCGACACGCCATAGCACTTCTCCATCTTCGCGGCCTGGGCATGGCTCGCGGTGGACGCGCCCATCGCGAGCGAGGACAGAAGCGCGCCCTTGGTGGCCGTGGTCATCATAGTCCCTTGGCCACTTTCGGGGATCGGCGGAGGTATGCACCGGCTCTCGGGGAGGGAGGACAGGAGAGCCGGTGCCCGGCAACCAGGGCCGAGGGGTAGTCGGCGGCTGGTCACAACTGGAGATAAGGAAGCGCGGATCGTAGCCGGCGCAAACGCTAAGCCACTGGTACGAACTCTCGGTCGGTCAGGCAGCGAGCGCGAGCGAGGTCCGGGCGAGATCGCGCAGCACGGTTGCCTCGAGATCCTTCTCGGCCAGTCGCGAATGCAGGATGTCGCCGATGCTGATCACGCCGACCAGCTCGGCACCGTCGAATACCGGCAGATGGCGGGCACGTTGAACGGTCATGATCTTCATCATGTCGCTGACCGGGCTGAGCGGCGATGCGACGATCGACACGTCTGCCATTGCCTGACGCACTTCGTGGGCGAGCGAATAAAGACCGTGCCGCGAGGCGTAGCCAACGACGTCGCGCTCCGAAAGCATGCCGAGCAGGCGGCCATCGTCGGCTGTCACCAACAACATGCCGACATTTTGCCGCGCGAGCTGCTCGCTCGCTTTCTGGAGGGAGGCGGTTGCGGAAACGGTAATCAGACGGGGCGTCGTCTTGGCCTTCAGGATGTCCCGTACAAGCATGTCGAGTTCCTTTCAGTATCTTCAGAGCCTGATGCTCTTGAGGCCTGATCTACGGGCTTCACCTCTTGCTGTCAATCGGCGTCCAAAAGGGACCCCCTATAGGCGTCGAAAAGGGACCCCTTTGAGAGGCGAGTGGCGGTTGTCCCGGTAGTCCATAGGAG
>NZ_JAASQK010000021.1 GCF_011762195.1 Sphingomonas oligoaromativorans | reverse complement strand
CCCCATGACCTGATGATCAAACAGGCGGCATGAACGACAACCGGGATTAGCTTAACTCAGCCGCCAAACTGTCCAAGAAGGCGGGACCACCTCAGCCGGCGTGGCCTAGAACGCGGTTCAGATTATCGAGACAGCGCTGACGCAGGTCATCGAGATGCCGCGCCAGAGCGGGTTGGCGAAGATCGAGGCAAGTGCCGACAGCGACGATCGTGCCGTCCTTCAAGCCCTGCTCGAGCTGCATGCGCAGGAGCTTCAGATTCTGGTCGACGTCGCGAAGGCCATTCCGCGCCACAGTATCGTCGAGTTCTTGATAGCCGCCGATCGCCTTGCGGATGACTTGGCGGCTTTCGCGATCGACCAATTCGCCGGTGCGCAGCGCCTTTTGTGTGTCCTTCAACGCCTGGAAGAACTCGCTCGGAGTTTCGCAGTGAAGCGGCACCTCGAAGGCCGGCCGGGCAAATGCCATCGCGATGGTGCGCAGGATGATCTCGTCTAGGTCCTTAGGCGCGCGCACCTGGATGACGTCGCGATAGTAGCGGCGCTGCAAGTCGGGATAGCTGTTGAGGTGGGAGATGCACTCGTCCCAGGTCCAGACGATCGCGATGCGGTTGCGTCCCGCCCGTGCCCACTTGTCGTTGATCTCCTCGACCCAGGCTTGGACCTTGGTGTCGCGCCGTGCGGTCGTGGCAAGGATCCATAGGCTCAGATCGGACGTGAAGCCGAGCGCCGCGTCCGCCTCGTCGCGCAGAAACGCGCGCGAGATCGGCCCGCCCGGATAAGGATTACCGTTCTCGTCGAGATCGGCGAGCCGTTTGCACTGGATGCCAATCCTGCCGTAGCGGCTCGAGGTGCCGAAGACATCGACGCCGTGCTGCGCCTGCCCGGGGCGACCGACCTGCTGCGCATTGGGGACGCTATAGACCTCGGTCAGCAATGCCGTGCACAGCTCCTCGAATTGCTGCCAGTAGAGCGGTGGCTGGAAGAACTGCCAAATACCCAAGGATCATCCCCCATCGCAGAAGTGCTGAGTCAAGAGACGGCGAGCTCCCCTCGCCGGTGCGCAGCGGTTATGCTATTTCTCCGTCGGAAAGCGGTGATATTTCTTCCCCGTCCAGCGGCGATAGACAAAGTCGCCATCGATCGCTGCGTTGATTGCGTTGAGCGTGGTCATCAAGGCCGGCTTGTCGAAGCCATGATCGCACAGACGATTGTAGAGTATCGACCAGGCCAGGCAGCAGTCCGAAAAATGGACTTTTTCGGCGGTCGATCCAAACACCCAGCCGAAGACGACGCCGGCCGCGGTCAAAGCCTTCGTGAGCTCCTGATCGCCGCCCCCACAAGTTGCCATGACCAGCGCCGTGTCGGGCCCAGCGGCGGGCTTGATGAGATCGACGAACGCCGCCCAGCTGAGCTTCTTTCCGTTGGTGAGAAAGACGCCGGTGCCATTGCCGTGCGACGAAAAATGTAGGACCTGCGCCTTGCTTTTCGCTGCCTCGGCGATGGCCCGCTCGACGAGCGGCCTGGTGAAGGCGATCCGGTATTCCGTCGTGACGTCCAAAATCTTCAGGATCTCGTTCGCGGCATGGCCGTCCAAGCGGCGCTCGAAAAAGTCCTCCGGATCCAGCGTTTCCAGAATATAGACACTATCGAGCATGGCTTCCCCCCGTTACGACCGGCAGCACCATATACACAGCGTCGCGCTACGTATAAAAATAGGGCCCGTGACTGGCTGCGTAACGCCCCGCCAGATCTGATGGCAACGTGCGGGATCTGCCTTTAATTGACCTACAGTTTCGAGACCCTCTCCCCTGCCGATTTCGAAGATCTCGTACGCGATCTCATCGGTTGCGAACTTGGCGTCCGATTTGAAGCGTTCGGACCAGGTCCGGATGGCGGAGTCGACGGCCGACATGCGACCGGCGATGAGACGGTGATCCTCCAGGCAAAGCATTATCGCCTGTCGGACATGGCGGCGCTCGCTCGCGTGATGAAGAAGGAGCGCGACGCGATCGACCGGCTCGAACCAGACCGATACATCCTCGCGACATCACGCCCGCTGACCCCGGACAACAAGGCTGCCCTAGCCGAAATCATTGGGCTGTCGTCGTTGCGCTCGATCGACGACATCTTCGGATGCGAAGACTTAAACGGTCTGCTCCGCAAATATCCCAACATCGAACGCAGTCACGTCAAGCTGTGGCTCTCCGGGGCCGGTGCGCTCGACCGTGTGCTCAACGCAGCATCGCACAACTTCACGACGATTACGCGCCAGGAGATCGAGGCGAAGCTCAAGGTTTATGCCGAGAATCCGAGTTTCAAATCAGGGCGAGACATCTTGGAAAATCAGCGCGTGCTCATCATTTCGGGTCCACCTGGCGTCGGCAAGACGACGCTCGCCGAGATGCTTTGCTACGCTTATATCGCGGAAGAGTGGGAACTCATCGCAATCCGCAATCTTGAAGAAGGGTTTGCGCGGATCGACGACAGCAAGCGGCAAATTTTCTTCTTTGATGATTTCCTCGGCAGGATCGCGCTCGACGAGCGCGCTTTGTCGACGCAGGACACCGATCTCGCCCGGTTCATCAGCCGGGTACGGCGAACAGCTGGTGCGCGGTTCATCCTGACAACCCGCGCTTACATTTACGAGCAGGCGCGATTGCTCTCGGAGGCTTTGTCCGATACCAAGCTCAACGTATCGCGCTATGTTCTGGATGTGGGCATCTACACCCGCCGCATTCGCGCGCGCATCCTATACAACCATCTGGTTGTAGCAGGTGTACCCGAAGCCCACATCGCAGCGCTAATCGATCAGAAAGCGATCAAGAAGATCGTCGATCACAAACACTATAACCCCCGCATCATCCAGTTCATGACAGAGGCAGACCGGATCGCCGATACCGATCCGGCAGGGTATCCCAAGGCGTTTCTCGATACGCTCAAGGACCCTGATCTCATCTGGGACAAAGCCTTCCGTACTCACATCACGCGGCGCTCGCAGCACCTGCTGATCGCCCTGTTTCTGACGTCCGAATACGGCTCGGAGATCGACGATCTCGAGGAAGTCTTCGCCGGCATTCACCCGGTCCTGTGTGCGAAATTCGGCGTGCCGTATGACCCAAAGGATTTCGAAGGTGCGCTCCGTACGGTCGAGGGCAGCTTCGTGGTGATATCAGGAACGATGGTGCGTTTCGTCAATCCGTCGGTACGGGACTATCTAGCGCGTTACCTGAGTGACAACGCGTTGTTGTCTGTGCTGGCCGAAGGCGTTCCCACGCTGCGAAGCGCGCGCAACCTCTTCGATCACTTCATGAAGCAGCCCGGTCCTACCAACGAGGGGGTCACCACATTCGTTTCCAGATTTGTTCGGCTTTGCGAACGGTTCGTAACGGTGGAGGTGTGGAAGCGCATTCCAGGAGAAACATATCGTTCTCGAATGTACGAGCTACCGAATTCCGACCGCATAGACCTTCTCGTGAACTGGTGGCGGCTCTCGAGCGCCAAGCCGTTCATCGCAGCTGCGCAGACGATCGCCGACCGGGGTTGCGCCGTCCTGTCTGCGTGGGAGGACGGAAGGAAGCTGCCGGAAATTCTAGCCGGGCTGCGTGCAGCCCGGGCTCTGGGCGAGCCGACACCGTCCGAACTGATCGACGCGATTCAGGCCGGGGTATCTGGTCTGCTTGCGACCGATCTCGATCCAGACGACATCACCCGCATTCTCGCGGCTGCCGACGAACATGAAGGCAGTCTGCCGCCAGCGCTTTTCGCCGAGATCCAAGGCGCAGCGCGGCGGATGATGGAAGATTTGGAGGACAATCTCGGTCACCTGGATTCGGAGTCTACGCTGGAAGACTGGGGCAAGACGATCAACACGCTCGCCGCTCGTTTCGATGCCGATCCGCGCATTGTCGAGCGCGCCCATGCCGCCCTCAAACGCCGAACTTCGCAATTGCGCGAGGCAGAGGCTGAGGACACTGAAGCGAGTTTCACGGGGGCTGCGAATCTGCCGAGCGACAAATTCGACGATGCCGCACTGGCGAGTCTATTCGGATCGCTCGGTGCGTCGACCGCTGCCATGAGCGTGGTGGACGACGACGATCTGGGCGATCTCGATGATATACCGTTTTAGCGCCACGAGACTGCAGAAAGACTGATTTGCCCATCTATTCCGCAATAGACCCACCGACCCGTGGCAAGGAGGAGGGGCTCCTTATCCACCAAGAGCCCTGAACTAACAGCGGCTTCCGCGTGCTCAGCATCCGGCATCAAATTTCCGGTCTGTGGGTGCTCTTGCTGACGGTCCGCTTGGCGGCTTCTGTCAAATGCAGACCTTCGCAGCGGGTAACCTGAACGACCGGCTCTGGTCGACTCCTGCCCGGCGGCTATGCGCTGCGATCAATTTGGGTCATCGCCTTGGTGATCTCAGAGGTCTCGACACTTACCCGCACTACCTTGGCAAGCAGCGCGATCATGCTCTCCTTGTAATCGGCGAAGCGATAGGTGTTGAACTCAGCCGCGATCGTCGGATCGCGCGGGCGCTTTTCCTTGTGCTGGTCGAGCACCCAATCGACCGCAGAGCGGTTGCCAAGCCGATACGTCCAAACATCCGGCGGAATAGCAGCGATCTGTGTGTCGGCGTCAATCACCACCACGCCCGCTTCGGGCTGCGATTTGAGAATTGGCTTGGGGTGCGTGCCCGCGGCGCGCGTACCCGGCGTGTCGATCCGTTGGACCGGCCACGGCGCGACGTCCTCATAGCCGATGTGGAGCACCATTAGCGCCTCGCCCCACGCCGCCCACATGGCGAAATCGGGGTAGAAGGGGATACGCGGGAATTCGCGTTTGAGGTTCAGCGCATAGGTCTCGCGATAAAGCGGATCGTGGAGCACGGCGTAGATGTAGTAGAAGATCGCATCCTTGGTGACGCCCTTCTTGCCATATCGCTTGACGAACTTGTTGAGCGCCCAGTCGGTGATGTTGTCGATCTGTTCGCCGGATTTGGTGTAGCGGTAGCGAGGAAATGTCTGGCTTCCACCTGATGCGGGGCTCACGAAATTCAAATCAGGAACTCGATCGACCCCTAGTGTGAAATAAGGCTTTCCGCTTGAATCACCCATAATTGTGATTGAACGGTTCGGTTTTCCAAATTTGAATATCTCGTTTGTGCGATTGTGCATCTCGTTGAGGGCTTCGTCAAAATACAAAAATTGCTTACTAAAGGGGCGATAGTTGGACGGAACGATATGGGATTCCTCAATCTGAATCGGCAGTTTGCGCGAGAAGCGCCGTTTCAGTGAGCGCGTCCATTTGAATGTTGTATCTTCAAATTGATCGGTGTCATTGCGTGAAAGAGATTTGTTAAAGTGATCAGCAAGAAAATTGACCTTAGCAAGAACATTCTCTTTGTTGAGGTCGTACACCCAATCGTCCCGATTGGTTGCAACTCCAAGAGAATATAGCTTGAATATCGCGCGTTCTTTTGTTTGTGTATTCGCGGCTTTTGTATCTGGATCGCCGATCCGAAGCATCATATCCCACCCACCGATCTCCTCGGTGTTGAGCCAGTCATGCCGTGCGTTCGGCTTTTGAATCGTCATTGGAGTCGTAGCGATCGAAGATTCCCCAAGCCAACTTAACTTATCTTCAGCCGTCTCGTCTTCTGGGCGACGGGTATATCGAATAGTGCTGCCACCTATGGCATTCCGTCGTACTAAAAAGCAGATCGCTACGCCAGTTTGAATGCCGAACACGTTATGTTTGGTTCCAGAGAGTCGCGGATTAACTCGAACGTCACCGCCTAAATCTACGATCCAAATTTCATTGAAATCTTGCGCAAGTATCTTGCGAAAGCCATCGAATGTCCGGCTCTCTATAAAACTACGGTTCGTGACAAATGCCAGAACTCCCTCGTCGCCGATTCGGTCACTCGCCCAGCGATAAAAGCGTGCATACATATCGTATAGCTTGGTCTTCTGCGCCGTGCTCGCCTTAATGTATGTGGCCTTAATGCGCTCATCGATGTGCGCGTATGCTCGGTTTTTGTTGTTGTCGTTCTCGTTCTGCTGGTTCGCGTTGTAGGGCGGGTTGCCTATTATGACGCTTATCTTACGCCGGTTCTGCTTCTTGATGCGCTCGATATTCTCGTCGGTCAGGCTGCCGAGCAAATCGAACTGGTGACCAGTATGGATGCCGAGCGCGTCGACATTGTCGAGCGTGTCGACGAAGCACAGATTCTCGAACTCGGCGAACTGGCCGGTGATCGCCTGATAGGTCGCCTCAATGTTCAGATTGGCGACATAATACGGCAGGATTGCGACTTCGTTGGCGTGCATCTCCTCCTTGTATTTGTGGCGCAGCTTGTCGTGATGCCCGCGGAAATGTTCGAGCAGTTCGACGATGAAGGTGCCGGTGCCGGTGGCGGGATCGAGGATTTCAATGCCGCGATCGATAAGATTCTTGCCGAAATGCTTCTCGCACAGCCAGTCGGTGGAGCGGATCATAAAGCGGACAATTTCGCCGGGAGTATAGACCACGCCCAAACGGTCGGCGGCCTTGGCGTTGTAGACCTTATAGAAATTTTCGTAGAGCCCCTTGAGGAAGCCCTGCTTTTCCGAATGGCTCTGGATAACCGCGGCGGTCTGCGCGATGCCCGAATAATATGGAGATAGCGCGCGCAGAAGCGTCGATTTCTCGCCCCGCGCGAAGAGCTTTTCCTCAAGTTTGTAGAGCTCGGAGGCGACATTGTTCTGGCGGTGGAAGTCGGGATTGTCGAACACCTTGGCGAAGATGTCCTCGGTCAGGATGTGCTGGATTAGCATTTCCTGCACGTCGCTTTCGGTGACCGCCGGGTTGATCGCTTCCTGCGCGTGGAGAAGGAAGGCCTTTTCGGCGGCGACGAACGGTTTGGACGCCTTGCGCTTTTTGGCGATCATGTCGCGCAAAGCGGCGAGCACGGCGGGCAGGTCCTGACTGAACTGCTTTACCGCCTTGTTGAAGTCGGCGATCTCCTGGCGCTCGTGCGCGTAGAAGCGGACGAGCACCGGATACAGCGCGTCGGTATCATCCATCGCGACACGCGCGACTTCGTGTCCGTCCTGGATGAGGATCGCGGTGTGATCGTCGGAATAGATGATGTTATCTCGCGGATAGCCTTTCCGCGTCTTCGCGGCGATCTCGGCGTCGAGATCGTCATCGACATCCTTGGCTTCCCAATAGCCGAACGGCACGCGGAGCGCGTGGAGCAATGCACCGTCGAGGTAGATGCGGTTCTTCTGAGGCGTAGTGATCGCATGCTCGGGAACGAACAGCAGGTCGTGGGCGCGGCCCCAGCGCTTTAGCAGATCCTTGAACGCCTCGCGCAGCACACTTTCGCGGCGGCTGCCCGAGACAGCGCGCAGGCGATCTAGATCAGCGCGATATTCGTTAATCAACTGTCGGCTCACGCACCCTCCCGAAAAGCCGCATGGCCAAGGGACGGAGCTAGCAGGACGAAATATAAATGTCAGCTTTCGTCGCTCGCACCCTTAGACCTTGCTTTGCGTTTTGTGCCGGTGCGGGCAAAAACCGGAATTTGAACGGGGGGCGAGATCAAAGGGCCGCGAGGCTGATCCGAATATCGCATTGTGGGTGGTTTTTTGTGGCGTGCCTCGCGCCCACCGAACCGAGACGATCCCTTAGACGACCGGTGAATGGCATCTATCCGCTTTCGTCTTTCCAGAAGCTGTCCGCCTTCAACCGGGCAGTGGAAGCCGAAGAATCGGATGCGTGATTACGCCCAATGCCGGCGTGGGCGCGGGCGTTAGCTCGACAGTCCGGCGCTCCATCTCAGAAGAAGCACGGTTTACCGTAACGATGAATTCGGCCTCTCAACGGCCTATTTGAGTTCACTGCAGCCTGCGCAGAGTCCGGTAGAATTGGCGGTAGCTGCTGATGACAAGATCAAAAATGCATTTAAATCAGATGGATGGCCGGCATCCACTTCGCCTGCCGCCCCAGCCAGTTTCAGAAAATTGTTATTTTTCATCGTGTTATGGTGAACTTTCAAACCTGCGTGGGACAGGTTTGTGGGACAGGTAAGTTAGACAGGCTGGCCCTCTGGAGTCGCCTGTTCACTCTCCAACAGCTTCTTCAGGCGCCCATCGAGCACATTGGCCGCTTCGCAGAGTGTGTCAGCGGCAATCACCTGGGCATGGAGCTTTGCGCCAACCCAAGGGTTCACCTCATTGGCGTTTCCCGGTCTTCGGCAAGAAGCAGCAGGTCGAGGGCGCTCAGGTATGAACCCCGTCTATGACTTCAGGGGGGCAGGTCGCACTCGTCACCGGTGCGACGACGGGCATGGAGCTTGCTACCGCACGCGCTTTCGCGGCAAGCGCAGCCTCGGTTGGCGAGCAACTCATCCGAACCGTGAACGCCGTGTTGCAGTTGGAAGCATTATGGCAACTCGGACGGCCGGAGACGGCGGCGCAGAAAAGGGCAATGCTCAAGGTTGTAGATCGGATTAGCGCTCCGTCGCTTGCTTTCGAATGGTATCATCGTCTGTGATCTCGCTTGGTCGCCAACGGAATGGATTCGTGCGAGATGCTTTGTGTCTGCTGGCAATGACGCATGGGTACGGCGGCCACCTCCCGAAGATCGAACGTGTGGAGCGCAGCAAAGCTGGATGTTCTGACAAGGAGCCGAAGCCATGACCGAAGAGGCGGTCGACAGCGAGCCAACCCGCATTGCGTCGCTGAAACCTCCAGCGGGTAACTCCCAATTCCGCGTAACGCGCGTCAGCCCGGCCTACTGGCGCGTGACGATCGATCATCCGCCGTTCAATCCAGGCCCGCGCAAAGACTGACAACGAAGCTGACGAGCGTGCCGGCTCCAATGACGACACTGAGGAGCGGGAGCATGATGGAAAGGGCGTCTTTCTCGGCGATCTGATTGCTCACGGTCATGATGAAATCCTTGCGCTAGCCCGACACCTGTCCGGTGGGGCGACACGGGCTTTCTGCCCCCCAATATCCGGTTCGATAAGCGCAGACCGGCTCGATATCATGCTCCATCGTATCACTCTCGGTCTGCGCGGGGTGGCTGCCGGCGCGACCAGATGGAGCCGATAGCGAGGTCCGAAGCCGACATCGTTCTAAGCATCGGACCGCGCAGACATGGTGCGCGGCGGACGGCGTCCGGCTGTTAGCCAGATGGGCGAGGGCGGTTGGACGAATGAGCCGATCGAGCATGAATCTGAATCTGTCCGGCATCAACGGCAAGAGGTGTGGATCAGCGTGGAAAAAGGACCCCGTTAGCGGGGTGATAGGCGTCGAAAGGGGACCCCTCATCCCGTTGGTCTAGGCACGCGCGCTTGG
>NZ_JAASQK010000020.1 GCF_011762195.1 Sphingomonas oligoaromativorans | reverse complement strand
ACCTACGAGAAATGGGGCGGTCAGTTACGAGAAATGGGGCGGCCCATCGCACTCAGGAACGAGTTACGAATAGATATTGATACGTATCTCGCTTCTGTGCAGAACATACCCATGTCCGACGAGCCCACCCCCGGTCGAACGATGAAAGCCGCATCGACAGCAGCCGTGCGCGACGGACATGCGATCGTGAAGGCTGGCGAGTTCATTGAGGCCCGTTTCGGTGCCGGGGCTTCCCCTTCCCTGGCCGCTAGGAAAACATTGGCTCTCCTGATCGCAAAAGCCGCTGGCGAGGCATGGAAGCCCGGCTCCCATGTGATCGCCAAACGCGAACTCCGAGGCAGTCACGAATCCAACGACCGGATTCAGGACACGCTCGATGAGCTGATGGACATCAAATTCCGGATGCCCTCCACCTCGGCGCAAGGCCGTTCTGCAACGCTCACCGCAGCCCTTCTCGCATGGACGCTCAACGAACATGCGGACGATGGCCTCGCCACGGTGGAATGGGAATTTACGGCACCGGCCAGAGCCGTCCTCCAAGGCAGCGATTATTATGCTCGGCTAAACCGGGCAGCTCTTCTCGCCTTTCGATCGAAATACGCGATCACGCTCTACGAAATGGGCTGTTTGCTGGCCGGCCGCCGCGAACCCCGATGGTCTGGGACAATCGAAGAATTGCGGGAACGCCTGGGCGTCGCCCCTCAGACGATGCTCAATTTCTCGGACTTCAGGCGCTTTGTTCTCGCTCTCGCAAAGGCCGAGATCGACCAGCTCGCCGCCTTCACGATGGATTGGACGGAGAAGCGCGGTGCCCGGGGGAAGATTACCCATGTCACCCTATGCTTCTCCCCGAAGGATGACGCTGCGACCGACGCCGCAGCCATCGAGCTTAGCCGCCATAGTGCGGGCCGAAAGCCACGCCGATCTGGAACAACCGAAACCATCGTCGATCCGACGGCTCTGATCGCCGCGACAACAGAGCGAATGTCTGTTTCAGATATCCTGCGCTGGCCGGCCAACGATCAGATCACCGAATTCAACGCGCCAGAGCTTCATGCAATCGGTCTGCACCACGGTGGAGGGCACGCCGTGCAGAGGCTCGCCGATCAATATATCCGCGTCCGAGCCGATCAACGGCGCCAACTCTCTGGTGACGCCCTCCGATCGGACTGGATGAAATGGGTTACGGGGTGTGCCGAGAAATGGGGCAATTCCTAGCATTTCGCGTTTCTGCTAATGGGTAAGCCAACGGCACTTTGAAACGATACGCAACAGGGCGAACGAGATGGCTTACACCCTCGGAGAGGCAGCTAAGGCAACCGGCGTCAGCAAAGCCTCCATTTCTCGCGCCATCAATAGCGGTAGGATTTCAGCCATTAAGAAAGACGACGGCTCATTCTCCATCGAGCCCGTCGAGCTTCACCGTGTTTACCCGCCCAAATCCACAACAACCGTTTCAGAAACACCAAATGAGCCAGTTGCTAATGGCATCAGCAACACCAGCAACGCTATTGATTCCAAGGTGTTACAGGCTCGTCTTGATGCGGTTTTGGAACAGTTGCGCGATAGAGAGGGCACGATCGACGATCTGCGCCAGCGGCTTGATCGTGCGGATGAGGAACGCCGCGAAGCCCAGGCCCGTGTGATCGGATTGCTGACCGGCCCGGCCGCCTCGGAATCCAAACGCGGCTTCCTCAGTCGCCTGTTCGGGCGCGGGGAGGAGTGACCCCATGATCACGCCGGAGGAGCGACAACGCCGCCAGGAGGCCGTCGACTTTGCGCGCGGCAGCGTTCGCTTCGAGGGGTTCGTGCTTTCCGACGAGATCGAAGCCCTCAGCCGGCAGTTCGTGGAGGGCGACATGACCATGCCCGAATTGATGGAGGCGATCCGCCGGGTCAGCGGTCTCGATCCGCATTCCCGCGCGTCCATCAGCTCATAACGCCGTCCACCACGCTCCGTCCGACCAGCGCAGCGGCACCCGCTCGGCATTGCCGATCGCCGGCGGCTCGCCCTTGCGCCAGAAGCGCCGCATCTTCTCCCGGTCGTCGAGGTCGGGCTCGATCGCGACGGCTCGCGCCGCCTGAATGAACTGCCCATGGCCGAAGACATAGGCGAGCGTGTCGCCGGGAAGGGCCGCCAGCCGGGTCAGCGCCGCCTCGGCGCGGCGGAGCAGCGTGGCGAAGCTCTCGGCCCCCTCGCCGTCCCAATAATGGGGGTCGGCCTCCGCCCAATAGCGCTCGAGATGCGGCATGCGCTCGGCGCTGGTGGTGCCGTTCCAGCGCGCGGGCTGGAGGTAGGTGAATTCCTCGATCGGCCACACCTCCACCGGCACATCGGGAAAGCGCGCGATCGTGGGCTGGGCGGTCTGCTGGGTCCGCAGATAGGGCGAGGTCACGATCAGCGACGGCGCCTCGGTCCAGTCCGCCGCAACCGTATGGGCCTGCTGCCATCCCAGCTCGGTCAGTTCGATCAGCGCGAGATCGCTGCTGGGCTGGCCCGCGTTGCCGGTGCTCTGGCCATGTCGAATGAAGATCGCCCGCATCACGCTCCCTAGATCAATACCCGCTCAACCTCATCGAGCGTCACCGCGTCCGAACGGCGATCATAGAGCTGGGTGGTGCGGGTGGAAGCATGGTTCGCCATTACCGCCGCGCGCTCCAACGTGCCGCCATTCTGGAGATAAGCGGTGATCCCGGTTGCCCGGAATGAGTGGTTGCCAATCGCCGTGGCAATCCCCGCCGCCGTCGCCCGCCGACGCACCATCTGGAAGGCGTTGGCCTGGGGCAGGGGGGTTTCGCTCAACCGTTTCGTGCCCCGGGAAATCGTCCGAAATAGCGGCCCCTTGCGGTCTTCGCGGAGGGTGCAGCCATCGAGATAGGCGTCGAGATACGTTTCCAAATTATGGTGGCACGGCATCTCGTGCCGCTTGCCGCCTTTCTCGTGGAGCCGCACCCACAGTCGCCGGTTCTGCACGAACACATCCTCGACGCGCATCGCCAGCGCCGCCCCGATCCGCGCGAAGGAATAGACCATGAGGGCGATCAGCGCCCGGTCGCGCAGCCCGGCCGAGGTGGTGATATCGATGCTGTCGAGCAGCACCCTCGCCTCCTGCGGTGTCAACACAGGGGTCTTACCGCGCCGCACGCTGTGCGATGGCCCGCGCACCGAGGCGGCGGGGTTGGTGGGGACGATCTGGCCGACGACCAGCCAATCGAACAGGTGGCGCACCCCCGCGAGGCGCTGTTTGACCGTCGGCGCCGACACGCTGCGGCCGAGGTGCTCGATCCACGTCGCGACATGGAGCGGTTGGATCTGGTCGAGCGCAGTGATGCCCAACGGTGAGCACCATCCCAAAAACTCACCGATCGCCCGCGCATAGGCGCGCCGCGTGTGCGGGTTGCGGATCTGGGCGGCGAAAAATTCGAGGAAACGGGTCTGCACCCGCCCGTCCGCCGACGCGATCAGCGCCGGCAGCATCGATGACGGCAGCAGGTAAGCGAGTTCGCTCACAACGTCGTAAAAATCGCCTCGACGCTGGTCACCGGCGTCTGATTGTCGAAGGCATGGATGGCCGGACCGGACTGGGTGCGATCCCGGATTTCAATCCGGAGAGTATGGTGATTGTAGGCCACGGCATAGCGCTTGCCGTTCACCACGAACCAAAGGACGTTCGCAAGCTCCCCATCATATTGCTTGATATCGATCGAGCCCGGTTCAGCGCGCCAGATGATCCCCCCAAGCAAGGCGAGAGCAATCGCCTTGACCTGCCCGGCATGATGGTCCGCCCGCCCCATAACCCCCGCTGCGTAGGTTTGCAGCGTCCGAACATCATGTGCCGTAACAGCCATCGTCCATCTCCCATCTACATATGATAAAGGACATTATCCTATGTAGGAGAGCACGGGCAAATTCGAGCGTGTCGGCATAATAGCGGGTGAAAAGCGGTAGCCCCGAGTCTGGACTGCTATCGCCGGTTTGACAAAGCTAACACCGCTGGCGAGGGCACCGCCGACGGCCGGACCCGCTGATTGCGGATGAGACGATGCGGACAGTTTCCTGCCTGCTCCCGCGCTCCCACCATCTTTGATTCAGATGGTGGGAAATTTAGAATTTTGCCGATTTTCGCAGAAAATAAATTGACAAAATGCAATTTTCCTTGACTTTTCGCAGAAAGAAATTTATTCAATGACGGTCACACCGAGAGCGCCATAGACGCTTTCAAGTTCAGGGCTTCCGCCTACGGCGGAGGCCCTGTTTCTTTTGGTGAAATCTAGCTCACATCTTCGGCTATTGTTGATTTAAATATTTTAGGATTCTCTTTTGCGATCCTCGAAATTTCTTCAACTAGCTGAGATAGATCGTAGCTATTGCTCTTCCTTGACTTATTGTCACTGAAACGAGCCACCCTTTTTAGATATCCCTTCTCTTCCAAGCCTGCCAACGCGCGCTGGACCTGCCGCGTGCTCAGCCCGGTCCGCTGTGCGATCGTGATCTTGCTCGGGAAGGGAAGCCTTTCCGCACTCCACCACGCCGACAAGACCTGGAGCAAGACCAGCATCTCCGTTGGAGAGATCATTTTCTCTGCCTGAACGAACTGGTTGATTGAAAGAAGGTGGTTAGGAACGATCGTGAAACCGGATGCAGTGACATGTGCACCCCATTTTTCTTTCGTTTTTAAAGTCCCGTCCATGGGAATCCCCTAGCCAAAATGCGTCATACCCATAGGACAAATCCGTCCATAGCCACAGGACAAAAATGTCACCCTTAATAAGATTGATATAAATATACAGACACATGATATATACGAAGCACCCGGCGACATTAATTGCTAATTTTCCGTTGACAACCGCCCCCGAAACGGTTATAATAGTTGTTGGAATGGGCGCTCTCGGTGTGACAACCTTGTGCCCATTCCAAAGTCAAACTTTGGAAAGGTACAAGAACGTGAATGTTATGAAACCGACCCGCCTCTCGGCGGATGAGGCGGCTATTGCCAAGGCCATGCTGGCCCGTGGCGACCGCCAGAACGATATCGCGGCTTTTTTTGGGGTTAACCCGGGCCGCATCTCGGAGATCAACACTGGCAAAGCGCACGTGGCCGTCATGCCTGCTGCGCGTGATCTCCTGCCGCTCCCTGGCCCTTATCTGCCGGGTATGGCGTGATGCCTGCGAGCTTCAAGCCAGGCGAGACCGCTACGCGGTCAGGACAGTATGAGATTGTGGGCCCTCGTGGGGGGCGCACAGGCTCAGAGCGGACTGTCACCAAGGGGGAGCCTCTTCCCCCGACCCCTAAGCCGGGCCAGCGCTTCATCCTCGTAGACCCTACGAAGCACTAAGCTGGCTTAGGCAATAAACCGATTATCTGAGGCGCCGTGGTCTGCTGCGGCGCCTCTTCTTTTTCTTCCCTGCCAAGCCCCATTTCAAGCTCTGTATGGGCGGGGACCGGCGGCTGCCGGCATCTCCACCGCCTGCATTCTGTTTGGCCTCATGATCGCCGCTGCCAATCTCGTGCAGTCCCGGTGACGCTGGTGGAGCACGCGCTAAGTGTCCTTGAAAAACCCAACATGATAGGTTATTTTCCACCATGGTCACCGTGTATCGCGCCCATGGCTTACGCGTCGTCATCTTCGTCGATGACCATACGCCCGCCCATGTTCATGTGTTCGGTGACGGTGAGGCCAAGATCCAACTCGCGGGTGCGAGTGGCGCACCCGAACTGATCTCGGCCGCCGGCATGACCCGCGCCGAAATCCGGCGCGCGATGCAGATCGTCAAAGAACAGCAGGCCACTCTGCTGGAACGGTGGAGCGACATTCATGGCTGACCTGACCGAGGCCCAGATCGACGCCGCCATGGCGCGAGGCAAGC
The DNA here is from genome assembly GCF_011762195.1 of Sphingomonas oligoaromativorans. Taxonomy (GTDB): domain Bacteria; phylum Pseudomonadota; class Alphaproteobacteria; order Sphingomonadales; family Sphingomonadaceae; genus Solisphingomonas; species Solisphingomonas oligoaromativorans. Next base: position 4,980 of record NZ_JAASQK010000020.1, on the reverse strand, counting down.
TCGCCCTGGAAACCGAACCCCGCGCGGCCGCCGCGCGCTATGACCCGGCGCTCGACCGCATGGTGGTCGATCTCACCAACGGCTGCACCTTCGCCTTCCCGCCCCGGATCGCGCAAGGACTGGAGCGCGCGACCGCCCAGCAGCTCGCTGACGTTGAGATTCTTGGCCTCGGCTATGGTCTGCATTGGGAAGCCCTCGACGTCGATCTGTCGCTTCCCGGCCTGCTCACCGGCTTGTTCGGGACCAAATCCCACATGGCCCGCCTCGCCGGCCAGACAACCTCGCCGGCCAAGGCCGCCGCAGCCCGGGCCAATGGCGCCAAGGGCGGGCGGCCCCGCAAGATGGCTCACGCTTGAGGAACGCCTGTCAGGCAGCAACGTCCCGGAGGAGAGCATGACCCGCGCATTCGAGAAGATCAGGGCCGGCCTGGAGGACGCGATCGCCTATGCCAAAGGCGATCTGAGCCGAGGCCAGATCCACGATCAGAAGAACCGCGCTGAAAAGCCCCAGAAGGGGATAAGAGGCTCGCTCCGCTCCCTCCCCTGACGACGAGACACGCTGAAGGTACTGCTTTCCGATACCACAAAGCCTGCCATGCTATTCTGACGCGAGATAGTCGGCGGTCGCAGCTTCCTTGGCGTCGTTCAATGCCTGAAGCTCCGCCTGGAGCTTGGCGGGATCGGGATCGCCGGCGAGGGTGATTATGCCGATGATCGCCAAGCCAAAATCGAGGCAGGCGCAAATGCCGCGGATCGTCTCGACGTGCCCGGCGCTGTAGAGGCTGGTGTGGGTCACAGCCACCATGCCGTCCGGCCGGTCTTCATTCAGCGAGACGTGTGTGAAGACGCCCTTCAGGTTAGGGTGTGCCCCGTAGTCGATCGCCCCTTCATAGGCGAGCGTGGCGAGCTTGTGAATTTCGGGGGCCTTATCGTCGAGGCCCTTCAGTATCTTTTTGAAGGTGAAGGCGTTGCGGCAAGCTGTCTTGTCGGCCTTGCTACGATGGCGATGGGTCCAAACGTCGGCAAGCGCGGGCTGCTGCTCCAGCAAATAACCGTAACTGGCGGATTCCAGCGACGTTCGCAGCAGAGGGAAGACCGCGACCGGATGGCCACTCAATGCCATACGCGCGGCGGCAAGAAACATCTGGTAGGCGTTAAGATAGAGGACGCACGCGAGGGGCGGCGTCGCGCTCGCGTGTTCCCAGAGGTCGCGCTGGAAATAGGCGTCATACTGGAACAGGGTTTTCACCAGCAGATTATCCGCGCCCTGCATCTCCTGCTGCGTCTCATCGGCCGCGGCGAGATACCCCGTCAGCCCGTCGCCCAGTTCCACCTTTGCGATGCCGACCGCCATGCTCAATCCGCTCCGTGCACGGCACGAATGAACTGGTCGCGCGTGAGCTGACAATAGGCGAAGTCCCCTTTCTTGAGCGGCAGCCCGCCGTTGACTTGGCGGGCGACAGCCTCGCCTGCGAGGAAGAAAATGTGCCCCCCAAAATCGAAGAAGACGTGCGCTGCGGAGCGTTTCCATTTCTCGATGAACTGGCTGCTGCGCGATGCGAAGTGCACAATCTGGAAGGTGTGGCCGTTAACCACGCCGATACGATTTCCAAGGCCGAGGGACAGGGCGAAGCTCGTGCCGGTAAAGCTGCTTTCGTCGTGCAGGTGCACGAGCCAAAACATGCGGTGGTTCTGGCGATAGAAGGCTTCGCGCTCCATGCGCTCCTGTTCGCTTATGCTAGAGTGCTGAAGCTCCAGCACGGTCGCCTTAGGCGTGCTGGCGTTCACAAGGACGTCGGCGCGGTGCCATTCGCCGGCGGCATTGTCATAGAGACCGATTTCACGGCACCCGATGTCGAATTGCTCTTTCCATCCCAGATGCCAAGGGCCTTCCGGTTCGCCCCAGCGGTCGCAGTCGCCAGCTTTATGCCGCCAGTGCTTCACATTCTCGGCCGGCATGACGGAAGTCAGAAGGCCCCCGCAATCACGGCAACTTGTTCGCTCACCCTTCGAGATCGGCTGCCTCTTTACTCCATCAATCCACGCATAGATCACGACACTTCCCCATTATGCCATCGCTATAGTGTCCTATCTTCCAGAATATCATCTTCCGTTGTTATATAGCAGGGCGAAAGATTAGCTCACACCTACCATCCGAAAATCGGGGCTGCGCCCATGGCAGCGGGGCGAGCCATGCCGCAGCCGAAACGCCTGTTGATGGCATCAAGCGCCCTATCAGGGCCGCCGATCACGCGGGGTCGCGTGGGATTAGCGCCTTGCCCTCATATAGAGCCTCTCCATGCCCTGCGACTAACGCCCTCGCCCGCGATCTTCACGCCCTCGGTCGGGTCGCCCGATTTCCCGATCCTGTGGCCCCTTACCGATCGTCGGCGTCATCCCGGCACCGTCACCGCGATCCAGTTCCGCGCGCATCGTTCGCGCGGCCCCTTGCACCAGGCCAGACAGGCCAAGCCCGGACAGCGCCGGCCCTAGCGCCTTCACCCGTTCGCCGACCGATCGCAGCCACTCCCGCCCGCGCTCGATGTAAATCCCGAGCTGCCGGCTCTCACGGATCAGCTCGTTGAACTGCCCGCGCAGCGTCACCGGCTGCGCCTTCTCGCCCGCTGGCACCTGCCGCTGGGCACGCCGCTCGATCGCCGACGCAGCCGGTCCCAGCTTCACCATCGGCTCGATCGCGAGGCCCTGGCGCGCGTAGCTGCGATGATCGACCCGCTCGATATGCCCCGCGCGCTCCAGCGACTGGTTCACTAAGCTCGCCCAGCTCTCCCGCACCGCCTCCACCTCGACCGCGGCGGTCGAACGCACGTCGAGCTGTCGGGTCTTGGCCCCCAGCCCCTCCGGCGTGACGACGCGGGTGGTGGTCAGCACATGGGCATGGTGGTTGCGATCGTCGCCCTGATCGTGCGGGGCATGGATCGCCGCATCGACCGCAACCCCGTAACGGTCACGCAACCCCTCCGCGAACGCCCGCACCAGCTCACGGCGCGCGTCCGCGTCCAGCTCGGCCGGAAGCGCCAGTTCATACTCCCGCGCGGTCTTGGCGTCCTTGCGCTTCTCCGCCGCCTCGGCCGCGTTCCACAGCGCCGAGCGGTCCTGCGCCCACGTCGCCCCCTCGGGCACGACGAGGAACGACGCCTCGACACCGCCCCGGCCGGTATAGTCGTGCACCAGGCCGTCGCGCTCGTTGGTGAGACGGTCGCCCGATCGGTAGGCGGCAGCCGCAACCGAGCTGCGCCCGGTCGAGCGCGACACCGACTTCACCGCCAGATGGTAGATCGCCATCGCTGCGCCTTCCAAAAACGTAGTCCAGCGGCATGACGCTGGTCGGGGTATGGGGCCGAGGCCCCGTTGCCGCTTCGCGGCATGGGTGCAGGGCGTCCCTGCCGCACGCATTACGAAGTAATGCTAAAGTGCGCCCTTTCTTCATACTTCGGAAGGGTTTTCTTCCCTAGCCTGCCACGAATTTTCGCGGAGCAACCATGCCAGCCCCCACACCCGAAGCGATCGAGAAGGCTAGGAAGCGCGTCCAGCAAGCGCAGGCCCGATTGCAGGATCTCAACGCCCGTGCCGCTGCCATCGGCCGCAAGCAGGACACCCGCCGCAAGATCATCCTGGGCGGTCTGCTCCTCGATGCCGCCGCCCAGGATCCGCGCTTCGAGGGCGTGCTGTCCGAACTAATGAAACGCATCGCCCGCGATCAGGACCGCAAGGCCTTCGACGGATGGGCACTGGTGAAGGAGGAACGCTGATGGATCGTGGACGGGGACGGGGTGATAATGACCGCCGCCTATCGTTGCTCGGGCGCGACGATCGTGCCGGCAACACGGATGATCTCGATTTCAACCCGGCCGAGTTTGACGAGGTGTTCGCCGCGCCGACCAGCGCCCAATCCGATCTCGCCCACTTTGAAGCTCTCTCCGCCCAGGGCCTGCGTGATCTGGCCATCCTGAAAGCCGGTGTCGCCAAACTCGAAGCTCTGTCCGTAGATGGTCTCCGCAAGGCCGCCGATCGAGACAAGGCGATTGCCGAGCGGGTGATCGATCCCAAGCAGCTCGCCGCCTACGCGGCGACCGGAGCGAAACAGGGGGCGGAAACGGCCCTTGCCTCCCTCCAGCGCGAACAGGCCGACGAACGCACCGCCCGCAAGGCACTGGTCGATCGCCTCGATGCCGAGGACCAGGCCCGCCGCAAGCTGCTCGGCCGCCAGCTCCTCCATGCACGCATTCTCACCGCGATCGGGGTTGTCGCCTTGCTGGCAGCCCTTGGCGCCGGCTGGATGGGCTACGCCAAGGGTCGGGATTCCGGCTACAACGCGGCCTATGCCGAAGCGCATGACGAGAAGGCGGCGGTGGATTGGGCCAACACGCCCAACGGGCGAACTGCGCGGCAAATGGCCCGCCTCAATCCGGAGCTGATGGCGATGCTGTCTAAATGCAGCGGGCAAGGCTGGACCCAGAAAAGCCAGCAGGGGCGCGATGCGTGCTTTCCGAGCCCTGGGACAGGTTGGTGGGTGCACTGACCTCGTGAACTGGCTCCATGGCCTTCTCTGGGCGCTGGAGAGGCCATGGAGAGCCGCCCCTCCCTCTTACTTCTTCGCCAAGCCTGCGGCCGTGAGGCCGCCCTTGTGACGGCGAAGCCGGCACGCATCATGAGCGCATCGGCCGCAGGCCGATTCCGCATGTGTCTGCATGCCTTCGCCCGGATTATGGATGCGTTATCCACAGGCGAATTCCCTCGCGCGTATGCGCGATGATTCCAGATTCTATTGATTCTATGATTCAAGGATCGGAAGCCATTGAATTATCTGCCTGAAAGTGCCCCACCTACGAGAAATGGGGCGGTCAGTTACGAGAAATGGGGCGGCGACCTACGAGAAATGGGGCGGTCAGTTACGAGAAATGGGGCGGCCCATCGCACTCAGGAACGAGTTACGAATAGATATTGATACGTATCTCGCTTC
>NZ_JAASQK010000019.1 GCF_011762195.1 Sphingomonas oligoaromativorans | reverse complement strand
GCGCTGTAGCGCTTCCTCGTCGTCTTCATTCCCGTACCAATCCATCAGGTCGGGAGTAGCTTAACACCCTGTCCAGAAAACCGGCACCACCTCACCCGGCAGCTACACGCAAAAGACATGGGGTGAACTGGAGCGGCGGTTGAAAGCGCATTTTCAACCGGCTTCGTCTTCGCGTGGCTGGTTTTTGAAGGCGCTAAAGATCTTTCAGCCCAGAGCTTTCAGGGCCAGATGATATCCCTGTCCGCGAGCTTGGCCTGCGCATGCGTCGATGAAGGTAATTTTCGTCGAAACCAGCGATCTGTGCGAGTTTGGCGGGGGCGAGGATATTGACGCTCCCGCGACGCAACTGCATCGCTCCTGTTAGGCGAAGCTGCTTCAATATCCGATTTATGTGCACAGGTGTCATCCCGAGCGCATCAGCAAGCATGATCTGAGAGAGCGGCAGGGCGAACGCATTGCCGCTCTCCAAGCTGATCGCATGCCCGCGAACATAGAGTTCACACATGAGGTGGGCGACCCGCTCCAAGCTGCTTCGCCGCCCCATGCTCACGATCCACGCGCGTAAGGTCCCCTCGTCAGCGAGTTGGGCGATATACATGGCACGCGCAATCCCGCCATGCTCGCTCATGAGGCGGTCCATCTCGGCGCGTGGAATCATCGCTACGCGAGCGGATGAAACCGTCTGGATGCTGTGATCCATTTCCGCCAGCAATCCGATATGAAGATCGCAACAATCCCCCGGCATGAGGAAGGCCATAATCTGCCGAGTGCCGCTCGGAAGGATTTTATAGCGGAAAGCCCACCCTTCGAGCATCACAAAGACCGGACCGGGCCTGTCACCCTCCCGGATCAGGTCGTGTTTCGCGGCTAGCTTGCGGGGATGGATTGTTGCCTGCTCCAGGGCAAGGATCTCTGTGGCCGTCAAATCGGCATAGCCCTGAAGCTTCTGGACAAACCGGTTCGCCATAGCTGCAGGTTTACGAAATCAATCCCACATAAGATATTGCCCATTGATATTATCGAAAGTTAAGTTCGAGCTGGATTTTCGTCGTGCAGGCACTAAGTCTCCTGTATCGTCGATAGGCAGCACAGGCGTCGGCGGCTGGGAGCGATGCTTCCGCCTGACAATAGGAACGCCGTGATGTCGGGTGGCTGCAAAAGCGATGCGGATTGCTGCAAAGCCGCCGACGCATACGGTGAGGCAGCCCTTACCCTTGTCGAAAGCTTGATTCATGCCCTCCTGGCGCGCTCGAGCCTCTCCCTGACCGAGGCGCTCGACATCGTGCAGATCGCGATCGACGTGCAGATTGAGGTCGGTCACGATCGAGGGGTCGATCCGACGACATCACCATCCGTTCGGTTTTTGCAGGCCATCTCAAGCAGCCTGAAGATCGATGATAAGTAGAGCACTCATTCCGGCCTCCATGCCAAAGGCTTGGGGCGGAACGAGCCGCGCCTCCTTGGTAACGGCTGTCGGGGGGCGGCAACGACGTGCCTCAGCCTGCCAGGATAGGCGGATCGATGGGATAAGATCACAACGTTGTTGTTCTGGCTTTTTCAAACGAATTAATGCCGGAAATCTATATCCATGTGCTATGCTGCGATATCACCCGAATTGAAATGCAAGCATCTCGTGACAGAGAGACATCCGCGCTCCCGCTTGCCGTACGGGAGTACTTGGAATGCTCACGAATAACTATACCCCGCGAGGAAATATCGATTGTGCGGCCCCACTGCGGATTAACGGTGCCAATGCGGTCTGGGCGGGCAACGAGCCTGCTGGTGCCGGCAGACAGTTCGAACATCGGAATGGCCGGGCGATTTGGGCCAGGATGTCTCATGCCCTGGAAAACATGCTCAGGCGGAGCCCCGTCAGGTTAGGCGAACTGGAACGCGCCCTCGATCAGTGGCAGGGTCAAGGCGGCGGCTTCTCGTTCGATCAGCCTGCCGCCGGGGATCACCCGTCAGAAGCCGGCAGGGCGGGGCTTCCATGCTATCGGAACGATGCAGGGGCACGCGCCATCACAATAGGAGCAAGTTCATTCCATTGTATTGGCGTATCCCCGCCGGACGATCATCCGCACATCTTTCTCCAGATGGAAGCAGGGCAGGATATCCAATGTCCCTATTGCTCGACGCGCTACATTTTTGACGGCAGCCTATGCCCGGATGAGAGCGCGCCCGCCGGCTGTCTCTATGAAATGGTGTCTCCCGAAAAGCAGAGTCTCGCAGGGGGGACGGGATCGTGACCTTTCATAATTTGCTGGGCTGGCATGTGGTCGATCTCATGGCCAGTCATTGGGATGGTGGGCGCTTCGTGAGTCATTGCAAGATATGTGGCCGCGAGATGGTCAAATTGCCCGAGATGGGGTGGCGATTGAGCAGCCGTCGAGCCTGATCACCGGGCATCATCCCCCCGTATCTCTGGCGAGCGCGGCTTCCAGTTCAGCCGGGGTGACCGTCACGGTCCTTGTCAGGCCATGGCTGCGCAAGATCAGCAGTGTCGCCACACGCCGATAAATCGTTTGTCCGTTGCCTTCGATGATCTCCTCATCGGTTTCGACATCGTAGCGGCCGGCGGGCTGTTCGTCTTCCAGCCCTTCCAGTTTGAAGGGAGCCGCGAAGGCGATGGAGGACTTGATTGTGCGCAGGGTCATGACCACGACTCCCGGCATGAGCCCCCATCGTTGACCCAGCCGTCGAGAGCATCCCTGATGTCGTAGCCATGTGTCGACAATGTCTGTTCAGGGGCACTCCGGCGCACCCCCTTCGGACTTTCTCGCCGAACAAGCGCGCGATAGCCGTCAGCCATTCCCCTGTGCGCGCTGCGGGCGCCGGGTTCTGTAGCGGCATTCATAAGGGCTATTGAAACAGCCAGACGCTTTTCGAAATAGGTGACATCCATCGGAGTCCACTCCCGAGCAGCAAGCGGGAGCGCGTTGGTCTCTCAGTCACGGGATGCTTGCGGCGGAAATCGGGTGATGTTTCATCATGGCACATGTTGCGATGGAAGGCGATATTTATTTGAGAGTTGTGCGATTCACAGGTCGCTCCGATTGCCGTGTTTGCCTTGACAGTCACACTCATCTTCCCAAATGCCTCGGGGGGCGAGCGTCACGGGTTGATGATAGCTGTAGCTCGTCCGGTGCCGGATGATGAGCGGTTCATGGCATTTCAGGCGTCGGCGAAGCCGCGGTCCGGGTTCTCGCTGTATTGCCGAACCTCTTCGTTGACGGAATGGGGCTCCTGCGGTGCGACAGGCGCTGGCATGCGATTTCGCCTAGTCTCCCGCCGCTCTGCCGCCAGTGCTTCATTACCCCAGGCGGCAGAGGCCTTAATCGCAACACTCCGGACATTCTCGAGAGCGGCGTTCGTGGCGCGATCACGATGGAGGGCCTCCTGAGCGCGGCACATCATAGAGGACAGCTCCATCGGAGGTGCTCCTTTCTTGAGGCAAATTTGGTCGGCGACCTCCTGGTCAGTCGCCGACGGCCTTATCTATGCCCCCCTTGGCGGAGGGGTTTGAGGCATTGGGCTTGGGTGGTGCGGCCTTTCTAGGTTTTCGGAGTTCGTTGCTGCCTCTGCGCGGGCTCCTTGCCATGTCATGCTCCTTTGAATTGGCGTATGCGCCTTCGATTGGCGCCTATATGCCCCCTAGGCGGGCAGCCCATCCCGTTTCGCCTGAGCGATGGCGTCCGCAAGATTGGTGTAGCGGTAAGATTTGTACAGGAACCAATCTGTGGGAACGCGGGTGATCCCGTATCTCGTCATCAGATCAGTTTCGGTCGCACCCAAAGCGTTCTGTGTGACGGGCGACGTCATAGCGATGCCCCCGGGATGGACGTTTCCATGCCAAAATCCGCATGCCCCTCTCGTTGAGTGGCCATGGCTACGCGAAGGTTGCTCGCGTCGACCGCGGGGTGCGGGGAGTGCTGCACCCGCCCATCGGGCGGCAGGCAGTCGAAATGGCGATGGGGGAAGCCTACATAAGCCAGCCTCTCGCCGTAGAGATACGCCAGATTCCTGTGCGCATGGCGCGATGGCTCGCACATGGCATTTACCGCATTGATGAGCGACACCTGCTCGCGATGTAGAAGTTCGTTGATGTCCATGATGAGCCCCGTTTCATTGGCGCGGTTTTATGTATCCCGCCGTCGCGAGGATGCTGGAAGTATTTTTCGTGATAAACTCTCATAGCATGAGATTATGTTCAATGTCGTTGCTTTATTACGAACGATGGTAGAAAAATCCGCTTGGCGGAAACAAAGGCGGATAGGCGAGCGCGCCGGCCACTTGGCCTGCTCCCTGTGCGATCGTATGAAATACATCGGGACGGTTGGTCGCGCGCGCTTTCGCATTGTCGCAGCCGCCGGGGCGAAAGCACGCAGCACTTCGGCGTCACCATCAACAGGCGCCTCGCTCCCAGATCGGATGTATCCGGTCTTGCGTTACAGCCGCAACATCACGACCGGCCGTTTGACAGGCGCCTGTTGCTGCCGAAAACGGTCTATTCTTACGACCGCCTAGGAGAGCTGCTTTCTGCGATTGCACTCCCTAACCTGTCCGGCATCTAACGGCCAGTTTGCTCGTCAGATGAGGTTGTGCGGGTCGAGGCGCGAAACGTCCGATTCTAAAAAAAGCCGACATTTATCAAGCCAATAGACAACGACGGCTAAGTCCCCAACTCGGACATTCGCGTATATTGACGGGTACATGTACGACCGAGAGGAGCCGCCATATTGCGAAGACAGCTTCCACCGATCTGACACGTGGCGAATGCCCCTGATCGGGCATCAGAATAGATCACGAACCCAAAACCAACCTCCCCTTATCTCACTGCCGACCGAGACCGTGGCCGTCTGCGAGCAGCGCTCCGAGCACGGCTCTGACGTTCCGAGCAAGGTCACGAACCGATGGCTTGTCCATGAACCCTCGACGCAGCAACTGAAGTGCAGCCGACGGGAGTTCAGGAAGAATGCCCGGCGGCACCTCCCAGTTCGCGGCGATGTCACGGATGAGCGAGACGAGGATTGCGTCGAAGTCAGCCGGCCTTGGATGGGGCACCTCCACGATCCAGAAGCGCGAAAGCAGGGGCGCGGGGATGGTGTCCATGATGTTTGCACAGGCCATCCAGTTCACGTGGGATATGTCGCACGCCATGAGCAGGCACTGATCATACCAGGACTTTGCGGAAGCTGGCTCCAGCATCGAAAGCAAAGTCTGGTGCGGTCGACCATTGGCGTTCGAGCCGCCAGCCTTGTCGATCTCATCGAGCACCAGCAGCGGATTGGCGATGCCCGTGCCGGCGATCGCGACAAGCGGCCAGCCAGGCTGCGCGCTTTGATATCCGCTGGCTGTGCCGCTCAGCATTCGGTCGTCGGACATGGTGGAGAGCTCAGCCACCAGCGTAGCGATGCCCAACGCAGCCCCCAGCTTGCGGGCAAACCAGGTCTTCCCCACGCCCGGCGGCCCGACGAGGAGCACGGGCTCTATCGCCACCCAGGGGCGGCCGAGGGCCAGTTGCGTGCGTAGCTGGCGTTCAACGTCGTGTACAAGCTGTTCGGCCCAGGGAGCGGCCCCAACAAGTTCGTCGAGGCGCGGAAAGTGATCGGCCGGCGACACGCGCATCGAGCGTCGGCCACCCAGTTCGACAGGTTCGAAGAGCTTCTCCCATCTCGCGTCGATTGCTGGGTCGCCATTGGCGCGAGGTTTCGCCCCACGACCGGATCGCCCCGACGGGCAAATGGTCACCGAAACGGTCGTTGGGATCCGTTTGGTGATGCGCGGCAACCTGCCCGGACGAGCGAGCGACAAAGGGTCGAAATCCATGGATACTCCAAGAAAACAGAAGGGCCGCCCCGCGGAGCAGCCCTGGAAATGCGCGGCATGACTGCTGCGATCGAACGCCGACGGGCGCTAAACCCAGCGGCCATGCAAACCGCTCAAGTGTGTGTGGCGAGAAGGCTGAGGCGGGTCATGACGAGTTCGTGTGCAGGCGTGCGTGGAATGAAAGAGCTGCAAAGCCCTCCTCCTCGCTATCCGACGGTGTGAGAAGCTGCCGAAGCGCAGGCGATAGAAAGAGATCTTCGCCGGCGATCCGCTCCTTCCCGCTGCGCTCGACAACGGCGCCATTTACCAGCCAACCGGGGAGATCTCGCGCCATGATCCGGCGGAATTCGTGCTCGGATCGCGCATAGCCGGCATGGAAAATCTGGGTCAGCCCCTGCCCCGTCGCAAAGTCCGCGACACTGGCCCGATAGAGATGCCTGTCCTGTCCGACAGCAAACAATTCCGGCGTGTCCCAGTCATAAGCGGCGCGACGCCAAGCCTGGTTCGGCACTGTGCTCGCCACGAAGGCCGGCTCGTCAAGCATGGCCTGGGCCCGCTCGATGATGGCGCGCAGTTTCGCAACTTCGGCCCGCCCCTTGGTTGCGGTGATACGGGCCACCCGTTCGATCTGGTCCATGGTCATGCCTCCCAGCCCCAAACGTGGGCGAGCCACTCGGCATGGATGATCGCTTGTCCCTCATCATGGCAAAAGGACCGCTCGAAACCGCGCAGGCCGATGCCATCGAGTTGCCGCGGCGAGATCAGCAGATGGCAGTGCACGTCACGGTCCGAGCCCGCACGTGCCGGCACATGCAGCACGAGGATCACGGGCAGCGTACGCCGCTGGACGAAGCTCGATCGGGCGAATGCGCGCGCCGTCTCCCAGGCTTCGTGGACCCGACGGACATTGGGGAAACTGACCGTGACATAGGTGAGCAAGGCCTGCTCACTCTCGACGGACCGTGCGTCGATCTCCTCAGTGAGCAATCGCGGCTCCAGGAAACGATCATCAGCGCCTGCGGGAAGCAGGACTTCGATCTTCTCCGCTGTGACCGCCCAAAGGGCGCTCGTGGCGCCGCCAGCAGGCGGGATCGGCTGTGCTTTCCGCCGACAGAATTCGGCTGCGCTGTTCGTGCGGCCGCGAAATGTCCGGCGCAACACGCCAAACGTATATCCCGGGACCGCCTCAAACCCCTCGACTGCCGGGTTCAGATACAGCCAACTCAGCGGATCGCTCTCCGCTGGCTTCGCTTGCAACGAGACGGCGGCGATTTTTGACGACGCGATAGAGCGCGCCATCTCAGTAGCGTCCCTGCATGCGAACGATTTCGGCCGCAGCCCGGCAGAGGCCGGTCGATCGCTCCTCCCGATCGACATAGGGTGCTGTCATGGAAAGGCACAGACCATTGTGCCCAAGGGCGAGCCAGAGGCCTCGGCCGTTTGCCGGGATGAACCACAGCCCGTTTTCACGATCACGATAGAAGAGCAGATTATCGAGCAGCAGTGGCCCACTGCTCAGCTCGATCAGGGCTGTGGCATGGACCGGATTCAGCGTCTCGGGCCACTTGCCGTGGGCGATCACGAGGACGCTGCTCCCAAGTGCGGTCGCCGTCGCTCGCATCGCGTCGCGAAATCGTGCTGTATCATCGTCGGCGCTGGCCGACAGGACAAGCCCCAAGTCGGGTAGCTGCACCGAACAGATCGGCATACTGCCAGAGCTTGTCAGAGGTTCAGGGATGGCATTGGTCGCTTCAAGCGGCAACTGGATGAGACGCGCGGACGTGATCGCGCAATCAACGGCGCTATGCGTGTTCAACTTGGAAAGCCTTGTCAGGAGGAAATCCCCGACCCGCATCAGATCGGTTCAGGCCAGTCCCTTTTTCATTTTACGGAACTGACTTACCTCCCGCCTTCCTCTACCTCTCTCTTCCCCTTTGGCTCCACTGGAGCAGAAGCTCGTCGAGCACGTGTTCATCCGCGTTTTGCGGGGCCGCCCGCTCTGGTGGCGGGTTCAGTGGCGTCGCCGGGAGATCGGCACGTGATCGCATTGGCTCCGTCACTTCCCAGCTCCTTTCCACGATCGCCTTCTTGTCCTTGCGTGGCTGAACGCGGTGCAGCGGTCGCCCCTGATCATTGACGATATGGAGAGCATGCAGGGCGGCAACCTCTGCGCTCAACCGGAGGAATTCGTGTGAACCCGTCACGCGGACGCTCTCCCATCGCGCGGCCGCCAACAGCAGCGCCGCTTCGACCGACGCAAAATCGACACGATGAATGATCAGCACGACATAGTGATCGGTGAAGGCACGATCACCGGAAGCAACTCGATAGACGGTCCGCCAGCCGTCATGGGCCGCGCTGAAACCTGCGACCGGAGGCGAACGATGCTCAGACCCGGCAGGATTTGCCGGCAAGATGACAATAGGCAGAGGGACGGCAGCCGGAGCAACGGGCCGACCACCCGCGATCCAATCAGCATGTGACAAGCGATTTTGAGCAAATAGCACCTTCGCCGTGCCGAAGCTGGCGTCCACAGCCGAGACGGCCGCGCGATATTCCGCGCGGATCGCGGCGCGCAGAGCCGGTGCCTGCGGCCCGTGGCCTACCGACGACAAGGCGGCTTCGAGCGCTTCCTTGAGTCGGGAGCGTGCTTCTTCATTTGTAGCCCGAATCTTGGTGAGCTCGGCGGTTGCGGCACGCCGATACTCTTCGTAGCTGCCTCCGCCCCTATCGCGGTGGGGCTGGAAAGGTCCAAACCGGTGCTCCAATCTTGCCAGCGAAAGCTCGGAATCGACCGCGCTGGCCTTGAGCTCCAGGCTGTGGATCAGAATGCGTGCACCGGAACCCGCACGCCGATAGCGCACTCCGCTCGCCGCCAGTCTCGCGTGAAAATCCGACCATCCGTCGGCCTCATCGCGAGCGGTTTGGATATCGCGCAGAAGCAGTGGATCAAAGTCGGGGTCGGTCGTCTTCTGACGGGATCGCCGGCACTGTTGCCCAGCCCGATCTCGGACCATGGCACCAGTCTTCCGATCGAAAACGGCCCCGCCGCTGGCCCCGTACAAGGCGTCGGGCTCGACACTCCATCCTTGTACGGCTTCAATGATAGCAACCGCCTGATGGAGACGATCGATGTCCCAGCCGTCGCCGAGCTCGACCGCCCTTCCAGTTGCGGGGGCGACACGCACCAGCATAACATGGACATGGCGATGATCGGTGTTCTGGTGGACCGACCAAAGCGTCTGGCAGTGCGCTGCGCCCAGCACATCGACCAGGATGTTAACCGCCTCCCTGGCCTGCTGAGCGGTCGGGACTTCCCCTGCCGGCCAGCTCAACACATAATGCTCGATGGGGTTCTTCAGCCGCGAGCAGCGTGCGGCAACCGCGAGCATCTCATCCTGCCACTGCTCGAGGCTGTGACCGAACAAATTACGCGTACCGGTGAGCGCGACTTTCTCTTCCAACAAGCCATGCTCCCCAACCGGATGGAGGTCATGCGCGGCCAGCAGATAGTCGGACATCCTTCGCACATGCGCGAGCTTCATCTGCCGCTCGGGGTCCGCGTCCACGACATAGGCCGACAGGGCGCGTACCGTTCTGGCCAGTTGCAGGACATTCCCCCGCTGCCGCCGGACGCCGCGCCGAATTCTCTTTGCAATCACGCGCCAAGCTCGTCGCGCACGGCTTGGCAGAGCGCATCGACCATACCCTGCAGTTCGCGGAGCACCGTCTCATTATCCGGCTGGAGGCGCAGCGCATGTGCGAGGACGATGATCTCGCTGAGCGCTGCAAGCGCCGGATAGTCCGGTCGGGTTCTGTCGCGCAGCGTGTCGGCGATGAAAGTGCTTACGCTGACATGCCGAGCCGCTGCTCGACTTTCGATCTGGTCCGCAAAGGATGATGGCAAACGCACCGCGAGCGTTCGCGTGGCGGCCGGCTTCTTCGAAAGCGCGCGCTTCATTGCCCCCCTCCCCAACGTGGCGAGAAGCTCCTGCGCCGAGCCACGACCCGGACATGTTTACATGTCCCATCCTGCTCACTTCTTTTTCCTCCCCCGCCGACATACGTCGGCCAGCCATCGGACGGACGGTGGTCGGTCACCGGACGGACACAGACAGAATGTGCGCACATCGGAACGAACTCCCGGAGAGGACTGATCGTCCTACCGGTACGGCTCGACTTCGGGGGGTCACAGAGGGACTGACCCTACTCGCCTGGGTGCAAATGGGTGCAGCCGGGAAGAGGTCGATGCAACCCGTGCCGCGCCCCCTGTCCGACCCATGCCCGCTGTGTCTTGGTCATGTCGTAGCCAAAGGAGGTTCGACATGGACGACAAAGAGAATACTCAGATCGCGGAGCGACTGCACGCCCCGCCCGTGCGCCCCAGCGGCAGGGTGAGCGCTACCGCACTCGTGCGCCGGCACTATGATGAGATCATGGCGGTGTGCCAGAAAGGCCGCCGCGGCGGCAAGACCTGGGCGGAGATCGGCCGCGATCTGCGCCCGCTCGATCCGGTTTCGGCCGGCACGGTCGGCCGGGCTTTCGCACGCGTCACCGCCGAGCGCGGAAAGATGCTGGCGAAGGCTACGCCGAAGCGTGTGACTTCCGTCGTCGCCCTTCGTCCTGCAGAAGAAGAGAGCCTCCCGCAGACCGAGCCTGTGCCCGCACGCCGCAATCCTTTCGCGCGAGCGGTCGATCCGATTCGCCTGGAAGGAGACGAGTGATGCGCCCGATCCGACTCATTCTGACGCAGAGCGAGAAAGGGGGTTGCGGCAAGACCACCATCCAGGAAGCTCTGGTCACCGGTTTGCGTGCGGGCGGCAGCACAGTCGTCGCGGTGAACGCTGACGATGGCGTCAGCGGTTATATCAGCCGCTGCGGCAAGGGCAGTGCGCTGGCGCTCTCCTGGACGACCAGCGCGGATTCGGTCATGCCCTGGATGACCACCCATCTCGCCGATGCCGATGTGGTGACGATCGACTGCGGCGCCAATCTGATCGCCAGCGGCGCCCCGATCAACGCGTTCCTAGGCGAATTCGTCGTGCGGGTCGTCGAGGCGGGGGGCAGCGTCACGCCCTTGGCCATCGCGTCCACCAATGCCCCCGGCGCCGATCGCGTCGTCCGCGCCATGCGCGATGCATTTGGCGATTACGGAAAGGTCCGTCTTGTCCAGAACGATCAGGATGGTTCATCGGCTTTCCCGCGATCGCTTGCCACCCTCGGGATGCCAACCGCAACGTTCCCGCACATCGCGCCCGGATTCGTGCAGGCGCCCATGCTCGAGGTCGCTCCGCTCCTCAATATCCTGCGATCCCCGCCGGAACATTATGCGATGGCGATTGCAGCCCACGCCCGGGCGGTTGCCCGCTTCATGCGGGAACCTGCCGTGCAGGACCTCTTCGAGCCGCAGGCGATTGACGAGGTCACTGCCTATGCCGCCGAGGCTCCGGGTACGCTGCAGCGGGCCGTCTATCAGCTCTCCCAAGTGACCGATGAGGCACTGAAAGCCAACATGGGGATCGTATCGGCAAAAAAGTCTCTCTGGCAGGCGGCGGGGACCGACCGCAGCGACATCACGTCAATCAGCGAAGCAGCGCTTGGGCTGATCGACGCGGAAGTGGCCTACTTTGCGGCGATCAAATAGGCCACAGCCTCTCCGACACACGGCCGCCTCCGATGGGGGCGGCCGTTTGCATTTGAGCTTACCCCCGCTTCGGCGCCTGCCCGCGATAGCCCGCTCGTCCACGACAAGGAGTGGACAATGACGGACAGGAAAGAACTCAAAATAAAGTCGGACGCGCTGGGGCGTGTCTACATGGCCGAGGTGCTCTGGCTGATCGGCGGATCGCGATGGACATCGCGCCGTATGATCGAGGCGGGCGAGTTTCCCGCGCCAATCACCGGGCTCGGACGTGGCGAAAAACACAAATGGTGCGGCAAAGCCATTCGAGCGTGGCTCAAGGCGCAGCCCGGCTGCGCATGGCAGAACAAACAGTGGACAACGCTTTCCGCCACCAATAAGCAGGAGTGGTTGCCGGGCCGCAGATAACACGAGGCCAGCGCGAAACCCGCAGTCTGCCATCATCGGAAGCCGACATGCAGCATTTCAATTTTGGATGGTCCTACGCCACGCCAACTTTTCCACCACAGATGCACCGTCATTCGACACCCGGCGATCGGCGAACCGGACTTTCAGCGGCGCAGGCAGCCTCAGCTGCTGCCCTCAACATTACGCAGGGCAACCTCAGCGATCCGCGCATCGCGGCGATAGCAGTCAACTTCATCGAAGCGTTTCACGGTGCCAAGCCCAACCGTCTGGCCGGACACATCGCGGCGATCCGGAGACGGATCCACAGAGAATATTTCGAAGCGAACAACAACCCGCCGCCGCGCCCGCGCGACGGAGTAGGCCATATTGCCATCGTTGAACATCTCTTGTCCCCGTCCGCTAACGACCTTGTGCTGGAGACGATCGAGACACATCTGGCGGGCACCTTTGCCTATACCCATGCCCATGCCCTGGACCGGCTTCGCCAGCGGTCACGTTGTGCCCACGACGATGCCTATGAGCGATTTATGCAGAACGATCTGGGGCTGGTTCTGCAAATCGCAAAGGATGGCGGATTTCCTGCCCATCCTTTGGACGAGTTGGTCAAGAGCGTCCGCCATCATGCACGATGCCTGGCGATCCGAGCGGCCCATGATCTGGTGGACATTCTGCGGACCCATTCGCTCGCTCCGCATGGAGACCGCTTTGCGGGTTTTCACGACTGGAAACTGGTCGGTCACTCCGTGTTGTCGACCATCGCAAGCCCGGCACAAGTGCTTCAGCGCTTCGTTCGCAATGCCTCCACGGGGCGCTACGCGGCGGTCGAGGAAGAGGACCTCCATACTCATCTGCAAGCCGACGCGATCCTCCCCGGCGATGAGAGCGGGCGGCGCGTGATCAGGATTGCACATATTGTCAAAGCGGCGCTCGACCGGCGCGGCTCCTATGACACCATGCGCGCAGCCCGCCATGTCGCGCGCAGCTGTCGGAAAGCGGCGCGCCTCACCCAAGGCGACATGAAGAGTGCTGGATTGGCCCACCAGGACTTTGCTGAATTCCGGATCGGTCTGAGTTCGTCCGAAGCGTCGGCCTATGTCGCGCTTCAACTGCTCAAAGCCCTCAACAGGATCGATGCCTGCGTCTCCGCGATTATGGAAGGTCGCCCCCTGCCGCCGTGCACTGAAACGGCTCCGCCACGGAAATCGGCCGCCTACGCGACAACGATCCTGCGCGCCGAGACGCGGCCGGACAAGAATGCGCCAATGGTCGGACATGTTGGTGGCGGCCTTGTGCGGGACCTGGACAAGGACCGAGGCTGCAGCCGCATGCCGCTCGATGCTGCCTTGTTAAAACTCCGCGATCCAGAAATCGCCCGACGTGCGCAGGACGCGATCGGCATTGATCCTACGGTCTGGTTCATGAACTGATATGGACACGCGCATTTCAGCTTACCCCAGCGGGGCGGCCACATTGAGCCATTGGGTGGCGCATGCACCGCGCCGACGCCCACTGTTCGCATCCTCGCTCCAGCGGCTCGGCAAGCCTCACGTCGGAACTGGAGACGATGGATCGAGCCCTGTTGCTCCTTCTCGCGCGCCGTGCAGCCCGATCGATATCTGCACCACAGGTGGACGCTTCTCCCGAACGCAAGTGAGGGCATTCTGATGTCCGTCGTCCGGGCCCTCGGCTATGGCCGCAAGAGCTTCGACGATCCCGACAATCGGACGTCGTCGGTCGCCGACCAGGAAATGTTCGCGCGCACCTATGCCGAGCGTAACGGGCTGAACTTCGTTTCTTGGTACGCAGACGACGGCGTCACCGGCGGAACCATGGAGCGCCCCGGTCTCAAACATATGTTGGATATGATCCGGAGAGGCGATGTCGATGCGGTCATTATTGAGGATGTCGATCGCCTGAGCCGCGATCAGGAGCATCTCCAATATATGAGCAAGCTGCTCCGGCTGCATCGAGTCACGCTGCACACGGTCGCCGCGGGGGTCATCGACCATCTTGTCTTGAGTGTCAAAGGCATGATCGGCGAGCAACAACGGATGCGCATCGCCTACACGACGAGGCGCGGCCTCGCCGGCAAGGCCAAGCGCGGCGGCGCGACCGGCGGCAAGACGCTAGGCTATGCGCGCGCTATTGACCCACAAGATCCTTCGTCCGATCGCCTTATCGTCGTCGAGGGCGAAGCTGCTCTCGTTCGGCGGATATTCGAACTTTATGGCGACGGCTCAAGCCTCAAACAGATCTGCAATCTGTTGAACGAGGAAGGTGTGCCCACCCCGCGTGCTCGGGAACGAGGCAAATATAATGCCGGCGTGTGGAACCCATCCACGTTATCGGGAAGCGCGGAATTAGGCGAAGGCATCCTCAACAACGAAACATATATCGGCCGCCGGATTTTCAATCGCCGCACCTGGATCGAGGTCCCGAACGAGACGCGGGGGTTTCGTCGCCGGCCTCGCCTCAACCCCGAGTGCGATTGGATCATTCGCGACGAGCCGGACCTTCGGATCATCGATCAGGATCTCTGGCTGTGCGTCAAACGGCGCCAGACCGAGGCGCGTGCGGCACGAGATGCGAAATTCAAGCTCACCGCAAATCCGCTTTCAGGCGCGAAGCGGCCTGCGCATCTCTTGTCCGGCCTCGTGACATGCGGATGCTGCGGCGGAGTTTTCGTAGGCACCGGAGGACGGTGGCGCTGCAAGGCTGCGATGCGTCAGGCGTGCACCAATGCCTCGATCCGCATCACCGAACTCGAGGATCGCGTGCTCTCTGGCGTTCGAGATCGTTTGTTGACCCCAGCGGTCATCGAGCGGTTTGCGACGGCTCTTCAGCAGGAGCTCGACGCGGATCGCATTGCATCGGGCAGCGAACGTGCCGGCCTGCAAGCCCAACTCGACGAAGTCCGGAGTAGGATTGCCCGCTTGGCACGCAGGCTCGAGGAAGATGAGGATGCCCCACGGACATTGGTCGAGCGTCTGAAGGAACTCGAAAGCCAGGAGTTCGATCTTGTCGGCGCCCTGACCGAAGTCCCGGAGCAAACCGTGGTGCAGCTGCCATCCAACTATGAGCCCATCTACCGTCGGGCAGTGGCAGAACTCGAACAGCATCTGGCGTCAACAGACGGCCAAGCCGCCAAGGAAGCCGTTCGCGCGCTGATCGAGCGGGTTGTCATCCAGCCAGGCGATGCTCGCGGTGGCAAGCGACGTCCCATCCAGTTGCACGGTGACCTGTTCGAGATGCTGGAGTTTGCGTCGGCGGCGGGATCTGCGGGGGACAAACGGAAACTCCCCCGGACCGTGGGGTCTGGGGGAGTTGTTACACCGTTGGTTGCGGGGACAGGATTTGAACCTGTGACCTTCAGGTTATGAGCCTGACGAGCTACCGGGCTGCTCCACCCCGCGTCACCATGGTTGCCGT
>NZ_JAASQK010000018.1 GCF_011762195.1 Sphingomonas oligoaromativorans | reverse complement strand
GCGCTGTAGCGCTTCCTCGTCGTCTTCATTCCCGTACCAATCCATCAGGTCGGGAGTAGCTTAACACCCTGTCCAGAAAACCGGCACCACCTCAGACATCACCAAACGGGTCGGCCCGCATACGCTGCGCCACAGCTTTGCCACGCATCTGCTGGAAGACGGCATCGACATCCGCATCATCCAGGTCCTGCTCGGGCACGCCAAGCTCGATACCACCGCCTTCTACACCAAGGTCGCGACCCGCACGATGCGCGCGGTGACGAGCCCCTTCGACAAGCTGACCCTAGTCGCGCCGGTCGGAGCCTCGCCCGGCGGCTGAGGCCGCGTTGCGCGCCTCACTCGAGGTCGCCGATATCTTCCGCACCGCCGGCCCCGCATATCGGGCCGCCTATGCCGGGCATCTGAGCCTTCACCAGCTCAAGGTGATGTCGGCGATAGAGCATTGTCGCACCGCCGCGCTCGGCGGGCATGTCGAGGCCTGCACCGACTGCGGGCATAGGCGGGTGGCCTATAACAGTTGCCGCAACCGCCATTGCCCCCGATGCCAGGGTGCGGCCGCGCGCACGTGGCTTGCCGAGCGCGAGGCCGACCTCCTGCCCGTCGGCTACTTCCACGTCGTCTTCACGCTACCCGCCGAGGTCGCCGACATCGCGTACCAGAACAAGGCGACGCTCTACGGCCTGCTGTTCCAGGCCGCATCCGAGACGATGATGACCATTGCCGCCGACCCCAGGCACCTCGGCGCCCGCATCGGCATCACCGCGGTGCTCCACACCTGGGGTTCGGCCATGACCCACCACCCGCACATTCACATGATTGTCCCGGGCGGAGGTCTGTCGCCGGACGGGAGCCGCTGGGTCGCGTTGCGTCCCGCGTTCCTGCTGCCCGTGCGCGTGCTGGGCAAGCTGTTCCGCCGCCTCTTCCTCACCCGGCTGATAGCCCTACATGGCGCCGGGCAGCTCGCCTTCTTCGGCGGCCTCGCGCATCTCACCGACCGACGCGCCTTCCTGCGCCACCTGGCGTCGGTCCGAAAGAAGCGCTGGGTCGTCTATGCCAAGCCGCCCTTCGCTGGCCCCGACGCGGTGCTCGCCTATCTGTCGCGCTACACGCACCGCGTCGCCATTGCGAACAGCAGGCTCCTGCGCTTCGACGACACCGGCGTGACCTTTCGTTTCAAGGACTACCGCCGCGCCGGCACGGACCGGCAGCAGGTCATGACGCTCGCCGCCGACGAATTCATCCGGCGTTTCCTGCTCCACGTCCTGCCCAAGGGCTTCCACCGCATCCGCCATTACGGCCTGCTCGCCGGTGCCACCCGCAAGGCGCATCTCGACCATGTTCGCGACCTACTCGGGGTCGCGCCCCGTGTGGACGACGAGGCGACGGTCGAGCCCGATGACATCCGGCCGCCATGCCCGTGCTGCGGCGGGCGCATGGTCATCGTCGAGACCTTCGAACGCGGGAGCCGGCCTCGCGCACCGCCCGATGGCACCACCGCGACCGGGAGCATGATGCCATGACCCGGCATGGCCTGCCTTCTCCACGCGGCGCAGATCCTGCGTTTCCGGCGAGACGACAGCTTGCGCTATCGACGTCGACTGCCCCGCCAGCGTCGGCGACACCTCAGCAACCACGCAGGCCTCACCACCGGACGCTACCTCCCGTGGCAACGGTCGAAGCAGCCAGCCCGCTTCTCGCCTGCCTGAGCGTCAGCCCCGTCGTGGCGCCGGAAACGAAAACCCCATAGCTCCCCGCTTGCGGCCCGCGGGTTCGGTCCTCGGAGACTTTCGTACGCCTGCCGGCGCCCGAAACTCTTCACGTTTAAAGACTGGCGGCTTTGCGAGGACCAAGTCGGTGAAGCGGCCCTTCTGTTAAGCTTTGTCGACGCTGATCAAGCATCTGACTGTTGATCGGACTTCCCTTGGCTGCGTGCCAACTATCACGTTCCGGGGCAGCGGGCAGGTGCACCCAGACGTTCACAGTCGACCCGTTGTGTGTCCCCTCGTGAATGCTCATTGCGCTCCTCACCGTCCTCCAGCGCGTCGACTTCCCTATCGAGGTGCCGATCGGCTCCTCTCATGGGAGGGAGGAGCCGACGCGATCAGATCTCTGTGCCTTCGGCTAGGGTCAATGCATCCTCAACGTCGATGCCGAGATATCGAACGGTATTCTCGATCTTGGTGTGACCGAGCAGGATCTAAACCGCCCTCAGATTTCCCGTCGCCTTGTATATGATCGACGCTTTGGTGGATCACCTGCTCTCAACCCTGACCGAACAGGATTTATCCCGGCAACGAAGGCCGGTGCCGCTTGTCTGGCTCCGCTGAGAATAAGAAGCATGGCGGCAAGGAAAGGAGCCGCCTCTACCAGCATCGTCCCAGGTGCGCGCAGTCTAGCCGAAGCGCGGCCGGATAGCCAATTCCATATGAAGCGGAGGTGAGACGATGCTTTCCCTGAAGCCGAGAAGGACAGGCGACGTGGGATCCTGTC
Organism: Sphingomonas oligoaromativorans; assembly: GCF_011762195.1. GTDB lineage: Bacteria > Pseudomonadota > Alphaproteobacteria > Sphingomonadales > Sphingomonadaceae > Solisphingomonas > Solisphingomonas oligoaromativorans. Next base: position 16,488 of record NZ_JAASQK010000018.1, on the reverse strand, counting down.
CGTGCTATAAGGTTTCATCACGGAGTCCTCTCCAGCATCCTCGTGACGGTGGGACGATCAGCCCACGCTCAGCAAGCGAGGCGCCTCATGAACATCGACGAATGGCGGGAAGCTCCGCCGGCGACATTCCTGCTGCCATGTTCGGCGCAGATCATGGCCGCCGTTGCGACAGGCTCGTGCCTGTGAGGGATTCCGAGGTTCCTTCACCGTACGAGCCAAGGAAATAAGATGCCCAAAGCCGCCGTCCGCCCTTATCTGATCTCGAAGGACGAGGACGGAACATTCCGCATCACTGTGCGGACGACGCGATTCAATTCGCAGGGCTATCCGCTCGTCACCGCGAAAGTGGTGGAGGGCCGCTTTCCGACCCTCACCGCGGCCCGCGCCTATGCCCGCGAGGAATTCCGCGCCGAAGCAGCGGACATCGCGACGAAATAGCATCGCCCACGAGCGCGCCTTCAAGGCCCGCGAGTTTTCCTGCTCCTATCGGGGATCAGAGCGTTGGCCATTTGGCTCGAACGCGAAAAGGAACAGCATCATGGCCAAAAGCCAACGCAGGGGAAACAAGGAAACCCGCAAGCCAAAGAAGGCGGCACCACCAAAAACCAATGCCTCGAACCCATCCTTGAAGGGCGTGCCCACGCCCCTCAAGGGCTGATCGGGAGATTGCTCATGGTCCCTTCATCCGCCCTGTGCCGCGCGCAGGAGACTCTCCATCGCCACCGGGCGGCGGATACCCGGCTTGAGAATGTGCGAATTGTTGAAACCACCGCGGCAATGGCCTGGGGCCGCGAGGCGGAAGCGGCGGAGCGGCGGGAACGCCGCCAGAAGAAAGCGACCGGGATCGTCGCTGACGCGATCGACGACATCGCGAACGCCGACGGTATCGAGCTTATGCTGAGCGAGAATCCCGATCGGGCCATGGCAACGCTCTAGGCGGTGTCATGGTCCATCCGGGATCGGTTCGGCCATGCATCCCGCTGTGCCGAACCGCGTCGCGTCAGCCGGACATTCCGGATGGCAGTTCCTGATCCTCGTCTGCATCAAGCCGTCGATCAATCTCCTCTGAAATCAGATCGAGCTGCTCGAACGACGCGATGGCTTCGAAAGTCTCGCCGCCCTCCGTCTCCATGTGCAGCCGATAATTCTCGCGATACGGGGTGATCGCGAAACGCTTCAGTGGTCGGGTCATCATGCTCTCTCGAAAGCGGGAAGGAAGGTCATCAGGCACGGGCATCGAATTCAGACGCTGGGCACAAGGCAGCCGATATTGAAAAAGGTGATATTCCGGGTCATCCTGGCCACTTGGGGATCATCGCCCGCTTCGAGCGCATCCGCGATGCGCGCCCAGATGCCCGCGCTGTGAGAGCAGCGCTCCTTTGTCTGTGGCTGCACGGCGGCCAAGGCTTGCCGGGCCGCGCGCGATGACCATTCCCGATAAAAGCCGATACGCTGCTGGTGGGTGATCACGGGCGCTCACCGTCCTTGTCGTGACGCGACACGATCATTGCGCCGGCACGATGCGGATCAGATGGATCGCATTCGGGGAATCGCGCATCTCGCCGATCGCCGCCTCCCGCACTTCGTCCATGAGCCGGGCATCAAACCCGTCCATTTCCGGCCGCATTTCGATGTCGGTTTCCACGACGAGAATGAGCCGCCGCTCGCGTCCGTCGATTTCCCATTCGTGCCAGCTACGCAGGATATGCGGATTGTTCGGGAGATCAGCCATGGCGTAGCGCGCCCATCAGCGCCATCCGGCGTCGGGCGTTGTAGGCAGCGGCGAGCTTGTGATGGGCGATCCTCGCGCAGCCATCGGATGCCTCGCGCTCGGCGCGGAGCGAGATCGCCTCACGCTCAGCGAAATAGGATGCCTCTATCGATGCATTGCGCATGGCTCGTGTCCCTCTGGCAAGCGGGAGCACGGGCTCTCAGTCACCGAATGCCTGCATGGAGCTGTATCGGCGATGGAGTGACACTACAGCATTGCCCTATGTTCGGCCATCCTTGGCGTGCCTCGGATTGTGCATCTGCTCGGCCATCGGTCGTGCTAGGGATGCCCGGCAACCTCGTAAGGCTTTCGTCATCGCCCACACCCCATCCATCGGCATCGAGCGGGCACATCTTACCTTGCGCGATGCCGCCGCGTTTCTGGGGTCTGGCCTGGGGCGATCGCAATGGACGCCGGTAAGGGGGCGCTATCGGGCGAAGATGATCGGCAACGGGCTACGTGAGCTGGACCGTTTCCTGAACATATTGCTGGACGAGGTGGCGCTCGCGGCCGGTTGGCCTTCCGCCGATGTCCGCGCGCTGACGCGGCTGCACAATACCGGCCTCAAGCTGGACGCAGTCTGCGTGCGGCTCGGGATGCAGCGTGATGATCAGGCCCGGCTGCGTGCGCTTGGACGGTGCCGGGATACCCTCTTTTATTGCGATGGACGGGTGCAGCGCGGGGACACGCGCCACATGCCGAGGCTGACCATGGGGTGGCCTGAAGACACGATCAGCGAGGGAGCCGCCGCCGATCTGCCGGTAGGCGACTATCTGGCGATCACTGCGGATCAGATTGCGTGGGTCTGCCGTTTCTATGCCCGGATCGGCGGCGAATTGGCTCAAATGGGTGCTGGCGGCGGCTTCAATAAAAATTCCAGAATATCGACATCGCCGGTAATGAAGGGCCAAATTTGACGTCGACCTTGCGAATGACGGGAAATGCGTCCATATAGAAGAGGCTGACGTCGCCTGCGACGGAATTTGATGCTGGCGCATCGCCTTCCCTTACATGCTTCTGGCCGCTCCGGGTTTTCGCTCGCGGCGATGTCCGTCTGTAAGGAAATATTTATGGCCAAGGAGGAACTTATGACCTTCGATGGCCAGATCAATGAGATTTTTCCCGATGGCCGTTTCCGGGTGCTGCTGGAAAATAGATGTAGCATCATCGCCTATACGGCGGGCCGTATGCGGCGGGGCCGCATCCGCTCTGTGGTCGGCGATCAGGTGCGTGTCGAAATGACACCCTATGATCTCGAAAAGGGGCGGATCGTCTATCGCGAAAGAGGCTCTGCGCCCTTGCACACCATGCAGCGGAAGCGCCGTTAGCGCGTTACCACCATCTATGCGCGATCTGTTTGCGCCGAGGATTCATGAATTACTATTCCATTTCCGCCCGCCCGTTGCCGGCGCCTCTCCTTCGCCCCGAACTACGTTCGGGGCATCCGGTTAAGCGGCTTCCTGTTCTTTCACGAGCCGAAATCCAGAGAATCGTCGCAGAGGTGCTGGGCTGAGCACGTTGCTGGTCCATTTGCGGGAAGGCCGATCATGTCGACAACGAGCGATTATTATCTTGCCCGAGCCGCAGAATGCGAGCGCGAGGCCGAGACGACCATTCTCGAGAATGTGAAAGAGCGTTGCCTTCGTTCGCGTGAGGCATGGCTGGCCATGGCCAACCGACTCCAGCGCGGCGAGCAAATGCGAAATGATGCAGCAGCGGAAAAGGAGGCTGTTCGGGCAGAGGCTCGCGGATGAAGCGCCGTCCCTTTCCCAGCCACACTTCACATTCGGGGGGCGATTCTTTTGAGCCTCATGCTGGCCGGGAAAGCTGACGGAGACAGCAGAGCCGATCGCGGCATAAGGCCAGAATTGGCTAAGATTTAAATCTCCTCATGCGGCTTTGACGAGCATCAAAATGGACAAATCGGATGGTGAAAATGACATTTTCGCAGAGGGCAGCCCGATGCTCCGGCGCATTCTCTGAAATTATTGCCAGAAAACAGCTCGAGAAATCTGAAAATCATCCGAATTTTATTTTCAGATATTCCGATCTTGAATTACCTTCAAAATGAATGATGGTTTTTTATATTGAATCGCCTATGAAGGCTCTGCTGACGTCGCCTGCGACGGATACCGGGCCACTCAGGTCGCCCTTGTCCCCACGAGCTTCACGAGGCCGGGATAAGCCATGTCGGCCTATGCCCGCACCATGGGCAAGGAACCCAAGAAATGATCATCGGAACCGTCAAATTCTTCAATAATGACAAGGGCTATGGCTTCATCGCACCGGAAGACGGCAGCGGCGACGCTTTCGTGCATATCTCCGCCGTCGAGCGTGCGGGGCTGCGCACGCTCGATAAGGACCAGCGCGTTTCGTATGAACTGGAAACCGATCGCCGGGGCAAGACTTCGGCCATCAACCTCCAGCCGGCCTGAACGGCGAGCGGGGCGCCACGGGGCGCCCCGCCCAATCTGCGCCGGCTCCGTTAAGAGTATAAGTCCCATGAGGCGATAGGATCACAAGATGTGGTAATATCTCGGGGTGTGAATTCGAAAACCGCCGCTCGCGTCCATCATCATAAATGGTGAAAACCTCTCTGAGCAGATCGTTACCGACCCAAGGCAAGGCCACCGGCCCTCGCGAAAGAAGACCGGCAGGAATCGGGAACGGCTCAATAGTTCAAGAACGGCCGACCTGGGGCGCCTTCCTGCTGGGCGGCTTTCTCGGGACGCAGCGGCTGGTCGGTAGTCGAGCCAAGTAGCATCATTCTGCATGACCATTACCAAATCCCGATACCCGCCATTCTTCCAAGGGGATGTTGTGCGGCCCCCAAAAGATGGGCAGGTGGGACGTTTCCGTCGGTCGTCATCCGTCACAGCAACCCAACGCTACTCTCACTCTTTCGAGGTGTTGCGGGGCAGGCCGTGCAGACACACTCGGCACGGCCCCGATACTCGGGCTTCTACTATATGGACGCTCTTTTCCTCGCTTCAGCGCATTCTGTGGCAAGGAAATCCAGCAATGTCCTCACGGAGGGCAGTAATCCTCGACGGGACGGGAAGACGGCGTGGACGATGCCCGCCCGGGGTTGCCAGCCCGGCAGGACATGCACCAGATCGCCCGCCTCCACCTGTCGCCAGACCATCATCGTGGGCAATTGCACGATACCGACCCCGGCCATCGCCGCATCGCGGAGTGCCGCCATGTCATCCGTCACCAGCCTTGGCAGATGGACAACGCTCGCCGTCTGGCCATCCACATGTTCGAGCTGCCATTGATGATCGCGCTGAACGGGGTCGAACGTCATGCTCGGTAGTCGATTGAGGTCGGCCGGAGACACGATTGTCCTGCTGTCCATGAAGGACGGACTGGCCACAAGGCATTGGGTGCTCGTGTCCAGTCGCCGCATCACAAGGTCGGTCTGCTCCAGAGGCGGGAAGCGCACCCGGATGGCGACATCGAACCCTTCGCCGATCACGTCGACCCGCCGATTGGTACTCTCCAGATGGATTTCGATGTCCGGATAGGCTGCAAGAAACTTGGCGAACAGCGCCCCGAACTGGAAGTTGATCAGTGCCACGGGGCAGCTCACGCGGATGACGCCCCGTGGTGCGCTGCGCACCTGCGCAATCACCTGATCGGCCGCCTCGGCCTCCACCAATACAGCCACACAGCGATCATGATATTCGCGGCCGATCTCGGTCACCGAGAAACGTCGAGACGAACGGTTAAGCAACTGCACGCCGAGGCGATCCTCCAATTGCTGGATACGACGGCTCAGCTTCGATTTCTGAAGGCCGGTAGCCCGTTCGGCAGCGGCAAAGCCCCCATGATCCACGACCTGCACGAAATAATAGAGATCGTTGAGATCCTGCATCATCCCATTTTTAGGATGCTGTGTCGGATTTTGCAATCTTCTGGCCACTGCGTTGCAGTGCTACCTGCACCGGAACGGTTGGCGATCAGGACTCGCCACGATGGAGACAGGCCATGAGCAAGACCATCCTCGGTCGCTACGGCAATAATCGCGGCCACTGGGTGGGCGACGGTTTTCCGGTTCGCTCGCTCTTTTCCTACAACAGCCTCGGCCAGCACATCAGCCCGTTCCTACTGCTCGATTATGCGGGGCCGCATCATTTCGAGCCGACGACGGAGCGGCGCGGCGTCGGCCAGCACCCTCATCGCGGGTTCGAGACCGTCACCATCGTCTATGACGGACAGGTGGAGCACAAGGACAGCGCCGGCAACGGCGGCATCATCGGCCCCGGTGACGTCCAATGGATGACGGCGGCGGGCGGCATCCTCCATGAGGAATATCATGCGTCCGCCTTTGCGAAGACGGGCGGCCCGTTCCGCATGGTGCAACTCTGGGTCAACCTGTCCGCGAAGGACAAGATGGTCCCCGGCGGCTATCAGGGGATCGTCTCGGCCGACATCCCGGTCGTCGACCTGCCGGATGGCGCGGGCAAGGGGCGGGTGATCGCCGGCGAACTGCTGAATACAAAAGGTCCGGCGAGGACCTTCACGCCCATCAACGTCTGGGATCTGCGGTTGACCCGCGATGCCGACCTGACGCTAGACCTGCCCGAAGGCCACACCGCCATGCTGGTGGTGTTGACCGGGCATGTGACCGTCAATGGCGGGCAAGAAGCCGGCGAAGCGGAAGTCATCCTGCTCAGCCGTGAGGGGCACGACGTGTCGATCCATGCCAATGGCGACGCAATGGTGCTGGTCCTGACCGGCGAGCCGATCGACGAACCCATCGTCGGCTATGGCCCGTTCGTGATGAACAGTGAGGACGAGATCCGCCAGGCGATCGACGACTTCAACAGCGGCCGCTTCACACAGGCGGTCTGACCGGACGCCCGGCCCTCGGCACAGGGGGCCGGGCGTTCCGGTTTTTACATTCGGGATGGCGGACGCGCCCGCGCCGCCCAGCCGCCGGACAATGGCGTCCGCGTGGAAAGGAGACGGGCGCCTGCAAGAGGAAGGATGAAATCATGTCCAGCGAACCCATTCGCGATCCCAAGGCTGACCGGCTGCTGACTCCGCAGAATGCCGCTTTCATCATTATCGACTATCAACCGGTGCAGGTGAACTCGATCGCATCGATGGACCGGCAGCTTCTCCTGAACAACATCGTGGGATGTGCAAAGGCAGCGGTCGCTTATAACCTGCCAATCGTGCATTCGACGGTGAACGTGAAGACCGGCCTCAACAAACCGCCCGTTCCGCATGTTCACAAGGTGCTGAAGGATTATCCCACCTACGACCGCACCAGCATCAACAGCTGGGAAGACGTGGAATTCCGCAAGGCAGTCGAAGACACTGGCCGCAAGAAGCTGATCATGACGGCGCTGTGGACCGAGGCCTGCCTCACCTTCCCGGCGATTGACGCGCTGGCCGAAGGCTATGAGGTCTATGTGCCGGTCGATGCGGTCGGTGGCACCTCCGTCGCCGCCCATGAAGCTGCGCTGCGACGGATCGAGCAGGCCGGCGGCAAGCTCATATCCACCGTCCAGCTTTTCTGCGAGCTCCAGCGGGATTGGCAGCGCAGCGAAACCGTCCCGGCCTTCATCAACCTGTTCATCGAGACCGGCGGCACCGCCGGTATCCAGTTCTCCTACGACAAGGCGGAATAACCTTGTCGAGTAGCCCCGCCGCGCTTCACTCGCCGGCGGGGCAATGACTCTCGGCGCCTGAGAAATGCGAGCGCCGCTCTCCATAAGAAGAAGTCTCGCGAGACGCCGGGGCTGATCGCGTTCGCACCGTCCGCTTATCTCGTTTCCCTATTGCAAGCGGACTTTCTGCAAGGTCCCCAACTCGGGCGTTCCCGGGGCCATCGCCACCGTGCAAACCGCCGAAGACCGGACGGTCGGCAATTGGGGGCGGCTAAAGAGCGCCGCTATGGCCGACTTTGGGCGCAGAACTGCCGACCGCAACCGACCAACCTCAGTCATTCAGATCGCTTAAGCGAATGGCCGGTGTGGATCGAAGCTGCCGCTCGGGCTAGTCGAGTTTGACCCCTTTTAGCTACCGGAGCTGTAAATTACGATCATGCAAGCAGGCCAAGAATGCCAAGGCATCCAGTTCCGACGCTGACTCGCCTGGGACTGTGCGAAAAGCCGCTTTCCCGCGGCTATTGAATGCGGAACCATAGGAGGGTTCACCGGATAAATGGCGCGCTCCCAAGACCGTCAAAGACAAACTGCGTCGCAAGTCCAGCGAGCAAGACACCCGATATGCGCCGTACCACGTCGGCGCCGGTTGCACCCAACCAGATGACCAGCCTCTCAGCGGCGCGCATCGCGGCATAGGTCAGCGCAAGACAGGCCGCAATCATCGCAAGCACGCCAGTCTCTTCGATCCATCCCTCCGTCCGGCCGGTCAGAAGTACAACAGCCGAGAGCGCGCCCGGACCGGCAATTAAGGGAAATGCTAGCGGGAAGACCGCGATATCGCCGGGACGCTCGGCATCATGACGTTCGCCCTCGCTGATCGACGAGAGGCCAGGTCCGGAAAAAGTTAGGCTCAGTGCCTGAAGAAAGAGCAATATCCCGCCCGCGACGCGAAAAGCCGGCATCGAGATATGGAGCAGACCGAGCGTGAAATTGCCGCCGAGAGCGAAGAGCAGCAGGACCAACCCAGCAATCGCGGTCGAGCGGACCGCAAGATGCGCCCGCTCGCCACGATGGATGCCGGCGGTGAGGCTGGAGAACACCACGGCCGTCTCGATCGGGCCGATTGTGACCAGCAGCATGACGAAGCTGGAGAAGACGTTGGGAGGTACATGCATGGAGGTTGATGGACGCAGGATGAGAGCGGAGGCGGCCAGCGGGCCGCCCCCACTCAAGTCAAATGATGTTGGTCGTACGATAAGGCTCCGCCGTCGCGGTCATACCGGTCTTGGTCACCACTGGGACGGCTGGCCCGGCGGGATCATCGAGACGGGTCGGCACCGGCCTGCGGTTCGTCGAAGCGCAGTCGCCTACGCTGTTCGACACGATCTTGGGCTTCTGTTCCGGCCCATAAGACGTCGCTTCGACGCTCAGGCTACATGTGCCGCTGCCGTCGCTCGTCGAGACGAACTGATAGTGGACGGTTCCCGGCGGCAGTTTGCCGAGCGCCGCGAGATCGATCTTGCCGTTCGCAGATGGCAGCATTGGCTGGAGTGCGCCGATCTCATGGACCATCGCGTCCATGTTGCGGTCCATCGATGCCACAATCTGATCGAATGCGGTAAAGGGTGCCGCGTCAACGGCGTCGAAGAAGTTCACCCGCACGGCCTTCTCAATCGGCGCGACGATCACTTTGGGCGCTACATCGCCCGCATATTCAATTCTGGCGACCGACCCGTCAGGCAGGCCAACCTTCATTACATGCATGTCCCGAGTAGCGGCCAGCGCGGCACCGGCGACTGCCAGTGCTGCGACACCGCTCAGGACGACTGTACGGACCTTACGCATTTCTAGTCCTTTCTCTGCTGTTCGCAGATTTGATCTGGTTTGATCGTTTTCATTGGAGCTAATCGCGACGCCGGCTTGCGGACCTCGAAATTGAGGTGCTGCACGCGACAGTAACGGTCGGCCGCTTCGAAGCTCGGGAATCGCAGAATCACTTGGGCCAGCGGATCGCTGCCGCCCGTCCACCCGGTCAGCGGATCGACAGAGGGTCCCGTTTGCGTCCTAAAGCGCAGCCGCCATTGAACGCGACGCGCCCGGCCGCTTTGATTGGTGGCGACCGGTGTTGGCTCGATGATCGCCAACGCATCCGCTGGCAATGCGCCCGACAGGTGCGCTCCAAGAGCGCCATTGTCGTTCGAGGCCGGTTCTGGCCTTCTTTCGTACTGGACTGGTCCGGGACGCAGGTCCCGGGTCCTATCCTCAAGCGGCCGTGCCATGGATCGGGATCCGACGAACATTCTCGTTCGCCGCCTCCGTCCTGGGGAGCGTCACTACGAGCACGCAGTTCCGGAAGGTCGCGCTCGTCTTATCGCGGTCGATGCCGCGCGGCAGGCCGATGCGCCGTTCGAAGCGACCGTAGCTGCGCTCCGAATAGCCGCGTTCCCTGTCCTCGACCTCGGCCTTCTTCTCGCCGCGGATCGTCAGCGCGCCTTCCTCGACCTCGATGTCGATATCCTTCTCGTCGAGGCCGGGCAGCTCGGCGATAATGCGAAGCTCCTTTTCGGTCTCGGCGAGTTCGATCTGCGGCCATTCGGCTCCGGCGTCGATGCCGGAGAAGGACGGCATCCCGAAGCCACGGAAGACATCGTCGAACAGACGGTTCACCTCGCGGTGCAGTGACAGCAGCGGGTTGCTGTCTGCGCGGCGCTCGCTGGTCACTTGCACGGGCAGCCGGTTTTCCTGCCGGCTCCAGGGAATGAGATCACGAACAGTCATGATGATCATCTCCTCGTTTGGCTGGAAATGGGTATGACCCGCCGGTCGCCGCTCTATGCAGAGCGACGCCGACGAGCCGGTTAGGCATGAAATCAAGCCGCCTGGTGTTCGGCCTTCGGAGCCTCGATCCGATCGTTGGCCGGATGGCCGCCACCGATCTCGATCTTGCGCGGCTTCATCGCCTCGGGGACGACGCGCTTGAGCTCGATCGAGAGCAGGCCGTTCTCAAAACCGGCCCTGCCCACCTCGATGAAGTCGGCGAGCTGGAATCGACGCTCGAAGGTTCGGGTCGCGATGCCGCGATGCAGATACTGGCGCTGGTCGTCCTGGTCGGCCTTGTTGCCGGTGACGGTCAGCTGGTTCTGCTGGGCGACGATCTCGATCTCGTCCGGCGCGAAGCCAGCGACCGCAAGCGTGATGCGATAGCTGTCTTCGTTTTCGCGCACGATGTCGAAGGGCGGATAACCGTCGGTCGGCGTGTCGGCGCGCGTGCCCGTCTCGAGCAGGTCGAAGAGCCGGTCGAAACCGACGGTCGAACGCCGGAACGGCGTGAAGTCGAAATTGGTCCTCATATCCAAATCCTCCAAATGAAGCGATCTGGGCACGAGGAGCGCCGGCAATGTCGGGAGCCAGCGCCCTCTATGTCCCGCCGGACCCGAACACGGCGCCCGGCACACATGAGCTAGGAAACGAAAAATCGCCCTTCAAGATTTTTCGACGAAAAATTTTCGCCGAGGCGAATTGCCGCCCAAGCGCTCACGGGATGGTGATGAGCCCATCGACCGCCCGCCATTCGGTCGGCCGAATCAATCGGTCGTGGGCGATCCTCACCGAATGGAGTGCCGTCCTGATCTCGTGATCCCAATAGCCCAGAAAGTCGAACAGCACCGGAAAGTCGGGCGCCAGGTCATATTCCTGCCAGACAAACAGCTGGAGGAGCGAGGGCGCATCAGGCCGATAATAATGGATCTCGGCGGTGGTGAGCCCATAGCCCTCCAGCTGTGCAAGGAGCGCCCGGTCGCTCATCGCGGCGACGCGCCGCCTGCCGGTGGAGCATCAAGCGCTCGCATGGCGGCGAATACATCGTCGACAGGAACGACACGCTTCGCGCCGGGCGGCCTGCGTAAAGCAGGCTGGTCCTTCACCGCGGACCAGTCGGACGCCCAGGATGCGAGGATCGCACGTTTGACTTCCGGCTCCAGGCTCGGATGGCGCGCGACGTCGAAGGGATGAAGAAAACGGGAAAAAGGTTCGGACATGACCTTGCCTCCTTTCTGTCTGCCGCTCCTTTCTCAGCCGGCCGAAAAGCCGGCAACCGAGAGATTTTGGTCGCGGCCGTCACTTCGTCAAGACGTCCCTCGGCGATGCGGAAGCAAAAAATTCCCTTGGCACTCAGAAATGCCAAGTGCTAAAAATGTGCTGCGCGGGTGCCCGGAGGCGGTTGTCCGTCCCCCTGTGGCCCGCCCGCGACTGCCGTCGCGCGAGCGTCGGCAGATCCAATCATCGCTGAAGCAACAGGAGGTTTTTGCTCATGCATTTTCGTCCCCTTCACGATCGCGTGCTCGTGCGCCGTGTCGAGGCCGAGGAGAAGACGGCCGGTGGGATCATCATTCCCGACACCGCTAAGGAGAAGCCGCAGGAAGGCGAAGTGGTCGCCGTCGGCACCGGTGCGCGCGACAAGGACGGCCAGCTGGTCGAACTCGCCGTGAAAGCCGGCGATCGGGTGCTGTTCGGCAAATGGTCGGGCAGCGAGGTCCGGATTGATGGCGAGGATCTGCTCATCATGAAGGAGAGCGACATCCTCGGCGTGATCGACCAGGTCGTGCCCTTGAAGCAGGCGGCCTGATCGAGAGGCTTTGCTTCACTTCTTCAATCACAATTTTTGAAAGGACAGGAGACGAATACCATGGCTGCCAAGGACGTGAAGTTTGCGTCGGACGCGCGTGATCGCATGCTGCGCGGCGTGGATGTGCTGGCCAATGCCGTGAAGGTGACGCTGGGGCCCAAGGGCCGCAACGTCGTGATCGACAAGAACTATGGGGCGCCGCGCATCACCAAGGACGGCGTGACCGTCGCCAAGGAGATCGAGCTCGCTGACAAGTTCGAGAATATGGGCGCGCAGATGCTGCGCGAGGTCGCGGCAAAGCAGAACGACAAGGCCGGCGACGGCACGACGACGGCGACCGTGCTCGCCCAGGCGATCGTGCGCGAGGGCGCCAAGGCGGTCGCAGCCGGCATGAACCCGATGGACCTGAAGCGTGGGATCGATCTCGCCGTCGGTGCCGTGGTCAAGGATCTCGAGAGCCATGCCCGCAAGGTCTCGGCCAACAGCGAGATCGCGCAGGTCGCGACCATATCCGCCAACGGAGATGAGGAGGTCGGCCGGATCCTCGCGGAGGCGATGGAGAAGGTCGGCAACGAAGGCGTGATCACCGTTGAGGAAGCCAGGAGCCTGGCGACCGAACTCGAGACGGTCGAGGGCATGCAGTTCGACCGCGGCTATCTGTCGCCTTATTTCATCACCAATGCCGAGAAGCTCAAGGTCGAGCTCGACGACCCCTATATCCTGATCCACGAGAAGAAGCTGTCGAACCTGCAGGCGCTGGTGCCGCTGCTCGAGAAGGTCGTGCAGTCGGGCCGTCCGCTGCTGATCATCGCCGAGGATGTCGAGGGCGAGGCGCTCGCGACGCTCGTCGTCAACAAGCTGCGCGGCGGGCTCAAGGTCGCGGCGGTCAAGGCGCCGGGCTTCGGCGATCGCCGCAAGGCGATGCTCGAGGATATCGCCACCCTGACGGGCGGCAATGTCGTCTCCGAGGAGCTCGGCACAAAGCTCGAGAATGTTACTGTCAACATGCTCGGTCGCGCCAAGAAGGTGACGATCGACAAGGACAACACCACGATCATCGACGGCGTCGGTACGAAGACCGACATCGACAGCCGTGTCGCACAGCTCCGCCAGCAGATCGACACCACGACCAGCGACTATGACCGCGAGAAGCTCCAGGAGCGGCTCGCCAAGCTCGCCGGCGGTGTGGCGGTGATCCGGGTCGGCGGCGCGACCGAGGTCGAGGTGAAGGAGAAGAAGGATCGCGTCGACGACGCGCTCCACGCCACTCGCGCGGCCGTCGAAGAGGGCATCCTGCCGGGCGGCGGCATCCCGCTGCTGCGCGCGATCAATGCGCTCGACGGCCTCAAGGCGGCCAATGACGACCAGCAGTCAGGCATCGACATCGTCCGCCGGGCCCTGCGTGCACCTGCACGCCAGATCGCCGAGAATGCCGGCGAGGATGGTGCCTATATCGTCGGCAAGCTGCTCGAGAACCAGGACTATAACTGGGGCTTCAACGCGGCGACCGGCGAATATCAGGACCTCGTCAAGGCGGGCGTGATCGATCCCGCCAAGGTGGTGCGCACCGCGCTTCAGGATGCGGCATCAGTGGCCTCGCTGCTGATCACGACCGAAGCGCTCGTTGCCGAGCTGCCCAAGGAGGAGAAGACGGCTCCGATGCCGGCGATGGACTATTGAATTGACGGGGCCGCGGTCACTGCACCGCGGCCCCATTTGAGCGTTTGGTATGTTCAGAACAGTGGCAGCAGAATCTGTCACCACTTGGTATTCCGCCAGCCAGGGCGTCCGGAAGAGGATGTCTCCAGGCTTCACCGTCGCCTCCCGGAACGTCAGAACTGCCTCAGCAGGGGCATTTGGCAAGCGTGGTTGACACCTCACGGAAATGCGTGGTCAACCAATTCGTGAACGAGCACCGATTACGCGGAATCACGGGAGAGTCTCAAGCGCGGTGAGATCGGCCCTCGCCGAAGCGAGGGGCCGACGGATCAAATCTCGGTGTTCTCGGCAAGGGCAAGCGCGTCTTCCACGTCGATTCCGAGATAGCGCACCGTGTTCTCGATCTTGCTATGGCCGAGCAGAATCTGGACGGCACGAAGGTTGCCGGTTGCTCTGTAGATGATCGATGCCTTAGTTCGGCGCAGAGAGTGCGTGCCATACTCGCTTCGCATCAGTCCGACCCCTGTCACCCATTCATCGACAAGCCGGGCATACTGGCGAGTGCTGAGATGCCCGTTATGATCGACACGGCTTGGAAAGACATAGTCGTCCACCGTGCCGCCCCGCCGCTCGAGCCAAGCCAGCAGGCTGGCGCGAGCGTCTGGAAGCAACTCGAACTGAACAGGACGGCCTGTTTTGCGCTGCATCACGATTGCCCGCGTTCGGATCTGGCCGCCACTGACGAGATCGCCGATCTTCATCTGCACCAGGTCGCAGCCTCGGAGCTTGCTGTCGATCGCGAGATCGAACAGCGCCCGATCTCGCAAACGGCGCGCCTGATTGAGGTAGAATCGGATTTCCCAAATTTGCTTCGGCTTCAGAGCGCGCTTTGCACCGACGGTTCTTCCCGCGTTCCAGACGCGACATTTGACGGCGGTGGGTTCGGCTTCAAGGATCTCCATGATCATTCTCCGACGGCCAGATTGACCATCGGAAGAACGTTTTGGGACTGATAAGCAGGAATGCCCTGGGCACCTGCCGACCAATGCCGGTCACTCCGGCGCTCTAATGGCATTCCTGAATGCCGACCGGCAGCTTCTCCGCTATCCCACGCACCGGCGGCGAGCTCTGAATGTCTCGACGTGGTGGGAAGCGGACATTGCCGGTCATCACCTTTTCACCTAATCTCGGCCGATGTCCCTCTACCGAAAAGCATGGTTGTTTACCGGCTGGACCCTGCTGATGTTCGTCACGACCCCTCTCTGGCTATTCTGGCCTGTTAGTCGCTGGGGAATGGTTGCCGCATTGCCGGGCATGGCGTTTTGGCTCGCGCATGGCGCTGTTTCGCTATGGCTGTTTCGTTGCCCCGTTTGCCGAACTTCCCCGTTCACAACCCGAATGGGTTTCGTGGGTATAAGCCATCCTTGGCCACGCCGCTCCTGTTCGAAATGCAGCCAGGACCTCCGCGCAACGTAGGTCTGCAACTGGGCGCGAACTGCCGGGCAGGTCACGACCCACTTTAAGCCGTTTCCCAGCCCGAGCAGGAGCGTCGACTTCTGACAGAAGCCGACGCTCGAGTGCGGAGGAGCCGACTATCGGCATCGCGCCCAATGCCAGTCATTCAGGGCATCCTCCGTCGATCCTGATAGCGGACATTCGTTCATATGACCGGCTAATATCCCGTGAGTGGCGACTTGGCGGGGGCGCCCGGCCTGGGCCACAGGACGTTCTCAATTATCGCTGGAAGGCGCGCTTCTTGTTGTCGCGCAATAGCACGCGACACTCGCATATCACGCTCCCTCTGCCAGCGCCGCGTCAATCATTGCCGCAAAACGACGCTTGGTGAGCTCCGCGTAGGATATGTGTTCGGGTGCAATAGTTTCTGTCTCGTGTGCTGCCAGAATCATCGCTTTCGTGGGTTCACGCATTTCAACCAACAGGAGGCGAACGTAATGGGCAAACTGCGGCCACTCCTCATTGACGGTCTTCTCAAATGCGTCGCTCGAGGCGTGACCATCTTTAGATAAACGTTCTCGGAGCAGCACGCGCGCTATGCGCTCGATCATGGTGTCGGGCATCGTATCCTCGCTATCATCAATGATGGCCGTGGCGTGGCGTAGATGCTGGCTCGGCACCAGAGTGATGATTCAAATATGGCACTCTCAATTATGCTCTAGGAATTTCCCAGCGGCCATAATGCGCACATTTATTGGAGAAAATATTGATCTACTATAATTTGAGGAAGCTACGATCCTGTATGCCTGACTGCGGATGCTAAGAAACTCGAAATGATGAGGAAATGAAACATGGAGCGGTCGCTGACGGTGCCGAGCGATCCGTTTCAAAGACTCCTTCAGGCTTGGCATCGTCCCTTAATCATTAAATATCGCGTCGAACGTTGCCGACGCGATTGGGCGGGGGCCAGGGCCGTGATTTTTTGCGGCCCTGGTTTTCGAAATAAAAACAAGGCATTGTTTGCGAAATGGTGGCAGTCACCACGCGCAATAGTGAATTTGAAATCGCAATATTATTAACATAATTTAACAATGTTGCGATTTATTTCGTTGCATCGATTCCTGTTGTGCCTGGGGGGGGGGGGGGGCTGATGGCGGATATCGGCAATGATGATCGCCTCACCCAGATGGAGCAGGCGCTCATCTCAAATTTCGGTGAGCGCGCGATCATCATTTGTTCCGGACAACGTCTGGCCTCGCCTCCCTGAGGTGGTCCCGCCTTCTTGGACAGTTTGGCGGCTGAGTTAAGCTAATCCCGGTTGTCGTTCATGCCGCCTGTTTGATCATCAGGTCATGGGG
>NZ_JAASQK010000017.1 GCF_011762195.1 Sphingomonas oligoaromativorans | reverse complement strand
CCCCATGACCTGATGATCAAACAGGCGGCATGAACGACAACCGGGATTAGCTTAACTCAGCCGCCAAACTGTCCAAGAAGGCGGGACCACCTCAGAGTAGACCGCGACCTGGCCCATTCGCCGCTCCTAAGTGCGCGCTAAAGAGCGCTCTTGAGTGTGCTGTTAAGAGCGGCGCCGGCTGTCAGCGCAAGGCGGTCGCCGCCGGATGGATACGTCGTTTTGCTCATGCAGGTTCCACTTTCTCAGAAGTTGGAGCCTCCGACAAACCCGGTGCGCTTCAGTTTCGAGGATATGACAGTGGTGGGGAGGCGGTCGAGCAGAGCCGTTTTCGCGTGCAAATCCGGCGTTCATCGCAAGCCAATCAGGCGTGACTTGTCAGACGGTTCATTTCGGCTGCGGAATCCCGCCTTTATGCGGTCAGCAAGAGCCGTTGCATTGTCGTTACCGCTTCGATGTTCCCGTCCGCGCGAGGAGCCGCCGCTGCCATGCTACGGCGAAGTTGTTCGGGTTCACTCCGGCTTCGGAGTCCATATTCCACAGCGAGGGCAACATAATGTTCCGCATCGGCGGCCACGCCATCGGATCGACCGATTTGTCGCAGCAGTCCTGCAGCGAGACGCTGACGCATGAAGCGTCCCTCAAGCGTCACGATCTGCGTTCCGCGATGAATGGCTTGCCAAGCTGTCGTGTAACCAGAGAATGCTGGGCAATCGAGCATCACGTCCATGTCATCCAGAAAGCCTGCAAATTCGGTCCGATCCATCCACGGAGTCAGGCGCAGGTAGCGAGCAGGGTCGAGCCCAGCAGCCTCGAAAGCTATCGAAAGGCGCTTCATGAGGCGCTCACTGGCCCAGGAATGTTTGTGTGACTGGACAATCCAGAATTCGGATGGACCAATTTCCTTTGCTATCTGCGCCAGCAGGACGTCGTCAGCCGGGTCGAATTTCATCGGCTGCTGACAAAGCGCAAAGCGAACATGGCCCGGTCGACGCTGCGGACCGGACCAGCGGCGGGACTGCGATGCGCCAGAGCGCGTCAATACGCCCGTTCCGGGCAAGCGTATCAGCCGCTCCGTATAATGTGCCTCGGCATCCGGTGGCTCGATCGCATCGCCAGAGAGGTAGAGGTCTATGCTCGGCAATCCGGTGGAAACCGGGTGCCCCCAGCTTGCCACTTGCAGTTTTGCAAGCCGTAGCGACGCCAAAGCCCCGGTCACCGGATCCATGCCGACCTCGGGATAGAAGAGAATATCAGGCGCCTCGCGCCTGATATGATCGGCCCATCCTCCGACGGAGAACGGCTTCCGCTGATAATAGTCGACATTTCGCTCGGCCCAATCTGTTTCGGCGTCTTGAAGATGGCCGGTATTGTAAAGTCGGATGTCAAATCGATCCCGATTGAGGCCTTCAAGGATACCGCGCAGGATAATTTGCCATACCGGGTGTGTGCGAATTTGCCCGCTAACAATCCCGAGCCGTACCCGTGAGCGCCTCGCACCTGCACCGATAGGAAAATTGCCAGGGGAGCCAGCCCGCGCGACATCTCGACAGATCGTTTGTCCGAAACGGGCAAGCGGCTCCGTGATATCCTGCGGACGATAGGCAAGCAGAAATGGCTGGGCGAAGCCGGCCACATGCGCCAACGCGCCCGGATGCGTAACGGTCCATTCTTCCAACTCCGCAGTTGCCTGCGCAAAATCCAGCGGCACACGCTCGCTTTGGAGGGCCGAAGACGGCATCATTGGAATAGTGGCCACTGCAAGTGCAAGCCGGCATGCGGCATGATCGGGCGAGCGTGCGATGATTGCCATATATTGGGCAATAGCCTCGTCTTGCCTGCCGAGTTCGAACAGCACGTTTCCTAAGTTCAGCGCCGCATCGTCATAGTCCGGTTTGATCCCGAGCGCAGCGCGAAACGCCGCAGCCGCTTCCTCGGCCCGATTGAGCTTCATGAGCGCAAGGCCAAGATTGTTCTGTGCTTCAGCCTGATCCGGTTTCTGTTGTAGCACCTCCCGGCAAATCCGCTCTGCTTCATCAAACCGGCCCATTGTCAAAAACAGACCGGCGGCGTTGATACGCGCCGCGTGGAAGCTTGGATCTAGCTGTATTGCTCGGCTGAAACTCTGCAATGCCGCATCCGCATGCCCCATTCTGGCCTGGCAATTGCCGAGATTGTTCCAGCCTTCGCGCAGACGAGGATTGATCCTCAGGGCCGCAAGATATGCATTTGCAGCCACATCGAAGTCACCCAGCGCCTGCAGTGTGGTTCCCAGATTGTACAGCGCTGCGAGGTGGTCTGGTTTGATCTGCAGAGCTTGTCGGAAGGCCCGTGTCGCCGCCCGGTTGTCGCCGCTGGCATGCAGGATCAAGCCCAAATTGGTGTGAAAGCCGGGCACGCGCGGGTTGATCGCGATCGCCTGCTCGATACGACTGACCGCCAGGTCTTTGTTGCCAGCAGCATAGTCAATCATCCCAAGCAAGTTGAGCGCGTCAGGCTGCAACGGGTCGGCGGCAAGAACGCGTTCATAAAGCAGTCTAGCTTCGGCCAAACGGCCCGCCTGATGATGACGGCTCCCTTCTGCCACGGCTGCGCGGATCGATTCAGGTGTCATGCGCGACTCTCAATTGGACAGTGCCAACGTACAAGGTCCGGCACCGAACCACCCGATACGCGTCCACCTTGTCCCTGCTGTGGCAGCCATATGCTTGTCATCGAGACCATCGAGCGCTGGCGCCAAAGCGCGTGTGCCGCCACCCGCGCAGCCGCCAACCGGGAGGAGGGCGGCGTGACCCGGCACGGCCTGGTCTTCCCTGATTTCGCGGTGACGATGCTGCGGGAAACAACCCTGCTCAACCGCGGGTGCTGGAGACTGTGACGACCGCCGCACACCAGGCAATAGGACTGCTTACCATATCCGACACACCGCGATATCGTATCTACGCGTCCAGGAATGCCACCTCGGGCGGAAGCGGCAGCGCCCTCAAGGCCCGTCGAAAACGGCTTTCCCCATAGATCTGCGCCGATCGTCGCGGCTTTCTGCATTAGAGGATCTCGTATGCCTGCTGGCACTCGATATCCTTCACGATTGTCGCCGTCAGGCTTCCGATTTGCCCATCCTGAAACCGGACGATCGTTCGTGCGCATCAAAGGGCCAATCGAACGATCCCGCCTTGAAACCTCTCGCCTGATTGCGTTGAGCTGGTCGAGGTTCATCCGGCTTGGCGATCGGAGAAGACCGGTTCGTGCCTTCGGAACGGAACTTATTGCGCCCGCAGGATCCGACATTGCCAACTGGACAAGAACTGTCAGGCGCGCCTGTCCCTTATTGGACGAGTAGCCTGGTCTCTGTCGCATCCTGTCCTGCCTGTTAGGTGGGGGGGCCATTACTGGTCCAGGAGCGCCGCGTCTCCCCAAGTCACGGGGAGGCGCTCGTTTTGCGCGCCCGTGCTGCGCGCGACCAGTTCTATCAGCCTTACGCCGTCGATTGGCGCTGCCAGGGCTTCGGCCGGCATACCCTGTTTGAGCGGCCGGCTTCGCCCGATCAGCTTGCCGTCGCCATAAATCGAGAAAACCACGCTATGGCTCTTGTCCGTCGCGCTGTCATCCACGCCGACGTCCGCCTTGAACTGCCGGGCGCCGTCGTTACGGACCTCCATTCGAGAATTGGCGAGGATTCCGATCCCCGCCCTGAATGGCTTTCCCGAAATCTGGAGGACTTGGCCATAAGGAGTGCTGTCTGCGCGCGCGCCGCCCCAGCCTGCATAGGTCGGCCGGTCGCCAGCGCCGTTGGTTCCGGCCCACCCCGCTGCCGTTCGGAAGATCGTCGGATCGGGGGTGGGATAGGTCACGCCATCGACAGCGGGGTTCACGCGTCCGGGGATTTCCGAGAGATAATAGCCCCCTTTCAGCGCCCGCGTTCCATGCGCGCGGAACAGCAGCGTTTCACGCGGGCGAACGTGCAGGCGGACGTGGTCGATGAAGTTCGTTTCCCGTTTGCTCCACAAGTCGGTCAATTCGATCGGCGCATTGTCGGCGAATTTCAGGTGGAAGGCGTGCAGATCGACATCGTAGGCGCCCGAACCGCGGTTGAAAATCGCCACGGCCTTGTCACCCGAAGCCAGCGTTTTCACGAGGATATGCACGTCACTGGAATCATAGGCCAGGGTCGCCTGATTGCCGGCCGGATCCTGATCGAGCGCGATGATGTCGGCATTGCCGAAGATGTCCATCAGCGAAGGCGGTATCTTGCGCAGGTCCGCGCCGATCATCAGCGGCGCGTCAAGCATTGCCCACAGTGCGAAGTGCGAGCGCGCCTCGGTCAGATGCTCCGCATTGAAATCCCCGGCGCCGATATACAGCATGTCGGGATCGTTCCACGATCCTGGATGCGCGTAGAGCGAGCGAGTGACGACACTGTCATAATTGACCAGCAGCCGCCCCCAGGCCGGAGCGATGTCGTCGCTGGTTCGGGAGATGGCGCCATAATCCTTGCCCCACGCCCGGACGTTCGCCGCGCCCCAGATGCACAGCGAGAGCAGGTAGTCTCCGTCCGGGTTGTCGGCCTTGAGCGTCAGGTTGATGTGCCTGAACAAGTCCTGGATCGCGGGAATGTCGGTTCGTGACACGGACCCGGAATCGAGGATCGGGCCAAGCGCCCGGAACCGGCCCGATCGGACCCGCTCGCTGGCCGGGCCATAATCGCGCAGGCCGCAGCCATCGACCTTGATGAAGTCGAAACCCCAATCCCGGAAATAAAGGGCGATATCCTGGTCGATATGGCCGTAGAGGCCGACTTCCCGCTCCGCGATGCTGCCCTTGGGGAGGTCGTCTTGCGTCGTTGAATAGGCTTCGGAGCAGGTGTTGCGGCCAAGGTCCGAATAAATGCCGGCCTTCAGCCCCATCGCATGAAGCCGATCGGTGAATGGCTTGAACGTGGGCGTGTTTCCGCCCACGCGGCTCGATGGAAAGCGATCGGCGCGGATGATCAAATGCCCGTCGGAAGCCCGGCGTTTCGCTGCCCAGCCATCGTCGATGTTGATGTAGCGATACCCCTTGGCGGCTAACCCGCTGTCGACAATCCTCTGCGCCGAGCCGAGGATATTGGTTTCGTCTATGTTGGTCCCGAAGGCGTTCCAGCTGCTCCATCCCATCGGAGGAGTCGCGGCTGGCCCGGCGCTATAGGCGGACCATCGTCCGGTCGGAGCCAGGAGATCCGCCGAGAGGGCGGGGGTTGCGAGTGCAGCGGCTGCACAGGCAATCAGCAGAGCTTTCATGGCGGTCACCGTGCTTGCTTGTTCGCGCGCGCAGACTGCCGGGGCGGATTGAGCCAGCCGTGCATCTTCATCCAGCTTGTGAAGGCATCGAACCATCCGGTGCTGGTGGTATCCTTCTTGTACATGCCGAAACCGTGGCCGCCCTGTTCGTAGAAGTGGAATTCGACGGGGCGCTTGGCGGTCAGCCAGGAATTGATCAACCCGAACCCGCCATGGGCGAAGAACGGGTCGTCGCTGGCGAGCGCGACGAACATCGGTGGTGCGTTTTCGGGTACTTTTACCGCTGCGAGCGGACCGTAGATGATGCCGATGAATGCCGGCTTGTCCCGCCCTGCGAGCGTCGTCGTCATGGTCAGCATCGCGCCGGCGGAAAAGCCCACCATGCCGACCCTCGTTGGATCGACATGCCATTTGGCGGCGTTGGTTCGGACGAGCGTAAAAGCCGCGTCGGCATCCGCGATCTGTGGCGCGAGATTGGCGGCTTCATTCTGTGGATCGGGCTGGGGCCGGCGTGCTGTGCCGGAGAACATCTCACGCATCGAACGCTCGAACCCGGGCATGTCGCCCGGCGTGGGACGGAGCCGGTATTTCAGCACGAACGCCGCGACCCCTTGCGCGGCGAGCGCGCGCGCAACGTCGCTGCCCTCATTCTCCATCGAGAGTGTCTGGAACCCGCCACCTGGAGCCACGACGACAGCCGTTCCAGTGGCTTTTGCCGGATCGGGGAGGAACGGCGTGAGCGTGGCAATCGCGACATTGCGCGCAAACCGGCTACCATATTGGCTGTACCAGGTTTCCGGTGCCTTTGTGCCGGGAAGTGGGCCGGTTCCGAGTGCGATCGCGCCGGGTTGCGTCGGAATCGGGATGGGCGTCATCGCATCATTCTGGGCCTGTGCCGGCAGGGCGACGAACAACGCCGCACCGATCGCAAGGGCCTGGCATCCGGCCGGCCGGGCCTGTCGGCACGGGCTTTCACTTCGAAGGAATGTCATCATCATGCGCTGATCCTCCAACGGGTTCCTATTGCGGCAGTGGCGCCGATTGCTGCGCCGAGAAGCGCGCCGTCTGGACGGGGACGCCGGTCCCGGGCTGGCCCGATCCGACGCTGACCTGGTAACCGCCCGCCATCACCTCCCGCACGCCGTCAGCCGTAACCGCGCTCAGGTCGCGGGATGACAGGTCGAAGGCGATCGTCCGCCGCTCGCCGGGCTTGAGCGTCACCCGCCGGAAGCCGCGCAGCGCAATCCTCGGCGCGCCGGGAACAGCGGGGAAAGTGAGGTAAAGCTCCGCCACCTCGTCGCCCGCCCGCTGGCCGATGTTGCGGAGTTCGGTTGAGACGTGCAGCCCGTTCTGGGCACCGCCGGCCGCCGGCTGTACGCTGAGAGGGGCATAGGCGAAGCTGGTGTAGCTGAGGCCGTAGCCGAACGGATAGACCGGGGTGCCGGTGTAATAGCGATAGGTCCGCCCCTTCATCGCATAATCGTCGAACGCTGGCAGATCGGCAAGCGAACGGTAGAAGGTCAGCGGCAGCCGGCCCGCCGGATCAGTCTTGCCCGACAGTATGTTGGCGACGGCGAGGCCGCCCGACTGGCCGGGATACCAGGCCTCGACGATGGCGGAGGCATTGTCCTTCTCCCAGGAGAGATTGATCGGGCTGCCGTTCATCGTCACGACGACGAGCGGCTTGCCGAGCGCCTTGGCCTTGCGCAGCAACTCGCGCTGGTCGGTGGGGATTTCGAGCGACGTCTTGTCCCCGCCCGAAAAGCCCTCAACCTTCACCGGCATCTCCTCGCCCTCGAGATCGGAGGTGAGACCGACGACCGCGACGATCACGTCGGCCTTGGCAGCGCCGGCTGCGAGATCGGCATCAGGGTTAGTCGAGATACGTTTCCAGAAGATCGCTGGACTGGCGGACACGCCGGTTTCGGTCTGCAAGCGGAGCGGGTAGCGGCGGCCTTTTTCGAGCCGTACCTCTGTGAGCTTCAACGGTTCTGCCCAGCGCGAATAGGTGTCCGCCTGCACCGCCGGCTTGCCGTCCACTTCCAGCGCTCCCTTCACCCCGGTGACGGCGATGCGATAGGTGCCGGTTTCCGGTGCCACGAGGAAGCCCGCCCACACCACCTTGTTGCGATCGGAAACCTGCTTGAGCTGCCCGGCGTTCGAATAGACGTTGCGCTCCGTGCGGACAGCGACTGGCTTCGCATCGAACAGCGTTTCGCCGTCGGCGGCCAGGCGGGCGCTGGCGTTGTAATATTCGGCTTTGAGGCCCGGCTTGCCATCTGGCGTCAGCAGTGCCGTGTCAGGCACCAGATCGCCGTCGGTGATCGAGGCGCCGAACGGCACCAGCGTGACGGTCGCTTTCGGCATCGCGGCGCGCAGGCCGTCATAGACCGAGGTCGGCGGGGCGCTGAGCGCCGAGGAATAATTGCCGCGAAGCACGCGCGTCGCATCACCGAGCGGCCCGATCACCGCGATCCGCGTCGCCGGCCTGAGCGGCAGCACGCCATCGTTCTTGAGTAGCACGAGGCTCTTCTCGGATGCTTCCAGCGCCAATGCCTGATGCTCTGCGGTGCCGATCGCGCTGACGGGAACGGCTTGCGGTGCGCGGCCGGGAAGCCCCGGCAGGTCTCCGTTGCGGTAGCGCGCCGCGAATAGGCGGATCAGCGCGCGATCGATGTCGCCCATGCTGATCAGGCCGCGATCGAGCGCCTGCTTGTAGCGGTTGCTCAGATGCGGCGTGTCGGTCAGCGTTCCACCGTTGCACTCGTTGTCGACGCCGGCCTTGAGCGCCACCGCAACGCCGGCGGCCGGGTCGGCCGCATATTTGTGATGCTCGGAGATATCGACCACGGCATCGCAATCCGACACGACATAGCCTTGGAATCCCCACGCGCCGCGCAGGTGCCGCCTCAGCAGGAGGTCGCTGCCGCAGGCCGGCTGGCCGTCGACGCGGTTGTAGGCACACATGATCGAATTGGCCTTCCCCTCGACGATCGCGGCGCGGAAGGCAGGCAGGAAGGTGTCTTCCAGGTCATGCGTCGACACGAAGGCATTGGCTTCGTGTCGTGTCGATTCCGGCCCGCTGTGGACCGCGAAATGCTTGGGTGTCGCGATCACGTTAGGCAGATCGGGATTCGGCCCTTGGATGCCGCGGATGAAGGCGACGCCCATCGATGCGGTGAGGAACGGATCTTCCCCGTAGGTTTCCTGACCGCGCCCCCAGCGCGGATCACGGAAGATGTTGATGTTGGGTGACCACGTATCGAGGCCCGTGCCGATATGGCCGAGATGCCCCGTCTCGCGGCCTAGCGTGTGCAGCGCGCGGACCTCGGTGCTGATGTCGGAGGCGACGCGATGGACCAGCGGCGTTTCGAAGGTGGCGGCAAGCCCGATGGGTTCGGGATAATTGGTAGTCGGCACGGAGCCGATCGCCCCATGAAGCGATTCCGTCCACCAATTGTAGGCTGGGATGCCAAGGCGCGGTATTGCCGGAGCAACATTGAGCAATTGCCCGAGCTTTTCGTCGAGCGTCATCTTTCCTACGAGCGCCGCCGCCATGGCGTGTGCCTGCTCCATAACCGGATTGACCGTCGGCGGCGTTCCCTGCGCCTGAACCTCGGCAGTCAAGGCGCCTGTGCCGATCAAGCCGAGCACACTCGCCGCGATACGCAACCAATTCACCAAAGGCATATCCTCCCTGTGCCGGCGGCCGTCCTCGGGAGGGACGAATGGTTCTTGTACCGGCGATGGTAGCGCTATCCATATGCAGAGGGAGGCGGTTCGTCCACCATATCCATGTCGCCAGAGCCCCATCAGCCATCACAGATTGGAATGTTTGTCTGATTTTTCATGCGTTTCCCGTTGGTAGCGTAAAGATCGCGCCTTCATGCCCCTCGCATGGAAAGGTATTCGGAAAATGGGCGACCTGCTTTGTGTTCGAGAGATTCGCGCTGACATGTCGGTCACCGATTCTGATTATGCTAATTAATCTGACAATTATTTGTCAGAGTATTGACGAGGCGAGGCGCGATCTCTTAGGCTGGGTTTGGCTTTATCCCCGAAACGCACGAATGGGGTCGACCAGTTACCAGAATGGATCGCCGCGAAGGGCGAGACGATCCGCGTCCGGGAGTAGAGGGGATGACTGGATCATCTGTACATATCGATCGTCGCCAGGCCCTGCTCGGGTCAGCGCTGATCGGCGCGGCTGTAGCGACGCCGATTGATAGGGCTGCTGCGATGCCTTCCGCTGGCGGACAGGGCAGTTGCTCCACACCGCGCAGCGCGATCGCGCGCACGCAATACGGCCCGGTGCGGGGCTATGTCTCCGGCGACGTCTTCACCTTCAAGGGCATACCTTATGGGGATACCACGGAAGGCGAGAATCGCTGGTTGCCGGCCAAGCCGCCGCAGCGATGGACCGACGAATATCACGCGCTTGCCTACGGCGCGAACTGTCCGCAGACGTTGCACAATTTTCGCGCGGTGGAGCACACTTTCCTGCAGCAATGGACCGACGGTTTCCTCGGCGAGGACATGCTGAAGCTCAACGTCTGGTCCCCGTCTCTGTCCGGCAGCCGGCCAGTGATGGTTTATTTCCACGGCGGCGGATTCAGCTTCGGCTCCTCCTACGAACTCGCTTCGCACGACGGTGCGCAGATGGCGCGGCACCATGACGTCGTGCAGGTCTCGATCAACCATCGGCTCAACGTGCTGGGCTTCCTCGATCTCGTCGATGTCGGCGGCAGCGCCTATGAGGAATCGGTCAATTGCAGCATGATGGACTGCATTGCCGCGCTGCGCTGGGTACAGGAAAATATAGCGAATTTCGGCGGCGATCCCGATCGCGTGATGATCTACGGCCAGTCGGGCGGCGGATCGAAGGTGACGACGCTGCTAGGTATGCCGGCGGGCAAGGGCATGATCCACCGCGCGGCGATCCAGTCGGGCGGTGGCGGCAACATCCCCTCGATCGAACAATCGCGGGAATTTTCGCGGCGCGTGGTGCGTGAACTGGGCGTCGGGCCGACCGACATGGCCGCGCTGCAGAAGATGCCATGGCAGACGCTGTTCGATGCGGGCAACAAGGTGGCGACTGATATCAATGGTCCGAGGCCGCGATCCTTCTGGTTCGGTTCGGACGGCGCGCCGCGGGTTGGCTGGGCGCCCACCTTGGATGGGCGCACGATCACGATGCGCTCTTATACCGATGCCGCGCCAGACCTGTCGCGCGATGTGCCGGTGCTGATCGGCTCGGTCAGTGAGGAGGGCACCTCTTGGGGTTCCAACCCGAGCGAGGCGCAATGGCGCGAGACGCTGGCCAAGGATATGGGCTCGCAGAAGGCGGACGCGCTGATCGCCGCGATGAAGCGCGCCCATCCCGAGAAGAGCATTCGCACCCTGTCCTACGGCGTCGGCGGCTATGCCCAGCGCAACAAGGTCCAGCGGATGGCGAAGCTGAAGCACGATCAGGGCGGGGCGCCGGCTTATCAATACTGGTTTACATGGCAGTCGCCGCAGCTCGATCGGCAGGCCGGCGCCTGGCACACCGCCGAGCTCGCCTTCTGCTTCGACAACACCCAGCGCTGTGATCAGGGCACCGGCAACACGCCCGAGGCCCAGACTCTCGCGAGGAAGATGGCGACCGCATGGGCGACCTTTGCCCGTACCGGCAACCCCAGCCAGCCGGGGCTCAGTTGGAGTCCCAGCGATCCTGCCCACAACCAGACGATGATCTTCGACAATCAGTGCCGGATGGCCGACGATCCCGATAGCGAGGTCCGGCATCTGCTCATGAGCTGAGCGAGCCTATGTCTGCAACCGGTCCCCACATCTTGTCGAGCGGAGGATGACGCGAATGCTGCGCCTGAGACTGATGCTTCTTCCGGTGCTGGCCGCGTGCGTGGTCGCCCAAGCTGTCGCTGCGGAGGCTCTGGCGCCGGCGACAAAGGCTGGGCTCGCACCCTTCTTTGCGCCTGCCGGCGAGGCCCCCAAAGCGCCGGATGAGGACGGCTTCCTTCAGCGCTGGCTGCTGCTGGAGCCGATCGTCAAGCCTAACCGCTCCAATGCCGGATTCACGCCTGCTTATGTACGACAGGCGCTCAACACCATTTACTATCCCGCACAGTTCGGGCGTGTGCCACGTGATGGGGAGATCGCGAAAGCGACAACGCCGCTTCGCTGGCATGCGCTGGACTCGTCGTTGTTCGACGTCAAGCTGTTCAACTTCGCGCAGGGGCTCGGCAAGCCCACCTACGGGGTGATCTTCTGGGCGGTGACGGTCGTGAACAGCTCGCGCGACATCGACAATGTGCGTCTCGCCATCGGCTCCAACTCGGCGTCGATGTGGTGGGTCAACGGCAAGGAAGCGGCCGGGCTGTTCGGTGACCGGCGCATGGTGATGGACGATGTCGTTTCGCAGCCGCTGACGCTGAAGAAGGGCCGGAACGTCATTCGCGGCGCGGTTATCAACGGCCCGGGCCTGAGCGATTTCTGCGTCCGTCTCCTCGATGCGAAGGGCCACGCCGTCCGCGACATCACCCTCACCACGCGCTGATCGCGGGAGCTATCATGAGGATCTTTGCCATCGCCTGCCTCGCCCTGCTGGCCTTGCCTGCTGCAGCTTCCGCCCAGTTGGCGGGCAAGCCGTTCATCCACGACCCTTCGACCATAGCCTTCTCAGACGGCAAATATTACACCTTCGGTACACGCGCCGGCGGCCTCGTCTCGGAGGATGGCTGGACCTGGAATCCGGGTGGTGTGCGCCCTGGTGGCGGTGTCGCGCCCGACATCATCCATATCGGCGATCGCTACTATGTCGCCTATGCGATCGGCGGCGGCGGCATGAACGGCGGCCACGCCAGCAACGTCGAGGTAATGTGGACCAGGACGCTCGATCCGAAATCCCCGGATTTTGGCTATCACGATGTCGGCACCGTTGCGTCGAGCAACGGCACCGAGGACCAGGATGCGATAGATCCGGCATTTCTGTTGGCGAACGGCCGGCTGTGGTTGAGCTACGGCACGTATTTCGGCTCGATCCGTATCATCGAGCTCGATCCCAAGACCGGACAGCGCATCGCCGGCAACCAGCCCGTCGACGTTGCGATCGACATGGAAGCGACCGACCTCCTTTATCGCAACGGCTGGTATTATCTGCTCGGCACGCACGGCACCTGCTGCGATGGGCCGAACTCCTCCTACAACATCCGCGTCGGTCGTTCCCGCAGCCCGACTGGCCCCTATGTCGACAATATGGGCGTGCCACTGTTGAAGGGCGGCGGCAAGCTGCTGGTCGCGGGGCACGGGCGCCAATATGGCCCTGGCCATTTCGGCCTGCTCGATCTCGGCAATTCGGTGCAGAAATTCTCGATGCACTATGAGGCCGATCTCGATCGCAGCGGGCGCAGTGTGCTCGCGATCAAGCCGCTGCTCTGGAAGGACGGCTGGCCTGTGGCTGGCGAGAATGTCGTGGCCGGCACCTACGAGATCCAGTCCGGACGGAGCGGCGGGGCGCTGCAACTCGTGACCGATTTCGTCCGCATGAATTTCGATTTCCGCCGCGCGTTCCAGATGAATTCGGATGAGCCCTTCGGTCCGATCGCCAATCAGACGCTGGCCGAGGATTCAGCCGGCTGGCCGGCTGGCGAGATATCGGTCGATCTCGGTGACTATATGATCCGGGCGCATCAGCAGTGGACGATAACCCCTGTGCCTGAAGCTGGAGGGGCGTTCGGGGCGCCTTATTACCGGATCAGCATCGCGGGAACCACGCGGACGTTGGCCGCCACGAGGGACCATCGGGTGGTGGCCGAATCCAGTTTCACCGGTGCCCCGGAGCAATTGTGGCGCATCGACCAGCTAATCGACGGCACCTATCGCATCATGCCCAAGCAGCCGCTCGATGCGAAGGAGCCGCTGGCGCTGATGGCGATCGGCGCCAGCACGCCGGTGCTCGCCCCCTTCAAAGCGGACGACAGCGGACGATGGACTTTCCAAGTTCCCTGAATTTGACGCAAAATCAGGGCTGAATTTCTCATAGGCTGGCGTAGCCAGAATAAGCGGCCACAAAAATTTTTTGCTGAAAGGCACGGGGTGGAATACGGGTATCATATCAAAGTCGAACGGATTGGTTGATTAAAATCAACTTGTTATGGCTTAGTCGAGATTTCCACCCTCTCCGCCACTTTTCGCGGCCGTCGACAGCAGCGCCAAATCCGCCTTTTGCGGGGATCAGGCTGACGGCGTGCTCCGTTGCGATCCTCCTGGCCCTGGAAGCCATCATCGGTTCGCGCTCTCGTTCCACTGCTATTTCGCCGGCTTGGCCGTCATGACATCCCGCGGGAAACCTGTCGCCAGATGATCGATAAGCGCCCGGACGGACGGCGGCAGACCTCGGCGGGTCGTGAAGACCAGATGGACGATGCCTTGCAATCCACGCCATGCCGGCAGCACGCGCACGAGCAGTCCGGTGTCGAGCGCGTCGCGGCAGACATGGTCGGGCAGGATCGCCACGCCAAGGCCGTCGATGGCTGATCGGCGAACGGATGCCATATCCTCGCATCCCATGCGCGGTTCGACGCGGACGATATGCTTGCGGCCGTCTTCGGCTTCCAGATGCCATTCGAGATCGTCCGCGGCGTCATGGGTCGCGAGCGCGGGGAGGAAGGCCAGTTGCTCGATGCTTGCCACCTGGCTGGCGAGCTGAGGACTGGCCACCAGAATGCGGGTCGATACACCGAGCGATCGCATGGTCAGCGCCGCGTCGCTGGTGAGGCTCGCGCGCACCCGGAGCGCGAGATCGATCCGTTCCTCGATCAGATCGACGGCGCGGTCTGTCGCGACGAGCTGGAGACGCACCCTGGGATAGCGGGCCAGGAAGGAGGAGATGAGACCGGAGATCGGCTCCAGCATCCCCGTCGGGCAACTGAAGCGGATGCGCCCATGCGGCTCGGCCTGCGCCTGCATGACCAGCGCTTCGGCCTGCTCGGCTTCCGCCAGCATCGCCCGGCATCGCTCGTAGAAAGCCTGTCCCGTGTCGGTCACGCGGAAGCGGCGGCTCGACCGCTCGATCAGGCGCAGGCCCAGACGGCTTTCCAACCCCGCGATACGCCGGCTGAGCTTCGACTTGGGCTCCCGCAGGGCGCGGCCTGCCGCAGCAAACCCTCCATGGGCCACGACCTCGGCGAAATAGGCATAGTCGTTGAGATCGATCCGCATCAGCGTTCCTCCTATGGAACGCTAAGTGCCACATCTACCGACTACAGGCATCATCGTTCTCGCTGCATCTACGAGGGGCACCGGCGCTCTGCCGGACACTCGAAGGAGACAGGCGATGACGAACAAGTTCGACAACAAGGTCGTGGTGGTGACCGGCGGGACCAGCGGCATCGGCCTCGCCACGACGAAGGCATTCGCGGCCGAGGGCGCGTCGGTGTTCATCACCGGACGTCGGCAGGAGGCCCTCGACGCGGCCGTGAAGCAGATCGGCGGCCGTGTCACCGGCGTTCGCGGCGACATGTCCAGGCTCGCCGATATCGATCGCCTCTACGACGCGATCCAGCAGAAGCATTCCCAGATCGACGTCGTCTTCGCCAATGCCGGCGGCGGGGAGATGGCGCCTCTCGGCACCATCACGGAAGAGCATTATCAGAGCATCTTCGACACCAATGTGAAGGGCGTTCTCTTCACGGTGCAGAAGGCGCTGCCGCTTCTTAAGGACGGCGCCTCGGTGATCCTGACGGGTTCGACCACGAGCATCTCGGGCACCCCGGCGTTCAGCGTCTATTCGGCGACGAAGGCGGCCGTGCGCAACTTCGCCCGCAACTGGATCCTCGATCTCAAGGATCGGCGCATCCGCGTGAATGCGATCAGCCCCGGCGTTACCGACACCGCCGGTCTGGACGAGCTGTTCGGCGGTGGCGAGCAGGCGCAGGGCACGAAGGACTATCTGGCGAGCCTGATCCCCGCCGGCCGCGTCGGCCAGCCCGAGGAGACCGCCAAGGCCGTCCTGTTCCTGGCGTCCGACGAGGCCAGCTTCGTCAACGGTGTCGAGCTGTTCGTCGACGGCGGTCAGGCCCAGATTTGAGGATCATGCGGACCGGGTGGTGCCCATCCCTATGGGGGCGCCGCCCGGCCCATCGTCGCGCGGGACTGCCATGAACGCGGCAGGATGAAGCGCGCTTGCGACGGCTAAAGCAAAACTGCGGTGCAATCCCTACTCTTCGGATAGAGTATGGCCCCTCGACAACCGTTCGAGGTATGGTTCGTGGGGGCAGCGGCGGGCATGGATGAGGCGGCATCGCCGGCGATCGTGGGCGTGCTTTGCTGCAATCGCAGTCTCGACGGACGCGCGACGCAGGCGGTCGCCAGCCGTTTCGTGGCGCCGATCGCCAGATATGCGGGCGTTGCGGTGCTGCTCGTGCCAGCCATTCCAGAGGCCGTCGACGTGCCGGGTGTCGCGCGGCTGCTCGACGGATTGCTTCTCACCGGATCCTGCTCGAATCTGGAGCCCCGCCGCTATGGCGGCGCGGCGCTGCCCGAGGGGCAGGAACTCGACGCCCGGCGCGATCAGGTCGCGCTCTCGCTGGCATCGCGGATGATCGAGGCAGGCAAGCCCGTCTTCGGCATCTGCCGCGGTTTGCAGGAACTCAATGTGCTGTTCGGCGGCACGCTCAGCCCCGATGTGGGCGAGAGCGGCCATTACCGCTTCGAGGCAGGATGCTCGTCCGACGACCTGTTCGATCACCATCATGAGATCGAAATCGTGGGGAAGGGCGCCTTGTCGGAAGCTCTCGGACGTGGCCGGCGGCGGGTCAATTCCGTCCATCAGCAGGGCATCGAACGTCTTGGGCACGGGCTCGCGGTGGAAGCCCTGGCGCCCGATGACGGGTTGATCGAGGCGGTCTGGGCCGAGCCCTGCGGTGCCCCGGTCGTCGGCGTCCAGTGGCACCCGGAATGGGATGTCGAGACCAACCCGGACAGTCGGGCGTTCTTCCGGCTCTTCGGCCGCGCCGCCAGCAGAGGGCCGACGCATTGGCAGGCCGCGTAAGGGGCTTTGAAAACACGCAAAAAACAAGGGGAAAAGCAATGATTTCCAGCCGTTCGCTGATGCTCGCCGGTACGATGGCCCTGGGATGGATGGGGCCTGCCCTGGCCCAGGCGGATTCCGCGTCGACATCCTCTGCGTCCGCGATCGACGCCGGTGACGACAACGCGCAGATCGTCGTCACCGGCACGCGTGTTGCCGGTCGCTCCAAGCTCGACACCGCCTCTCCGGTCGATGTGCTGAGCGGGGCCAGTCTGCGCCAGCAGGGCACCACCGAGTTGGGGGCCGCGCTCGCGTCCATCGCGCCCTCGATCGATTTTCCGCGCTCGGCGGCCGTGGACGGCACCGACGCGATCCGCCCGGCAACGCTGCGCGGGCTCTCGCCCGATCAGACGCTGGTGCTCATCAACGGCGTGCGCGCCCATACGTCGGCGCTGCTCAACATCAACGGATCGGTGGGGCGCGGCGCGGCCGCGGTCGATCTCAACACGGTGCCCACCGTGGCGCTCGACACGATCGAGGTGCTGCGTGACGGCGCGTCCGCCCAATATGGCTCCGACGCGATCGCGGGCGTGGTCAATCTGCGCTTGCGTCAGGCCCGTTCGGGCGGCGGCGCGTCCGTCACCTACGGCTTCTACGACACCGACGTGGATGCCGCGCGCAGCAGCCGCCATGTGACCGGTGAGCATAGCGTCAATGCGTCGGCGTGGCAGGGGATCGGGTTCGGCGAGGATGGCTACATCACCATCTCGGGCGAGTATCAGCGCCGCTTGCCGACCAACCGGAGCGATCTCGATCCCCGCATCACGCCGTCGGTCGTGGATTCGCGTTTCGGTGACCCGGATGTGAAGCAATATAGCGGCTGGGCGAATTTCGGATCCTCGCTGACGGACCATTGGAAGCTCTATGGCTGGCTCGGCTATCAGTATCGCGATTCGACCTCGGCGGCGTTTCCGCGCCTGGCGAGCGCCGTCGCCATTCCGGCGGCCAATGGCAGCCCCGCGGCCACCGTCGCTGAGCTCTACCCGGATTATGCGAACGGCTTCCTGCCGCTCATCAACACGCATTCGAAGGATCTGAACTCGGCCATCGGGGTGAAGGGCGATCTGGGGGAGTGGTCGGTCGACGCCAATGTGAGCTATGGCCGCAACCGGATCGACTTCCGCACCCTCAACTCCGCCAATTACAGCCTCGGTGCGTCGAGCCCGCGCGACTTCTACGATGGTGCGCTGATCTACGACCAGCTCGTCGGCGGCGTCGACATCACCCGCAAGTTCGACCTGTTCCAGTCGCTCAACGTCGCCTTCGGCGTCGAGGCGCGGCGCGAGGGCTTCAAGATCGACGCGGGCCAGCCGGAATCCTATGGGGTCGGCGCTTTTGCCCAGAATGGCTTCACGGCGTCGCCGGGGGCGCAGGGGTTCACCGGCTTCTCACCGGCCAATGAGGTGTCGCGCCATCGCGAGGCGGTTTCGGCCTATCTCGATCTGGAAGCGCAGGTGACCGACAAGCTGTTGCTTGGCCTTGCCGGCCGTGGCGAGCATTATTCGGATTTCGGCACGACAGGCACTGGCAAATTCTCCGCCCGTTACGATTTCTCGCCGCATTTCGCGCTGCGCGGCACCGCCTCGACCGGGTTCCGCGCGCCGGCGCTTCAGCAGCAATATTTCACCTCGATCGCGCAGCAGATTCTCTCCAACGGGCAGCCGCCGGTGCAGACCGGAACCTTCCCCTCGACGAGCGCCGTCGGCACCGCGCTGGGCGGCAAGCCCCTGCAACCGGAAAGGTCGACGAACCTGTCGGTCGGTTCGGTGATCCGCTTCGGTGGTCTCGATGTCACGATCGATGCCTATCGCATCCACATCCGCAACGAACTCGGCCTGTCCGAGAATATCAGCGCGAGTTTCAGTCCGCAGATCGCGGCTTTGCTCGGGCCGCAGAACGTGTCTGCTGCGCGCTTCTTCATCAATGGCCTTGCCTCGACCGCCAAGGGCATCGATGCCGTCGCCCATTATCGCCTGAAGAGCGCGAGCGCCGGCACGTTCGATTTCACGCTGGCCGGCAACGTCAACCAGATCGACGTGACACGGGTGCCGACCAACACGGCGGCGAATCTCGCCCCCGCGCCCGCGCTGTTCGCGCGCACCCGCATCATCTCGCTGGAGAGCGGGACGCCGGGCGAGAAGGTGACCGGCACGCTCGACTGGTCGTCGGGTGTGGTCGGCGCGACCGCGCGGGTGACCTATTATGGCAATGTCATCCAGCCCGCGACGCTTGCGGCCAACGATCTCGATACGGGCAAGAAGGCGATCGCCGATCTTGAACTGCGCTATCAGCCCAGGAAGGGGCCGCAGATCGCGCTCGGCGTCAGCAATCTGCTCGATACCTATCCGAAGGTCGTTCCGGCCGCACTGAGCAATAACGGCGTGACGCCCTTCCCCTATTACTCGCCCTGGGGCTTCAACGGCCGGTATCTCTATGTGCGGGCGGGGGTGAACTGGTGACGATGAGGAAAGGCGGCATCGGGCGGAGGCTCTGAAAGGCGGGTGATGACGAGCCTGACGGCGGATCGTCATCACCCCGGATGGCAATGCTGTGATGGATCGGCGAAGTCCGGCCAGTGCCGGAACCTTCCGCCGTTCAGGCCCGGCGACCGATGTGGGGAGGAGGCGCCTGCACGACGGCACCCTCGGGGACATTCTCGCGCAAGACGACATTGGCCTCGATGACGCTATCCGCGCCGACGGTGATCGGGCCGAGGAGGACGGCGCCGGGGAAGAGCGTGACGCGATCCCCGACCGAGGCATGACGTCTCTCGCCACGGACGCGACCGATCCCGCCGATCGTCACGCCCTGATGGATATGCACGTCGGACCCGAGAATGGCCGTCTCCCCGATCACCACGCCCGTGCCGTGATCTATGAACAGCCCCGGTCCGATTTGGGCGCCCGGATGGATGTCGATGCCGGTGTATCGATGGGCGATCTCGCAGATCGAGCGCGGCACGATCCGGGCACCATGGCGATAAAGGACGTGCGCCACGCGATGATGGATGATCGCGATGAGCGACGGGTAGGACAGCAGCACTTCATCGACGCTGTGCGCGGCCGGATCGACCCGATATGCCGCCCTCACGTCCGCGTCCAGCGTGCGCCTGATGTCCCCCAGTCGCGAGGTGAGGGCGCTGACGATCGATAGCGCCTTGTCGGCGGCCGACCTGCGCTTCCCGTCGATGTCCGGGATATCGAACTCCAGGATCAGTTGCGCCGCCAACTGATCCAGTGTGGTTTCGAGCGTGGCGGCGACATAGGCATTCTCGTTGGAAGCGGTGAGTTCCGGGGGGCCGAAGCGCAACGGGAAGAGCGCCGAGGTGAGTTCCTTCAAAACCCGCTTCAGGGCGCCGCGCGATGGGAAATGAATGCCAAGCTCGGCATGGCGCGCATTCTCGACGCGCCAATCCTGCCGTGCGCTCCGCAGGTCTTCGATCGCTTTTTCGATGTTGCCGGGGAAGATCGGTTCGGCGGGCTCCGTCATGCGCGTCTGCTCCTTGTGGGGGGAGTGATGCGGGCAACGCGACGCGCGGGCAGCCGCGGGCGACGATAGGCGGCGGCGCGGCTGATATCCCCGAAACGCAGCCTGTCGAGAAGCGCCAGCCCGTCGGGCCAGTCGTCCAGACCGGATTCGGCGTTGATATGGCCGGCGTCCCCGGCGTCCACCAGTTCCGACCCCCATGCCGAGGCGAGATCGGCGAGGCGCGGATAGGCCGCGTAGGGATCCGTCCGGCTCGCAACCAGGATGCTGGGGAAAGGGAGCGCATTCCTCGGAGCCGGCGCGAAGGGGCGGACGAGAGGATGCGCGTCCGGGCGATCAACGTCGGGTGGCGCCACGAGAAGCGCTCCCCGGATCTTGTTGATCCGGTCGGCCGACGCTTGCTGCGCCCACCAGGCCACGGCCAGACAGCCAAGGCTGTGGCCTATCAGGAACACCGGGTTGCGCCGCCTCGCGATCGCCCGATCGAGGCGGACGATCCATGGCTCCGGCGCCGGCCCTTCCCAGGAGCCCAGCTCGACCTTCAGCGCATTCGGCCGGGCCTCCAGCCAGCGGGTCTGCCAATGGTCGGGGCCGCTGTCATATAATCCGGGGATGATGAGTTCGTCGAATTTGGCCGTCACTATCGGCTCCTTGCGCGCGCCGCTCCTGAGCCCGTGGCTATGATAAGGCGCCGGCCTTGCCAATAAATCTCTACTTAATGACTAGACATTAAGTCTTCGCGAGCGAGCGGGAACCCAGACCGAGGCATCCGCGGGAGCCGCACCCAGCGGATTGCGGCCTGCTCTTTGGGCAGCGGCGAAATCATGCCTCAAGCGCCACAACCTCGTAATCGACCAGCCTTGGCACCGTGAATTCGATCATGGTGCCGCGTTGCCGAACCGACAGGGGCCGGCCGGCTCGCAATAGCCGGGCTTGCCTTATGGTGCGGTCGCCCGGAAGCGTCATCGTCACCTTCTGGTCGCCGAGCGGGCACAAGCTGCGGGCGGCGGAGGCGCGGAAGGCCGGGCTGGTGAAGTTGACCAGATGGAGCGCATAGCCGGGTTCGGTCTCCCAGCCATGGATCTCGATGAGGCCTTCGCCCTCCACCGCGATCAACTGCCGGTCGGCCAACAGCCAGCGTATGGCGTTGGTCACCAGATCGCCGA
Organism: Sphingomonas oligoaromativorans; assembly: GCF_011762195.1. Classification (GTDB taxonomy): domain Bacteria; phylum Pseudomonadota; class Alphaproteobacteria; order Sphingomonadales; family Sphingomonadaceae; genus Solisphingomonas; species Solisphingomonas oligoaromativorans. The sequence continues at coordinate 3,070 of NZ_JAASQK010000017.1, read as the reverse complement.
GGTCTCCGGCGCCCGAACGCCAATAGCCGGCCTCGATGTCGCTGGCGAGATAGACCCGCCGCGATCGGCCTTCCTCGCGCACCGCGATCGTCGGGTAAGGAGTGTGCGGCTGGCGGCTATAGACGCCCTCGGTCGGATACCAGGGATATTGGGCGACAAAGGTGAGGATCGGTGTTCCGTCGGCGCTGATCGGGACGCGGCAGCTCGATCCCTGTATCCAGTCGGTCTGTTCGAAGCCCGCGAGGATCGGATGCCGCCGTCCGATCCGCTGGATGGCGGACGAGCCCGGAAAGGCCGGTCGCGTCGCCGTGGAAGCCCGCCCATAGCTTTCCCGCCTGCCGATCCGGCGCATACCGTGGATATCCGCCAGGGCGAACTCCGGCCGTGGGGCTCCATTCTCGTCGTAAAGCCCGGTCTCGAAGCTGGAGAGCAGCGAGCCGCCGTTTTGCACGAAGGTTCGGATCGCGCGCGCCTGCGCGTCGCTCATCAGGGCGATGTTGGGAAGGATCAGCACCGCATAACGGGCGAGCGCCTCCGGCGTCAGTTGGCTATCCAGCAGCACGTCGAAGGGAACGCGCATCTCGGTGAGGATCTGGTACATGCCCTGCACCGCATCCTGCGTGTCGGTGCCGGCGGGCGGATCGTAGAGACGGTTCGAACGCTGCGACACGACCAGCGCGACGTTGGCGATCGAGCGGATGTTGTGGAAATGGCGGTCGTTGGCGGCCTGCCAGCCCAGTACGTCGCGCCCGATCTGCTGCCAGCGCCGATCCTCGACAAAGCCCTGCTGGTAGCCGAGCCAGTGATAATGGATGACGCCGCCGGCCGCGAGCGTCTGGAACATGCGGGAACGCACCTCGATCGGATTGCCCGTCACGTTGCGCCAGCGGATATCGCCCGCGATCTCGTAGGCGGCGGTGATGTTGGTGACGGGCCGGTCGCCCACGATCGCGCGGCCGATGCGTGTCTGCTGGCTGGCATCCCAGGCTGGCGCGCCGATCCCGCCGCGCCCCTGATTGTCCGCCATGAACCAAGGCGCGATCGCGGCAAGCTGCGACAGGTCGAGATTGCCGCCCTGGAAGCCGCCGCCAAGATTGCCGGTGAAGATCAGCCGCGCATCGTGCCTCTTCACGAGGGCATCATAGGTGGCCCAAAGATCGACGGCGCGCTTGAGAAAGGCATCCTGATATTCGCGGCTGTGCGGATCGCCGATCTTGCGGCAGTTGGCGCAGTAGCAGACGACCGCATCGGGGCTCGGCCAGCCGTTGGTATAGATGCCGTCGACGGGATAGCGGGACAGAATCTCATTGAACAGCGCGGGCACGAAGTCCGTATAATAGCTGCTGAACTGGCAGGTCGGCGCATATTCGGACGAGGCGGAGGGATCGTCGGGCGCACCCACCAGCGATCGACGCACCAGCGCCCCGTCCCGGGTGCGGCAGAACCAGTCGGGATGCCTTTCGGCCAGAGCGCTCTGGGCAATGTCGATGCTGAACCGCCCCATGACCCGGATGCCGCGTGCTTTCGCGGCACGGGCGCATTCTCCGAACAGATCCCGGCCATTGAGCCATTTGCTCACCGGAAGATCGGGCAGGGCGGTGGGGTAGAAGGCGACGACGTTGGTGCCGCTCAGATAGGTCATCTGCGCCTGGGCGGCCGCCAGATAGCCCGCCCAGGCCTCGACATCGAAATGCTCCGGGTCGCGTTCGTTGAAGTTGACGTGGACGATCCGCTTCATTCTCTGGTGCCAGGCGTCGGGCGGATAGCGGCGCTGGGCCGGGCCTTGTCCGGCCGCGGTTGCCGTCCCGGTGCCCGCCATTGTCGCTGCGATGGCGGCGCCCGCCATCATGCCGAAATCGCGGCGCGTGCTTTCCATGGATATGCTCTCCTCTCGCCCGGCGGCTCGCCCGTGCCGCGGATGGGTGAAGCGCCTCCGCTTCCCGCACGAGAATGCCGCTCTCGGTCACCGCGATCGAATGTGACCGCTATCATCCTGGGAGGCAAGACGATGGGACGGGCTTCACCCGCCGGCGTGCATGGTCTCATCCGCGGAATCGGATGGCCTCCACCAGCAGCGTCATGGCCGGCGAGCGCTGGCGACGATTGGGATAATAGAGATGATAGCCGGGAAAGGGCGGGCACCAATCCGCGAGTATCCGCGTCAGGCGGCCTTCGCGGATATCCTCGGCCACATAATCCTCCGGCAGATAGGCGATCCCCGCGCCGTCGCGCGCGGCCCGGCGGGCGAGGAGGATCTCGTTGACGATCAACTGGCCTTCGACACGCACGTTCAACGCGCGGCCGGATCGTTCGAACTCCCACGCGTAAAGGCCGCCATAGGTTGGGAAGCGCAGGTTGATGCAGCGATGGCCCGCAAGATCGTGGGGCGTCGCCGGCGGGTCATGCTCCGCGAAATAGCCGGGCGATCCGACGGCGGCCATCCGCATGTCCGGCCCGATGCGCACCGCGATCATGTCCTGCCCGATCGTCTCGCCGAGCCGCACGCCGGCATCGAAACGCTCGGCGACGATGTCGACAAAGCCGGTCTGGACGGCAAGTTCGACCTCGATGTCGGGATAGGCAGGGAGCAGTTTCGCGAGCGCCGGCCACAGGATCGTCTGCGCCGCGTGGATGCCGGTGGTGATGCGGATTCTCCCCGCCGGCTTGTCGCGCAGCGCGCCGAGCGCCGCGAGTTCGGTCTCGATCCCGTCGAGATAGGGACCGATCGCATCCAGCAGCCTTTCGCCGGCGTCCGTCGGGGCGACGCTCCGCGTGGTGCGGGTCAGCAGCCGGACGCCGACCCGCTCCTCCAATGCGCGGATCGCGTGGCTGAGCGCGGAGGGGGAAACGCCGATCTGCGCCGCGGCGCGCGTGAAGCTGCGCTCGCGCGCGATGGTGCGCAGGGCGAGAAGATCGTTGATGGGTTGGCGCGCCATTGTTGAATAAATCTCACAGCCATATGCGGATTGCACGATCTAGGTTGCGTTGACAAAGTGCGGCAACCACCTGCGGATGGCAGCGAGATTGAGGAAGCTGGCGAAGGACAGGGCGGTCTTGTCGTAGCGGGTGG
>NZ_JAASQK010000016.1 GCF_011762195.1 Sphingomonas oligoaromativorans | reverse complement strand
CGCGACAGGGCGATCCGCGAGCGCATCCCGGCGGGCGACTGGGGCCGCCCCGAAGACCTCGGCGGCGCCGCCGTCTTCCTCGCCTCCGACGCCGCCCGATATGTCCACGGACATATCCTCGCCGTCGATGGTGGATGGCTCGCAAGGTAAAACGGAGCACATAGCAGGAGAGGGGCATGTCCGAGGCAGGGGGCTGGAGCAGGCGCGGCGTGCTTGGGGCGGGCGCGGCGGCATGGCTGACGACCGGAGCGCGGGGCGCGGGGCGGGCGCCGCTCGTCGATGCGCCGGCGGGGCGTTTCGTGGGCACGGCGCAGGGGGGCGTCACCGCCTTTCGCGGCATCCGTTATGGCCGCGCCGAGCGTTTCCACGCGCCGCGTCCCGAGCCGCGCACCGGGCAGACCATCGCCGCGCGCGCCTTCGGCCCCGTCTGCCCGCAGCGTGACACGCGCTATCCGACGCAGGCCGAGGACTGCCTCTTCCTCAACGTCTGGACGGCCGACCCGCACCCGTCTGCGCGCAAGCCGGTGATGCTCTACATCCATGGCGGCGCCTATTCGAACGGCAGCGTCACCGATCCGCTCAACGACGGGCAGGCGCTCGCCGCGCGCGGCGACGTGGTGGTGGTGACGGTCAACCACCGGCTCAACGCGTTCGGCTATCTCTATCTCGCGCGTCTAGATCCGAGCTTTGCCGACAGCGGCAATCTCGGCCAGCTCGACCTTGTGCTGGCGCTGCGCTGGGTGCGGGACAATATCGCGGCGTTCGGGGGCGATCCCTCGCGGGTGATGGTCTTCGGCCAGTCGGGCGGCGGCGCCAAGATCGCGACGATGATGGCGATGCCCGCCGCCGAGGGCCTCTTCCACCGCGCCGCGACGATGAGCGGGCAGCAGGTGACCGCCTCCGGCCCGCTCCATGCGACCGAGCGGGCGCGCGCCTATCTGGGCAAGCTCGGGGTGGGAGAAGCCGATCTTGCACCGCTGCTCACCATGCCCGTCGGGCGGCTGGTGGAGGCGCTGGACACGACCGACCCGATCCTCGGCGGCGGCCTCTATTTCGGCCCGGTGCTCGATATGCGCTGGCTGACGCGCCACCCTTTCTGGCCGGACGCGCCGCGGCAATCCAACGCGCTGCCGATGATGCTCGGCAACACGCATGACGAGGCGCGGGCCTTCATCGGGCTCGATTCCCCGCGCGTGCGGGGGCTGAACTGGGACAATCTCGCCGCGCGGGTGGCACCGGAGCTGAAGGTCGACATCCTGCCCGAATGGGTGGTGGCGCAATATCGCGCGCACTTCCCGGACTGGTCGCCGCTCGACGTGTTTTACGGCGCGGTGACGGCCGGGCGAAGCTGGCGCGGGCAGGTGATCGAGGCGGAGGCGCGTGCGCGGGCCGGCGCGCCGAGCTGGGTCTATCAGGTGGACTTCGCCTCGCGCACCGATCCGCGCCGGGGGGCATTCCACACCATGGACATCCCGCTGGTGTTCGGCACGCTCGATGCGCCCGGATCGCAGACCGGCACCGCCGCCGACGCGCGCGCCGCCTCGGCCGCGATGCAGGAGAGCTTCGTCGCCTTCGCGCACGCGGGCGATCCCAACCATCCGGGGCTGGAGCGATGGCCGACCTACGGCCTCGCCCGCCGCGCGACGATGCTCTTCGACGCCCGCTCGCGCGTGGAGGACGATCCGCGCCGCTGGCAGCGCGAGCTGTTCGCGCGCGTGCCCTATATCCAACCGGGAAGCTGACCTCTCAGGGGCATATTGACACGGATGCCGGTTGGCCACATGTTCGTGACACCGGTTACCAAGGCAAGACGGGAATCGGTGGGCAGGATCGCAAGAGCGACCGCCGAGGGGGAATGGAAAGCCGGGTCGCGTAGGGCGGTCCACTCTCCCGACAGGAGATTCAGGTGCCGTTACGGGGTTCATCCCCCTGGCGATGCAACCGGTATCATTGGCCCGAACGGGGCGAAGGGGAGTGGGATGATGAGGCATTCGGAAGGCGCCGCCGCGCGGCGCATCGCGCGACGTTTCAACGGAATTTCCACGGGCGCGCTCGTGCTGACGCTGGGGATCGGCATCCCGGCGGCCGGCCATGCGCAGACGGCGCCGGCAACGATCGCGCCGGCGCAGGCCGAAGCGCCGGGCGCGTCCACCGACTCGACGCCCGCCGCCGCCGAGATCGTCGTCACCGGCTTCCGCCAGTCGCTCGACGCGGCGCTGAGCGTCAAGAAGCAGTCGGTGTCCGCCGTCGACGCGATCGTGGCCGAGGATATCGCCAAATTCCCGGACCAGAATCTCGCGGAATCGCTCCAGCGCATTCCCGGCATCGCCATCCAGCGCGACGCGGGCGAGGGGCGTGCGATCACCGTGCGCGGCCTCGGCGCGCAGTTCACCCGCGTGCGCGTCAACGGGCTGGAGACGGTGGCCACCTCGACCGACGGCGCCTCGGCCAACCGCGACCGCGCGTTCGATTTCAACGTCTTCGCCTCCGAGCTGTTCAGCTCGATCGTCGTCCACAAGACGGCGGAGGCCTCGCTCGACGAGGGCTCGCTGGGCGCGGTGGTCGATCTCAACACCGGCAATCCGCTCGCGGGCAAATATGGCTTCACGATCGTCGGCTCGGCGCAGGGCAGCTACAACGATCTGAGCAGCAACTGGGGGCCGCGCCTGGCCGGGCTGGCCTCCTGGAAGTCGCCGGACGGGACGTTGGGCGTGGCGGTCTCGGCGGCCTATTCCAAGACCAACAATCTGGAGCTGGGCAACAACAGCGTGCGCTGGGCGCAGGCGCGCTTCGATTCCGTCGACGGCACGCCCTGCTTCACCACGCCCAACACCGGCGGCACCTATATTCCGAGCGCGGCGTGCGATCAGGCCTCGCTGTCCTTCCATCCGCGCATCCCGCGCTATGGCGAGGTGCGGCATGATCGCGAGCGGCTGGGCCTCACCGGCAGCGTCCAGTGGGCGCCGAGCGACCGGACGAAGATCTCCGTCGACGCGCTCTATTCGCGTTTCAAGGAGACGCGCGAGGAGAAATGGGGCGAAGTCCTGCTGCGCAGCAACGAGCGCTCGATCGATGTCGTGAACCCGACCTACGACGACAATGGCAACATGATCTCGGCCACGCTCAACGATGCGTGGGTGCGCACCGAGCATTATCTGCGCAAGTCCAAGACCAGCTTCTATCAGGTCGGCGCGACCTGGGATCAGGACGTGACGGATCGTTTCCGCTTCACGGCGCTCGGCGGCTTCTCCCGCTCCGACGCGAAGATCCCGGTCGAGACGACCTTCGTGCTCGATGACCGCGACGCGCAGGGCTATCAGTACGATTACACCGACATGCATCATCCGGTGCTGAGCTTCGGCACCAGCGTCACCGATCCGGCCAATTTCCAGCTCGCCGAGATTCGCGATCGCCCGTCGGATACGCTCAACAAGTTCCGCACCGGGCAGCTCCGCACCGAATGGGACGTGACGGACGGCTTTCAGGTGAAGGTCGGCGGCGTCTATCGCCGGTTCGAGTTCGACACGGTGGGCTATACCCGTGACGCGGTGGTCTGCCCCACCGTCAAGACGCCGACGCCGGACGTGGTGCTGGGCACGATCAGTTGCTCGCCTTCGACGGTGTTCGGGCCGAACGCGGTCTATGGCTTCCCGGCGACGGGGCTGACCGACGCCTTCCATCTCGGCAATGCCGGACAGCCGGCGGGCACGACTACGGACTGGCTGGTTCCCGATATCGACGCGGCGGCCAAATATACCGGCCTCTATGGCCGCGCGCTGGCGGTGGACGCCGGCAATACCCGCAGCGTCGTCGAGGAGGTAACCGGTGGCTATCTCCAGTTCGACGTGAAGGGCGAGCTGTTCGGCCTGCGCTATGCGGCGAACGCGGGCACGCGCTTCGTCCACACCAACCAGCATTCGACCGGCCTCTCCAACGGTCAGGCGGTGACGATCGGCCGCACCTATGACGACTGGCTGCCGGCGATGAACGTCGCGCTGTTCCCGACGCGCAACATCATCGTGCGCGCGGCGGTGTCCAAGGTGATGACGCGGCCGACGCTGGGCAACCTGACGCCGGGCGGCTCGGTCGACGGCTTCAACTACAAGATCAGCTTCGGCAATCCGCGGCTGGAGCCGTTCCGCGCGGTGGCTTACGATCTCTCGGCCGAATGGTATTTCGCGCCGCAGTCGATCTTCTCGGTGGCGCTGTTCAAGAAGGATGTGAGCAGCTTCCCCGTCTCGGTGACGACCAACGGGACGTTCGCGTCGACCGGCCTGCCGCTGTCGGTCATCACGCCGAGTTCGCCGGCCGCCTCCAACCCGGAAGGGCAGATCTGGCAGATATCGACCGTCACCAACGGCACGGGCGCGTCGCTCAAGGGCATCGAGGTGGCGTTGCAGGCGCCGTTCCGCTTCCTGCCGGGCTTCCTGCACAATTTCGGCGGCATCGTGAACGCCACCTTCATCCAGTCCAACGCGCGTTACACGCAGAGCGGGCCGGCGGTGACGCCGGGCGGCGGCCTTGTCAGCGAGACGCGGACGACGACGCTCTACGGCCTCTCCAAGCGGACGTTCAACGCGACGCTCTATTATGAGGACAAGAAGTTCAGCGCGCGCGGTTCGGTGAGCTATCGCAGCCCCTATGTCGACGCGGGCTCGGGCACGGGCAATGTGTTCGAGGGCTATGAATCGAGCATCAATGTCGACGCCTCGGTTCGCTACAAGCTCACGCCGTCTCTGGAGCTGTCGGTGGAGGGCACCAACCTCACCGACGATTATCGCGGCCGCTACACCGACATCGATGCGGATCGGAACTACGAATATAACCACTTCGGCCGCACCTTCATCTTTGGTGCGCGCTTCAAGATGTAACCGTCATCCATCTGGCGACTGGGGCGCGTCCTTCGGGGCGCGCCCTTTTTTATGGGCCAAAAAAAAGCCGGGCCTCCGCGAGGGAAGGCCCGGCCAGGAGAGAGCCGGTCTGAAAGGGCTTAGCGGGCGGTGTCGGTGCCGGTCGTGCGGCATCCCCAGAGCGCGTAGAAGAGGGTGTAGAGCTCGCAGGCGGCGGTGAGCAGGAAGCTCCACTGGAGGCCGTAGCGATCGGCGAGCCATCCCTGCACCACCACCAGCGCGCCGCCCGCGATCGCCATGACGAGCAGGCCGGAGCCTTCCTCGGTGAGCGGGCCGAGGCCGCGGATGCCGAGCGTGAAGATGGTCGGGAACATGATCGAGTGGAACAGCCCCACAGAGATCAGCGCCCACATCGCCACCGGGCCATGCGCGAAGGTGGCGACCAGCATCACCGCGCAGGCGGCGGCGCTGGCGAAGGCCAGCACATGCTCGGCGGCGACCGAGCGCATCACCGAGCTGCCGACGAAGCGGCCCACCATCATCCCGCCCCACAGCAGGAACAGGTAATGCGAGGCCTGCTCATGGCTGAGATTGCCGATATCGGGCTGCGACACGAAGCTGATGAAGAGATTGGAGACGCCGATCTCCGCGATCAGATAGATGAAGATCGCCGGCACGCCGAGCACGAGGTTGCGATGCCGCCAGAGCGAATGGTGGCGCCGCTCCTCGGCGGCGGCGCGGCTGGCGGCGCCCATGGCGGGCAGCGGATAGCGCGCGATGATGACCGCCAGAACGGCCAGCGTCGCCGCGACCAGCAGATAGGGGAGCTGCACCGACTGCGCGTCGGCCAGCCGCTGCGCCTGGGTGAGCGTCGCGCCGCCGAGCTGCGTGCCCGACACGCTGCGCCCGAGGATCAGATAGCCGCCGAACAGCGGCGCGAGCGTCGTCCCCATCGAGTTGAACGCCTGCACCAGATTGAGCCGCGCCGGTGCCGACTCCGCCGGCCCGATCACCGCGACATAGGGGTTGGCCGCGACCTGGAGCAGCGTGATGCCGCTGGCGATGACGAACAGCGCCACCATTACCACGCCATAGGAGGGGATGCGCGCCGCCGGGATCATCAGCAGCGCACCCGCCGCCATGATGACGAGGCCCGTCACCATCGAGCGCCGATAGCCGATCCGCTCGATCAGCTTGGCCGACGGGATGGAGGCGAAGAAATAGGCGATGAACCACACCGACTCGAGCAGGGTCGTCTGCCGGTAGCTCAGCTCGAACACGCTCTTCAGATGCGGCAGCAGCGTGTTGTTGATGACCGTGATGAAGCCCCACATGAAGAACAGGCTGGCGAGCAACGTCAGCGCCGGCCGATAGGACGCCCCCGGTTCGTGGCCCTGTGCGGCGAGGCGGGTGCTGGTCGTGACCGGTCCGGCCATGGGAATTTCTCTCCTTGCGTCCGTTCGTGTGGGTGCGGGCTTGTTGTTCTTATTTTTGTCTGAGTATAAGGAGGGCGTTGCCCCGTCAACAGGATGGGGCTTTCGCAGATCAGGAAGCGCGCCCACCCATGTCCGATCCCGCCACCGCCCGCCCGCTCCGCTCGCGCGCGTGGTTCGACAATCCCGACAATATCGATATGACCGCGCTCTATCTGGAGCGATACCTCAATTTCGGCCTGAGCCTTGAGGAACTGCAATCGGGCAAGCCGATCATCGGCATCGCCCAGACCGGTTCGGACCTCAGCCCCTGCAACCGGCATCATCTCGTGCTGGCCGAGCGCGTGCGCGAAGGCATCCGCGAGGCGGGCGGCATCGCCATCGAGTTTCCGGTCCATCCGATCCAGGAGACGGGCAAGCGGCCGACCGCCGGGCTGGATCGCAACCTCGCCTATCTCGCGCTGGTCGAGCTGCTCTACGGTTATCCGCTGGACGGCGTGGTGCTCACCGTCGGCTGCGACAAGACGACACCCGCCTGCCTGATGGCGGCGGCGACGGTGAACATCCCGGCCATCGCGCTGTCGGTCGGCCCGATGCTCAACGGCTGGCACAAGGGCGAGCGCACCGGCTCCGGCACCATCGTCTGGAAGGCGCGCGAGATGCTGGCGGCGGGCGAGATCGACCATGCCGGCTTCATCCGGCTGGTGGCCTCCTCGGCGCCGTCGACGGGCTATTGCAACACGATGGGCACGGCGACGACGATGAACAGCCTCGCCGAGGCGCTGGGGATGCAGCTTCCCGGCTCGGCGGCGATCCCCGCGCCCTATCGCGATCGGCAGGAGATTTCCTATCGCACCGGCCTGCGCATCGTCGACATGGTGCGCGAGGATCTGAAGCCCTCCGACATCCTGACGCGCGAGGCGTTCCACAATGCGATCGTGGTGAACTCGGCCATCGGCGGATCGACCAACGCGCCGATCCATCTCGCCGCCATCGCGCGCCATATCGGCGTGGACCTGCCGATCGACGACTGGCAGGCGCAGGGCCACAAGGTGCCGCTGCTGGTGAACCTCCAGCCGGCGGGCGAATATCTCGGCGAGGATTATTATCGCGCCGGCGGCGTGCCCGCCGTGGTCAACCAGCTCATGGAGCAGGGCTTGATCCACGAGGGCGCGATCACCGCCAACGGCAGGACGATCGGCGAGAATTGCCGGGGCGTGGCGATCGAGGACGAGAAGGTGATCCGCCCCTTCGCCCGGCCGCTGGTCGAGGATGCGGGCTTCATCGTGCTGCGCGGCAATCTGTTCGACGCGGCGATCATGAAGACCAGCGTGATCTCGCCCGAGTTCCGCCAGCGCTATCTCTCCAATCCCGACGACCCGGAAGCGTTCGAAGGGCCGGCGATCGTGTTCGACGGGCCGGAGGATTATCACCACCGCATCGACGATCCGGCGCTCGGCATCACGCCGCAGACGCTGATGTTCATGCGCGGCGCCGGGCCGATCGGCTATCCGGGCGCGGCCGAGGTGGTGAACATGCGCCCGCCGGCCTATCTGATCCGCGAGGGCGTCCATGCGCTGCCCTGCATCGGCGACGGCCGCCAGTCGGGCACGAGCGGATCGCCCTCGATCCTCAACGCCTCGCCGGAAGCCGCCGCGATGGGCGGCCTCGCGCTGATCCGCACGGGCGATCGGGTGCGGATCGACCTCGGGCGCGGCACCGCCGACATCCTGATCCCCGACGAGGAGCTGGCCGGGCGCCGCCGCGCGCTAGCCGAGGCGGGCGGCTATCCCTATCCGGCCTCGCAGACCCCCTGGCAGGAGATGCAGCGCGCCGTCATCGGCCAGATGGACACCGGCGCCATCCTCGAAGGATCGGAGAAATATCAGCGCATCGCGCAGACGCGAGGCCTGCCGCGCGACAACCACTGATGGGTCAGTCGTCGAGAGAGAGTTCGGTATCCTCCAGCGCGAGGCGGACGAGTTCCGTCATCGCCTGGCGGGCGGCCTCGGGATCGGCATTGGCGATCGCGTCGAACAGGCGGCGGTGATCGGGCACGGGATCGCGCGGCAGCTTGCGCTTGCGCTGCTTGAACACCGTGGTCCAGCCGACCGCCGCCTCGATCGAGCTGGAGAGCGACATCAGCGGCGCGTTGCGCGTCGATTCGAGGATGCTCTGGTGGAAGAGGCGATCGGCGGCGCGGCCCGCCTCATCGTTGAGGCCATGGCGCGCCATCTCTTCCAGCGCATGGCCCATGCGCGCGAGATCCTGCCCGTCGCGGCGGCGCGCGGAGAGTTCGGCGGCGGCCGGCTCGACGATCATGCGCAGCTCGAACAGGTCGCGGATGAAGTCCTGGCTGGGCTCGGCCTCGAAGGTCCAGGCGAGCACGTCGGGATCGAGCAGGTTCCAGCGCCGTCGCTCGGTGACCCGCGTGCCCGTCTTGGGCCGGCTCTCGACCAGCCCCTTGGCGGCGAGGATGCGTACCGCCTCGCGATAGGCCGTGCGCGAGACCTGCAATTGCTCGGAGAATTCGATCTCGCCCGACAGCACGTCACCCGGCCGATACTGGCCGGTGACGATCGCGACGCCGAGGTCATGCGCGATCGATCCGTGAATCCGTCTGGACCCGGACGGCCCGGCCATCGGCCCGAACTGTGGCTTGGCTGTACGCGTCACGCCCGTTGTCCCTGCGAAATGATGGTGTGCGTTATGCGGGCGGGGCGGGAGCTTGTCGAGACGGAGGCCATGTCCACCGCTTAGAGCATTTCCACCCGGATTGGCGAGGCATCCGTGGTCGCAATCGGCGCGATCGCGATCGGATTGCGCGGCGGATGGCGGAAAGGCGCGGTTTCGATTTCGATCATGCCACTCCTTTCCGCTTCATGTTATAACTCAGACAAATATTATGCGATCGAGATGGGAATGTCCATGAACGCGTCGCGTCAGAATCGTTCGCCGACCATCCGTTCGCTCAGCGCCCAGAGCGCCCCGGCCCGCTCGGCATCGAGCGCATAGGAGCGCACGCCTTCGCTCGCCGGGGTGATGAGCCCCTCCGACACGGGCGAGACATGGCAATTCTCGCAATAGCGCCCGCCGACGTCGTCGCCCGACGCCACCACCCCGGCCCAGACGGAGGTCGCGGCGCCCTGCGGCACGGTCTTGAACTCGAAGGGCGCCTCGCCCGCTTCCGCGAGCTGGGCGTTGAGGCTGTCGATCAGCGCTCCGATCATCTCCGGCGACATGTGGCGCGCCAGTTCGGTGTGGATGGCGCCGGGATGCACGGCGGTGGCGCGGATGCCGCGTGCCCGGTGGCGCCGGTCGAACTCGACGGCGAACAGGATATTGGCGGTCTTGGAGCGGCCATAAGCGAGCATCGGATCATAGTCGGTCCGCTCGAAGCCCGGATCGTCGAGATCGACATCGGCATAGCGATGCCCGGCCGAGGAGAGGGTCACCAGCCGGCCGCCCGGCGCGATCAGCGAGGCGATGCGGTTCACGAACACGAAATGCCCGAGGTGGTTGGTGCCGAACTGCGTCTCGAAGCCGTCGCTGGTCTGGCCGAAGGGCGTCGCCATCACGCCGGCATTGGCGATCACCACGTCGAAGGGGCGCCCGTCCGCCACCAGCCTGTCGGCGGCGGCGCGCACGCTCGCGAGCGAGGCGAGATCGAGCTGGATCAGCTCCAGCCCGCCGCCGTTCGCCGCGTCGGCGCGCACCTGCGCGGTGGCGGCTTCCCCCTTGGCGAGATCGCGCACCGCGCCGACCACCTGCGCGCCATGCGCCGCCAGCGCCCGCGCCGTCTCGACGCCGAGCCCGGCCGAGGCGCCGGTGACGAGGATGCGCTTGCCGCGAAGATCGACGCCGTCGAGCACCTGATCGGTCGTCGACGCCGCGTTGAATGAGCCTGCCATGTTGATCGCTCCATGATCCGTGTTCGGCGGCCATGTCGGTGCGCCGATGCACCGCCGCAAGGCCTCTTGCGGCGGTGCGGTGCGGATGACGGAGGGGCCGCCTTATCGCAGGTCGAGAACGACCACGGATTTGGAGGGCAGCGTCACGTTCAGCACGTCGCCCGACGCGCTGGCGCCGGTGAAGGGCTGGGGCGTCACGCGGTCGGGCTGGTCGAAGCTGTTGATCGCGTTCATCGCCGGCGCGGTCAGGATATGGCCGGAGACGCCCGCGATCGCCGCCCCCGCGAGCCTGGCCGAGATGGTCACCTCGTGGTTGGGATCGAGATTGGCGAGCGCGACATGGATCTTGCCCGCCTTGTCCCGCACCGCGGAGGCGCTGACCGCCGGCATCGTCCACTCGTCCTTGCTGTACCGGGGCGACTGGATATCGATCGGCAGGCTCGTCGCGTCGTGCCACGGCTTGTACATGGCGAAGACATGATAGGTGGGCGTGCGGACCATCTTCGGCCCGTCGGTGAGGATCATCGACTGGAGCACGTTCACCATCTGGGCGATGGCGGTCATCTTCACGCGATCGGCGTGCCTGGTGAAGATGTTGAGGTTCACCGCCGCCACCACCGCGTCGCGCAGCGAGTTCTGCTGATAGAGGAAGCCGGGGTTGGTGCCGGGCTCGACATCATACCAGGTGCCCCACTCGTCGACGACGAGCCAGACGCGCTTGGCCGGATCATATTTGTCCATGATCGCGGCGTGCTTGCTGACCAGTTCCTCCATCTTAAGCGTCTTAGCCATGGTCTTGGCCCATTCCGCTTCGTCGAACTGGGTGGCGGAGCCCTTGTGCTGCCAGTCGCCGGGGACGGTGTAATAATGCAGCGTCAGGCCGTCGATCTGCTTGCCGGCCTCCCGCATCATCACTTCGGTCCAGTTATAATCGCCGCTGTCGGCGCCGCTGGCGAACTTCAGGATCTTCTCGCCGGCGGGCGCCTTGATGAAGGTCGCATAACGGCGGGTGAGGTCGGCGGCATATTCGGGGCGCATGTTGCCGCCGCAGCCCCAAAGCTCGTTGCCGATGCCGAAATAGGGGACTTTCCACGGGGCCGGATGACCGTTTGCGGCGCGTTCCCTGGCGAGCGTCGAGCCGGTGGGGGAGGTCATATATTCCACCCATTCGGCCATTTCGTGCGGCGGCGCGTCGCCGACATTGCCCGAGATATAAGGCTCGGCGCCGATCTGGCCGACGAGATCCATATATTCGTGCGTGCCGACCGTATTGGGCTCCGTGACGCCGCCCCAATGGGTGTTGACCTTCACCGGCCGTTTGGCGCGCGCGCCGATCCCGTCGCGCCAGTGATATTCGTCGGCGAAGCAGCCACCTGGCCAACGTACCACGGGCACGTCGAGCGCCTTCAGCGCCGTCACCACATCGGTGCGGAAGCCACGGACGTTCGGAATCTTCGAGTTGGGGCCGACCCACAGCCCGCCATAGATGCCATGGCCGAGATGCTCGGCGAACTGGCTGAATATCTGCCGGTTGACCTGCGCGCCGGGCTGATCGACGTGGACCGTCATGGTCGCCGTCTCCTGCGCGGCGACGGGGACGGCCTCGGCCGCTAGCGCCACGGCTGCCGTCGCCAGCATGATTCGACGGATACGCCCGATCATTCCATCTCTCCCTGCAATTTTGTCAGACAAGTTGCGGAAGGGAGTGGTCCTGTCAATATCCGAAAGACGCCGCTCGGCGCTATTGTCTGATTTTTGGGCTACCCAACGACTTTCTTCCATGTATGATGTGGATGGATATACCATAATATGGGAGTCGCCTTGAGGCGCTCCGACCAAGGAGGGGAGTCGGATGAAAACCAAAATTGTGGGTCGTTCGTGCGCGTGTGCGGGGGCTTCGGCCCTGGCGCTCGCCATCGCCATGGTGCTGCCGTCGCCGGGTCGGGCGCAGGTGGTCGCGAGCGGCGCGGTCGAACCGGGCGGGCAGGCGGCCGATGCGCCGACCGCCGCGCAGGAGATCGTCGTCACCGGCTTCCGCGCCTCGCTCAACAGCGCGCTCGGCCAGAAGCGCAAGGAAACCGCCGCCGTCGACAGCATCGTGGCGGAAGACATCGGCAAGTTCCCGGATTCCAACCTCGCCGAATCCATGCAGCGCATTCCGGGCGTCGCGCTGGCGCGCGGCGATGGCGGCGAGGGGCGCAACATCTCGGTGCGCGGTTTGGGTGCGGGCTTCACCCGGGTGCGGCTGAACGGCATGGAGGGCACATCCCAGACCGGATCGTCCGACATCTATGGCGGCGGCAACAATGGCCGCAGCTTCGACTTCAACGTCTTCCCGACCGAGATCTTCTCCGAACTGACCGTGCGCAAGACGCCGTCGGCCGATGTCGAGGACGGCTCGCTGGGCGCGACGGTCGACCTGATGGCGCCGCACCCGCTGTCGCAGAAGGAGGATTTCGTCCTCTCCGCGACGATACGCGGCGTCTATGGCGAACTGTCCAAGCGCGTCGATCCGCGCGGCTCGGTGCTGGTGTCGAAAAAGTTCGACGACGGGCGCTTCGGCATCCTCGGCTCTTTCGCCTATCAGAAGCGGCACATCCGCGAGGTCGGCTATTCGGCGGTCGACATCCTGTCGGCCAACACCAACGGCTTCTTCTGCTCGCCTGTGGGGATGACACCGGTTAACCCGGCGCTGAGCCCGGCCAAGGGCACCACCGCGACCGATTGCAGCACCGGCAATCCGCGCACCAGCTCGCTGGACGCCTATCAGGCGCTCTACAACGCGCGCCGGGCGGATATGCCGAACACGCCGGGCAGCGGGGCCTTCCTGCCGCGCATCCCGCGCTACACCAACTCGACGCAGAACCAGGAGCGGATCGGCGGCACGCTGAGCCTCCAGTTCCAGCCCGACGACAAGACGGACATGTCGCTCGACCTGCTCTATTCGCGTTTCCATGTGAAGCGGAACGACAATTACATCGAGGCGATCTCCTTCGGCCGATCGGCCTCGAACAACGGCCAGCCGATGACCTCGGTGCGGGATATCGATCTCAGCCAGAACGGATCGCTGCTCTATGGCCTGTTCGACGGCGTCGACGTCCGCTCGGAGGGTTTGCGCGACGATTTCGTCACCACCTTCAAGCAGGCGAACTTCAACGTCCGCCACGATCTGACCGACCGGCTGCGGCTGACCGCGATGGTGGGCCTCAATGAGTCCAAATGGGTCGAGCGCGAGCGCCTGCAATATTTCATGGATGCGATCGACACCGACAATTTCTCGATCGACAGCCGCAACGGCAGCACGCCGGTGCTGGGCTTCGGCTTCGACGTATCGGACCCCAACAGCTTCCAATATGCGCCGTCGCTTGCGGACGGCACCGTGCTCGGCGGCTTCAGCGAGCAGGGCAAGCCTTCGGTGAACAGGAATCTCGGGCTGGCCGGCGAGGCCAATCTGGAGTGGAAGGCCACAGACTGGATCACGCTCAAGGCCGGCGCCCAGTATCGCCGCAGCGACTTCACGCTGAAGACCACCAACTACTACACCGCCGACACGCTGGTGACGCCTTTCCCGGCGGGCACCAGCCTCGCCGACATCACGCGCGAGATCACGGGCGTGGACAAGCTTTGGGGCCATGGCGCGCCGTCGAGCTGGGCGGCGATCGATCCCGACAAGCTGACCCAGGTGTTCAACCTCGACGCCGGCCGCCGCTGCTACGTCTCGTGCGGCGCCACCTCCAACCGCGTGCTGGAGGAGGTGTCGAGCGCCTATGCGATGGGCACGTTCGATCTGGGCGACCGTTTCGGCTTCGGCGTGCGTGGCGATGTCGGCGTGCGCTATGTCCACACGGCGCAGCTTTCATCGGCCTATATCCCGCTCGCCGATGCGACCTCGCCGACCGGGCTCGGCGGCCAATACAAGCAGGTCACGCGCAGCTATGACGACTGGCTGCCGTCCGCCAACATCGTCATCGAGCCGGTGCATAACCTGCTCGTCCGCCTGTCGGGATCGAAGGTGCTGGCGCGCGCCGAACTTGCCTCGCTGGTGCCGACCAGCAGCGTCAACCCGATCACGCGCAGCGGCAGCGTCGGCAATCCGCTGCTCGATCCGATCCGCGCCAACACCTTCGACGCGGCGCTGGAATGGTATTTCCGCCCCGGCTCGCTGCTATCGGCGGCCTTCTTCTACAAGGATATCAAGACCTATGTTCAGAGCGTGAACAGCCTGATCCCGTTCAGCCAGCTCGGGCTTCCCGACGCGCTGCTGAACGGCAGCAACACGCAGCCGACCGAGCTGTTCGCGATCGCCCAGCCGGAGAACACGCCGGGCGGGCCGCTGAAGGGCGTGGAACTGAACGCGCAGGTGCCGCTGACCTTCCTGCCGGGGGTGTTCAGGAACTTCGGCGTGCTGGCGAACTACACGCACGTCATCTCGAAGATCCAGTATATCCTCGCCAGCGTGAACGGGGTGCCGACCGTCACGACGACGGCGGATCTGGTCGGCCTGTCCAAGAACACGGCGTCGGCGACGCTCTATTATGAGGACAAGAAGTTCAGCATCCGCGGCACGGCCAATTATCGCGACGGCTTCATCCGCGGCATCCCGGCCTCTCCGGGCAGCGATCTTCAGGGCAACAGCTCGACCATCTATGTCGATGCGTCGATGTCCTACGACATCAATGATCGCCTGAAGGTGATCGTCGAGGGGCAGAACCTCACCGACGAGCAGAACCGGCTCTATACGGACAGCGTGCGCAACGACACGCTGTTCCAGACGCGGGTGGGCCGGACGATCACGTTCGGCGTGAACTTCAGGATGTGAGGGTTTCGGGCGCCGGGGAAGTTCCGGCGCCCGATCCGGTCAGGCGGCGAGCATGTTGCCGTAGCCGATGATGATCGTGGCGATCACCAGCAGCCCGACGCCGCTCCACACCATCGCGCGGACGCGGGGGGCGGCATCCTTCCACTCGCGGAAGGCGAAGCCCCAGAGCGTGCCGAAGATGATGATGCTCGCCATGTGCAGCGTCCAGGACGAGAAGCCGAAGCGCCCCATCTGGCTCTCGCCCATGGTGTAGAAGAAGAACTGGAAATACCACGCCGTCCCGCCGAGCGCGGCCAGCAGGTAATTGCGGAGCAGCGGCGCATGGCCTTCGCCGCGCCGGGCATCCGCATCGAGCCGTGCGGCGCTGCCACCGAGCCACTGCGCCGCCGAACCGTTGCGCCAGATCAGGATCGCGCACCAGATCGCATTGGTGACGAGCCCGCCGGCCATCACGAGGCAGAGCGTCGGCAGCCCCGTCCACAACGGCCCGGTGCCGGCGGCGGCGGAGAGCGCCTTGATCGGCTCGCCCGCCGCCAGCCCGAAGGCGAAGCAGGCCGACATGATGCCGGAGAAGATCGCGACGAGGATGCCCTTGCGGAAATCGAACTCGGCGACGGCGGCGGTCTTCTGCGCCTCGGAGAGCGCGCTGTCCTTGCGCGCGCCCGCCATCGCCACGACGGCAATCCCGGCAAGCGTCACGAGAAGCCCGAGCAGGATCATATGTCCCGAGGTGCCGACCAGCAGCTTCTCGCCGAAATCCCCCTGGAAGATCGGCGGGATCAGCGTGCCGAACACGGTGCAGAGGCCCAGCACCACCGCCATGCCGAGCGACAGCCCGAGATAGCGCATGGTGAGCCCATAAGTGAGCCCGCCGAACCCCCAGAGCATCCCGAAGAACACGCACCAGCCGACGATCGGGCGCGGCACCTGCGCCAGCACGCCGGTGAGGTCGCTGGTCTGCAACCACGCGAACAGCCACGGCGCGAACAACCAGGAGAAGAGCCCGCCCGTCAGCCAGAATATCTCCCAGTTCCAGCGCCTGATGCCGCGATAGGGCACATAGAAGCTCGCCGAGGCGAAGCCTCCCATCCAGTGGAACACGACGCCGAGCAACGGATTGCCACCCATGCTTACAGCTCCAGCCCGAGGCGGTAGACGCGGTTGGCGTTGCGCCCGAACATGTCGCGCCGTTCCGCCTCGCTATAGTCGGCGGCGAAGGCGTGATAGGTCTCCAGATAGGCGTCGAACGGGGCGAACAGCTTGTCGGTCGGGCTGTCGCTGGCGAACAGGCAGCGGCCGGGGCCGAACACGTCGATCACCTCGCGCAGCACCGGGGCGATGCTGTCGAGCGTCCAGTGGCGGTCGACGAAGCCCAGCCCCGAAAGCTTGATATGCACGTTCGGGCAGGCCGCCAGCGCGCGGATGCCGTAGCGCCAGCGGGTCATGCCCTCGCGCTCGGAGATGATCGGCATCCCGAGATGGTTGATGATGACGGGGACGTCCGGGTGACGCTGGATCAGCGGTGCGAGGCCCGCCATCTGCGGGGCGTAGCATTGCAGGTCGAACGACAGGCCATAGCGCCCGAGCCGCCCGAAGCCGCGCCACCAGTCGTCGTCGAGCGTCACGTCGGTGGGATTGTAGGTCCGCATCGGATTGACGTGCCAGTTGACGATCTGGCGGATGCCGCGGACGTGCGGATGGGCGGCGTGCGCCTCCAGCAGCGCGTCGACATTCGGGGCCTGGAGGGGTGCGAAGGCGACGATGCCGTTGGGCATTCCGTGCCGCGCGGCGAGGCCCTCCAGCCATGCCGTCTCGTCGAGCGCCTGATCGGGTTCCGCGCCGGCATCGATATGGACGACGCCACGCACATTCCAGCGCGCGGCGTCCTTGCGATATTCGTCGATGCCATAATCGACCGCGATCGCCTCGGTGCTGCCGTTGGGGCCGCTGTCGTCGAAGGGCGGGCTGAGCCACGGATAGCGGATGTGGCTCAAATCCCAGAGATGGACATGCGCGTCGACGAAGGGAATCGCGTTCAAAGGCCCTCTCCCATGGGCGGTGGAGGCGGTGTTCCTTCTTGGCCGGGAACTGCCGCCTTCACAAAGATCAGAAGGTGGTGCGGCCGCCCGAGGTGTCGAAGGTCGACGCCGTGGTGAAGCTGCATTCCTCGGATGCCATGAAGCAGATCATGGCCGCCGATTCCTCCACTTCGCCGAGACGCCCCATCGGGATCTTGGAGCGCATGTAATCGACCTGGCTCTGGGGGAGCTGAGCGAGGATCGGGCTCTCGAAGGTGGCGGGGGTAAGCGCGTTCACGATCACGCCCTTGCCGGCCAGCTCCTTGCCGAGGCTCTTGGTGAGGCCGATCACACCCGCCTTCGATGCGGAGTAGGCCGAGGCGTTGGGGTTGCCCTCCTTGCCCGCCACCGACGCCACGTTGACGATGCGGCCATAGCCGTTCGCCAGCATGTGCGGCACCACCTCGCGGCAGCAGTAGAACAGGCCGTTCAAGTTGATGTCGATCACGCGCTGCCAGCTATCGACCGGGAATTCCCAGACGGGCTGGGTCGCCCCGGTGATGCCCGCCGAGCAGACGAGGATGTCGACCTTGCCGAGCGCCTCCGCCGTCTCCTTCGCCGCAGCCGCGACCGCCGCCGGATCGGAGACGTCGAGCGCCACGACATGCGTCGCGCCGACTTCCGCCCTGGTGGCGGCGAGCGTGTCGGCGTTCAGATCCCACAGCGCGACGGTGCCGCCCTCGGCGACGATGCGCCGGGCGACTTCCTTGCCGAGGCCCGAGGCGCCGCCGGTGACGATCGCCGCGCGGCCGGCATAGCGGCCCTGATAGACGCTCATGCCAGCACCTCGTCGCCGAGGTGGCGCCAGGCGACGACCTTCTGCGTCTGCGTGCCCAGCTTTGCGATCGAGAGCGCCATCTCGTCGCCGGCCTTGAGGTAGATGGCGTCCGGCTTCTTGCCTTCGCCGACGCCCGGCGGGGTGCCGGTGATGATGAGATCGCCGGGGAACAGCGTCACATACTGGCTGAGATAGGCGATGATCTGCTGCACGGTGAAGATCATCGTGCGCGTGTTGCCGGTCTGCATCCGCTGGCCGTTCACATCGAGGCTCATCGCGAGATCCTGCGGATCGCCCACCTCGTCGGGCGTCACCAGCCACGGGCCGACCGGGCAGAAGGTGTCGTGGCCCTTGCCCTTGCTCCACTGGCTGCCGCGCTGCTTCTGGTTGAAGCGTTCCGACACGTCGTTGGCGAGCACATAGCCCGCGACATGATCGAGCGCGTCCGCTTCCTCGACATAGCGGGCCGTCTTGCCGATGACGACGCCGAGTTCGACTTCCCAGTCACTGTGGGTCGAATCCTTCGGCAGCATCACCTCGTCGTTCGGGCCGGTGAGGGCGGAGAGCGCCTTCATGAACATCACCGGCTCGGTGGGGATCGGCAGGTTCGATTCCTTCGCATGGTCCTCATAATTGAGGCCGATCGCGACGATCTTGCCGATGCCCTTCACCGGCACGCCATAGCGGGGCGAGCCCTCGACCACGGGCAGCGAGGCGATGTCGGCGGCGCGCGCCGTGGCGAGGGTGGCGGGGGTGATGTCGTCGACGAGGCCGGAGAGGTCGCGGATGCGGCCGTCGGCATCGACGGCACCGGGCTTTTCGAGCCCACGCGGGCCGTAGCGGCAGAGCTTCATGAGGGGCGTATCCTTAGTGCGTGTAGGGGCGGTGGAGGGGAATGTCGCGGTTCAGCTCGACGCCGAAGCCGGGCTTGTCGAGTTCCGTCACACGGATGCGGCCATTGACCGGCACCGGCTCGCCGAGGAGCTGCGGCGCGAACATCGGGACCACTTCGGTCGGCCCCGGATGCATCATCAGGAACTCGGCGAAGGGCGAATTATGCCGGGTGATGACGAAATGGTACGAATAGACCGACGAGCCGTGCGGCACCATCATCACGCCCTTGCTGTCGGCATAGTTGGCGATCTTGATGAGTTCGGTGACGCCGCCGCACCAGCCCACGTCGGGCTGGATGATGTCGCAGCATTCCATGTCCATCAACATGCGGAAGCCCCAGCGGGTCGCCTCATGCTCGCCGGTGGTGACGAGCAGGCCCTTGGGGGCGTTCTTCTTCAGCGCCGCATAGCTCCAGTAATCGTCGGGCGAGAGCGCCTCCTCGATCCACTTGAGGCCGCATTCGTCCCACGCCCGGTGGGCGAGGCGGGTGGCGTAATCGAGATCGAGGCTCATCCAGCAATCGAGCATCAGCCAGAAATCCTCGCCGCAGCGCGAGCGCATCTCGGCCAGATCGGCGATATTCTTGTGCAGCCCCTCGATGCCCTCCGCAGGCCCGTGATGGAGGGGAAGCTTGCCGCCGATGAACCCCATCTCCTTGGCGAGATCGGGCCGCGCGCCGGTGGCGTAGAATTGCAGCTCGTCGCGGACATTGCCGCCGAGCAGCTTGTAGACAGGCTCCTGCCTGAGCTTGCCGAGCAAATCCCAGAGCGCGAGATCGACACCCGAGATGGCGTTCACGACCAGGCCCTTGCGGCCATAATATTGGGTCGAGAAATACATCTGGTCCCAGATCTTCTCAGTATCGGCCGGATCGCGGCCTTCGAGGAAGCGGGCGAGATGCTTCTCGACGATGAAGCAGGCGGGCTCGCCGCCGGTCGTCACCGCGAAGCCGATCGTGCCGTCGGTCGCCTCGATCTCGACGACCAGCGTGCCGAGCACGTTGATGCCGAAGCTCTGCCGGCTCTGCCGATATTCCGGGTAGCGCGCCATCGGCGTGGCGATGTGGTCGTCGATCCAGTGGCCTTCGCCCTGATCGTGATAGTCGGCGCCCCCGCCGCGCACCACGAAGGCGCGGACATGGGCGATTTTGGGCAGGCTCATCGGGCGTCCTTCTGCGCAGACGGGGAAAAGGGGGCGGGCGCGCGGCCGCTATCGCGACATCTCAAAATATGAAATGCACGGCACATGTTGACCGGATGATGGGATAAGGTCGGGTGCATGGATGCCGGGCCTCTCCGCTCGGAAGGGATTTACTTTCTCACTTTATGGGATAGGATGTTATTTGATGAAACGGAAATCGTCAAACGAGAAGTTGGATGCTCCCGCGGCGGAGGAGCGTTCCGGCCCGCAAGGGAGCCAGACGCTGCTGCGCGGGCTCGACATGCTGGATCAGGTGATCGACGGCCCGGTGGCGCTGGCCGAACTCTCCGCGCGCATGGGCCTGACGCGATCGACCACGCATCGCCTCGCCAATGCGCTGATCGACCGCGGCTTCCTCACCTTCCAGCCGCGCGAGGGGTATCAGCTCGGGCCGAAGCTGCTCCATCTGGGCTTCCTCGCGCAGGCGCAGGTCGATCTCGTCCACACCGCGCGCGGGCATATCGAGGCGCTGGCGGCCTCCACCGAGGACACGGTGCATCTGGGCAGGCTCGATCATGAGCGCGCGCTCTATCTGGACAAGATCCCCGGCCGCCGCCGTGTCGAGATTTCCAGCCGGGTCGGCGATCGCCATCCGCTCACCAGCACGGGCCTCGGCAAGGCGCTGTTGCTCGATACGCCCGCTGGCCAGTGGCGCCGGCTGTTCGAGACGGACCATGAGGCGGGCGGGATGCCCATCGATTATGACGTCTGGGCCGATCGCATGAAGGGCTATGTCGAAAGCGGCTGCGCCTTCGACCTGGAGGAAAACGAGGATCAGATCCGCTGCGTGGCGGCGCCGATCCGCGATGCGTCGGACAAGATCGTGGCGGCGATCAGCGTCTCCAGCGCCGCGCAATATATGGACGACGGCCGGATGCGGGCGCTGCGCGAGGAGGTGCTGGCGACGGCGCGCGCGATCAGCGCCGATCTCGGCTGGCAGGAAGGCACCACCGGCGCGGTCCGCGCGCAGGGAAGACGGCAGAAATAGCAGCAAGGAGTTCGGCAGAGTGAGGCTTCTCGAAGGAAAGACCGTGCTCGTGACAGGCGCGTCGACCGGCATCGGCCGGGCGATCGCGATCGGCGCGGCGCAGCATGGCGCGGCGGTGGCGATCAACTATGCGCGCGACACGGCGGGCGCGGAAAGCTGCGTCGCGGCGATCGAGGCGGCGGGCGGCCGCGCCATCGCGGTGCGGGGCGACGTCGCCGAGCCGGCCACCGCGACCGACTTCATCGCGCGCGCGGTCGAGGCGTTCGGCAAGGTCGACGTGATGGTGAGCAACGCCGGCATCTGCCCGTTCCACGCCTTCCTGGACATGCCGGTCGAGACGTTCGAGCGGACCATGCGCGTCAACATGCATGGCGGCTATTTCATGTGTCAGGCGGCCGCGCAGCAGATGGTGAAGCAGGGCCATGGCGGCTCGATCATAGCGGTGTCGTCGATCTCGGCGCTGGTCGGCGGCGAGTATCAGACGCACTACACGCCGACCAAGGCGGGGCTGCACTCGCTGATGCAGTCGGCGGCGATCGCGCTCGGCAAGCATAATATCCGCTGCAACTCGCTGCTGCCCGGCACGATCCTGACCGAGATCAACAAGGACGATCTCGCCGACCGGGAGAAGCGCGAATATATGGAGAAGCGCACGCCGCTCGGCCGCCTCGGGATGCCGGAGGACATGGTCGGCCCGGCGGTGTTCCTCGCTTCCGACATGGCGGCCTATGTGACGGGCGCGGCGCTGCTGGTCGACGGCGGCATGTATGTGAATCTCCAGTGAGCGGGGTCGAGCTGGACCGGCGCGGGCTGCTCGCGGCCGGGGCGATGGCGGCGCTCGCCAGCGGCGCCCGCGCGGCGCTGCCGCCGCCAAGGGACTTCGATCGCCTGGCCATCTGGCCGGGGGCTGCGCCCGGTGCGCCGCATGTCCTGCCGCAGGAGCTGGAGGTCCGCCGCCGCCCCGACGGCCCCGCCGAAGACACCGCGATCACCCATGTCGCCCAGCCGACGCTGACCCATATCCGGCCCGCCAGGCCCAATGGAGCGGCGCTGCTGATGATCCCCGGCGGCGGCTATGTCCGCGTCGCGGTGGGCATCGAGGGCTATGCGATCGCGCGGCGCTTCGCGGAAGCCGGTTATCATTGCTTCGTGCTGGTCTATCGCCTGCCGGCCGACGGCTGGGCCGCGGGGCCGGACGCGCCGTTGCAGGATGCGCAGCGCGCGATGCGGCTGATCCGGGCGCGGGCGGCCCGCGAGGGCTTCGACGCCAAGCGGGTGGGGGCGATCGGCTTCTCCGCCGGCGGGCATCTTGCCGCGCGCCTCGCGACGGTGCGGGAGCCGGTTTATGCTGCGGTCGATGCCGCGGATGCTGCACCCTTCCTGCCGCAGGTGGCGGGGCTGCTCTATCCGGTGATCCAGATGGCCGGGCCGTTCACCCACAAGGGCTCGCGCGATCAGATGTTCGGGCCGTCGGCCGATCCGGCGAAGCTCGCGGCCTATAGCGTGGAGCAGCATGTCCTGCCCGGCACGCCGCCCACCTTCCTCGCGGCGGCGGCGGACGACAAGGTGGTGCCGGTGGAGAACAGCCTCGGCATGTTCTCCGCGCTCAAGGCGGCGGGCGTGCCGTCGGAGATGCATATCTTCGAGACGGGCGGCCATGGCTTCGGCCTGAAGAGGCCGGACGGGAGCGCGTCTCCCTGGCCGGACCTCTTCCTGCACTGGGCCGGAACCCACGGCGTCTAGGAGCCGACGCGATCCACCGCGAGCGCGGACAGGATCGCGTCGCCCTTCACCGGCACGAAATCGAGGCGGAGCGGGCCGTCCGCCACCTTCACCATGACGCTCCGCTGGAGGGCGCGGAAGGCGCCGCCGCTCTCTTTGGCGACATCGATGCCGGTGGCGACGGCCCGGCCTTGTGCCTTCACGTCGAACAGCCGGTCGCCGGGTTTGGTCGAGGCATCGGGTTCGAAGAAATGGAGCGTCACGCGGTAGCGGCCCGGCGATACCGGGATGGCATAGGAGAAGCGGCCGCTCCGCCAGCTCCCATAGGGCGTCTGGTCGGCCTTCCCGGCGACGGCATGGACCGGCCCCGGCTCTCCGCCCCGGCTCTTCGAGGGCTGGTCCCGGAAATGGCCCTCGCCGCCTGAGACATGCACGTCCGACGCCCAGAGCGTCCCGTCCGGTGAAGCGCCGCCCGTCAGCGTGCCGCTGCGGATGCGCCAGCGGTTCGCCGCGCCCGTGAAGCGCCATGCCATCGCATCGTCCGCGGCCCCCGCGGCGCTCGCCACGAAGCGGTTGTCGCCCGGTTGCAGCGCCACATTCTCCCAGCGGCAGATGCCGCCCGAGCAGGGCGCAGTACCCAGATCGCGGCCGTTGAGGCTGAGCCGCGCGCTCGCGGCGTTGCTATAGGCCTTCACCTCGGCCAGCGGCGTCGCGCGATCGGTGTAGCGGCGGCCGACAAGATGGACGAACGGCACCTTCGACCAGTTCGCCTTGTAGTAATAGAAGGCATCCTTGCGCGTCTTGCGGTCGAAGGTGACGAGGCCCTTGTCGTTGGTGTCGGTGAGGTCGCCCTCGTTGCGCTGCTCGTTCGAGAAATCGGTGAGGTTCCACACCCAACTCGCCCAGACATAGGGCAGCGCCGCGATCTGGGGCCAGGTGCGCTCCAGCACGTCATTCTCCACCTCCTCGGGGTGGGGGCGGCCGAAGGCGGCGATGGGGCCGCCGCGCGGATCGTCGCTGTGCTGCGTGAGCGCGCCGCCCGCGCCATATTCGCTGATCGAGATGGGCTGGTGCGGATAGAGCGCGTGCAGCCGGTTCAGCTCGGGGGTCAGATCCTCCGGCGTCTTGGCGTACCAGCCGAAATAGCGGTTGTAGCCGATCACGTCGGTGATGCCCGCCACGGTATCGAGGCCGGGCCGCGCCTCGGACGGGATCGAGCCGCAGCAATCGGCGAGCGTTGCGGGGCGGCTCGGGTCTTCCTCATGCACCACCTCGCGCAGCCGTTCGAGCAGCGGGCGGGCGTGGGAGGTGCCACGGCCCTTGGCGGCTTCGAGGTTCACCTCGTTGGCGATCGACCAGACGACGATCGAGGGATGGTTGAAATTCTGGTGGATCAGCTCACGGAGCTGCTGCTCGGCATTGGCGGCGAGGCCGGGGGAGGTCTCGTCCTGATCCCAGGGCGCGGAACGGTCGACCAGCGGAATCTCCGCCCACACCGCAAGGCCATCACGGTCGGCATCGGCATAGGCGCGGTCGGCGTGCTGGTAATGCGCGAGGCGCACCGTGTTGGCGCCGATCTCGCGGATCAGCGCGAAATCCTCGTCGATGTCGGCGTTGGTGATGGCCCAGCCCTTGTCCGGCCTGTCCTGATGCCGCGACACGCCGCGCAGCAGGACGTGGCGGCCGTTGAGGAAGAAGCCCTTGTCTGGATCGATCCGCACCGTGCGCAGGCCGAGCGGCTGCTCCACCTCGTCGATCGCCACGCCCGCCGCATCGCGCAGCGTGACGCGCAGGCGGTAGAGGCGGGGCGCGTCGGTGCCGTCCCAGAGCGCGGGATGGTCGAAGATGAGGCGCTGCCGCACCGCGCCCTTGCTGCCTGCGGCGACGGCGGTGGTGCTCGATGCCGTCGCCGCGATCTTGCCCGAGGGGTCGATCGCCTGTGCTTCCACCGTCACCTTCTCGGGCCTGGCGGACATGTTTTCGAGGCGGGTGAGGAGCGAGGCCTCGGCGCCCTTCTCGTCGGCGCGGGTGACGGTGGCGTAAGTGCCGGGGCCGCCGAAATCGGTCATCGCAATGTGGACGGGGGCCGTCAGGACCAGCGCCACCGGGCGATAGAGGCCGCCATAGATGGGGAAGTCGCCGCTCATCGGGATGATGTCGCGCGTCGGCGAGCCGGGCGTCTTCGGGCTGCTGTTGTCGACGCGGACGACCAGCACATTGTCGCCGGACGGATGGAGCGCCTTGGTCGCATCGAGGCGGAAGCGCGCGAAGCCGCCCTTGTGCTGGCCGAGATAGGCGCCGTTCAGCCAGACGTCCGCGATCTCGCTCGCGGCATCGAACTGGAGCCACGCCTGCCGCCCATTGAGTGCGGCGGGGCTGGCGAAGTGCAGGCGATACCAGCCGGCGCCGTGGACATCCTGATAGTCCGCGCGGCGTTTCGCGCTGCCGCCCATGCGGTTCCAGCTATGCGGCACCGAGACGGCCTCCCAGCGGGAATCGTCGAACGCCGCTCCCTCGGCCGCCGCCGGCGCATCGCCGAGCTGGAAGCGCCAGCCGGTGGCGAGCGGAATGTCCTCGCGCGGCGCGGCATGGGCGGCGGTGGCGAGGACGCAGGCCAGCGCCGTGGCGCTCCAGCCGAGGGGGGTACGCATCATTCCGGTGTCTCCGTCATCCGCCGCGGCGGTCAGCTTCCGAGCAGCTTGCCGATCAGTGCGATATTCTGGTCCGCTGCCAAGCCCCATTGCGCGGCGTCGTTGGTCGAAATCTGGCTGATCTCGTCGACGGGCTTCAGCACCGCCGCGCCATCGACCCTGTGCGCGACGGCGTGCTGGTTGCGGCCTTCCTTGTCGCCGGTGCCGAGGAACTCCGTCCAGGCGCGCCGGGCAAGCGCCGGGTTCTTGCGCTCGACGGCGGCATAAGCGGTGTAGCGCGAATGCGCCTGCCGCAGCCCGCGCCCCTTGCCCGGCGCGCCCACCTTGGCGCGGAACTCCGCTTCGGGGGCGTTGTAATATTGGCAATAGTCCAGCCAGCACTCGCGATAGGCGGGCACGTCGAGCAGGGTGAACAGCTCGGCGGTCGTCTCGAACACGCCGAACACGCCGTTCAGGTGGCTGATGCTCACCGTGTCGCCGGGGCCGAGGAAGCGGCCCGTCGCGAGATCGAAGGTCGCGCCGCCCGCGAACCACTGCTTGGGCAGCGCCGCGATCGACTGCATCCCGTTGACGATCCGGTCACGCCAGCGCGTGTCGTGCGTGCGCTCCCACTCGGTCAGCCAGGCCGAGAGCAGCGAGCCCCAGCTCGTGCCGAATTGCAGGAAGATCTGCCCCTCGGGCAGCGGCGCGGCGGCGCTGACGGCGGACGCGCCACCCGGCGGAAGCGAGCCCGGCGCCCGCGCGCCGACCTTGCGGCCGATATCGACGGTGCGCAGCATCGCCTCGCTGCCCAGCAGCTCGCGCATCAGATCGCCGCAGCGTTCGTCGGCGGCGAGGTAGTAATAGAAACGGCGATAGGCGGCATTGGAGATGCGCGGCTGCTTGGAGCTGTCGCCCCAATGCTGCACGCCATGGCGCGTGCCGAGCCCCTTGAAGCGCCCGAGATGATAGACGTCGACCTCGCCGGTATGGCGGGTCATCGCCTCGGCCATGCGGAAGATATCGGCCCGGCCGGTGCGCAGATAGCCGTACCAGAGCCACATGTCGCTCGACAGCTCGCTGTTGTCCCACGCGAAACCGCCGATGTCGTAGCGCCAGACATGGCGATCGTCGTCATAGCTGTGCATGACGTCGCCATAGTTCCAGAAGCCGTACCAGCGGCGCTGGTCGACCTGACCCAGATAGAAATCCAGCTCGCGCTCAGCCCGGTCCTCGATGGCGGCGAGCATCGGGGTGGAGCGATCGGGGAAGCTCCAGATGCCGAACAGGTCGCACGCCTTGATGCGGGCCGAGGCGGCGATCAGGCGGGGCGGCCGGGCGATCGTCTCCGCCATCCGCACCAGCCGTTCGCGGGCCGGCGTCGCGGGGAGCGCCCAGAGGCGG
The DNA here is from genome assembly GCF_011762195.1 of Sphingomonas oligoaromativorans. Lineage (GTDB taxonomy): Bacteria > Pseudomonadota > Alphaproteobacteria > Sphingomonadales > Sphingomonadaceae > Solisphingomonas > Solisphingomonas oligoaromativorans. Next base: position 1,638 of record NZ_JAASQK010000016.1, on the reverse strand, counting down.
AACTCGGTGGTGCGGGCGATGCCGCGCGCGTCGCCCCAGCCGGGCTCGAAATCCTCATAGGTGATGTCGAGCCCCTGGTTTTGCGTCGCGTAGTCGGTCATCCCCATGTCGTCATGGTAGAAGCGCAGGTCCATCGCCGGGGCGCTCGGGGAATGGTGCCAGATCGTGAAGCGCGCGGTGTCGGTGGCGGCATCGCGGATGTCGAGCCGGGTCGGGCAGCGCTGCCAGAAATCATGCATCGCGAACGCCACGCCGCCCGAGGCGCCGCCGACATAGCCGAGCCCCGGCGCGCGCCCGGCGGTGTCGACGTCGATCCAGCCATGGCCGGCCTTGGTGCGCTTGACGATGGTGGAGCCGTCGCTGTTGGGCTGGGAGAGGGTGATGTCGCCCCATGTCGGGATGAAGGGCAGGCCCTCGCGCGCCGGCGCCGGCATCTGGTCGAGCGGCGGCACGGCGAGCCCGGCGACCTGTGCGGTGCGGAACGCCTTGCCGGTGTCGCGGCGCAGGCCGGTGAGCGGCTTGACCGCCTCGCCCCACAGCCCGCCCTTCTCCCCGGCGAAGCGGAGGTGGCGGTCGTGCGGGGCGTCCGTCATCGGCACCGCGCCCGAGAGGCCGAGGCCCCGGATGAAATCCTTCGCCGGATCGCCGTCGAACACGAAGCTGTGGACGATGCGGACCGATTCCGAGCCGGCGTGGAAATATAGCCGCAGCGAGAAGGGGAGCCAGTCCCGCCCGTCGCCGCGATGCTTGCCGTCGACCTTCAGCACCGCGCGGACCGGCCCGCGCTGCTCGATCGTCACCGTTTCGATGGCGCTCTCGTAGCGCGAGAGGGTGGGGGTGGGGCCGTCCTCCTCGTCCGGGCGGTCCTGCGCGGTGGCGACGAGGCGGACGTCGCGCAGCACCTCGCGCTGGCCGTTGCGGGCGGAGAGGATGATCGCCGGCCCGGAGCGTGCGATCCGCCAGCGCAGCGGGCCGCTGGAGACCTCGATGGCATCGCCCTGCTCGGCGACGGCGACCGGCGCGGCGGGCGCCACCGGGCGGCCGGGCTCGATGCGGAGACCATCGGTCAGCGCGGTATCGGCGGGAATGGCGTGGCCGGTCCATTTGAGCGACCCGTCGGGCCACCAGGCCATCGGCCAGCTCTGGAGCGGCACGGCCTTCCCGTCCGCGCCCATCATGCGGAACGAGGCGTGTGCGCGCTGCGTGCCGCGCGGCCAGGGATAGCCCCAGCATTGCCCCTCCTGAGTCGCGGGCGGCGTGCCGTCGAGCCAGTGCGGCCCGTCCTGCGGCAAGGCTGCGCGGGACGGTGCAGCGGCTGTGGCCGGGGCGGCGAGGGCTCCGGCGGCGGCCGCGCTGCCCGCGAGGAAATCTCGACGGCTGACGGAATGTTCGGTCATGGACATCCTCTCGGCATTGGGCCGGGCCGATCGCGCCGGTCTTGGTCGTCAGCCTAGCCGGGGTGCGATAGTCGTTGCAATAGCTGGCACACTATCCCATGATATGGTCATTCACGGCCCATGAGGCCGCCCGGCGCGTCCGGGGAGATTCGAGAAGGCGAGAGAGCGATGTTTGATCGGACGTATTACGCGACGCACCCGGAGATGATGGAGGGGGTGTCGAACGAGGCGTTGCGGGATC
>NZ_JAASQK010000015.1 GCF_011762195.1 Sphingomonas oligoaromativorans | reverse complement strand
GCGCTGTAGCGCTTCCTCGTCGTCTTCATTCCCGTACCAATCCATCAGGTCGGGAGTAGCTTAACACCCTGTCCAGAAAACCGGCACCACCTCAGTTCGCTTCGATCACGATCGCCCCGAACGAAAGTCGGGCGGCGATGCACGCCCTCTCTATCGGCCGGCGGCATCGAGCTGGGCGAACTCCTCATCGGTCAGGCGAATGTGGCGGGCGCGCGCATTCTCTTGCAAATGCGCGACGCTCGACGTGCCGGGGATCGGCAGGATCACCGGGCTGCGCCGCAGCAGCCAGGCGATCGCGATCTGGCCGACGCTTGCCTCGTGTGCGGTCGCGATCCGGTCGAGGATCGATCCGGGCTGGGTCAACCGCCCCGCTGCGAGCGGGAACCAGGGGATGAAGCCGATCCCGTGCGCTTCGCAATGGTCGAGCACCGCCTCGCTCTGGCGATCGGCGAGATTGTAGCGGTTCTGCACGGTCGCCACCGGGAACACGCGCCGCGCCGCCTCGATCTGCGTGACGCTCACCTCGCTCAGGCCAGCGTGACGAATCACGCCGGAGTCGATCAACTGACGGATCGCGGCGAACTGCTCGTCCTGCGGCACGGCCGGATCGATGCGGTGGAGTTGCCAGAGATCGATCGTCTCGACCCCCAACGCCTCCCGGCTCTGTCGCGCCTGGCGGATGAGATAATCCGGGTTGCCATTGGGCCGCCATTCGCCTGGGCCGGGGCGCATGAAGCCCGCCTTGGTCGCGATGCGCAACCCCTCCGGGTAAGGAAACAACGCCTCGCGGATCAGCGTCTCGGACACGTCCGGCCCGTAGCTGTCGGCGGTGTCGATGAAGTCGATACCCACCTCGGGAATCGCTCGCAGAGTCGCCAGCACCGCCTCACGGTCGCGCGGTGGCCCCCACACGCCGGGGCCGGCCACGCGCATCGCGCCATAGCCGAGCCGCCGGACTTTCATGTCACCGCCGATATCGAAAGTGTCGAAGGTCATCGACCGCTCCTCAGCCTGCCAGCTTCGCATTCAGGATGCGGATCTGGGTGAAATCCTTCATACCCTCCAGGCCGTTCTGGAGGCCGATGCCCGATTCCTTGGCGCCGCCGAACGGTACGTCGAGCGGCAACGCCATATGCTGGTTCACCCAGATGGTGCCGGTCTCGATCCTGCCGGCAATCTCGATCCCGCGGCGGGGATTGCCCGTCCAGATCGTGCCGCCGAGGCCGAATTCGGTCGCGTTGGCGCGCGCGATGGCATCGTCGAGGTCGTCATAGGGCAGGATCGGCAGCACCGGGCCGAACTGCTCCTCCTGCACGAGCCGGGCGCTCTCCTCGAGACCGGTGACGATCGCCGGCTCGATGAAATAGCCGGTACCGGTCGGCTCGCCGCCGGTGAGGAAGGTGCCGCCCTCCTCGCGCGTGGTGGCGATGAAGCTCAGCACCTTCTCGAACTGCATCCTGTTCTGGAGCGGCCCCATGGTGGTCGCAGGATTCAAGCCATCGCCGAGCACGGCCGCCTTCGCCCTCTTCGCCAGCGCATCAGCGAGCGGCTGCACGAGCGCGCGCGGCGCATAGACGCGCTTGGTGGCGTAGCAGACCTGTCCTGCGTTGATGAACGCCGCGGCGTAGATCTTGTCCGCCACCCATTCGAGATCGACGTCGTCGAGCACGATCGCCGCATCGTTGCCGCCCAGTTCCAGCGTGAAGCGCTTGAGAGTGCCGGCCGCAGACCCCAAAACCTTCTTGCCGGTCGGCGTCGAGCCGGTGAAGCTGACATGGGCAACGTCCGGGTGGCTGGTGAGCAACGGCCCGAGATCGTTTGCGTCGGCCAGCGTCTGGAAAACGCCCTTGGGAAAGATCTCCGCCGCCAGCTCGCCGAGAATCAGCGTGCACAACGGGGTCGACGGCGCGGGTTTGGCGATGACGGTGTTGCCGGTGATCAGGGCCGGCGCCAGCTTGAAGGACAGGAGCGTCATCGGCCGGTTCCACGGCATGATCGCCACGACCACGCCCTGCGGATAATGCTGCTCGACGATCAGTTCCTGCTCGTTCTCGCGGATCACACGATCTTCCAGCACCTGCCCGGCGAAATGGCGGATCGCGTCGCGCGCGCGGCCGACCTCGAAGCGACAATCGGCGATCGGTCCGCCGCGCTCGCGGGTCAGCGTCTCGGCGATGCGGTCGAGATTCTCGGTCATCGCGTCGGCGAAGCGCTCGATATAGGGACGTCGCCCCTCATAACCGAGCGCTGCCCAGTCGCGCTGGGCGCGGCGGGCGGCGGCGATGGCAGCGCCCGCCTGGGTGATGCTGGCGTGCGGCGCCTGCGCGAACGGCTTGGTCGTCGTCGGATCGATGACGTCCATCGTCTGCGCGCCGTCGACCAGTTCGCCGTCGATCAAGAGCTTGTAGGTCATGTCAGTCTCTCCAGGGATTATCGGGCGAAGGCGGCAGGCGCGTCGGCGACCGCCTGCGGATTTTCTTCGGCGAGCCAGTGGCCCCTGCTCAGCCCCTCAGCCGCCAGCGCGTCTCGCACCGAGGCGCGCTCACCGATCAGATCGAGCAGCGCCTCGATCCGTGGATAGGCATGGAGGGGGATGCGGTAATGCCGCGCCCGGCTGGCGATCACGAAGAAAAAGGCGTCCGCCGCAGTGAAGCTGAAACCGGTCAGGTAAGGCCCGGTCAACTCGCGCTCGGCGACGGCCAGCCGCTCGTGGATGCGCAGCAAAGCGAGTTCACGCACCGGCCCTTCGAGGCGGCGGGTCAGCGCCATGAAATTCTTGTCGAGTTCGGCCGCGACAAAGCTCTGCCATTCCATGACCCGATAGCGGCGCTGCGTTCCAGTCGCGGGCATCAGGTCGTATCGGCGCGCGCGATCGCATAGATATTGCGCGATCACGAGATTCTCGGTGAGCTCTTCCCCATCGTCCAGCACCAGTAGCGGTACCATGCCGTGCGGTGCCGCCGCGCGGTAATCCGATCCGTCTGCGCGCAGCGTGGTGGTGACATTTACCGCCTCCAACTGAAACGGCTCACCGATCTCCCTCAGGAGGATGTGGACCGACAGCGAACTGGCACCGGGACGGGTGAAGAGCTTCACCGCATCAGCCTCAGAAGGAGGTGACCACCGTGCGGGCGATCGCCCCCTTCTTCAGATCGTCATAGGCCTCGTTGATCTCGCTGATATTGACCTCGCGCGCGACCAGATCGTCGAGATTGAAGCGGCCCTGCAGATAGAGATCGGCATACATCGGGATGTCGCGTTTGATGTTGCTAGATCCCATGAAGACGCCGCGGAGATCGACCTGGCGGACGAGAAGATCGATCTGGCTGAGCGAGATCTTCGTCTCCGGACGCGGCACGCCGATCAGATAGGCGCCGCCGCCGGGGCGGACGAGGCGCACCGCCTGCTCGGCCGTCGCCTGCAGACCAATCACTTCGAAGGCATGGTGGACGCCGCGCGGCAACAGCGCATGCACCGCCTCGACCACGTCAACTTCCTTCGCGTTCAGGAAATCGGTCGCGCCGAACTTGCGGGCCATCTCTTCCTTGCTGGCGAGCGCGTCGATGGCGATGATGCGATCGGCGCCGGCAAGCTTCGCGCCCGAGATGACATTGAGGCCAACACCGCCGACGCCGATCACCGCCACCGTGTCGCCGGGACGAACGCCGGCCGTGTTGATCGCGGCGCCCGCGCCGGTGATCACGCCGCAGCCAAGGAGCGAGGCCTGCGCGAAGGGTAGTTCGGCGGGCACCTTCACCAGCTGGTTCTCATGGACGAGCGCCTGCTCGGCGAAGCCGCCGGTGCCCCACGCGGGATGGACCGGACTGCCGTCCGAGTCCCGCGTAACGCGCTGGCCGTCGGCGGCCGGACGCAACGTCTCACTCGGATTCTCACATTGGTAAGTGCGCCCCGACAGGCAGGTCTGGCAATGGCCGCAGAACTGGATGAGCGAGCCGACGACATGGTCACCGATCGCGAATTCGCGCACGTCGGGGCCGATCCCCTTTACCACGCCGGCAATTTCGTGGCCGAGCAGCGCGGGGAGCGGCAGGCCGTAATTCGCCTCCGCCATGTGCAGGTCGGAATGGCACAGGCCGCACGCCTTGACCTCGACCAGCACCTCGCGCCCCTTCGGCGCATCGATCGTCACGTCCTGGACGTCGAACCGTCCTTCATTGGCATTCAGGACTGCGGCCTTCATCACGATCTCCGTTGTGAATGGCGCACCGGCTGGCGCGCGAATGACGGCGGTTATCTGGGCCGGAGACCGCGCGCGCCCTAGCCGTACCGAGGTATGGGGTAGCTTGCGGATAGTATGAGGAGGCCAAGTAACACTCTGCAATAACGGCGAAATTCTTCACCGATACCGAAGTATGGGATGCAGTCCGGCCGGATTGCTGGCCTCCTGTTCAAAGCTGCGCTAAATTTGCCCGGCACATGCGATCCAGAAGGAAGTACCCTTGAATCTCGCGCGCAAGATCGGAGGGGCTTCGCCGACCGCCCCGTCTGCGACAACGCCCCTGGTGATGGTCGTTGATGACGATCCCGATGTGCGGGACAGCCTGACCGACATGTTCCTTTCGGTCGGGATCGAGGCAGTGACGTTCGGGTCCACCGCCGACATGCTCGCGCACGGCATCCCCGATCGGCCGAGTTGCCTCGTCCTCGATCTCCGGCTGCCGGGATCGAGCGGGCTCGAGCTTCAGACGCAGCTTGCCAAGCGAGGCGTCAACATCCCGATCATCTTCATCACCGGCCACGCCGACGTCCCGACATCGGTACGCGCGATGAAGGCCGGCGCGCTCGATTTCCTGCCCAAGCCGTTCCTCGAGCAGGATTTGCTCGATACGGTGGCAGACGCCCTGCGTCGCGACGGCCAGCGGCGGATGGGCGACGAAGAGCGCAACGAGGTCCGCGCGCTGGGCGACGAGTTGACGCCGCGCGAGGTCGACGTACTGCGCGGCGTGGCGCGCGGGCTACTCAACAAGCAGATCGCCCACGAGCTCGGCATCACCGAGATCACCGTGAAGATGCACCGGTCGAGCGCAGGGCGTAAGCTCAAGTCCGTCTCGGTCGCCGACATGGTGCGCAAGGTCGAACTGCTCGGCCTTTGACCGCCGGGGCTACGCTCGGCAGCCCCGGGGTCTGAACCGATCAGGCCTGCGCCTTGATGCCCGGCGGCAGCGCGCCGGCCGGCGAGACCGCGATCAGCTTCCAGTTGACGAACTCGCCGAAGCCGAGCTGGCTGAGTTCGCGCCCGTAGCCCGAATTCTTGACGCCGCCGAACGGCATATGCGGGGTCGACCAGGTCGGGTTGTTGATGAAGGCCATGCCGCTCTCGATGGCGAGGCCGACACGCTTGCCGCGCTCCAGGTCCACGGTGAAGACCGATCCGCCTAGCCCGAACGGCACATCATTGGCGAGCGCGATTGCCTCCGCCTCGTCGGCGACGACGTAGAAGGGCAGGACCGGGCCGAAAATCTCCTGACGATAGATGGGATTATCGGGCGTGATGCAGGTCAGGATGGTCGGCTCAAGGTAGCTGCCGGGGCGATCGATGCGGCGGCCGCCGAGCGCTACGGTCGCGCCGCCGGCCTTCGCCTCCTCGATCTGCCCGAGCAGGCCCTGGAGCGCCCCCTCGGACGAAACCGGCGCAAGCGTGCTCGCCGGATCGAGCGGATCGCCCGCCTGAAGTGACCCCATCGCCGCGATCATCGCCTCGAGGAACTGGCGCCCGCGCTCCTCGCCTACGACGATCATGCGCTTGGTCGCGACGCAGCTCTGGCCGGCATTGTTCATCTTGCCGACCATCGCGTTGATCACGGTCGGCTCGAACGGCGCGTCCTCCAGCACGATCATCGGATCGGAACCGCCCAGTTCCAGGACCGATTTCTTGAGGTTGCGCGCGGCACGCTCGGCGACCGTCGCGCCCGCTTTCTCGCTGCCGGTCAGCGTTACGCCCCGCACGCGGGGATCGTCGATGATCGTGGAGACCTGATCGGTGGTGATGAAGAGGTTGGCATAAGCACCCGCCGGCACGCCCGCGCGCCGCATCACGTCCTCGAAGGCGAGCGCGCACTGGGGCACGTTGCTGGCATGCTTGGCGACGACGACGTTGCCGACCATCAATTGCGGCCCGACCACGCGGGCGAGTTGGAACATGGGGAAGTTCCACGGCTCAATCGCCAGAATGATGCCGAGCGGCAGCGCATAGAGCTCCGCACCGGGCGCGTCGGGCAGCGGCTTGGGCGCAAGGAACTCGGCGGCCGTATCGGCATAATAATCGAGGATCGCGGCCGAGAGCATCAGTTCGCCGTGCCCATGCGAGATCAGCTTGCCCATGTCGCGGGCGAGGATTTCAGCAAGTCTCCGAACATCCTCACGGATGATGGCGGCGGCGCGGCGCAGGATCGCGGCGCGCTCCTCGATCGGGCGGTGCGGCCAGTCCTCGCGGTAGCAGCGATGGGATTCGTCGAGAATCGCGCCAAGCGCCGCGTCGCTGATCGTGTCGAAGGTCTTCTCAATCACGCCGGTCGAGGGATTGACGGTACGGTAGGCCATGCGATGCTCCAAAGCTGACGGGTGCGTGGGCGAGCATCCGGCGGCACAGGCAGCGCTGCCATCGTATTCAAGTATGGGTTCCCGCGACCAAGTTGGGGGAGGCCGCCGAATGCCGAGGCGCGGTGGTGCGACGTTAGTCCACGAAATCGTTGAAGGCCGCGGCTGCGCTTATCGTGGATTTCGAGATGTCCGGTCGTCGAAACGCCAGGGGCGGCGCCTGCCTTCCCGCCTCAGGCTGGCTCCCGTGCGGTCCCCAACCATACCGATGTATACCTACCGGCCAGCCGACAGCTGCTGCACCCTGAAGTGACGAGGTGAAGCGAGATGATCAGTATCCAGGTTAACGGGGAGCAACGCGACGTCGAGATCGATGGTGACACGCCCCTGCTCTGGGTGCTGCGCGACGTGCTCGCCATGACCGGCACGAAATTCGGCTGCGGCATCGCCCAATGCGGTGCTTGCACTGTCCATATCGATGGTGTCCCTACACGATCCTGCCGCCTGCCGGTGAGCCAGGTGGGCGATCGCGCGGTGACGACGATCGAGGGAGTCGGCGCCACCTCCGCCGGCCGGCGCATCCAGAAGGCGTGGCTGGACCTCGAGGTGATCCAGTGCGGCTATTGCCAGTCCGGCCAGATCATGGCGGCATCCGCCTTGCTCGCCACCAACCCGTCACCCGATGATGCGGACATCGATGCGGCGATGTCGGGCAATATCTGCCGGTGCGGCACCTACGTCCGCATCCGCGAGGGCATCAAGCAGGCTGCCCGTCATGGCTGAGTCAGTGCTGTCCCGCCGTCATTTCCTCGGCAGCGGCGTAGCTGTAGGCGCGGCGCTCGTCCTCGGTGTCGACCTGAAGACCGCCGACATCGCCGCAGCCACGCCCACCGTCCGCGCGGCGTTCGCGCCCGATGCCTTCATCCGTATCGCTTCGGACGGCAAGGCGAGGCTCATCATGCCCCAGACGGAGATGGGCCAGGGCATCTACACCGCATTGTCCATGCTGATCGCGGAAGAACTCGACCTGCCGCTCGACGGCGTGACGCTGGAAGCCGCCCCGGCGAACGACAAGCTCTACGGCAACCCGATCTTCCAGGTGCAGGCGACCGGCGGATCGACGTCGATGCGCGGATACTGGCTGCCGCTGCGCAAGGTCGGCGCGAGCGCCCGTGCGATGCTGGTTGCCGCCGCCGCGAGGCGCTGGCGTGTGGCGCCCGAGAGCTGTCGCACCGAGGCCGGCGCCGTCATCCACGACGCGAGCGGCCGGACGCTCGGCTACGGCATGCTGGCGGCCTCCGCCATGCTGGAAAAGCCGCCCGCCGAGCCGAAGCTCAAGGAGCCTGCCGATTTTCGCCTGATCGGCCGTTCGCATCACCGGCTCGATACACCCGACAAAGCCAATGGTGTCGTCCAGTACGGCATCGATGCCATGCCGCCCGGCGTCCGCTTCGCCAGCCTCGCCTGCTCGCCGGTGCTCGGCGGCAGGGTGGCGCGGGTCGACGAATTGCAGGCCAAGTCTCTCCCCGGCGTGAAACAGATTGTCGTGCTCGAGGATATGGTCGCAGTGGTCGGCGACACGAGCTGGGCGGCGATGCGGGCGCTCGCGGCGTTGGACATCATATGGAATGATGGTCCGCTCGCCGCCGTCTCGACCGAGACCATTCGGGCGGACCTTCATGCCGCCGCGAACACGGAAGGCCATGTCGCCGTCGATACTGGCGCGCGCGCCAAGCTTTCAGGGGACGGCGTCATCTCGGCCGCCTACGAGCTACCGCTTCTCGCCCATGCGCCCATGGAGCCGATGAACTGCACCGTGCATCTGACGCCTGGCCATTGCGAGGTCTGGGTGGGGACGCAAGCGATCACGATGGCACAGCGCGCTGCCGCCGAGGAGGCTGGGCTGACGCCCGAGCAGGTAACGGTGCACAACCACCTGATCGGCGGCGGCTTCGGCCGCCGGCTCGAGGTTGACGGAGTGCGCAAGGCGGTCCGCATCGCACGCCATGTCGACGGGCCGGTGAAGGTCATCTGGAGCCGGGAAGAGGATATCGGCAAGGCACCTTATCGCTCGGTCTATGGCGCGTGGCTCGAGGCGAAGCTGGACAATGGCAAGCCTGTCGCCTGGTCGCATAAAGTGGTGGGACCGGCGGTGATCGGGCGCTGGCTGCCACCCGCCTATGACGGCAAGATCGATATCGACGCCGTCGACGGTGCGGCCGAGACGCCCTACGATTTCCCGGCGAGCTACGTCGAGTGGGTCCGCCATGAGCCGCGCGGCGTCAACACCGCCTTCTGGCGAGGCGTCGGTCCCAACATGAACGTCTTCGCCACCGAGAGTTTCATCGATCGCGTAGCGCACGAAGCGGGCGCCGATCCGCTCGCCTTCCGGCGCTCGATAATCGGAAAATTGCCCCGCGCCCGCGCGGTGCTGGATCTCGCCGCAACGAAGGCGGGCTGGGGCGATCCCCTTCCCACCCGTTCGGGGCGCGGCATCAGCCTGCAATATGCGTTCGGCAGCTTCCTCTGCACGATCGCGGAAGTTTCCGTGGCCGACGATGGCGCCGTCACCGTCACACGACTGACCACAGCCGTCGACTGTGGAACTCCGGTCAATCCCGACGGCATCGTCTCCCAGATCCAAGGCGGCATGATCTTCGGTCTCTCGGCCGCGCTTCACGGCGAGATCACGCTGGTTGGCGGCCGCACGCAACAGAGCAATTTCCACGATTATCGCGTCGTCCGCATGGACGAGACGCCCCGTATAGATGTGCATGTCGTGACCAACGCAGAGGCGCCGGGCGGGATCGGCGAGCCGGGCACGGTTTCGGTCCAGGGCGCGGTCGCCAACGCGATCTATGCCGCGACCGGCGTGCAGCTTACCCGGATGCCCATCGATACGGCGTTGCTGGCGAAGGATCGCCGGGCGTGATCGCGCGGCGCCGCAACTGGCTGATCCTCGGGGCTGCCGTCCTGTTGTTCGTCGCAGTGGCGACATGGCGGCTTGCCCTGCTTCCCGGCCCGCTCGCCTTCGCCGGGGGGACGCAGGTCGATCTCACAGACTATCGCGGCCCCTCGCCGGCCGGCGTCCCCGCCGAGCTGGCGAATGCGGACCCGATCGCCAAGGGCCAGTATCTGACGCAGGCTGCGGACTGCGCCGCCTGCCACACCGCGAAGGGCGGCAAGCCCTTTGCCGGCGGACGGCCGTTCAAGCTGCCGTTCGGTACGATCTACACGCCCAACATCACGCCGGACCGTGAGACGGGAATCGGCGCCTGGACGGATGCCGAGTTCCTGCGCGCGGTGCATAAGGGCATCGGACGCGGCGGCGAGCGGCTCTATCCAGCCTTCCCCTACGCCTCCTATACGTTGCTGACCGACGACGATGTCCTGGCGATCCGACGCTACCTTTCGACGATCTCGCCGGTGCGGCAGGCGAACAAGCCGCTCGGCTTCAGCTTCCCGTTCAACCAGCGCTGGCTGATGACCTTCTGGAGCGCCTTCTTCAATCCCGGCCATCGCTTCCGCCCGGTGCAGGAGCGGAGCGCGCAGTGGAATCGCGGCGCCTATCTGGTCGAGGCGGCGGAGCATTGCGGCGAATGCCACACGCCGCGCACGATCATGCAGGCGATGAACACGCGCCAGAAGTTCGCCGGCGGGCAAGCGGAGGGCTGGAACGCCTACAATATCAGCAGCGACCGGCTGAGCGGCATCGGCGCGTGGTCGGCCCAGGATCTGGCGCAGTATCTCGCCAAGGGCCATGCGCCCGGCCACGGCGTCGCCTCCGGCCCGATGGGCGAGGCGGTGGAACTCAGCACCAGCAAACTCACGCCCAGCGACATTGCCGCGATGGTGACCTATCTGCAGTCCGTACCCGCCGTCCACACCAAGGCTTCCCCACGGATGGCCGGACCAGCGCCTACGCTGGCAAGCGCTGGCCCTACCAACAATCCGGTCGGCAAGCGGATCTTCGAGGGTGCGTGCGCCAGTTGCCATGCGTGGAATGGTCGCGGCGCGATCACGGCCGAACAGCAGTTGACCGGCAACCGCGCGGTCAACGACGCCACGGCCGCCAACGTCGCGATGATGATCCTGAACGGTATCGGTTCGCCCGAACATCAGGGCGCATTCATGCCGAGCTTCCGCGCTTCCTACAGCGACGCGGAGATCGCGGCTGCAGCCAACTACGTCACCGCGCGCTTCGGCGCGAAGCCGTCGCGCGTGACGGCCGAGGACGTCCGCAAGATGCGGGCGCAATAGGCACGCTCTCTTCCCTCAACTACAATGGAGCAAGTTACATGCATATGATGGACTGGAACGGCTATCGCGATCAGGTGCTCGCCGGCGTCGGCGCGATCGGAAAGCTGTCGCCAGATACCACGCGTGGATACGCCGCCATGAGCGGCGCTGGCGCAAAGACCGGTCACCTCGATGCCAAGACCCGCGAGTTGATCGCGGTGGCATGCGCGATCACGCTGCGCTGCGATGGCTGCATCACCGTCCACACCAAGGCGGCACAGGAAGCGGGCGCCAGCGAAGAGGAGCTGGCCGAGGCTCTGGGCGTTGCCATCGCCCTGAATGCCGGCGCAGGCCTGGTTTATTCGACCCGCGCCATGGACGCCTTTTCGGCAGCGACGGACGCTTGATCCCAGCATTTCCCCTATCGGGGGAATCCGGCCATCTGGGCGGCGGTGAAGCCCCGTGTCTCGGGCACGGGGCGTTGCCGGCGCTGGCCGCAACCGATCCAGCGATCGGCGCATCCTGCCGCTTCGCAAGCGCAGGCCATGCCGCCACATAAGCGCCACGGCGTACCGCCGGCACGATGGCGGCGGGAGACGTGCGCTGTTACCGGGCCAGCCGCCGACTGCGCCGCGCGCTTCCTCGGCTGGTCGCGATCAAACAGCAGCGGCGCGAACACTACGAACGGCATTTTTCGCCAGGATCACGATGATCCTCGCGTTCCGTATGATCGCGCCATCAACGCCGAGCCTGTCAGCAAGAGCGCTGCCGTCGGCATCGGCCTGATACTCTGCCAGAGACGCCCGCGCTGGTTCGGAGCGCGGGCGTCCCGTTATCGCTGGCCGCCGACCGGCAGCGCACTGCCGGTCGGCGGCGTTCGCGTCACGCCCCGACCGGGATCGGATTCTCGATGAGCGACAGGTTGAAGCCGTGGATGAGCGCATGCTCGTTCGCGCCCGGATTGTCGCGGATCGCCTTGATCGCATCGACGACGATCTCGGGATCGTCGGTGGCGAGCTTCTCCATCGTCTCGGCAATGAAGGCATCGAGCGGCATCGCGCGCGGATCGCCGGCCTTGTGGATCAGATCGGTGTCGACCCACGGCGGCGCGATTTCCTGAACGCGCACGGAGGTGTCACGCAGCATGAAGCGCTGTGACAGCGTGTAGCTGTGAAGCGCTGCCTTCGACGCCGAATAGACCGCGTTGCCCGCGAGCGGCACGTAGGCCAGCACCGACGTATTGTTGATGATCACGCTCTCGGGCTGGCTCTTCAACTGCTCGATCAGGGCCGAGGTCATGCGGATGGGGCCGAGCAGGTTGGTCGTGAGGATCGACTGCGTCACGCTGTCGTCGATCGCGCCGGAGGCGTCGTCGAACGGCATGATGCCGGCATTGTTGATCAGCACGTTGAGCGTCGGAAAGCGCGAGATGAGTTCCCGCGCCGCGGCCTCGATGCTGGCGAGGTCGGTGACGTCGAAGCTGATCGACTCCATGCCCGGATTGGCGGCGGTCACCTCGTCCAGCAGCGCCTTGCGGCGGCCGGCGATGATCACCTTGTTGCCGAGCTTGTGGAACGCCTCGGCAAGGCCGCGGCCGATGCCGGATGTCGATCCGGTGATGAAGATGGTGTTGCCGGTCATTTTCACGATGCTGTCTCCTTCGTACGATCGTTCTTGGTTGGGATCAGGCAGTGGCGGTGAGGTAGCGCGCACCCGGCCGGGCGTGGGCGAGGTCGCCGGCGATGCGGCGGCGCAGCGCCTCATAGTCGTCCCACAGGGTGCCATCCTGCAGCGGCGGGATCGTCACGATCTCGCCGAGATCGAGGCCGGCGAGCGCGGCATCGACCATCGCGTCGCTCGCCATGGTCTTGGGGCTGCTGGCATAGGCTTCGAAGCCGGCGATGCCCCAGAATTCGGTCGCGGTGCCGCCGGGCAGAACCGCCTGCACGCGGATGCCCTTGCCGGCGAGCTCATGCTGGAGCGACTGGGTGAAGGCGAGGACGAAGGCCTTGGTGCCCCCGTAGACTCCGTTCAGGATCTCCGGGCCGATCGCGACGATCGAGGAGATGTTGATGATCGTCCCCTGCCCGCGCGCCACGAAGCCCGGCGCCGCCGCATAGCTCAGCCGCATCAGCGCGGTGACGTTCAGGTCTACCATCAGCTCCATGCGGTTCACGTCGCTGTCGACCAGCGGGGTCACGCCACCGAAACCGGCATTGTTGACCAGCATGGTGATGCCCGCATTGTTGCGCAGGATCTGTTCGACCCGGAACAGGTCGTCCTTGTCCGAAAGGTCCGCCGTCACGACGTTGACCGATCGTCCGGTCGCATCGGTGATCCGCGCCGCCACGTCCTGCAGCCGCTCCGTATTGCGAGCGACCAGAATGAGATCGTAACCGCGCCGCGCCAGTCGATCCGCATAGACCGCGCCGATGCCGGTGGATGCGCCCGTGACGAGTGCCGTACCCAGATTGCTCATCGTCATTCTCCTTGGTTTCGAGCTTCGCCGATGGGCAAAGGTCTACGCTTGCGGGAGAACGTCCGAAATGTCATATAAGGTGCGTTTTCGGACATTGCGGGGAACGGGACATGCGATCGGTCGGCTTCATCGTTCATCCGGGCTATTCGCCGATGACCCTCGCCATCTCGACCGTGTTCGAGATCGCCAACATCCAGGTGGGCGAGCCGGTCTACGACGTGCGGATGCTGTCCGAGGCGGGCGGACCGGTGCGCACCTCGATCGGGTTCGAGGTGATGACCCAGCCCCTTTCGGGTGAGACGCTGGACCTGCTGGTGGTCGGCGGCAGCATGGAGGATGCGACGCCCGAGGTGGTGTCCTTTGTCCGCCGCGCGCCGAAGTTCGCGCGCCGCATCGCCGCCCCCTGCATCGGCGCGCTCGTCCTCGCCGAGGCGGGGCTGCTCGATGGCCGTCGCGCGACGACCCACTGGCTCTATGCCCGCGACATGGCCGCCCGCTACCCGCGCATCCGGGTGGAAGAAGACCGGATCTTCATCGCCGACGGGCCGATCTGGACGTCGGCGGGCATGTCCGCCGGCATCGACCTCGCGCTCGCGCTGATCGAGGAGGATCTCGGTATCGAGGCAGCGCGCAGCGCGGCGCGCAAGATGGTGGTGTATCACCGGCGCAGCGGCGGGCAGTCGCAATTCTCCACCCTGCTCGAACTCGAACCGAAGTCGGACCGGATGCAGGCGGTGCTGACCTATGCGCGGCGCAACCTCACCAACCGCCTCTCGGTCGAGGAACTGGCGGAGGTCGCGCACCTCTCGCCGCGCCAGTTCAGCCGCGCCTTCCAGAGCGAGACCGGCCAGTCGCCCGCCAAAGCGATCGAGCATTTGCGGCTGGAGGCTGCGCGCGCGCTGATGGAGGACACCCATCACCCTATCGACGTCGTGGCTCAACAGACAGGCTTCGCCGATCGCAGCCGGATGCGCCGGGCGTTCGTCCGCGCCTACGGCCAGCCGCCGCAGGTACTGCGGCGGGCAGCGCAGAGCGCGACCGCCGAACTGATCGACACCTGACGGCGCGGGTTCCGGCGTCACCGGAAGAACAGGGTCAGGAGGCTGATCGCGAACAGCCCGCAGAGGCCGACGATCGTGCGAAGATGAGATGGGATGCTGTCTGCACGGCTCGCCTTCACGGGACATCTCCAACGGTGTGCCGGGCCGGCACCGCGCGCGAGGGGGGAAGCGCGCGGCTCGGGCTGGAGGGGGGCATGGCCGGCCCGGTCGGTTAACGATGTGCTACCATCGCCGGATTCGAAACAGATATGCGCCGGTCTGCCCGCCCCCTCCATTGGTAGGGGGCGAGGCGCGACCGCGCGCATTCAACGATCGAGAAACAGGCGCAGGTGCGCGAGGAACAGCTCGGGATACTGGAACTGCGCGGCGTGGCCCGCATCGGGATAGACGATCAGCTGCGCGTCGGGGATGTGCTGCTGGAGGTGGAAGGAGTTGATCGTCGGCAGCATCACGTCGAGGCTGCCGTTGACGACGAGCGTCGGCACCGTGATCGCCTTGAGATCGGCGAAGCGCTCACCATGCGGCTGGAGCCAGTCTCGGCCCGCCGTCACCTGCGACATGATCGATTCCAGCCTGGTCGCCGGATCGACATCCTCTGTGCGGGCGAAGCGGCGTCCCAGGAAGGCCATGCCGGCCGCCTTGCCGGCATCGGAATGGCCGAAGAAGAGCCACAGAAAATCCTCAGCCGAGGCGCTGCCGCTCGCCCGCCGCGAAACCTCCTCCTGATAAGGCGTCGGCTCGCCGCCGCGCGGGCTGGTGCCAAGCAGCGCCAACCGCCGGATTCGGCCCGAATAGGCTTTGGCGAAGGCCTGCGCGACCATGCCCCCCATCGAGAAGCCCAGCAGATCGAAAGTCCCGAGCTCGAGCGCGTCGACAAACTCGAGCAGGCAGTCGGCCATGCCCTCGATCGTCGTCGGCGTCGTGCCGGTCGAGGCGCCGATGCCGGCGCTGTCGAACAGGATCACGGTGCGGTCCGCCGCCAGCCCGTCGGTCAACAGCGGATCCCAATGGTCGAGCCCGCCGGTGAAGTGTTGCAGCATGACGATCGGGACACCGTCGGCCTTGCCGAAGCGGCGGTAGGCGTAGCGAGTGTCCCCGACTTCGATAAATTCGGTCGGTGTATCGTGATGTGTGGTCATGACATATCTCCTTGCGGAGAGGTCTGGAACCGCGATCACGGCCCTGCGATACAGACATGGGTAGGGGGAGGCCATTCCAAAGCGGGAGCGCGGTACCCTTTCACGCGCGCGTGTGACAGTAGAGCGGACGGATCGAAAGGAGGCCTGGCGCATCGAGTCCAGCGTCTTTGCCACCCGGCTCGCCGCAAGCGCGTTCGCGATCGATCTGATCACGAATTTCGAAATCTCGGTGCGATCCTCTACTTGGTCCCGCTCGCATTGCTCGGCAGGCGGGGCAGCAACCGGGACATTCACCTCGGCGCGGTCGTCTGCGTGGGCCTCGCCGCCGCCGCTTGGCTGATCGTCCATGGGAGCGACCCGGATAGCGCAAGCGCGTTGCGGCTGGCATTCGGCCTGATCGCTATCGCGATCACCGCCACTCCGCTCACCAGCCAGGACTGGCCGCGCAGGAAGAGCCGGCCCGCGCCGGCTCAGACGCGAGCCGCCGGAGATCGCCGGTATCATGCAGCGCGCGCACGAGACCATCATGGCGGGCCGGCGATCGGTGAAATCGGTCGAACTGGACCGGCTGGCCGGCGAGACGTGTGAACCGCCGGAGCGAGAGTTGCGGCGGACAGACGCTCACGCCAAAATCTATCGCGACGAGGCGGTGTCGCTCGTGCAGGCCTATCCGGTGAATCTGCAAGTCAGCGGTGGAAGCGATGGGCGGGAACCTGACCGTACGCAACTGCGCGAAAGGAGGGCACCGAGTTCGGCTTCACGTTGCCGTCCATTACGGAAACGACACAAGATGACGGCAACGATCCACCATCGGCCAGCCGCACTTTCGTATAGGATCGGGCCTGCTCTCGTAGAATGTCGCCCGAGCGGACCCTCCGCCAGGATCGGGAGGCGACGGCTTCTCGTCGCGCCACTCGCCCGAGGCCTGGCACCGATGCTCGATCTTCCCTTCTTCGATCCTTCCCGGCGGGACTTTCTGGGTGGCATGGCCGCGGCGGGAATGCTCGCCGGCATGCCGTTCGGCGCGACCGCGGCCCCCCCAAGCCCGTTTCACGGAGACACCGACATGGCCACTATCACCACCAGGGACGGCACCCAGATCTTCTACAAGGACTGGGGTCCCAAGGACGCACAGCCCATCGTGTTCCACCACGGCTGGCCGCTCAGCGCGGACGACTGGGACGCGCAGATGCTGTACTTCCTTGGCCACGGCTATCGGGTGATCGCGCATGATCGCCGCGGGCACGGTCGCTCGACGCAGACCGACATCGGCAACGACATGGACACGTATGTCGCCGACGTGATCGAACTGACCGACCACCTGAACCTCCAGAACGCCGTTCATATCGGCCACTCGACCGGTGGTGGCGAGGCGGCGCGCTATGTCGCGCGCGCACGGCCGGGACGCGTCGCCAAAGCGGTGCTGGTCGGCGCAGTGCCGCCGATCATGATCCAGTCCGCCAAGAATCCCGGCGGCACCCCCAAGGAGGTGTTCGACGGCTTCCGCACCGCGCTGGCCGCCAACCGCGCGCAATTCTACCTCGATGTCGCGAGCGGCCCCTTCTACGGCTTCAACCGCCCGGACGCGAAGGTCTATCCCGGCACGATCCAGAATTGGTGGCGGCAGGGCATGATCGGCGGCGCGAAGGCCCATTATGACTGCATCGAGGTCTTCTCCGAGACCGACTTCACCGACGACCTGAAGGCGATCGCGGTGCCGACGCTGGTGCTGCACGGCGAGGACGACCAGGTGGTTCCGATCGCGGATTCAGCCGAGCTTGCGATCAAGCTGCTGAAGCACGGCATGCTCAAGACCTACAAGGGCTATCCGCATGGCATGTTGACCACGCATGCAGACGTCCTGAATCCCGACATCCTGGCCTTCATCAAGGCCTGAGGAGCAGGAACCATGGAAGCGGAAGCGTTCGATCTCATCGTCTTCGGCGGCGGCAAGGCCGGCAAGACGCTGGCGATGGATCAGGCCAAGGCTGGCAAGCGTGTGGCGATGGTGGAGCGCGGGCTGATCGGCGGCTCGTGCATCAACGTCGCCTGTATCCCCAGCAAGGCGCTGATCCGCAGTGCTGAGTTGCACGCCCTCGCGGGGGATGGCAGCGCTTACGGTAGCCCGGCGGAGGTCGGCCTGGACATGGCAGCCGTCGCCGGGCGGACGGCCGCCGTGGTGGCCGAAATGGTCGCCACCAACCGGAAGGGCTTCGAGGCGTCGGGGCTCGATCTGGTGCTGGGCTGGGGCAAGTTCGTTGCCCCCAGGGTGATCGAGGTAGCAACCGACGCCGGCCCCCGCCGGCTGACCGCGCCGGCCATCTACCTCAATCTCGGCACCGTGGCCGATGTGCCGGCAATACCGGGCCTGGCCGCGGCGGAGCCGATGACGCATGTCGAGGCGCTCCGGCTCGAAACGTTGCCCGATCGCCTGATCGTGTTGGGCGGCGGCTATATCGGGCTCGAACTCGGCCAGGCGTTCCGCAAGCTCGGCGCCGAAGTACTGATCATCGAACAGGGTCCGCAGATCGCGGCCCGCGAGGATACCGATATCGCCGAGGCCATGACCACGGCGCTGCGCGGGGACGGCATCGGTTTCGCGGTCAGCGCGAAGGTCACCGAGGTTTCGGGCCTGTCGGGCGAACAGGTGACTGTCACGTTCGAAGATGGCAGCTGCCACAGCGGCTCGCACCTGCTGGTCGCAGCCGGCCGCCGGCCGATGACCTCCGGCATCGGGCTGGAACTGGCCGGCGTCGAACTGGATGCGCGCGGACTGGTGAAGACCGATCCGCAACTGCGCACTACCGCCGAGGGGATCTGGGCGCTGGGCGAAATCGCCGGCACGCCCATGTTCACGCACGCCTCGCTCGACGATTATCGCGTGATCAAGAGTCGAATGACCGGCGGCGACCGCACGACGACAGGCCGGATGATCCCCTATTGCGTGTTCATCGATCCCGAGTTGGCGCGCGTCGGCCTGAACGAAAAGGAAGCGGCGAAGCTCGGCATTGCCTATCGCCGCGTCACGTTGCCGATGGATGTGGTACCGCGCGCCCGCACTCTGGGCGAGCGAAAGGGCTTCATGAAGGCGCTGATCGGCGACGACGATCGCATCCTCGGATTCGCCATGCTCGGCGCGCAGGCCGGCGAAGTGATGACCGCCGTCCATATGGCGATGCTGGGGGGCCTGCCCTACACGACCGTGCGCGATGCGATCATCGCCCATCCGACGCTCGCCGAAGGGCTCGGCATGCTGTTCGCGGTCCAGCCCGCGAAACCCTGAAATCACTCGGACGCGCCGCGACGGCCGCCGAAAGGAGACAATAATGAACTCTCTCTATACCGGGACGCTCCGGCTGGTCGCTGGCCGGGGTTCGCAGATGATCGGCATCGCCGCGATGAAGATCGCCATCGCCATCATCTTCCTGTGGATCGGCTGGCTCAAGTTCCAGCCCTATGAGGCGGACAGCATCACCGTGTTCGTCGCGAACAGCCCGTTCATGCGCTTCTTCTACAACCACCCGGCCGACTATGCCGCACACCTGACGAAGGAGGGGATGCTCGTCCCAGCCCAGCGCGCCTGGCAGATGGCCAACAACACCTACGGCTTCTCCATGGGGCTCGGCAGCCTCGAACTGGTGATCGGCGGTCTCACGCTGGCAGGGTTGTTTTCCCGCCGCCTCGGCCTTGTCGGCGCGCTCCTTGCGTTCGGCACACCCTTCGTCACCCTCTCCTTCCTCGTGACGACGCCCGAGGCTTGGGTTCCGGCGCTGGGCGATGCGCAGCACGGCTTCCCCTATCTGTCGGGACCGGGTCGCCTCGTCATCAAGGACGTCGCCATCCTGGCGGGCGCATGGCTGATCATCGTCGATACCGCGCGTGCGCTGCTCGCCGATCGGATCGAACAGACGTCGACTGAGGTGGCCGCCTCGACGCCGCTGCGCGTGGCAGCCTGATCAGACCTATACCGCGGTATGCCATGACGCTCCTTCCGCCGCTGCTGTAGGGCTAGCGTGTCCAGTTTGGCGGGAGGAACGGCTCTGCGTCCTCACCGATCGCACGCGCAGCCCGATCCGGAAGCAATTCGAGCAGTTGGGCGTCGCGACGGCATATGGTTTCGAGTTCGCGGATGATCTGGACGGGTGGAATATGCCGCACCGCCAGCCGTCGGCAACCGTTCTTGGCGGGTGAGCATTTTGCAGTGGCGACCGACTGAAGCTGTCCATCGAGATCATGCTCGGCAGCCCGCTCAGAGATGACGGTGAACCGGGGTCCTGTCGTATAGGCTGCGTTTTCCGAGCACGGCGGCCCCACCCCCTACCAAGGTGTGTCATGAGGGCCGGCATATCCGCCTGAGGGCCTACCATCGTATTTATTCACCTCCCTGTCCCGCCCCTCCAGAATGGCGCAAACGATCTGGAGACCTCATCGTGGACAATCTGGCGAAGACGATCATCGATGCGCATGGCGGGCTGAACCGCTGGCGCGGTTTCACCACGCTGAGCGCGCATCTGGTGCAGGGCGGCGCATTGTGGGGCCTTAAAGGTCATGGCGGCCTCCTCGATGATACGACCGTGACGATCGACCTGACGCGCGAGCATGCTTCTCACGCGCCGTTCGGATCGGCGGAGCGCAAATCCTCCTTCACGCCTGGTCTGGTCGAATTGTTGTCGTCCGACGGAGCCGTGCTGGAATCACTCCCGTCGCCCCGCGACTCCTTCGTCGGCCATACGCTCGAAACGCCGTGGACCGAGCCGCAACTCGCGTATTTCGCGGGGCTCGCGATGTGGACCTACCTGCGAATGCCGTTCCTGCTCGCCGAGGATGGCGTGGAATCGTCCGAGATCGAAAGCTGGGAAGAAAATGACGAAACCTGGCGGAGGCTGCGGGTACGCTTTCCCACCTCGATCGCAACGCACAGCACCGAGCAGACGCTCTATGTCGGCGACGACGGCCTGCTGAAGCGCCACGATTACGACGTCGAGATCGCCGGCAACACGCCCGGCACCCACTATATCTCCGACTACAAGGAGGTGCAGGGTATCCTGTTCCCGACCAAACGCCGCATCTTCCCGCGCCAGCCCGACAACCGGGCCATGGCCGAGCCGCTGGTCGTGTCGATCGACCTCGATCGCATCACACTGGCCTGAGCCGCCGGACAACGATGCTCGCCGAGGAGAAAGTCCGCAAACCCCACCCCCGCGAGGCGCAAATCTTTCCGCGCCTCGACCGGGAGACGGTCGATCGCCTGCTGCCTTACGGGCAGTTGGAACGCCCGGCCCCGGGAACGCTCCTGTTCGAGCGCGGGGCACGGTCCGCCGATTTCTTCGTCGTACTCGACGGCGAGATCGAGTTGCTGGACGAGACCGGTGCGCAAGCACCGGTCCCGTTCCATTGCTACACCGTCGGACAGTTCACCGGCGAGTTGCATCTGTTCAACGACCGCGCGCTGCTCGTCAGCGGGCGCGCTGGGCCGGGCACGCACGTGCTGCGCATCGCGCGGCCCGACTTTAAACGCATGGTCTCGACCGAAGCCGATATCGGCGAGATGATCATGCGCGCCTTCATCCTGCGCCGGGTCGATCTGATCGCATCGGGCCAAGGCGGCGTGACGCTGGTAGGATCGTCGCACGCGGCCGAAACCCATCGGGTCCGGGCGTTCCTCACGCGCAACGCCCACCCCTATCGCTTGCTCGACCTCGACAGCGATCCGTCCGCGCTGGAGGCATTGGCCGGCTTCACGATCGGCATGGCCGATCTCCCGCTCGTGCTAATGCCGGGCGGCACGGCGCTTCGGAACCCGGCCATCTCCGAACTCGCGACCACGCTCGGTATCGATCAGGCCGGCGATCCGGACAAGGTGTATGACGTCGCGGTGGTCGGCGCCGGGCCGGCCGGGCTCGCAGCCTCTGTCTATGCGGCCTCGGAAGGGCTGGCGACCGTCGCCGTCGAGGGCAATGCGCCCGGCGGCCAGGCCGGCACCAGCAGCCGCATCGAGAATTATCTCGGCTTCCCCACCGGCATTTCGGGCCACGCTTTGGCCGGTCGCGCGCAGATCCAGGCCCAGAAGTTCGGCGCGCGCCTCGCGGTCTCGCGGCCGGTCGCGAAGCTCGATTGCGCCGAGCGGCCGTTCGCGCTGACGCTGGAGGGCGGCGAGGTACTCCGCGCCCGCACCATCGTGATCGCCACGGGCGCGCGCTACAGGCGGCTCGATCTGCCCGGCTACGCCGCGCTCGAAGGGCGCGGTGTCTATTATGCCGCGACGCCGATGGAGGCCCAACTCTGCAAGGAGCAGGAGGCGATCGTCATCGGCGGCGGCAATTCAGCGGGGCAGGCGGCGGTGTTCCTCTCGCGCACCTGCAGGCATGTCCATGTGCTCGTCCGCTCCGAAGGGCTGGCCGCAACCATGTCGGACTATCTGGTCCAGCGAATCGCCGATTCGCCGGTGATCACGCTGCATCCCTTCACCGAGGTGACAGCCGTCGAGGGACAGGATTTCCTGACCCACGTCACCTGGACCGACCGCAGGATCGGCGCCAGCGAACGCCGCGAAATCGGGAGCCTGTTCGTCATGATCGGCGCCGATCCCAACACGCCATGGCTCGACGGCTGCGTCCCGCTCGACGACAAGGGCTTCGTGCAAACCGGCACCGGGCAGAACGGCGCACCACTCGCCTCGCCCTACGCGACGAGCGTGCCCGGCATCTTCGCGGTCGGCGACGTGCGATCGGGATCGATCAAGCGCGTGGCGTCGGGTGTCGGCGAAGGGTCCGTCGTCATATCCGCCGTCCACCAGTTTCTTGCGGCACTGGACGACGCATCGTGACGGTGCGCGGCCGCCGGCGGCCCGCCTGACGCTGACGCCACCGACGGAGGCCGCGAAAGAGACGAGCCTGCGAGCCGCTCAGCCCGTCCGCTGCTCGCTCCCCGCCTAGGCCCGATACCTATGTATGGGGACGCCAACCCCTTGGCGGAATGGCCCTCGCTCCTTCGCATCGCCAGTTTGCGACGGCGCTGCGCCGGTGCAGCGCATCGTCGGGATTGAGGGTATGGCGCAGATTTCAGGCATCCATTCGAGCTTCGGGCCGATCGCCGCGGAAATGATCGAGGTCGACGGGCTCTCCATCCGCGTCGCGCGCGACGGCGCGGGATCGGACGCGCCCATCCTACTGACCGCGCCCTGGCCCGAAAGCATCTTCGCCTTTCACGCGGTATGGCAGGAGTTCAGGAAGGAAGGCCCGATCATCGCAGTCGACCTGCCCGGCTTCGGCCGATCGGAGGGCAGGCCGGACCTGATGTCCCCGGCGCGCATGGGCGATTTCCTGATCACCTTGCTCGACGTGCTGGGGCTCGATCAGGTCCATGCCGTGGTGCCCGACGTCGGCACGCTGGCCGCGCTGTACGCGGCGGTCGATCATCCCGAACGCTTCAAGAGCATCATCGCGGGCTGCGGCGGGACGAGCATGGACCTGCTCGGCGAGCCGCTGAAGCAGATCGTCAACAGCACGCCCGAGACCTTCGCCGGCGTCGAGGGCGGTGCCCAGATCGTCTCGCTCGTCCGCGAATTCGCGCGGATTACGCCGCCCGATGCGGTGATCGAGGATTACCGGCTGTCATCGCTCGACGCGCGCTGGAACGAGGCCGCAGACTTCGTGCGCGCCTACAAAATCGATCTGCCCCGCCTGGCGGAGCTACTCCCGCTCATCTCCACGCCGGTGCTGGTCATTTCGGGCAAGGATGACCCCTTCGTTCCGTCCGCCAACGGCGAATTCCTCGAACAGCATCTGCAGAACTGCAAGGCCGTCGTGATCGATGCGGGCCATTTCGTCTGGGAAGATGCGCCCGACGATTACGCCGCGCTCGCCACCGACTGGATTCGCGCCGCAAACGGGCGCTGAGCATCGCGCGAAGCATGACCGGTCAGGGAAATGCGACACCGTCGCTACCCTGACCGGCCCGCATTGCGCAGGTGCATAGACGGGTTCCGCGTTTCGAAGGAGTGTCCGCGGAGGGCCGCCCCGTCAAACGGATGTCCAGGGTCGCGAAATGGGGCGACGGGCAAGAACGGCATATCGGCGAGCGCAGCGAGTACGACGTCGCCGCAGAGCGCCCACCAACAGGACAATCCAGCCTCGGCCCGATCGTTGACGACGATGTCCAAGCAGGGGCCACTCCATCCTGCCATGACCGGAGAGGACGAGGCATGTATGGAGCGGCAACCCGGCCAGCGGGCAGGCGACATGCTGCCCGAGCGCGAAGCCGTTCAGAGACACCAATAGCTTGTCGGCCTAGCCGACGCGCGATGAGAACCCCGCCGCGAGAAGTACCGTCGCAATCCGTGGCACCGATATACTCCTGAAACGCCGATCCCCTGCTGGCCGCGACCGGGCTGCCCCCCGTCCCGCCGAACAGCCGACCCATGCTTTCGTATGGTACGGCCAGACCCTCCTCCCGGTCGATCCGACACCGCAACATATCTTAGTCCTCGAAGCCGACAGGCCACCGGCCCGAACGATGGAGGATTTCGTGGAGCGCAAGGATCTGACAACAGCCGCAGGCGCGCCGGTCGTCGACAATGTGAACATCATGACCGCGGGTCCGCGCGGGCCCGCGCTGTTGCAAGACGTGTGGCTGATCGAGAAGCTCGCCCATTTCGATCGCGAGGTGATCCCCGAGCGTCGCATGCACGCCAAGGGATCGGGCGCCTTCGGCACCTTCACCGTTACCCACGACATCAGCCGGTACACCAAGGCGAGCCTGTTCTCCGGCATCGGCAAGAAAACCGATGTCTTCATGCGATTCTCGACCGTCGCGGGCGAGCGCGGCGCGGCGGATGCCGAGCGCGACATTCGCGGCTTCGCGGTGAAGTTCTACACGGACGAGGGCAATTGGGATCTGGTCGGCAACAACACGCCGGTCTTCTTCTTCCGCGATCCGCTGCGCTTCCCCGATCTCAACCATGTCGTGAAGCGCGATCCGCGCACCGGCCTGCGCAGCGCGCAAAACAACTGGGATTTCTGGACGCTGCTGCCCGAGGCATTGCACCAGGTCACGATCGTGATGTCCGATCGCGGCATACCGCGCGGCTATCGCCACATGCACGGCTTCGGCAGCCACACCTACAGCCTGATCGACGCCGAGAATAACCGCGTCTGGGTGAAGTTCCACTTCCGCACCCAGCAGGGCATCGAAAACCTCACCGACGAGGAAGCAGCGACCGTGGTCGGTGGCGATCGCGAGAGCAGTGGCCGCGACCTTCTGGAAGCGATCGATCGCGGCGAGTTCCCGCGCTGGGAAGTCTCCATCCAGGTGATGACCGAGGAGGAGGCCCGCAAGCACCGCCACAATCCGTTCGACCTCACCAAGGTATGGCCGAAGGGCGAATTCCCGCTGATCCCGGTCGGCATGCTCGAACTCAATCGCAATCCCGAAAACTATTTCGCCGATGTCGAGCAATCGTCCTTTTCGCCGGCCAATATCGTGCCGGGCATCGGCTTTTCGCCCGACAAGATGCTACAGGCGCGGTTGTTCTCCTATGGCGACGCCGCGCGCTATCGGCTGGGCGTCAACCACCACAGTATCCCGGTCAACGCGCCGAAATGCCCGTTTCACAGCTATCATCGCGACGGACAAATGCGCGTCGATGGCAATCTCGGCGCGACTACACCCTATTTCCCGAACAGCACGGGCATGTGGGCCGACCATCCCGAGCTCAAGGAGAAGCCGCTGCCGATCGGCGATCTGGCCGATCATTGGGACCATCGCGTCGACGAGGACCATTATGAGCAGCCCGGCATTCTGTTCCGTAACATGACGCCCGACGAGCAGGAGCGCCTGTTTGCCAACACCGCGCGCGCGATCGGCGGCGCGAGCGTGGAAGTTCAGCTACGCCATATCGCCAATTGCGAGAAGGCGGACCCGGCCTACGGCGCGGGCGTCGCGGCGGCGCTGGGTATCAAGCAGCGGATCGCGGCCGAATAACATGATCGGCCGGGCGGGCGCTCGCGATCGGGTTCGGCCCGTTGCGGGCGCCTGCTGGCGAGGCTGATCAATAGCGCGCGAAGGTGTCGCGCGTGACGCGCTCTTCCAGCCGGATGCGCATGGTGAGCGGCAGGAGATAGATGGCGATGCCGACGATCAGCGTGGCGATGGCGTGCAGGGTCAGCGCATACCCCACCAACTCGGGCAGGATGTTCAGATAGCAATTGGGATGGCGCACCACCCGGAACAGCGGGGGCGTGACGAGTTCGTGGTCACGCGCGATGAGCAGCTTCACCCTCCACAGCCCGCCGAGCAGTCGCGGCACCACGAACAACATCGCCGCTCCGAACAGGCAGATCGCGAGCCCTATACCCGTGACGGCATCGAATCCCGGCCCACGCACCATTCCCTCGACCGAGGCCGCGACATAGAAAGCGATATGGGCGATCGCGAGCAGACTGGAGTTGGTGGCCCCATGTTCGATCGCTCCGCCGGCGCGCAGCACCTTCTCGTTGCGGATGGGCACCGCCAGCATGGCGAAGCGGTAGACCAAAGCGGCGGCGATGAAGGCGTAGATCATGGCATCTCTTCGGTTGCGGGGGCCGGACTATACCCCCTTGCAGCCCGATGCCGGCCATCGCGGGGCTCGCCCGCCGCATAGAGGTTCACCGGCCACCCCGAAATCGATACCCGGGTATGGCGTCGACAGGATTTTTTAAAGTAGCGCCCCAAAACCGGTTCGCGCGTGTGGATCAGTCGTTCGTGGCCATTGTCACGATCGTTGAGTTGGCAAGCAGGAGCGCCATTGCATCACGGCGCAGCGCGGAGAGATGGCCCAGCTGCTCGCCGTTGCGCGCATCGCCCGCTGCGATCGCCTGCTCGATGTCGGCGCACAGTTCCCTCGATCGCGCCGCAAGGACCGAGATATCCCGCGCGATGAGAAGGTATCGGGCATCAGTGCAAGAAACTTTGTTTGCCTCATCGAGGCCGCCCCAGGCCTCCGAAAGCGAAGAGCGATTACGCTCGAACATGTCGCAAAGGCGTAGGAGCGAGCGTTGCGCGAACTCGTATCGAGGCTGCTCGGCATCAAGATGGCAACCGACGGCGCTCAGGAAGATCCACGAGATCCAGGCCAGCCGCCTGAGCCCGTATTGCCGGTCCCGAACGGGCCGCGATAGCATGTCGTAGAGATCGGCGGAGACCGGGGAGCGCATCGGGGAGGACGGTAGAGCACCGGCGCAGAACGAAGGATCACGCAGCATCGGGGGTTCGCTCGTCGCCGTTCGACCCAGCCCGTCATCGCAGAGGCCGGATCCGTCCTTCGCCCCGAAGACTATCCTCAGGCCTGCCCACATCTTGCCTGATCGGTGCGCTCCCGGATATCCGAATCCTGCAGTCCGGTCCGGATCCCGCAACAATGGTTATGCCATTGCAACGAACCAACCTAAGATTCAGGCTGGTCGCCGCCCAAGCAGGCGGACGCGGATGCCACGGCCGCCCGCTCCCGCGCGGAGCGCAACGTCTCGGACGGGCTTTCCCGAAACTGCCTCTGATAATAGCCCGCGAACCGGCCGCCGTGCTGCATTCCGTAGCGGTTGGCGATCGCCAGGATATTCACGGAGCTGTCGGCACCCGCGACGATATCGCGCCGGGCATGATCCAGCCTCAGGGCGCGCAGCCAGTTCATGGGCGTGCTGCCGCGGAAGCGCTTGAAGCCGTCATGCAGGGTGCGCGCCGACACGCCTGCCGCAGACGCCACCGCCTCGATCGTCACCTCGTCGGCAAGCGAGGCTTCCATGAAGAGTTCGGCTCGCCGCACATAGCCCGGCGCTCCAGCCAACGGCCGCGGCCGCGGCGGCATCCGCTCGTTGAGCATCGCCTTCACCATGCCGGACACGCTGTCGACCACCCCGCCCCGCACGATCGACGACTGGAAAGCACCACCCCCACGATTGAGCTCGCGACAGACAAAGCCGAGATAGTCGATCAGACTGCCCGCCTGCTCGTCGATGACCTCCGGGTCGATGCCCGCTCCGAAGCCGGTCGCGGCCTCGTCGCCCTGCTCGATGAGCCGTCGCGGGATTCCGACGGCCAGATGCGAATCGTCGCGCTCGTGGACGAAGCGGTATTGCGCGTCCGGCCCCATCAGCATGTACGAGCCGGGCTCCAGCGACTTGATCGCGGACTCACGCTCGACGAGCATCTGCCCGCGCAACTGAACAAGCAGGATATATTGCGCCCGGTTCGAGCTGTTGATGAGGACGTCGACCTCGCTTCCATAGGAAATCTGGTTGATTGACGCGCTTTCGATCCGCGCGGAGGAATGGCGGAAATCGAGCGGATTGGAGCGATCACGCTGGATCACTTCGTGCGGGCAGAACACCTCCGCGACGCTCCGGATCGCGCGGAGCGGATCGGTCGCACGATGCTGATCGAAACGGTCCGCGCTGAACCCATCGGATCGTGGCGACAGGAAGAAATCGTCCTTCGCCATCGCCGAAATCGTCTGCCCTAGGCCATGCATGGGCGCCCCGCGCGTCTCCCTATAGAAATCCAATGAGTAGCCGATGGTGCACGCAAGCGGATCCCATACCGACGTATGGGGTCCACTTATTCGCAGTCTCCATCGAAACTCGGCGTCAGGCACTGCCGGCCCGCGGCGCGCTGCCTTGGCCACCCGCCGCCGAGCGCGCGGAACAGGACGACCTGATGGAAGATGATCCGGGCGTCGGCGGCGGCCGACACAGCCCGCGCATCAGCGAGCGTGCGTGAGCATCGAATCCGGTTGAAACGGTCGGTGGCGGCCGCGCTGCGCCGTCTGACCGGATCGGCTGGCGTACGATTTCAGGTCAATGATAAAACCAGGAGATTTCCACATCGAGCAACTAGGTTGCGTTGACAAAGTGGATTCCCAAACGGCCTGAAGTTTGATTCAAGGCAGCTCTTTGCGGGGAGCAGCGATGGCGCGTGGGGATCTGA
>NZ_JAASQK010000014.1 GCF_011762195.1 Sphingomonas oligoaromativorans | reverse complement strand
CGCCAAGCGCGCGTGCCTAGACCAACGGGATGAGGGGTCCCCTTTCGACGCCTATCACCCCGCTAACGGGGTCCTTTTTCCACGCTGATCCACACTCGTAGCGATAGTGCAGGCGGTCCCCATCGAAATCGAAGTCGAACCGGTAGGGCGCCATCTCGAGAAGCTGATGGACGCCCGGCAGCGAGGCGACCCATTCCGGATGATCGGGCACGTCGAGACTGACGTTGAAGTCGCCGACCCGGTCACCGAATGGCGATGCGATCGACGTCACTTGGCGGTAGAGGTCGCGGATCTCGCCGCGCGTCCAGTCGTCCGATCTGAGGCGGCCTACCTTGATCAGCGTGCCGGTAGTGTCCTTGAAGATCTCAGGGGTGCGTTCGGAAACCGTGATTTCCGCGTCAGTGAGATAGATTTCCTCGAGCAACTCGTTCCAGTCGAACTTCGCATAGCACTCGGGCTCGCCTTCGGCTCGAGTGACGAGCTCTATAGAGTCTCCCAGCTTGTGGACAGCGAACCGGCCCACACCCTTTTCGCCGAGCGGGAGTCGGCCGTATAGCGGCGATCGAATGTTACTTTCCCGCTCCTGCTCGCGGTGATCGTGACCGGGAACGAGCCAGACATGCTCGATCGTTTCGAGTGACATGCCTTGGCCATTGTCGCGAATGACGATGCTTGCATCCGGTGTTCCGAGGTCCTCGAAGGTAATGGTGACCTTGTCAGCATCGGCGTCATAGGCATTCTTGACGAGCTCGAAGAGCGCAAGCCGGGGCGAGCCAATCAGCTGGTCGCCAAGCAATTGAAGCAGACGCGCTCGCGGTCTGAACGCACGTTGGAGCACGCGATCGCCAGTCATCTACCAGATTACTCCCCGCCACAACGAGCTGCGAGTTCCGGTCAGAAACTCCGCATCCTCGCTCCGCGCTAGCCGATTTGAAACCGGCGAGAAAGTATCGTCTGCCCCTTTCGATCATCGCCATGAACGCATGGACTGGCTTGGCGCTCGGTGTCGCCATTGGCGGCTGCAAAAGATGTTTGCAGCCATACTGGCGCTCCTTTGCTGGGACGGCGGCTATTTCGGGCTCGCCTTTCGAAAGCGGTCAACTCAAATTGGTAGGATTCCTCGCCTTGGATTCGGTGCAGACGCGCTTCGAACAGGACGTTGCGACTTCGCGCTTTGTAATTCGGGTCCTATACCCCGGCGCGGGTTGGAGGCCCTATGACGGACCCATTTTTGCGGTGGACCACGAGTGGACCACGGGGGTTTTGGTGCGAAAAGACTGCCTATTATTTCAATGTCTTAGTAAGCAGTTTCCGAGTCCTGTAGGCGCACCACAAATCCAAGACATCTTTGGCAAAGTCCCACGACGCTTCCTTCTGGAAGGGCGTTGGCGCTTTCGTGAAATGACCGCCAGTCCAACGGGCGGACCGGCGGCCAGGTTCGACGCTGCCCTGGCGCGCGTCAGGGCGCGGCCTATGAGGTCGCGCCCTGCTTCAGTTTCGTCCGGGAAGCCTCAATAATCCCAGAAGCCCGCGACCCAGCGGAAGCTGTCGCCATCGGCCGCAACCCGGCCCACGGACGGGAACGGCAGGTGGGTGGCCACCAGCAGCTCGCCGGTCGCCGCCGCCTCCCGCAGAAGGCGGACGCGGACACGGACGGACTCCTCGGGGTCGTGCTCGAAACCGTTGTGCCAGTCCGGGTGGTCGAAGCCGACCGGGAAGATCGCGTCTCCGGCGAAGGTCAGCCGCGCGTCGCCCGAGGTCAGGCGGACCACGCTATGCCCCGGCGTATGGCCGCCGGTCCGCCAGGCGAGCACCCCCGGCGCCACCTCATGGCTCTCGTCGAACGTGCGCACCTTGTCGCGATAGGCATCCATGAACTGCGCGGCGGTGGCCCGCAGCACATCCGGCACCGGCGACGGCATCCGGGTGTGCGAGAAATCCGGCGCCTCCCAGAAAGCCACCTCGGTGGCCGCGACGTGGATGCGCACGTCCGGGTTCAGCCGGCTTTTCACCTCGTCGACGAGCAGGCCGCCGATATGATCCATGTGCATGTGCGTGATGACGATGTCGGTCACCGACGCGAGATCGATGCCGGCCGCCGCCAGCCGCCGGGGGAACATGCCGGCGCGCGGAAAGCCGGGGAACTGTCCGCCCAGCCCGGCGTCGACGAGGATGACCTGCTCGCCGCTGCGCACCACGAGCACGTTGAGCGCCCAGTCGAAGGCGTCCGGCCCCAGGAACTGGTCCTTGAACCAGGCCACGCGGGCGGCCGGATCGACGTTGGTGGACATCGTCTCGGTCGGCAGAGGCAGCACGCCGTCGCTGACCACGAGCACGTCGATCTCGCCCACCCGCAGCGCGTAGCGCGACGGAACCAGCTCTTCGACCCCCGAACCGTCGGTGTGTGGGATAGTGTCCAGCTTCATAACCAAATCCTCTCGACCGCAGGCTTCATCACCGCCTCGGCAGGCTAGGCCGAGGCATGTCCGCGGTCGATTTGGGCCGAGGGATGGATGGGCCATACCACCGGATAGGTGCGGCCATTCGGTTCGTTGGGCGTCCCGATACCCGGAGGGGATTTCGATCCCCGATCAGAGCTCGATGATCCCGCGCCGCACCGCGATGGTGACGGCGTGGGTGCGGTCGTTGACGTCGAGCTTGGCGAACAGGTTCTTGAGGTGCGCCTTCACGGTCTCCTCCGAGAGCGACAGCGCCTGGGCGATCTCCTTGTTGGCCTTGCCCTCCGCGACCAGCCGCAGCACGGCGATCTCGCGTTCGCTCAGCGGATCGTCGGCGATGTGGTGCGCGATCCCGGTGGCGACCTCGCCCTGCACATGCCGCCGGCCGCGATGGACGTTCAGAATGGCGTCCAGCATCTCGGTCCGCAGGCTGCTCTTGAGCAGATAGCCGGTCGCGCCGGCCTTGAGCGCGCGCACCGCCTGCACGTCGCCGGCATAGGTGGTGAGCACGAGGATGCGCGCGTCGGGAAAGCCGGCGCGGATCGCGACGATCGCCTCAAGCCCGTTCATGCCCGGCATCTGGAGGTCCATCAGCGTCACGTCGGGGCGGAGTTCGCGGAAGAGGGCGATCCCTTCGGCTCCGTCGCTGGCCTCGCCGACCACGACCATGTCGGTGCGGTCCTCCAGGATCGAGGCGACCCCCTCGCGCAGCACGGGATGGTCGTCGACAAGGAGGATGCGGATCGGCGCAGGGTCAGGCATGGTCCGCTTCCATCCTTTCGCGGAAGAACCAGGAGAACAGGCGGTGCCGGCGCGGGCCGGGATCGGCATAGGCCAGCCGGGCGGGCAGGGTGATCGTCACCGTGGAGCCCATACCGGGATGGGAGTCGATCACGAAGTCGCCGCCGATCCGTTCGGCGCGCTCGCGCATCCCGATCAGGCCGAAATGCCCCGGCTTGTGGCCCTGTTCGAGGATGGCGCGCCCGAGGCCCACGCCGTCGTCGCGTATCTCCACGCCGAGATGGCGCAGGCCGAAGCGGACGATGATGTCGATCGAGCCGGCCTTCGCATGATGGGCCGCGTTGAGCAGGGCCTCGTCCACGATCCGGCTGAGTTCGATCGACACCAGCCGGTCGATCGGCCGCGGCCTGCCTTCCGCGACGATGCGGATCGGGATCGGCGGATCGAACGCGGCCTCGACGGCGCGATCCCGGAGCAGCTCGGGAAGATCGCCGGACGCCGTGGCGGTGCGCAGATCCTGCACGCGGTTGCGGGCCTCCACCATGATCTCGTCGGCGCGGCGCAGCGCGGTCTCCAGCTTGGCGCGGGTCGCTTCCTCGGCCGGCATCCTGTTGGCGACCGACTGGAAGCGCAGCACCAGCCCCTGCACGCCCTGCAACAGCGTGTCGTGGAGTTCGCGCGCGATCCGCTCGCGCTCGCCGAGCCGCTCCTCCAGCCGGCTGCGGATATTGCGCGCGACCTGCCCCATGCGCAGCCAGTAGGCGAGCCAGAGCAGCAGCCCGACGAGCAGCACCCACAGCATGGTGAACCAGCGCGACTGCACGAAGGTGGGCGGGATGACGAAATCGGCCGTGGCGCCCTGCTCGTTCCAGACGCCGCTGTCGTTGGCGGCGATCAGGCGGAAGCGATAGGTGCCGGGCGCGAGATTGGTGTAGAAGGCCTGGCGCCGCGTCCCGGCTTCCACCCACTCCGTATCCAGCCCCTCCAGCCGGTATCGGACATGGGTGGTGCGCGGGTTCGAGAAGCTCAGCACCGAGAAATCGATATGGAGGTTGGTGGTGCCCGCCGGCAGCGTGACGGTCGTCGGGTCGCGATAGGTGCGATCGGCGATGAGCGCGCCGATCGCCACCGCGGGCGCGGTGCGGCTGCGCGTGATCTGGTTCGGATCGAGCCATAATGTCCCGCTCTGCGTGGCGATCCATAGCCGCCCGTCGCCGCCCCGCACGATCGCCTGGCGGCTGTGCGAATGCGGCCGGCTGCGCAGCCCGTCGATGGGGCCGAACACCTGCATCGGCGGGATCAGGGCGGGGTGTCCGAAGGCGCGTTCCAGATCGTCGGTGCGGACGCGCAGGATTCCGGCCGGGCTGGCGAGCCAGGTGTTGCCGGCGGGCGTGCGGACGATCCCGTTCACGCCGCTGAACTGCGGGACGCGCCGCGCGGAGATGCTGTCGAAACGCCCGTCGCGGATGCGCCCCAGCCCGAACCGGCCCGCGACATAGACGGTATCGGGGGCGGCCAGATAGAGCGTCACGTCGTCCGGCGCGTCGCCGTCGCGCGGTATGCGGATCGAGCGGCGCGTCCCGCCATCGATGCGGCTCACCATGTCGTTGTTCCACTGGACGATCAGCCGGCCCTGCGCGTCGGGGATCATCCCCTTGGGCAGGAAGGCGGGGCCGGGCGCGCCGAACATCTTCTCCCAGCGGCCCGCATGAAGGCGCGCCATGCCGCCGAACGAGGCCGTCGCCCAGAAGTCGCCCCGCGCGTCGAACGCGCAGTCATAGACGGTATAGGCCAGCGGCACATTATGCGGCAGCGGCCGGACATGGCCATCGCGCCAGACGACCACCTGCTTGTCCTTGTGCAGGCCGATCCAGATCGAATGGTCGGGCGCCTCGCACAGGGTGCGGGGCTCCTTGTCGGTGTGGAAGATCGGCTCAGGGCGGCCGCCGGGGCGCACGCGATAGACGGTGGTCTCCTCGCCGATATAGACCGTGCCGTCGGAGGCGCCGAGCAGGATGTCGCCATAGGTCGCCGGATCGGTGAGCTTCGGCTCGAAGCGCAGCGTCGCCGGCCAGAAGCGGTCCATCCCGTTGTCCGTCGCGGTCCACACATTGCCCTCGGCATCCTGGAAGACCTGGCTCGTGGCGTTGGAGGAGAGCCCGTCGCGCGCGGTGAAGCGCTCGACCCGCGCGGCCGCCTCGGCCGCCGAGGCGGGGCCGCGCGGATCGGGATGGGCCACGCGCTCCAGCCCGTCATAATAGGTCGGAATCCACAGATTGCCCTCGCGATCGAACGCGGGGCGCCCCCGGATCCGCGCGAGATTGGTCGCATAGGCATGGCGCAGCGGCGGCGGATCGCCGCGCCCCGCCGGGCCTGTGATGGGATAGCTGCCGTGGCTGTCGGTCAGCCAGACCCGTTCCTCCGGGTCGAGCGCCAGCCGGGGGATCGCCCGGCGCTCACGCCGGACGAATTCGAAATGCTCGCTGCCGGGCGCCAGCCGCGCGACCGATCCGGTGAACGAGACCCAGACGGTGCCGTCGCGCGTCACCGCCATGCTGTACGGGTTGTCGAGCGGCGCGCCGGCCCGAGCCCCGAACGCCGTCCACCGGTTGTCGCGATAGCGCAGCAGCGGGATGCCGACCCGCTCCGTCAGCACCCAGATCGTCCCGTCGCGGGTTTCGTGCATCGCGATCACGCGGTGCGGCGCGCGGGGCGCGCGCAGGAAGCTCAGCCGGCCGTTCCGATACACCGCGAAACGGCCCGAATGCTCGAAATTGGTCCAGACGTCGCCGTTCCGGCGCACGAGGATCGCCGATGGCGCGCCGTTCGCGACCATATCGACGCCGGTGCTCACGCATTCGAAGCGGATGCCGTCGAACCGGTACAGCCCGCTCGCGGCCGCCACCCACAGATAGCCGCGATGATCCTGGGCGAGCGCGAAGACCGGCCGGGGGGCGTCGCTCTCGTCGCTCCAGCGCTGGTGCGTATAATGCGCGAGCAGCCGTTCCGGGGCGGCGGCGAAGGCGGCCGAGGGCAGCAGCAGCATCGCGACGAACAACGCCCGGATCAGTTGCATCGACGTTCCCGCAATTCCGATGAGGCCCCCGCCACGACGTTCGTCCATGCGCCCCTTCGCCGGGAGCGGGGGAGGATGCTACCCCCGAACGGGGGATCGGAACATCCCCGGACACAGGCTGTCCCCGGCCGGTGGCGCGGCTATCAGCGGGATGTGGTTAAACTGATCTCCCGCTACCCGGATGGCATGACCGGTATCGCCCTGCTGCTGCTGCGCTTTTCCTGCGCGGCGGCGGCCTTTCCCGCGCTCGCATCCTGGTGGTCCCGGCCCGACGGCGACGCGCCGGCGGCGATCGCGTCCGCCGGGGGGCTGGCCGTCGCGCTGATGATCGGCCTCGGCACGCGCGCCGTCGGGCTGCTGCTGGCCGTCGCGCTTGCCGCGGGGCTGCTCGCCGCGAAGGGGGACCGCGCGCTGCTGTTGCTGGCGGCCGCCGGCGGCGCCGGCGCGCTCGCCCTGCAAGGGCCGGGCGCCTATTCGGTCGATGCCCATCGTTATGGCCGCCGCGTCATCCGCCTCGCGCCGCGCACCCCGGATCGGGGAGGCGGGGCGTAACCCGTTCCGGGGTTTCGCCGCGTGATGCGCCATGAAAGACTTGTCCGCCTCCAGCCGCAACCGTCCGGGGAAAGCAGGATGAACCAGACAGCGCAATCGGATCGTCCGTTGGTGCTGATCGTCGACGACGACGCCGAGGTCCGCAATTCGATCGAGGAGCTCATGCAGTCGGTCGGGATCGATGCGGTGGGTTTCGCATCGACGCACGAGCTGATGGCCGCGCCCTTGTCCGAGCGACCCGGCTGCCTGATCCTCGACGTGCGGATGCCGGGCTATAGCGGGCTCGACCTTCAGAACCAGCTCGCCGCCAGCGGCAATGCGAAGCCAATCATCTTCGTCACCGGCCATGGCGACATCCCCATGTCGGTGCAGGCGATGAAGGCCGGCGCGATCGATTTCCTGACCAAGCCGTTCCGCGATCAGGCGCTGCTCGACGCCGTGTCGGCCGGGATCGAGCTCGATCGCGCGCAGCGCGTGGAGGCGGAGCGCGTGCGCCGACAGGCCGAACGCTATGCGACGCTCACCACCCGCGAGCGCGAAGTGCTGCGCGAGGTGACCCGCGGCCGGCTCAACAAGCAGATCGGCTATGATCTGGGCATCAGCGAGGTGACGGTGAAGCTGCACCGCAGCAGCGTCATGCGGAAGATGCAGGTGACCTCGCTGGGGGAGCTGATCGGCGCCTGGAACCTGCTGCCCTGCACGCTTCGCCAGATGGCGGCCTAGACCATAGTATGGTTACAATGCCCCCGGAATTCGGCGAGATTCTCCGGCGCCTCACAAGTGGCGCCGGCAAGGGGCCTGTCGTTTGCCCAAAACGTCTCTCATCGCGGTCGTGGACGATAACGAAGCGATGCGTGACGCTCTCCTGAACCTGCTTCAGGTCGAGGGCCTGTATGCGGAGGGCTATGCCGGCGCCGGCGCCTTCCTCGGCGATTTCCCGTCGCGCGCCTTCGCCTGCCTCGTCACGGACGTCCAGATGCCGGGCATCAGCGGGCTGGAGCTGCAATGCCGCCTTCGGGCGATGGGCTCCGACATTCCCGTCATCTTCGTCACCTCGGCCGGGGACGCGGCGACCATGGCCCAGGCCAGGGCGGAGGGCGCGAGCGCCTATCTCACCAAGCCGCTCGCGACGGCCGAGTTCGTCCGCCAGATCCGCGCCGCGCTCGGCGCGCCGGGCCGTCGTTGAGATGGCGCCGGACATGCCCGGGGCGCCGCTCCCGATCGAACTGCAACGGTTCGAGGCGGAGATCGGCCGGCACGACGGCGCCTGCTGGGCATTCGACATCGCGCGGGTCCGCCCGCTGATCGCGTCCGTCGCGGCGGGGCAAGGGCCGGAGGGCTGGATCGAGGCGCTGCTGTCGGGCGCGATCGTCGTCGAGGCGAACGCGAACGCCGTCCATCTCTTCGGGTCTTATGCCGGCCGCCGCCGGATGCTGGGGCAGCCGATGCTCGGCTTCTGGCCGAGGGAAGGAAGGCCGATCCTCGCCGACCTGATCGTCGCGGCGGCCGCGTCGCATCCCCGGCCCTCCACCCGCAGGCTGAGGATGAAATCGCTGGTGCTGGGCGAGCCCCTGTTCGCCGCGCGGATGTGCGACCATCCGGGCCTCCCCGACATCATGTTCCTGGCGATCGTCGCGGACCCGGTCGACGAGCGCTCCTTCTGGTCGCTGCATGTCAGCGAAGCGCGGTACAACAATCTGATCCACCATCTTCCCTTCGCGTTCCTCGAGGTCGATTCGCGGGCGCAGGCCGACATCTTCGACGATCTGCGCCGAAAGGGGCTGAGGAGCGTCGAGGCCTATCTGGACACGAATCCGGCCGACATCATCCGCGCCCGCGAGATCGTGAGGATCACCGACGTCAACGAAAGCGCCGTGCAGCTCTTCGGCGCGCGGGACGCCAGCGAGCTGATCGGCCCGGTCGACCCGCTGTTCGCGGCCTCGCCGGAGACCGCCAGACGCGTGATGATCCATCATTTCGAGGGGCATCGCAGCTATTCCGAGGTCATCAAGCTCAGGACGCTCGACGGGCGCCTGCTCGACGTGTCGCTGTCGGTCACCTATCCGACGCGCCCCGAGCAGCTCGACATCACCCTGATTATGCTCGAGGACATCACCGAGCGCCTGCGCACCGAGGCGCAGCTTCGCCAGTTGCAATCGGACTATACGCGCGCCGCGCGCATCTCGATGCTGGGCGAGCTGGCCTCCTCGATCGCGCATGAGGTCAACCAGCCTCTCTCCGCCATCCTCACCTATGCCGAAACCAGCCTGCGGTGGCTTTCGCGGGAGGACATGAACCTGGAGAAGGTCGCGCAGCTCACCACGCGCATCTCCGACAGCGCCCGCCGGGCCGGCGAGATCGTCCAGCGTATCCGGGGCATGGCCGCACGGCATGTGCCGCGCACGGTGCCGCTCGACCTGAACGAGATCGTGGACGAGGCGCTCCATTTCGTCCGGCACGAGATCGAGACGCGCTCCATCGCGCTGACCGTCCGGCTGGGCCGCGAACTGCCGAAGATCTGCGGGGACAGGGTGCAGCTTCAGCAGGTGATCGTGAATCTCCTCATCAACGCCGTGCAGGCGATCCAGTCCATGGGCAGCCCGTCCGGCGCGATCGGCCTCGCGACCGATCTGGATGAGCGCGGCGCGGTCGCCTTCACCATCCGCGACGACGGGCCGGGCGTGGCCGAGGCCGACATGAGCCGCCTGTTTCAGAGCTTCTTCACCACCAAGGACGAGGGAATGGGCATCGGCCTGGCGATCTGCCAATCGATCATCGTCGCGCATGGAGGGGCGATCGGCGCATCCAGCGAGCCCGACGGCGGCGCACGCTTCTGGTTCTCGCTGCCGGCCTGCCGCTAGCGGGGGAAACGCGCCTACTTCAATTCCTTCAGCGCCATGTCGCGCAGAGTCTTGCGCGCCTGCCCGGAGGTGCGGGCCGCGAAGCCGTCGGAATCCTTCAGCCGATAGAGCCGGGCGAGTTCCTTGAGGGATGCGCGGTAGTCAGCCTCCCGCGCCGCGCACCCGGCGATCGCGGCGTCCGCCACCGCCTCATGATCCTTGATCCTGCGCGACGTGTGGTGCGTCACCTTCAGCACGCAATTGCGCCATTGCGCATAAGCCAGCACCTCGGCGGCGGTGACCCGGTCCTGATCCGAGCTGGCCGCCGAGGGCGGGGCGAGCGGGGCGGCGAGTTGGGCGGCCAGGAGGAAAAGCACGAAGCGCGCTGCCGATCTCTAACGCTTTGCCGTGGCGAGCTGGGCGGGCATCGGGTCACTCACGGGCAAAGGGGCGACGAACGCCTTGCGCCGGGCGGCGAAGGCGTCATCGGACTAGCCAATCCCGTGGCGATAGTCATCCCGGATGCGCACGGTTTCGTTCCGATGCGGCCCGGCGGCCCCGGTCAGAACGCCACGGCGAGGCTCGCATTCGCTCCGTTATACGCGCTCGAATGGCCGGCGAAGCGGCCCTGATAGCCGATCGAGGCGGACAGGCGCGGCGAGAAATTCATGCTGAGGCCGGCCTGCGCCTCGCCCCAGTTGCGATCGGGCACATAGCCGGGCACCGCGAACTCGCCGTTCATCGTGGTGAGGCCGACCTGCACGGCGCGCTGGTGCGCGTCGCCGTCATGGGCATAGGCGATCTCGGCATAGGGATGGATCGTGGCGCCCGCCGCCGGCATCGTCCCCTGAAGGCGCAGGCCCGCCTCGCCGATCAGGGATTTGCGGTTCTGGCCCTCGAACACCATCGCGGTGCTGTCGCCGCTCCCCTCGCTGTAGCGGTTGACGGTCACCCGCTCGAAGATGCCGCGCGCGAAGGGGCCGAAGCGCAGCGCGTCGCCGCCGAACCAGTAGCCCGCCGTCGCATTGGCCGAGATGACGCCGCCATGCGTCGAGCCGGTCTCGATGCGCGTCGCCGGGCCGATCGCGATGGTGCGGCGGATGTCGTGATACCAGAGCTTGCCGCCGCCGCCCTCGGCGCTCAGATAGGCGTGGCCCAGCGCAACTTGCGCGAACACGGTGCCCATCAGCGTGCCGGTGCGGAAATGGCTGAGCTGCGTGTCGGCGTTCTGGTGCGATGTGCCGGCGGTCAGCTCGGCGCCGACGGTGAGGCCGGGCATCAGCGTGCCGAGCACGCCGCCGGTGACGAGCCAGTTGTCATGATCGGCCGGGCGGATCGCCTCGCGCCGGAAATTCTCGTGGGCGAAGCCGCCAGACACGAAGACGCGGGCGTGGGGCGAGGGCGTCATCTGCTCGAACAGCAATTGCTGGGACACGGCGTTGCGTTCGGATTCGAGCGTCACCAGCGGCTGCTCGGCGAGCAGCCCCGCCTGTTGCGAGGCGGTGATCTCGCTTTCGACCACCTGCGCGAACAGGGCGTGGGCGGCGGTCGTCGGATGGACGCCGTCGGCGAAGAGATAATCGCTCGCCGCGTTCGCGCTCACCAGCGTCGCGGGCGTGCAGGTCAGCGAGCTGGAGGTGGTGCAGGCCGGCGTCGTCGTGTTGGCGAAGCCATATTGCGAGGGGCTGGCCAGCACCTCGTTCAGGAAGGCGAAGGTGTTGACCGGGATGATCCCGGTACGGCCGCTCAGATTGGAATCGAGCGCCTGGTTGAACGCCGTCGAAAGCTGGGTGAGCGCGGCGGCGGTGCCGGGGGCGGCGGCATCCTGCGCGGCGGCCTGCGGCGTGCGGCCGATATCGGGCAGCGCGAAGACGACGACATAGCGCGCGCCGGCATCGAGCATCTGGCCGATCAGCCGCGCCTCCTGCACGCCCGCCATGTTGATCGCGAGGCCCGCCTGCGCCGGCGTTTCGAGCGCGGAGACGCCCGCCTGCTGCTGGACCGCGGCGGTGATCTGCGCCGCCACCGCGGCCGCCTGCTGCGCGGGAAGGCCGGCGGTGGCGCCCGCGATCAACTGGGCCGCCGTCGCCGCCGCGCCCACCGAGGTGGCGTGGTAGAAGATGTCGTTGGCGCCGCCGAACACCGAATAGAGCCGGTTCGGATCGAGCCTCGGATTGGCGGCGAGATAGCTGGTGATCTGCTGCGTCTCGGTCTGCACGAAGGCGGGCGCGGCCGGCCCGTTGGTGACGACGCCGGCCGAGCCGACCGCATAGTTGGTGCCCCCGGTGGCGGAGGCCGAGAGCGGGAGGCCGTAGAAGCTTGCCACATCCTCGATCGCGGTATGGCCGGGATTGGTGGTGAAGCGCAGCGGGGCCGGCAGGCCCAATCCGGCCGCATAGTTGCCGCTGTCGCTCAGGCTGTCGCCGAACGCGGTGACGCCGTTGAACGGCCCCGCCGCCTGCGCCGCGCCCGCAAGCGCGATCATCCCGACCAACGCGCTGGTCGCCTTGAGCCCCCTCAGCATCCCCATGTCCTTCCTGTCTTTTATCTGCGGGCGATGCTGGTTCAGCCCGCTCCCGTCCGTCAAGCGCAGGTGCGGCCGGGTTGGGCGCTTCCGGCGCGGCTGTGGCGGCGCGGCGACACGGCCGCCGGAGTCCGCTATGGGCGCGCCATGCAGGACGCAGACCCCATGCCCTACCGGCTTCTCATCGACGGCGCGCTGGTGGAGGGCGCGGCCACGACCGACGTCGTGAACCCCGCGACGGGCCGCCCCTTCGCCACCGCTCCCCGCGCCGATGCCGCGCAGATGGAGCAAGCCGTAGCGTCAGCGCGGCGGGCCTTCCCCGGCTGGGCACGGACGGCGTGGGCGGATCGGCAGGCGCTGCTGGGGGCGATCGCCGACGGGCTGGCCGCGCGGATCGAGCCGTTCGCGGCCCTGCTGACACGGGAACAGGGCAAGACGCTCGCGGAATCGCGCTTCGAGATGGAAGGCGTAATCGCGGCCTTCCGCCACTTCGCCACGCTGGAGCTTGCCCCCCGCGTGCTGCGCGACACGGCGAGCGACCGAATCGTGGAATATCGCCATCCGCTGGGCGTCGTCGCGGCGATCGTGCCGTGGAACTATCCGCTGCTGATGCTGGCGCTGAAGATGGCGCCCGCGCTGCTGGCGGGCAACACGCTGATCGCCAAGCCGGCGCCGACCACGCCGCTCGCCACGCTCAGGCTGGGCGAGATGCTGGCGGGGATGGTGCCGCCGGGCGTGTTCCAGATCCTCACTGACGAAGGCGATCTCGGCGCGCCGCTCGCCGCCCATCCCGGCATCGACCATGTCAGCCTCACCGGATCGACCGCGACCGGCCGCAAGGTGATGGCGGCGGCCGCCGGCAACCTCAAGCGGCTGGTGCTGGAGCTGGGCGGAAACGACGCCGCGCTGCTGCTCGCCGATGCCGACGTGGAGAGGGCGGCGGGGGCGATCTTCGGCAGCGCGATGGCGAACGCCGGGCAGGTCTGCTTCGCGATCAAGCGCGTCTATGCGCCGCGCGCGCTGGTCGATCCGCTGTGCGAGGCGCTGGCGCGACGGGCGGCGGGCGCGGTGGTCGGCGACGGCATGGCGGCGGGCACCACGCTCGGCCCCGTCCAGAACCGCGCCCAGTTCGACCGGCTGCGCGCGCTGCTCGACGAGACGCGGCAGGAAGGCCGGATCGTCGCGGGCGGAGAGGCGCTGGCGGGGGAGGGCTATTTCATCGCCCCCACCATCGTGCGTGATCTCCCCGACGAGGCGCGGCTGGTCCGCGAGGAGCAGTTCGGGCCG
Organism: Sphingomonas oligoaromativorans; assembly: GCF_011762195.1. Classification (GTDB taxonomy): domain Bacteria; phylum Pseudomonadota; class Alphaproteobacteria; order Sphingomonadales; family Sphingomonadaceae; genus Solisphingomonas; species Solisphingomonas oligoaromativorans. Next base: position 27,988 of record NZ_JAASQK010000014.1, on the reverse strand, counting down.
ATCCTTCCGGTGCTCGGCTATGACGATCTCGAAGATGCCATCGCCCGCATCAACGCCAGCGACTATGGCCTTGGCGGCTCGGTCTGGACCCGCGACGTCGAGCGCGGCATCGCGGTGGCGGCGCGGATCGAGAGCGGCACCGTCTGGGTCAACAAGGCGATCGACCTGCCGTTCGACATTCCGGTCGGCGGCGCGAAGCAGTCCGGCATCGGCCGCCAGCAGGGGATCGAGGGGCTGGAGGAGTTCACCCAGGCGCGCATCGTCAACGCCGCGCGGTGATGCCGCCGGAGCCCGGCCTGTCATGAGGGAGTCGCGATCCGTCGCCAGAATGGGCGCGCGCCGATGGGCATGGACCCCGGCCCCGGAACATGAAGGTGTGAGGATGCCCTCGCTGGTCACGATCGATTTCGAAGCCTCCTGCCTGCCGCGCGACGGCCGGAGCTATCCGATCGAAGTGGGCGTCGCCGACATGGCGGGCTGGTCGCGCGCCTGGCTGATCCGGCCCGAGGCCGAGTGGCGCGACTGGACGTGGCGGGCGGAGGCGCAGGCCCTGCACGGGATCGGGCGCGACCAGCTCGACCGTGACGGACTTCCCGCGAAGCTGGTGATGGCCGAGCTGAACGCCTGCCTCGCCGGCCGCGACGTGATTGCCGACCATGATCTGGATCGCGTCTGGCTGGCGACCCTGTCGGAGGCGGCCGGCATCCGGCCCGCTTTCCGCATCCGCCATGTCGCGGAATTGCTCGACGCATGGCGGCCTTCCGCCGATGTGCTGGAGCGCGCGGTCGAAGCGGCGGATCGGAGCGTCCCTCGCCGCCATCGCGCGGAACCCGATGCGCTCTGGCTCGCGCGCCTCGTCGGGGCGCTGGGGACGGATCGGCGGGCCGTCCGCCCGGCGTTCCGGTGGGCGGATGCCGCGCCCGGCAAGCCCGCCCTGCAAAACGCTGCCTGAAGCGCAGGCGGCTCGCGGCCGCCCGTCAGGCCACCAGCGCGGAGCGGGGCTCCCGGTCGCCCTGCCGGAAGGCCTGCGCGGCGATGGCGAGCTGGGTGCGGTTGCGGACGTTGAGCTTGCGCATCAGCGCCGTCATGTGCGCCTTCACCGTCGCCTCGGCGATGCCGAGATCGAAGGCGATCTGCTTGTTGAGCAGGCCGGAATGGACGCCCTGCATCACCTTGAACTGCGTCGGCGTCAGCCTGACGGCGCTCTCGTCCGGTTCCGCGGCGTGATTCTGCGCTATGGCGATCCTGTCCATGACACCCTCTCATCTTCCCTTGGCGATCCGGCCTCGCTGGCGAGCCGCGCCTTGATCCTCGAGCCGTTGTCCGGCCTCTTCCTGCGTCCGATTCTCACCCATGGGGCTGAATCGGTTGGACAGGTTTAGGCTATGTTCGAAATGGGTATCCCGTCAATCCGCCATTTTGCTGTGGCGACAGACTGAAAAGCTGTCATACAGGTCACATCGATCAAGAATGCGGGAAAAATCACCCGCGCAAGGTCTGGAGAGGGCGATGAGGGGCATGTGGAGCGGCGCGGCGGCGAAGGGCCGGCAGGGCGCGGAGGCGCGCCGATGACGGCCGAGGACGCGCGGCTGATCGTTTCCGCCATTGTCGGCATCGCGCTGGCGGTCGGCCTGATCGTCAAGGGGCGACTGCATCCCTTCGTCGGCCTGCTCTGCGGCGCCTTCACCGTCGGCCTGCTCGCCGGCATCCCGACCGTCGACGCCGCCAAGGCGGTGGAGAAGGGCGTCGGCGACATCCTCGGCGGCACCGGGCTCGTCGTGGCGCTCGGCCTGTCGCTCGGCGCCATGCTGCAACTCTCCAACGGCGCCTCGTCGCTGGCGCACGCCGTGCTGCGCCTGACCGGGGACCGCGGCGCGCCCTGGTTGAGCCTGCTCGCGGCGATGGTGATCGGCCTGCCGCTGTTCTTCGAGACCGGGCTGGTGCTGCTGCTGCCGATCACCATGGCGGTGGCGGCGAGCCTGCCGGAGGCCGCGCGCTCGCGCGATGCGGCGAAGCTGCGGCTGGTCATGCCGGCGCTGGCGGGCCTCTCGGTGCTCCATGCGCTGGTGCCGCCGCATCCCGGCCCGCTGCTCGCGGTCAACACGCTGGGCGCCGATCTCGGCCGGACGATCGTCTACGGCCTGATCGTGGCGATCCCGACCGCGATCCTCTCCGGCCCCGTCCTCAGCCGCTTCACGACACGCGGTATCACGCTTTCCGACGCCGTCATCGAGGCACCCGAGACGGAGGCGACGGCGCCCAACCTCTGGCTCTCGCTGCTGGTGCTGCTGATGCCGGTGGTGCTGATCGCGAGCGCGCAGGTGCTGCCGCTGCTGCCGGCCTCGCTCAGCGGGCGGCTGGGCGGGCTCAGCGCCTGGGGCCATCCGGTGCTGGCGCTGCTCGTCACCAACCTCCTGGCGCTGCCGCTGCTGTTCGGGCGGCGGATGATGGTCGCCTCAGTGCAGGAGCGGATCTGGACCGAGACGATGAAGCCCGCCGGCGCGATCCTGCTCGCCATCGGCGCGGGCGGGGCGCTGAAGCAGGTGCTGGTCACCGCCGGCCTCTCGACGCTGCTCGCCCGCTGGGCCGAGACGGGCGGCCTCTCGCCGATCCTGCTGGCATGGATGGTCGCCGTCGGCGTCCGTCTGGCGACCGGCTCGGCGACGGTGGCGACGATCACGACGGCGGGCATCATGTCCGGCGTGGCGGCGACGACCGGCGTCTCGCCCGAATGGCTGGTGCTGGCGATCGGCGCGGGCTCGATCTTCTTCTCGCACGTCAACGATCCGGGCTTCTGGCTGGTGAAGAGCTATGTCGGCACCAGCACGGCGGACACGTTCCGCACATGGTCCGTCATGGAGACGGCGGTGTCGGTGCTGGGCCTGATCTTCATCCTGATCGTCAGCCAGGTGCTGGCATGAGCGAGGGGCGGCTGGCCGACCGGGCCTATACGCGCATCGTCGCGATCATCAACGAGGACGGCCTCCAGATCGGCGACCGCCTGCCGTCCGAGGCGCAGCTCGCGCAGACCTTCGGCATATCGCGTACGGTGGTGCGCGAGGCGCTCGTCCGGCTGGCGTCGGACGGGATCACCGAGGCGCGGCGCGGCGCCGGCTCCTATGTGAAGCGCCGCCCGTCCGAGCGGCTGGGCGCGCACATGCCGATGTCGGACCTGTCGGCGACGCTCGGCACCTATGAGGTGCGCTTCGTGCTGGAGGCGGAGGCGGCGCGGCTGGCGGCGATGCGCCGCTCGTCCGAGCAGATGGGCGAGATCGAGCGCGCGCTGGCCGGGCTGCGGACGGCGCTCCTCTCCAGCGGCCCGGCGCATGACGAGGACTGGGGGCTGCACCGCGCGATCGCGCTGGCGACGTCGAACCCCGCCTTCCTCGCGACCTTCGATCATCTCCATGACGATGTGGACCGCATCCTCAAGGCCGGCGTCGACATCTCCCGCTCGCGGCCGCCGGCCGCCATCGAGGCGATGATCTCCGAGCATGAGATGATCGTCGACGCGATCCGTGCGCAGGATGCGGAAGGGGCGGCGCTGGCGATGCGCTGGCACCTTTCGCAGGGGCGCAAGCGGCTGATGCCATAGAGCTTTACGACTTTGGTCGCGGCTGTCCGGGCCTGCGATCCTGATTATCGCCCCACTATCCCCTTGATAAGGCGCAAAGCATGAACCTCAAGCTGGTCGCGGCCGCGTTGCTTCTCTCCACCTCGTCGGCCGCGCTGGCGGCCTCGCCCTCGGTCTTCGCGGTGGCGCCGGCCGAGCCGGGCGCGGTCACCGTGCAGGGCGCCGGCGACGGCAAGGCCGACGACAGCGCCGCGATCCAGAAGGCGATCGACACGGCGGCGAACAAGGGCGCGGGCGGGATCGTCTTCCTGCCGTCCGGCCGTTACCGCATCACGCGCAGCCTGCTGGTGCCGCCGGCGGTGCGCATCTTCGGCGTCGGCGCGACGCGGCCGGTGATCCTGCTGGGCGACCGCACGCCGGGCTTCGGCAAGGGCATCGCCACGATGATGATGTTCACCGGCGGGCCGGGCTTCCTGCCGGGGCATAAGGTGGCCGTGCCGCCGCTCGGGAGCGTGCCGTTCAGCGACAAGGTGTCGGATGCCAATTCGGGCTCCTTCTACGGCGCGCTCTCCAACGTGGATTTCGAGATCGGCGCGGGCAATCCGGCGGCGACGGCGGTGCGCTTCCATGCGGCGCAGCACGCCTATCTGAGCCATGTGGACATGCGGATCGGATCGGGCCTCGCGGGGCTCTATCAGGTCGGCAACGAGATGGAGGACGTGCATTTCCATGGCGGCCGCTACGGCATCCTGACCGAGAAGACCTCGCCGGCATGGCAGTTCACGCTGATCGACAGCTCGTTCGACGGCCAGCGCGAGGCGGCGATCCGTGAGCATGAGGCAGGGCTGACCCTGGTCAATGTCCGCATCAGCGACACGCCCGTCGGGATCGATATCGATCAGGGCTATGGCGACTGGCTGTGGGGCAAGGATGTCCGCTTCGAGAATGTCTCGAAGGCGGGTGTCGTCATCTCGAACGAGGGCAACGCCTATACCCAGATCGGCTTCGAGAATGCGCTGGCGAGCAGGACGCCGACCTTCGCGCGCTTCCCGGATACGGGCAAGACGGTGGCGGGGTCGGGCGCGGCCTATCGGGTCAAGGCGTTCGACTATGGCCTGAAGCTTGTGGGCTTCGGCGATGCCGGGACGTTCGCGACCAAGATGGAGGCGGAGCCGCTCTCCTCGCTTCCCGCGGCCCGGACACCTGCGATCCGTGAGCTCCCGCCCATTTCCGAGTGGACCAGCGTCAAGGACTTGGGCGCCAGAGGCGACGGCACCACCGACGACACCGCCGCGATCCAGCAGGCGATCGCCAGCCATCGCGTGCTCTATTTCCCGATGGGACATTATGTCGTCTCCGACACGCTGAAGCTGAAGCCGGATACCGTCCTCATCGGCCTCCACCCGAGCCGCACCCAGATCGTGCTGGCCGAGAAGACACCGGCTTATGCGGGCGTCGGCGCGGCCAAGGCGCTGGTCGAGGCGCCGCAGGGCGGCACTAACATCGTCACGGGCCTCGGCCTGTTCACCGGCGGCGTGAACCCGCGGGCGAGCGCGCTGATCTGGCGCGCGGGCGAACACTCGCTGGTCGATGACGTGAAGATCGAGGGCGGCCACGGCACGATCACCGCCGACGGCCATCGCTTCGATCCCTATGACGCCACCCACTCCGCCGATGCCGACCCCGCCAAGCGCTGGGACGGGCAGCATCCGAGCATCTGGGTGACCGACGGCGGCGGCGGCACCTTCGCCAATGTGTGGAGCCCGGACACCTATGCCCAGTCGGGTATGCTGGTCTCCAACACGAAGACGCCCGGCCATGTCTACGAGCTGTCGGTCGAGCATCACGTCCGCAACGAGATCGTGCTCGACGGCGTGGAGAATTGGGAGTTCCTCGCCCCTCAGACCGAGGAGGAGGCCGGCGAGAGCCAGGACACCGTCTCGATCGAGGTGCGCAACTCGCGCAACATCCTGTTCGCCAATTACCACGCCTATCGCGTGACGCGCAGTGTGAAGCCGGCGCTGACGGCGGCGCGGCTGTTCAACTCGTCGGACATCCGCTTCCGCAACGTGCATGTGAATGCCGAGAGCGGCTTCTCCACCTGCGACGCCAATGGCTGCGGGACATATTTGCGGGTGAGCAAGTTCCCGTATGAGAACACGATCCTCGACATGACCCACAAGCTGGCGGTGCGTCAGCGCGAGTTCGCCAGCTTCGACGTGCCGGCCGATCCGGTGGCGGCGGCGCCGGCCTCGCTGGCCCCGGTTCAGAAGCTGGAGGACGGCTTCTACTCGATCTCCGGCGCGGCGGTGGACGCATCCGGCAAGCTCTACTTCGTCGATCACCGCTTCCAGCGCATCTATGGCTGGGCTGAGAAGGAAGGGCTCTCGATCGAGCGCGACGCGCCGCTCGATCCGGTCAACCTCGCCTTCGACAAGTCCGGCAATCTGATGGTGCTGTCCTCGGATGGCCCCGAGGCGACGGTCTACAGCTTCAAGCCGGGCACCACCGATCCGATCAGGCTGATCCAGCCGACGCCGGTGGGCCAGCATCCGGGGGCCAGCATCGCGCTTCCCGTCAACACCTGGGTGAATGGCGAGTTCAGGGATCAGCTCGATCCGAAGACGATGCGTTTCACCACGCTGCACGAGATGTATGTCCGCGATGCCGGCACGGCGAAGACGCGCGAATATGTCTCGCCGGACGGCAGCCTCGCGCTTCCGGCCTTCCGCGTCTATCAGCAGGGGCCGGGCAACCATCTCGGCTGGCGCTTCTCCGACACGCTGGACAGCTATGGCTTCGTGACGGCGAAGGCGGGCGAGCGGGCCTATGTCGTCAACGGCTCGGAGGATCGCACCTACAGCGCGCTTGTCGGCGCGGCCGGGCAGCTCACCGATCTCAAGCCTTTCGCGAACCGTGGTGGCGAAGGCGTCGCGCAGGGACCGGACGGCCGCGTCTATGTGCTGAACGGCGAGGTGTTCGTCTACGCGGCCGACGGCAAGGAGCTGGGCCGGATCATGGTGCCCGAGCGGCCGATCCAGATCGTCTTCGGCGGCGAGGGGGGCAGGACGCTCTTCATCCTGACCCACCATGCGCTCTACGCGGCCAAGCCCTGATCCCGTTTACGAACGTCAGGCGATGCGACCGGGGCTCTGGACCCCGGCCTTCGCCGGGGTGACGATCAGGTTCGAGGGCAACGGGCGGCCCCCGAGGGGCACCGGCTAGCGCCGAGGGATCAGAAAACCCTCGTCGCTCAGCCAGTCGTCGAGCCGATCGGGCCAGTGCTGGATCGAGATGCGCTCGGAGTGCATCGCGAGGTTGAAGCCATGGTCGGTGTCCGCGAACATGTGCAGCTCCGCCGACACGCCCGCATGGCGGAGCTGGTCGTAGAGCGCGAGCGCGGGCGTCGCGCAGCATGGGTCGATCGAGCCCGCCGCGATGAAGGCGGGCGGCGCCCCGGCCACGGCCTTGCCCGGCGTGCCGAGCGGCCCCGGATAGATCAGCACCTGAAAGTCGGGCCGCGCGCTCTCGCGGTCGATGGCGTCGGTGGCGGGCGCGGGGTTGTCCGCCACCAGCGACACCAGCTCGCCGCCCGCCGAAAAGCCCATGATGCCGATGCGGTGCGGATCGACGCCATAGTCGGCGGCGTGCGCGCGCACCCAGCGGATCGCGCGGCGGGCATCGGCGGCGGCGTCGCCCTCGATCGTGTAGGTGGAGCCCGGCTCACGCGCGAGCCGGTATTTCAGCACGAAGCTGGTGACGCCGTAGCGGTTGAGCGCCTTGGCCGGCACCACGCCCTCGTTCTGGAAGACGAGCATCCGGTGCCCGCCGCCGGGGACGACGATGATCGCCGCGCCGTTGGCGTGCTTCGGATCGGCGCGGAAGACGGTCAGCGAGGGGTTGTGGACGTTGTGGACATAGGCGCCGCCCTCCAGCCGCTCCGCCTCGCCGGCGTGGCGCTCCGATCCGGGCGCGCCGTGGGGCCAGATCGGGATGGCGGCGTCCTCGGGCGCCGGCGCCGCATGGACCGGCCCCGCACAGGCCAGCAGAAGGGCGAGGAGGGGACGGCGGAAGGTCATGGGCGGGCTCCCTGTCGGATGGCTTGGGAAGGTCAGCGTGGCGTGTCGGCCCGGCGCAGCCAGTCGAGGCTGGCCTCGCGCAGTTGATCGAGCGGGCGCGCGCCGTCGAGCACGAGGACGGGTTCCTCCGCCTCCGGCTGCTCCAGCGTGGCGAGCTGGCTGTCGAGCAGGCTCGCCGGCATGTAATGGCCCGGCCGGTTGTTCATCCGGTGGACCAGCTCCTCCCGGCTCGTCTCGGGCAGGATGAAGGCGGCCGGCACGCCCACCGCCGCGGCCAGGCGCGCGCGATAGCTGTGCTTGAGCGCCGAGCAGGCCGCCACCGCCAGCCCGTCCGCCAGCACCGCCTCGCGGATGCCGGCGCCGAGCCGGTCCAGCCATGGCCAGCGATCGGCGTCGTCGAGGGGGATGCCGGCGCGCATCTTGGCGACGGCGGCTGCGTCGTGGAACGAATCGCCCTCCAGGAAGCGGCAGCCCAGCGCGCGCGCCAGCTCCGCTCCGAGCGTCGACTTGCCACTGCCGCTGACGCCCATGACGATGATCGCCCTCGGCCCGAAACCGGCCGTGTCGGATTGCGTCTGCACGTCTCTTCCCTTTGTGTTCGCTAAGACCCTGAAAAAATGCGGCCCAGCTTTCGCCAGGCCGCCAGTCGGGGAAAACCGACAACGTTATCAAGCGGATTCGACACGCTTGCCAATTACGACCTTGGTCGCGGCTGTTTCACCCGTGAAGAGCGATTAGGCCCCATCAAATTCTATGCGGGAGGCATGCGGCGACGCATCGGCCCATCCGCCTGTAGTTTCTGGAACAACAAGCGGGGATCGCATGAAATCGCGTTGGATGGCGGCTGCTGCTCTCGGTGCTGTTATCGCTCCCATGACGGCGGCGCTGGCCGTGCCGTCCGCGCTGCCCGTGGCGCCGGCGGATGGCGGTGCCGTGACGGTCCACGGCGTGGGCGACGGCAAGGCCGACGATACCGCCGCGATCCAGCAGGCGATCGACACCGCCTTCGCAAAGGGCAAGGGCGGCATCGTCTTCCTGCCGTCGGGGCGCTACCGCATCACGCGGACCGTCTTCATCCGCTCGGCGGTGCGCGTGTTCGGCGTGGGCGCGACGCGGCCGGTGATCGTCCTTGGCGATCGCACCCCCGGCTTCGCCACCGGCGTGAAGACGATGCTGAGCTTCACCGGCGAGGATCAGTATCAGATCGGCACCGTCGCCTTCCCGCCGACGACCAGCGTGCCGTTCGACCGCAAGATCCAGGATGCGACGTCGAGCACCTTCTATTCGGCGCTCAGCAATGTCGACATCGAGATCGGCGCGGGCAATCCGGCGGCGACGGGCGTGCGCTTCCGCGTCGCGCAGCATGGCTTCCTGCGGCATGTCGACATGCGGATCGGATCGGGCCTCGCGGGCGCGTATCAGGTCGGCAACGTCATGGAGGACGTGCATTTCCATGGCGGCCGCTACGGCATCCTGACCGAGAAGACCTCGCCTGCGTGGCAGTTCACGCTGATCGACAGCTCGTTCGACGGCCAGCGCGAGGCGGCGATCCGCGAGCATGAGGCGGGGCTGACCCTGGTCAATGTCCGCATCGCAAACACCCCGATCGGGATCGACATCGATCAGGGTTATGGCGACTGGCTGTGGGGCAAGGACGTCCGCTTCGAGAATGTCGCCAAGGCGGGTGTCGTGATCTCGAACGAGGGCAACGCCTATACCCAGATCGGCTTCGAGAACGCGCTGGCGAGCAGGACGCCGACCTTTGCGCGCTTCCGGGACAGCGGCAAGACGGTGGCTGGGCAGGGCGGCGCTTATCGGGTCAAGGCGTTCGACTATGGCCTGAAGCTTGTGGGCTTCGGCGATGCCGGCCAGTTCGCGACCAAGATGGAGGCGGAGCCGCTTTCCTCGCTTCCGGCAGCCCGGACGCCCGCGATCCGCGACCTGCCTCCCATCTCGGAATGGACCAGCGTCAGGGACTTGGGCGCCAGAGGCGACGGATCGACCGACGACACGGCCGCGATCCAGCAGGCGATCGCCGGCCATCGCGTGCTCTATTTCCCGATGGGGCATTATGTCGTCTCCGACACGCTCAGGCTGAAGCCGGATACGGTGCTGATCGGCCTCCACCCGAGCCGCACCCAGATCGTGCTGCCGGACAACGCCCCTGCTTATGCGGGCGTCGGCGCGGCCAGGGCGCTGGTCGAGGCGCCGCAGGGCGGCACCAACATCGTCACGGGCCTTGGCCTGTTCACCGGCGGGGTGAACCCGCGGGCGAGCGCGCTGATCTGGCGCGCGGGCGAAAGTTCGCTCGTCGATGACGTCAAGATTCAGGGCGGCGGCGGCACTTTGATGGCCGACGGCAGGCATCTCGACATGTCGAAGCCCGGCTATCGCTGGGACGGGCAGCATCCGAGCATCTGGGTGACCGATGGCGGCGGCGGCACCTTCGCCGATATCTGGTCGCCCAACACCTTCGCGCAGGCCGGGTTCGTCGTCACCGACACGAAGACGCCGGGCCATGTCTACGAGCTTTCCAACGAGCATCACGTCCGCAACGAGATCGTGCTGGACGGCGTGGAGAATTGGGAGTTCCTCGCCCCCCAGACCGAGCAGGAGGTGCGCGACGGCGTCGACACGGTGTCGCTGGAGGTGCGCAACTCGCGCAACATCCTGTTCGCCAACTATCATGGCTATCGTGTCACCCGGACGATCAAGCCCGCGCTGGCGGCGGTGCGGTTGTTCAATTCGTCCGACATCCGTTTCCGCAACGTGCATGTGAACGCCGAGAGCGGCTTCGCCACCTGCGATGCGGCCGGGTGCGCCACCTATCTGCGCGCGAGCAAGTTCCCGTTCGAGAACGCCATCCTCGACATGACCCACAAGCTGGCGGTGCGCCAGCGCGAGTTCGCCAGCTTCGACGTGCCGGCCGATCCGGTGGCGGCGGCATCGGCCTCGCTCGCGCCGGTTCAGAAGCTGGAGGACGGCTTCTACTCGATCTCCGGCGCGGCGGTGGACGCATCCGGCAAGCTCTATTTCGTCGATCATCGCTTCCAGCGCATCTATGGCTGGAGCGAGAAGGAAGGGCTCTCGATCGAGCGGGATGCGCCGCTCGATCCGGTCAACCTCGCCTTCGACAAGTCCGGCAACCTGATGGTGCTGTCCTCGGACGGCCCCGAGGCGACGGTCTACAGCTTCAAGCCGGGCACCACCGATCCGATCACGCTGATCCAGCCGACGCCGGTGAGCCAGCATCCGGGGGCCGGCATCGCGCTTCCGGTCAACACCTGGGTGAACGGCGAGTTCAGGGATCAGCTCGATCCGAAGACGATGCGTTTCACCACGCTCCACGAGATGTATGTCCGCGATGCCGGCACGCCCAAGACGCGCGAATATGTCTCGCCGGACGGCAGCCTCGCGCTGCCTGCTTATCGGGTGCTGACGCAGGGACCGGCCAACCATCTCGGCTGGCGCTGGTCGGACACGCTGGACAGCTATGGCTTCGTCACCGGCGAACCCGGCAAGCGTGTCTTCGTGGTCAACGGCTCGGAAGACCGCACCTACAGCGCGCTTGTCGGCGCGGCCGGGCAGCTCACCGATCTCAAGCCCTTCGCGAACCGGGGCGGCGAGGGTGTCGCGCAAGGCCCCGACGGCCGCGTCTATGTGCTGAACGGCGAGGTCTTCGTCTACGCGGCCGACGGCAAGGAACTGGGCCGGATCATGGTGCCCGAACGACCCATCCAGATCCTGTTCGGCGGCGCGGACGGCCGCACGCTCTTCATTCTCACGCACCGCGCTTTGTACGCGGCCAAGCCCTGATCGACGAACAGCAAAACAAAAGGGAGGATATATGACCAGGCATGAAACGACGCCGCTCGCTCCGGCCCCCGGCCTGAAGCGCCGGGCGATGCTGCTGGCGGGCGCGACCATCGCGGGCTTCGCGCTGGTGGCCCCGGCCTATGCGCAGGATACCAGCGCGCCGGCCCCCGCGCCCTCGATCGCCAGCACCGCCCAGCCGCAGGACGAAGCGGCCCCGCCGCAGCAGATCATCGTGACGGGCTCGCGCATCACCGCCAGCGGCTTTACCGCGCCGACGCCGACGCAGGTGCTCGGCACGGCGGACATCGCCAAGCAGGCCCAGCCCAACATCTTCAACACCATCGCCGAGCTGCCCTCGTTGCAGGGCTCCACCGGCGTCACGACGGGCACCAACAGCACGTCGAGCGGCACGCAGGGCCTCAGCTCCTTCTCGCTGCGCGGCCTCGGCACGATCCGCACGCTGACGCTGCTCGACGGCCAGCGTATCGTCGGCGCGAACGTCACCGGCGTGCCGGACATCAGCCTGATGCCCCAGCTCCTCATCAAGCGCGTCGACGTGGTGACGGGCGGTGCCTCGGCCTCCTGGGGCTCGGACGCGGTGGGCGGCGTCGTCAACTTCGTCACCGACAAGCATTTCGAGGGCTTCAAGGCCAACGTCCAGAGCGGCGTGACCACCTATGGCGACGATGGCCAGTATCTCGCCCAGGTGGCGGCCGGAAAGAGCTTCCTCGACGATCGCCTGCATGTCGAGGTGAGCGGTGAATATGACCATGAGAATGGCGTGCCGGCCGGCGGCTTCGGCGAGGAGGCGCCGGGCGGACGCGACTGGTACACGACGGCCACCCTCTTCAACCGTGGCGTCACCAACGACGGCTCGCCGCAATATCTCTACCGCGAGCACGCGCAGGCCTATCAATATGGCAAATATGGCCTGATTACCGCCGGCCCGCTTCAGGGCACGGCCTTCGATTATAACGGCAATCCCTTCGCCTATCAGTATGGCTCGAACGGCGTGCCGGCGAAGAATGCGGCCGGCACGGTGACGGGCTGCTACAATTTCTGCCAGGGCGGCGATCTGTCGGGCAATGTCGGCATCGGCACCTCGCTCCAGTCGCGGCTCCAGCGTCTCAACGGCTATGGCCGGATCGGCTTCGACATCGCGCCCCAGAACGAGATCTACGCCACCGTCAACGTCGCGCGGGTGCGGACGTCGAACCAGCCCAATCCGGGCATGGCGCGATCGGGCATCACGCTGCAATGCGCCAATCCCTATGTGCCGACGGCGATTCAGGACGCATGTGCGGCGGACGGGATCACCCAGTTCCAATATGGCGTGAGCAACGCGATCCTGCCCAACATCAAGGTGAGCCCCGAGCGCACCCAGTATCGCTTCGTCGGCGGGGCGGACGGCAAGTTCACCGCGCTCGGCAGCGACTGGAGCTACGACGCCTATTACGAGCATGGCGAGAACGTCACCGACATCCGCGTGCAGAACATGACGCTGGTGCCGCGCTACAACGCGGCGATCCAGGCGATCAACCTCAACGGCCAGATCGTGTGCGCGGACCCGGTGGCGCGGGCCAATGGCTGCGTGCCGATCAACATCATCGGCGGCGCCCCGCTCACCGCCGAGCAGCTTGCCTATATCCAGCCGGGCAATGGCCCGTTCCAGCACACGCGCCAGACGCAGGACGCGGCCAGCATCAGCCTCAACGGCCAGCCCGTGTCGCTCTGGGCGGGGCCGCTCTCGGTCGCGCTGGGCGCCGAATATCGGCGTGAGCATTACAAGGTGAGCGGCGACGTCTATGGCAACGGCGTCACCGACGACAATGCCTATGACGCCGATTATCCCGCCGATCCGCTGCTGAACAGCGCCGGCGGCAACTGGTATGCCGGCAATTATCATGACGGCCGCGGCTCCTATGACGTCAAGGAAGCCTTCCTCGAACTGAACGTGCCGCTGTTCGATTCGCACACGATCGGCAAGGCCAACCTCAACATGGCCGGCCGCTGGACGGACTACAGCACCTCCGGCACCGTCTATACATGGAAGATCGGCGGCACCTGGGATACGCCGCTGGACGGCGTCCGCCTGCGCGCCGTGACATCGCGCGACGTGCGCGCGCCCAACCTGTCCGAGCTGTTCGCGGCGCCGATCTCGGTCAACGTGCCCAACGTGTTCGATCCGTTCAACAACCGTTCGGTCAACGTGTCGCAGAACACGGTCGGCAATCCGAACCTGAAGCCGGAAATCGCGCGCAACACCGAGGCGGGCTTCACCCTGTCGCGGCCGCACTGGCTGCCCGGTTTCAGCTTCTCGTTCGATTATTACCGGATCAAGATCAAGGGCGCGATCTCGTCGCTCTCGGCGCAGGACCAGATCAACTACTGCCATGCCGGCGTGACCCAGCTCTGCGGCTCCTTCTTCCTGGATTCGCCGGACAACACGGGCAATTTCGTCAACGTCCAGCCGTTCAACCTCGCCTCGATCTTCACCGACGGCTTCGACATCGAGGCGAGCTATCGGTGGGAGCGGCCGCTGGGCCTCGACGGCAATCTGGCGATCCGCGGTCTGGCGACCAACGTGCGCAACTACATCACCAACAACGGCCTGCCGGGCGCGATCCCGATCCAGCAGGCGGGCGTGAACAGCGGCGCGACGCCGAAGTGGAAGCTGCTGGGGGTCGAGAGCTACGATACCGACAAGTTCAGCATCACGCTCACCCAGCGCTGGTTCAGCGACGGCGTGTTCGGAAACCAGTATATCGTCTGTGGCGCCGGGAATTGCCCGGTATCGACCAACAACAACCCGACCATCGATTATAACAAGATGAAGGGCGCCTTCTATTTCGACGTTGGCGGTTCCTACAACGTCACCAAGCTGTGGCAGGTCTATTTCAAGGTCGACAATCTGTTCAACCGCGACCCCACCCCCTCGCCGCAGACCAACACCGGCGTGGACATCAACCCGCAGCTCTATGACGTGCTGGGCCGCATGTTCCGCGTCGGCGTGCGTTACAACTTCTGATCGAAACGACGGGCCGTCCCCGCCAGCCGGGGGCGGCCCGTCGCCTGTCCGCGAAAGATCGGCCGCGCCGATTTCAGCGAGTGACAGGCTTCATTGGCGAGCCTCCGCGCCTTCCGGCAAGGCAAGGACATGCCGCCGCACCACAGCATCCCCGCGCTCACCAGCGCCGACGTCGAGAGCCCCGTCGCGATCCGCGCCCGGCTTCGCAGGCTGGCGCAGAACCGGCGCAGCCTCCGCGTGACCCGGCCGCTCTAGCGGAGCGTCCTGATCCGATCGAAGCCGCGCGGCGCGCGCGGCGCGGCATCGGGCACGCCTTCGCCGGCGAGGGATTCGATGATCGGGCAATCCGGCCGGCCATCGCCATGGCAGGTCGCCGCCAGATGCTTCAGCGTCTCGCTCATCTCCCGAAGCTCCTGCGCCTTGCGATCCAGTTCCGCGACATGGCGGAGCGCGATCGCCTTCACATCGGCGCTGGCGCGGCCCCGATCGCTCCACAGCGCGACCAGCTCGGTCATCTGGTCGGCCGAGAAGCCGAGATCGCGCGCGCGGCGGATGAAGCGCAGCGTGTGGACCTCGCGCTCGCCATAGGAGCGATAGCCGGCCTCGGTGCGGGCGGCGGCGGGCACGAGGCCGATCGACTCATAATAGCGGATCATCTTGGCGGAGACGCCGCTGGCCTTCGCGGCCTGTCCGATGTTCATCTGGCGATCCTGTATCCGGGTTGGCTCGATATCGGCGGGGGCGGGGCGGCCCGCAAGGCCAGCGTCGGGGCGGCCCGCCGCAGCCTCAGCGCATTGCCCAGCACGAAGAGGCTGGACATCGCCATCGCGCCCGCCGCGAGCATCGGCGAGAGCAATGTCCCCGACACCGGATAGAGCGCGCCCGCCGCCACCGGGATCAGCAGCACATTATAGGCGAAGGCCCAGAACAGGTTCTGGCGGATGTTGCGGATCGTCGCCCGGCTGAGCCCGATCGCGTTGGGCACGCCGCGCACGTCGCCGGACATCAGGATCACGTCCGCGCTCTCGATGGCGATATCCGTGCCGGTGCCGATCGCGATGCCGACATCCGCCTCCGCGAGCGCGGGCGCGTCGTTGATGCCGTCGCCGACGAAGGCGATGCGGCGGCCCTGCCCACGCAGCGCGCGGAGCGCCTCCACCTTGCCGGCGGGCAGCACCTCGGCCACCACCTCGTCGATGCCGAGCGCGCGGGCGATCGCCTCGGCGGTGCGGCGGTTGTCGCCGGTGATGATCGCCACCTTGAGGCCCAGCGCGTGGAGCGCGGCGATGGCCTGGGGGCTCGTCTCCCTGATCGGATCGGCGACCGCGATGATCGCGGCCAGCCGGCCGTCGATCGCGGCATAGAGCGGGCTCTTGCCTTCCTCCCCGAGCCGGGCGGCGGTTTCGGCAAAGGGGGCGAGGTCCAGCCCGTGCCGCGCCATCAGCCGATCCGCGCCGATCGCGACCCCGCGGCCGTCGACCATCGCGGTGACGCCATGGCCGGGCAGCGCCTCGAACCCGCTCACCCGGCCATAAGCGAGGCCTCTGGCATCCGCCGCCTCGACGATGGCGGCGGCGATCGGATGTTCGGACCGCGCCTCCACCGCCGCGACCAGCGCCAGCACCTCGCCGGCGTCGAAGCCCTCGGCGGCGACCAGATCGGTCAGTTCCGGCTGGCCGGCGGTGAGCGTCCCCGTCTTGTCGAGCGCCACCACGCTCACGTCGCGCAGCGCCTGCAACGCCTCGTCCTTGCGGAACAGCAGGCCCCATTCGGCGGCGCGGCCGGTGCCGACCATGATCGAGGTCGGCGTCGCCAGCCCCATCGCGCAGGGGCAGGCGATGATGAGCACCGCCACTGCGTTGACCAGCGCGAAGCCGAGCGCCGGGCGCGGCCCCAGCGCCATCCAGAGCGCGAAGGTGGCGAGGGCGGCGGCCATCACCGCCGGCACGAACCACGCCGTCACCTTGTCGACCAGCGCCTGGATCGGCAGCTTGGAGCCCTGCGCCTGCTCGACCATGCGGATGATCTGCGCGAGCAGCGTGTCCGCGCCGGTGCGGCTGACGCGGGCGGTGAAGCTGCCGGTCCTGTTGATCGTGCCGCCGGTCACTTCGGCGCCCGGCCCCTTGCGGAGGGGAAGCGGCTCGCCCGAGATCATCGCCTCGTCGACCAGCGAGTTGCCCTCCACCACCACGCCGTCGACGGGCACGCGCTCGCCGGGGCGCACCTGCACCAGATCGCCCGGCGTCACCTCGTCCAGCGGCACGTCGCGCGCCTCGCCGTCGCGCAGCACGCGCGCGGTCTTGGGGCGCAGGCCGACCAGCCGCCGGATCGCCTGCGATGTCCGCCCCCTGGCGCGCGCCTCCAGCATGCGGCCGAGCAGGATCAGCGTGACGATGACCGACGAGGCCTCGTAATAGAGATGCGCCGTGCCCGCCGGCAGCGCGCGCGGCAGGAAGGTCGCGACGACCGAATAGCCCCACGCCGCCGCCGTCCCCAGCACGACCAGCGAGTTCATGTCGGGCGCGCGGCGCAGCAGGGCGGGGATGCCCTTGCGATAGAAGCGCAGGCCCGGCCCGAACAGCACCAGCGTCGCCAGCGCGAACTCGATCGGCGGATGATGCCCCAGCCCCGGCGCCATCGCGATCAGGAAGACCGGCAGGGTGAGCAGCGCGGCGGCGATCAGCGAGCGGCGCAGGCCGGCGAACTCCCGCTCGCGCGCCTCCGCCTCGCGATCGGAGCTGTCGTCGTCGGGGAGCAGGGGCCGGGCCGTATAGCCCGCATCCCGGATCGCATCGATCACGGCGAGCGGCCCGGCATCCCTGTCGAAGCGAACATTGGCCCGTTCGGTGGCGAGGTTGACCGAAGCCTCCGCCACGCCCGGCACGGCGCGGATCGCCCGCTCGACGCGCCCGACGCAGGAGGCGCAGGTCATGCCCTCGATGTGCAGGCTGGCGCTTGCAGTGCTCGAACCCATCGATCTGATCCCATCGTCCTTCACCGCTGCACCAGATGGGGCTTCCCATGTTGGGAAGGTCAAGCATCGGCCTGTGAATTTTTGGGGGGCCTTGACCTTCCCACGGTGGGAAGCCCCATTTTCGAGGCTCCCGACGACAAGGAGCATTCTCGTGCAGCACTACAGAGTCCCGGACATGAGCTGCGGCCATTGCACCGCCGCCATCGAAAAGGCGTTGAAGGCGGCCGATCCGGGGATGGTGGCGAACTTCGATCTCGCCAACCGCACGCTCGCGATCGAGACGGGGCGGGACGCCGATGCCATCGCCACCGCCATCCGCTCGGCGGGCTATGAGAGCGAGGCGATCGCCGCCTGACCCGGAAAGCGTAAAACCTTTGGCCCCGGCCGCGATGCACGGCCGGGCTTGCCATCCGGTCGACATGCGCGGACTCTCGCGACTCGTGATCTGCCAGACAGTTTCGATGGGAAGACCGGGAGAGCGATCATGGAAGGCAACGGTTGCGCCCCGAGGGTCGTGGCCCTCGTCGGACCCGCGGGCGCGGGAAAGACCAGCCTCGCGGAGGCGTTCCTCTATGCAGCGGGCGCGGTGCAGCGACCCGGCGCGGTGAGCGACGGCAACTGCGTCGGCGATGCGAGCCCCGAGGCCCGCGCCCGAGGCGGCTCCACCGAGATGAACCTGATGCGGTTCACCTATCTCGACAGCCCTTTCGCCCTGCTCGACACGCCCGGATCGCCGGGCTTCGCGGCGGACGCGGCGAGCGCGATCCCGGCGGCCGACCTCGCGCTGGTCGTGATCGATCCCGATCCGGCGCGCGCGCCGCTGGTCGAACCGATCCTGCGCCGGCTGGAGGCGATGGGCGTGCCCCATGCCCTTTTCGTCAACAAGATCGATCAGGCGCGCGGCGGCATCCCCGATCTGCTCGAAGCGCTTCAGCCGATGAGCGGCGCCGCGCTGGTCGCGCGCCAGTTGCCGATCCGCGAGGGCGGGCACGTCACCGGCTTCGTCGATCTCGCGCTGGAGCGCGCCTATCATTACGAGCAGGGCCAGCCGTCGCGACAGGTCGCGCTCGCCGACGGCCTGCGCGGCGAGGAGGAGGCCGCGCGCTTCCATATGCTCGAACAGCTCGCCGACCATGACGATGCACTGCTCGAACAGCTTATCGCCGACGAGACGCCCAGCCTGGAGACCCTGTTCGGCGATCTCAGCCGCGAGACGGGCGATGGCCTGGTGGTGCCGGTGCTGTTCGGCTCGGCGCTCAACGATTTCGGCATCCGCCGCCTGCTCAAGATGCTGCGCCACGACACCCCGCAGGCCGCCGCCACCGCCGCGCGGCTCGGGATCGAGGGGGCGGGGCTTCGGGTGCTCAAGGTCTCCTACGGCAGCACGATCGGGCGACTGGCGATCGCGCGGATGTTCGGCGGGCGCCTGATCGAAGGGGCCGAGCTGATCCGCCCGGACGGGCCGGCGACGCGGGCGGGCGCGCTCTTCACGATGCAGGGGGCGGGCACCACCAAGGTGAGCGCGATCGAGGCCGGGGATATCGCCGGCATCGCCAAGGCGGAAGGCCTGATCGCGGGCGAGGTCGCCGGCGTCGGCGGCCGCTGTGCCGGGGCGGGCTGTCCCGATGCGGAGCCGGTGATCGCCAATTGCGCGCTCGCCATCGCCGCGAAGGACCAGAAGGACGAGGTGCGCCTGTCGGTCGCGCTCAACCGGCTGGCCGAGGAGGATGCGGGTCTGCGCTGGAGCCATGACGAAGGCTCGCGCGAGACGTTGCTCCACGCGATCAACGACGAGCATCTGGCGGTGACGCTCGACCGGCTGCAACGCCGCTATGGCGTGACCGTCTCGTCGCACCGGCCGGGCGTCGCCTATCGGGAATCGATCCGCAAGCCGGTCAGCCAGCGCGGCCGGCACAAGAAGCAGTCGGGCGGCCACGGCCAGTTCGGGGATGTGATGATCGAGATCCGGCCGCTGGAGCGGGGCGAGGGCTTCCGCTTCGAGGACAGGATCACCGGGGGCGCCATCCCCCGGCAATGGATTCCCGCCGTCGAGCAGGGCGTGCGCGACGCCATGACGGCCGGCCCGCTCGGCTTTCCGGTGGTGGACGTGGCGGTGGCGCTGGTCGACGGCAGCTTCCACAGCGTCGACAGTTCGGAACTGGCCTTCCGCACGGCGGGGCGGATGGCGATGAGCGAGGGGCTGGCCGCCGCCGCGCCCTATCTGCTCGAACCGGTCGACCATGTGACGATCAGCGCGCCGGGCAGCGCCACCTCGCGGGTGGGCTCGGCGGTGGCGAGCCGGCGCGGGCAGATGCTGGGGATGGCGGGCAAGGACGGCTGGTCCCACTGGGACATGATCGAGGCGCTGATCCCCGAGGCGGAGCTGCACGGACTGGAGGCCGAACTCCGCTCGCTGACGCAGGGCATGGGGCAATATGAGGCGCGCTTCGAACGGTTCGCGGAGCTGTCCTCCAAGCTCACCGGCGAGGTCATCAAGCAGCGTGCGACGATGGCCTAGATCGGCGCGTCAGATCGGCAGGGCCACCGTCGACTTGATCTCCGACAGGGCGACCGTCGAGTTGATTTCCTGCACGCCGGGAAGCTGGCTGAGCTTGTCGAAGAAGAAACGCTCATAGGCTTCGATATCGCGCGCGACGATGCGCAGCATGAAGTCCATCGTGCCCATCAGCACATAGGCGTCGAGCACCTCCGGGAAGGCGCGGATCGTCTTGCCGAACTCGTCCAGATTGGCGCGGCCATGCGCGTTGAGCTTCACCTGCGCGAAGATGTGCGCGTTGAGGCCGACCTTGCGCCGGTCCACGATCGCCACGCGCGCGCTGATATAGCCCTCGCGCTCCAGCCGATCGATCCGCCGCCAGCAGGGGGAGGGCGACAGCCCCACCTTCTCCGCGATCTCGGCCGTGGTCTGGCTCGCGTCGCGTTGCAGCTCGCGCAGGATCTTGAGTTCGAAATCATCGAGGTCGGCAGACATAAAAACCTGAAAGGTGGCAGTGTCAGGAAAATCTATCCCCATCCTATCGCATATTTCACGAATGAGGTGAGAAAATTCTCCCGAAACGGCCGATATTCAGGTGAGTTTGATCCAAGGGAGCAGTTGCATGGTTTTGAGCGTGAGCGAGTGGGCCTCGGCCGGGCAGGCGCATCTGGTGCGCGACGAGGCGGCGGGGCTCGAGGGCATCATCGTGCTCCACTCGACCGCGCTCGGGCCGGCGGCGGGCGGCTGCCGTGTCTGGAGCTATGACTCGGCCGACGCGATGGCGGCGGACGCTTTCCGCCTCGCCGAGGGCATGACCTACAAGAACGCCCTGGCGGGCCTGCCGCTCGGCGGCGGCAAGTCGGTGCTGCGGCGGCCGGAAGGCGCGTTCGACCGGCAGCGTTTCTTCAAGGCCTTCGGCGCGGCGGTGGAGGAGCTGAAGGGCGCCTACGTCACCGCCGAGGATGTCGGCACGTCGGTGGAGGACATGCGCGCGGTGGCGGAGGCGACGCGTCATGTCGCCGGGCTTCCGCCGCAGGATGGCCGCCCCGGCGGCGATCCCTCGCCCTGGACGGCGCGGGGCACCTTCCTGTCGATGCAGGTCGCGGTGGAGCGGCATCTCGGCCGCGCGCTCCAGGATGTGACCGTGGCGGTGCAGGGCGTCGGCCATGTCGGCGAGGCGCTGGCGATGATGCTGCACGCGGCGGGCGCGAAGCTGGTGGTGGCCGATGTCGCGGGCGCTTCGGTGGCGCGCGTCGTCGCGGCGACGGGCGCGCGGGCGGTGCCGGTCGGCGAGATTCTGTCGGTGGAGGCGGATGTGCTGGCCCCCTGCGCGCTGGGGGCGATCCTCTCGGCGGAGACGATCGGCTCGCTCAAGGCGAAGGTCGTCTGCGGCGCCGCCAACAACCAGCTCGCCACGGCCGAGGATGGCGCGCGGCTGGCCGACAAGGGCGTGCTCTACGCGCCGGACTATGTCGTGAACGGCGGCGGCATCATCAACGTCGCGGCGGAATATCTGGGCTGGTCCACGGCCGATGCGGTGGCCCGCGTCGAGGCGACGGGCGAGCGGCTCGGCCGCGTGCTCGATCTCGCCGCGGCGGAGGGCCTGCCGACCAACCTCGCCGCCGATCAGCTCGCCCGCGGCATCGTCGCGGGCGGCCCGGCGCTGGAGCGCGACGCGGCCTGATCCGGCGCGCGCCGCCCGCCTGAATCGTTCAGGCGGGCGGTGCCCAGCCGAGGCCGAGCGCCTTCTGGATCGCCACGAAATCGCCGGTGAGGCCGGCTTCCGCGATCGAGAGGTTCTGCTCGGCGGCGATCTGCTGGCGGCGAGCGTCGAGCAGGTCGATCAGCGTGGTGGTGCCGGCGCGATAGCGCTGCTCGGAGAGCTGGAGCGCGAGGTCGGCTTCCGCCTTGGCGCGGGCGCGGGTGGCGACGGTGATGCGGCCATAGCGGAAGCGGGAGAGCGAATCCTCCGTATCGCGCAGCGCCGCCAGCACGGCGGCCCGATATTTGGCCTCGGCTTCGTCGCGGACGCCTTCGGCCTGACGGACCTTGGCGGCGTTGCGCCCGAAATCGAGGAAATCCCAACTGATCTGCGGCGCCACCAGCGCCACGAAATCGTCGAGCTTGGTGAGATCCGAGATATCCGACCCGCCGACCCCGATGAGGCCCATGAAGCTCACCTTGGGGAAGCGCGCGGCCTCGGCCTGCCCGATTTTGGCGGTGTCGGCGGCGAGCGTGCGCTCGGCGGCGCGGATATCGGGCCGGCGCTGGAGGAGGGCGGCGGGATCGCCCACCGCCACCTGCGCGGGGGGCAGGGGAAGCGGCTTCACCGGCGTCAGCGCGGCGTCGAGCGCGCCGGGGGCCTGCCCGGCGAGCGTCGCCAGCTCGTCGAGATAGGCCTCGGCCTCGGCGTGGAGCGGGGTGATCTCGGCGCGCGAATTGTCGAGCTGGTTCTCCAGCCGCGTCACGTCGAGCTGCGAGGCGGTGCCGCGCTCCAGCCGCTGGCGCGTCAGCCCGAGCATCTGCTCCTGCATCGCGATCGAGTTGTTGCCGAGGTCGATCCGCCGCTGCCGGTCGCGCAGGTTCACATAGGCCTGCACCACCTCGGCCGAGAGGCTCACCTGCGTGTCGGCGAGATTGGCCTCGGCCACCTCCGCCGTGGCGCGCGCGGCCTGGATGGCGCGGCGCTGGCCGCCGAAGATATCGACCTCCCAGCTCGCGTCGAAGCCGATATTGTAGACGTCGAGATCGGTCGATCCGCCGCTGCCGGAATCGCCGCCGTCCGAATTGCCGAAATCGACGCCCGGCAGATGGGCATGGGCATAGGAGCCGGTGCCGCTGATCTTGGGCAGCTCGCCCGCCCGCTCGACCCGCAGCGACGCGCGCGCCTGCCGCAGATGGGCCTGCGCCGCCGCGACGTTGGGGTTGGCGGCAAGGGTGCGGGCGACGAGATCGTTCAGCACCGGATCGCCCAGCGCCTCCCACCAGCGCGCGACGGGCGCGGTGGCGGTGGCGGCGTCTCCGGCGCGGGCGAAGGCGGCCGTCTGCGCGGCGGACCTGGGCGGCCCGGCATAGTTGGGGCCGACGGTGCATCCGGCGAGCAGGCCGAGCAGGGCGAGGGTCGGGGCGATCGGGCGCATGGTGCTTCTCAATGGGCGGCGACCGGCTTCGCATGTTTGGGAAGCGGCCGCAGGAAGAGGACGAGCGGAATGACGCAGGCGATGCCGACGGTGAGGATCCAGAACAGATCGGCGTAGGTCATCGTCAGCGCCTGCGAGGAGATGATGTTGCCGAGCGAGCGGAAGGCCGCCGCCTGCCTGCCGAGGCTCTGCGCCTGCCCGGCCATGTAATCCTGCACGAACACGGAATTGGCGGGGATCGATTCCTCGATCCGGCGGCTGTGCAGCCAGATGCGCTGATCCTGGATCACCGCGATGCCGGCCAGCGCCAGCGAGCCGCCGAGGTTGCGCGCCGTGTTGTAGAGGCCCGACGCATCCGCCGCCTGCTCCGCCGAGACGGAGCGGATCGCCGCCTGGTTGAGGAACATCATCGCGCACACCGTGCCGACGCCGCGCAGGAGCTGCGAATCCACGAAAGCGGTGCCGGTGGAGAGCGAGGTGAGGTCCGTCTCCATATAGGCGCTCACCGCGAGCAGCAGCAGCCCGAAGCCGACCGAGAGGCGGATGTCGATATTCTGCACCATCCACGGCGTGAACGGCATCATCAGCATCATCGGCACGCCCGACAGCAGCACGATCTCGCCCGCCTGCAGCGAGTTGTAGCCGGAGATCGTCGCGAGGAACTGCGGGATGACGTAGGAGGTGCCGTAGATCACCATGCCGACGGTGGTCACCATCACCACCACCGCGCCGAACTGCCGGTCGAGCAGCAGCTTGAGGCGGATCACCGGCTTGCTGGCGAGCACCTGCCCCGCGAACAGGAAGATGAAGCCCACCGCCGAGACGATCGCCAGCGTGCGGATCTCGGGCGAGGAGAACCATTGCTCGCGCTCGCCCTCCTCCAGCACGACGGTGAGCCCGCCCAGCCCCATGGCGAGGCCGAGGATGCCCAGCCAGTCCGCCTCACGCAGCAGCTCGAAGCGGGGCTTCTGGTGCGGCATGGCGACGAGCAGCAGCGTGATGAGCGCCGCGCCGACCGGCAGGTTGATGAAGAAGGCATAATGCCAGCTCACATTCTCGGTCAGCCAGCCGCCCAGCACGGGGCCGAGCACGGGGCCGAGGATGGCGGTCGCGCCGAACATCGAATTGCCGATCGCCTGCTGATGGCGAGGGAGGCGGGTGGCGATGATCGTCATCGCCGTCGGGATCAGCGCGCCGCCGGTGAAGCCTTGCCCCACGCGGCCGACGATCATCATGCCGAGCGTCGTCGAGAAGCCGCACATCATCGAGAAGCCGACGAACAGGCTCGCCACGATCAGCAGCAGCGTGCGCAGGCCGAACAGCCGCTCCAGCCAGCCCGAAATCGGGATGATGATGATCTCGGCGACCAGATAGGCGGTGGAGATCCACGTCCCCTCGGTGCCGCTGGCGCCGATCTCGCCCTGAATGGTGGGCAGCGAGGAGTTGACGATCGAGATGTCGAGCGTCGCCATCAGCGCGCCGAGCGTGCCCGCCGCCACCGCCAGCCAGGCGGCGGCATCGGCATTCTCGACCGGCGCCGGGGCGGAAGGGGCGGGGGCGTCGCTCATCGGCCGCCGCGGCTCCGCTCCTGATCCTTGATCCGGCCGATCTCGCCCTTGGCGGAATAGGTATCGACGTTCACCGTCACCGACAGGCCGGGCACCAGCACCTTGCGCGCATCCGGGCCGGCATCGATCGCGATGCGGATCGGCACGCGCTGCACGATCTTGGTGAAGTTGCCGGTGGCGTTCTGCGGCGGCAGCAGCGAGAATTCCGCGCCGGTGCCGGGCGAGACGCTGTCGACATGGCCCTTCAGGTCCACGCCGGGCAGCGCGTCCACCTCGATGCGGGCGGGCTGGCCGGGGCGCATCAGGCCGACCTGCGTCTCCTTGAAGTTCGCGATGATGTAGATCCTGGACAGCGGCACCACCGACATCAGCCGCGTGCCCGACTGCACGAACTGGCCGACGCGCACGCTCTTGTCGCCGACGCGGCCGTCCACGCTCGCCTTGATGACGGTCGAGCCGAGATTGACGTCGGCGGCGGCGAGCTGGGCCTGCGCCGCCTCGCCCTGCGCCTCGGCCTGGCGGATCTGCGCCTGAAGCGAACCGATGCGGCGCTGCGCGCTTTCCAGCGAAGCCTTCTGCGCGGCGACGGTGTTGGCGGCCTGCGTCGCCTGATTGCGCAGCGTCGTCAGCTTCTCGCGCGTCTCGGCGCCGCTGGCCGCGAGCGGGGTGTAGCGGGCGACCTCGCCGGCGGCATATTGCGCGTCGGCCTGCGATTTGGCGAGCTGCGCTTGCGCTTCGGAGATCGCGGCCTCCTGCTCGCGGATGCCGGCGCGGACATTGTCGGCATTGGCCCGCGCGACATCGATCTGCGCCTGATACTGCGCGGTCGCCGCCTTATAGTCGCGCGGATCGATGCGGACGAGCGGGGTGCCCGCCTTCACGTCCTGGTTGTCGGCGACGAACACCTGCTCGACATAGCCAGAGATCTTCGGGCTCACCGTTACCGCATCGGCGCGGATATAGGCATCGTCGGTGCCCTCCACATATTTGCCGCGGGTCTCATAATGGACCAGCCACAGCAGGATCAGCACCGCAAGCACCCCCACGGCGATCAGCAGGATGCGCTTCGTGCCGGGGCTGATGCGCTTGGCGCGCTTGCCGTTGGCGGTCTGCGATTCGGTTTGATCGGCCATGGATTCGGCTCTTTTCCCTTTGGGCACAGGTCGGGGACGACGTTTCTCAGCGTGGGACTTGCCCAAAAGCCGGAGATATGGCAAGCCCTCTTATTGTGGAACCTCAAGATATCCTGACCGACTGCGAACGGACCGCCAATGCGCTGCGGGACTATTATCTGCGCGCGCATCGCGTGATCGAGCGGCGGATGACGGCACAGGGCACGTCCTTCGCGCGCCACAAGCTGCTCATCATGATCGACCGGATGGGGCCGATCCGATCCATCGACATCGCCGCCGCGCTGGGCCAGGCGCCGCGCACGGTGACGGAAGGAATCGACGGGCTGGAACGGGATGGCCTAGTCCGCCGCGATCCCGACCCGGACGATCGTCGCGCCAAGCGCATTTCGATTACCGAAGCGGGAAAGGTCGCCGTTCGCGCTTCCGAGCCGGAACGGCAATGCTTCATCGTCGATACGCTCGGCGTGCTGACGATGGAGGAGCGCGATCAGCTCGTGACGCTGATCGACAAGCTCAACGCGCGGCTGCTGGAACTCGACGCCGAGGCCTGATTTCCACAGGGATGCCGACATTGGTCGAGTCCCGCCGTCCCGGCCCGCGTCGATTCACTCCCCGGTAAGGAGGCCGGCGCACGCCCGGTCCCATGTTCGCGGCTCTCCGGGGGGGAGAGGGCCTCGAACGGGGATGGGGGCCTTTATGGGTGAAGCGGAAGATGGCGCGGTGCATGAGACGGCCGTGCCGAATGATGCGGTGCTGGCGCTCTTCGTCTTTGCGAGCGTGACGCTGGTCCTGCTGATGGGTTTCAGTCTCTTCATGATCTGACGCGCGGGTCAGTCGCGGACGTCCCGCCACCCGAACAGCATCGGCGTGGAGCCGCTGCGCCGGGAAAATTCCCGTCCGGCCATCCGATGGATGTCCGCTTCGAAGGTCTGGAAGACGCGGAGCGCATCCTCCCGGCCCAGATGCCCGGCCCGCCCTTTCGAGAGCTGGGCCAGCGCCTCGCTGGTGATGAGGAAGTCCACGGCTTTCCCGTCCGCCATGCCGCGGAAGACGATGCCGTTGCGTTCATGGACCCAGCGGGCGCCGCCCGGCTGGAAGTGAATGCCCGTCTGGTTCAAGGCGTCCCCCCGGATCTGCCGAGGGGAAAGGCTGCGCCCGCCCGTCCCGCGTCGCAAGGCATGGCGGGGGCGTCATGCCCCTATGTGGGACAGGGAAGGGGGCTCAGCCCAGCCCAACGAAGGGATGATCGGCGCGGAGCCGGTCCACCGCCCGCTCGACCTCGGCGATCTCGCGCGCGCTGCCGGCGGCCCGCACCTCCCAGTTGCAATGCGGGTGTGTCTCGACGGGGTAGACCTTGATGTCGGCGACCGCCCTGCGCCAGCGCGCGCGCCCACCGCCGAGGGCGCCTGCGAGCGCGGTCACCAGCAGGTTGCGCAATTCGCCGGCGGTCACTTGTTGGCGTTGCCGTTCGGATGGTCCGAGAACACCCGGCCGACCGACTTGGCATCCTCGCCGGCTCCCTTCACCGTGTTGCAGGCCGTGGCGAGCAGGCTCGCCAGCAGCAGGCCGATCGTGGCGACAGTCCGTTTCGTCATGCGTGTTCCTCCATGGATGCCGGTTCATAGCGCGGGGCGGGGTATCACGGAATGGCGCCTTCCGCCCGGAGCGCGGCCGAAGGAGGCTTCGCTGCGGCCTGCGGGAGGAGCGAATTGCGGATTGTCGAAAAAACTTCATTCGAATCGTTGACGACCCTCGGGAGTGCCTATAGAGGGCCTCTCACCGCAGCGGACGACGCCTTCAACGGCCGGTTCCAGCGGGGAAATTTCGAACCACTACAGTGGTTTAGCGGAATGACCCGAGCTGCAAGATCGGATGCGCCGAGGCGCATTCGGACGAACTTTTTGAGATCGTTTTGAACGATCCCCCGAGGTCAAATCCGGGGATGAGAAAAGTATCGGTCTTTCTCATTGTTGGTTGGATGAAGGGACATGTGGGCGGCGGCTCCGGTCTGTTGTGGCCTCTAGGCGCAATGTGATCGGTAAAGCTTAAGTCGTTCACTGTCTCGTATATGCTTTATGCAGATATGTGCAGGAACGGCTCCTGGAGATGCTGTTATTGCCGTGACGTTTTCCCGTTGCGGTGGTGATGGACATGAACATGAGAGTTTGATTCTGGCTCA
>NZ_JAASQK010000013.1 GCF_011762195.1 Sphingomonas oligoaromativorans | reverse complement strand
CCACCCGCTACGACAAGACCGCCCTGTCCTTCGCCAGCTTCCTCAATCTCGCTGCCATCCGCAGGTGGTTGCCGCACTTTGTCAACGCAACCTAGTTCGACCATAGTACGATGTCGTATTGCGCCTGGATATTGATCCGATCGAATAACATCTTCAGCCTAGAAGCTCGTTGAGCCTGTTAATCAGCAGCATGGGATCGAACGGCTTGCGAAGAAAGGCCAGAACGCCGGCGTCCATCGCCTGCCTTTCCAGTTCGGGCGACGGGAATGCGGTGATCAGGATCATCGGCTTGCCGGTCTTATGAATCTGCTTGGCAAGTCTGAGGCCGTTCGTACCGGGCATATGGACATCGCTGATTATACAATCAGCCTCGTCGATCGCGAATGTGGCTAGAAATGCGTCGGCCGTCTCGAACAGGGTCGCTTCGTAACCCAGGCTACGAATGAGTTCAGCCAATGCAATACGCACGTCTTCGTCGTCGTCCACGACGGCGATCGTGGGAGTCGATCGGACAGATACACTCTCTGACACGAGTTGGAATTCTCCACCGGTCGGACGAGCATTGCCCGGCTGCGGGGTGCGTCGCAAGCCTACCAAGGTAGTCGTTCCCGAAGCAGCCAATTCGTGCATTGGATGATGAGAACTCATAATCTTCCATCATTCCGGCGATCGAAATGTTTGCCTTCGATGGACCGATGCCCAGCGTCGAACCGATCACCATCCGACCTCATAGCAAGGCGCGACGACGAAAAGCGCTGGGAGTCATTCCGATCGCGCGGTGAAAACTGTTCGAGAAATGCTGTGCGTGGCTGAAACCGCAGGCGAACGCGATCTCGGTCAGCTTGACGTCGCTCCTTAGCAACATCGTCTTGGCGAGTTCGAGCCGGCGATCATGGACGAACCGGGCGGGCGATCGCCCGGTGGTTGCTCGAAATGCGCGGCTGAACTGGCGCACGCTCAGCCCGGCGAGCGTGGCGAGTTCGATCAGGCCGATGGATTCGTGGAGGCGAGCGCAGACATAATCCTGCACGCGGCGGAACGCCGCCGGTGTCAGGCCGCCGCTGGCATAGGCATTGGAGGGCTCCGCATCCAATCGTGCGCGAATGCGAGCGACGGCCTGGAGCGCCCAACCTTCGGCCATCAGTGAAAAAGTCGCGTCGTCGCGCCATTGCGACAGTTCGCGGATGCTGCGCTCGAGGGCGGTGTCCGAAAACCCGATCAGCGGCTCCCCCAGCAGCGACTTGCCGCGCAGTTCGAGAAACGCGGGGTCGATGAAGAGGATATGATAGGTGCAATCGGGCTTGATGTGATGTTCGCCGCGGATCTCGGCTCCGGGTGGAATCAGCCCGAAGGGCCGGCGCGAAGCCGTGTCGGCCTGCGTTTTCCCGCCGTCGACGTCAAGGTCGTAGCGAGTGAAGCCGGTTTCCCACCAGAAGAGCGAGGCCTCCGGCTGGCGAAATCGCCAGGCGACGGGCGCGTCCGAATGGAGGCGGTTGGTTTCGAAACGGACGGATGGCGCCAGTTGCCGGTTCTCCGGGGTCACCCGGGCGCTGACCTGCCGAAAATAGCTGGGGCCCGTGGCCGAGGGTGCCTTTCCCGAAAATCCGTCAGCGCCCCGGCTCATGGTCGGCCGCCCCGACAGGCAATGTCAGTCAACCGACTGCGAATGCGACTTCGCGTCCGTCCGGCGCACGTGATGGCCGTTCTTTGCAATCGCGCCTCCCGCCGCAACGCTACGGTCGGCCTCGACTGATGGAGGCGATTATGGCCCAGACTGGCTTGGCTACCGGCACTACCGAGTTTGAGTTCGACTTCGATCTCACAACGTCGAGCGGCGTCGATCGGTTCTTCGCAATCACGCATCACGCCCAGCAGAAGGTGTGCGCCACGATTCTGCATTCCTCGCTGATCGATCAGTTGATCGATCGCCCGGAAATCGACCGGGATGCCGTGAAAACCCTGCTCGGCAACATCATGTCCGTGAGCTACGCGGCCGCCGGGGCACTGCACGAACTTCAGGGTCTCGTGCGGGACCAACTCACGCCCCAATCGGCGAGCCTGTCCCGCCGACGGCCCATGAAGCTCGTCGTGGGTTAGGTGCCACCGTCGATGCAAGTCGCGACACGCGTCCCTCATTCGCGATGTCGGCCCAGTGCCGAGACCATTCCAGCGGCTATCGACAGCGCAATTTCGGCTGCTCCGATCGCGCCGATGCCAATGCCGGCCGGCCCCTCGATGCGGGCGAGATCCGACGCGCCGATACCGGCGGCCACCAGACGATCAAGCCGAGCCGCATGGCTTCGACGCGAACCCAGGGCCGCCACGTAGCCGGTCGGCCAGCCGAGCGCCGCCACCAGCCCAGGATCGTCGATCTTGGGATCGTGGCTCAGCGTGACGACCGCGCTCGCCGTATCGGGGCGCCATGCCGAGATCGCTTCGTCCGGCCAGCGATCGTCGAGCACCGCGCCCGGAAACCGTTCCGCCGTCAGGAAGCGCGCGCGCGGATCGATGACGACCGGTCGCAGGCCCAAAGTGCCGGCAATGGTGGACAAGCTCTGCGCGATCTGCACCGCTCCCACGATGAAAAGCCGGCGCTTCGGCGCGTAGTCGTTGACGAACAGCCATGCGGACTTGCCAAGGGACGTCGCACTCCGTCCTGTCGCCAGGTCGGTTTCGATCCGGACATTCTGGCCGTCATCGCGGCCGAGGCGGATCAAGTCGAACAGGTACGGCGCGAACCCCGTTACGGACACCGGCTGGACAAGAACCTCGATACCGCCGCCGCAGGGCAATCCCACCTCCCAGGCGGAGGCCGTCGATATGCCGTATTCGCGACGCTCGCTGCGCCCCGAAGCGATCACCTCCCCGGCCAGCGCCAGCACGTCGCCCTCGACGCACCCGCCCGATACCGATCCCTCGAAACGCCCATCGGCATGGACGAGCATATGGCTCCCGCGCGGCCGCGGCGCCGATCCCCATGTCGAGATCACTGTGGCGAGGGCCATCGGCGAACCACGCCAGGCATGGAAGGCCATGAGGATCGTATCGTGATCGTGCATCGGAGGGAATGTCTACTCCGCCCGTCGGGCACATCGACCCATACGATGGAAGGTATCGGCTATTGAGGCATCGAAACCATCCGAGGGCATGGCTCCAAGCCGCAGCCCCGTCCCTTCGCCAGCGTCAGCATGGAAGCTAGAAAGCGGCTCAAGGCGTTGCGCTTCCGATCCCGTAGAGGCAATCCAACAGGACCGAAAGGCAAAATCTTAAATACTCAATGCCAATTTTTACCAAACAAATTCCAGAAATAAATATAAAATCCACCTATAATACAAAAAAATCTATGAGTTTCGTCGGATATAATAGCTACTACCTCGCCATTCATGCACATCAGCCTCAATAAATATTACACGCTTCATCGCGCTCGACAAGACCGATGCGACCAGACTGCTGACCAAACTCCGCCGCCAATGGTTCAACAAGCGCAAGTCGATCACGGCGCTGCTGCGCGAGGTGCTGTACAATCAGCCGGCGCAGCTTCTCGACAGCGACGCCGACAACAAGGTGGCGGACGCCGACCTCGCGCTCCAGGCGCTCGGCGGCGACCATGTCGCCTTCGGCTATCTGACCACGACCATCACCGTCAGCGACGAAGATCGCGAGGCCGTCGAAACCAAGATCCGGCAGGTCGAGCGGATCGTCGGCTCCCTCGGCTTCACCCGCGTTCGCGAGGGCGTCAATGCCGTCGAAGCCTGGCTGTCGTCGATCCCCGGCCATGTCTACGCCAATGTCCGGCAGCCGATCGTCCACACGCTCAATCTCGCCCACCTCATGCCGCTGTCGGCGGTCTGGGCGGGGCCCGCCGGCAACGATCATCTCGCCGGAATCACGCGGACGGAATGCCCGCCGCTGCTGGTGGCGCAGACGGCCGGGTCGACGCCCTTTCGCCTGTCCACCCATGTCGGCGACGTCGGTCACATGATGGTCGTGGGGCCGACCGGGGCCGGCAAGTCCGTGCTGCTGGCCCTGATCGCGCTGCAGTTCCGCCGCTACGCCCAAGCGCAGGTCATCATCTTCGACAAGGGGATTTTCAGCCCGCGCCGCCGTGCTGGCGATGGGCGGCACGCACCACGCGCTCGGTGCTTCGGACGGAGACGCCCTGGCGTTTCAGCCCCTGCTGCGGATCGATGATCCCACGGAGCGAAGCTGGGCCTCGACATGGATCGCGGCGCTTCTCGACGCCGAGCGCGTGACCGTCGATCCGCAAGTCAAGGATGCGGTCTGGTCAGCGCTCGGCAGCCTGGCATCGGCACCACCGCAGGAACGCACGATGACCGGCCTGGCGCTTCTGCTCCAGTCCAATGCGCTGCGCACCGCCATCCAGCCCTATACGCTGGACGGTCCGCACGGCCGGCTGCTCGACGCGTCGACAAGCGGCCTCACCTTCGCCGATGTCCAGTGCTTCGAGACCGAGGCGCTGCTTGGGGCATCGGGCGTCGTCGCGCCCGTCCTGACCTACCTGTTCCACAGGCTCGAGGAGCGCTTCGACGGCCGGCCGACATTGCTGATCCTCGACGAGGCCTGGATCTTCCTCGATCACCCGCTCTTCGCCGCGCGCATCCGCGAATGGCTGAAGACCCTGCGCAAGAAAAACGTGGCGGTCCTGTTCGCGACCCAAAGCCTGGCGGATATCGTGGGCAGCAGCATCGCGCCCGCGATCATCGAAAGCTGCCCGCCGCGCATTCTGCTTCCCAATGATCGTGCGATCGAGCCGCAGAGCCGCGAGGCCTATGCCCGGTTCGGTCTCAACGACCGCCAGATCGAGCTGATCAGCCGGGCTACGCCCAAGCGCCATTATTATCTGCAATCCGCGCGCGGAAACCGCCTCTTCGAGCTCGGGCTCAGGCCGATCGCGCTCGCACTCTGCGGGGCCTCCGATCCCGCCAGCCAGCGCCGGATCGATACCATCCTCGCCGAACATGGCGCCGAGGCCTTTGCCGACCGCTTCCTGCGCGACGCCGACCTTGGCTGGGCCGCCGATCTGCTTGGCCACTTTCCCGCTCCCCGACCCTCCAGCCCCCGAGGAGAAGCCGCATGACGAAGAAACGGTCCTTGAGGAAAGCCCTGACGGCCGGTGCGCTGCTGATCGGTGCCGGTGGATCGCTCCTGATGGGGGTCATCTCGACCACCACGCCGGCGCGGGCGCAGTTCACCGTCTTCGATCCCAGCAATTACAGCCAGAACATCCTGATGGCCGCGCGCACGCTCCAGCAGATCAACAACCAGATCCGGATGCTGCAAAACCAGGCACAGAGCCTGACCAACCAGGCCAGGAACCTGACGACGATCACGTTCCCCGAATTGCAGGCGACCACCCGGACGATCCAGCAGATCGACCAGCTGATGGGCCAGGCGCAGACGATCCAGTTCCGCGTCGCCGGGCTCGACCAGCAATTCCGGGCGCTGTTCCCGACCAGCTTCAACCAGGCGCTCACCAACGACCAGCACGTCGTCGACGCGCGTACCCGTCTCGATGCCTCGATGGACGCCTACAAGCACAGCATGACCGTGCAGGCGCAGGTGGTGGAGAATGTCGCCGCCGACGCGAGCACGCTCGACGGCATCGTCCAGCGCAGCCAAGGCGCCGAGGGTGCGCTTCAGGTCGCCCAGGCCACCAACCAGTTGCTCGCGCTCGTCGCCAAGCAGCAGTTCCAGCTCCAGACGCTGATGGCGGCCCAGTATCGCGCCGATGCGATCGCACGAGCCAATCGCACCCAGGCCCAATCGGATGCAGAGGGCGCGACCCGGAAATTCCTCGGCTCCGGCAACGCCTACACGCCCCGGTAGGCGCAGCCGGTCGGGCATCGGCGGGCCTCGCCCCTCCGCCGATGTCGCCGCGGGGCGTCGCAGCCTCCCCAGGCACGCCCCGCGGCATCCCTTCCTCTCGCCAGGTCAGCAGCCACCGTGAACGACCTCAATGTCATCGACATGTTCCTGCAGGCCTTCCTCACCTACATCGACAGTGGGTTCGGTCTGCTCGGCGGCGACGTCGGCTTCCTCAGCCGCACGCTCATCGCGCTCGACATCACGCTGGCCGGCCTGTTCTGGGCCTTGGGCGGCGAGGACAATGTCCTCGCCCGATTGATCCGCAAGATCTTCTATATCGGCGCGTTCGCGTTCATCCTGAACAGCTTCCCGACGCTGGCCGACATCGTCTTCCGCTCGTTCGCGCAGGCCGGTCTCACCGCTGGCGGCGGCGGCATGGCCGCAGCCGATCTGCTCAGGCCCGGCCGCCTCGCTGGGACCGGCTTCTCCGCCGCCTGGCCGCTGCTCGAGCAGGCGTCGCAGATGATGGGCTTCACCGGCTTCTTCGACAATTTTCTCACGATCGCGGTGCTGCTCATCGCGTGGCTGATCGTCATCCTCGCCTTCTTCATTCTCGCCGTGCAGATGTTCGTGACGATTATCGAGTTCAAATTGAGCTCGCTGGCCGGTTTCATCCTCGTGCCCTTCGCGCTGTGGAACCGGACGAGCTTCCTCGCCGAGCGCGTGCTGGGTCATGTGGTGAGCTCCGGCATCAAGGTCATGGTGCTGGCGGTCATCGTCGGCATCGGCTCCAACTTTTTCTCGCAGTTCACCACGACCCTGCAGGGACAGGAGCCCGACGTGGGCCAAGCGCTCAGCCTCGTGCTGGCGAGCCTTGCTTTGTTCGGTCTCGGCATCTTCGGGCCCGGCATGGCCTCCGGTCTCGTCTCCGGTGCGCCGCAGCTCGGCGCCGGTGCGGCCTTCGGTACGGCGCTGGGTGCCGGCGGCATCATCGTCCTGGGCGCTGCCGGCGCCGTCGGCGCCGCGCGCGGCCTTGCCGCAGCCGGTCTCGGCGCGGTCCGCGCCGGCACCAGCATGGGGTCGGCCGCCGGCACGGCATACAAGCTCGGTCAGGAAGCGAGCGGCTCGGCATCCGTCGGTGCGGGGATGAAGGGCATCGCCACCGCTACATCCGGTGCCGCCCGATCGCGCATGTCCGCCGCCCTTGGCCTTGGCGAGGCGGCCGAGGCCGGACGGCAAGGCGCGTTCAACGCCATGGTCGGCCGAACTGACGCCGGGGCCACCAGCGGTTCGAGCTGCGGCGATGATCCCCGCAGCATGCCCGGCTGGGCGCGGGCAATGAAAGACCAGGCCTCGGCCCGACACCATCGCCAGACAGCCATCCACGCCATCGGCCAGGGCGACCGCGGCGGCGCGGGTGCGACCCCCGATATCAAGGAAAGGGACGACTGATGCTCTTCAAGCGTGCCGTTCAGCGTTACGGCAAGACACCCGTTCCCGAGACACCCTTCCAGCGGGCCGGGCAACTCTGGGACGAGCGGATCGGCTCTGCACGGGTCCAGGCCCGCAACTGGCGGCTGATGGCGTTCGGCTGCCTGGGACTTACCACCGCGTTGTCGGGCGGGCTACTCTGGCAGTCCCTTCAAAGCCGCGTCGTGCCCTATGTCGTCGAGGTCGACAGGCTCGGCGAACCCAGCGCCGTGACGGCAGCCGAGGCGGGCTATCATCCGACCGATCCACAGATCGCCTGGTTCCTCGGCCGCTTCATCACCAGCGTACGGTCGGTCTCGCTCGATCCGGTGCTCATGCGGCGGGACTGGCTGTCGGCCTACGACTTCACCACCAGGCGCGGCGCGGTCTTTCTCGGCGATTATGCCCGCTCGGCCGATCCGTTCGGCCATGTCGGCGAGCAAACGGTATCGGTGCAGGTCACGAGCGTCGTGCGCGCCTCCGATCGATCCTTCCAGGTGAAGTGGATCGAGACCCGTTACGAGCATGGCACCCAAGCCGGGGCCACGCATTGGACCGGTATCCTGACCGTAGTGCTCAAGCCCCCCGCGAGCGCCGACGCCCTGCGCCGCAATCCGCTTGGACTCTATGTCGATGCCATCGACTGGAGCCGCGAGCTGGAACCCGGGGAGACCGCGGCCGGAGCGTCCTCTTCCTCCACGAGGCCGACCATGTCCCCAACTCCGCCGCCTCCATCGGACAAACCGCTCGATCCGAAACTCGCCCAGCCCCAGCAGCCCCCAGCGGAGACCCGCCCATGAACTCTTTTCTGGTCATAGGCCTGCTCACCAGCGCCAGCATCGCAGCGGCACAGACCGCCCCCCTCCCCCCGTCGCCGCCGGCCGTGCCCCGAGCGGCGGCGGCCACCCCGGTCGCCACCCAGCCGGTCCCGCCGCCGAAGCCGCGGGCGGAACTACCCCGGCCCGTGCCGCCGTCTCCGGCGGAATTGCGCGTCCGCGCCGCCAACCGTGCGGCGACCCTCGAGCCCATCGCGGCCGGCTATATCGACGCGATCCAGGTCTATCCGTTCAGCGACGGCGCGGTCTTCCACGTGCTCACCGCGCCCGGACAGGTGACCGACATCGCGCTGCAGCCGGGTGAAGTGCTGGGCGCGGTCGCCGCCGGCGACACCGTCCGCTGGGTGATCGGCGACACGACGAGCGGCAGCGGCGAGGCCAGGCGGACGCATGTACTGGTGAAGCCATTCTCCGCAGGGTTGGCCACCAACATCATCATCACGACAGACAGGCGGACCTGCCATCTCGCGCTCTCGAGCACCGAGCGTTCCGCGATGGTGGCCTTGTCCTGGACCTATCCGCAGGACCGGCTCATTGCGCTGAGGGCGGCGGAGGAGCGGGCCACAGCAGCGCAGCCGGTCGCGACCGGCCTGTCGGTCGACCAGCTCCATTTCGACTATGTCATCTCCGGAGATCAGCCGGCGTGGCGGCCCCTGCGTGCGTTCGATGATGGCCGCCAGACCTTCATCGAATTCCCGGCCACTCTCGGCACCGGCGAGGCACCCCCCTTGTTCCTTGTCGATGCCAAGGGGATCGCCCAGCTCGTCAACTACCGCGTGCAGGGCCGCTATTATGTCGTCGACCGGCTGTTCGAGACGGCCGAACTGCGGCTGGGCCTGAAGCACCAGCAGATCGTGCGGATCAGCCGCACCGGTCAGTCCGATACACGGCGGAGGGCGTCGTGACAGAGACCGCACCGCCGCAAGATGCCAAGCTCGACCCCGAGACGCTGGAGATACGCGCCCGCCCACCCCGCGCGGTCCGGCTCAAGCGCGGCGCGATCATCGCCATCGCCGCTTGCCTGTCGGTCAGTCTTATCGCCGTCACATGGATGGCGTTGAAGCCGCGCCTGTTCCATCGCGGCGAAAACCAGCAGGAGCTGTCGCAGCCAGACGTCCGGCCAACGAGCGACGGGCTGGCCGCCGCGCCGGCCACCTACGGAGACGTGCCGCGCCTGGGTCCGCCGCTCCCGGGCGATCTGGGCAAGCCGATCCTCGAACGGCAGCAGCAATTGGTGACAGCAGCGGATACCGGCGACCCGCAACTCCAGCAGGCGGAGGAGGCAGAGCGCGAACGCCGGATTGCCGAATGGAAGGCCGCCCGCGAGTCGGGCGTGCTGGTGCAAACTCATCCATTCCAGCAGACAGCCGATGCGGCCATCACCGCACCGGCCGCGACGCCGGCGAGTGCTCCTGGCAAGGTCGCGCTCGATCCGACAAACGATCTCAATGCCCAAGGTCGAAAGGCCGCCTTCGTGGCAGCGCTGGATCCGAAGGGCGACGTGAACCCCCACATGCTCACCGCGCTGGCCTCGCCCTACACATTGTCGGCGGGCAGCGTGATCTCGGCCAGTCTGATCACGGGCCTGCGGTCGGACCTGCCGGGCCTCGTCACCGCACAGGTGACCGAGAACATCTACGACAGCGCCACCGGCCGATTGCTGCTCATACCGCAGGGCACCCGGCTGGTGGGCAGCTATGACAGCGTCATTGCCTTCGGCCAGAAGCGGGCCCTGATCGTCTGGCAGCGCATCATCATGCCGGACGGGCGTTCGCTGCGCATCGACAATGTGCCGGCGACCGACCCCTCGGGCTATGCCGGCCTCGCCGGCAAGGTCGACTTCCACAGCTGGCAGCTTCTGAAGGGCGTAGTCCTGTCGACGCTGCTCGGTGTGGGCTCCGATCTGGCGTTCTCCGGTCAGAGCGACCTTGTGCAGGCGATCCGGATGTCGACGCAGGATCATGTCGCGCGGGCCGGCGACCAGATCACAAGAGCCAATCTCGGCATCCAGCCGACGATCACCATCCCTCCCGGCGCGCCCGTCCGGTTGGTCGTGCACAAGGATCTGGTCTTCGCGCCAGCGGGACAGGAGGGCTGAGATGGCCGATCTGAAGCTCGCGCAACTCCCTGACCGCAATCCGGTCAAGCTCAGCATCTCGGTGATGCCCGACCTGCATCAGTCGCTGGTGGAATATGCAGCACTGTATGCCCAGACCTATGGCCGCGAAGAGCCGGTCAGCGAACTGATCCCGGCGATGCTCGCCGCCTTCCTCGAAAGCGACCGCGCATTTGGCCGGGCGCGCGGAAACGGCAAATGACCTCGCCGGACCAGCCCGAACGTTTCCTGAAGCTTGAAGAGGTCAAGCGCCGCGTCGGGTTAGGCAAGACGATGATCTATCGGCTGATTCAGGCGGGGAAGTTCCCAGCACCTTACAAGCTCTCGCCCTTTGCCGCACGATGGAGCGATCGCGAGATCGTCGCGTGGATCGATGACGTGAAGGATGGCTTTGAGGGCAAAAGGCGAAAGGTTTGAAGGATATCAGCCCTCCGTCCCAGCGCGCCGCCGATAAGCCTCGGGGATTGCCTCGTGCTGTCACCTTCGTCAGCTGCCGACCAATCTCAGACATTTGCGCCAGTCGGTTCGAACGACCGCTTTCGGAAGGAGTCGTCGTTCGCCGAACGGCCAGGCAGGTGATGTAGCGTGACCGGTTCACAACTAGACGCTTTCGTGACTTCTGAAGTGGTCTGCATGATGGCGCGATTGCAAGATGGCCAACACTCTCGGCAGCCACCCCTTGCTTAACATCGGCATTTACCGATGCATATTGACCAAACAAATTGCATCGGTTATTTACGATGCATGGACACCGAGTCAGCTCTGACAGCGCTTGCCGCCCTCGCACACCCCACCCGCCTTGACGCTTTCCGGCTACTCGTTCGGCACGCGCCCGAAGGACTAGCGACCGGGGCACTCGTCGAGGCCAGCGGCCTGACCCAGAGCACCTTCTCCACGCACCTCGCCGTGCTCGCCAAGGCCGGCCTGGTGCGCGCCGAGAAGAGGGGGCGCCAGCAGATCCAGCGCGCCGACATCGACACGCTCCGTGCCCTGATGCTCTTCCTCGCCAAGGACTGCTGCCAGGGCCGCCCCGAACTCTGCGAGCCGCTGCTCGCCGATCTCGCCTGCTGCTGAAGGACACCCCGTGACCGACATCGTCATTTACCATAATCCCGCCTGCGGGACGTCGCGCAACACGCTGGCGCTGATCCGCAACTCCGGCGTCGAACCTCATGTCGTCGAATATCTGAAGAGCCCGCCGTCGCGCGCGCTGCTCGTCGAAATGATCGGCCGCGCCGGCATGGCGCCCCGCGACCTGCTCCGCCAGAAGGGCACGCCCTACGCCGAGCTCGGCCTCGACGACGCCTCACTCACGAACGACGCTCTCCTCGACGCGATGATAGAGCATCCGGTCCTCATCAACCGGCCGCTCGTCGTGACGCCGCTCGGCGTCAGGCTGTGCCGCCCGTCCGAGGCCGTCCTCGACATCCTCCCCGACGCCCAGAAGGGCGCCTTCGCCAAGGAGGACGGCGAGCAGGTCGTCGACGCCGACGGCCGGCGCGTCACCCCAGCGTGAACCGGCAGGCGGTCCTCGCCGAGGCGCTGGGTAGCGGGCTGCTGTTCGCCACCGTGATCGGCTCTGGCATCATGGCCGAGCGGCTCGCTGGCGGGAACGTCGCCGTCGCGCTCCTCGGCAACACGCTCGCTACGGGGGCGATCCTCTTCGTCCTCGTGACGATGCTAGGGCCAGTCTCCGGCGCCCATCTCAACCCCGCTGTCACGCTCGTCATGCGCCTGCGCGGCCGGATCGGGACGGATACCGCGTTCGCCTACGGCGCCGCCCAGCTCGCGGGCGGCGTGCTCGGCGTTTGGATCGCCCATCTGATGTTCGGCGTGCCGATCCTCCAGCTGTCGGCCAAGGTCCGCGGCGGCCCCGGCCAGTGGACGGGAGAGATGGTCGCGACCTTCGGCCTGCTGGTGACGATCCTAGGCACGGCGAAGCTGCGCCCGGGGCACGTTCCAGCCAGCGTCGCGCTCTACATCACCGCTGCCTACTGGTTCACCTCGTCCACCAGCTTCGCCAACCCGGCGATCACCGTCGCGCGGTCGCTCAGCGACAGCTTCGCCGGCATCGCGCCAGCATCGGTCCCAGGGTTCGTAGCGGCCCAGATCACCGGCGCGATCGCCGCCCACCTCGCCAGCGACGCCGTCTTCCCCGACATGCCCAAGGAACCCGCATGAGCCGCGTCCGCGTCCTGACCGATCCCGACCATCTGCCCGCGCTCGATCCGGCCTTCGTCATTGACCGGCCGGCGCTCGGCCTCGGCGACGACCAGCCACCGCCCCGCATCCTGCTGCTCTACGGATCGCTCCGGGAGCGTTCCTTCTCGCGCCTCGCTGTCGAGGAAGCCGCCAGGCTGCTGCGCCTGTTTGGTGCCGAGACCCGCATCTTTGATCCGTCCGACCTGCCGCTGCCCGACCAGGTGCATGGCGACGACCATCCGGCCGTGCACGAGCTGCGCGCGCTCTCGATGTGGTCAGAGGGACAGGTCTGGTGCAGCCCCGAGCGGCACGGCGCTATCACCGGCACCATGAAGGCCCAGATCGACCATCTGCCGCTCGAGATGAAGGGCATGCGGCCGACCCAAGGGCGGACGCTCGCCGTCATGCAGGTTTCTGGCGGTTCCCAGTCCTTCAACGCCGTCAACACGCTCCGCCTGCTCGGCCGCTGGATGCGGATGTTCACCATCCCCAACCAGTCCTCTGTCGCCATGGCCTATAAGGAGTTCGACGAGGTCGGGCGGATGAGGCCGTCCGGTTACTACGACCGCATCGTCGACGTGATGGAGGAGTTGGTCCGCGTCACGGTTCTCATGCGCCCGCACGCCGCCCAGCTGGTCGATCGTTATTCCGAACGGAAGGCCGCGAGAATCAAAACGGTTGCCGAGGATCACTCAGCCGCGGCCATCGCGACTAAGTGAAATCGCTCCAGTTTCGCGTCGCCTATCGGGTTCGCGGAGCACGATGCAGGCGCGACGCCGAATTGTATAAAACTGCCTGTAACCGGACAGCAGACGCATTCGTATCTGTTGTTAACTTGACGCTCCATGAGGTCCGACCGCATTTTATGGGCATGCTCCGCCATATGGTTTCGCTGCTGCTTCTGATCGCGCTGTTCGGCGCGGCGTCGCAGCGCGTGGCCTATGCCGCGAGCCCCACGCAGGCCGCGCACATGTCGATGAGCATGGCCGACTGCATGAAGATGATGCAGCAGGACGGTTCGTCCAAGGCCGGGGCGGCCAAGCACAAGGGCTGCACCCCCAACGACTGCGTGAACTTCATGATGGCCTGCTCGGGCCTGACCGCTGTTCCGGCGGTGGACGCCACGCCGACGCTCACCCAATACGAGCCGTCGTCGATCCATGACGCGGCGATCCAGCCGCTTCTGGTCGGCGAGTCGCTGCCGCCGGTCGTTCGTCCCCCCATCGCCTGATCTGAATCACGACCTCGCCGCTCGCGCGTCGCGGATATGCCGCCGCGTGCCCTCGGCTTGGTCTCATTCCCATACAGATCAGGACGATTCACGATGAAGACCATGTTCAAGACGGCCATGCTGGCCACCCTTTCGCTCGTCGGCGGTGCGACCGCTGCCCTCGCGCAGACCTCTGACCAGCCGGGCGGCCACTATGAATGGCAGGCCGCGCGCCAATACGGCCCGCACACCCAGCTCCAGGCGCCCCAGCGGGTCTGGGTGACCGCCATGGCGATGCCGGCGAACTGCTCGATGATGCAGGACAAGGCTCCGGCCGACCGCAAGACACCCAGCAAAGCGGGCTGATCCGGTCTAGGCTGAGCTTCGGCGGAACCGTCGTGCTGGTGGAGGCCTTGGCCCCCACCAGCATCCTCGCGTCATCACCGCAAGCCCGGCCTAGCCTCATCCGATCAGGGAGGCATCCATGAGAGCTTGCTTGCTCGCGCCGCTGCTCGCGGCGCTCCCCGCCATCGCCCATGCGGACCCGTTGACCTTCGACGCGGCGCTCCGTCAGGCCCAGATCTACGCCCCGTCGCTGAAGGCCAAGGCGCTCGGTGTCGACGCCGCGCGTTCGGCGCGCGGGGCCGCCGGCGCGCTACCCGACCCCAAGCTGGATGCCGGCATCGACAGCTTTCCGATCTCGGGTCCGCTGGCCTTTGAGCCCGGCCGCGACGACTTCACCTGGGTGAAGGTGGGCGTGTCCCAGGACATCCCCAACCTCGCCAAACGCCATGCCGAACAGGCGCGCGCCGATGCCGACATCGGCACCGCCACCGCGGGCAGCTCCGTCGAGGCACGCACCGTCGAGGTCGACGCCGCGCTGGCGTGGATCAACCTCGCCTATACGGAACGCAGGCTCGCCGTCCTCGACGACGTCCTGCACGGCCTCGATCAGGTCGTGAAGACCACGCCCAAGGGCGTCGCCTCGGGCGCCAGCCGTCCGGCGCAGACGCTGTCGGGCGACTTGGCCGTCGCAACCTTGCGCGACAAGCGTGCCGAACTGGTGTCCCAGATGGCGCGCGCCAAGGCGACGCTCACCCGCTGGACGGGTGATCCCGAACCGGAGATCGCGGGCCCGGTCCCCGATCTCGCCGTCGAACCTGCAACCCTCCGCGCCGGGCTCGACGGACATCCTTCGATCCGTCTGATCGACGCCCAGCAGCGACAGGCCGACGCCGACGTCCATGTCGCCGACGCTGGCCGCCGATCGGACTTCGGGGTGAACCTCGCCTATCAGCGTCGAGACCCGCGCTTCGGCGACTATGTCTCGGCCGGCGTCACCGTCAGCCTGCCCTTCTTCACCCGCGGTCGCCAGAACGCCGAGATCGGTGCGGCAGAGGCCAAGGCCGGACAGATCGCGGCCGAACGACAGGCGGCCCGCCGTGCACTGGCCGCTGATCTCGAGGCCGATCTGGCGGATCACGCCATGCACCACGAACAGTGGATGCGCGCCCGCGACACCCTCCAGCCGCTCGCCGAGCAGCGCGTGAAGCTGGAGACAGCCAGCTACGCCGCTGGCCGCGCCTCGTTGACCGACATGGCCGACGCCTACTCCGCGCTGGCCGACGCCCGCCTCACCACCCTCGACCGCGAAGCCCTGGTCGCCGCCGACGGCGCCCGGCTGACCCTTACCTATCGGAGCGACGACCGATGAAAGCCTCTGACCTCCTTCCCCGGACGCCAGCCGGCCGTGCCGCCATTCTTGCCATCGTCGCCAGCGGAGCCATCGGCTTCGGCGTGGGGCGAACGGCCGAGCATTCCCACGCCCCCACCTCTGAGGCTCCCGCAGGCGA
Organism: Sphingomonas oligoaromativorans; assembly: GCF_011762195.1. Taxonomy (GTDB): domain Bacteria; phylum Pseudomonadota; class Alphaproteobacteria; order Sphingomonadales; family Sphingomonadaceae; genus Solisphingomonas; species Solisphingomonas oligoaromativorans. The sequence goes on along the minus strand of NZ_JAASQK010000013.1, from coordinate 27,012 downwards.
CAAGGGCAAGCCGCTCTACTGGTATGACCCGATGACCCCGACCCAGCATTTCGACAAGCCGGGCAAGTCGCCGTTCATGGACATGCAACTGCAGCCCAAATATGCGGACGAGCCTTCTTCGGGATCCGCAACGGCGCCGGCCGTATCGGTCGATGCCGGTCAGATCCAGCGGCTGGGCGCCCGGATCGTCGCCGTCGAGTACGGCAGCTTGCCATCCGGGATCACCGCGACCGGAAGCCTCGATTTCAACCAGCGCGACGTCGCGGTCGTCCAGGCGCGCAGCGGCGGCTTCGTCCAACGCGTCTACGACCGAGCACTCAACGACGTCGTGCCGGCGGGCGCGCCGATCGCCGACGTCCTCGTGCCCGAATGGGGCGGCGCGCAGGCCGAATATCTCGCGGTCCGAAGCACCGGCAACGCGGCGCTGGTTCAGGCGGCGCGGCAACGGCTGGCGCTGCTCGGCATGTCGCCCGGCATGATCGCCTCCGTCGAGCGCAGCGGACGGGCGCACAACGTGACGACGATCACCACGCCCGTCGGCGGCGTCATCAAGACGCTCGGCGTGCGCGCCGGCATGACGCTGGCGCAGGGACAGACGCTCGCCGAGGTGAACGGACTCAGCACCGTCTGGCTCAACGCCGCCGTCCCGGAGGCGGATGCGGCCCGGCTCAGGATCGGCGCGACCGCCAAGGCCAGCTTCGCCGGCTACCCCGGCGAGAGCTTCACTGGACGCGTGACCGCGGTCCTTCCGCAGGCCGACGTCGCAAGCCACACGCTCACCGTCCGCGTCGAACTCCCCAATCACGGCGGCAAGCTCCGGCCAGGCATGTTCGCGAGCGTAACGCTCGGCGAAGGCAACCGTGAGGCGCTGCTGGTGCCGAGCGAGGCGCTGATCCGCACCGGCACGCGCACGCTGGTGATGGTCGCCGAGGACGGCGGCCGGTTCCGGCCCGCCGAGGTCCAGCCGGGTGCCGAAGCCGGGGGCAAAACGGAGATTCTCGCCGGACTGTCGGACGGCGAAAAGGTCGTCGCCTCCGGGCAGTTCCTGCTCGATTCCGAGGCGAACCTGTCCGGCATCGCCGCCCGCCCGATCGGCGGCATGGCAACCAGCACGCAGCCACCATCGACGAAGCCGACGACACTCGCCGAGACCGTCGGCCGGATCGAGCAGATCGACGCCCAGTCGGTGACGATCAGCCATCAGCCGGTCCCGGCGATCGGCTGGCCGGCGATGACGATGAGCTTCCACCTCTCCGGCCCGGCGCTCGCGCGCGGGATCAAGGCCGGAGACCAGGTGCGTTTCGCTTTCGACCAGCCGCCCGCGGGGCCGACCGTCCGCCGCATGACCAAGGTGGCCGGCCAATGATCGCGCAAGTCATACGCTGGTCGGTCGCCAACCGGCTGTTCGTCGTCCTCGGCGCGCTGGCGCTGCTCGCGGCCGGGCTTCTCGCTCTTCGCTCGACGGCCGTCGACGCGCTCCCTGACCTCTCCGACACGCAGGTCATCATCCGCACGAGCTGGCCGGGTCAGGCCCCTCAGATCGTCGAGAACCAGGTCACCTATCCGCTCACGACCACCATGCTCTCGGTGCCGGGCGCCAAGACCGTCCGCGGCTACAGCTTCTTCGGTGACAGCTACGTCTATGTGATCTTCGAGGACGGCACCGACCTCTATTGGGCGCGCTCGCGCGTGCTTGAATATCTGAACCAAGTGCAGGGCCGCCTGCCAGCGGGTTCCAAGAGCGCGCTGGGGCCGGATGCGACCGGGGTGGGCTGGGTCTATGAATATGCGCTGGTCGACAAGACCGGCCGGCACGACCTCTCCCAGCTTCGTTCGATCCAGGACTGGTTCCTCCGCTATGAGCTGAAGACCATCCCCGGCATCGCCGAGGTCGCCAGCATCGGCGGCATGGTGAAGCAGTATCAGGTGCTGCTCGATCCGGTGAAGCTCGCCGCCTATGGCATCACGCAGCAACAGGCCGTGCAGTCCATCCAGCAGGCCAATCAGGAGGCCGGCGGATCAGTCCTCGAGCTGGCCGAGGCGGACTATATCGTCCGCGCCTCGGGCTATCTGAAGACGCTCGACGATTTCCGCGCCATCCCGCTGCGCACCACAGCGGGTGGCGTGCCCGTTACGCTCGGCAATGTCGCCACCATCCAGATCGGACCAGAGATCCGTCAGGGCGTGGCCGAGTTGAACGGCAATGGCGAGGTGGCCGGCGGGGTCGTCATCCTGCGGCAGGGCAAGAATGCCCGCGAGGTGATCGCGGCCGTGAAGGACAAGCTCGCCGAGCTGAAGAAGAGCCTGCCGCCCGGCGTCGAGATCGTCACCACCTATGACCGTTCGCAGCTCATCGATCGCGCGGTCGATAATCTCAGCCACAAGCTGATCGAGGAGTTCCTCGTCGTCGCGATCGTCTGCGCGCTGTTCCTCTGGCACATCCGCTCGGCGCTGGTCGCGATCCTGACCCTACCACTCGGCGTGCTTGCCGCGCTGCTCGTGATGCATGTGCAAGGGGTCAACGCGAACATCATGTCGCTGGGCGGCCTCGCCATCGCCATCGGGGCGATGGTCGACGCGGCGGTGGTCATGATCGAGAATGCCCACAAGCATCTCGAGCACTGGCATGCCGACCACCCGGGCGAACCCCTGACCAGCGACACCCGCTGGAAGGTCGTGACCGAGGCGGCCGCCGAGGTGGGGCCAGCGCTGTTCTTCAGCCTGCTCATCATCACACTCTCCTTCGTGCCGGTGTTCACGCTGGAGGCGCAGGAAGGGCGGCTGTTCGCGCCGCTCGCCTTCACCAAAACCTATGCCATGGCGTCGGCGGCGATCCTGTCGGTGACGCTGGTGCCGGTGCTGATGGGCTGGCTGATCCGGGGGCATATCCCGGCCGCGCAGGCCAATCCGGTCAATCGCTTCCTCACCCGGATCTACCGCCCGGCGCTCGACTGGACGATGCGGCGGCCGAAGACCGTCCTCATCATTGCGGGGCTGGTGTTCGCCTCCACTCTCTTCCCGCTGTCCCGGCTCGGCGGCGAGTTCCTGCCGAGCATGGACGAGGGCGATCTGCTTTACATGCCCTCGGCGCTGCCCGGCCTTTCTGTCGCCAAGGCGTCCGAACTGCTCCAGCAGACCGACCGCCTCATCCGCACCGTCCCCGAGGTGGAGAGCGTGTTCGGCAAGGCCGGCCGTGCTGAGACGGCGACCGATCCGGCGCCGCTCGAGATGTTCGAGACGACCATCCAGTTCAAGCCGCGCGACCAGTGGCGCCCCGGCATGACGCCGGCGAAACTGATCGACGAGTTGGACCGGACGGTAAAGGTGCCCGGCCTCGCGAACGTCTGGGTGCCGCCGATCCGCAACCGCATCGACATGCTGGCGACCGGCATCAAGAGCCCGATCGGCGTGAAAGTCTCGGGCGCCGACCTCGCCGAGATCGACCGCATCGCCCAGCAGGTCGAGACCGTGGCGAAGGGCGTGCCCGGTGTCAGTTCGGCGCTCGCCGAACGGCTGACCGGCGGACGCTATGCCGACGTCGACATCGACCGCGCGGCGGCCGCGCGCTACGGCCTCAACATCGCTGACGTGCAGGCCATCGTGTCGAGCGCAGTCGGCGGAGAGGAGATCGGCCAGACGGTCGAAGGGCTCGCCCGCTATCCGATCAGCGTGCGCTACCCCCGCGAGCTGCGCGACAGTCTCGACGGTCTCCGCCAACTGCCGATCCTAACGCCGTCGGGCCAGCAGATTACGCTCGGCAGCGTCGCGAGCGTCTCGATCGTCGACGGTCCGCCGATGCTCAAGACCGAGAATGCGAGGCCCTCGACCTGGGTCTATATCGACGTCCGTGATCGCGACCTCACCTCGGTGGTGGCCGATCTCCAGAAGGCGGTTGAGGCCAAAGTGAAGCTCTCGCTAGGCGTCAGCATCGCCTATTCGGGGCAGTTCGAATATCTCCAGCGCGCGATCGAGCGGCTCAAGATCGTTGTGCCGGCGACGCTGGCGATCATCTTCCTGTTGCTGTTCCTCATCTTCCGGCGGTTCGACGAGGCGGCACTTATCATGGGCACGCTTCCCTTCGCGCTGACCGGCGGCATCTGGACGCTCTGGTGGCTGGGTTACGCCCAGTCGGTGGCGACGGGCGTGGGCTTCATCGCGCTTGCCGGTGTCTCCGCCGAGTTCGGCGTGGTGATGTTGCTCTACCTGCGCAACGCATTAGCGGAGCGCGGTGCCGATCCCTCAGCCGATGACGTGGAGCAGGCGGTGCGGGAGGGCGCGCTGCTGCGTGTCCGGCCCAAGGCGATGACGGTTGCCGTGATCCTAGCGGGCCTGCTGCCCATCCTGTTGGGCCATGGCGCGGGCTCGGAAGTGATGAGCCGGATCGCCGCACCGATGATCGGCGGCATGCTCACCGCGCCTCTGCTGTCGATGTTCGTCCTGCCTGCCGCCTACCTCCTGCTGCGCCGCCGCCGAGCGGGGCGCGCTGTCTCTCAACCCTCTCTCAACCAAGGAGCCTGACATGAAAGCCATTGCTGCCTGCCTTCTCGCCTTCGCCCTGGTGCCCACGGTCGCATCGGCTCAGGCCATGAAGGACATGCCCGGTATATTGAATACCGCAATGAAGACCGGCAAAGGCGTCGGCGTCGTCACGGCGCTCGATTCGAAGGCCGCCAAGGTCACCATCAAGCATGGGCCGATCCCGGCGGTCGGCTGGCCGGCCATGACCATGACGTTCAAGTCCACACCGCCTGCGCTGCTCAGGAACGTCCATGTCGGCCAGGCGGTCGCATTCGACATGCGGACCAAGGGCATGGATGCAGAGGTGACGGCGATCCAGCCTCGTTGATGCAGGAGCTTGGCGTCGGCCTGCGTCAGCCGGCCGGCGCCAACGCCTCGAGGATGCGACACTCGGCCGTCGTCCCGCCCTCGCACGAGGTAATCAGGCGGCTGAGCTCGGCGCGGAGCGCCTGAAGGTCTGCGATCTTGCGGTCGACCTCGCGGAGATGATCGGTCGCGATCTCGTCGACGGTGCGGCAATCCCGGCTGCGGTCGTCGGACAGGTCGAGCAGCGCCCGCACCTGGTCGATCGAAAAGCCGAGATCGCGCGAGCGGCGGATGAAGGAGAGCCGCGCCAGATGATCGGCACCGTAGCGCCGGTAGTTCGCGCTCGTCCGCTCGGGCGGCGGCAATAGGCCGGTCTGCTCGTAATAGCGGATGGTCTCCACCTTGGTGGCCGTCGCCTCGCCCAACTCGCCGATCCGCATCCCTTGACCCTCTAGTTGCTAGAGGGTTCATATAGGTCTCCTCACCGAGTCGGTCGAGGAACGGGACATGGTTTGCAGTAGCTGCGCCTCCGACAGCGGGGGCCCGAAGACGGATCCGCGTTGGCGGCGCGCACTGTGGATCGCGCTTGCGGTCAACGCGACCATGTTCGCAGCCGAAATCGTCGCCGGGATCGCCGGCGGCTCACGCGCCTTGCAGGCCGATGCGCTCGACTTCCTCGGTGATGCCGCCAACTACGCGATCAGCCTCGGCGTCGCCGGCATGGCTCTCACTTGGCGCGCCCGCGCTGCCATGGCCAAGGGGGCGACGCTGGTGTTCCTCGGCGCCTACGTCCTTCTGTCGTCCCTCTGGGCCGCGTGGCACGGCAGCCTGCCGCACGCCGAGATCATGGGCGGGGTGGGGATTGTCGCACTCGCTGCGAACGGCATGGTCGCGCTCATGCTGTTCCGCTTCCGCAGCGGCGACGCCAACATGCGGTCCGTCTGGATCTGTTCGCGCAACGACACCATCGGCAACCTCGCGGTCGTCCTCGCGGCGCTCGGCGTCTTCGGAACCCGGTCGCACTGGCCCGATATCGTCGTGGCCATCGTCATGGCGACGCTCGGCCTCTGGGGCGGGACGCAGATCATGCGGCAGGCGCACCGAGAGCTTGACGTTTCTGCGGCATCAGCCGACGGATCGCACCGTCGTTACAGCCGCCCCGTGGTCTGATAGGAGGGATCGGTGCAGCGCCTCTTCGCTCTGATCATGTCTCTCCTGCTCGCCCTAGCATGTGGGACCGTCTCGACGGCACATGCCATGGAGCCGATCGCCACGTTCGACTCCCGAGAGGCCAGCCTTCTCGGTCATGTGATCGGCGACGTCGACGAGGTCGCGGCCGACGCCGACAAGGGCTATCCGCACCACCATGCTGCCTGCCACGACCATGTCGTAGGTCTGCCGGCAATCGCCGAACAGGTCGCCGTCGAACTGCCTGCGTCGCGACGCCTTCGCCCGATGGGCGAGGAGGTCGCCGCGATGGGCGATCCCGAAGCCACCCATCGTCCACCCCGAGCCTGACGCCTTCCCGAATCTTGGGCGGTGAACCGCCCGACCTTCGCAACGTCAGGAGCAATCGTCATGCATCGCGTCATCGCGGCCGTTTTGGTCGTGACGGCCTGCGCCGCCTCGGCACAGGCTCAAACTTCAACATCCCCCGTCCTCACCCTCTCCCAAGCCATCCAGCTCGCCCGATCCGCCGCACCCACCATGGACGCGGCCTCGGCGGGCGTCCGCGCCGCATCGGCGGCCCGTGACGTCGCAGGTCTCCGCCCCAACCCGACGATCAGCACCGACATCGAGAATGTCGGCGGCTCGCGCGCCTATAATCTGGTCGAGGCGCCCAAGCAGACGGTATCCGTCGGCGTGCCCGTGGAACTTGGCGGCAAGCGTTCCGCCCGCATAGCCGTCGCCGACGCGCAGGGCCGCCGCGCCGCGATCGATCAGGCGGCCACCGAAGCCGATCTTCGGCTGACCGTGACCAAAGCCTATGTCGAAGCCGTCGCCGCGGATCGGCGTCTGACAACGGCGCGCGCGCAGGCGACGATCGCAGACGACGCAGTTCGCGCCGCTCATGTGCGCGTGGCGGCGGGACGCGCGTCCCCACTCGAGGAGCAGCGCGCGGACGTGCTCCGCGTCAACGCGGACGCGGCCGTCGACCGCGCAACCAGGCTGGCGGAACTGGCGCACGCCAACCTCCTCCGCCGCATCGGCCGGTCCGTCCTCGGTCCGCTCGACGAACGATGGTTCGACCGCATCGACAGCTATGGTCCGACCCAGCCCCTGGACGCCGGACGGACGCTGGCGCTCGCGACGGCCCGTTCCGACGAACAGGCCGCTGCCGCCCAGGTGAAACTGGCACGATCGCAGCGCATCCCCGACGTGACGCTCAGCGCGGGGGCCCGACGGCTTCCGATCAACAACAATGTCGCGGCCGTGTTCGGGATCTCGGTCCCGCTTCCACTCTTCAACGGCGGGACGGCGGCGGTCGCGCAAGCGAGCGCCGAGCAGGAACGCGCGTCCGCGCTACGCCGTGCGGCCGAACTCGACACCGATCAGGCGGTCGCGCAGGCGCAGGCAGACGTGGCCAACGCCGTGGCCACGGCACGCGCGGCGTCCGGACCGGCGCTCGCATCTGCCGAGGAGGCCGCGCGCATCGCCCGCATCGGCTATCGCGAGGGCAAATTCGGGCAACTCGATCTGATCGACGCGGAGCGCACGCTCGCGGAGACCCGCGCGGCGGCGATCGACGCTCTGGCCGCCTTTCATAACGCGCAGGCGGAACTCGACCGCCTGACCACCACGATCTCCAAGGACTAAGCCGATGATGTCACCCCTCTACCGGGCGGCGTCGCCGCTCATCCTCGCAGCCCTGCTGGCCGGATGCCACGCCGAGCCCCCCAAGGCGGAAAATTCCGAGAAGGGAGAAGCGGCGGAATCCAAGGGCGATCCCGATGCCGTGACACTGACGCGACAGCAGATCGAAACCGCGGCGATCGAGATCGTCCGCGCCACCGTCGGCGGCAACGGCGGGGCCATCGAGCTTCCCGCGACCGTGGAGGCGGACCCGCAGGGGATGCAGGTCGTGTCGGCCTCCATCGCCGGACGCGTGGTCGCTCTCGACCGCAATCTCGGCCAACCCGTTCGACGTGGGGAAACGCTGGCGGTGATAGAAAGCCGGGAAGCCGCTTCGCTCAAGGGCGAAGTTGAAGCCGCTACTGCACGCGCCGCGCTAGCCCAGTCCAATCTGGCGCGCGAACAACGCCTCTTCGCTGAGCGCGTTTCGCCCGAACAGGATCTGATCGCCGTCCGCACGGCCGCGACCGAAGCCAACATCGCGCTCCGGCTCGCCCGCCAGCAGCTCTCGGCCACGGGCGGCGGAGGCGGTTCACTCAATCGCGTCGGCGTCGCTGCACCGATTTCGGGGCAGGTCATCGCCCGGAGCGCGGTGCTCGGACAGACGGTCGCGGCCGATGCCGAGCTGTTCCGCGTCGCGGACCTCTCGACGCTGTCGATCTCACTGTCACTGTCCCCGGCCGATGCCGGACGAGTCCGGTCAGGGGCGGTCGTCGAAGTGAAGGCGCCCGGTCGGAACAGCGAGGCCCGTGTGACCTTCGTATCGCCAGCGCTCGACCCACAGACCCGGCTCGTTCCCGTCATTGCCGCCGTCGACAACCATGCGGGCCAGTGGCGGGTCGGTGAGACCGTCACCGCCGCGATCCAGATCAAGGCGGGTGGCGGCGACGCGATCCGCGTGCCGCTTACTGCTATCCAGACGATCGGCAACAAGTCGGTCGTCTTCGTCAGGACGCCCCACGGCTTCAAGGCGACCCCCGTCACCTTGGGAGCGCAGGCCGGCGACAGCGTCGTGGTGACATCCGGACTCTCCGGCAGCGAGGCCATCGCGGCCACCAATAGCTTCACGCTCAAGTCCGAACTCGGCAAGAGCGAAGGCGGGGACGAGGACTGAGCCATGATCGATCGCATCGTCACCTTCGCGGTGGAGCGGCGCTGGCTCGTCCTGCTGCTGACCACCATAGCCGCCCTCATCGGCGCCGTATCTCTATCGCGGCTGCCCATCGACGCCGTCCCCGACGTCACCAACAACCAGGTGCAGATCAACGTCCGCGCCCCCAACCTCTCGCCGGAACTGATCGAAAAGCAGGTCACCTTTCCGATCGAGACAGCGCTCGCCGGCATCAAGGGTCTTGAGAGCACCCGATCGTTGAGCCGTAACGGCTTCGCCCAGGTCACGGCGGTCTTCTCGGATTCGACCGACATCTACTTCGCCCGCCAGCAGGTTGGCGAACGTCTCGTCGACGCGAAGGAGGCGCTGCCGGCCGGCGTGACGCCCGAGATGGGCGCCATCGCGACCGGGCTCGGCGACATCTACATGTGGACGCTCCACTATCGCGAACTGGGAGCCGAGCGGCACAAGCCGGGCGAACCCGGCCTCCAGCCGGATGGCAGCTACATCACGCCCGAAGGCGACCGTCTGGTCAGCGAAGCCGACAAGGCGACCTATCTCCACAGCGTCCAGGAATGGTTCGTCGCCCCGCAGATCAAGTCGGTGCCGGGCGTCGCAGGCGTGGATTCCCTCGGCGGCTTCGACAAGCAGTATCTCGTCGTTCCCGACGTCCAGAAACTCGCGGCGCTCAAGCTGTCGCTCAGCGAGCTCGCGACGGCGCTCGAGGCCAACAACAGCGCGATCGGCGGCGGAACCGTGGACCGCAACGGCGAGGGCCTCGCCGTGCGCGCCGATGCCCGTATCCGCAGCATCGCCCAGCTTCGCCAGACCGTGATCGCCACCCGCGAAGGTGTCCCGATCCTGCTCGGCCAAGTGGCGGACGTGCGGCTGGGCCAGGCCATCCGCCTGGGCTCGGCCTCGGAGGCGGGGCGCGAGGTCGTGACCGGCACCGCCGTCATGCGGATCAGCGAGAACAGCCGCACCGTGTCGACGGGCGTCGCGGAGCGGCTACGCCGTATCGATCCCTCGCTGCCGCCTGACATCGTCACCGAGCCCGTGCTCGACCGCACGCAGCTCGTGAACGCGACGATCTCGACCGTCGCCCGCAATCTGGGCGAAGGCGCCCTGCTCGTCATCGTCGTGCTGTTCGCGCTCCTCGGCAATTTTCGCGCGGCGCTGATCGCGGCGACCGTGATCCCGATCACCATGCTGCTCACAGGGTTCGGGATGCTCCGGGCCGGCGTCTCGGCCAACCTCATGAGCCTCGGCGCGCTCGACTTCGGCCTCATCGTCGACGGGGCGGTGATTATCGTCGAGAACGCGCTGAGGCTCATCGCGGAGAGCCAGCACCGACATGGCCGGACGCTCGATGTCGGGGAGCGCCTGTCGGTCGTCGCGCACGCTGCCCGCGAGATGATCCGCCCCTCGGTCTATGGTCAGGCCATCATCATCGTCGTCTATGTGCCCCTGCTCACCCTTCAGGGCGTCGAGGGCAAGACCTTCGAGCCGATGGCGCTCACCGTCATCATGGCCCTGGTCTTCGCCTTCATCCTGTCGCTGACCTTCGTGCCCGCCGCGATCGCCTGCCTGCTCCGCAAGCCGGTCGAGGAGAAGGAGAGCCGGATCATCGCGTGGCTGCGCGGACTGTATGAGCCGGGTCTGGACCGGGCAATGCGGCGGCCGAAGCTAACCATCGGCGCCGCCGTCGGCGCGCTTGCCCTGGCGTGTGGCGGCTATGCGATGCTTGGCCAAGAGTTCCTGCCGCAACTCGACGAGGGCAATGTCCTCGTCTCGGCCTTCCGCGTGCCGGGCACCTCGGTCGAGCAGAGTCAGAAGATGCAGTTCCAGATCGAGAAGGCCCTCTCCGGGATGCCGGAGATCCGCGTCGTCTTCTCGCGGACCGGCACCGCAGAGCTCGCCTCCGATCCGATGCCGCCCAACGCAACCGACACCTTCATCATGCTCAAGCCGAGGAAGGCATGGCCCGATCCGAGCGAAACCAAGGCGGAGGTGGTCGAGCGGATTGAGAAGCGGTTGTCCGGCGTGCCGGGCAGCGCCTACGAGATCACGCAGCCGATCCAGATGCGCTTCAACGAACTGATCGCGGGTGTCCGCAGCGACGTCGCGGTGAAGGTGTTCGGTGACGACTTCAGCCAGATGAATGCCACGGCTGACAAGATCGCCGCCGTGCTCCGGCGGACGCCGGGGGCTCAGGACGTGAAGGTCGAGCAGACCGAGGGCCTGCCCATGCTCGACATCGCCTTCAACCGCGACGCGGCCGCCCGTCTCGGCGTCACCGCGAAGGATGTGCAGGACGTGGTTGCGGCCGCCGTCGGCGGCCGCGAGGCGGGCGTCATCTTCGAGGGGGACCGGCACTTCTCGATCGTGATCCGCCTGGCCGATGCAGATCGCGCGAACTTCGACACCCTCGGCCAAGTGCCCGTCCCGACGCCTTCCGGTGCATCGGTGCCGCTCGCCAGCGTCGCCGAGATCCGGATCGACGATGGTCCGAACCAGATCAGTCGCGAGAACGGAAAGCGCCGCGTCGTCGTGCAGGCGAACGTGCGCGGGCGCGACGTCACGAGCGTCGTGGCCGACGCCCAGGCTGCTATCGGTAAGAATATCAAGCTGCCGGCCGGCACCTATCTGGAGTGGGGCGGACAGTTCGAGAACCTAGTGTCGGCGCGCGCGCGACTGGTTCTGGTCGTGCCCGCTTGCTTCGCGCTGATCCTGCTGTTGCTCTACGGAGCGCTTGGCACGGCGCGGGAGGCCCTGATCGTGTTCACCGGCGTGCCGCTCGCGCTTATCGGAGGCGTGTTCGCGCTCGTGGCGAGGGGGATGCCCTTCTCTATCTCTGCTGCTGTGGGTTTCATCGCCCTGTCCGGCATCGCGGTCCTGAACGGTCTGGTCATGGTCACGTCCATCCAGGATCTCATGCGCGACGGGCGCTCGCGCGAAGAGGCGTCTCGACAGGGAGCCCTCGTGCGGCTCCGCCCCGTAGCGATGACGGCGCTGGTCGCCTCTCTGGGCTTCGTTCCCATGGCCCTCGGGCATGGCGCGGGAGCCGAGGTGCAGAAGCCACTCGCCACCGTCGTCATAGGCGGCCTCATCTCGGCGACGCTCCTGACGTTGTTCGTGCTTCCCGCTCTGTATTCACGATTTGGTAGACGCGAGATGGGATTGCAGAACAGGTGTAAGATGGGCGCGGTGTGATGATGCCACGCTTGGACGATACTTTCTGACATGTCGTGAAATTGGTTCGAATTGATCGCAGTCAAACCGGCAAGGCTGCGATCAATTCTCAACGGGACTGTGTCGACCACACGACCATAGCGGGGAAACGTCCGATCTTGGTAGAAGCCGACATATGGCGGTTCAGCCGGGAATGACCGCAATGTCCCCGAGCAGCTATTGCTAACCACGAACGAAGTTATCGGCGCGCTCGCAACCGGACTGACCGGAATCAGGAACGGCTCAGTGGGTCGGGAATGGCGACAAATGGGCGCCTTGCTCATGGGCAGCTCGGCGTCGGCAGTCGCCCAGAGCCGGACGCTCGACGCCACTCGGCTGATCGTCCGGCTCCGACAGAAGCGGTCGGTCAATCTGAGCCGCGCCGCTACGCTGATGATCCCAGCCACGGCGCTTTCCATCGTCTTCGTCACGCTCGCCGGACGCAGACGATGGATAGACGGACGATCGACCGAAGGTAGACTTCAGCCGTCCCGTCAGGGCTTCACAAACCGAAATGCGAAACGGTCCGTGTGGCCCTTCACCGAAGGGTCGAACACTTTTGCGGAATGCGGATCGCCGTCGTTCGCGAGGATGGATGTTTCCGCATCGAGGATGAAACCGGCCGCCTCCACTTCCTGACGGACAGCGGCAGGGTCGATCCGATGCAGCGATTGGGCATCGCTCGTGCCGGTCCCGTCCGCCGCGGCGTGATCGACGATGACATAGGCGCCGCCAGCCTTGAGCCGTTCGAAGACCGCGCGGTTGAAAGCCGCTGCCGTTGCGCCCTTGGCCTGGATCAGCTGGGTGTGAAGGTCGTGGTAGAACAGGTGCAGCCACACAACGTCTGCCGGCCGCGTGAAGTCGGGCATCGCCAGGAGGTCTGCAGAAACGGCCTCGACATTTCCGCGCCTCGCTTCCTTTGCCAGCGCCTGCATCTTGCCGAACGGATCGCTCTCGAAGTGCGCAACTTCGGCCGGCACGAAGCTGTAGACCCGCCCCTCCGGGCCGACGATGTCAGAGAAGCGCTTCGTCCAGTCGCCGCCGCCGGGATAGACGTCGATAACGGTCGAGCCCTCACCGATGTGGGCGAAGCGGGTCAGTTCTGAAAGCTTGGTCTGGTCGTCCATCGGAACCTCCTTACGCTTGGTTGTCCGTCCGCGACGCCCGTGCCAGCGCCTGCGTGTCGATATATTCCTGGATGCGCGCTACCCTGCCGTCGCGGACGGTCATGTCGAACACCCATTCGTCGTTGAACTGATTGCTCGTGGCCTTGATTTTCCCGGTCGCGACGCCGACGACGATCACACGGTCTCCCTGCGCCATGAATTCCGGCAGCTTTGGATAGGTCGTCTCCACCTCCGCGGACGCCTTACCCTGGACATCCGCCACACCCGCGAGCCCGCGATACGTGCCAGCAAGCGGCCAATCCTCGCCCGGGATGATCCACTCGATGTCTTCGGTCACCAGCGCTGCCAGACTGTTCCGGTCCCCGTCGCCGATCGCGGCGAAGAAGTCCTTCACGGTCTGGATGTTCTTCTCGATGCTCATGGGAAGTTCTCCGACCTTGCGATGCCGGGTCAGACCTGGGCCATGCCGCCATCGACCGCGAGATCAACCCCGGTGATGAAGGAGCTCTCATCGGACGCCAGGAAGGTGACGGCAGCCGCGATTTCCTCCGGCTCACCCCTACGACCCATCGGGATCTGCGAAGCGAACTGGGCAGCCGCCTGCTCGGCCTGCTCGGGCGTGAGGCCCGTCGTCGTCGCCAGGGCCGGTGTGTCGATGGGCCCGGGGCTCATCGAATTCACGCGGATGTTGCGATCCTTCAGTTCCAGCGTCCAGGCGCGCGCGAAGCTTCGCACCGCAGCCTTGCTCGCGGCATAGGCACTGAAGGCTGGCAATCCCATGATGTTGGAGACCGACGAGGTTAGGATAATCGATCCGCCGTCCTTGAAGAGCGGGAGCGCCTTCTGGACCGTGAAGAACAGCCCTTTCACGTTCACGTCGAACGTCTGATCGAAATGGGCCTCGGACGCCGCCTCGAGCGGCGCGACCGTTCCCGCGCCGGCATTCGCGAAGAGAACGTCGATATGGCCGTGTTTCGCCTTCACGACGGCATAGAGCCGGTCCAGATCGTCCAGCCGGGAAACGTCGCCTACGACTGTAGTGACGTTTTCTCCGATGGCGGCTGCGGCGTTCACCAATTCCTTTTCCCGTCGTCCGGTGATCACGACGTGCGCGCCTTCTTCGACGAAGCGCTTGGCAGTTGCCAATCCGATCCCGCTGCTTCCGCCCGTGATGACGGCAATCTTGCCTTCCAGCATTTTCATGGCGTTTGATCCTTTGATGTGTGTGGTTCGGTGCGCAGCGACCGCGCCAGGGTCAGAGTTGAGCCAAGCCGCCGTCGACAGCGACCTCGCTTGCGGTCATGAAGCTGCTGTCGGACGACGCGAGGAAGGCGGCCGCCGCACCGATCTCCGAAGGATCGGCCATGCGCTGGAGCGGCGTCATCGCGCCGTAAGCCTTCTGTCCCTCCTCGCCGAGAGCCTCCTTGGCGAGTTCGGTCGCGGTTGCCCCGGGCGACAGGACATTGACGCGGATGCCGGTGCCCTTCAGGTCCTCAGCCCAGGTCCGGGCGAGGTTGCGGACGGCGGCCTTGCTCGCGCTATAGGCGGTAAAGCCCGGCGCACCGGTGGTGCCGGCGCTCGATCCGGTAAGGATGATCGAGCCGCCGTCGCCCATCAGCGGCAGCGCCTTCTGGACTGTGAAGATCGTGCCTTTCACGTTGGTGTCGAATGTCTCGTCAATGTGGTCGGCGGTGATCTGGCCCAGCGGAAGCGGACTTCCCGCCCCGGCATTGGCGAAAACGATATCGAGCGTTCCGCGCCCGGCCTTCACCACCGCGTATAGCCGGTCGAGGTCGGCCTCGTCCGAGACCGAGCCCTTTATCGCGCAGGCATTCGATCCAAGCTCGGCTACGGCAGCGTCAAGGGCGTCCTGCCGGCGGCCGAAGATGAAGACGAACGCGCCCTCCTCGATGAAACGCCTTGCAGCAGCCAGGCCGATGCCGCTCGCTCCGCCGGTGATAACCGCGGTCTTTCCATTCAATCTCGTCATATCGCGCATCTCTCGTCTCGATGTTTCTGATATCGGGTTGTGCGGGGGGCCCCGGACAGCCTCAACATGGGTCCACCGACCTCAGGCGGCGAGTGCGGAGATACGCACATCGGCGGTGCGAAAATGATCCGGTCGAGCATCGAACTTGGCGGCGATCCTGTATATGGACGCTCGAAATGCTATTTTATGGGTGTGAAGCTCACGCCTCGCGGCGCAGGAATGCACCATGATCGACTGGGATGATGTACGCTACTTCCTTTCCGCCGCGCGCGAGGGGTCGGTGCGGGCTGCCGCCAAGCACCTTGGGGTAAATCACGCGACTGTCCTGCGCCGCATCGCCCAGCTTGAAGAGCGCCTCGGGGCGCAGATGTTCGAAAAGCTGCCGTCAGGCTATCGCTTGACGGACGCCGGCGAGGACGTCGTCGAACTCGCCAAGCAGATGGAAGCGTCATCCAACCAGCTGGAGGCGCGTGTGCTCGGGCGCGACCAGAGCGTGCGCGGTCTTCTGCGGGTCACCCTGACACCGATACTCGCGACACATCTGCTCGTCCCCGACTTCGCCGATTTTGCGCGGCTGCATCCCGACATCGAAATGGACATCTTGACATCCGGCGAGCTGGCAAACCTCACCAATCGAGACGCCGACGTTGCAATCCGCGTCGTCTATGAGCGCAAGACGCTGCCGCTCAATCTTCACGGGCTGAAAGGACCGGATGTGTTCGGCGGCGTCTACATGTCCCGGGATCGACTGGAAGCGTGGCGCGCCGGCGCGGCGGATCCCATGCGGTGGATCGTCATCAGCATGCACGGCATTCCGGATTGGGCGTCGGAGGGCGGGGTTCGCACCATGTCGGTGCCCTTCAGGACGACCGATGCCGCAGCACAGATCGTCGCCATACGGCAAGGGCTCGGCATCGGAACGCTACCTTGCTTCGTCGGCGATACCGACCCTGGGCTGGCCAGGGTGCCGGGCACGGATCTGCACATGTACGGTACGCTCTGGCTCCTCACCCAAGGGGAGACGCGCAAGACAGCACGCGTACGGCTGTTCACGGAGTTCGTGTCCCGCAGACTCGCGACCTACACTTCGCTGCTCGCTGGTCTGCCCATTTCGCAAGCCTAATGTGCAGCGCCCTCGTTGAGAAGGCGCCCGTTTTGCCACCACACGCCTCCAAAAGCGGTCCGACCTGGAAGCCTGAAGATCCGGCGATCGCTTCCGGCAGCGGTCGACCAGCTTAAGACGTTCAGCTTCGTTGAAGTGAGCGGCGGCTCTTGCTGAAACCTGCCATTCCGGTCGCGCAAACAAACTGGTCGGCTTTGCGCCGCCCATGTCGATCATTCAGCCACCCGATAATCGTTTTTGCAGATGCGCGCCGCTAAGTTGTCCGGCTGAACGCTCTGATCCCGGATGCGCGCGACAAGACCATCCGCGATCCATTGGCTCAGCAGCCTCCCGGCGAGCGCCAGTCCCTCCGTTTCGCCATGCTCCCCGACGAACGTCGCGCACAAAGCACTGAATGTCGCCCCCCCAGCCAACGCCTCTATGGCCTTCCGTTCGTCGTCCTCGATCGTCCGAAAAGTCGGCATGAAGGCGACGCGCCAAATAGCGACGGAGGCGGGGCGAGGCAGCATTTCGGCGACGGGCGGCCGTTTATCCTCGGCGAGGCTCGACCAGATCGAGGCGGCGTTCGTAGTCACCTCGATCATTGTCAGCGTGGGCACGAAATCGATTGTGGCTGCTTCCCAATCGATGTCGGCGAGGGTCGCCACATCGAGCGGCTCGGCATCCTTGCCAACGAAGATGCGGCCAAGCTCTCGCTCAAGACGCGCAAGCTCGGCAATCTCCGGATCAGCCACATAGATGGCGTCGAGCGTCTCTGGAAATTCCAACGCATAGTCGTCGAGCGTCCAGCTACAGGGCGGCTGCCTTTCGATGTGCGCCGCAGCCGCACTTTCGAAAGCATCGTCGCCGATCCAGGCTTTTACCGAACCAAAGCTTTCGGCAAGGCACGCCATCAGCGCGCTGCGATAGTTGTTGAGGTAAACCGAGAGACCCGGAGTTGCCTGGTCGCCGATCCGCGCTGCGGCTTCGGCAGATTCTGTGTCGAGCCACTGACGAAAGTCGCGCTGAAGGGCGAGCAGGCTCATGCCGCCAGCCTCTTTTCATCGACTGCAATGCGCCGTGCGACATCCAACTCGGCGAGTAGATCGGCGAGCGGCGGAATATCGTCATCCCGTTCAATCATCGTCGCGACCGGGCCGAGGCGAGCAAGCGCCGCGGCGTAGAGCGACCAGACCGAATCCGGCACTGGCTTGTCGTGGGTATCGATCAGAAGATCGCGCCCCTGACTGTGTCCAGCGAGATGGATCTGCCGCACACGTTCGGCGGGAATCCCGTCGAGGTAGGCGATCGCATCGAAACCGTGATTGGTCGCGCTGACGAAGATGTTATTGACGTCGAGCAGCAAGCCGCAGCCGGTTCGGGCGCAGAGTGCGGCGAGAAACTCCCATTCGGTCATGTCGCCCGTGAACGAGACATAGCTGGAGGGATTCTCGATCAGCATCGGTCGGCCGAGCACGTCCTGTGCGCGCGCAACATTGGCGCTCACGATATCGAGCGCCTCCTGTATGTAGGGTACAGGCAGGAGGTCGTGCGAATTGAAGCCCTCGATCCGCGACCAGCTCAGATGGTCTGACACGAACAGCGGATTGATCGCATCAGCGAGGCGCCGAAGGCGGCGCAGATAGTCCGGATCGACGCCATCGGCGGATCCAACGGACATGGACACGCCATGGAGCGCAACGGGGTGGCGTTCGCGAACGCGAAACAGGACGTCGACGGGGCGCCCGCCCTCGACCATGAAATTCTCGGAAATCACCTCGACGAAATCGACCGGCACGGTTGTCTCGCTCTCGAGGAAATCGGCGTAATGTGGCTTGCGCAGGCCTAAGCCGAACTGGTGCTGGGTCAGCATGATGCGCTCCTGCACGATAAGGGGGAGGACCGGCTCGCAGAGCCGGCCCTCAGGACGGGATCAGTTGGCCGGCGCGGTCAGGCTGCCGTGCTGGGCGGTGCACGCCTTGGCGGTCAGATCCTTGAAACCCTGACCCTTGCATTCGTTCTGGCCCTTGCAGTCGTGCTTGCCCGACTTGCAGTCCGAGGTGCCCTTGCAGGAGTTCACGCCGTAGCACGGCACGATCTTCGAGGCGCCGCTCTTGGCGAAAACGGGGCTGCTGACGGTGGCGCCCGACATGGCGATCAGAGCGGCGGCAGCGGCGAAACCGACGGCGGACTTCGAGGGGGTCATAAACATCTCCTGGTATGCCGGAATGGCGCTCCCCCTACGCAGCGCGTCCAGGGACGGTTACAGGATCACCAGCGGAGAAGTCTGGGACCGACCAAGGCTCCGATGCCGGCCGCAAGTAGGATGCCGAGGCTATACCAGGTCAGCACGAAGATCGCGGAAACCTCCGGACAGTGCAGGCAATAGATGGTCGCTGCCCACGCGCCGGCGGCGAGGCCCGCCGCGGCACCGGCGGCGCGCAAGCGGGTCGGCGCCATGCGGCGGAACGACCAGAGCAGGCCCACGAAGATCGGCATTGAAAGGCTGAGCACCAGCCACGGACAGACCTTCCAGCTCTGCCCCAGCCACATGGCGAGCCAGTCTTTGTAGGGTGTGGTCGCGAGTTCACCGATGCCGATGCCGGCGAGCAGCAGGACCGGGACGGCCAGCAGCCATGCACCGCGCAGCGACGATGGCGTCGGTCGCGACGGTCTCGCGACCGCGAAGACCGCGCCGACCCCAAGCGAGATCGTGTAGGTCCACTTCATCCAGAACGCGAAGCCGTGCATCGCGACGTGGAGATCGGGCCGGACACCCAGAAGTACCGTGACGAGCACGAGCGTGACCACGGCTCCGCCCGCTATCCCCCCGCCGATCCGTTGCGCGAGAGCTCGGCGCGGCACGCGGCGGACGTCTCTGGTCAGCGAGCTGATGAACTGATCGGTGTTCATGGCCGGTCCCCTTCAGCCGGGCGGCGAGAGCCTTGAGGCCTCGATGGACCGAGACCTTCACGTCGGATTCCCCGGTGCCGGCTTTCTCTGCGGCTTCGGCAATGCTGAGACCGTCGACATGCGTGTCGCGGATCGCTCGGGCCTGCTTGGGCGACAGGGTCGACAGAAGCGCGTCGACATCCATGCGCGCTGAAGCCGCCTCCTCGAAGCCCTCGGCGACGAGGATCGCTTCAACGTCCTCGATCGGCACCGAGGCACGGCGACGGCGGAGATGATCGATCAGGCGATAACGCGCGATCGCGTAGAACCAGGCCGTGAAGGGCCGGTCACGATCATAGCTCGCTCTGCGCGTGTGAATGGAAATGAGCGTTTCCTGCACTAGATCCTCGACATCATCGTCGGCTCCGCGCAGTCGTCGGCGATAGAAGCTGCGCAGCAGCGGAAGCAGAGCCCGCAACAACGCCTCGTGCGCCCCGGCGTCACCGTCGAGGCCACCTGTCATCCACGCCTTGAGCTGATCTTCGCTGACCTGCATTCGCGCTCCCGGTCAACGCCTACGTGCGTGTCCCCATGCTGGTTACATCGTCGCCCAGAACAATAGTTCGATACGCGGCGTGTAACCGCGCCGGAAGGTGCCGCGTAGGGGCGACGTGGCCCCGCTTCCAGCCTCCCCTGGGTCACCGCGCGGCCGGTAACACCCCTCTGCCGGCCGCGCGAGAGGCTAGAAACAAGGATCTTTCGATCATGACGAAGACCCATGCGGCGTTTGCCGCAACGCTCGCTCTCGGCCTCGTCGCCGGCTCCGCCCATGCCGCCGACCAGGCGAAGCCCGCGATGGAGAAGTGCTACGGCGTTTCGCTCGCCGGCAAGAACGACTGCAAGGCTGGTGCTGGCACGTCGTGCGCGGGCACCTCGAAGATCAGCTATCAGGGCAATGCGTGGAAGCTGGTCAAGGCCGGCACCTGCACCACCATCAAGACCCCGAAGGGCTTCGGCTCGCTCACCCCCAAGGCGTGATCGCCGGCGGCGTCTGTCGTCGTGCGACCCGCGACGACGGACAGCCCGCCCAAGCAACGAAAGGATAGCCATGTCGTCGCCCATCCTCGCCTATCGCCGCGCCGGTGCGCTGGCTTCACGGCTCCTTCCGCAGTCTTTCCTGCTTCTCGTAGCGAGGCTCGGCGTGGCCGCGGTTTTCTTCATGTCGGGTCGCACCAAGGTCGACGGTGTGCTGCACATCACCGATGCGACCTACGAACTCTTTCGGACAGACTATGCGCTTCCGTTCATGGATCCGGTCATCGCGGCGCATGTCGCCACCTATTCGGAGCATCTCTTCCCCATCCTTCTCACGCTCGGCTTTTTCACCAAGCCGTCCGCGCTTGCGTTGTTCGGCATGACCAGCGTGATCGAGATCTTCGTCTATCCCGACGCCTGGCCGACGCATCTGAGCTGGGCCGGGCTGCTGCTCCCGCTCATTGCGCTGGGTGGCGGCGGCTGGTCGCTCGATCGGCTGATCGGGCTCGACGGCAGCCTGCCGGAGCAGGATGACATCCGCGCACCGTTCAAAGTCGTCGCATGAGTACGCTCAACCCCGTCCTCGGCTATGCGGCCGGCGCGCTGACGATCCTGTCGCCGTGCGTGCTGCCGCTGGTCCCCATCGTGCTCGGTGGGGCCGCACAGAAGCATCGCCACGGACCGCTCTCACTCGCCGTTGGCCTCGTCCTTTCCTTCACGACCACTGGGTTTGTAATCGCCACGCTCGGCGCGTCGATCGGACTGGACAGTGACGTGGTGCGCGTCGTCGGCGCGGTCTTGTTGCTGGCGCTGGGCATCGTCCTTCTCGTACCGGCCCTCCAGCACAGCTTCGAACGGCTTGCCGGACCGCTGGCCAATTGGGCGAGCCAGCGCCAGCAGCGACTGGAACGCTTCGGCCTGCTCGGTCAGGCGGCGATCGGCGCCCTGCTCGGCCTGGTCTGGAGCCCGTGTGTCGGCCCAACCCTCGGCGCCGCCACCATTCTCGCCGCGCAGGGCCAGGATCTCGGCTCCGTCGCCGTCGTGATGGGCGCGTTCGGGCTCGGCATCGCCACGGTGCTCGTCGCGATCTCTTTCGTTGCACGCTCGGTGCTGGCGCGGTGGCGCGGCCGGCTGCTCGGCGCCGGTCAGAACGGCAGGCGGGCACTCGGCGCGCTCGTCGCCGCCGTTGCCGTGCTCATCGTCACGGGCGGTGATCGCGCCTTCGAAACGCTGGTGCTGATGCACTCGCCCGACTGGCTGACCAACCTCACCACCTCGATCTGATTGCCTCGAACATCGGAGAAAAATTATGCTCAAGACCTTCTTGCTCGTCGCCCTTTTGGCGTTGGCGGCCGTTCCGGCCGCGGCACAGCCGATCCGCCCCTTCTCTATCGCTGCGCTCAAGGCGGCCCAGGCGAAGGGCGAGCCCGTGCTGATCGATGCGTTCGCGCCCTGGTGCCCCACATGCCGCGCGCAGGCCCCCGCGCTCGATGCCATCGCGGCCTCACCCGATTATGCGAAGCTCGTAATCCTGCGGCTCGATTATGACCACCAGATTGCCGAGAAGAAGGCGCTCGGAATCAATCAGCAGTCGACCTTGATCGCGTTCAAGGGGAGCCGCGAAGTGGGCCGGACCCTTGGCGTCACCCAGGCGGACCAGATCAAGGCGTTCGCCGCGACACCGCTGAAGTAGGAGCGATCGCGATGTCGCTCCTCAGCCGGCGCCTTCTACTCGCCGCGCTCGGTGGAGCAGGCATGACCGGAGTTGCGCTCCGATCGGTCGGCGCGGCCGATCGGTACGATGATCCGCGGACGCTCTACCGGGCGCTCGCGGATCAGCCGGGTGAACGCATCGATCTCGACGGCGGCTCGATCGTATTAGTCTTCGCGGACGGCGCGCCGGGCCTCGATCGGAACCAAGTCCGCCTGTGGGTCGGAATGGCGGCCAGAGCGATCGCCACCTATTTCGGCCACTTCCCGATCAAGCACTATGGCTTGCTCGTCATCGCCGAGGACAGCGACACGGTCGGCCACGGAACGACCTTCGGCTTTGCGGGCTCTGCTACCCGAATCCATGTCGGCCGGGATGCGGCGCCGAAGGCGTTTCGCAACGACTGGATCCTCGTTCACGAGATGATGCACGCCTCGCTACCGGATCTCCCGCGTCGTGCGCTGTGGCTGCAGGAGGGCAATGCGACTTGGCTCGAACCCATCGCGCGCGCGCAGGCGGGTGAGCTGCCGATCTCGGATGTCTGGTCTCAATCGTTGCGCGGAATGCCGCGCGGCGAGCCCATGGCCGAAGAAGGTGGCATGGACGGCACGGATCGCTGGGGCCGTCTCTATTGGGGCGGTGCGACCTTCTGGCTCGAGGCCGAAGTCGCGATCTGGGAGCAAAGTGGCGGACGGGCTAGTTTGGTCGACGCAATGCGGGCGGTGTCGGCCGCGAGCGGCGGCAACATCGTGACGTGGCAGCCCGAACAGATGATGGCGATCGGCGATCATGCCTGCGGCGTGACGGCGCTAGAGCCACTCTATCGACGCTTCTCGCAGGACCGCGTTGCGACCGATCTTGGCAAGTTGTTCGAGCGGCTAGGCATTCGTAGCGCGGCCGATGGCACCGTAACCTTCGACCCGCGAGCGGAGCTTGCAGCTCTGGCCGCTCGTATCACCCGGCCGGAAGCCTTCACGAAGAAGGTTTGAGATGATCTACGCCAGACTTGGTTACGCGTGCGGGCCCGGGTCAGCTGTGAGACTTCGACCTCCCGGCGTCACAGTATCGATTGGACCCGAGGCGATCTCCAGCAGGTCAAGCCACGGCTCTCGCCGCCAGAATGTCTCAAATATCGTCTTCGAAGAAACCGATGTAGGTGTCGCCGCGGCTGATCACCTTCGACGTGGCCTCGACCGTTTCCAGCATGATGAGTGTCGGCTGCCGGTTCGTCACGAACTGCCATTGCGCTGCCTCGGCGTCCTCCAACGGTGCGAGGAGCCGGTTCGCGAAGACCTCGTCGACGATGTCCGGTAAGAGCGAAAAGAGCGCGTATCCCTCGTTCGCAAAGGCTGCACTTGCGATGCCAAGAGACCGACAGGCCTGCTGCTTGAGCTCCACGTCGGCAAGGGATGCCGCGCGATGCGCGTCGATCAGCAACGACAATTCATTGTCCGCGATGACCCCGTCCGACAACAGCAGCGGCTGGTCGGGCAGCCAGGCCCCGGGAGGGCATGCCTTCTGCGCTGGCACAAGCTGAGCGCGGGGACTGACCTCCGCAGGATAGATACGGCAGACCGTCGGTCGTGTCTCATAGGCACCGCAGCGCATATCCTGGAGGAGATGTGGGCAAGCGCCTTCAAACGCAGCCACAACGATGACGCTTACCCGGATCGGAACCGACCCGCTCATCGCAGGGAATGACCGATCAAAACGATAGCGCTCAGGCGAGCCACGCTCCGGCACCTCGTAGGCCGGTGTCGCCTCGATCAGCAACTGGACCTCGTGGCCGTTCTTCGCCCAGCGCTTCGCCTCATCGACACTCAGCGGAAGTTTGAGATTGTGGCAGCAGCGGCCGCACTGCGTGCAGTCGAAATGAATATCCAACGGTTGGTCCTTGTTGGTCAGGTAAGGGGTGATCGACGTGGATCTGGTACGAGGGCGGCCGCGTCGACGGTCACCCCTTCGCGGCCGCGAGTATCGGTCCGCCGTCGCCCGCCTGGAGCAATACGGCCGTTTTCCACGCCGCATCCTTCCCCGGTGCGATCGCGATCGACAGCGGCGCGCCGGTCCAGCGGCCCACTTTGGTCAGCTTCCTCACGACGTCGCGGTGAGGGAGTGTGCGGCCCCCATTTTCGCCGGCGCGCACGGCGACCTGAATCGTTCGGGGATCGTAGCGCACCAGCCACACGTCGGCGCCGCCGTGCGGAGCGCCGCCAGACCCGATCGCGATCTTGTTGCCCGACAAGGATACCGGAGGACCGCCGGTAAGGTGCTCCTGCGCCATCACTTGCGCGACGCGCGCCGGATTGGCGCCGAGCACAGTCGTGCGGCCGTTGATCCAATATTGCGGGGTTGCGACCTCACCCGTGTCGCTGCGCGTGGCATAGTCGCGCTGCCGCTGGGTGAACTGCTGTGAGGCGAAGCTGTCTTTCCACCCGAGATAGTCCCAGTAGGTGACGGCGAAGGACAGAGCGAGCACGTCGGGGCGATCGGCAAGCCGGTTCAGATTATCTTGTGCCGGCGGACAATCCGAGCAGCCCTGGCTCTGATAGAGCTCGACCACCACCGGGCTGTTCTGGGCCATTGAAGGCGCGGCGCCCATAAGCGTCATGATTGCAGCCGCCGCGCTCACGCAGGCGATGCCGTCTCGACAAAAGGACATCGCTAATCTCCCGACTTTCACGTCGTCAGAGCGCTGAATGGTCGCGGGCGGCTGCCTCGATCGCATCCTTCTGCTTCACGAAGGCCGCATCGACAGTCGCGGGGTCCGCCTTATTGAGCGCCACCATCGCGAGACGCTCCTTGTCACCGCGAACGACCTCGATCGCGCCGGACCGGATGGCCTCGATGACATGCGCGGCGACGACCGAGGCAGTCTCGCGACCACCATCGCGTGCGAGACCCGATGTTTGCATCATCGGCGTATCGGTCGCGGTCGGATAGACGGTGAGGACACCGATTCCCTCGCCCGAGAGTTCGCGACGCAGAGACTCGCCGAAATGGGCCAAGCCCGACTTCGCGGCTGCGTAAGTTGCGTAGAACGGCAGGCCGACGAGCGCGATGCTCGAGCTCACGTTGACGATCAGCGCGTCACCGCTCGCTCGAAGGAGGGGAAGCGTTTCGCGCGTGAGCAAGATCGGCGCGACGAGGTCGACGTCGATCATCTGGCGGATTTCGGACTCTGACGTGTTCTCGAGCCGGCCAGCCCTGACGCCGCCGGCATTGTTGACCAGAATATCGAGGCCACCCAATTCTTCGGTGACCCGAGACAGCATGGCGGATCGAACTTGCGCGTCAGCGACATCGCCCTGGATCGACACGACGCCCTGCCCGAGCTGGGCAACGGCATCTGCGAGTGCATCGCCCCGTCGGCCGGTGATTGCCACCTTCGCACCCGATGTCAGCAGGAGGCGGGCCATTTCTAGTCCGATCCCACTTGAACCGCCGGTGATCAGGACACGTTTGCCGTCAATGTTCACTGCTGACCTCCGATAACGCGACGCGAGATTCTCGGCGCTCGTTCGGTGAGCCTACGGGCGAGCGCGTCGCGTGGTTACACACCGGCATACGAAGTCGAAGGCAGACCCGCGCGCCAAAGCCATGGTAACGTGCTAAATCGAATGCACCGTCGAGGCCATCGATGGTCGCTTGAACATCAGCTTTGCCCAATTCGCCAGCCGCGGCCGTCCAGATCGCCAGTCCCGTTCGGGCCAACGGAAATCGAGATAGCCTAGCAGCGCGAGGACAGCGATCTCGCCGATCCTTGGTTCGCCGTCGAGGTCCTCGGGCTCGAGAGCATCAAGCACGCTGTCGCGGGCAGCGGCGAACCGAACCATCATTGCCTCCGAGCGCTCGGTCTCGGGCCGGTGCTCGTCGGCGAAGAGCCGGCCGACGGCGGTTGCCGCCCCGTCCGCGATGCCTTGGAGACGCAACGCGCGCCAGCGGTCGGGACCTTGGACCGGACATAGCTTCCGCTCATCCGACAGGTGATCGAGCCATTCGCAGATGAGGCTGGATTCGGGCAGCGCGGTGCCATCGTCGAGGACGAGCGTCGGCACCTTGGAAAGGGGATTGCGCTCGCGGAGCCGGTCGTCGGTCCACGGGTCGACGCGCACCAGGGCGATCTGATCGGTGAGGCCGAGCTCGGCAACGGCGATCCGAACCTTGCGGGCGAAGGGCGAGGTGGTCGTATACCAGAGTTCCATGTTCATCGGCCTTGGTGGGGCAGTGTTTCGGTCTCTCGCCCCAGTGTGTGGGAAATGAGCCGGTCTATGGAGAGAGGACCAGCGCCGCCGAGGACGAGCGCGGCGAGCCCGGCCAGATAGAGCAGGTCGCATTCGTAGCCTGGTTGGCCGAAATGTGCTCCGTCGGGGCCGAAGGACTGCAGCTTGATTGAGCTGAACCCATTCGGGAAGTGGACGGTGAGGATGGCAACAATCAAGACGATCGCCATTGGGATGCTGGCGAGCGCGACGAATGCGCCGAGCAGGATGGCGAGCCCTCCGAGAATCTCGATCAGGACGGTGGACCAAGCCAGCAGCGAAGAGAAGGGCATGCCAATTGCTTGGAGGATGTGGGCGAACCCGTCGACGCCCCGGCCCAGCTTGGCGAAGCCGTGCTCCATGAAGCCGTAGCCGACGATCAGACGGATCGGCATCGCGGTAACGCTCGGTGCGAACCCCTTAGTGGAAGGTATGAGCTGTCGCATCAATATGGGCATTCTGATCTCCTGGCGGCGGTTCATCATTCTACGCGCCGACAGACCGATCCGTTACAGACATAATGATGTCACTATGTCATAGAGGATTTATGATGTCGGAAACTGATCGCCTTCCTCTTTACGCGCAGGTGGAAGCCACTCTCGCGGCCCGCATATCGACTGGCGAGCTTGAGCTCGGAGAACGGCTTCCGTCAGAGGACGAGCTCGTCCGGGACTTTGCGGTGAGCCGCACGACCGTCCGCTCCGCCGTCCAGAGTCTGGTCAAGCGCGGGATGGTCGAGATACGGCGTGGGCGCGGCACATTCGTCGCACAGCCGAGGATTGAGGTGGTCCCGCCTTCTTGGACAGTTTGGCGGCTGAGTTAAGCTAATCCCGGTTGTCGTTCATGCCGCCTGTTTGATCATCAGGTCATGGGG
>NZ_JAASQK010000012.1 GCF_011762195.1 Sphingomonas oligoaromativorans | reverse complement strand
GATCCCGCAACGCCTCGTTCGACACCCCCTCCATCATCTCCGGGTGCGTCGCGTAATACGTCCGATCAAACATCGCTCTCTCGCCTTCTCGAATCGCGCAGGGGATCGTCTGTGGTGAACAGCCGTCAGGCCAGCCTCGGGCCGGCCATCTCGCCCTTCTGTCGTCGTCGCAATTGGTAACCGGTGTCAAGAAGAAGCGCAAGATGGCCGCAAAAGCCTTTCGGATGACGCCCCACGCCACCGGGCGGAGCGCCGCGATCGGCCTCGGCTTCCGCCGCCTCCATCGCGGCGCCGCCGCTCACGACTTCGTACGAGATGATCTTGACACCGGTTTCCTCATGCGCTGGATAGCAGCCGGAACAAGCATTGGCCGGAGGGGCGTCGCGTGCAGCCTGACGACAAGGACGAGAATCAAGCACGCATCGCCCGCGCCTTCGTCGGCGCGCGGCAGGCGGGGACGGCCCTGCCCGACTATCCCGGCGACATCCCGGCCGCGCTCGAACAGGCCTATGCCGTGCAGGACGCCGCGATCGGCCTGACGCAAAGCCCCGTCGCCGGCTGGAAGGTCGGCAAGATCGAACCGCCCGTCGAGGAGATGAACCGCCTCGCCGGCCCGATCTTCGCCGATCAGGTGGTGACCGCCGGCGACGCCGACGACATCGCCATGCCCGTGTTCGGTGACGGCTTCGCGGCCGCCGAAGCGGAGTTCCTGCTGCGCATCGGCACCGCGCCCGATCCCGCGCAGCGGTGCTTCACCATCGACGAGGCCCGCGCGCTGATCGACGCGGTGCATGTCGGCATCGAGATCGCCAGCTCGCCCTATCCCGGCATCAATGCCGGCGGGCCGATCGTCACCATCTCCGATTTCGGCAACAATAACGGGCTGGTCGTCGGCGCCGCGATCCCGGACTGGCGCGAGACGGACATCTCGGGCTGGCCGATCGAGCTGTGGATCGAGGGCCGGCGGATCGGCGCCGCCACCGCCGCCGCCATGCTCGACGGGCCGTTCGGCGCGGCGCGCTTCCTGTTCGAGCATATGGCGGCACGCGGCATCGCGCTCCATCCCGGCCAGTGGATCTCGAGCGGCGCGGTCACCGGTGTCCATCCGGTCAAACCCGGCGAACGGGTGGAAGCGCGCTTCGATGACCGCTACGCCGTCCGGTGCAGAATCACGGCCCGCTGAGAGGCCCAACAGGACAGGAGAAGGGCATGGCGAACATGCAGCAGCCCGAAATCATCGCGGCGGCGGAGCGGATCGGGCGGTATCGCTGGGCGATCTGCGGCCTGCTCTTCGCCGCGACGGCGATCAACTATGTCGATCGCCAGATGATCGGGCTGCTGAAGCCGACCATCTCGCACGAGCTTGGCTGGTCTGAAGAGACCTATGCCGACGTGATCTTCTGGTTCCAGGCGGCCTATGCGATCGGCTATCTCGGCTTCGGGCGGATCGTCGACCGGCTGGGCGCGCGCGTCGGCTATGCGATCGCCTTCCTGATCTGGACGGCGGGGCACATGCTCTGCGGCTTCGTCAACTCGGCGGCGCAATTCTCGATGGCGCGCGTCGTGCTCGGCCTCGGCGAATCGGGCAACTTCCCCGCCGGCGTGAAGGCGGTGACCGAGTGGTTCCCCGCCCGCGAGCGCGCGCTCGCCACCGGCCTGTTCAACGCGGGCGCCAATGTCGGCGCGATCGTGACGCCGCTGGTGGTGCCGGCGCTCACCGTCGCCTTCGGCTGGCGGATGGCGTTCGTCGTCACCGGTATCGCCAGCCTCGCATGGCTGGTCGCGTGGATCGCGCTCTATCGCCGCCCGCGCGAGCATCGCCGCGTGTCGATGGCCGAGCTGGCGCTGATCGAGAGCGATCCCGCCGACCCGTCCCAGCCGATCGGCTGGCGCCGCATCCTCGGCTATCGCGAGACATGGGCGTTCGCGCTGGGCAAGTTCCTGATCGATCCGATCTGGTGGCTCTTCCTGTTCTGGACGCCGGATTTCCTCGCCAAGACCTATCATCTCGATCTGCTGAGCTTCGGGCCGCCGCTGGTGGCGATCTATCTGATCTCCGATCTCGGCAGCATCGCGGGCGGATGGTCCTCCTCGCGGCTGATGCGGCAGGGGATGAGCGCGAACGCCGCGCGCAAGATCACCATGCTCGTCTGCGCCTTCCTCGTGATGCCGATCTTCTTCGCCCAATATTGCAGCAATCTGTGGATGGCGGTGGCGATCGTCGGGCTGGCGACGGCGGCGCATCAGGCCTTCTCGTGCAATCTCTACACGCTGCCGTCGGACATGTTCCCGCGCGCGGCGGTGGGATCGGTGGTCGGCATCGGCGGCACGATGGGCGCGATCGGCGGCATGATGATGGCCAAGTTCACCGGCTACATCCTCCAGACCACGGGCAGCTACACGCCGATCTTCGCGGTGGCGGGCAGCGTCTATCTGATCGCGGTGCTGGTGATCCATCTGCTCAGCCCCCGCCTCGCGCGCGTGGACGCCGGCTGACGCGGTCCGGGGCCATCAGACGGGCGTCGCGCCCGCGTCCATCTGGGAGGGACTGTCATGCGTTTGGGCTCGATCTCGATGCTGGCGATGGCGGCTGCGCTCGCGACATCGCCGGCGATGGCCGCGCCGGATGCGAGCGGGCTGCTGTTCCGCGCCTCGGCGGATCATGATCTCACGGCCGATCGGGCCGAGGGCGATCCCGTCCCCAATTTCCTGAGCGACGTCACCGTCACGCCCGACGGCGCGATGGGCGGCGCGGCGCGGTGGGCCGATGACGGCTATGTCGCGTGGAAGGCGCCCGGCAACATGCGCGCGGCGCGGGGCACGCTCGCCTTCTTCTGGCGCGCGCGGACCCCGGTGGGGAAGGCGCCCTTCTCGATCTTCCGCGTCGGCTTCGCGGATCATTCGAGCTGGGACATGGCGTTCCTGCGCATCGACTGGAACGGCCATGGCTTCGACGCCTTCGTCACCGACGCCAACCTGTCGCGGGTGCGCGTGTCGTGGACGATGGAGGCGCTGCCCGCCCCCGACGCCTGGCACCATATCGCCTTCGCGTGGGACGAGACGGCGGGCGTCCGCCTGTTCGTCGACGGGCGCGAGGTGGCCCGCAAGGATCAGAAGGCCGATCTCGACAGCGGACTCGACCAGTTCGGCATGGCCGGGCGCGTGCTCTCGCCGCATCAGGTGCAGAGCCGCTATCACTTCATGCGCGGCAGCGATCTCGACGAGATCCGCGTCTACGATCACATGCTGGGCGCGAACGACGTCGCGGCGCTCGCCGACAAGCGCGAGCCCGGCCCCGCGCCCGCACCCGACGCCACCGCCGAGCGCGCCGCATGGCTGCACCGCTATGGCTGGGACCATGCCTCCCCGCCCGTGCTCGATGCGGCCGTGACCCGCGTGCGCAAGGTCGAGTTCGCCGACGCGCGCGACCTCAAGGAGCGGATGTGGAAGGGCGTCGACGGCATCGCGGAGACGACATGGCCGGGCGTCTACAACCGCTCCCGCCTGCCCGGCCGCGACGATTATTTCGAGCTGCCGGACTGGAACGTCTATGTCGAGGGCGGCAAACGCTACGACCTCACCGTCCCGCCCGACGAGCGCTTCAACCGCGTCGAAATCCGGGGCGCGGCCTATGGCCAACTCGACTGGACCGGCGACGGCAAACCCATCCTCCTCGCCCGGCGCCCCCAAGGCGTGGTGCGCAGCTTCGATAGCGTCGGCGAGCGGCAGGGCGGCACGCTCAGCTTCACCAATGTGATGCAGGAGCAGCCGATCCAGGAAATCTGGGCCTATGACATCGCGCCCGGCGCCGAACCGCAAGGCAGCTTCAAGCTCTCCTACACGGTGGACGCCGGCGCCTCCCCCGGCATCGCGGCGCTGGACGCGCTCAACGGCTTCATCGCCGGTCGTTACCCGCCCGACGAGCGCAGCACGGTGATCGCCATGCCCTCCTCGGGCGTGAAGGCGGCGGTGGGCGCGGGGAGCGCCGGGGCGGGCGTCAAGGTGCAGCGGGCCTCGGGCGGAGCGCCGATCGTCCACATCCTCATACCGTCGAGCTTCGGCCCGGCCCATGCGGACCAGCCCATCGCGCGGGCATGGGATTATAGCTGGGAGAATGTCCATGACGGGCTCGACGGCATCGCCCTCGATATCCCGGCGCTCCACGCCAAGCCCAATGCGGCGGGGCTGATCCCGCTCGACATCCGCGTCAAAGACCCGATCTGGCCGGCCCGCGACATGATCGACATCTCGGTCTCGGTCCGCCCCGGCGAGGCGCGGACCCTGTGGCTGGACCTGCGCGACCGCATCCTGCCCAACGCCAGCCTCTATCTCAGCATCGCGTCCGCCGCGCCGGACTTCGACGCCGCCGCGCTCGACGGCGCGCGCATCCGCCTCGTCTTCAAGCCGCGCGCCGAGGCGCTGAAGGAGCATGTCGCCGACCGGCTCAACCAGGTGAAGGACAATTGGGCCTTCCTCGTCGAGGAGCACACCGCCTCGCGCCGGGCCGCGCTGTACGAGCGCCTCTATGGCGACATCAGCGATCTGCTGCGCGTCGATCCCGACAATGCGGAGGCGCGCACCTATTGGGCGGACATCGACTATCGGCCCGAGAACATGCCGCCCTTCACCCAGCCCAAGCCGCCCGCCGGCGTGCCGCTCTGGGCCTTCCGCCAGCTCGAAGACCTGAAGCTCGTCCGCCGGTTCGTGGACTGGTGGATCGACCATCGGCAGGTGCCCTATGGCGATTTCGGCGGCGGCATCTCGGACGATACAGACCTCACCCAGCAATGGCCCGGCCTCGCGCTGATGGGGGTGGAGCCCGATCGCATCAACGCCTCGCTGCGCGCGCTGTCGGACGCGGTCTACAAGAACGGCATGATCGTGAACGGCCTCGGATATATCACCACCGACGAGCTGCACGCCTATGAGGAGGGGCTCAATTCCAACGGCGAGCGGCTCTATCTCAACTGGGGCGAGCCGAAGGCGGTCGAGCGGCTGATGGACAATGTGCGCGGGCTCCAGCGCGTGATCCTGCGCAACCCGGCCGGCCACATGCACTTCGCCAGCAACTGGTATGGCGGCCGCAGGATCTACCGCGAAGGGCCGTGGGAATGGCAGAAGCCCTATTCCTACTCGGTGATGCACGTCCCGATCCTGATCGGCCTCTACAACGGCAACCCGGCCGCGCGCGGGCTGGTGACGGGGCTGATGGACGGCTGGCTTGCCCACGGCAAACAGGGCGCGGACGGCCGCTGGAGCTTCCCCAACGAGATCAACTGGCGCACCGATGCCGAGCGACAGGGCGACGGCGGCGGCGCCACGCTGCCGCTCCAGACGGCGTGGGCGGCGTGGCGCTTCACCGGCGACGCGCGCTATCTCCGCCCGATCGAGGCGCGGCTCGACAAGGCCGGGCCGGCGGCGCTTTCCGAGTTCAACGAGAACGGCTTCACCGCGCTGCCCGACGGGGCCGGATGGCGCGCGAAGATCGGCCGTCCGGCCAGCGCCTTCGCCCGCTATGCGGCATGGGACGGGACCGGGGACAGGCACTGGCTGGAGGAACTCCACGCCGACGCCATCGCCCGGAAATCCCAGCGCATGGGCATGATGACCGAGGGCCATTGGTGGTCCGACCGGGTCGAGCAGCCGAGCGATATCCTCCAGCGCGAGCGGCTCGGCGGCATCGCCAACAGCCGGGGACAGAGCTGGCCCGGCAACATCGTAAGCTGGCGCTTCGAGGAGCCCGACGCCGCCGAGGCGGTCGCGATCCTGATGCCGGGCGCCACGCCCGGCCGGTTCCGCGTGATCGCCTACAACACCACCGGCCGCCTCCAGCGCGCGATGATGACCGGCTGGAGCGTCACCGCCGGCCAGTGGACGATGACGGGAGCCGGCGCTCCCCGGACGCTGACGCTGGAGCGCAGCGCCTCCACCGAGGTCACGTTCGCGCCGGGCGAAACGACGCTCGACTTCGCGCTGGTGAAAGCAGGCACGCCTGTCGAGCAACGCCCCGATCTCGGCATCGGCGCGGACGACATCGCGCTTGCGGGTCGGCGGGTGACGCTGACGGTCCACAGCCTGGGCGCGCAGCCGACGACGGGCGGGCAGGCGAGCCTCATCGCCGCCGATGGCCGGGCGGTCGCGACCGCGCCCCTCCCCCCGCTCGAAGCACCGACCGACCTCCTGCCCCGCACCACGACCGTGCGATTGGCGATCCCGGCCGGGGTCGATCCCGCCACGCTGTCGGCTGAGGTCGCGCTCCCCGGCCGGGCGGCGGAGGTGACGCGGCTCAATAACCGCGTGGCGCTGCCCCGCCGATGACGGTGGCGCGGCGCGAGCTGCTGGCGGGCGCAGGCGCGGCGTGGCTCGCCACGGGCGGCGCACGGGCCGCGCCGCCCGTCGACCTCCGCGCCGCGCTGGACGAGGCGGCGCATCTGCCGCCGGACACCGCGCTCGCGCGGCTCGCGCCGTTCGAGGCCCCGACAAAGCCGCTCCGCCTCGATCTGGACGCCGCCCGCGCGGGGCTTGCGATCGACGCCGCGCTGCTGCGGCATTTCCCGTCGGGCCGTCCCTATCGCGTCACGCCCCGATCCGGCGCGTGGCTTGCCGCCCGGCCGGACGCCGAAGCGATCGACGCCGACACGGCGGGCCTCCGCGCCGATGCGGCCGCCGGCATCCTCCCGCCCCTGCCGCTGATCGACCGGACCATCGCCGGCCTCGCCAAGGCGCGCGCCGAGACGCCCGCCGTCGCCGCCGCGCTACACCGGCAGGCCGCGCTGCTCGACAAGCTCCGCCCCAAGGCCCCCGCCGAAGCCGGGCTCGGCCGCCTCCCCGGAGGGGCCGAGGCCTACACGCTGCTGCTCCGCCGGACATCGGGCAACGCCGCCGATCCGCTCGCCCTCGAACGCCGCCTTATCGAGGAGCGGGAGACGCTCCACGCCCGCGCCGCCCGTCTGTTCGACCGCATCGGCGTGCGGGGCGACAGCATCGGCGCGCGCTACTCGGCGCTGTGGCGCGATCCGCGCTGGCTCTATCCCGACGACGACACCGGCCGCGCGCAGGCCGTCTCCGACATGCGGCGGATGCTCGCGGAGGAACGCGTCCGCCTCCCCGCCGCATTCGGCACGCTGCCGCCCTGGTGTTCGGACGTCGACGTCCGCGCGCTCAGCCCGGCCGAGATCGCCGCCGGCCGCAACGGCTATCGCGAAGCGCCCACGCCCACCCGGCGCGGCGTCTATATCGTCGACCTCAAGGACATACGCCGCCGCCCGCGCTGGACGCTGCCCTCGGTGGTCGCGCACGAACTGCTGCCCGGTCATATGGTGCAGCTCGGCCTCGAAGCGGCCACGCCGCCCCACCCGCTGCGCCTCACCTATGCGGCGGCGTTCGTCGAAGGCTGGGGCATCTATGCCGAGCAGCTTGCCGCGCAAGAAGGCACCTTCGCCGATCCGCGCGATGAACTGGGCCATATCCACTGGCTGCTGTTCCGGGTGTGCCGGGCGCTCGCCGACATCGGCATCCACCTCCATGGCTGGACCCGCGCCGACGCCCTGAAGCGCCTCGTCGCATGGCAGGGCGAACCCGCTTATTTCGCGCCCTTCGCCACCGAACTGGACCGCATCGCTGTCGAGCCCGCCAGCCGCCTCGCCGAAGCCGCCGTCTGGCTCGCCCTCGCCGACCGGATGCGCGGCTTCACCGGGGCCGCCCGCATCGCCCGCCACCGCGCCCTCCTCGACGGCGGCCGCACACGCATGGAGCAATGGCCACTATGACGATGACCCGCCGCGAGGCCTTCGCCGCCACCGGAGCCGGCGCCGCCCTGCTGGTGCCGGGCTCCCCCGCCCCGGCCGCACCGCAGCAGGCGGAGCCCTTCCCCTGGCGCCGCGGGCTCGACGGCCAGCGCATCGCCGATCTCGGCGACGGCCGCTTCCTCAATCCGGTGATGGCCGGAGACCGCCCCGATCCCGCCATCCTGAAGGACGGCGCGGACTATTACATGACCTTCTCCAGCTTCGATTCCTATCCGGGGCTGGTGATCTGGCATTCGCGCGATCTGGTGAGCTGGCGGCCGATCGGGCCGGCGCTCCATCGCAATATCGGCTCGGTGTGGGCGGTGTCGCTGGCGAAGCACGACGGCCGCTATTTCCTCTACATCCCCGTGAAGGCCGAGCCCAATTCGATCTACGTCATCCACGCCGATCGCATCGAAGGCCCGTGGAGCGAACCCGTCGATCTCGGCCTCCACCATCATATCGATCCATGTCATGTCGTCGGCGAGGACGGGAGCCGCTGGCTGTTCCTCTCGGGCGGGGATCGGGTGCGGCTGGCCGACGACGGCCTCTCGACGGTGGGGCCGGTCGAGCATGTCTATGATCCGTGGCATTATCCGGCGGACTGGGTGGTCGAGGGCTTCTCGCCGGAGGGACCGAAGCTGGTCCGTCATGGCGGCTGGTTCTATCTCATCACCGCCGTCGGCGGCACCGCCGGGCCGCCGACCGGCCATATGGTGATCGCCGCCCGCTCCCGCTCGATCCACGGTCCATGGGAGAATTGCCCCGCCAACCCGCTGGTCCGCACCACGAGCAGCGCGGAACGCTGGTGGTCGCGCGGCCATGCCTCGCTGGTCGAGGGGCCGGCAGGGGACTGGTGGGCGCTCTATCACGGCTATGAGGCGGGCTATTGGACGCTCGGCCGGCAGACCCTGCTCGATCGGGTGGAGTGGACGCCCGACGGCTGGTTCCGCATGACCGGAGGCGACCTCTCCCGCCCGCTCCCCAAGCCGCGCGGCGGAGAGGCGCTGCCCCACGGCATGGCGCTCTCGGACAAGTTCGACCGGCTCGACCTCGGCACCCGCTGGAGCTTCTTCCGCCCTCGCCCCGACGAGGCCGTCCGCGCCCATGTGGCGGGGGGCACGCTCCACCTCGCCGCGAGCGGCACGGCGCCGGTGGATTCCTCGCCCCTGCTCCAGATCGCGGGCGACACCGCCTATCGCTTCGAATGCGACATCGAGATCGATCCGGGCACGACCGCCGGCCTGCTGCTCTTCTACGACGACCGGCTCTATTGCGGGCTCGGTTTCGACGGCGATCGCTTCGTCACCCACCAATATGGGCAGGAACGCGGCCGCCCCGCCAACCCGCACGGCCGGCGGATGCGGATGCGCGTCACCAACGATCGCCACATCGTCACCTTCGACACCAGCGGCGACGGCGGGCGGACATGGGTGCGCTTCGATCGCGGCATGGAGGTATCGGGCTATCATCACAATGTGCGCGGCGGCTTCCTGATGCTGCGCCCCGGCCTCTACAGCGCCGGCCGGGGCGAAGCCCGCTTCCGCGACTTCCGCTATCGCGCGCTCGGCTGAACGCCCGGCGGCCCGACATTATGGCGGCGGCGTTCCCACCCATACTAAAGTCTAGACCCGCTATACCCTGTGCCCGAGCACCCATACCAATGTTCGATAGAAGGCCTGTCCTCACTGACGCTATTGCTGACGCAGTTCATCAGTTACATCTCTCCTGTGTCATGGCGTTTCGATGTCTTTGCAAGGAGTTGGTCATGATATCGAACACCGCCATCCTCGACCTGGAGAGCCGGGACGAAGCGCGCGACGGCTATATTTCATCCAGCCCCGGCGCGTTTTTCGGAAGCCCGCTTCCGATCATCTCCAATGATCGTGCGCAGGCCACCGAACAGAAGCTCGCAACCTTGAAGCTCGTCCTGACCCAGGCGCAGCAAACCGTGTCGAGCGACCCGATGGGAGCCAAGCACTTCATCGATCGCGCCCTCGAATTCCTCTCCTCCATGGCCGGCAGGACTGCCGCGGATGACAGCGCTTACGACAGTGGAGGCCTCGCCTCCTGGCAGGCGCGCCGCGCGAAATCGATGATCGAGGCGCGGCTGAGCGGCCGGCTGCTCGTGTCCGATCTCGCCTCCGCGGTGCGGCTGAGCCCGAGCCATTTCGCGCGCGCCTTCAAGCGGACGATGGGATGCTCGCCGCACCATTATCTGCTCAGGCGCCGGATCGAATGCGCCAAGGAGCGGATGCGCACGACCGGCGAACCGCTCGCCCAGATCGCGCTCGCCTACGGCTTTTCGGATCAGGCCCATTTCACGCGCTGCTTCAAGCGCCACGAAGGGGAGACGCCGACCGCCTGGTATCGCCGCGTGACGAGCGGGAGCGTCCGCAGCCGGGCGCTGGCCTGACGCTCAGCCCGTGCCCAAGGCCCGGAGCGCCCCCGGCCGCACACCATAATGGCGATGGAAGGCCCGGCTCAGCGCCGCTTCGGATTGATAGCCCACGTCGGCGGCGATCTGCGCGATGGTCGCCCGGCCACCGAGCAACTGTTGCCGCGCGAGGCCCAGCCGCACCTCGGTGAGGAAGGCCAGCGGCGCCAGCCCCGATGTCGCCCGGAAGGCGCGCACCAGCGTCGCGCGCGACGATATGGCGCGCTCGGCCAGCTCCTCCAGGCTCCAGTCCCGCGCGGGCTCGCGCAGCATCGCCATCATCGCGCGCGACGTCACCGGCTGGCCGAGCAGGCGCAGCACGCCCGACGAGGTGCCCGCCGCCTCCAGATGCGCGCGCAGCATCATCATGAACAGTGCGCTGGCGAGATCGGTGGCGATCGCGGCGGCGCCGGCGGCATCGATATCCAGCTCGTCGCGAATGCCCTCCAGCATCGCATGGTGGCGATCGGTGGCGCGGAGCACCACCACCTCGGGCAGCACCGCGACGATGAGGCTCTGCGGCGCCGCCTCGAAATGCAGGCGCCCGCAGACCAGTTCGGTATCCGCCTCGACGCCGGGGCTCATTTTGATGCGGATGGCGTTGCGATATTCCACCACCGGCGCGCGCCGGCCGCCCCCGCTTCCCGCCCGCGCGCGCACCACATGCGGATCGCCGTGCGGCAGCAGCAGTACGTCCCCGACCCCGAGGCGGAGCGCGCCATGGCCGGGGCGATCGAGCAGGCACTCGCCGCGCGTGACGATGTGGAAATGCGCCCAGCCGGGGCCGGCGGCGTCGTGCGGCGCCGCCCAGTCCCCGCCGAAACGGCAGAGATCGTCGAGAATGGGCCGAACCCTGAGCAGCGGCGCCAGCACGCTCAGCGGATCGTCGATGCCGGCCTCCATTCCGTCCCGTCTCCCGCCACGCGGCGCATTTTTCCGTCAGTTGTCGAAAAGATGCTCGGCATATCCGATAAATTCAATACGTCTCCGAATCGGGTTAATAACGATTCGCCCTCAGGAATTTGAGCTGCACCGTCTGCGAGGAGGTTGATGATGGACGACCGTAAGACTGGCCTGACGCACGCCACCGGCGCGCCCGTGGCCGACAACACCAACATCCTGACCGCCGGCCCGCGCGGCCCGGCCCTGCTTCAGGACGTGTGGCTGATCGAGAAGCTGGCCCATTTCGACCGCGAGGTGATCCCCGAGCGGCGGATGCACGCCAAGGGCTGGGGCGCGCACGGCACCTTCACGGTGACCCACGACATCACGCGCTACACCAAGGCGAAGATCTTCTCCGAGGTCGGCAAGAAGACCGATCTGTTCATGCGCTTCTCCTCGGTCGCCGGCGAGCGCGGCGCGGCGGACGCCGAGCGCGACATCCGCGGCTTCGCGGTGAAATTCTACACCGAGGAGGGGAACTGGGACATCGTCGGCAACAACACGCCGGTGTTCTTCTTCCGCGATCCGCTGCGCTTCCCCGATCTCAACCACGCCGTGAAGCGCGATCCGCGCACCGGCCTGCGCTCGGCCGACAACAACTGGGATTTCTGGACGCTGCTGCCCGAGGCGCTGCATCAGGTGACGATCGTGATGTCCGAGCGCGGCATCCCGAAGACCTTCCGCCACATGCACGGCTTCGGCAGCCACACATTCGCGATGATAAACGCCGCGAATGAGCGCGTGTGGGTGAAGTTCCACTTCCGCACCCAGCAGGGCATCGACAATCTCTCCGACGCCGACGCGGCGCAGGTCGTCGCGGGCGATCGCGAGAGCCATGGCCGCGACCTGTTCGAGAGCATCGAGAAGGGCGACTTCCCGAAGTGGACGCTGTTCATCCAGGTGATGACCGAGGAGCAAGCCCGCACCCACAAGCACAACCCGTTCGACCTCACCAAGGTCTGGCCGAAGGCGGACTATCCGCTGATCGAGGTCGGGGTGATGGAGCTGAACCGCAATCAGGACAATTATTTCGCCGAGGTGGAGCAGGCCGCCTTCTCTCCGGCGAACATCGTCCCCGGCATCGGCTTCTCGCCCGACAAGATGCTTCAGGCGCGCCTCTTCTCCTATGGCGACGCGCAGCGTTACCGCCTCGGCGTCAACTTCAACCATATCCCGGTGAACGCGCCGAAATGCCCGTTCCACTCCTATCACCGCGACGGCGCGATGCGGACGGACGGCAATCTCGGCGCGACGCTGAGCTATCACCCCAACAGCGCCGACCTCTGGGCCAACCAGCCCCAGTTCGCCGAGCCGCCGCTCGCGCTCGACGGCCAGCCCGCCGAGCATTGGGATCATCGCGTCGATGACGACCATTGGGAGCAGCCGGGCAATCTCTTCCGCAACATGACGCCGGAAGAGAAGCAGTCGCTGTTCGACAACACCGCGCGCTCGGTCGGCGGCGCCGCGCTCCACATCCAGCAGCGCCACGTCGCCAACTGCACCCGCGCCGATCCCGCTTATGGCGCGGGCGTCGCGGCCGCGCTGGGCCTCGCGATGAGCGCGGCGGCGGAATAAGCCGCCTGTCCGGGGCTCCGCTCGCCGGTTCGAGCGAGCGGAGCCCCTCTTCTTCTCAGACGAGCGGTGCCGCCTGCCCGCCGCGCGGGTGGAGCATCGCCTCCAGCAGGCGCAGATTGCGCTCCAGCCGCTCGCGCCCGAGCCCGCCGCCGATCGAGATGCGCAGCCGCCGCTCCGCCAGCGGCTCCACCGCGAAGGCGCCGCCCGGCACCACCGACAGCCCCGCCGGACGCAGCGTGTTGAGGATCTCGTGGATCATCACGCCCTCCTCCAGCCGGAGCCAGAGGTGATAGCCCTGCGGATGCGCGCGCCAGTCGGCGCCGTCGAGGATGTCCGCCGCCAGTCGCCGCCGCCACGCCGCCTCGGCGCGCACCTCGTCGATCAGGCGCGCATAGGTGCCGTTCTCCAGCCACCCCGTCACCAGCGCGGCGTTGAGCGGTGCTGCCATCACCGCCGTGGCGTGCAGATCGATCGCCGCGCGCATCGCGTCCTTCACCGACGGCGCGCGCAGATGGGCGATGCGCAGGCTCGGCGACAGGATCTTGGAGACGCTGGCGATATGCCATGTCCGCTCGGGTGCGAGGGCGGCAAGCGGCGGGAGGGGCTCGGCGGGGAGCTGGCCGTAGGCGTCGTCCTCGACGATCGCCAGATCATGCCGCCGCG
This sequence comes from Sphingomonas oligoaromativorans, assembly GCF_011762195.1. Taxonomy (GTDB): domain Bacteria; phylum Pseudomonadota; class Alphaproteobacteria; order Sphingomonadales; family Sphingomonadaceae; genus Solisphingomonas; species Solisphingomonas oligoaromativorans. The sequence goes on along the minus strand of NZ_JAASQK010000012.1, from coordinate 52,017 downwards.
CGACCTGCGCGATCGCACGGCGGCGATCCTCGCCCAGCGTCGCGGTGGTGGGATTGTCGTTGGTCGGCACGACATAGAGCCCGCGCACCCGCTCCGCCCGGCAGGCGGCGTCGAGCGCGTCGGGATCGACGCCCTCCCCGTCGCCCTCGACCACGCGCAGCCTGAGCCCGTAACTCCGCGCCAGCGCGAGGAAGCCCGAATAGGCATAGCGCCCGACGCACATGACATCGCCCGGCCGGAGCTGCGCCCGGATCGCGGCGTGGAGCGCGTGCTGCCCGCCCGCCGTCACCAGCACCATGTCCGGCCCGGCCTCGACGCCGCGCGTCTCCAGCAGGCGCGCCGCCGCCTCGCGATCCTCCATCGCGCCGCCCGCCGGCTGATAGTGCAGGCGCGCCGCCGCCCGGCCCTGAAACAGCATCGCCGTGCCTTGCGTCCACGCCTCGGCCAGCGCCGCGCGGGGGACGGGCGGCATGTTCATGCCGGTGTCGGCCGGGACGGCGTCCTCATCCTCCACCAGAGCGACCGCCCGTGCGCGCACGAAGCTGCCGCGGCGGCCATCCGCCTCGATCAGGCCGCGACGGCGCGCCTCGTCATAGGCGCGGGTGATCGTGGTGAGATCGACGCCCAGCCGCTCGGCCAGCGCCCGCTGCGGGGGCAAGCGATCGCCGGGGACCAGCCGCCCCGCCTCGACATCGCGCTCCAGCTCCGCCGTGATCGCCAGATATTTCGGCCCTTCCGCCTTCTCCAGATCGGGATGCCAGCTTTGCATACGGACATAACCTTGACTTTTCACAGCCAAATATCCATACAGTCACCCGTACAGAGTTGCAATGCTTTCCATACAGATCGAGTCGGGACATCGACATGACTGAGGACGCAGGCCGCGAGTGGCCCAGACTGGAACCGATCCGCACCGGCATTCGCGGCCGCTGCCCGCGTTGCGGGAAGGGTCATCTGTTCCACGGCTTCCTGAAGCTCCGCTCCCACTGCGAGTCCTGCGGGCTCAGCTATGATTTCGCGGACCCGGCGGATGGCCCGGCCTTCTTCGTGATCTGCTTCGGCTGCGTGCCCAGCGTGATCTTCGCGCTGATGCTCCAGATTCTCTACGATCCGCCCTTCTGGGTGCATCTGTTCACGACGCTGCCGATCCTGCTCCTCACCTGCGTGCTGCCGCTGCGCCCGCTGAAAGGATGGCTGGTGTGCAGCCAGTTCTTCTACAAGGCGCGCGAAGGCCGGCTGGCGGCGCCGTGGACGCCCTTCGCCGGCGGCGCCGAGGTGCCCGCGCCGACCCGGTTCCTGGATCGCTGACATGGACATGCGCAAGGCCCGGATGGCGGCGGCCGCCTATCTGGCCGCGCGGGGCAAGACGATGGACGCCGCGATCGTGCGCGAGGGCAGCGGGGATGATTTCCCGGAAGTCGCCATCGCGGCGGCCCTGCTGCGTCAGGGCGGGGACGAGATCGGGCGCTACGAACGCGCGCTACGATCCTATGCCGATCCCGGCTTCTGGGAGGCCGAGATCGTGGAGGCGACGCCCGCCTATCACGATCAGGGCCTGATCGCGCGGGCGGCGCTCGACGGCCGCGAGTTGTTCGAGCTGCATCGGGACTAGCCGCCGGGCATATTCCGCCCGGAAACCTCCAAAGCAGCGGGAATCGTGCGATCTTCGGCGCGGATTCCGCCGCCCGCCCGCGTGATTCCCCTGCCCTCCGCCGACGGATCAGCCCTTCGGCGCCGCCACCGAAGCGCGGCGGATCAGCGAGGAGTGGAAGAGCGACGGCTCATCCTCGCCGCCCTCGCCGAAATCCCCGATCAGCTTGAGCGCGGCGGAGCGCGCCATCGTCGCGATCGGCCAGCGCACCGTCGTCAGCGGCGGCCAGATATGGGCGGCTACCGGCGTATCGTCGAACCCGATGATCGACAGGTCGCCCGGCACATCCAGCCCGCGCACCCGCGCGGCGTGGAGCACGCCCGCCGCCATCTCGTCGTTGGAGGCGAAGATCGCCGTCGGGCGCGGCAGCAGGTCGAGCAGCTTGTCGGCGGCGGCGACCCCGGATTCGAAGGTGTAGTTGCCCTCCACCACCAGCCCGCGCGGCAGCTTGATGCCGGCCTGCTGCAACGCCGCCTCGAAGCCCGCGCGCCGCTCCGCCCCCGATCGGAAGCCGGATGGCCCGGTGACGAGCCCGATCCGCCTGTGCCCCTGCGCGATCAGGAAATGCGTCGCTTCCTGCACGGCGTCGCGATCGTTGGAGGCCACCATATGATCCGCGTCGTCCAGCTCGGCCGAGCCCATGCGGACATAGCGGCAGTTCGCGTCGCGGCAGAGCTGCGCCAGCCGGTCGTCCTCGGAGATCGGCGGCAGCAGCACCGCGCCATAGAGCCTGTGCCGCTGGAGGAAGGCGTGGATATCGTCCAGCATCGTCCGCGAGCCGCGATCGACCGGGCGGACGATCAGCTCGAACTCGGTGTCGCGCAGCGCATCGAGAATGCCTTGCTGGGCGTTCATCACCATCTGCGCGTTCGGATTGTCGTGGACGAGCCCGATCAGATAGTTGCGCCCCAGCGCCAGCGCGCGCGCCTGCGGATTGGGGATGTAGCCCGTCTCGCGGATCACCTCCTCCACCCGCTTGCGCGTCTCTTCATTGAGCAGCGGCGAGCGGTTTATCACGCGACTGACCGTCTTCTTGGAGACGCCGGACAGCCGGGCGATGTCGTTGATGGTCGGCTTGACGAATGGCTTCGCGGACGCGTCGCGGATCATCGATATCCCCTTTCCTGCCGCTCTAGCGCCCTTCGCCGGATCGCGCCAACATCCTTTCGCCGGCGCGATGCCACCGGTGACAGAAGCGGCTCGCCACGCCCGGCGCAACACAGGCGATGAAATCCGCCGCGTGCGTTGACCGGTTTCGCCGCATTCCGCCTTCCCGGCATCCGATCTTCATGGGCCTCTTCGGGAAAAGGCGTGGCCGGAGCGGTGCTTTGCGATGCCGTCACATTGTTTCCGCGATCGACATATTGGAAAGAATGCCGGCCAGATGTTCGCAACAGCGCGGAGCACGGGCCGAAGCAGCGCCAGCATCGAACTCACTGTTCTATTTTGGGTCGATCGGGGAAGCTCCGCGGCCATCATTTTCCATCGTAGGACGACTGAACATCGCTTGTTTCCCGCATATCTGCGCCGGTGGGAAATCGGCGCCCCGCTCTCCTCGCCCCGTCTTTCCGATTTCTCGTCCGGGCATCAACAAATCACTTGCCCGTTGAAGTAGGGCTTGAACAATTCGGTCAACATATTAGTGATGATTTCCTTCCATCACATCCGATCTCGGAGATACTCGTGAACGACAGCGATTTGATCGGCCTGACCGCAGATATTGTTTCGGCACATGTCAGCCATAACAATGTCGCGGCCACCGATGTGCCGCAACTGATCCGCAGCGTCTTCGAGGCGCTCGACAAGGTCGGCAAGCCCGTCGTCGTGGCCGAGCCGCAGCCCGAGCCCGCGGTGTCGATCCGCGCCAGCATCAAGCCCGACTATCTCGTCTGCCTGGAAGACGGGAAGAAGCTCAAGATGCTGAAGCGCTATCTGCGCACCAACTACAACATGTCGCCCGAAGACTATCGCGCGAAGTGGGGCCTGCCGAAGGATTATCCGATGGTCGCGCCCTCCTATCGCGAGACGCGGAGCGCGCTGGCGCACCAGATCGGCCTCGGCCGCAACAAGGTCGCCGCTAAGGCCGCGCCCGCCGCGAAGAAGGCGGCCGCGAAGGCCGCCGCCCCCGCTCCGGCGAAGAAGGCGGCGGCTCCCGCCAAGGCTTCCAGGAACGGAGCGAAGGCCCCCAAGGCGACGGCGCCCGCCACCGACGCCACGCCGCGCAAGCGCCTCGGCATCCGCACCGCCAAGGCCGCCGCGAAGGCGCACCTCAACTCCTGACCGGCACGGGGCGTCCGGCCGCGCCGTGCCGGACGCCGCCCGAAGACATGCGCCGTGCGGCGGGGCGGCAGGATCAGCGAGCCGCGTCGCGCCTTCGGATGCTCTCCGCGATTTCCCGCCAGATTTCGGATATGGCGACGACATTGCCCATGCTGATCTGACGCTCGCTCACCTCCAGCGCGCGATCGCCGAACAATTCCATCAGGGATATCGCCAGCCGATCGACCTTTCCGGCACGATCCCGCTCGCCCGGCATCTCCGTCCCCGCGTCGGGCAACATCTCTTCTCTCCGAATATCCTGGATGGCCTACAGGGCGGAGCGCCACATTTACTCGCGGCGTCAGGCTATATCGGCCGAACATGCCCGTCCAGCCGCCAAAAAAGCGGAGCTCCGGCGCCCCGTCGCAAGTTGAGACATATTAATCCGAAAGTATGATGCGTGCCGCCCGGCCGCTATAATCCGGCGGCCCCGGACGGGCGAGTCCGCGCTTGCGGGCGCAAGGGCGGGGCGGGTACGATCGCGCGGTCTTCGTTCCGCATCCGGGAAATCCCATGGCCCTGTCCCTCTACGACGTCAGCGTTCCGGTCTTCATCCGCTCGCTCCGCAATCTTTCCGCGATCCTCGAAAAGGGCCGGCTCCATGCCGACGAGAACGGCCTGCCGCACGGCACGCTGCTCGACGCCCGGCTGATCGAGGACATGTCCGCCCTCCCCGCCCAGATCCAGCGCGCGAGCGACGCCGCCAAGTTCGTGGCGGTGCGCGTCGGCGGCATCGCCCCGGTCGCGATGGAGGACGATGAGGCGAGCTTCGACGATCTCCAGGCGCGCATCGCCGCCACCATCGCGCTGCTCGAAAGCGTCCCCGCCCATGCGATGGACGGCCGCGAGGAGGACGACGTGACCGTCCAGACGCCCCGGCAGACCCTGCACTTCAAGGCGCGCGACTATGTGCTGCATTTCGCGCTGCCCAACTTCTTCTTCCATGTGACGACGGCTTACGGCCTGCTGCGGCACAAGGGCGTGCCGATCGGCAAGATGGATTTCCTCGGCCGCCCCTGAAGGAGCCCGCTCATGCCTCGCCCCCCTCTCCCGCCTTTCACCCGCGAGACCGCGATCGAGAAGGTGCGCCTCGCCGAGGACGGCTGGAACAGCCGCGATCCCGAAAAGGTCGCGCTCGCCTACAGCGAGGACAGCCGCTGGCGGAACCGCGCCGAGTTCCCCACCGGCCGCGCCGAGATCATCGGCTTCCTCTCCCGCAAATGGGCGAAGGAGCTGGATTATCGCCTCATCAAGGAGCTGTGGGCGTTCGAGGGGAACCGCATCGCGGTGCGCTTCGCCTATGAATATCATGACGACAGCGGCAACTGGTTCCGCGCCTATGGCAACGAGAATTGGGAGTTCGCGGCCGACGGGCTGATGACCCACCGCCATGCCAGCATCAACGAGCATCCGATCGCGGAGAGGGATCGCGCCTTTCATTGGCCGCTCGGCCGCCGGCCGGACGAGCATCCGGGGCTGAGCGACTTCGGTTTCTGAGGCCCTCCCCCGGAATTGCCCGTTCGGGCGCGGCGCGGCTGTGGCATGGTGCGCCCATGCCGCGCCGCCCGCTCCTGCCGCTTCTCGCCGTCAGCCTCTGCGGGGCGGGCGCCCCGGCCGACACGCCGCCGAAGCCGGCCCGGCATTTCGCGGCGCATTGCGAATCCGCCGTCCTTCCCAACTTCGTGGTGCCGCTGAAGCGCATCGCGGGCCGGTCGAGCCTCGATTATGCGGCCGGCACGCCCGATGCGTCGGGCACGCCGACGCTCGCCACGCTGACCCGGCCCGGCATACGGATCGAGGCACGGTTCGGGCAGCCGCGCGCCAATGATGTCGACGTAACCGAATATGGCATCGCGCCGAACCATCAGGACGATGTCGCCTTCGGCCGGATCGTCGCGCTGTTCCGCTTCTGCGAACCGTTGCGCTGAGCCGGGGCCGACGGATATCGACGCGCAGCAAGGAGATTGTTTCTCGTGACGGACACCATGCAGGCCGCCCTGGCCGAAACCCCCGGCGCCCCCTTCCGCATCGCCGCCGTCGCGCGGCCGGAGCCCGGCCCCGGCGAGGTGCTCGTCCGCATCGCCGCCAGCGGCACCAACCCGCTCGACACCAAGATCCGCGCCGCCGCCGCGCCCCATGCGCGCCACCCGCTGCCGGCGATCCTCGGCCTCGATCTGGCCGGCACGGTGGAGGCGGTGGGCGAAGGCGTCACCCGCTTCCACCCCGGCGACGAGGTCTACGGCATGACCGGCGGCGTCGGCGGCGTGCAGGGCTCGCTGGCGGAGTTCGCGGCGGTGGACGCCGATCTGCTGGCGCGCAAGCCCGCCAACCTCTCGATGCGCGAGGCGGCCGCGATGCCGCTGATCGTCATCACCGCCTGGGAAGGCCTGATCGACCAGATGGCGGTGAAGGCGGGCGACACCGTGCTGGTGCAGGGCGGTGCGGGCGGCGTCGGCCATATCGTCGTGCAGATCGCGCTGGCCAGGGGCGCGGACGTCTATGCCACCGGCTCGGCGCACAGCCGCGAGGCGATCGAAGGGCTCGGCGCCACCTTCATCGATCGCGACGAGCCCGTCGCCGACTATGTGGCGCGCCTCGCCGGCGGGCGCGGCTTCGATCTCGTCTACGACACCGCCGGCGGCGCGGCGCTCGACGCTTCCTTCGCCGCCGTGCGGCGCTTCGGCCGTGTGGTGAGTTGCCTCGGCTGGGGCACGCACAGCCTCGCCCCGCTGTCGTTCAAGGGCGCGGCCTATTCGGGCGTGTTCACGCTGGTGCCGCTGCTCTCGGGCGAAGGCCGCCGCCGCCATGGCGCCATCCTGGAGGAAGCCGCCGGCCTCGCCGAGGCCGGCCAGCTTGTCCCCCGCCTCGATCCGCGCCGCTTCACGCTGGCGACCGCCGACGACGCCCATGCCGCGATCACCGACGGATCGGCGCGCGGCAAGATCGTCGTCGGGATCGCGGACTAGGCGCTCGCCCGACATCGGGGGCGCTAGAGCAGCGTCCCCGACAGGATCACCAGCGCGATCGAGAAGTAGATCACCAGCCCCGTCACATCGACCAGCGTGGCCACGAACGGCGCCGACGCGCTGGCCGGATCGAAGCGCAGCCTCTGGAGCAGGAAGGGCAGCATCGATCCCGCCAGCGACCCGAACGTCACGATGCCGACCAGCCCCGCGCCCACCGTCGCCGCGATCAGGGGCCAGTGCGGGCCGTAATCGTAGAAGCCCAGATATTGCCACGCGCTGATCCGCGCGATGCCCACCGCGCCGAGGATCGCCCCCAGCACCAGGCCCGCCGGCAGCTCGCGCAGCGCGACGCGCCACCAGTCCTTCAGCCGCACCTGCCCGAGCGCCAGCGCGCGGATGATGAGCGATGTCGCCTGGCTGCCGCTGTTGCCGCCCGAACTCATGATGAGCGGGATGAACAGCGTCAGCGTGATCGCCTTGGCCAGTTCGGATTCGAAATGCTGCATGGCGCTCGCCGTCAGCATCTCGGACAGGAACAGCGCGCACAGCCAGCCCGCGCGCTTGCGGATCATGCCAAGGAAGCTGGTGTCCAGATAAGGCCGGTCGAGCGCCTCGACGCCGCCGAAGCGCTGCGCTTCCTCGGTATGCTTGTCGACGATCGCGTCCAGCACGTCGTCCACCGTGACGATGCCCAGCACGCGCTTCTCCGCATCCACCACCGGCACCGCCAGCAGATCGTGCCGGCGGATGAGGCGGGCGACGGCGCGGCGGTCCATCTCGGGCGAGGCGACGACGGGATCGCGCTGGCGGGTCAGCTCCAGCACGGGCTGCGCGGGATCGGCCGTCACCAGCCGCCTGAGCGACACCGTGCCGACCAGCGCGTCCGTCTCCGGGTCGACGATGTAAATCGAATAGATCGTCTCGCGGCTGCGCTCGATGGTGCGGATATGGTCGAGCGCCCCGGCCACCGTCGCGGTCACCGGCACGGAGACGAACTCGGTCGTCATCATGCCGCCCGCGCTTTCCGGCGGATAGGCCAGAAGGCCGTCGAGCGTGGCGCGCGTCTCGCGATCGAGCAGCGCGAGGATCGCGTCCCGCCGTTCGGCGTCCATCTCGCCCAGCACGTCGGCGGCGCGATCGGCGGACATGGCGGTGACCAGAGGCACCGCCCGCTCGGGCTGCATCTCGGCGATCGCGGCCGACGCGCCGAGAAATTCCGGCCGGTCGAGCACGATGACGGCGCGCGCCTCCGTCATGCGCGCGAGCGCACCGGCGGCGGCCTCCGGTTCGAGATGGCTCAGGGTTTCCGCCAGATCGGCAGCGCGCACATGGCGCAGATCGTCGGCCGTCGTCCGGGCGAAGCCGCCCGCTTTCACTCGCTTGTTCATCATTCACCTACCCGCCCGCACACCTGAGGCGGACGACGGCAAGCGAATGCTAGCGGACGATCCTCCTCGGGCGTGCGGCGCTACTGGAACTGTCGCTAGACATGGGATCCTTCCCGAGGATGGACCGACGGCGCCGGTCCTGCGGCGCCCCTGAACCAGCCGGCGCGGCCTGTCAACCGGGCGTCTGCGATCGACGGCGATGCTTATGGGAATCCTATGCGGACGGCGCAGAGCGCTCTCGAATTCCAACGGCGGGCACGCCTAATGGGGCGTCCTCGCGTGGGGCATGGCGACCGGCACTCCGGCGCCGCCTGCGCATATGGGGACATTGATGACCAGCTTTCGAATGTTGCCGCTTGCCGCCTGCCTGTTCGCCTCGGCCTTCGCCGCGGCGCCCGCGCTGGCGGACGACGCGCCCGCTTCCGCCTCGCCCTTCACCATCACCGGTTCGGCGGGCCTGTGGTCGCAATATCGCTTCCGCGGCATTTCCCAGTCGGACAACAAGCCCGTCTTCCAGGGGTCCGTAACGGTAGCGCACGCGTCCGGCTTCTATCTGTCGGCGTGGGGATCGAGCGCGTCGGCCAACGACGCCGTCAACATCGGCGGCACCGAGATCGACATCTATGGCGGCTACACCCACGCCATCGGCAAGAGCGGCGTCACCGTCGACGCCGGCCTCTACGGCTATATCTATCCGGGCAGCAGGCACGCCGTCGGGATCAGCGAGAATTATTATGAGGTCTATGGCTCGCTGGCCAGGACGCTCGGTCCGGTGACCGCCAAGGCGGGCGTCAACTGGGCGCCACACCAAGCCTATTTCGACGATTTCGCCACCGCCACCCGCACCAACATGTACGTCTATGGCGAGCTGGGCTTCGCGCTGAAGGCCCTGCCCGTCTCCTTCCACAGCCATGTCGGCCACACCGGCGGCGGGCTCGATTATGCCGGCCGCGACTATGTCGATTACACGGTGGGCGCGACCGCCAGGTGGAAGGCGCTCGCCTTCGACCTCTCGGTCACCGGCACCAACCTGTCGAAGCGCGACACCCGCCCCTTCGACCTCGCCCTCGACACCGATGATTTCCACCGCGCCGCCAAGACCGTGCTGGTCGGGTCGGTGAGCGCCTCCTTCTGACGGGAGATCCCCATGCAGGACTTTCTCTGGATCGCACTCATGCTGGGGCTGGTGGGCATCACGCTCGCTTATGTCGGCCTCTGCGACACCATCTGAGGACAAGCCCATGACGCTCGACCTCTGGCTCGCCGCGATCACCGCGATCGGCCTTCTCTTCTATCTGGTCGCAGTCCTGCTGCGGCCCGAGCGCTTCTGACCGGAGCTCCGCCATGACCATGCAGGGATGGACCCTCATCATCGCCTTCTTCGGCGTGCTGCTCGCGCTCACCAAGCCCATGGGCCTGTGGCTGCACGCGCTCTACGAAGGCCGCCGCACACCGCTTCACGCCCTCCTCGGGCCGGTGGAGACGGGCTTCTACAGGCTCGCCGGGATCGACCCGAACGAAGAGCAGAGCTGGCGCCGCTACGCGGTCCACATGATCGTGTTCAACGCCGCGCTGATGGCCTTCACCTATCTGATCCTGCGCGCGCAATATGTCCTGCCGCTCGACCAGAACCATTTCGCCGGAATGCCGGAGCATCTCGCCTTCAACACGGCGGTGAGCTTCACGACCAACACCAACTGGCAGAGCTATGCCGGTGAATCGACGCTGTCGAACCTCTCGCAGATGCTCGGCCTTACCATCCACAACTTCCTGTCGGCGGCGACGGGCATCGCGCTCGCCTTCGCGCTGTTCCGCGGCTTCGCGCGGCGCGAGGCGAGCGGGCTCGGCAATTTCTGGGCCGACTGCACCCGCATCACCCTCTATCTGCTGCTGCCGGTCTCGGTGGTGGTGGCGCTGGCCTTCGTGGCCTGCGGCGTGCCGCAGACGCTGGCGGCCTCGGCCGACATCACCACGCTCGAAGGCGTGAAGCAGACGCTCGCGCTCGGCCCGGTCGCGACGCAGGAAGCGATCAAGATGCTCGGCACCAACGGCGGCGGCTTCTTCAACGCCAACTCGGCGCATCCGTTCGAGAACCCGACCGCGCTCACCAACTTCGCGCAGATGCTGCTGATCCTCTGCATCGGTTCGGGGCTCACCTGGACCTTCGGCAGGGCCGTCGGCAACACGAAGCAGGGCTGGGCGATCCTTTCGGCGATGATGCTGATGCTGATCGCGGGCGTGGCCGTCTGCTACAGCCAGGAAGCGGCGGGCAACCCGGTGCTCCACCATCTCGGCGTCGCCGGGGCCAATATGGAGGGCAAGGAAGTCCGCTTCGGCGCGGCGGCCTCCGCTCTCTTCGCGGTGGTGACGACGGCGGCCTCGTGCGGCGCGGTCGATGCGATGCATGACAGCTTCACCGCATTGGGCGGCCTGATCCCGCTGTTCAACATGCAGCTCGGCGAAGTCGTCATCGGCGGCGTGGGCGCCGGCATCTACGGCTTCCTGCTGTTCGCCATCCTCGCGGTGTTCGTGGCGGGCCTGATGGTGGGCCGCACGCCCGAATATGTCGGCAAGAAGATCGAGGCCCGCGAGGTGAAGCTCTCGGTGCTCGCCATCGCCGTGCTACCGCTCGTCATCCTCGGCATGACCGCGATCAGCTCGGTGCTGCCCGCCGGCCTCGCGGGGCCGCTCAACAAGGGGCCGCACGGCTTCTCGGAGATCCTCTACGCCTTCACCTCGGGCGTCGCGAACAACGGCTCGGCCTTCGCCGGGCTCACCGCCTCCACGCCCTATTATGACGGGATGCTGGGCGTCGCGATGTGGCTCGGCCGCTTCTTCATCATCGTGCCGATGCTGGCGGTGGCCGGCTCGCTCGCGGCGAAGAAATACACGCCCGCCACCGCCGGTTCCTTCCCGACGACCGGCCCGCTCTGGATCGGCCTCTTGGTCGGCATCGTGCTGATCCTCGGCGGCCTCACCTTCCTGCCCAGCCTCGCGCTCGGGCCTATCGCCGATCATCTCGCGATGATCCGCGGCCAACTCTTCTGACAGGACGACGCCCCATGGCTCGCACCGCAAAGAAATCGCTGTTCACGGCGGACCTGATCCTGCCCGCTTGTCGCGACGCTTTCCTGAAGCTCAACCCGAAGGAGCTGATCCGCAACCCGGTGATGTTCGTGACCGCCTGCGTGGCGGCGTTGCTCACCATCCTGCTCGTCGTCGGGCATGACACTCTGACGACCGGCTTCAAGCTGCAACTCGTCGCGTGGCTGTGGCTGACGGTGCTGTTCGGCACGTTCGCAGAAGCCCTCGCCGAAGGGCGCGGCAAGGCGCAGGCGGCGTCTCTCCGCGCCACCAAGGCGGAGCTGACCGCCAAGCGCGTCAAGGGGAGCGGCGTCGAAGCCGTCCCCGCCAGCGCGCTGCGGGTCGGTGACATCGTCGTCGTCGAGACCAACGACCTCATCCCCTCCGACGGCGAAGTGATCGAAGGCGTCGCCTCGGTGAACGAAGCGGCCATCACCGGCGAGAGCGCGCCGGTGATCCGCGAGGCGGGCGGCGACCGTTCCGCCGTCACCGCCGGCACGCGCGTGATCTCGGACGAGATCAGGGTGCGCGTCACGGTGAACCCCGGACAGGGCTTCCTGGATCGCATGATCGCGCTGGTCGAAGGCGCCGAGCGCCAGAAGACGCCGAACGAGATCGCGCTCACCATCCTGCTCGTCGGCCTGACCATCATCTTCCTGATCTCGGTCGGCACCATTCCGGGCTTCACCGCCTATGCGGGCGGCGGCGTGCCGGTCGCGATCCTGGCGGCGCTGCTCATCACGTTGATCCCGACGACCATCGCGGCGCTTCTCTCCGCGATCGGCATCGCTGGCATGGATCGGCTCGTGCGCTTCAACGTGCTCGCCAAGTCCGGCCGCGCGGTGGAGGCGGCGGGCGACGTCGACACGCTGCTGCTCGACAAGACCGGCACCATCACCATCGGCGATCGGGCGGCCACCGAGTTCCGTCCGCTCGCCGGCGTCCGGCCCGAGGAGCTGGCCGAGGCAGCCCTTCTCGCCAGCCTCGCCGACGAGACGCCGGAAGGCCGCTCGATCGTGGCGCTCGCCCGCGACAAGTTCCGCGTCGCCACCAAGGCGCTGCCGGGCGATGCCGAGGTGATCCCCTTCACCGCCCAGACGCGCATCTCGGGCGTGAAGATCGGCGCCGCCACCATCACCAAGGGCGCGGTGGATTCGATCCTCAAGGCGCTCCACCGCGAGGCGGCGGACGCCAATGGCGGCGTCGCCACCCTCGCCCGCCACGACGAACGCGCCGAGCAGGAACTGCGCCGCACCACCGACGAGATCGCCCGCGCGGGCGGCACCCCGCTGGCGGTCGCGCGCGACGGCAAGCTGCTGGGCGCGATCTATCTCAAGGACATCGTCAAGGCCGGCATCCGCGAGCGCTTCGGCGAACTGCGCAAGATGGGCATCCGCACGGTGATGATTACCGGCGACAACCCGCTCACCGCCGCCGCCATCGCCGCCGAAGCGGGCGTGGACGATTTCCTCGCGCAGGCGACGCCCGAGGACAAGCTGGCGCTGATCCGTCAGGAGCAGCAGGGCGGCAAGCTCGTCGCGATGTGCGGCGACGGCACCAACGACGCGCCCGCGCTCGCGCAGGCCGATGTCGGCGTGGCGATGAACACCGGCACGCAGGCCGCGCGCGAGGCCGGCAACATGGTCGACCTCGACAGCGATCCCACCAAGCTCATCGAGATCGTGGGCCTGGGCAAGCAGCTCCTGATGACGCGCGGCGCGCTCACCACCTTCTCGGTGGCGAACGACGTGGCGAAGTATTTCGCGATCATCCCGGCGATGTTCATCGCGATCTATCCGGGCCTCGCGGTGCTGAACGTGATGGGGCTGAAGACGCCGCAGTCGGCGATCCTCTCGGCCATCATCTTCAACGCGATCATCATCCCGCTGCTCGTGCCGCTGGCGCTCAAGGGCGTGAAATACCGACCGATCGGGGCCGGCCCGCTGCTCCGCCGCAACCTCGCCATCTACGGCCTGGGCGGCATCATCGCGCCGTTCGTCGGCATCAAGCTCATCGACCTGGCCGTGAGCGGCCTCGGTCTTGCCTGAGGATTTCATCATGGCCAAGGATTTCACCACCTCATTGCGCCCGGCACTGACGCTGACCGCCGGCTTCGCGCTGCTGCTCGGCATCGGCTATCCGCTGGCGATCACCGGCGTGGCGCAGGCCGTCTTCCCCCATCAGGCCAATGGCAGCCTAGTGACGGACAGGGCCGGGAAGGCGATCGGCTCCGAACTGATCGGCCAGACCTTCGCGTCCGACCGCTACTTCCACCCCCGCCCGTCGGCGGCGGGCAAGGGTTATGACGGCACGGCCTCGTCGGGCTCCAACTACGGCCCGACCAGCCAGCCGCTGGCCGATCGCGTGAAGGGCGACGTGACGAAGCTCTCGGCCGAAGCGCCCGGCCGCGCCATCCCGGCCGACCTCGCGACCGCCTCGGGCTCGGGCCTCGACCCGGACATCAGCCCGGACGCGGCCTTCTTCCAGGTCGACCGCGTGGCGAAGGCGCGCGGGCTCGGCGTCGACGCGGTGCGCCAGCTCGTCCGGCGCAGCATCGACGCGCCGGCCATCGCCTTTCTCGGCGATCGCCATGTGAACGTGCTGGCCTTGAACCGGGCGCTCGACGCGATGGGCCACCCCGCGCCGTGAAACCCCGCGCCGCCCCTGCCCCGCGCGGGGCGGCGCCCCGCCGCCGGACCGCGACCGGCCCTGGGAGCCGATGATGGACCGGAAGACCGCGCGCATCCTGCGCCCCGCCCTGCGGCCGCTCGGCCTGCTCCTGCTGGGGGCCGCTTATGGCCTCGGCCGCGCCCTCGTCGCGATCGGCGCGCCCGTTCCCGCGCAGCAGCCGCCGCTCGTCTATCTCCTGTCCCTGCTGGCCTTCGCGTCGGGCAGCGCCGGCACCGCGCTGCTGCTGGAGGGGCATCACCTGTTCGATCGGGTCCGCGTCTCCGAGCGCTGGATCGCGCGCGCGCCGCCCGCCCTCGCGGAATCCCGCTGGACGTCGGACGATCCTCCCGCCGAGCCCCCCGGCCGGCGGACCGCCTGAGCCCCGGAACCGCCGCCCCGCCCCACCTGTTTCAGCGGCGAACCGATCATCCCGGAAAGGCGATGCGCCATGGCCAGCGCGCCGACGATCGAAATCCCTCACACGCTCGGCCGTGAAGAGGTGCGCCGGCGGCTTGCGAACCGGATCGGGGAGCTGCCCCAACACATCCCCGGAGGCGTCGCCCGGATGACGACGGACTGGCCGGACCGGGACCGCATGACCCTTCACCTCGTCGCGCTCGGGCAATCCGCGAACGCCACGATCGACATCGAAGACCGAATCGTGCGCGTAAAATTGATTTTACCACCGATTCTTTCCTTCATGACCGAGGCCATCTCGGCCGCGATCCGGCGTGGCGGAGAGGAACTGCTGCTGCCCGATCATTCGGGGTAAGCCGGTTGGCGCATGTCGGAATGTTGCAGCGCGCGCCTCGTCCGGCATCGTCATTCGCGTGGTCGACACACGCGGGAAGCACGGCTCGATGCGGCTTTCCGAGTATTGATCTGACAAATGAAGAACAGGTCGAAACGGGCCAAGTCATGATGCTGTTGCACAGATGCACATCCTAGGATTTTAGCGGATGACAGCATTGACAATTGGTGTCTGGATGGTAGCCCTACCATCGGGCGGCGTAAGATTGCCCGAGTGAAAAAGATGTGGCCGGTTTCAGGGACCGGCGCCAGATGGAGGGGGTTTCATGAAGGGCTTCGGGCTCTTGCCGACGCTTGCGCGTTCGGCATCGACGATTGCTGTCGCCACCGGTCTTGCGATACCGGGCGTGGCGATGGCGCAGACGGCCACCGGGCCGTCGGACACCGCGGCATCCACGCTCGCCGCACCGCAAACAGCCGCCGGTCCGCAAAGTGACGCCGCCTCCGCGGGCGTCGGCAGCGAGATCGTCGTCACCGGCATCCGCGCCTCGCTGGAACGCTCGATCGCGATCAAGCGCAACACGCTCGGCATCGTCGACGCGATTTCGGCCGAGGATATCGGCAAGTTCCCGGATACGAACCTCGCGGAATCGCTCCAGCGCATTCCCGGCGTGTCGATCGATCGCGTCAACGGCGAAGGCGCGCAGGTCACGGTTCGCGGCTTCGGCCCGAGCTACAACCTCGTGACCCTGAACGGCCGCACGCTGGCGTCCTCCTACGACCAGACGGTCGGCGGCGACGAAAGCGGCGACGGCTCGCGCGGCGTCACCCGCTCGTTCGACTTCTCGAACATCGCGACCGAAGGCGTGAAGACGCTCGAAGTCTACAAGACCGGCCGCGCGGCGGTTCCCTCGGGCGGCATCGGTGCTACGATCAACGTCGTCACCCGCTCGCCTCTCGATTCCAAGGATCCGGGCTTCAACGGCTCGATCGGCGCCAAGGCCGATTGGGACACCAGCGCCGACGACTGCGTCCATTGCGGATCGAAGGTCACGCCCGACCTCACCGGCGTTCTGAACTGGAGCAACCCGGATCAGACCTTCGGCGTCTCGCTGTTCGGCAACTATTCGCAGCGCCATTTCTCGACCGTCGCCGCCACGTCGAACGACTGGAACATCCGTACTCTTTCGGATTTCCTCGATCCGGCCAACGGCTTCGTGAACGCGCAGACCAAGATCAACAATCTGCCGTCGAACCCGAACGAACTGGTCTCGGTCCCGAACGACAGCCGCTACCACTTCTCCGACGACAAGTATGAGCGCTTCAACACGCGCGGCGTCGTGCAGTGGAAGCCGGTCGACACGCTGACGCTGACGGCCGACGCCCTCTACGTCCAGACCAAGCAGAAGGAAATCCGTTCGGACGAATCGAACTGGTTCAACCGTCCGTTCGACGAAGTCACCTTCGACAACAACCCGACCGTCGCGACCACCACCTACCTGCATGAAACCATCGCGGGCGTGAAGGACGAGGACTTCGAGCAGCAGGCCCGCGCCCAGAAGAACACGCTTCAGGATTACGGCCTGAACGCGAAGTGGGACGTGACCGATCGCTTCACCTTCTCGGTCGACGGCCATTACGGCAAGTCCTCGGTTCTGCCGGACAACAAGAACGGCACCAGCTCGACCCTCGTCGGCCTCGGCGCCAACGTGATCGCTGCGCACTCGGTTGATTACAGCGGCGGCATCCCCGTGCAGGACATCACCGTCGTCGACAATGTTCCGGGCAAGACGGGCAATGGCAACGGTGTGCTCGACGTGGGCGATGTCGGCTCGTCGATCGGCCGTACCTTCACGACCAGCCAGCGTCAGACTGTCAAGGAAATCCGCGCCGACGGTGGCTGGGATCTGGGCGGTGGCAGCCGCTTCGACTTCGGCGGCCTGTATCGCGACACCAAGACTAACGAGCGCCTGCTCGCCACGCAGCAGACTCTCGGCAACTGGTCGGTCGATCACCCTGGCGACGTCGAGGCGATGTCGCCCGGCACGCTTCATGACTTCTGCCTGCTCTGCAAGTTCAACTCTTATGACCCGCGCGCGTCGGGCGCGAACCTGATCACCTTCCGTGGTGACCCGCTCACGCTCTACAACGATCTGTCCGGTGGTTATCTGGCGCAGGATGCCGCGGCGCTCGCCGCAAATCCGAACGCCGCACAGCCCCACCAGATCACTGTCACCAACAACGAGAACAACACTGTCCGCGAGAAGATCTGGGCCGCTTACGGGCAGGTCACCTGGAAGGGCCAGCTCGCCGGCATGGATGCCAACCTCGTCGCGGGTGCCCGTTACGAGCACACCGAGGAGCAGGCGACCTCGCTCGAGGCCGTGCCGACCGCCATCACCTGGGTATCGGACAACGACTTCACGGTGAGCGTCTCAAATACGCCGACGGTGCTGCGCAACACGGGCCATTACGACAATCTGCTGCCGGCGTTCGACTTCTCGCTCAACCTGAAGCCGAACCTGATCGCCCGCTTCTCGGCGAGCCGCACGATCGCGCGTCCGAACTACGACAGCCTGTTCGCGTCGACCGCCGTGTCCGGCCCGCCGCGTCCGACGGCGATCGGCGGCGTTCCGACCGCGACCACCGGCAACACCAACCTGGCGCCGCTGATCTCGGACAACTTCGACGTGTCGTTCGAGTGGTATTACAAGCGCGACAGCTACATCTCGGTCGGCTTCTTCGACAAGCGCGTGCATAACTTCCTGGGCACGGGCGAGACGACCGGACCGCTGTTCGGCCTGAAGGATCCCACTTCGGGGGCTCCGGGCACGCGTTCGGGTGCAGCGAAGGCGGCGCTCCAGGCTCTGGGCGCCGACATCACCGACGTGAACCTGTTCACCTACACGGCCCTCATCCAGCGGGATGGCGCGGCCGCGGCGGCAACCGAGTTCGGTGCGCACTACAACCCGGCGACGCACACCGTCGATCAGGACTTTGTCAGCCAAGTCCTGACAGCGGTTGATCTCAACGGCAATGCGGACGACCCGGATTACCAGTTCTCCATCTCCAAGCCGATCAACAACCGGGATGCGCAGATCTGGGGCTTCGAACTTCAGGGCCAGCATTTCTTCGGGAATACGGGCATTGGCGTCGCGGCGAGCTTCACCTACGTCCATGGCGACGTGGGCTTCGACAATGGCGGCGATCCGAACGTCGATCAGTTCGCGCTGACCGGCCTCAGCAACTCCGCCAACGCCACGCTGATCTACGACAAGAACGGCATCTCCGCCCGCCTGTCGTACAACTGGCGTGACAAGTTCCTGTCGTCGCTGAACCGCGACAGCTATCGTAACCCGGTCAACACCAAGGCTTACGGTCAGCTCGATGCGAACATCAGCTACGACATCACGCCGCGTATCGGCGTGTCGATCGAAGCCATCAACCTCACCAACGAGAGCCTGCGTACCTATGGCCGCTCGGTGAGCAATGTGTGGTTCGCGCAGGAATTGCAGCGCCGCTTCCTCTTCGGGGCGCGCTACAAGTTCTAAAGCCTGAACGGACATACGGACGAAGGGAGGCCGCTGCCTGCGGGTGGCGGCCTCTTTCGTACCGGGTTGAACGGAACCTGTGTTGGTTCCATGCTGATGCGGTCCCGCCCGATCGGGATGGCGGCTTGCCCCTGCGGAAAGCGCCGTCGCCAACGGGCCAGCGACAAAAGCTCTCGGGATTTTCGCATGACGAACATAGTGCTTCTGAACAATGTCGAGCATCATGACCTCCGGGTCATGCTCGGCCATTCCGCCGCGTTCGGCGACGCCGTCAACCAGACGCTGATCCTGCCGACCGAATTTGAGGATGCGCAGCGGGAATATCCCATCCTGCTTCAGCAGACGGAAGATGGCCGCACGCAGGCGGTGGTGCTGCTCGGCCTCGATCGCGACGAGAATCTCTATCTCGAACAGAATGGCTGGACCGGCCGCTACGTCCCCGCGATCCACCAGCGTGGTCCCTTCCTAATCGGCTTTCAGGAGCGCGACGGCCGCCGCGAGCCGATGATCCATGTCGATCTCGACCATCCGCGCATCCATCGCGGCGAGAAGGAAGGCAGCCAGCCGCTGTTCCTGGCCCAGGGTGGCAATGCCCCCTATCTCGATCATGAGATCCGCATCCTGCGCGTCATCCATGACGGGCTGGAGGTTGGCCAGGCGATGTACGACGCCTTCGCCGAGCATGAGCTGATCGAGCCGGTGCGCCTGCAAATCTCGCTCGACGAGACGACGCGCTACGACCTCACCGATTATCACACGGTCAGCGCCGAGAAGCTCCAGCAGCTCGACGGCGCGGCGCTGGAGAAGCTGCATCGCGCGGGCTTCCTGCGGGCGGCGTTCAACGTCGTCCAGTCGAGGGGCAATATCAGCCGGCTGATCGACATGAAGAACCGCAAGCGCGAGGCCGCGCAGGCGGCGAAGGCCCCGGAACTGGCCTGATCCCATGCTGGATGCCGCGCCCCCCGTCGAGACCGTGACGAGCCGGGCCGAACCCGACCTCGCCCGGCTGCTGGAGGGCCAGCAGCCGGTGCTGTTCAAGGGCCTCGCCGGCGACTGGCCGCTGGTCCGCGCCGGACGCGAGGGGCCGGATGCGGCGATGGCCTATCTCAAGCGCTTCTATCGGGGGCGGCCGGTCGCGGGCTATACGGGCGACCCCGCGATCAAGGGGCGCTTCTTCTACAACGACGATGTGACGGCCATGAATTTCCGGGCCGAGAGCGTCGCGCTGGATGGCTTCCTCGATCGCATCCGGGAGCATCTGGACGACCCGCAGGCGCCCGCCTTCTATGTCGGCTCGACCGATCTGGACGGCTATCTGCCCGGCCTTCGCGGCGAGAACGGCCTTCCGCTCGACGATACGGCCTTCGGGGTGAGCCCGCCGCTGGTCAGCATCTGGATCGGCAACCGCACCACGGCGGCCACCCATTACGACATGTCGAACAACATCGCCTGCTGCATGGTCGGCCGGCGGCGGTTCACGCTGTTCCCGCCCGAACAGGTCCACAATCTCTATCCCGGCCCGCTGGAGCCCACGCCCGGCGGGCAGGTGGTCAGCATGGTCGACCTCCACGCGCCGGACCTCGCGCGCTACCCCCGCTTCGCGCAGGCCCTCGCCGCCGCGCGGGTCGTCGAGATGGAGCCGGGCGACGTGCTCTTCTACCCCGCGCTCTGGTGGCATCAGGTCGATGCGCTCGACGGCTTCAACGCGATGATAAACTATTGGTGGACCGGCGCGCCGCGTTTCATGGACACGCCGCAGAACACGCTGCTCCACGGCCTGCTCAGCCTCCGCGACCGGCCGATGAGCGAGAAGCGGGCGTGGCGCGAGCTGTTCGACTATTACATCTTCGGCCCCGCCGGCCATGCCGCCGAGCATCTCCCCGAACACGCCCGAGGCCCGCTCGGCCCGATGGACGAGATGAAGGCGCGGCGGCTGCGCGCCCTCCTCCTCAACCGCCTCAACCGATAACCCTGAACCCGGAGCCTATTGTGAGCACGCAGACCGTGAAGCGAGTGGTGATTGCAGGGGGCGGAACCGCCGGCTGGATCGCGGCGGCGGCCCTCTCCCGCCATCTGGGGCCGCTCCTCGACATCACGCTGGTCGAATCCGACGAGATCGGCACCGTCGGCGTGGGCGAATCCACCATCCCCACGGCGCGCACCTTCCACCGCCTGCTCGGCCTCGACGAGCGCGGCTTCATGCGCGCCGCCAAGGCGAGCTTCAAGCTCGGCGTCACCTTCGAGAACTGGGGCGGCATCGGCGATCGTTACATCCACTCCTTCGGGCAGGTCGGCCATTCGACGTGGATGGGCGGCTTCCAGCATCTGTGGATGCAGGCGGCGGCGCAGGGCTTCGGCGGCGACATCGGCGATTATTGCTTCGAGCTTCAGGCGATCAAGCAGGAGCGTTTCGCCACCTCCGACAAGGCCAACATCAACTACGCCTATCATCTCGACGCCGGGCTCTACGCCGGTTTCCTGCGCGCCTTCAGCGAGGCGCACGGGGCCAAGCGCGTCGAGGGCCGGATCGCCGAGGTCCGCCAGAACAGCGAGACGGGCTATATCGAGAGCCTGCTGCTCAGCGACGGCCGGGTGCTTGAAGGCGATCTGTTCATCGACTGCACCGGCTTCCGCGGCCTGCTGATCGAGCAGACGCTGAAGGCCGGCTTCGAGGACTGGCGCCACTGGCTGCCGACCGACAGCGCCATCGCGGCGCAGACGCCCTCCACCAAGCCCGCCTCCCCCTATACGCTGGCGAGCGCGCACGAGGCCGGCTGGCAATGGCGCATCCCGCTCCAGCACCGGATGGGCAACGGCTTCGTCTATTGCAGCGAGCATATGTCGGACGAGGAGGCGCGCGCCCGCTTCCTCGCCAATCTGGATGGCGAGCCGATCGCCGAGCCGCGCCTGATCCGCTATCGCGCCGGCGCGCGCAACACGGTGTGGGAGAAGAACTGCATCGCGCTCGGCCTCGCCTCGGGCTTCGTCGAGCCGCTGGAATCGACCAGCATCCACCTCATCATGCTGGGCGCGACGCATCTGGTGCAGAATTTCCCGTTCAACGGGATGAACCCGGCGCTGGTCCGCCGCTACAACCAGCAGTCCCGCGCCGAGCTGGAGCGGGTGCGCGACTTCGTGATCCTGCATTACCACCAGACCGAGCGCGATGACTCGCCCTTCTGGAACTATTGCCGCACCATGGATGTGCCCGAGACGCTGGCCGAACGCGTCGCGCTGTTCCGCGAGGACGGGCATCTCGTGCAGGATGCGGACGATCTGTTCCGCGTCGATAGCTGGCTTCAGGTGATGCTCGGCCAGCGCGTGCGGCCGAAGGGGCACCACCAGATGGGCCGCCTGCTGCCGCCCGAGGAGCTGCGCGAGGCGCTCACCAGCCTCAAGGGCAATATCGCGCGGGCGGTGGCGAACCTGCCCCGCCATCAGGATTTCCTCGACCAATATTGCCCGGCGGCCTGACGGCGCCCCTCAGCGGGGGTTCGCCAGCGGCTTGACCGCTTGGCCCCGGCGATGCGCCGGGCCGGGGCAGCACCCCGCCCCGAGCGCGGGTGAAACCGCTACGGCTTCTCCCGCCAGAACAGCACCGCGCCATAGGCCGAGAGCAGCGCCAGGCAGAACCAGGTGATCGCATAGACGAGGTGGTTGTTGGGGAAGGAGATCACCGTCAGCCCGCCCAGCGGCCATCCGCCGGGGTTCGGCGTCGCATCCGCATCGATGAAATAGGGCGCCGTGGCGCCGAGCCCCCGCGCCTTCGCGATCGCGCCGACATCGCGCGAGAACCAGCGCCCCTGCGCCGGCTCGTTCGGCTCGAAGATGCGTCCCTTGGGCTCCGTGATGCGGAGCAGCCCGGTGATCCGCACCGGGCCGGCAGGCTCGCCGCTGGCGCGCGATCGGGGATCGGCCAGCTTCTCGGGCACATAGCCCCGGTTGATGAGGACGGTGTATCCCGCCGGCGTCTGCAACGGCGTCAGCACCCAATAGCCGAGCCCCTGCTCGGTGAGCGCCTGCACCAGCGTCTCCCGGTCGTTGAGCAGCCGCCCCTCGATCGCCACATGCCGATACTGGTCGCGCGCCGCGGTGACGCCCGGCCAGTCCGCCGGCCCCGGAGCCGGCGTCGCGACGGCATGGACGCGCTTGTCGACCGCGTCGATCAGCGCCAGCTTCCACGCGCGCCGCTCGATCTGCCAGATGCACAACGCCCCGAACAGCGCGACGCAGAGCATCGCGAAGCCGGCCAGGAAAAAGCGCTTGCCCCGGCTGGGAGGAGCGTCGTCGTCCATATTCTCTTCCCGAACGATCAGTGCATCGGGCCGTTCGGCATCGGCATCATGTTGGCGTTGAGATGGAACATGACCCACACCGAGCCCCCGATGGTGAGCACCACGATCACCGTCGTGAACAGGAAGGACAGCAGCGTCCATCCGCCCTCGGATCGGGTGTCCAGATGCAGGAAGCAGGTCACATGGACAACGATCTGGAGGAGGGCAAGCGCGAAGATGAGCGCGGCGGTCAACCCCGGGCTGGACAGCGGCCGCGCCATCACCAGCCAGAAGGGCAGGATCGTCAGCAGGATCGCGAGCCCCGCCCCGATCCGGTAACCGCGCGGGCTGCCATGCCCATGCGTGTCGCCATGGGCGTGATGGGTTTCGGTGGGGGAAGTGCTCAACGGATCACTCCATAGAGATAGACGAAGGTGAACACGCCGATCCAGATGATGTCGAGGAAGTGCCAGAACATCGACAGGCACATCAGCCGCCGCTTGGTGTCCGTCGTCAGCCCGCGCTGGCCGATCTGCACCAGCATGGTGACGAGCCAGATCAGGCCGCAGGTGACGTGCGCGCCATGCGTGCCGACGAGCGTGAAGAAGGCCGAGAGGAAGGCGCTGCGCTGCGGGCCGGCGCCTTCAGCGACGAGGCCGGCGAACTCCGAAAGCTCGACCGCGATGAACGCCGCGCCGAGCAGACCCGTCACCGCCAGCCAGAAGCGCGTCGGGCCGACGCGCCCCGCCTCGATATGGGGGATCGCCTGCCCGAAGGTGATCGAGGAGGCGAGCAGGAAGCCGGTGTTGAGCGCGACCAGCGGCAGCTCGAAGACCTCGCGCGAGGTCGGCCCGCCGGCATAGTTGCCGCTCACTACGCCGAACATCGCGAACAGCGAGGTGAAGATGAGCGCGTCGCTCATCAGGTAGATCCAGAAGCCCAGGATCGTGGCGCCGCCGCCATGATCGTGATGCTCCTCCTCCACCTGATGCCAGGTGATGGCGCCGTTCTCGCCGGGTTCCAAAGCGCGATCGGTCATGTCAGGCCCTCGCCTCCAGCGGTTGCGGTCGCTGGCTCTCCGTCCGGGTCACCTCGTCCGCGGGGATGAAATAGTCCCGGTTGAAGTTGAACGTGTGGCCGATGGCGACCACGAACAGGCCCACGAAGCTGAGCGCCGCCAGCCACCACATGTACCAGATCATGCCGAAGCCGAGCGTGAAGGCGAGCCCCGACAGGATCACGCCCGCGCCGGTGTTGCGCGGCATGTGGATCGGGCGGAAGCCCTCCGCCGGCCGCTGATAGCCGTGCGTCTTCATGTCGTACCACGCATCGAGATTGTGGATGACCGGCGTCAGCGCGAAATTATAGGCCGGCGGCGGCGACGTGGTCGACCATTCGAGCGTGCGCCCCTCCCACGGATCGCCCGTCGTGTCGCGGAGCTGGTCGCGCTTCACGAAGCCCATGATGATGCTCATCACGAAGCCGAGGATGCCGATCAGGATCACCACCGCGCCGATCGCCGCGACGATGAAATAGGGCTGGAGCGACAGGTCGTCGAAATGATGGACGCGCCGCGTCGTGCCCATCAGGCCGACGATGTAGATCGGCGCCCAGGCGATCCAGAAGCCGACCGTCCAGCCCCAGAAGGCGACATGGCCCCAGAAGGGATCGAGCTTGAAGCCGAACGCCTTGGGGAACCAGTAGACCATCCCCGCGAACAGGCCGAACACCACGCCGCCGATGATGACGTTGTGGAAATGCGCGACGAGGAACAGCGAGTTGTGCAGCACGAAGTCGGCCGGCGGGATGGCGAGCAGCACGCCGGTCATGCCGCCGATCACGAAGGTGAGCATGAAGGCCACCACCCACATCATCGGCAGCTCGAAGCGGATGTCGCCCCGGTACATGGTGAACAGCCAGTTGAAGATCTTCGCGCCCGTGGGGATCGAGATCACCATGGTGGCGATGCCGAAGAAGCTGTTCACGCTCGGCCCGGCGCCCATGGTGAAGAAATGGTGCAGCCAGACCAGATAGGACAGGATGGTGATGACCACCGTCGCGTAGACCATCGAGGAATAGCCGAACAGGCGCTTGCCCGTGAAGGTCGAGGTGATCTCGGAGAAGATGCCGAACGCGGGCAGGACGAGGACGTAGACCTCCGGGTGGCCCCAGATCCACACCATGTTCCAGTACATCATCGGCGCGCCGCCGAGCTGGTTGGTGAAGAAATGGGTGCCGGCGTAGCGATCGAGGATCAGCAGGAAGAAGGCCGCGGTGAGCGCGGGGAAGATGGCGACCGCCAGCGCGTTGGAGCAGAGCGCCGTCCAGCAGAACACCGGCATCTTCATCATCGTCATGCCCGGCGCGCGCATCTTGATGATGGTGGCGACCATGTTGATCGCCGACAGCGTGGTGCCGACGCCGGCGATCTGCAACGACCATAGATAATAATCGACGCCCGTATCCGGGCTGTAAGCCAGCTCGGAGAGCGGCGCATAGCCGAGCCAGCCGGTGCGCGCGAACTCGCCGACGAACAGCGACAGCATCACCAGCACCGCGCCCGCCACCGTCAGCCAGAAGCTCAGATTGTTGAGGAACGGGAAGGCGACGTCGCGCGCGCCGATCTGCAACGGCATGACGAAATTGACGATGCCCACCACCAGCGGGATCGCCACGAAGAAGATCATGATCGTCCCGTGCGCGGTGAAGATCTGGTCATAATGGTGCGACGGCAGGAAGCCCTGATCGGAGCCGAACGCGACCGCCTGCTGCCCGCGCATCATCAGCGCATCCGAGAAGCCGCGCAGCAGCATGATGATGCCCAGCACCAGATACATGATGCCGATCCGCTTGTGATCGACGCTGGTGAACCATTCCTTCCAGAGATAGCCCCAGAGGCGATAGCGCGTGATCGCCGCCAGAACCGCCAGCCCTCCCAGGGCAACGACGATGAAGGTGCCGACCAGGATGGGCTCGTGGATCGGGAGGGAGTCCCAGGTCAACCGCCCGAAGATCGTCTTGGTGAGCGTGTCGGTCATAACTGTTCCGCTGGCACGAGATCAGGCGTGACCGGCGCGCACCGCGCCGGGGGCGAGGGAGGGATCGGCCCGCGTCATGTCGCGGTGATGCGGATCGCCGGGCTTGGGCTGGGCGGGGGCGGCGGGCTTCACCGCGCTTCCGGGCGCCGTGCCGCCCGCGCGCTGCATGTCGCGGTGCATGACGTCCGCCTGACAGGGCGTTCCGGGCTCGACGCAGGCGTTGACGATCCGATCGAACAACCCCGGCTGCACCGAGGCGAAGTGCATCACCGGCGCCCGCTCGCTCGGCTTGGCGAGCGCGATATAGGCCTGCGTGGCAAGGCCCCCGCCCGATCCCTTCACGCCGGCCACCCAGCGATCGAAATCCGCCGGCGCCATCCCGCGCAGCCTGAACTGCATGTCCGAGAAGCCCCGGCCGGTATAGTTGCTCGAATAGCCCGTGGTCTCGACCGGCCGGTTGAGCACCGCGTTCAGCTCGGAGCGCATGTTGGGCATGGCATAGACCATGCCCGCCAGCGTCGGCGCGTAGAAGGCGTTGAACTGGTCGGTCGAGGTGATCGAGAAATGGACCGGCACGTTGGTCGGCAGCGCCAGTTCGTTGACCGTCGCGATGCCGAGATCCGGGTAGATGAACAGCCATTTCCAGTCGAGCCCGACGACCTCCACCTCCAGCGGCTTGGTGCCCGGCGGAACCGGCTTGCCCGGCGCGATCCGCGCCAGCGGACGGAAGGGATCGAGCAGATGCGTGCTCGTCCAGGTGACGGCGCTGAGCGCGATGATGATGAACAGCGGGCAGGACCAGATCACCAGTTCGAGCGTGGTCGAATGATCGAAGCCCGGATCGTAGGTCTTGTTGGGATTGCCGCGCCTGTATCGCCAGGCGAAGAGGACGATCAGCACCATCACCGGCACGATGATGAGCAGCATCACGAGCGTGGCGAAGAGGATCAGGTTGCGTTGCTGGAGGGCGATGTCCCCGGCGGGATTCATGACGTCCCGGCTGCATCCGCCGAGCAATGCGGACATGGCCAGCAGCCCGAGGCGCAGGCCGTGGCCGATGAGGTTGGGTGCTTGTCTCCGCATGCGTCCCGCGAGCCCTCCCTTGTCCGATTCGATCGCTCGATCAGAGCCCCGCTATAGTGGACCGCCGGATGAACAAACAGCAAGGGAGATCGTTGCGTCCCCGTCGTTGGCGAAGTATCCGTGACAGTCATGACTGCTCTTCGATGAATCGAGGGAGGCGAACGGGATGGCGGCAGGCACGCTGGACACGGCGAACTCGACTCCGCTGGAGCGCGACGCCCGGCTCATCAACGCCCGCGAGCATCAGATCCGGCCAGGCGACATCGCGGTGGGCGTCATCATCGGGCGCTCGACGGAATTCTTCGATTTCTTCGTCTATGCCATCGCCTCCGTCCTCGTCTTCCCGGCGCTGATCTTCCCCTATGTCAGCGCGCTGACCGGGACGCTCTATTCCTTCGCGATCTTCGCCCTCTCCTTCGCCGCGCGGCCGTTCGGCGCGCTCGTCTTCATGTGGCTGGACCGGCGGCACGGGCGCGGCGTCAAGCTCACCATCGCCATGTTCCTGCTCGGCGGATCGACGGCGGCGATGGCCTTCCTGCCGGGCCATGCCCAGGTGGGCGGCATGGCCGCGGTGCTGCTCGCGCTGTTCCGTCTCGGCCAGGGCTTCGCGCAGGGCGGGGCGTGGGACGGGCTGCCCTCGCTCCTCGCGCTCGCCGCGCCGGCCGGGCGGCGCGGCTGGTTCGCGATGATCCCGCAGCTTGGGGCGCCGATCGGCCTGTTCGTGGCGGCGGCGGTGTTCACCTTCCTGCTGAACACGCTCAGCCCGGCGGATTTCATCGACTGGGGCTGGCGCTATCCCTTCTTCGTCGCCTTCGTCATCAACGTGGTGGCGCTGTTCGCCCGCCTCCGCCTGATCTCCACGCCCGAGTTCCAGGAGCTGTTCGAGAGCCGCGAGCTGCAACCCTCCTCCGTCACGGAGATGTTCCGGGAGGAAGGGCATACCGTGATCCTCGGCGCCTTCGCGCCGCTCGCCAGCTTCGCGCTCTTCCATCTGGTGACGGTGTTCCCGCTGTCCTGGGTGGTGCTGTCCGGGGAGAAGCCGGTCCGCTTCCTGGCGATCGAGATGGTGGGCGCGGCGGTCGGCCTGCTGGCGGTCACCCTGTCCGGCGCGATCGCGGACCGGGTCGGGCGCCGCACGCTGCTGGGCAGCTCGGCCGTGCTGATCGGCGCGTACAGCGGCTTCGCCCCGCAGCTTCTCGGGCGCGGCACGGCGGGCGAATGGGCCTATATGATGCTGGGGTTCGTTCTGCTCGGCCTGTCCTTCGGCCAGGCTTCGGGCGCGGTGAACAGCAGCTTCTCGATCAAGCATCGCTATACCGGCGCGGGGACGACGGCCACCGCCGCCTGGTTCATCGGGGCCGGCTTCGCGCCGCTGGCCGCGCTGCTGCTCGCCAGCACGTTCGGGCTGATCTCGGTGGGCGCCTATCTTCTGTCGGGCGCGATCTGCACGCTGGCGGCGCTCGGCCTGAACCGCGAATGGGGCCGCAAGACGGACTGAAAGGGAAGCGGCGGCCGGTTTTCACCCGGCCGCCCCCCCCCCGGCCTGAGCCTCAATTCTCCCGGTCGCCGCCCAGATTGAGCAGGAGCTGGAAGAGGTTGATGAGGTTCAGATACAGGCTGAGCGCGCTCATCACCTGAAGCTTCTCCGCCTGTTCCGAGCCCGCATAAGCGAGATATTCGGATTTGGCGCGCTGCGTGTCCCACGCCGTCAGCCCCGTGAAGACCGCCACGCCGGCGAGGGAGACGAGCGTCTGGATCGCGCTCGACCCCACGAAGATGTTGATGAGCGACGTCGCGACGACGCCGATCAGGCCCATCATCAGGAAGGTCGACCAGCGGGAGAGATCCCGCCCCGTGGTGTAGCCCCACAGGCTGACGCCCGCGAACATCGTCGCCGCGACGAGGAACATCTGCGCGATGCTCGTCGCGGTGAAGACGAGGAAGATGCTCGCCATCGACACGCCCATCAGCGCCGCGAAGCCATGGAAGGCCAGCCGTGCCGACGCCGTCGTCATCCGCTCGATGCGGAAGGAGAAGAGCATCACGAAGGCCAGCGGCGCCAGCATCGCCACCCATTTGAGCGGCGTGCCGAAGATCGCCGCGGTCAGCGCGGGCGAACTCGCCACGCCGAACGCCACGGCCGCCGTCACCAGCAGGCCGAGCGCCATTACGCGATAGATGCCGATCATGTGCCGGCGCAGGCCCGCGTCATAGTCGGGCGTCGCCAGCGGCCTTAGAAGGATGCGTTCCATGGCTCAGGCCTCCTGCGCGGCAAGGCGGCGGGCACGCAGCGAGCCCAGCAGGCGCCGCGCCGCGCGCCGGAACTCGGCGGCGTCGGGGATGTGCCGGGCAAGCTGGTCCTTCGTCGCCAGCCGCAGCTTCTTGAGCTGCGTCAGTCGCAATTCGTCGGGCGCCAGCCGGGCGCGCTCGCGGCGGATCTCGCCGTTCAGGCGGCGGTGGCTGGCGATCAGGCGCTCGATCAGAGCGTTCATAATGTCCTCCATCGAAATGACTTCGATCGAGGCCTCGGTGTGGGTGGAAGGGCAATTTCCGAACCAGCACCGAGCGCGCTCGATGCGGTCCGACATCACGGGGCTTGGGGTAAGCCGCCGCCAGAGGGGCCCGGTCCGCGAAGACAGGAGTATCGGCTTGAAGCTGAACCCCCGATGAGCGAGGCGGCGGGTCACGCTTAATCGATTTCTTCGATCTATGGGTTCGATATAAGTGACTTGGCGATTTGCTGCGGTGCATTATGTTTGCCCCCGCAACCTGCCTTGCAACCCGCCTTAAGGAGCTAACATGTCGCTTATCGGAACGACCATCAAGCCGTTCGAAACCCAGGCCTACAAGGAAGGCAAGTTCGTCACCGTCACGGATGCCGATACCAAGGGCAAGTGGGCGGTGTTCTTCTTCTATCCGGCCGACTTCACCTTCGTCTGCCCGACCGAGCTGGAAGACCTCGCCGACGTCTACCCGACCCTCCAGAAGCTGGGCGTCGAGGTGTATTCGGTGTCGACCGACACCCATTTCAGCCATAAGGCGTGGCACGACACCTCGCCGGCCATCGGCAAGATCAACTATTACATGCTCGGCGATCAGAACCACACGATCTCGAACAATTTCGACATCCTGCGCGCCGGCCAGGGCCTGGCCGATCGCGGCACCTTCGTGGTTGACCCGGAGGGCGTGATCCAGCTCGTCGAGATCACCAGCGAGGGCGTGGGCCGCAACGCGGCCGAGCTGCTGCGCAAGATCAAGGCCGCGCAGTATATCGCCGCGCATCCGGGCGAGGTCTGCCCGGCCAAGTGGGAAGAAGGCGAGACCACCCTCGCCCCGTCGCTCGATCTGGTCGGCAAGATCTGATCGGCCGTGGAGCCGGCTGCGGCCGGCTCCACCCCTCATCCCGTCCTGCTGCCTTCCTGTCAGCCGTGGGCGCGCGCCACGGTTATCGCGAAACCAGCCAGACATTCCCCCGGAGGAGGGCACCATGCTCGACGCCAATCTGAAGACGCAGTTGCAGGCCTATCTGGCCAACATCACCCAGCCGATCGAGCTGATCGCCTCCGCCGACGATTCCCCCAAGTCGCGCGAGATGCTCGCGCTGCTGGGCGAGATCGCCGAACTTTCGGACAGCGTGGACGTCGTCCGCCAGGATGACGACAAGCGCCGCCCCTCCTTCATGATCCGCCGCAAGGGCACCGATATCGGCGTGCGCTTCGCCGGCATCCCGATGGGCCACGAGTTCACCTCGCTGGTGCTGGCGCTGCTCCAGGTCGGCGGCCACCCCTCCAAGCTCGCGCAGGAGGTGATCGAGCAGGTGCGGGCGCTCGACGGCGATTATGCCTTCGAGAGCTATTTCTCGCTCACCTGCCAGAATTGCCCGGACGTGGTGCAGGCGCTCAACCTGATGAGCGTGCTCAACCCGCGCATCCGCCATGTCGCGATCGAGGGCGGCGCCTTCCAGAACGAGGTCGAGGCGCGGCAGATCATGTCGGTGCCGGCGATCTTCCTGAACGGCGAGCCCTTCGGCCAGGGCCGCATGAACGTGGAGCAGATCCTCGCCAGGCTGGACACCGGCGCCTCGGCCCGCGCGGCCGAGAAGATCGCCGCCAAGGAGCCGTTCGAGGTTCTGGTGGTGGGCGGCGGCCCGGCCGGTGCCGCGGCCGCGATCTATGCGGCGCGCAAGGGCATCCGCACCGGCATCGCGGCGGAGCGCTTCGGCGGCCAGGTGCTCGACACCATGGCGATCGAGAATTTCATCTCGGTGAAGCACACCGAAGGCCCGCAGCTCGCCACCGCGCTGGAGCAGCATGTCGCCGATTATGAGGTCGACGTGATGAACCTCCAGAAGGCGGCGAAGCTGGTGCCGGCGAAGACGATCGGCGGCCTGCACGAAGTGACGCTGGAGAGCGGCGCGACGCTGAAGGCCCGCACCGTGATCCTCTCCACCGGCGCGCGCTGGCGGCAGATGAACGTGCCGGGCGAGGATGCCTATCGCAACAAGGGCGTCACCTATTGCCCGCACTGCGACGGCCCGCTGTTCAAGGGCAAGCGCGTGGCGGTGATCGGCGGCGGCAATTCGGGCGTCGAAGCGGCGATCGATCTTGCCGGCATCGTCGCGCATGTGACGCTGATCGAGTTCGACCGCGATCTGCGCGCGGATGCGGTGTTGCAGCGCAAGCTCGCCAGCCTGCCCAATGTGAAGGTCATCACCTCCGCGCTCACCACCGAGGTGAAGGGCGATGGCGAGAAGGTGACGTCGCTCACCTACAAGGATCGCAACCACGACACGGTGCACGAGATCGAGCTGGAGGGCATCTTCGTCCAGATCGGCCTGGTGCCCAACACCGAATGGCTGAAGGACGCGGTGGCGCTGTCCACGCGGGGCGAGATCGAGGTCGATCACCGCGGCGAGACCTCCCAGCCCGGCATCTTCGCGGCGGGCGACTGCACGACCGTGCCCTACAAGCAGATCGTGATCGCGATGGGCGAAGGCTCCAAGGCGTCGCTGGCGGCGTTCGACTATCTCATCCGCCTGCCCGCCGAGGACGAGATCGCCGAAGCGGCCTGACCCTTACGACCGATGAGCCGGACGGGCCTCGAAAGACCTGTCCGGCTTTTCCCGCCCATCAGTGCGGGATGATCGCCGGGAACACATATTGCTGGAGCAGCACCAGCAGGCCCAGCAGGAGCGTCAGCGCGATGCTGTGCTTGAAGGTCCGCGCCAGCACCTCCCCTTCCCGGCCGCTCAGGTCGGTGACGACCGTCCCCGTGCAGATATTCTGCGGCGAGACCATCTTGCCCATCACGCCGCCGGAGGAGTTGGTCGCCGCCATCAGGATCGGGCTCAGATCGAGCTGCCGCGCCGCGACCACCTGCAAATTGCCGAACAGGGCGTTGCCCGAGGTGTCGCTGCCCGACAGGAACACCGCCAGCCAGCCCAGAAAGGCCGATACCAGCGGGAACAGCGCGCCGACCGATGCGATGCCCACGCCCAGCGTATAGGCCATGCCCGAATAGTTCATCAGATAGGCCAGCCCGACGATCAGCATGGTGGTGATCGCCGGCAGCCTCACCTGCCGGAACGAGCGCAGCATCGCCTGCCCGAACTCCGCCACGCTCAACCCGACGAGCAGGCAGGTGATGATCGAGGCGAGCAGGATGGCGGTGCCCGCCGCGAGCGGCTGGAACGACCAGATCGCAGCATAAGGCTTGCCATAAGTGGTGATGAACACCGCGTTATGGAGGCCCGGCCACCGCACCTGCATCTCACCCAGCAGCGGCAGCTTCAGATGCAGCCACGCGATGACCGTGACGGACAATATGAGCCAGGGCGTCCAGCCCCGCCACGTCCCGGCCTCGCTCGCCGGCTCCGTGACCGGCTGGGGCGGGATCGCGAGCGCGAAGGCCGGATCGGGCGTCATCCGCCACACCCGCACGAACCCCAGCGTGACCGCCAGCGAGATCAGCGACGACAGAACGTCGGTCAGCGCATAGCCGAGATAGTTGGCGGACAGGAACTGGGCGATGCCGAACGACCCTCCCGCCACGAGCAGCACCGGCCACACGCCGCGCAGCGCGCGAAGGCCACCATAGGCGACGATCACATAGAAGGGCAGAAGCACCGCGATGAACGGCAGTTGCCGGCCGATCATCGCGCCGAGCATCTGGTCGGGAAGCTGGGTGACGGCGGCCAGCGTCGTCACCGGCGCCCCCAGCGCGCCGAAGGCCACCGGCGCCGTGTTGAAGATGAGCGTGAAGACCAGCGCCTCGATCGCCGGAAAGCCGAGCCCGATCAGCAGGGCGCTGGTGATCGCGATCGGCGTGCCGAACCCGGCCACCCCTTCCAGAAGGCAGCCGAACGAGAAACCGATCACCACCAGCACGACGCGGCGGTCATCGGGCAGATGCGCGACCAGCCAGTTGCGGAAGGCATCGAAGCAGCCCGATTTCACGGCCACGTTGTAGAGCACCAGCGCGTTGAAGACGATCCACATGACCGGCCACAGGGCGAAGGTGGCGCCGGCGGCGATGCTGTCCAGCCCGAGCAGGAGCGGCAGCTTCCAGACCGCCACCGCCAGCACCAGCGCGACGATCAGCCCCCCGGCGGAGGCCTGCCATGCCGGCCGCCGCAGGACGCCCAGCAGCACCAGCACGATGGCGATCGGAATCGCCGCCACCAGGAAAGAGAGCGCGAGGCTGCCGCTGACAGGTTCGACGAGTTGATGAAACATTCGGCACCTCCCCGGTGCGCAGCCCGCTCATATCGACTGCGGTCACTTTTTCTTACCAATCGATATTCTGGACCGCCGGTTCGATCAACCGGTAAAATTTTCGGACCCGGCAAGAAGGGGGAGGATCGTGCCTCGGCTCGCCACCGCGATCAGGGTTTCCGGGGCTTTCGGGCGCGCGGAGCCACCAGATCGTTGCGGGCCAGCCGCCGGATCGAGGCCTCGCGACGGCGTTCCGCCTCGTGGATGGCGCGCTGGGTCCGTATCGTGGAGATCATGTGCGCCTGCGCGGCGGCGCGCGCCGCCTCGGGGTCGCGCGCCATGATCGCATCGAAGATCGCGCGATGCTCCACGAGCTGCGAATCCCCCTCCGTGCGATGCTCGAACAGGTTCTTGCGGTTGAGATAGACGTTCGACCGCAACAGGCTTTCGAGGCTCCGCATGAAGTGGAGCATCATCAGATTGTGGCTCGCCTCATAGATGGCGAAGTGGAACTCGGCATCCGCCCGCGCGATCTCGTCGACATCACGCCTTTCATGCGCGGCGACCATCGCCTCATAGCGCTCCACGATCAGATCGCGGTCGATTTCCGACGCCCTTTCAGCGGCATAGGCCGCCGCCGCCGCCTCGACGACCAGCCGGAACTCCATGCAGTCCAGCCGCGCCTCGGGATCGTCCATCAGCAGCACCAGCGGATCGCGCAGGGATCGGCCGATCGATTCGCTGACATAGGAAGCGCCGTTCCCGTCCGTGGTCAGCATCCCGAGCCCCACCAGCTTGTCGAGCGCGTCGCGCAGCGAGGGGCGCGAGACGTCGAGCTTGGCGGACAAATCCCGCTCCGACAGCAGACGCTCGCCGGGCTGGAGGGCGCCTTCCAGGATCAGTTGCTGGATATGCTCGGCAATTGCATCGGCCAGCTTGGCCGGCCTGATCGACGACATGGTCTTCTCTAACCCCATAATTCCGAAGGCCTCAGCATCTCTCATTTCGTTGAAACCCGGTCAATCTCGGTCATCATTTTTGTCCATTGCGACTCATGGTCATAAATGTTAGCCAAATGGCGAAAGCTCAAAAAGTGAGCCGGTGCTCGTGAGCACCCGGGGGGCGGTACGCCGTACTGCGAAGGGGAGAGAGATGGAGAAGGCCCATCGTTTGGCCGGGCTTCTGGCCGGCATCAGCATCGTCGCGTTCACCACACCCGCCATGGCCCAGATCACGGCCGCGGCAGGCGCACCACCGCCGCCGCTGACCGTGGCTCAGGCCGCGCCCGCGGGCGGCGATCAACCGGCCAGCCAGGAGATCGTCATCACCGGCAGCCGGATCGCCCGATCGCCGTTCGAAACGCCGACGCCTGTCACGGCGATCAGCCAGAAGCAGCTCGAGGCCAAGGCCGCGCCGACGGTGGTCGACCTGCTGCGCGATCTGCCGTCCCTGCGGCCCAACCGGAACAACGGCTCGGCGACGGACGTCGGCACCGCGACCTTCGATCTCCGCTCGCTCGGCGCGACCCGCACGCTGGTGCTGATCGACGGGCAGAGGGTGATGAATTCCAGCCCGACCGGCGGCTTCGACGTCAACCTGCTGCCGGCCCCGCTGATCCAGCGCATGGAGATCGTGACCGGCGGCGCGTCCTCGGTCTACGGTTCCAACGCGGTCAGCGGCGTGGTCAACGTCTTCCTCGACGGCAATCTCACGGGCCTGAAGGTCGACGGCCAGAACAATATCTCGCAGCACGGCGATGCGGAGAATTATACCGTCAACGTCGCCTGGGGGACGCGCTTCGCCGGCGACAAGGGCCACTTCGTGATCGCGGGCTCCTATTTCGACCAGCCGGACATCCTCTATCAGGGCAGCCGGGCCTGGGGTTCGAGAGGCGTCACGCTGATCCCGAACTCCGCCTACACGCCCACCAACGGCCAGTATCGCCAGTTGATCGTGCCGGATGCCCGCTTGTCGTCGATGACCTATGGCGGCGTCATCACCAGCAACGGCCCGCTCAAGAACATCCAGTTCGGCGTCAATGGCGCGCAGAGCCAGTTCGTGCAGGGCACCAACGTCAGCTCCGTGTGGATGCAGGGCGGCGAAGGGCTGGAACTGCAACCGGATTTCGCGGTGCTCCAGCCCTCCACCCAGCGGATCAACGGCTATTCGCGGGCGACCTACGACTTCTCGCCCGCCCTGCAAGGCCATCTGGACGTGCTGGCGGCGCGCACCAAGCAGCACCAGACCAACAATTATAACTACAACAATGGCGATATCGTCATCCAGCAGGACAATGCCTTCCTGCCCACGAATATCCGCGACATCATGGTCGCCAACAACATCAAGTCGTTCAACATGGGCCGGCTCAATCAGGAAACCGGCATCGACGACAACACGACGACGGACACCTACATCCGCACGTCCGGCGGATTGAAGGGCGGGCTGTTCGCCGACTGGTCGTGGGACGGGAACGTCAATTACACCTGGGCCAAATATAGCAATGTCAGCCTCAACAACCGCATCAACGCCAACTGGACCAACGCCCTCGATTCGGTGATCGGGCCGGGCGGGACGCCGATCTGCCGGTCGACGCTGACCAATCCGAACAATGGCTGCGTGGCGGCCAACCCCTTCGGCCTGAACAGCGTCTCGCCCGAGGCGGCCGCCTATGTCACCGGCACATCCTACATCCGCGCGATCTCGACGCAGATCGACGGCAATCTGAACGCCAAGGGCAATCTCTTCGAAACCTGGGCCGGCCCGGTGGCGACGGCGGTTGGCGCCGAGGCCCGGCGCGAGACGGTGCATCTCACCTCGGACCCGATTTCCGCCATCAACGGCTGGCGGCAGGCGAGTTCCGCGCCCTATCACGGGGCCGTCACCGTCAAGGAGGTCTATCTGGAGATGGGCGTCCCGCTGCTCAGGGATCTGCCGTTCGCCAAGAAGGTCCAGCTCGATCTGGCCGGCCGCTATGTGGATTACAGCACCAGCGGCAGCACGGGCGTGTGGAAGGTCGGCGGCACCTGGGCGGTGAACGACTCGATCCGCTTCCGCAGCAGCTATTCGCGCGATTTCCGCGCCCCGACGATCAACGAGCTGTTTGCCGCCACCACGATCCGTCAGGGCACGGCCGTGATCGACCGGACCAACAACCAGTCCGTCGTCGTCGCCACCAGCTCGGGCGGCAACCCCGATCTGAAGCCGGAGGTGGCGCACACCTTCACGGCGGGCGTGGTGCTCCAGCCGAGCTTCCTTCCCAATTTCCAGGCCTCCGTCGATTATTTCGACATCAAGCTGGATGGCGCGATCACCACGCTGGGCGCGCAGGAAGTGCTCGATCGCTGCGCCGCCGGCGCGTCGGAGTTCTGCTCGGCGGTCACCCGCAACGGGGCGGGCACGATCACGCAGGTGCAGACGACCACCTTCAACGCGCAGGTTCTCAAGACGCGCGGGCTCGACATGGCGGCGTCCTACCATATCCCGCTCGACGGGATCGGCGCAGACCTGAGCCTGTCGGAGGTCGCGACCTATGTCGCCCACCTCATCACGGTGTCGAACGGGGTCACCGTCGACACCGCCGGCCAGTTGACCGGCACCAACGCGGTGCCCAAGTGGCGTTCGGCCACCACCCTGATCTTCGAGAAGGGGCCGGCGCTCTTCCGCGTCCTCGGCAACTATGTGGGCGGCGGCAACTACGACAACACCTACGGCCCGCTCGACATCAACAAGGATCATTACAAGGGCATCTTCTACGTCGACCTGTCGGTGGAGTATCGGATCAACGAGCATTTCCAGCTCTATGCCAAGGTCGAAAACCTGTTCGACAAAGACCCCCCTCTTCTGGCCGAGAACACCATCGTCCGGGCGGGCGCCGCATCGGCATCGAGCTTCTACGATTTCGTCGGGCGTGATCTCGGCATCGGCGCGCGGATTCGCTGGTGATGGCCGAACAGCAGGAGGGGAGACAGGACATGACCGGGAACCACATGACGCCGAGCCGGCGCGAGATGATGGCGGGCATGGCGACGGCCGGCCTCGCCGCCGGGCTGCCGCTGGCGGGATCGGGCGCCGCGCTGGCCGCGCCGCCACCGGGCAAGGGCTGGGAATGGGGGCCGATGCGCTGGGTGCAGATCTGCGCGACGGAGGATGATCCCGCCCGTTACGACAAGCAGTTCTGGATCGATTTCCTGCGCCGCACGCGGACGCAGGGGGTGTGCCTCAGCGCCGGCGGCGTGACCGCCTTCTATCCGACCAGGGTGCCCTATCATCATCGCAGCCCTTATCTGGGCTCGGGCGACATGTTCGGCGACCTCGCCCATTCCTGCAAGCAAATGGGCATCCGGGTGCTGGGGCGGGTCGATCCGCACGCGATGCGGGCCGATGCGCTGGCCGCCCACCCCGAATGGGTGGCGCGCACCGCCGACGGCCAGCCCAAGCGGCACCCGACCGACCCGGAGCTTTACCTCACCTGCCCCAACGGCCCGGTGACCTTCGAATGGATGCCCCAGATTCTGAAGGAGATCGTCGGCACCTATCCGGTCGACGCGATCTTCGGCAATCGCTGGGCGGGCAGCGCCGGCATCTGCCACTGCGACGTCTGCAAGACGGATTTCAGGCGCGCCAGCGGCTTCGACATCCCGCGCTCGCTCGCCGACCCTCAGGACAAGGTGGTGCGCGCCTATCTCGTCTGGGACGACGAGAAGCGCTACGCCCAGCTCAAGCTGTGGGGCGATACGGTCAGCGCGGTCAATCCGCAGGCCTTCTTCACGCCGGGAAGCTGGGGCCGGCTGGACCCCAAGCGGCTGCGCCAGACGATCCGCTCCATCTATGCCGACAGGCAGGGGCGCAGCGGGCAGAACGCGGCGTGGCTCAACGGGCGGAGCGCCAAGGAAACCTATTGCCTGATGCAGGACAGGCCGATGAGCGGCATCTTCGCGGTGGGCGAGACGTCGACGCCCTATCGCTGGATGGACTCGACGCAGTCCAATCCGGAGATCAGCGCCTATCTGCACGACGGGCTGGCGCAGGGCTTCCGCCCGTGGATGACCAAGTTCAAGGCGGAGGTGTTCGACAAGCGCTGGGTGCCGGCGGTCGAGAAAGCCTATGTCTGGCACGCGGAGAACGAGGATTATTTCCGCAACACGGAGAATCTGGCCCGCGTCGCCATGCTCCAGTCGGCGCAGACCTCCACTTATTATCGCGCGAACGCTCCGGCCGACACCGGCGGCGCCGGCCCGCAGGACGTCCAGTCGCTGCATTCCGGCGCGGACGATGCGGCGAACGGCTATTATCAGGCGCTGGTCGAAGCCCGCATTCCGTTCAGCTTCGCCGACGAGCGGCAGCTCGAACCCGAATATATCGGCCGCTACAAGGTGCTGGTGCTGGCCAACATCGCCGCGCTCTCCGATCGGCAATGCGCGCAGATCCGCGATTATGTGAACCGCGGCGGCGCGATCGTCGCCACTGACGAGACCTCGCTCTACGACGAATGGGGCAAGCGCCGCGCCAACTTCGCCCTCGCCGACCTGTTCGGCTGCGACTTCGCGGGCAAGGTCGCCCCGCGCGTGCAGAACTCCTACATGACGGTGCGCGGACCCAATCCGATGACGGCCGGGTTCGACGACACGCCGCGCATCATGGCGGGCACGCGCCTCGTCTCGGTCACCCCGCGCGCCGGGCTGGGCAAGCCGGCCCTGACGCTGGTGCCGAGCTATCCCGATCTGCCGATGGAGAATGTCTTCCCCACCGTCGCGCAGACCGACGTGCCGATGGTCTATGCGCGGAGCTTCGGCAAGGGCCGGGTCGTCTATTTCCCGTTCGATCTCGACCGGACCTTCTGGGAATGCGCCAACCAGGATCATTTCGCCCTGCTGCGCAACGCCGTGCTGTGGGCCGCGAACGAACCGCAACCGATGGCCGTCTCCGGCGCCGGCATGGTCGACATCAGCTACTGGCGGCAGGAAAAGTCCGTCGCGGCGCATCTGGTGAACCTCACCAACCCCATGGCGATGAAGGGCTTCATGCGGGAAATCCTGCCCGTCGGCCCCTATGAGGTGACCCTGCAACTGCCGCCCGGCACCAGCCCGAAGCGCGTCCGCCTGCTGGAAGCGGGCCGCGATGTCGAAGCGCGGCGCGACGGAGACCGCATCGTCGTGCAAGTGCCACGGCTGGAGATGCATGAGGTCGTCGCCGTCGATTTCGCCTGATTGAAGGATCCAGCATTTATGGAAGACCGTTGCCTTCTGCCCCCGCCGCATCCGCCGGCCTCGGCATGACGGCCCATATCGAGCCGCCCGGCGGCTGGACCGATCGCCGCGCGCGCCTCGCCCTGCGGACGATGCTCGACGCGGCGATCGCGAGCGCCGATCCGGCACGGATTCTGGCCGCGCACCTCCCGCCCCCGCCGGAAGGGCGCTGCGTCGTCGTCGGGGCGGGCAAGGCCGCCGCCTCGATGGCGGTCGCCCTCGAGGCCGCCTGGCCCGACGTGCCGCTGTCGGGCGTGGTCGTCACGCCCTACGGCTATGGCATGGCGACCCGGCGCATCGTCGTGCGCGAGGCCGCCCACCCCGTGCCCGACGCCAACAGCGAGGCGGCCGCGCGCGAGATACTGGCCGCCGTCTCCGGCCTGACGCCGGACGATCTGGTGGTGGTGCTGATCTCGGGCGGCGGCTCCTCGGTGATGGCGCTGCCGGCGGAAGGGCTGACGCTGGCGGACAAGCAGGCGGTCAATCGCGCGCTGCTGTCCTCCGGCCTCGACATCCGCACGATGAACATCGTCCGCCGCCGCCTCTCCGCGATCAAGGGCGGCAAGCTGGCCGAAGCCGCCGCGCCGGCGCGCGTCCTGACCCTCGGCATCAGCGACATTCCGGGCGACGACGTGGCGTCGATCGCCTCCGGTCCGTCGGTTCCCGATCCCCATGCCGACACCGATCTTGAGGAGGTGGTGCGCGTGCTGGGCGCCGGCCTGCCGGAAGCCGCCGTGCGCCGGCTGCTTCAGCGCCCCACCCGGCCGCCGACGCCGGTGCGGCAGGAATTCCGCCTGATCGGCACGCCCGCCGCCGCGCTGGAAGCCGCCGCCGCCGCCGCGCGGCGGGAGGGGATCACGCCGCTGATCCTGGGCGACGATCTGGAAGGCGAGAGCCGGCAACTGGGCGCCGATCTGGC
Source organism: Sphingomonas oligoaromativorans (assembly GCF_011762195.1). Lineage (GTDB taxonomy): Bacteria > Pseudomonadota > Alphaproteobacteria > Sphingomonadales > Sphingomonadaceae > Solisphingomonas > Solisphingomonas oligoaromativorans. The sequence continues at coordinate 11,366 of NZ_JAASQK010000012.1, read as the reverse complement.
GGCGATGGCCATGCGGCCCGTCGATCGGCCGACGGTGCTGCTCTCCGGCGGGGAGACCACCGTGACGCTGACCGGCGGGCCGACCGGGCGCGGCGGACGCAACACCGAGTTCATGCTGTCCTTCGCCTGCGCGGTGGATGGCCATCCCGCCATCTGGGCCTTGTCCGCAGACACCGACGGCGAGGATGGCGCGAACGGCGGCGCGGCGGGCGCCGTCACCGCGCCCGACACGCTGGCCCGCGCCCGGACGGCGGGGCTCGATCCTTCCGCCCATCTCGCCGGCCACGACAGCGGCAGCTTCTTCGCGAAGCTCGGCGACCTGCTCGTCACCGGGCCGACGCGCACCAACGTGAACGATTTCCGCGCCATCCTCATTCTGCCCCAGGGAGGCACTTCATGACCCGATTGGCCGCCAATCTCTCCATGCTGTTCACCGACCGGCCCTTTCTGGAGCGCATCGACGCGGCGGCGGCGGCGGGCTTCAGGGCGATCGAGTGCGTCGAGCCCTATGTCGCCCCGGCGGCGGAGGTGGCGGAGCGGCTCCGGCGCCACGGCCTCGCCGCCGCCCTCTTCAACATGCCGCCGGGCGACTGGGCGGCGGGAGACCGGGGCTATGGCGCCGATCCCGCCCGCGTCGACGAGTTCCGCCGCAGCATCGGCGTCGCGCTGGACTATGCCCGCGCGACGGGGTGCAGGACGCTGCACCTGATGGCCGGCAAGATCGCCCCCGGCGCCGATCGCGCGGCCTGCACGCGGACCCTCGTCGACAATATCCGGCTGGCGGCCGACGCGGTGTCGGCGGACGGCATCACGCTGGTGCTGGAGCCGATCAACACCAAGGTCGACATGCCCGGCTATTTCTACGACACCACCGCCGCCGCGCTGGAGATCATCGACGCGGCCGGCCGGCCGAACGTCAGGCTGCTCTACGACATCTACCATATGCAGATCATGGAGGGCGACATCGCCCGCACCATCGAGCGGCTGCTGCCCCGGATCGGCCATATCCAGCTCGCCGACAATCCGGGCCGCAACGAGCCCGGCACCGGCGAGATCAACTATCCCTGGCTGCTCGGGCGGCTGGAGGCGCTGGGCTATGGCGGCTGGATCGGCTGCGAATATAAACCTGCCGGCGACACCGCCTCCGGCCTCGGCTGGGCCAAGCCCTATCTCGCCTGATCGCCAGGAGCAGCGCATATGAAGATCGGATTCATCGGAGTGGGGATCATGGGCCGGCCGATGGCGGGCCATCTCCAGGCCGCGGGCCACGAGCTGCTGCTGGTGCGGCACCGCTCCCCCCTGCCCCCGGAATTGCTGGCGGGCGGCGCCAGGGCGTGCGCCTCCCCGCGCGAGGTGGCGGAGGGCGCCGAGGTCGTCATCCTGATGCTGCCCGACACGCCGGACGTCGAGCGCATCCTGTTCGGCGAAGACGGCGTGGCGCAGGGCCTGAGTGCCGGGCGATGCGTGGTGGACATGAGTTCGATCGATCCGATCGCCACCCGCCGCTTCGCCGGGAAGATCGAGGCGCTGGGCTGCGACTATGTCGATGCGCCGGTATCGGGCGGTGAGGTCGGCGCGAAGAATGCCGCGCTCACCATCATGTGCGGCGCCAAGGCCGACGTCTTCGAACGCGTGCGGCCGCTGTTCGAGCGGATGGGGAAGAACATCACCCTCGTCGGCGGGGTGGGTGACGGGCAGGTCGCCAAGGTCGCCAACCAGATCATCGTCGCGCTCAATATCGAGGCGGTGGCCGAGGCGCTCACCTTCGCGTCGAAGGCCGGCGCCGATCCGGCGAGGGTGCGCGAGGCGCTGATGGGCGGCTTCGCGGCCTCGCGCGTGCTGGAGGTGCATGGCGAGCGCATGATCCGGCGCACCTTCGATCCCGGCTTCCGCATCGAACTGCATCAGAAGGATCTGGGGCTGGCGCTGGGCAGCGCGCGCGCGCTCGGCATGGCGCTTCCCCATACGGCCTCCGCCCAGCAGCTCTTCGGCGCCTGCGTCGCCAGAGGCGGCGGGGGCTGGGATCATTCCGCGATGGTCCGGGCGATCGAGATGCTGGCCGATCATCCGGTCAGCGACGGATGAACCGACCGGGCTATCCCTCGCCGAGCTGCCCCACGAACATCCCGGCGATCACCGTGCCCTCGGCCCGGAAGATCGCCGCGACTTCGGACGGAACCGGCTTGCCCGCGATATCCCGGAAGCACAGATGGGGCAGCCGCAGGACATCCCGCACGCTGCTCGGCACGATCGACACGCCGGTTCCCAGCGACACCTCGATCAAAACCGCCGACATCCGCCCCGGCCGGGCGACGATGATGGGGGTGAACCCTCCCCGCCGCGCGATCTCGTCGGTTCCGGCAAGCTGCTCGGGCACGACGAGGGGCTCGCCGGCCAGTTGGCGCGGCGACGGATTCTCCGCCTGCCGTGCCAGCCGATGATCGGGCGGCAGCGCCAGACAGAAATGATCGTGCAGCACGGTGCGGCTGACCAGCCCCTCGGGCAACGCCATCGGAAGGCGCACGAAGCCGACGTCCACCTCCCCCGTCCGCACCCGTTCCGGCAATTCCTCCATCACCAGCTCGCGGGTATGGACGTCGACATCCGGGTGCGTTCGCCGAAACTGCCGCACCTGCTCCTGTAGCACGCCCGAATAGGCCGCCGAGCCGACATAGCCGATGTCGAGGCGCCCGATCTGCCCCTGCGCGGCGCGGCGCCCGATCGTCTCGGCGCGCTCGAAGCGGGCGATCACCTGCCGCGCCTCGTGCAGGAAGATCGCGCCGGCCTGTGTCAACGCCACCGACCGGCGCGTGCGGACGAGCAGGGGCGTGCCCAGCCGCCGCTCGATCTCCTGAATCTGCACCGTGAGGGTCGGCGGGGCGATGTTCAGCCTTTCGGCCGCGCGGGCGAAATGCAGCTCCTCCGCGAGCACCGCGAAATAGCGCAGATGGCGAAGCTCCATCCGTCCCTCCTCTATTAGTTTTTTCCTAACAGAAGCCTCGAAATGCAACAATGACGGGCAAGCCCATGGGAAGGCATGGAGCGTTCATGGACTATCATCGCGATATGCGCCCGACCGCCCATGCCAGGGCCTCGCGCCCGGAGCTTTTCCTGCTGCTGACCGCGTCGGCGGGCTGCGCGATGACCGTCCTGGACGCCAATATCGTCGCCGTCGTGTTGCCGGGGATCGCGCGCGACCTTGGGGCGAGCTTCGCCGATATCGAATGGGTCGTCAGCGCCTATGTCCTCTGCTTCGCGTCGCTGCTGCTCCCGGCGGGCGCGATCGCGGACCGCTTCGGGCGGCGGCGGGTGTTTCTCCTCGGCATCGCCGGCTTTGCCATCTCCTCGCTGCTGTGCGGGATCGCGCCGTCGGCACCGCTGCTCTATCTCGCGCGCGCCTTGCAGGGTGGAGCGGCCGCCTTCCTGCTGGCGTCGGCGCTGGCGATCATCGCGCACGGCTTCCACGAGGAGGCGGCGCGCAATCGCGCCTGGGCGCTCTGGGGCGCCATCATGGGGCTGACGATGGTGCTCGCGCCGATCACCGGCGGCCTCATCGCCTATCTGCTCGGCTGGCGCTGGGCCTTCTACATCAATGTCCCGATCTGCATCGCGCTCGGCGGGGCGGTGCGGAGATATGTCCCGGAATCGCGGGACGAAGCCGCGCGAAGCCTCGATCCGGGGGGCATCCTTTCGTTCGCGGTGGCGATGTTCGCGCTGACCTGGGGCCTCATCAGCGGGCCGGCTCATGGCTGGGGCTCCGCCCGATGCCTTGCCGGCCTGATCGGCGGGGCCGTCGCATTGGCCGCGTTCATCGCGATCGAGCGCGCCCAGGATCGGCCGATGCTCGACCTGAGGCTGTTCGCCAATCGCCGCCTGATCGGGGCGGTATGGGCGATGTTCGCCTATGCGGCGTGCGCGCAGGTCATGGCCACGCTGCTTCCGCCCTTCCTCCAGAACGGCCTGGGGCTGACGGCGATCAGGGCCGGCATCGCGATGTCGCCCTTCGCCTTCGCGATGCTGATCTTCCCCCAGATCGGCCGCCTGCTGAGCCGAAGCATGACGTCGGCGGGCATCCTCGCAACCGGCCTCGCCCTCACCGGGCTGGGCAACGCGCTGACGGCGTGGGGGGCCTTATCGGGAAGCTGGCCGCTCATCCTCACGGGCATGGCGGTGCTGGGCAGCGGCGGCGGCCTGCTCAACGGCGAAACTCAGAAGGCCATCATGAACAACCTCCCGCGCGACCGGGCGGGGATGGCGTCGGGCATCAGCACGACGGCGCGTTTCTCGGGCATCCTGCTCGGCTTTGCCTTGCTGAGCAGCGTCCTGGCCTCCGCCGCCCGTTCGGCGATCCAGACAGGCTCCGCCGCCCCGGCATCGCTGCGCGATCTGGCCGATGCGGTGGTCGCCGGCAATGTCGATGCTCTCGTCTCGGGGCTATCGGCCCCCGCCGCCCAGGCCGCGCTCGCGACGGCGCACCGGGCTTATTCATGGGGATTTTCGATCGCCCTGGCCTCCGCCGCGGCGATGGCCTGGCTTTCGTCCCTGTGCGTGTTCGCACTGATCGCCGGCCGCCGCCGATCGCCGTAACCGATCGGCGGGGTCAGATGCGGGAGCGGGCGCGTCGGCCGGCGGCTCCCATCGAGGGCGCCATCTGGCTGGGGCGGCAGGATTCGGGCCCCACAGCGCACACTCCGTAAGATACTGAGCTAACGCAATAATTTTCCAGTTCGGTTCAATGTTGTACCAGACTCTCGCTACAGGCGCAAACGACGCGGGGAACGACTCGAGGGTAGGCGTCGCCGCGAGAACGCGGGCACCATAAACCCGTCCTTTGACGCGCACTGGATCACATGCGAGATCGGCTGTCCGCATCGTAGCGCTGGCCGATCTTGGCCGATTTCCGGCGGTCCGTTTTCGGCAAACTCTGGCCGATAGTGGAACGGCCGATCCTCGCTGAGAAAACAGGAAAGCCGACCGACAGCCTCCGGGTTGGGGCTGGCGCGCGCAGCCTCTCCGGCGGCGGCATGCGCCAGGAGACATATCCGCAGCCGAACGATATGAGCGCAGCATGACCCGGCTGCTGCTGTTCAACAAACCCTTCGGGGTCTTATCGCAATTCACCGACCGCGGATCGCCAACGGTTCGGTCGACATTGTCGGACTTCATTGTGGTGAAGGGCGTCTATCCCGCCGGAAGGCTCGATCGGGACAGCGAGGGCCTGCTGCTGCTATGCGATGAAGGGCGGCTGCAGGCGCGAATTTCCGATCCACGCTTCAAGCTGCCCAAGACCTACCTTGTGCAGGTCGAAGGCGATCCGCAGGAGCTGGAACTGGAGCGCTTGCGGCGGGGCGTCCGGCTCAAGGATGGCATGACCCTGCCTGCCGATGTTGCTCGTATCGACGCGCCAGACCTGTGGCCGCGCGATCCGCCGATACGCCAGCGCAAGGCCATCCCCGACAACTGGCTGAAAATCACCATCCGCGAAGGGCGTAACCGGCAAGTGCGCCGAATGACGGCGGCGGTCGGGTTGCCCACCCTGAGGCTGGTGCGCTGGTCGATCGGCGACTGGTCTGTCGCCGGGATCGCGCCGGGCCAGTTCGAGGAGGCCTCCACCTTGGGCAAAAGTGCCAGCGGCACGTATGACCGATGACGCAGATTGGTGGGTGAATGGGAACCGGCTGGCGGGATTGAGGATCACAGCCGTGCCTGCTGCCGGTTGCCGCCTACCGCGAAAGCTGATTTGAGGCTTCGCTCAGAGGGGCTTTGACGCCTTCCGCGCGGCGCATACGAGCTCCGGATTGGTGGCTTCCTCGTCGAGCACCTCGTACAAAAACAGATCGGCAGGGTTTTGGATTTCAATGAACTATCGCCATTCCTTCCATGCCGGCAACAGCGCCGATGTCGTGAAGCATAGCCTGCTGATCGCTCTCGTCCGGGCCTTGCAGCAAAAACAGGGCGCGTTGACCCTGATCGACACCCATGCCGGCTGCGGGCTCTACGACCTTGGCGGCGAGCAGGCCCAGCGCACCGGCGAAGCCGCACAAGGCGTGCTGCGGGCTTTTGCCGACCCGAACCCCTTGTTGGACGACTATCGCGCCGCCGTACAGGCGGTGAATGTCGGGGCAGAGCCGCGCCTCTACCCCGGCTCGCCGCGATTCCTGGCGCAGCTCCTGCGCCCGCAGGACTTGCTGATCCTCAATGAAAAGCATCCCGATGACGCCAGTGCCCTGCGCGGCGCGATGCGCGACACGCCTGCTGCCGTGCATGAGCGCGATGCCTATGAGCTTTGGCTGGCGATGCTCCCGACCCGTACCGGTCGCGGCGTGGTGGTGGTCGATCCGCCGTACGAGCAGACAGACGAACGCGCCCGCATCACAGCCACCCTCGCCGCGGCGCACCGCAAATGGGCGCATGGCGTGACGGTGATCTGGTATCCGCTGAAAGACCGCGCCACGCATCAGCGGTGGAAGGACAAGTTGCGCAAGCTCGGTATCCCGAAATTCTTGTCGGTGGAGCATTGGTTGCATGATACCGATCAGCCCGGCATCTATAACGGTGCGGGCCTTTTCATAGTCAATCCGCCCCATGCCTTCACGCAGGCGCTGCCACCTCTGCTGGAAGCCCTCCGTGCTGCACTGGCGCCGGAGGGACATCGGGGCGACATCACAGCGGATTGGTTGGACGCTGGTCTGCTTTCAGGTGATCGGCGGGCCCGCTGCAATGGCTGACTTGGGGCGCAAAGCTGGCGCGAGCACTCTTCAAGTCGCTGGGCGGAATCGATTGCCGCCCTGAAACAGCTTCGCCGACGGCGCGAACCTTTGAGACGGAGCGGCTTACTGGTGCGCGAAGGGAGAACAGTGTCCTTTGCGAGGCCCGGTTATCAGGCCACTCCGCGTAGCTCGTGCACAGGAGCCAGCGTTTCCGTTGCCCTGAAGCTTGCTCGCAACCGCTCGCCGGCGAAATCCATGAAGGCACGAACCTTGGTGAGAGCCAGACGATGTTCTGAGGCGATCAGGTGAACGGGAACCGGCGGGGGCTGATCGTCTGGCAGAAGAATGACAAGCTTCCCGTCCAACACCTCCTGCTGGATCTTGTAGCTCAGTATCCGGACGATGCCTTCTCCATCCACTGCGGCGCTCACCGCTGCTTCGTCGGCATTGACCATGAGCCGCGGCCGAACCCTGACCGTCCGGGCCATCTTGCGTCCACGCAACGGCGGAAAGCTCCAGATATCCTCGGCGCTGGTGGGCTCGATGGCGATGCAGTCATGGCCTGCAAGATCCGAGATCGTCTCCGGCGCCCGTCTACGGGCAAGATAGGCGGGCGACGCGCACAAGACGCGGCGGACTTCGCCGATTTTCAAGGCGATCAGCGCCGAGTCCTGTAGCGGCGCGATGCGCAGGCCGACATCAATCCCTTCATCGACCAGGTTGGTCATGCGGTTGAGCAGGAGGTAGCGCACCTGCACCGCAGGATATTTGCTCAGGAACTCGCCGACGATCGGGCGCAGGATGCGCGTACCGAACATGACTGGCGCCGTCACCGTCAGTATGCCGTGGGGTACCATTCCTTCGCCCGTCGCAGAGCGGTCCGCCTCGTCGAGTTGCGCCAGGACATGACGACAGACCGCGACATAGCGCTCACCGGCCTCGGTTAACTGCAACCGGCGGGGCGTTCGGTGCAGCAGGATCGTGCCGACATGGCTCTCCAGCGCCGCGATCGCGCGCGTGATGGCGGCTGGCGAGCGGCCGAGACGCTGGCCGGCTCTGGCAAGGCTCCCCTCGTTGAGCGCCGTCACGAAGACGCGCATCGTGTCGAGCCGATCGATCATGGTTTCGGGCTGTGGAAGCTAGGTTGCCGTATTTCGGGCATTCTGATCTCCCCGGCAGCCGCCTACGCTCTCCTCAAGGCATGACTCGCCATGCCAAGGGAGACCGACGATGACTGCATCGAACGTTCTGCACCACGCATCGAGCAACCCGGTCACGCATTATCGAACGGCGACAGTGGGCGGGGTCGAAATCTTCTATCGCGAAGCGGGCCCGTCTGACGGACCGGTCGTACTGCTGTTGCACGGCTTCCCGACATCCTCCCACATGTTCCGCAATCTGATACCGCTTCTTGCAGACAAATACCATGTCATCGCGCCGGACTATCCGGGCTTCGGGCACAGCGCAGCGCCGGATCACGCCGCCTTCGAGTACAGCTTCGGCCATTATGCCGACCTTATGGACGGCCTGCTCCAGCAACTGGGAGTGTCACGCTACGCGATGTACGTCATGGATTACGGCGCGCCGATTGGATACCGGCTCGCGCTGAAGCATCCGGAGCGCGTGAGCGCGTTCATCGTCCAGAATGGCAATGCCTATGAGGAGGGGCTGAAGGCCTTCTGGGATCCGATCAAAGCCTATTGGGCGGATAACTCTCAAGAGCGTCGCGAGGCACTCAATGTGCTGGTCACGCCGGAGACCACCAAATTCCAGTATGTCGATGGCGTCAGCGACGTCTCGCGGATCGATCCCGACAATTGGGCGCATGACCAGGCGCTCCTCGACCGCCCGGGCAATCGCGACATCCAGCTCGACCTGTTCCGTGACTATGGCACGAACGTCCCCCTCTACCCCGATTTTCAGGCCTTTTTCCGGCAGCACAAGCCGCCGATGATTATCCTGTGGGGGAAGAACGACTTCATCTTCCCGGCCGACGGCGCGACGCCCTACCTGCGCGATTTGCCGGAGGCCGAATTGCATCTGCTCGACACCGGCCATTTCGCGCTCGAGGACAAGCTTGACGAGATGGTGCCGCTGATGCGCAGCTTCCTCGGCCGTCATCTCGACGACAACTGACCCGGCCAGCCATCCACCATCGGGAGACCGAGCGATGCGCGATCCTCTCCATAATCCGGCATCCGCGCGACGCCTTGTGGCTGACGGGCGGCGACGAAGGGGATATTCTCATGGCCGCCGCCATTCTCAATCTCGGCGCGGCGCCGGTCGGGGCAGGTGCATTACGCGATCATCACCCACTGGCATTGGGATCATGGCGACGGCGATGGCTGGGGCCGTGCCGCCGGTGCCACGTTGATCGCCGACAAGCTGGCGGTGCAGCGGTTCACCCAGACGATCCGCGTCGTCGAATGGGGGCACAGCTTCTCCCCGGTCCTGACGAAGGATTTGCCGAACTCCGTGCTCACGGGTGACAAGCTGCTCCGCTTCGATGGCGAGACGGTGCGGATCCGGCACTATCGTCCGGGCCATACCGATGGCGATCTTGCGGCCCTGTTTGAAAAGACCGACATCCTCCAGACCGGCGACACCTTCTGGAACGGCATGTATCCGTTCATCGACTATGTGACTGGCGGTAGCATCGACGGCGCCATCGCCGCCGCCAATGCCAACATCGCGATGGTCGGCGCACGCACGGTTGTCATACCGGGACATGGCCCGGTGGGCGATCGCACCGCCTTGGTCGCCTTCCGCGACATGCTGGTCAGCGTCCGCGCCCGCGTGTCTTCGCTCAAGTCACAGGGCAAGTCGCTGGAGGAGGTGCAGGCCGCACACCCGGCCGCCGCCTTCGACGTGAAATGGGGCAGGTCGGTCATCGATGGCAAGCTCTTCACCGCGCTTGTTTATCGTGGCGTCTGACGCCGGAGCGGGAGGAAGGGCATGGCGCAGCCGAACAGCATCGTCCTGGCGCAACGCCTCCTCGCCGCGATCGGTGACGGATCGCCTGCTGAAACGATCGCGGCCATGTTCAGCGACGATGCTCTGTTTGAAATCCCCGGGGATGACGGCGTGCTGCCGTGGGTGGGCCGTCGGACGGGCCACCCTGCGGTCGTCAACTTCATCACCGCCATACGGTCACTAACGGAGCCCCTGAGTTTCGACGTCGCGGACATCCTGGCGAACGACACACGCGCCGTGATCGTCGGAGAAATCGCCTCCCGGATTAAGGCAACCGAGAAGGTCGTCGAAACCGATTTTGCGATCATCCTCACCACGTCCGGTGACTGCATCACGCGGTTCCAGATGCTGGAGGATAGTTTCGCCGTGTCGAGAGCGGCACGGACGTGACGCTCGGCAACCCACTGGCTTCTCCGACTTGAGCGCATCCTTGGCAGAGTGTAGCGGTAACTGGGGCTTCGATCATTCCCAGCGCACGGATTGGAGACTCGAAATTTGCTCAGCCGAAGCCGGATCGGCGCGCATGAATGAAGGGCCGCTTCTAGGATCAGGCCATATTGCAATGAGGGTCTGAAATGGGCGCTGAGCCGTCGGGCAATTGGTGCCCACTCCTTGCCGATCGCGACGACCCAAGCAGGTGTCGGAAGCCTCGGGTGGTTGATTAGGGCGCACTGTCTTCGCGGAAGCGATCCATCTGGTGCATCCGCTCATGCAGGATCGTCACGATGCCGACCGTGCCATCGGCGAAGTGGCGCCAATAGACGTAATGATGCGCGTGCCGGCAGTAGAGGCCGTCCACGCCAAACTCGGCCGGCACCGCGCGCCAGACCTGATCGCGGCACACGATACGGTCGAAGCCCCCGAAGAGCTCCCGCACATAGGTTTCCGCTTGCGCTTCGCCCCAGGTATCGCGGGTATAGACGTAGATCTCGTCGAGGCGTTGCCCGGCGCTTGGCGAGACCGTGAAGCCGGTCATGTCAGCCCCGACGGTTACGCGCGATCACCGAGTCCGCATCGAGCGGCGCATAGCTGGATTGGGGCGCGGCGAAGGCCCGGGTCAGCTCGGCCTTGAGCCGGTCGAACTGCTCGGCTTCGGTTCGCTCCTTGTCGCGGCGGATCAGGTCGCGAACATATTCGCTGACATTCTCATAGGCACCCTGGTCGCCGACATTGGTGGCAACGAAATCGCCCAGCGTGCCGCCGATGCGGACGTTAAGGGTCATGGGTTTGTTCATGTGTCTCAATATAGTGGAAAGATGTGGACGAGCAAGCCGCTTCGCAATGTGCGAGGCGATCTGTCGATCAGTCGCTCACCCGTGCAAGGCTGGGGCGCCTGCCCTTCAAACGCCTCGTTCAACTGGCGACCCCGAACTTGCGGCTTCCCACTGGCCGGCTTCCATAATCCCATTGGCCACATGAAAGTACGGTCGGCGGCTAGCGCTAGATCCGGTCGTTCATATCAGCTTCGGTGAACGCCCGGTTCTGATAGAAGCTGTCGTTCAGCCCGCACGAAGCTGCATGTCAACAGAGCGCCAGCAAAGTGGTCATTCGAACGACTTAACTTGAAACCCGAATCCGATCGTTCATTTAGGTTGCGTTGACAAAGTGCGGCAACCACCTGCGGATGGCAGCGAGATTGAGGAAGCTGGCGAAGGACAGGGCGGTCTTGTCGTAGCGGGTGGC
>NZ_JAASQK010000011.1 GCF_011762195.1 Sphingomonas oligoaromativorans | reverse complement strand
CCACCCGCTACGACAAGACCGCCCTGTCCTTCGCCAGCTTCCTCAATCTCGCTGCCATCCGCAGGTGGTTGCCGCACTTTGTCAACGCAACCTAGCTTTCGAACCGCACATCGAGCGTGGTCCCCTCCAGCAGCGCATCGTCCAGAGCGGCATCGAGTTCGGCGCGGCGCGCGGTCGGCACCGCAAGGTTATAGACGCCCAGCTCGTCGTGGTTGGTAGCACCCGCGATGATCGTGCGCGGGTTCTGCGGATAGGGCTCGAGCCGGGCGAAATCGGGAAGCGGATAGCGGTTGTCCGCGCAAAACGCAGGGGGCGCCTGAGCAGGTTCGACGCTGGCGCCGGCAGCATGCGCCGGGCAGGAGAGCGTGCAGGCCGCGTCGGTGCAGGTCTGGCACATAGTCGTTTTCGTGGGGGTCGCCGTCCCGCATGTGCAATAGTCTTCGGCCGGGGTTCCGAGCGTCAGGTGGCGCAGAAGCATGTTGCGGGCGCCGATACCGCTGACCTTCGCACATTTCTCGCAGCGTAGCAGGATCAGCCCGGGCGGATGGGTCGCCAGTGCGGCGGCAAGCGCTGCTTCGGTCGCCGCGCTGTCCGTGCCTGCGGATAGATATCGGAGATCCGTCACATAACAGTTCGAGAAGGTTGCGGACCTTGTGCATGTGAGCGTGCCGGCGAACAGCGAGTCGACCGCTTCGAGCGCTCCATCGAGACGCGCCGAACCCATCACGGTCGTCCGGGAGACGCGCGCCGATGCCAGCGGTACGATGAGCACCGGCGTCGTCATGTCGCCTGGCGGCGCGTGAAGAGGGCTGAGCGCGCAGCTTTCCAGCGCGATCGTGCCCTGCACGCGGCTGAAATCGAGCAGCGTCGAGATCGTGCGTTCGATCACGATGTTCGCGGTGCCGGCGAGCGGCGGTTGGGGCGCGGGTGGCGGAGTGTCGGCGGTGGGTGCCTGCGGCGGCGCGACGGGCAGGGGCATGATCGAGGGGCCTGTGGCGGGGATCAACGTCATGTCGAGGAGGGTGAGATCGAGATTGCCGCCGTTGAGGCAAATCTGGCCCTGGAACAGAATGCCCGACATCCCGAAAGCTCCGGGCGTTCCCGAATTCGCACCGGTCAGCGTGAACGCACTGGGTGACGACACGGAAATCAGTGCCTGGCTCGCGGCCGCCGACGCGATCCACAGACGGTCGCCCGAAGGCGGCGCGATCGCCTGCCCATCAAGATAGCGCGTCGCACTCGATTGGAGCATGAGGACGGTGCATGGCGTCGGCGCGCTTTCCCAAAGGCTGAGCTGGGCGACGATCCAGCCCGTCTCGCCGGCATCGTAGAGCGTCACGGCGCCGGCAGGGAGGGGGATGGCCCCACGCAGCCCGATCCCGCCGATGGCGCCCGGCATTGCAATCCCGTAGTCGACGGCCAGCGCGGCCGGTGCGGGCCAGGCGGCCGGCCAACTGAAGAGCCCCTGCTCAGGATCGATCGTGACGGCCGGGACGAGGCCTAGCTGCCAGGCGGGGGGTGTCGAAGCAATCGGCGACTGCGTCGAAACGGGCGCGACGATCACCACGCGATCCTGTGCGAGGCAGACGAAGCAGGCGGTGAGCTCGCCCGCGAACGCGGCTTCCGCCTCGGCAGGTGTCGTGACCGCCGTGCCGAATGGCAGGCCGACATCGAGCACCTTTCCGGTCGGCGCGGTGAAGGTCATGGTCGTGCCTGGAGGCGCGTTGTTCAGCAGGGCGAGGCATTTTTCGTCGAGCGGAAAGGTCGCCGCGGCAATGCCGGTGCGGGCGCTTCCCGACAATCTCAGCGGGTCCGCGCTCCCGGGGGCGGGGTAAAGCGAGAGTGCCGCCATCGGGGCTGTCGCCGGCACGATGAGCAGCGCATTGCCGAGCGCGCCGCTGACCAACGCCCGCACATCCGCCTCGCTCACGGTCGTGCCGGCTGTCACCGGGCAGTCGGCGATCGCCTTCTCGAGCAAGGTCACGAGCTGGCTCATCGATGGCGCGTCAGGCACATCGATGGTGAGAACCGCATGGGCATCGCCATAGTTCAGGTTGAGCGTCGTGGTCTGCGCCGTGATCGTCTGGAGCGCGAGAGCGCCGCCTTCCAGCACGGGAAAGTCCGGTGCCGGCGGTTGAACCCCATCCGGCCCGAGCGGCTCCGCCCGGACGCCGTCGGCACCAAGCGTCATCCAGTCCGACGTGCTGCCTTGCCGGTAACGGATCACCAGCCCCCGCTCGGCACCGTAGAGCATCGAGCTTCCCGGTCCGGTGCCCGGCATGGGCCACATCCGGTTATAATGTTCCAGATCGGCCGCGAGCATGGCGGTGGTGAGCTTGGGCGGCAGGGCCGTCACGGGCGGCACGGCGACCCAGCCGAGAGGGGTGTTCGGCAGATTGTACAAAGGCTGCGTGATGCCGAGGGGGTTGAAATGGAAATAGCCCGGCGTCGATGCGCCGGCGGGCGTCACGCCGATCATAGCGAAGGTCGGCGAACGCCAGACGCGCAGCAATCCGGCCGGTGTCCTGGCTGGTGGGAGATTCCCGGCATTCGCGGCTGGCTGGGCGGCGCCGAGTGGCCAGCCCGCCGGCGGCGTCGTCGCGTCGGGGGAAAAAAGCGCATACCAGCCGCTGCCATCGCGCACGCGTCGCGGGATCGCGCTTGCCGTGCCCTTGCGTCGCCGGAACCCGAGCGCATCGGCGACAAGCGCTCGATGTTCGGCCCGCACCGGCTGCGCGACCGCGAGGCCAAGCTGAGCCGCGATATAGGGGATGAGGTCCAGCGGGCAGGTCTGGATGAACCAATCGTCCTCGAGTTCGGTGATCGCGTCGCCAATGTCTGCCCGCACCCGGTCGAAGACCTTGCACAGGGCGAGTAACGGATAACCCTCGGCGATATCCGACATGCGGAAGATGGGCGGCAGCAGTTCGTAGAGCGGATCGGGAAGCGGCGCGCCGTCGTGCTGGGCCGTGGTATCCGTCATTGACCGCCTCCGCCCAGATCAGTCGATTCAAGGAAGGTCACAGCGTCCGCGTCGGCGCTGATGTACAGGATTTGCGCGCCCGTAGCGGGGTCGAGCTGCGCGGGCTTGGGCGCCAGCACCTGAAGGTCCGGCGCGGGTAAGGGGCCGGCGGTCGCCCGGTTGGGCGAGGGCGGGGCATTGGTCTCCGTCGGTGCCCACAGCGCATCGATGCCGCTATCCTTCACGCCGTCGACGTTCTGGACGATCCGCGCGATCTCGCTCGCACGGACGAGTTCGTCGAACGCCATGACGGGCAAGGCATAGGCCGTGCGGATCGCGTCGTTGATGGCTTGCTGAATGGCATGGACATCGGTGCCGGTATCGGCGGTGAACCAGCCTTTGACCTTGAAGGGCACCGGATCGAACGGCAGAAGGCCGATTTCCAGCCTGGTCGCGAGGGCCGCATTGACGGCGGCGGAGAGCGACTTGAAGGCCGGAGACGCCATGTCCGGGACACCGTTTTGAGGCTCGGCCAGCGTCAGCAGGAAGACGATCGGCTGTTGGTTCTCGAGGACCGTGAGGACGGCGGAGCCGACTTCAGGACGATCGAGCACGAAGCTCAGCATGTCGCGTCGCGTGATGATCCGCCCGAGGTCGGCGACGCTCGTCGGGATTTCTCCGCGCAGTTGGTTGCGGGGTGGCGTGCTGATGCCTCCGCTGGCGGCGACGGGATTGAGCACGCCCTTGATGCCTCCGACGCCCATCGGCGCGCGCGTGATGCTGCCCGCCGCGACATTGCCGTTGGCGCCCGCACCAACGCGGTAGGTGGCCACGATATTGTCGGGTCCGGTAGGGGGCCGCAGGCCGTGGACGCCATCACCGAATGTGATCTGCGCACGGCCCTGCGCGTCTTGCGTGAGCTGATAGGCCTGCATGTCGGGGCCGGCATCGCCCAGGGCCTCGACGCATTGCCAGACCGCGCCATTGACGGTGATGCTGAGCTGCGGCGCGATCGCTCCATCGGTGTCTTCGAGCCAGGTGAGCGGCGCGAGCTTGAGCAGGAATTGCTGGAACGGCTTCTGGCCGTCTCCGCTCCCCAACACTTCGCCCGAGACCGTGCTGCCCTGTGTCACCTCGACGACATTGCCGTACACGATGGTCGTCGTGCGGTCATAGAGATTGCGCAGAGGCTCCTGCAGGGTCAGCGTCGTGGTCTGGTCGCTGGATGATTTCACGATCGCCTTGACGGTCACGGCCTCGCTCTGGACCGGACGCGAGAACAACGCGAGTTCGTCCGATGTGACATTTCCGATCGTGGTTCCGTTGCCGGAGAGATAGAGGAAATCCGAGGGTGGCTTGCCTGTCGGATCCGTTTCGAGCGAAAGGTTGCCGGTGTCGGGCACCTCCGCCCACCACCAGTCCTCATCGCGCTGCGGGATGGGGCCGTAGACCATCACGAGCGTGCCGGTGGGCAGCTTCGCGCCGCCAATCAGCGACACGGCGCCGACCGTGCGCGCGAGCGGCGGTTTGCCGGCGAGCAGAAGGGCCTGGCCGACGGAGATCTGGTCGATCAGCCCGGACAGCACCAGCGTATCGGTTGAAATCGACGATTGGCCGATCGGGGTGTTTCCGGGCAACGGGGCGTCGTCGATCGGCGGCGCCAGATAAAGCCGTCGGCTCTGGGTGTAGACCAGGGCCTGGCGGCGCGCATCCGAATCCGCGGGCGGTGGCGCATCGACATACAGGACGGCGGTGCAGGTCGAATTGCCCTCGGCATCGATCTGGCCGCCGAAAGCATAGACACCGTGGCCGGCGAGCGGGATCGGGGTGACTCCCATGGTGAGCGACACGAGATTTGGGTAAGCGGGCGACGGCAGCGCGATGGGGAGCGGATAGGCGGGCTCGCCGCCGGCGCCGCTCAAAGGGACGATCTCGTAGGTCGATGCCGGGTCGCCTCCCAGCATCAGCACGCCGTCCTCGATCAGAACCGCGCCTTGTGAACGGCGTGCGGAAGCGAGGGGCGTCCAGTCCGCGAACGTGAACCCCGTGGGATCGAACATCACCGTGCCGGCCGCAGGCGTCATCTGCTCGTCTGTCGCGCCACCGGCGATCAGCACCTTGCCGCTCGGAAGCAGCGTCGCCGAATGCATCGCCCGAGGTCCGGGCATGGGGGCGATCGTCGCAAAGGCTTGCGCGGCGATGTTGAACACCGCCGCCTGGGCGATCGGAAAAATCTCCATCGTCTCGAAGGGGGTTACGGCCTGGAACGCGCTGAAACCGCCTGCGATGAGAACGTCGCCATTGGCGAGAAGCGTTGCCGAATGCAGGGCAAAACCGGTCTCGAGCACGGTGGTCACCGCCGTGAAGGTCTGGGTGGCGGTGGTGAAGGTCTCGGCTGTGGCGAGGGAGGGAACCCAGATCGCCTCCACCCCGGGCGGATCGTATATCAGCGGGGGAAAGGCGAAGCCGCCGGCGATCAGCACCGAGCCGTCAGCGAGCACGGTTGCGCTGTGGCCACAGCGCGGCGTCGTCATCTTGTTGCCGACCTTGCGGAAGGTGCGGCTTTTGGGATCATAGACCTCGGCCGTATCGAGCACGCAATAGCCGGCGTCGCCGAGGCCGAAGCCGCCCGCATAAAGAACCGTGCCGTTGGCGAGGAGCGACAATGTCGCGCCGATCCGCGGCGTGTTCGGGGCGCCGGTGGCCGTCGAGAGGCCGGTCGTGGGATCGAAGGTCCAGGCGAAGCCAGCCATGGTGGACGTGGGGGTGGGGAAAGGCGCGGGCGAGGTCGCCCCGACAATCAGGATGCTGCCATCGGCGAGCAGGATCGTTCCGACGGGCGCCAGCGTGAAGGGCGTGGTCAGGACCGGGCCGGGCAGCGTCTGGACGGTGCCGACATCGGCATCAAGGGCAACCACGGCGCCGGTATAGCCGTTCGGCAGCGCGTTGAAGCCACCGGCGAGCAGGAGATAGTCCTGCGCAAGTGCGGCGAAGGCCGGATAGCCTTGCGGCGCCGGCAGGGGCATTCCAGCGATGCCGTCGGCAAGAACATGCGCGCCGTTGAAGGGAATGCTCACCCCCGGACTGACGGCGAAGGTCTCGACCGTCGCGAGCACGCTGGTGCCTGCGACACCGCCTGCGACCGCGACCTTGTTGCCGGGCAGCAGGGCCGCGGCGTGATTGGATCGGGCCGTCGCAAGCTTCGGGGCCGGGACGAAGGTCGGCACGGCGGTCGGACCATTGTCGACTTTGACCTGATAGTCGGCGAAAGCCCCGATCAGCCAGTTGTCGCCGACCGGCCCCGCGGCCGATTGTCCTCCGGTGATGAGGAACCCGATATTGTTGGGCAGCGACACCGCCACCTGATCGTAGCGGGCACTGCCGGGAACGCCGTCCGCTTCTATCGGGTAGCATTGGCTCGTTGGTTGCCAGTCGACCATATTGGTCACCTCGGCATCGCCCCAGACCGTGCCAACCGCCTGGCCGGCCTCTGGAAAACCCGGAGGCGCGGCGCCTCCGTCGTGCCCGCCGACGAAGATGACGATATTACCGACCGGCGGGACCGCGGCCCCACCGCCGTCGGCCGAGGTCTTGACCACGGGACAAAGGGTCGCGCTGTGCCCGGCACGCGCCCTGGCCAGATCGGCGCAGGGTTGCCAGGAGGCGCCCGAGGGATCGTAGACCGCCACCGATGGCGTGGCGGCGAGCGCGGCGAGCAGATCCCCGATCGATTTGAACGGCTGGTTCTGCGTGAGGGTAAGGCCGCCGCTCAGCATGATGCGATTGTTGGGGAGCAGGGTCGCCGCATGGCCGATGCGCGGTATCGCAAGCTTCTCCTGCGCCGGCGTGAAGCGCATCGTTGCCGGATCGAGGACGAGCAGGTCGGTCGCCAGCGACCAGTCCTCGTTCACGCCTCCGGCGAGATAGACCATGCCGCCGACCAGGGTGGCGGTATGCAGGCCGCGCGGCTGCGGGAGCTTGTCGATCTGGCTGACGAGCTGGGTTACGGGATCGTAGACCTCGACACTGTCGAGCACACCCTGGACGCCGATGCCGCCCGTGAGCAGGACGCGGCCATCGCTGAGCGTGGTCGCGCTATGTCCCATGCGGGAGGGGATGAGCGCCGATCCGGTGGGCAGGGTCGCGGGATCGGGGGCGAGTTCGACCTGCGTGACCTGACCCGACATGTTGAATTCGGAAATATTCTGTCGGGATACCGCCTCGATCAGGCCCAGCGTCTTGTCCTCCGGCGTCTCGAGCAGGAACTCGCTACCCGGAAGCACCTTGGAATAGACGGCCTGGAGATCGAGGTCGTTCAGGTCGATGGCGTAGCCCGGCCATTCCGAGAATTCGGAAGGAACCATGCCTGTCGGCGTGTTTGCGCGCTGTACGGCCGCGGACTGTGACGACCATGACGGCGCGTTGTAGCCGAACAGCCGGCAGGTAAGATCGAATGCATGAAGCTCGAGCCCGTTGGCCTCGTTTGGGGGGAAAGGATCGGTCGCCCCGCTTGCTGCCCACTGATCGCCGATCGGTGACCCGATCCCGACGGTGGTGGTCGACAGCACATGGTTTTCAGCCACCGAGAACACGGTCAGGCGTACCCATTGGATCGGCTCGGGCGAGGCGCGCTTGTAGAGGAGGAAATCCCCGACCTGAAGGCCGAGCCCGGTTCCGGCGAGCAGGAGCTCGGTGGATTCCTCGGTCACCCAGGCTGGTCGCGTCTGCTGGGGCGTCAACTGATTGAGGGCCGGAATGGCGGTGAGCGGCGTGGCGGTTTCAAACACCGGGGCCGAGGCGATCGTGGCCGCAGTGCCGGCGCCGGCCGAGGCCGCGCCCTGGCCTTCTGCGCTTGAGGCCGCGTTCGCACCGCCACTCCCGCTTCCCGTCGGGCCTCCCGTTGTCAGCGCGCTCGAACCTCGCGAAGCCGGCGGCGTCGCCTGGATCGCGGCACCCTGGGGCACGACGATCGGATCGCCCGGTTGGGCGAAGACCGCGATCTCGGCTGTCGCGCCGATAAAGGTTCCGGGGTTTTCGCCCAGGCCACGGCCAATGAGCGCGAGGCTGCGATAGTCGACCGCGGTCGAGAGATAGCCCTCGTTGAGAACCCGGTCCTGATAGAAGGACAGGACATCGGCGACCTGCGCGAAGGCGTCGATGAGCGCCAGCGTGGGATCGGTCGGCACATTGCGGTCGAGGCGCGCCAAGGGGCGCGACATCGAGTTCCCGCCCGTGTTGACCACGACACGGGGGATCAGGTCGAACATCTCCTGCTTGAAGCGTGCATAATCGCCCAGGCCGGACGAGATCTCGTCATCGGGGATATTGCGGCTCATGGCGCCACCGCCACATACAGGCGGACCACGCCAAGCTCGGGATGGAATGCGACATTTCCGGCGCGCGCCCGCTCGGTAGCCCCGATCGCGATCTGGCCGGCCGCGACATTGGCGCCGGTCGTGTCGCCGCGACCGACGGTTCGGAAGGCCACGCGCGGGTCCATGGCCGGGTCGCTGACCACGAACGATACGGCGGGATCCGCATCGAGGAGCGAAATCAATTCGGCAAGGATCACCGGCCTGCCGAGCGGCCAGGCCGTCGGATGAAAATGGGCCGGACCGCCATCGGATTTCGCGCCGGCGCCGATGCGCCGCAGCAGCCGCTCGCGCACGGCCGCGATGTTGGCCCCGCCCTTACAATAAACGACGAGTGCGATATCGACCGGCACGTCGATACCTTCCTCGATTGTCGGAGGGGCGCCGAGCACCGCATAGTCCATGAGCCGCGCCTTCACGACGGGATAGGTCATGTCGGGGGGAATGGTCTCCACTGTCGTGATGCCCACGATGCAGGGCGCATAGCCGTCGTCCCCAACCCGCGCCTCGACCCCCGTGACCAGAGGATCGCTGTTTGCGAGACGCTCCCAGTCGCCCGGTTCGACGCCACGCTTGTTGGTCCGAAAGCTCGTGGCCGCGAACAGACGGATGCTCTCATTCCCTTCGGGCTCGACCGATGTCGCAGGCAGCGGGTTGCTGACCCAGGAGATCAAGGGCGAGGAGCCGACGATCTGGACGAGCGCGTTCGCGCGCACCCGCCCGCTCTGGCCATCACCGACACGAACGGTTGCCGTGAACAGGGTGCCGGGGGGCGGCACTGCGCCGAGCGCCCCGTCGCCGAAGCGCAGAAGGAGGTGGCGCCGGTCGCCTCCATAGCCGTCTTCGGGCGCGGCGGCGAAAGCGCGTTCCGTAGCCGGGGTCGATATCAAGTCCTGCCGGGCGTTCCATATATCGATGACCTTGGCCATTCCGGGTCGCTCGCCCGCCATCTGGATGCACAGGGTGGCCTCGGTCGGGTCGGGCGAGAGACTGGCCTTTGCCGACGGGACGAGCAGGGCCGACTGCGTGACGTCCTGCGAACCGTCGAACGCGGCGGCGAAGGGCGGCGGCGGGCAGGCCGATATCGGATCCTCGACCTCGATCGTCGGGCGATAGAGCCTGCCGGCAGGCGCTGTGTCGGGGACGGGCTTGACGCCGATCGTCCGGCCGTGATCCGCCAGTCCGACATTGCCATAGAGCTGCACCACTCCCGGCTGGCCCTGCGCGGCGACGGTCAGCGGCCGGGTAAGCGCATCCTCGGGATGCCAGGTGATCGTCGTGGCATAGGCATTGCCATTGGCGTCGGTGACGGGATCAAGGCGCAGCAGCCGCACGACCTGCGCGCCGAAAGGCTGCGCGACGCCGGCGGGCGCGGTCGTCTGGACGATGGCGATCAACTGGCCGGGGACGAGCCCGGTCTGCGTGCTGGCGAGCTGGGCCTGGATCGTGCCCGCGGGGAGGGTGTAGGCCGTCGAGCGCGCCAGCGAGAAGGCAAGGTTGTTGCGCAGCACCGATACGGTCAGGTCCATCATGGTCTCGAACACCGTGGTGCTCGCGACGAGCGATGCGTTGGCGGGCAGATTCATGGTCAGCACGCCCGGCTGCTCGGTCACCACCTGCAATCCTGCGGGGATCACGCCGTCGTTCGTGACCGTGAAGACCAGCGCGGTGCGCGCATTGCACCCGTCATTGACGCCATAATCCCGCAGTCGCGCATGGCGCCGCAGCGACAGGCGATGACGCGCCGTGGGCAGGTAGGACTCGGTGCCGGCCGCGTCCTGACGGTAGGAGAGATGGTCCCCGGCATAGGCGAGCGCTTCGATGATCGTCGTCATGGGGTCCGCGGGATGATCGATCGCCCAGGCGGAATCATCACGGACGATCTGCGACACGCGGGAGCGCATCAGCGCCGTGAAAGCCGCATAGTCGCGGCCGAGATAGTTGATGGAGGCCGCGCCGGGAGGTGCCTGCGCGGGCGTCGCGGGTGGTGCGGTGCTGGCTTGTGATTGAGGCGCGAACCACGTCGCGACATCGCCGATGGTGAGCCGATAGGCCGGCGCATCGGCTGCCGGGTCCGCAAGGGGTGCATTGGCCTGGATGTGGAGCAGGCCCGTATCCTGGTCGAGGCTCTGGACGCGGATGACTTCGACAGGCGTGCCGAACAGGTCGGCGATCGACACGCGCGTGGTATCGAGGAGGGCAGGTGCCGGCGCCCCGGCTGCCGTCATCATGGCTTCCGCGCCAGTGGTGGAGCCCGCCGGCGATGGAGGCAGTTGTACGATCAGTTGGAGCGTGCCGGCGCTTTGCACCGAACGCACGACGGTGGGCAGGCCGCTGTCCGCCATGGTTCAATACTCCTCGATCGAGGCGGAAGCGCCGCCGCCGCTGCCCTGCGGGTTTGCGGCATAGCCGGGAAGCGGGACGGTGACCGACGAGGCTCCGGCCGTCTGGCTGTGGGTGACGAAATAGGTCAGATCGACGGTCACGGCTTCGTTGCCGAGGCTGACGCTCAGGGTATTGATGGCGATCGCGTCGCCCAGGAACTGGAGCAGCTTGCCGCGCACCAACGTCTCGGCCGCGCTCGCCAGACCGGCATCCATGCCGGAAAAGACAAGTTGTCGGAGGCCCGCGCCAAAATCGGGCCGGTTCACACGTTCGCCGGGGTTGGTTTCGAGAACCAGCAGGATCAGATTTTGAATATAGGTCGGAAGATCCGTTGTCGCGGTCTGTCCGGCCCCGTCGATCTGATAGGGAAAGCTGAGATACCCGGTCATCTGACTTGGAACGACCCTCCTTGGCGGCGATATGGAGCGTCGAATGCGCGACGCGTGGCAGCGAACCGATCAGAGCACGGTAAGGCCTCCTTCGTTGATGGTGACTTCGGGTTCGACGCCGTTAATCATCGCGGAGCCGTGCGCGACCGTGAAACCTTCCATCGTCACCGCGAGTGTCGCGGGTTCGGCAAGGATGTTGACGCCCGATTCATTCATGGTGATGCGGATCTCGGCGAGGCTGATCGTCACGCCCGTGCTCGATCCGCTGACCACCACCGGCACGGCCACCGCGGGATCGCTGACCGTGAGGGTGAACCCCCCTTCGCCCGGCAGGTCGTTGAACAGGAGCTTGCCCGAGCTTGTCTGAATCATGCGCATCGTCGGCAACTCGGCCTCGATCGGGCGCTCGCCCTCTCGCCAGAAGCAACCCGCCCATATCGGATAATCCGTGTCGCCGCCTTCGAACTCGACCCAGATCGCGCCTCCGACAGGCGGCATCATGTAGAAACCGACCTGCATCCCGGCATAAGGGACGCACGGCATGGCCCAGGCCGTCATCACTTCGCCAAGGACCATGGGCACCATGACCTGGAGCCGGCCGAGCATCAGCGGGTCTTCGTTGTCGACCACGACCCCGCGATACTTGCCCCAGAACTGCTTCATCACGCTCTCCTCGTGGGGGGCGGGGGCCTCATGGCACCACCACCGGAAGCAGGGGATCGGTGCCGTCGCGTTCGAGCTTGAAGCCGAGCCTGTAGGCGTTGCGCTGAAGCTTGTGATGCACCTCGGCGACATTCCAGTTGCCGTCGAAGGTGATCCCGGCGCCGCGTACGCCGACAAGCCCGCCGGCACGAAGGATCGCGCCATATTTGGCGACATCGAGCTCGCCCTCGGCGCGCGCCACGGCGGTGGACGATCTGTTGACGCGGCCCTGGGCGAAACCCATCGCGCGGATTTCGTCGAAACCGTCCGATCCGGTCGGCAATCGCATACCAAGCAGCGATGAGAGCGGGTAAGGGCTCTTCAGCGCGAGCGGCGGGAGAAATGTCGGTTCGAGGGCCATGATCGGCAGCGCCGGCGTTGCCTCGAGAGGCCCCGGTATCAATCCCGAGACCTGGAATGCCGCGCGTCCATCCTGCATGAACACCAGTTGGTCCACATTGCTGAAGGTGCTGTTCCCGACGGTCAGGGCGGGAGCGGGAACACCGACCCGCCGGGGAGGCCCCCAATAGGCGGTGTTGGTGAACGGAACCGCCCCTGGGCGCAGGGTGAATACATAACCGTAGCGGTTTGCGAGCGCGTACAGATATTCAAGGTCGGTGCCGTGCTGGACAGGCGTGCGCTGGACGATCGTCGGAAAGTCGGATTCGACAGGCGGGATCGTCTCCGGGACGATCGCGAACCGCTCATATTGTGCGAGGATCTCGAGAACGATGAGCTCATCGTCCATGTCGGGATAGCCGCGAATCTTCTCGGTGAGGTCCATCGCGACGCTCAGGTCCGCGCCGCTAATCACGATGCGGCTCTGGTTGGGATTGCGCGTGGGGTCGAGCCAGATGTCGGTAATCAGCCCGTCCATCAGCACCGTGGGCAACGCCGCCTGCATGGCCATGATGAGCACGCGGTTGCCCGGAGCGAAGCGGCCGTCGGAGAGAACCTCCACCTCCATGCCGTTGCCGTCGTCGGTGCGTTGCGCCCCGAAGGTGATGCGGAACGCCGCCTGCCCGTCCGCAACCTCGGTCACTTCGGCGTCGATCAGCAACTCCGCGAGAGCGGGACCGATCGGGGTCGGCACCTCCTGGTTGCCGGCCAGGATCGAGAGCTGGACGCCGACCGGGAAGCTCATGGCAGTTCCTCGCCGTCGTCCGTGCGATCAACGGGGGCCGCGGCCGTGCCGCGCCGCGATGCCTGTGGTTGATCGAATGGATTGCTGCCCTGGCCGACCACCGCCGGAACGACGATCTTGCGCCCGGGGACCGCGCACAGCATGGCAGGATCGCTGGCGTTATTCGCTTCGAGCAACATCCAATAGAGCATCGGATTGCCGAGCAATTTGGCCGCGATGTTGTCGAGCCGGTCGCCAGCGAGGATGGTGTAGCTGGTCTGCGGCTTGAAGCTGCTCGCGAGCGGCAGGATCGTGCGCGCAAGATAGGGGATCGCTTCCGTCGCATCGCCGGTGACGACGGGGGACGAGCCCGACACCGCCACATGGCGAACGCGCGTGCGCACGAGCTTGCCTGGCGCGGCGTGCTCGATCTGGATCGGATAGCGGGTGATAGGACGGGACGTCATCTGAGCGACGCCGCCGAAATCATGCTCGCACCACTCTGCACCGTACCGAGCGCAGACATCAGCTCACGCTCCGCCAGATTGGCGAGATAAAGGTAAAATCCCGTCTGGTTGGGAGAAAAATCCTGATAGGTCAGGACTTTCATATCCATTGTCACTTGCGCGTCAATCGGGTTCAGGCGGGTGTCGTGCATCGTCTCGGTGACGCTGTAGCTCGTGATCTGGACGGGAAGAACGCGTTGCGGACCCCACACGAATATGGTGAGCGGCGATTCCGGGGGCACGATCTCCAGGATGCCGAGTGCCATCTGGGTGAGGCTCTGCAGCACGGAGCTCGTTGTCGGGAATAGCATCATCTCGAGCGTGGCGAGCTGGGGATGGATTCCGAACGCCATCGCCGTCGCATCGTTATTCTCGAGCTGGTCGACCGCACTGATCCGGGCGGTCATCTGGATCGTCTCGATGGCGGGGCCAGCCAGCAGGTTGGTGCCGGTCGGTGTGTCGCCAGTCTTCTCGAAATCGGGATGGAGCTGGCGTGTGAGCTCGGCGGGATTGTACTGGAGCATAATCAGCCGGGGGACCGGGATCGTGCCGCCCATGCTGATGAGGGCCGCCTTCAGGATATTGGGACTGTTGGGATAGGGCGTCATCGTGGATATCCCCGCTCGCGCAATTTCGCCTCGATCGTGCGGGCGATGACGCGCCGGACATGGTCCCGCTGGCCGGCGTCGAGCCTGGCGAGGGCGGCGCGCAGGCGAGGATCGCGTGCAATCGCGGCATCGACCTGCGCCGAGATGGCGGCGGGTGGGGGAGCCGCGCGCGTCAAGCCGGCCAGTCCGCGAGTTCGGCCGGCGGGATGCGTCGCCGCTGCTTGGCATATTCGCTTTCGAGTGCCCGCGCGATATGCCCCATCGAGATGGCGCGCTCCTCGTCGGCGGCGAGCATCGCGGCGTTGATCGAGACCACGCGGATCTGCCCGCCGGTCAGCGTCAGCCGCGCGAGCCGGTCCCAGTCGAGGCTTGTCGCGGGCGCTTCGGCCGGAAAGGCGCCGCGCCAGATGCGCGATCGTTCGTCCAGCGATGGAAATTCGAAGTGCAGGCTGAATGCGAACCGGCGCGCGAAGGCGTCGTCGATCGCGTTGGCGAGGTTGGTGGTCAGGATCGCGATACCGCGGAACGACTCGATCCGCTGGAGCAGATAGCCCACTTCGAGATTGGCATAATGGTCGTGGGAATCGCGCACCTCGGTGCGCCGGCCAAAGAGCACATCGGCCTCGTCGAACAGCAGGATCGCGTCGGTGGCATCCGCCGCGTCAAACAGCGCCGCGAGCCGTTTTTCGGTCTCGCCGATATATTTGTCGACGATCCGCGACAGGTCGACACGGAACAGGTCGAGCGAGAGCGCATGGGCAAGCGCTTCCGCCGCGAGCGTCTTTCCCGTGCCGCTTGGCCCCGCGAAGAGTACGCTCATCCCGCGGGCTCCGCCGCCTGCGCGCGCAAATCCCCATTCATCCATGACTCGACCGCGGTTGCGCTGGCGGGCGATGATCTGATCGAGGACGGCGCGCGCGCTCTGCGGAACCACGAGATCGTCCAGCGTCATTCGGACGGGAACCCGATCGGCAAGGCCACCCATCGCTTCGCGCACCTGATCGCGCAGCAACGGCAACATTTCGGCAAGCAGGGTCTCGGATGGCACCGAGGGGCCTGCTTCCCCCGTCTTCGCGCGGGCCACGGTCGCGCAGCTCTCCAGGGTCGGCAAGGGCAGCCGAAAGCGCGCCGCGATGTCGCGCAGTTCGGGCGTGGTCTCCTGGCCGAGCCGGGCGGCGAGATGCTCGGCGACCTCGCCCGGGTCCGTCCTCGGGAGCGACATGCGGATCACCGCTCCCGGCGCGCGTTCGGCGATCGACTGCCCGGCCGCTCCCACAAGGAAAAGCGGCCCACGTCCTTCGGCGAGTAGCCGTGAAATGGCATTGAGCTGAAATTCGCCCGGTGGTTCCTCGAAGGAGACGACCAGCGCGCCACCGAGCGCGAGCCGGTCCCGCTGCCAGAGACGAAACACGCCGTCGCGCTCGGCATCGATCGTGAGGCGAACGAGTGGCAGGTGAAAGGGCAGAAAGCCGAGCAGCTTCGCGGCCCCCGCTGCGACGCCGAGCGCACGCCGGCTTGGCTCTGTTGCCAGATGGAGAGCGGCATCGGCGCCGGACAGGCGCGCCGTCCGGGCGACATGACCCGCGAGAGTCTCGTCGGAGGGCAATTGCGGGACGGCCTCAAGGGGACGGATGATGTCCGCGAGCGCGTCGTCGATCACCGGTTGCCCCACGAGGAATGACAGAACGGCATCCGGGACGCCGAAGCGAAACTGAAGCCGGCTGCCCGGGCGCGTCGTTTCGACCGTGATGAGGTGCCAGAAGCGTAACGGAGCGCTAGGCGCGAAGACCGCTTGCGAGGCGCCGTCGAGATCCGCGAACACCGCGAGCGCCAGCAGGGTGGTGGGGGTGTTCGCGGTGGGATCGCCTTGGGCGAGAGCGCATAAACTGGCCATGTCGGGTGAGATTTCGAAGCCGGCGGCCAGTGCGATGACAGCCAGCTCGAACGGCGTCAGCGCGTACCAGCCCGCCAGTGCGTCCAGCGCCGATCCATCGATGGATGGGCCAAGATCGACGCCGCGTGCGGTGCCGGGCGGATGATGCCCACCGGGGCGTGATCGTGCCCGCGCATAATCCTCCATCATCCGCTCGACCGCGCTGACCGCAGCCTGCAAGCGCGCGACATGGATGCTGGGCTCGGCCATCGCTCAGGCTCCGGGGACCATGACGCGCGGTCCGGTGTAGGTGCCGTCGCTCCAGTCGAGCAGGCTCGCGACGCCGTCGATTTCGATGCTCACGAGATAGTTGCCCGCGATCACGCCCGTGAGCGGCGCGGCCAGCATCGTCGCGGCCGTCGTCCGCGGCAGGCACGGGATCCGATATGATGTCGATTTTGTGCCCGCGGCAAAAAGCAGCACGACGGGGGTCTTTTCCGCCGGCACCGGCAGCGCCATTGGGAGGTCCAACTGTTTGCCGTCGCCGCTCAGGGCCGGAGCGCCTGCGAACGCCGGGACGATGCTTGTGGTGAAAACGGGAGATTCCGCGACGATCGACTGCGCGTCCGGGCCGCGCTTCACGATCTTGACCGTGAGGGCGCCTGCCATCAGCGGAGCAGGCTGCCCGACCGTGAGATCCACCAGCAGGGCGGAATAGCCCTGCGCGTCGTAGCCGATCCGAACGCCCTCGGCCGGAATCCCGTTCATCAGCACCGAAAGCCCGGGCTGCCCTGGATCGGGAATACGCACCGCCATGGTGCCCCCGCCGCTGATCGGGAGTTCGGGATCGGACGCGTTGACAACATCCGTGATGGCGATCGACCGAGACGGTATGGCGCGCAATCCGATACGGCGGACAGGCAGCACGGGTTCGACCGGCAGCTTATATTCGATCGCGATCGGGGTGGCCGTGTAGAGCTGGGTGAGCTGATAGGGCACGTCGACGAACTCGGACCACAACCGCGCCATCGCATCGGGCAGCATGTTGAGCGGCGTGATGAGGATTTCATCGCTTGGCAGTTGCGGATCGCCGCCGCCGAGCCACGGCGTGGTCGCTATCGCCGAACGCAGCATATCGCGCGGGATATAGGGTTCTGCGTTGAGCCCACCTGCGACCATGCCGAGGAGGCGCTGGGGATCGAGGCGCGCGTCGTCGCCGAAGAAGGTTATCATGTAGTCGAGGTTGAGCTTGAGGACGGGAGACTGCTTCGCCGCCCCGAGAGGGCCGCGCGTCGGCAGGTCATCGTTCGAGACGAAGCCGTTCCGCGCGGTACGGAACAGATACAGATTGACGAAAGGGTCGCCCGTGCGAAGGGCGTCCGATCCCGGATTGAGGGTGGTCACCCGCGCCCCCGGTATCGCATCGCCGATGAACATGTGAAGCCGATCGGCGATGGCGACGGTGCAGGCCGCGATCGAGAAGCCGGAATTCATGCGTCAGGCCCCCCGCGCGTCCTGGTTTTCAGGGGCGGTGGCTGCGGGCGTCTGGCGGACGAGCGCGAACGCGGCATTTCGATATCGATCCGACCGATGTCTATGCGCAGCTCGCCTGCGGGCGCGGGAGGGCGCCGGGAAGCCTGCCGCGATCCGGGGGCCGCTCCTTCCGCGTCCAGGGCTTGCAATGCGGGCGGATAGGCGCGCACGCGTGGCTGCTCGGGGCCGGTCGCCGACGGTCGGTCAGGAGTCGGCGGTATCGGAGCGGGCACGGAAAGGCCGTTTCCGGGATTTTCACCGCGATGAGCAGGCATGGGCGCTGTGGCGCGTGCGGACGAGACGGACACAGCCTTATGGTCCGGGACAGGCGGATCGCCGCTTTCCTTGCCTGCCAAGGCTGCCCTCGTTTCGTGCGGCTCCCGGTGAGTGCGCGTCCGGGCCGCGATCGTCTGGCGCTGCGCCGGCATGTTCCCGTCTGGCGCTACCGGGTTCGCTGCCTGCCGGTGGCGCAAGGGCAGGGGAGCGGGCGCCCCATCGGGTCTTGCGACGGGATTTCGTTGGGAGTGCGAAGGAGCGGGCGTGTCGTCGAAGGATAAGGGAGAGCCGGCGCGGGCTTGCGCCGCACTTTCGGCAGGCGGCGTGGTAGACGCCATCGAGCCGGCATCATGGGTTTGCGGGCGCGGCACCGCATTGCCGCGCCGCTGGTCGATGGATGTGGACGGCGTCCCGGCCGGCGAATGGGGTGCCGTGGGCAAGACGCGCGCGCGCCTCGTCGGGGCCTCGGCCGAGGACAGGATGCCGGTCGGAGCGGCCGACGCTGTTGTGCTGTGGGCCTCGGCGATCGCGTGCCCCGGAGGCACGGCGTCCTGCTTCGCGGGATCAACCGGAGCTCGAATGTCCGTGGGTTCCAAGCGCGGCGCGTCGAGCTTTTGAGGAGATCGCAAGCCGGCATTCGGCATGTCGGCCGAGGGCGGGGAAGCGGGGCGCATCTCTCCCCGCGAGGTGGCGCGCCTATCCTGTGTGGAAGCCGCCGATCCCGCGACTGGCATGGCGGCCGCCTTGCGCTGCACGACAGGCGCGGTCGCCGGTCTGGACGATGGGATGGCCTGCGGTGCCGATGCTTGTCTTGCCGGGGCGGTCGCAACCTCGGTCCTTGGTGACGATCCCGTGTCCGGGCCAATATCGGGATCGGGATTCCTCGAGGCCGGCCGGAATAGCGCGTCGGTGCTCCCGGTTGCCGATGGCGGCGTTATTGCGTCGGCCGGGGGTGTCGCTCCACCCGGTCCCGCAAATTG
Source organism: Sphingomonas oligoaromativorans (assembly GCF_011762195.1). Lineage (GTDB taxonomy): Bacteria > Pseudomonadota > Alphaproteobacteria > Sphingomonadales > Sphingomonadaceae > Solisphingomonas > Solisphingomonas oligoaromativorans. The sequence continues at coordinate 51,042 of NZ_JAASQK010000011.1, read as the reverse complement.
CGTCCGGGACAGGCTGGTCGGCGAAGGCGGGTTCGCGACCGTCGGCAGCATCGCGGATGCGTCATGCGTGCTGGCAGGTGGTGTCGCCGTCGTGCGCGTGGCCCGATGCGCCGATATTTGCTCGGGCGACTGCGCCTCGGCATCCGGCCATGCTTCCTGATAGTCCGCGGCCGGCGCAAATCGATAGCCGATCCGGCGGTCCAGCACGACAGGACTGGCTTGCGCGCGCGCCGTCAGGCGAGAAAGCATGTCGCTCATTGCTGGAGCCGCGCGAGATAGGCGCGTCGCCGGTCCTGGCCGAGGGCAAGGATCGCGCCTTCGCTCCAATGATAGGCCTGAGCGAGCAGATGGATTTCGTCGAGAAGCGCCTCCGCGGCACCCTCGATCTCGCGTGCCAGAACATTGGCGATATCGATCGGGGCGTCCCATTCGCACGCGCATTCCGCGCAACGCAGCATGGCATAAGGGTCTCCAGCCGGATCGATCCGCGCGATCACGGCGCCGATCGCATCGACGTCCGCCGCTTCCAGCAGGATTGGGGGTTCTTCGCCTTCAGGGGGGACGAGGCAGCGTCGGGCGAGCTCGATGCGCGCCTCCTCCGCGTCGGGGATCTGGCCGATGGCGGCGAGGTCGATGCTGTTGATCGGTCGAACATCGAAGCGACGGCCATCGATCGTCACGTCGCATGAAGGAGAGTCCGTGGCCCGCTCGATCGCAAGCAGAGCCGTGGCCGTTGTCGCGACGTCGAGCCGGGCAGCGCATTGCGGGCATGTCGCCGAAAGCTCAATCCGATCGCCGAACATGGCCTGCCTCAGCGCGAGGATCGATGCGTCGCGTGTTCCGATCGGGAGCGCGGCGCACGCCTCGAACGACTGTTCCGTCATCCCGAGCGTAGCCAGATAGATGCCTTTATCGGGCACCCCGCTGCCGCGGCATATCGATGCGGCATCCAGCAGCTCGGTGGCGCTTAGCGGAAGCACGAACATCAGTAGCTGGGCGGGGGCGGAACCTTGACGCTGGCATCGCGCTCCCAGCCCTCATTCTGCAGCACGAGCGTCTGGATCGCCACGGCATTCGAACTCGAATCGAGCTCGGGCATGGCGGTATATTCGGAAGGCCAGCAATTGTAGATGTTGTATGCGTATACCAACTGGCCGGCCGCATTGTAGAATTCGAGGGTGATATTGCGGCGGAAATTGGCAAGCGAGCTCTCCATTCCCTGGCCGGCTCGATAGTTCCAGACCTGGCTCGCCCATGTTTCGAATTCGAGATCCTGCGTCATTCCACGTTCGAGTGTGATGGGCTCGAACTTGGTCTGACCAGGAAGCACGCGATTCGTGCTGGGGTCGCCGCCTTCACGGAAGGGTGTCGCCTCGGTGCTTCGGCGCAGCGCGCTGCACTTGCTGAGGCCGGCGACATATTTGCCCTGCCATTTGATGCGGAATTTGAAGTTCAGATACGGATCGGGCGACTGGCTGGTCGACGAGACGCTCGGCATGGGTTGCTATCCTAGCTCGAAGACTGTCCGGCCATCTGCTGCAAGCTGATGACGACGAATTCCGCGGGTTTGACCGGCGCGAACAGGATCAGGATGTTGACGATGCCGTTGTCCATATCCTCCGGCGTCGTGGTCGATTCATCGCAGACCACCTGATAAGCCTGTGAGGGGGTCGCACCGACGAACGCGCCCTGCAGGTAGAGCGGATGCAGGAACGCATTCACGCTCAGCCGGATCTGCGCCCACAGCGCTGCATCGTTGGGCTCGAATACGACCCATTGCAGGCCCTGGATCAGGCTCTGCTCGAGATAGAGGGTCAGCCGGCGGACCGAGATATATTTCCAGTCGTCATCGGCCACATTCGCCGCCGCCAGAGTGCGCGCACCCCATGCGATATTGTCATAGGTCGGGAAGGTGCGCAGCGCGTTGATCCCGAGCGGGTTGATCTGCCCGTTCTCCTGGTCGTTCATGACGTAGGCGAGCTGCTGGACACCCGCCAGCGGGGCGGTGATCCCCGCCGGCGCCTTCCAGACGCCGCGGTTGACGTCGGTCAGCGCGTAGATGCCCGCGAGCGTGCCGCTCCCGCCGAGGGCCAGGAGCTGCGTGGAAAACGGTGTCGGAATCTGGATCTGTGGCCAATAGGTCGCGCCACTGATGATGCCCGACCCAAAAGTTCCCGGCGTGCTCGTCGCCCAGGCGACAGCGCCAGAGGGCGTCGTGACCGTCTGCGGCATGTCGAGGATGGCGAAAGCCTTGCGCTGGATCGCATAGTTGAGCGTCGCCGTTGCCGATGTGAGATAGTCCGATGTGCCCATCGACGCCATGTCGGCGACCACCAGGATATTCACGACGCGCATCGCATCGAGCGAGTAGATGCCGGTGCGATTGGTCGAATTGCCGGCGATGTCGAACCCGGTGGGCGGCAGCCCGTCGGGATTGGCAGGCAAGGGAGCTGGCGGGTTCAGTTGCTGCGCCTGATAATTGATCGACTGGACGGTGAACAGCGAGGTCGGGTTGGATGTGATGCCCAGCAGATAGTTCGCGAAGCCCGGATCGGGAATCCATATCTGAACAAGCTGCGCCTGCGTTCCGTTCGACGACACGAACGGAGACAGGCAACTGCGCACCTGCGCTCCGGCCAGGCTGGGATAGCCGAGCGCGCCTGCGGCATTCGAGATCGCGCTCTGGATTGCGGCGATCAGATCGGCGACCGTGGTGATCGTGAAGGTCACGTTGAGCGTCGACTGGACCGAGGGCGGCGGCTTGGTCGGATCGGAACCCGGCGGTTGCACGGTCACGGTGAAGGTGGCCGTCACCGGATTTTTGGGCGGCGTGAAGTTGAGGATCGTGCCGCTCGCGAAAGGCACCAGCACCGATGGCGTGGACGTGAGGGCGGGCACGGCCAACAGGGCGCTATTCTGATAGCCCGACTGCATCACCTCGACGATCGAGTTGGTCTGGCTCACATCGAGCGTGACCGCCGGTACGCTCTGCGTCTGCACGACACTATAGCTGCTGCTCGACGAATTGCTGTTGCTCGTGATCGAATAGAGCGTCGCGGTCATGTTGAACGTGTTGGGCTTGTTGGTCATGTAATCGACCACGACGAACACGTTCTGACCCCATGTCCCTGGATTCTGGGAGTCGATTTCAACCAGATTGGTTCCAGTTGTGGGCGTCAGGCCCTTGCCGCCTCCACCCCCGCCGCCCGTACTCGAAGGCGGTGGCGCGCCCGTCAACTGGGTCTTGGGTTGTACCGGTGGTGCCGAACTCGCGCATACGCGGCTGACCCAGGCCTCGGTTCCCCCGTTCAGGAAAAATTGCGATACTTGGAAACTCGTGGTGCTGTTGGGGTCCAATCCACCGAAAACACGCTGGAAATCGCCGAAATTCAGGCATTGCACGGGCGTGTTCATCGGACCTCTGGTCAGATATCCCACAAACGCCGTGATCGAGGTCGCAACCCCCGAGATCGTGTGCGTGCCGCTCGGCAGCTCCTGCACATATACGCCCGGATACGTTAGCTGAAGCGCCATTTGACTCCCCAATACCCGGATGAGAATCGGTATTCCACCGCATTGCAATCTAAACGGTGCTAACTCCGGCTCCGTTGTGGTTGACGAGATGCGGGCTCGTCAATAGTCTAATTCATATCGACTCCATTTACGCTCCGCCTTTATTTCGGGTGGTGGCGATTGCACCTGGCCATTCAATATAGACGGCGAGAGGGCGTTGCATATGTCGGCCGATAGCACCGCATTATTGCATCATGCGCTCGACATCACATTTTATGATTTACCATCGAACGCTGTGATCCGGCTCGATTTTCCTGGCAGTGCCGGCGCCATGATCCCCATGACGCTCGCCACGCCGGCCGTGCGCCTCGGCGCGAGCTATGGGAGCGGGGGCATGGCTGTCAGCGGCTTCGCCCTGACGCCGCGCAGGCTGGAGTTCGAACTCGACAATGCGCCGGCTTCGCTGCCCCTGCTCGTCCATGTCCTTAGCAGAAGCAGCTTCGTCTACGGCTGGTTGCAAGTGCCCGGCGGCGTGCAGGTGTCGATCGCCACATCCGTTGAGAGAATCCGGTTCGTTGGTCCGGGATATTGGGCTTTGCCACTGGTCCAGTCCGATGGTCGCGAAAGCTCCGTCGTCAAGCCGACGCCGACGGCCAAGCTGGAGCCCGCGCCCTCCACGGCGATGCCCGCACCTGCGGAGGCATCCGGGGCGAAGCAAAAATCGACGCCGGCTTCGGTGTCCGACGCCAAATCCGCGGGATCCGCTGTTGCGAGCTGATCCTGTCCAATCGAGATCATGGATCAACAAATCCGCGCTAAGGCGATCGCGGGGTTATATGCAGTAAACATCGCCTCCGTTTGTGTAGAGAAAGGAATGTCTGATGGCTATGAGCGAAATCACGATCAGCTTTCAAAATGCCACGCTGACGTCTGACACGTCGCAGATCATCATTAAGGCTGGTAATTTTGCGCTTGATGCGACCAGCGCCTTGACAATGTCGGGGACGATCAGCTTTTCTTCGCTCTACGTCACGTCCGGCGCGATCAATTTCAACGTCCAGTCGGGCACCTCGTTCAACGCGAACGTTGTAACGCCGGTGAACGCCCCGGGTGGAGCGCCGGTGCTCGAGGTGACGAACTTCGCGGGCACCGTGACCGTGACCTGGCCGACCTCGTCGGGGCTCCAGACCCAGTCCGTCCGATCGGGCGATCCGATCACGCTGAACGACTTTGCGAACTAAGCCGTAGACGAACCCGCAATAAGGAATCTCCCGGTGAATCCATTGGTGACGATCGACTTCGCCGGGGGCGTTGCGGCGACCAGCCTGGTTCAGATTATTCTGGATCAGGCGGTCATCGCGCCTGGTGTCAACCAGGGGGTGACGACCGCCGTCGGTGCATTTACGAACCTGGCGGTCTGGCCCGATCAGGTGGCGTTTGCGACATCTGTCGGCGGGATGTTTGACGGTACGCTGTCGCTGGCTCTTAGCTTGGGGGCGGAGGATCCAACGGTCACGCTGAACAATCTGGTGCCGTCGGCGAAGGGCGAAGCCGCAACGATCACCTGGCCTACCGCATCCGGGCCGGAGATACAGATACTGACGCCCGGCAACCCGCTGACGCTCAGCGGGATCATAGCCAGCTAGGCAGGCGTCTCCGATGCCTCAGTTGGTCAGCCTCGGCTCGGTGCTTTCCTGCAGTTTCGGTGCCGCCCCGATGCCGATGATCGTTCCGCCTGAGGTTCCCGTGCTCGCGGACATGCTTCCCGCCGCGACCATTTTCGATTTTGTGCCGCTCGAGAATATTCCGTCATTCGGCATGTGCTCGAGTCTGGCCAACCCGGAAGTCGCCACGGCGACCGCGCTTGCCGAAGGCGTATTGACGCCGATGCCCTGCATTCCCGTGACAACCTCGCCCTGGTTCCCCGGCGCGCCCGGAGTTCTGCTCGAGGGTATGCCTGCATTATGTACCGGATCCATGTGTCTATGCGATTGGCTCGGCGAGATCACGATCGATGAACCGGGGCAGGAGAGCGCGGCGACCAATTTCTGAAGTTGTCGACAACGCAAAAAGCGATGAACCGCCATTTCGGTTTTGATCGTGAATCCCGCGAACGAATAATGCGGGAGAGAGAAAAAATCGGTCAGGATTTGGGCAGCACGCCGATCTGCTGGAGGAAGGTGAGATTATCCTCCAGGTGCCAGTTGTCGGTGATTTTGCCGCCCTGCACGCGCAGGATGTCGGTGGCGATGAAGTCGATCGGCTGGCCCTTGCCCCGCACGTCCTTGAAGAATCCGGTGAAATGCCCGGTGAAGCGCAGGTGCGAGACGATGCGATCACCGACGACGAGGCGCTGCACCACCTCCATCTTCAGGTCCGGCACCGCGGTGAGAAAGCCTCTGGACGCCGTTGCCGGGCCGCTTGGCCCCTGCGGCCGGCCGGCGGGAAGCGTGTGGTCGATGAACTTCGGCGACAGCGCCTCGCCGAGCAGCTTCGGGCTGCCGTTGATCCAGAAACCGTAGAAGGCGTCCACCGGCTTCAGCAGCGCGGCCCGACGCGCGGCGGAGATGTCGGGGGCGACGATCAGTTCGCGCGGCTTCGCCATGGCGAGCGCGGTCGCGTCGTTCACCTGCGCCGCGATGGCGGGCGTGGCGACGGCCAGGGCAAGGGCGGAGAAAAGAAGGATGCGCATGATCCGGCTCCTCAGGCGATGGTGCCGCCGCCGTCGACCGTGACGGTCGAACCGGTGGCGAAGCGATTGGTGGCGACGAACAGGATGGCGTCGGCGATATCCTCCGGCTGGCCGACGCGCCGCGCCGGGAGCTTCGCCGCGGTGCGCTCGAACATGCCCTCGCGATCGATGGCGACCATGCCGGACCAGAGCGGCGTATCGATCAGCCCGGGCGAGACCGTGTTGACGCGGACCGGCGCCTTCTCCAGCGCGAGGCCACGCGCCAGCGCATCCAGTGCCGCGTTGATGGCGCCCTGCAACACCGACATCGGGCTCGGGCGGTGGGAGAGGAAGCCCGAGACGAAGGTGAGCGAGCCGCCTTCGTTGATCTTCGCGGCGCGGGCGATGCGATAGGCGCCCCAGAACTTGCTCTCCATCGATGCCTTGGCGGCATCCAGGGCCAGTCCCCCGACCGGGCCGGATTTGGTCGCGGCGGCCGTCACGACGACATGATCGAAGGGGGCGGTGTCGGCGAAGAAGGCCTCCACCGCGTCATTGTCGAGGAAGTCGAGCGTGGCGATCTCGCTGCCCACGCCTTCCAGCTTCGTCGTATCGCGGCCGGTCGCCACCACATAGGCGCCGGCGGCCCTGAACGCCTCCGCCGTCGCCCGGCCGATGCCGCCGCCGGCGCCGACGATCAGAACACGCTGTCCGCTGAGATGGGTCTTCATGGTCATCACTCCTGAAATCAGGCTGCCGATCCGGGCAGGGCGGTGAGGCTGGGCGAGACGCGGTGATAGACCGGCGTCGTCCCACCCTGATGACCGGAATATCCTCTCTTGCTGAGGAAACGATAAGCCATCAAAGGATCGACATACTGTTGAACGGCAGTGGAGAGTGGGATGTTGGACGATCTCAACGAACTGAAGACGTTCCGTGAAATCCTCCACCGTGGCAGCCTGTCCGCCGCTGCGCGCAGCCTTGGCGTGGCGCTCACCGTCGTGAGCAAGCGGCTGGCGACCCTGGAGCGGCGGACGGGCACGCGACTCATCAACCGTACCACGCGCGCCCTCTCTCCGACCGAGGAGGGCGCGAGACTGCTGGTCGATATCGAGCGCGCGCTCGATGCGATCGCGGTCGGCGAGGAGCGGCTGGCCAGCGGGCGTGACGAGCCGGTCGGCAGGTTGCGCATCAGCGCGCCTGTCGCGTTCGGGCGCCGGCATGTCGCGCCAGCGCTGGCCACGCTGGTGACGCGCTATCCCCGGCTTTCGGCGTCGCTGCTGCTCGATGATCGGCTGGTCGATCTGGTGGGCGAGGGGATCGACGCGACGATCCGTATCGGCCTTCCGGCGGACAGCTCGGCGATGATGCGCAAGCTGGCCGACAATCGCCGCATTCTGGTCGCCTCGCCGGCGTATCTCGATCGCGCCGGGCGCCCTTCCACCCCCATGGAGATGCAGGGCCATGCTTTTCTGCGCTATGGCGACGCCACGCTGCCATGGCGGCTGACCGGCCTGGACGGCGAACAGGTGGACATCGAGGCGATGGCACGCCTCCACGCCGATAATGGCGACGTGGTCCATGACTGGGCCCTTGCCGGCATGGGGATCATGCTGAAATCCGAGCTCGATGTGGTGGGAGACATGCAGGCGGGGCTTCTCGAACGCCTGCTGCCCCAATGGGATGGAGGCCAAAGCCCGGTGGTGGCGCTCTACCCCTCCGCACGGCATCTTCCGTTGAAAACGCGGGTTTTCCTGGATGAAATGGCCACGAGACTGGCGGGATTGCCACGGGGGTGAACCGGGCGCCGCCCATCACGGTCAGCCCTCGTCGCCGAGCATTTGCGTGCCGCCGCTGACGGCGGCTCGGCCGATGCGATCGAGCGTTTTGTGGAGGCGCAACGCATGTGCGAAATCCGGCGCCGTCATGGCGGGCGCACCGCGCCGGATGTCTTGCGCGAAGGCCGCGTAAAGGCGGGCCACGTTCGCGGCCGGTCCGTCTATCGGCGTGGTGAATGGCGCATGGGCGGTCGGGATCGGAAGAGGCGTGACGTCGGTGTCCTCGCCGCGCCCGCCGAACAGGCTCGGTGCCAGAACCTGCATGTTCCCGATCGGCGAGGTCAGCAGCAGATCGCCCTCGCTGCCGTTGATCTCCCATCGGAAATTCTCGCCGCGCGACGTGCCGCCCCGATAGAAGATCGACGCCACGGCTCCGCTCTCCAGCCTTCCGGCGATGGCGAGATGATCCGGCGTGGTGGAGGCGATCTCTTCGCCGGTATCGACAAGCCGGATCGTGGGATTGCGAACCGCGCTCACCGCCCGGACATCGGCCAGATCGCCCAGCACGAATTGCAGCGCGTCGAGCGCGTGCATGACGGGGACGGACAGCAGGGACGCATTGCTCGCCGCGTCGAACATATAGGCGTGCGCGCTGTCGCTCTTGGCCGTCCATGCGATGCCGGAACCGACGATCGTCGTGCCCAGCACCTTGCCGACATAGCCTTGCCGGACGAGATCGCGGGCATGGCGGATCGAGGGCGCCATCCGCCCCTGCAGGCCGATCAGGTTGCCGAGGCCGGTCCGCGCGGCCTGCCCGGCCAGATCGGTCGCCTCCGCGATATCGACGCCGAGCGGCCATTCGGACATGACCATCTTGCCCGCCGCGAACGCCTCCGAGACGAGCGTGTGGTGGTGGGCGAGCTTCACCGTCACCACCACCAGATCGACGTCCGGCCTGGCGATCAGCGCGGATGCTTCGCTGGTTGCCGGCGCGCCATAGGCCTCTCCGGCGGCCTTCGCCGATGCCTCGCTGGAGGTCGCGACCGCGCGCAATTCATAATCCGGCAAATGGGCCAGCGCCGGAAGATGAGCCGCCACCGCCCAGCCCGGACGCAAGGGGCTCGCCCCGATGATGCCGACACCGATTTTCCGCATGGAACCACCTTCTGCTTGATCGGCAGCCCAAATATCCTTTCGTTACCCGGCGTAAAGAATGCACTTTGGCGTAACCAGGTATCCTGAAGGCAACCTCCCGAGAGTGGCATGGCGCGATGAAACCCGATGGCAGCGATTTCGATCGTCTCCTGCTCGATCAGATCGCCGATCGCTGGAGCATCCTCGTACTGGGGGCGATCTGCGCCGCCGGCGGCTCGCTCCGCTTCAACCAGCTCAGGCGCACGGTGTCGAACATCGCGCAGAAGACGCTGACCCAGTGCCTTCGGCGTCTGGAGCGTAACGGGATCGTCGAACGCCGGCTCATCGACAGCTCGCCGCCCGGCGTGGAATATGTGGTGACGCCCTTGGGGCGATCGCTGGATAAGCCGTTTGCGGCGCTCAATGCCTGGACGGCCGAGCACGCGCAGGATGTCCGCAGGGCGCAGGCGATATTCGATGAGCGATACGGCTTGGGGAGCGAGCCTTGAGCGGTTTGCGCCATGCCGGTCATTTGAACGATCCACGCACGACTATTGTCCTCATTTTCTTCATTATCCCACAAAGCCGCTCTGGCTAAGCAACGCGCAGACACCCGCGCAGCAGGGCGGGAGCAGGAGATTGCGAGATGACCGACCGGATCGCCCATCAGGGGCTGGCCGCCCGCCGCATGGATGCCGGGTCCGCCGCCGCGCTCATCGCACATGGCATGACCGTGGGGATGAGCGGTTTCACCGGCTCGGGCTATCCCAAGGCGGTTCCGACCGCGCTCGCCGAGCGGATCGAGGCCGAGCACGCAGCCGGCCGTCCGATGCGCGTGAAGGTGTGGACCGGCGCCTCCACCGGCCCCGAGCTGGACGGCGCGCTCGCCAGGGCAGACGGCATCGAGCTGCGCCTGCCCTACAACTCCGATCCCATCGCCCGCGAGCGGATCAACCGCGGCGAGATGGACTATCTCGACATGCATCTGAGCCAGGTCGCGCCGATGGCGTGGCAGGGCTTCCTCGGGCCGCTCGACGTGGCGGTGATCGAGGTGACGGCGATCCTGCCGGATGGCTCGCTGGTGCCGTCCTCATCGGTCGGCAACAACAAGACGTGGCTGGATCGCGCCAGGGCCGTGATCCTCGAGGTGAATAGCTGGCAGAATCCGGCGCTCGAAGGGATGCACGACATCTATTACGGCACCGCGCTGCCGCCGCATCGCGTGCCGATCCCGCTCATCCGGCCGGACGACCGCATCGGCCAGCCGACGCTGCGCTGCGATCCCGACAAGGTGATCGCCGTCGTCGAGACCGATGCGCCGGATCGCAACGCCCCCTTCACCCCGCCCGACGCGACGGCGAAGGCGATCGCGGGCCATCTGCTCGATTTCCTCGGCCATGAGGTGAAGATCGGGCGGCTACCGCCCACGCTGCTGCCGCTCCAGTCGGGTGTCGGCAACATCGCCAACGCGGTGCTGACGGGCCTCATCGACGGGCCGTTCCACGACCTCACCGCCTATACCGAGGTGATCCAGGACGGAATGCTGGACCTGCTCGACAGCGGCCGGCTGCGCATGGCGTCGGCGACGGCCTTCTCGCTCAGCCCGGATGCCGCGCACCGCATCAACGCCGACATGGCGCGCTATCGCGAGCGGATGATCCTGCGCCCGCAGGAGATCAGCAACCATCCCGAGATCGTCCGGCGGCTGGGCTGCATCGCGATGAACGGGCTGATCGAGGCCGACATCTACGGCAACGTCAACTCCACCTGCATCATGGGATCGCGTATCCAGAACGGCATCGGCGGATCGGGTGATTTCGCGCGCAACGCCTACGTCTCGGTGTTCATGACGCCGTCGACCGCCAAGGGCGGCGCCATCTCGGCGATCGTGCCGCAGGCCTCGCATGTCGATCACATCATGCAGGACGTGCAGGTGATCGTGACCGAGCAGGGCCTCGCCGACCTGCGCGGCCTGAGCCCCAAGCAGCGCGCCAGCCTCATCATCGAGCGCTGCGCCCACCCGGACTATCGCCCGATGCTGCGCGATTATCAGGCGCGGGCCGCGAAGGGCTCGTTCGGCCAGCACGCGCCGTCGCTGCCGTCCGAGGCGCTGTCCTGGCACCAGCGCTTCATGGACGCCGGCACGATGAAGCTATGAGCGGCCGGCCTGGATGAGGATGGCGTCCGACGGCAGGAGCTGATCGAGCACCGGGATGATCGCCGCCCCGATCGCCGGCGCGTCGCCCGCCATCGTCGCCGGGCGGACATTGGCATGGGTGGGAATAAGCAGGCCCGCGAGCGCCTCGTTGAGGCTCGCCGACAGCCGCTCGATCAGCGGCATCGGCAGCCGCCCGCCGATCAGCACCAGCCCCGGATCGATCAGGCAGTTCACCGCCACCAGCGGCGACACCAGCGAGCGGGTCGCGTCCGCGATCCATTGCGACACGATCGGCGCGGCCGGCCCCGCCTCGTCGGTCAGGTCGCTGTCGGGCGCGAGGCCCGCTGCCTCCAGCCGAGCGCCGAGCGCGGAGAGCGAGACGATGTCCTGCACGATCGCGCCGGGGAGGGCGGAGGTCGCATCCGGCATCAGCCCGATCTCGCCGCTGCGCCGGGTGGCGCCGCGATAATAGCTGCCCTCGATCACCGGCCCGCCGCCGAGGCCCGCGCTGATGAGCAGGTAGAAGAAGCTCGGATGGCCGAAGCCGGTGACGCACTGTGCCTCGCCCAGCGCCGCCGCCGCCGCGTCATTGTCGACATGCACCGTCCACGGCAGCACGTCGCGCAGCAACTCGGGAATATCGAGCTGGCTCCAGCGTTCATATCCCCTGGGCCGACGGGGCAGGGTGATGGCGCCGAGATCGTCGGGCAGCGCCACGCCGACGCCGAGGATGCGCTCGCGGTCCACGCCGCCCGCCGCGATCAGCCCGCCGATCTCGCGCGAAACATAGGCGATCACGTCCTCCGGCATGGCGAAGGGGATCTCGGTGCTCACGCGGCTGCGCACTTCGCCGGCGAGGTCGAGGGTCACCAGCGTGATATGGTCGCGGTCGATGTTGAGGCCGATGGTGAAGGCGCCGTCCGGGTTCACCGCCAGCCGCAGCGCCGGTTGCCCCCGCCCGCCATGCAGCCGCCCGACCTGCCGGACGAGGCCGAGTTCGGCGAGCCGTCCGGTGATGTTGGCGATGGTCGGGGCGGTGAGCCCCGTCTGGCGGGCCAGCTCCACCCGCGTCGTCTCGCCGCTCAGCCGGATCGCCTGGAGCACCGTGCGCTGATTATAGTCGCCGGCCCGCGCGAGGTTGGTGCCCGACAGCGAAACCGAGAGCCGCGTCCCGCGACTTTCCCCTGCGCTCTGGTCGTTCCTGCCCTTGTTCCGCACCCTTCGCCTTTCGCCCTGCATCCATCCGGGATTTCAGACTGACAATGCCTGCGCTCTCCGGCAAGCGGACTTGAACCATCGCCGGAACAAGTCCCCGAAAGGAGACATCCGGCGAAACTGTCCGAGCCTTGGCGATCCATGCCAATCCTCGGTGAAATCCGCCAGAGGCAAACAGGCCTCGTGGCGCCGAAACCGCGCAATCCGGGCCTTCCGGCAGACTGGCACACCCCGTGCAAAGGATGGGACGCGCGCCGATCCACGGCCCGCTCACACGGTTTCTCGAAGGGATGACGCCATGAAAGCTTCCGCTCGCCTTGCCGCCTGTGCCGCGTTCGAACTGCTGTTCGCCACCGCCGCCGCGGCGCCCGCCCTCGCGCACGCCTCCACGCAGCACCGCGTCGAACTCAGCGACGGCAGCACCATCACCTATAATGCCGAAACCGGCCAATATTGCTGGACGCATAGCCTGACCGGCTCGAACGTCCCGCGCCACGAATGCCACTCGCAGCAGGAATGGGCGAAGCTGGGGCTGAACATCAGCGGCAAGTGACGCTCCGTCCGGGAGCCTTGCCAGCGGGGCCGTCGGTTCGGTGCGGAATTGCTTCAAGGGAGGGGCGGGCCGTTCAAGACGGCCCGGCCCGGTCGCACCTATGACGGCCCCGAAGGCGGGGAAGCCTGTCGGTGAAGGACGGATCATGCGGTATCGGGACGATGTCGAAATGGACCTGTGGCGCAGCATCGAGGTCGAGCGCGTCGAGGTGGTGACGGTCGTCAGCCTCGCAGCCATCGCGGTGATGGTCGGGCTGATCCTGCTGACCGTGGCGATGATGATGAGCTGAGCCGCGCGGGCTCAGACGATCGCCTCGACCTTGGTGCGCCCGAAGAAGGGCAGCAGATTGCTCATCATCATCCGCACGAGATCCGCCTGCCGGTTGGTGCCGGTCTTCTGGAAGATCTGGCGGAGATAGGCACGGGCGGTCTGCTGCTTGATCCGCATCATCCGCGCCGTCTCGGCGAGCGTCTTGCCCATGGTGAGGCAGCAGGCGAGCCGGGTCTCCACCGGCGAGAGCCCGTTCAGCCGGCAGATCGGCGCCAGCGCGCCGGAAAGATCGCCCTCCGGCCGGATCGCGAACAGAATGGCGGAGGCCTCGCCATCGCCGTCCATGCCCGACGGGAGGACCGCCGCCATCAGCGGAGGCCGGCCCGGCTGGCGGGGCAGCGCGAGCATCAGCGCGTGATCGGCCCCGTCCGCGTCGTGCGTGGCGAGGATATGGTCGAGGCTCACCTGAAGGCGCACCGCGTCCCTGAGCGAGGTGGCGGTGACGGACTCGCCGCTCGCGCGCAGGCCGTCATGCTCGTCGATGATCTCGCGCAAGGCGAGGTTGGCGAACGCGACATGCTTGGACGGAGAGATGATGCCGATGCCGGCATTCACATGATCCAGCGCGTTGCGGAGCCCGTGGGCGAGCCGATGCTCGCGCGCCAGCGCATCGCGCATCGCGGCGAAGCGGGCGACGCAGGGAAGCAGCAGCTTCCCCAGCGCCAGCGTCCGCCGCATCGCCGATCCCTTGGGCGGCACCGGGAAGCCGAGGACGAGGCTGATCGCGCAATCCGGCTGCTGGGTGATGTGAAAGAGGCGGGCGATGTCGGGCACGCCGGGATCGAGCCAGCTTTCCTCGACGGATTGCGGGCGGGCGGAGGGAGTGGGCAGCCGGTCTGCGATGTCGTCGAGCAGCGCCGCCGCGCGCGCGACCGGCAGGCCATCGAGCGCGAGCAGCCGGTGCGTGTCATGGCCGGCCCCCCGTGCGAGGATCAGCGCGAAACCGGCGCCGCTGCCGGACCGGAGGGCCTGTATCGCCCAGTCGAAATCGTCGTCCATCCCCGTTTCGGCAGAGGGGGCTTCGGGCAGCCGGAACGGCCTGGCCGGGGGGATCGCCATCCGTCGCGCCGGGGCGCTGATGTTCGGCACCTGCATGTGGCCCCACCTCTCCTGTGTGCATGGTCGAACCCATGCATCTGAACGCCCGCGGTGACGTGGGCGCGACCGGCGCCGGAATTTCCACACCCGCCTTCACCGCATTGGCACGGAACGTGGCGATTCGGTGAGCCAGAGCGTGTAAGAAGCCGGATCATCGGATCGATATCGCGATGCCCGTGGGGAGTAGGGCTTTATCCGATCGGGCTACGAAGCGGGGCGGAGCGATATGCGTTCGGTTTGCCCACGGTCGCGCGGACTCCTCCCCTTCGGGCATGGGCACCCCGTGGCGAAGGGTGAGGGCGCTCCGATAAATCCCATCGTTCCCGTGTGTTGCGCGGTGCTTTCCCCCCAAATGGGGGGAGGCCGCCCTGATCGTCCGATCAGTGGCTATTCCGTCGTCTGAGGGCTCATCCTGCCCGGCTGGTCGGGGCGATAAGGCGTCTGGCGGCGGGATCTCCCTCGGGGCTTTCCACCGTCGCGCTTGGGCCGTCCTCGGCACATGTCCTGCAATCGGGGGCAGGTCGGAAAGAAAGCGAACAGGAGGATCGTTTCCATGAAGACCCATCTTCTGCTGACCGCATCATTCGCCGCCATCATGATTTCGGGCACCGCGCTTGCGGATCCGGGGCCGGGCGGCGGCGGGACACCGACGACGGCGACGACCACCACCAACTGGGCCGGCCTCGGCAGCGCCGCGGCGACCGGGGATGCCAGCACGACCAACACGTCCACCACCACGGTGAACAAGACGAGTACGCTCGGCGTCACGGACAGCGGCAACACCGCCGACAGCAACAACAGCACGTCGACCAGCACCGACAGTTCGGACAATTCGAAGAATTTCGCCTGGACGTCGAACAAGGCCTGGACGTCGAACGATACCGACACCCGGACGAACACCGCGACCGTCACGGACAGCGGCAACTCGACCAAGACCAACACGCTGACCAAGACGGACACGAAGACCAACACCTCGACCAACACGGCCGGCACGGTGGCGGCGAACAATGGCGGGTCGGCGACCGACAACTCGCAGCATGACAGCAACAACCGCACCAAGACCTGGACCGCGACGACCACCACCTCGATCGCCGACAGCGGCAATGACAATTCCGATCATTCCCGCACGACCACCGACAGCTATAACGACAGCTCGGTGAACACCTCGGTCGTCTCCTCGTCCGATCTGGCGAGCAACGTGACGGGCGCGTGGGTCTCCTACGCGGCCAATCGCGGCACGGACAACGGCCCGAACAACAGCCTGACCGTCGACAACGGCGCGTTCCAGAACTTCGCCGGCCTGCAAGCGCTCAACATGAACACCGGCGTGGGCGCCTCGCAGAACAGCTCGGTCAACGTCAGCGTCTCGGCCGGGACGATCAATCTGCAATAAGCCGAAGGGAGGCGCGGGGCAGACCGGTTCCGCGCCTTCCGTCTTTCAGGGCGCGCTTCCTTTCGCAGGGGACGGAACGATGAACAGGGCGTTCCTTATCGCCGGGGCCTTGGCCCTCGGGTCGATCGCCGCGCCGGGCATGGCGCAGACCGCCGCCGCCGCGCCCTCCTTGCCCTTTGGGCAGGCGGGTGCCGTGGGTGACGGGCAGTTGAGCACGATCACCGGCATGGCCAATGTCGATCAATATATCATGGCGCAAAATACCAACACAGTTTCCGGCAATCATGTCGATGGAAATTCGGTGACCGGTACGATAAACTTCGACCCGACATCCTTTCAGAACATGAACGGACTGTCCGTGCTGAGTGCCAATACGGGCAACAATGTTGCGATCAATTCGTCGTTGAACGTGAACGTCGCAATCCGGCCCTGAAACAGGGAGAGTGTCATGAGATCGGGGGCGATCATGGCATGGATGGGGGTGCTGCTCCCACTCGGCGCCTGCTCCGGCGCGCTGCTCCCGGAGGGCGACAACCGGGTCAATTATGGTGGAACGATGGAGTTCCGCCTCCCCGTCAACAGCATGATCGGCCGCCGTTTCGACACGGTGGTGCGCCAGCAATATGATTTTAGCTGCGGCTCGGCCGCGCTCGCGACGCTGCTGCGCTATCATTACGACGATCCCCAGACCGAGCAGAGCGTCTTCCTCGGCATGTGGCGCGACGGCGATCAGGCGCAGATCCGCAAGGTCGGCTTCTCGATGCTCGACATGAAGCGCTATCTCGCCGCGCGCGGCCTGTCGGCGGATGGCTATCGGGTGACGCTGGGGCAGATCATGAAGGCCCGCACGCCGGGCATCGCGCTCATCAATTTCAACGGATACCGGCATTTCGTGGTGGTGGTGGGCTTCGAGGGGCGGACGCTGATCCTCGGCGATCCCTCGCTCGGCCTGCGGCGCGAAGATCGCTCGGTGTTCCAGAAGCAGTGGAACAACGTCTATTTCGTCCTGAACGGGCGCACGTCGGTCGCCAACGCGCATTTCAACCAGGCGGCGGACCTCGCGCGTGCCCCGAGCTACCGCTTCTATCCCGGAGCCGAACCGCTCAGCCTGTCCGGGCTGGCGTTGACGAGGCCCGGCCTGAACTCCTTCTAGGGAGGGCGACGCCATGCTGCTGTCACTTCTGGCTCTCGCGCTTTCGGTGGTGCAGCCCATCGTCGTGAAGGCGCCCCCGCCCTCGCTGTTCGACAGCCCGCGCGTTCCCGATGCCGAACTGGGCGAGATGCGGGGCGGCTTCGATCTTCCGAACGGGCTCGACATCGCGATCGGGATCGACGTGCAGACGCGCATCGACGGCGCGCTGGCGCTTCACACCGTCTACAGCAGCGAAGGGCCTGATGCGGGCGTCCACGTCTATTCGGGCGACGGCGGCCCGGCGAGCGGCAGCGGCGGCACCAGCGTGGCGGGCGCCGCGGACGGCACCGGCGTCAGCGTTTCGCGGTCGGCGAACGGAGCCACCGTCGTCTCCACGCCAAGCACCCCGGCCGTGACCATCGTGTCGAACGCATCTCCGGCCTCGACCGGCGGCAACGCCCTCCCGCTCACCGCCAACGGCGCGCCGGTGCAGACCGCGTCGGGCAGCTACAGCCTCACCAGCACCGATCGCGGCGACGTCGTCACCTATGCCGGCCCCTCGATCGAGGTGCAGCACCTGATCGGGCAGGCGACCGGCGTGGTGATCGCCAACACCGCCAACAACCGTACCATCGACACCACCAGCACTATCAACATCGACATGCAGAACGTGCCGGTCGCCGCGATCAGCAGCGCCTTCCTCGCGGCGCGGGCGGCATTCGATTCGGCACGCGCGCATTAGGGGTTCGTAGGCCGCCGATGGGGATCGGCGAACATTGGGGGATGCCATGATCGCAGCAATGCTCGCCCTGTTGCTCGCCGGCACATCTTCGCCCGCGCCGGCGGAGGCTGCCGCCGCGCCCGCCGCCGTCAGCAGCGCGCCCGACGACATCGCCGCGCTCAGGCAGGAGATCGCGGCCGAGCGCGCCGCGCTGGAGGAGCAGCAGCGCTCGCTCGATGCCGAGCGCCGCCGGCTGGAATCGCTGGAGGCGCGCTTCTACGCCAAGGTGGGCGGCGCGCCGGCGGTGGCGAGCGCCGGCCAGCCCGGCGAGGTGCCGCTCCCCGTCTCGCCCCCGCCGGCCCCGCCGGAGCGCGCGCCGGGCAGCGGCGCGGGCGGCGTCCAGACCGTCGGCGAGGCGCCGACCGATCAGCGCCAGGTGCAGGTCGCGGTGCTCGACGCGCAGGGCGGCATCATCACCAAGAAGGGCCGGCTGACGCTGGAGAGCGATCTCGAATATGCCCGCGCCGACAACAACAGCGTGATCTTCCGCGGTGTCGAGGTGCCGGCGTCGGTGCTGATCGGCGTGTTCGACATCAACCAGAGCCGGGACGACTTCATAACGGCGGCGGGCGTGGCGCGTTTCGGCGTCACCAACCGGTTCGAGATCAACGCCCGCATCCCCTATGTCTATCGTTCCAGCAAATCGGTGCTGGCGCCGGTGGCGGACCCCAACAACCCCAATGCCGGGCAGATCGACAAGCCGGTGAACAACGGCCATCTCGGCGATATCGATTTCGGCGCCCGCTATCAGCTCACCGACGGGCATAACGGTTCGCCCTATCTGATCGCCGGCGTGCAGGCGATCGCGCCGACCGGCACCAATCCCTTCACCGTCCCCCGCGATTCGCTCGGCAACGCCCTGAAGGCGGCGACCGGTGCGGGCTTCTGGGGTGTGCAGCCCAATCTGACCGCGATCCTGCCGACCGATCCGGCCGTGCTGTTCGGGACGATCGGCTATACCTACAACTTCCCCAACTCGCCCAACACGGTGATCGGGCCGGCGCTGATCGAGCGGGTGTGGCCGGGCGGCGAGCCCAGCGCGAGCGCGGGCATCGCCATCTCGCTCAATCCGCGCACCTCGATCAGCCTCGGCTATGCCCATACCTGGGTGCTGGGGACGAAGAGCCGGCTGCGGACCTTCAACAGCCAGAGAGGGGCCTATAACGATCCCACCACGCAGAGGACGCGCGATCTGCAACTGGGCCGCTTCCTGTTCGGCGTCAGCTATCGCGTGAACCAGCGCACCACGATCAACTGGAGCATCGAGGCCGGGGTGACCGACGATGCGACCGATCTGCGCACGACGCTGCGTATTCCGCTCACCTTCGACCTGTTCTGACCGGTCGCCGTCCACCGCGCGAGGCCTCGTCCCGCGCGGTGGATTTGCCCCGGAGCGGGGCATGGCGAAGCCCGCGCTCGGGCCTCCCAAGAAAGCCTACATTGACTCCGGCGCCACATTGCTCTTGAGGGGGCCGCATGGGCCGACCAGCCCTTTTTGTTAGCGCGACGCGACCAGTCGCCCATCGTTCATCGGCTTCGGCCGCGATCGATCGGGAGAAAGGGAGAGCGGCCAGTCGACGCGCCCGGCATTGATATTGCGATCGGTTCGCAATATGTGCGCTCGACTGTTTGGAGACTTCGTTCATGTACCTTCTCATCGACCAGCCGGTTCACCGGCTCAACCAGGGCAGCCGATTCCTGCTCTGGGCGATGCGGAGCTGGGCCACGGCGGCGAGCGCGGGCACCGGCCCGTTCGCGGCGCTGGAGCCCGCCTTCGAGGGCATGGGCGTGGCCACCGCGCTGCCGGCGTTCAACACCGTGATGGCCATGCTCGACAGCGACGGGCTGGAGAAGCTCGGCCTCGCCCCGATCGGCAGCACGCGGATCGGCGAGGACGAGGCGATCCTGCTGACGCTGTGGAGCGCGAGCCTTGATCCCGCGAGCCATGGTCGTCGCGACGGCACGCTTGCTCTGCTGGTCGCCGAAGAGGCCGTTTCTCCGATCGCGTGCGCGCTGGACGAAGCGACCCCCATCCTCGCCGAGATCGGGCTCGCCCCGGCCGGCATCGCAACCCACGACAATCAGGAGGCCGGCCGTTGAGCGAGCTTCACACCCTTACGCCCACCACTGCGCTCAGCGTCGAGACGGTTACGCGCGTCCATCACTGGAACGAGCATCTCTTCAGCTTCTCGATCACGCGCCCGTCGAGCTTCCGCTTCCGCTCGGGCGAGTTCGTCATGCTCGGCCTGCCCGACGGGCAGCGCCCGCTGCTGCGCGCATACTCGATCGCCAGCCCGGCCTATGCGGAGGAGCTGGACTTCCTCTCGATCAAGGTGCCGGACGGCCCGCTGACCTCGCGTCTCCAGACGATCAAGGAGGGCGATCCCGTCTTCCTCGGCCGCAAGCCGACCGGCACGCTGGTGGCCGACGCGCTGCTGCCCGGCCGTCGCCTGTTCCTGCTCTCGACCGGCACCGGCCTCGCGCCCTTCCTGTCGATCATCCGCGATCCCGACATCTATGATCGCTTCTCGCAGATCATCCTGGTCCACTCGGTGCGCCGGGTGAGCGACCTCGCCTTCCGGGGCGAGCTGGAGGCGCAGCTCGCCGACGATCCGCTCGTCTCGGATCAGGCGCTGCTCCAGTTCCATTACATCCCGACCGTGACGCGCGAGCCGTTCCACACCAGCAAGCGCATCGGCGGGCTGGTCGAGGACGGCACGCTGTTCGGCCCGACCGTGCTCGGCGAGCGCGCCTTCGATCCCGAGCATGATCGCGTGATGATGTGCGGCAGCATGGCGATGATTAAGGATCTGGCCCACACCTTCGATGGCCTCGGTTTCTCCGAAGGCTCGAACGCGGCGCCGGGCCATTATGTGATCGAGCGCGCCTTCGTCGGATAAAGGTATCTAAGACGACTTTTGAAGGGGCGGTTCCGTTGCGGAGCCGCCCTTTTTCTATATGCCGAGCGTGATCCGCTGGGTGGCGAGGCGTTCGGCCTCGGCGCCATCATGGGTGACGTAGAGGATCGGCACGGCGAGCTCGTCGCGCACCCGCTCGATCAGCGTCATGATCTCGGCGCGGCGGGGCGGATCGAGCGAGGAGAGCGGCTCGTCCATCAACAGCGAGCGCGGGCCGGACAGCAGCGCCCGCCCGATCGCCACGCGCTGCGCCTCGCCGCCCGAGAGCGAGCGCGGCCAGCGATCGAGCAGAGGAGCGATGCCGAGAAACGAGACGACGTCCTCCAGCCCGATCCAGCGATCCTCGGGTGTGGCGAGCCTGTGGCCGTAAAGCAGGTTGGCGCGCACCCGGCGATGCGGGAAGAGCCGCGCGTCCTGAAAGACATATCCGATGCGGCGCCTGTTTGGCGGCAGATCGATGCCCTCCGCCTTGTCGAACAGCGTCACGCCGTCGACCCGGACATGGCCGCGATCGGGCTTGAGCAACCCCGCCACCATCGCCAGCAGCGAGGTCTTGCCCGCGCCCGACGGCCCGGTGAGCGCGGTCAGGCCCGGCCCGACCGAGAAGGCAGCGGCGATTTCGATGTCGCCGAGCCGCTTCGCGACGTCGATGTCAAAGGACATGGCCACCCCGCCCGAAGGCATGGCGGCGGTTGAGCCATTCGGATGCCACCAGCGCCCCCAGCGACAGCGCCACCGAGATCATCGCGAGCCGCGCCACGGTGGCGTCGTTGCCCGGCATCTGGAGCGCGGCGTAGATGGCGAGCGGCAGCGTGCGCGTCTCGCCGGGGATGTTGGAGACGAAGGTGATGGTCGCGCCGAACTCGCCGATCGATCGCGCGAAGCCCAGCACCAGCGCCGCCAGCACGCCGGGCCTCGACAGCGGCAGCGTGACGGTGCGGAAGGCGTGCCACGGGCTCGCGCCGAGCGTGCGGGCCGCGCCCTCCAGCCGCCGGTCGACGGCCTCGATCGACAGGCGGATGGCACGCACCATCAGCGGCAGCGCCATGATCGCGGCGGCGAACGCCGCGCCCGTCCAGCGGAAGATCAGCGTGATGCCGAACCAGTCGTGCAGCGGCCCGCCGATCGGCCCCCGCAGGCCGAAGCCGATCAGCAGCAGCCAGCCCGTCACCACCGGCGGCAGCACCAGCGGCAGGTGGACGAGTCCGTCCAGCACCGCCTTGCCCGGAAACCGCCCGCGCGCCAGCAGATAGGCGAGCGCGAACGATACCGGCAGCGCCAGCCCCACCGCCACGCCGCTCACCTTCAGCGACAGGCGGATGATCTCCCAGTCGTCGGCGCTGAGCGTCACGCCTCAGGGTCGGTGCGTCAGGAAGCCGTAGCGCTGGAAGATCGCCCGGCCCGCGCTTGAGAGCAGGAAGCGGCGAAAGCCCTCGGCTTCCGGGCTGGCCGATCCGGTCAGCCGCGCGATCGGATAGGTGACGGCCGGGTGCGTGTTCTCGGGGAAGATGCCGGCGATCCGCACCGCCCTGGACGCCTTGGCGTCGGTTTCATAGACGATGCCATAGGGCGCCTCGCCGCGCTCGACGAAGGCCAGCGCCGCCCGCACGCTGTCGCCGCGCGCCACCTTGGGCTCCACCTGCGGCCAGACGCCCAATGCGGTGAGCGCGGCCTTGCCATATTTGCCGGCGGGCACCGAATCCGGGTCCGCCATGGCGAGGCGTCCGTCCCCCAGTGCCTGCGCCAGCGGGAAGCCCTTGCGGATCGCGATCGACCCCTTGCTCGTGGCCGGCGCGATCAGCACCAGCCGGTTGGCGAGGAAGGAGACGCGCGTGCCCGGCGCGACATGGCCGTTCTTCTGCACATCGTCCATCCACGGCTCGTCGGCCGAGATGAAGATGTCGGCGGGCGCCCCCGCATCGATCTGACGGGCAAGGGCGGAGGAGGCGGCGAAGGAGATGGTGGGCCTGGCGTGGCCCTTCGCGGCCCAGGCGTCCGCGGCGGCGGTGAGCGACTCCTGAAGGCTGGCGGCGGCGAGCACCAGCGGCGCCCTGGCGTCCCGCGCCATGGCCGGCGTCAGCGCGGTCAGCGCCATGGCCAGCCCCATCAGCACGCGCGCCCAGATTCCCCGCATTCTTCGTCCCCCGATCCGTTCCGGCCGTCACGATACAGGAGCATGGCGGGCGGCGTCACCGCTTTTGCGGCATCCGCGAAGAAATGCGACGGCGCATCAGCTCCGCGTTGACCGCGCCCTCACCCTTGTGGCAAGCGGCAGGCGGCCGGGCGGGTGTAGCTCAATGGTAGAGCAGAAGCCTTCCAAGCTTACGACGAGGGTTCGATTCCCTTCACCCGCTCCAGCCCCTCAAGCGCCCCTTAGCGGCGCAGATCTTCGGTCAGCGACATTTCGGAGATCGGCTCGAACCGGCCGAGCTTGCAACTGATCTCACGCGTGGGGCCGCCCGCGCCGATCGCGCCGAGCAGTGAGCCGTCATGATGGACGATCTGCACCGCGTCGCCCTCGCACAGCTCGACATCGCCCACCGCGCTGAGCTTCAGCTTGTCGACATTGTTGATGCGCAGCAGATCCTCGCACGGCTCGGGCAGGCGGTTGCGGAAGGCGGCGCCGCCGCTGACGTGGAAGATCAGCCGCGAATCGGATTCCGCCGTCTCGTCGCGGATCGAGTGGAGCGGGATGCATTGGCGCGTGCTGGCGATGCGCTCGCGCCGCGCGCCGGCCGGGCTGGTCGACGACAGCGCCAGGATTAACGCCAGCGGCACGAGGGTCAGGGGAGCGAAGTGGTGGGCTCGCATCATGTCATCCTTTCGTAATGGCGCCGCCTGTCCCTCGCGGAGGAGTGTTACGGTTTGGCGTCAGCCGCAGGCGCATAGCGGTGCCGGCCATGATAGCTCGCCATCACCGGGATCAGCATGAACAGCGCGAGGGCGGCATTGCCGAGCACATAGGCGCTGCCCGATCCGGTCAGCCCGAACAGGTGCGACAGCATGGCGAGCGCGGCGAGATACACCACCGTCGCCGCCGCCTGCGCCACCAGCGCCGCGCGCTGCCGCCCGACCATGTAGAGCAGCGATTGCAGCGGCGCGCTCGCCATCGACACCATCAGCGCGAACATCATCAGGCTGAGCAAACCATAGGCCGGCAGATATTTATGCCCGAACAGCCCGATCAGCGGCTTGCCGCCGAGGAAGATCAGCCCGACCACGACGATGCCGAGCCCGCCCGCCAGCGCGCCGGTGCGCAGCGCCAGTTTCCACGGATGCTTGCTGGACGGATCGAGCCGCATGATCTCGGGATAGAAGCCCTTGGTCAAAAGATCGGCGGGCTTGCTGGCGGAATCGAGCAGCGTGGCGGCGATGCCGTAGAGGCCGGCCGCCGCCGGGCCGAGCACGCCGCCGACGATCAGGTTGCTGACAGGCCCCCAGGCGGAGCTGAGCGAGGTGGCGATGTTGGTCGACCACACGAAGCTCCACGCATCCGGCAAGCGCCGCGCCGCGCCGCGCAGGCCGGGGCGCAGCGCATCGAGCATGTCGTGCCGCCTCAACTCGCGGACGGCGAGGCCCCACAGGATCAGGTCGCCGGCGATGTCCGCGATGTACCAGGCGACGACGAAGCCCGGAAAGCCGAGGTGGAAGACATAGGAGATCGCGGCCCCCGCCGCGCGCAGCACCGGCGTAGCCAGCCCCTGCTTGGCGATCAGGTCGAACCGGTCGAGCAGGCGCATCACGCCGGTGGGCGTGGCCGCCGCCATGGTCGGCACCAGCGTGCAGTAGAAGAGGGTGAGGCCGAAATGGCCGGCGTCGATATGGAGCGCCGGCGCGAGCCAGAACAGCGCCGTCATCGCCGCCGCCATGCCGAGCAGCCCGCTCACGATGTCGAGGCCGAACGCCAGGCGGATGGCATCCCGCGCGGGCTTCCGGTCGCCCTGTTTCAGCGCCGGGGCGCCATAGCGGATGATGACCTGCCAGCTCTGGAACTTGGCGATGCCGTTGGCGCCCACCGCATAGGCGTGGACGATCATCAGCATCCCGAACACGGCCGGATCGAGCGCATGGCTGGCGCAGGCGAGCGAGACGAGGCCGAACAGCGCGCCGATGAGCTTGGTCGAACCCAGATAGCCGGCGTTGCGCAGCACCGCGCGGAACACGCCGTCCTTGAACCAATGCTTCATGCGAAAAGGCTCACACCGCGACCGGGGCGGCGATGTGCGGGTGGGGATCATAATCCACCACCTCGAAATCCTCGATTGTGTAGTCGAAGATCGACTCCGGCTTACGCAGGATGCGGAGCTTGGGCGTGCCGCGGGGCTCGCGGGAAAGCTGCTCGGTCAC
This sequence comes from Sphingomonas oligoaromativorans, assembly GCF_011762195.1. Lineage (GTDB taxonomy): Bacteria > Pseudomonadota > Alphaproteobacteria > Sphingomonadales > Sphingomonadaceae > Solisphingomonas > Solisphingomonas oligoaromativorans. The sequence goes on along the minus strand of NZ_JAASQK010000011.1, from coordinate 26,021 downwards.
CAGATGCTCGTGGTTCAGATAGACATGCGCGTCGCCGCCGCTCCACACCAACTCGCCGGGCTCCAGATCGCATTGCTGCGCGAGCATCCGAATGAGCAGCGCCGCCGAGAAGGCATTGAACGCGAAGCCCAGCCCGAGATCGCAGGAGCGCTGCCACAGCATCCCCGACAGACGATCGCCCGAGACATGATATTGATAGGTCATGTGGCAGGGCGGCAGCGCCATCTCCTCCAACTCGGCGACATTCCATCCGGTGAAGATGTGCCGGCGCGAGGCCGGGTTGTGGCGCAGGCCGTGGACCAGCATGGCGATCTGGTTGATGCCGGTCGAGGCACGGCGGAACAGCTCGGGATGCACGGCGTCGGGCTCGAAGCGCGGCCAGTCGACCCATTGCTTGCCATAGACCGGGCCGAGATCGCCCCATTCCGCCGCGAAGGCGTCGTCGTCGAGGATGCGCTGCTCGAACGTGTCGCGGTCGATCGCCTCGCCCGAATGCGCGCGGTAGCGGGCGAGCGGCCAGTCGGTCCAGATATGCACCTTCTGCTCGACCAGCGGGCGGATGTTGGTGGAGCCGCTCAGGAACCACAGCATCTCGCGTGCCGCCACCTTCCAGGCAACGCGCTTGGTCGTGAGCAGCGGAATCGCGTCGTCGGCCAGCGGGAAGCGCAGCGTCGCCCCGAACAGCGAGCGCGTGCCGACGCCCGTGCGATCGCGGCGCTCGTCGCCTTGCGTCCACACCTGCCGCAGCAGATCGAGATATTGATGCTCGGGATGGCGGGGAGAGGGCATTCAGGCGCTCCGGGACGGGAAGAGCCGCACCATAGCGGCTTTGGCGGGGCCGGCCAGTGGCCGGGGATCAGAGCGCGCGGCCGCTGGCGTCGCAGGGGCGGATCGCGCTCGGCTCGGGGCGAGGCCCCCGCGCCACGAACAGCGAGAGATAGCCGCCGATCGAGGGCATGGGCACCTGCTTCACGCGTTCGAAGCCCACTGCCTTCAGCTCGCACAGCAGCAGGCCGGCCGGCGTGCCGTGGGCCGAGGTCGGCCGGTCGGCATCGACCACCACGAGCTGCCCGTCGGGCTTGAGCGCGGGCCGCACGTTCCACAGGAACTCATAGGGCTGCTCGATCTCGTGATACATGTGGACCATCATCACACGATCGAAGCTGCCCGTCGGCAGGCGCGGATTGGCCGGATCGCCGAGCCGGACGCTGACATTGTCCAGCCGCTCGCGGGCGACGCGCTCGGCGAGCTCGTCATGCACCTCGGGTACGATGTCCTCGGCCAGCACGCGGCCCTTGTCGCCGACGCGGGCGGCGAGGCGGATGGTGTAATAGCCCTCGCCCGCGCCGATGTCCGCGACGGTCATCCCCGGCCGGATGCCCGCCTTGTTCATCACCGCGCGGGCCTCGTTGACCTTGTCGCGCGATTTCTCGGTGGTGATGCTGTCCTGCTCCAGCGCCGCCACGGGGCGGGCGGGGAGGGGGAAGCCGTCCTTGTTGCGCGCCGGCCGGCTTTGCTCATCCGAGCCCCGCGCGCAGCCGGCGAGCGGGGCCAGGAGGATCAGAAGGCCGATCAGAGCGCGGGCCGACGTCAATCGACGTCCTCCACCTCCACCGTCTCGCCGGTCACACGCTGCGAGAGGGCGGCCGCCATGAATGGATCGAGCGCGCCGTCCAGCACGTCCGACGGCGCCGTGGAGGTGACGCCGGTGCGCAGATCCTTCACGAGCTGATAGGGCTGGAGCACATAGGAGCGAATTTGATGCCCCCAGCCGATGTCGGTCTTGCTGGCGTTGGTGGCGTTGGCCACGGCCTCGCGCTCGGCCAGCTCGCGCTCGTAGAGACGGGCGCGGAGCTGGTTATAGGCTTCGGCCTTGTTCTTGTGCTGCGAACGCTGGTTCTGGCACTGCACCACGATGCCGGTGGGCAGGTGGGTGATGCGCACCGCCGAGTCCGTGGTGTTGATGTGCTGACCGCCCGCGCCGGACGCGCGATAGGTGTCGATGCGCAGCTCGCTCTCGTTGATGACGATATCGATATTGTCATCGACTTCCGGGTACACCCACACCGATGCGAAGCTGGTGTGGCGGCGCGCGGAGCTGTCATAGGGCGAGATGCGGACGAGGCGGTGGACGCCGCTCTCGGTCTTGGCCCAGCCATAGGCATTCTCGCCCTTGAGCATCATCGTCGCGGACTTGATGCCCGCCTGCTCGCCGGCGTGATAGTCGATCAGCTCGACCTTCATGCCGTGCCGCTCTGCCCAGCGCTGGTACATGCGCTGGAGCATCGAGGCCCAGTCCTGGCTCTCGGTGCCGCCGGCGCCGGCGTTGACCTCGATATAGGTGTTGTTGGCATCGGCCTCGCCGGCGAGCAGTGCCTTCACCTTGTCGGTCTCGGCCCGCTCGGCGAGCGCCGCGAGCGAGGCGTTGGCCTCGGCTTCCATGTCGGTGTCGCCCTCGGCCTCGGCCATCTCGATCAGCTCGACGGTGTCGTCGCGGTCCGTCTCGATCGCCTTCACCGCCGCGATCGATTCATCGAGGCGGCGGCGTTCCTGCATGATCGCCTGCGCCTGCTTGGGATCGTTCCACAACGCCGGGTCTTCGACGCGCGCGTTCAGCTCGTCGAGACGGCGCAGCGCGCGGTCCCACTCGATGAAGCGGCGGACGAGCGCCATCGCGGCATTGATCTTCTCGACATGAGCTTGCGCTTCGGCGCGCATCGTCTGTTTTCCTTCGTCTCAACAACCCACCCGGAACATCCGGCGTGCCGAGACACGGTGCGGCGGGCGAAATGGCCCCGACGGGGGCACGCTATGAACGCGGGATTTAGTAAATCCCACCCTCTCTCTGCAAGAAGTCGCTGTCGCGGGGCGCCGCCTGCGCCTTGGGCGCTTCCTTGACCGCGGTTTCGCGCTTGATGGTGCGGCGCGGTTCGGTCTCGGGCTTGAAGGCTTCCCAGATGATCGGCGAGAGCGGATCGGGCGACGGCCAGCCACCATAGACGCGGCGGCCCGAATGACGATCGATCCTGACCATGCGGATGCCCGGCGCGTGGCGGAAGGGCACGACCGGATCCTTCGCCATCGTCGCCAGCGCGAACTGCTTGAAGATCGGCGCCGCGATCGTGCCGCCCTGCGCATAGCCGCCGAGCGGGCGCGGCTGGTCGTAGCCGAGATAGACGCCGCCGACGAGATCGGCCGATCCGCCGACGAACCAGACGTTGGTGGGGCCGGAGGTCGTGCCCGTCTTGCCGAACATCGGCCGGCCGAGATCGCGCAGGAGCGTGGCGGTGCCGCGCTGGACGACGCCTTCCATCATGTGGACGATCTGCGTCGCGGTGAGCGGATCGATCACCTGCCGGCCACGGACCGGCGGGCGCGGCATGGCCTTGCCGTCCCAGTCGGGCGCGTTGCAGCCGTCGCAGGGGCGGGTGTCGGCGCGCCAGATCACCTTGCCGTGGCGATCCTGCACATAATCGATCAGCGTCGGCGGCATCTGGCGGCCGAGATTGTCGAGCGCCGAATAGGCGTTGACCATCTTGAGTACGGTGGTGTCGCCGGCGCCCAGCGCGAAGGCGAGCTGGTTCGGATAATCGCCGACGCCGAGCTTCCTCGCCTGCGCCGTCACCTTGTCCATGCCGATCTGGCTGGCGATCCGCACCGTCATCAGGTTGCGGGACTGTTCGAGGCCCCAGCGCATCGTCTGCGGCCCGGCATAGTCCCGCCCGAAATTGCGGAAGCATTTGGTGCCGAGCCGCGCCGTCTGGAACACGCAGAAGGGGCCGTCGACCACGATCGAGGCCGGGGTCATGCCATTGTCGAGCGCGGCCGAATAGACGATCGGCTTGAAGGTCGAGCCGGGCTGGCGCTTCGCCTGGGTGGCGCGGTTGAAGCTCGCGCCCTTGAAGTCCCATCCGCCCTGCATGGCGAGCACCTGGCCGGTGTGCGGGTTCTCGATCACCATGCCGCCCGAGATCGCCGGGATCGAGCGGAGCGACCAGGTGCCGCCCTCATTCTTCACCACGATCACGTCGCCGGCGCGCAGGAAGTCGAAGGCGCGCCCGCCGATGCCGCGCTTGGGCATGATCGCTGCGCCTGCCGGGAGGACACCGGTCGAGCCGTCCTCGAAGCCGATCTGGGCGCGGCCGTCGCTCTTGGAGAGGACGACGGCCGCCTTCCAGTCGGCATAGCCGGTGCCGACATTGAGCGCGAGCAGGCGCCCCTGCCAGCCCTCGCCCACCTCGATATGACGGATCGGGCCGCTCCAGCCCTTGCCGGTGTCGTAGCGGACGAGGCCGTCGCGCAGCGCCTTCTCGGCCGCCACCTGCTTCTGCGGATCGAAGGAGGTGCGGACCCACAGGCCGCCGGCATAGACGGAATAGCCGCCGTCCTGTTCATTCTCGCCATATTTGTCGATCAGCTCGCGGCGGACCTCCTCGACGAAATAGCCCGGAGGCATGTCCTGCCTGACGGAGGCGCGGCGGATCGTGCCGAGCGGGGCGGCGTCGGCGGCCTCGCGCTGGGCCTCGGTGATATAGCCGTTCTTCTGAAGCTCGCGCAGCACATAAGCGCGGCGGGCGAGAGCGCGGTCTGCATCATGTTCGGGCGTATAGTTGCTCGGCGCCTTGGGCAGGATGGCGAGATAGGCCATCTCGGGCAGCGTCAGATCCTTCACGTCCTTGCCGAAATAGGCCTGCGCCGCCGCCTCGACGCCATAGGCGTTCCGGCCGAGGAAGATCTGGTTGAGATACAGCTCCATGATCTGCTGCTTCGAGAGCGTGTTCTCGATGCGGACCGCGAGGATCGCCTCGCGCACCTTGCGCTTCACGGAATATTCGTTGCCGGTCAGCAGGTTCTTGGCGACCTGCTGGGTGATGGTTGAGCCGCCGCGGGCACGTTCGCCCGAGCCATATTTGCGCGCATAATCGAACACCGCGCTGGCGAGGCCGCCGACATCGATGCCGTGGTGCGAGAAGAAGGTCTTGTCTTCGGCCGAGACGAAGGAATCGACCAGCAGCGGCGGAAATTCCGCATAGGAGAGCTGGATTCGCCGCTCGCGCGCGAAGGTGTAGATCGGCTGGCCGTCGATCCCGCGCAGATTGGTGGGCAGCGGCGGCTCGTAGCTGAGCAGCTTGTCGGTGGACGGCAGATCGCGCGCGAAGATCAGCCAGATCGCCAGCCACGCGACGAGGATCAGGGCGACGAACGCCCCGCCGATTTTCGCCCATCGCGACGTCAGCAAGCGGCGCCACCGCTCGCCGTCGCTGCGCTTGATTCTGATGGGGCCGCTGCTGTCCGCCTGATCGTCCATGTCGGTCTGCGGTCTAGCAGCTTGTGTGCGCTTTGGAAGCCGGCGCGGGGCGAAGGGCGGCGCGATCGCCGCCCCTCAGGCACGCTCAGTCCTTCATCGCGATGTCGGTGCGGCCCAGCCGGCGGGCGAAATGCGCCTCGACCGCGTGGGTGACGCCGACGGCGAGGCGGTGCTGATAATCCTTCGAGAAGAGGAGGCGGAGATCCTCCGGGCTCGACATATAGCCGGTTTCGAGCAGCACGGCCGGCACGTCGGGCGCCTTCAGCACGGCGAGGCCGGCGAAGCGGTGATAGGTCGTCTTGAAGTCCACCCGCTGGTCGGTCAGCTCGCGCTGGAGCAGATCGGCGAAGCGCGACGAGGTGTTCATCGTCTCGCGCTGGGTGAGGTCGATCAGGATCGACGACACGTCGTTCGACTGCTTGTCGAGATTCACGCCGTTCAGGATATCGGCCTTGTTCTCCTTGGCGGCGAGCTTGGCGGCCACCCGGTCGGACGACACCTCGGACAATGTGTAGACCGTCGCGCCGCTGGCATTGGAGCCGGGCGCGCTGTCGCAATGGATCGAGATGAACAGGTCGGCGTGCAGCCGCCGCGCGATCTCGCGCCGCTCGGAGAGGACGAGGAAGCGATCGTCGGATCGTGTCATCGCCACGCGCACGCGGCCGCTCGCGAGCAGCGCGTTGCGCACCGCCTTGGCGATGGCGAGCGAGGCATCCTTCTCGCGATATTTCCCGTCGATCGAGAGCGAGCCCGGATCATGGCCGCCATGGCCGGCGTCGATCACCACCAGCGGCTTGTCGGCGCGGCCAGCGACGGGCGGGATGGCAAGCTGATAGGGCTTCGGCTCGTCGAGCGGCACGGTGAGCCCGGTGCGCACCAGCGTGGCCCCGCCGGCCGAGGAGGAGCCGCCGCCATAGACGGTGCGTCCGGCGCGGGTGGCCGCCGCAAAGGCGCGCGGGCTCGCATCGGCGAGGCGCAGCACGAGCGATTTGCGATCGTCGGAAAGGCTGGCGGACCGGACCACCGTCGGCCCGGACAGATCGAACACGACCCGGCCGATCCCCGGCTTCACCTGGCCCACGCGCGTCTGGATGATCGGCCCGCCCGAGGCGCTGGCCGCGCCCGGCACGAGGCCGGCCACGTCCACCGCCAGACGGCGCGGCGCATCGAGCAGGAAGCCGGACGCGCCATCCACCGCCGTATCGAAGGCGAGCGTGATCGCGTTCCCGTCCACCGACACGGAACCGAGCGCCGCGGCGGCGGCGGGATTCAGCGGCGCGAAGATCGCACCAAGAAGAAGCAGCAACACGCTGCCCGCCTTGCGGCGGGCGTGTGACCGCGTCGAGTCCATTCGCATGAGCCCGTTGGTCCCCAACAGCGCTCCCCCGGCTCCCTGACTAGGGTGAGCACCTGTCGGCACGGTGAATGGCTGCGGTTAGTTTGTCATTAACCAATGGGGAAGTAATACGGGAGTGGAACGATGGGCTGTGTTTCAGTCGGGGGAAGTCGTTTCCGCGACCAGCGATTTCAACGGAACGGCGGCATCGGCAAGGCGCCGCGAATCGGCGACGATCCGGCCGTTCACCAGGGCGCGACCCTGGACATAGTCCTTGACGCTATTCACGCAGTCGAGCGCGATCACGCGATTCTGCTTGAGGTAAACGATGGAGAAGGCCCGCGAGGCGGGATCGCCGCGCAGGATTTCCTGATCGTGCCCCACCGACAGGCCCACGGTCTGGAGGCGCAGGTCATACTGGTTGGACCAGAACCACGGCACCGCATGATAGGGTTCCGGCTCGCCGGTGATCGCGCGAGCGACGACCGTGGCCATGTCATTGGCGTTCTGCACCGATTCCAGGCGGATCGGCATCCCTTCCGCGAACGGGTTGGCGTGGAGCGCGCAATCCCCCACCGCGAAGATGTCGGGCAGCGAGGTGCGGCCATGCTCGTCGACCGCGACGCCGTTGCCGCCCTCGGCGCCCGCCACGCGCAGCGGCTCCACCGCGGGCACGATGCCGATGCCGACGATCACCATCCCGGCCGGGACGATCTCGCCACCCGCCAGCCGCACGCCGGTGACGCGCCCATCCTCGCCCTCGATATGCTCCACGCGCGCGCCCAGCCGGACGTCGACGCCATGCGCGCGATGTTCCGCCTCGTAGAAGCGCGACAGCGCCTCGCCGGCGACGCGGGCCAGCACGCGGTCGAGCGCCTCCAGCACCGTCACCGTCTTGCCGAGCCTGGCCAGCACGGCCGCCGCCTCCAGCCCGATATAGCCACCGCCGATCACCGCGACGCGGGTGGTGGTCGCCAGTTCCTCCACCATCCGGTCGACGTCGGCGCGGGTGCGCACCGAATGGACGCCGCCAAGGTCGTGGCCCTCGCAGGCGATGCGCCGGGCGTGGCCGCCGGTCGCCCAGATCAACTGGCCATAGCCGATCGTCTCGCCATCCGCCGTGGTGACGCCATGGCCTTCGGGGTCGACCGAGACGACGCGGCGCCCGGTCAGCATCGCCACCTCGCGCTCGACCCAGAAGGATTCGGGGCGGATCAGGATTCGCTCGAACGGCTTTTCCTGTGCGAGATAATCCTTGCTGAGCGGCGGGCGCTCATAGGGAAGTTCCGGCTCCTCGCCGATGATCGCGATCGTGCCCGCGAACTTGCGCTGCCGGAGTGCGATCGCCGCCTGCGCGCCGCCATGGCCCGCGCCCACGATCAACACATCATATCGCGTCGCCATGTCCATGCCCTCCGTCCTTCTCCAGACCGCATTATGCGTGGCGGAGGGGTGGGAACAGCCTCTTTCCTTGGAGCAGGGCGGCTGGCATCGTGGCGAGAAGGGGCGGAAGAATGTCTGGAACCGTAACAGCTTGTTGGCTTTTGCCATCGATGGTGCCGCCGATCGGGAACGGGACACGGGCATGAGCGATATCGCGGTGGAGGCGCACGGTCTCGTCAAGCTGTTCGAGGGCGCGCGGGCCGTCGACGGGGTGAGCCTGTCGGTGCCGACCGGCAGCATCCACGGCGTGCTCGGCCCCAACGGCGCGGGCAAGACGACGACGCTGCGCATGTTGCTGGGCATCATCGACCCGGACGAGGGCTGGCGCGCGCTGTTCGGCGAGCGCGATCCGCTCCGCGCCGCCTCGCTGATCGGCTATCTGCCCGAGGAGCGCGGCCTCTACCCCAGCATGACGCCCCGTGACGCGATCGGCTTCCTTGGCGCGCTGCGCGGCCTGTCGCAGGCTGAGGGGCGCCGCCGCGCGATGGAACTGCTGGAAGGGGCGGGGCTCGGCGAGGTCGCGATGCGGCCGATCCGCACCCTCTCGAAGGGGCAGGCGCAGACGGTGCAGCTTCTCGGCACCATCGTCCACAAGCCGCGCCTTCTGGTGCTCGACGAGCCTTTCTCCGGCCTCGACGCGATCAACCAGCAGCGGCTGGAGGGGCTGATCCGCGCGGAGGTGGCGGAAGGGGCGACGGTGCTTTTCTCCACCCATGTCATCGCCCATGCCGAGCGGCTGTGCGAGCGGATCACCGTCATCGCCAGGGGCGGGGTCCGCTTCGACGGCAGCGTGGCGGAGGCGCGGGACCGGCTGCCCTCGCGCGTCCAGCTCCGTACCCGCCGTGACGACGGGCCATGGCGCGCGAGCCTTCCCGCCGACACCACGGGGCGCGATCGCGAATGGCGCTTCACGCTGCCCCTCACCGGCATCGAGCCGGTGCTGGAGGCGCTGATCGCGGGTGGGGCGGGGATCGAGGCGCTCCAGATCGAGCGGCCGAGCCTGCACGAGGCGTTCGTCGATCTCGTCGGCGAGCCGGTCGATCCGTCCGACGATGAGGAACTGGCGGCATGAGGCGGCTGATCGCCTCCGCCTGGGTGATCGCGCGGCGCGATTATACCGCGACGGTTTTCTCGCGCATCTTCCTGCTGTTCCTGCTGGGGCCGCTCTTCCCGATCCTGTTCGGCATCGTCTTCGGCGCCATCGGCAGCAATTCGGAGGGGCCGCCGCCACGCCCCGTCGTGGCCGTCGCCACCGATCCGGCATCGACGGGCGCGCTGCTGGCCGCGCGCGCGAAGCTCGCGAGCCGGCTCGGCGACGATGCCTTGCCCGATCTCGTGGCGGCATCGGGCGGGGATGCTCCGCGCCTCCTGCAAGGGCAGGTCTCCTATGCCGCGGTGCTCACCGGCTCGCTCGCGGACCCGCATATCACCCTGTCGGGCCGCGCGCCGGGGTCGACCGTCGACGATCTGTCGCTGCTGCTTGATACCGCGCGGGCCACGGCGGCGCTCGGCCGGTCTGCGCCGCCGCCGGTGGCCTTGCCCGAACGTCGCGTCGCCGCTTCGCCCGCCGACGAGACGCATGACCGGGTCGCGCTGGCGCGCGCCGGGCAGACGGCGCTGTTCTTCCTGATCGTGCTGCTGGCCGGCATGTCGCTCTCCACCTTCATCGAGGAGAAGTCGAACAAGGTGATCGAGGTGCTGGCGGCGGCGGTGCCGGTGGACGCCATCTTCCTCGGCAAGCTGGCGGGGATGCTCGCGATCTCGCTCACCGGCGTGGCGGTGTGGGGGGTGATGGGGGTGGGCGTGGTGCTGACGCTCTTCCCCACGCTGTTCGCCCACGCGGCCGTGCCGGCGGTCGGCTGGCCGGCGTTCGTGGCGCTGGCGCTGCTCTATTTCGTGGCGAGCTATCTGCTGCTCGGCGCCGTCTTCCTCGGGCTGGGTTCGCAGGCGGGCTCGCCGCGCGAGATCCAGGTGCTGGCGATGCCGGCGACGATGATCCAGCTCCTGCTCTTCGGCTTCGCCTCGGCCGGGGTCGCGCATCCCGAGGGCTGGGTGGCGAAGGCGGCGGCGATCTTCCCGTGGAGTTCTCCGCTGGCGATGCTGGCGCGCGCGGCGGAGCGGCCGGCGCTCTGGCCGCATCTGCTGGCGCTGGGCTGGCAGATCGTGTGGCTGGTGCTGGCGCTGCGCGCCGCGGCCGGGCTGTTCCGCCGCGCCGTGCTGAAATCCGGTGGCGGGCGGCGCTGGTGGAGGAGCGCCGCCCGCGCCTGACGATCAGGCGGTCCGATCGGCCGGGCCGCCCAGCTCGAGCGCCTGCGAGATCCGTTCCGCCGCCGCGATCAGCGCCGCCGTGGTGCCCGCCCGATCGACCTGCGCGCCCGCGCCGTCGACGAAGGGCACGGTCAGCGCCGCCTGCGCCGCGCCGTGCAGCAGCACCGGCGCCGACAGATCGGTGATGGCCGTGAGCATCGGGCTCGCCATGGCGACATGACCCGCCGCCTCGACCCTGGAGAGCCGGGCGGGCAGATCAGCCGATTCGATTCCAGCCGCCGCGATATCGCGCAGCATGGCGGCGCGGGCGGCCTCGGGCTGGAAGGCCAGCAGCACATGCCCCGAGGCCGACAGCGTCAGCGGGCGGCGATAGCCCATCCGCACCGCGAACCCGAGCAGACCCGGCGCCTCGACGTTCGCGACCACCACCATCTCCGCGCCGGAGACGATCGCGAGATGGCAGCTCTGCCCCGTCGCCGCGGCGAAATCATGCATTTCGGGTAGCGCGCACGTCAGCAGTTCCCGAACCGGCGGCTGCTGCATCCCGAGCGCGAAAAGGCGGTTGGTGAGCCGATAGCCCTCGCCGCTGCGCGCGATGTAGCCATGCTCTTCGAGCACTTGCAGCATACGGAAAATCTCGCTGACCGATCGCCCCAGTGCGGCCGAGATGTCCGACATCGGCATGGCGACCGTCGTGGCGGCCAGAAATTCAAGGATTTCAAGGCCTTTTTGCAATGCTGGCGCGCGATACTTCCCCTTTACCGTGGCCACTCCGCCTCCCTTTCTGTGTCCCGCACGGCCGGCGGATTTCCACGCAATTCTTGTAGGCGGCGGCGGCGCATCCCGCAATGAAATCACATCTGAAATACGATTTTATATTTCATATCGAGAAAACTGCTGCTACCGGGAGGCCAAGGCCCCGGCAGAACGACTGCGAGGAGAGGCCGTTGGGGAGGACATGCGACGGGCCAGGCCCGCACATCCCGCCTCCTAACTTTCACTGCGAGGGCTTCCTCGCGCATTCGATTGTTAGCGCTAACGGCCCGCGCCCAGAGCGTGGTGGCCCCGTAAGGAGGGGTTTGAATCATGAAGTTCCGTCCCATGCAGCATGAGTCCGCCCGCGCCGTGCGCGCCTTGCTGGCCGGCTCGTCCTTCGCCGTGCTGGCGGTTGCTGCACCGGGCGTTGCCTTTGCGCAGGATGCCGCCGCTCCGACGCAGGTCGCCGCCAACGCCGCCGCCACTGCCGCTCCGGCCGCCGCCGATCAGGGCCAGTCGTCCGTCGAGGGAGGTGCTCCGGGCGATGGCGCCATCGTCGTCACCGGCGTGCGCGCCAGCCTTCGTTCGGCCGAATCGATCAAGCGTAACTCGCCGCAGATCGTCGACTCGATCGTCGCCGAGGACATCGGCAAGCTGCCGGATCGCAACATCGCCGAAGCGCTCCAGCGCATCTCCGGTATCCAGATCCAGCGGACCTATGGCGAGGGCAGCGCGGTCCAGATCCGTGGCCTCACCCAGGTCCGCACCGAGCTCAACGGGCGCGACATCTTCACGGCCGGCGCGCCGGGCGACGATGCCAAGAGCCCTCCCGGAACCCTGAGCCTCCAGGACGTGCCCTCGGAACTGCTCGCCGGCATCGACGTGTACAAGAATCCGTCGTCGGATCTGATCGAGGATCAGCTCGGCGGCACGATCAACCTGCGCACCCGCAAACCGTTCGATTTCGACGGCTTCAAGATCGCGGCCGCGGCCAGCAACACCTATTATGATCTGGTCAAGGAAAGCCGTCCGTCGGGCTCGTTGCTGGTGAGCGATCGCTGGGATACGGGCATCGGCGAGATCGGCGTCCTCGTCAGCGCCTCCTATCAGAAGACCGCCTTCCGTCAGGACACGATCTCGACCGAGCCGTTCAACACGCTCGACACCAGCCTGAAGGCGGACGGCACGCCGACCAATCAGGCCGACTATGACGCGGCGAAGACGCTCGGCCGTCTTGACCAGACGACGACGCTGGCGCACGGCACCGGCATCGGCGAAGTCTACGGCAATCGTCGCCGCTTCGGCCTGGATACGTCGGTTCAGTGGCGGCCCAGCAGCACGCTGGAGTTCACCGGCGAGGTGTTCCGCAGCGATTACAAGTTCCGGTTCGACGACTACAGCTATTTCGCCGAGCCTTTCGGCGCCCAGATGTCGCCGACGCCGGGTGCGGCCTTCACCTTCGCGCCGAACGGCGATGTCCAGAGCGGCACCTACCAGAATATCGCGCTTGCCGCGAACACCAGCCTCGAGACCCGGCATTCCGTCACCACCGACTATTCGCTGAATGCGAAGTGGAAGCCCACGGATCGCCTGACGATCACGGCCGATGGCCAGTATGTCGATTCGACGACCCACGACACGCGTTCGATCATCGGCCTGAACGGTTCGGGCGACGGCACGCTGGTGCAGGACATCACGGGCTCGGTTCCGGCCTTCTCGATCACCACGCCGGAGGGCACGAACAATCGTTCGAGCTATAATGCCGCTTTCTATCTCGACGACCTGAATCACTCGCGGGCCAAGGACAAGTCCGGCCGGATCGACGCCGAGTACCGGGTCGGCGGCCTCCTGCAATCGGTCAAGCTGGGCTTCCGTTACTCCGATCGCACCAGCTCCACGAGCGATACGGGTTATCGCTATACCCAGCTCTCCACCGTGCCGACCGATCTCGAGGACGTCAGCCTCAGCGACTTCTTCCGTGGCGATGCGGACGTGCCGGGCAGCGCCCTGTTCTTCTCGCGCGGCACGACGCTCAATTATGCCGATACGCTTTCCACGCTCGGCATCTCGTCGCCGGCGACCTATCTGCCGAGCGGAACCAGCGCCCAGTCCCAGAAGACCTATGCCGGCTATATCTCGGCCTATTTCAAGGCGGACCAGCTCCCGATCCCGATCGACGGTAATATCGGCGTTCGCTTCGTGCGGACGCAGGAGTCCAGCATGGGCTATTACCAGCAGACCGATCTCGTCACTCAGCCGGACGGGCAGCAGAGCACCGGCAACACGACGTCGACCCTGGTCGATTTCTCGAAGAGCTACAGCAACTGGCTGCCGAGCCTGAACCTGCGCGCGCACCTGACCGACAATCTGCAGCTCCGCTTCGCGGCGTCGAAGAACGTCTCGCGTCCGACGCTCACGCAGCTCAACCCGGCGCTGACGATCACCGAGCCGGGCAGCGCGCAGATCAATCAGGAGCATGATACGACCGGCGGCAATCCGTTCCTGAAGCCGATGAAGTCGAACAACCTGGACGTTTCGGCGGAATGGTACTTCTCGCACACCGGCTCGCTGACCGCCGCGGCTTTCTACAAGGATATCAAGAACTACATCCAGACCGGCATCTCGAATCGCGACGTCACCTTCACCGACGGCGTAACCGCGACCTACAACGTGACGTCCTACGACAACGTCGCCGATGCCAAGGTGAAGGGCGTCGAGGTTGCCTATCAGCAGTTCTTCGATTTCCTGCCGGGCGCGCTGAAGGGCCTCGGGATGCAGGCCAACTTCACCTATGTCGACTCGAAGGCGCCGAGCCCGGCGACCGAAGGGCCGGTCCACAACGTGTCGGTGGAGGGCCTGTCCAAGTACAACTACAACTTGGTCGGCATCTACGAGCGCGGCAAGATTTCGGCGCGCGTCGCCTATAACTGGCGCAGCAAGTTCCTGCTGACCACGTCCGGCAACGGCTCGGGCAACCTGCCGGTGTTCGAGAAGGCCTTTGGTCAGCTCGATGCGTCGATCACCTATGACGTGACCCCGCATTTCTCGCTGACGTTGCAGGGCGTGAACCTCACCAGCACGAGAACCTCGACCTATTACGGCATCGAGACCCGTCCGCGTGACTCGATCATCAACGATCGCCAGCTCAGCGGCGTCGCCCGGATCACCTTCTGAGGACGGTGTGATCGGATTAACCTTCCCCCTCGACTGCGGCCGGAGCCTTCGGGTTCCGGCCGAATTTTTCTGTCGTGCGATGGAAGGCTGTGGCGGGCACAGTGCCGGCCGGAGCGGGGAGGGGATCGATGACTGAATATGGAGCGCGCGCCGGTGCGGGGCGAGCGGCGATGGTCCTGACCGTCGGGCTGTTCTTCCTGTGGGGCGTCGCCAACAATCTCAACGACGTGCTGATCGCGCATTTCCGCGCGCTGTTCACGCTGGGCGATCTGCAATCGGGTCTGGTCCAGTCGGCCTTCTATCTGGGCTATTTCTGCTTCGCGATTCCCGCGTCGCTGGTGATGCGGCGCTTCGGCTACAAGAATGCGGTGGTGCTGGGCCTGCTGCTGTTCGGGGCGGGCGCGCTGCTGTTCTGGCCGGCGTCGGCGACGCTGAGCTACGGCTTCTTCCTCTTCGCGCTGTTCGTGATCGCGAGCGGCCTCGCCTTCCTCGAGACGGCGGCCAACCCGATGGTGGCGGCGCTCGGCCCGGCCGAGAGCGCCGAGCGGCGGCTCAATCTGGCGCAGGCGTTCAATCCGCTGGGCTCGATCACCGGCGTGGCGCTGGGCGCGCATCTGATCCTGTCGGACAGCGTGCGCGATCAGGCGGCCGGTGCGGCGGCGGTGCGGCTGCCTTATCTCATCATCGCGGCCGTGGTGCTGGGCTGGGCGGCGCTGATCGTGGCGACACGCTTCCCGGCGGTCGCGACGCGCGGGCAGGAAGCGGACGAAAGCACCCCCGGCGCCTTCCGCGCGCTGTTCCGGCGGCCGCGCTATCTGTCCGGCGTCGTGGCGCAATTCTTCTATGTCGGCGCGCAGGTCGGCGTGTGGAGCTTCCTCATCCGCTACACCGCCGTCGCGCTGCCCTCGCTCGGCACGAAGGAGGCGGCCTGGCTGCTCACGGCCTCGCTGGGCCTGTTCATGGCGGGGCGCTTCGTTGGTTCGGCGCTGATGGCGCGGGTGTCGGGCGCGCGGCTGATGCTGGCGTTCGGGCTGATCGACGCGACGCTGTGCCTCGTCGCGGTGACGGTCGGCGGGTGGATCGGCGTCGTGGCGCTGGTCGCGTCGAGCGCCTTCATGTCGATCATGTATCCGACGATCTTCGTCCTCTCGCTGCGCGGCCTCGGGCCGCTCACCAAGCCGGGTGCCTCGCTGATCGTGATGGCCATCATCGGCGGCGCGGCGCTGACCGCGCTGATGGGGCTGCTGTCGGACCTGACCGGCACGATCCGCGCCGCGATGCTGGTGCCGGCCTTCTGCTTCGCGGTGGTGGCGCTGTTCGCCCGCCTGCATCTTTCCGATCGGACGGAGGCGACGGCATGACTTTCGACCTCCCCACGCTCGGCATGGGCACGGCCGCGATCGGCAACCTCTATCGGGCGATGCCCGATGCCGAGGCGCACGCCGCCGTGCAGGCCGCGCTCGATGCCGGCATCCGCTATTTCGACACCGCGCCGCATTATGGCTTCGGCCTCGCCGAGGAGCGGCTGGGCGCGGTGATCGAGGGGCGCGGGGACGTCATCGTCTCCACCAAGGTCGGCCGCCTGCTCGTGCCGACCGGGGCGACCGGCGAGCGCCACGGCTTCGTCGATGCACGCCCGTTCGAGCCGGTGTTCGACTATTCGCACGACGCCATCCTGCGCAGCCATGAGGAGAGCCTGCGCCGCCTCCGTCGCGACCGGGTGGAGATCCTCTTCGCCCACGACATCGGCCGGCTTACTCATGGCGATGCCCATGAGGCGATGCTCGCCCGGTTCCTCGACGGCGGATATCGCGCGATGCGCCGGCTGCGCGACGAGGGCGCGATCGATGCGATCGGCATCGGCGTCAACGAGGTGGCGATCTGCCTCGATCTGCTGGAGCGGGTCGAGCTGGATATGATCCTGCTCGCCGGCCGCCACACGCTGCTCGACCGCAGCGCCGCCGAGACGCTGCTTCCGCTCTGCGAGGCGAAGGGCGTGCGCGTGATCGTCGGCGGGCCGTATAACAGCGGCATCCTCGCCCGTCCGCTCGCCGAGGCGACGAACCTCCATTACGACTATGCCGCGCCGCCGCCCGCGATGGTGGCGAAGGCCCGCGCGATCGAGGCCGAGGCGCAGCGCTTCGGCGTCTCGCTGCCGGTCGCGGCGCTCCATTTCCCGCTCCGCCACCCGGCGGTCGCCAGCGTGATCCCCGGCATGGCGAACGCCGCCGAGGTGGCCGACACCGTCGCCCGCCTCGCGGTGCCCGTGCCCGAGGCGATGTGGGCGGCGATCGACGGCCTTTCCGTGGACCCTGCCCTATGACCCAGCTCATCCTGCTTCATGAGGACGACAATGTCCTCGTCGTCGTCGCGCCCGTCGAGGTGGGCGACATGCTCACCGTCGCCGGCGGCACCGTGCCCGCGCGCGAGGGGATCACCGTCGGCCACAAGGTGGCGCGCCACGCGCTCGCGGCCGGCGACAAGGTCATCAAATATGGCGCGCCGATCGGGTCCATGATCGCGCCCGCCGAGCCCGGGGAGTGGGTCCACATGCACAATATGAAGAGCGACTATATCGCCAGCCACACCCGCGCGGTGGTCGGGGGCGCGGCGTGATCGAGGGGTATCTGCGCAGCGATGGCCGCAAGGGCATCCGCAACGTCACGATCGTCGCCTATCTCGTCGAGTGCGCGCACCATGTCGCGCGCCGCATCGTCGACAAGGCGGACGATCCCGACGTGCATCTGGTCGGCTTCCCCGGCTGTTATCCGAACGCCTATGCCGCCAAGGTGATGGAGGCGATCGCCACCCATCCGAATGTCGGGGGCGTGGTGCTGGTGTCGCTGGGCTGCGAGAGCTTCAACCGCGAGCGCCTGCGCGCCGTGGTCGAGGCGAGCGGCCGTCCGGTCGAGCTGCTGGTGATCCAGGAGGTCGGCGGCACGGCGGCGACCACCAAGGCCGGCCTCGAAGCGGTCGAGCGCGTCCGTGCCGGAGCGGCGAAGACGCCGCGCGTGCCGATGGCCGTCGAGGAACTGGTCGTCGCCACGATCTGCGGCGGCTCGGACGGGACGAGCGGCATCACCGCTAACCCCGCCGTCGGCCGCGCCTTCGATCGCTTCGTGGCGGATGGCGCGACCTGCATCTTCGAGGAGACGGGCGAGCTGGTCGGCTGCGAGACGATCATGGCGACCCGCGCGATCACGCCCGAACTCGGCCGCGAGATCGAGGCCTGCGTGGAAAAGGCCGAGCGTTACTACACGACGATGGGCTTCGGCAGCTTCGCGCCGGGCAACGCCGAGGGCGGGCTCACGACGCAGGAAGAAAAGTCGATGGGGGCCTATTCCAAATCGGGCTCCTCGCCGATTAGCGGCATCATCAAGCCGGGCGATCTCGCGCCGACCGGCGGCCTCTATCTGCTCGACGTCGTGCCCGACGGCGAGCCGCGCTTCGGCTTCCCCAACATCTCGGACAATGCCGAGATCGTCGAGCTGATCGCGTGCGGCGCGCATGTCACCCTGTTCACCACGGGGCGCGGCTCGGTGGTGGGCTCGGCGATCTCGCCGGTCATCAAGATCTGCGCCAACCCCGAGACGGGCCGCCGCCTCGCCGCCGACATGGACGTCAATGCCGGCCGCATCCTCGAAGGGCAGGCGACGCTGGCGCAGGTGGGCGACGAAATCTACGACCGCGTGATCGCGGTGGCTTCAGGAGAACGCAGCGTGTCCGAAGAGCTTGGCCATCGGGAATTCATCCTCACCTACAAGGCGTTCGAGCCGGTCGGCCCGGCCTGCCTGCCGACCCGCGCCCAATCGGTGCTGGCATGAGCGGCCGTCTCGCCGGCAAGACTGCGCTGGTGACGGCGGCGGCGCAGGGCATCGGCCGCTCGACCGCCGAGCTGTTCGCGGCACAGGGTGCGCGCGTGATTGCGACCGACATCCGCGAGGATTTGCTCGAAGGGCTTATCGGCTGCGAAACGCGCCGCCTCGATGTGACCGACGCGGACGCCATCAAGGCGCTGGCCGCCGAGATCGGCACCATCGACGTGCTCGCCAACTGCGCGGGCTTCGTCCACGCCGGCTCGATCCTTGAGTGCGACGAGGATGCGTGGGACTTCTCGGTCGGCCTCAACATGACGGCCATGTATCGGATGATCCGGGCCTTCCTGCCGGGCATGGTGGAGAAGGGCGCGGGCTCGATCGTCAACATCGCGTCGATCGCGAGTTCGGTGAAGGGCATCCCCAACCGCTTCGCCTATGGCGCGACCAAGGCGGGCGTGATCGGCCTCACCAAGGCGGTCGCGGCCGATTTCGTGGCGAAGGGCGTGCGTTGCAACGCGGTCTGCCCCGGCACGGTGGACTCGCCCTCGCTCCAGCAGCGCCTGCGCGACACGGGCGACTATGAGGCGGCGCGCGCGCAGTTCGTCGCGCGTCAGCCGATGGGGCGTCTGGGCGAGCCGGGCGAGATCGCCAACCTGATGCTCTATCTCGCCAGCGATGAGTCCGCCTTCACCACCGG
Organism: Sphingomonas oligoaromativorans; assembly: GCF_011762195.1. GTDB lineage: Bacteria > Pseudomonadota > Alphaproteobacteria > Sphingomonadales > Sphingomonadaceae > Solisphingomonas > Solisphingomonas oligoaromativorans. Next base: position 7,221 of record NZ_JAASQK010000011.1, on the reverse strand, counting down.
CGCTGTTCACGTCATCGACGGCGGCTGGATCAACTGAGGAATTTGCGATGAAGCTCGTTCGCTATGGCGCGCCCGGCGCCGAACGCCCCGGCCTGATCGACGCCGATGGCCATATCCGCGATCTGTCCGCCCATGTCGCCGACATCGCAGGCAACGTGCTGACCCCGGAAGGCCTCGCCAGGCTCGCCGCGATCGATCCCGCCAGCCTGCCGCTGGTCGAGGGCGATGCCCGCTTCGGCCCGTGTGTGGGTCAGGTCGGCAAGTTCCTCTGCATCGGCCTCAACTACTCGGACCATGCCGCCGAATCCGGCATGACCGTGCCGCCCGAGCCCGTGCTCTTCACCAAGGCGACCAGCGCCATCGTCGGCCCCAACGATGATGTCGCCATCCCGCGCGGCTCGGTGAAGACCGACTGGGAAGTCGAACTCGGCATCGTCATCGGCAAGGCCGCCAAGTACGTCACCGAGGAAGAGGCCGAGGCGCATATCGCCGGCTACTGCCTCATCAACGACGTCTCCGAGCGCGAATATCAGCTCGAACGCCACGGCACCTGGGACAAGGGCAAGGGTTGCGACACCTTCGGCCCGATCGGGCCCTGGCTCGCCACCCGCGACGAGATCGCCGACCCGGACAATCTCAAGATGTGGCTGGAGGTGAACGGCCATCGCTATCAGGACGGCAATACGGCCACGATGGTCTACAAGCCGGCCTTCATCGTCCACTATCTGAGCCAGTTCATGACGCTGCACCCCGGCGACGTGATCTCCACCGGCACGCCGCCGGGCGTCGGCATGGGCCAGAAGCCGCCGGTCTATCTGAAGGCGGGCGACGTGATCGAACTCGGCATCGAAGGGCTCGGCACGCAGCGCCAGAACGTCGTGGCCGATGCCTGAGCGGCACGTCCTGTTGCTCGACCTCGTCGATGATGCGGCCGCTATCGCCCGCTACGAGGCGTGGCACGCGGCAGGCGCACTGCCGCTCGCGATCGGGCGCAGCATCCGCGGGGCGGGGATCGAGGCGATGGATATCTATCGCGCCGGCACCCGCCTCGTGATGGTCATGGAGACGGGGCCGGATTTCGATCCCGTCACCAAGGCCGCAGCGGACGCGTCCGATCCCGACGTTCAGGTGTGGGAGACGCTGATGGCGAGCGTCCAGCGCCCGATCCCGGCGGCGGGCGAGGGCGAGAAGTGGGTCGCGGCGACGCGCATCTTCTCGCTCGCCGAGCAGCCCTGACGAGAGCGTGGCCGGGGCTGCCCCCGGCCATCGCCTCAATAGCCGAGCGTCAGGCCCAGCGCGTAATATTTGGGGCCGGCATTGCCCTTGATCGCGAGCTTGGGGAGCAGCGGCAGCGCCACCGTGCCATAGGGCCGGGTATGATCGCCGCTGATCCTGACGCCGGCGCCGATCTTCGCGACCGCCGGGATCTGATAGGCGGCCTCGATCCGGCCATAGGCCCGCGTATAGTCGTTGGCGACCAGCACGCCGACGCCCGGCGTCAGGCTGAAGCCCGCCATGCCGAAGCTGTAGCCCGCGCCCAGCTCGCCGCCCCAATGGCCGTCGGCCCGCGTGCCATTGGCCTCGGCGCCGATTCCGGCCGATGCGGCGGTGGCGCCGCCCAGCGCCAGCAGCGCCGCCAGCGCGATGCTCGATCCCTTCATCCTCATTCCCCTTGTGCCTCAGGCCCCTGTCGCCTCGCGGGCTAGGTATCGGGCGATTACACCCGGATGAACGGCGGGATGGACCGAGTCCTCCCTGCGGTGGGTTGCGCGAGGGGCCGCGCGGCCGGGTGCTTTTGCTGCAATGCGACAAAAGAGGCTTGGACATTGCGCCCCGCGGCCCCAATGTAAGGCGGTATGGAAACCAACAAGATCCTGTTCGAGGCGATCGCCCTGCATAAATGCGTCGTCGCAACCTATAACCGCATGGTCGTGACCCTCGCCCCGCATATCCTCTACACCCGGCACGATGAGCTGTTCATCGACGCCGTCACCCTCGAGCGCGACGGCCAGCCGCCACGCGAGCTGAAGCTCGGCACCTTCAAGCTGGCCGGACTCAAGGATCTGGCCCTGTCGCCGGACCGCCAGTTCACCCGCAGCGAGCTGTTCGAGGCGCAGGATCCAAAATATCAGGGCGTCACCCTATTCGCGGTCGAAGCGGCCTGAACCAACGCCCTGCCGCCGCTCCGGCACGTCCGGGCGTGGCAGTAACAATCGCTAATATTCATTGAACTTGGGAAATCCGCGCATATCGCGGTTCCCGCCCGCGTTGGCAGCTTCCTACGGTGAGGGAGGTTGTCATCATGAGCAATCGCACGAAAATCTTGAGCAGTTCGCTTCTAGTGGCGACGCTGGTTGTAGTGAGCGCATGTGAATCGTCCGGCGGCACGCATCTCGCGGGCATTGGTGCTGGCGACGGAGGAGGCGGCAGCAGCAGCAGTGGCGGTTCGAGCAGCTCGGGCGGCAGTTCGAGTGGCGGCAGCTCCTCCAGCGGTGGCAGCAGCAGCTCTGGCGGCAGCAGCTCTTCCGGTGGCAGCAGCAGCTCGGGTGGCAGCAGTTCCTCCAGTGGCGGCAGCAGCAGTTCAGGCGGCAGCAGCAGTTCGGGGGGGCTTGGCGATCTTAGCGGGCTGCCGCTCGGCTATATCACCGGCAATGGCGGCGTCGGCGGAACCGGGGTTCTCTCCAATGTCGGAACGCCGGGGCAGCCTTCCCCGCTCGCTCCTGTCCTGGTGACGGCCGGCAACGCTGCGCTTGGGCTCGACCAGCCGCTGACGGGTGTCACGCAGACCGTGAACGGCCTGGTGCCGACTCTGGCGCCGGTCACGAATTCGATCACCCAGACGGTCGACAATCTCGGCACAGCGCTGAATGGCGCGGCCACCGGCAAGGTCGCGCTGGTTGATGGCGTGACCCAGTCCGTTTCCCCGGTGGTGACTGTGGGGTTGGGCGGCGCCAATTTGCTGGGCGGCAAAGGCAGCTCGCTCATCAATCTGGGGGTCGGCCAGGGAGCCAGTTCGAATGGCTCGCTCGTGAACCTCAATCTCGCGAGCACGACGCCGGTGCCGACCGTGGGGAGCCTGCTTGGCGGCAGCAGTGTTGGTGGTCTCGTCAATAACGTGACCGGCGCGCTGCCGGTTACGGGCGCGGTGCAAACGGTCGTGAACTCGGTCGTTCCGACGTTGACGGATACCGTGTCGGCCGTTCTGCCATCGGCCACGTCGGGCGGCCTTACCGGATCGCTGCCCGTGGTGGGCGCGGTGCTCGGCGGCCTGTCGGGGACGTCGGCGACGGCGTCTGGCAGCGTGACGGGGAGCCTGCCCGTGGTGAGCACGGTGCTCGGCGGTCTGTCCGGAACATCGGCGACGGCGTCCGGTAGCGTGACGGGCAGCCTGCCTGTAGTAGGCGCGGTGCTCGGCGGCACGGCCTCGGCCAGCGGCTCGGTGGCGGGTCTCGGCGGTGCGACGAATGCTCTTTCGGGGGTGACCTCGACGGTAGCTTCCACCGTGAACTCCGTGACGGCTGCGGCCCCGCTTAGCGGTGTCACCGGCGCGGTGAGCGGGCTTCTCGGCGGCCTGACAGGCCATCACTGAGCCTTCCTGTTGCGGGCGGGCAGGGGGCCCGCCCGCATCCTCTTCTCGCGATGGTGCCATGCTGAAATATCTCTATGCCGCACTGCTGGTGGGGGGAGCTGGTTCTGCTTACGCGCAGACCACGCCCGGCAGCCCGGCTGGTCTTCTGATTGACCAGGGGCGGATCGACCGCCTCCCGTCGCAGACGCCGCCTCCCATGGTTCAGCCTTCGAACGCGGTGCCGGATCATGTCACTTCGGTCGACAAGGGCGTGGGCGACCATGCCGTGACGATCCGCGGCGTGCGCTTCGACGGCAGCGAGGTGCCCGAGCGGGTGGGCGACGCGGCGCGGCCGTTCCTCGGCCGCCCGGCGACCACCGAGACGCTGAGCCTGCTCGCCAATGCGATGTCGACTGCCTACGGCAAGTCGGCCGTCGCCCTCTACACGTTGGCCATCCCGGCGCAGAGCTTCGCGGGAGGGGTGGTCCATGTCCGCGTGGCGGAGGGCTATGTCGAGCAAGCGATCGTCACGGGCGACGTGACCCACAGCTCGGTGAAGCTGGTGCAGCAATATGCGGCGACGCTCGCCGCCGAGCGGCCGCTGCGTCGCGCCTCGCTGCAACGCTGCCTGTCGCTGATCCGCGATATTCCGGGGTTGACGGTCGACGTGAAGCTGCTGCGCGGCAGCCGGCCGGGGGCGGTGAAGCTGGTGCTGATCCTCAAGCAGAAGACGCACGCCGTCTCGCTGAGCTTCGACAACCGCACGCAGGAGGGGCTGGCCCAGGGCGAGTTCAACGCCACGGGCAAGCTCTACGGCGCGCTCCGGCCCGGCGACGAGACGGACCTCAACCTCGCGACCGCCGCCAATTTCCGCAATTACGGTTATGCGGGGCTCACCCATTCCACGCCGATCGGACACAACGGCACGCGCGCCAGCGTCTCGATTGCCCATCTCAACACCCGTGCGCGCCATTCCCATGTGAAGGGCAATGCGGACATCCTGTCCTTCTCGATCAGCCATCCGCTGATCCGCTCCTACACGCGCAACCTGTTGCTGAGCCTGTCGATCGACGGCGTGAACAGCGACAATGCGGTGCTGGGCTCGCTGCTCTCACGCGAGCGGACGCGGGCGGTGCGTGGTGCGGCGAGCTTCACCGACGCGGGCGCGAAGCACAGCCTCGCCGCTTCGCTGACGGTCAGCCGCGGGCTGGATATCGCCAATGCGGATACCAACCTCACCTTCGCCGATCCGCGCTTCATCAAGGTGAACGGGCGCGTCTCGCTGGATCGCGCGCTCGGCAAGCGCTTCGTGGCGCGGCTGGCGGGGGCGGGGCAGTGGGCGGACGACGCCTTGCCGGCGGTCGAGCGCTTCATCGTTGGCGGTGCCGATTTCGGCCGCGCCTATCCGGTGGCGCTGCTCGCCGGAGACCGAGGGGCAGCCGGCAGCGCGGAACTGGCCTGGCGCCCGCCGCTTCCCAAGGCGTTCGAACAGAGCGAGCTCTACATTTTCGGCGACAAGGCCACGGCGCATTATCTGGAGCGCGGGCCATTCCCCGCCGCCGACTATGATATCGCATCGGCCGGTGTCGGGGTGCGCGTGGCGTGGCTCCAGAAGGCGCAGCTCGACCTGGAGGGCGCGCGGCGTCTCGAGCGGCCCTATGCGGGCTATGAGAAGGGGTGGCAGCTCAATGTTGCGTGGCGGCTGTCGCTGGGACGCTAGGATCGGCCACCCGGCCGACCCGCCCTGCGAAGACATATCCCGCGTTGCGCGCGGATCTGAGCGGCAGCTCCATCTGCGCGCAATCCCACACCTTGCGCCTGAGCTTGGAGATCAGCACGTCGAGCACGCGTTCCCGCTCGGCGCGGCCGTTGATGCCGGCGAGCAGCTCCGCCCGGCTGCGGATGGCGCCGGCATTGCCGATCAGCAGCCCCAGCACCGTATATTCGCTGCGGGTCAGGCGCACTTCGCGCAGATTGGGGGCGACCAGCACCCAGCGATCCGCCTCCAGCCGCCAGCGCCACGGTGTCTCGCCCGCGCGCGGCATGGTGAGGCGCGAGGGCGCGGTGCGCGTCGCGTTGCGCAGCACGGCGGTCAGCTCCCGCTCGTCGACCTGCGCGTCGAACACATGATCCGCCCCCAGCGTGAGCGCGAGGATGCGCTGTTCGGCCGGCACGTCCGCCGCGATCACGATCAATTGGCCTGCCACGCGCTTGCGGATATCGGCCAGCATCAGCATCGCCGCCGGATCGATCGCCTCGACCGCCACGATCACCACCTCGCCGACCAGGCGCACGCCGACGGCGGCCTCGGGCCGCTCGATCGCATGATGGCGCAGGAAGAGGCGTGCCCGCGCCGCGGCCGGCGCGATGACGTCCGGCGAAGCGAGGCTTGCGATATGGACGAGGTCCGCCGGCCGCTCCTCGCGTGGCATGATCGCGTTCATGACGGACTTTTCCGTCCGGCTATCGGGGCCGCCCCACGCGGCCCGCCTGTTTCGCTCTGGTCGCCCATCCCACGTCCCGTCCCTTGCGTGACCGTACCACGCCGAGTGTCCCGGTCGATGGCACGACACGAATAGCCCTAGCCAAATGCGGTAAAGGAGCGATTAAACCGCAGAAGACTTCGGATTCCCGGTGATAATAACACAGTATATGTCGAGAAATTCGACTTTAGTATAAGGAGAGAATGCCGAATTTTTCGGCGTGATGGGCTGCTCGGGGTCGATGCGGCCCGCCAATGCCGGATAGTCGCGCCGGGCGACGTCTCTCGCTATCTCTGCGTGCGAGAGCGGTCTCCACGAAGGCGCATGTGATGTCCGACGATGTGTATTTCTATGATCCCGACGAGGGGCATGGTCTTGCTCATGATCCCTTCAAGGCGATCGTGGCCCCGAGGCTGATCGGCTGGATTTCCAGCCTGGACGGGAAGGGGAGGCCCAATCTCGCGCCCTACAGCTTCTTCGGCGCCTTCGCGAGCAAGCCCGCGGTGATCGGCTTTTGCAGCGAAGGCTATAAGGACAGCATCCGCAATATCGAGGAGACCGGGGAGTTCGCCTGGAATCTGCCGAGCCATGTGCTGGCGGAGCGGATGAACCGCAGCTCCGCGAGCGTCCCGCCCGATGTCGACGAATTCGCGCTCGCCGGGCTGACGGCCGCGCCCGGCCGCAACGTCAGCGCGCCTCATGTGGCGGAGGCGCCCGCGGCGCTGGAATGCAAGCTGACGCAGATCGTGCGCCTGACCGATCGGGACGGAGGTGTCATGGGCAACTGGCTGGCGCTGGGGCAGGTAGTCGGCGTGCATATCCGCCGCGAATTTCTCCGCGACGGCCGTTTCGACACCCGTGCGGCCCAGCCGGTCATGCGCGCGGGCTATCGCGGCGACTATGCGCGGATAGGCGAGATGTTCGAGATGCTCCGTCCGGCGTGATTCTATCGGTTGGGAAATCGGCTGAAGGAGCATTCTGGTGATCGCTGGCGGCCTGGATAGACACTAACCCATTCATCTACATGGATTTTCGAAAAAAGAGAGGCGGCCCTTAAAAAAGTTCATGACGAATCGTTGACGCCAGCGATGAGTGGGCATAGACAGCGCCTCGTCAACGGCGCTTCGCCACTTGGTGCGGCGCGGTTTACCGCGACATTGATGCCTGGTT
>NZ_JAASQK010000010.1 GCF_011762195.1 Sphingomonas oligoaromativorans | reverse complement strand
ACCCGCTACGACAAGACCGCCCTGTCCTTCGCCAGCTTCCTCAATCTCGCTGCCATCCGCAGGTGGTTGCCGCACTTTGTCAACGCAACCTAGGCGGGCTTCGCCACGTTAGGGCGCATGGCCCGTCGAAGCCGGCGGCCTACCCCCAGCAACAACCAGCCAGTCGACTCCCAGGCCAGTCTCGGTGACGCATCCGGGTAGCCCGCAAGAAGTTGCACGGCCATCCGATATCGCCGGCGCTGAAACGCACGCATCGCCAACGACCGGGCTAAAATGGCACGGCCCGCCGCAAATTGCCGCTTGAGGTCCGGATATCTCGGCAGGAACTGGCTCTCGACGAGCCCACGCGACTGCATCATCTGGGCGAAATCATCGGACATGGCGCCCGCATGGATCCGATAGCCGACAAGATATTCGGGTACAGCCGCGACTTCGTGCCGCTCGGCGATTTGCAGATAAAGCTTCCAGTCCTCGCATCCCTGTCCGCCGGCCATGCGCAGCGTTTCGTCGAAACCGCCGGCCGCCAGCAGCGCCTCCCGACGGACCAGCGCATTGCTGGCGCTGATAATCAGATTGCCGAGACACATCTGCGGCAAAACCCAGCCCTCGTGGCTAAGCGGGGGCGCATAGCCCAACGTCGCGCCCTCCGGCGCTAGCCAGTAGCACCAGGTGTAAATCAGCGCAGTCGCAGGCCCTGCGGCGCGGAACCGTTCGATCTGGCGCTCGATCTTGGTCGGATGCCAGAGGTCGTCCGCGTCCAGCGTCGCGATGAAGGTTCCTCGCGCCTCGGCAATCCCTCTGTTACGGGCGGCGGCCACTCCGCGGTTCGGCTGGCGGATGTAGCGCAGACGACAATCCTCGGCCGCCAGGCGCGCAACCGCCGCGCCCGTGGCGTCATGGGATCCGTCATCGACGACAATCACCTCCAGATGCCGGTGAGACTGGCCGAGTGCGGATGCGAGAGTGGCATCGATCGTCCGCGCCGCATTGAAGGCCGGCACGATAACGGAAACCAGATCGGGATCATCCAGGCGTTCAAGCATCGTTCACGGAGGCTAAAGTCATCGCCGCCGCGCGGAAAGCAATTCAGCGCGGTTCTCGACTAACCGTTGCCATTCGGAGTTGATCCGAAAATGTGCCCGGAACGCTGGAGCGATCGGCGAGTATTGGGTTGGCCATGGCCCTGTCAGGTGGTGGCGCCCGCCGGCCCGCCGCTGCCCACCAGCGATGGATCGGCGCGATTACGGGTTCCCATGCCCGGATCCGGGACGCTCCGGGTTCGGTCGGGGGTGTTGCGCGGGAGAGTATATGCTGGAACGTCGGCGAAGGGTGCTGGTTACGGGAGGTGCCGGTTTCCTGGGCTCCCATCTGTGTCAGCGGCTGCTGGATGAAGGCAATCACGTCATCTGCGTCGACAACTTCTATACTGGCACGCGCGACAACTTGATCGAAATGATGACGAATCCGCAGTTCGAGGTCATTCGCCACGACGTTACGTTTCCGCTCTATGTCGAAGTCGACCAGATCTACAATCTCGCCTGCCCGGCAAGCCCGATCCATTATCAATATGATCCGGTGCAGACGACCAAGACGAGCGTGCACGGCGCGATCAACATGCTCGGCCTCGCCAAGCGGATCCGCGCGCCGATTCTGCAGGCATCGACCTCCGAGGTGTATGGCGACCCCGAGGTCCATCCGCAGACCGAGGATTATTGGGGCCGCGTGAACCCGATCGGCCCCCGCGCCTGCTACGACGAGGGCAAGCGGTGCGCCGAGACGCTGTTCTTTGACTATCGGCGGCAGTGCGGCGTGTCGATCAAGGTCGCGCGGATCTTCAACACCTATGGGCCACGGATGGCCGCCTATGACGGGCGTGTCATTTCCAACTTCATCGTCCAGGCGCTCACCGGCCAACCGATCACCATCTATGGCAACGGGATGCAGACGCGATCCTTCTGCTATGTGGACGATCTGATCGACGGCCTGATCCGGCTGATGGCCTCGCCCGACGCGATCACCGGACCGATGAACCTCGGCAATCCGGTCGAATTCACCATGCTGGAACTGGCCGAACAGGTGGTCGAGCTGACCGGCTCGCGTTCGGAAATCCGCTTCATGCCGCTGCCCGAGGATGACCCTCGCCAACGTCAGCCTTCGATTGCCCATGCGCGCGAGACCATTGGCTGGACGCCGACCGTGCCGCTGCGCGAAGGCCTCCGCAAGACGATTGCCTATTTCGAAGAGATGGTCCGCGCCGACGCTGCCGAGATCCGGATCGCTGCCGAATGAAGACGGTGCTTGTTACCGGCGGTGCGGGTTATGTCGGTTCGCATTGCTGCAAGGCCTTCGCCGAGGCCGGCTGGCGCGTCGTCGCGTTCGACAATCTCTCGCGCGGCTGGCGCGAAGCGGTCCGCTGGGGCCCCCTCGTCGAAGGTGACATCCGCGACGGCGTGGCGGTTCGCGCGGTGCTGGCCGCCCATCGCCCCGACCTCGTCGCCCATTTCGCCGCCTATGCCTATGTGGGCGAGTCCGTCGCCGACCCTGCGCTCTATTACGGGAACAACACGGCAGGGACGCTCGCGCTTCTCGAAGCCATGCGGGCGGAGGGATGCCAGCGTCTCCTCTTCTCCAGCACCTGCGCGAGCTATGGCATCCCGCGATCGCTCCCGATCGATGAGAGCCACGCCCAGTCGCCGATCAACGCCTATGGCTGGTCCAAATTCATCGTCGAGCGGATGCTCGAGGATTACGGCCGTGCTTATGGCCTGGCGTCAGTCGCGCTCCGCTATTTCAACGCCGCGGGCTGCGATCCCGCGGGCGAGATCGGCGAGCGCCACGAGCCGGAAACCCACGCCATCCCGCTGGCAATCGAGGCGGCTCGGCGGCCCGACCGCCCCTTCACCATCCTCGGCACCGATTTCCCGACGCCCGATGGCAGCGCCATCCGCGATTATGTGCATGTCGCCGATCTGGCGCGGGCGCATCTGCTGGCTGGCGAAATGCTGCTGGCCAGTGGCGGCACGCACCAGTTCAATCTCGGCACCGGCATCGGCACCAGCGTGCTGGAACTGCTTGATGCCGTCGCCCGTGCGGCGGGGCAGACGCCGGCGGTCCGCAACGGGCCGCGCCGCGCGGGCGATCCGCCAGTACTGGTCGCGTCCTTTGCCAAGGCCGAGCAGGAACTGGGCTGGCGCCCCCGGCAGTCGGACATCGATTTCATCATCGACACGGCACTGCGCTGGCACGATCGCTTGGCCGCGGCGGAGGCCGTGGCGCATGCGGCCGTCGCTGGCCATCGATAGGCGCGGGTCATGGACACTCCATCTGGTGAAGGCATCTTCCACGTGCCCGTGGCGCACCCGTCCGACTGTTCGCCGGACGGGCGCCCTGACGGCATGACCATCTTCTGGCGGGGTCAGCGCGCGATCGGCCATGTGCTCACCCATCAGGGGCAGGTGACGCGTGCCGCGGTGGGCCATATCGACGCGGCATTCCTTCCTCGGGTCGACGAGGAGGCGCGGCGGGCCAGGGTTCCCGGGCTGACGGCCAGCGTCGTGATCTGCACTCGGGACCGGCACGACGAGCTGGCCCGTTGCCTTGCGTCGCTGCCCGAACAGAGTCTCCGCCCACGTGAAGTCATTGTCGTCGACAACGCCTCGCGCGATGGACGAACCCGCGAGGTCGCACTCGCCGCCGGCGTCACCTATGTCCGCGAGGATCGGCCGGGGCTTGACTTCGCGCGCAACACGGGCGCGCGGACCGCCTCGTCCGAGATCGTGGCCTACACCGACGACGACGTGCTGCTGCATCCGCGCTGGCTGGAACGGCTGGTCGCGGCGTTCGATGAACCCTCAATCGCCGCCGTTACGGGACTCGTCCTCCCCGCCGAGCTCGCGACCGAGGCGCAGCGGCATTTCGAAACCTATTGGGGCTTCGGCCAGGGCTATCTCCGCCGCGATTTCGAGCCTGCACGGTTCATCAACCGGGGGAGCGCCGTCTTCCCCGCCTGGGATATCGGCGCCGGCGCCAGCATGGCCTTCCGCCGCGCCGTATTCGACGAGGTCGGCCTGTTCGACGAGCGGCTCGACGTCGGCCAGGCGGGCTGCTCGGGCGATTCCGAATATTGGTATCGCCTGCTCGCGCACGGGCATCGCTGCCGCTACGCGCCGGATTCGATCGCCTTTCACTTCCACCGCCGGACGATCGAGGGTCTTGCCGGCCAGATCTACGCTTACATGCGTGGGCATACCGCCGCGCTGATGGTGCAATATGAACGTACTGGCATCGTCGCCAACCGCGCCCGTGCGCTGCGCTGGATGCCGGCCTGGTATGCGCGCCGGCTGGCGTTGCGGCTCGTCGGTCGCCGACGGATCGAGGACCGTTTCCTCGGTCGCGAGGTCGCGGGCTATGTGGCCGGGCTGCGCTTCTATCAGCGCCATCGCCGCTCGGTGCGCCGGGCCAGTCGCTCATTCGGGGAGGGCATGCGATGATTTCGGCCGAACTGGTGAGCGTGGTCATTCCCGCCTACAACGCGGCCGCGACGATCGACGAGACGCTGCGCAGCGTCCGCGCGCAGACGCACGAGAATCTGGAAATCCTGGTCGTCGACGACGGCTCGCAGGACGGCACGCTCGGCATCGCCCGGCACCATGCCGGCATGGACCCTCGCGTCCGTGTGCTGTCGCAGCCGAACGCCGGCGTCGCAGCCGCACGCAACCATGGATGGCAAAAGGCGCGCTCCGATTTCATCGCCTTCGTCGACGCCGACGATCTCTGGTCTGCGACCAAGATCGAGCGCCAGCTCGGTGCACTGCTGGCTGGCGGTGAACGGGTCGGGCTGGTCTATGCTTGGTATCAGCTCATCGACAGCGAGAGCCGCGTGCTTCAGCACGGCGGCCGGCCGATCTACGAGGGCGATGTGCTGGATGAGATTTTCTGCGGCAATTTCATCGGCAATGGGAGCGCCGCGCTGGTCCGCCGGCAGGCGCTGATCGACGCGCAGGGCTTTGAGAGCGGGTTGCGTGACGCCGGCGCGCAAGGCTGCGAGGATATGCTCTTCTACTGCCGGGTCGCGGAGCGAAACCATTTCGCGGTGATCCCCGATTATCTCGTCGGCTACCGCTACCTGCCGGACAATATGTCCAGCAACCTGCCGCGCATGCTGCGATCCTGGATGCTGGTGATGGACGAGATGGAGGCGCGCCATGCCGAGCATCACGCCAAACTCGCGACGGGCCTGCGCAATTATGGGGCCTGGTTGCTGTTCAAAGCGCTCCAGATTGGCCGGCTGGATTATTTCCGCGAGGTGCTTTCGCTACTCGCGCGTCGGGATTCCGGCATAGCGCTGATCACGCTGGGACTGGACCTGCCCCGCTGGCTCGGCAACGCGGTGCGCTGGAGGCTGCAGGCTTTGCTCGGGCGGCTTCTCCGGCCGCGGAGGCTGCTTATGGCCTCTTTCCCGATCGAGGAGCCGCGCCAATGCGCCTGAACGCCGATCCTCCGTCGAGATCGGGAATGACGCGCGGCACCCTTGCCGGGGTGTGGCGCCTGCTCGCCGCCGCGCCGATCCCGCGTTGGGCGACCCCAGTTCTCGTCCTGCTCGGGCTGATCTCGTCGCTTGCCGAGACGCTCGGGATCACGCTCGTCGTGCTCTTTTTCTATTCGGCAACGGGGCAGGCTGACCATGCCGCCTCGGCGAACGGAATGGCGGGGGGCATGTTGCGCCACGCCGCGGGCTGGTTCGGAAGCTCGACCCAGATGGCGCTCTTGATCCTGCTCCTGATAGTCGCGCGCGCCAGCCTGTCCTTCCTGCACGGCATGCTTAGCGCCCGGATCAGCGAACGGACCAGCGAAGACGTCCGCAACCGGGTGCATCGTCAATATCTCAGCGTCTCGTACCCCTTTATCCAGCGGCATGAGCAGGCCCATCTGATGCACGTGCTGGGGACGGAAACCTGGATGGTTTCCAGCGCCCATGGCCACCTCACTCGGATCGTCGTCAACATCTGCTCGATCCTGGTCTTCACAGCGGCGCTGCTGAGCCTCTCGTGGCAAATCACGTTGACCGCCATCGTCGGATCGCTGCTCGTCTCGTTCGGGCTCAGACACCTGTCGCGCTCGGTCCACCACCTCGGTCGGCACGTCAAATATGTTCACCAGTTGCTCGGCGAGCATATGCTCATGACCTTGCAGGGAATGCGGACGATCCGTGCCTATGGGCAGGAGGCGATGCATCAGGAGCGCTTCGAGCACGCCTCGGGTGATGCCCGGCAGACGGCGATCGCGCTCTACCGGCTCATGGCGCAGCTCCACCCGCTAACCGAGCTGGGCTCCATCGCGGTGTTGTGCGTGATTATCGGCATGGCGGGCGTCTGGCATGTCGGCTTTCCGGTCACGCTGGCAGCGATTGCGCTGCTCTATCGGCTGCAACCCCATTTACGCGATCTGGAAGGCAATCTGCTCGGCCTCGCGCAGATCGAGCCGCAGCTTGCGTCGGTGCGCGCCATGCTGACGACCGAAGGCAAGGATTATCCGCCGCCCGGCCATCGCCCGATAGACAGGCTTGGATCGAGCATCCGCTTCGAGAATGTCAGCTTTGCCTATGACAGCGTGGGGGACGCGGCCCTGACCGAGGTGTCGTTCGAGATCCCGGCGGGGAAGACGACCGCACTCGTGGGGGCGAGCGGCGCGGGCAAGACGACGATCGTCAATCTGTTGCTTCGGCTTTACCAGCCAACCGAGGGTCGGATTCTGGTCGACGGCGTGCCGCTCGACGAGATCAGGCGGACCGACTGGCTCGGCCTGCTCGCGATTGCCGGCCAGGACGTCGATCTGGTCGAGGGGACGGTGATCGACAATATCCGCATGGCGAACCATGGATCGAGCGACGACGAAGTCCGCGCTGCGCTGCGTGTGGCCGGTGTCGCGGACACGATCGCCCAGCTCCCCGACGGCTATAAGACGTGGATTGGCCAGCAGGGAACCCGTTTCTCTGGTGGCCAGCGACAGCGGCTCGGGCTTGCCCGTGCCATCCTGCGAGATCCCGACGTCCTGATCCTCGATGAAGCGATGAGCGCGCTCGATAAAAGCCTTGAGGACAATATCCGCCACGCAATCGACCGGCGCTTCGTTGGCCGCACCCGGCTGATCATCACCCATCGCACCGAGACGCTGGACGACGTCGACCACGTCGTATGCCTCGATCAGGGCAAACTCGTCGCGGAAGGGCCGCCAGAGGCGGTGTTGCTGCGGTCTGCGCTATGTATCATCGCGTAGCGGCGGTGCGATCCTCGTAGGAGCGTGTCACCGTGGCGTGCTGTCGCGCTGACCGGAAACGGTTCGTGATTGCCCTTCGTGCGCACGTGCTGACAGTGCCAAATTCGCTTGTTCGCTAACCGACAGCCCGACCGGAGCATATCGCCGTATATCTGCCCCTACCATGAGCGGACGCCGGCGATGCGCCACTCATCAGGAAAGCGGCCAGTCTGCTTTCGGGATCGCGGTCGAGGCCGCTGAATGGCCGCAGTTGGTCGCGAGCCGCCGACAGCCCTGGGGACTTTTCGGTCGGACCGCTTATGGGAGCCAAGACCAGCATAGTTGCCGGTCTGCAATCTCGCCTGGAGACGGACGGCTGCCGCCCAGACGCTGCCGTTCATCCGAACCACATGCTCGCGAACAGCAAGCCAACGAGACTCCCCAAAAACAATGCTATTCGCCAGTCGAATTTCTTTTTCCCTAGCAGAAGGGTTTTAGCATTCACCCGCCAAGGATCAACGCCGGTTTCTTCACAGATAGCTTGGACGAAAATTGGCCATGTCTTCTCCGAGCTGATCTGATCGGATGGCAGAACACATTTTAGCGCTTCATAAACATCGCCTACGGTTTTCCAGTCTCGGGCTTCGCTATAGTCAAGCTGAACATTGAACTGGCGCTCGACCTCGCCGATCGCTGCGATCTCGTCGCCGTCCCCTCCAAGCCCAAGGCTCGTCGGCGGAAGATTGTAGAAGGCTATCATCGCATAATTGTAGGCCTGTCCCGGCGCCGGGCCAATGATCGCTTTCCACCACGCCCAGGCCTTCGATTCCCGCACGCGATGCGCGGCATCGAGGAGAAGCGGCTGCCTACAAGAGTGGAAGGCAGAGGAAGTGGCGCGCGCTTCGCTGTTCCTCGTCAGCGCGGGAAGCTCGTTCGTAACCGGCACCGGGCTTGTTGTTGATGGAAGCCTATCAGAGTTCCGACCGTTGCCGGTCGTGCGTTCAGGAAATCTTGGCACCCCGCTTCATTCAGGAGCGGGGTGCTGAGATTCTCGGTGTGCCTCAGGAGGCAGGCTGGTCCGCCGGCTCCGCCTGCGCCAGAGCGCGCTGATAGGCGCCGCGCGCGTGGATTCGGCCGAGCCATGCATCGATATTGGCGTAGGACCAGTCGAGCCCGGCTCGCACGCGCGCCGCCTCGAGGGGAAAGCTCATCATGATGTCAGCGGCCGTGAAGCTGTTGCCCGCGAACCAGGGGCGTGTGCCGAGTTCCTGATCCACCCAAGCCAAATGAGCGGCAAGGCCCTTGCGAACCGCCATGATCCCCTGCTGCACCGCATCGCCCATGCGGCCAAGCGTCACCACCGTGACAATAAGCGGCATGATCGATCCATCCGCGTAGTGCATGAAGTGGGTGTAACGCAGCCCTTCTTCCGCATCGTCCGGCTTTCTGAGCCGATGGTCGGATCGCGCGAGCAGATAGTCGAAGATCGCCCCGGACTCGACTACCGTCTTCGCGCCGTCCTGCAATATTGGCGCTTTCCCCAGCGGATGCAGCGTCTTGAGTAGGGCAGGCGCCGATGCGGTCACCGGATCTCGCGCATAGCGCTTGATCTCATAGGCTTCTCCCAGTTCCTCCAGCAGCCATACGATACGCTGAGAACGCGACTTCTCGAGATGATGAACGATCATTGTCATGATAAATTACCAATAAATCCTGTTATTTCGCGGCGACCCAACGAGAATGTCGCATCAGGCTGCAAAAATCTCGGCGATGGAAATGGTGATCTTTGTCGGCGATCACGTCTGCAAGGCCTGTGCCCTGCGTCGTCTCAGGCCGATGCTTGATCCCGTCATAAAGGGTGTCGAGAAGTTCCTCCGGGAACTGTGAGGAGCGCGGATGGTTCGCTTCAACGGCATTACGCTGCGCCTCTGTGAATTCGTCATAGCCAAGGCCCACCAGGTCCATCATGACCCCCTCGGCGGTGAGCGCCGCGATGGGATGGAAATGCGAGGATAGGCCCGGCGTCGTATGCAGTGCGATCGCCAGCCAGACTTTCTCGATATCCCTTTCCGCGATGCCGTGGCCTCGCAGGAAATCACCCGCAGCATTTGCGCCGTCCACCTCGAAACGCACGCGGCTATCCCGGAAAGCCGGCGTCAAACCGAGATCGTGGAACATGGCCGCAATATAGAGAAGCTCCGGATCGAAGCTCATCTGCTTGCGCTTTCCCGCCAGCACGCCCCAGCAATAGACGCGCGCGGAATGGTGGAAGAGAAAGTCTCCGGCGCTGTCGCGGACGAACTGTGTCGCCTCTCGTGCCAGCCTGCTGTCCGGTATCGTGACGCGGGACGTATCGTCGATGATCATGGTCTGCTCTCCATGGCTTGGCCGACACCCGACGTTCCTCGCACGGCCATTCCAGAGGCGGCTCCAGATGAGGTAAGTCGATCGGCTCACGATTCACTTAGATCTCGCATGCTCGTGATGTCAAGGTGAGTGACTTACCTTATAAATGGATCGTTGCATGGGGGTGCGACAATCGGCAGACACCCTGGGCGTATGACAACCGAATCCTATCATCAGCGCGTTCGGCAGGAGAAACGGCGCGCCGTCGTGCAGGCCGCGATGCATCTCTTCCTCGAACAGGGCTACGAGCGGACCTCGCTTCAGCAGGTGGCACATCAAGCCAACGTGTCGACGGCGACGCTCTTCAAGCGCTTCCCGACCAAATCCGCGCTCTTCGAAGCGATGGTAGAGGATTTCTGGTCGGCGGAGGCACCATCGGAGGCACCGAAGTCGGCACATTCGCCGGAAGCGGGGCTCAACGACATTGGGCTCGAATATGCCCGTCGTATGCGACGGCCGGAGATTCGGGCGATCTATCGGGTGATCATCGCGGAATCGCAGCGCTTTCCCGATCTCGGCCTGATGATTACCGACAAAGTGAAGCGCCCTTTCCTTGATCGCCTCAAGGCGTATCTGTGCGCTGAGGAGCGGGAGGGTACGTTAGTGGTTCCGGATGCCGACGTGGCCGCCAATCAGTTTCTTGCGCTCATCGCGGGCCAAAGCTTCTGGCCCGAATTGATGGCCCCCGGCTGCGGAGGGACCGACGCGGACGCCGTTAAAGCGGTCGCCGAGGCTGTGACCACACTCATGGCTCGCTATTCCAGATAATCCCGGATGCGGGCCGGGTGGTACCACGGTCGAGACGTAGCGCCACCCGGAGCGGTTCAGATCTGGGTGGCGCTACCGTCGACGAGGAACTCGACGCCGTTGATGAAGCTGGCGTCGTCGCACGCAAGGACGAGCATCGTCCCCCCGACCTCTTCGGGCTGCCCGACCCAGCAGGCCGGGATCAGGCTGGCTAGGCTCGAACACTTGCCGCCCTCGCCGCGCTGAAAATCCGAGGAAAGCGGCTGGTCGGCTTTCAGGAACGTTCACAACGCACCTGAACGGCGGCATCTGGTCGGGAGCTGCCGGCAGCTCGCGACCAATCATTGCCATTGAGGCCTGCTCGTTGATCTGCTGAACGCAGTCGCTCGAACGAAGTCGTGACATCCGATCGCAACCGCCTACGGCCCACTTCAGCGTCATCGCGCCCGCAGGCCGGGAAGGTTGTGAAATTGCAATCTTTCGACCTCTGGATGTCGTGTCGCGCGTTCAAGTGCGCCTCGTTATCCGGATTTTCCCGTAGTTGGGTTCTCTATATTCCCGTCCTGAAGATGATCGAGGTGGGTCACGGCCTTGATTCAGGTTGTGGCAACGCACCGTCCCCCTTGATCAAATTTCCGTGTGGCTGGGAAGCCGACGCGTAACCATCATAATCCATTCGGATCGAGCGCATGCTCGGGGAGAATTCTGCCAAGAACGCCGCTTTTGGTAAAGATCAAGTGAAATGCAACGCCTAACAGATGCAGAATAATCAATGCATATACAGGCCATTGGCCCAAACCATGCAACCATGCAAACAGGCTGGCCATGTGATCATTCTTCGCAAAAATCTCCGGAGTTTGTATCAAATTGAAAAGTTTGATCGGATAACCGTCATAGGCGCTCTCCATGAAACCTGTCACCGGCATCCAGATCATCACGGCGAAAAACAGCCAGTAGACGAGATGGGCAAGGTGGCGGTCCCAGGCTGCCACACGTTCGGCATAGGGCGGTGGCCCATCGATGAACCGCCAGCCGATGCGGAACACCGTCACCAGCAGCACGATGCAACCCAGCGTCTTGTGCCAGTTATAGGTGCCGTGCTGGATCGCCGATCCGGCCTTGGCGTTGATCATCACCCAGGCGAGCGGCAGGATCGCGAACATGCAAAGCGCAGTAATCCAGTGTAGCGCCTGGTTGAGCGGCGAATAGCGTTTCTTCATGGCAGATCTCCGGATCGTTATGATCGGTCAGTGGTAGCGAGGAAGGGACGCAGGCAGCCCAAGCAGGTCGCTGAACTGCAGGGTAAGGCGCGCGCCCAGCACCAGCGCGTCGCGCGGGGCGAAGCGGGCATCGGGGCGCTGCGTGGTGTCCGGGTGAATGATATATTCGGCGTTCGGCGAGACGGTAACGCCGGGCACGGGCTGGAAGCCGTAATTGATCTCGACGTTGTACTGGTTCCGGTTGACGAAGGTCTTGCTGTCGTTCTTGCGCAGCAGGTCGTTCAGGAAGCCCGTCTCCGCGTGCGTCAGGATGAGCTGGGTGATCATCAGGCCCACGCTGTCGTGCGGACGGGCGGCGAACGGGCCTACGTCGTAGACGCCGAGCGTATTCTGGAAGCTGAAAAGTTCGCGACGATCGAAGGGCATCGCGAACGACCCCAGGATGTAGAGCGCGCGGTGGGTATCGTCCGGGCGGTAGATTGCCTGGTCGAACAACGCATAGACGCCGCCTCGATCCGACGTGTGGGCGAGCGGTGCTCCTCCGAACAGGGCGCGCGATTGGTGCTGCGTATTCAGCAGGGGATCGGTGAACGGCGCGTTGTTGTACCAGGCGCCGACCTTGTAATGGCGCGGATAGCGATCGTTGCTGAAGTCGCTTTCGTAACCGATCTCCACCGGGGCGACGATGCCGGTCGCCGTCTTCAGACCGAGATCGAAGCCGTGCAGATTCTTGCGGTTGGGATCGACTGAGAAAGCGCCGCTCTCGAGATAGATTTTGTCGGTCGGGTTGATCCGGAGCCGCCCTCCCCAGGTTGCGTAGGGAAAGCCGGAGAAGCCACCTGTGAAGACGGGCAGGTCGTAAGGGCATTGCGATCCGCTGATGAACTGGCAGCCGAAGGTCGGTCGAGCGAACAGTGTCGCCGCGCTCACCCGGCCGCCCAGCACGTTCACCGCGCCGCCAAGGAAATTCTGCTCGTAGGACAACTGGGCGAGCTGGAACTTCTGGAACGGCAGATACCAGTCCTGCGACTTGATGAAGTTGCCAATGTTCCTCTGTAGGGTGTCGCCATATTCGTAGGTGAAGAGCAGGTGGAAACGCCCGCCCTTGATTCCCGCCAATTTGCCGAGATCCGCGTCCGCGCCAATCGTGCCGGCACCGGCATTGGCGGTGCCGTGGCTGAGGCCGCCCACCGGATTGCCCTGGAAATCATCATAAAAGGCTGAATTGAAGAGGATCCCGGCGTCCAGCAGGGACCGGAACGGCGCGCTGATCATCGCGAGCGGCGCTTGATCCGTCGGCGGGGCGGGGGCGGGGGCGGGCGATGTGATCGCGGCCGGCGGGGCCTGGCCATCGCCACTTGCCGTATCAGCGTGCGCGGCCGAGGGAAGGGCCAGCATCATCGTCGTGAGCGTTGCCAGTCTCTTGCGCATTCATGGTTCCCATCGAGAGGCCGCATGCGTCCCTGCGCCTCCGCCGGAGCGAACACGGGACGGTTCGGTGGTGCTGAGCCTGCCGCCGGGGCAGGGGGTAGGATTGCGGTCGGGTATTCTACGGGCGGATCAGGGGATGCCGCATGATGCTCTCCTTCACCGGCCGCATGGCCTCGCTGCGTCGCATGCTCTGTTCCGGCGCCGCAGCGGCTGGTTCAAACCGCGGCGGATTTTATGGTCGGCGCGCGTGCAGGGATCTTCAGAAGATGTACGTCGCCCCGAACAGGAAGGATGAGCGGCCGTGCGGGCTGCCGGCATAATAGTCCCGGCCCGGCCCGGAGCCCGCCCAGCCCAATTGCAGGCTGAAGTGTCCGATGTCGCGCGATGCGCCGATCCGCCAGTCGTAGCGCCGGCGTGCGCTATGAGGCAGGCTCTGGCGACCCGCCTGAACGAGCAGCCCGACATGCGCATTCAGTCGCCACTTGTCCTTAGGCCGCAGCACGCCGTCGAGATCGCCGTAAAGCGTTGCCTGCCCCGTGCCGAAATAATTGGGCGAATAGCGGATGTGCGAGGAGATGTGGTCGGTGATGATCCCCGCGTAGAACTCGGTGTAGTCCACCCCGGCGCTGCCACTATAATAATGGGTGTAGCGCGCATTGGTGATGCCGACATCCAGCGTTGGCCCGGATCCGATCCGACGAGCATAACCGGCATAGCCCTGAACACCCAGCAGTTGCGCGCCGGAATGGCGGGTGGCGACACCAGTGATCGAGCCGCCGATGTAGAAGCCGCTCAGATCGTCATAGGAGAGTTCGCCGACGGCCACCGGCCGGCCTTCGCTCAGCGATCGACCACGGAACACATCCTCGTTCAGCACGGAGAGGCTGGCGCCGGCGGCAGCAATCGCCTGCGTCGGGTGGGCAAGGAGCATCGCGAATACCAGGCCGGGGCCACCCAGGCCGGCGCGGAGACAGTCAGCGGGGGCTGTTCGCAGCCATTTGCCGGCTGCACTCCCTGTCGTCACAGGCACGGGAAATATGCTCCAGAGACGCCAGCGCATCGATGGCGCCGCCGCCGGCCCGAGCCGCGACCAGCGAGATCGGACCGTCGGCGGGAGACCTGCGCTCCCGCATCAGGGCAATCAGCCCGCTGACATGGGCCGCCGCATAGGAACTGCCATCGACCAGGTACCATCGTCCTCCGGGCTCGGTTGTCGGGATGTCGCGCCCGGGGGCTGTGTAGACGCCTCGCGGTGGCGCCGCCATAGCGGCGTCGGCCACGGCGATGACGCCACCGTGAGACGCCGGAAAGCCGCCGTCGGAAAGGGCCGGGTCATAGGCTGCGACGAACGTCTCGCCGCGTCCGATGCCGATGTCGATCAACTTGCTCAGAAGAATATCGGGCGGGCCGGCCAGGCTGAGGTTAATCACCTGCGCGTGGTGCTCGATCGCGAAATGCAGAGCCTTGGCGAGGCTCACGCTGTCGCACACCGACCCTTGCACCCCCGGCAGTTGCCAGCAGGCACGCAGCGCCATGATCCGGGCGTTGGGGGCGATGCCGACGATGCCGATGTCATTGTCGCCCTTTGCGGCGATGATACCCGCAACGCCCGTCCCGTGAGATTCGGCCGGCGACGGCCGGCCGGCGACGAAATCCTCGTTGACCATGACCTGGCCGGCAAGGTCGGGATGATGGTCATCGACCCGCGTGTCGACCACCGCGACCGTTACGCCCCGCCCCGTGGAGATCCGGTGGAGATCGGCCAGATGCCAGAGATGCGCGGCCGGCTCGGCGGGATAAAGCGGGTCGTTATAGGCGGTAGGCGCACTCTTGGTGCGGTAGACGTGCATCGGCTGAGACCATTCGACGCCGGGATCGCCGGAGACTTCGGCGGCGGCTTCCTCCGGCGTCCGTCCGTCGGACACGGTCATGATGAAGCAGTCGACACCCAACAGCGGCATCGGCCAGTCGCCATTGACGGCGAGGCGGTGTGCCCGGGCGATCCGCCGGCTGATGCGCTCGCGGGCGCTACGCGCCAGCATGTCGCCATATCCGCCGCCATAATCCGCGTCGGGCCGGAAATGCGGGGGCGGCTGGCGCAGCATCACCAGAATCTGGCGGTCGCCGCCCGAGGGTGGGGCGGCGATCGCCGAATGCCCGTTGCCGAGCCCGGTCATCGCCAGAAACAGCGGCAACCATATTGGCCGCCAGCGACGGCGCGCGGTCATGACTGCGGGCTCGCGTCGATCGGCTGGACAAGGGTCACGGCGGACTGAGCCCGCAGGCGGACGAGCACTGCCTCGCGCTCCGTTGCCGGCACCAGCAGCATGTAGGCGCCAGTCTGGGTAGGGCCGTCGACCACGCGCGCGCCGCTTTGGGTGATCAGCGCGCGCAGTTGTTGCTCGCTCGTTTCGGGGCGGAACATGACCAGCAGGTTGCCCGCCGGATGGGTGGGGGCAGAGCCCAGCGTCTGATATTGCTCCGGCCGCATCTCCGGCTGCGGCCGTGACCGCAGCTGGAGCGAGGGGATGGTGACCCCGACAACCAGCAGGAGGGCGGCAGCCTGGGCCGCGATCGCCCAGCCTTTGCGCCCGGGCCGGGCGACGGCACGGCGCATGGCCTCCAGCGTCCGGGCCGGGCGGCGGGCCGGTGCCGCAGGCGGGAGTTCGAGCCGGCGCCGCAGTTCGGCGAAACCCAGTCCGGCGTCGAGCGGCAATTGCGCGACCTCGCTATGCAGCCGGCGTTCGATGGCGAGCTCGCCACGGCACTCGGCGCAGTCGGCCAGATGCGCTTCGACTTTCACCCGGTCGATGGGTGTGATGCGGCCGGTGACATACCAGGGCAGGAGCTCGATCGTCTCTTGATGGCGGTCGTCGGGCAGGGGAATGATGTCTGCCATGTTGTGACCCTATAACCAGTCGGCAAGCTCTCCGGCGAGCTTGCGCTTGAGGTGGCGTCGTGCGTGGAACATGCGGGTCTTCACCGTGTCCACGGGGCAATCCATGATCTCGGCGATCTCGCGATAACCGAGCTCGTGATAATAGGTGAGGTCCACCACCGCGCGGTGGTCGGCTGACAGGCCGTTGATCGCGCCGAGCAGGGCTGCCTGCACTTTCTGGCCGCCGATCCGGTGATCGGGACCGGGCTCCGGGCTCACCCGGTTCTCCGCCTCCTTGTCTTCCACGGCCTGGTCTTGCCGCCTCACCGCCTTCATCGCCTTGCGATAGCCGATGGCGAAGATCCAGGTGGAGAGCTTGCTGGAGCCGTTGAAGCCATCCAGCTTCTCCCACACCACCATCATCGTGTCGTTGAACACTTCCTCCACCAGTTGCGGGCGGTGGACCATGTTCATCAGGAAGCGGGTGAGCCGGGGATGATAGTTGCGGTACAGCTCCTCAAACGCGCGCAAGTCGCGCGCACGGATGCGGGTGACAAGCCAGTCTTCCCTCGGGGATCCTCCCGACGCGCCTCGGGACCGTTCGTTCACCACGCTCAAGCTCGCCACGCAACAGCTCCTCATACACCCCATTCAGTGCCTGCCGGGAGCCGGATGGTTCAAATTGCTGCGTTGCCGTGGATGCGGATGTCGGTGATGCGTCTTTCTCCGTCGACGCGGCCGAGCTGGACGATCACGTCGATCAGAGAACGGGAGTAGCCGATCGTCTCCTCGCGCGAGAGGCCAAGGCCGGCCTGCATCACCATCAGCGCGATCTGATCGAGCGCGCCCTCCGGCGTGTTGGCATGGACCGTGGTGAAGGAGCCGGGGTGGCCGGTGTTGATCGCGCGCAGGAAGGTGGCCGTCTCGCGTCCCCGGATCTCGCCGACGATGATCCGGTCCGGCCGAAGGCGGAGCGAGGCATGGAGCAGATCCTCCACCGTCACCTTCGCCTCACCCATTTCGCCCTTCACCGCCACCAGACCGAGCGCGTTGGGCTGGGACACGACGATCTCGGGCGTATCCTCGACCGTGATGATGCGTTCGCCGGCGGGCACTGTCTTGAGCAACGCGTTGAGGAAAGTGGTCTTGCCCGAGGAGGTGCCACCCGAAATCAGCACCGTACGCCGCGCCTTCACCGCCTCACGCAGAAAGGCGACCGGCGCTTCGCGCAGATCATCTCGCCGCGCCATCCGGTCGGCCGGCGCTTCGACATGCGGGGGTAGTGGCTGTTCATAGGCTTCCAGCGGGCGTTGCACGGTCAAATGACGGCGGATCGAGAGCGCCCAGCCCGCGCGCGTGGCAGGCGGCCCCACCATTTGCACGCGCTGCCCGTCCGGCAACACTGCGGCGAGCAAGGGGCTCTCGCGATTGATCCCCTGATGTGTCGTCCGGGCGATCTGGGCGGCAAGGCGAGCGAGCAACTGATCGTCGATCTCTGGAGCATCGATCCGTTCCATCGCCGTCTGGCCGGCCCGCTCGATCCACAGCTCGCCGGGACGGTTGACCATCACCTCGGTGACGTCGGACTGATCGAGGAAGCGGGCGAACGGCCGCAGGTAGATGCGTAGATAAATGCCTGCCGAGGCATGATCCCCGATCGACACTGGCTCGGCGGCGCTCACTGGCCGTCGTCCGTGAAATCGAGGTCGCGTGCCGCGAACACCTGGATTGGGGTGCCTTGCATCACGCGCACGGTGGGGGAGATCTTGATCTGGTTCTGTAACGCGACGCCGGCGGCGCCCGAGCTCCCGCCCACCGATCCCAGTACCACCGTGTTACCGGAACCGCCGATCGCGCCAGCGAGACCGTCGATCACCGATAACAGGATGGCCGATCCGAAGCGCTGGAGGAAATGGCTGTTGACCTTGCCGGCGAGCCCGGTCTCCCCGACGTCGTCGGTCGCGGGCGAACCGAGCTGGATCGAGGTGCCGTCGGGGCGGAGCAACCGGTTCCACACCACCAGAGCGCGCGACTGCCCGGCCTGAAGAGCGCTCTTATACTGGCCGATCAGGCGGGAGCCGCGCGGGACGAGCACCTTTGATCCGTCGAAGGAGCGTACGTCGCGGCTGACCAGTGCGCGGGCATAGCCCGGCAGGTCCGAATTGATCGCCGTTTCCAGAACGGCCGGGATGATCGTGCCCTGCGCCACCACCTCTCCTGGATGATCGAGATGGGTGACGTGGCTCGTCGGCACCGGCTCGTCGCCGGTGCGGGCGGCGAACTGCTCATCAGGAGAGAAGCTGCCGTCCTGATGCGATCCGGCGGGGGGCGATGCGCCGACCGCTGGCACCGGCCCGCCGCCACGGCCAGAGAACGAGGGCGGACCATTGTCGAGCACGAGTACCGGCGAGACACGGGGGACGATCGCAGTCGCAGGTGGTGATGGAATGGTTGCGCCCATAGCGGAAGCGGGCGGCGGCACGGGGCTCGGCGCGGCGCGGACGGGCGCCGCCGCGACCACAGGAGGTGCAGCCTTGGCGGCGGCTGTGTCGGCGTGGTGATGGGCAAGGCTCAGCATGGTGAAGCCGCCGATCATCGCGGCGCCGATGATCCCGACGGCGAGGCCCATCCCCTCGGCCGCGCTGGCCGGGCGGCCGACCTCGGGCACGGAGCGGGCGCTGGCCCGGGCCAGCTCCTCATCGGCCATGGTGAGGCGCGGATCGCGCGTGGCGAGGAC
Organism: Sphingomonas oligoaromativorans; assembly: GCF_011762195.1. GTDB lineage: Bacteria > Pseudomonadota > Alphaproteobacteria > Sphingomonadales > Sphingomonadaceae > Solisphingomonas > Solisphingomonas oligoaromativorans. Next base: position 66,483 of record NZ_JAASQK010000010.1, on the reverse strand, counting down.
ATCGGTGGCGATCATTTGCGAGCCTCGCGGGTGGGTGAGGACGAGCCGAAAAGCCCGGAGAGAGCCGAATGCGCCTTGTCCGGCCCGCGTGGCTGCGGGGCGGCGGCATCGAGCACCGGCTGTTGATAGGCATCGTCATACAGGGTCGCGACGGCCGGGCCGCGCCGGAGCACATAGGCAGGGGCCACCCCGTCCACCACCAGATAGTCGCCTTTCACCGTGTAGTTGACCACGCTTTCCTGCTTGCCGGGCCCCAGCGAATAGATGGCCGGTGCGGCGACGCCGTCGGCCCAGTGCATCCAGGTCGAATGCCCGTCGTCGAATACACGCATCGGAACATTGGCGGCGGTGCCGGTGTAGCTGTAGGCGGCATTGCGCTCGGCCGGCGGCGGCGCGTCCTCGTGCGTCGGCACCGGTGGCGGGGGTGGTGGTGCGATCGCGGCGAGTTCGGCGAGGGTCGGCTTCGGCTCCTCGGGATAGGTGAACTGCAAGTCGTAGGTGACATGCCCGGCATGGCAGGCGGCATCGTCGCGCGCGATCAGATCGAAATCGTAGCGGCGCTGGTCGGTCACCACCGTCATGTTGGTATGGCCGGCAGAGGCGACGGGCTTCAGAAACAGCAGGTCGGCGCGCTTGTTGGGCACCGCCTGCCACAGATCGGCATTGCCGAGCGCGATATTCTCGACATGCTCGCCAGGCGCGAACGCGACGGTGGACTGGAAGCCCGCGCAGCCGTGCAGCACCGTGACTTGATGCGGATCGTAGAATGCCTGGAGGATCCGCGGGTCGCGCGCCTTCGTTGCGGCCTGGGCGGTGGACGTAAGCAGAAGGGCGGACAGGAGAAGGGCTAATCTGGTCATCGAATGGCTCCCGCTTGTCGGGGAAGGTGCGCGGCCGGCCGAAGGCCCTGGCCAAGCCCTTCGGTGCGGCGTTGTCTGCCGGGGACGGTGCTTTCGCCGGCGAGCGTCTCGAGACGCTGGGTCGCGGTCTGTTCGACGCGCACCGATACCGGGGCTGGATCAGCGCCACCGTCGCGCGCGAGCGACGTCATCACCTGCCCAACACGCGGATCGGCTGAGGCTGTGGCGGAAGCATGGCCGGCGCCTCCACCTCCCGCACCGGAAAGCGGCGGGGGGAAAATATGCGATGATGCAGACTCCGACAGCGATGGAGGCGCGTCGTCGCCGATGCCGAAGCGCCAACCGCGCACGAGGCTCGCCGACGTCCACATCATCATGCCGATCAGCCCGACATAGACGACCGCGCCGAGGAACAGTTCGAGGATCGGACGAAGCTCGGTGATGGCCGAGGCCGGATCATCGGCGATCGCATCGAGCAGCGGCGCCATCAGCCCCACCGCGGCAGAACCCGCGAGCACCGTCAGGGTCGGCGCCAGTGCGAACATCAGCGTGGTGCGCAGCCAGCCTTCCAGCAGGCCGCGCGTCTGGCGGAACAGGCCCATCACGATGAAGACCGGTCCCATCGCCAGCAACAGCGCCAGCACGATGCGGGTGAGCACGAGGGCGCCGGCGGATCCGATCAGGATCAGCATCGCACTCAGCCACATGAGCGCCGCCGCCATCTGCGGGCCGGCGAGCGGACCCAACGCCTTGGACGCGCCGGGTGCGGTGTCGCCCATCGCCCTGGCCACCTCGGCAAAGCGATCGAGCAGCGCATCGAGCCGCGTGGCGAAGCCGAGTGTACCGCCATGGCCGCTGGAGAGCGTGTTGGCGATCTCCTCCGGCCCGCCGACCAGCAGACCGTAGACCGTGGCGTGATAGGCGGGCCAGGAGGTGGCGAAGGTCAGCACCAGCCCGACCGCGAGCCCTTTGGGTGCGAGGCCGGACAGACTGAGCCGTGTCCGGCCGGTCATCAGCACGACCGCGATGAAGCCGACGTAGAGAGTGAGAAGCGCGGTCAGCACCGTGCCGAACGCGCCATGCTGACCAAAAAGCTGGCTGTAGCCCGACTGCACGACCAGACCGACATGACAATCGACCGAGCCGAGCGCATGGGCCACGCCAAAGCCGCCGGTACCGGGCGCGGTGTCGGCGAAGGCCGGGCAGGCGACGGTCTGCGCGCTCATGGTGCGGCCCTCAGTCGGGGCGGTGGGGCATCGTCGTCTGCTGCCGGCCCGGGCCACGGCGTGCCGATCAGGTGCGGCCACCATTGCGAGGGATGGTTGCCGAAGCGGGCGCGCAGTTCGTCGAGGCGCCGCACCGAAGATTCCCGGCCCGACAGCGCCACCAGGATATCCGGCATGCCGCCCAGATCGAGCCGCGCCACCACGCTGTGATTGCCATGCTTGACTAGAAAACCGTGGGCCTCGGGCGGCAGGGCGCGGATCAGGTCCAGCTCGTGCTCCGTCAGCCCGAAGCCGGTGCAATAATCCTCCTTCTGCGCGCGCGGGTTGGGCATGAAGATCTGCGTCGCTGCCTGCTCGATGATGGCGGGGCCGATCCGGCTGTCGAGCGCGTCGCGCGCGGATTGCGTACCGAAGCCGAGGATCGCGTTGCGCTTGCGCAGCGTCTTCATCCAGTCGCGAATGCGGGCGGCGAACACGTCGTCGTCGAGCGCCTTCCAGCCCTCGTCGATCAGGATGACGGTGGGGTCACCATCCAGCCTCTGCTCGACACGGTGGAACAGGTACATCATCGCCGGCGTGCGCAGCACCGGGTCTTCGAGCAGAGCGGTCATGTCGAAGCCGAGCGTGCGGGTGGACGCGTCCAGCCGATCGACCGGATTGTCGAACAGCCAGGCATGCTCGCCCTTGCCGATCCAGGGCGCGAGGCGCGACGCGAGGTCACCCTGCTGCGGCCGCCGGTCACCGGCGAGGAGTTCGACGAAGAAGCGCAGGCGACGATAGCCGGGCTCCTGCTCGTAATTGGCGACGACGGCGGCGGCGATGGTCGCTTCTTCCTCCGGACTCGGGCATTCGCCGGGCTTGGAGACCATCCGCGCGATCAACGTGCGCAGGAAGGCCCGATCCTCGGGGGTGCCTTCGTTCTGGAGAGGATTGAACCCGGTTAGCTCGCCGGGGCGCAGCGTGGCATAATGACCCCCGATCCCGCGCAGGAAGATTTCCGCGCCGCGATCCTTGTCGAAGAAGACGGTGCGCGGCGCGAAGCGACCGGCCTGGGCGGCGAGGAAGTTCAGCACCACCGTCTTGCCTGAACCCGACGGGCCGATGACCGAGAAGTTGCCGAGATCGCCCCGGTGGAAGTTGAAGAAATAAGGCGTGGCGGAGGTGGTCTCGAACACGCTCACCGCCTGCCCCCAATGATTGCCGTCCGCTCGCCCGATCGGGAAGCCGTGCAGGCTGGCGAAGCTGGCAAAGGCTGCCGTGGAGATCAGCGACTTGCGCGCGGCATAATGTTCGTTGCCGGGAAACTGCGCCCAGAAGGCGGGCTCGAGGTTCAGTGCCTCGCGCACCGGGACCGCGCCGATGTCGGCAAGCGCGGAGGCGCATTCGGCGGCGGCGCGGTCCAACTCCTGCAAGGAAGGCGCGCGCACCAGCAGGCTGAACTTGTGCTCGCCCATCGCCGCGCGGCCTGAGGCGAGATCATCCTTCGCCTCGACCAGTCCCCGCCGAAGGCTCTGTGCGTCGTCATCCGCGGCGCGGAAGCGACGTAACGCGAGGTCGACGCGTTCCACCCCGATCTGGCGGTCGACAAAGGCGAAGCTCTCCGAGAGCGCCATTTCATAGGGCAGGCGCAGCAGCGCATCGATCATGCCCGGCTGGGCGTGCGGCGGGTATTCCTTCAGCGACAGGATCGCGGCGAAGCTCTTGTCGCCCGCGCCCTTCTGCTCGAGCGCCTCGGCGCCGAAGCTCACCCGCTTGTAGGGGATGTGGTGCCCGGCATCGGCATTCGGCGCCAGTACGGGCTTCAGCTTGCCATTATAAAGGGCGGACAGAAGCTCCAGCGGTTCCGAGCAGGGACCATGCGGTGTGTCGTAGCTGGAAAGCAGAGTGGGGGTGTAGGCGCCGAGTCCTGCCTGCAACGCCTCGCGCGCGGCATCCAGTTCGCGGATCTCGCGTGTTAGCGCCGCCTCGCGTTCCACTGTGCCCAGACCGCGGGAGAAGAGGCCGCCGAGGCGCTCGGCCAAGCCCGCCTTACCTTTAGGCGGGCGGCGGACGATGGTGAGGAATAGGTTGTTCACGAACAGCCGCCGCGCCCCCATCCGCTCGCGCCAGCGCCGGTCGATCTCGGCGCAGATCGGGTCGACGAATTCGCCGCTCAGATCCACGGTCACCCGGCGGCGCAGAATATGGTGATGGATGACGAACCGCGATCCTGCCACTGCCTTGAGCGCCGCGTCCCGCATCGCCTGGCGGTGGTTGAGATCGAGCGTCTCGGCCGTCTCGAAGGCAAAGCCTTCCAGATGCAGACATTGCATCAGCCCGCCATCGCGCAGCACCACGGTGCGCTCGTCGGCGATCCGGCTATAGGGCAGGCGTTCGCCAGCCTTCTCCTCGCGGGGCTTGGACATGGACGACCTCAGGGCTGATAGCTGTTGCAGCGGTGGCGCCGCCAGGTGCGGTTGCGCGGGCAGCGGCTGACCCGGGTCAGCCACAAATCGAAGATGCGCGGTTCACGCAGACAGGCGAGATAGCCGACCCCGTGCATGGCTAACGCCACCCCAAACACCCAGAAGGATCGCGCGATCAGGAAAGCTTCCGTGGTCACCACGCCGTTGATGATGAAGTAGCTGTAGGTGACGCCGGCGAACATCTGCGGCTGGGTGAGCGCGCGGAAGATCGGTATGCGGGCCAGTTCCGCCATGGCTATTATCCGGCCGTCGCTCGGATGCCGCCGACGATGGTCGCCGCGCCGAATAGGATGAAACAGCCGACAATGACGGTTGCCCCGTAGCGCCAGTTGAGCCGGCCGCTGAGCATCATCAACCCGACGACCGCCACCGCGATCACGGCGACGCCGCTGGCGACTTCACCAAGCAGCGTATCCTGCATCCATGTGACCGCACCCAGGATGGGACTGGCTCCCGCCGGCGCCGCTGCTTGGGCTGAAGTCGAGAGTGCAGCGCTGGCAAGAGCACTGCTCTCATTCAGGAGGCGGTTGGTTTTCATGGCAGGCTCCGAAGATTGGGATGGGGAAGGGCGAGGCTCAGCTCGGCCAGCCGGTCGAGGGTGGCCGCGACATAGGCGCGCGTCTCGCGATAGGGCGGTATTCCGCCATAGCGTTCGACCGCAGCCGGTCCGGCGTTATAGGCCGCCAGGGCCAGATCGATCCGTCCACCGAAGCGGGTCAGTTGCCGGCGCAGGTAAAGCGCGCCGCCGTCCATATTCGCGGATGGATCGTGGGGATCGATGCCCAGCGAACGGGCGGTCGCTGGCATGAGCTGCATCAGGCCTATCGCCCCCGCTGTCGAGACAGCGTCGGCATGGTAGGCGGATTCCCGCCGGGCCACGGCATCGACCAGGGCGGGTGCAAGATTGTGACTGGCTCCAGCGATAACTGCCGTCGCCGCCAAGGGGGCTAGCGACGACGGCAGCCGGTGCGGCACCTGCGGGGGATATCGAGTGCCGACCTTCTTTAGCGCTCCGCCAGCCTCGACCTCGAACACCTGAGCACAGGCCGCCGGACCCCACAGCGTCGCGACGGCCAAGGCGATCGCGCAGGCCCCGACAAGGGACCCGCGATACGCCTTTGGGTGTTTGTGGAAGGTGACGGCGGAGCGCACGCGATTAGTAACCCAGGCCCGAATTGGCAGGCGGCGAGGTCGGTGCCGGCTGTGCGGTCGATGCGCTATTGCCCAGGTCGATGCGGCCGTAGATGCCTTGGGTCTGCGTCGGACCAGCCGCGTAGAACAGCGTCGTCGAGGGCTGGTCAAAGCCGGCGGCGTCGTTGCCGAAGGCGATACCCCACAGGCCCGGGATCACGATGGGCTTGCCGCTTGAGTCGCTCAGTTGGCCCAGCATCTTGCCGCTTGTCGGATCATAGACGTTGATCGTGCCGTCGCCGAAATCGCCGATCAGCAGATCGCCGCTGAACTGGCCGAAGCTGGCCGGCGCCATCGCCATGCCCCAGGGCGCGTTGAGCGCACCGCCGACGTCGACGAAGCGCTTCACCAGCTTGCCGGTCAGATCGTAGATGTCGACCAAACCCAGTCCCGCACCGTGATCCTCCAGCGGATTGGTGCCGGTGAAGTGCGCATAGCTGACGTAAATCTGATTGCCGATCGTCTGCACACCGAAGGGCTTGTAGCCCGCCGGCAGGTTAGGATCTGTGAAGCCACCGGCCAACGTCGACTGCTTGAGTGTGCCGTCACCATTGTCGACGAAGGCATCGACCGTGCCGTGCGCGGCATCGGTCGCGATCAGCATGTTGGTGGTGCCCTGCGTAACGATGGCGAGGCCGGTAAAGGCGTCGCCCTGCGTGCTGCCGTCGAAAAGGGTTACGGTGTTGCTGGGATCGACGCTCTCGTTCCAGCCCGAGATCGTGCCGCCGGTGCCGTCGAAGAGGAACTGGGCAGCGGCGCTTACACCGTTCTTCTTGATCACGAACGAGGAACTGGCGTTGCCAACCGTGCCAGTCGGGCCTGAAGGTGTACCCTTGGCGCCTGCCGGGATGGCGACTGCGGGAAGCTTGGTGTTGCCGTCCCCGTCATAGACGGTGGTGACATTGCCTGCATGCGCGGCCACCCAGGCTGCGGCATTTGGTGCGAACGAGACGCCCCACCCGTGCTGTAGGTTTGAATCCTGTTGCGCAGCAGCGCCTGCGACGTTCGAGACCAGCGCCTTGACAGTATAGGCGGAGGTCGCCGGCGTGGTCGGCGCGGGTTGGGTGGGGGGCGTCGAGACGCCGCCGCCCGACGAACCGGAGGAATTGTTGCCCCCTCCGCAGCCGGCCAGCGCAAGCGTGCTCGCGCCCGCGATCAGCCATCCAAGGGACGATCGGATTTTACTCATGCCCAACCTTTCATCGACAGATGGGCGGCGCCCGAGCGCCTTCACCCGAGCATGGGTGCGAGTGACCATCCCACGGGTTCAAAGGAGCGAAAAAAGTTTGACGTCCGGCTGAAGCCCAGCAGATTCTGCCCGCCTTCGGGCACGGAATTTGGCCTGATCGGGCATCTGATCGGGCCCTTGACGAGGCCGGTCTCCGGCGGAAAGCGGTCAGCTTCCAAGCGCGCCTCACGCGGGCGGCGGACTATGCGCATAATCGCATGATCTGCGAATTTCATTTTCCGGGCGATGTGGCGGCCGGCCAGTCCTACGGTATGCTGATCGCCGAGCGACTAATGGAGCAACCGGCGTTCCAGGCGCAATTCAACGCAGCCGCTGCCGAGGTGAAGGCAGCAGGCTTGTCCTGAACTGCTGGTCCGGGATTGCTGGAAACTAGTCCGCCGGATGCGATGATCCGGCGGGCGGCCTGTCTCTAATTAGCAGCGATTGGTGCCGCGTTCGATCGCGCGCCCGGCGAGTGCGCCGCCCGCGCCGCCAAGCACCGTGCCGAGCCCCGTCACGCGCCCAGCCATAGCCATCCTGGTCGTGAGCCATGGCAGTAGCCGGAACGAGCGCGGTTCCCATGCTTACGGCGAGCGCAGCGACCATGATCACCTTGCGAACCATTCGGAAATGCTTCCAATAATCTGGTTGGCTGATGAGTTCTTCTATCGCAAGCAAGATGCAGGCCGGCCGAATGGGTTTGGCAGCACTGGTTCATCGATATTGGCGATCGCCAATGTTGGGGGACATCGGTGCGGGGGGGGGCCAGAGGCGCGCGCCTAGCCAAGTCATCGACACCATCGTCCGGCGGTCGACCGGGCTAAGGAGACCTTCTCCAAGCTGTGTGAAAATCCTATCCCCAGAAGAACGGCCGTCATTTGATATGCATCTGGTGCATGTGCGAATTTCTTCATTCAATTGGTCATTGAGGCGACTGTCGAGCATCTCCCAAGCCTGGCCTGGAGAGACGGTATGGCAGATTTGTTCGACGCTCGTGGTCACCATGCGACATCAATCGCGGCTCTTCTCATCGTGGGTATTCTTGGCGGATGCGCGACGCGGAGTACCAGCGAGATCTCATCGGTGCCGGTTACGGTCGCCATCACCGAGGACGGTAATCAACCCCTCACACTTGCTGGCCTCGGCCATGTGCAGGGGCTCAACACGGCGGCCGCACGGGCGCAGATCAGCGGCCAGATCCTACGCGTGAGCTTTTCCGAGGGGCAATCGGTGCAAGCCGGTCAGCCGCTCGCCCAGATCGACCCAAGACCGCTCCAGGCAGCACTGGCGCAGGACGAGGCGACCATCGCCCGTGACAGCGCCGCGCTCGCCAACGCGAAAGACAATGTCACCCGTACGTCACCCCTCGCGGCAATCGGCTCTTCGAGCTGGGCCTCGGCTCAATCGCGCTGACGTTCTGCGGCGCATCGGACCCCGCCACGCAGCGTCGGATCGATCGGATTCTCGCCGAGCATGGCCCGGCGGAATTCGGGGCCCGCTTCCTCGAGGAGTGCGGTCCGGACTGGGCGATTCCGCTGCTCGACAATGCCCCATCTCTCGCGACGTTCGACGGAGACCCGTCATGAGGCATATTGCACGCGTTGCCCTGCTGGGGCTGATCACCATGCCGGTCGTGACGATGCTTCGGCCCGCGCCGGCGAATGCCATCATTGTGTTCGACCCCAGCAACTATGCCCAGAACCTGCTGACCGCCGCGCGCGCGCTCCAGCAGATCAACAATCAGATCCAGTCGCTGCAGAATGAGACGACGATGCTCGCCAACCAGGCGCGCAACCTCGCATCCGTGAATTTCCCGGAGCTCCAGCAGTTGACCGCCGATCTTCAGCAGATCGACCGGCTCATGGGGCAGGCTCAGTCGATCAACTTCAATGTCGGCACTCTCGACACGGAATTCGCCAAGCTGTTCCCCGGCATGGCGACGCAAAGTGGCGGAGTCGACCAGCAGGTGTCGAGCGCTCAGGCGCGCGTTACCAGCGCCATGACCGCCTACAAGCAGACCATGGGCCTGCAGGCGCAGGTAGCGGCCAATGTTCAGAGCGATGCCACCGCGCTCGCGGCGCTCTCGGCACGGAGCCAAAGTGCCGTCGGCGCACTGCAGGTCTCCCAGGCGACCAACCAGTTGCTGGCACTTGCGACCAAGCAGCAATTCCAGATCCAGCAGATGATGGCGGCACAGTATCGGTCCCAGGCGATCGACGAGGCGCGGCGCGCGCAATCGTCGATTGATGCGGCTGCCGCCGCCAAAGCCTTCCTCGGCACCGGCACGGCCTACACACCCCGCTAGAGGCACGCCGGCCGGGGGTGACCGCGGGGTGCGCCCCCATTCCCCGACGCATCCCGCGGTCTTCCTTCGACAGGGATCACCCACCGATGAATGACCTCAACATCATCGACCAGTTCCTGAGCGCCTTCAGCAGTTACATCGATGCGGGTTTCGGCCTGCTCGGCGGCGATGTGCACCGGCTTACCGCTACGCTGATCGGCATCGATGTCACGCTCGCTGGGCTCTTCTGGGCCCTCGGGGGCGAGCAGGACGTGATTGGGCGGTTCGTCCGCAAGGTCCTCTACGTCGGCGCCTTCGCCTTCATCCTGAACAGTTTCTCGACGCTGGCCGACATCATTTTCAGATCCTTTGCGGCGATCGGGCTGGAAGCGGGCGGCAACACCCTCTCGGCCGACGATCTGCTCCGCCCCGGTAAGCTCGCCGGCGTTGGATTCCAGGCTGCGTGGCCCTTGCTGGAGCAGGCTTCGAAGATGGCGGGCCTTTCGCTCCTCTTCGACAATTTCCTGGAGTTCCTGGTGCTGCTGTTCGCCTGGGCGCTCGTGATCCTCGCATTCTTCGTGCTAGCCGTGCAGCTGTTCGTCACCATCCTCGAATTCAAGCTGACCAGCCTGGCAGGCTTTGTCCTAGTACCCTTCGCGCTTTGGGGGCGAACCAGCTTCCTCGCCGAACGCGTGCTCGGCAATGTCGTCTCATCTGGCCTCAAGGTGATGGTGCTCGCCGTTATCGTCGGCATCGGTTCCGGCTTCTTCACTCAGTTCACGACGGCGGTGCACGGGCAACAGCCCGACATCGCCCAGGCCATGACGCTGGTGCTGGCGTCTCTCTCGCTGCTGGGCCTCGGGATTTTCGGACCGGGTATCGCCTCTGGCCTGGTCGCAGGCGCTCCACAGCTGGGTGCAGGAGCTGCAATCGGCACCGCGGTTGGCGTGGCCAGCGCAGCTGCCATGGGCGGCGGCGCTGCAATCGGAGCGGCGACTATGGCTGCCGGCGGGGGAGTGGGGGCCGTTCGATCTGGCACTACCATGGGAGCCGCCGGCTCAACGGCTGGCGCTGCCAACGGGCCAGGGGCAGCGGAAGCTGCTCGAAGCCCGGCTGGTGGAACCTCCGCTCGCGGGAAGAGCGAGGCAGCGCCATCGCCCGCTACATCTTCGCCGTCAGGACCCGCGGGCACGCCCGATTGGGCGCGGCAGCTGCGCGCCGAGCAGACGGCGCGTCACCATCGGCAGACGGCCGTGCAGACGCTCAAGGAAGGGGACGGTGGGGGCGCGTCCGCCACTCCCGATATCGACGAGAAGGAGGAATAGACCATGTTCTTCAAACGTGGAGTCCAGCGCTACGGCGATACGCCTGCGCCAGCGACGCCCTATCAACGGGCCGGTCAGATGTGGGACGAGCGTATCGGCTCCGCTCGAAGTCAGGCGCGAAACTGGCGTCTGATGGCCTTCGGTACGCTGTTGCTGGCCGGCGGCCTCGCATCCGGGATCGTCTGGCAAGCCGCCCAGAGTCGCGTCATTCCCTATGTCGTAGAGGTGGACAGGCTCGGCGCGGCGAGGGCAGTCGAACAGCTTCAATCGACCTACAATCCGACCGATCCGCAAATTGCGTGGCATCTGGCTCACTTCATCACCGACGTGCGGGGCGTTTCCCTCGATCCGGTGCTCATGCGGCGAAGCTGGCTCGAGGCCTATGACTTCGTCACGCGCCGTGGCGCTTCCGCCATCGATGGATATGCACGCTCGGCTGATCCCTTCGCCAACATTGGAGACAGAACCGTCTCGGTTCAGGTCATCAGCGTCGTCCGCGCATCCGACCGCTCGTTCCAGGTGAAGTGGATCGAAACAGCCTATTCGCGTGGAGCACTCTCGGGCACCAGCCATTGGACTGCCATCCTGACGATCGTGCAACGGCCTCCCGCCAACGCCGATATCCTGCGGAAGAACCCGCTCGGCATCTATGTCGATGCCATCGACTGGAGCCGCGAGATCGAGCCGTCCATGGCTTCCGTTCCACTGACACCAGCGGCGCCCCGGCTAGCGATGCCCGAAAGTCCCCCGGTTCAACAGGAGGTGCAACCGTGAAGCGCCATTCGATCTCACCGCTGGCTCTGGGCGTGGTCGCGCTGATCGCGGCTGACAGTCCTCCTGTCCCCACTTCGGCTGCAGCAACATCTGCGCCGGCAGCAGACATTCGTCCGTCGATGGCCCCTGCCGAAAGGCCGGCACCTGTGAATCGAGCCGAAATGCGGGCCGTCGCCGGCGCCAACCGGAGCGCTACTCTGTCTCCGATGCGATCGGGATTCGTCAACGCGATGCAGATATACCCTTTTGCCGACGGGGCCGTGTATCGCGCCTATGCCGCGCCCGGTCAGGTCACGGACATCATGCTCCAGCCCGGAGAGGTAATGGGAGCGGTCGCGTCCGGCGACACGGCGCGCTGGGTGATAGGCGATACGACCAGCGGTACGGGCGACGCAAAACGGTCTCACATCCTCGTGAAGCCCTTCTCGGCCGGGCTCACCACCAACATCGTCGTGACGACCGACCGGCGCAGCTACCATGTGTCACTGATCAGCACGCCCGCCACCGCGATGACCGCGGTCTCCTGGACCTATCCACAGGATCAGCTGCTCGCGATCGAGCGCGCCACAAGGGCAGCGGCTGAAGCCAGCCCAATTGCGGTCGGGCTCGACCTGACGAAGCTACATTTCGACTATAGCGTCACGGGCGACAGCCCAGACTGGCGGCCCATTCGCGCCTTTGACGATGGTCGACAGACGTACATCGAGTTTCCCAAGTCACTCAGCGTGGGTGAGGCGCCGCCCTTGTTTCTCGCTGGTCCCAAGGGTGAGGCCGAACTCGTCAACTATCGGATGCAGGGCCACTTCTATGTGGTCGACCGTCTGTTCGACGCGGCCGAACTCCGACTCGGATTGAAGCATCAGGACGTGGTTCGGATCACGCGCATGATCTCCGCCGGATCGAGGAAAGGGTGATGGGGGAGCCAGACCCAATCGCCGCTGCACACGCCAAGGTCGACCCTGAAACCCTCGTGTTACGAGGTCGCCCACATCGTGCGGCGCGTTTCAGGCGTGGCGTCATCTTTGGGGCGACCGTGGCTGCGACCGGGACGATCGCGACCCTCAGCGTCGTGGCTCTGCGCCCGCACGCGCATCGCGCGGCTGACCAGCCGACCGATCTGTCGCAGCCGGCATCGGTCGGATCGCCCGATACGCTCAATGGTCTGCCAACAAACTACGGTTCAGCGCCGAAACTCGGGCCACCGCTGCCGGGTGACCTGGGCAAACCCGTCCTCGAGCATCAACAGGCAATGCTTGTTGCGAAAGCAGAGCCGGCATCGAATGCGGCCCTCACGCGCAATGTGGATGAGTTGCGCGCTGCTCGCCAGTCCCCCATTCTCGTGCAAAACAGTGGGGGTCGGGCGCCGATATCACCGGCGCAGGGGACTGCGATCACGCCGCAGCAGGAAACGGGAACCCACACGACGGTTGGCTCGCTGACCGATGCCAGTGACCAAGAGAAAAAAATCGGGTTCATGAAGGCGCTTGAGATCGGGAGCGCGGTAAACCCGCATGAGCCAAGTCTTCCGGTGTCGCCCTGGCTTCTGTCGGCCGGCAGCGTGATCCCGGCAAGTCTCATCACTGGCCTGCGCTCGGATCTTCCCGGTCTGGTGACCGCACTCATCACGGAGAATGTCTATGACACACCGACGGGAAGGGCCCTGCTCATTCCCCAAGGAAGTCGGCTTGTCGGCAGCTATGACAGCCAGGTGACCTTTGGCCAACGACGTGCGCTACTCGTTTGGCAGCGTCTCCTATGGCCCGATGGCAGTTCGCTCGCCCTCGACAACATGCCGGGCACCGATGTCGAGGGCTATGCCGGCCTCGAAGATCGGATCGATCATCATGATGGGATGCTGCTCAAGGGCGTCGTGCTGTCGACCTTGCTCGGCATCGGTACTGAGGTCCAGTTCACCGGCCGGGGCGGACTCACCCAGGCTATCCGCCATTCGACTCAGCAGAGCGTGTCGCGGACAGGGGATCAACTGATCTCCAAGGCACTCGATATTCAGCCGACGATCACCGTCCGGCCGGGAACGCCCGTACGCTTGCTGGTCCAACGCGATCTCATACTCAGGCCATGGAAGGAGGAAATCCGATGAACGCCCTCAAACTCGGCCAACTTCCGGATCGGACGCCGGTCAAGCTGGCGATCTCGGTACTGCCGGATTTGCATCAACGGCTGGCCGCCTACGCCGAGCTCTATCGGCAGACCTATGGTATCGAAGAGCCTGTCGCAGAGCTCATCCCGCACATGCTCGAAGCCTTCTTGGCCAGTGATCGCGCCTTCGTCCGCGGCATCCAGACAGGCACAGTGTCGAAGGAGGGCCGATGATGGCCTGGTTTCGCGGGCACGCCATCCTTGTCGGCGCCAGACGCGGTGTCGTTGGGCCACGGCGAAACGAGCGCCGACATTTGACACGCGGTATTTCAGGCTGCGGCCTCGATAAAGGTGGGACAGCAGCCTCGTTTGGGGGAGGCTCCGCTCATGGCAGATGAACTGGAAACCGGCGATCGTCTGATCCGGTTGGAGGAGGTCAAGCGTCGTGCGGGGCTCGGTAAGACCATGATCTACGGCCTTATCAAGGCTGGAAAATTTCCGTCACCATATAAGGTCTCGGCATTTGCCTCTCGCTGGAGCGAGAAGGAACTCATTGCCTGGATCAATGATGTGAAGGATGGCTTCGAAGGCAAGAAGCGTCGGATCTGAGATCGCTGCTCACATACGACAAAATGTTAGATTAGTGATACAAATATCTGTACTTCAAAGATAAATGTGCGGCGACTGACTATCAGTCGCCGCACTAGTTGGCTATTCAGCGTCTGACCGGGAAACGGAATTCACCATCGACGCGAGGCGCGAACCGGCACCGGAATCGGACGCCCGTTACCTTTGAGGGCCGATCGATAAGATCGATGGGATCAGGCAGGCCCTTGCTCAACATGGTGGCCCAAATCTCCGCCAGTTCGCGCCTGCGAGGCATATAGGCGGCGCGATTATAGGCTCCTTCGACCCTCTCTTTCGGCACATGAGCGAGCATCAGGTCGATGACCTTGCGATCATGATCCTTCCCCTCGCGCTCCGCCCATTCGTTCATGATGGTTGAAAAAGCAGCGCGAAACCCGTGAGGGACATGGTGTCCGTGGTAGCCCGCGCGGTTGAGGAGATAGCCGAGGGCATTTTCGCTCATTGGTCGATGCAGGTGTCGATTGCTCGGGAAAAGCAGCGGTCCATTTCCCGTCAGCGGCCACAATCCCTTGAGCACCGCGATCGCCTGGGTTGTCATCGGGACTAAATGGTCGCCGTCTACTTCCTCTTTCCGTTCGATATTGCCCTTCATTCGGGACGCAGGAATGCGCCACACGGGTTCCTTGCCATTAAGATCCTCGAACTCATCCCAACGGGCGCCGCGCAGTTCGCTTGGTCGCACGGCTGTGAGGGCAAGAAGACGCAGGGCCAGACGCGTGATCGGGCGCGCATAATCCTCTTCCGCCACCAGGATCATTCTACGAAGAGGAACCAGGTCCGTGATGGCGGGCTGGCGTCCTTTACGCAGGGGCTTGAGGACCGCGCCAAGCTTCTCGGCCGGGTCAGATTGAGCAATACCCTTGGCGATCGCGTAGACGAAGACGGCCGAGATGCGTTGGCGGATGCGCTTGGCGGTTTCGATCGCACCGCGCGACTCTACCTCACGCAGAACGGAGAGGATGAGCGGCGGTATGAGCTGCGCGATCGGCAAGGAGCCGATTGTTGGGAAAACATCCCTTTCCAGACTTCGGATAACGTCTTGGGCGTGGATCGGAGCCCATTGTGATCGGGCGTTCTCATGCCAATCGCGTGCCACGCGCTCGAAAGTCTGCCGACTGGATTCCAGGTTCGCTTCGATCCTAAGTTTTTTCACGATGGCGGGATCATGCCCCTCGCAAAGGGCGGTGTATGCCTCGTCGCGCTTCGTGCGCGCGTCGGCGAGCGAGACGATCGGCCAGGCGCCAAAGGCCATGCTCTTGTGCCTGCCGTCGTAATCGTAGTTCCAGCGCCAGAGCTTTCCGCCGCTCGGCGTCACCATCAGAAACAGGCGGTTGGTATCCGAAAGCTTATAGGTTTTGCTGCGCGGTTTGGCGGCGCGGACCTTCGCATCGGTCAGCAATTTCGGTCTCCTGAAAGTACCTCGTTTTTCGACCGCGCGTACCTCGTTTTATACCCTCCGAATCACTGGATGGGTTCGAACGATTACGAACGGCCGAAGCCGAACCGGTCAGCTAAACGTCGGTTTTCAGCCGAAAATGTCGATACTGGTGGCCTTCTGCGAACCGCTTTGGATAGGGATTTGGCGGAAGAGGTGGGATTCGAACCCACGGACGGGTTGCCCCGTCGCCGGTTTTCAAGTTTGGGACACTCGGCCCGGCAGTAACCCGTAGCTGCACGCAACAGCCCGTAAACACCTATTAAATCAGATACTTAACCTCCTTGCGCGCTCGTAGCTGCACGTCGTAGCACAATGCTGCGTGCTAGAAATGCGCTAGAAGGAGGTCATATGGTGAAGCTCACCAAGGCGTTTATCGACAAGGTCCAAGCGCCAGAGAAGGGTTATCAGATTCATTGGGACGAGGCGGTGAAGGGCTACGGGTTACGGGTGGCTCCGCCAGCCGAACCGGGCAAGCCGCCGCGCCGGGTGTTCATCGTCATGGGGCGGGTCGCGGGCAAGTCGATCCAGTTTACCATCGGCGCGTATGGCACCTACACCGAGGACGCCGCGCGCAAGCGGGCGCAGAAGCTGTTGCAGGACATGCGGGAGGGGATCGACCCGCGCGATGCCAAGAAGCATGACGCGGCGGTAGCGGTGACACTTCGCGATGTGGCCGACGCCTACAAGGACCGACCGGGCAAGCTCAAGGGTTCCAGCGCGGACGTGATTGAGCGTCACGTCACCACCACATTTGAGGCGTGGCTGTCCAAGCCAATCGCGTCCATCACCGAGGACGACGTGCGGAAGCGATATCGCGAGATGCTGACTAAGGGCCTGCGCGGGAAGGCAGGGGCACCCGGCCAAGCAAATCAGGCGTTTGCCGTGCTGCGCGCCCTTATTAACTTCGCCAGCCGCCGCTATAGGCGGTCGGACGGGTTGCCCGTCATCACGCACAATCCGGTCAGTGCGCTCAAAGACGACTGGATTCAGTTGATGCCGCGCACCAGCCGCGTGCCCGACTCCAAGATTGGCGCGGTGTGGAGCGCGCTGGAACAGTGGCGCGGCGAGACGCAAAATCGGGAAACGCTCGCTGCCATCGACCTGTCGATGTTCCTGCTGCTGACCGGATGCCGCCTGAAAGAGGCTGCGTCCCTTACATGGGATCGCGTCAATTTGGAGGAAGGCTGGTTCCATTTGCCCGACCCCAAGAACCGGAATCCTGTGTGGCTCCCGTTGTCGTCGCAGGCGATTGCTCTGCTGAAAGCGCGGGCACGGGTTGAGGACAATCCCCATGTGTTCGCTTCATGGAGCCGAGCAGGGCATATCATTGACCCGCGCGACACCCGGCGGAAGATCAGCGAGGTTGCCGGAACGAAGATCATGAACCACGATCTGCGCAGGACCTACATCACCATCGGCGTTGCCAACTGCGCCGTGGATTTCACTAAGATTGAGTTGCTGACGAACCATATTCCCAACGGATCGGTCACGGCAAAGCACTATCTCGAAACCTCCCGCCTCCAATATCTCAAACCCGAAACCCAGCGCATTGCGGACTGGATTGAGCAGCAAGCGGCACAGGCAAACGGCGCGAACGTGGTCCCCATGCCACAGCGCGCGTGACGCATGGTTGGGGCCGCTATAGCGGGGATTACAGCCCCGATCACAGCGTGCCGCCGGTGCAGGGGCGGCGGGGCGCCGATCGCGCCCCACGGCTCTGCTACAAGGTGTCCGAATCGCGACCTAAGCATGTGCTTATCAAGCGAAAATAAGAGCTTGCGCGACTAGCTGCCGGTAGCATAAGGTTTTCACCGTCACCTACAGGTGGCAGCGCCGCACTGGGGCGTGCCCACGAGGAAAATTCCAGAGACGCAAGCCGGTGAGGCGCAAGGGTGAAAGCCCCCTAGGCCCCGGACACCCCCGAAGCCGACTGGGGCAGGTGACGACACAAAACTCGGAGGCATGACGGACCTGCCATTGGCAGGATGCGCCGGAGTTGCGTGTATGTCTGACCTGTCTTTCGAGCAGCTTTGCGAGCTGTTCAATTATACGCCCAAAGGGCGTCCCCTCGATCCCAAGGAATGCGCCGAGCTTATCGGCGTGTCGGTCGACACCCTCGAAGGCTACCGAGGGCGTGGCATTCCCCTTCGCCATTTCGCTCCGCCCGGAACCCGTATCGTCCGGTATGCCGAGCGCGACGTGCTGGCATGGTTGGCCACCGGGGCGCGATACAGCACCAGCGAGCAAATCGCCGCCTGACCCTTTCCTCACGAAAAGCGGCAGGACCGGGCGTCCACCATGTCCTGCCGCGGGAGTATTACCGTGAACAGTAGCAGTGTAACCGAAAGCGGCAGAAGGTCGCAAACATCAACACGTGCCGAACTATTCGGGAAATTCGCGCCGAGTAAAAATTCGCCGAGTGTAGATGGCGACTCGCAAGATTTGACACATACCCCCACCGGCAGGGAGGCGCGTCATGTCTGACTCGACCACCGAGCGCTGGGCGCACATCCCGTCAGAACTGCGAGAGCGCCCACAATGGTGCATCAGTCCTGGTCTGGATGGAGATAAGGCACCTCGTTCACTTGACGGACGCCTCGCCAGCAGCACCAATCCATCCACGTGGAGCAGCTTCGAAGCCGCTTGCGCTGCGGCAGCGGAGCGCGGTTGGCATGTTGGGTTCATGCTGCATGAATCTGATCCGTTTGCCTGCATCGACCTTGATGTGAAGGACGGCACCCCGGACGTTCACATTCAACGGCATCAGCGCATTATTGTCGAAGCTGACAGCTATACGGAACTGTCTCGCTCCGGGCGGGGGTGGCACGTCTTTGTCAACGGAGCCATCGGTAAGGGAAGACGCCGCGACGGTGTGGAGGTGTATTCGCAAGAGCGGTTTATCATCTGCACAGGCAATGTCGTGCGGGACCAGCCCATCGCGGAACGGCAGGCCCTGCTCACCAACATGGTTGCGCAGATGACCCCGGAAGCGCCCCCTGAGATTGACCTTACCGGGGATGACGTGCCCGACTACGCCGCTGCGGCACAGGCTGCGGAAGATGAGGGGGAGTTGGGACGCCTGTTCTGTGGCGATTGGCAAGATCGCTACGAATCTCAATCCGAGGCGGACCTTGCGCTCATCAAGCTGCTCCTGCCGATTACGGAATCACCGCTAGAATGTTGGCGCACATTTCGCCTGTCCGGTCTCGGTAAGCGGGAGAAGGCAGAGCGAAGGGATTATGCGCGAAGCACGATGGCGCTTGCGATCCAGCACCTTCATAATGACGCCGCAGCACTGGTGCACGGGAAGGCGATGAGGGACGGTCTGTTCTGGTCAGGACCGGCACCCCACAACGAGCGACATTTCCGTCTGCTTCTGGACGGCGATTTGGAGCGCCAGCCGCCATTGCGATGGTTGGTGAAGCGAGTCATCCCCGACGCGGGCATTGGAGCAATCTACGGCGATTCAGGCACGTTCAAATCGTTCCTGACACTCGATCTGCTGGCGCACATCGCAAACGGGCAGGAATGGTTTGACCATCGCATCAAGCAGGCTCCCGCCGTCTACGTCCCTTTCGAAGGGCAGGGTGGCGTTCCCAGTCGCGTGAAAGCATGGCGATTGGCGCAGGCGGCGCAGCGCAACCCCGAGGTGCTTATGTCCGTCGTTCCGCCCGAGGACGTGCGGACGAACATCGCTGTCATCATGGACCCGATTAACCTGCGCGAGAAAGAGGATCGGGACACTTTGGTCGAGACCTTGACGGAAAACGGCTGGGCCGGCGGCGTGATGTGTATCGACACGCTCGCTCACGCATCTGCCGGGCTGGACGAGAATAGCAGCGCCATGGCGGAAATGATTAGCATCTTCCGCGACCTCCAATTGCGGCTCGGCGGCGTCATTCTGCTCATCCACCACAGCGGCAAGGATGCTTCGAGAGGAATGCGCGGATGGTCGGGCCTTCATGCAGCGATGGACTTTGTGATTGAATGCCAGCGCGACAAGGACAGCGCGGCTCTCGCAGCGGAATTTGTGCTTACCAAGGTGAAGGACGGGACGAGCGGCGTCAGCACGAAGTTCCTTTTGCAGCCGGTTCAGATCGGGATTGATGAGGACGGCGATTATATGTCGTCGCTCGTCGTTGTGCCCCCGCTGGCGGGCGATGGCGCTGATTCAGACAATCCGTTCAGGACCGAGGTGGACGACGCGGCGGAGGCAAACGATGATGACGCATTTGTGGACGAATGGGTTCGTGAGGAGGTGATGACGGGTAAGCGTCCCACAGGTCGCTGGCTGGATGCCCAGCGGGTCCATGTCGCCGGACGCCGTAACCTGACCCAAAAGCGACTCCGCGCCGCGATTGACCGGCTGAAGGGTGTCGGTCGTTTGGAGGACACGCCGGGCGGTCCCTCGGGCGCGAAGTGGCTCCGCCCGGTCGATCTTCCCACAGGAGGCGCTGATTGAGCCGGGTGCGTTGCACCGCGCCGAGGGGGCGTTGGGGGTGCGTTGCCCCTCTTTAACGCCACCCGAACCCGCAGGGAGCAGCAGCACCCCCAAGGGTGCGTTGCTGCGTTACCCTGTATAGGCAACGCACCATTTCCAACGCACCATTGTCGCCCGCTTTACACCCGGCATTTCGCCGCCAGCGTGGGGTAGGTGCGTTGCGCACGCCGCAAGGTGCCACACAGGCCGACAGCGCCGGGCACTGGGGCGCGAAACAAGCGTTGCCGCCCCCGTGCATACCCCTGCCGCGAGCCAGCGCTGTAATCGCCCTATTTCCCCGCTGCGCCGTGCGCAAACTTCTAGATGCAACGTCGAAGGCTCAAATCAACATGAAGAAAACAGGAAATTATGCCCGTAAGGGATTGTTAGATATGACTAATGCAGAAATTAACACATTAACGCCGGGTCGCTGATCTTTGCAGTTCCGCTTATTTTGAAACAGCCTTCAGCAATTCGGCTGGTTCCGTGCCAAGCGCCCTCGCGATCCTGACCAGAACCAGAACTGACGGATTGCGCTTTCCGCGTTCTATGCCGCCGACATAGGTCAGGTCGATCTCCGCCGCGAATGCCAATTGCTCCTGCGTCATCTGGGCACGCTGGCGGAATCGCCTCACGTTCATCCCAACAATGTCGCGCCAATCGTCCATCCAACGATGGATGGCGGTCGGGCATATATTCTCTAGGGAATATAGTCCCTATTAAGGATTTGTTGCGTAGGACTCCAGCGATGGAGGAGCTTATGAAGCACGTGATTGCGCTTGCCTTGATTATCATCCCGTGTGCGGCTCAGGCCGCGCCAATTTACCTCAAATGCCAGCTTAATCCGGGAGCAACAGGTGGTGGCGGTGGAGATGATCTGATCTCCAAAGCCCCCATGGATGTGACGCTCAACGAAGAAGCTGGAACAGTTACATACTTGTTCCCGGGAGTTGGGAGGGCTTATACGGTCCGTGCGGCATTCACCTCGGATAAAGTCACATTTAACGGCTTCACGGTGAACCGCACGAACTTCGTGTTTCAGCGAGACATGAGTGCGTTGCAGGCTCCCGGACGGCCGGCGATAATTGACGAGGGCCGATGTTGGTTGGCGGAAGTTAAGCGGGCATTCTAGCTTGTCCACTTTCAACGTCCGCGCAGCATCACCGATTGTGGGGAGGGGGGAAGGCGCGAAAGCACGACATTGCCCTTTGGGATTAGACTTGGACCACATGCGCTGAACGGAGAGGCACGTTAGTTCCGGGCGCGGTCAAGGCTAGCTCCTCTCGAACGACACGAGGCAGCACGAGCTGTCCTGCCTTTGCCTCCGCCACGCGGTCGCGGAACTGTTCTCGAACCGCGCCCGTTGTGATCTTGGGTAGAATAACAGAGCAGATATCCTCCGTGGCGATGGAGGACAATCCGTCGGAGCCTGTTGCCAACGCTCGCATTTGTACGCGAAACGCTTCTGATGAGAGACCGAACACCAGATCGGGAAGCAATGGCTCCTGCCCAGGGATAATCTCAAAGTGAGTGCATCCAGTCGTTACGATCAGGTGACCGTCCGATGCCTCGTCGCCAGCTATCATCCACTTTCCAGCACTAGACCAGATGTTGGCGATGAATATATCTCCCGGTGCCGCCACCTGCTTACCTCGGTCGGGAAGTGCCCAGCCATAATAGTCATTTGAAATGTAGGCGCCAAAGCTCTCATACATTTTCTCTATCTCAACGTAGCGGTATGTCGCATCGGCTTTTTTCTTCAAACGACGGGAAACAGGGCGAATTACGTCGGAGATCTTAAAGTGATTTACACTAGCGATTGCCTCTACAAGGCTCGCATGCTTCGATGACCACCGCTTCGGATCAAGGCAGAGATCGCTCCGCGCAATGACATCAGCGGCCTGCACAATCCATCCACCTGTCGATGCGGCACCAGTTACACCGTCGGCCAGCCAGTCAAATGCGTCTACGACAGTCGACGAATAGAGGTCAGACAGAACCCGTTCGAAATCGGCATCCAGCACTGGTTCATTGCTATCAGCATCAAGCACCAGCGACCCGTCACGCGGATCACGCTTATAGATACGGCCCGACCGCTTACTCTGAAGGTCCCAGCCCACCTTTTCCACTAGATTAAAGTGGATGGGGAAGTCGGCCATTGTGGAGAGGTCGGCTAGTGGCTCCTCACGCTTTTCCAGAACAACCACTGAGGCGGATACGTCCGCGCCCGACTTCTTGAAGGTGAAGCGCGGAAAGCCGATCACAGCGGCAACGCGGGCGTGCCGAAGTAACCATTCGCGGAACACCTGGTAGCGACCGCCGCGGTTGCCGAGGTAGCCGTTAGGCAAGAGAATCCCAACGCGTCCACCGGCACGAACCGATCGAAGGCAGACCTCAACGAAAAGTAAGCCCGTCTCCTGTGACTTGAGCGGGACGCGCTTCCCGGAAACTTCTTCCGTACCAAGCTCGAATTGGGCCAATACTTCTTTCCGCTTCTCAACAATCCGTGTTCCAAACGGTGGATTGCACAGTGCTACGGTGTACTTGCCTTCGTGTTTCGGCAACTCCTTGAGGCTGTCCCCCTGCTCAATATGCGACGATCCGTCGCCATTCAGGATCATGTTGAAGACCGAAAGTGTCACGGCCATATCTGCTGTGTCCACGCCGTGAAGCTGCGCCGCAATGTTTGCACCGTGCCGTTCCTCGGCAACACGCATTGCGCCGACCAGGAAGTCGGCAGTACCGCATGCAGGGTCTCGGACCACGTCACCAAACTTCGGGTTCACAATTCGGACAATGAGGTCGATCACCTCGTAGGGCGTGAAATATTGTGCCAGATCGACCTTGTAGAGTGACCGACCAAAATACATAAAAAAGTCTTGGATAACCTGCGGAGAAGATCCCAGGATATCGATAGGACAGATGATCTTAGCGATTTGGCGCAGTGACGCACCTGAGCACCCGATCTTCTTAGAAGGCTTCTTCGGAAGATGAGAGCCATACAGCGTCAGCGCTGACTCAAGCCCTTTTTCGAAGATCTCCAAGATGTCACTGTCGGGAACATCACCGACACTAAAATCCTGAACGATCATCCGTCCATTCTTTGGGCGATTGCTTTGCTCATCAAAAATTTTGGTGAGGAGCAATTTAAACAGGATGTCATAACGGTCATCCTTCGAATGCCCGGCCTGATGCAGAATGTCATCGAGCCTAGCGAACCGCTTCACGAGGTCGGTGTCAGGTTTCAGATCGCCATAATGGATATCTTTTGCGGCCAGTGGCGATCCAAAGGCGGGAAGCATAGCAATGGATGCTTCCACTGTTTCGATCACAGAGCCACTCACCTTCTTATAGAAGATGCTTTGCTCTACGTCATCCCAATAAATTCCAAGGACGTCGGTAGAAGGAATTAAATCGAGTGCGGGCTTAAGTTGTTCACTCTTCGCGGAATCAGCGTCGGCAAATCCTCGCTTAATCTCACCAATGATCTTCATGCATCCTCGCCGTTTGTCTTCAGCGAGCGCTTTTACGGATACAATCGAGCGATCGTAAACGACAATGTCAGCGCGCAAGGAATTCTTTCCCTTGTGACCGAACTTTATGACCTTCGTTTCGGCTTCAATCCGGTCCTTGGGATATCCCTTGGACAGGAGTAAGTTAATGCAATCGATTCGCCGCTTTTCCTCTGTGAAGGTTAGCCCATCTTTGGCTTTGAGTTTTGCCTTCAGAGCACCCCGGATCGGGCAGAAAAGCTGAGGATTCATGAGCACCAAAAAATACCTTACACTACGGTGTACGTGATTTTTCTTCTGTGCCATGGGTGGCGGCCTGTTGGCAAGAGCATGAGCGCATGGACTCCACGCGAAACTAGCGCCTGGTTGGCTCGCGTACCGACTGATTTTTTAAGCCATTAAAAAGCGGATACATTTTTGCAGCCCGCATTGAAGGCCTACCCCACGTCGGTCAGGACTTTGGCCCCGATTTGCCCTTCATGCGCGCCAGTTCTCCATGAACGAATTTACGCAGCCGTTTCGCCTGCTTGCGAATGGCGGGGGAGGCCAACGTGTCTGCCGAACGATCCGCATAGGCGAGGAAATTGCGAGCGCCCGCCCTGGTGAAGCGCATGTACAGCTTGCGGGTGTATATCTGGTTCGCCTTACCCTGCGCGATTGCACGGAGGCCGACCCGTTCTGCCTTCTTCAATGCCCGCTTCGCAGTGCGCCACTGCCGCGATAGAGACTTCAGCCGTAACCGCGCCTCGCCCAAACCAAGCTGATAGCCAAGATATTGGAACGTGAGAGTGCTGGTGCCGTGAAGGTGGACAATGTCCGTTTTGTCCCCTTGCAGCGCCAGCCCGTGTTCGCCCAACTTCTCTTCAATCAGCGCGTGCAGCACCTTCCAGCGTGTCTTCGGGCAGGCGATGAGAATGTCATCGGAATATCGCTGATACAGCGCGCCCCGCTTGCTCGCTTCCGCCTCCATCTGCTCGTCGAACTCCGCCATATAGAGATTCGAGAGGCTGGCGCTGATCGGTGTTCCCTGCGGGATACCTTTCTTGGCCCGGTTCTTCTCGATTGGCACGCCGAGCGCTTTCACTTGCTCAATCGTCGCGAGGGGATGGGGCTTCCGCGCCTTGAGGCGTTCGGCCAACTGATCGTGCTTCCTCAACTCGTCCAGATGCACATAGTGATAGCTGGTGACGGCCTTAAACACGGCATACCAGTCCGTGCCAAGCTCATCGCATTCAAGAATCGCCTTCAGGCGAGCTTTGAGCCGTTTGTGGTCAAGGTTATCGAAGAAGCCCGTTACGTCGAAGCACATGACCGTGAGCGAAGGGTGCGCACGGACAAAATCCTCAACCCGCTTGGCGAAATGGTAGTTGGATTTGCCGAGCGCTCGATATGCGATGACCGTATCGTCCAGCCCCTTCGCCGCGTACCACGCGTCGAGCCGGGTCACGAGGTCCGCAGAATACTTGGACAGAATACACGCATCGCGATGAGACGCGAACATGATCGGCCGCTCTTTAGGAACGGTCTTTCGCTCCTTGACCTTATATCGTTTCTCGATCTTGATGTAGTGAATCAGCGGCGACCATACGTGGGCTGCGACGATGGTCGGGGTCAGGCCCTCGCCGAACGCAACCTTAACTGGTACATCGAAATGCAAGTACCCGCGAGGGCGATACCAGTCGGGTGTCTTCATCCCGACTGCGTAACATTAGCAGAGTCCGGGGGCCAGCCTTGACCCGAGACCCCAGTCTTCCTGGATGCCCCCGGACGCACACCACAATCCACCCCCCTTAGGCCCTGTGTGGAGCCGCTGATCGGCGCGGGTCTGAAACGCTAAGTGGTATCGTATGATCGAGGAGGTCCGAGCTATGCTCATCTGTCCGCGCGGCGAAACCGCTGACGCTGTGATCCACGGCGTGGCCGTGTTCATTATCATCATCATCAGGGTTGCACGTTGCAACGATCGTATCCGTCGGCCAATTCCGGGGACCAGCATCAGGTAGGATGCCAGTTTGTTCTTCCAAGTGGGTCTGATAAAAAATCGTTACCTCACCGAAAGTGTTGCTCGCGCGCTACAGTGAGGGCGCATCTCGATCAGCGCACCTGTTATTGTCTCGCTCGGGCATAGCGAGCGGAAACGAGACCGAAGCATTCACGGATTTGACGCATACGCCGACCGGCAGCCTTTCGACACTCCGATCAGCGGCCTGCACTTACGCTGCGGTCACAGCTTA
Organism: Sphingomonas oligoaromativorans; assembly: GCF_011762195.1. Taxonomy (GTDB): domain Bacteria; phylum Pseudomonadota; class Alphaproteobacteria; order Sphingomonadales; family Sphingomonadaceae; genus Solisphingomonas; species Solisphingomonas oligoaromativorans. The sequence goes on along the minus strand of NZ_JAASQK010000010.1, from coordinate 40,718 downwards.
CGATTGGCTTATGGGAAGAATCGTACCAAACCCTGCCTGGCCGACCCCAGCTAGATAAGTAACCCTCAGTGGTAGGGATGGGAGGGCACGATCCAATTCGGCCCCGATCCGTTGCCGGATGCCGAAGCCTGTTCGTACAGGGGGGTGGCGGAAGAGGTGGGATTCGAACCCACGGACGGGTTGCCCCGTCGCTGGTTTTCAAGACCAGTTCCTTAAACCACTCGGACACTCTTCCATACCGATTCAGCGGCGCGGCTAGAAATCTGCTAGATGGCGGCGCTGCCGCTCGGTTTAGCCATTCCTTGACCCGTCGCTAAGCGATTCTAACTACACCCCTTTTTCGTCGGTCGACGCTGCCGAGCGCCGAAACCCCCGTTAGCTTTCAAGACCGGTTCCTTAAACCACTCGGACACTCTTCCATACAGCCGCTGAGCGAGGCGCCTTGCGGCGTCTCCGTTGCCATCGTCCGGCGGGCTGGCGTCCGCTTATCCCGGTCACCCATCCGAACGCAACCCGTGCAAGTTGTGCATGAGAAGCGACGAGACGGGCTGACCTCTCCGCGCGGCTATGCCAGAAGCGGATGGCGGAGGTGGGCATTGCGTACAGCAGGTTTGATGGTGGGCATGGTCGTGGCGCTCGCGATGGCGGCCGGCCATGCGAATGTAGCGTCAGCGCAGACGGTCGGGGGCGATCAGGCGGCCACCGATCCCTATGCGGCTCCGTTCCAGGCCTATCTCCAGGCGTTCAGGGGACGTGCTCTGGCCAGCGGCGTGAGCGCTCGGACATTGGATTTCGTGTTGCCTACGCTGGTCTATAACCCGCGCGTGGTCGCGCTGGATCAAGCGCAGCCGGGCGGCTCGCCGACGGGGCCGGTCGGCGCCTCGCCGAATTTCGCGCCCTATCGCGCCAAGCATGTCGGCGCGGACCTGATCGCACGGGGGCGCAGCGCTTATGCCGCTCAGCGCTACACTCTCCAGCGGGTCGTGCAGGAAACGGGCGTGCCCGAATCGGTGATGGTCTCCATCTGGGGGCAGGAGACAAGCTATGGCGGCTATACGGGCAATTTCGATCTCGCCAACTCGCTGGCGACTCTCGCCTATGAAGGCCGCCGTCGTCCGCTGTTCGAAGGCGAACTGATCGCAACGCTCAAGCTGATGGATCGCGGCATACCTCGCTCGCAGCTCAAGGGGAGCTGGGCGGGGGCGACGGGGTATCCGCAGTTCCTGCCATCCGTCTATCTCCGTGTGGCACGTGACGGGGACGGGGACGGCAAGGCCGATATCTGGACCAGCCCGGCCGATGCGCTCGCCTCGATCGCCAATTATCTCGACAATGCAGGCTGGAAGGCAGGCGAGCCATGGGGCGTGCCGGCCTATGTGCCCGCCACGCTGAACCGCTCGGCGATCGCCACCCGCATGACCGGGCCACGCTGTCCGCGTGTCCATGCCCGGCACAGCAGATGGCTGACGATGCGCGAATGGCGTGCGCTCGGCGTTGTCCAGACCGGCGGGCCTCAGGTGGCGGACGACGAGCAGGCGACCTTGCTGGAACCCGACGGCGCCGGCGCGACCGCCTATCTGACATTCGGCAATTATCGTGCGATCCTCGATTATAACTGTTCGAACTTTTACGCGCTCTCCGTGGGCTTGCTTGCCGATGCTGTGGCGAACTGAGCGGCGCGGCCGCGAAGCCGCCGCGCTGTCGGCGGCGCTGTTTCTCGCGGGCTGCGGGGGTGGCGTGCATGGACTGGTGCAGGACACGCCGGTGAAGCTCGGCCGTCCCTATGCGATCGGCGGGCGCACTTATGTGCCGACCGATCAGCCGGATTATGACCAGATCGGCGAGGCGAGCTGGTACGGCAATGCCGAGCAGGGCCGGCACACCGCCAATGGCGAGATTTTCTACCGCCAGCGGCCGAGCGCCGCGCACACGACCTTGCCGCTGCCTTCCTATGTGGAGGTGACGCGGCTCGACACCGGGCGGCGCATCCTTGTGCGCGTCAACGATCGCGGCCCTTATGCACGCGATCGCATTCTCGATCTGTCCCAGGAAGCGGCGAAGGAGCTGGGAATCGACCGTGTGGGCCGGGCGATGGTGCGCGTGCGCCGGGTGACGCCCAGCCGCCATGATCGCGAGCGGCTCCGGCGCGGCTATCCCGTGATGCTCGCCTCGGTCGAGCCGACCGCAACGCCGCCGCGCGTCGGCCGGGTGGCGCCGTCGATGGTGGCCAGCGTGCAACGCTCAGCACCCGTCACGCCACGCCGCAAGACCGGACTGGCGACGAGCCGCAATATCCTCATCGCTTCACCCGCCGATCCCGATGCCGCCGATGCGCTGGCCTCCTCGCTTTCCGATCTCGGCGCGCGGGTGGTGGCGACGGGCACCGGCTATCGCATCATGGCCGGACCATATTCCGATGACGCTTCTCTCTCTGCGGCGCTGGCGCGGTTGCGCGCACGCGGCTATCAGGGGGCTGCCGTCGTCGACGCGCCACTTTCACAAGAGCCGAACGGAACCACGTCGCCATGAAGCCCGTCCAGTTTGCCGTCCTGTCCCTCAGCCTCGCGAGTCTGTCCACGGCGTCGTTCGCCGCCGTCCCGCCGTTCGACACGACGGCGCAGGTCGCCTTCCTCCAGGACATGAATTCGGGCGCCATCCTCTACCAGAAGCAGCCTGATTTCCGTATGCCGCCGGCCTCGCTGGCGAAGATGATGACGGTCTATGTCGCTTTCAGCCTCATCAAGAGCGGTGAGCTGAAGCTGGACCAGAAGTTCACCATGTCGCCCGAGACATGGAAGAAGTGGCACGCGCAGGGCTCCACCATGTTCATCGCCGCGGGCGAGCAGGTCTCCGTTTCGGACCTTCTGTCGGGCATCATCACGCTGTCGGGCAACGACGCCTGCATCGTGCTGGCCGAGGGCATAGCGGGCACGGAGCCGGCCTTCGTCAACCTGATGAACCAGCAGGCCCAACATCTCGGGCTGAAGAATTCGCACTTCGGCACGGCCAATGGCTGGCCGGACGGCGGCGTCACCTATGTGACCGCGCGCGATCTCGCGACACTCGCCGAGGCGACGATCCGCGACTACCCGGATCTCTATAAGCAGTTCTACGCCAAGCCGAATTTCGCCTGGGGCAAGACCATGGGCGGCGCCAATATCAGCCAAGAGAATCGCGATCCGATCCTTGGCAAGGTGCCGGGCGCGGACGGCCTCAAGACCGGCCATACCGAAGAAGCCGGCTATGGCTTCACCGGCTCGGCCGAGCAGGGCGGGCGCCGCCTCGTCATGGTGCTCGCCGGGATGCAGAGCTGGAACGAGCGCGTGAACCAGTCGATCGCCCTGATGAACTGGGGCTTCCAAGCGTGGCGGCTCAAGCCGCTCTTCGCCAAGGGCAAGCGCGTGGACATGGCCGAGGTTCAGGGCGGATCGTCCTCCAAGGTCGGCCTTGTCGCGCCGCGCGATCTCGCCGTGACCGTCCCGCTCGGCGTGGGCGGCATTCTCGGCCAGCGCGCCGGCGGAGACGCGCCGCCGATGAAAGTGGTGTATGAAGGCCCGATCAAGGCGCCAATCACCGCCGGCCAGCATATCGCCGATCTCGTCGTCTCGCCTCCGGGGCAGGACCAGCAGGTGCTGCCGCTCGTGGCCGAGAATGATGTCGGCGAAGCGGGCTTCTTCGGCCGCATCTGGGCGTCGATCAAGGCGCTGTTCGGTTTCGCCTGATCCATATCCGGGGGCCAGGCCAATGACGCGGGGGCGCTTCATCGCGCTGGAAGGCGGGGAAGGCGTCGGCAAATCGACGCAGGTCCGCGCGCTGGCGGCTGCGCTACGCACGCGGGGGCTCGACGTCGTGGAAACGCGTGAGCCCGGCGGCAGCGAGGGGGCGGAGGCGATCCGCCGCCTTCTGCTCGAAGGATCGGCCGATCGCTGGACCGGCGGCGCGGAGGCGCTGCTGTTCGCGGCCGCGCGCGCCGATCATGTCGCGAAGACCATCCTGCCCGCGCTCGAAGCAGGGAAATGGGTCATCACCGATCGTTTCCTCGACAGCTCGCTCGCCTATCAGGGCGGCGCCGATGGGGTATCGATCGAGCGACTGAAGTTGCTGCACGAGGTCGGTTCGGCGGGGCTCCTGCCGGATCGCACGCTGCTTCTCACGCTTCCGGCCGAGGAAGCTGCTCGCCGAGCCCAAATGCGGGACCGCGGCGATTCGGATCGCATTGGCGGGCGTGATGCGGACTATCACGCCCGCGTCGCCGACAGCTTCGCGGCACTGGCGAAGGCCGAGCCGGCGCGGTTCCGGCTCGTCGACGCACAGGGCGAGGCGGAACGGGTGACCGCCCGCCTCATTGCCGCGCTGGCGGGGCTGTAAGGCGGCATGGCGCTCTACGGCCAATCACGGCAGGTCGCCGCCTTGCTGGAAGCCTATCGTTCCGGGCGGATGCATCATGCCTGGCTGCTGAGCGGCCCGCAGGGCGTCGGAAAGGGAAGCTTCGCCCGCGCGGCGGCGCTGCGCCTGCTGGCGGATGCGGCAGGCCCGGCCGTTGATGCGCCCGGCCTCGACGTGCCCCCGGATCACCGCATCGCACGATTGTGGGAGGCTGGCAGTCATCCTGACGTGATGGTGCTGGAGCGTCTTTATCGGGAGAAGACAAAGGACACCGCGCGCTCGATCACGGTGGATCAGGTGCGTGGCCTCTCTCGGCTGTTCGCCACCTCGCCGAGCTTTTCCCCCTGGCGCGTCGTCATCATCGACGCGGCGGACGACATGGAGCGTTCGGGCGCCAACGCCCTTCTCAAGCTGCTAGAAGAACCACCCGTCAACTCGCTGTTTTTCTTGGTCAGCCATGCGCCGGCGCGGTTGCTTCCGACGATCCGCTCCCGTTGCCGGGTGCTTCGCTTCGCACCGCTCGAACAGGGCGACATGCAGGTTGCGCTGCGCGATACGCTGCCGGATGCCGATGACCGCGAGATCGCGGACCTGACGGCGGCGGGCGAGGGCTCTCCCGGCAGGACGCTGCGTTTCGCCGGGCTCGATGTCGCCGGCCTCGACAGCGCGATGGAATCCATCATCCGTTCGGGCGATCCCGACAATAGCGAGCGGGTCGCACTGGCCAAAGCGCTGGCGCTGAAAGCCGCGCAGCCTCGCTATGAGATTTTTCTGGAGCGCCTGCCCAGCCGCATCGCCGCCGAGGCGCGCGGAAGACACGGACAGGCGCTTGCCGATGCCGTGGCGCTGTGGGAGAAGGCGCGCGCCCTGGCCGGGAGTGCGGTTCGCCTCTCGCTCGATCCCCAGGCGACGGTGTTCGAGCTGGCCGGGCTGCTCGCGTCGCTCAACATGGAAAGAGCGTCCAGCGCCCGCCGATGACCAAGCCTTTCTACATCACCACCGCGATCAGCTACCCGAACGGCCGCCCGCATGTCGGCCACGCCTACGAAGCGATCGCGACCGACGCCATCGCCCGCTGGAAGCGCGCCGAGGGACGCGAGGTCCGCTTCCTCACCGGCACGGACGAGCATGGCCTGAAGATGGCCCAGACGGCGCGCAACCGCGGCATCACTCCGCGCGCGCTGGCTGATGAAATGTCGTCTGCTTTCCGTGAGATGACGGCCGCCCTCAACATCTCGCATGATCGTTTCATCCGCACCACGGATGCCGATCATTATGAAGCGAGCGCCGCGATCTGGCGCGCGATGCGCGACAATGGCGACATCTATCTCGATCGCTACGAAGGCTGGTATTCGGTCCGCGACGAGGCCTTCTACGACGAGAAGGAACTGGTCGAAGGGGAAGGGGGCGCCAAGCTCTCGCCGCAGGGCACGCCTGTCGAATGGACGGTGGAGGAGAGCTGGTTCTTCCGCCTCTCCGCTTATCAGGACCGGTTGATCGCCCATTATGAGGCGAACCCCGATTTCATCCGCCCGGAAGGGCGCCGCAACGAAATCCTGTCCTTCGTGAAGGGCGGCCTGTCGGACCTCTCGATCTCGCGCACCAGCTTCGACTGGGGCGTTCCGGTGCCGGATTCGCCGGGACATGTGATGTATGTGTGGGTCGACGCGCTCACCAACTATCTGACCGGCGCCGGTTATCCGGGCGACATGTCGAAGTGGTGGCCGGCGGACGTCCACGTCATCGGCAAGGATATCGTGCGCTTCCACGCGGTCTATTGGCCGGCCTTCCTGATGTCCGCCGGCATCGCGCTGCCGAAGCAGGTGTTCGGCCATGGCTTCGTGCTGAACCGCGGCGAGAAGATGTCGAAGTCCACCGGGAACGTCGTCGATCCGCTGGAGATGGCGGAGCGCTATGGCGTGGATGGCCTGCGCTATTTCCTGCTGCGCGAGGTGAGCTTCGGTCAGGACGGCAGCTACAGCCCCGAAGGCATCGTCACGCGGGTGAATGCTGATCTCGCCAACGGGCTCGGCAATCTGGCCCAGCGCAGCCTGTCGATGATCGCCAAGCAGTGCGGCGGCGTCCTGCCGGGGCCGGGCGACGAACCCGCGCCGGCGCTGCCCGTGTCGCTCCTCCCGCGCATGGCCGAGGCGATGGAGGAATTCGCGCTGCATCGGGTACTCGAAATCCTCTGGGAAGGCGTCGGCGAGGCCAATCGCTATTTCGCCGATATGGCGCCGTGGGCACTTCGCAAGACCGACCCGGCCAAGGCGGATGCGGTCCTCTACTGGACGGCGGAAGCCGTGCGCCAACACGCGATCCTCGCGCAGTGGGCGATTCCGGCGTCCGCGGGCAAACTGCTCGACCAGCTTGCTATCGGGGAGGGGGCTCGCGATTTCGCGGCTCTTTCGACGCCAATCGCCCCCGGCACCACGCTCCCAACGCCGCAGGGCGTGTTTCCGCGCCTGGAACTGGAAGCGGAGGCCTGATCCGCGAACCCTGCCATTCCGGCGTCTTTCCGGGGTGGCAGGGTGCGGGTGCGATAGCGCCACCTTCCCATGACGCGCACTTGGCCCTATCTGCCGGGCCATGCTCGTCGACAGTCATTGCCATCTGAATTATCCGAAGCTGGTCGAACGCCAGGCCGAGGTGCTTGCCTCCGCGCGCGCCGCCGGCGTCACCACCATGCTCAACATCTCGACGCGGGAGCGCGAATGGGGCGACATCATCGCCACGGCTGAACGCGAGCCCGATGTCTGGGCGTCGGTCGGCATCCATCCGCATGAGGCGGATCAGCATCCCGATATCGATACCGAGAAGCTGGTTGCCGCCGCCGCCCATCCGCGCGTGATCGGCATCGGCGAAACCGGCCTCGATTATTATTACGATCATAGCGACCGTGCCCGTCAGCAGGCGAGCTTCCGCGCCCACATAGCAGCCTCCCGCGAGACCGGCCTGCCGCTCATCATCCATACCCGCGACGCCGAGGAGGATACCAACGCGATCCTCGCGGAGGAGATGGGGAAGGGGCGCTTCCCGGCCCTGATCCACTGCTTCACGGCTTCCGAGGCATTCGGCGACAAGATGCTCGAACTGGGGCTCAGCATTTCGATCTCCGGTATCGTTACCTTCAAGAATGCCAAGGACTTGCAGGCTACTGCTGCCAAGATCCCCGCGGATCGACTGCTGATCGAGACGGACTCGCCATTCCTTGCGCCGGTGCCGCATCGGGGGAAGCCTTGCGAGCCGGCCTTCGTCGCGGATACCGCCCGCTTTCTGGCCGATCTGCGTGGCGAACCCGTCGGAACACTCATGGCGAATACCAGCGCCAACTTCTTCAATCTCTTCACGAAAGCGCACGCATGAGAATCCGACTGCTGGGCTCGGGCACGTCGTCGGGCGTTCCGCGGATCGGCAACGACTGGGGCCAGTGCGATCCCAACGAGCCGAAGAACCGCCGCCGCCGGGCTTCGATCATCGTCGAGACCGACCAGGCCCGCATTCTCGTGGATACGTCACCGGATCTGCGCGAACAGCTTCTCGATGCGCGCGCCAGCCGCTTCGACGCCGTGATCTGGACGCACGACCATGCGGATCACACCCACGGCATCGACGATCTCCGCCAGATCGTGATCCTCAACCGCGCGGCGGTGGAGGGTTATGCGCGCCCGCACACGCTGAAGTCGATGCAGGAGCGCTTCTACTACGCTTTCGAGGGCAAGGACGGATATCCGCCGACAGTGCGACCGCATCACCTGCCGGACGAGATGATGATCGGCGACATCCGGGTCCGGGTGGTGGACCAGCCGCATGGGGCGATCGAATCCGCCGGCCTGCGTTTCGACTGGAATGGCTATTCGGCTGCTTATGCCACTGATTTCAATGGGTTGACTGATGACATGGCTGCACTGTATAAGGGTGTGGACGTATGGATACTGGATGCCTTGCGCCGTAAGCCGCATCCTACGCACCCCAATCTCGACCAGGCGCTCGGCTGGATTCAGCGATTGAAGCCTGAGCTTGCCGTGCTGATGCACATGGACAACAGCATGGATTATCAGCGGCTCAAGGCCGAACTGCCCGATCATGTCGAGCCCGGCTATGACGGCATGGAGCTGGACTTCGCATGACGCTCGATCGCGCCGGTGATTTCATCTGGATCGCCGGTGCGATGCTGCTGGTCGGCAGCGCCCTGATTGCGCGACGGCATTTGCCCCATGGTCCACGGCTTCCAATGGCCGTCGCCTGGATTGCGATTTTCATCATCCTGTTCGGCATAGCGCATTGGATCGATGTTCGACGGTAGGGCGCCTTCTCACGATCGGATATCGATATGATTTTACATAATGTATATTATCGGACTTTGGCATGAGGAGCGACATGACGTCATCCCCGACCTCCGGCATATCGGCGGAAGCTCCCTCTTCGGGTGCGGCTATCGAGCGGCTCGCGCAGATCATGGCGAAGCTGCGTGATCCTCAGAGCGGTTGTCCATGGGATGTCGAGCAGGACTTCTCCACGATCGCACCTTATACCATCGAAGAGGCCCATGAGGTGGCCGACGCGATCGCGCGCAGCGACATGGCCGATCTCCGTGGCGAGCTTGGCGATCTCCAGCTTCAGGTCGTGTTCCATGCGCGAATGGCCGAGGAAGCCGGTCATTTCACGCTCGCCGACGTCATCGCCGGCATTTCGGACAAGATGGTCCGCCGCCATCCCCATGTTTTCGGCGATATCGAACGCAGCAATGGCGCGGCTGCCCAGCGCGGCTGGGAAGCGATCAAGGCAGAGGAGCGTGCCAGTCGCCGCGAGACGGGCGCGCTTGCGGGTGTCGCTCTGGGATTGCCTTCGTTGATGCGGGCGGAGAAACTCCAGAAGCGCGCCGCGCGCACGGGGTTCGACTGGCCCGACGCCAACGGCTCGCGGGCGAAGGTTATGGAGGAACTCACGGAAATCGACACCGCCATCGATGACGCGGCGCGGGCGGAGGAATTTGGCGATCTGCTCTTCGCGGTCGTCAACTGGGCTCGGCATTGCGGCGTGGATGCGGAAGCGGCGCTCCGGGCGGGCAATGCGAAGTTCGAGCGCCGTTTCGCCGCCATGGAGGCCGAAGCCGGCGATGCATTCGTGGGCCTGTCGCTCGAAGCGAAGGAAGAACTGTGGATCAAGGCGAAGGCCGCCGGACTTTAAGTGCGGTTGGGATTGACGGCCCACGCTGCATCGCGGCAGAAGCGGTCATGGTCGAACAGCTCGATTCCACCTCCATCCCGTCCGCCCCCCGTCGCAATCCGCATGAGACGGAGTTGCATCGCAGGGGCCTGTTGTTTGTCATCTCCTCGCCATCGGGCGCAGGAAAATCGACGATCGCCCGCAAGCTGATCGAGGTGGATGGACAGATCAGGCTGTCCGTCTCTGCCACCACCCGCCCCATGCGGCCCGGAGAAGTGGACGGCCGCGATTATCACTTCGTGGATACGGCGAAGTTCAAGGAAATGGTCGCGGACGACGCGTTCCTCGAATGGGCGCATGTTTTCGATCATCGCTATGGCACGCCGCGGGCGCCGGTTGAGGCGATGCTGCACGAAGGACGCGACGTTCTCTTCGACATCGACTGGCAGGGTGCCCAGCAGCTTTATCAGCAGGCGGCCGGGGATGTCGTCCGGATCTTCATCCTGCCGCCGTCGATGGAAGAGCTGGAGCGCCGTCTGCGCGGTCGCGGGACGGACAGCGCCGAGGTCGTTGACCGCCGCATGGAACGCGCCGTTTCCGAGATCGGCCACTGGGACGGCTATGACTATGTGCTCGTCAACGATGACGTCGAGCGTTGCTTTGCTCAGGTCCGCCTGATCCTGCGGTCCGAGCGGCTGCGACGGCATCGCCAGCTCGGCCTGATCGGCTTCACCCGCAAGCTCATGCGGAGCTGAGAGCGGATGCCCCCTCTCCCGCAAAGGGAAAGGGAGCGGCTCTTCGTTTAGTCTCGGGCCTCGAAGCGAGCCCAATCCACGTCGCTGATCCGTACATCGAGGCGGATCGCCTCTCCGCTGCTTTCGCTGCGCAGAACCTCGCCATTCTGGTGAAGCCAGGCGATGGCCGCGCCGTCGCTCGCCGACAGTCTTACGGTGCGGACGCGTGCGCCCTGGCTCAGCCGTTCGGACAGAGCCCGCCGCAGATCGTCGACCCCCTCCCCGGTCAGTGCGGAAAGCACCACCGCATCCTCTCGGCGAGCCGCTTCGGCCCTCAGGGTGGCGGCGGCTTCAGCGTCGAGCGCATCGACCTTGTTCCAGGCTTCGATCATCGGAGCCCCCTCCCCGCCGGTCGCGCCGATCTCGGAAAGCACGCGCGCGACATCCTCGGCCTGCGCATCGCTGTCAGGATGCGACATGTCGCGGACATGCACGATGATGTCGGCGGTCGTCACTTCCTCCAGCGTGGCGCGGAAGGCCGCGACGAGCTGCGTCGGCAGATCCGAAACGAAGCCCACCGTGTCGGACAGGATCGCCTTGTCGATGCCCGGCAGGCGGATGTTCCGCATCGTCGGATCGAGAGTAGCGAAAAGCAGATCCTTCGCCATCACCTCCGCGCCAGTCATCCGGTTGAAAAGCGTGGACTTTCCAGCGTTGGTATAGCCAACCAGCGCGACGATCGGCCATGGCGCGCGCCGGCGCCGGTCACGATGGAGCCCACGCGTTCGGCTTACCTGCTCCAACTCCCGGCGGAGTTTGGCCATGCGATCGCGGATCAGGCGACGGTCGGCCTCGATCTGTGTTTCGCCGGGGCCGCCAAGAAAGCCGAAGCCGCCGCGCTGGCGTTCAAGGTGGGTCCAGCTCCGCACCAGCCGGCCCGCCTGATAGTCGAGATGGGCGAGTTCGACCTGCAACCGCCCCTCGGCGGTCGCGGCACGCTCGCCGAATATCTCAAGGATCAGGCCGGTGCGGTCGATCACCTTGGCCTCGACCGCCTTTTCCAGATTGCGCTGCTGGATGGGCGTCACCGCCGCATCGATGACGACCAGCTCCGCTTCGGCCATTCGCACGGCTTCGGCCAGCGCCTCGACCTGACCGGACCCAAGCAGGGTCGCGGCCTTGGGCGAGCGCAGCCGGAAGGCCATGCGTTCGACCACATCCAGACCGATCGCGCCGGCGAGCCCCGCGGCCTCCTCCAGTCGCGCTTCGGCGGAGCGGTTATGAGGTCCGATTTCCGGGAGGGCGACGATCGCCCGCGCTCCGCGAACGATGCCGTCCTTATCTTCCCGACCGAATCCGCTCAATCTGCGTCCGCCTCACCATCGACGTCGGCAAGGTTGACCGGGTGGAGCGGCTGAACCGTCGAAATCGCATGTTTGTAAACGAGCTGGCTCTGCCCGTCGCGACGGAGCAGCAGGCAGAAGAGATCATAAGCCGCCACTTCGCCCTGAAGCATGACGCCGTTCACGAGGAACATCGTCACGGGCTCCGCCGACTGCTTGACGGCGTTGAGGAAGATTTCCTGCAACAGCGTACCGCGCTTGCTCTCGGCGAAGGCCTTTTCGATCGGCGCGAGGTCGATCGGGTGGGCCGGCATCACCGTGGAGATGGCGTGCTTGTAGATAAGCTGGCTCTGCCCGTCGCGACGGAGCAGCACTGAGAAATTGTCGAACCAGGTGATGATGCCCTGAAGCTTGACGCCCTTGACGAGGAACATCGTCACCGGGGTCTTGGACTTGCGCAGGGCGTTGAGGAACATGTCCTGGAGATTGTTGGGCTTTTCGGCCATATGACCTGTCTCCGGTCAGATTGGCGGGGCGTGGCCCGCATGCGCGCCGTTCGTTGGCGTTGCGTCCTCCCGCCGGCTGCGGAAGTGGCCGGAATGTATGCGAGATGACGCGCCGCGGCAATGGCCCGCAGAGCGTCACACGGGCCATTTCGATCTTCGGATATCGAAACAGGTGCGGGCGGCTATTCCTCCGCATCCTTCAGATCGACGAGCCCAAGCGACTTGAGTTTACGGTGGAGCGCCGAGCGCTCCATCCCGATGAACGTCGCCGTGCGCGAGATATTGCCCGAAAAACGCCGGATCTGGACACGCAGATACTCGCGCTCGAACGTTTCGCGGGCTTCGCGAAGCGGCGTGCCCATGATCGCCTTGGCCGCGTTGCCGGGCGCCAGCCGCTCCTGATCGAACAGCACTTCCGGCGGAAGCATATCGGCGTCGATCCGGCCGATCCGGTCACCCGGCGCCATGATGATCGTCCGCTCCACGACATTTCGAAGCTGACGGACATTGCCCGGCCAGTCATAGGCCTGAAGCGCGGCCAGCGCCTCGGCGGCGATCTCCGGCGTCGCCACGCGCCGCTCCGTCGCATAACGGGCTGCGAAGTGATGAACGAGCGCGGGGATGTCCTCCCGTCGCTCGGATAGCGCGGGAAGATTCACCGGCACCACATTGAGTCGATAGTATAAATCCTCGCGGAATCGACCGGCGGAAATCTCTTCCTGAAGCGCGCGCGCGGTAGCCGAGACGACGCGGACATCCACCTTCACCATCTGCGTCCCACCGACGCGGGTGAAACTCTGATCGGTCAGCACACGGAGGATACGCGCCTGCGTGGTGAGCGGCATGTCCGCGATCTCGTCGAGGAAGAGCGTGCCACCATGCGCCTGCTCCAGAAGGCCGGGGCGATGCAGCTCGCCCCCCTCTTCCGTGCCGAACAGCTCTTCTTCCATGCGTTCGGGCGTCATCCGCGCCGCGGACACGACCACGAACGGCGCCTGTGAGCGATTGGACCAGGTGTGAAGCAGCCGGGCGGCCACTTCCTTGCCGACGCCCGCCGGGCCGGTGACGAGCACGCGGCTGCCGGTCGCCGCCACGCGCTTGAGCGTCGCACGAACGTGGTTGATCGCGGCGGATTGACCGTTCAACTCCTCATCTTGTCCGATTTGGGCGCGCAGCGTGGCGTTCTCGCGCTTCAGCCGTTCCGTCTCGGTCGCGCGCGCGACGAGGAGCAGCAGGCGTTCGGCCTCGAAGGGCTTTTCGATGAAATCGGCCGCACCGCGCCGGATGGCGGCGACCGCCGTGTCCAGATTGCCATGGCCCGAAATGACCAGCACGGGGATCGACGCGTCCCGCCGCTTGATCTCGTCCAGCAGATCGAGCCCGTCGAGCTTCGATCCCTGCAACCATACGTCAAGCAGGACCAGGCTGGGCCTGCGTTCGCGGATCGCCGCCAGCGCCGCATCGCTGTCCGCCGCGGTCCGGGCGCCATAGCCCTCATCCTCGAGAACACCCGCGACCAGTTCGCGAATGTCCTGTTCATCATCGACGATCAAAACGTCCAATGCCATGTCATCCGGCCTTCATGCGGGTCAGTTCGGTGGGGCGAGCCTCCTCCCCGGAGGCATCGTGTTCGGACGCGCCGACGAGGGGCGCGAGTTTCGCGGCATCGAGCTGGATCCGCACCACCGTGCCGCCGCCGGGGCGATCGGCAAAGGCGATGGTGCCGAAATGCTCTTCCACGATCTTCTTGACGATCGCGAGGCCGAGCCCCGTGCCGCGCGAGCGGGTCGTCATATAAGGTTCGGTCAGGCGCTCACGCTCCGCAGGCAAGCCTATGCCGGTGTCGGCAAGCTCGATGATGATCCGGCCTTCCTCGGCCTCGATCTTCATCGCCACGCTGCCTGTGGGCGTTTCGCCCTCTTCCCCTTTTTCCTGAATGGCTTCGACGGCATTCTTGACGATATTCGTCAAGGCCTGGCCGAGCAGGCGACGGTCGCATACCAGGATGGGCGGCGGCTCCGGGGCATCGAGTGAGAAATGGATCGCGGGATGGGCGACCTCGTGCAGGAACAACGCCTGCCGCGCGATCTCGACGAGCGGTTCCGCCCGGAAGACCGGCTTGGGCACACGCGCGAAGGAGGAAAATTCGTCCACCATCCGCCGTAGATCGCCGACCTGTCGCACGATGGTTTGCGTCAGGCGCTCGAATACGGCCGGATCGCTTGTCACTTCCTTGCCATAACGCCGCTGGAGGCGTTCGGCGGCGAGCTGGATCGGCGTCAGCGGGTTCTTGATCTCGTGCGCGATGCGGCGCGCCACGTCCGACCACGCGGCCCGGCGCTGATCGAGCAACTGCTGCGTGATATCGTCGAAGGTCAGCACATGGCCGCCGTCGGAATCCACCTGCGTCACGGCAAGGGTACGGATTTCTCCGCCGCTGGTGAGCTGGACGACGGATTCCCGCTCATCCTGCCCGATCAACTGATCCAGTTCGGGCGCGACATCGTGCAGCGGCCGATCGATGGGGCTCTGGCCCTCGGTATGCAGCAGCCGCTCGGCCGATTGGTTGATAAGCCGGATACGCCGCTCGCCGTCCACGGACACCACGCCGGCACTCACACCCGACAGCACCGCCTCGATGAAAGCGCGCCGCTCCTCACCCTGTCGATTGGCGGAGACCAGCGCGCTCGTCTGTTCCTCGATCCGGCGGGTCATCCGATTGAAGGCTGTCGCGAGCGCGCCGATCTCATCGCGACGCACTGCCGGCGCGACCCGAACGGAGAGATCGCCCAAGGTGATCCGTCGCGCCGCGCCGACGAGCCCGGAAATCGGACGCGTCAGGCGATCCGCGACGGTGAAGGCGATCCAGATGGAAGCCGCCACGATCAGGAGCGATACGACCAAGAGAGCCGCATTGAAGCGCAACTGGAGCGACCGCGAACGTTCGAGCAGGCTGCTGTAATCGCCGGCGGCCGAGCGCGCCCGTGTCGCCTGCGCCACGACCTGCGGATCAAGCTGCTGCGAGGCGTAGATATAAAGCTTGGCCTTGGGGTCCACCGCGATGCGGGATTCGATCCGGTCCGCTACGACGCTGCTATCCACTTCGCCACGATCAAGCTTGGGATATTTGCTCAGCGGGATCAGCTCGCTGGCGGATTTGTTGGTCGGATTGGTGAGAGCCAGCAGATGGGGTGCGCCATCCTTGCCGACGCCGATCAGGATCAGCTCATAGAGATGGCGCCTGGTATATTGCTCGGCGAAGAAGCTCGGGATGCGGGGATCTTCCAGCGACGTTATCTGCGATAACGCGTTTCGGAAATCGCCGGCCATCGGCAGCATCTCTCGTTCGAGCGCCGATTGCTTTTCCTGGACATAGGCCTGCGCGACACGATCCGAATTTTCGAGCACGGTGCGGGCGTTGTTGGAGAACCAGAAAGCCGCGTTGTACTGAAACAGCAACGAGGCGAAGACGACCACCAGCAGCGTCGGCACCGCCGCGACCCCGGAGAAAAGCGCAACGAGCCGGACATGCAGCCGCCCCCCGCCGCCCGTTCCCGCCACACGTCGACGGGCGATCCGCCGGGCGGCCAGAACGAGCAACCCGATCAGCGGCACAAGGTTCGCGACCAGCAACAGGGCCACGACCGGCGGTGTCAGCAATTGCTCCGGCGAGCTGCTTCGGGAGATGAAGGACCAGCTTGCGGCGAAGATGGCGAGCCACACCAAGACGGTCGCGATCTCGAGCAGGACCATCAGCGAGCCCCGGCGCTGGACGACCGTCAGCCTCCGCCTCCATCGCGGCTGCTGGGCTTGGCGCCCTCCCCGTGGACGAGTTGTCTCCGCCTCCATCGTGGCTGTTCTACCACAGGGCGTTGCCGACACAACACGATTGCGACGCGGATGTTACAACCGATCCGTCGTATTGCTCAGCCGTTCCGTCGCGAAGCGGAGGGATCGATCCCGCGTTCGGTCAACTTCTTGCGCAGCGTATTGCGGTTGATCCCGAGCAGCCGCGCCGCGCGAATCTGGTTGCCCTTGGATGCGGCCAGGGCGATTCGCAGCAAAGGCGGTTCGATCTCCGCAAGCAGCCGCTCATAGAGCCCGTCAGGCGGCAACTCGCGGCCGAAACCGGCGAAATAGCGCGTCAGATGGAGCTCCACCGAGCCGCACAACCCGCCATCGCTCTCGACAGCGGGGACAATTTCGATCGCGGAGCCCGCGCCGAGCTGCGCCCCGATGGCGGCAGCACCGATCCGCTCTTCACGCACCAGCGCGGCCAGGCGTCGCATGAGATTTTCCAGCTCGCGGACATTGCCGGGCCAGCCATGCTGGAGCAGGCGCTCCACGCCCGCGTCATCCAGCGTCTTGCGCGGAAGCCCATCGGCGGCGGCGCGATCGAGAAAATGGCGGGCCAGCTCGCCGACATCTTCCATCCGCTGACGCAGCGCCGGCAGGCGGACCGGTACCACGTTCAGCCGATAATAGAGATCTTCCCGAAAGCCGCCTTCGGCCACCTGCCGCTCGATATCCTTGTTCGTGGCCGCAATCACGCGGACGTCGGCCTTGATATGACGTGCGCCGCCGACGGTGGTGAACTCGCCCTCCTGGAGCACGCGCAGAAGCCGTGTCTGCGCTTCCAGCGGCATGTCGCCGATCTCGTCGAGGAAAAGCGTGCCGCCCGCCGCCTGCTCGAACCGCCCGGCCGTCCGCTGGGCGGCGCCGGTGAATGCCCCCCGTTCATGCCCGAACAGCTCGCTCTCGATCAGTTCGCGGGGGATCGCCGCCATGTTGACGGGCACAAAGGGTCGCCGCGATCGGGGGCCGAGATCATGGATCGCCCGCGCCACCAGTTCCTTGCCGGTCCCCGATTCCCCGAGGATCAGCACGGTGAGGTCGTTGGAGACGACGCGGGCGATCGTCCGATAGACCTGCTGCATGGCCGGCGAACGGCCGATCAGGGGGAGATCGTGCGCCTGCGCATCTCCATCTTCGCTGTTTCCACCGGTCGCCCGGCCTGAAAGCGCGCCCACCACGGCCCGGCCCAGCTCATCGAGATCGAAGGGCTTGGGCAGATATTCGAAGGCCCCCTGCTCCGTCGCGCGCACAGCCGTCGCAAGCGTATTGCGCGCCGAAAGCACGATGACCGGCAGATCGGGATAGCGCGCGGCGATGTCCGGCACCATGTCCAGCCCATCTCCATCGGGCAGCATCACGTCCGTGACCAGCACGTCCGGCGCGAAGCTTCCGATCGCGCGACGCATCTCGGCGATGGAGCCCGCGGTCTCGACGACATGTCCAGCTCGTCGCAGGGCCTCACGCACGACGGTGCGGATCGCCGCATCATCGTCCACGACCAGAATACGGCCCGACAACAGCCCGTTCATGATGGCGATCCCCGTCCCGATGCGATCGGCGCGCGAGGAAGCAGCAGGCGGAATACCGTCCGTGCCGGCGTGCCCTCGCGCGCATATTCAACGATGCCGCCCATCTCGTTCACCAGCTTGTCGACCAGGGCGAGACCGAGACCGCTTCCCGAAACCTTCGAGGTGACGAAGGGATCGAACAGATGCGGCACCATCTCTTCCGGCGCGCCGGGGCCGTCGTCGATCACGCACAGCTCGATCGGCAGGGCGAGACGCTGCCCGCCGCCGAGCGGCGCGACCGAGAGGCCATGGCGATAGGCCGTGGTGAGCGTGATGATCCCATTGCCTGCCGTCGCTTCGGCCGCATTCTTCAGAAGATTGAGCACCACCTGCACAAGGCCGTCCCGGTTGCCGAGCACGTCCGGCAGCGAAGGGTCATATAGCTCGCGGACCATGGCGTTCGCGGCAAACCCCGCACAGGCGACGATGCGCGCATGGTTGAGCACGGAATGGATGTTGATCGGCTCGCAAACCCGCGGTCGCGTATCCGACAGGCCTTCCATACGATCGATCAGGCCCACGATCCGGTCGACCTCGCGACGGATGAGCTGGGTCAGTTCGGTCTGTTCGGGGCCGGCCCCGGCCTCGAGCAACTGGGCGGCGCCCCGGATACCGGACAGCGGGTTCTTCACCTCATGCGCCAGCAGCGATGCGGCAGCGGCGGCCGGCAAGGTTCGCGTCACGCGGTCGCCGCGCCGGGCGGAGATGTCATGGCTCGCGCGACCGTGGATGGAGACGATCCGCCACCCCGTCCGCTCCGGCAACGGCGCAACCGTCATATCTCCCCGATAATGGCGGCCGACGGGCAGTACCATGTCGAGATCATAGGCGGCAAAAGGCTGATCCGCCGCCATGCTGGTGAGCGGATGTCCGGTCATTTCCTCGATGGGGCGGTCGATCACGGCCGATCGCGCGAGATTGAGCAGGGCTTCGCTGGCGGCGTTGCAATCGCGCACCACCCGCTCCCCGTCGATCACCAGCAAAGCCGCCGGCACCGCCGCGAGCAGTTCCGCCGCGCCGGGGAACTCCGTTTCGCCGCCCGCACGGCGGCCGAGGCGGATCAGGCGGCCGCCCGGGATAGCCACGGCCGGTAGAACTCCTCGATCATCGCCAGCACGCGGTCGGCATCGGGCACCTGATTGACGGTGTTCCGAAACTCCGCCGAACCGGACAGCCCCTTGGTGTACCATCCGAGATGCTTGCGGGCCATATTGACGCCGGTTTCCCGGCCATAATGGCTGAGCATCATCTCGTAATGCTCGACGATCACGGCATATTGCTCATCGATCGACGGATCGGGCCTGCGCTCGCCGGTGGTCAGGAAGCGCATCGTCTGGCCGAGTAGCCACGGTCGGCCATAGGCGCCACGACCGATCATCACGCCATCCGCGCCGGACTGGCTGAGCGCCTCCTCGGCATCGTCGACCGAGCAGATGTCGCCATTGGCGATTACCGGGATGGAGACAGCTTCCTTCACACGGCGGATGAACGCCCAGTCCGCCGTGCCCTTGTACATCTGGTTGCGGGTGCGGCCGTGGACCGTGACCATCTTGCAGCCGAGATCCTCGGCGATGCGGGCCAGTTCCGGCGCGTTGAGGCTGTCATGGTCCCAGCCCATCCGCATCTTGAGCGTCACCGGCACCGACACGGCATCCACGGTCGCCTTGATGAGCGACGCCGCGAGATCCAGATCACGCATCAGGGCCGAGCCGGCGTCCCCGTTCACCACCTTGCGGACCGGGCAGCCCATGTTGATGTCGATGATGGCCGCGCCGCGATCCTCGTTGAGCTTGGCGGCCTCCCCCATCTCGGGGGGCGAGCAGCCGACGAGTTGCATCGACACGGGCTCCTCGATCGGATCCCATGCCGCCTTCTGAAGCGACTGACGGGTCTCCCGGATCGCCGCCTGGGAGGCGATCATCTCGGTGACGTTCAGCCCTGAACCGTAGCGCCGGACCATCTTGCGGAACGGCAAGTCGCTGACACCCGTCATCGGCGCCAGGATCACCGGCGTGTCGATGGTCAGGGGGCCGACCTGAATCGACTTCACGAGCGCTTCGCTCCGCATGGGTTCAATCTGCCTGAAAAAGAGGCAATCCCCCTACTCGCTTTGCGGCGATGCGGCAAGCACGGGCGTGGAGCTTCCCATGGGCCTCGGGAAGGTCTAGGTCGCGGCGCGATGACTTCGACAGCACAGAAGAGCGCGATGGCGCTGATTGTGGCCGCCGGCAACGGAACGCGCGCCGGTGGCGGCCTCCCTAAACAATATCGCCGGATCGGGGGTGAGGCCGTCATCGCGCGGGCTTTCGACGCGCTGGCGGACCATCCCGACATTGCCGGCGTCCACATCGTCATCGGTGCGGATCAGGAGGAGATGCTGGCCGCCGCGCTCGACGGTCGCCAGCCTGCCAGCGTTTCGCCTGGTGGCGCGACGCGGCGGGATTCCGTTCTCGCGGGGCTTCGGGCGATCGCCGCCCATGGCGCGCCGGAGGCGGTGCTGATCCACGATGCCGCCCGCCCCTTCCTGCCCGCCGCCGTCATCGACCGGCTGCTCGGCGCGCTGGAAACGCAACCCGGCGCGGTGCCGACGCTCGCCGTGGTCGACACGCTCGTCCGCAGCGAGGACGGCGCGCTTGGAGACACCGTCCCGCGCGAAGGGCTGGCGCGCGTGCAGACGCCGCAGGCCTTCCGTTTCAATGCCATTCTCGCTGCCCACCAGAATTGGCCCGAGGCGCATGAGGCGACCGATGACGCACAGGTCGCGCGCATGGCGGGCCTCGTGGTGGCCGCCGTTCCCGGAGACCCGATGTTGGAAAAGCTGACCCACGAAGCCGATTTCGCGGCCGCCGAGCAGCGCCTTGCCGCCGGGTTGATCCCGCGCACCGCCATGGGCTTCGACGTCCACGCCTTCACCGAGGGCGATCATGTGATGCTGTGTGGCCTCAAAATCCCGCATACGCAGGCGCTGGCAGGACATAGCGACGCGGACGTGGGCCTTCATGCGCTGACCGACGCGCTGCTCGGCACGATCGCGGATGGCGATATCGGCAGCCATTTCCCGCCCTCCGACGCTCGCTGGAAAGGCGCGGACTCCGGCAAGTTCCTCGAACATGCCGTCAGCCTCGTCGCGGCGAAGGGCGGCGTGATCGATCATGTCGACATCACGATCATGTGCGAGGCGCCCAAGATCGGCCCGCATCGCGACGCCATGCGCCAGCGGGTCGCCGATCTGCTCAGGCTCCCGCTCCATCGTGTGAGCGTGAAGGCGACGACGACCGAGAAGCTCGGCTTCACCGGCCGAGGCGAAGGCATGGCCGCACAGGCCATTGCCTCCGTGCGGATGCCGGACGCGTGAGGAAGACCGCCCTCGCCGCGCTGCTGGCGCTGGGCATGGGGCAGGCCGCCGAGGCCGCCCGCCCCGCCTGCATCGAGCGCAGCGACATGCGGACGCTCATCGCCGTGGCGTTGCCGGACGCGATCGAGGGGCTGGCGGAGCGCTGCTCCCCCGCGCTTCCGGCCGATGCCTTCCTGCCCAACGAGGGAAAGGGCCTCGCCGCCCGATACCGGCATGAGATGCCGGCCGACCCGGCTCGCGCCCGCCGTGCCATCGAGGCGGCGACGGGGCAGGATCTCTCCAGTTTCGCGTCCGACGACACGGTCATCAATCTGGCGCGGACGATCGTCGGGCAGCAGATCAACGACCATGTCTCGATTCGGGATTGCGGGACGATCGACAATGTCGTCGCGCTGGCCGCGCCGCTGAAGGCGCACGCGATGGTCGAGGCGATCCTGCTGGCGCTCCAGGTGGCCGGGCCGGAACAGACGAAGGGGCTTGCGATCTGCCGGCCGAACGACGAAGGGGCGAGCCGATGACCGACTCCAACCTCCCCCCGGAACTGATCGAGGCGGCCCGCAAGGTCGTCGAGGAGAACCGTGCGGCGGGTCTCCGCGTCGCGGTGGCCGAAAGCTGCACGGGCGGACTCGTCTCGGCGGCATTGACCGAAATTCCGGGCTCGTCCGAAGTATTCGAGGCGGGCTTCATCACCTACGCCAACGAAGCGAAGATGGGGATGCTGAGCGTCCCCTCCGACGTGCTGGAGACGTTCGGCGCGGTTTCGGTCGCGACCGCATGGGCCATGGCGCAGGGCGCGATCCAGCACAGCTCCGCGGACATCGGCGTGGCGATCACCGGCATCGCCGGCCCCGGCGGAGGCTCCGAGAAGAAGCCCGTGGGAACGGTCGTCTTCGCACGCGCGAGCCGATCCGGCGATCCTGACGATGTGGTGGCCGACAAGCGCGAGTTCGGCGATCTCGGCCGTGGCGCGATCCGCCTTCAGGCGGCGCTGTGCGCGCTCGAACTGCTGCTGCCGACGCCCTCGCCGGCCGCGTTCGGGGATTCGACGCCGCCGGACGCATAAAGCTCGGCCGCGCGCGTTTCGAAAGCGCCGATCATCTTGCGGAGCGCGCGGTCGAACACCTGCCCCGCCAGCATCTCGAACAGCTTCGATTTGAACGCGAAGTCCACCGCGAAGTCGACCAGCGTGCCGCCCTGTCCGTCCGGCCGGAAGCCCCATTCATTGGTGAGGTGCGCGAGCGGTCCTTCCAGATAATCGACGCGGATGCTCGACGGGCGGCTCTTGTGGACCTGCGAGGTGAAGCGTTCGGAGATTCCCTTGAAGCCGACCACGAGGTCCGCGATCATCTCGGTGGGGCTGTCCTCGCGCACGCGCACGGCCGCGACCCAGGGCAGGAACTCGCCATAGCGGGCGACATCCGCCACCAGATCGAACATCTGCTCGGGCGTATAGGGAAGCTGGCGGGTTTCGGCGTGGCGGGGCATCGCTTTTCCCTATCGATCAGCCGCGGGCCAGCTTGGCCTCGCGGGCCGCGCGCAGCTTCGCGAAATCGTCACCGGCGTGGTAGCTCGAACGGGTCAACGGCGAGGCCGCGACCAGCAGGAATCCCTTGGCCCGCGCGATCGCCCCATAGGCGCCGAACGCCTGCGGGGTGGTGAACTCCTCCACCTTGGCATGGCGCGGAGTCGGCTGGAGATATTGGCCCATCGTCAGGAAATCGATGTCGGCGGAACGCATGTCGTCCATCACCTGATGGACCTCCAGCCGCTGCTCGCCGAGGCCGGTCATCAGGCCGGACTTGGTGAAGATCGACGGATCATGCTTCTTCACGCTCTCCAGCAGGCGCAGCGACGCATAATAGCGCGCGCCCGGCCGGATCGTGGGATAGAGCCTCGGGACGGTTTCGAGATTATGGTTATAGACGTCCGGCCGCGCGGCGACGATCGCCTCGACGGCGGCATCCGCCTTGTTGCGGAAATCCGGCGTCAGGATCTCGATCGTGGTGTTCGGCGTCGTGCGGCGGAGCGCCTCGATCACCTTCACGAACTGCGAGGCGCCGCCGTCCGGCAGGTCGTCACGGTCGACCGACGTGATGACGATATGCTCGAGGCCCAACTCAGCCGCCGCGTCGGCGACGTGCTGGGGCTCGGTCTTGTCGACGGCGCGGGGCATCCCCGTCTTCACGTTGCAGAAAGCGCAGGCGCGTGTGCAGGTGTCGCCCAGGATCATCACGGTCGCGTGCTTCTTGGTCCAGCACTCGCCGATGTTCGGACAAGCGGCCTCTTCGCACACGGTCGCGAGATTGAGGCGGCGCATCAGCGCCTTGGTTTCCGAAAAGCCCACCGAGGTCGGGGCTTTCACCCGAATCCAGTCGGGCTTGCGGATGCGGGGCGGACGGGATTCTGCGGCGGCATCGGTCATGGCGGGCGAGATAGCGATTGCCGACCGGACTTGCCAGCCCTGCCGCGCATCCTTAGGCAGCATGTCATGTCAGACTTCGAAAATCTCATCGCAGGCTACCGTCGCTTCCGCGCGGAGGGCTGGGCCAAGCAGCGTGCGCGCTGGACCGAACTGGCGGATGGCCAGAGCCCCAAGACGCTCGTCATCGCCTGCTCGGATAGCCGCGTCGATCCGACGCAGATTTTCGACGTGTCGCCCGGAGAAATCTTCGTCGTCCGTAATGTGGCCAATCTGGTGCCGCCTTACGAGAACGACACGAGCCGTCACGGCGTCTCGGCTGCGGTCGAGTTCGCGGTGACGCAGATCCCCGTGGAAGAGATCGTCGTGCTCGGACACGAGTTCTGCGGCGGCTGCAAGGCCTCGATGACGCAGGCGTTCGAAGGCGCGCCTCCCGGAGCCGGCGGCTTCATCGCCCACTGGGTCGACATGCTCGATACCGCACGGGATGCGGTCGTCGCCGAATGCGGCCATGGCGACGCAGCGCAGCGCCGGCTGGAGCATGAGGCGGTGAAGATCAGCCTCACCAACCTACGCTCCTTCCCCTTCGTGGCGGAAGCGGAGCAGGCTGGACGGCTGCGGCTGCGCGGCGCCTGGTTCGGCATCCGCGAGGGTGTGCTGAAGTTGCTCGATGAGGCGACCGGCGGCTTCCACGCCGCCTGACATGAAGTCCCGCCTGCCGGATCTCGCGCTCTGGGCGGTGGCGTTCGTCTGGGGCGGAACCTTTCTCGCGACACGTATCGCGCTGGGTGCGGGATCGGGGCCGTTCTTCTTTGTCGGCCTGCGCTTCGGCACGGCGGCGCTGGCGACGGTCCTGCTGCTGCGCGGGCGGCTCAGGGGCACGACGCGGCGGGATATCGTGGCCGCGATCGCCATCGGCATCCCCATGGCGGCGGGCTATCTGCTCCAGACGGGAGGGCTCCAGTCCGTCTCATCCAGCATGTCGGCCTTTCTCACGGCGCTCTATGTGCCGCTCGTTCCACTGATCCAATGGGCGGTGCTGCGCCGCGCGCCGCAAGTCATGAGCTGGATCGGCATCCTGTTGGCCTTCGCCGGACTGGTGCTGATCGCCAACCCTTCGGGTGGTTCCTTCGGGTTCGGCCGGGGCGAGTGGATGACGCTGGCGAGCGCTATCGCCTTCTCGGGCGAGATCATCCTGATCGGCCGCTATGCGGAGAGCATCGACGCCGGACGGGTCGCGGTGCTCGATCTCATGATCGTGGCGGTGGCCGGGTTCATCGCCATGCCCTTCGCGGGCGAGAGCTTCCATATGCCGGGCAGCGCGGTGTGGATCAGCGGCATCGGGCTGGGTATCGCCAGCGCCTTCATCCAGCTTGCGATGAACTGGGCGCAGCGGACGGTATCCCCCACCCGCGCGACGCTGATCTATTCGTCGGAACCGGTGTTCGCCGGCATCCTCGGCCGCTTTGCCGGCGAACGCCTCGGCATGATGGGCTGGGCCGGCGCGGCGCTGATCCTCTGCGGTGTGGTGGTGGGCGAACTCAAGCCGCGGCGCTGGCACGCGCGCAACTGAGCGCCTCTCACTTCCGTCCGAACAGCTTTTCGATGTCGTTGTGGCCGAGCTTCACCCAGGTGGGGCGGCCATGGTTGCACTGGCCGGAATGCGGCGTGACCTCCATCTCGCGGAGCAGCGCGTTCATCTCCGCAACCGAGAGAAGCCGCCCGGCCCGAACCGAGCCATGGCAGGCCATGGTGGCGGCGACATGGTCCAGCTTCTCCTTGAGGCTGAGCGCCTCGTCATAGGCGGCGATTTCGTCGGCCAGATCGCTCACCAGCCCGCGCACGTCGGCACGGCCCAGCATCGCGGGAACGGCGCGGACCAGCATGGCGCGCGGCCCGAAGCGATCGAGTTCGAGGCCCATCGCCGCCAGTTCCTCGATACGAGGCTCCAGCCGGTCGCAGGCGGCTTCGTCCAGCTCCACCACCTCGGGCAGCAGCAGCGCCTGCGACGCCACGCCGCCATCCGCCATGGCACGGCGCATCCGCTCCAGCACCAGCCGCTCGTGCGCGGCGTGCTGGTCCACGATGACGAGGCCATCCTCGGCCTCCGCGACGATATAGGTCGCCGCCACCTGCCCGCGGGCCACCCCGAGCGGATGCTCCACGGCGGCAGGCGGCGCGATCGTCGCCATCTCCGCTCGCCCCTGAGGCGCCGGGGCTGCGGGGCTCGGTGCTGCATAGGACGGCCGGGCGTCCCACACGCCATATTGCCGCTCCGCGATCGGCAGCGGGAGCGTCGCGAGTTGAGCGGGAGTCGAAGCGGTCGGCTCGGTCTGCCAGTTGCCCAGCGCCGCGGCTGAGGGGCGCTGCGCGCTGCGATGGCCGGCACCATCGAGCGCCGCCCTCAGGCCGCCGACGATCAACCCGCGCACCAGCGCCGGCTCGCGGAAGCGGACCTCGGTCTTGGCCGGGTGGACGTTCACGTCGAGCTCGCTGCCCGGCAGCGTCACGAACAGCGCGACGACCGGATGCCGGTCCCGCGCCAACAGATCCTGATAGGCGGCGCGCACCGATCCCGCGAGCAGCCGGTCGCGCACCGGGCGATTGTTGACGAACAGATATTGGTGATCGGCCACCCCGCGATTGAAGGTGGGCAGCCCGATCACGCCTTCGAGCCGCACCTCGCCCCGCACATGATCGACGACGACGCTGTTGGGCGCCAGCTCCCGATCGGTCAGAGCCGCCACGCGCGCAGGCTGGCTATCGCCGGGCGGCACGGAGAAGACACGGCGCCCGTCATGCTCCAGCGTGAAGCCGATCTCCGGGCGCGACATGGCGAGACGGCGCACGACATCCACGCTCGCCGCATATTCGGATCGGGCCGAGCGCAGGAACTTGCGCCGCGCCGGCACGCGCTCGAACAACGCCTCCATCTTCACCCGCGTCCCCGGCGGGAGTGCGGCCGGCCCCTCGCCCACCAGAGCGCCATTGTCGACGACTCGCCGCCACCCATCCGCACCCCGCACCCGGCTCTCGATCGAAAGCCGCGCCACGCTGGCGATCGAGGGCAGCGCCTCGCCGCGAAAACCGAGCGTTTCAACGGCATCGATCGCGTCGTCCGGCAGCTTGGAGGTGGCGTGCCGCTCCAGCGCGAGGGCCATGTCGCCCGGCGTCATGCCGCATCCGTCGTCGACCACCTCGACCATCGAAAGGCCGCCTTCCGCCAGAGAAACGGCAATTCGGGAGGCCCCGGCGTCGATCGCGTTCTCGACCAGTTCCTTGAGTGCGCTCGCGGGCCGTTCGACGACCTCGCCGGCTGCGATGCGATTGACAAGATGTTCGGGGAGGCGCCGTATTGACATGGCGCAACTCCTAGCCCAAGCGGCGGCATCCCGCGACTACAACAATCATCCGATTTTCCGGGCGATCGAGAGCAGTAGGCGTGGCATATCCGAGAGGCAAACGCCGGCCGTGGGCGACGGCTTGGCGCGGTGGGCGAGAGCGGGCACAGAATGTTCTTCAATCGTTTCTTCAAGTTCATGTCGCATGACATGGCGATCGACCTCGGGACCGCGAACACGCTGGTCTATCTGAGGGGGCGCGGCATCGTTCTGAACGAGCCGTCGGTGGTGGCGATCGAAACGATCAACGGCGTGAAGAAGGTTCGCGCCGTGGGCGAAGACGCCAAGCTGATGATGGGCAAGACGCCGGGGACGATCGAGGCGATCCGTCCGCTGCGTGACGGCGTCATCGCGGACATCGACGTGGCCGAGCAGATGATTAAGCACTTCATCCACAAGGTGCATGGTCAGCGTCGCTTCCCGCGCTGGCCGGAGATCGTGATCTGCGTGCCGTCGGGCTCGACCTCGGTGGAGCGCCGCGCGATCCGTGACGCCGCGTCCAACGCCGGCGCATCGCAGGTCTTCCTGATCGAGGAGCCGATGGCGGCCGCGATCGGCGCCGACATGCCCGTCACCGAGCCGGTGGGCTCCATGGTGGTCGACATCGGCGGCGGCACGACGGAAGTCGCGGTGCTCTCGCTGCGTGGCCTCGCCTACACCACCTCGGTGCGCGTCGGCGGCGACAAGATGGATGAGGCGATCGCCTCCTATGTCCGCCGCAACCATAACCTGCTGATCGGCGAAGCGACGGCCGAGCGGATCAAGAAGGAAGTCGGCTGCGCCAAGATGCCGCCGGACGGCATCGGCGAGACGATCCACATCAAGGGTCGTGACCTCGTCAACGGCGTGCCCAAGGAAATCACGATCAACCAGGGCCAGATCGCCGATGCGCTCAGCGAGCCGGTGGGCACGATCATCGAGGGCGTGCGCATCGCGCTCGAGAACACCGCGCCGGAACTGGCCGCGGACATCGTGGATCAGGGCATCGTGCTGACCGGTGGTGGCGCTCTCCTCCAGGGCATCGACGAGGTGCTGCGGGACGAGACCGGCCTGCCCGTCACCATCGCGGATGATCCGCTCACCTGCGTGGCGCTCGGCACCGGGCGCGCGCTGGAAGAGCCGGTCTACCGCGGCGTGCTGCTCACCGCCTGACGGGAGGGTCTGCCATGAAGGCGCCGACCCGGAACCGGCGCCCCGGCTTTTCCCGTCGCGCACAATATGGGCTGTTCCTGTCCTATGTTGTCGCGGTGACGGGAGTTTTCGTCGGCCTGGGGCTGGTCGTCGTGTCACATGTCGACCCGGAAGGGTTCGGCGCCGTTCGCGGCGCCGCGC
This sequence comes from Sphingomonas oligoaromativorans, assembly GCF_011762195.1. Lineage (GTDB taxonomy): Bacteria > Pseudomonadota > Alphaproteobacteria > Sphingomonadales > Sphingomonadaceae > Solisphingomonas > Solisphingomonas oligoaromativorans. The sequence continues at coordinate 12,650 of NZ_JAASQK010000010.1, read as the reverse complement.
TCGATCTGACGACTCCGGTCTCGGCCTTTGGGCGCGGCATGGTCCGCGGGGCCGGGTCGATCGTGGATGGCGTGGCCAACTATATCGACGCGGGCTCGAAGAACGCGGCGATGGAGCGCGAACTCGAAGCCAATCGGCGCGCCTTGGTGCGCGCGCGCATCCTCGCGCTGGAGAATGACCGGCTGCGGCGGATGCTGCATCTGGTCGAGAACCGGCCGGCCTCGATCGCGGTGGCCCGGATCGTGGGATCGACGGGGGTCAGCAGCCGCCGCCTCGCCACCATCACCGCCGGATTGGCGCAGGGCGTGCGCCCCGGCCAGCCGGTCCGCTCGCCCGAGGGGCTGGTCGGCCGCATCGTCGAAGCCGGGATGCTGGCGTCTCGCGTGCTCCTCATCACGGACAATGCGAGCGTCGTGCCAGTGCGCATGGCGCGCGGCGGGATGCCGGCGCTCGCGGCGGGGCGTGGAGACGGCTCGATCGAGATACGGCCGCTCGGCGCCGGCGGCAATCCGTTCAACCGGGGCGACATCGTTCTGACATCCGGCACCGGCGGGCTCTATCCGCCGGACGTGCCGGTGGCGGTGATTCTCCGCAAGGAAGGCGATATCGCCATTGCCTGGCCGCTCGCCGATCCGAGCCAGCTCGATTATGCGGTCGTGGAGCAGCCCTTCGCCGGCCTGCCGTCACCGCCGAAGGGCACTTCGGGCGAGACGCACTGATGCGCTCGCCGCGCAGTTCCGCCCCGCCGGCCCGCGCCATCGAGGTCCGTGCCCGGCTGGTGCCGATCGTCTCGACGCTGATCGGCTCGGCCTGCGCGCTCGTCCCGACCGTCACCTTGTCACCGGCATGGCCGCCTTTTGGCTTGCTGATGCTGCTCGGTTGGCGCCTATTGCGGCCCGAGATGTGGCCGGCCTGGATCGGCTTGCCGTTGGGCCTTGCCGACGATCTCCTGACGGGGCAGACGCTCGGCACGGGCATGGTCACATGGACCTTGTGTCTGTTGCTCATCGATTTGGTGGAAGTGAGGCTTCTCTGGCGCGACTATTGGCAGGAATGGCTGCTGGCGGCGGTCGCGATCGCGATCGGCATCCTCGGCGCGTGGGCGATCGCCTGCTGGACGGGCGGCGCGACCCCCGTGACGCTGGTGGAGCCGCAGATCCTCACCAGCATCCTCTGCTTCCCCTTCATCGGCCGGCTCTGTGCGCTTCTCGATCGCTGGCGCCTGGCGATCGGCAAGATCCGCGCATCCGACGACTGAGAGGCCGTTCGTGAAACCCCGCCGGCCCGGACGTCTCGTGACCGAGGCGCAGCAGAGCTTTTCCTTCACCCGCCGCACCTTCGCGCTGGGCGCGATCCAGGGCGGTATCGGCCTGATGCTGGCGAGCCGATTGGCGTGGCTGACGGTTGCGCAGAAGGACAAATATTCGGCGCTGGCCGAGAGCAATCGCGCCCGCTCCACGTTGGTGCCGCCGCGCCGGGGGTGGATCGTGGATCGCTATGGTCAGCCGATCGCGATCAACCGTTCGGATTTCCGCGTCGACCTGATCCCCGACCTGCTGCACGACAAGGATGCGGAGATTCAGTTGCTCCAGAATATTCTCGGCCTCGCGCCGGAGGATATCGAGCGGCTGCACGACAGCCTCGACAAGGCGGCGGGGTTCCAGCCGGTGCAGGTGGTCGAAGATCTCGATTATGAGCGCTTCGCCGCGGTGAACCTGCGCCTGCCCGATCTGCCGGGCGTCGTGCCCGCGCGCGGCTTCTCCCGCTTCTATCCGGCTGGCGCGGCGGTGGCTCATCTGGTCGGCTATGTGGGCTCGGCTTCCGCCAAGGACTATGAGAAGAATCGCGATCCGCTGTTGCTTACCCCCGGATTCAAGATCGGCAAGGAAGGACTTGAGAAGACATTTGAATCCTATCTACGCGGCGAGCCCGGCGCCAAGCGTTCCGAAGTGACGGCGCGCGGCAAGCTCGTCCGCGAACTCACGACGCAGCCGGAGACGCCGGGCCACACGCTGCAATTGACCATCGACGCCGGTCTTCAGGATTATGTTGCCGAGCGGATGGGGGACCAGTCCGGCTCCGGCGTCGTGATCGACTGCGAGAGCGGTGACATCCTCTCGATGGTGTCCATGCCGGCCTATGATCCCAACAGCTTCTCCCGCGGCATCACCCATGATGAGTGGAACAGGCTGTCGGCGAACGACCACCTTCCCCTCCTGAACAAGGCGTTGCAGGGCCTTTATCCCGCCGGATCGACGGTGAAGCCGATGAACGCGCTGGCGCTGCTGGAGGCCGGCGTCTCGCCCGACGATCGCGTGCTCTGCACTGGAACCTACAAGGTGGGGAACAGCTTCTTCCACTGCTATCAGCATCGCGGCCATGGCATGGTCGATATGCACATGGCGATCCAGAAGAGCTGCGACATCTATTTCTACGCGATGGCCCGCCGGATCGGCACTTCGCGGATAGCCGCGATGGCGCGGCGCCTTGGCCTCGGGCAGAAATTCCCCCTGCCCGTCCCCTCCCAGCGTTTCGGCACCGTCCCCGATCCCGAGTGGAAGCTCAAGAAATATCATAAGGAATGGACGGTCAGCGATACGCTGAACTCGGCGATCGGGCAGGGTTATACCTTGGTCAACCCGCTCCAGATCGCAACGATGGCGGCTCGCCTCGCCAGCGGCAGGGCGCTGGTGCCCCGGCTGGTCCATCGCCGGAATGACGAACCCGCCGAGTCCCTCGGCCTCGACCCAGCGCATCTGCGCTTCATCCACGAGGCCATGGGGGCCGTGGTTGGTCCAGGCGGAACGGCGGGCAGCGCGCGTATGCAGCTTCCCGGCATCGATATGGGCGGCAAGACCGGATCGGCGCAGGTACACCACATCAGCATGGCCGATCGGCGCGCGGGCCGCACGAGCGGCACAACCGGCGAGTGGAAGCTACGCGACCACGGCCTGTTCATTGCCTTCGCGCCGGTCGAGCAGCCGCGCTACGCTGCCGGCTTCATCATGGAGCACGCCGGCCACGGCACCTTTGCGGCCGGCGTGGCTCGTGACGCTTTCACCTTCCTCTACGACAAGCAGCGCGCGCTGGATACGCTGGCCAAGATGCAACCCAGTTGGGGCGGCGACATCGCAACCCGCACGGCACGCCAGAAGGCGGAATGGCAGGCGGCACAGGCCGCCGCCGCCTCTCCGCCGGCAACGGCCGACACGGGCGATACGAGCGCGCAGGAAAATGCCGCCACGCCGCCGCCAACCTCGGCCGCGACGGCCGTCGCTCCGCCCTCCGAGGCGCCGGAGAATGTTCAGCAGCCTCCCCGCGGGACGATGAACGAATGATCCGCAACTCGCTCGTACCCGCGCAACTGACGCAGCTTCCGTGGATGGTCATCCTGACCGTGATGGGCATCACCGGCTTCGGGCTGCTTGTGCTCTATTCCGCCGCAGGGGGCAGCCTGGAGCCTTGGGCGCTCGGCCAGGGCGTGCGTTTCTGCCTCTTCCTCGGGGGTGCGGTGGTGCTGTCCCGCCTGCGTGAGGAGCAGATAAAGAAAGCGGTCATTCCGGCTTATGTCATTCTGCTGGTGGCGCTCGTGTTCACCGAATTGCTGGGCGCGGTGGCCGGCGGCGGACAACGATGGCTCAATCTGGGCATCATCCGCCTTCAGCCGTCGGAACTGATGAAACCCGTCATCGTGCTGACGCTCGCCCGCTTCTACGACATGCTGCCGGCCGGCGAGATACGCCGCTGGAACGCGATCTGGCCGGCACTGGGCCTGATAGGCCTCCCTGCCGCGCTGATCCTCGTCCAGCCGGACCTCGGCACCGCAACCATGGTGCTGGCAGGCGGAGCGGTCACGATGTTCCTCGCGGGGCTTCCGCTGCGCCTGTTCATCGGCGGCGGACTGTCGGTCATTCCCGTCGGCATCGGCGCGTGGAGCATGATGCATGAATATCAGCGCAACCGCGTGCTGATCTTCCTCGATCCCGAGAGCGATCCGCTCGGCAAGGGATATCATATTAGCCAGTCCAAGATCGCCATCGGTTCGGGCGGGCTGTTCGGCAAGGGCTTCCTGAACGGCACGCAGAGCCATCTCGATTATCTGCCCGAAGGCCATACCGATTTCGTCTTCGCCACCATGGCGGAGGAATGGGGGCTTGCGGGCGGTGTGATCCTGATCGCGGCTTTCCTCTTCGTGGTGTGGTGGGGGCTGGGCGTGGCGCTGCGGGCGGAGACGCGGTTCGCACGGCTGACCGCCGCGGGGCTTTCAACCACCATCTTCTTCTATGTCGCCGTCAATCTGATGATGGTGATGGGCCTGGCACCCGTGGTCGGCATTCCGCTGCCGCTCGTTTCCTACGGTGGGTCGGCTGTGATGACGGTGCTCATCATCCTCGGTCTGCTGATGGCGATCGATCGTGGACAGCGAGGGTCTCGCTCCCATTTCGGCTAATTCCTCGAGGGCGAAATAAGCGGTTTACAGCATTCGATTCGATTGCTAATCGGCCGCTCCCGATGGCGACCGATGTGTTGCCGATCCGGCGTGGACGCATAGCTCAGTTGGTAGAGCAGCTGACTCTTAATCAGCGGGTCCTAGGTTCGAGCCCTAGTGCGTCCACCAAAATCTCCCAGTAAAAACAGCAACTTAGTGAAGGTCTGGCGCGGCAGTGCAGGCCGCTAGCATTTCCATGCTAGCACTATGCTAGCGGCGCGGGGAACGCGCTAGCATGGGTGAATGCCGCTCATAGCAGCACCCCACGCCCGAGGGCGCAGGGTGCTGGCAGCGTCAGGGCGGAAAGGAGTGCCCGTCTCCCCGCTGCTGGCCCCGATGTTGTGAAGGGCGAGGGGTCGGTGGCCTTAACCCTCATCGCAGGCGTCAAACTTGAACCGCCTGCAACCTCGTCATCTGAATCTATCTTCGTCGCCCCGGCATCCCTGAGCGCCGCTGCACAGACGCAGGCGCAGCACGTCCTCTGAGAAGAATGGGCGGCGGCACTTGAGACAGCGGTGCCAGCCCACCTTCCTGACCACACGCCCCGGGTGATCTTCGTCCATAACCGGCTCGCGGCGCTTGCACCCGTCGAACGGCCACGGGTCCGGCTCAATGATACCGATTGCCGCTGCCTGCCCGCGCATACGGAGTGGCACATGCAATCCGTCCACTGGCTTGGGGCGCGGGGGTTTGGGCGCTGGGGGCAGTGCTGGCCGACTCTGCTCGTCCTGCCACGCTAGTAGCCACGCGGGTTCACCGTCAGCGGGCATATGCCAGCGCCCATACGCCGCCCTCGTCCCACTCGCGGAGATGATCGAGGATCAGCAGGAAATCCCCTGCCAGCGTGCCCGCCATCACCTCCGCATATGTGGCATCGGCGAACGCATCGAACGAGCCGCACATGATGACGATGGGCGAGGGTCGCGGCTTCCGAGCGGTCTCCAGCTTCGCCACGCGGCGCTGAAGTGCCCGGATGCCCGCCACTGTGGTCAGCCCTTGCCGTCGAGCGCCTTGCTCACCTCAATGTCAGCGGCAAGCGCCCCGCCCGCGAGCGCGGCGTTGTCGTCCGTCACACCGAAATGGCGCTGCACGATGCGGTCGGCGTATTCGATGGGCATCCCATACTTCTCGGCCTTCGGATGCGAGCCGGGGTCAGCAGCTTTCAGGGATTCGTTCGTGTCAGTCATGATGTATCACCTTCAGTTGAGTGAGAATGTCGTAGGCTTCGGCGCGGATGTGCCAGTCGTCGCAGTCGCGCATGATCTCGCAGCATGTGGTGACCACGATACGGCGCAGCTCGCCCCGCTCCTGATCGTTCATGCTGGCGATGAAATCGCGGTATGGGTTCCATCGGTCGGTGTTGAGAATGTCGCCATGGTTGAGTGGGACGACGTAGAGCGGGCGCGGCATCTGGTCCGCGATGGCCACAGCCCAATCCAAGCATTCCTGATAGGCGCTGATCGGGAGGTAGCGCAGACTGCGACCGGCGACGGTTCCGGGCATGTCACCCTCACCGAATAGAATGACCTGCACGAACACATCGTCGGGCGCGGGCTGCTCCGTGATGACGCGGTTTCGCTGTGTGGTTATCGTCGTCATGAACGGCCTCCGTCGGGGTATAGGTCAATCTGTGCGAAGGCCGGTCGCACTCGGCCTTTTTTGCAGCGAAGTGCAAATAATTCCGTTTTACGCTCGGGCATCGCTCGCCGCCTCCAATGCCTCGATCCGAGCGGCCAGTTCCTCGGTCGCCCGCACGTCCGCCAGCGATTTGATGCTGTCGATGATGAGCCGCCCCACATCCGGCGCGACTGCACCGGCGGCCACGGCGTCCAGCACCTGGGCGACCTGCTCGCTGATCGGCAGGGAGGCATCGAACTCGAAGCTGACCTTCTCGGCCTGCGCCTTCACCGAGGGCAGCACCTTGGCGAGAACGATGCTGGCGGCGTTCGTGTCGCCCTCCAGCGCCTTCCCGACCAGCACGGCAATGATGTTCCGCATCTCGTCGAGCATCTGCTGTGTGGCCAGCAATCGCTTATCAGGAATGCCAGCGGGTCGCCCCCTCGGGTTGGGCGACGGACAGCCCGGCGTCCATGCGGGGTTGCCCGCACCGCGCACAATCGGCGGGGGTGGCGAAGGCGCAGGCTTCCAGTCCGTGCCCCAAGGGGGCTGGATTGCGGTCGTCATCGAACTACCTCGATTTGATTAGAAGAACGGTCAGACCGGGACCGCGAAGGCCTCGTTGGACTCTTTCACCTGTTTACGCACTTGCGCCGGGGTGATCGTTTTGACGAGGATCGGCGCACCGTTCACCTTCGACGTTTCATAGATCTTGATGTCGCCGACCGCATCGCTGACCGCCTTCGTGAGCAGCTTGTATCGGTTGTTCAGCATGTCGGCCGCCGCCTTCATGGCGCGCACCTTCTTGGCTTCAAGCGGACGCTGGGCATTGTGCCAGTCGCGCAGGAACTCGGCGTGCAGGTCAGGGTCGAGGCCGGACAGGTAGGGCCGTCCGCCCAGCACAGCGGTCGCGGTAATCTCGTCGCCGCTCTCGATTGCCTTCCGCAGCGCGTTCATGCGCGGCCCCGGTTCGAGGCCACGGAAATAGGAGCGAATTTCCGACGCCATGGAGGCGGTGGCGCGCTGCTCGACGGGCGCGTTCAACTCCTTCTCCATGCTGGCGATATTGGCATTCAGAACGTCGGTTGCGCGCGACCACGAGCCATAGACCTTGCTCATCACCTTGGTGGCGTGCGTATCGACCGCGACGAGCTGGGCGTATTCGTTCAAGGTCGGGTTCTTCGCTGCTCCAGCTTTGGCGTCGTGGATCGATTGCAGCGCCTGAAAGGCTTCATGCACCGCCGTCTCAGTCGCGCCAAGTAGAGGGCGCGTATCGTCATCGAAGTCGGGAATCTCACCAGCGATGCCGGGGTGAAGTGTTGGCGAAATACGAATATCGACTTCATCGGACATTTGCGGCCTCCAAGGTTAGCTGTGGCTATGATTGTGCTATTAGCTAGAGAGATCGCGCGAAGGTCCGCAAGCAATTATTTTGTTATAACAATCACTTAGGTCCGTTCAGCCGCGACGGGCCATGAAATAGTATATTTGTGGGTCGGCAATTTGCAGGTGATGACCACACGGGCGCGGGCCGCTTTGCCGCCGCTACAGCGCAGGCCGGGGTTGCCGGTGCAGTAGCGAGGGCGAGCGCGCGTTCGTGCCCTAGCGCGGCGGCTACCGGCCTGCATGTGGTGACCACAAGGAGTGCAACGGTCTTCACACAATCATCCGTCCAGATTACTAGGTCGGAATGAGAGCATCAGAGCGAATGGACTTACTGGAGAAGATCGGCAGCGAGTTACAGCGCCGCTACACGTTCTCCGACATTGACGGTTTCTTCGGGGCGCTGAACATCCAGACGAGCGACTTCGAATACGGCAATAGCAAGCGGGTCTATGCAAAGGACGTTTTGAAGTATGCCTCCGAGAGCGACGTTATCAAAGTTGCCAATGAACTTGATCTTCTAGGTGTATCGAGTGCGCGGACGGCGGCAGTGCAACCGCCGAAGAACTGGCAGGACACAAAAGACTTCCGCCTCTTCATTTCTCATATCAGCAAAGACAAGCTAATCGCCACACGCCTGAAAGACGCGCTCGCCAAATATGACATAGCAGGCTTCGTCGCTCATGAGGACATTCACCCAACGCTGCCATGGCAGGACGAGATTGAACGCGCGCTGCAAACGATGGACGGACTGATCGCTGTTCATACCGTCGGGTTCTCGACCTCCATCTGGACCCAACAGGAAATTGGCTATGCGTTAGGTCGCGGCACCATGGTCATATCCTTCAAGATGGGGGAAGACCCAACTGGCTTCATCGGGAAGCACCAAGCACTCCCGCGCCGGAATAGAACAGCAGAGCAGATTGCGGAGGAGATTGACAAGCTGCTTGCAGGCGACCCTCGCACAGCGGACCGACTCAAAGAGGCGAAAGATTCCGCCTGGACCTTCTGAACCGACGCCGACAAAACCATCTCTGCTATCTCTGCATTACACGTGCAGCTAGCTCTTATAGAGGGAGGTAATTCCCCCTTTCTATAGTGCGCGTAAGGAAGAGTTAGCAGAGATGCGGGGCCATTCACGTCGCTTCTCCAATCGCATCCTTCACCGCTGCCCGACGCGCACGCCATTGCTCGCCCTCCCTTGCGAAAATCTCGAACACTTTGGGGTGAACGGAATAGGCGCGCGGCCAGCCTCTATAGACCTTTACGTGCGTCTGGGCGGACAGCCAATCGGCGTCCTCCAGAATTTGCACCGCTGCCAACCGCGTCTCGTCGTCCGCTTTCTTGAACATCTGACAGTGCTGCGTCATCCAATCGCGGCCAATTGTGGTCAACGCACTGTCAGCCGCCACGATGGACCGAGCCAAAGCGCTCGCCAATTCGAACGCCGGGGCGCTGCTCAGGATGCTGGTATAGAGCGCATGGGCATGACGGCGGGCCTTTCGCAGATAACGAATGGCGCATTGCATCGCCTCTTCGCCCAATTCGTTCGCGGGCTGTCCACCGGCACCGCAGCCGAACACATGGAACGTCAGCGCGATTTCGCCCAACATCCCCGGATGCTTGCCAAGGTGCGAGGCATAGGCGGGTGAGAAGCCCTCGGTGGCGATCACCAACTTTTTTATCTCCCGCTCCTCGGCGTCGAACAAGGCGCGTGCGCCTGCCGAAAGCGTGATGTATCGAGGATAGAGGCTGGTCGTCGCCGTCCACGCCCATTCCAGCCATTGTCCCCATGTGGTCAGGGCAAGACGAGCATCACCGTTTGGATCGAACTTCGGCGGGGCCAGAATGCTGGGAATGAAACGCTGGATCAGACCATCCTCGGGCATCTCCTTCATCTGCTTGGCAAGTCCGCTCGGCGTGCAGGCTGCAATGACCGACACTCCCCAATTCGGCACCAACATCGCGCCCCGATCCACGCGGTTGATCTGACGTGGGCCGCCATCACGTAGCTGCAACCAATCGCCCCGGTTCTTCGCCGCATCCCCCTTATTCGAAGAATCGATTGCGCCGATCCATGATGACATTTCCTCGGTCAGCATCAACAGCCCGCGCTCGTTTGCGATCAAGGCATCCGCCAACGCGGCGACGGTGGAGTCACTGGTGTAGAGCGCAGGCAATTCAGGCCTTGGCTCGCCCTTCTCGCGCGCTTTGCATTTGTCGATCCAACGCTGGAACAGGACATTGTGCATATCCTTGATGTGACCAGTCGCGGCCCGGATCGAAGGCGACTTGGCGGTGCTGGGTTCGCCGCACAGGAATGACCACTGCCGCGCCGAAACGATCCAATTGGACTCCGGGCGCACGACCAGCCGGTATCGGTCATCAATGACGGAAGCGGCAGCGGTTACGGCGCTGACAATGATGCCACTGGGATCGTGGCCGGTCGCCGTCGAATAATAATACGCGAACTCGCCAATTGAGCGCGGCACATCATCGAAGGCATAAGGCTGTGGGCTGACCTTGCGCAGCACGTCGCGCGGGATGCGATATTCGAACCCGGCGTCCTGATGAACAGCACCCCCCGCTTTGATACGGGCTTCTTCCGCCCTCGCCTGAGCGATGAGGCGGGCTTCCTCCAACACCTTTTCCTGATGCGCTTCGTCCGCCCGCTTGGCCTCCATGCTCTCATACAGACCAATGCGCGGGTCACGCCCCGTCCCGTTCTCTTGGCGGATGCGGGCAGCTTCCCAATTGTCTTGGGCGGCCTTGACGTAGGGGTCTGGTTCAGCCTGCGGAGCAAGGAACTCCCGAATGGCTTCGCGCTCCTCATCGTCAGACATGGTGAGCCTCCGCGCCGGTGGGGGCGGTAGTCAATCTGTGCCCAGCGCCATCCGCTCTCGGCGAATTTTTACGCGGCGCAAAGTATTGCGCACAAACTTTCGGGCATTGCGGACCTTCAGCGAGGCCGGTTAATATGCTGGTGTTCACATCGATACTCCGGCGGCAGGGTTGGCACCCCTGCCGCTGTTCATAAATGCGGGAAGGGATTCAGGCTGCTGCCTGTTCGCTGGTGCTCTGCTTCGCACCGGAGGCGAGCCAGCGCAGCACATCGAGTTCGGCATACCAGACACGGCGCGTGCCGGGCGGCGAGAAGAAGCGCGGCCCCTCCCCGCGGAAGCGATACTGGTCGATGGTGTTGGGATGGACGCCCAGAATCTCGGCTACGTCTTTCGTGTCGAGCGGGCGGCGCTTGGGGGTGTAGGCAAACAGCTCGCAGAGCTGGTCGAAAGTCATCTCACTCATTGCAGGACGCTCCCCGCGAGCCTGCAAGCGTGGTCATGCTTGGCAGGCGAACCTGCCGTCGCTGACCTGGACGGAATGAGGGTGGACGGTTCGGAATCCCGAACCCGATAATCGGATGCTCGCCCGCGATGGGCTTGCTTGCGCTACCTTACTGCAATTTGCAGCGCGGCGCTCGGATAATTTTGCGCGGCGGCTCGTCCTAATCTTGGGCAGCGGTCGGCAAAGATCAGGTCGACAGATTTTTGGTCCGTAAACCGATCAGGGGGCGATTTGGGGGTCGCCGGCTCGCGACCGATTTGCCCGAGTTGCGCGATTTTGGCTGGCGGAGCCGACCTTCGCTGTAAGGCGGCGTGGGGCGCGATCACCGCTTGGCCGCCCCTTACCCGGCTCCCGGCCCGGCCTCACCGCTGTGCGCGAGGCTGCGCGGCCCGCCTCGTGCATCACGCGCTGCGCTGTAGCGGCACCACGTTCTTGCTGGCAGCGATAGCGGCCTGTTGCTCGATCCAGTCACCGATCTTCTGCACCTCACCCGTCAGCCACTCATTCAGGCGCGTAAGGTTGAGATAAGACCGCGAGGTAACATCGTCGGACGCAGGCTTGTGGCCGGTGAGCAGGTCGGTGCGGAACTTCTCAATCAGACATTCCCGCATAGCAATATTCGTGAACGTGCGCCGCAGGTCGTGGAGAGACAGGTGCCGACCTGCGATCTCGCCAATGGCCTGCATGGGGGCGCGTGCATCCTGAATCCGGCCCGACTTACCCCATGACGGGAACACGAACGGGCTTTCGGTGCCGTCCGCCAACTTGAGGCGCGGACGCGACTTGAGCAGCGCCACGGCCTGCGACGACAGCGGCATCTGCAAATCCTCGCCGCGCTTCCGGTCGGTGATATGCCACCAGCACTCAGCCGGGTCGTGGTCATCAATATGCACGCGGTCCCAAGTTAGGGTCGCCATCTCGTCGCGGCGAGCGCCGGTCAGCAGGCCGAAGATAGTCAGGTCCACCGATGCAAGTGCTTCGTAACCCTGCACTTCACCACGCATGGCGTGTAGCTTGTTCCATACCTCACCAATCTTGCGCCGGTCGATATAACGCTCGGTGCGGGTGCCCAGCTTGGCCCAATGATGCTTGAGCGCATCAACCGGATTGTCGCGGATTAGCGGAGTGCCGTCAGCCTGCCGATATTCATCCATCGCAAACCGGATGAGGATGCGGAGCGTGACGAATGCCGCATTGGCGCTGGCGGGCGCAGCTTTCTTGCCCTCAAGACCACCCTTCACCAGCGCAGCATGGCGCTCCTTTACCATGTCGCGGGTGATGCTGGCGATGGGGAGCGGCGCCCACTTGGCGAAGGTCTTTTCAACTTGGCGGCGATACTCTGCGGCAGTGCTGGCCTTCAATTTGCCGGGACGCCCGACATACGCTTCAAGCACATCTTGCAGCGTTACCTTCATCGCTGCATCGGCCTTGTTGACCGCACGCGGGTCGATGCCCTCGCGCATGTCCTGTAAGACCTTCTGCGCCTTCTTCCGCGCGGCGTCCTCGGTGAACAGGCCATAGCGGCCAATGGTCGTGATGATCGCCTTGCCGCTCACCCTGCCCTGCGCGACGAAGCTGCGAACACCGTTGGCGGTGACGCGCAACCCGTAGCCAGGCAGCTTATCATCCCAGTGGATGGCATACCCTTCGGCGGGCGGCTCCACCTTGTCGATGAAAGTCTTTGTGAGCTTCGCCATACTGTTCCTCCAGCGCCGTGCTAGTGAGGTGGTCCCGCCTTCTTGGACAGTTTGGCGGCTGAGTTAAGCTAATCCCGGTTGTCGTTCATGCCGCCTGTTTGATCATCAGGTCATGGGGG
>NZ_JAASQK010000009.1 GCF_011762195.1 Sphingomonas oligoaromativorans | reverse complement strand
TCAGATCCCCACGCGCCATCGCTGCTCCCCGCAAAGAGCTGCCTTGAATCAAACTTCAGGCCGTTTGGGAATCCACTTTGTCAACGCAACCTAGGCTCGAGGGAGCGGATCAGAAGTCCATGAGGCTCGACGAACTGATCGTCGTCTTTCCGACCTTATGCTCCTGCTCTTCCATCATTTCCTCAAACCCCTCGATCCTGGAGGGGTCGTATCCATAGCCGTCGGTGCCGACGACATATTCGCCGTCCTCGTCATAGGCGACGCCCTTGTCGACACGGTGCGGCGACATTTGCGCGGCATAATAGGAACCCGGGCTCATCGGCGCCTGCATATCGTCATCGTCCTCATCCCAGTCGTCCGGCTTCACGACATGGAGGTGGAGGCGGTTCGAGACGGGGATGTTGATCTTGCTGTGCGGTCCGTAATCGGGAATGTTGCCGTGCATATTATTGGCCGCCTTGAGCATTCGCTGCACGACGGGCGTGCTCAACGTGAGCGTCTCTCCCTTGGATTTGGCCAGAATGAGCGCAGCGCGCGCATTGACCATTTCATCGAGCTGCGCCTGGACCGATTTCCTGTACCAGTCCGCGACATTCTTGTCCGAGATCAGCGGGAGGTTCAGGTTCGCGCGTTTCACGGTCGCCGTGTAGAGACGGTCCGTCCAGCGCTTGAGATCATTGTCGTCTTCCTTGTTCGAGATAAAGAGCGCGACGCTCAGCTCGATCCCCGCATAAGGAAAGCGATGCGGCATCGCGAGATCCTCATCGGACGGACTCATCGCCGACTGATCCACGCCTGTCTGGATACCATAGGTGATCTTGGCGAGCTTGTAGGCAATGGAAGAGAAATTCGGACGTGTCTTGCCGTCCTTCGCCACCTTTCCATAATTCGCGAGCAGAAAGTCGAGGAATTCCACGGTGGTGTCCCACCCATAAGGCCCTTCCCCCTTTCCCGCCCAGCCCCGCAGATTGCCAATCCAGCCGCTTGCGAGATCGTCACCGATGGCGAGCTTGACGGCATCGACAAGCGCGTTGGTATCTTTCCCACCACTGGTCTTGTACGAACCCTTCAATGCTCCGGCCTTGATGTCGAAGACGCCCTGCACCGTTCCGCCTTGCGGTGCTGCCACCGGAGAAGCGGGGCCGGCCGCAGCCGGGCCAGAAGCCGCCGTGCGTCCCAGAGCGGCGCTGGCATCGCCCATCCGGTCGGCCTCGCGCTCCAGCCCCGGATCGTCATTCACGGCCGTGCCGCCAAGATCGAGCGTCGGCCTCACCCGCCCCTCGGCCTGCTGGACGACGTGCCATGCCTCATGAGGCAGATGCCTCTCCTGACCGGGAGCCAGATGGATGTTGGTTCCGTCCGCAAAGGCGTGCGCCTGAATCCTGGCCGGCTCGGGCGAGCCATAATGGACGCGGACGGCATCCATCGACATGCCCGATATGGATTCCAGTCCCGCCTTCAGTCCGTCGGGAAGGCCGGTGCGGTTCACCTGATGCGCGCCGCCACCGGGCGCCGCTCCCGGCACGGCCCTGCGCTGTATCGGGGCAGCGAGCGGCACCCGGCTGATGTCATGGCTCCGGGTCGGCGATGTCGCCGTGGGCGGCGAAGTCGAAACGCCGCGCTGCCGCGCGACAGGAGGAAGCGTCCCGGCCGGCTTGTGGAGGCGGGTGAAGCTCAATGGCCGCCCCTATTTGATCCGCATGATGGGCATGAGCGCAACATAGCCCGGAGCCGGCACCACGAAGGCATTCTCCGGGACCGTATGGTGGTGGTTGCCGTCATTCTTGCTGAGATCGTCCTGGGTCAGCGTATAGCGCCAGGAGGACGTCGGGCTGGCGTCCTGGATGACGCCGTTATACTGGTTGTCCACACCAGAGGCCTGGGTCGGCGAGGTTCCGAACGCCGTATTGGGCCAGCCTGCGGTATTGAACTGTTCATCGCCGCCGGTGTCGCCATAAGCGAGATTCCCGCCCGAGCCGAGAATGAAGCGATTGACGAGGTTGGGCAGCGCCATCCCGTTGAAGGGGCTGGCCGGATCGTCGACGACCTGTCCGTTGCACATCGCAAAGCCCGGCGGGAAGATCAGTTCCTTCGTGCCATTCTGGTCGGCAGGGTCCGTCTTGAAGGCCGTCGGTGGTGGATACCAGGATATCACCGTCCCGACGGGCACCGCGTAGAGGATCTCCACGGGTGGCTGCGACGGAGCCAAAGTGCTCGCGGGAGCGGAAGTCGCCATAGCGGCACGAGGCTAGGGACCGTAGCGGAGCCCTGCAAGTCGAATTGCCGTCAGTTCGAAACGACCATGTGACCATATTAAAACCAATGGTGGACGAACAAGCGGTTTTACGGAGGGTAACCCCCGGGCGGCCATCTCGTAGGGACGATGTCGACCGGAGTTGACCGATCGCGGGCATGACAATCCGCCGCGATGAACCCATTCGTCGTTTCCCCCTGCGGCTGTTCGGGCCATAGATGTCGCGACGATGTTTGCAGTGGAAGAAGCTGGATGCGCGCGCCTCTGCAATCCCGCCCCAAGCCGATCAAGGATGTGCGACGAAACGAGACGTCTTCCGCCCAGGCCAGTGAGCCCGTCGCGCAGCGCGTCACGATTGACCAGCCGGGCCTTCGGGGTATCGGCAGTCCACGCGAAACGGTCGCCGATTATGCCCGCTCGCATTCCTCCGGCATCGCTCGCACGACCGCGCCACCAAACCACACCGGGCTTTCCGACAAGCTGAAGAGCGGCATCGAGTCCCTCTCGGGTGTGGCGATGGACGATGTCCGCGTACACCGGGATTCCGCCGGTCCCGGCCGGATCGGCGCACATGCTTATGCCCAAGGCAACGAAATCCATCTCGCCCCCGGCGAAGACCGGCACTTGCCGCACGAGGCGTGGCACGTCGTCCAGCAAAAGCGCGGGCGCGTCCATGCCACAGCACGGGTCGAAGGCGGTCCTTCTTATAATGACGATCCTGCTCTTGAGCTCGAAGCCGATGCGATGGGCGCACGAGCGCTCGCGATCGACCTCCCGGGCGCGGCCCCCAGGCCGCTGCACGTTGCAAGCCCTGCAACGAGCGAAGCTCCCGTGCAGGGCGTCTGGGTCAAACGCAAAACGGGTCACGGCAAGGATGCGCCGCCTGGTCCCTGGATTCCCGCCCGCGAGGGCGAGGAAGGTGCGCAAGACACGCGAACGATGAAGATCGCGGAGCGTGGCGCGGTTCGGAGCGATCTGAATCTCATCAAGACGAGCGACCGCCAGGGACAGACCGCTCGAAAGGAACTGGACGAAGAGATTCGTCTGATCTCCGGCGATATCAACGAGGAAGACATACTCGCGCTCAGCGCGCCCCTGGCCGAATTGCAGACAGCCGCGGCGCGTGGGCCGCTCGTCCCCGCGGAACGGCGCAGGCTCGAAGAGATATCCTTTGCCGTGGTGCGCGCGCTCAGCCTGCTGCGCGAACATGACGATCTGGACGCCGATGCGACCAAGCTTCAGCTCGTTCTCGAAGCCTATGTCCGCCAGATCAACGCGATCGACGACAACGCCCTCAGCGGTGCGATCGTCGCGGCCGAAAGCGATGTCGATCTGCATGTGACGGCCGAAGACATCGCCGCCTATCGCGGAGACATCGCGGAGCGCGGCGTGTGGGGTAGCGGTGCGGAGGCATCCGCCATCGCCACCGCATTCAATTTCCGCTGCCGGATTCTCATCCTCTCCCGCACCCGGCGTTATGTGCAGGTCGATACGATAGGCCCGCCGGGAGGCGCGGCACGGAATATCGCGCTGCTCAACGTCGGTGCGCATTACCAAATCGTCAATCAGCACGCGCAGCCGGGCGGTGCGTTCAGCGAGGCGGATGTCGTCTACAATCCCGCCGACGACGGCGACTGCCTGTTCCGCGCGCTTCACTATATCGCCGCCGGCGGCGCGGCGACCGTGGCCGATAATGCACCGCCCAACGCGCCGCTGGACGAGGAGGCATTCGTCGCTCGCGCCCGCACCATCGTCTCGACGGGAATGACCGATGCCGACGTCACCAATTCGATCGTAGAGATCCGCAACTCTCGCAGCCGTGCCGGGCTGGGTCCGCGGCTTCGGGCACGCATGAACATGCAGGATCTGAGCGTCGACGATCTGCGCGCCCGCCTCCGCCGGACCGACAAGGCTGATGTCGAAATGCTCAACCGGATCCAGACGGAGGCCCAGGGAACTCCCTTCGAAGCCTGGGCGGGTCAGTTCAAGGCCCTGGGAGGGCTGCTCAAGGCCTATGAGAAGGTGCGCAGCGACATGCTCTCCGATCCAAGCCCGGATATCTCCGAGAAGAGGCGCGCAACCCATCTCGGCAATGCGAACGTGCTACGCGACCTTCTGCTCACGTCGATCGCAAAGGCCATGCCGCCCGTCGAGGAGGCGCTGGTCGAAAGCGAAGGGCAGGATGCGACGCTCGAAACCAAGCTCCGCCGCGACAGCCGCGACCAGCTCGAGCGAAGCGGCATCAAGATGACGCCTTCCCCCTCGAACCCCCATCAGATGATCGTCACCCGCGACGGCCACGAATTCGTGATGGATCGCATCGGCCAGCTCATACCCCGCTATGTCCATCGCGGCATTTCGGACTTCAATGAGGCGGAGCTCAAACAAGACGGGCATCTATATCCGACCGCGCTCAGCCCGATACCCAAGTCGAGGAAGGGCGAATATGACCAGAGCCTCAAGAGCAAATTCGCCAGGGAGGCCGCTGTCAGCGCATCGGGGATAGGCGCGAACAAGATCAAGGCCTCGCAGGAAATGGGGCATGTGGAAGGCGTTAAGCCATCACCGTTTCTGTCGACCACCGGGATCGCCGGCGGAACGATGAACCCTCAAGGCCAGACCTTCGGCAGCTCCGTCCGTGTCATCGATCTCGCCTATCTGCCGCCATCGGCGATCGCGGCCACCTATACGGATCGCGGCATGGGCTATTTTCTGCTCTCGGCATTCAAGGGAACCGCAGAGGAGAAAGCATCGCTCATCGCTCATGCCAGCGAATATGAAGAGCGTCAGTCCTCCACGCGCCAACAGATGGCCACGAAGCCCAGCACAAAGGCATTCACCGCCGACGACGCGGCAACCGCGGACCCAAGAATCTCCGGCAAGGAATGGCAGGCTTTGATGGACGTCATCCGCACACAGGAGATTTTGATCAGCGCCCCCATTCCAGATGCCGCGGTTCAGCATCCAAAGAAATAAAGCGCGGGACGCCGATCGGACTCAAGACATGTGGAATTGTCGGCGCGCCGAAAGCCTCGGCAGCGTACCGTCATGCGCCCTATCGCTTATTATGGCGTTGGCCGCTTCCTGCCTGACGGCTTCATGACAATCGGGAGAAGCCGACATTCGCGCGTTCGCTACCGCAACCGGACCCCGCAAGGGGTTGTTGTCGAGGCATAGCAGCCGCTTGTAGGAAATGGTGCCCAGAAGAGGACTCGAACCTCCACGACCTTGCGATCGCCAGCACCTGAAGCTGGTGCGTCTACCAATTCCGCCATCTGGGCACGGGGTAGGCCGCGGCGGATAGCGGCGGGTGAGCGGACCTGTCAACGGCAATTTTTCCTCGACGCTTGTTTTCCACAACAAGCGGAGGCAAGGCGACCCCACACACGGTTTTCGACACAAGGGATATGCAGGCGATGGCAGAGCTGGTGACGCTGTTCGGCGGGGGCGGGTTCCTGGGGCGCTATGTCGCGCAGGCATTGCTCCAGCGCGGCGTGCGGGTGCGGATCGTCGAGCGCGACCCCAAGCGCGCCTTCTTCGTCAAGCCGCAGGGCGGTCTCGGCCAGACCCAGTTCATCGCCGCCGACATCACCAAGCCCGATACGGTGCGCCGCGCCATCCAGGGCAGCGACGCGGTGGTGAACCTGGTCGGCCTGCTCTCGGGCAAGCTCCAGGCGGTGCATGTCGACGGCGCGCGCAACGTGGCCGAAGCCGCCGCGTCCGCGGGCGTGCGGGCGCTGGTGCATGTGTCGGCGATCGGGGCGAGCGTCGATTCGCCCACCGTCTACGGCCGCACCAAGGCCGAGGGCGAACTGGTCGTCCGCGGCGCCTTCCCGGCCGCGACCATCGTGCGCCCGTCGATCGTCTTCGGCGCCGAGGATCATTTCGTGAACCGCTTCGCCGCGATGATGCAGTCCGGCCCGGTGGCGCCGATCCTGCGGGCGGGCGTTCGCTTCCAGCCGGTGTTCGTCGCCGACGTCGCCAGGGCGATCGCCAACGCCGTGCTCGAGCCGAAGAGCCATGCCGGCCGCACCTTCGAACTGGGCGGGCCGGAAGTGATCGCGATGGGCGACCTCGTCCGCCGCACCGCCGCGATGATCGGCGCGACGCCGACCTTCCTCGAACTGCCGGACAGCCTGGGCGGCCTGATCGCCCGTTTCGGCTTCATGCCCTGCGCCCCGATCACGCAGGACCAGTGGCAGATGCTCCAGTCCGACAATGTCGCGGCGGCAGGCGCGGACGGTCTCGTCGCCCTCGGCGTGAAACCGACCGCGCTGGAGGCCGTCGCACCCGGCTGGCTGGTGCGATACCGGCGCGCAGGGCGCTTCGGGACGATCCGCAAGGCATCCTGATCTCTTTATGGGGCCGGCCGATGTGCCGGCCCTTTGTTTTTCCGGCTTCCGAACCGAGTGTCGCGTCCATGATGATTCTCCAGCCCATCCTCCTCGGCATCGTCGAGGGGTTGACCGAATTCCTGCCCGTCTCCTCCACCGGCCATCTGATCCTCGCGGGCGCGCTGCTGGGCTATGACGATGCGCAGTGGCAGGTGTTCAACATCGTCATCCAGTTGGGCGCGATCCTCGCCATCGTGGTGCTCTACTGGCGGACCTTCATGGCCGTGCTGCACGGGCTGATGCGGGGGCGGGCCGAATCCTGGCGCTTCCTGCGCAACATCCTGATCGCCTTCCTGCCCGCGGCCGTGATCGGCCTTGCCTTCCACAAGCGGATCGAGGCGCTGCTCACCCGGCCGGACATCGTCTGCTACGCGCTGATCGCCGGCGGCGTCGCGATCCTGCTCATCGAGAGGCTGGTGAAGCGGCACCGCCTCGTCGGCGTGTCCGCGCTGCCCGTGCCGACCACGCTCGGCATCGGCTTCATCCAGTGCCTCGCCATGATCCCCGGCGTCAGCCGCTCGGGCGCGACCATCCTCGGCGCGCTGTCGCTCGGCGTCGAGCGGCGGACGGCGGCGGAGTTCAGCTTCTTCCTCGCCATCCCGACCATGCTGGGCGCGACCGTGCTGGAGCTCGCCAAGAACCGCGCGGCGCTCGCCGCGCCGGGCGCGGTCGGCTGGCCGGAGATCGCGATCGGCTTCGTGACGGCCTTCCTCGTCGCGCTGGTGGTGGTGAAGGCGTTCGTCTCGGTGGTTTCGCGCCACGGCTTCGCGCCCTTTGCCTGGTATCGCATCGTCGCGGGTGCGGCGGCGCTGTTCTGGCTGATGCATTGATAGGTCCGTATCGGACGCATATGGCTCGATAAAATCCCTTCGGTCGCGGAAAGGCAGAAATTCGCCTCATTAATAGGTCAGTATATTTTACCTATCAGCGATTCCTTTCGTGACTCGCCCTTTCATCTATGCTTTCGCGTCCTCGACTGGAGGGCGCGATGGCGAAGAATTCAATGCAGACGTTCGTGGGCGTGGGGCAGGCCTACCCCGAGAAGCGTGCGGCCGAGATTCGCGCCGAGGATTTCGCCGAGATCACCCGCATCTATCTCGCGCAGAAGGCCGAGGAGCAGGCCAGCCGCTGCTCGCAATGCGGCGTGCCCTATTGCTCGACGCACTGCCCGCTCCACAACCACATCCCGGACTGGCTGCGCCTGACCGCCGAGGGGCGCCTGCGCGAGGCCTATGAGCTTTCCGCCTCCACCTCGACCATGCCGGAGATCTGCGGCCGCATCTGCCCGCAGGATCGCCTGTGCGAGGGCAATTGCGTCATCGAGTTCTCCGGCCACGGCGCCGTCACCATCGGCTCGATCGAGAAGTTCATCACCGATACCGCCTGGAAGGAAGGCTGGGTCGAGCCCGTCACCCCGACGCGCGACCGCTCGGACCAGTCGGTCGGCATCATCGGCGCGGGGCCGGCGGGGCTGACGGCCGCGGAGTATCTGCGCGGCCACGGCTATGACGTGCATGTCTACGACCGGCACGACCGCGCCGGCGGCCTGCTCGTCTACGGCATCCCCGGCTTCAAGCTGGAGAAGGAGGTCGTCACCCGTCGCATCGAGCGCCTGCGCGCCTCGGGCATCCATTTCCACCTGAGCTTCGAGGTCGGCCGCGACGCGACGCTGGCCCAGCTCCGCGAGCGCCACGACGCGCTGCTGGTCGCCACCGGCGTCTACAAGGCGCGCGCGATCAAGGCGCCGGGCGTCGGCTCGCCGGGCGTGGTGAAGGCACTCGACTATCTGATCGCGTCCAACCGCAAGAGCTTCGGCGATGCCGTGCCTGCGTGGGACGATGGCTCGCTCAACGCCGAGGGCAAGCATGTCGTCGTGGTCGGCGGCGGCGACACCGCCATGGACTGCGTGCGCACCGCCGTGCGGCAGGGTGCGAAGTCCGTGAAGTGCCTCTATCGCCGCGACCGCGCCAACATGCCGGGCTCGCAGCGCGAGGTCGCCAATGCCGAGGAGGAGGGCGTCGAGTTCGTCTGGCTCTCCGCCCCCAAGGCGTTCGACGGCGCGGAGGCGATCACCGGCGTCCATGCCGCGAAGATGCGCCTCGGCGCGCCCGACGCCTCCGGCCGCCGCGCGCCGGAGCCCGATCCGGGCAGCGACTTCCATCTGGAAGCCGATCTCGTGATCCAGGCGCTCGGCTTCGATCCCGAGGATCTGCCCCAGATGTTCGGCGCACCGGAGCTTTCCGTCACCCGCTGGGGGACGCTGCGCATCGATCACAAGACGATGCAGACTTCGCTGCCCGGCGTGTTCGCCGCCGGCGACATCGTGCGCGGCGCGAGCCTCGTGGTGTGGGGCGTGCGCGACGGCCGCGACGTGTCCGAGCGGATGCACGCCTGGCTCAAGGACAAGGCGAAGGCCGCCAAGGCGCAGCCCCAGACGGTGGCCGCGTGATGACCGAAACGAACGAACAGCGGAGCGAGGCAATGGCCCACTTCCCGACCCCCGAACATGAACGCCTCGCCAACGAAGGCATGTACCGCCCCGAATATGAGGGCGATGCCTGCGGCGTCGGCCTCGTCGCCGCCACCGACGGCCTGCCCTCGCGCCGCGTCGTCTCGGCCGCGATCGACGCGCTGAAGGCGGTGTGGCACCGCGGCGCCGTCGATGCCGACGGCAAGACCGGCGACGGCGCGGGCATCCATGTCGAGCTGCCCGTCCGCTTCTTCGACGATGCGATCGAGAATGGCGGCCACAAGCCCGGCCCCGGCCGCCTCGGCGTCGGCATGGTCTTCCTGCCGCGTACCGATCTCTCCGCGCAGGAGACCTGCCGCACGATCGTCGAATCCGAGATCATCGATTTCGGCTACACCATCTATGGCTGGCGTCAGGTGCCCGTCGACGTCTCGGTGATCGGCGACAAGGCGATGCAGACGCGCCCCGAGATCGAGCAGATCATGATACAAGGCCCGCAGCCGGGCAGCGTGGACGCGGCCGAGTTCGAGAAGAATCTCTACCTCATCCGCCGCCGGATCGAGCGCAAGGTGATCGAGGCCCAGATCCAGGGCTTCTACATCTGCTCGCTGTCGTGCCGGTCGATCATCTACAAGGGGCTGTTCCTCGCCGAGGAGCTGTCGGCTTTCTATCCCGACCTCTTGGACGAGCGCTTCGTCAGCCGCTTCGCGATCTTCCACCAGCGCTATTCGACGAACACATTCCCGCAATGGTGGCTGGCCCAGCCCTTCCGCACGCTGGCGCACAATGGCGAGATCAACACGGTTCGCGGCAACAAGAACTGGATGAAGAGCCATGAGATCAAGATGGCCGCGATCGCCTTCGGGGAGCATAGCGAGGACATCAAGCCGCTGATCCCGGCGGGCGCCTCCGACACCGCCGCGCTCGACGCCGTGTTCGAGGCGGTCTGCCGCGCCGGGCGCGACGCGCCGACCGCGAAGCTGATGCTCGTCCCCGAGGCGTGGCAGGGCGCCGCCGACATGCCGGACGCGCATCGCGACATGTATGCCTATTACGCCTCGGTGATGGAGCCGTGGGACGGCCCCGCCGCACTCGCCATGACCGACGGGCGCTGGGTCGTCGCCGGCGTCGACCGCAGCGCGCTGCGCCCGCTTCGCACCACGCTGACCGCCGACAATCTGCTGATCGTCGGCTCGGAGACGGGCATGGTCGTCGTGCCGGAGAGCACGATTGTCGCCAAGGGCCGGATCGGGCCGGGCGAGATGATCGCGGTCGATCTCGACGAGGGCAAGCTGTTCGGCGACACCGACCTCAAGGACCGCCTCGCCGCCGAGCACCCGTTCGGCGACTATGTGAAGGATTTCCGCGAGCTCTCCGACCTGCCGGTGCCGGAGGGCGAGCATGGCGTCCGCTTCGAGCGCGCCGAGCTGGTCCGCCGCCAGGTCGCGGCCGGCCAGACCATGGAGGACATGGAGCTGATCCTCAGCCCCATGGTGACCGACGCCAAGGAGGCGATCGGATCGATGGGCGACGACACGCCGCTGGCGGTCATCTCCGACAAGCCGCGCATCATCAGCCAGTTCTTCCGCCAGAACTTCTCGCAGGTGACCAACCCGCCGATCGATTCCCTGCGCGAAACGCGGGTGATGAGCCTGTCGACGCGCTTCGGCAATCTGGCGAACATCCTCGACACCGGGCCGGTCCAGTCGAACGTGCTGGTCCTCCCCTCGCCGGTGCTGACCTCGACCGACTGGGCGACGCTCAAGGCCCATTTCGGTGCGAGCGCGGCGGAGATCGACTGCACCTTCGACCCGGAAGGCGGGCCGGACGCGCTCCGCAACGCCATCGCCGAAATCCGCCGCCAGGCCGAGAAGGCGGTGCGCGAGGGCCGCTCCGAACTGTTCCTGACGGACGAGCATGTCGGCTCGGACAAGGCCGGCATCGCCATGGTGCTGGCGGCGGCGGCGGTGCATACGCATCTCGTCCGCCGGGGCCTGCGCTCCTATGCGTCGATCAACGTGCGCTCGGCCGAGTGCCTCGACACGCATTATTTCGCGGTGCTGATCGGCGTCGGCGCGACGACGGTGAACGCCTATCTGGCCGAAGCCGCCATCGCCGACCGTCAGGCCCGTGGCCTGTTCGGGGAACTGAGCCTCGAGGAATGCCTCAAGCGCCACCGCAAGGCGATCGACGACGGCCTCTTGAAGATCATGGCCAAGATGGGGATCGCGGTGATCTCCTCCTATCGCGGCGGCTATAATTTCGAGGCGGTGGGCCTGTCGCGCTCGCTCTGCAACGATCTCTTCCCCGGTATGCCGGCGAAGATCTCGGGCGAGGGCTATGCCTCGCTCCAGCTCTCCGCGCTGCTGCGTCATGAGAAGGCGTGGGACGCGGCGGTGGCGACGCTGCCGATCGGCGGCTTCTACCGCCAGCGCGCGGGCGGCGAGACGCACGCCTATTCCGCCACGCTGATGCACCTGTTGCAGACGTCGGTGTCGACCGACAGCTATTCCACCTATCTGCAATTCTCGCGCGGGGTGCGGGATCTGCCGCCGGTCTATCTGCGCGATCTGCTGGAGTTCAACTGGGCGCGCGAGGCGATCAACATCGACGAGGTCGAGGCGATCACCGAAATCCGCAAGCGCTTCGTGACGCCGGGCATGTCCTTGGGCGCGCTCTCTCCCGAGGCGCACGAGACACTCGCCATCGCCATGAACCGGATCGGCGCCAAGGCCGTCTCGGGCGAGGGCGGCGAGGACAAGTCGCGCTACACGCCCTACGAGAATGGCGACAACGCCAACTCGGTCATCAAGCAGGTCGCCTCGGGCCGCTTCGGCGTGACGGCGGAATATCTCGGTGCCGCCGAGGAGCTGGAGATCAAGGTCGCGCAGGGCGCCAAGCCCGGCGAGGGCGGCCAGCTCCCCGGCTTCAAGGTCACCGAGTTCATCGCCAAGCTCCGTCACTCGACGCCGGGCGTGACCCTGATCTCGCCGCCGCCGCACCACGACATCTATTCGATCGAGGATCTGGCGCAGCTCATCTATGACCTCAAGCAGATCAATCCGCGCGCCAAGGTGTGCGTGAAGCTGGTCTCCTCGGCGGGCATCGGCACGGTCGCGGCGGGCGTCGCCAAGGCCCATGCCGACGTCATCCTCGTCGCCGGCCATGTCGGCGGCACGGGCGCCAGCCCGCAGACGTCGGTGAAATATGCCGGCACGCCGTGGGAGATGGGCCTCACCGAGACCAATCAGGTGCTGACGCTCAACGGGCTTCGGCATCGCGTGAAGCTGCGCACCGACGGCGGGCTCAAGACCGGGCGCGACATCGTGATCGCCGCCATCCTCGGCGCGGAAGAGTTCGGCATCGGCACGCTGTCGCTGGTGGCGATGGGCTGCATCATGGTGCGCCAGTGCCATTCGAACACCTGCCCGGTCGGCGTCTGCACGCAGGACGAGAAGCTCAGGCAGAAGTTCGTCGGCACGCCGGAGAAGGTCATCAACCTGATGACCTTCATCGCCGAGGAGGTGCGCGAAATCCTCGCCCGTTTGGGTGTGCGCTCGCTCGACGAGATCATCGGCCGCACCGAGTTGCTCCGTCAGGTCAGCCGCGGCGCCGAGCATCTCGACGATCTCGACCTGAACCCGATCCTCGCCAAGGTGGACGCGCCCGACGACCAGCGCCGCTTCTCGATCGAGGGCAACCGCAACGAAGTGCCCGACAGCCTCGACGCGCAGATGTTGCGCGACGCCAAGGCCGTGTTCGAGCGCGGCGAGAAGATGCAGCTGACCTACTCGGTGCGGAACACCCACCGCGCCGTCGGGACGCGCTTCTCCTCCGAGATCACCGCCAAGTTCGGCATGAGCCATCTGGCGGACGGGCATGTCCATGTCCGCCTGCGTGGCTCGGCGGGGCAGTCGCTCGGCGCGTTCCTGTGCAAGGGCGTGACGCTCGAAGTGTTCGGCGATGCCAACGACTATGTCGGCAAGGGCCTGTCCGGCGGCATCATCGCGGTGCGCCCGACCGTCTCCTCCCCGCTCGACAGCCGCCGCAACGCGATCATCGGCAACACCGTCCTCTATGGCGCGACCTCGGGCGCGCTCTATGCGGCGGGGCAGGCCGGCGAGCGCTTCGCGGTCCGCAACTCGGGCGCGAATGTCGTCGTCGAGGGCTGCGGCGCCAATGGCTGCGAATATATGACGGGCGGTGTCGCGGTGATCCTCGGCTCGGTCGGCGAGAATTTCGGGGCCGGCATGACGGGCGGCATGGCCTTCATCCTCGACGAGGAGGCCTCGTTCGAGCACCACGCCAATCCCGACAGCATCGTCTGGCAGCGCATCGCGTCCGCCCATTGGGAGGGCGTCGCCAAAGGCCTGATCGAGGAACATGCGCGGCGCACCGACAGCAAGTGGGCGCACACCGTGCTCGCCGACTGGGAGCATATGCGCGGTCGCATCTGGCAGGTCTGCCCCAAGGAGATGCTGACGCGCCTGCCCCATCCGCTCTCCGACGAGGCGGCGGCGGTGGCGGCGGAGTAAGCCTGCATATCCGGGTCCGTTTCGCCACGGACGGACCCGGATCGTCACATCGTGGGGACGAGATGGTGAATCCCATCTTTTCCCTGCCCCGCCTGCCGTCTAGGCAGGGGCATCATGTGGCATCTCTTCCAATTCCCGCTCTGCCCCTTTTCCCGCAAGGTCCGCCTGATGCTGGGCGAGAAGGGCGTGGGCTATGAGCTGGTCCGCGAATCGCCCTGGCTGAAGCGCGACGAGTTCATCGACCTCAACCCCGCCGGGCAGACGCCGGTGATGGTGCAGGGCCAGGTGACGCTCTGCGACTCCAACGCGATCTGCGAATATTTCGAGGAAACGATCGACAAGGCGCCGATGCTCGGCGGCGATGCGGCCGCACGCGCGGAGATTCGCCGCCTCGTCGCCTGGTTCGACGAGCGCCTTTACGGGGAAGTGGTCGGCCCGCTGATGTCGGAGCGGATGCTGAAGCGCCTCGTCCACCGCACGTCGCCCGACGCCAAGGCGCTGCGCGAGGCGATGAAGAACGCCAACAACCATCTCGACTATATCGACTGGCTGCTCGACCATCGCCGCTGGCTGGGCGGCCCGGTGCTGAGCCTCGCCGATCTGGCGGCCGCCGCGCATCTCTCGGTCGCCGACTATCTGGGCGGGATCGACTGGCGTGGTCACGAGCAGACCAAACAATGGTATTCCGGCCTCAAGAGCCGGCCGAGCTTCCGCCCGATGCTGTCGGAGCGGATGGAAGTGATCGGCCCGCCCGCGCATTACGACAAGGTTGATTTCCTGGAATGAACGCCACCACGGCCGAGGGCGCGGAACCAGCGCTCACCTACCAGTCCGACCGGGCCTTTCTCGGTCATCCGCGAGGGCTGGGCTATCTGTCCTTCGCCGAGGCGTGGGAGCGTTTCTCCTATTACGGCATGGCGACTCTGCTCGCGCTCTATGGCGCGAAGCAGCTCTTCCAGCCCGGCCATATCGAACATATCTGGGGCTTCCCGCCCTTCCGCCACATGCTCGAAGGGCTGTTCGGGCCGCTGACCCCGCTCACCATGGGCGGCGCGATCGCGGGGCTGTATGGCGGCCTCGTCTATCTCACGCCGCTGGTCGGCGGCGCCGTCGCGGACCGCTGGATCGGGCGCACCCGCGCCGTGATCTTCGGCGCCGTGACCATGTCGTTCGGCCATTTCTTCATGGCCTTCGACCAGACCTTCCTGCTGGCGCTCGCCTGCCTCCTGGTCGGCGTCGGCTTCTTCAAGGGCAATATCGCGGCGCAGGTGGGCGACCTCTACGCGCCGGGCGACCTGCGCCGCGCGGACGCCTTCCAGATCTTCATGATCGGCATCCAGATCGCCGTGATCGCCGCGCCGATCGTCTGCGGCTTCCTCGGCCAGAGGGTGGCGTGGCATTTCGGCTTCGGCGCCGCCGGCGTGGGGATGCTGATCGGCCTTGGCGTCTATCTCTCGGGCCGCCGCTGGCTGCCCGCCGAGCCTGCCCCCAGGCATAAGGGCGGCATCGTCGAGAAGCGACCGAAGCTCGCGGCGGGCGAGGGGATGCGCGTGCTGGTGCTCGCCCTGCTCGTGCCGGTACTGTCGCTGACCGCGATCGGCAACCAGCAGCTCTTCGCGGCCTATGAGCTGTGGGGCGACCAGCATTACCAGTTGAGCTTCTTCGGCTGGTCGATGCCGTCGACCTTCCTGATCTCGCTCGACGCCATCGTGTCGACCGTCACCATGGCGGGATCGGTGATCTTCTGGCGCTGGTGGGGCACGCGCTTCACCGAGCCGGACGAGATCACCAAGCTCACCATCGGCGCCTTCATCGCCGCGCTGGGGCCGCTGACACTGGCGCTCGCCTCGCTGCACGAAGCGGTGACGGGCGAGAAGGTCAGCCTCGCATGGGGCCTCGCCTTCCACATCCTCAACGATATCGGCTTCGCCAACATCTTCCCGGTCGGCCTCGCCCTCTATTCGCGCGTCGCGCCCAAGGCGATCGCGGCGACTCTGATGGCGGTCTATTACATCAACCTCTTCGTCGCGGGCCTGATCGTCGCCAAGCTCGCCAGCCTGCTCGGCACCATGTCGGGCTTTGCCTTCTGGGGGATGCACGCGGCGCTGGTCGCGGGCGGCGGCGTGGTGCTGCTGATCGTGCGGGGCGCCGCCGGACGCCTGCTCGCGCCGACGGTCGATCCCGAAGCCGAGGCCGAAGCGGCCTGACTCTTCCCGGCGGGCCTCAGCGTTCGTCGGGCATCACCAGGCGGATGCGGATCTCACCGAGCGGACGCCCCGTCGCACGGTCCACCACCACCGGCTCGACCGGGGCGCCCGTCTCGGCATCGACGAAGCGGCTGGTGCCGCCCTCGCCGAAATGCTCGCGCCCCCATGCGCCGATCGCCGCCAGCACGGGCAGGAAATCCCGCCCCTTCGGCGTCAGCACATATTCGTCGCGCGGCGGCCGCTCGCTGTAGCGGCTTTTCTCGAGCAGCCCCGCCTCGGTGAGCGCCGCTAGACGGCGCGTGAGGATGTTCGGCGCGATCCCCAGGCTCTGCCGGAACTGATCGAAGCGCGTGGCACCATAACCGGCGTCGCGCAGGATCATCATGCTCCATGCATCACCCACCCGAAGCAGCGCGCGGGCGACGGGGCAAGGCCCCTCGGAAAATTTCTCAGCGTCCATTGCATTGTGATAGCGACATAACTATCAAAATGCAAGTTACTCGTTCAACCCGAGTCGAAGAAGGACATACGATCATGAGCACCCCCCTCGGCACCGCTCTCATCACCGGCGCTTCCACCGGCATCGGCGCGGTCTATGCGGACCGTCTGGCCAGGCGCGGCTACAACCTCATCCTCGTGGCGCGCGACGCCGCGCGTATGGAGACGCTCGCCGGGCGCCTTCGTGCGGAAACGGGCGTGACGGTGGAGGTGCTGCGCGCGGACCTCACCGCCGACGCGGACCTCACCGCGATCTCGGAGCGGCTGGCCGGCGATGCGGCGATCACGCTGCTGGTCAACAATGCCGGCATGTCGTTGAACGGCAGCCTGCTCGAGAACGGCCCGGAGAAGATCAGGCAGCTCCTCGCGCTCAACATCACCGCGCCGACGCTGCTTCAGGCGGCGGCCGGCAAGGCTTTCGTGGCGCGCGGCAAGGGCGCGGTCATCAACATCGCCTCGGCGCTCGCCTTCGCGCCGGAGATGTTCGACGCCATCTACAGCGGCACCAAGGCCTTCCTGCTGAACCTCAGCATCGGCTCGGCCGCGCAGTGGAAGGACAAGGGCCTCTATGTGCAGGCCGTGCTGCCCGGCGCCACCCGCACCGAGATCTGGGAGCGTTCGGGCAAGGATGTCGATGCCTTCCCGCCCGAGATGGTGATGAGCGCGGACGATCTGGTCGACGCGGCGCTGGTCGGCTTCGACCGGGGCGAGACGGTGACGATCCCGCCGCTGCCCGACGAAGGCCAGTATGACGCGCTCAACGAGGCCCGCGCCGCGATGGGGCCGAACCTCTCCAAGCGCGACGTGGCGGAGCGTTACCGCGCCGCCTGACACGTGGCTCAGGCGGCCACCGCCGCCAGCAGATAGTCCATGCGGATGTCGTCCGAGAGGGTGAAGCCCTTCATCGGATCGAACGACAGCCCGCGCGTCTCGATCACCTGAAGCCCGGCGTCCTCGAGCAGATGCCCGAGTTCGTCGGGCTTCAGGAATTTCTGCCAGTCGTGCGTGCCCCTGGGGATCTGCCCCAGCCCCTCGCCCACCGTGATGAGCGCGAGCTTCGACAAGGCAGTGCGATTGGGCGTCGAGAGCAGCATCAGCCCGCCCGGCGCCAGCGCGCGGCCAAGGCCCGCCACGAACGCCGCCGGATCGGTGACATGCTCGATCACCTCCATCGAGCAGACCAGATCGAAGCGATCCTCCGCCCCCAGCAGCTCGACGCTGCCATGGCGATAGTCGATCGCCAGCCCCTGCCCCTCGGCATGGAGGCGTGCCGCCGCGATGTTCTCGGCGGCCGCGTCGAGGCCGGTCGCCGCCGCGCCCATCCGCGCCAGCGGCTCCGTCAGCAGCCCCGCACCGCAGCCGACATCCAGCGCGCGCCCGCCCGCGAGCGGCCGCCGCTCATTGTGCGGCGTACCGAAATGCCGGTCGATCATGGCGCGCACGAAGCCCAGCCGCACCGGGTTCAGCCGGTGCAGCATCGCGGACGACCCTTTCGGGTTCCACCACTCGGCGGCGAGCTTGCCGAAATGGGCGGCTTCGGCGGGGTCGATTGTGCTGTTCTGTTGGGTTGCATCGGTCATGGGCTCCCCCTATCAGGGCGGCGTTTTCTTTCCCACAGGCGATTTCTGCCGCAATAATCGAGCACCCGCATGTCCCCTCCCGCAGACCGTATCGTGATGAAGTTTGGTGGCACGTCCATGGCGGGCATCGAGCGTATTCGGAACGTGGCGCGGCAGGTCAAACGCGAGTGGGCCAAGGGCAATCAGGTCGCCGTCGTCGTCTCGGCGATGTCGGGCGAGACCGATCGCCTCGTCAATTTCTGCCGCGAGGCGTCGCCGCTCTACGATCCCAAGGAATATGACGTCGTCGTCGCCTCCGGCGAGCAGGTGACGTCGGGCCTGCTGGCGATCGCGTTGCAGGCGATCGGGGTTCCGGCGCGGAGCTGGCTCGGCTGGCAGTTGCCGATCCGCACCTCGGACGCGCACGCCTCCGCCCGCATCGGCACGATCGACACCGAGGCGCTCAACGCCAGCCTTGCCAAGGGTGAGGTCGCGGTCATCCCCGGCTTCCAGGGGCAGACCGAGGGCGGCCGCGTCACCACGCTCGGCCGCGGCGGCTCGGATACGTCGGCGGTGGCGGTGGCGGCCGCGATGAAGGCCGATCGCTGCGACATCTACACCGATGTCGACGGCGTCTACACGACGGACCCGCGCATCGTGCCCAAGGCGCGCAAGATCGAGAAGATCACCTACGAGGAAATGCTGGAACTGGCGTCGGTCGGCGCCAAGGTGCTCCAGACCCGCTCGGTGGGCCTCGCCATGAAGGAGAAGGTGCGCGTCCAGGTGCTCTCCTCCTTCGGAGACCCGGATGCGGAGCCCACCCCCGGAACCTTCGTGGTGAGCGAGGACGAGATCGGAGAAAACAACGTGGAACAGCAGCACATCACCGGCATCGCCTATGACCGCAACGAGGCGAAGATCACCCTGACCGCCGTGCCCGATCGGCCCGGCGCGGTGGCGACGATCTTCAACCCGCTGGCCGAAGCGAGCATCAACGTCGACATGATCGTGCAGAACGTCGCGCACGGCACGGGATCGACCGACGTCACCTTCACCGTGCCGGGCGCCGAGCTGGCCCGCTCGCTCGACGTGCTGGAGAAGGCGCAGCAGGAGATCGGCTATGCGAAGCTGATCCCCGACACCCAGGTGTGCAAGATCTCGGTGGTGGGCGTGGGGATGCGCAGCCATGCCGGCGTCGCCGCGACGATGTTCCAGGCGCTGGCCGAACGCGGCATCAACATCCTCGCCATCACCACCTCGGAGATCAAGGTCTCGGTGCTGATCCACGAGGACTATACCGAACTCGCGGTGCGCGTGCTGCACACCGCTTATGGGCTGGACGCCGAAGACGCGGCCTGACCCGATCCGCCGCCGCCTCGTCCACCGGCGGGGTGGCGGCCAAAAGCCCCGTGAAACAGAGAGACTTGGGCTGAACGCCCGTTTCTTCTATGGGGGCGCAGATGACCAGCATTGACACACTGACCCGCCCGTCCGCCGACAGCATCGGCCATGACCGCCTCGCCCGCCTGATGGCGCGGGGCGTCGAGTTCCTCGGCAGCAAGGTCGCGATCATGGCGGGCGCCATGTCGTGGGTGTCCGAGCGCCACCTCGTCGCCGCGATGAGCAACGCCGGCGGCTTCGGCGTGATCGCCTGCGGCGCGATGACGCCCGAGCTGCTGGATGCCGAGATCGCCGCCACCAAAGCGCTGACGACCAAGCCGTTCGGCGTCAACCTCATCACCATGCACCCCAAGCTCTCCGAGCTGATCGACGTGTGCGCGAAGCACAATGTCGGCCATGTCGTGCTGGCGGGCGGGCTGCCGCCTGCGGGCTCGATCGACCGGATCAAGCAGTCCGGCGCCAAGCTGATCTGCTTCGCCCCCGCGCTGGCGCTGGCGAAGAAGCTGATCCGCTCGGGCGTGGACGCGATCGTCGTCGAGGGCATGGAGGCCGGCGGCCATATCGGCCCCGTCTCGACCAGCGTGCTCGCACAGGAGATCCTGCCCGAGGTCTCGGCGCAGGTGCCGGTGTTCGTGGCCGGCGGCATCGGCCGTGGCGAGGCGATGGCGGGCTATCTGGAGATGGGCGCGGCCGGCGTGCAGCTCGGCACCCGCTTCGTCTGCGCGACCGAG
Organism: Sphingomonas oligoaromativorans; assembly: GCF_011762195.1. Lineage (GTDB taxonomy): Bacteria > Pseudomonadota > Alphaproteobacteria > Sphingomonadales > Sphingomonadaceae > Solisphingomonas > Solisphingomonas oligoaromativorans. Next base: position 117,058 of record NZ_JAASQK010000009.1, on the reverse strand, counting down.
TGCATCGCCCACCCGAACTTCAAGAAGGCCTTCATCCGCGCCTCGGCCCGCGACGCGATCGCCTCGGTGCAGATCGATCCGCGCCTGCCGGTGATCCCGGTGCGCGCGCTCAAGAATGCGGCGGGCGAGCTTTTCACCGCCAAGCAGCGCGAGGTCGCCCAGCTCCTCGACGAGGGCAAGGTCGAGATGATGGAGGCCCAGCTCCAGATCGAGCATTACTGGGCGGGCGCCCTGCGCCGTGCGGTGATCGACGGCGATGTCGAGCATGGCTCGGTGATGGCGGGCCAGTCGGTCGGCATGGTGACGAAGGAGGAGCCGCTCGCCGACATCCTCCAGAGCCTCGTCGACGAAGGCGCGCACGCGCTGGAGCGCCGCTCCATCTGATCCTGCCCGCCGGGCCTGCGCCTGCGTCGGCCCGGCGATCAGAACTCCTGATATTTGGCGTAGCGCGATGCCACCGCATCGTCGGCCGGCTGCTGGCGCGCGCGGAGCTGGTTGAAGACGCGCGAGGCTCGCCACAGGCTCATGCTGAACGGCACGATGCGCGGGATGCTGCGGCCGGAGAGGAAGCCCTCGCGATAGGCTTCCCGCGCATGACTCAGTACCTGCTGCCGGTCGTGGCTCGACTGCGCATCGATCGCGGCCCGGAGTTGCGCGGCCAGCGTCACGGGATCGCGGGCGCCCGAATCCGCCAGCAGCTTTTCCAGCGACTCCGACTGGAACAGCCTGCGCGTGATCGGGCCTAGGTCGGTCATGCCTTTCGCCCTACGCCTGCAAATCTTAACGAGTTGTTCGGATTTGGGCGGTGTTTCCGAAAATCCTAGCGCGCCGCCAGACGCTCCGCGATCGCGGCATAGCCGGACAGACGCTCGACCGCCGCGGCATGGATGCCGGGCGCTGTCACCAGGATGCCGAACGTCTCGGCATCGACCGTGTTGAAGGCCAGCGGCGCGCCCAGCGCATCGCTCACCCGCGCGCCGGCTTCGGCGGCGATCAGCGCGGCGGCGGCGATATCCCACTCATGCCCCCAGCGCATCGTCGCGACCAGATCGGCCTCACCCGCCGCCACCAGCGCCATGCGCAGCGCGATGGAGTTGGGCTTGTGGACCGGCACCAGATCGTTGTCGCGCCGGGGAAGCTGATCGGCGGGGACGCGCGCGCCGGCGAGCACATCACGGGGCGTCACCCGGATCGCCTCGCCGTTCAGCCGGGCGCTTCCGCCCGCGATCGCCGTCCAGCGCTCGCCCCGCGCGGGGGCTTCCAGCACCGCCAGCACCGGCCGGCCATGCTCGACCAAGGCCACCGACACCGCCCAGCCGGGCCGCCCGCGCAGATAGTCGCGCGTGCCGTCGATCGGATCGACCACCCATACCCGCTCGGCCGCGAGCCGCGTCTTGTCGTCGACGCTCTCCTCGGAGAGCCAGCCGGCCTCCGGGTCGATCTCCATCAGGCGCTGTTTGAGCAGCCGGTCGACATCGAGATCGACCTGGCACACCGGCTCGCCGCCGGCCTTCTCCCATCGCCTGACCCGCTTGTCCGCGCAGGCGAGCGCCAGCGCACCGGCCTCTGCGGCCGCCTCCGCCACCCGCGCGAGAAGCGCCGCGTCAGGCACCGGCGACCGTCATCCCGTCGATGCGAAGCGTCGGCACGTCCATGGCGCGTTCGAACTTGAGGTCGTCGGCGGGCACGATGGCGCGGAACATCTCTTTGAGATTGCCCGCGATGGTGATCTCCGCCACCGCCGGGCCGATCTTGCCGTCCTCGATCAGGAAGCCCGCCGCGCCGCGCGAATAGTCGCCGGTGACGCCGTTCACGCCATGGCCGATCAGCTCGGTGACGTAGAGACCGCGCTTGACGTCGGCCATCAGCTCGGCCGGGGACAGCGCACCCGGCGCCATGTAGAAGTTGGTCGTGCCGGCGCCCGGAGGCCCGCCGATGCCGCGCTGGGCGTTGCCGGTGGGCTGAAGGCCCAATTGCCGCGCAGAGGCCGAATCGAGCAGCCAGCCGGTCAGCACGCCATCTTCGATCAGCACGCGCCGCGCGGTGGGCAGCCCCTCGCCGTCGAAGGGCTTGGAGCCGAGCCCGCGCACCCGATGCGGATCGTCGATGATCGAGATGCCCCTGGCGAACACCTCGGTCTCCAGCGCGTCGAGCAGGAAGCTCGTCCGCCGCGCGATCGAGGAGCCGGTGATCGCGCCCGCCAGATGCCCCAGCATCGACGAGCCGACGCGCGGATCGAACAGGATCGGCATCGTGCCCGACCCGATCTTCACCGGATCGAGCCGCGCCACCGCGCGTTCGCCGGCCCGGCGGCCGATGGCCTCGGAGCCTTCCAGGTCGGCGAGATGGCGGGACGAGCGATAGGCGTAGTCGCGCTGCATCGACGCGCCCTCGCCCGCGATGACGCTGGCCGAGCAGCCATGGCCGCTGGTCGCATAGCCGCCGGCGAAGCCGTGACTGGTGGCGAGCGCGATGATGGTGCGCCCGGCGCTGGCCGAGGCGCCTTCGCTGTTGGTGACGCCGGCGACGGCGCGTGCCGCTTCCTCGGCCTGCTCCGCGCGGGCGCGCAGGGCCTGCGGGGAGACTTCCGCCCCATCGTCGCCGTCGACATCCGGGCCGGGGCCGCTTGCCAGCCGGTCCTCGGGGGCGAGGCCGGCATAGGCGTCCTCGGGCGCCTCGCGGGCCATGGCGACGGCGCGCTCCACCAGCGTGTCGAGCGCGTGGGACGAGAGATCCGACGAGGAGACGCTGGCCGATCGCCGCCCGACGAACAGCCTCAGCCCGATCGTCTCGCCCTCCGAGCGCTCGACATCCTCCAGCGCGCCGAGCCGCACCGAGACGGCGGTCGATTCGTTGCAGACATAGAGGGCGTCCGCCGCATCGGCGCCGGCCCGCTTGGCGGAGGCTACGAGATCGTGGACGCGGGACTGGGCTTCGGCGACGGTGAGCATGACCGGCACTTAGGTAGCCGGAGCCCTCCCGTCAAAGGCGGGCAGCACTTCCGACCACCAGAGCGGCGGCGAAAACGAGAAAGCCCGTCGTGCGGTTGGCGCGGAACCGGTCGAGCGAGCCCGTCGCCGAGGCCGGGTCGAGCGTCGCCACCTGCCACGCCAGATGCAGGGCCGCGGGGATCAGCGCCACCAGCACGAGCGGATCGGGCCGGACGCTCCACAGCGCCGCACCCCACAGCGCCACCGCCACGACATAGAGCGCCGACACGCCCGGCCGGACATACGCGCCCATCGCCCGCGCGGAGGATTTGACGCCGGCCAGCACATCGTCCTCGATGTCCTGCAACGCATAGATGGTGTCGTAGCCGACGACCCACGGAATGCCGCCCGCATAGAGCAGCAGCCCCGGCATGGAGAGCCCGCCCGTCACCGCCGCCCAGCCGACCAGCGCCGCCCAGGAGAAGACCAGCCCCAGCCACGCCTGCGGCCACCAGGTGATGCGCTTCATGAAGGGATAGCAGGCGACCAGCGCGAGGCTCGCCACCGCTATTCCGCGCGCCGCCCAGTCCAGCGCCACCAGCACCGCGAGCCCGACGAGGCAGAGCCCGATCAGGAAGGCCCACGCGCCCCTGAGCGTCACCTGACCGCTCGGCAGCGGCCGCCCGCGCGTGCGGGCGACACGGGCGTCGAGGTCGCGGTCGACGATGTCGTTATAGACGCAGCCCGCGCCGCGCATCGCGATCGCCCCGATGGCGAACAGCAACATCAGCGCCGCCGTCCGGCCGTTCGCCCCGCCGGCGAGCGCGAGCGCCCAAGCACCCGGCCAGAACAGCAGCCACGCCCCGATCGGTCGATCGAAACGGGCCAGCATCGCATAAGGCCGCGCGGCCGGCGGCAACAGTGCGAGCAGGCCGCGGGTTTCGGTATCGGGGACGGAGAGAGGTTCGCTGGTCACGGCTGCTCCCTAGCGTGGGCGGACGCCGGCCGCCACCGGTTCGCGGGGCTTGCTCCGAGGGTCGGAGCTGACAAAGTTGATACGAGTGACGGGAAAATCACGCATCGCCATCCCGGATATCGGCACCGAGGAAGAACCGCGTCCGTGATGCGACCGGGCCACCGTGTCAGGCGAAATCCTACATTGGAAGGGGGGACAGGTTTCGCTGCATTATTTGCGGATTATCTTGTGATCGTCATGCCAGCGAAAACCGGCATCTCGGGTGACGAGCGCCGCGCATATCGGGAGAGATCCCAGCTTCCGCTGGGATGACGGGAGAGGGAGTGGCGGCTAACGCCCCGTTGCGAGTACATCTCCCCTCCTTGGAAGGGAGGGGGCGGGGGTGGGTTGCCCTCCGTATGACGCGACGGCAGCATGAGGATATGCCTCGCATCGCCCCTGACATGACTTCGAAAGCGCGCGCCTTGCGCAGGAGTGCAACGGAGGAGGAACGCCTGCTCTGGAAGCGGCTTCGCTATGCCCACCCGCGCTTCACGCGCCAGTTGCCCGTTGGTGGTACTATCGTCGACTTCGCCTGTCGGGCCGCAAGGATCGTGGTGGAGCTTGATGGCAGCCAACATCTCGATGCTGTTGCTTATGACGTGGCCCGGACCACGTTTCTCGAAAGCCTCGGCTGGCAAGTCCTGCGTTTTTGGAACAGCGACATACGCGCCCATCCCGATGGCGTGGCCGATGCAATCCTGTCTACCGTCGAAGCCCGCCTCGGGCGAACCCACCCCCACCCCCTCCCTTTCAGGGAGGGGGTTAAGGGCCGCTTCAAAACCAACAACCGCCCCCTTGAACGCCCCCTGCACCTCCGCCTAAGCCTCGCTCATGCCCGCCACGCCCGCCTGGCCGCCCGAGAGCGCGCCCCGCCTGTTCGTCGACCAACCGCTTTCCGAGGGCGCGGACGTCGCCCTCGACAACGCGCAGGGCAATTACCTCCTCAACGTCATGCGGCTGAAGGCGGGCGATGCGGTGCGCTGTTTCGACGATCGCACCGGCGAATGGGCCGCCGAAATCTCCTCGGCCGGCAAGCGCGACGCCCGCCTGCGCATGGTCCGCCATCTCGCCCCGCGCGAGCCGGTGCCCGATCTCTGGCTGATCGCCGCACCGATCAAGCGGCAGCGGGTCGACTGGATGGCCGAGAAAGCCTGCGAGCTGGGCGTCGGGCGCTTCCTGCCCGTGCTCACCCGGCGCAGCGTGGTCGACAAGCTCAACCTCGATCGCCTGCGCGCCCACATGATCGAGGCGGCCGAGCAATGCGGCCGCACCGCGCTCCCGGCACTCGACGAGCCGGTGAAGCTGGCGCAACTCCTCAGGGACTGGCCCGCCGACCGCACGCTCTGGTTCGCGGACGAGACCGGCGGCGAACCCTTCCGCCCCGAGCCCGGCCCCGCCGCCATCCTGGTCGGCCCCGAGGGCGGCTTCGACCCGGCGGAGCGCGAGGCCATCCGCGCGCTCCGCCAAGCGCGCGGCATTTCGCTCGGCCCCCGCATCCTGCGCGCGGAGACGGCGGCGCTCGCCTCCGTCTCGATCTGGATGGCCCACGCGGGCGACTGGCGCTGACCGCCTCTTTTCATACCGATCGGTAACCGCTAGGGCGCGGGGCATGTCGACCCGCACCGCCACCGCCGAAGCCGACCCGATCATCGAGTCGCGCGACGACCTCCTCGCCATCTTCGCGAAGGGTGAAAAGCCCAAGGACCGCTGGCGCATCGGCACCGAGCACGAGAAATTCGTCTACCGCACCGCCGATCACCGCGCGCCCTCCTATGAGGAGCCGGGCGGCATCCGCGATCTGCTGGGCGAACTCACCGCCTATGGCTGGGAGCCGGTGATCGAGGGCGGCAAGGTGATCGCACTCTCCGGCAGCGACGGGGCGATCAGCCTCGAGCCCGCCGGCCAGTTCGAGCTGTCGGGTGCACCGCTCGACAATCTGCACGAAACCTGCGCCGAGACCGGCCGCCACCTGCGGCAGGTGAAGGAAGTCGGCGAGAAGCTCGGCCTCGGCTTCCTCGGCATGGGCTTCTGGCCGGACAAGACCCGCGAAGAGCTGCCGATCATGCCCAAGGGCCGCTATGCGATCATGCTGCGGCACATGCCGCGCGTCGGCTCGCTCGGGCTCGACATGATGCTGCGCACCTGCACCATCCAGACCAACCTCGATTATGCGAGCGAGGCGGACATGGTGAAGAAGTTCCGCGTGTCGCTGGCGCTGCAACCGCTCGCCACCGCGCTGTTCGCCAATTCGCCCTTCACCGAGAGCAAGCCCAACGGCTTCCTTTCCTATCGCTCGCACATCTGGACCGACACCGATCCGCAGCGCACGGGGATGCTGCCCTTCGTGTTCGAGGATGGCTTCGGATATGAGCGCTATGCCGATTACATGCTCGATGTGCCGATGTACTTCGCCTATCGCGAGGGGAAATATATCGACGCCGCCGGGCTTTCCTTCCGCGATTTCCTGAAGGGCGAGCTGCCGGTGCTGCCGGGCGAGAAGCCGAGCCGTTCGGACTGGAACGACCATCTCTCCACCGCCTTCCCCGAGGTGCGGCTCAAGAGCTTCCTGGAGATGCGCGGCGCCGACGGCGGCCCGTGGAGCCGAATCTGCGCGCTGCCGGCCTTCTGGGTCGGCCTGCTCTACGACGATCAGGCGCTCGACGCGGCGTGGGACGAGGTGAAGCACTGGACCGTCGAGGATCATCACCGCATCCGCGAGCAGGTGCCGACGCTGGCGCTCGCCACCAGAGGGCCGCGCGGGCGGTCTTTCCGCGAGCTGGCGGCGCGCGTGCTCGATATCGCGCATGGCGGCCTCTCCGCGCGCCGGCGCCTCAACGCGGCGGGCGACGACGAGACGGGCTATCTCGCCCCGCTGCGCGAGATCGTCGCCAGCGGCAAGACGCCGGCGGAAGTGCTGCTCGATCGCTACAACGGCGCATGGGGCGGCGATATCGGCCGCATCTATGACGAGATGGCGTTCTGATCTTCCCGTCGCCCCGGACCTGATCCGGGATCCAGAGTCGCAAGCGGCACCGCCCGAGGCCCTGGACCCTGACGTTCGTCAGGATGACGACGGAACTATTCGGCCGGCTGCACCGTCTTCGGGTGCGCCGGCCGCACCGCCGCCCACGCCTTCGCCAGAGGACCGTGGCGGGCCATCCAGCCGGCATAGGCGCGATAGGCGGGATCGGGCATCAGGTGCCGCTCCTCGGTCTTGGCGCGCCAGAAATAGACGCCGCTGATGACCGCCAGCAGGCAGGAATTGCGCAGGCCGTCGCGCCAGTCCCCGCTGGTGGTCAGCATCGGCAGCGTCGCCATCCACCAGAACAGATTCTTCGACACATAGGCCGGATGCTTGGTGAAGCGGTACGGCCCATGGGTCAGGATGCCGCGATGGGTGAGGTTGGAGAAGCGCAGGCCGAACGCCACCGTCGCCCAGGCATAAGCGGCGGTCAGCCCGACCAGCGCGAAGGCCCAGAGCGGCTGGAGCAGCGGATGATCCGACAGCGCCCGCGCCCAGCCGAGCTGATGCTGCTGATAATCGAGCGGGCCGCCCGCGTTCATCAAGATGAAGGGCGGATAGCAGATCAGCGCCGCCGTCCACCCCGCCACGAAGGGGTTGCCCGAACGGATGTGCGAATCGAGCGGCCGCATCGTGAAGAGATAGCCGACCGTGCCCATGCTGACGTCGATCAGGAACATCAGCGCCACCAGCCCATCAGCCAGCGCCACCGGATCGGCGGCCATGGCGGCCGGGCTCACCCCGGTCGCCGCCGCCCAGTTGCCGCGCAGCGCCGAGAGCATGAAGGCGGTGAAGAAGCCCTTGATCGCCCAGCTCCGCATATGCTCCGCGATCTTCCGGCGGAGCGCCGCATCGGCGCCGCGCCCGGCGGTGAGCAGCCAGGTGCCGAACGCCCACGCCCCGTCGCGCGGCTCGACCAGCCGGCGGTCGAGCCAGATCACATAGGGAATCGACAGCAGGAGCAGCGGCAGCAGCGCCATCCTGAGCACGTCCATCGCGTAGAGATAATCGCCCGACCAATACCAGCGGCCGAGCGCGTAGAAGCCGGCGATCAGCCCCCAGGTCGCCCAGAGCCCGGCGAGTTTCACCAGGCCGGTATCGGCGGCATCCTGCCACGGGCGCGGCGGCGCCGACCAGTCGATCCCGGTCGAGGGGTTGCGATGCACCCGGTCGACCAGCAGCGACCAGAGCAGCATCGGCAGCGCGCAGGCGGCGAGCCCGGCGAGCGGCACCCACGGCGAATCCAGCGCCCACAGCCGCACCGCGCCATAGAAGGCCGCCAGCCCCGCCAGCCCGACAAGGCCGACCCCCGTCGACACCGCCGAACGCGGCCTTGCGTCGCTCTGCTGCTGTTCGTGCTGCATCCTCACCCCTCGAGCCCCATCGGCGCAGGCTGGCTTAGCCGATCAGCCGTAAGCAAGCGGTGAAGAACCCGCCTCGTCCCCCGGCGGGAACGGGGATCAGCTCCTCGGGCTGTCGTCCTGCCCGGAATCGTCCTGCCGGGCGGCATCGGCCTTCACCGCGTCGCTGGCCTTCTTGCCATAGATGAAGCCGTAGACCGGATAGCTGTGGGTGCCGAGATCGTGGAGACTCTTGAACCACACGCGCACCTGGCTCCAGTCGTTCTTGGCCGAGGTGTCCATCACCAGCACGTCATGCTCGACCTGCCCGCGCGAGGACCAGTTGGCGTGCGTCACCTTTATCATGCGGTCGGAGAGAACCTGCGACACGGTGGCGACATGGCCCGAGCGCATCGAGCCGATCGCCTTGAACACCAGCACCGCGCCCTCCTTGGGGGTGTCGCCGCGGCTATATTTGCCGACGGCCTGGCTCCACCAGCTCGCCGCCGCGCCGAAGAGCTGGACGCCCGAGAACATGCGGGCGAAGGGCGCGCACTGCCAGAAGCCCGAGGGCTGCGCGTCGGCCGCCGACGGCATCGCGAAAAGCGCGAGCGCGATGGAACACAGCGCGACCTTCGACCGTTTCAACATGTTCGACAACGCCCCAACTTCCCCGTGCGATCGGGGTGTAACGATAATCCCGAGAGACTAAACAATCGGTCGACCGATCGCCCGACCCGTGCGGCGAATCGTTTTTCCCGCACGATTCATCGTCCTGCCGGCAGAATCACCGTCCGGCTTGCGCCCCTCGTCCGTCCCTCTCTAGGAGGGGCCAAGGCTTGCGCATCTCAGGACGGCATCATGCACTCTCTTCCCCGCCCGACGGCCCTTCCCGCATGAGCGGCGCCGAGATCGTCTTCTTCGCGGCGCGCGCGGACAATGGCGTGATCGGGGTGGAGGGCGGCCTGCCCTGGCGCCTGCCCGCCGACCTCCGGCGCTTCAAGGCGATGACCGGCGGGCTTCCGATGGTGATGGGCCGCAAGACGTTCGAGAGCTTCCCGAACCTGCTCGTCGGCCGCCGCCATATCGTGCTGACCCGCGACGCCGCGTGGGCTGCCGAGGGCGCGGAGGTCGCCACCAGCGTCGAGGCGGCGCTGGCGCTCGCCGGAGGGCCGGTGGTGGCGGTGATCGGGGGCGCGGAGATATACCGCCTCTTCCTGCCCCTGGCGCATCGCGTCGAGCTGACCGAAGTCCACGCCCGGCCGGAGGGCGACACCCACATGCCCGATCTGGGCAGCGGCTGGCGCGAGACGTTCCGCGAGGACCATGCGGCCGAAGGTGACCGCCCCGCCTACAGCTTCGTCACGCTGGTGCGCGGCTGAGCGGCGCGCTTCCCTTGGCATCGCGCGCCCACCTGCTATAGCGCGCGGCCATGATACGGCTCTCCGGGGATCAGCCGGTTCCCGCCCTTGCGCGGGGCGCGATCGTGGCGCTCGGCAATTTCGACGGCTTCCATGTCGGCCATCAGGCGGTGGTGGGCCGCGCCATCGAGCGCGCCCGCGCCGAGGGCCGGCCGGCGATGGTCGCCACCTTCGATCCGCATCCCGCGCGGCTGTTCAGGCCGGACGCCCCGCCCTTCCTGCTGACCACCATCCCCCAGCGGATGGACCTGTTCGAGGCCTTCGGCGCCGACGCCGCGCTGGCGCTGCCCTTCGACCGGGCGCTCGCGGCGGTGAGCCCGGAGGAGTTCGTCGCCCAATGGCTGCACCAGCGGATCGGCGCGGCGGGCGTGGTGACGGGCGAGGATTTCACCTTCGGCAAGGGCCGCGCCGGCACCACCGCCGATCTCGCGCTGCTGGGCCAGCGCCACGGCATCCGCGCCGAGACGGTCCGCGCGGTCGAGACGGACGGCGCGGTCGCCTCCTCCACCCGCATCCGCCAGCATCTCAAGGCCGGCGAGGTGGAAGAGGCCACGCGGCTGCTCACCCGCCCCTTCGCGATCCGGGGCATGGTCCAGCATGGCGACAAGCTCGGCCGCGCCATCGGCTTCCCGACCGCGAACATCGCGCTCGGCGACTATCTGCGCCCGGCTTATGGCGTCTATGCGGTGCGGGGGCGGCTGGAGGACGGCCGCGTTCTGAACGGGGCGGCGAATCTCGGCATCCGGCCGCAGTTCGATCCGCCCAAGGAGCTGCTGGAGCCTTACTTCTTCGACTTTTCGGGCGACCTCTACGAGCAGGAGCTGACCGTCGAGCTGGTCCGTTTTCTGCGCCCCGAGGCGAAGTTCGACAGCCTCGACGCCCTCACCGCCCAGATCGAGGCGGATTGCGCGGCGGCCCGGAGCATCCTCACCGCCTAGAATCCTTGCCCCGAGGGCGGCCGTTCTCTAATCCCCGGCGCGATATGGCCGACGCAACCGATACCCCGCAGCAGCGCGACTGGCGCGACACCGTCTTCCTGCCGAAGACCGACTTCCCCATGAAGGCGGGCCTCGCCGCCAAGGAACCGGCGATTCTGGCGAAGTGGGAAAGCGAGGATCTGTACGGCACGCTGCGTAAAGCACGCGCCGGCCGCGAGCGCTTCATCCTCCACGACGGCCCGCCCTACGCCAATGGCGACATCCATATGGGCCACGCCATGAACAAGGTGCTGAAGGACATCATCGTCCGTTCGCAGACCTTGATGGGCAAGGACGCGCCCTACGTTCCCGGCTGGGACTGCCATGGCCTGCCGATCGAATGGAAGGTCGAGGAAGCCTATCGCGCCAAGAAGCAGAACAAGGACGAGGTGCCCGTCGCGCAGTTCCGCGCCGAGTGCCGTGCCTATGCCGACCGCTGGGTCGACACGCAGCGCCAGCAGTTCAAGCGGCTGGGCGTGATGGGCGATTGGGACGATCCCTATCTCACCATGAAGTTCGACGCCGAGGCGGCGATCGTCGGCGAGATCCTCAAGTTCGCGGAGACGGGCCAGGTCTATCGCGGCGCGAAGCCGGTGATGTGGTCCCCGGTCGAGAAGACCGCGCTCGCCGAGGCCGAGGTCGAGTATGAGGACATCACGTCCACGCAGATCGACGTGGCATTCGAGATCGTCGAGAGCGCGATCCCCGAGCTGGTCGGCGCCCATGCGGTGATCTGGACGACGACGCCTTGGACGATCCCGGTCAATCAGGCGCTCGCCTATGGGCCGGACGTTGAGTATTCACTTTTCGAGTTGAAGACCGGCGCGGTGGACAGCGAGCCAACGTTGGCAGCCTACGCCGGTAAGCGCTTTCTCGTTGCTACCCCGCTGGTTGCGAGCTTTCTAGAGCGCATCGGGTCCAAGTGGGACAATAGCGACGCAGTTGAGATGGAGCTCAAAGGCTTCATGCTCGCCGGCACCATCGCGCGTCACCCGATGCACGAGAAGGGCGGCTTCTTCGCCAAGCCCCGCCCCTTCCTGCCCGGCGATTTCGTCACCACCGACGCCGGCACCGGCCTCGTCCACATGTCGCCGGATCATGGCGAGGACGACTTCCTGCTCTGCAAGGCGCACGGCATCGACCCGGTGTTCGCGGTGGAAGGCGACGGCCGCTACCGCGCCGACTGGGCGTGGATGGGCGGCAACCCGCTCTCCGTCATCAACCCCAAGCTCAACGCGCCCGAAGGCCCGATCTGCTCGGACCTGCGCGAAGTCGGCGCCCTGCTCGCATCGGGCAGCTTCCAGCACAGCTATCCGCACTCGTGGCGCTCCAAGGCCAAGGTGATCTTCCGCTGCACGCCGCAGTGGTTCATCGCCATGGACAAGCCGATCGCGGCGGAAATCGATGCGGTGGAGGGGCGCGCGCTTTCGGAGGCAGACGCTGCGCTTGGGGCACATGCTTCGACCGCGCTCAGCACGAACGGGGCGGGTTTGGCTGGCGGCAACGGGGATGAGGGCTCAGCGGGAAACACCGTTCGTCCTGAGCCTGTCGAAGGACGTGCCGCAAACATGACCTCCAACGGCCCCACCCTCCGCGAACTCGCCATGGACGCGATCGAGCAGACCCGCTGGGTGCCCGAGAAGGCGCGCAACCGCATCGGCGCGATGGTGTCGGGCCGCCCCGACTGGGTGATCTCGCGCCAGCGCGCCTGGGGCGTGCCGATCGCGCTCTATGTCGACAAGGACGGCAAATATCTGAACGATCCGGCGGTCAACGCCCGCATCGTCGAGGCCTTCAAGGCCGGCGGCGCGGATGCGTGGTTCACCGCCGATCATGACGTGCTGCTGGGCGACCATGCCGGCAAGGGCTGGGAGCCGGTGAACGACATCCTCGACGTGTGGTTCGATTCGGGTTCCACCCACGCCTTCACGATCGAGGCCCGCTATGGCGAGGGCGTCCGCGCGAACCTCTATCTCGAAGGCTCGGACCAGCATCGCGGCTGGTTCCAGTCCTCGCTGCTGGAGAGCTGCGGCACGCGCGGCCGCGCGCCTTACGACGCGGTGCTGACCCACGGCTTCGCGCTCGACGGGCAGGGCCGCAAGATGTCGAAGAGCCTCGGCAACGTCGTCGATCCGCTCAAGATCATCAACGAGAGCGGCGCCGACATCCTGCGCCTGTGGGTCGCCTCGACCGACTATTTCGAGGACGTCCGCATCGGCAAGGAGGTGCTGGCCGGCACGTCCGACGCGTACCGCAAGCTGCGCAACACCTTCCGCTACATGCTGGGCGCGCTCGACGGCTTCACCGACGAGGAGCGCGTCGCGGCGGCCGACATGCCCGAGCTGGAGCGCTATGTGCTCCACCTGCTCGCCAAGCTGGATGCGGAGCTGAAGTCGGCGGCGGACGCCTTCGAGTTCAACCGCTACGCGCGGGCGCTCACGGATTTCGCGAACGCCGATCTCTCGGCCTTCTTCTTCGATATCCGCAAGGACGTGCTCTATTGCGACGCGCCGACCTCGCTCACGCGCCGCGCCTATCGCACGACGCTCGACATCCTGTTCCACGCGCTGGTGTGCTATGCCGCCCCGATCCTCTGCTTCACGGCCGAGGAAGTGTGGGGCACGCGCTATCCGGACGCGGGCTCGGTGCATCTCACCGAGTGGCCCGAGGTCGACGGCCTGTGGATGGACGAAGGCCTCGCCGCCAACTGGGAGGATCTCCGCCGCCTGCGCCTCGCCGTCTCGGCCGAGATCGAGCCCAAGCGCAAGGCCAAGGAGATCGGCTCCAGCCTTCAGGCGAAGGTCGCGATCGGCACGCCCGAGCGTCCGGCCGCCACCCCGTCCGAGCTGGCCGAGCTGTTCATCGTCTCCGACGTGCAGCTTGAGACGACCGACACCACCACCGTCGCCGTCACCATCACCGACTGGCACAAATGCGGCCGCTGCTGGCGCCATCTGCCGGAGGTGACCGAGGACGGCGCGCTCTGCGACCGCTGCGATGGGGCGGTGCATGGCTGATCTCGTGCAGGGGCGCTTCCGCCGGCTGGGCTTCGGCCTCGCGATCCTCACCTTCGCGGTCGATCAGATCATCAAGGCGGTGATCGTGCAGGGCATCGACCTGCCGGGCCGCGGCGGGATCGAGCTGCTGCCGATCTTTCGCCTGCTGTGGGTCGAGAATCACGGCATCTCGATGGGCTTCCTGACGGCCGGCAGCGCGATGGATCGCTGGCTGCTGGTCGCGATGACCGGCGCGATCGCCGCCGCCGTGATCTTCTGGCTGTGGCGCGAGCGCAACAAGGCGGATGCCTGCGCGCTCGGCCTCGTGCTCGGCGGGGCGTTCGGCAACATCGCCGATCGGGTGCGGCTCGGCTATGTGGCCGACTTCCTCGATCTGCATTTCGGCGACTGGCATCCTTTCCTGGTGTTCAATGTCGCCGATGCCGCTATTACCATAGGCGTATTGCTGCTGGTGCTGCGGGCGCTGTTCGCGCGCGCGCCCGCCGCGGCTTCGGAGGATCTGCATGCGTAAGACGATCGGTGCGTTGGCGATGCTGGGAGCGCTGGGCGCGCTGTCGGCCTGCGCAAGCTCCAAGGCGACGGGCTTCGGCAATCGCAACGCCCCCAATGAGTTTGCGGTGACGCGCTCGCCGCCGCTCGTCATCCCGCCCGATTTCGCGCTGCGTCCGCCGCGCCCCGGCGCGCCGCGCCCGCAGGAGCAGACCGCCGCGTCCGAAGCGCTCGCCGCGATGTTCGGCGGCAAGGCGGCGGTGAGCCCCGGCCAGCAGAGCCTCGTCGAAGCCGCCGGCGGCGCGCCCGACGCGGGCATCCGCTCGGAAGCCGGCTCGCCCGCGACCAGCGTGGTCGACAAGGGCGCGGACACCAAGAACATCCTGGCGGCGCCGGCCGGCAACGCCCAGAACACGACCGTCTCCACCCCGCAATAAGCGGTGACCCGGACAGCGATCGCGGCATGAGGGGCTGAGCCACCCATGCGCGCGATCCTCGTCCGGCGATTGATGACGGCGCTGCCGACGATGGCCGCCGTCATCCTCCTTTCCTTCCTGCTGATGCGCGTCGCGCCGGGCGGGCCGTTCGACGCCGAACGCCCGCTCGACCCGGCGACCCGCGCCGCGCTCGCCCATGCCTATGGGCTCGACCGGCCGCTGATCGAGCAGCTCGGGCGCTATCTGCTCGGGCTGGCGCAGGGGGATTTCGGGCCTTCGCTGGTCTATCGCGATTTCTCGGTCGGCGATCTGGTGCGGCAGGGGCTGCCCGTCTCGCTGACCTTGGGAGGACTGGCGCTGGCCGTGGCGCTCCCGCTCGGCATCGCGGCCGGAGCCCTGGCGGCGATGCGGCCCGGTGGATGGGCCGACCGGGTGCTGATGCTCGCCGCCACCATCGCGACGCTGCTGCCGAGCTTCGTCACCGGGCCGCTGCTGGTGCTGGCCTTCGCGCTGCTGCTCGGATGGCTGCCGGTATCCGGCTGGGGCGGCGGCGATCCGCGTCATCTGCTGCTGCCCGTCATCGCGCTGGCGTTGCCGACCGCAGGGGCCATCGCCCGCCTCGCCCGCGCCGGCCTCGCCACCACGCTGGCGCAGGATCATGTCCGCACCGCCCGCGCGCGCGGCCTCTCCGAGGGGCGCATCCTGCTGCGCCATGCGCTCCGCCCGGCGCTGGTGCCGGTGGCGAGCTATGTCGGCCCGGCGGCGGCCGGGCTGCTCACCGGCGCGGTGGTGGTGGAGACGGTGTTCGCGCTGCCGGGGCTCGGCCGCTATTTCGTGCAGGGTGCGCTCAACCGGGACTATCCGCTCGTGCTGGCGGTGGTGATCCTCTACGCCGGCCTGATCCTGCTGTTCAACCTGATCGCCGACCTGCTCTATGGCTGGCTCGACCCGAGGGCCGCGGGATGAGGCCGGGCGTCCTGCCGCTCGCTATCGTCGCGGGGATCGCGCTCGCCGCCATCCTCGGCCCGCTGCTGCTGCCGTGGAGCTATGACGCGATCGACTGGAGCGCGGTGCGGGCGCCGCCGCTCTCCCCCGGTCACCTCCTCGGCACCGACGCGGTGGGCCGCGACCTGCTCGCCCGCACGCTCGCCGGCACGCGGGTGACGCTCGCCGTGGCGGGCGCGGCGGCGGGGGTGGCGCTGGCGATCGGCACGCTCTGGGGGATGATCGCCGGCTGGTGCGGCGGACGCATCGACGAGGCGATGATGCGGATCGTCGACGCGCTCTACGCGCTGCCCTTCATGTTCGTGGTGATCCTGCTGATGGTCGTGTTCGGCCGCTCGATCGTGCTGGTGTTCGCCGGCATCGGCGCCGTCGAATGGCTGACCATGGCGCGCGTCGTGCGCGGCGAGGTGCTGCGACTCAGGCACCGCCCCTTCATTCTCGCCGCCGAGGCCGCCGGCGCCGGCACGAGCGCGATCATGACGCGCCATCTGCTGCCCAACCTCGCGGGCGTCGCCATCGCCTATCTGCTGCTCACCGTGCCGCAGGTGGTGATGGTGGAGAGCTTCCTCTCCTTCTTAGGGCTAGGCGTGCAGGAACCGATGACATCGCTCGGCATCCTCGTCCATGACGGCGCCGAGGACATGGATGTCGCGGCGGCCACGCTGCTGGTGCCGGGCGCGGTGCTGGTGACGTTGCTGGTGGCGCTGACGCGCGCGGGCGAAGCGCTCCGGGATCGGCTGGCGCCATGATCTACGCGGTCGACGGGCTGATGGCGACGATCGGCGGGCAGCACATCCTGTCGGGCGTCTCCTTCTCGCTGGACGCCGGGGAATGCGTGGCGCTGGTCGGCGCCTCGGGATCGGGCAAGACGACCACCGCCTTCGCGCCCTTCGGCCTGCTCCCCGCGATGGCGGGCGGATCGGCGCGGCTGGAGGGCGAGGAGCTGATCGGCTGCTCCGGGACGACGCTGCGCGGGCTCCGCGCCCGTGCCGGCTTCGTCTTCCAGCAGCCGGCCACCGCGCTCGCCCCGCACCTCACCATCGGCGCCCAGCTCGCCGAAGCGTGGCGGCAGACGGGCGCCCCGCGCCCCACCCATGAGGAGCTGGTCGCCCTGCTCGCGGAAGTCGGGCTCGACGAGCCCGAGCGCCTGCTGGCCGCCTATCCGCATCGCCTGTCGGGCGGACAGCGCCAGCGCGCGATGATCGCCTGCGCCATCGCCCACCGCCCCGCGCTGCTGGTGGCGGACGAGCCGACCTCGGCGCTCGACGCCCCCTTGCGCGCCGGGATCATGCGGCTGTTCGACCGGCTGCGACAGACGCGCGGCCTCGCGCTGCTGCTGGTCAGCCACGATCTGCCGGCGGTCGCCGGCCATGCCACGCGCGCGCTGCTGCTCGACAATGGTCATGTCGTCGAGGCGGGAGACGCGCGCACGGTGCTCACCTATCCCGTTTCGCGGGAAGGGCGCGCGCTCGTCACGGCGATGCCCCGGCTGGACGAGCCGCTCCCCCCGCGTCCGCCGATCGGCGCGCCGCTGCTGGAGGCGCGCGGTGTGAGCGTCGATTATGCGTTGCCCGGCTGGCGGCGGCGCAGGCTGGAGGCGGTGAAGGACGCCGACCTGCGCATCGCGGAAGGCGAGGCGGTGGCGCTGGTTGGCCATTCGGGCTCGGGCAAATCGACGCTGGCCCGCGCGATCGGGCGGCTGGGGCCGCAGAGCGGCGGCAGCGTCCATTGGCGCGGCGCCGCGCTCCCGCCGCGTGCCCGGATGCGGACCGGGCATCGCCGCCTCATCCAGCCCGTCTTCCAGGATCCGGCGGCCAGCCTCGATCCGCGCTGGACGGTGGCGGAGATCGTCGCCGAACCGCTGCTGCGCCTCCGCCCCGAACTCGATGCCCGGCAACGCGCCGAAAAGGTTCGGACATTGCTCGACGAGGTGGGGCTCGCATCCGATTTCCTCGACCGCCGCCCTGCGACGCTCTCCGGCGGGCAGGCGCAGCGCGTCGCCATCGCCCGTGCTCTCGCGCCCGAACCCGAGCTGCTGCTGCTCGACGAGGCCACCTCCGCGCTCGATGTGCTGATTGCCGGGCGCATCCTCGATCTGCTGCTGCGGCTCCAGCGCACGCGTCGGCTGGCGATGCTGTTCGTCACCCATGATGCGGCGGCCGCACGCAAATTATGCCACCGCACCATCGCGATGGAAGCGGGACGCATCGTCGAACGCTGAGTTTCGGTCACAAAATTGTTGCCGCAATGCAACATCGATGAGCTTCCGCCTCCCCCATCCCCGATATCTATTGTGCGGTGCGCCAATCCTGCGCACATTCCTCCCAGCAATCGCGGAGCCCCGTCGGCGAACAGACGGGCACCGGTTGCTCGCGGGTGGAAGAGATCATCGATATCGAAAGGCCATCCGATGCGCACAGCCTTGCTCGTGTCTGCCGTTCTGGCAGGTTCCGCTTTCGTCGCCACTCCCGCGCTGGCGGATGATCCCACGGCACCGCCGTCGGCCTTCACCATCACCGGCTCGGCGGGCGTGTGGTCGCAATATCGCTTCCGCGGCATCTCGCAGTCGAACAACCGCCCTGTGTTCCAGGGCTCGGTGACCGTCGCGCACGCCTCCGGCTTCTATCTCTCGACCTGGGGGTCCAGCGCCAGCGCCGGCAACAGCACGGTCAACATCGGCGGCTCCGAGATCGACGTCTATGGCGGCTATACCCACGCGCTGGGCAGCACCGGCGTCACCTTCGACGGCGGTCTCTACGGCTATCTCTATCCGGGCGCGCCGGCCGGCAATTATTATGAAGTCTATGGCTCGCTCGCCAAGACCTACGGCCCTGCCACCGGCAAGATCGGCGTGAACATCGCCCCGAACCAGAAGGCGTTCGATTATTATTCGGGCGCCAACTACAACGTCTATGTCTATGGCGAGCTGGGCTTCTCGGTGCCGGGGACGGCGTTCAGCATCCACAGCCACCTCGGCCACACCGGCGGCGGCTTCGACTACACCAAGGACTACATCGATTATAATGTGGGCGTGAGCTACAAGTGGAAGTCGCTCACCTTCGACGTCTCGGGCGTCGGCACCAACGTGTCGCACAAGAACGCGCGCAACAACCCGTTGGTGGACCAGACCGGCACGCCCAGCGCCTTCCAGACCTATCGCGCGGCGAAGGCCGTGGTGGTCGGCTCGATCAGCGCCAGCTTCTGATCGGCCAGTTTCCGATCGGATTCCCTCGGGGTGCGGGGCTCGCGCCCGCACCCCGAAGCGGAAGCCTCAGCGCGCGGCGCGAAAACGGGCGAGGCCCGCGTCCAGATCGGCGATCAGGTCGTCGGGATGCTCCAGCCCGATATGGAGGCGCACCAGCGGGCCTTCCGCCTGCCACGTCGTCGCACTGCGCAGCATCGAGGGCTCGACCGGCAGCGCGAGGCTCTCGAAGCCGCCCCAGCTATAGCCGATGCCGAAATGCCTCAGGCCGTCGATCAGCGCGGCGCGGGCGGGCGCATCGCCGCCATCCAGCACAAAGCTGAACAGCCCCGACGAACCCTTGAAGTCGCGCTTCCAGGCGGCGTGGCCGGGGCAATCCTCGAACGCAGGATGGAGCACGCGCGCCACCTCGGGCCGCCCCTTCAGCCAGCGCGCGACGGCGAGCGCGCCCGCCTCATGCTGCCTGAGCCGCACAGCCAGCGTGCGAAGGCCGCGGCTGGCGAGATAGGCGTCGTCGGGCGAGACATGCTGGCCGAAGAGCTGCGTCATCTTGCGCAGCTTGGGATAATGCTCGGCCGTCGCCGTCACCGAGCCCATCATCGCGTCGGAATGGCCGATGACATATTTGGTGCAGGCGAGGATCGAGAGGTCCACCCCCATCGCGATCGCCGGCAGGAAGAGCGGCGTCGCCCAGGTGTTGTCGAGCAGCGTGACCAGCCCGCGCGCCTTCGCCGCCGCGACGATGGCGGGCACGTCCTGCACCTCGAAGGTGAGGCTGCCGGGGCTTTCGAGGAAGATCGCCGCCGTGTTGGGCTGGATCAGCGCGTCGATCCCGTCGCCCACCAGCGGATCGTAGAAGCGCGTCGTGATCCCCATCGGCGCCAGCACGTTGCGGCAGAAGGCGCGGGTCGGCTCATAGACGCTGTCGACCATCAGCAGGTCGTCGCCCGCCTTCAGCACAGCGAGCAGCGCGGTCGCGATCGCGGCGACGCCGGAGGGATAGAGCATCGTGCCCTCGGCACCCGGCTCCAGCTCGGTCAGCGCTTCGGAAAGCGCCCACTGGGTCGGCGTCCCGCGCCGGCCGTAATGATATTCGCCGTCGGCGTTGCGGCCCGCGCCGGATTTCAGCGCCGCGCAATCCTCGAACAGGATGGTGGAGGCACGATAGACCGGCGGATTGACGATCGGCCCGGTCCACTCGCTGCGCCGCCCGCCGGTGACGAGGCGGGTCTCCTCGCGGTCCTCGTGGCTCACGCGCCCACCCCCGTCGCCTTGGGGGTGGAAGGGTCGGCGCCCCATTCGCTCCACGATCCGTCATAGAGCGCGGTGTCGTCGCGGCCGAGCATATGCGCGGCGAAGAGCAGGCCCGCCGCCGTGATCCCCGATCCGCAGGTGAAGACCAGCGGCCGTGCCGGATCGACCCCGGAGGCCTCGAACAGCTCGGCCAGCGCATGGCCCTTCTTCCAGCGGCCGTCCGCCTCGAACAGGCGGCTATAGGGCAGGTTGATCGAGCCGGGGATATGGCCCGGCGCCACGCCCGGACGCGGATCGGCATCGGCGCCCGAGAAGCGCGGAGCGCCCCGCGCGTCGATCAGTTGCTCGGCCGGCGCATCGACCAGACGGCGGACATCGGCGAGCGCGCGGATCAGCCCGTCGTCACGATGGGCGAAGCCGGTGCGCTGGGCCGTGATGGCGGCGCCATGCCCGTCTCCCTTTTCCAGCGGCAGGCCGGCCTCGCGCCACGCCTCCGCGCCGCCGTCGAGGATGGCGAGGCGGTGCGCGCCGAACAGGCGGAACAGCCACCAGGCCCGCGCCGATGTGCGGTGGGGGCTGTCGTCGTAGAAGATGATCCGATCGTCGCGCCGCACGCCCAGCGCGGCCATCCGCTCACGGAAGCCATCGAGGCCGGGCGCCATGGTCGGGCGCGGATCGGCCCGGTCGGCCAGCGTCGCCAGATCGAGGAAGCGCGCGCCGGGGATATGCCCCGCGCGATATTCGGCCGCCGCATCACGCTCCGGCTCGAACGGCAGATAGGTGGCGTCCAGCACCACCACGCCGGGATCTTCCAGCCGCCGCGAAAGCCATTCGACCGTAACGAGATCATCCATGCGGGCACTCCTTGGACGCCCCGCATAGGCCCCGGATTCGACCTCGCCAAGCATTGCTAACGCGGGCACGCGATCCTAGGTGGGCGGCATGAGCCCCATCCATCTTGGCCAGACGAGCCCGCTGCCGCAGCGTCCCGAGGACGCCATTCTCGATTATGTGCCCAATCCGAGGACCGGCCGGCCCTATCTGGTGCGCTTCACCGCGCCCGAATTCACCTCGCTCTGCCCGGTCACCGGACAGCCCGACTTCGCGCATCTGGTGATCGACTATGCGCCGGCGGAGACGATCGTCGAATCGAAATCGCTCAAGCTGTTCCTCGGCAGCTTCCGCAACCACGCCGCCTTCCACGAGGATTGCACCGTCGGCATCGGCGAGCGGCTGTTCGACGAGATGAAGCCGATCTGGCTGCGCATCGGCGGATATTGGTATCCGCGCGGCGGTATTCCGATCGACGTGTTCTGGCAGTCCGGCCCGGTGCCCGACGGCCTGTGGCTGCCCGATCAGGGCGTGCCGACCTATCGCGGGCGGGGCTGATCCCCACCCGCTTGAGGCGCATCAGAGCAGCTTGATCTCGCGCAGGCGCTGCATGAGATAATCATGCGCGGTGATCGGCTGCGGATAGAGATCCGGGTGTTCCGCATCGACGCAGCTCGGCAGCGTCTCGATCAGATAGTCCGGCCGGAAGTGCAGGAAGAAGGGCATCGAGTAGCGCGCATGGCCGCGCCGCGCCGAGGCCGGGTTGGCGACGCGGTGCGTCGTCGAGCGCAGCCGGTTGTTGGTCAGCCGCTGGAGCATGTCGCCGACATTCACGGCCAGCTCGCCTTCCCTGGGCGTCACCGACAGCCACTGGCCGTCGCGGTCGAGGATCTCGAGGCCCGCTTCCTCGGCGCCGAGGAGGAGCGTGATGGTGTTGATATCCTCATGCGCGCCCGCGCGGATCGAGGGGCCGTCGCCCGTCACCGGCGGATAGTGCAGCAGGCGGAGCACCGAATTGCCGTCCTCCACCGTATTCTCGAAGAAATCCGGGGCGAGGCCGAGATAGCGCGCGATCGCCTCGAGCAGGCGGGCGCCGGTCGCCTCGAAGGCCGCATAGAGTTCGAGCATGACGGAGCGGAACTCGGCCAGCTCCTTCGGCCAGATGTTGGCGGCCATCACGTCGGTGTAGCGATGCCCCTCGGGCAGCTCGCGGCCGACGTGCCAGAATTCCTTGAGGTCGATCGCGGTCGCGCCCTTGGCGGTCTCGATGCCGAAGGGGGTGTAGCCGCGCGCGCCGCCGGTGCCGGGCGCATGGTAAGCGCGCTTCACATCCTCGGGCAGCGCGAACAGCGCCCTGGCGGCCGCCTCGGCGCGGGCGATCAGATCGCTCGGGATGCCATGGTCGGCGATGACGGCGAAGCCGTAACGCTCGAAGGAGGAGCCGAGCGCCTCGGCGAAGGCATCACGATCGCGGGCGAAATCGCCGAGCGAGACGGAGGCGACGGCAGCCGGCGGCACGGCGGGAGTAGCGGCCCGATCGGCGGGCGCGGATTCGATGGTGCTGGTCATGGGCGGCAAAATAGGCGCGCGAGCGCGCGAGGGGAAGCCGCGCGTATCGATCAGCGCGTCGCGGCGCGGCGTGAACCGGAGAACGCATCGGCGAGGCGCAGCCCCGGCGCCGGCGCGATCACCGCGCGGCACCGCCCGCCGCCCTTCGCCTCGTAGAGCGCGCCATCCGCCGCCGACATCAGCGTGCCAACGTCATGGCCATGATCGGGCAGCCGGGCGATGCCGATGCTCGCGCCGATCGTGCAGGAGACATTCTCGTCGAGATCGTAAGGATGGCCCGCGATCGCCGCGATCACCCGCTCGGCGCGGCCCAGCGTGCCGCCGCGATCCGCCTCGGGCACCAGCAGCACGAACTCGTCCCCGCCGATGCGCGCGGCAAGCCCGCCCTCGGGCGCCAGCGCCATCAGCCGCGCCGCCACCATGCGCAGCAGCGCATCGCCCGCGACATGGCCATGCTGGTCGTTGACGAGCTTGAAGCCATCGAGATCGACATAGAAGAAGGCCAGCGGCCCGCGCCGGTCCTCGCGATGCTGCCAGGCGGTGATGGCGCGCTCCAGCCCGGTGCGGTTGGCGAGGCCGGTGAGCTGGTCGTGCGAGGCACGGCGGTCATTCTCGCGCTCGGCCGCGAGCGTGCGGACCAGCATGGCGTTGAGCTTGTAGGCCGCGCTCCACATCGCGACGAGATAGACCGGCACCTGAAGCACGAGCAGCTTCACCAGCGGCACGCCGCACAGCGCGGCGCCCGGCACCAGCGGGCCGAAGCTCAGGAGGATCATCGCCGCCGACAGGCGCGGCGCGTAGAAATTGCGGAAGGCGATGCCGCCCGCCATCGCGGCGGACGAGATGCCGGTGAGCGCGGCGATCGTCCAGTCGCCGCTCATCATCCCCATGAAGCCGCCGAAGCCGACGCCGCAGGCCCACAGCATCGCCAGCATCAGATAGAGATCGGTGGAGGTCTCTCGGCCGGCCTGCGCGTTGCGGCGGCAGCGCGCCAGCACCGCCAGCCGGATCGCGCCCAGCGCCAGCTCGAACACCGCCCAGCCGATGAAGGCCGGCCCCGGCCGATGGATGGCGCAGACCAGCGACACCGCGATCGTGTTGAGAACGCCGCCGAGGAAGATGGTGAGCGTGCCGAACAGGCCGGCCAGCATCAGCGGCCGCACGTCCGCGGCCACGTCCCGGCCGGGATCGGCGATCCACCGGCCGAACCGGGTCACGGGCGCACTATAGGTGGCCGGTTCGGTCAACACCCCTTGCCTTGCCTCCTCGCTCCTTACCGCCGCACACCTAGCGGGGCGCGGTTAACGAGGGGCAAACAAAAC
Source organism: Sphingomonas oligoaromativorans (assembly GCF_011762195.1). Taxonomy (GTDB): domain Bacteria; phylum Pseudomonadota; class Alphaproteobacteria; order Sphingomonadales; family Sphingomonadaceae; genus Solisphingomonas; species Solisphingomonas oligoaromativorans. Next base: position 93,224 of record NZ_JAASQK010000009.1, on the reverse strand, counting down.
GGCGGATTCCGCCCCTCAAAGATTACGCATCAACCCACCGAGCACGCCACGGACCAGTTGCCCGGCCAGCCCCCCGCCCGACGAGGAACGCCGCCCGGTGCCGAAGATCTGGCGCCCCACCTCGTTGGCGACCTGCCGCCCGATCGAGGACGAGGCCGAGCGCGCCGCCGACTGGAGCATCTTGTCGAACATCGAAGGCTGGGCCGCCGCCGTCCGGCCCTGCGCCGCCGGGGCGTCCACCGGCGCCTGGGCGGCCGCCGCCTGCGCCTTGGCGGCGAGCTTCTCGGCCGCCGATTCGCGGTTGAGCGGCGTGTCGTACTTGGCGCCGAGCGGGGAGAGCTGGCGCAGCGTCGCGCGTTCGGCCGGCGTGATCGGGCCGACGCGGCTCCTCGGCGGCTTGACGAGCGTGCGCTCCACCGGCGCGGGCGATCCATCGGGCTGGAGCAGCGAGACCAGCGCCTCGCCCACCTTCAGCTCGGTGATCGCGGTCGCGACATCGACGCCGGGATTGGCGCGGAAAGTCTCGGCCGCCGCCTTCACCGCCTTCTGATCCCTGGGCGTGAAGGCGCGCAGCGCGTGCTGCATCCGGTTGCCGAGCTGGCCCGCCACCGTGTCGGGCACGTCGATCGGATTCTGCGTGATGAAATAGACGCCGACGCCCTTGGAACGGATCAGCCGCACCACCTGCTCCACCTTGGTGAGCAGCGAGGGGGGCGCATTGTCGAACAGCAGATGCGCCTCGTCGAAGAAGAAGACGAGCTTGGGCTGATCCGGGTCGCCCACCTCGGGCAGCGCCTCGAACAGCTCGGAGAGCATCCAGAGCAGGAAGGTGGAATAGAGCTTCGGGCTCGCCATCAGCTTGTCGGCGGCGAGGATCGAGATCTGGCCCCGGCCCTTGTCGTCGGTCAGCATGAAGTCGTGGATGTCGAGCGCGGGCTCGCCGAAGAAATGCTCGCCGCCCTGCGAACGGAGCTGGAGCAGCGCGCGCTGGATCGCGCCGACGCTCGCCTTCGAGACATTGCCGTAGGTCGTCGCCAGCTCGTCCGCCCGGTTGGCGATCTCGCCCAGCATCGCGCCGAGATCGTCGAGATCGAGCAGCAGCAGCCCCTCCTTGTCGGCGAGCGTGAAGGCGACGGTCAGCACGCCTTCCTGCACCTCGTTGAGATCGAGGAGCTGGGAGAGGAGGAGCGGTCCCATCTCGGAAACTGTGGTACGGATCGGGTGACCCTGCTCGCCGAGCAGATCCCAGAAGATCGCGGGATTGTCCGAATAGCTCCAGTCGCCCTCGCCGATCTCCCTGGCGCGGGCGGCGAAGGCGTCATGCGTCTTGGCGGTGGGCGATCCCGCCATGGCGATGCCGGAAAGGTCGCCCTTCACGTCGGCGAGAAACACCGGCACGCCGGCGCGGGAGAAATCCTCCGCGATGCCCTGCAACGTCACCGTCTTGCCCGTGCCCGTCGCGCCCGCGATGAGGCCGTGGCGATTGGCGCGTTTCATCACCAGCGTCTGCCGCTGGCCGTCCGCGCTCGCGCCGATGAAGATGCCGTCTTGTTGACCGACATTCATTTGAGTTTACCTTTGGCAAGCGCTCGGAGCGCGAATCACGCTGTTCATCTTTTAAAGGAGTACAGTAATGCGTCGGAAGTTAACTGTCTTGACTGTCGCCTTCCTTCAATTCGCTTCCGCTTCAGCATTTTCGCCGGCGATGGCAGGTCTCTTTTGCCCGAAAACCCAGGGGTGTCAGATCATTATCAACACATGCGTGTGCATGACCTAATCCCCACAGAGCAAAATTATGAAGAGGCTGAACCATCGAAGTTCAGCCTCTTTTTATTCTGAGCTTAGTGCTGGTTCGCCTGGTCCAGCTTCACCCCCAGGTAGAGCGGCGGCTGCTGGCCCCGTTGCACCTGAAGCAATGCCGTGTTCCGGCCGGATTTCTTGGCCTCGGCCAAAATCTGCGCGACCGCCGCGACGGTCGTCACCGGCTGCTGGTTGATCGAGAGGATGACATCGCCCCGCTTGAGGCCGTTCGCGGCCGCGTCGCTCGACGAATCGACCGAAGCGATCACCACGCCACGCGTCGAGGCGGGCACGCCGAGCTGCTCCGCGATACGCGGCGTCAGCGCCTGAAGATTGAGGCCCAGCGCCGAACGCGTCGCCTTGCTCTGCGCGGCGGCGGTGTCGTTGTCATCGCCGTCGTCGCTGCCATTGTCGCCGCCGAGCGTGCCGGCGAGCTGATCCTCGGGCGGACGCTCGCCCACCACCACCGTCACCGTGATATGCTGGCCCCGGCGGATCAGTTCGATCGGCGCGCGCGCGCCGATCGGCAGGTTGGCGACGAGGAAGGACAGCGAATCGTCCGGCGTCACATCCTTGCCGTTGACCTTCACGATCACGTCGCCCTGCTGGATGCCGGCGCGCGCGGCCGCATAGCCGGGCTCGACCCTGCGGATGATTTCGCCGTGATTCTTGGGCAGGCCGAGCGCGGACGCCATGGCGTCGTCCACCGGCTGGATCAGAACGCCGAGATAGCCGCGCTTCACGCGACCGCCCTTCATCAGCACCTCGACCACCGGCTTGGCCTGCTCCGCCGGGATCGCGAAGCCGATGCCGACATTGCCGCCCGAGGGCGAATAGATGGCGGTGTTGATGCCCACCACATTGCCCGCCATGTCGAACATCGGGCCGCCCGAGTTGCCCGAATTGATCGCCGCGTCCGTCTGGATATAGCGGTCATAGGGGCCGCCGCCGATCGAGCGGTGGATCGCCGAGACGATGCCCGCCGTCACCGTGCCGCCGAGCGCGAAGGGCTCGCCGATCGCGATCACCCAGTCGCCGACGCGGGTGCGCGTCGAATCGCCGAACTGCACGAAGGGCAGCGGCTTGGGCGCCTGGATCTTCAGCACGGCGAGATCGGCCGCCTGATCGCGGCCGATGATCTTCGCCTTGTATTCCGTATGATCCTGAAGCGTGACCGTGATGGATTCGAGCGTCGCGCCCTTGGATTCGTTCGGGTCGCCGCCGGTGATGACGTGGTTGTTGGTGACGATATAGCCGTCCGCCGAGATGATGAAGCCCGAGCCGAGCGACGTCGCCTCGCGCGTCTGCGGCGTCGTGTTGCCGCTGTTGCTGTTGTCGTCATTGTCGCCGCCGCCGAACTGGCGGAACAGGTCGTCGAAGGGGGTGCCGGCGAACGGGTTCTGCTGACGCGGCACCTTCACGCGCTGGGTGGTGGAGATGTTCACCACCGCCGGCGAGAGGCGCTCGGCGAGATCGGCGAAGCTCGCCGGTCCGCCCATCGGGCCGTGCGAGGCCGAACCGGCATTCTGGGCGACCTGCGCGCCCACCGGCTGCTGCATGGTAAGCGTGGCGGCAGCACCGCCCGCGAGCAGCGCGGCAGTGATGGCATAGGCATAACGCACGATCGATGGCCTCCCCAGAGGATGGTCGGAAAGTCAGCCCGTCACCGACGGGAGCCGCGAGGCTGCGGCCCCCTTCGTGAACAAGATTTGAACGGGCGATGGCGGCACTATTTCCCTTTGGCTCCGAATTGCCGGAAATATTCACTGTTGGGCGAGATCACCATCTGCGTGGAGCCCTCGGTCGGCCGATCGACCCCGAAGGTGGCGCGATAGGACTGCATCGCCCGATAGAAATCGTAGAAGGCCGGGTCTTGATTGAACGCGTCGGCATAGATGCGCGACGCATCGGCATCGGCCTGCGCGCGGATGATGGTGGCCTGCTTGAGGCCCTCGGCGCGGATCGTCATCGCCTGCTGCTGGCGCGCGCTCTTCATGCGCTCATAGGCGCTTTCGAGCGGGGTGCCGTCGGGCAGCTCGGCGCGCTTGATGCGGACATCGACGATCTCGGCGCCATATTGGCGGGCGACGCGATCGAGCGCGGTCTTGATGTTGGCCATCGCCACGTCGCGCTCGGGCGTCAGCAGCGCGGCGAAGGGCCGGCGGCCGAGCTCGTTGCGCAGCGCGGAGCCGAGGATCGGCTTCAGCGCCTCGGTGACGCGCCGCTCGTCGCCGCGCGCCGTCAGATACATCTGGAGCGGGTTGACGATGCGATAGCGCGCGAAGGCGTCGACCTGGAGGCGGAGCTGGTCGGTGGAGAGCACCGGCTGACTCGCCATGTCGAGATTCTGCACGCGCTTGTCGATGAGGAACACCTCCTCGATCCCCGGGATGCGCGCGACGAGGCCGGCGCCGGTGCCGCCGAAATGCTCGCCGGGCGCATAGGCATTGACCACCCGGTCCGGCTTGCCGAGGCGGACGATCAGCGCCTGCTCGGTCTCGGGCACGACGGTGAACACCGCGGCGCAGGCCAGCACCACGACGATCAGGCCGATCGCCCAGCCGATCGGGCTGCGCAGGATGCGGTTCGCCACCGTCACTGGCCGCCCCCCTGCTGCGCCTGCTGCTGGTTGGCCGCACGATGCGGCGGGAAGCCGGGCAGCGGCAGATAGGTGTTGGCGCCGGGCGTATCCACGATCACCTTGTCGGTCTTGCCCAGCACGGCCTCCATCGTCTCGTAATACATGCGCTTCTTGGTCACTTCGGGGGCCATCTTGTAGGCGTCGTAGACCTTGTCGAAGGCCTGTGCCTGCGCCTGCGCGCCGGCCATCACCTGCTCGGCGTCGCGGCGCGCATTGTTGATCGCGGCCTGCGCGTCCTGCTGGGCGGCGGAGACGTCCTTGAAGGCGTCGTTGACGGCCTGCGGCGGATCGGCCTGGCGGATCGCCACGCCCTGCACCACCACGCCCGAGCGATAGCGGTCGAGCAGCGCCTGCATCCGCGTCGCCACGCGCGCCTCGATCTCGGAGCGCATCGGGCCGATCGCCTGATCGAGCGTCACGCGCGACATCTCCTCGCGCATCGCGCTCTCAGCGACCTCGCGGATCGTGTCCTCGGGCTCGGCCAGCTCGAAGAGGTAGAGTTCGGGATCGCGGATCGACCAGCGCACCGAATAGGCAAGATCGAGGATGTTCTGGTCGCCGGTCAGCACAAGGTTCTGGCCGCCGGAGGCCGGCACGTCGAAATTCTGGATCTGGTCGACATTGACGCGCGTCACGACGTCGATCGGCGCGGGCAGGGTCATGCCGATGCCGGGTTTCAAGGTGCCCGCATAGGCGCCGAAGCGGGTGATGACGCCGCGTTCCTGCGGATCGATGCGGTGCATCGAGGTGGTGCCGAGCCACAGCAGCACGAACACCGCCAGCGCATAGCCCCACAGCGACCGCCCGCCGCCCGAGGGCAGCCCGCCCCCGAACCGGCCGCGCAGCCGGCTGACCAGATCCTCCAGCGAGGGTTGCGACGCGCCGCGCGGGGCGCGGGGCTTTCGGGGCGGCTGGGTCCACGGATTGCGCGGACCATCGCCCCCGCCCGGCCCGGAACCTTTGCCACCGCCAGAGCCATCGCCCTCGCCGCGCCCGCCCCAGGGGCCATTCTCGCTCAGCACCGCCTGGGGGGTATCGCGGTCGACCCGCCCGATTTCGTCGATCATGGGGGTCATTATAGGGGGCGAAACGCGGAAAAATAGTGCCATCGGGGAGGACGGGGCCTATGCGCTCGGCCATCATGACCGACACCCCCTCCCTCGCCGCCGCGCTCGCCGCCCAGCTTCCCCATGCCGAAGGCCGTATCGCCCCGCCGCGCCTCGCCGCGGACGGCACCGTCAGCGTCATCCTCGACGTCACCGGACTCGACGAGATGGGCCGCGGCATCCTGGAGAATGACGTGCGCCGCGTGCTCGGCGGGATCGAGGGCGTGCGCGAGGTCCGCGTCGTGCAGACCGCCGAGAAGCATGAGCGCCGCCTGATCGCGGTCGGCTCGGGCAAGGGCGGCGTCGGCAAGTCGACGCTGTCGGCCAACCTCGCGATCGCGCTCAAGCGGCTCGGGCTGAAGGCCGGCCTCGTCGACGCCGACATCTACGGCCCCTCGCAGCCGCGCCTGATGGCGGCCGAGGGCGAGCGGCCCACCGCCGAATCGAAGCAACTCAATCCGATCGAGACGAAGTGGGGCGTGCCGATGCTGTCGATGGGGCAGCTCGTCGGGCCGGACAAGGCGCTGGCGTGGCGCGGGCCGATGGCCTCGGGCGCGCTCGGCCAGCTTGTCGACGCGCGCTGGGGCGAGACGGACACGCTGGTCGTCGACCTGCCGCCCGGCACCGGCGACGTCCAGCTCTCGATGATCCAGAAGCACCGCCCGACCGGCGCCGTGATCGTCTCGACCCCGCAGGATCTGGCCCTGATCGACGCCACCCGCGCGATCGACCTGTTCAACACCGCCGGCATCCCGATTCTGGGCCTTGTCGAGAACATGTCCGGCTATGCCTGCCCGCATTGCGGCGAGGTCTCCGATCCGTTCGGGCAGGGCGGTGCGGAGGCGGCGGCCGAGCGGCTGGGCATCCCCTTCCTCGGCCGCGTGCCGCTCGACATCGCGATCCGCCTCGCCTCCGACGCGGGCGAGCCCCCGGCGGCGGGCGACGGCGACACGGCCGCCCCCTTCCTGCGCATCGCGGAGCAATTGGTCGAGGCATTGAACAAAAGGCAGCGCTGACTCATTTCGGTGAGTGAACAGCCCGCCCCGGAGGGACGATCATGCCGCTCACCGAAGACGACGACATCGCCGAACTGCTCCAGTCGACGCGCACCATCGCGCTGGTGGGCGCGTCCGACCGGCCGAGCCGGCCGAGCAACGGCGTGATGCGCACGCTCCAGATGCACGGCTACCGGGTGTTCCCGGTCAATCCGCAGATCACCGGCGAGCATCTCCATGGCGAGTTCGTCTGGCGCGAGCTGGCGCAGATCGGCGAGCCGATCGACCTCGTCGACATCTTCCGCAATTCGGAGAAGGCCGGCGAGGCGGTGGACGAGGCGATCGCCGTCGGGGCCAAGGCGGTGTGGATGCAGCTCGGCGTGATCGACAAGGCCGCCGCCGCCCGCGCCGAGGCGGCCGGGCTCAAGGTGGTGATGGACCGCTGCCCGGCGATCGAGATCCCCCGCCTCGGCCTCTCCCGCATCGAGCCGCCCGCCACCTGACGGGCGCGGCAAGCCGGGCTTCGTCACGATGGAGGCGAACGGTGCTTGGTCTCGGCCGGTTTGACTGTTAGCCGTAACGTCATGCCTGTTCCGCCCCCTACCGCCGCCGCCACCGCCGCCCGAGTGATCCTGACGCGGCTGCACGACGTGATGGCCGGACGGACCAACGCGCAGGCCAAGCTCAACAATGTCGTCCAGATCATCGGCGAGGCGCTGACCAGCGAGGTCTGCTCGGTCTATCTGCTGCGCGACGGCGTGCTGGAGCTGTTCGCGACGCGCGGCCTGTCGCAGGAGGCGGTCCACGTCACCAAGCTGGCGCTGGGCGAAGGCCTCGTCGGCACGATCGCCAAGAATGTCGAGACGCTCAACCTCGACGAGGCGGCCGCCCACCCCGAATTCGCCTACAAGCCCGAGACGGGCGAGGACATCTACCACAGCTTCGCCGGCGTCCCGATCGTGCGGCGCGAGCGGGCGGTGGGCGTGCTCTGCGTCCAGCACGAGGCGCCGCGCCGCTATGACGATGTCGAGATCGAGGCGCTCCAGACGGTCGCCATGGTGCTGGCCGAGCTGATCGCGGCGGCCGGCCTCGTCGACGAGAGCGTGGGCGGCGGCGTCACCGCGCGCGACATGGGGCCGGCGCAGCTTTCGGGCCTCAAGCTGGTCGACGGCATGGCGCGCGGCCACGCCGTGTTCCACCAGCCGCATGTGGTGATCGAGCACACCGTCGCCGAGGATGTCGAGATCGAGCGGCAGCGCGTCTATTCCGCCTTCCGCCAGATGCGCGAGCAGATCGACCGGATGACCAGCCAGGCCGAGTTCGGTACGGCCGGCGAGCATCAGGACGTGCTCGCGACCTACAAGATGTTCGCCTATGACGAAGGCTGGAGCCGGCGCATCAACGATGCGATCAGCTCGGGCCTCACCGCCGAGGCGGCGATCGAGCGCGTGCAGCAGCGCACCCGGATGCGGATGCGCGAGATCGACGATCCGCTGCTGCGCGACCGGATGCACGATCTGGAGGATCTCTCCAATCGCCTGCTGCGCATCGTGGCGGGGCAGCTCGGCACCGCCGCCCAGCTCGGCCTCCGGCAGGATTCGATCCTGATCGCGCGCAACCTCGGGCCGGCGGAACTGCTCGAATATGATCGCCGGCGCCTGAAGGGCGTGGTGCTGGAGGAGGGCTCGCTCACCGCCCACGTCACCATCGTGGCGCGCGCGATGGGCATTCCCGTGCTCGGCCGCGTCCGCGACGTGCGGCATCTGGTGGCCGAGGGCGACCTGCTGCTCCTCGACGCGACCCAGCCGCTGCTCGTCGCCCGCCCCTCCTCGCCGATGGAGGAGGTGTTCGAGGCCAAGCTCTCCGTCACCCAGCGCCGCCGCGCCGAATTCGCTGCGATGCGCGACCTGCCGGCGCTGACCCAGGACGGGGTGCGCGTCGAGCTGATGGTCAATGCCGGCCTGCGCGACGACGCGGCCGCGCTGGATGTGACCGGCGCGGACGGCATCGGCCTGTTCCGCACGGAGTTCCAGTTCCTCGTCTCCGCGACGCTGCCGCAGCGCGAGCGCCAGCAGCGGCTCTACAGGGACGTGATGGATTCCGCCGGCGATCGCCCGGTGATCTTCCGCACCGTCGACATCGGCGGCGACAAGGCGCTCCCCTACATGAAGGTGGACGGCGCCGAGGGCGAGGAGAACCCGGCGATGGGCTGGCGCGCGCTGCGCCTCGCGCTCGAGCGCGACGCGCTGATGAAGGCGCAGGCCCGCGCGCTGCTGGAAGCCGCCGCCGGGCGCACGCTGCATGTGATGTTCCCGATGGTCTCCGAGCCATGGGAATATGAGGAGGCGCGCGACCTGTTCGAGCGGCAGCGCGAATGGCTCGCCGGGCGCGGGCGGATGGGGCCGACGGCGGTCCGCTACGGCGCGATGCTGGAAGTGCCGGCGCTGGCCGAGATGCTCGACCAGTTGCTGCCCCGGCTCGATTTCCTGTCGATCGGCACCAACGACCTCACCCAGTTCCTGTTCGCCGCCGATCGCGGCAATCCCAAGCTGGCCGAGCGGTACGACTGGCTGTCCCCCGCCATCCTGCGCTTCCTCAGCCGGGTGACGCGCGCCTGCCGCGAGGCGGGCGTGCCCGTCGGCGTGTGCGGCGAGATGGGCGGACGGCCGCTGGAGGCGATGGCGATCCTCGGCCTCGGCATCAATCGGCTGTCGATCACGCCGGCCGCCGTCGGCCCGGTGAAAGCGATGATCCGCTCGCTCGATCTCGTCGCCCTGCGCGAGGCGATGCCGGCCTGGCTGGCCGAGGCGCCGCGCGATCTGCGCGCCCGGATGGAGAGCTGGGCCGACGAACGCCGCGTCGCCATTCTCTGACGATCCGCCCGTTTTCGGGGAACGGAACGACCGGGCGGATCGTATCCACAAAAATGCTGCACGCAGCCATTTGACTTTGCCACGCCAGTGTTGCGAAAACGCGCCAGTAGTGGGGCGTGGCGAAGTGCGCCGGGCTCGGCGGGGAGACGGAATGGACGAGATGGGCGAGCGGGCGGCGGACGGCCCGACGACGGTAGGCGCGCGGCTGCGTGCCGCGCGCGAGGCGCGTGGACAGTCGCTTGATGAAATCGGCAAGCAGACCCGCGTGCCGGTGCGCCACCTGGTGCAGATCGAGGATGGCCGGCTCGAGGGGCTGCCGGCCGCCCCGTACAGCGCCGGATTCGTCAAGGCCTATGCGCGCGCCGTCGATCTCGATCCGGTGCTGCTCAGCCAGGATTTCCGCAGCGAGCTCGCGCAGGTGTCGCACGATACGCCGCGCGTCGCTTACGAGCCCTATGAGCCGGCCGATCCGGTCCGCCTGCCGCCGCGCCTGCTCGCGGTCGTCGCGCTGGTGATCGCGGTGGTGCTGGCCGCGGGCTACGGCATCTGGCGCAGCGGCATGATGACGGGCGAGGGCGCCAATGCCCGCGCCGAGCTGGCCGCCAACGGCGACGAGGCCAACCAGACCGCCATGGCTGCCCCCGCCACGGCCACGGCCAGCTCGGCGCCGCAACCGGCCGCGCAGCCTCCGGCGGCGCCCACGGGTGGCCCGGTCCAGCTCGTCGCCGTGCAGCCGACCTGGGTGAAGATCTCCGAACGCAACGGGCCGACGCTGTTCATGGGCGTGCTCGACAAGGGCCAGACCTATGACGTGCCCGCCACCGCCGTCGATCCGGTGATCCGCACCGGCCGGCCCGAGGGGCTGACCGTCACCGTCGGCGGCAAGCCGGTCGCGCCGCTCGGCAAGCCCGCGCACACCATCTCCAACGTCAGCCTCAAGGCCGCCGCGCTGGTGGCGGGCGGGGCCGCTTCGGCGCCCGCCGCCGGACAGCCGGCCGCGACCGCGCCGCAGGCGCCGGGTGCGCCCGCCATGCCATCGGCTTTCCGCGACGGCACGCAGGGGGACTGATCTTTCTTTCGCATCTCCCGGCGCTTCATCGTGGCGACAGCCCCGTTTCGCGATAGAAGGGCCGGACCACTTCACGGGATCATGCCCATGCGCCTGGCGATCATCGCCCTTCTTCTGGCCGGCACCGCCGCGCCGGCCCTCGCCCAGTCCGACAGCCTTCCGACCCGCGTCGACAAGCTCGAAAAGGAAATGCACGCGGTTCAGCGCAAGGTCTTTCCGGGCGGCAATCCGCAATATTTCGAGCCGCAGATCGCGCCGCCCACCGCCGCGCCCACCGATGCGGGATCGCCGGCGGGATCGGCGATCAGCGATCTCACCAACCGCGTCTCCGCGCTGGAGCAGCAGGTCCAGCAGCTCACCAACCAGGTCGAGGAGGGCGGTCATCGGCTGACCGTGCTCGAGCAGCAATATGCCAAGATGAAGGGCGATACCGACTATCGCCTGAACGCGCTCGAACAGGGCGGCGCCGGCGCACCGGCGCCGAACGGCGGGCCGCAGCCTATCGGCCAGGCCGCCAATCAGCCGGCCCCGCCCTTCGGCCCCGCCGGCCGCAAGCCCGTCACCGGCAAGCCCGCCCCCGCGCCCGCCATGGCGGACGAGACCGGCGGCGGCGCGGCGCCGGCGGGCGACGCGATGCCCACCATCGCCAAGACCGGCGATCCCGCCGAGGACAGCTATATGCTGGGCTACACGCTCTGGTCGCAGAAGCGCTATGCCGATGCCGAGAAGCAGCTCGCGCAGGTCGTCAGCAAATATCCCAAGCACAAGCGGGCGAGCTATGCGCAGAACCTGATCGGCCGCGCCTATCTCGACGACGGCCAGCTCGCCGACGCCGCCAAGGCGTTCTACGCGAGCTACAAGCAGTTCCCGCGCGGCGAGCGGGCGCCGGACAGCCTCTATTATCTGGGCGTCACGCTCACCAAGCTGAAGAAGAACAGCGACGCCTGCCAGGCCTATGGCGAGTTCCAGGACGTCTATGGCGCGAGCGCCAACGCGACGCTCAAGGCCAAGGTCGCGCAGGGCCGCATCGATGCCAAGTGCGGGGCCTGAGCCCGAAGTCCGCGAACGGTTCACCGCCGATCATGACGGGCTGCTGGAGCTAGCCGGCCTGCCCGTCACCGCGCCGATCGGCGTGGCTCTGTCGGGCGGGCCGGACAGCGTCGCGCTGCTCCTTCTCGCGGCGAAAGTCGGCGCGGGGCCGGTGAAGGCGATGACCGTCGACCATGGGCTGCGCCCCGAGGCGGCAGCCGAAGCGGCGGCGGCGGGTGCGGTCGCGGCCGCGCTCGGCGTGCCGCATCGGATCGTACGGGTCACGGTCGCGCCTGCCGGCGAAGGCGTGCAGGGCGAGGCCCGCCGCGCCCGCTATGCCGCGCTCCACCAGTGGGCGCGCGAGGAGGGCCTCGCCGCCATCCTCACCGCGCATCATGCCGACGATCAGGCCGAAACGCTGCTGATGCGCCTCGCGCGCGGGGCGGGCCTGTCGGGCCTTGCGGGCATCCGCCCCATCCGCCCTATCGACGAGGCCGATCCAGACGGCCCCAAGCTGCTCCGCCCGCTGCTCGGCTGGCGCAAGGCCGAGCTGGAGGCGATCGTCGCCGCCGCCGGGATCGAGCCCGCGCGCGACCCCTCCAATCATGACGCCCGATTCGGCCGCACCGCCGCCCGTGCCCTGCTCGCGACGACGCCATGGCTCGACCCGCTGCGAGTCGCGGCCTCCGCCAACCACCTGCGCGACGCCGAAGAGGCCCTTGATACGCTGGCAAAGCGATTTTTCGCTCAATCCTGCCGGACGGAAGGCAGCGACGCCCTCCTCTCCCCCGGCGATGCCCCCCGCGACATCCTCCGCCGTGCCCTTATCTTGCTGTTCTCACGTCATTTTCAGGCCTCGCCTGACGGCCCCGGCCTCGCCCGCCTGATGGCCACGCTCAGTGCCGGCGGCACCGCCACGCTGGCCGACGTCATGGCGACCGGGGGCGTAACATGGCGTTTCCGCCCCGCTCCGCCGCGCCGATCAGCCTGATCGATCTTGTTCCATTGCCATTAACCCGCCTCCACCTACATAATTGGCGGGACACTCTGATCGGAACACTCATGCAGAACGACGACAAGGAACCCCAGGGCAACGGCAACGCCTGGATGAAGAACATGCTGGTCGTGTTCGCCATCGTCGGCGCCCTTTTCCTTTTCGTCTCGCTGTTCGACGGCGGAATGCGCGACAGCCGGGCCGGCGACACGATCGCCTATTCGGACTTCCTGGCGAAGGTCGACGATGGCAGCATCAAGGATGTCGTGATCGCGGACAATGTGATCTCGGGCAAGATCGGCAACGATCAGAGCTTCCACACCATCTCGCCCGGCGACGCGCAGCTCGTGCAGCGTCTCCAGGATCATGGCGTCCGCTTCCGCGCCAAGCCCGAGGAGCAGACCTCGGTGTGGCTGCTGCTGCTCTATCAGGCGCTGCCCTTCCTGCTGATCCTCGGCATCGCCTTCTTCGTGATGCGCCAGATGCAGAAGAACGCCGGCTCGGGCGCGATGGGCTTCGGCAAGTCGCGCGCCAAGCTGCTGACCGAGAAGCATGGCCGCGTCACCTTCGATGACGTCGCCGGCATCGACGAGGCCCGCGAGGAGCTTCAGGAGATCGTCGACTTCCTGAAGGATCCGTCGCGCTTCGCCCGCTTGGGCGGCAAGATTCCGAAGGGCGCGCTGCTGGTCGGCTCGCCCGGCACCGGCAAGACGCTGCTCGCCCGCGCCATCGCCGGTGAGGCGGGCGTGCCCTTCTTCACCATTTCGGGTTCGGACTTCGTCGAGATGTTCGTCGGCGTCGGCGCGTCGCGCGTCCGCGACATGTTCGAGCAGGCCAAGAAGAACGCGCCCTGCATCGTCTTCATCGACGAGATCGACGCGGTCGGCCGTCACCGTGGCGCCGGCCTCGGCAACGGCAATGACGAGCGCGAGCAGACGCTGAACCAGCTCCTCGTCGAGATGGACGGCTTCGAGGCCAACGAAGGCATCATTATTATCGCGGCGACCAATCGCCCCGACGTGCTCGACCCCGCGCTGCTGCGTCCGGGCCGCTTCGACCGTCAGGTCGTGGTGCCGCGCCCGGATATCGACGGCCGCGAGAAGATCCTCGCCGTCCACATGAAGAAGATCCCGACCGCGCCCGATGTCAACGTCCGCACCATCGCGCGCGGCACGCCGGGCTTCTCGGGCGCCGACCTTGCCAACCTCGTCAACGAGGCCGCGCTCTTGGCCGCCCGCAAGGGCAAGCGCCTCGTCGCCATGCGCGAGTTCGAGGAGGCCAAGGACAAGGTGATGATGGGCGCCGAGCGCAAGTCCATGGTCATGACCGAGGAGGAGAAGCGCTCGACCGCCTATCACGAGGCCGGCCACGCGCTTGTCTCGCTCCATGTTCCGGGCTGCGATCCGCTCCACAAGGTGACGATCATCCCGCGTGGCCGCGCTCTCGGCGTGACATGGAACCTGCCCGAGCGCGATCGCTACTCGATGAGCATGAAGCAGATGAAGGCGCGGCTCGCGCTCTGCTTCGGCGGCCGTATCGCCGAGCAGCTCATCTACGGCGCGGACGAGCTGAACACCGGCGCTTCCAACGACATCCAGCAGGCCACCGACATGGCCCGCTCGATGGTGATGGAATATGGCATGTCCGAGAAGCTCGGCTGGCTGCGCTATCGCGACAATCAGGACGAGGTGTTCCTCGGCCACTCGGTCAGCCGCGCGCAGAACATGTCGGAGGAGACGGCCCGGCTGATCGACTCCGAGGTCCGCCGTCTGGTCGAGGAAGGCGAGGCGCGGGCGCGTCAGGTGCTGACCGACAATCTCGACGAGCTGCACAAGCTGGCGCTGGCGCTGCTCGAATATGAGACGCTGACCGGCGACGAGGCGAAGAAAGCGATCGCCGGCGAGGATATCGGCCGCGACGACAAGGCGGGCCGCACGCCGCAGCCGCGTTCGGCGACGGGTTCGTCGATCCCCAAGTCGCGCCGTCCGGGCGGCGGCAACCCGTGGGGCGAGCCGACGCCACAGGGCGCTTAACAGGGTTCACAATGGACTAAAAAAGGGCCGGGGCAGCGATGCTCCGGCCCTTTTCGTCACCGGGTGCTGGCGCCCCTTTCCTCCCGGTCCGGCTATTTCGATTTCGAGCAGCCGACGAGGTCGAAGAACTGCTTCGGTGCCGCGTCCCTCTTGTCGGGCGGGGTCAGATGCCAGAGCACATCGCCGAGATTGGGCATCAGCATATGCGCCGGCGCGACACCGTTTCGCACCGGCACGCCTTCGTACACATGATATGAGGCATCGGTTCCGATATAGTCGATGTCGCCGATCGGCCGCTCCTTCCCGTCATCGGGCGAGGGCGGCCGCCATGAGGCGGATCGCACGTCCGTCGTGGAGGCGAGATGGGCGAGGCCATCGGTCCCGCCATTCCAGGGCAGGAACCAATAGTCCCGGCCGCTGGCGCCGACGTGGATATCGAGCGCAATGCGGGACGGCCAATCCCGCCCTTTCTCGACATCGTGGAACGTCGCCACGATGTCCGGCGCCGTCCGCATCCGGTAGCGCGCATCCTCGACGGTGCAGACGGACAGCGAAGCAATCGCCAGAAGCGCCAGCATGTTTCACTCCGCCTCCAGCCAGAGCAGCAGCAGGAAGAAGAGCAGCGACGTCACGCCCGTCATCGACAGCAGCGTCACCGTCCGCCAAGCCGCCCCGAAGCGGCCGATGCGGTAGGCGTGCTTCAACTGCTTGTACATATGGACGGGCGGCACGATCAGGAAGGCGCACCACAGCCAGGCCTGCCCCACGCCGACGAAGTAGAGCGCCAGCAACCCCACCACGAACAGCGTCATGAAGCTCAGCGAGTGGATCGCGAAGATCGCGTGATCGTAAAACCCCACGTCACGCCGCCAGAAGAACATCAGCCAGATGAACGGCACCGAGATCGGGATCAGCGCCCAACTGAACTTATACGACGCCATCTTGAGCTTGTAGGCATAGAGCGCCGGATTCTCCTTCACATGGCCGATCTGGCGATCGAGCTTCGAGAAGCCGGTGTTGACGTTGAGCGCCTCGGCCACGCCTTCCGCTCCATCCGAAGCGCCGGCCTTCACCTGCGGCAGATGCTGCGCCGCGACCGACAGCCCCGCCACCTCGCGCTGGGCGTCGCTGATCTTCTGGTTGAGATCGCCCAGATCGGCGTCGGGATCGGCGGCGAGCGTGTCGATGCGCTTCTTCTCGAGGCCGTCGAGCCGCTTCTGCGCCCTGGCCGATTCGGTGCCGAGCTGCGCCTGCGCCTTGGCCAGCCCCTGCGCCGCCCCCGCCACGTCGGGCGAGGACAGCCGGTTCACGGCGGCGAACAGCAGGAACACCGAGAACAGGAACAGCGCCATCGGCGACACGAACTTGGCGCGCTCGCCATGAACATAGCGCCGCGTCAGGTCGCCGGGATGGAAGGCCAGCATCGGCAGCGTCTTCCAGATCCTGCCCTCGAAATGGAACACGCCGTGGAGGATGTCGTGCGCGAGCGCGGAGACGTTGCGGTGGACATGGCCGCTCTGCCCGCAGCTCTGGCAGAAGGGGCCGGCGCGCACCGCGCCGCAGTTGAGGCATTCGCCGCCGGCACCTTCATGGGCGCCATGGCCCGCGGCCCCGCCGGCCCGGTCGACCTCGCGGGTGACGAGGCCTCCGGTCAGAATATCCCCGAACTCGTCCCCACTGCCCGTCATGCCCAATCCCCTGTTTCCCCGCCCCAAGAATAAGCCGCAAGCAGGCGAGCGGTCGAGAGGGTGCCCGATCGGGGCACATTCTGCTAATCGGCGGGGATGGATATTCCCCTGCCCCAGACCGGCGCGCTCACCGAGGAGGCGGCCGACACGCTGATCGGCGCGATGGGCCGCCGTGCCCGCGCCGCCGCCGCGATCCTCGCCACCGCGCCGACGGAGCGGAAGGCGGATGCGCTCCGCCACGCCGCGCGCCTGCTGCGCGAGCGGTCGGAGGCGATCCTCGCCGCCAATCGCGAAGACCTCGCCCGCGCCGACGCCTGCGGCATGGCCTCCGCGATGAAGGACCGGCTGACGCTCCACCCACAGCGCCTTGAGGGCGTCGCGGAGGCGCTGGAAGCGGTCGCCGGGCTCGACGATCCGGTGGGGCAGGTGATCGACCGGCGCGACCGCCCCAACGGGCTCGAGCTGCGCCGCGTCCGCGTGCCGCTGGGCGTGGTCGGCATCATCTATGAAAGCCGCCCCAACGTCACCGCCGACGCCGGCGCGCTGGCGCTGATGGCGGGCAATGCCGCGATCCTGCGCGGCGGCTCGGAAGCCCGCACCTCCAACGCCGCGATCCATGCCGCGCTCGCCGACGGCATCGCCGCCGCCGGGCTGCCGGTCGATGCGGTGCAGTTGATCCCGACGACCGACCGCGCCGCCGTGGGCGCGCTGCTTCGGGCGCAGGGGCTGGTCGACATCATCGTGCCCCGCGGCGGCAAGGGCCTCGTCGCGCGCGTGCAGGACGAGGCGCGGGTGCCCGTGCTCGCCCATCTCGACGGCATCAACCACAGCTTCGTCCATGCCTCGGCCGTGCCCGCGATGGCGGAGGCGATCGTCGTCAACGCCAAGCTGCGGCGGACCGGCGTCTGCGGTTCGACCGAGACGCTGCTGATCGACCGCGCCTATCCCGAGGCGGCGAGCCTCGTCCGCGCCCTTCTCGACGCCGGCTGCGCGCTGCGCGGCGACGGAGACGCTCAGGCGCTCAATCCCCGCATCACGCCGGCCGCGCCAGAGGACTGGGACACCGAATATCTCGACGCGATCTGCACCGTCGGCTTCGTCGACGGGGTGGAAGGCGCCTGTCGCCACATCGCCGCCCATGCCTCCCACCACACCGACGCGATCATCGCCGAGGATGCGGAAGTGGCGGAGCATTTCCTCAACAGCGTCGACAGCGCCATCGTGATGTGGAACGCCTCGACCCAGTTCGCCGACGGCGGCGAGTTTGGCCTCGGCGCGGAGATCGGCATCTCGACGGGCCGGCTTCATGCGCGAGGCCCGGTCGCGCTCGAAGGCCTCACCACCTATAAATGGCAGGTGCGCGGCACGGGGCAGACCCGTCCTTGAGAGACTGGGCGTGACACGAGGTGGCGGCAGGCGGATCGGCCTGCTCGGCGGCTCCTTCAACCCCGCGCATACCGCGCACCGGCGGATCAGCCTGTTCGCGATCGAGGCGCTGGGGCTGGACGAGGTGTGGTGGCTGGTGTCGCCGGGCAACCCGCTCAAGGCCGCCGCGTCGGACATGGCCTCGCTCGCCGACCGCCTCGCCTCCGCCGAACGGATGGCCCGCCGCGCGCCGATCGTGCCCACCGCGATCGAGGCCAGCCTCGGCACGCGCTACACGGTCGACACGCTCCGCAAGATCGTCCGCCGCTACCCGCGCGATCGCTTCATCTGGATCATGGGCGCCGACAATCTCGCCCAGTTCGCGCTGTGGAAGGACTGGCGGACGATCGCCGCGACGCTTCCCATTGCCGTGATCGCCCGACCGGGCTATGATGCGGCCGCCCGATCTGGTGTAGCGATGGGCTGGCTGGGCCGCTTCGGCCGGTCCGCTTCGGGCGCGAAGCGGTGGACGCGATGGAGTTTGCCGGCACTCGTGCTGATGCATACTGTTCCTGACCCGACTTCAGCCACCGCCCGGCGGGCCGCCGATCCCGATTGGCATCGCCGTATAAACCCAAGAGCCCTGCGCGATCGCGTGACGCGCCGGCTCGTTCCCCCGGAGGTTCATTGCCTGCTTCTACCGCCGCCACCCGCGACATGACGGGTGGCCCCGCCGCTTCACCGGAGGCCGAGGCGCTCCACACGCTGGTGCTCCAGTCGCTTGAGGACGATCAGGCGGTCGAGACCATCTCGATCCCGCTCGCCGGCAAGACCAGCATCGCCGATTACATGGTGATCGCCTCCGGCCGTTCGAGCCGGCAGGTGTCGTCCATGGCGGTGAAGCTCGCCGAGAAGGTGAAGGCGCAGGTCGGCCGCAGCCCCAAGATCGAAGGCCTGCCGGCCGCCGACTGGGTGCTGATCGATGCCGGCGACGTGATCGTCCACCTGTTCCGCCCGGAAGTGCGCAGCTTCTACAATCTGGAGCGGATGTGGGCGTTCGGCGACGAGAGCGCGGCGACCGCCTCGCCCTCCAATCCGCCGGCGCCACCGCCCGTCGCCTGACGCCGGCCGGCCTTGCTGCTCCACATCGTCGCCCGCGGGCGGATCGGGCGCAGCCCCGAGGCCGAGCTGGTCGATCGCTATCTGAAGCGCGTGAGCTGGCCGACCAAGGTCAGCGAGCTGCCCGATACAGGCGGGCGGATGCCCGAGCTTGCGCCCGGCGCGCGGCTGGTCGCGCTCGACGAGACGGGGCGGGATCTGCCGTCCCGCGAGCTGGCCGCCATCCTCGGCCGCTGGCGCGACGACGGGGTGCGCGAGGTGCGCTTCCTGATCGGCGCCGCCGACGGCCATGAGGACGAGACGCGCGCCAAGGCGGACCTTCTGCTCGCCTTCGGCAAGGCGACATGGCCGCACATGATGGCCCGCGCGATGCTGGCCGAGCAGCTCTGGCGGGCATCGAGCATCCTCGCCGGCCACCCCTATCACCGCGAGGGCTGATGCGCGGGCGGGGGGCGATCATGATCGGGCTCGGGCTCGCGACGCTGGCGACGGGCGCCGCGCCCGCCGAGGCGCCCGACCTCGCGCCGGCCATCGGCGACGTCCGCAACGCGCTGGTCGGCGCCAAGCAGGCCGCGTCCGAGGCGGAAGCCCGCGCCGCCGCGCTCAATCAGGCCGCCGAACAGGCCAGCAACGAAGCGGATCGCGCCCGTGCGCAGGCCGCCGCGCTGGGCCTTCAGGTGCAGGCCGCCGAATCCGATCTTGCCGCCGCCCAGGCCCGCATCGCCCTGATCGCCAGGCTGCAAGCGGACCAGCGCAGCCATATCGCCGAGAAGCAGGGGCCGATCCTGCATCTGGTCGCCGCGCTTCAGACCATGGCGCGCCGCCCGCCGGCGCTCGCCATCGCGCAGCCGGGCTCGCTCGACGACATCGTCCATGTCCGCCTGCTGCTCGCCGATACGCTGCCGGTGATCCATGCCCGCACGGCGGCGCTTCAGGCGACGCTCGCCAAACAGACCGAACTGCACGGCGATGCCGAGCGCGCCGCCACCGCGCTCGATGCCAGCCGCAAGCTGCTCGCCAGCCGCCGACAGGCGTTCGCGACCCTGGAGGCCACGGCCATCCGCCGCTCGCAGCGCCTCGCCGATCAGGCGGCCGAGGAGGAGGAGCGCGCGATCGGCCTCGGCGAGGATGCCCGCGACATCGCCGACCGGATGCAGGCCATGGCCGAGGCCGGCGACATCCGCGCCCGCCTCGCCCGTTTGCCCGGCCCCGATCCGCGCCCCGCCGGCCCCGATGACGCCGTGCCCGTTCATGCCGGGCCTCCGCGCTATCGCCTGCCGGTGAGCGGCGCGGTCGCGACCGGCTATGGCGAGGTTTCGGGCGCCGGCATCCGCGCGCGCGGCCTCACCGTCACGGTGGAGCCCGGCGCCGACGTGCGCGCGCCCACGGCCGCCACCGTGCTCTACGCCGGGGCCTTCCGCAGCTATGGCCGAATCGTCATCCTCGGCCATGGCGGCGGCTGGACGACGACGCTGACCGGGCTCGACACGGTGGCGGTGAAGGTCGGCCAGAGGCTCCGCCCCGGCGATCTCATCGGCCGCGCCGGCACCACCGCCGCTTCCCCGATCGCCGCCGAGCTGCGCCGCGACAATCGCCCCGTCGACATCCTCGCCATGGCGCAGAGCGGCTGAGAATTTCCGCCGCTTTTGCCTTCGTGCGAAACGCGGTAACAGTTGTCATGGAGGGGCACCCCGGCCCCACGGAAAGACGAGACTCGATGCCGAAGTCCCTGTTGCGCTCGATTGCCCTGCTGGCTGCGGGTGCCGCCATCCCGACGATGCTGATCCCGACCGTCCAGAGCGCACGCGCCGCCGAGTCCGACAAGGCCTCCGATACCTATCACCAGCTCGACCAGTTCATGAATGTCTTCCAGAAGATCCGTTCGGACTATGTCGACAAGACCGACGACAAGGCGCTCATCAAGGGCGCGATCGACGGGATGCTGGCCAGCCTCGATCCGCACAGCTCCTATCTGGACGCGCACGACTTCCAGCAGATGAAGCTGACGACCGACGGCAATTACGGCGGCCTCGGCCTCACCGTGCAGGCGGAAGACGGCGTGGTGAAGGTGGTGACGCCGACCGAGGATACCCCGGCCTGGCGCGCGGGCATCAAATCCGGCGACTATATCACCCACATCAACGGCAAGCTGATCTACGGCACCACGCTCGACGACGCGGTGGACCAGATGCGCGGCGATCCGGGCACCAAGGTGACGCTCACCATCGTGCGCCCCGGCCGCGACAAGCCCTTCGACGTGCCGCTCGTCCGCGAGAACATCGTCATCAAGCCGGTGAAGTGGGAGATCAAGAACCACATCGGCATCATCAACATCAACAGCTTCTCGAAGCAGACCGGCGCCGACACGCGCGCCGCGATCGCCGCCATCACCAAGGCCAATGGCGGGCTGCCGACCGGCTATGTCATCGACCTGCGCGACGATCCCGGAGGGCTGCTCGATCAGGCGATCGAGACGGCCGACGCCTTCCTCGACCATGGCGAGATCGTCTCCCAGCGCGGCCGCGCCAAGGACGATATCGAGCGCTATTACGCCCACCCCGGCGACGATGCGAAGGGCCTTCCCGTGATCGTGCTGGTCAATGCCGGTTCGGCCTCGGCGGCGGAGATCGTGGCGGGCGCGCTCCAGGATCAGCGCCGCGCGCTGGTGATGGGCGAGCGCAGCTTCGGCAAGGGCTCGGTGCAGACGCTGCTGCCGCTGACCGAGGACACCGCGCTGCGCCTCACCACGGCGCGCTATTACACGCCCTCGGGCCGTTCGGTGCAGGAGGGCGGCATCCAGCCCGACGTGATGGTGCCCCAGCTTTCCGACCCGGATTACAAGGATCGCCCGAAGTTCCGCGAGAATGATCTGCGCCGCCACCTCATCAACGAGGCCAAGGTGGACGACAGCGTGCTGGAGGCCGACGACAAGACCGATCCGCGCTTCACCGTCACGGCGGACGCGCTGAAGAAGCAGGGGGTCACCGACTTCCAGCTCCACTACGCGCTCCAGACGATGGCGCGGCTGGGCGGCCCGCTGGCGCCCGCCGCCAAGGTCGCCCTCGCCGCCCCCGCGAAGCACTGACGACGGATTTCATCCATGACCGCCCTGTCCCGCGCCCGGCTGACCGCGCTCCTTGTTCCCGCCCTGCTGCTGCTCGGCGCGCTCGGCTCCCAATATATCGGCCATCTCGTGCCCTGCGAGATGTGCATGTGGCAGCGCTGGCCGCATCTCGCCGCGATCGTGCTGGCGCTGCTCGCCATCCTGCTCCGCCCGAACCCGAAGACCTCGCGCGGCTTCACGCTGCTGGCGGCGCTGGCGATCCTCGTCTCCGGCCTGATCGGCGTGTATCATGCCGGCGTCGAATATCACTGGTGGACCGGCATCACCCGCTGCACGGCGCCGGTGCTCGGCGGATCGGGGCAGGATATCCTCGCCCAGATCATGGCCGCGCCGGTCGTGCGCTGCGATCAGGCGCAGTGGACGCTCTGGGGCGTCTCGCTGGCCGGCTGGAACGCCCTCTTCTCGCTTGTTTCGGGAGCATCGATCCTGTGGCTGATCGCCAAGCCCAACGCCCGTTGAACACCCCCGACATCGACGCGATGATCCGCGTCGATCAGGCGGGCGAGTTCGGCGCCACCCGCATCTATGCGGGCCAGCTCGCCGTGCTCGGCAACCGCGCGGAAGCCGCGCGCCCGATCGCGCGCATGGCCGCGCAGGAGGAACGCCACCGTCAGGTCTTCGACAGGCTGATCGCCGAGCGCGGGGTTCGCCCGACTTTGCTCGCGCCCTTCTGGGATCGAGCCGGCTTCCTGCTGGGCGCGGCGACCGCCTTGATCTCGCCCGAAGCCGCGATGGCCTGCACCGCCGCGATCGAGACCGAGATCGACAAGCATTATGGCGAACAGCTCGCCGAGCTGGGCGACCGCGATCCGCAGCTCTCCGACACGATCGCCGAGTTCCAGGCCGAGGAGGTCGAGCATCGCGAGACCGCCATGGCCGAGGGCGCGGAGCGGGCGCTCGGCTATCCGATCCTGTCGGCGGCGATCCGCTTCGGCTGCCGCGCCGCCATCGCCATCTCCAAGCGCGTCTGAGGGCCTAGAGCGCCGCATCCAGCGCGCGCTCGTCCTCGGCCGAGAAGGCCACCAGCACCACGCGATCGAAGGCGTCGGGATGCGCCTCCACCCAGCCGCGGACCGCATCGACCGCCACTCGGGCGGCGGCCTCCCTGGGATAGCCGTAGACGCCCGTCGAGATCGCCGGGAAGGCGATCGAGCGCGCGCCGGCCTCCGCCGCCAGATCGAGGCTGCGCCTGTAGCAGCGCGCCAGCAGTGCCGCTTCCTCCCGGCCGCCGCCGCTCCAAACCGGGCCGACCGTATGCACCACGAAGCGCGCGGGCAGACGGAAGCCCGGCGTAATTCGCGCCTCGCCGGTGGGGCAGGGCGCCTGCGCCAGGCTCGCCGCCTTCAGCTCCGGCCCGGCGGCGCGGTGGATCGCGCCATCCACCCCACCGCCGCCCGCCAGCGCGCTGTTGGCCGCATTGACGATCACATCGACCGCCATCGCGGTGATATCCCCGCGCTCCAGCTCGATCCGCGTCATGCCTCGCCTCCTTTCACTTGCGGGAACCGTCCGGCTCCGCCATGCCGTTCGGCTCAACGGCCGGACTAAGGCGAACGATCATGCGCAGGCTGCTTTCCCTCTCGCTCATCGCAACGGCCTCGCTGGGCCTCTCCGTACTGGAACCGCTGCCGGCGCTGGCGCAGCAGCAGGATCGCTTCATCATCATCTACGGCAAGGATCGCTGCCCCTCGAGCGCGGGGCAGGACATCGTCGTCTGCGTCCGCCAGCCGGAGACCGAGCGCTATCGCATCCCGAAGAATCTCCGCGACAACGAGATCTCGCCCACCAATATGAGCTGGGCGCAGCGCGCGAAGAGCGTCGAGTTCGTCGGCAAGAGCGGCACGCAGAGCTGCTCGGACGGCGGCAATGACGGCTGGTCGGGATGCATGAAGAAAATGTTCGCCGAGGCCCGTGCCGAACGCGAAGCGCAGAAGAAGGCCGAAGCCGGGGTTCCCTGAACGCCACCGCCACCCCACATCATAGAGATGTCGATGCTTTCATTCAGCCCCGCGACAGTCACGGGCGGGCTTGGCTCTGCACCAGCCCCGATCGTGGAGGATCGCCCCATGACCGCCTTCGCTGCCGCCCGATCGCTGTTGATCGCCTGCGCCGGCTTCCTGCTCGGCCTGCTGCTGGCCGCCATGGCGCTGCCGCTCGCGGCGCGCGCCGAGCCGCCCAAGGCCGCGCCCGCCGCCAAGGCGGAAACCGCCGCGGCGGACGAAACGCGCACGATCTCGATCGTCGTCTACGGCAACGATCCCTGCCCCACCGGCAAGGATGATGAGATCATCGTCTGCGCCCGCGAGCCCGAATCCGAACGCTATCGCATCCCCAAGCGCTTCCGCGGCAAGAAGGTGCAGCCGGCGCCGGGCAATAGCTGGGCCAACAAGGTGCGCACCACCGAGGATGTGAGCCGCGAGGCGGCGGGCCTGCCCAACACCTGCTCGATGGTCGGCACCGGCGGCCAGAGCGGCTGCTTCGCCCAGTTCCAGACGCGCGCGCGCCTCCAGCGCCAGCAGGACAAGGAAGACGCGGAGAATGGCGGCGTCCCGCAGGACTGATCCGCCACGCGGTCCGGGGACGGACGTCTTGTCGGCGTCCGCCCCGGCCCTATCTCTGGCGCGCGCAGTCCCTTAGCGCCAGGGAGATTCCATGTCCGATCTGTCCGCTTTCCCGATCGCCGCCCGCTGGCCGGCGCAGCACCCCGATCGCATCCAGCTTTATTCGCTGCCCACGCCCAACGGCGTGAAGGTGTCGATTGCGCTGGAGGAGCTGGGCCTCGCCTACGAACCGCATCTGATCCAGATCGGCCAGAACGAGACCTGGACGCCCGAATATCTCTCGCTCAACCCGAACGGGAAGATCCCGGCGATCATCGATCCCGACGGCCCCGGCGGCCGGCCGCTCGGCCTGTTCGAGAGCGGCGCGATCCTGCTCTATCTCGCCGACAAGACCGGCCGCCTGATGCCGACCGACCCGGCGCAGCGCTATGAGGCGATCCAGTGGATCTTCTTCCAGATGGCGGCCGTCGGCCCGATGTTCGGCCAGGTCGGCTTCTTCCACAAGTTCGCCGGCCGCGAATATGAGGACAAGCGCCCGCTCCAGCGCTACGTCGCCGAGAGCAAGCGCCTGCTCGGGGTGCTGGAGGATCGCCTCGCCAGCCGCGCCTGGATGATGGGCGACGATTACACGATGGTGGACGTCGCGCTGCTCGGCTGGGTGCGCAACATCAACGGCTTCTACGAGGCGGGCGCGCTGGTCGAGTATGACAGGCTGCGCCATGTGCCGGCCTGGCTGGAGCGCGGCCTCGCCCGCCCGGCGGTGCAGCGCGGGCTCAACATCCCGGCGCGCGACTGACGCTCTCTACTCGGCGGCGAGGAGCGTCTCCGCGCCGCCGAGATCCACCGAGACCAGCCGGCTGACGCCGCGCTCGACCATCGTCACGCCGAACAGCCGGTGCATCCGCGCCATGCTGACCGCATTATGGGTGACGACGAAATAGCGGGTGTCCGTCTCGCGGGTCATCTGGTCGAGCAGATCGCAGAAACGCTCGATATTGGCGTCGTCGAGCGGCGCGTCGACCTCGTCCAGCACGCAGATCGGCGCCGGATTGGTGAGGAACAGCGCGAAGATCAGCGCCACCGCCGTCAGCGCCTGCTCGCCGCCCGACAGCAGGGTGAGCGAGGAGAGCTTCTTGCCCGGCGGCTGGGCCATGATCTCCAGCCCCGCCTCCAGCGGATCGTCCGAATCGATCAGCGCGAGATGCGCCTCGCCGCCCGCGAACAGCCGCGTGAAGAGCCGCCGGAAATGCCCGTCCACCGCCTCGAACGCGGCGAGCAGCCGGGCGCGGCCTTCGCGGTTGAGGCTGCCGATCGAGCCCCTCAGGCGGGAGACCGCCTCGGCCAGCTCGTCGCGCTGGGCGGCCTGCGTCACCCGGTCGGTATCGAGTTCGGACAGCTCCTGCTCGGCGACCAGATTGACCGGGCCGATCCGCTCGCGATCGATGTTGAGCCTGTCGAAGCGCTGCTGCTCGGCGGCGATGTCGCCGACCTCGGCGGAGGCGAAACCAGCCTTCTCCGGCAGCACGGGCGCCGGGCACTGGAAGCGCTCGCCGGAGAGGCGGCCCATCTCCTGCCGCCGCGCCTCGTGATTCTCGTGGTGCGCGATCGCCGTCGCGCGCGCCTCGCGGGCGCCGGCCGCATCCTCGTTGACCGCCGCCAGCACCGCCTCCGCCTCGCGCAGCACCGCCTCCATGCCGCGTTCGGCCGCCGCCGTCTCACCGACATGAGAGGCTGCGGAGCGGCTCTCCCCTTCCGCGGCCTCGATCCGATCGTCGAGCGTCTTCGGCGTGGCGGCGAGCAATGCGGCCTCTTCATCGGCCGCGGCGGCGCGGGCGGCCATCTCCTCGATCCGCTTCGCCGCGTCACCGGCCCGCGCGCGCCAGCCCTCCGCCTCGGCCTTCGCGGCGACCGCGCGGTCACGATCCACCGACAGGCCACGATCGAGCTGGGCGAGATCGAGCCGGAACTGGCCCACCGCGCCGCGCGCGGCATCGGTCGCGGCGCGCTGCGTGGCCACCGCGCGCGCCGTTTCCGCGCCGTCGGGCAGCAGCGCCACCGCGTCGGCGGCCTTGCTGCGCTCCGCTGCCGCGGCATCGCGCTCGGCCTCGGCCTGGGCGGTGCGTTCGGCCAGCTCGGCCCGGCGGGATTCGATGCGCTCGATGGCGACGCGGGCGCGATCCTCGGCCAGCGCTTCGTCGCGGCCGCGGCGTTCGGAGGCGGCGAGCGCGGCGCGTGCCGCCTGCCCCTCGCGTTGGGCGGCATCGAGCGCGGCGGCGGCATCGCGCCCCTTCGCTTCGGCTTCGGCCAGCGCCGCGCGGGCCGGCGGGAGCTGCGCCTCGATCTCGGTCAGGCGGTTGCGGCGGATCAGCCCTTCGGCGGCGGCCGCGCCCTGTTCCTCGGCGACGAAGCCATCCCAGCGCCGCATCCTGCCATCGCGGGTCACGAGACGCTGGCCGACGCCCAGCCGGATGCTCCCGTCGTCGGTGTCGACGACACCGACCTGCGCCAGCCGCCGCGCCAGTTCCGCCGGCGCCTCGACATGATCGGCGAGCGGCACGCACCCCTTGGGCAGCGCGGCATCGCCCGCAGCATCCGCGCCCGCCCAGCGCCGCGCGCCCTTGCCGCCAATCGGAGCCTCCAGATCGTCGCCCAGCGCCGCCGCCAGCGCGCGCTCATAGCCGGGCGCGGCGGTGATCCGGTCGAGGGCGCGGGGTTCCTTGCCATCCCGGCGCACCAGCGAACGGGTCAGCGCGGCCGCTTCGGATTCCAGCGAGGCGAGCTGCGCGCGCGCCGTGGCCGCCGCCGCCTGCCCCTCGTCCCGCGCCGCCACCGCCGTGACGCGGGCCTCTTCGGCCTTCGTCATCGCCTCGGTCGCGGCATCCGCTTCCGCCGTCGCGGTAGCCCGCGCTCCAGAAGCCGCCATCAGCGCCGCCTCATGCTGCGCGGCATCGCCGACCGCCGCCAGATCGCGGGCGATGCGCGCCACCTCGGCCTCGGCGCGATCGAGACGCTGCCGCGCCGCCGCCAGAGCCGCTTGCGCGATCCGCGCCTCGGCCTGCTCGGCCGCTTCCGCCGCGAGGGCCTGTGCCAGCAGCACCTCCGCATCGCGCAGGCCCGCCTCCGTCTCGGACAGCCGGGTCGCGAGCGCCGGACGTGTCGCCTCGGCCTCCGCCACGCGCGCCATCAGCGTCTCCGCCTCGGCCGTCAGCCGGGCGATGGCGGCCGCCGCATCCTCGGCCAGCGCGCCTTCGCGAGCCCGATCACGCTCCAGCGTGTCGCGAAGCTGGGCGATTTCCTGGATGCGGCGCTCCAGCGCCTTGCGTTCGGCCCTGAGCGTCTCCAGCCGATGCCCGGCCGTCGCCGCGACATCGCGGGCCGACTGGGCGGTGGAGCGCGCCGCCGCCAGCCCCTGCGCCGCCTGCGCCGAGGCCTCGGTGGCGCGACGCTGGCGATCGGCCGCCGCCGCCACTGCCGACGCCGCCGCCTCGGCCTCGCGCTTGCTCGCTGCCCTCGCCTCGGCCGCCTCGCGCCAGCGGGCGTAGATCAGCCGCCCCTCGGCCACGCGGATGTCCGCCGAGAGCAGGCGATAGCGCTCCGCCGCCCGCGCCTGACGGCGCAGCGCCGTGGCGCGCGCCTCCATGTCGCCCAGCAGCGTGTCGAGCCGTTCGAGATTGGTCTCCGTCGCGCGCAGCTTCTGCTCGGCATCGCGGCGGCGGACGTGGAGGCCCGCGATCCCCGCCGCTTCCTCCAGCATCGCGCGGCGCTCGGTGGGCCGCGCGGCGATGATCGCGCTGATCCGCCCCTGGCTCACCAGCGCCGGGCTGTGCGCGCCGGTCGCGGCGTCCGCGAAGAGCAGCGCGACATCCTTCTGGCGCACGTCGCGCCCGTCGATGCGGTAAGCGGAGCCCGCGCCCCGCTCGATGCGGCGGACGATCTCGGCCTCCTGCGGGCCGCGCTCGTCCGCCTGCTCGATCAGCATCGAGACTTCGGCGAAGTCCCGCGCCGGGCGCTGGGCGGTGCCGGCGAAGATCACATCCTCCATGCCGCTGCCGCGCAGCGACTTGGAGCTGGCCTCGCCCATCACCCAGCGTATGGCTTCGAGGAGGTTGGACTTGCCGCAGCCATTGGGGCCGACGATGCCCGTCAGCCCCGGCTCGATCACCAGCTCGGCCGGATCGACGAAGCTCTTGAAGCCCGAGAGCTTGAGCCGCCGGATCCGCATCGTCGCCTACCCCTCTTGCGCCCTGTCAGGCGCCGGCGCCCTTCAGGATCGGCTCCAGCGCCGACCAGACGGTGGCAGTATCGCCCGCCGGCTTGTCGTTGACGACGAAGAAGGGCGTGAAGCTCACATTGTAGCGCGAGACGCCGTCCTGCATCCGCTTGGAAAGCGCATCCAGCGCCTTGGGATCGGCGAGGCAGGCCTTGGCCTTCGCCTCGGGCACGCCGCGCTGGCCGACGAACTGGACATAGCCGAGCTGCTCGCCCCAGGCGGCGGCCTGCTCGTTGGGCGTCTTGTTGGCGATCTGCTGCTGGAAGTTCGCCGGCAGCTTGTCGATCTTCGGGAAGACGTTGGGCTGGTCGGCCATCATCTGCTCAAGGATCGGGAAGAAGGTGGCCGTGCCGTTGCACTGGCCGAGCAGGATCGCGGCCGGGTCCATCGGGTGGATGGCGAAATCGCGGAACTCGTAGCTCACCTTGCCGGTGTCGATATATTTGCTCTTGAGTTCCGGGAAGCCTTCCTCGGTGAACTTCGCGCAGTGCGGGCAGGTGCGCGAGCCATATTCGATCAGCTTCACCGGCGCGTTGGGATTGCCCATCAGATAGCCACCGTCGGCCGTCTGGCTCACCTCGCTGGACCAGCCGCCCGCGGGCGCCGTGCCCACCGGGCCGCTGCTGGCGGCGGGCGTGGCCGGCGTGGCGGCGCTCTCGTCGGCCTTCTTCTGGCAGCCGGCCAGCGTCAGGGCGGCCATGGCGAAGCCGGTGAGAAGGAGGCGGTTCTTGATCGTCATGATGCGCGATACTCCTGTAATCATCCCTTGAGCGCGGCCTGGATCTTGGGCTCCAGCGCCGCCCAGTCATAGACGCCGGACTGGATCATATCGTTGAGGAGGAAGCCCGGCGTCCCGCCGATCTTGCGGACGTTCCAGGCATCGTTGGTGGTCTTCTCCAGCACCGACTGGAGGCCCTTGTCGTCCAGGCACCTGCCGATCGCGGCCGGCGTCGTGCCATGCTTCACGATCAGCGCCTCGACGCCCGAGCCGGCCATCAGCGCGTGGATCGCGGCCGATTTGTCGGGGGCGCTCAGTTCGGTCTGGTGGGCGGAGATCCAGTCGGCCGCCTTGGTCTCCCAATCCGGCTGGCCGGCCATCACATCCTCGACCGCGCCGAAGAAATCCCTCGGCGCGACGCAGCGGGTGCTGAGCGCCACCGAGAAATCCAGCGCGTCGCGCAGCGCCGAGCGCAGCTCGAAGCTCACCTGGCCCGAACGGACATATTTGTCGGTGAGCGGCTTGAACGCGGTGGTCGCGAACACGGCGCAATGCGGGCAGGTGAAGGAGAAGAATTCGACCAGCTTCACCCTGGCATTGGGATTGCCCATGCGGATGCCGCCTTCCGGCGTCTGCTCGACGACGCGGGTCCAGTCGGCGGGGGCGTGGGCCGCGCGGGAGGCGGCCTCGACGGGCGCGGTGCCCGAGACGGCGAACAGGGCGGCCACGAACGCGACGAATACAGGCTTCATTCGGAAGGCTCCGGCAGGCGCGGCGCGCCGGTGGTGAAGGAAAGGCCCTCGGCCATCGATTCGAGCACCGCGCGCAATTCGGGATCGCTCACCGCGCGCAGGCTGTCGCCGAGCTCGACGGGGTGGAAAGCGGGCGCGGCCGGCGTCTTGCGGCGTGGGCGCGGGGTGGCGGCGGCCTGACGGATCTGCACGCGCGCCACCGCCGGATAGCCGAAGAAGCGGTTGACCCGCTCGATCAGCGTCGGCGCGATATGCTGCATCATCGGCGCGTGCGCGCCCTCGACCGAGAGGGTGAGCACGCCGTCCGATTTCTTGCCCGCCGGGAAGCGGATCGATTCGGGCGAGGACACGCCGGCATAACGCTGGCCGACGATCTCGGGCCAGCGACTCACCACGGCGGACTGGACGAAGCCGAAGCGGCGGAAATGGACGCCGCCGATCTCGGGCACGATCTCCGAAAGCGCGCGCGCGCGCGCGGCACGCGGCCGCTCGGCCGGCGCCTTCGCTCGCCCGCGCGACGCCTTCTTTTCCCCCGACATCCCTGAAGCCCGTTCCGTCATTCCCCTCCCCATGCCATAGGCGCCCCATGCCCGTCGATGCCGCTCACGCACTGCTGGCCTGGTACGATGCCCATGCCCGTGCATTGCCGTGGCGGGCGCCCCCCGGCACGTCCGCGCCAGACCCTTATCGGGTGTGGCTGAGCGAGATCATGCTCCAGCAGACGACCGTCGCGGCGGTCGGCCCTTATTTCGCGAAATTCACGCGGGCGTGGCCGACCGTCGCCGATCTCGCCGCCGCCGACGAGGCCGAGCTGATGGCCGCCTGGGCGGGGCTCGGCTATTATGCCCGCGCCCGCAACCTGATCGCCTGCGCGCGAGCGGTGATGGCGGACCATGGCGGGCGATTCCCGGACAGCGAGGAGGGCCTGCGCGCGCTTCCCGGCATCGGCGCCTATACGGCGGCGGCGATCGCCGCGATCGCCTTCGGGCGGCGCGCGGTGGTGGTGGACGCCAATGTCGAGCGGGTGGTGACGCGGCTGTTCGCGTGTGGAGAGCCGCTGCCGAACGCGCGGCCCCGCATCCGGGAGTTGACCGATTCGATCACCCCGGACGCGCGCGCCGGCGACTTCGCGCAGGCGATGATGGACCTCGGCGCGACCGTCTGCACGGTGCGCAATCCGCGCTGCGGCTCCTGTCCGCTCGGCGCCGGCTGCGAGGCGCGGGCCGAGGGCAACGCCGAGGCCTATCCCGTGAAGCCGCCCAGGAAAGCGAAGCCGCGCCGGAAGGGCATCGCCTACTGGCTCGAATCGGATGGCGCGGTACTGCTCGTCCGCCGCCCCGGCAAGGGGATGCTCGGCGGGATGCGCGCGCTCCCCGGAGGCGCGTGGGGCGACGCCGCCGACGCCACACCGCCCCTCGACGCCGACTGGCGCCCGATCGGAACGGTCGAGCATGTCTTCACCCATTTCGCCCTGTCGCTCGACGTGATGGCCACCCATCTCCCCGGCCGCCCGATCGAGGGCGAATGGTGGCCGGTCGATCGCATCGGGGAAGCGGGCCTCCCCACCCTCTATGCGCGCGCCGCAACCCTGGGCCGTGCTTCGCAGGAGATGCTGGCTTTATGACGATCCTCCCCGGCTTCACCGGATCGCTGCTCGACCGGGTCGACATGGCCCGGCACGACGAGGCGCTGGTGGCCGCGATGCGCGCCGATCCGCAAGCGCTGCTGCTGCTCCTCGAAGACCTGCACCCGCTCGGCGCGGAGGACGGCTCGCTCGGCTGGGCGCCGCTCGCCGAAATGCGGATCGAGGTGGAGCTGGCGCTGCTCGGCCGGATCGGGGGGCGGCCGCGCTTCGTCGCGCTGACGCCGGGCGTCTCCGCCCTCCGCCGCTCGCCCGAGCTGTTCGCCGCGATCACCGCGCTCCGGCCCGGCGAGGCCGGCACCTACGCCGCCGCGCGCAGCCTGATCGACTGGCACGCCCGCCACGGCTTCTGCCCCAATTGCGGGCACCGGACCGAGGCCTTCCGCGCCGGCTGGGGCCGCCGCTGCCCGAATTGCGGGGCCGAGCATTTCCCGCGGGTCGACCCGGTGGTCATCATGCTCGCCCAGCACGGCACAGGCGACGCCGCACGCATTCTCGTCGGCCGACAGCCGGCCTTCCCGCCGGGGCGCTATTCGGCGCTGGCGGGCTTTCTGGAGCCGGGCGAATCGGTCGAGGAGGCGGTGACGCGCGAGCTGGCCGAGGAGGCGGGCGTCGCCGTCCATTCGGTGCGCTACATCGCGTCGCAGCCCTGGCCCTTCCCCTCGCAGCTCATGATCGCCTGCGTCGCCATGACCGACGACGACACGCTGCGCATCGACGAAACCGAGCTGGAGAACGCGCGCTGGATCGATCGCGCCGGGGTGGTCGCCGCGATGAACGGCGAGGCGCACGCGCCCTTCCTGCCGCCGCCGCCCTACGCCATCGCCCACACGCTGTTCCGGCGCTGGCTGGCGGAGAGCTGATCCGCCCTAGAGGTCGCGGTTGCGCGCCTTGCGATAGGTGCCGAGGATACGCACCCAGCGCGAATAGAAGGCCAGTTCCTCCAGCGCGCGGGCGACGCCCGGCTCGTCGGGATGGCCCTCGATATCCGCGTAGAACTCGGTCGCCTGGAAGGCGCCGCCGCGCTGGTAGCTCTCCAGCTTGGTCATGTTGACGCCGTTGGTGGCGAAGCCGCCCAGCGCCTTGAACAGCGCGGCGGGGACGTTCTTCACCTGGAACATCAGCGTCGTCATATAGGGGCCGCTGCCCAGCTCCTCGGGCGCTTCGAGCGCCAGCGCGAGGAAGCGGGTGGTGTTGTCCTCCTCGTCGGCGATGCCCTCGGCGAGAATCGGCAGGCCGTAGAGTTCGGCCGCCAGACGCGGCGCCAGCGCCCCAAGCCGGGCGGGCGCGCCCATCTCCACCACGGCGGCGGCGGCGGCGGCGGTGTCCGGGAAGGGTATCGCCCGGATGCCATTCCCGCGCAGCCAGTGGCGGCACTGGCCCAGCGCCTGCGGGTGGCTCATCGCCTCCTCCACCTCGCCGAGCGTGCCCGAACCCAGCAGGCAGTGGCGGATCGGCAGGAAATGCTCGCCGATGATGGTGAGCCCGCTCTCCGGCAGCAGGAAGTGCATGTCGGCGACGCGGCCGTGCAGCGAATTCTCGATCGGGATCAGCGCGCGCTCGGCCCGCCCTTCGCGCACCGCGTCGATCGCATCCTCGAAGCCGAAGCAGGGCAGCGGCAGCGCGTCGGGAAAGGCCTCTCCCACCGCGATATGCGAATTGGCGCCCGGCGCGCCCTGAAAGGCGACGGCGCGGGCGGGATCGGCGGCGGCGGCGGCGGCCATCGTGTCGACGAGGACGGCGGCGGGGGCGGGATAGGTCTGCATGTAAAGCCGCGACTACGCGCTGTCCGGTGGTGGCTGCAAGCGCGCTTGCGCAGCCCGGTTGGCGATTCTATGCATTGGCTGCCTGTATCGCGCCTGTAACGGCGCTGGACATAAGCCGCCAGAATAGGCGTAAAAAAGGGGAGTGTTGCGGGGCATGGACGACCGGACCAACACGATCGCCGGCTGGGTACTTGCCGCGGGTATTGCCGCGCTTGGTCTGACAGTTGTCACGGGTGAATATTTTCACGCCGAGCGACCTGAGAAGATGGGCTACACCGTCGAGGGCGTCGAACAGGAAGCCGGCGCCGAAGCCGCTCCCGCCGAACAGCCCATCGAAGCCTATCTCGCCAAGGCGGACCCGGCGAAGGGCGCGGACGTCTTCAAGAAGTGCGGCGCCTGCCACACCGACCAGAAGGGCGGCCCCAACGGCATCGGCCCGCAGCTCTGGGATGTCGTCGGGCGCCCCCGCGCGACCGAGGCGGGCTTCGCCTATTCCGACGCGCTGAAAGGCAAGCCCGGCGCGTGGGACTGGGATACGCTCGGCCAGTGGCTGAAGAGCCCCAAGGACTTCGCGCCCGGCACCAAGATGACCTTCGCCGGCCTCTCCAACCCGCAGGACCGGGCGAACGTGATCGCCTATCTCAACACGCAAAGCGATGCGCCCAAGCCGTTGCCGACGGCGCCCGCCGCCGCTCCGGCCGCCGCCGCGGGCACCGCCGCCGCCGCCAAGCCGGGCGAGAACAGCGCCGGCGAGGGCGCCAAGAAGCAGCCGGTCATCACCGAGGCGCAGGCCGCCGCCAATCCCAAGGGTGCGGTCGGCGGCAATGCGGCGCCGGGCGTGACGGGCAACGAGGCCCAGCAGAAGAAGTAACCGTACGGGCGGCGCTTCCGGGGGCCACCCGGAAGCGCGTCCGTCGCTTACTCGGCCGCGACCACGTCCGGCATGTCGTAATAGTCGCGGACGATCTCCCACGCCTCTTCCGCCGTCTCGACGAAGCGGAACAGGTCGAGATCCTGCGGCGCGATCACGCCATAGTCGGCGAGCGCGCGCCAGTTGACCACCGTCTCCCAGAACTCGCGGCCGAACAGCAGGATCGGCAGCGGCGAGGTCTTGCCCGTCTGGATCAGGGTGAGCAGCTCGAAGAACTCGTCGAACGTGCCGAAGCCGCCGGGGAACACCGCCACCGCGCGGGCGTGCAGCAGGAAGTGCATCTTCCTGAGCGCGAAATAGTGGAAGCGCATCGAGAGGTGCGGCGTGACATAGGGGTTCGGCGCCTGCTCGTGCGGCAGCACGATGTTGAGGCCGATCGTATCCGCGCCGACGTCGCGCGCGCCGCGATTCGCGGCCTCCATGATCGAGGGGCCGCCGCCCGAGCAGACCACGAACTGGCGCTTGCCGTCGGCGTCGGGCGCGACACGGCTGGCGATCCGGGCGAGCTTGCGGGCCTCGTCGTAATAATGGGCGTTCGATGCGAGGCGCTCGGCGATGCGGCGCTGCTCGGGGGTCTTGGCGGCATCGACCAGCATCTTCGCCCGTTCGGGCTCGGGGATGCGCGCCGAGCCGTAGAACACGAAGGTGGAGGCGATGTCGGCCTCGTCGAGGATCACCTGGGTCTTGAGCAGTTCGAGCTGGAAGCGCACCGGGCGCAGATCCTCGCGCAGCAGGAACTCGTCGTCCTGGAAGGCGAGGCGGTAGGAAGGATCTTCCGTCTGCGGCGTCACCACCGCTTCGCGGGCGGTCTTCGCCTCGGTCTTGGCGGGAGCGAAGATGCGCTTGGGAACGCCGGCCTTGTCGCCGGCCGGAGTGCGGTTCTGATCGTTCATTGGCGGGGGTTTAGCCGTCCTTCATGACCGTGGGAAGATTTCAGCGGCAATAGGTGCCCGGCCCCATGTCGAAATGCAGGTGGTTGCGGTGGAGCGCATTGGCGTCCGGCCCGAGCACGATATGGAAGCGCCGGCACGCCGCGTCATGCACCGCGCGCAGGAAGTTGCGGGCATATTCGTCCGGCCCGTTCCAGTCGTTGAGCACGGTGATCCGTCGCCCATTGGCCAGCACGAAGCCCGAGATGTCCACCGCGTCGGACAGGCCATGTTCGGAGAGCTTGTTGCCCTCGACATTGTTGATCGGCCGGCAACTATAGGTGCCGAAGCTCTCGATCTTGACCACCGGCGAGGAGAGCCACGCCTCGGCCGCCTTCTGCGTCGCGTCGCGGGTCCAGCGGGTGAAGGCGTCGGCGAGCGGGCATGTCATCGCGCCGAGATTGGTGACGGGCATCCCTATGTCCGAAAGCTGCACCGTGCCGATCGCCGAGCAGCCGCCGCCGAACACCCGATCGGGCAGCACGCTGTATCGCGCGCCGTCGGCGGAGAGTTGGCTCAGGCACTGGCGCCGTGCCGCGGCGTCATAGGCCGGGCGCTCGGGCGGCGGGCGATATCGCACCGGCCCGCGCGCCGGCGGCCGCTTCTGCGGCACGCACGAAACGAGGAGCAGGGCAGCCGCCCCCAAGGCCGGAACCGAACGCAAACGACGCATAGGCTACCCTCCGCCCCGCCAGCCTAATCGGCCGGGGGAACGGGGTCATCTCCCCCTCGCATCCTCCCGGCTCATTTCGCCGCACGGACGGCGCCGCCGAAAGGAAATGTCGCCTCGAACGATCGATGCGACATATTTACGCGGTTGACTCCCCCGCCCGCGCCTCTAAAGGCGACGGCGGGCCACGCCGTCCCAACGCGGCGCGTGCTCTCTGTGAGGAGAGTCTATATGACTGATACGTTGCGTGCGGACGCCACTCTTGCGCCCGTTGAACATCCGACAGCGCCCAAGCCGGCGCGTCCCTTCTTCTCTTCCGGCCCCTGCGCCAAGCCTCCGGGCTGGGAAGCCGCGAACCTGCCGCACGCCTCGCTCGGCCGTTCGCACCGCTCGAAGCTCGGCAAGAGCCGCCTCGCCTACGCGATCGAGCTGACCCGCAAGATTCTTCAGGTGCCCGATACGCACCGCATCGGCATCGTCCCCGGTTCGGATACCGGCGCGGTCGAGATGGCGATGTGGACGATGCTCGGTGCCCGCCCCGTGACCACGGTGGCCTGGGAGAGCTTCGGTGAAGGTTGGGTCACCGATGCCGCCAAGCAGCTCAAGCTCGATCCGACGGTCGTCAAGGCGCCCTATGGCGAGCTGCCGGACCTCGCCGCGATCGATCAGGACAGCGACGTCGTCTTCACCTGGAACGGCACCACCTCGGGCGTGCGCGTGCCGAACGGCGACTGGATCAGGGACGACCGCGAAGGCCTGCTGATCTGCGACGCCACCTCGGCGGTGTTCGCGCAGGACGTGCCGATCGAGAAGCTCGATGTCGTCACCTTCTCCTGGCAGAAGGTGCTGGGCGGCGAGGGCGCGCATGGCGTCATCATCCTCTCGCCGCGCGCGGTCGAGCGGCTGGAGACCTACACGCCGAGCTGGCCGATCCCCAAGGTCTTCCGCCTGACCGCCAAGGGCAAGCTCTCCGAAGGCGTCTTCAAGGGCGAGACGATCAACACGCCGTCGATGCTGGCGGTGGAGGACTATATCCACTCGCTGGAATGGGCGCTGTCGCTGGGCGGGCTCTCGGGCCTGATCGCGCGCGCCGACGCCAACGCCGCGGCGCTCGACAAGATCGTGGCGGAGCGCGACTGGCTCGATCATCTCGCGGCTGATGCCTCGGTGCGCTCGAACACCAGCGTCTGCCTCAAGTTCGCGGGCGATGCGGTGAAGGGCCTCGACGATGACGGCCTGACCGCGATCGAGAAGAAGATGGTGTCGAAGCTCGAGGCCGAGGACGCCGCCTACGATCTCGGCTCGTATCGCGACGCTCCTCCGGGGCTTCGCATCTGGTGCGGCGCGACCGTCGAGACGGCCGACATCGAGGCGCTCGGGCCGTGGCTCGACTGGGCCTTCGCGAGCGCCAAGGCGGGCTGAACCTCTTCTTCCATTCCCGTCACCCCGGCGAAGGCCGGGGTCCAGGGCATCAGGCGCTGCGTGTGCGGCTCTGGATCCCGGCATTCGCCGGGATGACGAAGCAAAGGGCATCGACATGGCTAAAGTTCTGATTTCCGACAAGATGGACCCCAAGGCCGCCCAGATCTTCCGCGAGCGCGGGGTCGAGGTGGACGAGATCACCGGCAAGACGCCGGACGAGTTGAAGGCGATCATCGGCGACTATGACGGCCTCGCCATCCGCTCCTCCACCAAGGTGACGAAGGACATCCTCGCCCACGCGAAGAACCTCAAGGTCGTCGGCCGCGCCGGCATCGGCGTGGATAACGTCGACATCCCCGCCGCCTCGGCGGCCGGCGTGGTGGTGATGAACACCCCGTTCGGCAACTCGATCACCACCGCCGAGCACGCCATTGCGCTCATGTTCGCGCTCGCCCGCGACCTGCCCGAAGCCGACAAGTCGACCCAGGCCGGCAAGTGGGAGAAGAACCGCTTCATGGGCGTCGAGGTGACGGGCAAGACGCTCGGCCTGATCGGCGCGGGCAATATCGGCTCGATCGTCGCAGATCGCGCGCTCGGCCTGCGCATGAAGGTTGTGGCTTACGACCCCTTCCTCACCGAAGAGCGCGCCGTGGAGCTGGGCGTCACCAAGGCGACGCTCGACGAGCTGCTGGCCAAGGCCGACTTCATCACGCTGCACACCCCGCTCACCGACCAGACGCGCAACATCCTCTCGGCCGAGAATCTCGCCAAGACCAAGAAGGGCGTGCGCATCGTCAACTGTGCGCGCGGCGGGCTGATCGACGAGGCGGCGCTGAAGGCGGGGCTCGATTCGGGCCACATCGCCGGGGCCGCGCTCGACGTGTTCGTCACCGAGCCGGCCAAGGAATCGCCGCTGTTCGGCACGCCCAACTTCATCTCGACGCCGCATCTCGGCGCCTCCACGACCGAG
The DNA here is from genome assembly GCF_011762195.1 of Sphingomonas oligoaromativorans. GTDB lineage: Bacteria > Pseudomonadota > Alphaproteobacteria > Sphingomonadales > Sphingomonadaceae > Solisphingomonas > Solisphingomonas oligoaromativorans. The sequence goes on along the minus strand of NZ_JAASQK010000009.1, from coordinate 54,757 downwards.
GCGCAGGTCAATGTCGCGATCCAGGTGGCCGAGCAGATGGCCGACTTCCTCGTCTCGGGCGGCGTCACCAACGCGCTCAACATGCCGAGCCTGTCGGCCGAGGAAGCGCCCAAGCTCAAGCCGTACATGGCGCTCGCCGAGAATCTCGGCTCGCTGATCGGCCAGCTCGAGGGCGACGCGATCAAGGGCGTGGCGATCGAGGTCGAGGGCGCCGCCGCCGAGCTCAACCAGAAGCCGATCACCGGCGCGGTGCTGGCCGGGCTGATGCGCGTCTATTCGGACACGGTGAACATGGTCAACGCGCCGACGCTCGCCAAGGAGCGCGGGCTCGACGTGCGCGAGGTGCGCCATGATCGCGAGGGCGACTATCACACGCTGGTCCGCGTGACCGTCGACACGGCCAACGGCCAGAAATCGGTCGCGGGCACGCTGTTCGGCAATGCCTCGCCCCGCCTCACCGAGATCTTCGGCATCAAGGTGGAGGCCGATCTCGACGGCCCGATGCTCTACATCGTCAACGAGGACGCGCCGGGCTTCATCGGCCGCCTCGGCACGACGCTGGGCGAGGCGGGCGTCAACATCGGCACCTTCCACCTCGGCCGCCGCGCGGCGGGTGGCGAAGCGGTGCTGTTGCTCTCGGTCGACACCGCCGTCGGGGAGCCGCTGCTCGCCAAGGTGCAGACGCTTCCGGGCGTGAAGACCGTCAAGGCGCTGACGTTCTGATGCAACAGCCGGCCCGCCTCTCCGACCGGGGCGGGCCGGTAAGACTGGCATCGCGGCCAAACCACGCTAAAGGGGCTCACGCGATGACCTCACCCTCCCTCCTGCCCGAAGGGCTGCGCGACCGGCTGCCGCCGGAGGCCGAAGCGCTCGGCCGCGTCCGTGGAGCCGTGCTCCAGACCACCGAACTGAACGGCTATGCCCGTGTCGACCCGCCGCTGGCGGAGTTCGAGGCGACGTTGCTCGGCCGGCTCAAATCCTCGCGATCGACAGACCTGCTGCGCGTGATCGATCCGATCTCGCAGCGCACGCTGGCGCTCCGCCCCGACATCACCGCGCAGGTCGGCCGCATCGCGGTCACCCGCCTCGCCCACCGGCCGCGCCCGCTGCGCCTGTGCTATGCGGGACAGGTGCTCAAGGTGCGCGGCACCCAGCTCCGCCCCGAGCGCGAGATGTGCCAGGCCGGCGCCGAAATCGTCGGCACCGATTCGGTCGCGGCCGTGATCGAGGCGATCCGCGTGGCGCTCGACGCGCTCACCACCGCCGGGGCCACCGGGCTGTCGGTCGATCTCACGCTGCCCGATCTGGTGCCGCTGCTCGCCGCCGGGCCGATGCCGGTCGCCGATATCGAAGCGGTCATCCACGAACTCGACGGCAAGGACGCCGGCGCGCTCGCGGCGCTCGGTGCCGAAGCCTATCTGCCGCTGATCGAGGCGGCCGGCCCGGTCGATACGGCGACCGCCCAACTCGCGGCCCTCGATGTCGGCGGGCTGCTCGCCTCGCGGCTCGACGGCGTGCGCGCCATCGCCGCCGCGATCGGCGACCGCGCGACGCTCACCCTCGATCCGACCGAGCGTCACGGCTTCGAATATCAGAGCTGGATCGGCTTCTCGCTGTTCGCCGAGGGCGTGCGCGGCGAGGTCGGGCGCGGCGGCTCCTATTCGATCGTCCACCCGGACGGGCATGAGGAGCCGGCGGTCGGCTTCTCGCTCTATCTCGATCCGATCGTCGACGCGGGCGTGGCCCCGGAAGGCCGCGACCGCGTGTTCCTGCCGCTCGGTACTGACGACGCCACCGCCGCGCGCCTTCGGGCCGATGGCTATGCCACCGTCGCCGCCCTCTCCGATGCCGATGACGCCGCTGCGCTCGGCTGCACCCATATCTGGGCGACGAACGCCCTCCAATCGCTAGGAAACTAACATGGCCAACGTCACCGTCGTCGGCGCCCAGTGGGGCGATGAGGGCAAGGGCAAGATCGTCGACTGGCTCTCCGAGCGGGCCGAGGTCGTCGTCCGCTTCCAGGGCGGCCACAATGCCGGCCACACGCTCGTCGTGGGCGAGAATGTCTACAAGCTCTCGCTGCTTCCCTCGGGCATCGTGCGCGGCACGCTGTCGGTGATCGGCAATGGCGTGGTGCTCGATCCGTGGCATCTGCGCGACGAGATCGCCAAGCTGCGCGGCCAGGGCGTCACCATCACGCCGGACAATCTCCACATCGCCGAGACCTGCCCGCTGATCCTCCCCTTCCACCGCGACCTCGACGGCCTGCGCGAGGATGCGAGCGGCGCCGGCAAGATCGGCACCACGCGCCGCGGCATCGGCCCGGCCTATGAGGACAAGGTCGGCCGTCGCGCGATCCGCGTGTGCGATCTTGCCCATCTCGACGCGCTCGGCCCGCAGATCGAGCGCCTGTGCGCGCACCACGACGCGCTGCGCGCCGGCTTCGGCGAGCCGCCGATCGACCGCGAGCGGCTCTTGGCGGACCTGCGCGAGATCGCCGACGTCGTGCTGCCCTATGCGAAGCCGGTGTGGGTGTCGCTCAACGACGCCAAGCAGGCCGGCAAGCGCATCCTGTTCGAAGGCGCGCAGGGCATCCTGCTCGATGTCGACCATGGCACCTATCCGTTCGTCACCTCGTCGAACACGATCGCGGGCACGGCGGCCAATGGCTCCGGGCTCGGCCCCAGCGGCGCGGGCTTCGTCCTCGGCATCGCCAAGGCCTACACCACGCGCGTCGGCTCCGGCCCTTTCCCGACCGAGCAGGATAACGAGATCGGCGAGCGCCTCGGCACGCGCGGCCACGAGTTCGGCACCGTCACCGGCCGCAAGCGTCGCTGCGGCTGGTTCGATTCGGTGCTGGTGCGTCAGGCGGCGGCGGTGTCGGGCATCTCGGGCATCGCGCTCACCAAGCTCGACGTTCTGGACGGCTTCGACGAGATCAGGATCTGCGTCGGCTATCGCATCGGCGATCGCGATTACGACTATCTCCCGCCCCACGCCTCCGATCAGGCGGCGGTGGAGCCGATTTACGAGACGATCGAAGGCTGGAGCCAGTCCACCGCCGGCGCGCGGAGCTGGGCGGAACTTCCGGCCGCCGCGATCAAATATATCCGCCGCGTGGAAGAACTGATCCGCTGCCCGGTGGCGCTGGTCTCCACCAGCCCCGAGCGCGACGACACCATCCTCGTCCGCGATCCCTTCGCCGACTGACATAAAAAGGGCCGGAGCATCGCTGCTCCGGCCCTCCTTGCATGGCAGGCATGGAGACCCGCCTGCCCGCCACCAAGCGCTTATTTCGGCTTATGCTTGTGCTTGGTCTTCGTCGTGGTGGTCGTCGTGCCGCTGGTATCGGTGGCGCCCGTGGCCGAGCCCGCCGATGGATCGCCGGCCGGAGCCTGGGTGGCGCTGGGGTCGCCGGCCGGGGCCGTGGCGGGCGGTGTCGCGCTCATATCCCCGCTGGGCGCCGTCGTGCCCGAAGGCGGCGGAGCCTGCATCCCGCCGGGGGCTCCGCCCTGATCCGTCACCTGGGCGAAGGCCGCCGCCGGCATCAGAGCGATGGCCGCAGCGGCGATCAGAACATTACGCATCCTACTCTCCTCATGGTCTCTCCTGACGGAGGTTAACCATGAACGCGCCGCTATCCGGGCGGTGCCACGCCCCGCCGCCGGGCCGGAGCGGCTGGTCGGAGCGGGCGGATTTTCGTCGTGTCAGCGGCCCGTCTGGGCGCGGTGGAGCAATTTCTGGTCGGCGAGCACCAGCGCCATCATCGCCTCGACCACCGGGACCGCCCGGATGCCGACGCACGGATCATGGCGGCCCTTGGTGCGGATGTCGGACGCCTCGCCCTCGCGGGTGATCGTCTCGACGGGGGTGAGGATCGAGCTGGTCGGCTTCAACGCCACGCGCACGACCACCGGCTGCCCGGTCGCGATGCCGCCCGCGATGCCGCCGGCATGGTTGGCGAGGAAGACGGGCTTGCCATCCGGGCCGGGGCGCATCGGATCGGCGTTCCGCTCGCCGGTCAGCCGCGCCGCCTCGAAACCGTCGCCGATCTCGACGCCCTTCACGGCATTGATGCTCATCATTGCCGAGGCGAGTTCGCTGTCGAGCTTGGCATAAAGCGGCGCGCCCCAGCCGGCGGGGACGCCCTCGGCCACGCACTCGACCACCGCGCCGACCGAAGAGCCGGCCTTGCGCGTGCGGTCCATGATCTCCTCCCAGCGCGCCGCGGCAGCCGCGTCGGGGCAGAAGAAGGGGTTGGCGTCGATCTGCGCCGCGTCGAACGCGGCCGGATCGATGCGATCGCCGCCCAGCTCGACCAGATAGCCCCGGATGCGGACCTCCGGGATCGCGATGCGCGCCACGGCCCCTGCGGCCACCCGCGCCGCCGTCTCGCGCGCCGAGGAGCGCCCGCCGCCGCGATAGTCGCGGAAGCCGTACTTCGCGTCATAGGCATAGTCGGCATGGCCGGGGCGATAGGCCAGCGCCACCTCGGAATAATCCTTGGAGCGCTGGTCGACATTCTCGATGCTGAGGCTGATCGGGGTGCCGGTGGTCTTGCCCTCGAACACGCCCGACAGGATACGGACCCGGTCCGGCTCCTGCCGCTGCGTGGTGAAGCGCGAGGTGCCGGGGCGGCGCTTGTCCAGCCAGGGCTGGATATCCGCTTCGCCGAGAGGCAGCCCCGGCGGGCAGCCGTCCACCACGGCGCCCAGCGCCGGACCATGGCTCTCGCCCCAGGTGGTGAACCGGAAGACCCGGCCGAAGCTGTTCCAGCTCATCAGACGAGCGACATGTCAGGCGCGTCCTCGGCCTTCATGCCGATGACGTTGTAGCCGGCGTCGACATGATGGATCTCGCCCGTCACGCCCGCCGACAGATCGGACAGGAAGTAGAGCCCCGATCCGCCGACATCCTCGATGGTGACGGTGCGCTTGAGCGGCGCGTTCAGCTCGTTCCACTTCAGGATATAGTTGAAGTCGCCGATGCCGCGCGCGGCCAGCGTCTGGATAGGGCCGGCCGACACCGCGTTGACGCGAATCTTCTCCGCGCCGAGATCGACCGCGAGATATTTCACGCTCGTCTCCAGCGCGGCCTTGGCGACGCCCATCACGTTGTAATGCGGGATCACCTTCTCGGCACCGTAGTAAGTGAGCGTCAGGATCGAGCCGCCGTTCGGCATCATCTCGCGCGCCCGCTTGGCGACGGCCACCAGCGAGTAGGCCGAGATGTTCATCGTCATCAGGAAATTATCGAGCGTGGTGTCGTAGAATTTCCCGCGAAGCTGCGTCTTGTCCGAGAAGCCGATGGCGTGGACGACGAAGTCGATCGTCGGCCAGCGGCCCTTCAGCGTGTCGAACGCCGCATCGAGTGCGTCCATGTCGGACACGTCGCAATCGATCAGGAAATCCGAGCCCAGTTGCTCGGCGAGCGGACGGACGCGCTTTTCCAGCGCCTCGCCCTGGTAACTGAAGGCAAGCTCCGCACCGTGCTCGCGCAGCATCTTCGCGATGCCCCACGCCAGCGACTTGTCGTTCGCAAGGCCCATGATGAGCCCGCGCTTGCCTTCCATCAGACCGGCCATGATGCCTCCTCAGTCTCTTTGGGCGCCTCCTTTAGGCTTGGCGAGGGCGATTCCGCCAGTGCCGCGTTCACATGAGCGCCGATCACCATGCCGAGCCCCACCAGCCAGAAGAAGAACAACATGATGATGACGCCCGCCAGGCTGCCATAAGTGCGGTTGTAGCCGCCGAGCAGGCCGAGCACGACGGGCAGCAACGCCGTCGTCGCCAGCCACCAGATCGAGGTGAACAGCGCGCCGGGCCATTTCGGGCTGTTCGAGAAACGATAACGGCTCGGCGTCAGCGTGTAGAACAGGATGTAGAGCGCGCCGAACATCACCACGCCCGGCACGAGGCGGGAAAGGCCGATCCACCCCGCCACCTCCCGCGCGAAGGGCAGCAGCCGGTAGACGAACTGCTCGGCGGCGGTCAGCACCACCTGCATCGAGAAGGCCACCATCACCAGCATCACCGCGACGATGATGATCGCCACCGATCCCAGCCGCGCGTGCCAGAAGGCGCCGCTCGCGCGCAGGCCATAAGCGCGGCGCAGGATGTCGCGGATCGTCTCGATATAGCTGCCGACCGTCCACAGCCCGACGATCGCGCCCATCCAGAGCAGCGGCCCGGTGCGCGCCGCCAGCACCGAATCGATCGCCGGCCGGAGCAGCCCCGCCACCCCGTGCGGCAGCACGCGCAGGAAAGAGTTCACCGCCTCCGCCCCATCGCCCGAGCGGCCCAGGAGCTGGGCCAGCGCCGTCATGATGATGAAGAAGGGGAAAAGCGTCAGCAGCGTCAGATAAGCGAGGTTGCCGGCATGGATGAAGCCGTCCGAATAGACGCCGACGATGATGCGGCGGATCACCTCGAAGGCCTGCCCCGTCACCCCGAACCCCGCCTTCGCGCGCTCCAGCGTGCCGAGGCGGGCGGCGCGGGCCTCGGGGCTTTCGGGGGACAGGCCTTTCATCGAGGGGTCAGACGCCCAACCCCGCGCGCGGGTTGCGCGAGCGATCGCCCTGCCATTCGTCGACCAGCTTCTCCAGCTCGGCATCCCCCGACGGGATATCGATCAGCAGCGTGACGAACTGGTCGCCGCGCCCGCCGGTGGCGCGGTGGAAGCCCTTGCCGCCGAGCCTGAGCACCTTGCCCGACGTCGAGCCCTTGGGCACCGTCACCATCACCGGGCCGTCCACCGTCGGCACCTTCACCTTGCCGCCGAGCACCGCCTCGTCGAGCCGCACCGGCAGATCGAGCCGCACATCGTCGCCCTCGCGCCTGAAGAAGCGGTGGGGCGTCACCTCGATGGTGACGATCGCGTCGCCGGGGCCGCCGGGGCCGGGCTCGCCCTGTCCGGGAAGACGGCGCTGCGTGCCCGTCTCGACGCCTGCGGGGAGCTTCAGCTCGATCGTCTTGCCGTTGGACAGGCTTACCCGCTGCGCGCGGAGCGCCGCCGCATCCTCGAAGCTCACCGCGAGGCGATAGGCGACGTCCGCGCCCTTCTGTTGCGGGGCAGCACCACGGCGACGGCCGCCGAAGGGGCCGCCGCCACCGCCGAACAGCTCATCGAAGATGCTGCTGAAATCGCCGCTCTCGCCCTCGAAGCCCGCCGCGCCGCCGGGGCCAGCGCCCGGCCGGAAGCCGCCGCGCCCGCCGAAGGGGTTGCCGCCGCCCGCCCCCGCGCCGAAGCCGAAGGGTGACTTGGGGTTGCCCTCGCCATCGATCTCGCCGCGATCGAAGCGGGCGCGCTTGTCCTTGTCGGACAGCAGGTCATAGGCCGCCGTCACCGCCGAGAAGCGTTCGGCCGCCTTGGGATTGTCGGCATTGCGATCGGGATGAAGCTCCTTGGCGAGCTTGCGATAGGCCGACTTGATCGCCTTTTCATCGGCATTTCGGGCCACGCCCAGGGTCTGATAGGGATCCGCCATTGTCTACCTGTATCGCAGTCCTCGCCGTAACCAACTGTTGCCCAAATGCAACAAGTGAGATGTGGACTCGCCACGCCTAACGCAAGAGGCCCGTCAACGCTATGTGGAGCGCATGACCGACGATCCCCATGCCCTGTTCGCCGCCTGGCTCGAAGACGCCCGCACGAGCGAACCCAACGATCCCAACGCGATGGCGGTTGCGACCGTCGGGGCAGACGGGATGCCGTCGGTCCGCATGGTGCTGCTCAAGGGCCATGATGCGCGCGGTTTCGTCTTCTACACCAACCAGCAGAGCCGCAAGGCGGGCGAATTGACCGCCAACCCCAAGGCCGCTCTCCTCTTCCATTGGAAGAGCCGGCGCCGGCAGGTGCGGATCGAAGGGCCGGTGAGCCTCGTCGCCGATGCGGAGGCCGATGCCTATTTCGCCTCGCGCGGCCGGGATTCGCAGCTCGGGGCCTGGGCATCCGACCAGTCCCGCCCGCTCGCGGATCGCGCCACCTTCGAGGCGCGCTTCGAGGCCGAGCAGGCGCGCTTCGAGGGCCGCGACGTGCCCCGCCCACCGCATTGGGGCGGCTATCGCGTAACCCCTGCGCGGATCGAGTTCTGGAGCGACCGCGCCCACCGGCTGCACGAACGCCGCGTCTTCACGCGCACCGCCGACGGCTGGCACGAGGGGTTGCTCTACCCATGAACCGCACCGCCGATCAGGAGACGGGCACCCTCAACCGCCGTGCGGCGCTCGCCAGCGTGGGGGTGGCGACGCTGCTGCTCGGGCTCAAGGGCTATGCCGCGCTGGTCAGCGGATCGGTGGCGATGCTGGCCTCGCTGGCCGACACGGGCCTCGATCTCGTCGCCTCGGTGGTGACGCTCTACGGCGTCCATGTCGCCGCCCAGCGCGCCGACGAGCATCACCGCTTCGGCCATGGCAAGGCCGAATCGCTCGCCGCGCTGTTCCAGGTGGCGCTGATCGCGGCCTCTGCCGTGGCGATCGCGGCGCGCGCGGTGATGGCGCTGCTGCACGCGACGCCGACCGCCTCGCCCGAAGCCGGGATCGTCGCCTCGATCGTCGCGGCCGCCGCGACGCTGGCGCTGCTCGCCTATCAGCGTGCGGTGATCGCGCGGACCCGCTCGGTCGCGATCGGGGCGGATCATCTCCACTACAAGTCGGATCTGGCGCTCAACGGCGCGGTGGTGTTGGCGCTCGCGCTCGATCGCTATGCCGGGCTCACCGGCGTGGATGCGCTGTTCGGCCTGCTGATCGCGCTGTGGCTGGGCTGGGGGGCGTGGACGTCGGCCACCCACGCCATCGACCAACTCATGGACCGCGAATGGCCCGAGGAGAAGCGCCGCGCCTTCCTCGATCTCGCCGCCACCATCCCGGCGATGGCGGGGATGCACGACCTGCGCACCCGCACCAGCGGCGCGCATGATTTCGCGCAGTTCCACATGTCCTTCCCGGCCGAGACGACGATCGGCGTCGCGCATATGGTGATGGAGGATATCGAGACGCGGCTGACGGCGGCCTTTCCGGGGCTGGAGGTGCTGATCCACCCCGATCCCGTCGGCCATGTCGATCAGGAGGGCGCGCTGCCCAAGGCCATCGCGGAAAGGAGCGAGATATGAGGTTGCCCTTCCTCCAGATAGACGCCTTCACGGATCGGCCGTTCGCCGGCAATCCGGCGGCGGTGATGCCGCTCGACCGCTGGCTGGAGGACGAGACGCTCCAGCGCATCGCGGCGGAGAACAACCTCTCCGAAACCGCCTTTCTCGTGACGGATGCCACCGGGGAGGCCGATTTCGAGCTGCGCTGGTTCACGCCTACGACCGAGGTTGCGCTGTGCGGCCATGCCACGCTCGCTTCGGGCCATGCCATCCTCGGCACGGAGCCTTGCCGCAGCCGCGTCACCTTCCGCACACGAAAGGCGGGCATCCTCGCCGTCGCGCGGGACGGGGCCGGCTACAAGCTCGCACTGCCGGCGTGGAAGCCCGAGCCCCGGCCGCTGCCCGCGATCGTTGCCGCGCTGGGGCTCGACGAGGTGGTGGAAACATTGTGGCACCCGCATCGCTATGCGCTCGTCATCGTCGAGAATGAGGATATCGTGCGCGGCCTCACCCCCGATTTCCGGGCGCTGGCGGCGGGGGGCGACATCCTCACCATCGTCTCGGCGCGAGGCCGCGAGACCGACATCGTCAGCCGCGCCTTCGCGCCCGGCGGGGGCGTCGACGAGGATCCGGTGACCGGCTCGGCCCATGCGGTGATGACGCCCTATTGGGCGGAAAGGCTCGGCCGGCCGGAGTTCAGCGCCTGGCAGGCCTCGGCACGGGGCGGGCATCTCGGCTGCCGGCTCGACGGCGAGCGGGTGATCCTGTCGGGGCACTGCGTGACGGTCGTCGAGGGCACCCTGTTGCTTCCCTGCAACTGATCGCGCGGACGTGTAAAGCGTCAGAATTGTGACATCGTTGTCGTTTTGACCGCCCTCGCGGTGCCGGTTACGTCCCCGCGCAGCAGGAGCGGAATGCCGCCCGGCGGGCGCGGAGGAGGGCCAGCACAGCCCCGAACTCTCGCGGCGTGACAGAAGCCGAGGTGGCGGGGCGCTGGCGCCCTGTCTACCGGTCCGGCTCCATCCGCGCCCGCTACACCCCTGTCGGCCCTAGCGCCGGCGCACCGCCCAATAGAGCAGCACCGACCCCGCGATCACCGCGAAGAGGCCGCCGATCTCCGTCCAGCTCGCCAGCGCGATACAGGCGGCCATGCTCGCGATGCCGAGCACCACCCACAGCCCGAGCGCGGGCAGGCGCACCGGCGTCCCCGCCAGCGCCACGTCGCGTTGCCGGAGCCGCCACACCGCGGCACAGCCGCCGATATAGAGCGCGCAACCCGCCAGCGAGGAGAGCACCACCAGTTCCTCGAACGTGCCCGTCACCGCCAGCGTGATCGCGATGGCGGCGTGGACGAGGATGGCGTTGGCCGGCACTTTCCGCGCCGACACCTCACCCAGCGCGCGCGGCAGGAAACCGTCGCGGGCGAAGGCGAACAACATGCGCGGCGCGCCGAGGATGTCGCTCCCCAGCCACGCCGCCAGCGACAGCGCGGTGCCGGCGAGCAGCAGTAGGCCGAGGCGCGGGTCGATCGTCGCCATGCCGTCCGCGAGCGGGGCTTTCGAAGCGCCGAGGCCGGCCCCCAGCAGCCCCTGCGCCACCATCTGGATCGCGACATAGGCGATGGTCACGAAGGCCATCGCCCCGATCAGCGCGCGCGGCAGGGTGCGCGCCGGATTGGCGACCTCGCCGCTGACGCCAAGCGCCGTCTCCATCCCCTGGAAGGCGAACAGCGACAGCAGCACGGCGCGGCCCACGCCCGCCGCGTCGGGCGCGACGCCCGCCCCGATCTTCGCCGGATCGAGGAAGAACAGGCCCACGCCCACGAACAGCGCCAAAGGCAGCAGCTTCACCGCCGTCGCCCCCGCGATCAACCGCGAGGCGATGCGCGCGCCGGCGAGGTTCACCAGCGTGAGCCCGCCCAGCACGCCGACGATGATCCCGGCCCGCGGCAGGGCTCCCCCCAGCACGGGGAGGAAATGGGCCAGCGCATCGGCCAGCCCGGCCGCGATCCCGCCGCTGGCGAGCACGGCGGCGAGCCACAGCAGCACGCCCATCACGAAGCCCGGCAGCGGCCCGAACGCCTGCTCGACATAGCCATAAGGCCCGCCCGAGGTCGGCACCCGGCTGCCCGCTTCGGCGAAGCACAGCACCACGGCCCCCATCGCCACCGCGCAGAACAGGTAGGCGACGAGCGCATAAGGCCCCGCCGCCCGCGCCATGCCGGCGGGCAGCGAGAAGATGCCGGCGCCGATGACCGCGTTCACGGTCGCCGCCGCCAGCCCGAACGTGCCGATGCCGCGACTGAGCCCTTCGTCGCGGCCGGTGCCGATCGCTGCCATCAGCGGCGCTGCGCCGCCGTCTTGTCCCGCTCGGCGCGGAATTCGCTGTCCGCCGACCAGTCGGGCCACTGGCGCGAGTTCGCCAGATCGCGACCGAGATCGTAGAGCAGGTCCGCATCCTCGGCCAGGCCCGAGAGATCCCAGTCGGCCGACCATTCGTCGGCGGGCTGGTGGTAGCGATCGCGGGTATAGTCGCGGGCGATCTGGTTGCCGCGCTCGACGCCGCCGTTCAGCAGGTCACGCCCCGAGCCGAAGCTGATCGCCGGCACGCCGCGCTTGGCCATCGAGAAATGGTCCGAACGATAGAAGCCGCCCGCCTCGACGCGCGGATCGGGCGTATAGGTGCGGCCCTGCTTCTTGCCCTCGGCGATCAGATCGTCGAGCAGGCCGAGCTTGGCGGTGCCCGAGATGGTGAAGTCGTGCGCGCGGCCCGCGACCGAGAGCGCGTCCATGTTGATGACGCCCGCCGTCGTCGCCAGCGGATAGACCGGGTTCGCGGCATAATATTCGGAGCCGAGCAGGCCCTTCTCCTCCGCCGTCACCGCCATGAAGACGAGGCTGCGGTCGGTGCGCGGGGCGGCGGCGAAGGCGCGGCCGATCTCGAGCAGCTCGGCGATGCCGGTGCCGTTGTCGACGGCGCCGTTATAGATGCGGTCGCCCTTCGCATCCGGCGCGCCGACGCCGAGATGATCCCAATGGCCGGTGTACATCACCGTTTCGTTCGGATGCCTGGCACCCGGCAGGCGGCCCAGCACATTGTGCGAGGTGATGACGCCGGTGTCGGCGGTGAAGCGGGCCGACAAGGTGGGCTTCAGCGTCACCGGCTTGAAATCGCGGGTCTGCGCCTGCTTCTTCAGCGCCTCGAAATCGAGGCCGGAATCCTTGAAAAGCTGCACGGCGAGGTCGCGCTGGATCCACGCTTCCATCGCGGTGTGGGCGGCGGCCGGGTTCTTGCGCACGATGTCGAACTGCGGATTGGTGTTCGAGTTCTTGACCGTCGCCCAGCCATAGGAGGCGGGCTCCGTCTCGTGGATCACCAGCACGCCGGCCGCGCCCTGCCGCGCGCCTTCCTCATATTTATAGGTCCAGCGGCCATAATAGGTCATCGCCTTGCCGCCGAAATCGCCCTGGCCCGTCTCGAAATCGGGATCGTTGACGAGCACGACCATGATCTTGCCGTGCAGATCGACGCCCTTGAAATCGTCCCACTTCCGTTCGGGCGCCTTCACGCCATAGCCGACGAAGACCAGCGGCGCGCCCGCGATGTCGACCGTCTTCTGCCCGTTCATCGGCGCGCGGATGGCGATCTCGTTGCCCTGCGTCAGCGCCTGCCCGCCGATCGAGACGGCGGGCTGGCCGACGATCTCGGAGCGGAGCAGCGGCACGTCCTGCGTCCAGGTGCGCTTGCCGTTGACGAGCGGGCCGCCGGGCTGGAGCCCCGCCGCCTTCATCTGCTGGGTGATGTAGGCGACCGTCTTCACCTCGCCCGCCGTCGCCGGGCCGCGTCCCTCGAAGGCGTCGGACGAGAGCGTCTTGATATGGTCGGAAAGCCGCTGCGGGCTGAACACCGGCTCGGGCGAGGCGGCGGCGAGAGCGGCTGCGGGCAGCACGGCGAACAGGCAGGCGGGCAGAAGGCGCATCGATATCCCCTATTCTGGTGTGCGCGAACCTATCGGCGGAAAGCGCAAATGGGAATGCGCCGCGGCCCGCAGCGGAAGCGGAAGGGAACGATTGCCCTCGGCCAGAGCCTTCCAGGAGCGAAGGTGGTGACGCCGCATTGAGGCGCTGATATCCGTGGCATGGGTATCGCCCCGGCGCGTGGTGGAAGGGGCTGGATTCGAACCAGCGTACACTTGCGTGGGCAGATTTACAGTCTGCTGCCTTTAACCACTCGGCCACCCTTCCAGCGTGCTGACGCCGGGGCGAGGCGCGCCTATTGGCGAATGAACTCTTGCCTGTCAACGCATGAGCGGAGAAAAGCGCGGCCATCATGCGCAAAGGTCATCGCCCCTCCGCCGCCCAGTCCGGCCGTATCCGTCTGTGGGGGCGTCACGCCGTCACCGCAGCCCTCGCCAACCCCGAGCGGACGCTCCGCAAATTGTGGGGCACGCACGATGCGATCGCCTCGCTCGGCCTGTCGCCGTCGATGCTCACCATCCAATATGCCGAGGTGGCCGATCTCGGCCGCATGGTGCCGTCGGATGCGCCGCATCAGGGCCTCGTCCTCGAATGCGATCCCCTGCCCGACCGCTGGCTCGACGAGCTGTTCGAGATGGCACCCGACGCCGGCGACAAGCGACCGATCCTCGTGCTCGACCAGGTGACGGACCCGCACAATGTCGGCGCGGTGCTGCGCTCGGCGGTGGCGTTCGACGCGCTCGGCATCGTCACGCAGGATCGGCACTCGCCGCCCGAATCGGGGGCGCTGGCCCGCTCCGCCTCCGGCGCGCTGGAGATCATGCCGTGGATTCGCGTGGTGAACCTCGCCCGCGCGCTCGAGGAGATGGCCGAGGCCGGTTACTGGCGCGTCGGCCTCACCGGCCATGCCAAGCTGCTGCTGCCCGACGCGATGGCGCCGGGCAAGCTGGCGCTGGTGCTCGGCGCCGAGGGCGAGGGGATGCGGCAGAACACCGAGGCGCATTGCGATGCGCTGGCCAAGCTGCCGATCAGCCCGCGCATGGAGAGCCTCAACATCTCCAATGCCGCCGCCATCGCGCTCTACGCGGCGGCGACGCGCGCCGCCTGAAGGCCTGCTCCCCTCCCTCCCGGTGACGGGAGGGGTTTGCGGCCTCAATCCTCCGGCGCGATGGTGACGCGCAGGCCGTCGAGCGCGTCGGAGAAGGGAATCTGGCAGGACAGCCGCGAGGCGCCGGTGCGGTGGTCCGAACTGTCGAGCAGGTCGTTCTCGTCATCGCTCATCGCGGGCAGTTCTCCCGCGAAGGCGTCGTCGACATAGACATGGCAGGTCGCGCAGGAGCAGCAGCCGCCGCACATCGCCAGCAGCTCGTCGAAGCCATGATCGCGGATCACTTCCATCACGCTGAGGCCGGCTTCGCCCTCGACGGTGGATTCCTGGCCTTCGCGGGTGACGACGATCAACTTCGGCATGTCTTCTCCTCCGGGTGACGGATGCTTGGTGCCCGGCTATGGGTGATGGCCCTTTTTTGCAAGACAAGCGCCAGGGACGATATCCGCGCATGGGCCTTTCGATCGACCAGCTTCATACGTCGCTCCACGCGCTGTCCGCCATGGAGCCCGCCTTCGCCCGCGCGATCGAGCGCGTCGGCCTGCCCGGCCCGCGCAGTTCGGAGCGCGGTTACGCCACCCTGCTGCGCACCATCGTCGGCCAGCAGGTGAGCGTCGCCTCGGCGCGCGCGGTGTGGGGGCGGCTGGAAGGGGCGCTCGGCGATCTCGACGATCCGGCCCGGATCGAGGCCGCCAGCGACGAGACGCTGCGCGCCGCCGGCCTGTCTCGCCAGAAGACCGGCTATGCCCGCAGCCTCGCCGGGCTGGTGCGCTCGGGCGAGCTCGATCTGGCGCGCCTGCCCCTCGACGACGAGGAGGCGATCGCGGCGCTGGTGAAGATCAAGGGCATCGGCCGCTGGTCTGCGGAGATCTATCTGCTGTTCGCGGAAGGGCGGCCGGATATCTGGCCGGCGGGCGATCTTGCCGTGCAGATCGAGACGGGCCGGCTGCTCGGCCTCGCCGAACGGCCGAGCGAGAAGCAAACGCGCGCGCTCGCCGAAGGCTGGAGCCCGCACAGGGGCGCAGCAGCGATCTTCACCTGGCACCATTACAAGAACGATATGGGTGCGCCGATGGGCTGATGCCCCGCGGCTTCGGCGAGGGGCCGGATCAGACCAGCAAGAGGATCACCGCGGCGGAGATGGCCAGCGAGACGCTGCTCATCAGGCACAGCAAGCGGCATTCCACGCTGCACAGCGATGGATCCATATGTTCCATCACCCTCTCTCCTCGTCATCCCATTCGGATGATGATCGGAGAATAACATATCTTCAGCCCAATTGAACGACCTATTTGGTGAAAGTGCGGTTATGGTTTCATTTTGAAACCAAATTGAACTGCACGAAACAGCATCAGGCTTTCGCTTGCCGAAAGAGGGAAGTCGGCTCGCACTTAAAGCAGGACACCGCCCTTCATCACGATCGCGATGCAAAACCGGCACGATCTTCTTTTCCGATCCTCTCTGCCCTTCGCATTTCCAGGAAATCGAACAAACCATCCTATTTTATTCCGGCTGACCGCAATGACAGCGTGGTCCTACATGGGTCTCAAGAGGCCGGCCCCGTCGCCGACCGGACAGGAGACCGCTCATGACCCGTTCGCTCGTCGCGGCGTTCGCGCTCGCTTCCACCTCGCTCGCCGCAGCTCCCGCGCTGGCCGAACCCTTTCAGGGGCCGTATGTCGGCGTCGAGGCCGGCCTGAACCATGACAGCATCGGCCGCGCCAACGGCGTCGCCGTCGATCATGGCAAGTCCGCCTTCGCGGGCGGCGCGATCGCGGGCTATGACTACAAGCTCACGCCCCGCGTGGTGGTCGGCGCCGAGGCGGGCATCGACGCCGGCATCCATGACGCGGCACGGGGCGATGTCGACGGCACGCCGGCCAGCATCGATCCGCAGCGCCAGATCAACGTCACCGCCCGCGCCGGTTATCTCGTCAATCCCAAGACGCTGGTCTATGCGCGGGGCGGCTATGCCAATGTCCGCGTGCAGACCACCATCGGTCAGCAGGCCGAGGCGATCAGCCGTTCCAGCGATCTCAACGGCTGGACGCTGGGCGGCGGCACCGAGCGCGCCCTGACATCCAACGTCTCGGCCCGCGTCGAATATCGCTACACGGAACTCGGCCAGGCGCATGGCCGCTTCGATCGGCATCAGGTGCTGGTGGGCGTCGCCTACCACTTCTGAGGCCCCTCTTGACTCGCCGGGGGCAGACGCGCGAACTAGAACATAGAGAGAACATTTCTATGGTCGAGTCGGTGGAAGCGCTATGCGCCTTGCGAGGGACGATCGCCCGGATCGAGGGGCAGAGAATGGCGGACGCCCCCGCTGCGGCGGCGCTGGGCCATGCCGGGATCGATGCCGCGATCGGCGGCGGACTGGCGCGCGGACGGCTGCACGAACTGTTCGCCGCGCAGCCGGAAGATGCCGGCGCGGCGGCGGGCTTCGCGACGATGCTGGCATTGCTGGCGTTGCCGCCGGGCGCGCCGCTGCTGTGGCTCCGGCAGGACGAGGCGGAACGCGGCGCGGGGCGTCTGCACCCGCCGGGGCTGGCCGAGATCGGGCTCGATCCCGCGCGGCTGGTGCTGGTGGTGCTGCCCGATCCGGTGGCGCTGCTGCGCGCGGCGGCCGAGGTGGTGCGGTGCCCGCAGGTGGGCGTGGCGGTGATCGAGCCGTGGCGACGCCCCCGCGCGCTCGATCTGACCGCGAGCCGGCGGCTGGCGATCGCGGCCGAGGCCTCGGGCGTCACCGCGCTGATGCTGCGCGCCGATGCCGAGCCGGGGCCGAGCGCCGCACAGACGCGCTGGTCGGTCACCGCCGCCGCCTCGACCGCGCTGGAGGCCGACGCGCCCGGCCAGCCCACCTTCGACCTCGAACTGCTGCGCCGGCGCGGCGGCCCTGCCGGCGGCCGCTGGCGGCTGGAGTGGGATCGTGAGCGCGTCCGCTTCCGCGAGCCGGCGCTACCTCGCGCTGTTCCTGCCGTTGCTGCCGGCGGATCGCTTCCGGGCGCTGCACCCCGATACGCCCGCTGACCAGCCCCTCGCCTTCGTCGAGAAGCAGCGCGGCGCGATGCGGATCGTCGCGGTCGACGCGCGGGCGCTGCGGCTCGGCATCGCGCCGGGGCTGACGCTGGCGGATGCCCGCGCGCGCGTTCCCGAACTCGCCGCGATCGATCATGATCCGCACGCCGATGCGCTGTGGCTGGAACGGATCGCCGACGGCTGCGACCGCTATACGCCGATGGTGGCGCTCGATCCGCCCGACGGCATCACGCTCGACATCAGCGGCACCGAGCATCTGTTCGGCGGCGAAGGCGCGCTGGCGGCCGATGCGGAACGCCGGATCGCGGCATTAAGGCTCCACCTGCGCCACGCCGTCGCGGCCACGCCCGAGGCGGCGCAGGCGCTCGCCCGCTACCAGACCATGCCCGCGCCCGACGAGGCGGCGGCGGTGCGGCGGCTGCCGGTCGCGGCGCTGCGGCTGGAGGAAGAAATCGAGGTCGCGCTCGGCCGGGCGGGGCTCAAGACCATCGGCGATCTCGCCCAGCGGCCCAGCGCGCCGATCGCCGCGCGCTTCGGATCGGAGACGGTGGCCGCGCTCGATCGGCTGATCGGCCATGCGGACAGCCGCATCGTGCCGCGCCGGCCGCTCCCCGCTCTGCTGTTCGAGCGGCGCTTCGCCGAGCCGATCCTGCGCACCGAACAGGCGCTCCTGACGATCTCGGAGCTGGCCGGGGAAGCCGCCGGAGCGCTGGAGGAACGGCGCAGCGGAGGCCGGCGCTTCGCCGTCCGCCTCTATCGCAGCGACGGCCTCACCCGTGATCTCGCCATCGAGACGAGCCTGCCGACGCGCGACCCGGCCTTGGTCGTGCGGCTGATGCGCGAGCGGATCGATGCGCTCGCCGATCCGATCGATCCGGGCTTCGGCTTCGACATGATCCGGCTGGCGGTGCCCATGGCGGAGCCGCTTGACGCATCGCAGTTCCAGCTCGAAGGCGGCTCGGTCAGCGAGGATGCGCTGGCGGCATTGGTCGACCGGCTCGGCACACGGCTGGGGCGCGGGCGCGTCCGCCGCTTCGCGCCCCGCGACACGCATATCCCCGAGCAGCGTGCCTTGCCGCTCCCCGCCATGGACAGTCCGGCGCCCGCGCCCTGGGGTTCGCCCGTGCCCGGCGAGCCGCCGCTCCGCCCACTCCACCTGTTCGACCCGCCGCAGCCGATCGAGGTGCTGGCCGAGGTGCCCGACGGGCCACCCCGCCGCTTCCGCTGGCGGCGCACCCATCATGACGTCACCCGTTTCGAGGGGCCGGAACGGATCGCGTCCGAATGGTGGCGGGTGAAGGTCGAGCGGCTGCCCGATCCCGAACCCTCGGTCGTCCATCCCGATCCCGGCCGCGACGATCTGGAAGCGGGGGAAGAGATGCCCCCCGCCCGCCATCCGCGCCCGCTCCTCACCCGCGATTATTTCCGGGTGGAGGATGCGCGCGGCCGCCGTTTCTGGCTGTTCCGCTACGGCCTTTACGGCAGCGAGACGGATCGGCCCTGCTGGTACGTCCACGGGCTGTTCGCATGAGCGGCGAGCCCCCCGCCTTCGCCGAGCTGGTCGCGGCGACCAATTACTCCTTCCTGCGCGGCGCCTCGCACCCGGCCGATATGGTGGTGAAGGCGGTGAAGCTCGGCCTCAGCGGGCTGGGCATCGCCGATCGCAACACGGTGGCGGGCGTGGTGCGCGCCCATGTCGCGCTCAAGGATCTGCGGGCGAAGATCGGGCAGGCGAAGGAGCCCCAGCCCGATTTCCGTCTCGTCTTCGGCGCCCGGCTCGCCTTCACCGATGGCACGCCGGACATCGTCGCCTATCCGGTCGATCGCCATGGCTGGGGGCGGCTCACCCGGCTGCTGTCGACCGGCAATCTCCGCGCGGCCAAGGGCGAATGCGACCTGCGCCTCGCCGATCTGATCGATCATGCGGACGGCCTGCTGCTGATCGCCATCGCCGACGAGACCCACGAGTTCCTGCTCCGCCGCCTCGCCCGCCACGCGCCGCTGTGGCTCGCCGCCACCATGGCGCGGCGCGGCGACGATCAGCGCCGCCTCGCGCGGCTTCAGGCGCTGTCGGCGCGCACCGGCATCCCCCTCCTCGCCACCACCGACGCGCTCTATGCGACGCCCGAGCACCGCCCGCTCCACGATATCGTCACCTGCATCCGCGAGGGGGTGACCGTCACGCAGGCCGGCACGCAGCTCCTCGCCAATGCAGAGCGCCATCTGAAACCGGCGGCCGAGATGGCGCGGCTGTTCCGTCAGGCCCCCGATGCGACGACAGGCTGGGCCGACATCCTCGGCCGCATCCGCTTCAGGCTCGAAGACCTGCGCTACGAATATCCCCATGAGCCGGTGCCGAAGGGGTGGAAACCCATGCCCTGGCTCAAGCACATCACCATGCAGGCGGCGGAGAAGGCCTATCCCGACGGCATCCCGCGCAAGATCCGCAACACGCTGCGCACCGAATTCCGCCTGATCCGCAAGCGGCGCTACGCTTATTATTTCCTCACCGTCTATGACGCGGTGCAATATGCCCGCTCGCTCGATCCGCCGATCCTGTGTCAGGGGCGGGGTTCGGCGGCCAATTCGGCGGTCTGCTTCTTCCTCGGCATCACCTCGGTCGATCCGGGGCAGTTCAAGCTGCTCTTCTCGCGCTTCGTCTCGGCCGAGCGCGACGAGCCGCCCGATATCGACGTCGATTTCGAGCATGAGCGGCGCGAGGAGGTGATCCAGCACATCTATGAGCGCTATGGCCGCGAACGCGCCGGCATCGCCGCCACCGTCATCCATTATCGCCCGAAGAGCGCGGTGCGCGAGGTCGGCAAGGTGCTGGGCCTCTCCGAGGACGTGACCGCGCGGCTCACCGGCATGGTGTGGGGCAGCTATGCCGGCCGCATGGAGAGCCGTCGCTTCACCGACGCGGGGTTCGACGCACAGGCGCCCGAACTCGCGCGGCTGCACTGGATCGTCAGCCAGCTTCTCCACGCGCCGCGCCACCTTTCGCAGCATGTCGGCGGCTTCGTGCTGACGCAGGGGCGGCTCGACGAGCTGGTGCCGATCCACAATGCCGCGATGGACGACCGCACCTTCATCGAATGGGACAAGGACGATATCGACGCGCTCGGCCTGATGAAGGTCGACGTGCTGGCGCTCGGAATGCTCACCTGCATCCGCAAGGCGTTCGACCTGATGCGCGCGCACGGCCTCGGCGACCTCGCCCTCGCCACCGTGCCGGCCAAGGTGCCGGCGGTCTACGACATGCTCTGCACCGGCGACAGCATCGGCGTCTTCCAGGTCGAGAGCCGCGCCCAGATCAACATGCTGCCGCGCCTGAAGCCTCGCACATTCTACGACCTCGCCGTACAGGTGGCGATCGTGCGCCCCGGCCCGATCGAGGGCGACATGGTGCATCCCTATCTCAAGCGGCGGGCAGGCAAGGAGGCCGTGGACTTCCCCTCCCCCAAGCCCCCGCACGATCAAGACGAGCTGCGCGGGATATTGGGCGACACCTTCGGCGTGCCGCTCTTTCAGGAGCAGGCGATGAAGCTCGCCATCATCGCGGCCGGCTTCACCCCCGACGAGGCGAACCGGCTCCGCCGCGCGATGGCGACGTTCCGCAATGTCGGCACGATCGGCGATTTCGAACGCAAGATGATCGAGGGCATGGCCGCACGCGGCTATCAGCGCGATTTCGCCCAGCGCTGCTACAACCAGATCAAGGGTTTCGGCAGCTATGGCTTCCCGGAAAGCCACGCCATCTCCTTCGCGCTGCTGGTCTATGTCTCGGCCTGGCTCAAATGCACCCATCCGGCGGTGTTCGCGTGCGCTCTGCTCAATGCGCAGCCGATGGGCTTCTACGCCCCCGCCCAGATCGTCCGCGACGCGCAGGAGCATGGCGTCGAGACCCTCGCGATCGACGTCAACCACAGCGGCTGGGACAACGGCCTCGAAGCCGGCGCCACCGACACCGCAATCCATCCCCGCTGGAG
This sequence comes from Sphingomonas oligoaromativorans, assembly GCF_011762195.1. Lineage (GTDB taxonomy): Bacteria > Pseudomonadota > Alphaproteobacteria > Sphingomonadales > Sphingomonadaceae > Solisphingomonas > Solisphingomonas oligoaromativorans. The sequence goes on along the minus strand of NZ_JAASQK010000009.1, from coordinate 33,556 downwards.
TTGGGGTGCGGCCCGGCACCGCCTCGACAAGGGCCAGGCGCTGCGCATCGGCTTCCGCCAGATCGACGGCTTCCGTGAGGATTGGGGCCACGCCATCGCCGCCGAACGGGCGGCGAACGGCCCCTTCGCCAGCATCGAGGAGCTGGGCCGGCGCGTGCGGGTTCCACAGGGCGAGGGCGCGGAGACGACGGCGCTCCCCGCCCGCGCGCTCCGCCTGCTGGCGGATGCGGATGCGTGCCGCTCGCTCGCCCTGCCGCGGCGCGAGGCGGCGTGGGAGGTGCGGCGGATGCCGGCTTCCGCCGAGCTGCCGCTGTTCGCCGCCGCCCGCGCCCGCGAGCTGGCCGACGAACCCGACGTGGCGCTCCCCGCCATGCCGCTCGCCGAGCATGTCGCCGCCGACTATCAGACCACCCGGCTCTCCCTGAAGGCGCATCCGATCCGGTTCCTGCGCGAAACGCTCCGCCGCCGGGGCATCCTCAGCAGCGCGGAGCTGGGGGAGGCGAAGAACGGCGCGCGGGCGAAGGTGGCGGGCGTGGTGCTGGTGCGCCAGCGGCCGGGCAAGGGCAACGCCATCTTCGCCACGCTGGAGGACGAGACGGGGATCGTGAACATCCTGCTCTGGGCGCGGCTGTTCGAGCGCTATCGCCGCCCGCTGATGGCCGCGCGGCTGATGCAGGCGGAGGGCGAGGTGCAGCGCAGCGAAGAAGGCGTGCTCCACCTGATGGCGAACCGCATCGTGGACCTGAGCGCGCTGCTCGACGGGCTGGGCGAGGCGGCGCCCATCACCCCCATCCCCCGCGCCCGCCACCCGCGCGACGTGCGGATCATCCCGAAGTCACGGGATTTCCATTGAGGAGGAGGGTGAAGGGTGATGCGCGACCGCCGGCTTCCGAACGCTCATATGTGGCAAGCCGCCATTCGGTCTACAGGATCGCGATTTCCTTGAGCCAGTTCTCCACCAGCGTGGGCCACCCCGTGATGGGATGCCTGGTCTGCCGCAAACCGAAAGCGTGCCCGCCTTTGGCGAAAAGATGGACCTCGGCGGGAACACCCGCATTTTCGAGCGCATGAGCGTAAATCAGGCTCTGCCGAATACCGTCGACCTTATCGTCCCATGCTTGCACGATGAATGTCGGCGGGGTTTGCCCGGTGACGTGAAGCGAAGGGTCCATATCCCAGCCATTGCCGCGCCAGATGTGGCCCGGATAGGCGGCAATCGCAAAATCGGGGCGGCTGCTCACCCGATCTATCGCATCGACCGGTTTGTAGGCCGCCGCGAAAACGTTGCTCGTTTCCGCCACGAGATAACCGCCCGCCGAAAAGCCTATCACGCCGATCTTATGCGGATCGATCTTGAGTTCCTGCGCCCTGGACCGCACCAGCCGGATGGTACGTTGCGCATCCTGCAAGGCGCGGCGGACTTTGGGCGTGACGTGGCAGTTGCAGTGACGGTCATAATGATCGTCGCTGTTTGGAACATGATATTTGAGCAATACGCATGTCATGCCCTTCGATGTCATCCAGTCGCAGATTTCGGTGCCCTCAAGGTCGATCGCGAGCATCTGAAACCCACCGCCCGGAAAGACGATCATCGCTGCGCCGGTATTGTGCCCCTTTGCGGGAAATATGGTCATGGTCGGGGCGGTCACATCATAGACGCCGGTATATGGTCGACCGGCAACGACATCTGGCGCCTTGGTGACTTCAACCCGTTCGGGAGGCTGCGGCACACCCGCCATATCCGGTGCGCTGCCCGGCCAGATCGGAATCTGACGATAGCCCGAGGGGGCCTGCCATGCCGTTGATGCGGCAGCTTCGGCTGCATTGCCAACCAAGCTCATCATTCCCACGAGACACGCTACAATGACCCGCATCAGCCGCACGACCGTCACCTTTCGATAGCGCGAACAAAAATCGGCCTCGCGCGTCGCGTACGGTGAGCAGACGATCGGTATCGGGCAAGTCCATTCGACTTCCAGACGGCATGATCTTTCTCAGCGACGGCGACGGGATTTTTCCGTCATGCGTGTCGACTTCGTCACCCCTTCGCCTTCACCCTCTGGCGGAAGCGGTGGAGGAGCGGTTCGGTATAGCCGTTGGGCTGGGTGAGCCCCTCGAACACCAGTGCGCGCGCCGCCTGATAGGCGAGGCTCTCCGTCTCCCGCCCCGCCATCGGCCGGTACGCCGGGTCGCCCGCGTTCTGCGCGTCGACCTTGGCGGCCATGCGGCGGAAGGCGGCATCCACCTGCGCCTCGCTCGCCACGCCGTGGAGCAGCCAGTTCGCCATATGCTGCGAGGAGATGCGCAGCGTCGCGCGATCCTCCATCAGGCCGATGTCGTGGATGTCGGGCACCTTGGAGCAGCCGACGCCCTGATCCACCCAGCGCACGACATAGCCGAGGATGCCCTGCGCGTTGTTGTCCAGTTCCTCGGCGATCTCCTGTGGCGTCCAGTTGTGCCCCTTGGCCAGGGGGATCGTCAGCAGCGCGTCGAGCGACGGCACGGGCTCGGCCGCGACCGCCTTCTGCCGCTCGCGCACGTCGACGGCATGATAGTGCATCGCGTGCAGCGTCGCGGCCGTCGGCGAGGGCACCCAGGCCGTCGTCGCGCCGGACATCGGGTGGCCGCCCTTCTGCGCCAGCATGTCGGCCATCCGATCGGGCGCGGCCCACATGCCCTTGCCGATCTGCGCCCGCCCCGCCAGCCCGCAGGCGAGGCCGATGGCGACATTGCGCTTCTCATAGGCCTCGATCCACGCGGACGTCTTCATCGCTCCCTTGCGGATCATCGCGCCGGCCCGCATCGACGTGTGCATCTCGTCGCCGGTGCGGTCGAGGAAGCCGGTGTTGATGAAGACGATGCGCCCCTTCACCGCCTCGATGCAGGCGGCGAGATTGGCGGAGGTGCGGCGCTCCTCGTCCATCACGCCGACCTTGATCGTGTGGCGGGCAAGCCCCAGCAGATCCTCGATCGCGTCGAACAGGCGGTCGGTGAAGTCCGCCTCCTCCGGCCCGTGCATCTTGGGCTTCACGATATAGACCGAGCCCGCCCGGCTGTTGCGGAAACGCCCCTGCCCCCGGAGGTCGTGCAGCGCGATCAGCGAGGTGACGATGCCGTCGAGGATGCCCTCCGGCGCCTCCGAACCGTCGGGGAGCAGCAGAGCGGGCGTCGTCATCAGATGGCCGACATTGCGCACGAACAGCAGCGCGCGGCCGGGCAGTTCCAGCGTCGAGCCATCGGGCGCGGCATAGCGGCGGTCCGGCTCCAGCGCGCGGGTCATCGGCTGGTCGCCCTTGTCGAAGCGCGCTTCCAGATCGCCCTTCATCAGCCCCAGCCAGTTGGCATAGGCCGCGACCTTGTCCTCGGCATCGACCGCCGCGACCGAGTCCTCCAGATCGACGATCGTGCTGAGCGCGGATTCGAGCAGCACGTCGGCGATGCCGGCCGGATCGCTGCGCCCGATCGGGTGGGCGCGGTCGATCACCAATTCGATGTGCAGGCCATGGTGCCGGAAGAGCAAGGTCTCCCCCGCGCGGCCGGCGAGTTGCGACGGGTCGGCCAGCACCGGGTCGCCACCGGCGAAATCGGCCCATGAACCTTGGGCGAGCGGCACCGCCTCGTCGAGGAACGCCTTGGCCCGCGCCACCACCTCGGCCCCGCGCGCGGTATCATAGCCGCCGGCGGGCGGCAGCGAGCCCAGCGCATCGGTGCCGTAGAGCGCATCGTAGAGGCTGCCCCAGCGCGCATTGGCGGCGTTGAGCAGGAAGCGCGCGTTGAGCACGGGCACGACGAGCTGCGGCCCGGCCAGCGCCGCCACCTCGGGATCGACCGGGCCGGTCCCGATGGTGAAGGGGGCGGGCTCCGGGACGAGATAGCCGATATCGCGCAGGAAGGCCTGATAGGCCGCCGGATCGATCGGCTGACGGCCATGCGCCTCATGCCACGCGTCGATCCGCGCCTGAAGATCGTCGCGCCGGGCGAGCAGCATCGCGTTCTCGGGCGCGAAGCGGGCGAAGAGGCCGGCCACGCCCGCCCAGAAGGCGGCCGGCTCGATGCCGGTGCCGGGCAGCGCCCGCTCCTCGATGAAGCGCGCCAGCGGCTCGGCGACGGCGAGGCCGGCCCGGTCGATCCTCCGGGTGTCGATGATCGTGTCCGTCATGATCCCTCCTCTTACGCGAGGCGGAGCATAGCGCAGGCGCGATTGCATCATTAGACGGAAATTGTTCAATGCATTTGATCGCATAGGGAAACAATCGCCATGGATCGGGACTATCGGCTGTTTGCCCGCATCGTCGATCTCGGCAGCCTGTCGGCGGCGGGGCGCGAGTTGGGGCTGTCGCCCGCGGCGGCGTCGAAGCGGCTGGCGGCGCTGGAGGCGAGCCTCGGCGCGCGGCTGATCCACCGCACCACGCGGCGGCTCACCACCACCGAGGCGGGGCGCATCTTCCACGAGGATGTCCGCGCCATCCTCGCCGCGATGGAGGCGGCCGAGGCGCGCGTCGCCGGCCGCGCCGAAGCCCCGAGCGGGCTGCTCCGCATCGCGGCGCCCACCTCGTTCGGCCGGCTGCATGTCGCGCCGCATCTGCCCGCCTTCCTCGAACGCCATCCGGCGGTGAAGGTGGCGCTGCTGCTCGACGACGGCTTCACCGATCTGCTCGCCGAACGGGTGGACGTGGCGCTCCGCATCACCGCCACCGCTCCGGGATCGGGTCTCACCGCCCGGCTGCTCGCGCCCAACCGCCGCGTGCTGTGCGCCGCGCCCGCCTATCTGGAGCGGCATGGCCTCCCCTCCTCGCTGCGCGATCTGGCCGGGCACCGCCTGCTCGCCGCCTCGAACCAGACGCCGTGGCGGCTGGAGAGCGCCAAGGCCCGCCGCACGCTCGACGTGGACAGCCATCTCCTCACCAATTCGAGCGAGGTGGTGCGCGAGCTGGCGCTGGCGGGCGTCGGCATCGCGCTGCGCTCGACATGGGATGTCGGCCATGAGCTGGCCTCGGGCGCGCTGCGGCGCATCCTGCCCGACTGGCAGGGCGCGCGCGATGTCGGCATCTATGCCGTCCATGCCCGCGCCGAGCCGCTGCCGGCGGCGCTGCGCTCGTGGCTCGCCCATCTGGAGGCGCTCTACGCCCCCGCCCCACCCTGGGAGCGCTAGGCCTTCACCGCCATCGCCATCTCGGCCGCCGGAATGGCGAAGCGGGCGCGCAAGGCCTTCTTGTCGACCTTGCCCACGCTGGTCCTGGGCATCGCCTCGACCAGCTCCAGCCGATCGAGCAGCGCGTAGCGGCTGATCCGGCCCGTCTCGACCGCGCGTTCGAGCGGCGCGTTGACCGCCTCCAGCGTCGGCGCGGAATCCGGGCGCGCCACCGCGACGGCGATCGGCCGCTCGCCCCAGCGCGCATCGGGCACACCGATCACCGCGACCTCGGCCACGCCCTCGACGCCCGCGATCAGTTCCTCGATGCTGAGCGAGCAGATCCACTCGCCACCGGTCTTGATGACATCCTTCAGCCGATCACGGATCTGGATATGGCCTTGCGCGTCGATGCTCGCGACATCCTGCGTGTGAAGCCAGCCGCCCCGCCACAGCGCCTGCGAGGCCTCGGGGTCGCCGGTGTAGCTCTGGGTCAGCCAGGGCGCGCGGATCACCAGCTCGCCCCGCGCCTCGCCGTCGGCGGGGCGGTCCGCCATCCCTTCGCCGACGATCCGCGCCGAGACCAGAGGCACCGGCACGCCCGCCATGGTGAGCGTCGTCGCGTCTGCCTCCAGACCGGCCTCCTCCCCGCGCCGGCGGCGGGCGATCGACAGCGTCGGCGCCGTCTCCGACATGCCATACCCCGCCACCAGCTCCATGCCTTTCCGCCGCGCCTCGCGATAGAGCGCCGGGGTCAGCGCCGCGCCGCCGATAATCATGAACCAGTCGGAGAGATCCGCGCCCGTCTGGTCCGCGCCGGCGAGCAGCATCTGGAGGATGGTCGGCACGCAATGCGAGAAGCTCACCCCTTCCTGCGCGCGGAGCTTCAGGATCATGCCGGGCTCGTAGCGCCCCGGATAGACCTGCTTCAGCCCCAGCATGGTGGCGATATAGGGCACGCCCCAGGCATGGACGTGGAACATCGGGGTGAGCGGCATATAGACGTCCTCGACGCCCAGGCCGCGCTGGCGGGTGACGCCGAAGGGCGCGTTGCAGGCAAGCGTATGCAGCACGAGCTGGCGATGGCTGAACGCCACGCCCTTGGGATTGCCGGTCGTCCCCGTGGTGTAGAAGGTCGTGGCGATCGCGTTCTCGTCGAAATCGCGGAAGGGGAAATCGGGCGACGCGGCGGCCGACAGCGCCTCATATTCGCCCTTGGCATAGGCGGGGAGCGGCCCGTCGGTGCCGTCCATGATCGCGACAATCGCCTTCACGCCGGGCAGTGCCGGCAGGATCGCATCGATCAGCGGGAAGAAGTCGCGATGGACGAGCAGGATCTCGGCCGAGGCATGGTTCAGCGTATAGGCGATCTGCTGCGGCGAGAGGCGGACATTCACCGTCTGGAGCACCGCCCCCATCATCGGGATGGCGAAATAGGCCTCCAGATAGCGATGGCTGTCCCAGTCCATCACGCCGATGGTCATGCCTTCGTCCGCGCCGAGATCGCTCAGCAGCGAGGCGAGGCGGCCGATCCGCTGGCGCAGCTCGCGATAGGTGAAGCGGAGCTGGTCGCGATAGACGATCTCCTGATCCCCCGACGTCGTCAGCGCGGCATCGAGCAGATGGCCGATGGTCAAAGGGAAGGAATAGGCCTCGTCGGCCCGCTCCGCGAAACGCAGCGGCATCGCTCTCTCCTCGTCTTTTCCGGCCATGATACGCCCGCCCCATGCCAAGGCAATCGGCCCCGAAGGGCGGGCGCTCGCGGTCAGAATGTCTTGCGGAGCGTCAGCCCGAAGGTTCGCGGCTCGGCGAGGAAGCTGCTGTAGAGCTGCGTCGCGGTCTGCCCGGCCGAGAGCTGCGCCGCCGAGACGTTCCCGCCCTGCGTCGGCGAGTTGAACGCCACCTGTTCGTAGTTCACGTTGAACAGATTCTGCACCCAGCCCTCGATGCTCCAGCTCCGGTCCGCCGCGCCGAGGCCGATGCGCGCGTTGATGACCATCGTGCCGGGCTGCTCCTTCTCGCTGAACAGGTCCGAGCCGGTGTTCATCTCGGAGGTGTAGCGGAAGTCCGCGTAAAGCAGCCCGCGCAGATGGCCGACCGGCGGCGTCCACTGCGCCGAGCCCGTCACCGTGTAGAGCGAGGAGAGCGACAGCCGTCCGCCCGGCAACAGCGACAGCGCCGGCTGGAGCGCATTGCTGCCGCTGCTGTCCGGCGTGCCGGCGAGGTCGTGGCGATAGCGCGTGTCGGCCAGCGTGAAGCCCGCCGAAAGGGTGAAATCCGGCGCGGGATAGAGGAAGGCCTCGATCTCGACGCCCTTCGAGGTGACGCCCGATTCCTCGCTGGCGCATTGCGAATTGCCGGCGATCTGGTCCTGATCGGTGGTGCCGAGATCGTCCTTGCAGCCACGGATGTCGGTGACGAAGAAGGCGGTGCCGTTGAAGGTGTTGAGCTGGAAGCTCTTGAACATCTGGTAGAAGCCCGCGACGTTGATGTCGAAGCCGCGCCCGCGATATTTGGTGCCGACCTCGAACGCATCCACCTTCTCCGGCTGGAATTGCAGGATGGAGAGGTTGTTGGTCGGCAGCGGCGTCAGCGTGCCGGGATTGAAGAAGGGCGCACGATCGAGATTGAAGCCACCCGCCTTGTAGCCGCGCGCATAGCTCGCATAGCCCATCAGCCGGTCGATCGGCTTGTAGCTCAGCACGGCGGTGCCGGACCATTCGCCCTCGTGCCGGTGGCCGGAGAAATCCCCGCTCACCGAGTTGATGACGCAGGGCAGCGCGCCGAGCGGGGTCAGGATCTGATCGGCCAGCGCCTGCGCCAGCGCCGACGCGCTGCCGAGCGCGCCCGACGCCGCCAGCGCGCGCAGCCGGGTGACGTTCGCGGAATAGGCGCCGCACGGGCTCGTGCTCTGGAGCGAGGCGTCGAGATGCTTGCGATCCCAGGTGTAGCGCGCGCCGAGCGTCAGCGAGAGCCGGTCGGTCAGGTGCAGGATGTCGTGGGTGAAGATCGCGTAGTTACGGTCGCGCTGGTTGAAGATGTCGCGGTCGCCGGTGCCGGCCATGGTGACGTTCTGCACCTGCGCGGCGATCGCTCCGGCGATCTGGCCGGCCACCGCCGGCGGCAGGCCGCCGAGCTGGGACGCCGCGAAGCCCTGCGCGAAGCCCTTGAGGTTGGCGAAGCCGGTCGCGCCGAAGAGCTGGCCGAGCGCCGGCACCTGCTGCCCGAGCAGCGCCGCGCCGAGCCTGGTCGCATACTGGTCGTAATCCGCGCCGAAGGAGAGATTGTCGTGGGTGGTGAGGCGCTCGTCGCCATAATAGCCGCCCACCAGCCAGTCGAGCCTGTCGCGGAAGGCCGAGCCCTGGAGCCTCAGCTCCTGCGTGAAGGTCTTGAAGCGGGTGAAGCGCCCGCCGTCGCCCGCGCGATACAGCAGGTCGAGATTGTTGAAATCCGAATCCTGCCCGCTGGTATATTTGTTGATGCGATAGGCGGTGATCGAGGTCAGCTTGGCGCCGCCGAAATCATAATCGATCTGCGCCGATCCGCCGCCGTCGTTGACGCGAGAGAGATAGTTGCGCCCCGGCGTGATCGCGACGCGGCGCGCATAGGGATCGTCCAGGATCTGGCCGTTGCCCGCGCCCGGCACGTTGGAATGGATGCTCTCCTCCAGCGCCGCGATGGTGGAGGGCGAGGAGACGAACTGGCCGTCGGCCGTCCGCGTGACGTTGCGCGCGGGACGATAGACCGCCGCGCAGCATTCCTCGTTCTGGTGGCTATAATCGCCGATCAGCAGGATCGAGAGCGCGTCGCTCGGCTGGTAGCGCAGCTTGCCGCGGATCAGGTAGCGGTCGCGGTTGTTCACGCGCCGGCCGGAGATCACGTCCTTCAGGAAGCCGTCGCGATGGTTGTAGACGCCGTCGAGCCGATACTCGACGCCGCTGTCCCCGATCGGCCCGGTGATGCCGCCGGCAAAGCGGTAATAATCGTAATTGCCGTAGCTGCCCTCGGCATAGCCGCCGAAACGGTCGCTGGGCATCGCGGTGGTGATGCTGATGAGGCCCGCTGAGGCGTTGCGCCCGAACAACGTCCCCTGCGGCCCGCGCAGCACCTCGATATGGTCGATCGGCCCGAGCTCGGTCAGCGCCACGCCCGCGCGGTTGCGATAGACGCCGTCGATGAAGGTCGCGACCGAGCTTTCGAGGCCGGGATTGTCGCCCACCGTGCCGACGCCGCGGATGCGCGCGCCGCCCGCGCCCGCTTCCGACATGGTCGAGGAGACCAGCAGCGACGGCGCCACCTGCGTGAGCTGGCGGATGTCGGTCACGCCGCTGTTGCGCAGCGTCTCGGCCGTGATCGCGGAGACGGCGATCGGCACGTCCGACAGGCGGCTGGCGCGCCGCGTCGCCGTCACGATGATGTCGGAGGCGTTGACCGTCTCCTCTCCCGCCGGGGCCGCCTGCTGTGCCGCCCCCGGCGGCGCCTCTTCAGCCCAGGCCGGCGCCGCGACGAGCGCGAGCGCGCTCCCCGTCAAACCCATCCATGTCCGCATCTTCACTCCCCCCTTTGTCGGGCACCGCGCGCATTGTTGGACCCACTGCGCGCGGAGCCCCTCCATTCCGGCTGGCATGGAGTTTCCACTGAAAAGGTGAAAAAGATGCGGACGGGCGACGCCCGGCGACACGCCGCGCCACGGCAGGACGCAAAGCCCCTGCGCGCATATCGTCTTTCCCCCTCCCCGACGGCGCAGCCCCCCGCGCCCGTCGTTCCCGAGAGATGGCTATGCGGTGGATGGCGTCATGGCAAGCGCCCGCCCGCGAGCGTCAGCGAAGCTCGGCGGACCGGGCAGCGGGCACCGGGTGCATCGACGGCAGGATCACCAGCACGAACAGGATGGTGACGAGAAACACCAGCGCGGCGGATGCGATCCACATCCGCTCGCCCGAACGCCGGGCGCGGGCGGCGGGCGTGTCGTCCCGCTCGGGCCAGAGGCGCCGCCTGGGGGCGGGCGCGTCCTGCAACTCCGCGGCCACGGCCCGATCGGCGATGCACAGCCGGTCGAACAGATCGGAGTTCTCCTCGTCCTCCGCCAGCCATTCGCTCAGCTCCGGCCAGCGATCGAAGGCCGGATCGTGCAGCCGCATGATCCAGCCGAGCGCGATCTCCTCGCGCGGGCTTTCCGGGATCGGGCGCATGTTCGCCATCATGCCCGCATCCGCGACAGCAGCAGCGCGGCATAGGCACGGCCCAGCTCCATCTCGACGAGGCCGGTGCCGATGCCCAGTTCCTCCGCGATCGCGGGCCGGGACGCGCCGTCCTGCCGATAGCGGCGGAAGACATGCTCGGCCCGGATGCCCAGCGTGCGCAGCGTCTCCGGCGCCGGCGGCACGGGACGCGGCACGATCAGCATATGCTCCATCTCGGGGAGGGGCCGGCTCGTCCGCCGGTCGCGACGGGAGGCGCCGCGCCCGCGCTCCAGCACCAGCCGATGGGCGGCGCGATAGAGATGGGATAGCGGGTCGGGTGCGACCGGGCCGGAGGTCCGCTGCGTCTCCACCCACAGATCCTGGAGCAGATCGTCCACGTCATGCTGGGCGCATCGCCCGCGCAGAAAAGCCCTCAGCGCCGGCCGATGCCTGAGGAAGACATCCGAAAGCGACTCGTCCACCCATTGCCCATCGTCGACCACGCGATACACGCCCCCTTGCGCCCGCGAACCTAGGCCGCCACCGGGGAGGCGACAAGCGGCCCGCCATCCTGTACCGGAGCCATGTCCGCCGTTTCCCGTGCCAACACGATACTGGCGCCCCTCACCGTATTGCTGATATAATACAGTCCGTGCATAACCCCTTCTCCACCCCGGACGCGACCCCTGCCGGCTCCGCTCCCCCCGTGGCGGCGCCCGGCCCGGCCGCGCCCGGCCCCGTGCGGCGTCATCGCTGGCGCTTCCTGCGCTGGGCGATCTGCGGCGTGCTGCTGCTGTTCATGGCGGCGGTGGCGTGGCTTGCGGTGACCGCGCCGCTGTCGAAATCACTCCAGCCGATCGCGCCGCCGAGCGTGACGCTGCTCGCCTCCGACGGCCGGATCATCGCGCGCAAGGGCGCGGTGACGGACAGGCCGGTCGACGTGCGCAAGCTGCCGCCCCATGTCGGCGAAGCCTTCATCGCGATCGAGGACCGGCGCTTCTACCATCACTGGGGCATCGATCCGCACGGCATCGCGCGCGCCATGTGGCACAATCTGCGTGCCGGCCATATGCGCGAGGGCGGCTCGACGATCACGCAGCAGCTCGCCAAGCTGGTGTTCCTCACCTCGGACCGCACCGCCGGACGCAAGCTGCGCGAGGCGATGGTCGCGCTCTGGCTGGAGGCGTGGCTGTCCAAGGACGAGATTCTCTCGCGCTACCTCTCCAACGTCTATTTCGGCGACAATGTGTATGGCCTGCGCGCCGCCGCCCGCCATTATTTCGATACGACGCCCGAGCATCTGAGCGTCGGCCAGTCGGCGATGCTGGCGGGGCTGATGAAGGCGCCCTCGCGGCTCGCGCCCAGTTCCAACCTCGACGGCGCGCAGGCGCGGCAGGCGCTGGTGGTGCAGGCGATGGCCGAGGCCGGCTATATCGACGAGACCACCGCGCGCGCGACGCCGCCGGCGCGACTGCACCTGCGCCCCGTGCCGGCCGAGATCGGCGGATCATGGTTCGGCGACTGGGTGCTGCCCGCCGCGCGCGACAGCGTCGGCACCGGCTATGCCGCGCAGCGCGTCACCACCACGCTCGACAGCCGCCTCCAGCGCGCCGCCGAAGCCGCGACCCGCGCCGGCCCCGCCGGCACGCAGATCGCGCTGGTGGCGATGAAGCCGGACGGGCGCGTCGTCGCCATGGTCGGCGGCCGCGACTATAGCGCGAGCAGCTTCAACCGCGCCACACAGGCCCGCCGCCAGCCGGGTTCGACCTTCAAGCTGTTCGTCTACCTGGCGGCGCTGCGCGACGGGATGACGCCCGATTCCCGCGTCGACGACAAGCCGCTCACCATCGACGGCTGGTCGCCCGCCAATGCCGACCGTCATTATCGCGGCTCGATCACGCTGCGCGAGGCGTTCGCGCGGTCGAGCAACGTCGCCGCCGTCCGCTTGGCCCAGAAGGTCGGGCCGGACGCGGTGGTGAAGGCGGCGCAGGATCTCGGCGTGGCCAGTCCGCTCAAGGCCGATCCCTCGATCGCGCTCGGCACGTCCGGCATCTCTCTGCTGGAGCTGACCGGCGCCTATGCCGCGGTGGCAGGCAATAGCTGGCCGGTGGCGCCGCATGGCCTGCCCGATCCGCCGCAGGGCTGGCTCGACTGGCTGTGGGACCACAAGCATCATTTCGACGACAGCCAGCATCAGATGCTGCTCGACCTGCTCTCCGCCACCGTGAAGCAGGGCACCGCGCGGGGCGCGGCGCTCAGCACGCAGGTCTATGGCAAGACGGGCACCAGCCAGGGCAGCCGCGACGCCATCTTCGTCGGCTTCGCGGGAGGCCTCGTGACGGCGGTGTGGATCGGCCGCGACGACAACCAGCCGCTGCCCGGCATGGCGGGCGGCGGGCTGCCGGCGAAGGTCTGGCGGACGTTCATGGCGCAGGCGATCGGCGCGACCCCGCTCGGCCAGAAGGTGCCGGCGCTGGTCGACCCGGACGCCATCCCCGATGCGAGCGCCGAGGCGACGATCGGCAACACCACCTTCAACCTCCAGTTCGGCGAAGACGGCATCCACCTGACGACTCGCCCGAACGCGCCCGCCGGAGAAGAGGACAGCGAGGACGGGGAGGCGCCCGATCAGCCGGGCAACGACTGACCGGGCGCAACGGCCTCAGCCCGGCGCGCCGCAGCGCTCCAGTACGGCACGCAGCTCGCGGATCGGCGGGAACACCTCGTTGTTCCAGTCGCTCCCCTGGGCATCGTGGGCGGCCTGCTCCATCTCGACGATCTCCTTGTCCTCCTTGAAGATGGACTCGGTGAACATCGTGATGAACGGCCAGGCGATGTCGAGCAGCAGCGGCAGGCCCGGCTTCTTGACCGAGAGATAGCCGAAGGTGCGGTTGGTCTTCTGCTCGGCGTCGAGCGGGGTGTAGCCCAGCCACACCGACAGCACGGGATCGCCCTCGTCGATCCAGAAGCGCAGATTCTGGTGCGGATAGTCGGTGCGGATGACCATCCTGTCCTTGCGGTCGGCCTCGTCCTTGCCGCGCATCAGGCCGAGGATCGCGCCCTCGCCGATCGTCGCCGCGCCCTCGGTGCGCGAGAAGGTGTAGCGCACCTCCGCCCAGTTCGGCCCGCTGTCGCGGCCCAGACAGGTGGCCTTCATCAGCCCCATCTGCCGGCGGTGGAGGAACTGGTGGTTCATGTCGAACAGGTTCTCGTGCATGAACGTGTAGTGCGCGCCCACCTCGCGATTGAGCTCGCGGGTCTTGTAGGTGCGGTCGCCCCGCGCGCCCAGCGCGGACGGGCGGCGGGCATCGGCCAGCTCGGGATTGCCGGGGAAGATGAAGATCAGCCCGTCGACCTCGTGGACCGGATAGGACTTCACGCCGTTGGGCAGCCGCTCGCGCCCGAGATAGGGCACGTCGACGCACGCGCCGCTCTCGTCATAGGCCCAGCCATGATAGCCGCAGCGGACGGTGCATCCCTTCACGACGCCATGGCTGAGCGGCACCTGCCGATGCGCGCAGCGATCCTCCAGCGCGAAGAGCACGCCCTCCTTGCTGCGCACCACGACGACCGGATCGCCCGCGAAGCGCCGCGCCTGCATCTGGCCGGGCTTCAGTTCCCGGCTCCAGCAGATCGGATACCAATGATCGGGATGCGCGCCGACCGTCCTCAAATCCCGCGGCGCCACGATCAGCCCGGCGTCGGCTTCCTTGGTCAACAACATGTGAATCGCTCCCCACCCCCAGGCGGCGGAGCGTCGGCGTTCATCGCCCGTTCGTCAATCGCGCCCTTCGGAAGGCGCATCGATATGACGCAGCCCGCTCGCATAATGCCTCTGGCGCGCGGCATAGCCGGCAGCGGACGCCTTGAGCGCGGCCACCGCCTCGTCCGGGAGCGTCTTCACCGCGCGGGCGGGCACGCCGACGATCAGGCTGCCGGGCGGAAAGCTCCTGCCCTCGGTCACCAGCGCGCCCGCGCCGACGAGGCAATCGTCACCGATCACGGCATTGTTGAGCACGGTCGCCCCCATGCCGATCAGCACCCGGTTGCCGATCGTGCAGCCGTGCAGGATGGCGTGATGGCCGACCGTGCAATCCTCGCCCACGCGAAGCGGGCTGCCCGGATCGGAATGGAGCATCGCCCCTTCCTGGATATTGGTGCGGTCGCCGACGAGGATCGGCGTGTTGTCCGCCCGGATCACCGCGCCGAACCAGATGCCGACCTCCCGCCCCAGCCGCGCGTCGCCGATCACGTCGGCGGACGGCGCCACCCAGCTCGATCCGTCCTCGGGCAGCGTCGGCCTCGATCCGTCGATCTCGTAGAGCGGCATGGGGACTCTCCCGGCTTTTGGGGCGGGCCGCGCCCGATGATTCCGGCGCGGTCTCAGGGCATCACTTCTTGGTGCCGTCCGCGGCGAACTGCTTGAGGTAGGCGATCACGTCCGCCTGGTCCTGCGGCTTCATCAGGCCGCCGAAGGCCATCTGCGTGCCCGGCACCGTCTTGGCCGGGGCATGGAGGAAGCGCGCCAGCGTCGGCACATCCCACGTCAGGCCCGACTTTTTGAGCGCGGGCGAATAGTCATAGCCCGGCGCCGAGCCGGCCTTGCGACCCACCACGCCGTTCAGCACCGGCGCGGCCTCGGCCTGGGCGCCCTTGCCGATCGTGTGGCAGCTCGCACACTGGTTGAACACGCGCTGGCCCGCGACGGGGTTGCCCGCCGGCAGCGCCTGGGCCGACGCGACGCCCGCTCCGGTCATGGCGACGAGGGCGGTTACGAGAATCCGGCTTTTCACATCCAACTCCTTCTACACGCTGCGCCGCGAGGCAGGGTTCCGCCACGACGCGCCGCCCTCCGTTAGAGCGATTGTGCGTCAGACGGAATGTCATGCAGCCTCCCGATCAGAGAAAGCGGGGAAGTTCGTTGGATCGCCCCCGCCCATCCGCGCATTCCGACACGCGAAGGAGAGACCATGCGCAAACCCCGCCCCCATACCGGCCCGATCGGGAAGACCGGCCTGCTGATCGGCAATCTCGCGCTGTGGTCGACGCTGGGCTTCGGTGTCTGCCTCGGCCTTCTCCACGGCTAGTCAGCCGGCCATGTGGAAGAAGAGCAGCACGGCCGCGAAGCCGATATAGAGCAGCCCCATCGCCGCCAGCAGCCAGCGCGAGATCATGCCGCGCGCGAAGGCCACGAACATAACCGCCACCGCCACCACCGTCGCGATCGCCGCGATCCGCAGCGGCATGTCGAGCATCCAGGGCGTGAAGAACAGGCCGAGCGCGGTCGGCACCGTCGCCTGGATCATCATCGCGCCGGAAATGTTGGCCAGCGCCAGCCGATGCTTGCCCTGCCGCACCCAGATGATCGCGTTCATCGTCTCGGGAAGCTCGGTGGCGATCGGGCTCAGCAGCAGCGCGAGGAGCTGCGGCTTGAGGCCGAGCGCCGGGCCGAGATGCTCCAACTGCGTCACGAACAGGCGCGAGGCCGCGAAGATCATACAGAGCGCCAGGCCGGTCTGGAACGCGGCCGCCGCGAGAGTCGGCATCTCGCGGCCCGGCTGGAACTTGAGCGGCTCCAGCGCGCCCTCTTCCATATCGTCGCCGCCCTTCATCTCCTGGCGGAGATAGAGGCCGTAAGCGCCGAGGAAGAGCAGCCCCAGCCACGGCTTCCATGCGAAGGCGATCAGGCCGAACGCCACCTTCGCCACGAAGATCAGCAGGAACCAGCCCTGATCGCGGCTGAGATGGCGGAAGTCCCGGCGGATCTCGGCGGTGCGCGGCAGGTGCTGGCGCGTCGCGATCAGGACGAGGCCGACGGTGGCATAGGCAATGGTCGAGAGCGCCAGCGGCCCGCCCAGCGCCGCGCCGACGCCCAGCGCCTTCGACGCCGCGCCCGCTCCGAAAGCGACGGCGACGAACGTCACCACGCTCTCGGGCAATGCCGTTCCGAAGGCGGCGAGCACCGTGCCGGTCGCCTTCTCGCCGACCGACATGCGGCGGCCGAGCCACTCGACGCCGTTCACGAAAAACTCGCAGGACAGATAGATGACGACGGCGGAGCCGAGCAGCAGCGCGATCGTCAAGGGCAGGGCTGGCATACTGAAATCGTCCCGGGGCCGGGCCAAGCGACGCATGAATCGATGCGCGCGCCCGGCCCCCCGGAACGCCCGCCGATCCATGGTCTCGCCAAACCGACTGGTCGCGCACGCCATGGCCGAAGCCAAGTTTGTTGACGTGCGCCCCGCATGACACGCGCGGGCGGCTACTCCCCAAGAAGTGAGGCGCCTTTGCCTTTTGCGGCGGCCGCCGTCAAGCGGCGCTCAGAAATGGGCGAGATAGCCGCCGTCGACCGCGATCACCTGCCCGGTGACATAGGGGGCCTGCGCCGAGGCGAGGAACAGCACCGCGCCGGCGATCTCCGAAGGCTCGCCCCAGCGGCCGAGCGAGGTGCGTCTTGCGAGATGCCCGGCGACACCCTCGTCCGCCACCATCGCGCGATTGGCCTCGGTCGCGAAATAGCCGGGCGCGACGGCATTGACCGTGATGCCTTGAGGCCCGAGTTCGGCCGCCAGTGCGCGGGTCAGCGCCTCCAGTCCCCCCTTGGCGGCGGTGTAGGCGGCGTCGCCGGCACGCGCGATCGGGCCGGCGATCGAGGTGATGTTGATGATCCGCCCGCCCGCCGGCATGTGCGGCGTCACCAATCGGACCAGATCGAAAGGTGCCACGAGATTCGTCTCCAGCAACGCGCGGACGCTCGCCCGGTCCAGCTCGCCAAGCGGCCGACGATCCCGCGCGCCGGCATTGTTGACGAGGATGTCGATCCGTCCACACGCCTCCGCCAGCCGGGCGATCGCATCCGCCAGCCCCTCCTCGTCGTCGAGATCGGCGACGAAGGCGGAAGCGGCGAGCCCCTCCCCGGCCAGCCCCGCCACCGCCGGTTCGAGCTTCGCCACGTCGCGCCCATGGAGCAGCACCCGCGCCCCCGCCCGCGCCAGAGCCCCCGCCATCTCCAGCCCGAGCCCGCCGCCCGCGCCCGTGACCAGCGCGACCTTGCCCGTCAGGTCCGGCGTCACCGCCTGAGCGAGGCTGCGTGTCAGCAGATCGTCCGAGACGGTCATGGTGAAGATCGGCTCGGCGTTGGCCGGAGTCTCGGCGATCGCGTCGACGAAGGCCGCGCGGGTGGCGGGCTCGTCATAGACCATCTTCTGGTCGAAGGCGGCGCGCCATGTCGCCTCGTCGGGCCACTCGGCATAGCCGACGAAGCGCCCGTCCGCGTCACGATGCAGGCGCGAACCGTAGCTGCCGTAGCGCTCGCGGATCAGGTGCGTGCCGCGCCGCCACGCGGCCCGGAACTGCGCCTCCTTGCCGGGATGGACCCGCCACCAATAGACCGCGACGAACATCGCACCGGACTAGCGCAGCGATCGCCCGACCGCCAGCGAAGCGGCCTTATCGCCGCCTGCGAACATGCTAGGATCGCCCCGATGGCAACGCCCTTCCTTCCCTCGCGCAGAACGGCGCTCCAGTCGGCCGCATGGCTGGCGGCGTGCGGCGCGGGGGTGGCCGACGCCGCCGTCCAGCGGGGCCTCGCCGCGGTGGCGCCGATGGTGGACCCGGTGCTCGTCGCCCATGCGCTCGATGCGCTGTGGCGGCACGACGGCGCCATCTGGTCGCGCGACGTGGTCGCCATCGCCGATTTCGGCCTGCCTTCGTCCGTGCCGCGCTTTCATCTCATCGACATGCTGGCGGGCAGGACGACGAGCCTGCTGGTCGCCCATGGCAAAGGCTCGGACCCCGGACATAGCGGCTGGCTCCAGAGCTTCTCGAACGAGATCGGCTCGGAGGCGACGTCGGAAGGCGCCTATCTCACCGGCGAAACCTATAGCGGCGTCCACGGCCTGTCTCGCCGGCTGGCCGGGCTCGACCCGAGCGACGCCAATGCCGAGGCGCGCGCGATCGTCATCCACTCGGCCCGCTATGTCGATCCGGCGCTGCTCGTGACGCAGGGGCGGCTCGGCCGCAGCGATGGCTGCTTCGCCCTTTCCGAGCGGGATATCGGCTTCGTGCTGGCGCGGCTCGGGCAAGGCCGCCTTCTCTATGCCGGGCGCTCGCATGGCCCCGGCGCGCCCATTCCCTTCCCTCCGGGCGTGACTCTCCCGTGAGACGGGCCGTTATGGCGCTGAAAGTGTCCCGGCCAGATAATCCGAAAACGCCTTGATCTTCTCATCGGACGGCGGCCCGACAACGCCCCGCGCGGCTTCGGGCAGGTGATCGCCGGCATGGGGGGCCGCCTCGTCGAACACATAATGCTCGAACCATTTGCGCCAGGCGGCGCGCTGGGCGGGCGGAAGATCCCTGACCGCCAGGATCGCATGGGTCAGCGCGGCGAGCGGCGACACCGCATGGCGCTCCCCCCACCAATAATTGACCAATATGTTGAACCGGCCGAGGGCTTTGACGCTGTGCCACCAGATCGGCGGGATGAAGAGCGCGTCGCCGGGCTCGAGGTCCGCGATCAGGCCGTGCGGCAGCGCGTCCGCGAATTTCGGATAGCGCTCGAAATCGGGATTCTCGAGATCGACCATGCTGACGGGCGGCCCGGCGATGGTGAAATGGAGCGGCCCCACATAGAGATTGTCCAGTTGCTCGGGCGGGAAAAGCGTGAAGCGGCGCTGGCCCGAGACGACGACGGCGACGTTGCTGGTCTCGTCGAAATGGGTTGCCACCCGGGTCCGGTTGCCGATCCAGATGCGCGGCGTCGCGTCGGGCAGCTCGAAGGGAAGGCGGTTCTGCCCGGCCCAGCCCGCGAGATGCTCGTCCACCCCCGCCGCGCCCGCATAGAGCGCGATCGGCCTTTCCTCGCTCCGCAGCGAAAGGATCTTGTCGAGGAGGCCGCTCAGCGATCCGTATCGCTTCTGGAAATTGCACCCGCTCATGGCCGCGTCGTAGAAGAAATGGCCATCGATCTCCGGCGGGCCGACCAGCACCTCCGCCCGCTTTCCCTGATCCATCCGCTTCAGATAGTCGACAAGCGCCTCATCGGATTCCCGCCCGGCGGCGACCGCGGGCCAATCCCGCACGGCGCCACGGATGACGACCGGCTCGGCACGAGTTCGGATTTCGGCATCGAACTGCCGCGCGTCGACAGGCCCCATTTCCTCAACGCGGCGATGGATCGGAAGGCTCATATCCCATTTCGCAATTCTACCCGGCCGGGCAAAAATGCCCTATCCCTGCCGGTTTGCGCAATGGCGATCGATGAACTCGGCATGGGGCGTCGACAGAGCGACCGTTTTGGCGATGGCCTCCCGCATCCGCAGCATCGCGCCTTCCAGTTGCTCACCGGAGAAATGGTCCGCCAGGGGATCATAGGCGTCCGGCAACATGCCCAGCCCGACGAACATCGACAGCCAGCTCGGATCCTGGAAGGACTCCCATTCATAACGGACCATCGTCCCGCGGCTGCGGAACATGCGGATCTTGTGCGCCAGCGCCTCGGGAAGGTCCAAGGCCCGGCAAGCATCCCACATGGGCTCGCCGATGCGGCCGTTGCCGTAATAATGAAGAATGAGGAAATCCCGGATACGCGCATATTCCAGCATGGTGATCCGGTTGAACTCTTCCGCGAGCGCCGGGTCGAAATGCTGGTTGGGGAAGAGCGCGAGCAAGCGCTCGACGCCACTTTGGATGAGCGTGATGCTGGTCGATTCCAGCGGCTCGAGGAAACCCGCCGCAAGGCCCAGCGCGACGCAGTTGCGGTGCCAGAACCTGTCCCGGTGTCCGGTGCGAAAGCGCAGGAGATGGGGTTCGGCGAGCGCCGCCCCCTCCAGATTCGCCCGCAATGCGGCAACCGCCTCGTCGTCCGATATGTGCCGGCTGGAATAG
The DNA here is from genome assembly GCF_011762195.1 of Sphingomonas oligoaromativorans. Lineage (GTDB taxonomy): Bacteria > Pseudomonadota > Alphaproteobacteria > Sphingomonadales > Sphingomonadaceae > Solisphingomonas > Solisphingomonas oligoaromativorans. The sequence goes on along the minus strand of NZ_JAASQK010000009.1, from coordinate 13,357 downwards.
ACATAGCCATTGCCCACCCGGTGCTGGAGCGGGATGCGCCATTGCCAGCCCGCCGGCAGCGCCGTGCTTCGGGTGAAGGGGGCGAGCGAACCGTCCGGTTCGCTCGGGATCGCCACGGCCCGGTCGCAGGGCAGCCAGTCGATCCAGTCCTGATACCCCACCCCCAGCGCGCCGCCGAGCAGCAGGCTCCGAAAGCCCGAGCAATCGACGAACAGGTCCGCCTCCAATACCCGCCCGTCGCCGAGCGTGACGCTCGCGATATTCCCGCTTTCCGGGGCGAGGCTGGTGTCGACGATCAGGCCTTCGATATGCTTCACGCCCAGTTCGCGCGTCGCCTTGTCGCGCAGGAAGCGGGCATAGAGCCCCGCGTCGAATTGCACGGCCCAATCGAAGACGCCCAGTTCGTTGGGCGGATTGTCCGGCGGCGTCATCACATGATGACGCATCGCAAGCTCGGTGCAGAGGCTGTAGTCGGCAAGCGGCGACGCATCGCCTTCAGCCCGCCGCTTCAGCCAATATTGATGGAAGGCCACCCCGCGCGACGAGGTTCCGTAAAGGCCGAACGGGTGGAAGAAGCTGCTCCCCGGCCCGGCCCAGTCGCGAAACTCGACACCGAGCTTGAGGGTGCCCTGCGTCGCCTTCATCACCTCATAATCGGTGACGCCGATGGCCCGGAAATAATCCCGGATCGCGGGAACGGTCGCCTCGCCGACGCCCACCGTTCCGATATCGGGCGATTCGACGACGGTGATCGAGATCGGCTGCCTCTCGAGGCGACGCGCGAGCAGCGCGGCGGCCATCCAGCCCGCGGTTCCCCCGCCGACGATCAGGATGGAGCGGACGGGATCAGCGTTCATGCAAGGCTTTCCGGCAAGCCAAGGATCTCAAGACAAATACCCGCCCGTCGCACTCGGCGACGGGCGGGCAGGCGGACAGAAACAGGCGTCAGAACTTGACCCGGGCGCCAGCCGTGAAGCGGCGCTCGAAGATGTTGTTGAACGCGCGTTCGTCCTTCCAGGTGAGGTAATATTTCTCATACTCGCCGGTCAGGTTCGATCCCTGCCCATAGATCGTGACATTGGGCGTGATGTCATAGCTGATCGACGCGTCCACATAATTGGTGGGCGCCTGATATTCCTCCAGGCCGACAATACCGCCGAAGTCCGACTGGACGGCGCGCTTGGAGCGGAAATTCCACGCCACGCGGGCCTGGAAGCGCCGGTCCTGATAATAAAGCGCCGCGTTGGTCTGGATCTTCGAATTGTCCTGGAAGGGAATGCTGCGCCCCGCCAGATCCTTCTTGCCGGAATCGGACGGCGAATAGGTGAAGTTGGTGTCGATGCCGAAATTCGACAGCAGAGTGGGCATGAAGCCGAGATCGTTGAACGAGATCTTGGCACCGGCCTCGACACCCTGGAGCGTACCGCCGGCCCCCTGGATCGGCGTGCTGATCGACACCGTCCGGTTTCGGACGACGCCGTCATTATCCGGCAGATCGGACCGCGTGATATTGCCCTGCTGGATGAAGCTTTCGACGTTGATGTGGAAGAGGCCAACGCTCACGAGGCTCGACCGGCCGAGATAATATTCCAGCGAGCCTTCCACGTTGGTGGCGCGCCAGGGATCGAGCTGGGGGTTGCCGTTCTGGCTGCCGCCGGTCACCCGGAACACGGGCGCGCCGGGGTTGGACGTGTCGATCGCGTAATTCGGATTGAGGCCCCCGCCCCACTGATTGAGATCGAGGAGCGTCATCGTCTTCGAGAAGGCGAAGCGGAACTTGAGGTTGTGGGTGAGATCGAACGCGACGTTGAACGCCGGCAGGAAGTCGGTGAAGTCGCGCTTCGTCTCCAGCGTGCCCGTCACCAGGCCGGCCAGGCCATAAGGCTGCGGGTTGCCCGTCACATATTGCGTGATGTCGAGGCGGGTGTTGATGATCTTCACACCGGCATTGCCCGAATAGGGGATACCGAACAGATCGCTCTTGAAGTTCATCTGGACATAGCCCGACGTCTGCTTGACGCCGACGTTGAACGAAGCGCCCGGATTCATGACGTCCACGTTGCCGGGATAGAAGCTGTTCTGGAACTTCAGCGCGTTGTCCATCGCCTTGGGATCGAGGACATACATGTTCGGAACGCCCGCGACGCCGGGGTTGAACAGCTTGACCTGCCCCTTGAACGACGGGTCGTTGGCCTTGCGCGTGAGGCCCGCCGTGTAGAAGCCGGCGGCATCGCCCGCGTTGCAGCTCGCGTCGTTCACCGGAACGTCGAACGCCTTCCATTTCACCAGGCAGCCCGCCGGGTTGGACGCGCCATTCCCGCCATAAAGCGGCGCGGCGCGGTCGAACTCGAAATCGTCAACCGAGCGCTCGCTGTACCGCGCGCCGAAGCTGAAATTGAGATCCGACGACACCTCGTAGGAGGCATCCGCCCGCGCGATCTTGAGATCGCCCTTGCGGCGATAATTGCCTTCGGACGACAGCGTCTTCAGCGCATAGTTGTTGATGTCGCTCAGCTCGCTCTGCAACTGGCTCGGCAGGCTGAAGACCGGCTTGTTTCCGGTGAAGTTCACCGTCGCGGGCAGCGAGTTCAGGCCGGCGAGCGTGTTGACCGTATAGCCGTCGGAATTGAAGACCCGATCGCCACCCAGCGAAGTCGGATAATGCCCGATCCCGCCGGCTTCCCACTGTTCGCCGTTCGACAGGCTGAACTGCGCGTAGCTCTGATCGTAATGCTGGTAGGCCTTGCCATAGATGCCGCGCAGGCTGGCCTTGAACCGGCCGCCATCATCATATTTCAGCTCGAGATTATAGTTCTGCGACTGCGACTTGTAGCGATCGTTCTGCGCATAGGAGTCGAAATTGCCGAGATCGTAATTGTAAATCGACGTGGTGTTCACATGATAGCCGTTCACCACCGAACCGGTGTCACGCGACGCGCCCGGCGTGAATTCCGCCGCCTGCCAGTTGACATCCTGCATCTGGAAGCCGGCCGTGCGGTCATGCTCGTCCTGCCGGGTGAAGAAGCCGTCGCCGGTCAGGGTGAGCGCGTCGTTGATCTTCCACTGCACCGAGCCGTTGATGCCCAGGCGCTTGCGCTGGTCGATCTTGTTCCAGCCGGTGAAGCCCTGCGGCACGATGAACGTATCGTTGGCATCGCCATCGCCGTTCACATCCACGCCGCCCGCCACCGGGGTTCCGCGTGCCCGGCCCGCCGGGGAGAAGCCGCCGGTCGACGTGGCGTCGGCCGTCCCCTCATTGTGCAACGCCGCGCCATAGCCTTCCTGGATGCCATTGTGCGAGTTGGACAGGCGCACGTTCGAATAGGCGGCGCTCGCCATGAAACCGAACTTGTCGTTGTGCCACGAGATCAGGCCGTTGAAGTTCGGATCGAACTTGTGCTTCGTCCGATCGCCATAGGCGCCTTCGGCCGCCGCCGCGACGGTGAGGCCTTCCTTCAGGTCGAACGGCCGCCGGGTGCGCAGATTGACGGTGCCGGTGATGCCCGCGTTGAGCAGATCGGCCGTGGAGGATTTGATGACGTCGGCCCCGGCGAAAAGCTGCGAGGGGATGTCGTTGAAATTGGGCTGAGTGGTCGTGATCGACTGGGCGCCGAGATAGGATTCGCCGTTGAGGAGCGTCGTGACCTGCGGGAGGCCACGGATGTTGATCGTGGACCCTTCGCCGGCGCTGCGCAGGATCTGCACGCCCGGAATGCGCTGGAGCGAATCCGAGATCGTGACATCGGGCAGCTTGCCGATATCCTCCGCCGAGATGGAATCGACGACCGACACGGCATTGCGCTTGATGCTCACCGCGCGCTGCTGCGATCCGCGGATGCCGGTGACGACGATCTCGTCGCCCGCGTCCGCGGCCCCCGTGGAAGAAGCGCCCTGGCTCGGGGAGGCCGCCTGATCGGCCGCCGCCAATTGGGTCTGGGCGGGAAGAGGCGCAGGCGCCGCCCCGCCATTGGCCGGGGCCGCCATCGCTTGAGCGTGGGCCATGCCGGCGCTGAGGGTCAGGCCCGAGGCCGCCGCAAGCAACAGGCTGCGCCGGATAGTGGTGGAATGCTGCACGCCGTCATCTCCCCATCATGCTCGCTCGAAGGCGACACATTATTTCCCAGGGAAGGTTCGCTGGCGTTTGTAGCCCGGCCCCCTCCCACGCGACTTTTACCGCTTGTCATTTTTGTGTCGGGTTTCGGGACCGCGGTCAACTTAAATATGTTCATTTTTTCTTATTTAATATCGACGGGCTTCGCGTATCACTTTTTCAAAGGTCAGGCCTGACCGGATGGGGAGCACGGGATGGCGAAACCGCCGCAGAAGCCGATCCGATGGCTCGCCCGGCAATCATGCCCAGAAGCATCGCAAGCATCTTTGAAGGGGAAGGACATATCATGCTGATCCGCGTTGCCGCCTGTATCGCGTTGGGCCTGCTGGCCCAACCTGCCGAGGCCGAACTGCGCACGCCGCACCTGTTCTCCGATCATGCGGTGCTCCAGCGCGACCGCCCCATCCACATCTGGGGCTGGGCGACGCCGGGCGCGTCGATCGAGGTCGTGCTGCACGGCCAGCATGGGCATTCCATCGCGAACCGGCTCGGGGGGTGGGACGCATGGCTCATGCCCGAGGCGGCGGGCGGCCCTTATTCCCTGACGATCAGCGGCGACGGCGGCAGCACGACGATTCACGACGTGATGATCGGCGACGTCTGGTTCGCGTCGGGCCAGTCGAACATGGAGATGCCGCTGGCCGGCTTCCCGCCGACCGCACATGTGAAGAACAGCGCCGCGGAGATCGCCGCCGCCACCGATCCGCATGTCCGGCTGCTCCGCGTCGAGCATAAGTCGAGCACGATGCCGCTGCGCGACGTGGACCAGAGCTGGACCGAGACGACGCCCCAGACCGCCGCTCCCTTCTCCGCGATCGGCTATTTCTTCGCCCGCGAGATCGCGGCGCGCGAGCATGTGACGGTGGGCGTGATCGATTCCACCTGGGGCGGCACGCCGGCCGATAGCTGGGTCTCGATGGCGGCGCTGGGTTCCGATCCGTCGCTTTCGCCCGCCTTTGCCGCCCGCGCGCGCTTCGAGCAGGAGCAGGCCGACAAGGACGCCGCCATCGCCGCCGAGCAGCGCGAGGATGCCGAGGCCAGGGCACGGGGCCTGCCCGCCCCCCACCATGACTGGCATCCGCCCGAGGAGGCCTATCGCCCCGGCGCTCTTTATAACGCGATGGTGGCGCCGTTCACCGGCTACGGCATCAAGGGGGTGATCTGGTATCAGGGCGAAACCAACAGCAACGTCGCCCGCGCGCCTTATTACGAGGCGCTGTTCAAGGGGCTCATCACCGACTGGCGGCACGATTTCGCGCAGGGCGATTTCCCGTTCCTGTTCGCGCAGATCTCCAGCTTCGACAGCCCCAAGGAAGAATGGGGGCTGGTGCGCGACGCGCAGCGCCGGGCGCTCGGCCTCGCCAACACGGCGATGGCCGTCACCACCGATGTCGGCGATCCGGCGAACGTCCATCCGAGCGACAAGCAGACGGTCGCCGCGCGGCTCGCGCTGGCCGCTCGGGCGGTCGCTTATGGCGAGCATGTCGCCTACGCGCCGCCGCTGTTCCGGCAGGTGTCGACCACGGCGGATGGCCTGCGCGTGTGGTTCGACAACGGCCAGGGCCTCACCGCGCGGGGCACATCCGTGACGGGGTTCGAAATCGCCGGTCAGGACCACCGCTTCCAGCCGGCCACGGCGACGATCGAGGGGAATAGCGTGGTGGTGAAGGGCGCCGTCTCCAGCCCGGCCTATGTCCGCTACAACTGGAGCAACGTGGTCCCCGGCAGCCTATACAACGCGGCCGGCCTTCCCGCGCCGACCTTCACGTCGGAAGAGCGGATCGAAAGCCATATCGCCTATCCCTGATATCGAGGCGCGCACGAAAGCCCCGCCGCATCGATGCGGCGGGGCCATGGCCATAGCGGTTACCCGATCGGGATGCTCGCCGGCTGGACGTTCCAGCCGCGAAGCTGGATGGCGGCGGGCGTGCCGGTGGGCTTCACGCCGTCCATCGTGCGGATCGTGACGCTGCGGCTCTCGCCGGGCAGCAGGCTGACGTAATTGTCCTCATAGAAGGCCGGCAGCACGCGCTCGCCCTTCGCATCCACCAGCGTGAGCTTGGTGGCGAGGACGGGCGTCGCGCTGCGGTTGGCGATCTCGATGGTGATGCCGTCGCGATCCTTCTTCGCGGTCGCGGCGAGGGGTTGCGGCGCAAGGCCGTTGAGCTGGCGATAGGAGGCATCGTCCTTGCCCTGCCAGTAGACGTTGCGGCTGATGGCCTTGCCCTTCGCATCGCTCAGCGTCAGCTCGACCAGCACGAGGCCAAGGGCATCGAGCAGCGGCTGGATCGCCAGCGGCTTCAGCGTGGTCGTCTTGTTGGCGGGCGCCGACACCGCCTCGCTGCGATCGAGCAGCGTCTTGTTGGCGATGTCCACCACATGCGCCTTGAGCGTCAGCCCGTCGGCGGCCTCGCGCGTGGTGTTGACGACGGCCAGCGCATAATCGGGCAGGTTCATCTGGACGTGGATCGGCTCCGAGCCGGCCTTGGTGCCGTAATAGGCGGCCGCCGTGTCATAATCGGAGCTGTAGATCTGCCAGTGGTTGGACGGCCATGCGGGATGCGTCATCCACAGCAGGCGGCCGCTGTTCTTCGTCCAGAGCCCGGCGTTGAAGCCCTCGAAGATCGCCCGATAGTCGACATAGTTCAGCATCTGCGCCTTGCGCTCGAAATCCTCGAGGCTGGTCGCCTCGCCGAACTGGGTGTCGAGGATCTTCATGAAGCTGCGGACGTCGCCGTTCCCGCCGATGTGCCAGTCATGATAGGCGAGCGTGTCGCTGATCGGCCAGCGATCGGCGGGCGGCACCATCGCCTTGACCGCCTCCAGCGTCGCGAGCGAGGGCGTGCCGTCCTCCACCGAGAAGCCGGTATCGAGATCGGTGAAATAGCCGACCGGATTCTGCCAGCTATAGGGGCCGCTGCCCTGAAGCCCGATGCGGTTCGAGCTGCCGGTATAATAGCGCGTGCCGTCGAGCTTCAGGACGAGGGCGTTCAGGCCCTCGTTGATGATCGGCTGGGGCACGCCCTCGTTGCGGCCGAACCAGACCGCGATCGACGGGTGGTTGCGATAGCGCGCGATCACGTCGGCGGCGTTCCTGAGGAAGAGCTGCGGGTCTTCCGCCTCGTTCTGGTAATCCTGCGTGGATTCCCAGAAATCGTTGAGGATCAGCATCCCATATTCGTCGGCGAGGTCGAAGAAGCTGTCTTCGGTATCCTGGCCCACCCAGTTGCGGATGATGTTGACGTTCGCTTCCTTGTGGAGGCGGAAATAGGGCTCCAGCCGGGCGCGCGAGACGCGCTTCATGAAATCGTCCATGCCCCAGTTGCCGCCGCGTGCGGCGATGGGCACGCCGTTGACGAAGATCGTCATGTGCGGCTCGCGCATCTGCCGGGGGATGTCGCGGACGGCGGGCGAGGTCTCGCCGGCGGGGGTCAGCGATTCCGTCCAGCCGGCGGGGGTCTGCTTGATGTCCTCGTGGCGGAGCGCGATCAGCGCTTCGCCGCGCTCATGCGCCAGCGTGGGATCGACCTCGACGCGGCGGAGCTTGCCCTTTCCGTCGAACAGCGAGAGGCCGTAGGTCAGCTCCCTCATGCCGAAACGCAGGCTCTTCTCGTCCGAGGGCGCGGTCCCGGCCGTCGCCGTCACCTTCAGCGTGTAGAGGTTCTGCGGGCCATAGCCGTTCGGCCACCACAGCTTCGGATGGGCGACGTTGAGCTGGGCGAAGTCGGCGGGCGTGAAGCGCACCTCGCTGCTGCCCGGCGCGGCCGTCACCGGCTTCGAGACGCTGACACCCTCGAAGCTCGCGGTGACGGTGGTCGCGACCGGCGCCGTGCCGTCATTCTCGATCGGCACGGTGATGGTGACGGCGGCGTGATCGGTCGCGGGCAGAGGAAGCTTCGTCACCACCTGCGGGTCGCCGATGCGGACGACGCCGGTCTGGTGCAGCTCGACCGGCTGCCACAGGCCCATGTTGCGATCGCGGACGCCGGGGATCCAGTCCCAGCCCTCGGTGGCGACGAAGGTCGGGCCGTCGAGCGCGAGCTGGCCGCCATTGTTGCCGGGGCCGGCGGCGATCGACTCCTCATGCGGGATGCCCGGATGCGGCGGCGGCAGGATGTGGACCGCGACGATGTTGCGGCCGGCGTGGAGCAATGTCGAAACGTCGAACTCGCCCCGGATGAAGGCGCCGGTCATCGCGCCGAGCGAGTGGCCGTTCACCCACACTTCGGCGGCGTAGTTGATGCCCTTGAACAGAAGCTGGCGATGGACGGGCGCGAAATCGGCCGGCAGATCGAAGCTCGCGCGATACCAGTAATCCTGCCGCGAGAGCTTTTCCGGGATGGCGAGATTGTTCAGCCCATAGGACGGATCGGGATAGACACCGCGATCGACCAGCGTGGTCAGCACCGTACCGGGGACGGTGGCCGCATACCATTTGGTATCGTCGAAGCCGTCGCTGCTGATCGTGGCGCCGCCGGCATGGACATCCGGCCCGATGCCCAGCTTCCATCCGCCGATTTGCCAGCGCCCGGTGCCGAGTTCGGTGAGGGGGGCGGTGTCGGTCGGCGCCACGGCGACAGGGGCCGTGGGCGGGGTCTTGCCGGTCGGCAGCGTCGCCGGATCCTGCGGCTGGAACATGCCGCGCCACGCCTTCTCCTGCCATTCCCAGCCCTGACCGGGCTTGGCGAAGGCGATCAGTGCCGGATCGGGGCGGTGCCGCGCCGTCTCCGCGAAGGCCGTGGCGGGCGTGGCGGCCGGAGAGACGATGAGCCCCGCCACGCGGCCGCCGAAATGGGCCATGCCGGCCATGGTGGGGGCGATGGAGAGCGTCGGGGCGACCGCCGGCGTCGTCATGGCGCGGCTGGCCACCATGCGGCCGTCGACGAACAGGCTCGCCGTCCGGCCGTCCGAGGCCAGGCCGATCGCCGTCCATCGCCCGGCGGGAATGCTCGTTTGCGCCTTCACCTCTCCGCTCGCCGAGCGGAAGACGAGGCGGCCGTCCTCCAGCCCGATGCAACGATGGCTGCCGGCCGGATCGCCGATCGCCACGAGGGGCACGAAACCCCGCTGGGCCGTCTCGGGCGAGACCCAGGCGGAGAGCGACCATATCCCGCCGCCGGCCACCGCCGCCGCCTCGCCGCTCAGCGTGAAGCTCGCGCCGATGCCGCCTTCGAGGATGGAGAGGTTGTATGGGCCGCGGCCGTCCACCGTGGCCGGCGCCGCCAGCGTCGCCCCATAGGCCGGGGCCGCCCCGGCGACGAGAAGCGCGAGCAGACGCGCGATACGAGGATGCCGGACGGCAGTACGCATATGATTCTCTCCCTGTGACGGCGCTGATTCGGCCGGTTGGTCGCCCGCCCGTCCCGTCTCCGTCGACACCCATGCCAAAAATACTTCTTTCAATCTTCCTTTTTCTTTTTTTGGAAGAGCCGGGATCGTGGCGACCGCCCGTCGGACGGAGATGCCGCCGGCCGCGACTATTTTCATGATCGCCCGATCATGACATGCCACCCGTCATGCAGGTCTCCTGGGACGACGTCCGCCTCTTTCTCGAAATTGCGCGCGCCGGCACGCTGAGCGCCGCGGCGCCGCGGCTGGGCATGACGCAGCCGACCGCGGGGCGACGCCTGAGGGCGCTCGAACTTCAGCTCCAGGCCTCGCTCTTCCAACGCACGCCGCAAGGCTTCCGCCTGACCGACGAGGGCGAGGCGATGCTGCTTCATGCCGAGCGGATGGCCGAGGAGGCGCAGGCTCTGGAGCGCAAGCTGCTTGGGCAGGCGCGGGGACTGGAAGGCGGCCTGCGCATTTCCTCGTCCGACTGGTTCTCGAACCAGGTTTTGGCCGAGCCGCTGGCCGACTTCGCCGCAGCCCATCCGCGGGTCACCATCGAACTGATCGCCGACTGGCGGATGCTCGATCTGGAACGGCGGGAGGCGGATATGGTGCTGCGGTTCCGCCCCTTCACCGGACCGGACATCGTTCAGCGCCGGCTGACCACGATCCGTTACGGGCTCTACGCTTCGCAGGCCTATCTTGAAGAGCATGGCTGGAGTGGCGGCGGCACGGGCGCGGGGCTCCGCCTGATCGCGATGGACGAGGCGCTGGGCCAGCTCGCCGATGTCGATTGGATGCGCCGCCATTGGCCGGAGGCAAGCTTTGCGCTGCGCAGCAACAGCCGCGAGGCACAAGCGCGAGCCTGTGTGCAGGGCGCGGGGCTCGCTGTCCTGCCGCGCGTGATCGGCGACATGGTGCCGCTCACGCTGCTGGAGGTTGAGGAAGCCCCGCCGAGCCGGGAAGTCTGGCTTGGCTACCACCGCGACCTGAAACGCCTCGCCCGTCTCAGGGCGCTGGTCGATCATCTGGTCGCGGCGGTGCCCGGCACGCTCTAGAAGCCGGTCAGCACGGCCTTGCCAAACGCCGAGCCGCTCTCGATCAGCCTGTGAATCTTGCGGAGATTGGCGGCGTTGATCGGGCCGTCGCTGCTTGTCACCGTCGAACGCAGCACGCCCGCGTCAATGAGGGCGCTGACCTCGTCGAGGATGTGATGTTGCTCGATCATATCGGGCGTCTCGAACATCGAGCGGGTGAACATGAACTCCCAGCTTACGCTGACGCTTTTGCGCTTGAACGGGTTGATGTCGAGCACCTCGGGATCGTCGATCAGCGCGACGGCGCCTTGCGGTGCGATCAATTCGGCGATGGCGGGGAGATGCCGGTCGCTGGCGGTGAGGCTGGCGACATAGTCGGCCTGCGCGATGCCGATCGCCTTCAGCGCCTTGTCGAGCGGCTGGCGATGATCGATCACATGGTGCGCGCCCATCGCACGGACCCACTCGATCGTTTCGGGCCGCGACGCGGTGGCGACGACCGTCAGGCCGGTCAGCCGGCGGGCGAGCTGGATCAGCACCGAGCCGACCCCGCCTGCACCGTTGATGACGAGCAGCGTGCCGCTCCCGGTCTTGCGGCCATAGGGCACGCGCAGCCGGTCGAAGAGCAGCTCCCAGGCGGTGAGCGTCGTGAGCGGCAGGGCCGCGGCCGCGGCCCAGTCGAGCGAGCGCGGCTTGTGGCCGACGATCCGTTCATCCACGGCGTGCAATTCGGCATTGGTGCCGGGCCGCTGGAGAGCGCCCGCATAATAGACTTCGTCGCCGGGCTGGAAGAGCGTGACCTGATCGCCCACCGCCTCGACGATCCCCGCCGCGTCCCAGCCGAGCACCCGAGCCTCGCCCGATGCCGGCGCGGCTCCGTCGCGAACCTTGGTGTCGACCGGATTGACCGACACCGCTTCACGCGGACCAGGAGATCGCGCGGCCCGGCCGTCGGCGCCGGGAGATCGAGATCGACGAGCGAGTCCGGGCGATCGATGCTGCCCGGCGTGTAATATCCAACGGCTTTCATGCTGCTTTCTCCTGCGGACTGGGATCGTCGGGCGCGCTCACCTGCGCGGTGCCGAGATAGAGGCGGGGCAGGGCATCGGGCGCCGCCGCGCCGAGCCGCTGGACCGTTCTCCCATGCGATGCGGTGGAACGCTCGAAATGATGGCCGCGCCGGCGATCGCGGATGCGGCAATGGCAAGCGGCGATGGCTTGAGAAAAGGATGCATCGGCATGGGAGCGACCTCCTGCCAGCCATAATGGCGATGCAATCAGGCGCCTTCCACGGCAAATTCGGCACAGCCGTCATGCATTATCGCATGACGGCTCCACGATGTCCGGGGAGCCGCAGATCATATCGAACGCCCATCCTGAGTGCCACTCACCGGCCACATAAGCAGGGGGAATCATCATCCACGGAGGCGCCCCGCCCGAACGTCAGGGGGGAGCCACGCTCCTGTCCGGCCGCATCGCCGGCGGGCGATCGTTCAATGTCCGCTCAGGACGAACTTGCCAACTTCGCCAGTGTCGATCGGGAGGGCGCGAAAAAGCTTATACCGGTTTGCGCCGTGGAGAAGTCCAGAATCCTGTCATAGGCCCCCTTCGGTTCGCCGACGAACATGCGCTCCAGCATCTTCTCGATCACCCACAGATATCGGGTGTAGCCGATGAAATAGGTGCCGAACTCGCCGTGCCCAGGGCGCCCGAACGGCATATTGTCCCGCAGGATGTCATGCTCGTTGCCGTCCTCGTCGACGATTGTAGCAAGGGTCTTATGGGATTTGCGCGGGGCCGCGTCGTCATCGAGCTCGATATTGTCGATCTTTGTGCGGCCGATGATTTCCTCCTGCAGAGCCGTCGAGGTCCGGCCCCAGGCCGCCAGATCATGCAGATATTTCTGCACCACGACATAGCTGCCGCCGGCGAATTCGGGATCCTCATCGCCGACGAGCGCGGACTCGCCGATCTCCCGCCCCGCGGGGTTCGCCGTGCCATCGACGAAACCGAGCAGATCCCGCGCGTCGAAATACCGGAAGCCCGAAACCTCGTCGGTCACCGTCATCGCAGAGCCAAGGGTCTGGAGCAGGATCCGTTCGAACTCGAAGCAGATGTCCGGCCGCTCGGCGCGGATGTGGAAGAGGATATCGCCCGGTGTCGCCGGAGCCCGATGCGGGTTTCCTTCGATCGGAGCGAAGGGCTTCAGTTCGCGCGGCCTGTTCGGTTCCCCCAGACGTCCCCAAAGGTCGCTGCCGATCCCCGCGATGCAGGACAGACGCGCGGAGAGATCCCGGAAGCCGACCGTCTTCACGAGATCGTCGAGGCCGCCGAGCATGTCGCGCACCTTGGCGAGAGCCTCTTCCCCGTCGCTCACGGTCACCACGAGGAAGATCGCCGCCTGGGACAGCGGCGCATCGATGCTCTGAGCGTCGATCGGCACCCGATCCCAAGCATGTCCTGTCATACCATCTCCATTGCTGTGATACGGCGACCAAATCGATGTCCGCTCAGAGCCTTTACGCCAGGAGACCAGCCGGATCACTCCCCGGGCAGACGCATCTGGACCGGACCGGGTCGCTCCTGCCGCTCTGACGAGGCGCCTCCCGCCATACGAGGCATCCGTCGCGCACGCCGAAGCCAGGCGGATCGAGGCGGGCCGCTTCCTGCGGGGTGCTTTTCGGTAGGAGGATCTACTCGGGCGTTGACGGGGGCCCTGGCGTCGTTTGCCCTGAACGACAACACCCGCCCGGGCGTATGCTCGGGCGGGTGTTTCATGTCGGTGGTTGCGGGGACAGGATTTGAACCTGTGACCTTCAGGTTATGAGCCTGACGAGCTACCGGGCTGCTCCACCCCGCGTCACCATGGTTGCCGTAT
>NZ_JAASQK010000008.1 GCF_011762195.1 Sphingomonas oligoaromativorans | reverse complement strand
ATACGGCAACCATGGTGACGCGGGGTGGAGCAGCCCGGTAGCTCGTCAGGCTCATAACCTGAAGGTCACAGGTTCAAATCCTGTCCCCGCAACCAACACCTCAACAGCCCCCAACGCCCCCGCGATGGGGGCTCTCGTCGTTCAGGGCAAACGTGGCCAGCCTCCCCGCACCGCGCCCGAGTAAATGCTCCTACCGAAAAGCGCACTCCGTTATCTGGGAGGGGGCACGAAGCCGGGCACGCCCGTTTCGACCACCTGATTGTAGCGGACAATCCTGGCCAGTCGCTCGCGCATCTCCGTCATGGCTTCTGTCGGGAGCGGGGAAATGTCGAAATTCTCGGCGATGCGCTGCGGAGTGACCGACGTGGTCAGAAAGGCCGTGCCGCGCTGCACCGCCCATGCGAGGGCCACCTGCGCCGGCGTCTTGCCAAGGCGGGCGGCGATCGCGACGATCACGGGATCGTCCAGCAGGCGCGGCTCCATCGCATGGCCCAGCGCCGCGAAGGCCTGAAGCACGATGCCATGCTCCTTGCAGAATTCCAGCATCTCCCACTCGGGCAGATAGGGGTGGGCTTCGATCTGCACGATCGAGGGCTTGATCCGCGCCGTCGCGACGATCTGCTTCAGCCGATCCAGCTTGATGTCGGAGAGGCCGATGACGCCGACTCTGCCTTCATCGACGAGCGCTTCCATCGCGCGCCACGTCTCCTCCAGCGTGATGCCATCGTCGTAGACGGGTTGGTTATTCTCGTCCTTGGGATGCTGTTCGTCGGTCGGTGGGAAGGCGAAGGGGGTATGGATCAGATAGGCGTCGACATAATCGACCCGAAGCCGTTGCAGGCTCGCCTCGAAAGCGCGTCGCAGGCGTTCGGGCCGGTGGTTGTTGTTCCATAGCTTGGCGACCAGGAACAGCTCCTCGCGTCGCAGCACGCCTTCGTCGAAGGATTCGCTCAGCGCTTCTCCGACGATGGTCTCGTTGCGGTAGAGTTCGGCCGTATCGAACTGGCGATAGCCGACCTTCAAGGCCGTCTTGACCGCCTGCTTCGCCTTGGCCGGATCGGGGATCAGCGTTCCGAACCCGATGGCGGGCATCATCTCGGCGCCGGTGTTCAACGGGATCCGTGTCTGCTGCAATTCCTCGGAGGGGGACATGGTCATGCTCCTGTGGTGCGGACATCCGCCGCGGGGGTTAACGCCGGACCGGCCGCGGCCGGCCCGTGCCGAAATGACTCATCGTGTCTCGTTCGCGGTGGTTCTTCTTGCGAAGGCGCCGGAGGCATTGCCGCCGAGCGCGACGGAAAGCTGAACCGCGTCGAGATATTGCGCCGTCCTCGCCTGGATCTGCCCGAGCAGCGCGCGCTGATAGGCGCGCTGGGCGTCGAGAACCTTCAGGACATCGATCTCGCCGGCGCGATAGCCGGCCTGATTGAGCTTCAGACTGGCGTCGGCGGCGGCCAGCGCGCGCTCCTGCGCGGCATATTCCTCGGCGTCGTGGTTGATCGCCTGAAGCACGTCGGCCACCTGACCGAGCGATCGCACCACCGTCTGCCGATAATCGGCCAGCGAGGCCTTGTAGCCATCGACGGAACCACGCTGGTTGGCCTTGAGCGTGCCGCCATGGAAGATCGGCGCGGCCAGGCCTCCGGCGATGCTCCAGAGCGTGCCGATGCCCGGCCCGGCCGTGGCCAGCGAGGCGGAAAGCTGGAGACGCGGATAGAGATCGGCGGTCGCGACACCGATGGCGGCGCTGGCGGCGTGGAGCTGGGCCTCCGCCGCGAGGATGTCGGGGCGATCATGCGCGACCTCGGACGGCAGGCTGACCGGGAGCGTGGAAGGCAGCGCGAAATCCGCCATGCCGAAATCCGGCGGCATCCAATCGGCCGGCCCCTTGCTGGCGAGCACGGACAAGGCGTGGCGCGCGACGTCGCGTTGCTGTGCGAGCGGCGGGAGCAGCGTCTGGTCCTGCGCGAGCTGTGTCTGCGCCAGCGCGACATCCACCTGCGTGGCGCTCCCGAACCTGTGCCCCGTCTGGACGAGCGCGAGCGTCCGGCGATCCTGTTCGAGCAGCGTCTCGACCGCGTCGATCTGCGCGCGCGCCGACGCCAGCCGGAGCGCCTGACTGGCGACATCGCCGGTCAGCGTGAGATAGGCGGCGTCGTAGCGGTGCCTCTGAAGGTCCGCGAGCGCGCCGCGTTCCTCGACGGCGCGTTTCTTGCCGCCGAAGATGTCGAAATCGAAGCTGACGCTCGGCCCCACCGAATAGATGTTGGAGGCCGATCCGCCCGCGCCCTGCCGGCCGCCGCTGGCGCCGAAATCGACCTGTGGGCGGAGCGTGCCCCGCGCGGCGGCGACAGCCTCGTTCGCCTGGGCGATCGTGGCGTCGGCGGCGGTGAGGTCGAGATTGCCGTCGATCGCCTTGCGCATCACCTGATCGAGCTTTGCGGACTGAAGGGTCGACCACCAGTCGCCCTCGATCCCCTGCGCGAGACGGATACGCGGGGCGTCGGCGTTCTGCCCCGTGGCGAGTTGCTGCTCGGCCTGCCGATCATAATGCAGCGATCCGAGCGGCACGGGCTTCTGGAAGTCCGGCCCGACCATGCAGGCCGACAGGAGGGAGAGCGACGCACCCGCAAGGACCGTCCGGGCCATCCGGCGCGAGAGGAGGAAGCGTTTCGAAATCATGATGTCGGCTCCGCGAGGTTCAGTTGAGCGGCCGCGATTTGCGGAGAAGCAACGCAAGGGGGCTGACGGCGAGGATCACGATCATCATCAGCTTGAACTGGTTGATGAGCGCGATGATCGCCGCCTGTCCGGTCAGCAACTCGTTGAGCATGGGAAGGCCGGCGCCGGCGAAAAGGCCGGCGGCCGGGCCGGTCGCATGATGCGGCGTCAGGTTCTTGGCCAGCGCCAGATGCATCATCTGCGTGTGATTGTAGAAAAGCACCTGCACGATCGCGATGCCGATGGTGCTGCCGTAGAGGCGGGCGAGGGTGAAGAGCGCAGTGCCCTCGGGGCGAAGCCCGGGGGCGAGCGTGCTGAACGCCGTCTTGCTCAGCGCGGCCATCAGGATGCCGAGGCCGGCGCCCTGGATTGTGCCGGCGACCAGCACATAGCGCCAGTCCATCAGCGGCGAATAGCCGAGCATCACCCAGTTGCCCAAAGCGGTGAGCCCGATGCCGGTGACGACCAGCAGCCGGCTGTCGATCCATTTGGGGGCCGTGGCGGTGATGGCGAGCGCGCCGATCAGCGCGGCTCCGCGCGGAAGGGTCATGTAGCCGGTGGTGTCGGCGGGATAGCCGAGCAGTTCCTCCAGCATCGGCGAGGTGAGCGCGAGCGTCGGCAGCAGCACGAAGCCGAGCGCGAAGAACATCACCGTCGAGAAGGCGAAATTGCGATCGCGGAACAGCGCCTTGTTGAGGAAGTGCCGCTCCGCGGTCAGCACATGGACGAGGAAGAGATAGAAACCGAGCGCAGCGGCGGCCGCTTCGATGCAGCTTTCGGTCGACGCGAACCATTCCATGCGCTCCCCGCGATCGAGCAGCATTTGCAGCCCGATCATGCCCAGCGCGAGCGTCGCGAGGCCGAAGAAATCGAAAGGCGGGTTCTGCCGGGGCTTCTGCTCGATCAGATACAGCGCCATCGTCAGGAAGATGAGGCCGGTGAGCGGCAGGCCGAACACGAAGATCAGCCGCCAGTCATGATATTCGCTGATGATCCCGCCGATCGCGGGGCCGCTCAACATGCCCGCGAGCCCGATCACGGTGGAGAGGAGGCCGCGCCGGGGCTGGCGCTCGGGCGGCACGCCTTCCAGCAGGATGGCCATCGCGAGCGGCGCAAGCGGGCCGCTCGCCGCCCCCTGGAAGATGCGCGCGAAGACGAACTGCAACGCCGTCGTCGCCTGCGTATCGAGGATGAGGCCTAGGGCGAAGAGCGCCAGCGACGTGAGCATTACCGTCTTGCGCCCGAATGCGCCCGCCAGCCAGCGGGTCATCGGCATCACCATGGCGCTCGCCATGATGTAGGAGGAGAAGACCCAGCCGATCTCGTCGTCGGTCATCGACAGGCTGCCCTGGATGTGCAGCACCGCCGCGTTGGGCAGCGAGATGTTCACCGCCTGCATGTAGATCGCGAGCAGCGCCGCGCCCGACAGCAGGGGGCGGCCCTCAGCCGGGGCGCTCAGGGCAGGCATCGCGCTCACCGCGCCTCTGGCGTCGCCCGGGAGGGGCGTGCGCGGGTATCGATACGGACGGTGACGCTGATGCCCGAATAAAGCGGCCGCTGCGGATCGAGCGCGTCGAACTCCAGGCGGACGGGCAGGCGCTGGACCACCTTCACCCAGTTGCCGGTGGCGTTCTCGGGCGGCAGCACCGCGAATTCCGATCCGGTGCCGGGGCTCATGCTGGCGACATGGGCGGGGAAGCCATGCCCCGGATAGGCATCGACCATGATCGTCGCGGGCTGGCCGGGGCGCATGTGGGTGAGGCCGGTCTCCCGGAAATTCGCCTCCACCCAGATGCGATGCGTCGACATCATCGAGAAGACGGCCGCGCCGCTGTTGACGAAATCGCCGAGTTGGAGGTCGTCCACCTTGGTCACGATCCCATCGTCCGGGGCGAGGACACGGGTGTAGGACAGGTTCAGCCGGGCGCGATCGAGCTCCGCCTGCGCCTCGCGGACCGTCGGGTGTCGATCGACCGCGATATTGGGGTTCCCGGCGAGCGCGGCCACGGTGTTGGCCACCTGCTCCCCGGCCGAGGCGATGTGCTGCTGCGAGACCTTATATGCGGTTTCCGATTGCTCATAGGCCGATCGCGAGGTGAAGTCGGAGGCGAGCAGGTTCTTCTTGCGATCGAATTCCTGCCCGTCGAACTGGGCCGACACCCGGGCCGATTGAAGATCGGCGAGCTGCTGGCGATAGGTGGCCTTCAGCCCCCCGATCTGGAGGCGGGTGCTGGCGAGCTTGGCCTCGGCCTGCTCGACCGCGATCTCATAGGGCTCGGGGTCGATACGGAACAGAAGCTGGCCTCTGCGGACGATCTGGTTGTCCTTCACCGCGATTTCCACCACCTGGCCGGAAACCCGCGCGTTGATGGAGCCCTTCGTCGCCCGGACGAAGGCGTCGTTCGTCGAGACATAGGGCTTGTCCGCCCAATATCCCGCCGCGGCGCCCATCAGGGCCAGTACCGGAACCGCGATCATCAGGGGAAGGCGCAGCCTCTGGCCGAGCGTCCGCTTCGGCGGGTTGGGGCTCGCGCTTTCCGTCGCTTCGTCAATCTGGTCTTGCATCGTCCGATCCGTCATTTGGTGGGAAGCACGCTGACGCCACCCAACAGTTCCGGCCGCCATGAACCCGCGAAAACCGGGAGGTCGGGTCGCCGTTTTCAGCCGGCTTGAATTTTGTTCGATGATGGACAAATATGCCTGACGGAGACGTGCGTCAAGGATTTTATGCGAAATGGAACAAAATTCAAAAGAGAGCGAGGCAAGGGGGCGCGGCCGGCCACGCGCCTATGATCCCGAGGTCGCCCTCCAGCGGGCGACGGAAGCCTTCTGGAAGACCGGCTATTCCGGCACGTCGCTCGACGATATTTCCGCCGCGACGGGCATGAACCGGCCGAGCCTGCGCGCGGCGTTCGGGGACAAGCACGCGCTCTATCTCAAGGCGCTGGGCGAATATTGGGACCAGAAATTCGTCACCCTGGGCGAGGCGCTCAGCGGCGGCACTCTGAAGGAGGCGCTGATGCGCGCCTATGAGGCGGCCCTGTCGATCTATTTCGTGGATGGCGCGCGGCCGCGTGGCTGTTTCGTGGTCGGCACGGCCATCACCGAAGCCGCCGAGGATGCCGAGATCCAGCGCATCGTGGCGGCAGGCTTCCGAAGGCTCGATGCCGGGTTCGAAGCGCGGCTCCGTGCGGCCCGCGAGGCGGGCGAGTTGAAGGTCGGCGCCGATCCCGAAACGCTGGCCATGATGGCGACGGCGACGATGCAGACCATCGCCCTGCGCGCCAGGGCGGGCGCCGATCGGGAGGAGCTTCGGGACATCGCCCGCAAGGCGGTGGCCGTGATCTGCGGATGACTGCGCATCCCGCATCGGGGGAGGGCGCTGGGCTTCCCGACGTCATCGCCGAGGGGCTCGGCGTGCTGTTCTGCGGGATCAATCCCGGCCTGATGGCGGCGGCCACTGGCCATCACTTCGCCGGGCGAGGCAATCGGTTCTGGCGGGTCATGCATCTCGCGGGTTTCACCGCGCGGGAACTGACCCCCGAGATGGATCGCGGTTTCCTCCAACATGGCTGCGGGCTGACGACGGTCGTCGAGCGCGCCACGGCGCGGGCCGATCAGCTTTCCAGCGCGGATTTCCTGGAGGCGGCGGCTGCGTTCGAGCACAAGGTCGGCCGATACGCGCCGCGTTTCGTCGCGTTTCTCGGCAAGGCATCCTTTTCAGCGCTGAGCGGGCGCCGGGATATTCGCTGGGGCCGACAGTCTGCCGGCATCGGGACGTCCGGCGTCTGGGTTCTTCCCAACCCCAGCGGGCGGAACCGAGCGTTCAGTCTCGGCCGGCTGGTCGGTGCCTATCATGAGCTCCAGAAGGAGGCCTTCGGGCAGAGCATCACGCCATCTCCGGGGTGAATGCGTCTGCGCTCAAGGAACGCCTGCCGGATGGCGATCCTGACCGTCTCCCTCGGTCGGGACCGTCGGAGGGCGGCTTGAGGAAGGCGGGCTCCGCCTATGCGGAGCCGGGGCACGTTTCGGAGGCATCCTGGACAAGGAGGATGTTTTCGGACGTGCCCATTCCGCCGCCGATGGATACCGGCACCATTCCTTCCCCCTGAGATGGATGCCTCTGGTCGCATTATCCAGGACACTCGATTTTTTGTATCGTAGTGCGATAGAAATATGGGTAGCCTTGCCCGGAAGGCCGTCCCTCTGTTGTCTGGAAGCGAAAAATTTGAGCAACGACCGTATTGACCGCCGGCTGGGCGACTTCACCACCGAGCCCAGAGTCCTCCTGATCGCATTGATCGCAGTGGTCGTTGCCGTGGCGGCGTTGTTCGGCGGCATCGCGCTGCTCGGGCTCATCCGCCTGTGTACCAACCTCGCTTATCTCGGCACGTTCAGCTTCGCCAATCTCAACCTTGGGGATCACCAGCTTGGGCTGTCGTCCGTGCTCGTGCCGGTCGTCGGTTCGTTGATCGTCGGGCTCATGGCGCGCTACGGCAGCGACAAGATCCGCGGACACGGTATTCCCGAGGCGATCGAGGCGATCATGCTCGGCCGCTCGCAGCTCGACATCAAGGTCGCGATCCTGAAGCCTATTTCCTCGGCGATTTCGATCGGCACCGGCGGTCCGTTCGGTGCCGAAGGCCCGATCATCATGACCGGCGGATCGATCGGCTCGCTGATCGCGCAGGCGCTCCCCGTCACCGACAACGAACGGAAGACATTGCTCGTTGCTGGCGCCGCGGCGGGCATGACGACGGTGTTCGGCACGCCGATCGCGGCGATCATGCTCGCGGTCGAGTTGCTGCTGTTCGAATGGACGCCGCGCAGTTTCGTGCCGGTCGCGGTCGCCGCGATCATCGCCGAGATCGGTCGCACCGCTCTCCACATGCCCTCGCCGCTGTTTCCGTTTCACGGCGTGGCGGCGATCAGCGCGGTGGGGCTCGCGGGCTGGGTGTTCATCGGCGTCGCCGGCGGGCTGCTGTCGGTCGGGCTGACGCAACTCGTCTATGCCTGCGAGGACGGTTTCCTGAAGCTGCCGATCCACTGGATGTGGTGGCCGATGATCGGCGGCCTCGTCGTCGGCATCGGCGGCCTGATCGATCCCCATGCGCTCGGCGTCGGTTACGACAATATCGCGCGGGTGCTTGCCGGCGGCGCGATTCTCAAGATCGCGCTCCTGCTGCTGATCGTGAAGGCGATCATCTGGGCGGTTGCGCTCGGTTCGGGGACGTCAGGCGGCATCCTCGCACCGCTGCTCATCATGGGCGGGGCGATGGGCGCCGCATTGAGCGGCTGGCTTCCGGCGGCAGACCCCGGTTTCTGGGCGCTGCTGGCCATGGCCGCGACGATGGGCGGCACGATGCGCGCGCCGCTCACCGCCACCTTCTTCTCGGTCGAACTGACCGGCAATTCGAACGTGCTGTTGCCGCTCATCGCTGCCTGCGCGACCGCGCATCTCGTCACAGTGCTGCTGATGAAGCGTTCGATCCTGACCGAGAAGATCGCCCGGCGCGGCCACCACATCGTTCGTGAATATCGTGTCGATCCCTTCGCGCTGACGCGCGTCAGCGAAGTCATGACACGCGATGTGCAGACGGTGTCGGCGGCGATGACGCTGCGGGAGGCGGTGAGTTTTCTGACGGCGCCCGAACGGCGTCATCCGAGCTTCCCGGTTGTCGATGCGGAGGGGCATGTGCTCGGCATCGTCGATCCGCCTTCGGTGATGGGCTGGCGTCGGGCGGGCAAGCATCGTGACACGAGCCTGGGCGCGTTGCTTGCCGGAATGCATATCATCGTCGCCGATCCGAACGAATATCTTGAGAGCCTCGCGGAAAAGCTGGTGAAGGCGAATGCCGCGCATCTGCCGGTGGTGGAGCCCGACAGGGGCACGCTGGTCGGCTATGTCGGCTGGAAAGACCTGATGCGCGCGCGGCAGAAGGTTCGTGGGGAGGATCGCGATCGTACCGCCTTCCTCGGGGCCGCGATCAATCGATATCGGAAGACGACCAAGGAATAGATCGGCGGCAATCCGGGCATTCGTCGGGGAGGGGTACGTTCTGCGCCTCGGCCATCATTCTTGTCTGTATCTGAATTGGGCTTCCGAGTTCCGTCTGCTCACGCTCGGTGGGGCTTGGAGCGAGCATCATCGCGTTGCCGCTGGACCGCGATCTCTGACCGGCTATCCTCGGGGCGGATCATCACGCCAGCGCCGCAGGGTTGCCGCTGGACCGCGATCTCTGAGCGGCTATCCTCGCCGTGGCCATGGAGCAATGCACTTGCGCGTTGCCGCTGGACCGCGATCTCTGAGCGGCTATCCTTCGGGGCGTGGCCTCGGCGACCGGCGATCTGTTGCCGCTGGACCGCGATCTCTGAGCGGCTATCCTAGCAATACTCCTTGTGACCTGCAGCCATAAGTTGCCGCTGGACCGCGATCTCTGAGCGGCTATCCTACGCCAGCTTTCCGCCCGTGTCGCGCAGCTGTTGCCGCTGGACCGCGATCTCTGAGCGGCTATCCTCGACGATGCGGCGTGGGAGCGTGTTCGTGTGTTGCCGCTGGACCGCGATCTCTGAGCGGCTATCCTCCTTGCCGCCGTCGCCCTGACCATCATCGGGTTGCCGCTGGACCGCGATCTCTGAGCGGCTATCCTCCGGCGTTGCATGGCGTTCGCGCGTCGCGAGTTGCCGCTGGACCGCGATCTCTGAGCGGCTATCCTTGTTGCGGTAGTCGGCGAACGCTTCCGTAAGTTGCCGCTGGACCGCGATCTCTGAGCGGCTATCCTTGGATTCCGTTGTTACGGGCGTTGTCGATAGTTGCCGCTGGACCGCGATCTCTGAGCGGCTATCCTGACGACGTAGCTGCCCATGTGGACGGGCAGGTTGCCGCTGGACCGCGATCTCTGAGCGGCTATCCTGCACTCGCACGCGGCCATCACAAGGTCTATGTTGCCGCTGGACCGCGATCTCTGAGCGGCTATCCTGAACAGGACGAACGGCATCGTCGTGGGGATGTTGCCGCTGGACCGCGATCTCTGAGCGGCTATCCTTGAGCGTCAGCAGGAAGAGATCCTTGTAGAGTTGCCGCTGGACCGCGATCTCTGAGCGGCTATCCTTGCTACAAAGATCGCCCGCGTTCCACCTGAGTTGCCGCTGGACCGCGATCTCTGAGCGGCTATCCTCACCCAAAATTTGCAGGCCCGCACATTCTAGTTGCCGCTGGACCGCGATCTCTGAGCGGCTATCCTCACCCACGGCGTTGGTGACCGATGCGATGGGTTGCCGCTGGACCGCGATCTCTGAGCGGCTATCCTCGCTTGGAGCACCGGCCCCTGCGCCGCCGCGTTGCCGCTGGACCGCGATCTCTGAGCGGCTATCCTACCACGATGGTCGGGCTGTCGAAGCACGCAGTTGCCGCTGGATCGCGATCTCTGAGCGGCTATCCTATTGCCCGGAGCGCAGAGAACCGACCGGGCGTTGCCGCTGGACCGCGATCTCTGAGCGGCTATCCTAGGGCGGCAACGATGGCGGCGGCGAAAACAGTTGCCGCTGGACCGCGATCTCTGAGCGGCTATCCTCGCGCCCAAGGTGACGGCCGCCAATGATGTGTTGCCGCTGGACCGCGATCTCTGAGCGGCTATCCTGACGCCTATTATTACGCCTATGCCGGCAATGTTGCCGCTGGACCGCGATCTCTGAGCGGCTATCCTCATGCCTTCGTGATGCAGTAAATGCCAACCAGTTGCCGCTGGACCGCGATCTCTGAGCGGCTATCCTTTCGAGGCACGGCATGACATCGTATTGCCAGTTGCCGCTGGACCGCGATCTCTGAGCGGCTATCCTCATCGTGGTCAAGCGCACTGCGGCGGCTTCGTTGCCGCTGGACCGCGATCTCTGAGCGGCTATCCTGGATCGTCAGCTATCTCTCTGTTTTCACAGGAAATAGATGACGATCCATTTTCGCGAATCACTGGTGGGTTCCCTTAAAACAGGGCCAGTTGATCTGGATTCCTGCGTGGCTTGCGCTTCCGCTGGCCGGCATAGCGAATGATATTCTCATATTGCCTGTCCGTGAAGCTCAGGATGTGAATTTCTCCCTTTTCGGGAAGATGTGCCTCGATTCGTCGCATATAGGCTTCGAATTGCTCCTTTCCGTTGCAGAATCGAGCATAGATCGAGAACTGGCTTTTCTCGAAACCCTCATCGAGCAGATATTCGCGGAACTTCGTAGCGGCGCGTGCCTCGGCCTTGGTGGCGACGGGCAAGTCGAACATGACGAAGATCCACATCAGCCGATAGCCGCTAAGCTGGGTCGCACTCACCGCAGCAGCGCGTCGAGCCCGGCCAGCTCGAGCGCCGATGGGGGCTGGGGGAGAACGAGATCGGCGGCCTTGCCCGTCTGGAAGCTCTTCGCAAGGCTCTGCGCGGCGCGTGTCGCTGCCAGCGATACGGTGGTGGTGACGCCACCCATGCCCGGCAGATCCAGCGCGATCAGGCCGGCATAAGCGCGCTTGGCCTCGGGCGTCACGGTCGCCACGCCGACGGCACCGAGCCGAACGGTGAGCGCATCCACCAGCGGCCGGAACGGCTCGATGAGATCGTCTGCCAACGCGAAGGGATTGCCCCGGTTGGCATGATGGACACCGATTGAGGGATGCAGCCCCGCCGCCACCACCGCGCGGGCGCACATCGCCCGCATCACCGCATAGCCATAGTTGAGCAGCGCATTGGCGCCGCCGGCCTCCCGATCACGCCGGAAATCCTCGCCCATCAGCAGCCCCCAATAGCGGCGGGCGGCCTGTGCCTCGACATTGTCGGGATCGCCGGAGCCGACCTTGCGCGCGAGCAGATCGAAGGCGCCGGCGGTGCGGCCATTGGCTTCCAGCACGGCTCCCTGCCAGCGGATCTTGGCCACGACGAGCGCCCGCCAAAGCTGTTTGGAGAGCGGGCGCCCGGCTTCCCACTGGGCGCGCATCCGGCCATTCTGGGCATGATGGCCGTCGATCGGGAGGCAGACGGCGGCGGGCTGGTGATTGGGGCCGCACAGCAGCATCAGCGCGCCGCGCTCGGCAAGTGCCACCATCAGGTTGGTGGACCAGGTGATGCCGTGGGCATGGACGATCACCGCGGCGACGTCGTCGAGCGGCACGCGGCCGATCTCCTCGCGCCCTTCCGAGACGATCAGGAAACCGCGATGCGCGGCAAGGTGACGACCGTCCGTGGCGATGTCGACGATCCGCTCCATCGCCGCGCCGCCTACTCCGCCGCGATCCGCCGGGGTTTTGTGATCCGCCGCGACTTTCGGGCGGGAAAGCCGGGGTCCAGCACGCGACCGAGCTCGTCGACGCGGACCTGCCGGGCACGCGCCTTTTTCAGGCCGCCCGCCGTCGGCGCGATATATTTGAATGGGTCTTCGTCATTGGACGTCGCGTCACGGCGTTTAAGATCGCCGGATTCTTGATGTTCGGCCAACACGATCTGGCCGTTCTGGCCGAACTTCACGACACGCATCAGTCGGCGCGCGGCTCCTTCCGCTTCCAGGGCGAGGAGGTCGCTCTGCTGGAGGCTCAGCACTTTACGCGCGGCGGGGTGTGGGCGGGGCTGCGCCTCAAGCCGATGCGCGTCGAACATCGAGATGACGCTGGCCTGCCATTTCCCGTCCGGCAGCTCCCACACGTCATAGCGATAATTGGAGTCGCCCTTATAGCCCTTGTACGCGCGGCCCGTGGCGTCGCGGATCGGGATGACGGACAGCGGCTCGATGATACGCACCCGCCGGATGCCGCGATAGTCGAGCGGCCCCAATTCCGGGAACTTCGCGATCCGGGCCTCGAAGGCCTTGCCCTCGGAACCGGCGGTGAAGTCGGCCAGCGCTGTGCGCAGCGCGAGATCGCGCACCTTGTCGATATCCGCCGCTTTCTTGAGCGAGGCGAGCGGTACGCGATGGACGACGAGGCTGTTGCCCTTTTCATCCGTCTCGCCGGTCAGGCCATAGGCTGTGTCGTTGTGGAGGCGGGCGGCGGTCTGGTCACGGCCGCGCTTGAGCCCGGCCTTGGAGACGGTGCCATGATCCGGCCGATGCGCGACCACGATGGCGTCGACGGTGCGTTTGAGATCGTCGCGGAAGCCGGGCCAGGGTTCGGGCACGATGATCCTGAGCAGGTCGGCATCGCTTGCGCCTTGCCCGGATTCGCGCGCGATACGGTTGAGCATTCCGCGATCGAGGATGGCGATCACCGCCGCGTCGATGGCATGGTGCCGGTGATCGAGCCGGTTCTTCGGCTGATCCGCGCCGCCGCCGAAATTATGATCGGGCAGGAGCGTGTTGAGCCCGAGCTTGCGGCGGACCATTTCGGTCAGGCGGCCGGGCGACACCCAGACCGGGCTGCTCCCTTCCCCCGTTCCCGGATAGAGCGCCGCGAGATAGTCGCGCGCGAGGCGGCCGAGATATTGGGTGTCGACCAGATGGCGCGCGAGGAAGCCGCCCTCCTCGGCGAAGCGCTGCATCGCATCGGGCTCGAAGCGCCAGCGTTTGCCGCGCGGCAGGCGGGAGGCCCGCTCGGCGATCTCCTCCCACCGGTCGGTATGTCCCCAGGCCTCGAAGGGCGAGCGCTTGCGCTTCTCGCGATTGGCTTCGCGCAGGCAGAGAATCTTGTTGGCGTTGGAATCGTCCAGCGTCGCGTCGAAGGGCAGGATGTGATCCACCTCGACCGCGCCCGAAAACAGCATCTCCATGGAGATCTGCGTGCCGGTATAGACGCAGCGCCGATCGAGCACGTTGCCGGGATTGAGTTCCTCCCACAATTTGAGCAGGGCGCGATTGGCGCCGCTGTCGCGCTGGCCGATCGCTTCGAGCTTTTCCGAGCGCTTCTCGGCATCGAGGCGGTTCCGGCTATTCTCCTGATTGCGACGCTTCTTCTCGTCGTCGGAGAGCTTGAGGTCACGCGCCAGTTCCAGCGCGATCTCGGCCGGGGGGCCATAAGCCCGGATCAGCCGGTTGACGACGCGGCGGAGCTGATTGAGCCCGATATGCACGGTGGGATTGGTGAGGCGCCCGAGCCGCAGTGCCTCATCCCTCTCGTCGGGATCGGCCGTGCCCGGCATGATGTGCCGTTCGAGCGGCACGGCATAATAAGGGAGGGCGGGGCGCCCATCTCCGTCCTCGAAAATCTCGCCGGTGCGATGGTCGCTGTGATGATAGCCGGCGAGAGCGGCCGCCTCGCTATAGACGACCACGCGGTCCGGCGCGATCGGCGGGGCGGTGGGGCCTCGGCCTTGGGGCGTGCGGCCCGTGGTGAGAGCCTCGATCAGCGCGGCCGTCGCGGTCGGGCCGAAGCGGCCATGGCCGTGCGGCAGGCGCGCGCCCATGACGGCCTTGGCCTGCTCTTCCGACAGGGCGTGAGCTTCGGCCAGCCATGCGCAGAAGCGAGCCTCGTCCTCCTTGCTTTCGAGGGCCTGCAAGCGCCGGATCACCTCCCATTGCCGATCGATGGACAGGTGGCACCAGAGCGTGGCGAACCGGGCCTTGGTGGACATCTCGGCCGCCACTTCGTCGCCCTTCAGCTCGGTGCGATGCTCGCTCTCCTTGTTGAAGCGTGCGGCGGGATCGAGCTTCAGCGTCTTGCGCAGGCTTTCAAAGCCGACCTTGCGCTTGTCCTTGAGCTTCAACAGCAGAAGATCGCGCTGCTCGGGCGTCAGCCGTTCGGCGGTCTCGCCGGGCCGGACGATCATCAGCGCGTTCAACTCCTCCAGCAGCCGGCGGCGCTGGAAGAGAGGATGGGCCTTGGGCAGCCGTTCCTCCATGTGAGGAGGCAACGAACATTTGCCGACCTTTGGCGTTCGCAACGGCCGCTGATGGAAGACGATCTCATAAAGATGCCCGTAGACGTCGCCGGTCAGCGCCGTGGGGTGATGAGGGGCCTGCGCGTCCCAGATCGCATCGAACTCCGCCTTGATGAGTTCGCGCCCCGGATAGAAGTCATAACCGTCGCCCTTGGCGCCCTCTCCGGTCTCGGGGCGCAGGCGCGTGCGGACGGAGGGAATGGCGTTGGCGCTTTCGGCACCGGCCCGGCGCAGATGGAGAAACTCGCCGAACGTCCGCGCGCCGGCG
The DNA here is from genome assembly GCF_011762195.1 of Sphingomonas oligoaromativorans. GTDB lineage: Bacteria > Pseudomonadota > Alphaproteobacteria > Sphingomonadales > Sphingomonadaceae > Solisphingomonas > Solisphingomonas oligoaromativorans. The sequence continues at coordinate 168,429 of NZ_JAASQK010000008.1, read as the reverse complement.
GCGTCGATCGCGTCGCGCAGCCGGTCGATGCCGATGGCGATCTTGCCGGCATCCTCGTCCTTGCCGCGATCGGCCTTGCGGTTGGACTGGAAACCGCGCCGCTGATTGAGATGGAAGATCGCGCGGCCGATTTCGGCAAGGCTCAGCGGCTCGTCCAGCGCGCGAGCGCGCAGCGCATAGGGATCGAGCGCGGCCAGTGCCTTGCGTTCGGCCGGATCGGCGGGGAAGAGGCCATCCTTGACCAGATAGTCGAGCAAGGCCCGCTGGCGCTGCTGGAAGCGATCGCGCCGCCGCCGCATCGCGCGGGCATCGCGCCGGTCGACCGCCAGCGACGCGCCGGACTTGGGATCGCGTCCATCGCTGAATATCCGCGATCCGGCGGCGATGATGCCACAGGGCTGATCCGCCTCATCCAGCCGCAACGCTGCCCATCCCAGCGAATTCGTGCCGAGATCCAACCCCAAACGCCACGTCATGCAAACACTCCCCCAACGGGGCGACAGCATCAGGAAATCTCTGCTGGATCAAGCAGGATTGGTTCCATCGCTGGCGCAATAAAAGCGAAGCCATGGCCCCCGATCCCTTGACCACGGGCTCCAGGTGGATATCATCGGCGCCTCAGAGATCGCGGTTCTGGCGGCTAACAAGCAGCTAGTCTGCACCAGATAAGGGCGGCGCCACGGCGCCGCCTTTTTTATGGCCATCGATCGATGGCACTCGAAGCGGAAAGGCCGGCTGCCCGAGATGATGGCGCGGTGCGCGACAGACAGGCACCGGCAACGATGCTGTGCCATGCTTATCCCTACGTTAAAACAATTCTGCGAGAAGCCCCGGCGATGACCCATGTGCTGATCTCTGTGGACACGGAATTGTCGGCGGGAGGGCAGGCGCGGGGGCAGGGCATCCGCGAGAATTTCGAGAGTTCGATCCTGGGGCGATGCCCGGCGGGCGATTTCGGCGTCGGCTGGCAGATGGATCGCCTCGAGCAGCACGGGCTCAAGGGCGTGTTCTTCGTCGATCCCATGCCGGCGCTGGTCCATGGCGAACAGGTGATCGCCGATATCGTCGGCCCGATCCTCGCCCGCGGCCACGAGGTTCAATTGCACATCCACACCGAATGGCTGCAATGGGCGAACGCGTCGCCCGTGGCTGGCCGTTCGGGCCGCAACATCGGGGATTTCGATCTCGACGATCAGGTGCGGTTGCTCGGCCTCGCACGGGACATTCTCGTCCGCGCCGGGGCGCCACGGCCCATCGCCTTCCGGGCGGGCAATTACGGTGCCGACGACAACAGCCTGCGGGCGCTCGCCGCGCTCGGGATCGCGTGGGACACCAGCGTCAATCCGGCCTATCTCGGCGGTGACTGCCGCGTTTCGGTGGCTCAGGGGCAGATCGGCGCGGTTGAGAAGGAGGGGGTTTTCCTGTTGCCCGTGTCGGGATTTTTCGATCGGCCCCGTCACTTCAGGCCGGCCCAGATCTGCGCCGCGTCGGGCATGGAGATGCGTGCCGCGCTTTCTCATGCCGCGGAGACGAAACAGCCGGCCTTCATGATCGTCACCCACAGCTTCGAGATGCTGTCGCGGGATCGGCAGCGGCCGAACCGTTCGGTCATGGCCCGGTTCGACAGCCTGTGCCGGGCCATCGCGGACCATCCCTCGCTCCGGGCGAGCGGCTTCGCGGATCTCGATCCGGGCGAGCTGCTGGACGGGGATCGCAAACAGGAGCGCCTGCCCGCCAATCTGCTGCGGACCGGCCTGCGGTTCGCGGACCAGTTGATCGGAACCTGGCGCTATGAGCGCCGGCTGCTGCCCGGATGAGCCATCATCCGCTGGCGATCGTGCTGGGCGTGGATTCTCCGATCGGGCTGGCCGTGATCCGGGATTTGGGTTCGCACGGCGTGCCGGTGCATGGCATCGGCAAGGCCTCGTCGATCGGCCGGGCCTCGCGCTATTGCACCGGCTTTTCCGAGCGGCCGCAGCGGCCCATCGGGCAATGGTTGCCGGAGATAATCGAGGCGACGGGCGCGGCGGCGGTGCTGGCGATCTCGGAGAGCGATCTCGCGGCGCTGGCCGACCTGCCGCAGCGGATCGGGGGATGCGCAATATTGACGCCACGGGCCGCGGCCCTGCGCCTCGTGCTCGACAAGCGCGAGACGTTGCGGCGCGCGGCGGCCCTGGGGATCGATACGCCGCAAAGCTGGCAGCCGGCCGATGGCGACGATTTCATGGCGCGCGCCGGTGGATTGGACTACCCGATCGTGGCGAAATGGGCCGATCCGACGGCCATCCTGCCCAGGCTCGCAGCGCATGGGCTCGAATTCGAGAAAGCGGAGTTCGTCCTCGATAAAGGCGGCCTGTTGGCGTTGCTCGATCGCTATCGCCCGCTTGGTTGCTGGCCTTTGATCCAGAGCTATTGCCCCGGCATCGGGCTGGGGCAGATGATCCATATGGCCGATGGCGAGCCGACGCTGCGGTTCCAGCATCGCCGGCTGCACGAATGGCCGCCGGAGGGCGGTGTCTCGACCTATTGCGCCGCGGAGCCGCTCGATCGCCATCGGGACCAGATGGAGAAGTCGATCGCGCTGCTGCGGGCGGCCGGCTGGCAGGGCACGGCGATGGTCGAATATCGCTTCGATGCCCGGACCGGCCGCTATTGGCTGATGGAAATCAATGGAAGGTTCTGGGGCAGCCTGCCGCTGGCGTGGCATTGCGGTGCGCATTTCGCCTGGGAGGCCTATCGCCGCGCGGTGCTGGAGGATCATCGCCCGGCCGCATCTCCCCGCGATGGCCTCCGCGCCCGTTACATGATCCCGGAAACCCGGCGCCTGCTGCGCGTCCTGTTGGGCCGGTCGGCCATCGCCGATCCGATGTTCGCGCCTCGCCCGCTCGCGGACATCCTGTCCTATGGGCTGGGGTTCATCGATCCCCGCACCCGCTATTATGTGATGAGCCTGCGCGATCCCGCGCCCTTCCTGCGCGACCTGCTCAACGTCCTTGCGAAAGCCGTGCGGCGGGGTAGCGCCTGACGAGTTCGGCCACCGCCGTTTCGATCGATCGGAAGCAGGTGTCCATATAAGCGGCGTCCAGGCCGAACGGATCGTGCAGATGCGGCCTTGCCGGGCTGGCCCAGCGCCCAAGCAGCGATCGGGGCAGGTGGCGGAGCCGCTCGTTCCCGGCGAGACGTGCAAGCTGGCGCACCTCCATCGCCAGCAGGAAATCGCCGGGCCGGGGAACATAATCCTCCACCCGCCGGGTCCGGTGCGCAGACAGGTCCACGCCGAGACGGGCGGCCGCCTGCGCCGCCGGCGGATGGGCCGGCCCGTCCGCCGATGTCGACAGGCCGAACGAGATGCTGTCGAAGCCCCGATCGCGCGTCATCTGATCGGCGAACGCGCTTCGGCAGATATTGCCCTGACACACGAACACGAAGCGCCGGACCGATCCCGGCTCGGGCATGACGATATGCGACAGGCGCCCCGCGACCTGAAGGTGGGACAGCAGGAGCCGCACCAGCCCCCGAGCCGTGCCGTAGCGCGTGCGGATCGGGGAGGAATGGTGAGCGGGTTCGATCATCGGTCGGCCAGTGTCCATGGCCGGACGCTTATCACGGCTTGAGCGGCGGTCGAGGATGACCGTGGCGAAACAGTCCCATTCCGGCGCTCTCCTGGCGGGCGGCTTTCGAGCTTTGCTGGCGTGCCCGGAACTGCGCCGGGGCCTCCCCCGCGAGTTTCGCGAAGGCCTTGGCGAAGGCGCTGAGCGATGTGTAGCCGACATCCGCCGCGACGTCGGTGACGCGCCCGCCCTCGCTCAACAATCCCATCGCCGTCAGGATGCGCGCCTGCGTGAGCCAGCTCTGCCAGCCCATGCCCGTCTCTCTTTCGAACAGACGGCGGAACGATCGTTCGGACATGGCCGCCGCCGCCACGGCATCGGCTTGCGTCGCTGTGGCGAGATGGGCGGTGGCATGGTCCATCGCGCGCAGGATCGACGGATGGCCGGCGCCGGGCAGGAACAGCGGCAGCTCGGTGTCCAGCCATTCGCCGCACAGGAGGGCCAGCGTCCGCAGGAAGCTGGCGGCGAGCGGATCGCTCTCGCTCGCGCCGAGCGGCCAGCGCGCGGCGTGGAGGATCATCTCCCGCATCAGCCGGCTCGCCACGAGGATGCGCACGCGCCCCGTCGCGTCCGCCACGACCTCCGGCGAGAAATAGAGCGATACCCCCTCGGCCCCGGAAATCAGCGTCCGGTGCTGTGTGTCCGCCGGAATCCAGGCCGCGCGCCCGATCGGCAGGATGTGACGGCCGCGCGCGGTTTCGATCTGCGTCGGGCCGTCGATGGCGTAGATGAGCTGGTGATAGGCGTGCGAATGCCAATCGTAGAAGGTGTCGCGTGCGCTATCCAGGAAAGCGAAGCCGATCCCCGTCGGCCTGTCGAGGCCATAGGATTGCAAGACGTCCCGCGTTTCTGCGTCGGTCAGTGACTTCATGGCCGATATCCATCGATCATTGGCCGATCGTCGTTAGCCGGTCATGGGGCAAACCGCTATCCCCGTCGCTCAGGAGGAGCACATCATGACCTTGAGCGCGCATGACGAGCGTATCGTCGCCCAGTTCACCCGCTGGGCGAAACCCTTTGCGGAGCTGCCGATCCATGCCGAAGCCGGCGCATTGGCCCGCACCCTCGCGGCCTGCGCGCTCAAGCCCGATCTCGATGTGCTCGATGTCGCGTGCGGCCCTGGCATTCTGGCCTGCGCGCTGGCCGGGCATGTCCGTTCCGTCACCGGCATCGACATCACGCCCGCGATGATCGATCAGGCCCGTCTGCGCCAGGCGGAGGCGAGGCTCGCCCATCTGGCCTGGCATGTCGGCGATGCCACCGCCTTGCCTTTCGGGGACGGTGCCTTCGATCGGGTGACCACGCGCTACAGTTTCCACCACATGCCCGATCCCGCCGCGACGCTCGCGGAGATGAAGCGCGTCTGCCGGGCCGATGGGCGCATCGTGGTGATCGACGCCACGCCGTCGGCCGAGACGCAGCAGGCCTATGACATCATGGAGCGGCTGCGCGATCCGTCCCACACCAGCGCGCTCACCCTCGACCAGCTCCGGCAGATCGGGCGCGAGGCCGGGCTGCGGGAGATGGTGATCGACGGCTATCGGCTGGAAGCCCGCCTCGACACGCTGGCGGACGTGGAGGACATGCCCCGGCTGGCCGCCATGTTCGACGCCGACATCGCGAGCGGCGCGGACAGGATCGGGGTAGGCGCCTGGCACGCGCCGGACGGCATCCGCTTCCATTTCCCCGTGTCGATCGTCGCCTGGGAAATATGATCGACGAAAGGCGCCGATTTAATTCTTGAACGATCGTTCCCGATCGCATAGAAGCGGGGCATGGCGAGACCTCGGGAATTCGATGCTGACGCTGCCCTCGATTCGGCGATCGGGGTGTTTCGGGAGCATGGCTTCGAGGGCACGTCCGCGCAGATGCTCGTCGATGCGATGGGGATCGGGCGGCAAAGCCTCTACAATTCGTTCGGCGACAAATGGCAGCTCTATCGGTCCGCCGTCCGCCGTTATGGCGAGGCGGAGCGTGCCGCCCATATCGAGGCGTTGCGCAGCGGACCGCGGGCGATCGACGGCATCGAGGCGATGCTGCGGCGGGTGGTCGCCACGGCGGGCCAGCCCTGTCTCGGCACCAGCTCGATCTGCGAGTTCGGCACCGCGCGGCCGGATCTCGTCGAGGAGCGCGCGCCGCTTGCCCACGCCATTCGCGCCGCCGTGGCCGATCGCGTCCGCGAAGCCCAGGCCGAGGGCGATATCCCGCCGGGGCTCGACCGGCAGGCGATCGCCGAATTCCTGATCGCGAGCTTCGTCGGAATCCGCGTGGCCGCGCGCGGCGGCGCAGGCCCGGCGGCGCTCGCCGGCCTCGCCGATCTGGCGCTTCGGGCCTTGCGATAGGTGCCTTTTTATTTGTTCAATTATGGAATGATCGTTCAATTCTGAGGTGAGAACATGAAAGCTGTCGTGATGAACGGAATCGGCGACGCCGGTATGCTGGCCTATGTCGATCGGCCGGAGCCGGTGCCCGGCGTCGGCGAAGTGCTGGTCGAGATCGCCGTCGCGGGGGTCAATTTCATGGACGTCGGCGTCCGGCAGGGGATGGCTTGGCGCGAGATGCCCGATCCGAAGATCCTCGGCGTGGAAGGAGTCGGGCGCGTGCTGGCGACAGGCGCCGGTGTCGAGGGCTTCCGGCCCGGCCAGCGCGTCGCCTGGGTCTATGCGCCCGGAAGCTATGCCGGGAAGGTCGTGATCCCGGCGAGCACGCTCGTCCCCGTGCCCGATGCCATCGACGACCGGACCGCCGCGGCGATCATGATGCAGGGCCTCACCGCCAGCCATTTCGCAACCGACTTCTATCCGGTGCAGCCCGGCGACATCGCCTTCGTCCATGCCGCGGCGGGCGGGGTCGGGCTGCTGCTCACCCAGATCATCAAGCTGCGCGGCGGCCATGTCATCGGTCGGGTCTCGTCGAGCGACAAGGCGGCCATCGCGAAAGAGGCGGGCGCGGACCATGTGATCGTGGATGCCGAAGGCCGGTTCGCGGACGAGGCCCTGCGCCTGTCCGGCGGCGAGGGCGTGCATGTCGTCTATGACGGCTCCGGCCCCGCGACCTTCCAGGGCTCGCTCGACATAGTGCGGCGATCGGGCACCTTCTGCTGGTACGGCCCCGTTCTGGGCGGCCCCGGCCCGCTCGACATCATGAGCCTGCCGAGGAGCATCAAGATCGGCTACGCGGTCTTTTTCGATCATATCTCCACGCCGGAATTGCTGCGCGCCCGCACCGCGCAGCTCTTCGACTGGATCATCGGCGGCAAGCTCAAGGTGCGGATCGGCGGGGAATATCCGCTCGCGGAGGCCGCGCAGGCGCATCGCGACATGGAAAGCCGCGCGACCACCGGCAAGCTGCTGCTGTTCCCCTGAGGGCGCGGGGCGCGGTCTCCCCTAATGCGCGAGCAGGATGGGGAGGTCGGCCGCCGCGAGCAGATGGCGGGTGGTGCCGCCGAGCAGCCACTCCACGATCTGCGAGTGGCGATAGGCGCCGGCGACCAGAAGGTCCGCGCCCACCGCCCTGGCTTCCGCCACGATCTGGGCGCCGAGGTCCGGTCCGCTGCGGGGGACGATGTGCAGGGCCGGCTCGATCCCGGTTTCGGAGAGGAGATGCGAGAGGCATGGCGCGGCATCGCCCTCCTCGCCGACGCGGATCGCGGTCAGCCGCGTCGCGGCCCTCAGCCACGGGCCGGCGCCTTCGATGGCGTGGCGTGTCGCCTCGCTGTTGCTGAGGGCGACGGCGACGTGCGCGAAGCAGGGGCGTTCGCCGCTGCGCCAGCCGGGCGGCACGATCAGCGCCGGCTTGCCGGAGCGGAAGATCGCGGCGTGGAGGGCATCCCCGCTATCGAGATTGACCTCCCGTGCGAGGACGAGAACGATCACGTCGGCGGCTTTCGCCTCGTTGCAGACGATCTCCTCCTCGGCGCCGGGAATGGACGTCCACCGCATATCCGGGCTGCCATTCTCCGAGCGCCATTGCGCGAAGGCGGCATGGGTCGCGTCGGCACGCTGCCTGGCGGAGCCTTCCTTCCCCGCGCGCAGGCGCTGGAGTTCGATTTCCTCGCTGGCCGCGATCATGGTCTCGGGATCGACCACGACATGCAGGGCCGCGATCTCCGCATGGGGCAGGGAATGCGCGGCGGTGCGCGCCGCGTCGAGGCAGGCGGGCGTGCTCTTCGCGCCGACGAGGATGGCGAGCAGCTTCATGTCAATTCCTCCCTCCCGGGAAGAGGAACGCCGGCGCGACATATCCGAGCCACACGGCGAGAAGGCAGACTATCACCGAAACCAGGATGTTGGCGACAGCCCGGCCGGGTTCGCCGGCCTGGATCAGCGCGAGCGTCTGGAGGCTGAACGAGGAGAAGGTCGTATAGCCGCCACAGACCCCGACCAGCACGAAGAGGCGGATATCGGGAGACAGCATCCACCGCCCGCCGGGCTCGGTGAGGGCGGCGAACAGGCCGATCAGGAAGGAGCCGCTGACGTTGATGGCGATCGTGCCCCACGGCATCGCCTCGCCCAGCCAAGCCGTGATGACGAGGTTGATCCCATAGCGCAGCAGGGTGCCGATCGCTCCGCCGGCGGCGATCCAGACGGAGGTCGGCATCGTGCGGCTCAGGCCGGATGTCGGGTGGCCGCCGGCTCCTTGGTGGGAGCACGGGCGTCGCGAAGGGTGCTGCCGGGGGGAAGGGCGCGCCCGCGGCGCTTCGGCACGGCGATCCGTTGCGACAGATAGATGCCGCTATGGCCCGAGCAGAGATAGGAGACGAAGCAGGCCACCGCCATCGGCACGGCATAGGCGCCGCCGAACAGCTCGACGCCCATGATCGTGCAGGCGAGTGGCGTGTTGGCCGCGCCCGCGAAGACCGCGACGAAGCCGAGCCCGGCGAACAGGTCCACCGGCGCATGGAGCAGGCCGGCCAGCGCATTGCCCAGCGCCGCCCCGATGAAGAAGAGCGGCGTCACCTCGCCGCCCTTGAAGCCCGCGCTCAGCGTCACGACCGTGAACAGCATCTTGAGCGCCCAGCTCCACGGATCGACGCTCGGGCCGAAGAAACCGAGGAGCGTCGGATCGCCCGGAATGGCGCTCCACACGCCGAGCCCCAGATAGGCCCGCGTGCCGAGCGCATAGACCAGCGCGATCACCGCCAGCCCGCCGATCACCGGCCGCGCCGGGCCATAGGGGACGACACGCTTCAGCCAGCCGCCGAGCGCATGGTTGGCCTCCGCGAAGGCGAGCCCGGCCAGCCCGAAGGCGATGCCCGCCGCCGCGCTCTTGGCCCACAGCAGCGGCCCGGCGAGCAACGTCGCGGCGGCGCTCTCCAGCGGGGTATGGATCGGGTAGATCGGGTGGCGGATGCCCCAGGCGTGACAGGTCCAGTCCCCCACCAGCGCGGCGACGAGGCAGGGCAGCAGCGCCGCATATTCCATGCGCCCGACCGTCAGCACCTCCAGCGCGAACACCGCGCCCGCCAGCGGCGTGCCGAACACCGCGCCGAAACCGGCCGCGATGCCCGCCATCAGCAGGATGCGGACGCTCGGCGCATCGAGCCGGAACAGCCGCGCGGTGGCGCTGGCGAGGCTGCCGCCGAGCTGCACCGCAGTGCCCTCGCGTCCGGCCGATCCGCCGAACAGATGGGTGACGACGGTGCCGAGGAAGATCAGCGGCGCCATGCGCAGCGGCACGCCGCCGCCGGGCTCGTGGATCTGCTCGACGATCAGGTTGTTGCCGCCCTCCACCGACTTGCCGAGGCGATGATAGAGCCAGCCCACCGCGCCGCCGCCGATCGGCAGCAGGAAGAGCAGCCAGGGATGATCGAAGCGCGCATGGGTGGCGGCGTCGAGGCTCCACAGGAAGGCCGCGCACAATGTTCCGACCGCGACCGACATCGGCGCGAGGACCATCGTCCAGCGCAGGACGGACGAGGCATGATGATGCTGGGTGCGGACAAAGGCCGCGAGATTCAGGGCATCGAACAGATTGCGAAACGTAGCGCGCACGACTCCTCCTTGCAGAACGCCTGCAAAAAGTAGGAGTCATCAGCCCTGATGGCGGTTCGGCCCGAAGACCTGGCAGAATCCATTGCCGAGGGCGGAATTAGGGAAGATGCGCCGTCGCGTCAATCGAGGGCGACAGCGGGCGTGCCATAACAGCGCAGGAACTGCGCCACGATCCGCGACGCTTCACGCCGGATCGCGCTCGTTCAGGGCGGAACCCGGCGCGGCGCATCGATGCGTTCCGAAGGCCATTCACGGCCGGCGCCGTCGCTGGATATGTTTCGTGCCGAAATAAATCGGAAAAATGCAGAAAAATCCCGGAAATCCGGGCGATAAACAATGTGGATTATTAGGGGCCTCGTCGGGTGGCCGGGCGACGCCCCGGTTCCTGAAAACGTCCCGGAAGCGAAGCCGGCGGCTATGGACGAAAGCGCGCATCCGAGGCGCGGCCGGCGTGCCGTGAGACGGCCGGAGCATCGCGGCCGAATTTGTTTCGGAACCGTGTCGCGGCACTTGCGTTAAACCCGGTTACGGGTTCGGCGGAGAGCAAAATTCCTGTCTCTATATAGGACAAATTTTCATATTAATCCGCTATTCCAGAATGTTGACTTGTGCCGAAAACGCGTGCTTATGAAACATGGAGCGGCCAAAAATGGCGGCTTCGCTGATGGCTGAGGCGCGTTATCCAATATGGAAAAGTCTCCTTCCCGGAATTTTCGTGAAGCGCCGGATTCGAAACAACGGGACGAGAGCAGTATCGATCGCTACCGGTCGATCGTGTTCCCCAATGCCGTGCGGGATCTGCGGCGGCAGCGGGGTTTCCCCCGGCTGCTCGCGCTCTCCGCGTTGATCCCCGACATCCCCTATGTCCGCCTCTCCAAGATCGAGCGGGGAGAGGTGATCGCGCGCGCCGACGAACTGCGCCGGATCGCCGCCGCGCTCGAGGTCGCGCCGGAACAGTTGCTGGTGGACGTCGAGGCATCGGATTTCGACATCGCGGAATGGGCGGCGGACCTTCAGGACTGGTCGGCCCGCGATCTGGAGGAGGATTGGTTCGCCGTCACGCTGGCCGCCGCGCTCCGTCATCGGCGGGAAGGGGACGGAGCGCTGTCGATCGCGGCGATCGAGCGCAATTACGGGATCGCGCCGGTCATCCTGTCCCGGCTGGAGAATGCCTACAAGACGTTCGACCGCTGGAACGCGCAGACGGTCCGCGCGGTCTGCGCCCTGCTCGGCGTGCCCAGCGTGCAGGCGCTGCGCGCCCATGTCGAGCAGGTGCGGGCGAGCGGGGTTCTCGATGCCCACATCGCGCTGATCGCCAGCCCGTCCGTCCGCATCGGCAAGACGCGCGGCAAGGTCGCGGCGCTGCGTGAGGAACTGGCGGGTGGCGCGTCCGCTCCGGCCGGCGCGAGGCTGGCCGCCCAGCCCAGGCGCATGGTGCCGGTGGCCGCGCCCGATGCGCCGTCTGCCATGGCCTCCGTGGTCGACGCGATCCAGGCGTCCGATGTCGCGATGGTGCGGCTGGTGCCTGTATTCGGCGCGCCGCTGCTGGACGGGCTGATCGATCGCGTGCCCACCGGGCAGGTGGTGGAGGCGCCGCGCAGCGCGGGGCCGCGCGCATACGGGCTGCGCGTCTGCCGGCCGACGCTGGGGCCGGGGCTTCCCGCGCATGGCATCGTGGTGGTCGATCCCGATCGCTTTCCATCTCCCGGCGGGATCGCGGCGGTGCGCGAGGCCGACGAGCTGCGCCTGCTGATCGTGACGGCGGATCGTCAGGGCCGGATGATCGGATACAGCACGCATCCCGATCGCGAGGTGGAACTGGACATGATCGATCCGGCCGATGTCGGCACGGTGATCGGCGTCCTGCTGGATTGAGGCGCCCGCCGCTTTTCAGGGGCGTAACGAGTTGCCTGACCAATATCGTCTATAATGTTCCCATACCCTTGGGCAGCCGGGAACATGATATGCGGCGTGATGCGGTCTTGCGGCCAATCGGATCGGCGCGGAACGCGGGCGGCGCGCCCGATCTTTCCGCAGGGTTCGCGGTACGCGCCGCGGACGGCGCCGTGGACCTGCGCTCCGGCATCGACGGCCGGGAGTTCCAGCCCTTCTACCAGCCCGTCGTCGATTTCCCGACCGGCGAGCTTCTGGGCTTCGAATGTCTGGCGCGCTGGGCGCATCCGCGCCGGGGCCTGCTCGGGCCGGACAGCTTCATTCCGCTTGCCGAGGACAAGGGCTATATCGGCGATCTCAGCGATGCGCTGCTGGCTTCAGCCGTCGACGATGCGCGCGCCTGGCCGCAGCACCTGCGTTTCTCGATCAATGTCTCCCCGGTGCAGCTTCAGGATGCGGATCTTCCGCTCCGCCTGCTGCGGCGCCTGCATGAAGGCGGGATCGAGCCGCATCGGCTGACCGTCGAGCTGACCGAGAGCCGGCCGGTGGCGGACATGGCGATGGCGCGCCGCGTGGTGACGACGCTGCGCGAGGCGGGGATCAAGGTGGTGCTGGACGATTTCGGTTCCGGCAGCGCGAGCCTGCTGTCCCTGCACCACCTGCCGTTCGATGGCCTGAAGGTCGATCGCTCCTTCCTCGTCGCCCTGGACAGCGAGAATGGGCGGACGATCATCCGAACGGTCGTGGATCTGGCCCGCAGCCTCGGCATGAGCACGGTCATCGAGGGGATCGAGACCGAGGAGCAGTTCGCCGGGTTGCAGGGCATGGGCTTCGATCGTGCGCAGGGTTTCCTGTTCGGCCGGCCGATGCCGGCGTCCGCCGCCGCGCGATTGATCGCCACGCGCGGCCTCAAGCGCCTCGGCGCCCGCTGACGGTCCGCCGGGGTGGGCCGCCGGCCTTCCTCAATATTCGGAATTGACCGCGATCGGGACGGGCGCGTCGAACGACGAGATGTCGCCGCGCGCGCCGTAGGTGGTGGTGGAACGCCCGGCGATGCGCTTCGCCTCGGTCGAGATCGCGCCGATCATCTCCACCGACAGATCGATCTGGCGCTCCAGCACGGCGGCATTGGCGGCCGACGCCTCACCGAGCGCGAGGAGCGCTTCCAGCAGCCGCGCATGGACGGCTTCCTCGATCGCGTCGGCCCAATGCTCCTGCTCGCGCTCCAGGCGGGCGAGCGCGGTCTCGAGCATTCCCACGAGGCGCACCTTCACGGTGGCGAGTTCGGCGAGATCGCGCCCGCCCGTCCGGTTGGCAAGGCGCTCGGTTTCCTCCTGCATGATCAGCGTGAGCGAGGAGATCACGTCGATGAGGTTGCCGATCACTTCTTTCCTCCCTGCATCCTGATAATCTGGCCCATCACCGCCGGGGCGAGACCGAAGCCGCCATGCTGGGCGATCGCATCGCCCATCCGCTCGGCCAGCATCCCCCGGAAGATCTCCTCGCCATGGCCGCCGGAGAAGGCGCCGTCGGTGGGGACCGTTTCCATCATGATCTTGGCCATCTGGCCGGCGAACACGCTCTCGAAGGCGCGGGCGGTGGCGCCCGGATCGTGGCCGGTGGCGGGCGGCATCTGCGGCGCGGGGCGCACCGGCAGCGGAGTGGCGGAGGCGATGTCGTCCATCACTGCACCTCGATGTCGGCCTGGAGCGCGCCCGCGGTGCGGAGCGCCTGAAGCACGGTGATGAGATCGCGGGGGGAAACCCCGAAGGCGTTGAGCCCGGACACCAGCGAGACGAGCGAGGTACTCCCCTGCAACACCCCGAGCGAGCGGCCCGATCCGTCGTCGACGTCGATGCGCGTGCGCGGCAGCACCTGCGTCGTGCCGTTGGAGAGCGGCCCCGGCTGCGAGGCGACGGGCGTCTCGGTGACGCTGATGGTGAGCCCGCCCTGCGCGATGGCGACCGGGCTGACGCGCACGTCCGCGCCCATCACCACCGTGCCGGTCGCCTCGTTGATGACGACGCGGGCGGGCTGGTCGATGTCGATCGAGAGATCCTCGACGCGGGCGACGAGATCGACCACCGATCCGAAGCCCGGCGGCGGCGTCAGCTCCACGGTTGCGGGATCGAGCACGTCGGCGGCGCCCGCGATGCGTTGGTTGATCGCGCTGGCGATGCGATAGGCGGTGGTGAAATCCGGGTTCTTGAGCGCGAGCTTGAGCGTGCGCGCCGATTTGAGCGCAAAGGGCACCTCGCGCTCGACGATGGCGCCGCCGGCGATCCGCGCCGAGGTGGAGACGCCGCGCGTCACCGTGGCGGCGGCCCCCTGCGCGCGGAAGCCCGACACGGCGACCGGCCCCTGCGCCACGGCATAGATCTCGCCGTCGAGGCCGCGCAGCGAGGTGACGAGCAATGTGCCGCCCTGAAGGCTGGTCGCGTCGCCCATCGCGCCGATCTGGACGTCGATCGTGCTGCCTGAGCGCGCGAAGGGCGGCAGTGTCGCGATCACCGAGACGGCGGCGACATTCTGCGTCTGCATCCGCACGCCACGGATGTTCACGCCCATCCGTTCCAGCATCGACTGGATCGTCTCTTCGGTGAAGGGGATGTTGCGTGTGCGGTCCCCGGTGCCCTGAAGACCGACGACGAGCCCGTAGCCGACCAACTGGTTCGGCCGGACATTCTCGATGTTGACGATATCCTTGATCCGCGACGTCGGCGTCGCCAGCGCGGCGCTGCCGCCGGCCGTCGCGAGCATCGCCGTCAGGGCGAGGAGGAAGCCGGAGGAGTGTCGCATCACATTCCTTATAGGATGACGGGAAGCGCCGCCGGGGCAGCCGCGCGGGGATTTTAGGAGGGCGGCCATCAGCGGGAGCGACGGGCCTGCCGCATGACGTAGCTGATGACCTCGGCCACGGCGGCGTAGTGCTCCACGGGGATGGGGTGATCGATCTCGACCGTGGCGAAGAGCGCGCGGGCGAGCGGCGGGCTCTCGACGATCGGCACGCCAGCCTCGGTCGCGACCTCGCGGATGCGGAGCGCCACCACGTCGGTGCCCTTGGCCACCACCTTGGGCGCGGCCGAGACGCCATGCTCGTAATGGAGCGCCACCGCATAATGGGTGGGGTTGGTGATGACGACGCTCGCGCCCGGAACGGCCGCCATCATCCGGCGACGGGCGCGTTGCATGCGGATCGCGCGGATGCGGGCCTTGATCTTGGGATCGCCTTCGTTCTGCTTGTGCTCGTCCTTCACCTCCTGCTTGGTCATCCGCATCCGGTTCAGGAAGGCGCGACGCTGGTAGATGAAGTCGGCGAGGGCGAGCGCGATCACCATCAGTCCGACCGTCTTGAGCAGGCGATAGGCGAGTTCGGCGGTCGCGCTGGCGATCATGTCGGGGCCGGCGCCGATCATCTGGTCCAGCGCGATCACGCGCGGCCACAGCAGCAGCATCGAGGCGACCGCGATTGCCAGGAACTTGGCGAGCGTCTTGGCGAACTCGACCAGCGCGCGCTTGCCCAGCAGCCGGCCGAGCCCCGACATCGGCGACAGCTTCGACCATCGGGGCGCGAGGCGGGACCAGCTCAGCGTCGGGCGGCCCTGGATGAAGATGGTGGAAAGCGCGCAGCCCAACAGCACGGCGGCGAGCGGCGCCACGGCGAGCGCGAACTGCCGCGCGATGCCTGTGGCGAGATCCTGTGCGCCCAGGGGATCGAGCGTGTAATCGTCCGCGCCGCCCCACAGCCGCACGAACATCGTGGCCAGCCGCGCCAGCGTCCACGCGCCCATGCCGCCCGCCACGATCATCATGCCGACGAACATGGTGGCGTGACGCACTTCGTTGGCGATCGGCACCTCGCCACGTTTGCGCGCGTCTTCGAGGCGCTTGGCGGTGGGCTCCTCGGTCTTCTGATCCTGATCGGTGTCGGCCATGTCAGAAGGCCCAGCCGGTACGCATGAAGCCCGCCATCGCCTCGCTGAAGCCCGAGAGCGCGACGCCCAGCGTGCCCGCGAACAGGGTCAGCCCCAGCAGGATATTGAGCGGCTGGGCGATGAAGAAGATCTGGATCGTCGGCGCCACCCGCGCGGAAATGCCGAGCGCGACGTTGAACAGAATGCCGTAGACGATCAGCGGCGCCGCCATGCCGAGCGCGAGCCCCGTGGCACGAGTCGTCGCCTGGATGGCGAGCTGGGCGAAGTCGCCGCCCGGCGGCAGATGGCCGACCGGGAACAGATCATAGGAATGAACGATCATCCCGATCCAGAGATGATGCACGCCCATCGCCATGCAGGAGACGGTGGCGGCCACCGTGATGAACTTGGCGAGCAGCGGCACCTGCCCGCCCATCGACGCATCGGCGATGAGCGTGGAGGAGAGGCCAACCTGCACGCTGATGAGCCCGCCCGCCATGGCGGCGGCGTTGAACAGGATGCGGACGATCATCCCCATCGCGACGCCGACCAGCATCTCCGCGATCACGGTGGCGGCGAGGCCCGCCTCGTCGGCGCTGGCCGTAGCCACCTTGCCTTCGAGCAGGCCGTAGAGACCGATCGTCATCCCGATCGCCAGCATCAGCCGGATCTGCCCCGGCATCCCATCGTCCGAAAAAGCGGGCAGCAGCATCACCACCGCCCCCACCCGCGCGAACAGGAGGAGGAAGGCCGTCGCGTGGAAGGGGATGTCCGTCACGGCTGGCTCAGCCCGCGATGATCGCGTCGGCCACGCGCGCCATGAAGGTGGAAAGCGCGTGCCCCATCAGCGGCAGGCAGAGCAGCAGCACCACCCCGATCGCGACGATCTTGGGCACGAAGGTGAGCGTGCTCTCCTGCACCTGCGTCAGCGCCTGGAACAGGCCGACGGCGACGCCCACCACCAGCGACGCGAGCAGCATCGGGCCGGCCAGCGTGAGCGTCAGCACCAGCGACGCCTTGGCGAACTCGGCGGCCTGGAAGGCGTCCATCGCCGTCAGATCTGCATGTGCATGATTTCGGTGTAGGCGCTCACCACCCGGTCGCGCACCGCGACGACGGTGTTGAGCGCCGTCTCCGCCGCACCGATCGCGGTGACGACGTCGACCAGATCGCCCTTGCCGGCGACCTGCTTCGCGCTCGCCGTCTCGGCCTGGCGCAGCGAGCCCGAAGCTTCGCCGACGAGGCTTTCGACCATGCCGCCGAAGCTGGCGGCGGCGCCGTCGTCCGGCGTGGAGGAGGTGGCCGGCGCCGCGCTGAGCACGCGATTATAGGCGGAGGCGGCGTCGAGGCTGCTGATCGACATGGCGTGTCCCTTCACTTGATGAGATCGAGCGTGCGCATCGTCATGTCGCGCGCGGACTCGATCGCGTTGAGATTGGCTTCGTAGGAGCGCTGGGCGGCCTTCATGTCGGCCGTCTCGATCAGGTTGTTCACATTGGGCTGGAGCACATAGCCCGATGCATCCGCCGCCGGGTTTCCGGGCTGGTAGATGCGGTTGAAGTCGGACTTGTCGCCGACGATGGAATCCACCTTCACCATCGTGCCGCCGGTGGCCTTGTCGACCTCGGCCTGGAAGGTGGCGACGCGGCGGCGATAGGGATTGCCGCCCGGCGTCTTGGCCACCGAATCCGCGTTGGCGAGGTTTTCGGCGATGATGCGCATCCGAAGCGACTGCGCGCGCAGGCCCGATGCGGAGACGCCGATCGACGTCTTGAGATCCATGAATCCTCCTCGCTGCCGGCCCCTGGGCGCGTGCGGTGCCGCCCCGTCCTCCCGGCATTTCCTTATAGGCATTTCTTGCCGGGTCTCGGTAGATCCCGGAAATTTATTCCTATAACAAATCCCGGAAGGAGAGCCGCATGTCCGTGCTCGAGGGAATACCGATCGATCTGTCGATCGTGCTGGGATCGACCCATGTGCCGATCCGGCAGGTGCTGAAGATGAGCCGTGGCGCGATGATCCCGCTCGATTGCGGGCATGACGATCCCACGCTCGTCTATGTGAATGACGAACTGGTCGCGCAGGGGCGCATCCTCGTCGAGAATGAGCGCATGTCGCTGGAGATCACCGAGATCATCCGAAAGGCGCCCTGATGGACATCCTCTCCGTGCTGCGCACGCTGGGGGCGCTCGGCATCGTACTCGGAATGCTGGGCGGCGCGCTATGGGCGGTGCGCCGCTACGACATCCGCCTGCCGTCGCGCTTCCTTGGCGGGCCGCAGGAGCGTCGGCTCGCGGTGATCGAGCGGCTCGCGCTCGACGGGCGGCGCTCGGTGGCGCTGATCCGCGCCGGCGACCGCGAGCATACCGTGCTGATCGCCCCCGAAGGCCTGCTGCTGCTCGACGCCGCCTCGTCTCCGTCTTCTTCGAGGAGCCTCGCTGATGCGTAAGGCGCTCATTCCGTTGATCCTCCTGCCCGCGCTGCTGCTGGCGGCCGAACCGGCGATCGCCCAGAGCATCGCCGCCAATGGGCAGAACCTCACCGCCAATCTCGGGCCGGGGGCGCTGTCCGGCCGGGCGATCCAGCTCGTGCTGACGCTGACGGTGCTGAGCCTCGCGCCCGGCATCCTGATGACCGTCACCTCCTTCACGCGCATCGTCGTGGCGCTGTCGCTGCTGCGCTCGGGGCTGGGCGCGCAGGGCGTGCCGCCGAACCCGGTGGTCATCAGTCTCGCGATGTTCCTGTCCTTCTTCGTGATGGGGCCGACCTTCGATGCCGCGTGGCGGCAGGGGGTGGTGCCCTATAACCAGGGGCGGCTGACCGAGGCGCAGCTCTTCGACCGGGCCTCGCGGCCGTTCGAGGACTTCATGCTGAAGCATGTCCGCGACGACGATCTCAGCCTGTTCGTCCGCCTCTCCGGCAAGCCGCCGGTGGCGCGCGCGAACCTGCCGATCTCGACGGTGATTCCGGCCTTCATGATCTCGGAGCTGCGCCGCTCGTTCGAGATCGGCTTCCTGTTGCTGCTGCCCTTCCTCGTGATCGACATCGCGGTCTCGGCGGTGCTGATGGCGATGGGCATGATGATGCTGCCCCCGGCGACGATCTCGCTGCCGATGAAGATCATCTTCTTCGTGCTGGTCGACGGCTGGGCGCTGGTCGCGGGATCGCTCATCAAGAGCTTCGGCGGGCCGGGCTGATCCCCCGGCTCAGCCGCGCCGGTTGTAGCGGAGCGCCGGATCGTCCAGCCAGCGCGCGAGGGTGGCGAAGGCGAGCGGGGTGAGGAAGCTCAGCCCCGCCTCGCCATCCTTCGCCCAGCGCACGGCGGCCGACACCGGCGGCAGGCCGGCGATGGCGAGCGTCAGAAGCTGGTCGGGCTCCAGCGGCGTGACGGTGACGAGCCGCGCGCCGCGCTGCGACAGGTTGGCGACGACGGCGTGATGATGATGGCCGTCGCGCTGGATGTCGGCGCTGCAATCGGTGACGAGGCGCGGCGCGCGGACCTGTTGGATGTCCGTCCGTCGCGGCGCGGGCCGGGGCTCGGCGAGGATCTGGCGGAGATCCTCCACCCGCTCGTCGAACTGGACGCCGATGCCGCCCTCCTTCGTCCAGCGCACCCTGCCCGAAACGGACCGGCCGTTGCGCAGTTCGATCTGCACGGCGTCGCCGGTCTCGAACCGGGTGAACACCTCGGCCATCAGCCCGCCGGCGGAGATGTTGCGGACGCGGCAGAGGCCGTCCGTCCGCTCGCCGACGATCCGGCCGACGAGCAGCAGCGTCAGCGTGCGCGGATCGCGCCGCTCCTGCCCGCGCCGGGGAGCGGAAGGGGAGGGTCGTGTGGGCATGGCCTCTTCCTGCATGGCTCGATCTCGTGTCTCAGGCCCGCGCCTCAGGCCGGCGTCGCCTGGGTGACGATCGCGCGGCGCACCGTCTCGCGTCCGAACGTCTGCACCGCCGCGTCGAGCAACACCCGACGGAAGGCATCGACACCCGGCACCAATCCATCCGGCCCACTGGCCATGGGGGTACGATAGGTGCGCATGTTCACCGCGTCGAGCAGAAGCGGCAGCTCCCTGCGGATCTTTTCGGCCTGTTCGCTCGATACCTCGATCTGGCCCTCGAACGTCACATAGCCCGAGAGGCGCCCGTCCGCGAAGACGAGCGGGGCGATGATCGGGCCTGTCGACACGAAGCGGGTGTCCCGTTCGGCCTGCGCGTGCCGGTCCGCCATCACCAGGCTGGTGGCAAACGCGCCGGCGCCGCCGGTGCCGAGGCCCGCGATCAGGATCAGCGCGGAGAGCAGGGCTTTCTTCATCGTCTCTGTCCCCGGCCTAGAACTGGAAGCTCGCGTCGCGCGGCAGCGCGGGCGGCGCGGCCATGACGACGATGGTGATGCGGCGGTTTTCCGGGCGCTCGGGCTGATCGGTGTAGATCGGCTCGGTGCCCGCCTTGGCGGTGACCGCGGTGAAATGGTCGGCGGGGAGGCCGGCGGCGATCATCGCCGAGCGCGCGGCCAGCGCCCGCTCGCCGGACAGGCGCCAGTTGGCGTCGCTCTGGCCGCCGATGGAATCGGTATGGCCCTCGATCGCGATCTGCGCGTCCGACTTGACGAGCTTCCTCGCGATCCGGCCGAGCAGCGCGCGGGCATAGTCGTTGAGCGTGGCCGTCGTGCCCACGAACATGGTGCGGTGGGCGGAATCGACGAGGTTGATCCGCACGCCGTCGCGATCGGGCTTGATCTGCACATTATGCTGGCTGTCGGGCTGGGCCTCGAGCGCGACCAGCATCTCGTCGGCGAAGACGCGCAGCGCGGAATCGGGGATGTCGGCGGTGCCGCCGCGCGCCGCACCCTTGGCCCCCGCCTCGGCGGAGGGCTCGCCGACCGGATCCTTGTCGTTGGCCTGTGCGCGGCGGGTATGGCCGCCAAGGCCGGGCTGCGGGCCGGACTCTGTGGTGAGCACGGCCGGAGTGGAGTTGGTGGTGGCGGGCGAGAAATATTCGGCCAGCCCCTTCAGCCGCGTCTTGTCCGGGTTGGAGAGCAGCCAGAGCAGCATGAAGAAGGCCATCATCGCCGTCACGAAATCGGCATAGGCGACCTTCCACGCGCCGCCATGATGGACGGCGTGCTGCTTCTTGCGGCGGCGGCGGATGATGACGGGCGCGCTGTCCTCGCTGTCGAACCGGGCCATCCCGTCAAACCTCCGCAAGGGCGGCGCTGAGCCGGGTCTGCACGGCGGTGAGCCGCACCGGGGCGACGGCCTCGGCGGCGGACTGGCCGGCGGCGATCCGGTCGAGCACGGCGGCGCTCTCGTCGGCGCGCTGGGCGAGCAGGTCGAAGAGCTGGAACTGCTCCAGATATTCCATGGCGAAGCGCGCGTCGGCCGCCAGCAGCGTGGCGAGGCCGTCGATCAGGGCGCGCATGTCCCGGATCTCGGTGGCGATCGCCGCGCACAGGGGGCCGTGCGCGGGGCCGGTCCGTTCGTCGATCATCCCCATTCCTTCGTTTCCGGCCATATCAGAACAGCTCGACATCGCCGCCCGCCTCACCCGGCGCGTGCAGCGCGCGCAGCGGCGGCGCCCGGTCGACCAGGGTGGAGCGCACCCGCCCTTCGTAGGGCATGAACTCCACCTTGCGGGCGTGGGTGCCCTCCAGCTCGCAGCGGCCGATCTCGATCCCTTCGGCGGCCATGAACTGGCGCGCGAAGGCGGCGTTGCTGCTGCCGATCCGGCCGAGCCCCGCGATGATGTTGGCGCCGCCATAGAGATGCGCGCGCAGCCGGCCGCGCGACGCGCCCGCCTGCATCATCGCGTTGATGAGCAGCTCCATCGCGTGGATGCCATAGCGCTGCTGCCCGGCGGGCGGCACCTCCTCGCCGGGCTCGGCGAGCAGGAAATGGTTCATCCCCCCGATCCGCGTCTGCGGATCCTGAAGGCACACGGCCACGCAGGAGCCCAGAAGCGTCGAGATAATCACGCCCGGCTCGGCGACGACCCTGTGTTCGCCCTGGACGATGGGGATGCGGCGCATGGGATCAGTTCAGCTCGCCGAACACGCGCTCGATCTTCTCCTTGAGCGCGGCGGGGGCGAAGGGCTTCACCACATAATTGTTCACGCCGAGCGCGGCGGCTTTCTGCACCACCTCGCGATCGGCCGAGCCGGTCAGCATGATGAAGACGGTCTTGCCGATCACCGGGTCCGCGCGCACGGCCTCCAGGAACTGGAGCCCGTCCATGTCGGGCATGTTGTAGTCCGAGATCACCAGATGCACGCGATCCGACTTGATCGCCGCCAGCGCCTCGGCGGCGCCGGCCTTGTCGCGGACATCCTTGAACCCCAGATCCTGGAGCGTGCGGCGGATCATCGCCCTCATGCTCGTCTGGTCGTCCACGACCATGACCCGTATTGCTGACGCTGCCGGCATGACTTGCTCCCAAAAATCCTAGTGCGTCCGACATGCCGCGAGGATCGCCTCGGGCAATGCGGACAGGCTCAGTTCGCGTTCGACCCCGCCCAGCTCGAAGGCCGCGCGCGGCATCCCGTAGACCACGCAGCTCGCCTCGTTCTGGCCGAACGTGCGGGCGCCGGCGCGGCGCATCTCCAGCAGCCCCTCGGCGCCGTCCTGGCCCATGCCGGTGAGGATCACGCCCACCGCCGCCGCGCCGAGCGGCGCCACCGAGCGGAACAGCGCGTCGACCGACGGCCGGTGGCCGCTGACCGGCTCCGCCGCCCGCAGCCGGATATGGCCGGCGATGCCGCCGGACAGTTCCATGTGGGTAGCCCCCCCAGGAGCAATATAGACGGTTCCGCGCCGCAACGGCGTGCGATCGGCCGGTTCGATGACCGTGACGTGCGCGTCACGATCCAGCCGTGCCGCGAAGCCGCGCGTGAAGGCGGCGGGCATGTGCTGCACCACCAGCACCGGCGGGCAATCGGCGGGCAATGCGTGGATCAGCGAGAAGAGCGCCTCCACCCCGCCGGTGGATGCGCCGATGGCGATCACCGTATCGCGCCAGGCGCCGGCCGGCGCGGCGGCCACCGGGGTCACCGGCGATGGCCCCGGACGGACGGTGGCGCGGGCGGCCGCCTTCACCATCCTGCGCAGCAGCGCGCCGTCCTGCGCGATCTCCAGCGGGTTTCCGGTCGGCTTGGCGATGCAGTCGACCGCGCCCAGCCGCAGCGCCTCGATCGTCACCTCGGCGCCGCGCGCGGTGAGCGTCGAGCACATCACGACCGGCATGGGCCTGAGCCGCATGATCTTCTCAAGGAAGGAGAGGCCGTCCATCCCCGGCATCTCGACGTCGAGGGTGACGACGTCGGGGTTCAGTTCCTTAATCATCGCGCGCGCGGCGTGCGGCTCGGGCGCGAGGCCGACCACCTCGATCGCCGGATCGGCCGAGAGGATGCGGTTCAGCATCGCGCGCATCGAGGCGCTGTCGTCCACCACCAGCACGCGGACGGGGGCATCGGCGGCGGGGATCATGCCGCCTCCTTCACATAGGCGGTCTGCGCGACGGATCGCATCGCGGCGGTGGCGGGGCCGATCAGCCGCTCCGAATGGCCGATATAGAGATGGCCGCCGGGTCGCAGCAGGCCGACGAGGCGCGCCTCCAGCTCGGCCTTCGCGGTGTCGTCGAAATAGATCATCACGTTGCGGCAGAAGATCGCGTCGTACTGCTGGCGCATCGGCCAGTCCGCGAAGAGGTTGAGCGGCCGCGCCGTCACCAGCGCGCGCAGTTCGTCCGCGATGCGATGCTCCGCGCCCTCCGCGTGCAGCCAGCGCGCGCGATGGGCGGGCGGGATCGGGCGGACGGCCGTCTCGTCATAGACGCCCCGCGCCACCGCCGCGACCGCCTGCGGCGCGATGTCGGTGGCGAGCAGCTTCACATGACCCCGGCTGAGCCAGCCGGTGTCCGGGCCGGCCTCCGCGAGCGTCATGGCGATCGAATAGACCTCCTCGCCCGTCGAGCAGCCGGCCGACCAGATCCGCACCGGCTGCCCCGCCTCCGCGCGCTGGCGGAGCGTGGGCAGCACATGGGTGCGCAGATGGTCGAAATGATGCTGCTCGCGGAAGAAATGGGTGTGGTTGGTGGTGAGCGCCTCCACCATCACCGCGCGCTCGGCGGCGTCGCGGCGGACCAGCGCCACATAGTCCCGGAAATGGCCGAGCCCATGATCGCGCAGCCGCCGCGACAGCCGCGAGTGGACGAGCGTCACCTTGCTCTCGGGCAGGCGGATGCGCGCCTCCTCGTGCAGGATCGCCGCGATCGCCCGGAACTCGGCCGGGTCGAGCGCCGCCCCCGCTGCCAGAGCGGAGGCAGAGGCTTCGGGGGCGGCCGTCTCGATCATGCGGCGATGTCGGCGATCTGGCGGACGAGGCTGATCGCGTCGAGATCGAGCAGCAGCACCATGGCGTCGTTCGCCTCGCTGCCGAGCTGGCGCCGCTCGATGCGCGCGAGGCCGGAGACGACGTTGCTCTCGTTGACGCCGGTATCGGGCGCGGGCTGGATGTCGGCGCCGTTGATGACGACGATGTCGGCCAGCTCGTCGACGAGGAAGCCCGCCTGCTTGCCGCCGACATGCGCCACCAGCACGCAGGAGCGCGCGTGGATCGGGCTCGGCGTCCAGCCCAGCCGCTCGGCGAGGCCGACGACAGGCACGACCGCGCCGCGCAGATTGGTGACGCCGAGGATATAGGGGGGCACGCCGGGCAGCGGGGTGGGTTCCTCCCATTCGCGGATCTCGACGATCGCGCGCATGTCGATGCCGAACAACTGGTTGCCCAGCGTGAAGGTGACGACCTTGCGTTCGTCGATGCCGGGTTCTTCGATCCTGCTCATGCGGCCATTCCCTTGGGTGCGAACTTGTTGAAACCGGGCGAGACGATCAGCGCGTCGATATCGAGGATGAGCGCGATCGAGCCGTCTCCGAGGATGGTCGCGCCGCCGAGGCCCCGGATCGGATAGAGATTGTCCTCGAGGCTCTTGATGACGACCTCGCGGCGGTTCTCGATCGTGTCGATCATCAGGCCGACAAGGCCGGAGACGCCGCTCTCGACGATGATGACCACCGATTCCTCGGGCGCGCGGCGCTGATGCTCGGCGATCGCGAACAGCTCGCTCGCGCGGCGCATCGGCAGATAGGCGCCGCGCAGCTCGATCACCTCGGAGCCGGGCGAGACGCGCTTCACCTGCCCCGCCACCGGCTGCACCGTCTCCACCACATTGGAGAGCGGCAGCACGAAGCGCTGGTCGGCCAGCCGCACGATCATGCCGTCCAGGATGGCCAGCGTGAGCGGCAGCGCCATGGTGAAGCTGGTGCCCTCGCCGGGGACGGAGTGGATCTCCACCCGCCCGCCCAGCGCCTCGACATTGCTGCGCACCACATCCATGCCGACGCCGCGGCCGGAGATGTTGGAGATCGTCTCGGCGGTGGAGAAGCCGGGCGCGCAGATCAGGTTGTCGATCTCCTCGTCCGAGAGCACCGCGTCGGGCGAGACGATGCCTTTCTCGATCGCCTTGGCGCGGACCCGCGCGCGATCGATGCCGCGCCCGTCGTCCGCCACGCGCACGATGATGCGCGCGCCCTTCTGTTCGGCGGACAGGCGGATCGTTCCTTCGGCGGACTTGCCGGCGGCGAGGCGCTCCTCGGGGGATTCGATGCCGTGATCGACGGCGTTGCGGATCATGTGGGTGAGCGGATCGCCGATCTTCTCCAGCACGCCCTTGTCGACCTCGGTCGTCTCGCCGATGGTTTCGAGTACCACCTGCTTGCCGGTCGCCGCCATCAGGTCGCGCAGCATCCGGGGGACGCGCGAGAAGGCCTGACGGATCGGCTGCGCGCGCAGCGACATGACATTGTCCTGGATCTGTCGCGTGAGGCGGGCGAGCTGGGGCAGCTCCACCCGCTCCTGATCGGCGGGCGCGAGCCGGTCGGACAGGATCGAGCCCTGGATCACCAGCTCCCCGATCAGGTTCAGCAACTGGTCGAGCTTGGAGAGATCGACGCGGATGGTCTGCTGCGGGGCGTCGGCGGGGCGCGCCTCGGGGGCCGCCGGCTCGGACGTCTCCACGACGCGGAGCGCGGGGGCGGGGAGGGGCGCGATCTCGGGGACGGGTTCCGGCTTCGGCGGCGCGGCGCCGGGAGCCGTCTCCTGACGCCGGATGTCGATCAGCGAATCCGGCGCGACGAAATCGAAGCATTCGCGGATGTCCGCCTCGTCGATCGTGGCGGGCAGGCCGATCGTCCAGACGCAATAGCTCTCCTCGGGATCGAGATCGCGTAAAGGCGGCAGGGCGGAGAGATCGGCGTCGAGAATTTGGCCGCCCATCCGCTCCAGCTCGCGGATCACGAGGATCGGCTCGCCGCCATTGGCCATCGCATCGCGCGAGGGGCCGAAGCGCACCGTCCAGCCGCCCGCCGGCTCGCCAGCGAGATCATCGAGGCTGATGGCGACCGGCTCGAAGCCGAACGGATCGTCGAGGATGTCGAGATCGACCGCGACGGGCGCGAAGCCGAATTCGTCCGCCGGCGCGGGCTCGGCCGGAGCAGGCGCCGGCTCGGCGGCCGCGCCCTTGTTGGCGAGGAGCTTGTCGAGCTGTTCCAGCATCGCCGCGTCGGCCGGAGGCGTGCCGCCCGACTGGGCCGCCGCGACATGATCGGAGAGGATGTCGAACGCGCCCAGCATGATGCCGGTGACGGCTGCATCCGGCGGGATCGCCCCGCCGCGCACCTCGTCGAGCACATTCTCGAAGCGATGCGAGAAGGCGAGCAGCGCCATATGCCCGAACGCGCCCGAGCCGCCCTTGATCGAGTGGACGGCGCGGAACACGCCCGCGATCACATCGGCCGAGACCTGCCCGCCGGCCATCGCCGACAGCCCCTGTTCGGCGACGGCGAGCCCCTCGGCGCATTCCTCGAAGAAGATTCCCTGGATCTCGTCCAGGCCGTCGTCGCCGGCGGCGCTCACGGGCACACCCGGCGGATGGCGGCGCCGAGCTTGGCGGCGTCGAACGGCTTGGTGATCCAGCCGGTGGCGCCGGCGCTGCGCGCGCGGGCCTTCTTGTCGTCGGAAAATTCGGTGGAAAGCACGAGGATCGGCGTTCCCCGGAACTCCGGCACGTCGCGCACCGCCTCGATCAGCTCGAAGCCGTCCATCTTCGGCATGTTGATGTCGGTGATGAGCAGGTCGGGCTTCACCTCGTGCATCCGCTCCAGCCCCTCGGCGCCGTCCTCGGCGCCTTCGATGCGGAAGCCCTGCGCGGTGAGCGAGGCCTTGAGCAGCATCCGCATACTGGCGGAATCATCGACCGTCAGGATGAGCTTGGTCACTGGACGGGTTCCTCTTCGTCGGTGAGCCCGATGCGGGGCGCGAGGCGACACGCCTGCACGCGCTCCGCGAAGGCGGGGCTGGATGATGGGATGGTGAAGGGCAGGCCCTTGGCGTCCGCCTCGGCCTTCGCGGCGACGAGGAGCTGGAGCACGGCCTGGCCGATGCTCTCCACCGCGCCGGCGTCGATCTCGATCCCGCCGGCGACGTCGCAGGCGAGGACGAGGCGGACACGCAGATCCTCCGCCGTCGTCGTGACGGCGTGCGCGGGCAGCGTCACCGTGCGGCCGGTGGCGGGGTGTGTCTCAAGCGGCTGCACTGAGCTGATCCTTGGCTTCGTCGAGCGCATCCTCGAGCTGGTTGAAGGAAGGCGCGTAGCTGGAGGGCGTCATCCGCCGCGCCAGCTCGACCGCGACCTGCGTGGGCAGGCCCTGCGCATGGGCGATGATCGCGGTCTTCACGAGCGCGAAGGGCTTCTGGTCGGCCTCGACGATCTGGAGCAGCTTGGAGGCCACCGGGCCGACGAAGCAGTAGGAGAGCAGCACGCCGAGGAAGGTGCCGACCAGCGCCCCGCCGATCATCGCGCCGAGGATGTCGGTCGGCTGGTCGATCGAGCTCATCGTCTTGATGACGCCCAGCACCGCCGCGACGATGCCGAGCGCGGGCAGGCCGTCCGCCATCATCTGGAGCGCGTGCTGCGGCTGCAACTCCTCGGCGTGGTGGCGCTCGATGTCGTTCTCCATCGCCTCGGCGATCTGATGCGGATCTTCGAAATTGACCGTCATCATGCGCAGATAGTCGCAGATGAACTCGGTCAGCCCGGCATCGGCGAGCAGGCGCGGATAGCGGGAGAAGATCGCGCTTTTCTCCGGCGTGTCGAGATGGCTGTCGATCGCGGTCGGCCCGCCCTTGCGGAAGGTGGTGAGCAGCGCGAAGAGCAGCGCCAGCAGATCGCGATAGTCGCTCTCCTGCCAGCGCGGCCCCTTGAAGACGCGCCGGATGCCGGCGCCGGCCTTCTTCACCGTCCCCATCGAATTGGCGAGCAGGAAGGAACCGATCGCGGCCCCCGCGATCGCCATCATCTCGTGCGGCAGGGCATGGAGGATGACCATGATGTTGCCGCCGGAGATCAGGAAGCTGCCGAAGACGCAGATCAGGACGACGACGACGCCGATTCCATTGAGCATGACCAACCCCGAAATAAAAAGGCAGAAGCCGCCTGATGATTATAGGAGGGATGGCGAAGCGACGGTCGCGACCGACAAAAAAGCGGGGCTGCGATCGGCCTTCCGCGCTTTTTCCTAAAATAGGGGGGTTAGTTGACGGAGGGACCATGTCGCTTGACGCCTACCGCCGGACCCAGTCGATATCGGCGACGCCGCGGGCCACCGAATATCGGCTGATGAGCCAGGTGACCGGGGATATGATCCAGGCCAGGGAAAACGGCCTGAAAGGGGCGGCGCTGATGCGCCCCCTGCACCGCAACCGCGAGGTGTGGAGCACGCTGGCCATCCTGTGCGGATCGCCGGGCAACAAGCTGCCCGCGATGCTGCGCGCGAGCATCATCTCGCTGGCGCTCTGGGTGGAGCGCTACACCAGCGACGTGATCCGCCAGCGGGATTCGATTGACGCGCTCATCAGCGTGAACTGCGCCATCATCGAAGGGCTCGCCGTGGAGAACGGCACGCATCCGATGGCGGAGAATGCCCTGCCTGTTTAACGATTGGTAACACTTTCCCCAGCATCGGACCCTCCGACAGGAGACGGTCATCCGCATGACGGAAACGGGGGCATCGATGAACCTGCCGGGACGCGCCGTTCCCGGGCAGGCGTTGCGGCGGTCGATCGGCATGGCGCCGGCGCTATGGTGTGCCGTGGCCGTGGCGATCTGCGGCGCGAGGCTGGCCGCCACCGCCGGCGGCGATCGCTCGCCGGCCTTTTTCCTGGATGAGGTGGAGCACGCCATGCCCTTGCCGGTGGCGCTGGGCGCGCTTTCGTTCGCGCTGCTGCTGCTGGCGGTGACCTACGGCGTGGGACGCAGGATCGCGCTGCGCTGGCTCGCTTTGCCGTTGCTTCTGCTGGTCGCGGCGCTGGTCCGCGCGGCGGCGGCCCTTCCCGCGATCCTCTCCGGGCCGGCGCCGGTCGAGACGGGACTGGGCGGGGTGGTCGGCCCGATCGCGCTGCTGCTGCTCGTCGAGGCCCTCTTCCTGGCGCTCAGGGACGAGCGGCGGTCGAGCCAGCAGGCCATCCTGCTGGCCGCCTGCACGCTCGCGCTGTCGGGCTTCTCGGCGGGGCTCGCCTATCTCTGCACGACATGGTTCGTGGCGCTCGATCCACGCATGATCCTCTCGATGCCGGTGGCGGTGCTGGTGGCGAGCCTGTCGCTGGCGCTGATGCACTGGCAATATCGCGCGGGCCGTCAGGATCTGCCGTGGAAATGGCGCATCGAGGGATGGCTGCTGCGCGGCTTCTTCGCGCTGTGCATCATGGCGCCCGTCGTCTGCGCGCTGCTGCTGCTCTGGGCGGTGCGCTATTCGATGCCGTCTCCTCGCTTCGTCGAGCTGGTCCATCTCTGCGTGCAGATCATCGTCTCGGCGGCGATCCTGTGCTGGAGCTGGTCGCGCATCCGCGTCGAGATGGGGGCGCACAGCGAGCTGATGGGCGCGCTCGACACGATGCCGGTCGCGCTCGTCAGCCTGCGCGGCGAGATCCAGCACTGGTCCAAGGGCTGCGAGCGGCTCTACCATTATTCCGCCGAGCAGGCGCGGGGGCGCATCAAGCATCAGCTTCTCGGCATCGACGTGCCCGGCCGGTGGGAGGGGATGGTCGGCCGCCTGCGCGCGGGCCTGCCCTGCGAGGAGGAGATTTTCGAGCAGCGCCGCGACGGCGTGCCGCTGGTGGTGCTGGAACAGGCGCGCATCATCCACCGCACGACCGATCGCGAGCCGGTGATCCTGCTCTCCATGACCGACATCACCGCCCGCGTCCGCGCCGAGGAGGCGCTGCGCGCCAGCGATACGCGGCTGTCGCTGGCGGTGGAGGCGCATGGCATCGGCATCTTCGAATGGGATGCGAAATATCGCGCGCTCAATCTGTCATCGGTCGCCGAGCTGCTGTCCGATCTCGCGCCGGGTTCATTCCGGGGCGGCCTGGCGCGGTGGCGGCGGCATCTGCGTTCGGCGTTCGACGTCGAGCTGATCCCGGCGGGCGGGGAGACGGGGCGCCGCGTGTCGAGCTTCGACTTCCGCCTGCGCCGCCAGCGCGAGGACGGGCGGCTCTGCGCGATCGAGGGCGCGGCGCGCTGCATCTATGCGCCCGACGGCCGGCTCGTCCAGCTCATCGGCGTGATGTTCGACCAGTCCGAACGCGAGCAGCGCGCGGCGGCGCTCCGCGAGCGGGAATCGATCCTGCGCTCGATCGTGCGAACCGTGCCCGACGCGATGATCTCGACCGACGAGGCCGGCACCATCCGCACCTTCAGCGCCACCGCCGAGAAGCTGCTCGGCTATCGCGAGAGTCAGGTGATCGGGCATGGCATCGACATGCTGGTGCCCGAACGCCACCGGACCGGCGGCACCCCGCTGCTGGGCGAACGGCAGGGCAAGAGCCAGAGCTTCGCCCTGCTCCATCGCAACGGCGCGGAGATTCCGGTGGAGATCGCCGTGGGCGAGGCATGGATCGGCCGGCAGCGCATCTTCATCGGCTTTTTCCGCGACATGACCGAACGGCTCGCCAGCCAGACCCGCCTCGCGGAGCTGCGCGAGGAGCTGATCCACGTCTCGCGTCTGCACGCGATGGGGGAGGTGGCCGCCGGCCTCGCGCATGAGCTGAACCAGCCGCTGGCCGCCACCGCCAACTTCCTCGGCGCGGCGGAGGTGCTGCTCGAACAGGCGGGCGACACTCGCGAGCAGGTGCGCGAGTTCGTCCGCCTCGCCGGCACCCAGTCGCTCAGGGCGGGTGAGATCATGCGGCGGATGCGCGATTTCGCCTCGCGCGGGCCGGGCGGGCTCAAGGCCGAGCGCCTGTCGGAGGTGGTGATCGACGCCGTCGACCTCGTCTTCGCCGGGCGTGCGGCCGGCCGCGCGGCCATCTGCATCGATATCGACGAGGCCGGGCCGCTGGTGCGCGTGGACCGCGTCCAGATCCAGCAGGTGATCGTCAATCTGCTGCGCAACGCGCTCGATGCGCTGGCCGATGCCCCGGACGGCGCGCCGCAGATCCGCATCCGGTCCCGCCCGACGGGGCGCGGCATGGTGGAGATCGAGGTGCGGGACAATGGCCCCGGCTTTCCGGCCGAAGTGCTGTCGCGGCGCTACCAGCCCTTCTTCTCCACCAAGAAGGACGGGATGGGCATCGGCCTGTCGATCTGCCGCCGCATCATCGAAGGCCATGGCGGGGCGCTGACCATCGAGAGCCTGCCCGGCGCCGGCGCCGCCATGCGCTTCACCGTGCCGGGCGCCGCCGCCGCCGAGCGGGAGGCGGCATGAGCGCGCGCCATCTCTATATCGTCGACGACGACGATGTCGTGCGGGCGTCGCTCCGCGGGCTGATGTCCACCCAGCCGGGGCTGGAGATTCGGGAATTTGCCTCGGGCGATCGCTTTCTGGAGGCGATGCACGATCTGGAGCCGGGCTGCCTGCTGCTCGATCTGCTGATGCCGGGCCGGCAAGGCATGGAGGTGCTTCAGATCGTCTCCCGGGAATCCGCGCGTTTCGCGGTCATCATGCTCACGGGGCAGGGCGATATCCCGGCGGTGGTGCAGGCGATGCAGTTCGGCGCGGTCAATTTCCTCGAAAAGCCCTGCGACCACCGGACGCTCATCACGGCGGTCAACAACGCCTTCTTCCAGCTCCAGCACGAACAGCAGCAGCGGATGAGCCGCGAGATGGCGCGTGCCAAGCTGGATCTGCTGTCCGGGCGCGAACTCGATGTGCTTCACGGCCTGATCGAGGGGCTGCCCAACAAGCTGATCGCCCATCAGCTCGAGATCAGCCCGCGCACGGTGGAGATCTACCGCGCCAATCTGATGGAGAAGCTGGGCGTGCGCAGCCTTTCCGAAGTGCTCAGGATCACCTTCGCCGCTGGCATGGACCTGAAATAGCCCCGTCGCGGGGCGGATGCCGCCGCGATCCTCCCGTCCTGGCGCAAAATCGTCCTTCGCGGCGGGTTCTTCGTGCGCCCGCGCGCCGCCGGCATCCTCTCCTCGTCCTATAATTCATGAAGGCTACGAGCTTCCCGCGCGGAGCTGTCGCGACCTCGCCGAGCAGGATCGTGTCCGGGCGCACCGTACGGCCCCTTCATCAGAAGCAAAGGATCAAAGATGCTGGATGCCCTCAACAACTGGCGATTGACACGAAAGATGTTCATCGCCTTCGCGCTGATCGCGGTGGTCATGGCCGGGCTCGGGCTGACGGCGGTGATCTCCAACGGGGTGATCGATAGCGCGAGCCGCGAGAATGCCGAGCGCGACGTGCCCACCACCGCCTCGCTCGCACGGATCGTCGGCTATGTCCGCGAATATCGCATCCTGATGTATGCCCATATGACTGCGCGCACGCCTTCGGAAACCGCGGACACGGAAGCCCGGATCGCCGGCAACCATGCCAGTATGGCGAAGGAGCTTCAGACGCTTTCCAGCGTCGCGGCCCCGGCGCTTTCGGGCGATGTCGCCAAGCTCAAATCGGACATCGTCAAGCTTGAGGAGGTGAATGACCATATCGTCGGGCTCAGCCGGCTGGGCGATCCGGCGGCCACGCTCGATCTGCTCAAGACCGAAGGCAAGCGCTCGTCCCATGTGGTGCTCGATGACGGCAGCGATCTGCTCCAGAAGGCGATCGACCTCTCCAATACCGCCCACGCCAGGGCCAGCGGCTTCGCCAGCCTGATGCATTATGTCATGCTGGCGCTGATCCTCGCCTCGATCGGCTTCCTCGTCTTCATCTGGAAGCTGCTGAGCAACACCTTCGTGGAGCCGCTCGGCGAACTCACCACCGCGACGGTGGAGCTGGCCGAGGGCGCCCTCGTCGACGTGCCTCATTCGGACCGCGCCGACGAGCTGGGCGAGATCGCCCAGGCGGTCGAGCAGTTCCGCCTGATGGCCGTCGCCAAGCAGGAGGCGGAAGAGGCGGTTTCCAAGGAGAAGACGCTCGTCACCTCCAGGCTCGGCAGCGGCCTCTCCGCGCTCTCCAGCGGTGACCTCACCGTCGAGCTGTCGAGCGACTTCCCCGCGTCGGTGGGCTCGCTCAGGACGGATTTCAACGACGCCGTCGTCAAGCTGCGCGAGATGATCGGTTCGGTTTCCGATACGGCGGCGGGCATCCGCACCGGCTCGGACGAGATCGCCCAGGCCGCCGAGGATCTCGCCCGCCGCACCGAGAGCAATGCCGCGAGCCTGGAGGAGACCTCCGCCGCGCTCGCCCAGATCGACGATCGGCTGAAGGCGACCGCCAAGGCCGCCGCGCGCACCGTGGAGCGTGCCGATCAGGCGATCGCCACCGTCGGCGGCGGCCGCTCGATCGCCGACGAGGCGGTGCAGGCGATGGAACGCGTCCGCGCCAGTGCGACCGGCATCGATTCCGTCATCGAAGGCCTCGACAAGATTGCCTTCCAGACCCGCGTGCTCGCGATGAACGCGGCGGTCGAGGCCGGGCGCGCCGGCGATGCGGGGCGCGGCTTCGCGGTGGTGGCCGATCTGGTCAGCTCGCTCGCGATGCGCGCCGAGGAAGAGGCCAAGCGCGCGCGCGACCAGCTCACCGTGACGCAGACCGACATCGTCACGGCGGTGAGCGCCGTCGAGCGCGTCGACGGGGCGCTGGCGGACATTTCGGGCGACGTGTCCGAAGTCCATTCGCTGCTCGGCACGATGGCGACCGACAATCAGGCGCAGTCCGCCGCGATCACGCAGATCAGCGCCGCCGTCGGCTCCATGGACCAGTCGACCCAGCAGAATGCCGCGATGGTGGAGGAAACCTCGGCCGCCGCGCGCAACCTCTCGCGTGAGGTGAACTCGCTGGCCGAGCAGGCGGCGCTGTTCAAGATCCGCAGTCCGTCCGCCCCGGCGGTGCGGAAGGTGGAGAAGCCGGAGGCCGCCAAGCCGCGCGCCGAAGCCGCTCCGCGGGCCTATGTCTCGCCGGTGAAGGCGCTGCCGGCGGTGGCGCAGGCGGGCGGCCGCCCGGTCGGCCCGGATGCCGGCAACGACGACTGGTCGGATTTCTGACCATCGCCCCGATCCCCGGCGGCCACCGCCGCCGGGGATATTCTCAATGTTCGGAAGCGTTCGGCAGGGGGGACGCGAACAGATCGTCGAGGACGCAGCCCTGCCCGATGCGCACATCGATCAGGTCACAGCCCGGCGCATGGCGCGGCAGGATCAGCGTCGCCAGGCAATCGGCGATGGACGGATCGGAGGCGAGGCCGATCGTCGTCTCGATATCCGGCGTCGAAAGCCCGGATTCCCGCAATCGCTGCGCGGCGGCGTGCCAGAGTTGCAGCGTGGAGCGGACGTCGAACTGGAGCGCGATCTGGTAGACCGGCATGGCCGTGCCGGCCCGATGCCGTGGCGGAGGCGCGGCGCGCGCGATCATGCGTTGCCGGAGGCTCGTCTGCATGGGCTGCTCCGAAAAATGCAGAAGCGGTTTATAGGAACGCGGAATGGGGAACGCTCCTGTCGGCGTCAGTGGCGGAGCTGCGAGCCGGCCTGCACCACGGCACCGGCCGCTTCGGCCGCCTCGATCGCGGCACGATCGAAATCCTCCTCCGCGATGAGCGGCCATTCGGTGCGCGGCCGGACGGTATCGGGAAGCACCACGGTGAGCGGCGCCGGGCTGGCGGGGGCACCGCCGCTTTCCAGCTTGATCGAGCGGGCGCGGCTGCGCAGCACGCCCACCTTCCGGTAATCGGCCATCACCTTGTATTTCTCGTGCGAACCGGCGATCTCGCCGATCGTCTTGATCGCCCGCTTGGCGATCTGCCGCGCGCGCTCCTTGGAGATGCCGTTGGCTTCGAAGGATTCGCTCCCGTCGATGTCCAGCAGGCGGCCGTGGATGATCTCGCGATCGCGCCGGAGGCGCTGTTCGAGCGATTCCAGCTCCTCGGGCTCGATGCCGTGCGTCGAGGAGCGCAGATAGGGGGCGGGCGTGCCGTCGGCCTGCACGGGGCGGCGCTTCGGGCGGGGGCGGCGCTTGAGCTGCTCGATCGCGGCGGCGCGCAGATGCTCGATATAGCTGTCGATCAGCGCCTGGAGCGCGGAGGTGGCGAGATAGTCGGACGCGCCGGCCTCGGCCGTGATATGGGCGTTCTCGTCCTGGATCAGGCCTTCCAGCGTGGTCTGGTCGCCCTCCGGTCCGGTGGCGATCGAGTTGATCGATACGGTGGTGGCGTCCACCTTCTGCGCAGACGGGCGCTGGTCGGTCATCAGGCGGAAGCGGAGGCTCTGAAGCTCGCCGCGGATCTGCCAGTTCACGAAGGTGGTGAACTGCGCCTTGGCCGGATCATAGGCCTGGATCGCGCGGTGGACCGCGATGGCGCAGACCTGCTCGGCATCCTCCCAATGGCCCGCCAGCCCATATTGGCGGATGAAGTGGCGGACGCGCGGGGCGATCAGCTTCATGATCCGGGCGAAGGCCTTGTCGACCTCATGACGCTGACGGGGAGTGCCCCGTCCTTCCACGTCCTTCGGCATGTTGGCGATGACGACGGCGACCGCCGATTCCAGAGCGATGGTGGTCTTCGACATGACGTGCCCTCCGTTCGGGAGGCGGATGCTCGCCGCTCTCCCCACGTCATTGGGCTACTTTCTAGGAGTTAATGAGAAGTTAATTCCATAATGGATTAATGGAACAAATCCCATAATTATGCGTTGCGGCCGCCCTTCGTTCCGCCGAGGGCGGCGAAACGCTGCGGCTGGATCGCCCGCGCGACATAGCCGAGCAGCCAAATGCGGTGCGCGCGGGCGGCGCCTCCGGCCTCGGCGATTCGCTGTTCGGCGGCGGCGGCGCCTATCTGGGCCTTCAGCAGCTTGCGGGCGCGATCGGGGCTCAGTTCCCCCTTCAGGAAACGGATGGCGTCGCTCATGCCGAGATGGTGGCCGACATAGGCATTCTGCGCGAGGCTCTCGATGCTGGTGCCGATCGCCACGCCCGCGTTGCGAAGCTGGTCGAGGTTCGAGCGGGCATAGTCGGCAACGGCCTGGATCGCCGTGTCGCCATCGTAGCGGAGCTGGAGCAGCGCCGAGCGCGCGCCGGAGGCCACGCGGCCATGCCCGTTGAGCCAGCCTTGCGCACCGGCGATCTGGCGGAGCCAGGTGCCGGGCCGCTCGGCCTCGGAAATCCAGGTGCCGCTCAGGAACTGGCCGAGGCCCGCCGCGCTCGACCGCGGGTTGCGGGAATAGGCGAGCCAGCGCCCGTCCGGCCCGGTCGCGGCCTCGGCCTGGACGATCGTGGCGAGGAGGGCGGGGGGCAGGCCTGTCCGCTCAGCGGCCGCGCTCAACGTCGCGGCATAGGAGGCGTTGACGCCGAGCCCTCCGGCCGACGCATCGCCCCCTTGCGAGCCCGATCCATGATGGGAGGAGCGTTCGTCCGGGTCCGGCGGAGCCGCGCTCGCAGATGGCACGGGCGCGGGCGGCACCGCGACGGGCATTCCGTCAGCGCCGAGCAGCGCCAGCATCGCGTCGAGCCCTATCTCCGGGCTCCCGGACCGGCTCGGTCCCGCCCCAGCCGAGGCGTCGCTCCCCAGCGCGGCCTTCCACAGCCGGTTCGACAGTTCCGAGCGGGCCTGTGCGTAGATCAGCGCGGCTTTCTCCTGCGGGTTGATCCGCTCCGCCGGACCGGTGGAGCCGCCGCCGATCCGCCCGATCATCGCCGGTCTGTGAGGCGCAGGAAGCGCGTCGCCGCCTGATCGTCGAGCCGCGCCTGTTCGGCGGTCGCCTCGGCCTGGAGTTGTTCCTCGCAATAATTGCGGGCGGCATCCTCGATCGCCTTGGACATGCCATAGGCGGCGGTAGCGCGCGTCCGCAACTGGGTGAGCTGGATGTCGACGACGGCGCGATCCTCCGCCAGCCGCCGTCGCTCGGCGTGCATCCGGGCCATATAGGCGTGGGAGGAGAGGAGCAGCTCTTCGCCCGCGATATCGCGCTCCCGGCGCATCACGGCGTCGGTGTCCACCTGAGCGGTCTCGATCGTGACCAGCCGCTCGACCTGCACGTTGATCGCGACGCGCATCTCGTCGATCTCGCGCCGCTGAAGGCGGATCGCGCCGTCAAAGGGTGTCTTCATCGCCAGTCTCCAGAAGCGCGGCGAGGGATGCGAAGGCGTCGGCGGCG
This sequence comes from Sphingomonas oligoaromativorans, assembly GCF_011762195.1. Lineage (GTDB taxonomy): Bacteria > Pseudomonadota > Alphaproteobacteria > Sphingomonadales > Sphingomonadaceae > Solisphingomonas > Solisphingomonas oligoaromativorans. Next base: position 131,376 of record NZ_JAASQK010000008.1, on the reverse strand, counting down.
CGGCCCCGATCGGCCTTGCCCTGATTGAGCAGCGCCTCGATGCGCGGCGCGGTGCGGATCGCCTCGTCCACCTCGGCATTGGCGCCGGGGCGATAGGCGCCGAGGCGGACCATCTCCTCCATGTCGCCATAGGTGGAGAGGATGCGCCGCGCCTCGTTGCGCAGGGCGTTCTGCCTGTCGTCATGTGCATGCGGGAGGGTGCGCGAGATCGACTTGAGCACGTCGATCGCCGGGTAGCGGCCGCGCTCGGCGATCTTGCGGGTGATGACGACATGGCCGTCGAGAATGCCGCGCACCGCATCCGCGATCGGTTCGTTATGATCGTCCCCATCCACCAATACGGTGAAGAGGCCGGTGATCGATCCTTGCCCCGGCAGGCCCGGCCCGGCGCGTTCGAGCAGGCGGGGTAGTTCGGCGAAGACGGTAGGCGGATAGCCCTTGGTCGCGGGCGGCTCGCCGCTGGCGAGACCGATCTCGCGCTGCGCCATGGCGAAGCGCGTCACCGAATCCATCAGGCAGAGGACGTGCAGCCCCTGATCGCGGAAATGCTCGGCGACGGCGAGCGTGGTCCACGCCGCCTGCCGCCGCATCAGCGCGGGCTCGTCCGAGGTGGCGACGACGACGGTGCTGCGCGCGAGGCCTTCGGGGCCGAGATCGTCCTCGACGAACTCCTGCACCTCGCGGCCACGCTCGCCGACCAGGCCGATGACGGCGACGTCGCACTGCGTCCAGCGCGTCAGCATCGAGAGAAGCGTCGACTTGCCGACGCCCGAGCCCGCGAACAGGCCGAGCCGCTGCCCCCGGCAGAGCGGCGCGAAGATATCGAGCGCGCGCACCCCGGTTTCGACCTTGGCGCCGACGCGGGCGCGGGTCGAGGCGGGCGGCGGGGGGGCCTTGATCGGGCGCGGATCGGCCCCGAGGACCAGCGGTCCCTTGCCGTCGATCGGCCGGCCGAGCCCGTCGATCATCCGCCCCAGCCACGCCTCGGACGGACGCAGCGTGAACTGGCCCGCGATCAGATCCGCGCGTGCCCCCGAGGCGATGCCCTGCGGATCGCTGAACGGCAGGCATTGCGCGATGCCGCGATCGAGGCCGGTCACCTCCGCCTCCACCAGGCCGCCGGGCGACGCGATGCGGATGCGCGAGCCGATCCGCGCGGCGCCGGCGAGGCCCTCCGCCTCGATCAGCGCGCCGCGCACAGCCACGACCCGGCCGTAGCGCTGGTCCGGCGTCAGCGCGCGCAGGCCGGCGGCGGCGGAGGCGAGCGTGGTCATGGGTGGCGTGTTGCGGCGGGCGTGCGCGCCATCGCCTCGGCCTCATAGGCGATCAGCCAGCGGCAATCGGCGAGCGCGCGATAGAATTGCGAGGTCGCGACCTTCTCGGCGAAGGTGGCGCAGATCGCGCGCGCCTCGATCGACTGGAAGGCGGCGAGCAGATCGCGCACCAGCATCAGGATGGTCTCGCGGTGGCGATCGAGATCGTCGGGGTCGATATAGGCCATCATGCAGGCGAAATAGAGCCGCTTGGCCGGCGTATCGGCCTCCTCGGGCGTCATCACGTCGCGGCCGCGCAGGATGGCGGCGTTGTTTTCGAGGCAGAGCTGCGTGCGACCGACGGCGCGCAGCACCGCCCCGTTCAGGATCATCTTCTCCTTGTCGCGCAAGGTGATGTGCAGCGGCATTCCGGTCCCCGTCAGATGCGTTTCCGATATTATAGGATCACGCCGCTGCGGCCGGAGCCGGCTAGGAAAAATTTTCCCCGTATTTGGTGGGCTTCGGGGCTCTCCTACAATGATGCTGGCAAAGGACGGGATGCCCGAAGGCGGCCCGCCGACCACTGCGCACGGAGAAAGTTGTGAGCCTCTATTCCGCTCTGTATGCCGGCGTCTCGGGTCTGAACGCCCAGTCCGCCGCGATGGCGACGGTCGCCGACAACATCACCAACGTCAACACGGTCGGCTACAAGGCCGTTGGAGCCGATTTCAGCACGCTCGTCGGTGGCGGCGGCCATGGCGGCGCCTATGCCGCGGGCGGCGTCAACATGGTCACCCGGCAATATATCTCGAAGGCGGGCACGCCCTTGCAGACCGGCAGCGGCTACGATCTCGCCGTCAACGGCAACGGCTTCTTCGTCGTGCGCGACGGCACGGGCGCGGACAGCAAGGTCGCCTATACCCGCGCTGGCTCCTTCTCGCCCGACGATTTCGGCTTCCTGAAGAATTCCTCCGGCTATTATCTCCAGGGCTGGCCGCTCGATTCCAACGGCAATTTCACCAACAACGGCAATCTGAGCGATCTTCAGACGATCAACTACAAGGCGTTGTCGGGCACGGCCGAGCCCACCACCACCGCCAATGTGCAGATCAACCTGCAATCGAGCACGCAGGAGATCACGGGCTATACGGCGGGTGATATCGCCAAGGGCAATGTGACGGCGCAGTTCTCCCGCCCGATCACCGTCTATGACGAGCAGGGCGGCGAGCATCAGCTCAACCTCGGCTTCGTGAAGACCGGCGCGAACACCTGGCAGGCCGAGGTCTATGCCGTCCCGGCGAGCGACGTGTCGGCGGCCGACGGCATCCTCGCCACGGGGCAGGTGAAGTTCAACCCGGACGGTAGCCTCGACGTCGCCGGTTCCGACCCGGCGCTGTTCGCGGGCCTCAACCCCGGCTGGACCAACGGCGCGGGCGCGCAGCCGATCAAGCTCGGCCTCGGCACGGACGGCAAGCTCGACGGCCTGACGCAGACCAGCGATGCGTCCGGCCTGATCGGCTCCTCGGTGGACGGCGGGCTGTTCGGCGCGGTCACCGGCATCACCGTCTCGGACACCGGCGTCGTCAGCGCGGTGTTCGACAAGGGCGAGATCCGCCCGATCTACCAGCTTCCGATCGCCACCTTCGCCAATCCCGACGGCCTCACCGCGATCCAGGGCAACGCCTACACCGTGTCAGACGATTCCGGCAACGCGCTCATCAACCCCGCCGGCACGCAGGGCTCCGGCAAGATCACCGAGAATATGCTCGAAGGCTCGACCGCCGATCTGGGCACCGAGTTCACTAATATGATCCGCTTCCAGCGCGCCTACAGCGCCTCGTCGAAGATCATCACGACGGTGGACCAGATGCTTCAGGAACTGAGCGACCTCAAACGCTGACGCTTCCTTCCGGCCGCCGCCCCGTCCCCATCTTCCGATAGTCCGAAGGAAGTCATCCCGTGTCTCTCAACGACATTCTCGGAACCGCCATGTCTGGCCTCGCCGCCTCGCAGGCGGGGATGGGGGCGGTGTCCAACAACATCTCGAACGTCAACACGCCGGGCTATGCGCGGCAGAGGGTGGCGGTCACCAGCAATGTCGCGGCCGGGCGCACCAACGGTGTGCTGGTGTCCGAGCCGGAGCGGGTGGCGGATCGCTATCTGGAGAATGCGGTCTACCGGCGCGGCGGGGATGCCGGGCAGGCGGACATCCTGTCCGACTATCTGGATCAGCTCCAGTCCTATCTCGGCAAGCCGGGCAGCGGCACGGGCCTGCCCGAGCAGTTCAACGACGTGCTCGCCAACGCCACCAAGATGACCGGCTCGCAGGATCCGGGGCAGACCCGCAACCAGTTCGTCAGCAGCGTGCAGAACCTGCTCGATTCGATGGGCGGGCTGGATCAGGATATCGACGGGCTGCGCGCCAATGTCGCCAGCGATGTCGGCACCACGGTCAGCCGCATCAACGTCCTGCTCACCAAGATCGACGATCTGAACGACACGGTGTCCTCGCTCAAGGGGCAGGGCCACAGCACCGCCGGCCCGGAGGACGAGCGGGTGTCCGCGCTTCAGGAACTGAGCGGGCTGATGAACGTCACCGTCCGCGACCAGCCGGACGGCCGCGTGACGATCGACACCGCATCGGGGCAGGCGCTGCTCGACAACCGGCTGCGGCTGCTGAGCTATCCGGCCGGCAACACGGCCTCGCAGTCGACCTATCCGCCGATCGACATCCGCTTCGCCGATGCTTCGGGCCAGCCGGGGCCGACGACCGGCGAGACGATCGACGGCGGCACCATCGGCGGCAAGCTGGGCGGGCTGCTGACGCTCCGCGACAAGACGCTGCCCGCCTATGCCGAGCGCATGGGCTCGATGTATGGCGGGCTCGCCGGCGCGCTCAACTCTGCTTCCAACGCGGGCACGACGCAGCCGGCCCCGCAGTCGCTCGACGGGCGGCCGAGTGGGCTCACCGGCGGCGACCGGCTGGGCTTCACCGGCAAGGCGGTGTTCGCCGTCACCGCGCAGGACGGCACGGTGCTCGCCACCACCACCATCGACTTCGACGCGCTGGGGCCGACCGCCACCGTCGACGATGCGGTGAACGCCATCAACGCCGGGCTGGGCGGGTTCGGCACGGCGACACTGTCGGCGGACGGCACGCTCAGCATCAAGGCGACGAGTTCGGACAATGGCGTCGCCGTGGCGCAGGATCCGACCACGCCGAGCGATCGCGCCGGCGTCGGCTTCTCGCAATATTTCGGGCTCAACGATCTGGTGCGCAGCGAGGGCAATCCGCTCGTCCCCTCGGGTTTCGACGCGACCGATCCGACCGGCTTCGCCACCGGCCAGACCGCGCAGATCGTGCTGCGCGATTCCGCGGGCCGCGAACTCGGCAGCTATACGCTGAGCGGCGCGCCGGGGCAGACCTTCGGCGATGTCATCAACGGGCTCAACGGCAGCTCGCTCTCGGCGTTCGGCAGCTTCGCGCTGGATAGCCGGGGCCAGATCCGCTTCACGCCCAACGCGCAGGCGGCGGGCGCCACCGTCGCCATTCCGTCCGATTCCACCAACCGCAACGGCACCGGCGTCTCCTTCTCGGCGCTGTCCGGGCTGAGCGGCGATTATGCCGGCCTGTCCTCCGCCCAGGTGCGGCCCGACATCGCGTCGGACGTCTCGCGGCTGCCGCTTGCGGTCTACAAGGCCGGCGCCGCGGTGGGCGAGAACGGCATCGGCAAGGGCGACACCACCGGCGCCAACAACTTCATCGACGTGCTGAACGGCCAGGCCGATTTCGGCAAGGGTGTGAAGGGCAGCATCGGCCAGTACGCCAACCAGCTTTTCGGCGACATCGGCAACGATGCCGCGCAGGCCCAGACCAACGCCACCGACACCGCCGCGCGCCGCGACGACGCGGTCAACCGGCGGGACAGCTTCGCCGGCGTCAACATCGACGAAGAGCTGGCCCAGATGGTCGTGCTGCAAAACAGCTATTCGGCGGCGGCCCGCGTGCTGACCACCGCCAGCAGCATGTACGACACGCTTCTCAACATGGTGAGCTGAGGGAGTTTGGTATGAGAGTCGCTACCATGGCGCAGCAGAACGTCATCTCCGCTGCATTGAGCCGCTCGCGAGAGCAGGTCGCCAACCTGAACATCCAGCTTGAGACGACGAAGAAGGTGCAGGATTATGCCTCGCTCGGCAGCAATGTCGGCCGGGTGCTATCGGCATCCTCGATGCTGGCGCAGCAGCAGGCGCAGGGCGTGGTCGCCAAGCGCGTCGACACCACGCTCGGCTTCTACAAGGTGAGCCTCGGCACGATCGACGACAGCGTGAGCGATCTCAAGACCAAGCTGCTCAAGGCGATCGGCACCGGGGATTCGCCGGATCTGGGCTCCGCGATCGAGGAATCGTTCAACGATCTGCGCGATTCCCTCAACGCCAACGAGGCCGGCGTGCCGATCTTCGCCGGATCGCAGACCGACAGCCAGCCCTTCAAGCCGAACCAGCTTTCGGACATGATCGGCCTGACGCCGCCGGATGCCGCCTTCGGCAATGACGACGTGCGCACCACGGCGCGGCTCAGCGACAATGTCGACACGCAATATGGCATCGGCGCGAGTGACCTCGGCACCGGGCTGGTGCAGGCGTTCAGCACGCTGGCGGCGCTCGCGCCGTTCGGCGACAAGCTGACCGACGCGCAGATGGACGGCATCAAGACCGCCATGGGCCAGATCGACCAGGGCCTGACCGACCTGCGCTCGGTCGATGCGCGCAACGGCGACATGATGAACAAGGTGGAGGCGTTCGGCGATCGGGCTCAGGATCGCGCCACGCTGCTCACGCAGGTGGTGGGCGACGCCGAGGATGCCGACATGGATCAGGTGGCCTTCGACCTCTCGAACCGGACCACCCAGCTTCAGGCCTCCTATGCCGCGTTGCAGAAGCTCAACGGCATGTCGCTGCTGAACTTCTTCGACTGAAGCATCACCGTCATGGGCTCGGGGAAGGGGGCGTCCGGCGGCTGGCCGGGCGCCCCCTTTCCTCATGCGCCGGCGTCGATCAGCTCGGCCAGATCGCCGACCGGGCTCGCCGAGGGCAATGCCGCCATCGCCTTGGCGAACAGCGCCGGATCGGTGGCGCCCGGCGCGCTGGTCAGCGCGGCGAACACCGGGCCGTTGGGCAGGCGGGCGAAGGCGGCGGCGTAGCGCGCGTGAAGCGCCGCCAGCTCGTCCTCCTGGCGCAGCATGGCGAGCGCGATCGCGCGGCGCAGCACGATCGCCTGGCCGACGTCGCTGAGCGCGCCGGTGGCCGGGAGCTGGGCCTTGGTCTCGGTGGCGACCGTCGCCCAGTCATGCCGCTTCCATGCCAGCTCGCCCCGGATCGCGCCGCCGCCGGGCACGTCCTGAAGCACGGCGTCCGCCTCGCGCGTGCGGCCGAGCTGGCTGAGCGCGACGGCCTCGACGCGCTTGCGCTCGAACAGCATGGCGTCGGGATAGGCGGCGCTGGCCGTCTTGCGCATCGCCACCACCGCGCGATCGGGGCGGCCGGCGAGCACATAGAGCGTCGCCACCTTCACCGAGAGCGGCCCTCGCGAAAGGTCCGTCGCGCGCACGAGGAGCTGATGCTCGTAGAGTTCGGCGGCGCGCTGATAGAGTTCGGCCGCCTGCAACCGGCCGGCGAGCTTGCTCACCAGCAGGTCGCCCTCGGCGCCGCCGGGCAAGAGGTCGCGATAGTCCCAGAACAGCCCCGCCGCGCGATCGAGCGGCAGTCCGCCCGCCGGGTCCAGCGCGGCGGCGAGCTTCGCCTGAAGCGTGGGCACGAAGTCCGGCCCCTGCCGCGCGGGGTCGTAGAAGCGATAGAGCGTCGCGCCGGTGCGCAGCGTCGCGTCGAGATCGCCGATGCGGAGGGCGGTCCGGTATCCGAGGCGCAGCGCGCGCTCCTCGATCGTGTCGCCGCGCCAGCGATAGCGGAAGGCGTCGAGCCGGCGGATCGTCTCGGCGGGTGTGATCCAGCCGTTGGCGGAGGCCAGTTCGATCCCGCTCAGCCGGGCATCGGCGCGCTCCGCCGCGGTGCCGCTCTTCTCGACGCGGGCGAGCCGGAGGCGGGCTTCGCCGGCATGGCCCATCACGCCCTCGGCGCGCCCGCGATAGAGATTGGCGGCCGGATCGCGATCCGGCAGGGTGGCGAGCCAGGAGAGGGCGAGGCGCGGCTGGCCGCCCTCGACCGCCGCCCGCGCCGCCGCGACGAGGAAGGGCGCGCGGGCCTCCGGCGATCGCTGCTCGATCACGGAGCGGGCACAGGCGACCAGCGACAGGGCTTCGGCGGACAGGCCCGCCTCGGCCAGCGCGCGCAGCCGCCACGCGCAGGCCTCGGCATTGCCGCCGAGCGTCCCCGTGGAAAGGTCGCGTGAGGCATCGTCCCAGCGCGCCATCAGCACCTCGGCCGCGCCATGGGCCAGCCGCCAATTGTCGACCATCGTGAGATCGGGGTCGTCGTCGGCCATCAGGTCGAGCAGGCCGATCGCCTCGGCGCCGCGCCCGCGCCCGATCCTGTCGCGCGCGAAGGCCCAGCGCACGCGCTGGCGCTGGAGGCCGGAAGAGGCGGCCAGCGCTCGCCAGGCGTCGGCCTCGGGCAGCGCCGCCCAGGCATGGCCGTTCACGATCGGCGCGGCCTGCGCCAGCTCCGCCGCGAAGCCCGGCAGGCGCGCGGGCGGCGGCGTGGGGACAGGGGCGGGCGGCGTGGCGGGAGGAAGCGAGGGCGCCGCGATCGCGGCCGCCGACGCCAGCAGCAGCGGCCATTTCATCGGACGAGCATCTCGGGCAGGTGATAGGCCTCGGCAAGAGCGCCCCCCGCCGCGCAGGAGACGAGGAACAGCGCCCCACGGACCGCCAGCGCGCGCAGAGACGGCCCGGCTGCGGGAGCCGCATCGGCAGGCGGCGCCACGGCGGGCGCCGGGGGCGGATCGGTCCGGCGGCGCTGCGGCGTCGCGGCCGGGCTGCCGGACGAAAACACGCGCACCCGGCCGGGGCGCTGATCGTGGCTCATGGGGGGCTCCCTGCTTTTCCCTCTATTATAGAAGAGGAACGGGCCGCCGGTTCGCTCCCGCGCCTGTTGGATCGGCGCGTTCAGGGTCAGTCGGAGTCTCCCATGCGCAAGGCCGTCAACACCGCGATCACCGCTTTGTCGGTGCTGGCCGCGAGCGACGCGTCCGCCGCGTCGCGTCCGGTGAATGCGCTGGCCCCGCAATTCGTGTCGCTGAGCGAGATCACCACGCCCATCTTCGGCGAAAGCCGGATCGAGGGGGCGCTGAGCGTCACGCTGGTGCTGGAGGCGGACAGCGCGGGCGCCGCCGATACGCTCCGCAGCCGGATGCCGGAGCTGCGCGCCACGGCGCTGACGGCGGCGCTGGAATTCTCGCGCCTTTATGCCTCGGGCTACACGCCGGTCGATGCCGGGCGGTTGAGCGCGGATCTCAACGCGGCGATGAAGCGCGCCCATCCGGGGATCGCGCGCGTGCTGATCGTCCGGCTGGACGCCGTGCCCGCCTGACATCCTTCGGCGGAACGGCCCGAGGGGAGCCGCTCCGCCGCATCCCTCATTGCGCGGTGGCGAGCTGAGCCGCCGGTTCGGGCGTCGCCGCCTGCTCCGCCATCGCGCGAGCCGCTCGATGTCTGGGCCGCTGGCTCCGGTCGGCCGCCCTGGCGGGGGCCGGGGTGCTCTTCGCCGGCGCCTCGGCCCGCGCGGCCACGCGGGGCGGCGGCGCCTTCACGACATGCCGCCCGGCCATCGCCATGCTGAGTTCGGCCGCGCCGTCCGGGCTCATGCTGGCGAGCAGCAGCGCGGTCGAGCGGTCGCGCATCCGGCGGGCGACCTCGATCTGCACGTCGAGTTCGAGCTTCTCGAAGATCGGCGCGGCCTTGGCGGGCTTCATCGCCTGATAGATGCGGGCCAGCTCGTCATAGGGCGTGGCCGAAGTGCCGGTGATCGGCGCGGGTGCCGTGCCGGGGGCGGGCGCCGCCTGCTGGCCGGACTGCATCGCGCTTTGCAGGCGCTGCTCGGCGGCGCGCTGGGCCTGCTCGCGCAGATCGAGCGCGCGCTTCTGCCCGGCCAGCGCCTGATCCCGCTCGCGCAGGCTCTGCTGGATCGACGTGCCCAGCCGCGTCGGCACCTCGGCCTCGGCCGGGGCGGCGGCGGGCGTCGCGGAAGCCATGGCGTTGGCGATCGCCGAGATGCCGGCCGCGCCCATCATCATGGTGATGAGCGGCGGCTTCCAGCCGATCCGCTGGAGCGAGGCGGGGAGGAGCGAGCGGAGCTTCATCACTGGAGGCTCGCATGGGCCGGAGCGCCCTCGACGGCGGTGTCGGCGCGGGGCGCGGCGCGGCGGCGGCGGGAGCGCTTGGGCGAGGGCTTGGGCGTAACGGCGTCAGCCTTGTTGTGCTGATCGCCGGGGCTGGCGGCCTCCATGATGCGATCCGCCACGGCGTTGCCGATGCCGACCATCACCGACAGCTCGTCGCGCAGCGTCTCGCCGGTGGCGATGATGCGGGCGTTGGCGGCGCCGTCGGTGATGAGCACGTCCTTCAGTTCCGCCAGCACCGCGCGGGCCTGCGCGGTGGCGCGATCGAGCGACTTGATCGTGTCGCCGAGATCGCCCGTCTGGATCAGGCGGATGTTGCGGATCATCCGCACGCTCTGGAGGATGACGCCGAGGCACAGGCAGGCCACGACGATGTTGGTAAGGCTCGCGAACGTCATTTCCCATTCTCCCGGGCGATGTCGGTGACCATGCGGACGGCCATGTTGCTGCGGCGCTGGCCGATATGCGCGTGGCCCAGCGGCACGCCGCCGCAATGGACCTCCAGCGTGTCGTCGGGGCCGCGATCGAGGCGGATCGTCTGGCCGACGGCGAGGTTCGAGACGTCGTGCAGCCGCATCTGGCGCTGGCCGAGCACGACATCCATGGTGATTTCGGTCTGCCACAGCTCGCTGGCCATATGGGCTTCCCACATGCGGTCGCGGCCGAGCTTCTCGCCCATGAAGCGCTGGAGCAGGCGGCCGCGCACCGGCTCGATCGTGGCGTAGGGCAAGAGCACGGTGAACCGCCCCCCGCGCCCTTCCATGTCGACCGAGAAGGTGGCGACGGCGGCGATGTTGGAGGGGCCGGCGATGGCGGCGAAGCGGGGGCTCGTCTCGATGCGCTTCAGCTCCATGTTGACGGGCTCGATCGCCTCGAAGGCGTTGGCCAGATCGTCGAGCGCGAGCTGCACCATCCGCGACACGAGCTTCGTCTCGATCGTGGTGAAGGCGCGGCCCTCGATGCGGAGCGGGGAGTTGCCCTTGCGCCCGCCCAGAAGCGCATCGACCACCGCGTAGATCAGGTTGGAATCGACGATGGCGATCCCGTAATTCTCCCACTCCTGCACGTTGAACACGCCGATCATGGCGGGCAGCGGCACGCGGTTCATGAACTCGCCGAAGCGCACCGATGTCACTTCGTCCAGCGTCACGTCGATCGCATCGGAGGTGAGGTTGCGCATACTGGTGGCGAAGCTGCGCACCATGCGTTCGCACACCACCTCCAGCATCGGCAGCCGTTCATGGCTGATGACGTTGGATTCGATGACCGCGCGCAGGCCGCTCTTGGGCCTGGCGGGCGAGGCGGAGCCGAAGCCCAGCAGCGCGTCGATATCGGCCTGATCGAAGGGCGTATCGCCGTCGAGGGCGGCAGGCTGCGGGGTGAAGAGGGCGATCTCCTCGAAGTCGTCGCCGTCCTCGCCGGGCTCGGGGCCGTTCGTCATTGCTGCACCAGATCCTGGATCAGCACGTCGCGGATCATGCCGTTGCCCATCGCGTCGTTGGCGCGGGCGAGCATCTCCTCCTTCATGCGGAAGACGGCGGCCGAGCCGTTCAGATCCTCCGGGCGAAGCTCGCGCAGGAAGGGCTGGAGCGTGTCGAGATAGAGCGGCATCTTCGCGGTGATCGCGGCGTTGCGCCCGGCGTCCGCCGCGACCAGCATGACGTGCAGCTTGAGCAGATGGGCGCGCCCGTCGCTGCTGCGCAGGTTCACGACCAGCGAAGGCACGTCGACATAGGCCTTGGCCGGCACATCGCCGCTGGCGCTCTCCGATGGGGAGGACGGTTCGCGGGACCACCAGGCATAGCCGCCGCCCGCCGCCGCCAACAGCGCCACCACGCCGGCGGCGGCGAGGATCAGGCGCTTGCGCGAGCGGGCAGGCGGGGCGCCGCCGGCTTTGACGTCGGCTTCGATGACGGACGTGGTGGGCACCTGTTCACCCCCTTGGGATTTGCGGATCGTCGCGCCGAAATGATCGCCCTCGCGTCCATCCCGGCCCGTTCCCGTCTATTATAGGATGAGTGCGCGGCAGATTTTGCCGCCCCGGTCGCGATTTTTTCAGGAAGGTCCGCCTGTATGGACGTGTCATCCTTCGTGCTGCTCAGCCATGAAGAGGCGCTGCGCCGCCGTCTGGACGTCGCGGCCAACAATATGGCGAACACCAACACGGTGGGCTTCAAGCGCGAGCAGCCGCTCTTCCACGAATATGTCGAGCAGACCGCCGACGCGCCGATCGAGGATGCGAAGAAGACCAGCTTCGTGCTCGACTTTGGCGCCATCCACGACACCACGCAGGGCGCCTTCCAGGCGACTGGCAATCCGCTGGACGTGATGATCGACGGGCCGGGCTATCTCTCGGTGCAGACGCCGGGCGGCGTCGCCTATACGCGGGCGGGCTTCGTGAAGGTGCTCCAGTCCGGCGTGCTGGCGACGTCGAGCGGCGATCCGCTGCTCGACGACAAGGGGCGCACGATCACGGTGCCGACCGATCAGCAGAACCGCATCACCATCACCGCCGACGGCTCGGTGATGGGGCCGGACGGGGTGATCGGGCGCCTTGGTGTCACCAGCTTCTCCAACGAGGCGGTCGTCACGCCGCGCGGCGACGGGATGATGGCGGGCACCGGCGGCCGCGTGCTCACGCCGGCCGAGACGCGGCTCAAGAGCGGCGGTGTCGAGGCCTCGAACGTCGAGCCGATCGCCGAGACCACCAAGATGGTCGAGATCCTGCGCGCCTACCAGACCAGCCAGGCCATGTCGCAGAGCCTCGACGATCTGCGCCACAACGCCATCCAGCGGCTCGGCAAGGTCAACTGATCCCAACCCTCTTCACGACCGAAGGACAACATCCATGCGTTCGCTCTCCATCGCCTCGACGGGCATGTTGGCCCAGCAGACCAATGTCGACGTGATCTCCAACAACATCGCCAACATGAACACCACCGCCTACAAGCGGCAGCGGGCGGAGTTCCAGGATCTGCTTTACCAGCAGGTCTCTCGTCCCGGCGCGGAATCGAGCCCCGACGGCAACCGCGTGCCGACCGGCATCCAGATCGGCGCGGGCGTGCGCACCGGCGGCGTCTATCGCATCAACGAGCAGGGCGCCGCGACCAGCACCAGCAATCCCTATGATCTGGAGATCGAAGGCCCCGGCTATTTCCAGATCATCCTGCCGAGCGGCGAGACGGCCTATACCCGCGCCGGCTCCTTCCAGCCCAACGATCAGGGCGAGCTGGTCACCACCGATGGCTATCGCGTCGAGCCGCCGATCACGCTTCCGCAGGGCGTGCTCGACACGGTGATCTCCAAGACCGGCCTGGTGCAGGTGAAGCTCGCCAACCAGACCAACCTCCAGACGGTCGGACAGCTCCAGCTCGCCAGCTTCGTCAACGAGGCGGGGCTGGAAGCCAAGGGCTCCAACCTGTTCATGGAGACCGAAGCCTCCGGCCAGCCGACCATCGCCGATCCGGGCGAGCCGGGCTTCGGCACGCTGAGCCAGGGCTTCCTGGAAGCGTCCAACGTCAATCCGGTCTCGGAGATCACCTCGCTCATCTCCGCCCAGCGCGCCTATGAGATGAACAGCCGCGTCGTGAAGACGGCGGACGAGATGCTCTCCACCACCACCCAGATGCATTGATCCCGCCATGGCGACCCTGCTGCTCGCGGCCCTTCTGGCCGCCGCTCCCGCCCCGTCGACCGTCGATGTGCCGGTGCTCGCGCGCACGGTGGATCGGGGAGAGACGCTCTCCGCCGCCGACTTCGCCGTGGAGCCGCGCGCGCCCGGCTGGGCGCGGGGCGCCACGCCCGTGGCATCCGCCATCGGCCTTCAGGCGTCGCGCCGTCTGGCCGCGGGAACGGTGGTGCGCGGCGGGGACCTGATGCGCCCGCAAGTCGTCAAGCGCGGCGAGACGGTGACGATCGCCTTCAACACCGGCGGGCTGAAGATCACCACGGAAGGAAAGGCGCTCAACGGCGGCGGCATCGGCGATCCGGTGCGCGTGCTGAGCGGCGCCACCAACCGCACGCTGGACGCCACGATCGAAGGCAGCGGGCAGGTCCGCCTGGCGGCACGATAGGAGGATGCGGATGCGACGGATCATTCCCCTGCTGCTGATGGCGGGGCTGACGGGCTGTGGCGTGGCGGGGCGGCTGGAAAATGTCGGTCGCCCGCCGAAGATGACGCCGCCACCGGCCGATCCGGTGGCGCCGGTGATCGAGCCGTCGCTGGGCGATCAGGCGGCCGCCCACCGCGCCGGGATGAGGGGCCGGGCTCAGCCGCAGGCGGCGCCCACCGCCTCGCTGTTCCGTACGGGCGCCGGCGCCTTCTTCCACGATCAGCGCGCCTCGCGCGTCGGCGACGTGCTCACCATCCGCATCAACATCGCCGACAAGGCGGTGCTGGACAATTCCACCACCCGATCGCGCACCGGCGCCGAGACGGCGGGGCTGAGTTCGCTGTTCGGGCTGGAATCGCAGCTCGTGAAGGTGCTGCCCGGCCACCCGGACCCGTCGAAGCTGGTCGACAGCAGCTCCAACTCCACCTCATCGGGCGCGGGCAACACCGCGCGCAGCGAGCAGATCAACACCACCATCGCCGCGATCGTCACCGACGTGCTGCCCAACGGCAATCTGATGGTGCAGGCCCGGCAGGAGGTGCGCGTCAATTTCGAGCTGCGCGAGCTGGTCGTCTCCGGCATCGTCCGCCCCGAAGATATCGCGCGCGACAACAGCATCCTCCACAGCCAGATCGCCGAGGCGCGGATCAGCTATGGCGGCCGAGGCCAGCTCACCGACGCGCAGCAGCAGCGCTGGGGCCAGCAGATCTACGACGCCCTCTTCCCCTTCTGATCGCGGGGAGAGGCCGGGCCAAAAAATTTCGGTGTTTTCGTTGGGCGTGTTCGAAATCCTTCCCAGAATGAAATGTGACCTGATCGAAATCCTGTCACCGCTGGCTGGGCGCTTCCAGTCAAGGCCGAAGAATTCGGCTTTCAAATCCCAGAAGGATCAAAGACATGAGCTTTTCGGTTAACACCAACATCGGTGCGATGACGGCTCTCCAGAGCCTGAACCAGACCAACAAGTCGATGGCGACCACCCAGAGCCGCATCAACACCGGCCTGGCCGTGGCATCGACCAAGGATGACTCGGCTGCCTTCAACATCGCGCAGGGCCTGCGGGGCGACATCAGCGGCCTGTCCGCCGTCACCTCCTCGCTCAACAACGCGAAGAGCGTCACGGACGTCGCCATCTCGGGTGCGGAGAGCATCTCCGACATCCTCAACCAGATGAAGACGCTCGCGGCGAAGTCGGACGACGACACGCTGACCACCGATCAGCGCGACCAGTACAACACCGACTTCACCAACCTGCGCGATCAGATCACCACGATCGTGGATTCGTCGGACTTCAACGGCATCAACCTGCTGAAGTCGGGCGGCGGCAGCGTCTCGGCGCTCCAGTCGCTTCAGGGCGGCTCGACCTCGCCGACCAACGCGGCGGCGTGGGATCCCTCGACGCTCGATGTCGACAATGTCGACCTCGGCCTCGGCGGCAGCACGATCACCATCGCGGCGACCGATGACATCGGCACGCAGGCGGATGCCCATGCGATGCTGTCCACGCTCAAGACGAGCTCGGACAATCTCGCGAGCAAGCTCTCCGATCTGGGTTCGGCCTCGCGCACGATCGACCGTCAGCTCACCTTCACGAGCAAGCTGTCCGATGCGCTCGAGAGCGGCGTGGGCAACCTCGTCGACGCCGATCTCGCCAAGGAATCGGCGAACCTTCAGGCCCTCCAGGTCAAGCAGCAGCTTGGCGTGCAGGCCCTGTCGATCGCCAACCAGGCGCCGCAGACGATCCTTTCGCTCTTCCGCTAAAGGATCGAACGGCGCCCCGTCATAGCTCCCCCGCTTGGGGGCGGCGTTCAGGGAGACCGGGATGGCATCCGCCGTCCCGGTCTTTTTGCTGTGGGCGCTCGCGCTCCGGGCGCAAAAAAGAAGCCGGCGCCGGGATGGCTCCCCGGCGCCGGCCTCGCTGTCGTGCGGTCAGCGTCTCAGGCGGCGCGGTCCTGCCACTCGAGCACGGTCAGATAGTTGGCGAGCCGGTTCTCCTCCAGCGAGGCGATCAGGCGATTGCGGTGATAGGGCAGCAGCAGCGCCGCCACCTGCTCGCTCCACGGCGCGTCGGCCGAGAACACCACGCCCAGCCCGAACACGGCGGGAACCTCGGCGAAGGCATAGTCCCGGCCTTCGGCCTTGGCCTCGGCGAGGAAATCCTCGATCGCGGTCAACACGCCGTTGCGGGGGCCGCCCTCATGGGTGGCGACGGCGAACTGGCCCATGCCGCGGAAGCCGTGCCCGGCGACCGGCTGGCTGCTGCCGGGGAAGATGCCGCCCTGATAATCGTAGGCGTGGCGATATTCGGCGGGGATGCGCTGCGGCGCATAATAGAAGTCCCGCCGGCCGCAGGGCCAGGCGACGTCGTGGAGGAAGGCGAGCATCGGCTTGCCGTCGCGCAGGTTGTTCGCCTCGGCCTGCTTCAGCTCGTGATAGACGGTGTACCAGTTATGGTCGCCGTCGATCACCCAGGCGTCGACGCCGGAGAGGCCGCCCAGCGCCTCCAGGCTCGGTTCGGCGACATGGCGGACATGCGGCGCGCCGGCCACCCAGCTCAGGAACTCGGGCTTGGGCGAGGGATCGATGCTGGTGAGGCGGCCGCCGCGCGCGGCGACATGCTCGGCGAGGCGGGCGGACATGCCGCCATATTCCGCGCCGACCTCGGCGACGGAGCGGGCATCCGCGAGGCGCATCGCCTCCAGGATGATGTCGGCAAATTCCGACATGGAGTGGATCAGGAGATTGGCCATGGTCAGGCTACCTTCTTCTGGGCCAGCGAGGCCGAGCCGCGCTGGAGGACGGGACGGAATACGAGGCTGAGAAGCATGTGCTGGTCGCCGCTCGCGGGCGGCGGGGGCACCAGCATGAAGGCCTGCGGGCCATCGATGCGGTAGAGGCCGGGGGCGACCTCCTCCATGCCGTCGGCGATCGGCGTGGCGGGTCGCATCTTCTCCTTGATGCGGGGCGAGAGATATTCCTTCACCGGCTGGAAGGCGATCTCCTCGATCTGCACGACGTCGAAGAGCTGGCCGAAGCGCAGGCCGATCGAATAGCGCGAGGCGCCGACCGGGATCACCGCCTGATAATAGCCTTCCGCCGTTGGGTGGGCGTCGACCGTGGTGGTGGTGTTGCCGCCGGCATCAAGCAGCGCGATCGGCAGCTTGAGCGCGCCCACGTCGAAGTCGGTCTTGCGCAGGTCGAGCCCGAAGCGGCGCGAGCCGAGGATGGCGAGGTTGATCGGCAGGCCGTGGCGCTGCAACTCGCCGGGCAGGAACATGCGCGAGGCGTCCTTGATGTAGAACAGCCCGCGCCGCTTGAGGCCTTCGCCGGCGGCCTTGCTGTCCACCATGCGGATCTGCACGTCGGTGCCCATGTTCACGTCGTGCTGGAAATTCTCCAGCAGCGTCACCTCGTCCGCGAGCGGCAGGAACAGCAGGCGGGCCAGCACGGCAAGCGAAGTCCGGCGCGAGGCGTCGGCATCGCTGGAGGCGGGCGGGCGCACCACCGCGCTTCCCACGCCGCGCAGGAAGGCGAGGCAGGCATCCTGCGCGATCTCGCGGCAATTGCTCTGCGCGCCCTTGATGTCGTGGGCGCCGCGAATGGGCTCGCCCTCGGGCGTATAGTCGATCACCGAGCCTTGCGTGACGGTGCAGAGCTGCTCGACGATCGAGATGTCCTCCGCCAGCGCGTAGAGCGCCTTGAAGTCGTAATGGCGGACGTCGAACAGGCCCTTCTTGTCGAGGCCCGACTGCTGGACCTCGCGCAGCAGCAGGTAGCGCCCCGTGATCTCCAGCTTCATCGTCGCGCGCAGCACGGGCTCGACGACGTTCTGGACGGAGCCGTTATAGCCGAGGTCGATCATCATCACGCAGTCGCCGTCCGACACGCCACGGGCGCGCAGATGGGCGAACAGGCCTTCGGCGAGCCTGGCGGAGCGCGCGAGGATCTTGGTGCTGGTCGCGGGCTGGCGGATCGCCCTGGCGAAGCGGCGTATGTCGGTTTGCTCGCCGAGCGCGTTCCACTCCTTCTCCTCCAGCAGCATCTGCCGCGCGGGGAGCGCCGAACTGCGCAGGCCGGGCAGCGTATCGGCCATATAATCGTCGATCGCGGCCCTGTCGGTGAAGCTTGCGGCCGTCGCGGTGAAGCGGCTGATCTCCACCGGGATCACCCGATCCGCCCAGTCGGGATAGAGCGTCTCGAAGGCGCGGGCCGGCAGGTGGCCGTCGCGCAGCAGGAAGAGCAGCTTCACCGGCTTGCCGCTGGCGCTTTCCATTGCCTCCGCCTCGGCGCGGATCCACTGCGCGAAGCCGTGCATCAGCGGGCCGAGCACGTCATGGCCGAGCATATGGGCCGGGTCGCGATCGCGGCGCAGCGCGAGCTGCGGGCGGTGCGATTGCAGCAGCGGCACGGAGACGCGGCTGGCGGGCTCGATCATCGAGGCCGCCGCCGCTTCGAGGCGGAGGCGCTGCTCCGTCACTTCGTCGAACTGCTTGAGGTGGACGTTGTGGATGCCGAGCTTGGCCGGCGCGTCGCGATCCGCGATGGGATTGTCGCCGACGTGCAGGATGGCGGACGGCGGAATG
Source organism: Sphingomonas oligoaromativorans (assembly GCF_011762195.1). GTDB lineage: Bacteria > Pseudomonadota > Alphaproteobacteria > Sphingomonadales > Sphingomonadaceae > Solisphingomonas > Solisphingomonas oligoaromativorans. The sequence goes on along the minus strand of NZ_JAASQK010000008.1, from coordinate 113,072 downwards.
CCGAGCCCGGCCAGCACATGGCTGAACAACCCGGCCGCCTTGCCCATCCCATATTCGGACGAGCAGAAGATGTGGTCGATCATGCCGAGAAGTTCGGGGCCGGCGGTCCGCTCGATCAGGGTGCGGAGCTGCGGCGCCGACAGATAGGTGTCCGAGACGATGACGACATGAAGACCGCGCCGCCGGGCATCGAGGATCAGGTCGCGGGTCGGCGCGAAGGCGTAGCAATGCCGCGCCTCGGCATCGAGTTCGGCCTGAGCCATGGCGGCGCGCGCCGCCTCCGTGCTTTCGGGCAGCAGTTCGGCGTGGATTTCCTCCAGCGTCACCTCGGTGCGGCCATGCAGATAAGGCGCCTGGCGGCGGGCCTTGCGCTCGGCCCATATCCGCGATTCCACGGCGCCGCCGGGCAGCGGGAGATCGGCGAAGACGTCGATCGGCGCGTGGACGTTGCGCCATAGCAGCGTGTCGAAACAGTCGAGCGACAGGCATCGGATCTCGGGCGGCATCGTGGCCAGCAGCCCCGGCAGGCCGTCGGCCCGGATGGAAGTCTGGATCATCGTCATCCCCAGCGGAAGAGGGGCGCCCGGATCGGGGCGCTCCTTCCGTTATAGGATGAATGGGAGCCGTCTCGTGCGGCGCCGTCCGTTTGTCGCGAGGGCCGCAGGCCGCGATCCGGGTGGCGATCGACCTTAGGCAGTTTAACCGGAGATGAACCTAAGGATTATCCCGTAGTTGGTGAACAATTCTTCATGTTGAACAGCGCTGTCTGGCGGGGTCGTTCGGGCGACGCTCGGCGGCCAACCCGGGGGGGAACGGCGAATATGTGTTTGGAGCGGGACACAGATGGACGTATCTTGGGCGAGCGGAATCGGGGATCCCTGCCTCAAGGGTGAACTATCCGTAACGATATATGACGCAATCCTGAAATTCGCGGTGTCCGATCCGTCGCTGCTGTGGCGTGCCGCTGCGCGCCGGCTATCGGAGGGGGGGCTGGGCCTCGACGACGTGAACGCGACGATCGGTCATGCCGACGATCCGCTGATCGAGGAATGCCTGACCGCGCTGATCCTGCCGCTCTCGATCGAGGGGAGCGAACTGATCGATTACGAGGTTCAGCCCGACGTCGAAACGACCGCGATCGTCGGGGCCGAAGAGATTTTGTCCGCGCTCAACAGTTGAGCCGCCGCAGGGGGGAGGGGGCACGCCGCGCCATCGGCGGCGGCCTCGTCGTCGCGCGCGCCGCTCAGGCGTCCGCGGTGGGGGCCGAAGGCGATGAGACGGCCACCAGCCCCTGCAAGGAATAGCGCAGCCCGTTCACGCCCAGCAGCACATTCTGCCCGTCCGTCACCACGTCCTTGACGATGCCGACCGTGTTGATCGTCGCCTGCAAATCCGCGCCATTGTCCGTCTTCGCCGAAAGGGAGAGCGTATAGGCGCCGTCGGGCGCGGTCGTGCCGTCGTCCATCTTGCCGTCCCAGGTGAACCGCCCCTCGGAGGCCGGATCGAGCGTGACCTCCTTCACCACCTTGCCATCGGCATCCTTGATCGTGGCGGTCAGCGTGGCGGGCGTGCTGGAGATGGCATAGGTCCAGGTCGGTGTCGCATCGCCCTTGAGGCCGGCGGTGTCGGTGTCGAACCGCGCCTCGCGGCCGATGAAGGCGGAGGCCTGCGACACGCCCTGCGAACTGAGGCTGGCGAGGATGTTGTTGAGCGTGCCGGTCTGCTGCATCTCCTGCTCGACCTGCGAATATTGGACGAGCTGCTGGGTATATTCCGACGTGTCCATCGGGTTCAGCGGATCCTGATTCTGGAGCTGCGTGGTGAGCAGCTTCAGGAAGAGGTTGAGATCCGGCGAGAAGCTGTTGGCGGCCTGCTGCGTGCCGCCCGCATTGCCGGTGGCGGTGTTGCTCGTCGAGGAATCGGCGCTGGGAACGGAGGTCATGTCGGGTGGCTCCTATGCCATGAGGTCGACGCGGCCGCTCGTGCGGAGCTGCCGGTATGGGCTGAGGGACGCGATGGGATCGCCGTCGCCACGATCGCGGAAGGCGGCGCCCGTGTGGCGCGGGCGCCCGTCGGAATGGCCGTGCTGCTGTTGATGCTGCTGCTGGGCGAACTGGCCGGCGCCGCTGTCGCGACGATCGAAGCTGAAGCTGGAGCTGTCGGCGCGGATGCCCGCGTCGGCGAGCGAGCGGCCGAGATCGCCGGCATCGCGACGCAGCATGTCGAGCGCCTGCGGGTTGTCGGCGCGCACCGCCGCATGGAGCGCGCCCTTGTCGTCGAAGGAGAGACGCACCTCGACATGGCCCATCTCGGCCGGCGTCAGGCGGATCGTCACCTCGTCGCGGCCCGCCGCGACATGGCGCGCGATCTCGACGCCGATGTCCCGCCCGATCCGGCCGGGCTCGGCGGCGGCGACGGGGCTATCCTGCGGAGCGGCGGAGGGAGCGAAGACCGGCGCCTGCCGGACGGGTTGCGTCAAGGCGGGCGTCTGGCTGGCGAGCAGCGGCGGGAGATTGTCCGGGCCGTTGGCCGCCGGGGCCGCGCCGGCGGGATCGTGCGGCGTGGGGAGGACGGCCGATGTTCCGGCGCTGCCGCCCGTGGCGTCCGTGCCCTCGCTTTTCTGCCCGGCCGCGTGCCCGGTGGAGGGCGGCGGAAGGATGGCCGGGGCGGGGGCGGCTGCCAGCATCACGGGTTGTGGCGGCTGCGCATCGCCAGAGGCAGCCGGAGCGGATTTGGCGGTCTTGTCCTTGTCCGTGCCGAGGCCTTTCCCGTCCTTCGCTGCGGCATCGTCGTCTTTGGCGCCGACGACCGGCTTCCGGGCTTCGACGTCATCGGTGGGGATGGCCTGCCGGGAGCGCAACTGCGTGACGAGCGTCGCCGCCACGGTGGCAGGCGCCGGAGCCGCCGGCGCGGGTGACATGGCCGGGGTGGGCGTGGCCGCTGTCTCGGCTTCAGGCGGCGTGGCCTCCGTGACGGGCTGATCCGGCTGCACCTCCGGTTTCGCGGGGAGGGGAGCGGATACAGGTGGCCGATGGTCGGCGGCGGGCGCAGCGCTCGCGACCGGCTGGGGAAGCACCGGCTCGACAGGCGCCGGGGCCGGCGCAACACCCGGCTGGGCGGCTGGCGTCGCCGTGCTGCCGGACGTCCCGCCCGCCATCTCCAGCAGTCCCCCGAAGGCGGAGGCCGCCGGTGACGGAGCATCCGCCGCGCGGGCGGGCGTAGGCGTGGGGGCGACAGGCGCGACGTTCATTCAGCAATCTTCCCGCAGGATAGAAGGGGCATATTCCATCATAGGAGGATCGGGCCGGAGGCCGGTTCCGCCCCGCCGCTTTTGGATCAGCCGACCATGCCGAGGCTGCGGATGCGCGCGCGGGCATGGATCTCGTTCTGCGACAGCACCACGGTCGACGGCCGCACCCGCTCGATGATCGATCGCACGAAGGGCCGCAGCGGCGGGCTGGTGAGCAGGCAGGGGATTTCCCCATCCTGCGCCAGCCGGTCGAACGTCTCGCGGACGGAGGCGATGAACTCCTGAAGCTTGGAGGGCGCCATGGCGAGATGCCGCTCCTCGCCCTGCCCCAGGATGCTGTCGCCGAACGCCTCGTCCCAGCGCGGCGCGAGCGTGACGATCGGGATCGTCCCGTCGCGCGTCTGCTGGGCCGAAATCTGCCGCGCCAGCCGGCTGCGGACATGTTCGGCCATCTGGGCGATGTTCTGGGTGAAGCCGGTCGCCTCGCCGATCCCTTCGAGGATCGAGGGGATGTCGCGGATCGACACGCCTTCGGACAGCAGGGTCTGGAGGATGCGCTGGATGCCCGAGATCGAGATCTTGGCGGGAACCAGTTCGTTATAGAGCTTCTCGCATTCCCGATGCACTTCGGTCAGCAGCTTTTGCGTCTCCGAATAGGAGAGCAGGTCGGCGATCGAGTCCTTGACGATCTCGGTCAGGTGGGTGGTGATGATCGCGCCGCTGTCGACCACGGTGAGGCCCCGGAAGCCCGCTTCCTCGCGCAGCGTCCGGTCGATCCACAGCGCGGGGAGGTTGAACACCGGCTCGCGCGTCTCCTCGCCGGCGAGGCCCGGCGGGCCGCCCGAGGGATTGATGACCAGCAGCTTGTCGATGCGGATCTCGCCGCGCGCGACCTCGGTCTCCTTGACGTGGACGACATATTCGTTGGGCTTGAGCGACAGATTGTCGGTGATGCGCACCGCCGGCAGCACGAAGCCATAGTCGGTCGCCATCTGGCGCCGGAGCGCGCGGACCTGGATGTCGAGGCGCGGCTCGGTCTGCGAATTGTTGATGATCGGGAGCAGCGCATAGCCCAGCTCGATGCGCACCGCATCGATGGCGAGCGTCTGCTGGATGGGTTCCTCGACGTCGCTGGCCTGCTGCTGCGCGATCGCTTCCTGAAGCCGGGCCTGCGCGGTGGTTGCGACGGCCCGGCGGTTGAGCGCCCAGCCGGCCCAGCCGGTCAGCCCGCCCAGCACCGCGAAGGGCAGGAAAGGCAGGCCCGGCATGATCGCCAATATCGCCAGCAGCGCCGCCACCATGCCGAACGCCTTGGGATAGCGGCCGAGCTGATCGCCCAGCGCCGCGCCCGTCTTGCCGCTGATGCCGCCCTTGGAGACGAGCAGGCCGGCCGCCGTCGAGACGATCAGCGCCGGAATCTGGCTGACCAGGCCGTCGCCCGCCGTCAGCACGGTATAGGTGTGGAAGGCCTCGCCGATCGGTACGCCATGGATGACGACGCCGACAATGAGCCCCACCACGATGTTGATCGCGGTGATGACGAGGGCGGCGACCGCATCGCCCTTCACGAATTTGGAGGCGCCGTCCATCGCGCCGTAGAAGCCGCTTTCGGCCTCCAGCTCGGTGCGGCGTTCGCGGGCCTGCGCCTCGGTGATGAGGCCGGCGTTGAGGTCGGCGTCGATCGCCATCTGCTTGCCGGGCATGGCGTCGAGGCTGAAGCGCGCCGCCACCTCCGCGATGCGCCCCGCGCCCTTGGTGATGACGACGAAGTTGATGACCACCAGGATCATGAAGATGGTGAGGCCGATCACCGTCTCACCGCCCATCAGGAACTCGCCGAACGCGCCGATCACGCCGCCCGCCGCCTGATGCCCCTCATGGCCGTGGCCGAGGATCAGGCGCGTCGAGGCGAGGTTCAGGCCGAGCCTGAGCATCGTGGTGATGAGCAGGATGGTCGGGAAGCTCGAAAGCTGGAGCGGCGTGTCGATGAACAGCGCCGTCATCAGGATCAGCACCGAGGCGGTGATCGAGAGGGCGAGGCCGAAATCGAGCATCCAGCCTGGCATCGGCAGGATCAGCATCGCGATGATGCCGATGACGCCGATCGCGAGCGCGAGGTCGCGGTTCGGCCCAAGCCGCTTCAGCAGCATGTCGAGCTGGGGAGGCATGGCTACACTCCGAAACGGGAAAAGGCGTCAGGATGCCGGCGCGATGGCGATGCCGTCTTCGATGAAGCTGCGCAGCTTGTTGCGCATGGTCCTGACCGAGATACCGAGGATATTGGCCGCCGAGGTGCGGTTGCCGTGGCAGCGCGCCAGTGTCTGGAGGATCAGCTCGCGCTCCACTTCGGCGACGGTGCGGCCGACCAGCCGCTCATATTCCACCGGCGCTTCGGCGGGGAGCGCGGCCGGCGCCGCCTCCCGGTTGCCGTTGAGGCGGGCGACGACATCCTCGACGTCGATCGCCACGTCCACCATCACCAGCGGCCGGCCGGATCGCTGGAGGCGTTCCAGCGCCGCCATGCTGGCGTTGCGGACCGACAGTTCCCCTTCCGCGTCGCGCACCATTCCGGCGGCGACGTCCAGCGCCGCGCCGGGATCGCCGACCAGCAGCAGGTGGCCCGCAGGGGCCTCGGTTGCGGCCATCAGCGGTCCTGCCGCACGATTTCGGTGAGCGTCACGCCCAATGTGCCGTCGATCAGGACGACCTCGCCGCGCGCGATCAGGCGGTTGTTGACGAAGATGTCCGCCGGCTCGCCGACGCGCCGGTCCAGCTCCACCACGTCGCCGGTCTTGAGCCGCATCAGCTCGCCGATGTCCATGCGCGAGCGGCCGAGCACCGCCTGCACCTTCACCGGCACGTCGAACACGGCCTGAAGGTCGCTCGCGGTGGGCGCGGCACCCGGCTTGCCCGGCCCCGGCGGGGGCGTGTCGGACGGATCGGCCTCGAACTGGGTGGGCGCCAACTGGCGCGGTTCGGCATCCTGGGTCATCGCTTCCTCGTTCATGCGTTCATCCACTGGCGGATCACCGAGGCGGCCTCGGCGGGGCTGGACGTGATCGCGTCCCCGATGCGCTTCAGCGCGGAAAGCCGGATGCGGCCGTCGACCTGCGCGAGCGCGATCTCCTGATCGAGCAGCGGCGTGCCATCCTCATCCAGGCCGCCATCTTCGAGCTGGAGCAGGCCGTCGGCGTCTTCCGCCTGACCGCCGACCGGGATCAGCGTGTTGGGCGAGGCGCCGTCGGCGGGGCGCAGGCGGGGCAGAGCCATGCGCAGCGCGATCAGCGCGCCGCCCGCCACCAGCAGGATCTTGACGAGGCCGATGAGCTGGTCCGTCGTGATGCCGAAGGGCAGGCCGCCCTTGGCGGCGATCTCGTCGGCGGTCGGCGCGAAGGCCATGCTGTCGACCACCACGCTGTCGCCGCGCTCGGCATCATAGCCGACGGCATTCTCGATCAGGCGCGTGAGCCGCTGGTTCTCGACCGGCGACAGCCCCTTGGGCGCGGCATCGACCATCACCGCCACGGTCAGCCGCGTGATCCTGCCCGGCGAGCGGACGCTCACCGTGTGGGTGCGGCTGTTCTGGAAGGTCGTGTCTTCCGAGGTATCGTCCTTGGCGGACTGCTGGCTGTCGCGGCCCGAGCCGTTGATGCCGTTGCTGTCGGGGAGCTGGGTGCTGACCGAGGCCCCGTCCGCGTCCGCCTTGTTCTGGCTGTTCTGATCCTTGGAATCGACCGAGACCTGATGCTGGATCACCTGCTTGTCGGGATCGAAGACCTCCGCTTCCTCGCGCGTCTGGTCGCGGTCGAGCTGGACGGCGACCTGCGCATGGACCTTGCCGGCGCCGACCACCGGCTCGACGAGCTGCTCGATCTCGGTGCGCAGCCGCTCCTCGACCTGCGCCTGACGCTCCTCCATCTCGGAGGAGAGGGCGTCGCCCTCCTCGCCGGCGCGGGCGAGCAGGGTGCCCTGCTGGTCGACGATCGACACGCTGGTGGGCGACAGCTCGGGCACCGAGGAGGAGACGAGATAGCGGATCGACTGCACCGCCTCGCCGGGCAGCCGCCCGCGCGTCTTGAGCGTCACCGCCGCCGTCGCCTTGCGGGCTTCGGACGAGAACATCTCGCGGTCCGGCATGACGATGTGGACGCGCGCCTTCTCGACGCTTTCGAGGCTCTCGATCGACTTGGCGAGTTCGCCCTCGATCGCGCGCGTCTCGTTCATCTTGGCGCGCGAGGAGGAGACGCCGAACGGCTCCTCCGCGTCGAGCACCTCATAGCCGATCTTGCCGCCCAGCTTCTCGGAGGCCATCCCCATGCGCAGCTCCGGCAGGCGATCGGCGGGGGCCAGGATGGCGGTGCCGTCGGGCGAGAGCTGGAAGGGGACGTTCTGGGCCTTGAGCTTCTCGCTGATCGCCTGGGCCGCCGACGGGTCCAGATCCGAATAGAGATAGCCCATCCGGGGCGAGGAGCCGTGCAGCGCGAGCGCGGCGATGCCGACGAGCAGGGTCAGCGCGACGCCGCCCATCATCATCAGCTTGCGCGTCCCGAGCTGCGCTATGAGTGTACGCAATCCATTCAAGGCCGGCCTCGCGAGATAGACTGCAAGGGCGTCGCGCCCCTGCCTTCTCCATTATAGGATGACTCGCATAGGCAAATCTTGCCGGGAGAAATTCTTTTAGATCGCAGGCTTTTCGCGCAAAAGCGGCTGCATTTCGGCGATGACGGCTTCCCGGCGCGCGGCGGCGTCGATGGCCAGTCCGCCCTCATCCCAGAAAATCGCGGCATCGCCTTCGGGGAGGGTTTCGTCGGGAAGGACGGTGAGCGAGACGCGGCGACGCTCGCTGCCCTTGGGCTCCATCATCCGCTCCACCGCGCCCGCCAGCGTGGGGTGTACGCGGATGCCGAGCCGCGTGCCCCGCGCCACCTGACGCAGCACGCGGTCCAGCGCCTCGGCGATCGCACGCACCGGCGCCGCGGCGACCGCATGGCCGGCGAGCATGTCGGCGGCGGCGAGGGCGGCCTCGGCGGCGTCCTTCGCGATGCCGTCGGCGGTCTCGGCCAGCCGCGCGTCGATCTGCTCGATCGCGGCGTGGAGCGCGTCGGCGGCGGCGAGCAGGGCTGTGTCGCGCTCCTGCCGCGCCTGCTCCAGACCGCGCGCGAAGGCGTCGGCGCCGGCGATGGCCAGCTCCTCCCGATGCGTGTCCTCCATCGCCTCGATCTTCGCGTGGAGCGCGTCGATCCGGTCGTTGAGGGAACGGGCGTCGAACGCCGGGGCCTCGCCCCCGGTCATGTGGAACACCCGGTCGAATCCGAACGGCTTAACGTGGATGGCGGCCTCCATCACCGGCTTCCTTCTGCTGGCGGGCCGGACGTGCGCGGCACGCCGGCCATCAATAGATCATCGCGTCGTCGCTCTTGGGATCGACCAGCACGATCTCGCCCCGATCCCCCAGCGACTTGGCGAGGCGGACGAGGCTGGCCTGCGCTTCCTCGCAATCGCGGGCGCGGACCGGCCCCATCGCCACCATGTCCTCGCGCATCAGCTTGGCGGCGCGGTCGGTCATCGCGTTGAGGAAGAGCTGGCGCATCTCCTCGGGCGCGCCCTTCAGCGCCAGCGCCAGCTCGCGCTTGTTGCTGTTGCGCACCACGGTCTGGATCGCGGCGGGCAGCAGCTTGCCGAGATCCTCGAAGGTGAACATCAGCGCGCGGATGCGCTCGGCCGATTCCGGCGCGCGTTCGTCGAGCGCGGAGAGCATCGTCTCCTCCGACGAGCGATCGAGCGCGTTGAAGATCTCGGCCATGGCCTCGTGCGGGTCGCGCCGCTGCGAGCGGGCGAGGTTGGTCATGAATTCGGTGCGCAGCGTCTGCTCCACCTCCTGGATCACGTCCTTCTGCACCGTGTCCATGCGCAGCATCCGCATCACGACGTCGGTGGACAGCTCCTTGGGCAGCTCGGAGAGCACGCGCGCGGCATGGTCGGAGCGCAGCTTGTGGAGGATCACCGCCACCGTCTGCGGATATTCGTTCTTAAGATAGGAGGCGAGGACGGACTCGCTGACGTTGGAGAGCTTGTCCCACATCGTCCGGCCGGAGGGGCCGCGGATATCCTCCATGATCTCGCGCACACGGTCGGGCGGCAATATGCCTTCGAGCAGGCGCTCGGTCGTCTCGAACGATCCGTGCAGCGAACTCATGCTGGAGACCTCGCCCGAGAACTGGACGAGCAGATGCTCCACCACCGCCGCCGGGATGCGGCCGAGCTGGGCGATGCAGGAGGACAGCTCCTTGATCTCCTCGGTGGAGAGCTGCTCCCAGATCGGTCCGCCATGCTCCTGCCCGAGCGCCAGCATCAGCGCGGCCGCGCGCTGGAGACCGGTATATTTCTTGAGTTCGGCAGGTTCGGCGACCGTCGCCAGCATGTTCATCCGCTATCCCCAAAAATCTCGGTTACCCGGCCCGATCCGGCGGTCTTCCGTCTATCTTATAGGAGAGGCTCGGGTTCGCGCGGCCGAGGGAGGCGAAATTGACCACGAACATTTCCGGCAGTGTGATCGGGCTCAGCATCCTGACCGGGACGACGGACCTGTCGAGCCTGGGCATCACCACGCCGACGGTGGAAAGCGCGGCCGCGCGCGCCGCGCGGCTGCTGTTCACCACGCCGGACACCACGCCGCCCTGGCAGGCGCCGGCATCCTCCACGCCCGAATCCGCGCAGGTCGGCGCCATCCGCGCGATGGCCACGATCATCGACCAGATGAACCCGGACGAGGCCGCCGGGTCGAACGACGTCGAGGGCACCTTCGTCACCTACAAGGCGCTGGACCGCCTGCGCATCCTCGCCGACGCCGCGTCTCAGCCCGACATGTCGCCCACGCAGCGCGCCAATCTCCAGAAGACCTTCGCCAAGGGCCTTTCCGATCTGGAGGGCTTCCTCGCCAAGGTGCCGTCCGACCTGCTCAACATCGCGTTCGGCGATCCGTCGACCAGCGTCAAAAGCACGCCGCTCCAGGCGACCACCGACATCGGCACGACGATCGGCAAGGGCGTGCTCGACGACCATTCGCTGCCCGTGCCGGGCATCACCGGCAACGAGGTGCTGACCATCAACCTCGCCAAGGGCAGCCAGAAGGGCAGCGTGAACGTCGATCTCTCGACGATCGCCAATCAGCCGCCGACGCTCGACGACGTCGCCAAGGCGTTCAACGACGCGATCGCCTCGGTCGGCGGGTTCGACGTCACATTCTCGGTGACGAAGAGCAGCGGCAAATATGGCCTGTCGATGGCGTCGGACGGCACGCAGGTCTCGCTCGATCAGGTCGGCGCGCAGGATTCGCTCGTCGTGGTCGGCAGCCAGACGCAGTATGACACGCCGATCGGCGCGCAGATCTATCATTATGACGATAGCGCCAGCGGGCTGATCGGCCAGCTCATCGGCAATGTCAGCGCCACCCAGCCGGGCGCGACCAAGACCGACACCGACACGTCCGCCACGGCGACCGGCGATGGTTCCGATACCAAGCCCGCCGCATCGATCCCGGCCAGCCTCGTCGCCCAGTCCACGGTGACGAGCAAGGACGGCTATACCTATGTCGTCGGCACCACCACGGGGGACATGGGATCGCACATCGCCAATGGCGGCGACGACCTGTTCCTCACCAAGGTGGACAGCCAGGGCACGATCGTCTGGCAACAGAAGCTCGGCGTGCAGGGCGATGCGCAGGGCACGGCGGTGAGCCTGACGCCACAGGGCGACGTGGTGGTGGCGGGCTCCGTCACCGGACCGTTCGATGGCGGCCTCGGCACCACCTCTGACATGCTGGTCGCCAAGTTCAGCGCCAATGGCGAAAAGCAGTTCGCGACCTCCGTGCCATCGAGCGGCGACGATTACGCGACCGCGGTGGCGGTGGCGCCCGACGGCTCGATCTATCTCGGCGGCAAGTCGGCGGGGACGGGCGGCGGCGGCGCCTATGTCGCGCACATGGACGCCAGCGGGAAGATCATCCAGCAGCGCACGATCGACGGCGCGGGCGTGGACGGCGTCACCGCCTTCGCGGTGGACGGCTCGGGCAACCTCCTCGCGCTCACCCGCGAGAGCGGGCAGGCGATGGTCCACAAGCTGGACGGGCAGGATCTCGACAGCGAACTGGGGCAGGTGAGCCTCGGCGCGGCGGACGCGCGGGCCATCGCGGTGGCGGCGGACGGCAGCATCGCGGTGGTGGGCGCCACCTCCTCGGCGCTGCCGGACAATCCCTCCTACAACGCCGCCAATGGCCGGGACGGCTTCGTCACGCGGCTGGCCGCCGACCTGTCCGGCGCGAGCACCACCTATATCGGCGGCGCGGGGGACGATCAGATCGACAGCGTCTCCTTCATGGGCAGCGACATCTACGTCGGCGGGCGCACCACCAGCAATCTCAACGGCACGCTGCGCGGCAAGGTGGACGGCTTCGTCGGCCATGTCGACGGCGCGACCGGCGCGGTGGCCAGCCTCTCGCAGTTCGGTGGCGGCGCCGGCGTGTCCGATGCCGTCCACGTCTCGGTGGACAAGGGCGGCTCCAACATCCTCGGCGCGCTGGGCCTGCGGCAGGGCGTGCTCAACGACGACGTCTCGACCTCGCTCTCGACGCAGGTCGGGCTCAACGCCGGCGACAGCTTCTCCTTTCAGCTCGACGGCGGCGCGGTCCACAAGATCACGATCGCCGAAGGGGAGACGCTCACCAGCCTCCAGCGCAAGATCAAGCTTGCCGGTGGCGACAACATCTCCGTCACCATCCACAGGGACACGGATGACGACGACGATGAAAGCAATAACGACGCCGCCGGCGGAGGGCAGCTCCAGATCCAGGTGGCGCAAGGCCACACGCTCAGCCTGATGGCCGGCCCCGAGGGCACCGACGCGCTGGCGAAGCTGGGGCTGGAGCCGACCCGCCTGCATTCCGACGCGCCACGCGGCGCCAAGGATCCGCTGGTGAAGCCGGGCGGCAGCTATGGCCTCTCGCTCAGCACCGCGCTCGGCATCGGCAGCGTCAACGACGCGAAGGCGGCGCTGGATGCCATCAACTCGGCCATCTCGCTGACGCAGACGGCCTATCGCTCGCTCTATTGGGACGATGCGAAGGCGGCGCAGGTGAATGGCCAGGTCGGCAGCGGCTCGGCCTATCAGCAGGCGCAGATCGCTTCCTATCAGGCGGCGCTCGATCGGCTGTCCCAGCCGGTGTCGGGCTTGGGCCTGCTCTGAGACGCGCCGTTCCTCCCGCAACCGCAACGCCCGAGAGAGTCGTCATGCAGACCACATCCCCGCTGCTCGGCAGCATCGTCCAGTCGATGAAGCAGCTTTCCGAGCGGCAACGCGTCATCGCCCAGAACATCGCCAACAGCGAGACGCCCGGCTTCAAGGCGCAGGAGGTCGAGGCGCCCGATTTCTCCTCGCTGCTGGCGACGGGCGGCGTTCCGCATGTGGCGCGCCCGCAGGTGCAGGTGACGAGCGGGATGGTCGCGCTGGGCGTGCCGCCCACCTCGATCAACCGCATCGTCGCCGACAGCGACGTGAGCGAGACCAAGCCGGACGGCAATAACGTCACGCTGGAGGATCAGCTTCTCAAGATGGGTGAGACGCAGACCGACTTCACGACGATGACCAACCTCTATCGCAAGCAGATGGCGCTGATCCAGGCGGCGATCGGTCATCAGTAGGGGATGCGGACCACGTTGATATTCTATTCCGAAAGGGATAGTTGAAATGACCGTTCCAGGCCCATCCGCCCCATGGGAGTAGTAACGTCTTGGAAACGTCTGCGGTCCTATATTTCGGGGGTGTTTTACGTCTCACCGATACAGACTGGCATTGAGATGAGATACGATACTTCGCGCAGCCGCTTCAGTGTCGGGCATTTTGAAAGCCGGCACAGCATCGATATTCCGGCCGATCTGATTATCGAGCAGGGCGAAGTCCTGCACGCTTCGCTCGTCAACTTCTCGCGACATGGGGCGCGTCTGCATGTGCCGGGCGATTATGCGTCCGGGCAGACCTTCCGCCTCGAAGTCGCGGGCTGGCCGGCGCTGGACGGCCGGGTCGTGTGGAGCGAGAAGGGGCGTGTCGGCTGCCGGTTCGATCAGCCGCCCAGCCAGAAGACCTTCACGAGCATGTGCGCGTCCGCGACGGCGTGCGATCGCGAAGGTCTCTAGCCTCAGCGCCGATAGCCGAACCGGCTGCTCTCGAACGACACGACCGCCCCGGCATTGTCGCCGAGCGGAATCGCCGCCGTGCCATAGATGCCGCGCGTGCCGTGGGTGCCGATCATCGCGCCGACCTCCCCATGGATCTGACGCCCCGGCTGGCCCGAGCCTTCCAGCCCGGCGCGCGCCGCGTCGACGCTGTCCTCGGTGTTGTGACTCAGCAGATCGGCCTTCTGCTCGTCGCTCAGGCGAAGCGTGTAGGGGTCGGCGGGCTCCGCCGTCTGTGCCCATGCCGCGGCCGGCGCGAGGCCGAGAAGCCCGGCGAACGCGAATGCGATCGGGGCCATGCGGAAGCGAGGGCGCGTCGGGCAGGTCATGCCTCCCTTATAGGCCTGCGAAGTCTGGCGGCACAATGAACGGGATGTGGCACGAAGAGGCTTGCGACTTTCGCACCGTTCTCCACCATGAACATGTCGCTCAGTCGCCGTTCAGCCGCGATACGCTTTCCTGGTGCCATCTCATTGCAGGAACACCCTTATGCTGCCTCGCTTCGTGAAGAATAGCCTGTTCGCGGCCACCGGGCTTTCCATGGCGGTGGCGCCCTTCGCGGCCGCCGGCGCTTTGGCCCAGAGCGCTCCGCCGCCCTCCGGCGGTTACGATCAGGGCTACGATCAGGAGCCCCCGCCGGCCCAGGGTGGCTACGATCAGGGCTATGACGATCAGGGGCCGCCCCCCGGCTACGATCAGGGAAGCCCGCCTCCGGGCTACGATCGGGGCGCGCCGCCTCCGGCCGGCGGCTATAACCAGGCGCCGCCGCAGGGTTATGCGCCGCCTCCGGCCGCTCCGCCGGGCTATGACGGCACCCGTCCGCCGCCCCCGCCGCCCGGCTATCAACCCGGCCCCGCCGACGCCGCCCAGCGCGATCAGGACCAGCGCTACTCCGCTTATGCCGAGCAATGGGCGCGGGACAATTGCGTCAAGGCGCATGGCGATGCCGGCACCGGCGCGCTGATCGGCGGCGCGCTCGGCGCGATCATCGGATCGGGCTTTGGCGGTCATGGCGGCGGCGCGCTCGCCGGTGCGGTGGTCGGCGCGGCCGGCGGCGCGGTGGTGGCGGACAGCGCGGGCAGCAATGCGACCAGCCCCGGCTGCCCGCCGGGCTTCGTCGTCCGCCGCGGTGCGCCGGGCTTCGCTTATGGCGGCTATGGCGGCCAGCCCTATGTCTATGCGGCGCCGGGCTGGTATCGCCCGTGGGTCTATTATGGCGGCGCGTGGGTCTATCGGCCCTATCCCTACCATGTCTGGTATTATGGCCATTACGGCCGCTACGGCTATTATGGCCGGCCGCGCGGCTATTACCGCCACGGCCCCTATCGCCGCTGGTGAGGCCGTTCCCCGGCCCGTCGCGTGACGGGCCGGGGTTCGCTCAGCGGGCGTCCGCCAGCGCGGACCGCCGCATCGAATAGCCGAAATAGATCAGGCCGGCCGCGCCGATCCAGGCCGCGAACAGCAGATAGGTGTCCGCCGGAAGACCTGCGATCAGGTAGAGGCAGAACAGCACGCTCAGCACCGGCAGCGCCGGATAGAGCGGCACATGATAGCCGCGCGACAGATCCGGGTTGGTGCGCCGCAGGATGATGACGCCCGCCGACACCGCCGCGAAGGCGATCAGCGTGCCCATGCTGGTGAGGTTGACCAGCACGTCCAATGGCACCAGCGCCGCCAGTAGCGCCGCACCGACCGCGACCACCCAGGTGTTCTGCCTCGGCACATGGCTCACCGGATCGATCTTGCTGAAGAAGGCGGGGAGCAGCCCGTCGCGGCTCATCGCGTAGAGGATGCGCGTCTGCCCGAACAGCACCACCAATGTGACGCTGAAGATCGACGCGATGGCGCCGAGCGACAGCACCACCGCCGGCCATGCCGCGCCGGTGAGGTTGTGGAGGATCACGGCGAGCCCCGCCTCCTGCCCCGCGAACACGGTCCAGCGCTGCGCCCCCACCGCCGCGAGGGCGACGAGGATATAGGCCCCCGTCACGATCAGCAGCGACAGCACGATCGCCAGCGGCAGGGTGCGGCGCGGGTTCTTCACCTCCTCGGCGGCGGTCGAGACGGCGTCGATGCCGATGTAGGAGAAGAAGATCGACGAGGCCGCCGATCCGATCCCGATCATGCCCATCGGCGCGAAGGGGTGGAAGTTGGCGATCGAGAAATGCGCCAGCGCGATGACGACGAACAACGCCAGCACGGCGAGCTTGGCGACCACCAGGATCGCGTTCGCTGTCGAGGATTCCCGCGCGCCGCGCAGCAGCAGCACGAGGCACATCAGCACGAGGATGACGGCGGGGAGGTTGACGATCCCGCCCCTGCCCGGCGGATCGGCGATGGCCTCGGGCAGGCGCCAGCCGGTGACGACCAGCAGCAGCTCGTTCAGATATTGCCCCCAGCCGACCGCGATGGCGGAAGCCGACACGCCATATTCGAGCAGCAGGCAGGCGCCGATCAGGAAGGCCGCCAGCTCGCCCAGCGTCGCATAGGCATAGGAATAGGAGGAGCCCGCCGCGGGCACGCAGGAGGCCAGCTCAGCATAGCAGAGCGCGGTCAGCGCGGCGGTGATCCCGGCGATGACGAAGGAGAGGGTGACGGCCGGCCCCGCCTCGGGCACCGCCGTCGTCAGCGCCACGAAGATGCCCGTCCCGATCGTCGCGCCGACGCCCAGCATGGTGAGCTGGAAAAGCCCGATGCTGCGCGCGAGGGTGCGCCCGTCCTCTTCCTCGCCGGCAAGGAAGTCGACCACGGGCTTGCAGCGCAGAATCGTCTTCAGCGCGCTCGGCTTGGTCATCGGTTCGGCTCCCCCCGGATTGGCGGCTCAAGGATGCGTGCGCCTGTAGGCAGAGGCTCGCCCCTCGGCAACCGGAGACGCAACCGGAAATCCGGCGGCCGCCCGCTCCAGCCCCGGAGGCTGCGGCCGGGATGGCTGATCGCGATGTGCCGCGCGTGGCGGGGCCGTCCTCAGGCGCGGCGGAGGCGCCGCTCCGCCATCAGGCCGAAGCTCAGCCCGATCGTCGCCCACAGCAGCGCCTGTATTCCCAGCGCCGACACCCGGAACCGCCAGAGCAGGGCGGCGGGAAAATCGGCCGGCACCTCGTCGAAACCGGGCAGCAACGCCCCGGCGATCAGGATCACCGCGATAAAGGCCGCGATGCCCGCCAGCACGGCGTCGAAGCCGCCGAGCCGCTCCGCCAGCATCGCCTTCACCCGGAACGCCACGATGGTCGCCACCACCGAAGCGACCAGCATCGCGAAATAGGCGGCGGTGCGGATCTGGATGGTGTCGGGCTGGCCGACGGCGGGCGGATTGGGCGGATATTTGAGCGCCGGCACCACCGCGATCACCAGGAAGGCCAGCATCGCCAGCATCGCCGCCAGCGTCCGCGGGCCGACCCGCGCGAGGCGGCCATAGGCATAAGCGAAGAGCTGCGAGAAGATGCCCCCGATCGCCGCGCCATAGAGCGTCATCGCGGTGAAGAGGCCGAGCCCCTTCTGCGTCGCGCGGGAGACGATTTCGCCCTCGTCCTCGTCATGGCCATGACGATCGTGGTGGGCGTGCTCCTGCGCCTCGTGGGAGGCTTCGAAGGCGATCGCATGGTCCACCTGCGGCTCCGCCACGGCGCGTGCGAACAGGGTGGCGAGCAGCGCCGCGAGGATGCCGGCCAGCATCCCCCGCCACAGCATATCCTTGGTCATGCGCCGCCCCTAGTGGCAGGGAAAGCCGAGCAGATGGCGGCCGTCATGCACGAACTCATGCACCGCCTTGCCGTCGAACAGGGAGACGGCGCCCTGCTCGGTGCTGACGAAATAGAGCGCCAGCATCGCGATCAGCAGCCCGAACACCGCCCAGGGCAGGATATCCTTGAGCGGGATCGCGGCGGCATCGCCCACCGGGAGGAACGGATCGTCGAGAAAGGCGGCGGTGGCGGCCATGGCAGAACTCCTTGCGGGATATCGCGTCCCGGAATCGAAGAGATGATCCCGGTCGAGGTCTGACTCTCGACAGCGCCGAAGCGTTGCCGATAACAGTGGCGCGACCGTGCCGGATTTGCACCGGCTTCCCGTCCGGGATCGTTCGCCCCTGCTTAGGTGCGAAGGCCGGGCAGCGTCAAACGATATGCGGAGGCGGTGTTGGCGACTCATCTGAGCCTGCTGTGTTGCGTGGGCACCGCGATGGCGCGGACGGGGGGCTTCCCGGCGCCGGACGAGCCGCTGGATGGAGGCGGGCTGGCAAAGGCGAGGGCGCGCCGGATCGGGCGAACCCCGGCGCTGGTCTTGAGAAGCCCCGCGCAGGCGGCGGCCGGAACTGCGGAGGCGCTGGGGATCGGGGCGATCGCCGAGCCGAGGCTGGCGGATGCGGATTTCGGCGCCTGGGCCGGGCGGGCGCTCGCCGGGCTGCATGGGGAGGATGCCGTGGCGCTTGGCCGCTGGATGCGCGATCCCCAGGCTGGCGTTCCCGGCGGCGAGTCGCTGGACGAGGTGCGGGGGCGCGTTCGCCCCTGGTTGGCGGAGATGGCGGAAAGGGGCGAGGCCGTTCTTGCGATCAGCCATGCGATGACGATCCGCGCCGTGCTGGCCGAGGCGCTCGATCTGCCCGGCGCGGCGGTGATGCGGTTCGATGTGGCGCCATTGTCGCTCGCCACACTTTCCTTCCATCGCGGCTGGCGGCTTCAGCAGATCCGCGCCGACTGAGCCGCTTGCCAAACGACCGTCCGGGGCCTAGCGCTTCGGCCGTCCGCCTTCGGTGACGAAGCGGGCAAAGATCGCGCCGGTGCCTCGAAAGGGGCTTAATAGGGAACGCGGTGAGGGGGCTTCGCCTCCGACTCCGAGGCTGTCCCTGCAACTGTAAGCGGTGAGCGCGATGCATATCGCTCCTCGGGCATCACGAGGGGCAGCCACTGGGCCGGACGCTAAATCCTGCGAGGCCCGGGAAGGCCATGCATCGACGTGATGACCCGCGAGCCAGGAGACCTGCCGGCGTCTGGTCGCTCATGCCTGGCCCAGGGGATGGCCAAGGCACGGACCCGTCCGTCTGAGCGACGACCATGCGGCGGAGGCCTTGGAGCCTCCACCGTCCGTCGTGACGCGAGGAGGGATGATGCATCGATTCCAGCACCTGACGCCCCCGGCCCGCCCGCTTCCGTGCGGCGGCCCTTGCTCGCGCGCGTCCCACATCCTCTGAGGAGAGCCAATTTGGCCAAGGTTCCCACGACCGTCATCACCGGCTTCCTCGGTGCCGGCAAGACGACGCTGATCCGCCACCTGCTCCAGAACGCGCAGGGCCGCCGCCTCGCGCTTGTCATCAACGAATTCGGCGACGTTGGCGTCGATGGCGAGCTGGTGAAGGGCTGCAACGACGAAGCCTGCCCCGAGGGCGATATCGTCGAGCTGGCGAACGGCTGCATCTGCTGCACCGTCGCCGACGATTTCCTGCCGACCATGCAGAAGCTGCTCGATCGGCCCAGCCCGCCCGAGCACATCATCATCGAGACGTCCGGCCTCGCGCTCCCCAAGCCGCTGGTGAAGGCGTTCCAATGGCCCGACATCCGCGCACGGGCGACCGTTGATGGCGTGGTCGCGCTGATCGATGCCGATGCAGTGGCGGCCGGTCGCTTCGCCACCGACGAGGCGGCGCTGGCACTGGCGCGCGCGGCCGATCCCTCGCTCGATCATGACAGCCCGCTGGAGGAACTCTACGAGGACCAGCTCGCCTGCGCCGACCTCGTGGTGCTCAACAAGGCCGATCTGGTCGATGCCGACACGCTGGCGGGCGTCGAGCGCGACATCGACGGAGAGACGCGCAGCGGCGTTCGCATCGTCCGCGCGAGCCATGGCGCCGTGGACGTCGCCGTGCTGCTCGGCCTGACGGCGGCGGCCGAGGACGATCTCGACGCCCGCCCCTCGCACCACGACAGCGAGGCGGAGCATGACCATGACGACTTCGACAGCTTCGTCGTGACAGGCGGCGCGGTGGCGGATGCGGCGCCTCTGCTCGGCGCGATCGGGGAAGCGATCGAGGCGCACGACATCCTGCGCGTGAAGGGCTTCGTCGCGGTCGAGGGCAAGCCGGCGCGGCTGCTCGTGCAGGCGGTCGGCCCGCGCATCCAGCATCATTTCGACCGGGCGTGGTTGCCCGAAGAGGCGCGCCGCACGCAGCTTGTCGTGATCGGCCAGAAGGGGCTCGATCAGACCGCTATCGAGGCCGCGCTGGTGCGGGCGGTCGGCTGATGCATCTGCTGTCCGCCACGCCGGGGACGGTCTCGAACGGCGAGGAGGCGATCGATCTCGCCCAGTCGCCGGGCGATATCGTGATCCTCACCGTGGCGGACAGCGAACTCGCCTGCTTCGCCCGCGCGGCGGCGATGCTGGGGGAGGGCGGCCCCAGCGTCCGCCTCGCCAATCTGCTCCAGTTGAAGCATCCTTATTCGGTCGATCTCTATGTCGAGAAGGTGATCGCGCACGCCCGGTTCGTGTGCGTCGTGCTGCTCGGCGGCAAGTCCTACTGGCCCTATGGCGTCGACGAGATCGCCAGCGTGGCGCGCGCCAAGGGCATCGCCTTCGCCGCCATCGCCGAGGGGCAGGAGCCCGACCCGGCGCTGCAACGCGCCTCCACCCTCCCGCCCGAAACCTGCGAGAAGCTGCGCGACTATCTGCGGCAGGGCGGTGCCGCCAACGCGCTCGGCTTCCTGCGCACCGCCGCGCGGCTGATCGGGCGGGAGAGCGGTACGCCTGACGATCCGGTGCCGGTGGCGGATGCGGGCCTCCATGTGCCGGGCATCGAGCGGCCGACGCTGGCTGACGCGCAGGCGCGCTGGGTCGAGGGGCGGCCGGTGGCGCTGCTTATCTTCTACAAGGCATTGCTGCTGGCCGGGACGCTGGAAGCGGTCGACGCGATGCTCACCGGGCTGGAGGCGCGGGGGCTGAACGTGCTGGCCGTCCACGTCCGGGCGTTGCGCGAGCCCTTCGCGCGGGACTGGCTGGACGGGCTGCTTGGCGAGGTCACGCCCGATGTGATCCTCAACGCCACCTCCTTCGCGGCCTCCTCGCCGGGCGAGACGCGGACGCCGAGCGTGCTGGAGCGCGCCGACTGCCCGATCCTCCAGATCATCCTCGCCGGGGTCGATCAGGAAAGCTGGGAGCGCTCCGCCCGAGGCCTCGGCCCGCGCGACCTTGCGATGAACGTCGCGCTCCCCGAGGTGGACGGCCGCCTCTTCACCCGCGCGGTGGCGTTCAAGGCGGCCGAACGCTTCGACGCGCTGACTGAATGCGGCATCGTCGCGCCGAAGATCGTGCCGGATCGGGTCGCGTTCGTGGCCGATCTTGCCGCCAACTGGGCGAAGCTGCGTCGGACGCCTCCCGCCGAACGCCGCATCGCGCTGGTGCTGGCCAACTATCCCAATCGCGACGGCCGGATCGGCAATGGCGTCGGTCTCGATACACCCGCCAGCACCGCCGCGATCATCACCGCGCTGCGTGAGGCGGGCTATGCGACTGGCGATGCGCCCGACGATGGCGCGGCGCTGATGCGATGGATGACGGGTGGCGTCACCAACGACCTCTCCTCGATGGACCGGCCGGGCGAGATCGCCCTGTCGCTCACCGATTACCGTAGCGCCTTCGCCGCGCTCCCCGAGGTGGCGCGCATCGCCGTGACCGAGCGCTGGGGCGATCCCGAGGACGATCCCTTCGTCCGCGACGGCGCCTTCCGGCTTGCCATCCACCGCTTCGGCCATCTCGCCATCGCGGTGCAGCCGGCGCGCGGGTATAACGTCGATCCCAAGGCGAGCTATCATGATCCGGCGCTGCCGCCGCCGCACGCCTATCTCGCTTTCCATCTCTGGCTGGCGCGCGGGTTCGGAGCGCAGGCGGTCGTCCATGTCGGCAAGCATGGCAATCTGGAGTGGCTGCCGGGCAAGGCGGTGTCGCTGTCGGAAGACTGCTTCCCCGAGATTTGCGCCGGGCCGTTGCCGCAAATCTATCCCTTCATCGTCAACGATCCGGGCGAGGGCACGCAGGCCAAGCGCCGCATCGCCGCGACCATCCTCGACCATCTCACCCCGCCGCTCACCCGCGCCGAAAGCTATGGGCCGCTGAAGCAGCTCGAAGCCTTGGTGGACGAATATTATCTCGCCGCCGGCATGGACCCGCGCCGTCTGGAGCGGCTGAAGCGCGACATCCTCGATCTGGCGCAGGGCATCGGCCTCGATCGCGACGCAGGGGCGAGCGGCGATGGCGAGGACGCGCTGGCGGCGATCGACAATTATCTCTGCGAACTGAAGGAGATGCAGATCCGCGACGGTCTGCACATCTTCACCCGCTCGCCTGAGGGGAGGCAGCGGCGCGATCTGCTGGTGGCGCTCGCGCGGACGCCTCGGGGCTATGAGGCGGCGGGGCAGGGCTCGCTGCTGCGCGCGCTCGCGGACGATCTGGAGCTGGGCTTCGATCCGCTCGATTGTGTGATGGGGGGGCGCTGGGACGGGGTGCGGCCGGAGCGCCTCGCCGGGCTATCGACGGACCCGTGGCGGACTGCCGGCGATACGGTCGAGCGGCTGGAACTGCTCGCCGCCGCGCTGGTCGAGGGCGCGCGCGAGGATATCGGGCCGCAGAGCGTTGCCGTCCTCGCCACGATTGACACCATCCTCGCCCCCCGCGTCGATGCGTGTGGCGAGGCGGAGAAGGCGGCGCTGCTCACCGCGCTCGACGGGCGCTTCGTGATGCCTGGCCCCTCGGGCGCGCCGACGCGCGGGCGGCCGGACGTGCTGCCGACCGGGCGCAACTTCTACTCGGTCGATACCCGCGCCGTGCCGACCGCGGTGGCGTGGGACTTGGGCTTCCGCTCGGCGCAGTTGCTGGTCGAGGACTATCTCCAGCGCGAGGGCGAATATCCGCGCGCGATGGCGCTCTCCGCATGGGGGACGGCCAATATGCGCACCGGCGGCGACGATATCGCGCAGGCGCTGGCGCTGATGGGCGCGCGGCCGCGCTGGGAGTGGACATCGGGCCGGGTGGTCGGCTTCGAGCTGATGAGCTTGGCCGAACTCGGCCGCCCGCGCGTGGATGTGACCTTCCGCGTCTCGGGCTTCTTCCGCGACGCCTTCCCCGAGCAGATCGACCTGATCGACAGCGCCGTCCGCGCCGTCATGGCGCTCGACGAGCCCGAAGCCGACAACCCCGCCGTAGCTCGCCATCGTGCGGAGATGGCTACGCTGATCGAGGATGGAGCCGATCCGCAGGCAGCCGCCCGCCGCGCCGGCGCGCGCGTGTTCGGATCGAAGCCGGGGGCTTATGGCGCCGGCCTTCAGGCGATGATCGACGAGCGGCTCTGGCACAGCCGGGCGGACCTCGCGAACGTCTATCTCGACTGGGGCGGCTATGCGTATGGCGCGGGCGTCGAGGGCGATGCCGAGCGCGACCTGTTCGCCACGCGCCTCGCGGAAGCCGACGCGGTCGTCCAGAATCAGGATAATCGCGAGCACGACCTGCTCGACAGCGACGATTATTACCAGTTCGAGGGCGGCATCGCGGCGGCGATCGAGCATCTCTCCGGCCGCGCGCCGCTCTCCTATCACAACGATCACAGCCGCCCCGAACGCCCCGTCGTCCGCACGCTGGCCGACGAGATCGGCCGCATCGTTCGCGCCCGCGTCACCAACCCCAAGTGGATCGCGGGCGTGATGCGCCATGGCTATAAGGGCGCGTTCGAGATCGCGGCCTCGGTCGACTATCTCTTCGCCTTCGCCGCCACCACGCACGCGGTGAAGGACCATCATTTCGATGCCGTCCACGCCGCCTTCATCGAGGACGAGGCGGTGCGCGCCTTCATGGCGGAGGCCAATCCGGCGGCGCTGCGCGAGACGGCAGCGCGACTGGCGGAGGCGCTCGATCGGGGCCTCTGGAAACCCAGATCCAACAGCGCGGGCATGATGCTCGCCGAGCTTCAGGGAGACGTATGATGATCGAGCGGACCGAGGCCGAACATGCCGAGAAGATGAAGAAGAAGCAGGCCGCGCACGACAGGATCGTCGCCAACAAGATGATCGAGAAGGGGCTCCTCATCGTCCACACCGGCAAGGGCAAGGGCAAGACCACCGCCGCGCTCGGCATGGTGGTGCGCGCGATCGGGCATGGCAAGAAGGTGGGCGTCGTGCAGTTCGTGAAGGGCGCGATGACCACCGGCGAGAAGGCGGTGTTCGATGCCTTCCCCGATCATGTCGAGTTCAAGCCGATGGGCGAGGGCTTCACCTGGGACACGCAGGACCGCGCCCGCGACATCGCGGTGGCGCGCACGGCGTGGGACGAGGTGAAGCGGATGGTCGCCGATCCAGCCTATGACATGGTGCTGGCGGACGAGCTCAACATCGTGCTGCGTTACGACTATCTGCCGCTCGACGAGGTGCTGGCAGTGCTCACCGCCAGACCTGAGATGAAGCATGTCATCGTCACCGGCCGCAATGCGCCGGAAGCGCTGGTGGAGGCCGCCGATCTCGTCACCGAGATGGTGCTGGTGAAGCACCCGTTCCGCTCGGGCGTGAAGGCGCAGGCCGGCATCGAGTTCTAGGGGGCTGGCGGATATATCATCGCAACTTGACCGCCCGCGGGTGCGCGGCAAGACTGCGCGCATAGGTCCGGCCAACAAGCGGGGGTGTGGCTTGAAGCGTTCCTGGCTCGCTTTCCTTGGCGCAACGGCGTTGATCGGGGGTTCGGCTGCGAGCCCGGCGACCGCCTCCACGCCCGGCCTCGCCGATATCCTCGGCTATTCCTTCGTGGGCGAACTCACCGCCGCCGAGCATGTCGACCGCATCGCCTGGGTGGAGACGGTGCGTGGCGTGCGGAACGTCTGGGCGGCGGCCGGCCCGGATTTCCGGCCGCATCAGGTCACCCGCTATACGCAGGATGACGGGCAGGAGATCACGCATCTCCGCTTCTCCCGGGATGGCGGCACGATCGTCTATGTGCTGGGCGGCAGCCACGACGCCAATTGGCCGGCGGAGGGCAATCTCGCGCCCGATCCCGCCAATTCGCCGGTGCAGCCCAAGGTCGGCATCTGGGCCGCGCCCTTCGATGGCGGAGAGCCCCGCCTCCTTGCGGAGGGCGATCAGCCGACGGTCTCGGCGAAGGGGATGGTCGCCTTCGTGAAGGACGACCAGATCTGGTCGATGCCGCTCGACGGGTCCGCCAAGCCGGAGCGGCTGCTGTTCGATCGGGGGAAGGATCGCACGCCGCTCTGGTCGCCGGACGGCAACCGTCTGGCGTTCCTGTCGGGGCGGGGCGACCATAGCTTCGTCACCGTCTTCACCGACAAGGCGCACCCGCTCGTCTATCTCGCCCCCTCGACCGGGCGGGACGACGATCCCGTCTGGTCGCCGGACGGGCAGCGCATCGCCTTCAGCCGCCAGCCCGGCCAGGGCGGCGCCCCCGAGCCCCTGCTCCAGTTCCATCCGCAGCCTTTCTCGATCTGGACGGCGGACGCGACGACGGGCGAGGGCCGGCGCGTCTGGGCGAGCCCGGTCACGCTCGACGGCTCCTATCCGCAGAATGGCGACGGGCTCGGCCTGCGCTGGATGGCGGACGACAGGCTGGCGATGATCGCGACGCTGGATGGCTGGGAGCATCTCTACGCCCTGCCGACGGCCGGCGGAGCGCCGCGTCTGCTCACGCCGGGCGGCTTCATGGTCGAGCATGTCTCGGCAAGCCGCGATCTCAGGACGCTCTATTACGCCGCCAACACCGGCCCGGCGAAGGGGGACGACGACCGCCGGCACATCTTCTCGGTCGGCATCGCGGAGGGGGCGCCGCGGGAACTGACATCGGGCACGGGTCTGCAATGGTCGCCGGTCGCGGCCGGGCGAGGCGTCGCGCTGGTCGCCGCTGACGCGCAGCATCCGCCGGCGGTGGCGCTTGCGGATGGCAAGGCCTTGCGGCCGGTGCATGTCGCCGTGCCGGATTATCCCGCGCGATCGCTGGTGATCCCGAAGCCGGTGAGCTTCGCGGCGCCCGGCGGCTTCATCATCCAGGGCCAGCTCTTCGAGCCGGCCGGCGGGGGCGCGAAGCATCCGGCGCTGATCTTCGTCCATGGCGGCCCGCCGCGCCAGATGCTGCTCGGCTGGCATTATATGGACTATTATTCGAACGCCTACGCCGTGAACCAATATCTCGCGAGCCGGGGCTTCGTCGTCCTCTCGATCAACTATCGGCTGGGCGTGGGATATGGCCGGGCCTTCGAGCAGCCCGATCATTGGGGGCCGACCGGCGGTTCGGAATATCAGGACGTGCTGGCCGGCGCGCGCTGGCTTCAGGCGCAGGCCGGGGTCGATCCCGATCGCATCGGCATCTGGGGCGGCTCCTATGGCGGCTATCTGACCGGCATGGCGCTCTCGCGCAATTCGGATGTGTTCAAGGCGGGCGTGGATTTCCACGGCGTCCACGACTGGTCGCTCGATATCGGCGAGGAAGCGGGGCACCCCGTCGAGCGCTACGAGAAGGGCGATTGGAAGCAATTGATGAAGACCGCCTTCGAGGCCTCCCCCGATGCGCAGATCGCCCACTGGCGCTCGCCGGTGTTGCTGATCCAGGGCGATGACGATCGCAATGTGCGGTTCGACCAGACGGTGGACCTCGCCCGGAGGCTGACCCAGGCGGGCGTTCCCTTCGAGGAGATGGTGATCCCCAACGAGATCCACGGATTCCTGCGCTACGATAGCTGGCTCCGGGCCGATCGGGCGACCGCCCTTTTCCTGGAGAAAAAGCTGCGGCCCTGATCCTCCGTGCTCTGGAGCGAGATGCCGAAATCGAGGCGGATCGTGCGTTCGTTGAAGTGAGGTTCCGTCGCACGTCGGACAGGCGGGTGGCAAGTCCAGCTTGTGCAGTTCTTCTGCGAGCCGCAGCACGACTGGAAGCAGCCGCCTCATTGGGCCTGGCGGCGCGGTGGGAACCCAGCTTTCCTATGACGAGGTCGACAGATGACCGGTGTTTAGCCCGGCGCGGACGGGGGAATCCGGCCACTCCATAGCCGCTCCCATCCACATCGCCGGCGATACTTGTAGAGAGCAGTCTCGCGGGGCCTTCAGGCTAAATCCGCGCGCTTCTCAACCTTTTGCCGAAGCAGAAAGTGGTCGGGGAGAGAGGATTCGAACCTCCGGCCCCTGCCTCCCGAAGACAGTGCTCTACCAGGCTGAGCTACTCCCCGACGGAGCACCGGTCGTTTTTCGAAGCTCGGGAGCCGACCGGCGTTGCTGAGCGAGGCGTCCTATAGGGGCGGCTTTCGGATGGGGCAAGCACCTCTTTTCATCAATCTTGCATATTGTGGCTGGCCTCGATCATTTCGGCCAGCCGGACGAACTTCTCCCGTGGCGCGGCGCCCCGAGCGCGGGCGTTCTCGGCGGCTTCGATGCGCCGCCAGTCGGCGAAACTCACCGCTTCCACCCCCCGTGCGGCGAGCAATGTGGTGAGGCCGTCCCCGCCGGCCTTGCCCGCCGGCACCGGCAGGTCGGCGGCGATTTCCTCGGCGATCTGGAAGCCGTCGGGGCGATTCGTGCCGATCGTGCCCGTCGGCCCGCGCCGCGCCCAACCCGCGCAGTAGAGCCCCGAGCCCGCGCCGCCGATACGGCCATTCTCGTTGGTGAAGCGCCCTAGCCCCTCGTCATAGTCGAGCCCGGCGATGGTGATGCTGCGATAGCCGATGCAGCTCACCACCATCGAGCAGGGGATATCCTCCGTCTCGCCGGTGCCGGCGGCATGGCCCTCGGCGTCCAGCCGGGTATGCTCGACGCGGATCGCCTCGACCCGGCCCTCGCCGAGAATCGCGACGGGCGCGGTGAAGAATCGGAAGTCGATGACCACGGGTTTGTCGCCGACGCTTTCGCCCGCGAATCCGCGCAGTAGCGTCACCGACTTGCGCTGGCCCGGCTCCAGCGCGGCATCGTCGGCGGGGGGCGGCAGGTCGGCCAGGGCTACATGGGGCGCCGCGCGGGAGAGATGGTCCAGCTCGCCCAGCTCCTTGGGTGTCATCGCGATCTGGTGGGGGCCGCGCCGGCCGAGAATCTCCACGCGGCGCGTCCGGGCGTTCGCCAGCGGGCCGAGCGCGTGGCGGGCGATGTCCGATCCCTCGAACTCCTCCGGCGTCTTGGCGAGGATGCGCGCCACGTCGAGCGCGACATTGCCGTTGCCGATCACCGCGACCGTTTCGCCGTCGAGCGGGGGCGCGAGGTCGGCATGGTCGGGATGGCCGTTATACCAGCCGACGAAAGCCGCCGATCCGATCACGCCGGACAGGTCCGCGCCGGGGATGGAGAGCGGCCGGTCGGCGGGCGCGCCCGTCGCGATCACCACCGCGTCGTAGAGATCGTGGAGTTCCCCGATCGAGACGTCCCGGCCGACCATGACATTGCCGAAGAAGCGCACGGGCTGCGCGGCGGCGACGCCCTCATAGCGGTGGGTGACGGCCTTGATCGACTGATGGTCTGGCGCGACGCCGGATCGGATCAGCCCATAGGGCACGGGAAGGCGGTCGATCAGGTCGACCCGGACGTCGTTTCCGAAAGTTCTGAGGCAGGCCTCGGCCGTGTAGAAGCCGGCCGGCCCCGATCCGATCACCGCGACATGGCGCATGTAGATCCTCCCCTGTTGGGATCGTCATGCTAACCGGTTGGAAGATCGGCGCAAGCGCGGGGCGCGTGTCGATGCGCGCCCCGCGTTCGACGGAGCGCTTAGCGGGCGACCGGAGCCGCCGCCGCGGCGTTGGCGGGCAGGCCGCCCATCTGGGTCACCAGCTTGGTGTAGGCGTCGAGATAGGCGAGCACGATCACCTGGCCGATGGCGGTATCCTGATAGCCGCCGCCGCCGGCCGCCGCGAAGCCGCCCCACCAGCCGCCGCCGGCGCCGCCGCCGAAGCTCAGGTCGGACTTGCGGTAATAGCCTTCGGTCATCGCCTGCTCTTCGGTGGTGCGGGCGTTGACGAGGCTCAGCGTGACGTTCGCTTCCTTCTTGTTGATGCTGATGCCGCCCAGCACGCCGCCGAAGCCATGGCCGATCAGGCCGCCCAGCGCGCCGCCGACGGCGTTGCCGCCCGAATGGTTGTTGCCGCTGACGATGTCGGGCTGGAGGAAATAGTCCGCCGCCTTCACCTGGCCCTTGCCGAGGTTCGAGCCGCCCTGAAGCTCGCCATTGTCGGCCATGGCGCGCTCCATGTTGCGGTTCATCATCGCACGGCCGCGGTTCACCATGGTGAAGCAGCCGGATTGCGCGATGAACACCTTCAGGATCGCCTCGGGGCTGCCGAGATTATATTCGCGCCACCACTGGGTGTCCGGCTCGACGATCGCGACCGTGCCGAGGTTGCGCGTGCAATGCGGGATCTCCTGCGTGCCGCGGGCCTGCGCCTGACGGCCGGAGGAGGGGGCGGCGGCGGTCACCGGCGTGGCGACAAGCGCCGCCATGGCCGAAAAAGCGGCGAGAATACGGATAGTCATGACGAAAATCTCCCCTGTCGACCGCCGTTGCCGCGTTGCGAGGGATTGCAAAGCTACGGACGCGGGCGGCTCCGCCGCCGAGGATAGCGCAGCGCAGGGCCGGCATAAAGCCTTGGCTTGGGGTCTGGCGCGTCTGGTGCTATCGGGCAGCGCGAACCTTCCCGAGGACTTTTCTTCACCGTGGCCACTCCGCTCGACCGTATCCGCAATTTCTCGATCATCGCCCATATCGACCATGGCAAGTCGACGCTGGCGGATCGATTGATCCAGCGCACCGGCGGCCTCTCCGATCGCGAGATGACGGCGCAGGTGCTCGACAATATGGATATCGAGAAGGAGCGCGGCATCACCATCAAGGCGCAGACCGTGCGCCTCGATTACAAGGGCTATGTCCTCAACCTGATGGACACGCCGGGCCACGTCGACTTCGCCTATGAGGTGAGCCGGTCGCTGGCCGCCTGTGAGGGCGCGCTGCTCGTGGTGGACGCGGCGCAGGGCGTCGAGGCGCAGACGCTCGCCAACGTCTATCAGTCGATCGAGCATGACCATGAGATCGTGCCCGTCATCAACAAGATCGACCTCCCCGCCGCCGAGCCCGAGAAGGTGAAGGCCGAGATCGAGGACATCATCGGCCTGCCCGCCGACGATGCGGTGCTGGCGTCGGCCAAGTCCGGCATCGGCATCGACGAGATTCTCGACGCCATCGTCGCGCGCATCCCGGCGCCCAAGGGCGATGCCGACGCGCCGCTCAAGGCGATGCTGGTCGATAGCTGGTACGATCCCTATCTGGGCGTCGTCATCCTCGTGCGCGTGATCGACGGCTCGCTGAAGAAGGGCCAGCAGATCAAGTTCATGAATGCCGGCACCACGCACCTCGTGGACCGCGTCGGCTGCTTCCGCCCGAAGATCGAGCAGCTTGTCGACCTCGGGCCGGGCGAGATCGGCTTCATCACCGCGCAGATCAAGGAAATCACCGAGACCCGCGTCGGCGACACCATCACCGATGCCAAGCGCCCCGCCGCCGAGCCGCTGCCCGGCTTCAAGGAAGTGCAGCCGGTGGTGTTCTGCGGCCTGTTCCCGGTCGACGCCAACGACTTCGAGAAGCTGCGCGAGAGCATCTCGAAGCTGCGCCTCAACGACGCCTCGTTCAGCTTCGAGATGGAGACGTCCGCCGCGCTCGGCTTCGGCTTCCGCTGCGGTTTCCTCGGCCTTCTGCACCTGGAGATCATCCAGGAGCGGCTGATGCGCGAATATGATCTGGATCTCATCACCACGGCGCCGTCGGTGGTCTACAAGATCCACCTCAGCCATTCGAAGACCGAGGACGCGCAGACCATCGAGCTGCACAACCCGGCCGACATGCCCGATCCCAACCGCATCGAGATGATCGAGGAGCCGTGGATCGAGGCGACCATCTATGTGCCCGACGAATATCTGGGCTCCATCCTCAAGCTCTGTCAGGATCGGCGCGGCATCCAGAAGGATCTCACCTATGTCGGCGGCCGTGCGCAGCTCAAATATGAGCTGCCGCTCAACGAAGTGGTGTTCGACTTCTACGATCGCCTGAAGTCGATCTCGCGCGGCTATGCGAGCTTCGATTATCACCAGATCGGCTATCGCGAGGGCGATCTCGTGAAGATGGGCATCCTCGTCAACAACGAGCCGGTCGACGCGCTGTCGATGATCGTCCATCGCGGCACCGCCGAGGTGCGGGGTCGCGGCATGTGCGAGCGGCTGAAGGATCTGATCCCGAGGCACCTGTTCAAGATTCCGATCCAGGCGGCGATCGGCGGCAAAGTGATCGCCCGCGAGACGATCGCGGCGATGCGCAAGGACGTGACGGCCAAGTGCTATGGCGGCGACATCAGCCGCAAGCGCAAGCTTCTCGACAAGCAGAAGGAAGGCAAGAAGCGGATGCGCGAATATGGTTCGGTGCAGATCCCGCAGGAAGCCTTCATCGCGGCGCTCAGGATGGGGGATGACGCCTGAGGCCCGAGACTAAGGAGGGGATTGCAGCGCAATCCCCGAGTTAGACGAGGATCAGCCGAAGGCCGGCCGGCGGGTCACAGACCCGACCGACGACGCGGGCTTTGCCCGCGGCGGGTTCCCCTCCAGACATGGTGGCGAGAAGGCTGGGTTTCCGTTTTCCGTCAATCATATCGGTGCTACCGACTATCCGTTAGGCGCTCCGCCACGGTGACTGGCTTTGGGGTATGCACGATGATGGTCGTTCCGAGCCCTTCGCCACAGCAGGCGATATTGGTTGAAGCGCGACTGCATCAGAAGGACGTTGAGGGCTGTGCTTCGGTCCCCGGGTTCAGTTCCGGTGACATTGACGCTGAAGCAAAATATCTCATTTTCGGCCAGCGTTATGGGACGAACGAGTTTGTCGGCGAGTTCGGAAACATCGTTTGTGCGCTGAGCAGAAGCAGACCTATTACTGTGGTGGTCGATTGGCCGGTCTCCGATTCCGGGGCCTTTTCGTCCTATATTTCCGATCCGCGTGACGACGCGGATAAGTTCCTTCTGACCTTGCCGATATGGGATAGGGGTTCGACGGACGGGCGATCCAGCCAAGCCATGTTCCAATTCATGAGATTGCTACGACGTCTTCGCCTCGCCGGTCGGGACGTCGAAGTTGCTGGCTGCATTCCCCCCACTGCGGGGGATCAGAACGCGTGGGAGGCCGGGATCGCAGACGAGTTGAGGCTGATCTCCAAGAATGGGCGGTTGGTGGTCGCTCTGATGGGGAGCCTTCATGCGACTAAAAAGCTCGTGCCCGATCCTCGGAATATCCTTCCGCCCGATATGATCGATCCCGCCGCCGACAGGTTGCCCAAGGACCAAGTGATTTCCATCCATTTCGAATCCAAGGGCGGAACGGGGTGGGGCTTAGGCGGTCCCTATAAACTTCCGACATATGGCGGAGGTTCGACCTTGTGGTCTCGGTACGTCAGCACCGCGAATGGTTTTGATGGCCGCCTGTTCGTGGGAGCGTCAGCAACCGTATCGCCACCCGTGAAGCGATAAACGGCTTCCCAAAGGAGCGCGCCCGAAACCCGCCAGACCGTTCGCCACCAATCCCCGTCATTCCCGCGAAGGCGGGAATCCATTCGCGCTTCGTTTGACCTTCTGGCGCTGCGGGAATGGACCCCGGATCAAGTCCGGGGTGACGATCGGGGCGGGGTGGCGATGTAAGGGAGGCGGATGGGCGGAGGCAGGCGTCTGCTGCTAGCCATCACACTCGTCGCTCACCCCGCCACCGTAGCCCAGCCCGTCACATCTTCCGCCAGCATCGGGCGGCCGAACAGCCAGCCCTGCGCGTGGGTGCAGCCCATCTGGGCGAGGAGCGTGGCCTGTTCCTCCGTCTCCACGCCCTCGGCCACCACCATCACGCCGATCTGGCGCGCATAGGTCACCAGCATCCGTATCATCGACGCGGTGCGCGGCGTCGCGATGTCGCGGACGAAGCGGTGGTCGATCTTCAGGCTGTCGAACGACAGCGACTGGAGGTGGGTGAGGCTCGAATGCCCTGTCCCGAAATCGTCGAGCGCCACCGTCACGCCCAGTGCGCGGATCTCGTCGACGACATGGCGCAGCCGGCCGAGATCGGCGATGCGCGCCGTCTCGGTGATCTCGATGCGGATGCGATGCGGGGCCAGCTCCGCCGCCGCCAGCGCCGCCACGATCCGGCGCGGGGCGGAGCTTTCCATCAGCTCCACCACCGACATGTTGATCGACACCTGGATCGCCGGCGGCCAGCGCCCGGCGTCGAGGCAGGCGCGCCGGAGCGCGAAGTCGCCCAGTTCGTGGATCAGCCCG
This sequence comes from Sphingomonas oligoaromativorans, assembly GCF_011762195.1. Lineage (GTDB taxonomy): Bacteria > Pseudomonadota > Alphaproteobacteria > Sphingomonadales > Sphingomonadaceae > Solisphingomonas > Solisphingomonas oligoaromativorans. The sequence goes on along the minus strand of NZ_JAASQK010000008.1, from coordinate 80,304 downwards.
GAACGCTCGGCCACCGGGATGAACTCGCCCGGCGACACCTCGCCGCGGATCGGGTGGCGCCAGCGCAGCAGCGCCTCATAGCCGACCGGCCGCCGCGTCTTGAGCGACACGATCGGCTGATAGCGCATGGTGAACTGGTGGTGTTCCAGCCCCTGCCGGATCTCGGCGACGAGGCTCTCCTCCTCGGGCGCGGGGCCGGCATCGGCGTCGGCATCATGGAAGCGGATGCGATCGCCGCCTTCGGCGCGGGCGCGCAGCGCGGCGCTGGTGGCACGTTCGAGCAGGCGCAGCGAGGTCGATCCGTCGATCCCGGCGCGCGCCACGCCGATGCTGCCGGTGATCGGCACGCGACCGCCGGATTCGCTGGTGAACAGGAAGCGCATCGCGGCGAGATAGCGATCGACCGCGGCCGCCAGCGACACGGAGTCGCCGAGCGCGGTGAGCACGATCGCGAAACGGCTCTGGCCGACGCGCGCCATCAGGTCCATCGCGCGGACCGAGACGGACACCTGCATCGCCGCCTGGATCAGCAGCTCGGACGCCGCCGCCCAGCCGCGTTCCTCGAAGATGGCGTCGAACTGGTCCACCTCGACCACCAGCAGCGCGACGCCCAGGCGCGTGCGGGCGGAGGCCTCGATCGCCTGCGCGGTGCGATCGTGCAGCATCTCGGGCGTGGCGAGGCCGGTCAGCGGGTCGCGCCTCCGGCTTTCCTCGAGCAAATGGGAGAGGGTGTGGATCTCGGTCCGGTCCTGAAGGACGAGGCCCACCACCGTCGTGCCGCCGACCTGCGCGTGGATCAGCGACTGACGCCAGCTTCGGAAGCGCCCGCCGGCATCGACCAGCTCGACCGGCGGCAGCGCGTCGCCGCGCCGCGCCTCCGTCGCTGTCGCGCAGAGCTCGGCGAGCAGGGGGTGGCCCGTGATGGCGTGATAGCCGGGCGGCATGTCCGGTTCGGGCGCGAGGCCGAGCATCGTCTCGGCGGCCTCGTTGCAATAGGCGCGGCCGGGCTTTTCCGAGACGATCACGATGCCGTCGGAAAGCCCGCCGAGGATTGAGCGCGCGTCGCGCTTCAGCCCCGCCAGCACGCGGGCGTTGTAGAAGAACAATACCGCCGCCGCGAAGGCGAAGGCGATCGCGACCGCAAGCGTCATCGGTATGGCGTGCGCCAAGATCATTCCGTGCGTCCCAGAACCGACATCGCAACCCGCCCGCGAACGGCAATCCTATCATGCCGGAAGCGTTTGCGTTCGCGCTTTCAAGGTTAAGGATTGCTTAATTGCGCGCGGCCCCGGCGGCATTTTCACGCTCTATCGCGTCGCGGCGACGAAGGATGGCGCAGGCGGCTTCTACCGCCTGTCGTTTCCGGCTAGAGGTGTCGCCCTATGGCGCGAACCGGCCGCACTCCCAAGCCCTTCTTCGACGACAAGAATCGTGCCTTCTGGCTGCTCCAGTCGGCGGGATGGCTGGGCTATTTCCTGCTCCGCTCGCTGGGCGGCGTGGCCAACAACATGGGCCTGCTGTTCATCGTGCCGACCGCGCTGGCAACGGCGACCGGTTATTCGCTGACGCTGCTGATGGGGGCGGCGTTCCGCAAGCTCATCACCGCGCGGCCGTTCTGGACGTGGAGCATCTCGATCGCGCTGCTGCTGGTCTCGTCGGCGGCCTTCTCGACGATCGAGGTGTGGGCGAACGCCACTTTCTATCACCCCGGCACCCGGCCGGAAGGCGCGCAGTTCCTGGGCGCGATCCTGCTCGATTTCGCGGTGCTGGGCGCGTGGAGCGCGCTGTATTACGCGATCAACTTCTATCTGAAGCTGGAGCAGCAGACCGACCAGCTCCAGCGGCTGGAAGGGCAGGCCTCGGCGGCGCAGCTCGCGATGCTGCGCTATCAGCTCAATCCGCACTTCCTGTTCAACACGCTCAATTCGATCTCGACGCTGGTGCTGCTGAAGCAGACCGACCGGGCGAATCTGATGCTCTCGCGTTTGTCGGGCTTTCTGCGCTATACGTTGGTGAACGAGCCCACGGCGCAGGTCACGCTGGCGCAGGAGGTCGAGACGCTGAAGCTCTATCTCGAGATCGAGAAGATGCGGTTCGAGGATCGGCTGCGGCCGCATTTCGACATCGAGCCGGCGGCGGCGGGCACCCGTCTGCCCTCGCTGCTGCTGCAACCGCTGGTCGAGAATGCGATCAAATATGCCGTCACGCCGCAGGAAGAAGGGGCGGATATCGCCGTTTCGGCTCGGCTGATCGGGGATCGCGTGCAGATCAGCGTGACCGATACCGGCCCAGGGTTGAACGAGACGCAGCCACGGACCACCTACTCCACGGGTGTGGGCCTCGCGAATATCCGCGACCGGCTGACGCAGGCCTATGGCCAGCGGCAGCGCTTCGAGGCCCAGCCGGGTGCGGCTGGCGGCTTTGCGGTGACGATCGAGGTTCCATATGAAACGGAGCCCAAGGAGACGGCATGACGATACGGACGATCCTGGTGGACGACGAGCCGCTGGCGATCCAGGGGCTGCAACTGAGATTGCAGCGTCACGAAGATGTCGAGATCATCGATACCTGCCTCAATGGACGCGAGGCGATCCGCTCGATCAAGACGCACAAGCCTGATCTCGTCTTCCTCGATATCCAGATGCCCGGTTTCGATGGCTTCTCGGTCATTCAGGGCCTCATGGAGGTCGAGCCGCCGCTGTTCGTGTTCGTGACGGCCTATTCGGATCACGCGATCCGCGCCTTCGAGGCGCAGGCGACCGACTATCTGATGAAGCCGGTGGAGGAGGAGCGGCTGGCCGACACGCTCGACCGCGTCCGCCAGCGCCTCTCCGAGCGCAAGGGCGTCGAGGAGGCGGGTCGCCTCAAGGAAGCGCTGGCCGAGCACGCGCCCGAGGCCGCCGAGGCGATCGTCGACGGTGCGGCCGATGAAGGCCCCGCCGCCAACCGTTACGAGAAGCTCATCAACATCAAGGATCGCGGGCAGATCTTCCGCGTGGACGTGGACTCGATCGAGCGCATCGACGCGGCCGGCGATTATATGTGCATCTACACCGGCGACAACACGCTGATCCTGCGCGAGACGATGAAGTTCCTGGAGAAGCGCCTCGATCCGCGCCGCTTCCAGCGCGTCCATCGCTCGACGATCGTGAACCTCGATCTGGTGCGTCAGGTGAAGCCGCACACCAACGGCGAATGCTTCCTCGTGCTGGAGAGCGGCGCGCAGGTGAAGGTGTCGCGCAGCTACAAGGATGTGGTCGCCCGCTTCGTTCACTAAGGCGGGGCATTATCGGGCAGCAAAGGCCGCCGCCGCGTTCGTGGTGGTGGCCTTTGCCTTGGGCCATCCCGTCAAGGCGCTGAAGGCCTGGCAGCGGAAATGGAAACTCGATCTGATCGGCCGGACCAATCCCGGATGGGAGGATCTCTTCCTCACGCTCAACGCCTGACGAGGCAGAGATCGGTCCCAGCCTTCGCTGGGACGACGATGATGGCACTGGGACGACGACGATGGCGCTGGGGCGGCGATGTTGGAAGCGCCGCTACCCATCGCCGCAATCCTGTGCGACACTCCTGCCAGCGTGCGTTCGAGTCCTGTGATATCCGTCGCCGAGGGACCGAAGGATGCTGTTCCACCTCTCCATTGCCGCGCGCGATCCGCGCCATGTCGCTCATGTCATCGCCGAACTTTGGGGCGGGGCGGCCGAGCCCTTTCCTCCGGTGTCCGACAATGGCTGGATCGCCATCGCCGGGGATGATCGCGGTACCGCCATGGAGGTCTATCCGCTCGGCACCGTGCTGCGCGAGGTCGAGGGCGATGCCGATGCCACCGGCGAGGCGAGTGGCGCCGACGCCTTCACCGCCACCCACGCCGCGATCGCGACGCCGCTCGATCAACCGGCGGTGCTGGCGATCGCCGCGCGGGAGGGGTGGCCCGCCAAATATCGCAAGCGCGGCGGCGTCTTCGGCGTGATCGAGCTGTGGATCGAGGGTCGCCAGATGATGGAGATCCTCACGCCCGAGATGCAGGCCGAATATCTGGCCGCGATGAGCATCCCCAACTGGCGCGGGATGCTGGCGGCGCGGCGGGCGGCGATGGAGGCGGCGGTTCTCGCTCAGGCCTGAGCGGGCACGAAGCGCATCGCCACGCCGTTCATGCAGTAACGCAGCCCCGTCGGGGGCGGGCCGTCCTCGAACACATGGCCGAGATGCCCGCCGCAGCGCGCGCAATGGACTTCGGTCCGTTCCTCGCCGATCGAGCGGTCCACCCGCTCGCCGATCGCATGGGGGAGATGGTCATAGAAGCTCGGCCAGCCGGTGTGGCTGTCGAACTTGGTCGACGAGGCATAAAGCGGCAGCGCACAGCCCGCGCAGGCGAACACGCCCTTGCGATGCTCGTCGTTGAGCGGGCTGGTGAAGGGATATTCGGTCGATCCCTGGCGCAGCACCGCATAGGCTTGCGGCGACAGGCGCTTACGCCATTCGGCGTCGGGAAGCTGGAAGGGCGCGGGCGTCGCGGCGATGGCGCCGGCCTCGCCGCCCGAGCCCAGCCGCCACGCCAGCGCGCCGGCGGCGACGGTGGTGGCGAGGCCGAGAAAGGCGCGGCGATCGAGGCGGGGGGAGGATATCTCCGTCATGCTCTCTTATACGAATGGCGCGTGCCGCGGGTTACAGCTTCCGCCGATTTGACCGTTCGCCGCCATGCGCCTACGCCATCGATCGCAATTCGTTGCGTCCGCGTTTCCAAGCCTCATCCGAGGAGGAGGAAATGACCATGACGAGGATGCTGCTGCTCGGCCTGTTCGCGCCGCTCGTGGTTGCCGCGCCGGCGCTGGCCGAAAGCCCGTTCGACGGAACCTGGAAGATCGATCTCGGTGCCAGCAAGCTGCCCGAGAAGCCCGACGTCTTCCTGCTCAAGGACGGCGTGTACGAGTGCCGGAGCTGCGCGCCCGCCTTCAAGGTGAAGGCCGATGGCGCCTTCCATTCGGTCGCCGGCCATCCTTATTATGATGCGGTGTCGATCAAGGTGGTCGATCCGCGCACCGTGGTGGAGACCGATCGCAAGGGCGCCAAGACCGTCGTCTCGTCCACGAACAGTGTCTCGGCCGACGGGCGGACGCTCGATTTCAGCTTCAAGGACATGACCGCTGCCAGCGGCGCGGTGGTGACGGGCAAGGGCACGCAGACGCGCGTCGCCAGGGGGCCGGCGGGATCGCACGCCATTTCCGGCTCATGGCGGACGACGAGCCTCTCCAACTTCTCGGAGAACGGCCTCGTGCTGACCTTCAAGGAACAGGGCGGCATGTTCTCCATGTCGACGCCGACCGGCCAGTCCTATACCGCGAAGTTCGGCGGCCCGGCGGTGCCGGTCAAGGGCGACACCGGCGGCACGCACGCGGCCGTGAAGAAGACCGGCCCGCGCGCCTTCGAGGAAACCGATACGCGGGGCGGCAAGGTGGTGATGGTGATCGCCGGCACCGTCTCGCCGGATGGCAAGACGATGACCGCGACGGTCGACGACCGCGAGCATGGCGGCCACGCGACCTACAGGCTGGCCCGGCAATAAGGGGTGGACGCGGGGGGCGGGAAATGACCTCGCCCCTTGCGGCACCATTCGGCCATCCGGTGGTTGGAGTTGGACTGGCAACGGTGGGGAGGGGGACATGATCCGCATTCTGATCGGCAGCATCGTGGGCGGGCTGGCGCAATTCTTCGTGGGCTTCATCTTCTGGGGGCTGCCTTTCCTGTCGCGCATCCCCTTCACCATCGCGCCCGATCCGCAGAACGCCGCCGTGCAGACCGCGCTCGCGCAGAATCTCACGGCGACGGGCACCGGCACCTATTATGTCCCCTGGCCGGACAGCGCGGCGGGCACGGTGCTGCACGGGCGCGGGCCGGTGGCGCTGATCTTCTTCAACACGCACGGTTTCGCGTCGATGGACACGGGCTCGCTGGTGGTCGGCCTGATCCTGTCGATCGCGACGATGCTGCTGCTCGGCCTCGCGCTCCACGCGATCGCGGCGCGCGTGCTCGATTTCCCGAGCCGGGCGCGGATCGTGGTGCTGACCGGCGTGGCGACGGTGCTCTACTTCACCATCGCGGCACCGGTGTATAATTACTACATGCCGTGGGGCTACTGGATCTATCTCGGCCTGTCTCAGCTTGTCGGCTGGGTCGTCGGCGGGCTGATCCTCGCGCGCTGGTTCGTGCCGCGCGCCTGAGCCTTATTCGAGCAGGCCGAGGAAGCGGGCGGCGGCGCGGAAATCGCGCCGCTTGTCCTCGCGCGCGGCGGTGGCGAGAACGTCCTCGCCCCATTGCTCGGCCTGCCAGAGATCGTCCAGCTCGGCGGCCTCCCACCCGTCATGCTCGGTCATCGCGCCCTCGGCGATCGCCAGCGCGAGCACCAGCGAGCCGGATAGCGTGACGAGCGGCGACAGGCCGGCGAGGTGGAAGGCATCGCGCGCGGAAACCGCCGTCGCCAGACGCTTCACCGTCTCCTCGGGCTGAGCGATATGGACGATGCCGGCGGTGACGCGGAACTCCACGCCATAGCGCGCCCGCGCCCAGTCGAGCGGGCCGTCCCACATCGCGCCCTGCCGCGCGGTCAGCTCGGTGGGGTGCGAGGCGCGGTAGCAGAGCAGGTCGCCCTCGGCATAGCGCGCCAGGCCGGCGGCGAAGGCGGCGGTGTCGGGCGCGATGCGGTCGATCGCGGCGTTGGCGAGGCCGGTCAGCGGCATGGTGTGCGGATCGATCTCGCCCTCCACCTGCCGCCACTCCTCGGCGACGGCGTGGGCGAGCGCATCGGTCGGCAGCACCAGCTCGGCGCGGGCCGGCGTCCTGAGCGCGCGGCCGTCGAGGCGGATGGCGCGGTTCTCGACCGTGACGTCCTTCCAGAAACGCTTGGCCTGCGGGATCATTTCGGGCTCCGCCAGCGGCGCGCGAGCATCTTCGGTACCACGATCGTTTCGATCAGGCCGACCACGAACAGCACGCCGCCGAAGCCGTAGCGGCCGCCGAGCGCACCGCCCAGCATCATCCACAGCCCGAGCAGCATCAGCACCACGCCGCCGAGCCTGAGCCCGGTCAGCACCGCGAAGCGATCGCGGGCGCGCTTGTCGTCGATGGCCTTGGGGTCGGGTGTCATGCGGTCTCCCTCGAGCAGAGCAGGGGCAGTTCGGACGGATGGAGGGCGACGACATCGGCGCCCTCGGCCAGCAGCTCGGCCGGCTCATGATAACCCCATGCGACGCCGATCGCACGCACGCCGGCATTGTGCGCCATCAGAATGTCGTAGCTGGTGTCGCCGATCATCACGGTGGAAAGCCGATCCGCGCCCGCCTCCGCCATCGCCAGCTCGATCATCGAGGGATGGGGCTTGGAGGGGTGGCGATCGGCGGTCTGGAGCGTGACGAAACGCTGGAACAGACCGTGATGTTCGAGTACCAGCCTGAGGCCCCGGTCCGACTTGCCGGTGGCGACGCCGAGCAGCCAGCCGTCCGCCTCCAGCCGGTCGAGCGTCTCGACGATGCCCTCGTAGAGCGCTTCCTCGACCTCGCCCTGCTCGCGCATCCGCCGGAAGCAGCGCTTATAGCCTTCGGCGAGGTCATGGTGGTGCGCATCGTCGGCATCCGGCAACAGCGCGCGCATCGCCTCGGGGAGCGACAGGCCGACGATCCGGCGCACCGCCGCGCGATCGGGCGCGGCCCGGCCGGCCTCGGCGAAGCAGGCGGTCATTGCGGCGTGGATGTTCGCCTGGCTGTCGACCAGCGTGCCGTCGCAGTCGAAGATGGCGAGGCGGTTGGTCATCGCGCCATCAGCTCCGCCTCGCGCGCGCGGCCTGTGGCGGCGAGCATCCGCGCCAACGCGGCGCGATCCTCAGGCCCCTTGTTCTGGCCCATCTTGCGGGTGCCGCGCCATGCGGTGGGGGTCAGTTCGAAACCCCGGATCGCCTTGAGCATCGCCTCGAACCGGCCGGGCGGCATCTTGTCGCGCGTCCACACCGGCTTGGGCGCCAGCGCCCGCTCGAAATGATCGCTCAGCGCCTCGACCTGCGCGGCGAGCGCCGTCTCGTCGAGCGCCGTCACCGGCCCCTCGACCTCGACTGCGAGATAGTTCCAGGTCGGCACCTGATTCTCGGAGGCATACCAGTCCGGGCTGACGTAGAAATCGGCGTCGGTGACGCTCGCCACCCCATGCGCGCCGTCGAGATGGCGGGTGATGCGGTTGCCGCGTGCGAGGTGGAAGCGCAGCCGCCCCTCCGCCGTGACGATCAGCGGCGCATGGGCGACGATCGGCCCTTCCGGCCCGCCCACGCACAGCGTCGCGAAGCCGCGTGCGGCGACGAAGGCGCGCATCGCCGCTTCCTCCTCCCAGCGGAAGGCCGCGTTGGGATGCATCAGCCGCGCCCGCGGCCGCGACGCTCGCCCTTGCGCTCCTTGCGGCGATCCTTGGCGGCATGGGTGGCGGCGCGGCGCTTGCCCTCGGGCGTCTCGGAGAATTTCATCTCGTCGATCGGCAGCGCATCGCCCAGCGCCGGATCGAAGCCGAGATGCTTCAGACTGTCCGCGAAATGGGTGGGCAGCTCGGCGCGGATGTCGATCTGGCCGCCATCGGGATGATCGATTTTGATGCGACGGGCATGGAGGTGCATCTTGCGGCTGACGCCCCCGGTCAGGAAGGATTCCTGCCCGCCATATTTGCCGTCGCCGACGATCGGATGGCCGATCGCCGCCATATGGACGCGGAGCTGGTGGGTGCGGCCGGTCAGCGGATGCAGCTCGACGAAGGCGGCGCGGTTGCCGGCGCGCTCGATCACGCGATAGCGCGTGCGCGACGGCGAACCCTCCTTCTCGTCGACATACATCTTCTCGCCGCCGGTGCCGGGCTGCTTGGCGATGGGCAGCTCGATCAGCCCCTCCTCGATCGAGGGCACGCCGGCGATGATCGCCCAATAGACCTTCCGTGCCGTGCGGCTGGAGAAGCTCTTGGCGAAGAAGGCGGCGGCGCGCGCGTTGCGGGCGATCAGCAGCGCGCCCGACGTATCCTTGTCGAGCCGGTGGACCAGCTTCGGCCGCCCCTCGCTCTCGAACTGGAGCGCGTCGAGCAGGCCGTCGACATGACGCTCGGTCTTGGTGCCGCCCTGCGTCGCGAGGCCAGGCGGCTTGTTGATGACGATCGCGGCGTCATCCCTGTGGATCACGAGGCTCTGCGCGAACTCGGTCTCGTCGGCGGAGAGCGGCTTGCGCTCGCGCCTGGGCTTCGCCTTGTCGGGGGCGGGGGCCTCCAGCGGGGGCACGCGGATGATCTGCCCCTGCTCGACGCGATCGCCCGGCGCCGCGCGCTTGCCGTCGACGCGGAGCTGCCCCGTGCGCGCCCAGCGCGACACGATGTTGAAGCTGGCATCCGGCATATGGCGCTTGAACCAGCGATCGAGGCGGATGCCGTCGTCGTCGGGGGCTACCTTGAACTGGCGGACGTCCTCGCCCTTGGAGTCGGTCTTGGTCATGCGGGCAATATCCTAGCGAGGCCGAGGCCCACGAACAGCAGCAGGATCGCGCCCACGGCGGAGCTTGTGACATAGAGCGCGGCCGCGCCCCAGTCTCCGCGCTGGATCATGTTGGCGGCTTCCAGGCTGAAGGTGGAGAAGGTGGTGTAGCCGCCCAGCACGCCGACGCCGATCAACAGGCGCCAGCCCTCGCCCGCCGACGAGGCGGAACGCGCCAGCAGCCCGGCCAGCAGGCCCATGAAGAGCCCGCCGGAGAGATTGATGAACCAGGTTCCCCACGGGAATCCGGGGCCGAGCAGGGCAAGCGAGAGGCGCCCGACCTGATAGCGCAGGCCTGCGCCGAGCGCCCCGCCGACCATGACGAAGAAAAGCGGCATGGAATGCGCCTTAGAGCAGCGGACGCACAGGGGCTAGGGGCTGTGTCCGCCCGATGGGCGTCAGGCGCCTTCGGTCCAGACATAGTCGACCGGAGTGGCGCCGCGCGCGGGCGTGCCGATCGTGATGACGAAGATCACGTCCTTGCGCGTGCCGGCCAGCACCCAGTCGCCATTCTTGTCCTCGCGCTCGGTCTCGTAGCCGCCGGCCTGCGCGCGGGTGCGATACCAGTCGAGCACGGCGGCGCGATCGCCGGCGACGGCGAAGCTCGCCACGCGGGCCTTGCAGGCGCCGTCATGGCCGGCGGCCTCCTGGAGCTTCGCCTGCGGGTGCATGGGCAGATCGGCCGGCAGCTTCGCCGCCCAGTCATTGGCGTAGACGAGGCCCGAGAGGCAGTTGCTGGCGCCTTCCGTCACCACCGGCATCCCGCGATGCGGATCGACTCTGATCGCGCTCGCGAGCTGACGGTTGCCGGCGCTGTCGACCAGCGCGGCGTCCATCTGATCGAGATTCTTCGCGGGCGTCGAGGCCTTGTGGCAGCCGGGCAGGAGCATCAGCGCGGCGAGCGCGGGCAGCAGGGAGGCGGATCGGGCGAGGCGCATGAGGCGGGCGTCCTGTCTGTGTGACGCCGATGTAGCGCATCGCGGCGGCGTGCGCGGCTATGATGTCGGCCCGCCTGTCCCGAAATGGCCCGCCCTCAGTGACCCGTCACGAGGAGGTGGCCACTGCTGCCCTTGCCGTCATCGCCGATCTGGATGGCGAGGTGGGTGGGGCGATCCTTGTCGTCCGCCCGCGTCGCCTCGAACTGATTGGTGCCGGTGGCGGGATCGATTGTCCAGCCTTGCTTCTGCGCCTCGTCGCGATACCAGGCGAGCACGCGGCCGCTGTCGGCCGGCGCGGTGAAGCCCATCTCGACATTGCCCTCCCCGCCGGCATCGCCGCGCACGTTCACGCCGTGGATGCTGGTGCCGGGGAAGATCCTGAGATTGTCGATGTGCGTCGTGTCGGAGCCGAAGGCCATGTCCGGCAGGTTCACCTTGGCCGAGAAGCCCGGCACGTCGACCGAGACGCCGTGCGAGCCCTTGGTATCGCCGGCGGCCGATTCCGCGCTGTTGCCGAAGCTGATGCTGGCGGTGGTGTTGCCGTCCTTGTCGTGCGCGCGGATGTCGCAACCGGCGAGGAGCAGGCCGGCGGCGGCCAGCGCGACGGCGCCGTGCAGGCGAGAAAAGGGGCGGGCGGTCATCGGCATCGTCTCCCGGTCGGGCTGTCTTGCGGACATGCTACACCGGGGCCACGGGCAAGGTAAATCCGCCGCATGACCCTACGGCGTGCGATGTTTCAGACAAATCGCGCGTTTATTTCACCGACGAAACCCTGCCGCAAGGCAGACAGGTGACACCGCTTTCAAGCCGACGGCGCTTTCAACTTTCCCCCCGGGAGCGCCGTCGGTCAATGCAGAAGGGCGCGCCGTCTCGGACGGCGCGCCCTTTTTCCTGGGTGAAGCGCCGGCCCACGAGCCGGCGCCCCCTCGCTCACTCCGCGGCGACGCCCGCGCGGGTGAACATGTCGCCTTCGCTCGACGTGGCATCCTCATTGGCGGCGAGCGCCGACTTGGCGGCCTTGCGGCGATCGAAATTGTCCCACACCTCGCCCCAGTTGCCGCGCGTCGCGGCCTTGGAATATTCGGTGGCGCGGGTCTCGAAGAAGTTGGCGTGCTCGACACCGTTGAGCAGCGGCGCGAGCCACGGCAGCGGGTGCTCCTCGATCATGTAGATCGGCTTCAGGCCGAGCTGGCCGAGGCGCCAGTCCGCCACGAAGCGGATGTAGCGCTTGATGTCCTTGGGCGTCATGCCGTTGACCGGGCCCATCTCGAACACGAGGTCGATGAAGGCGTCCTCGATGCGGACGGTCTTCTGGCACATGTCCATGATGTCGTCCTTCACCGCCGGGGTGAGGCACTGACGCTCCTGACAGAAGGCGTGGAACAGGCGGATGATGCCCTCGCAGTGGAGGCTCTCGTCGCGCACCGACCAGCTGACGATCTGGCCCATGCCCTTCATCTTGTTGAAGCGCGGGAAGTTCATCAGCATCGCGAAGGACGCGAACAGCTGGAGCCCTTCGGTGAAGCCGCCGAACATGGCGAGCGTGCGCGCGATGTCCTGATCGTTGTCGACGCCGAAGGTGGCGAGATAGTCGTGCTTGTCCTTCATCTCTTTATACTGGAGGAAGGCGCTGTACTCGCTCTCGGGCATCCCGATGGTGTCGAGCAGGTGGCTGTAGGCTGCGATGTGCACCGTCTCCATGTTGGAGAAGGCGGTGAGCATCATCTTCACCTCGGTGGGCTTGAACACCCGGCCGTATTTCTCGTGGTAGCAGTCCTGCACCTCGACGTCGGCCTGCGTGAAGAAGCGGAAGATCTGGGTCAGCAGGTTGCGCTCATGGTCGGTGAGCTTCTGCGCCCAGTCGCGGCAATCCTCGCCGAGCGGCACCTCCTCGGGCAGCCAGTGGAGCTGCTGCTGGCGCTTCCAGAACTCGAACGCCCACGGATATTCGAAGGGCTTGTAGGTCTTGGAGGCTTGGAGAAGAGGCATGTTCAGGCTCCGTGCGAATGCAGGGCGACCGCAAAAGAGGTCAGGATCAGGATGGGCGAAAGAAAGGCGATGCCGCACGCCAGATAGAGCAGGCGGGCGACCGGACCGAGACGCGTGAAGACGGCGCGCGCGAGCAGCAGCGCGCCTGCCACATAGAGCGCGAAGGCGCTGACATGCACCGGCATCAGCGCCTGCGCGCGCGCGGGCAGCACGGAGGCGGTGAGGCTCAGCGTGGCGACCAGCCCGCTCCCCAGCAGCACCCAGAACTCCTGCGGCTTGCGGTGCAGCCGATAGGCCGCGAACAGCAGCACCGGGCCGACCAGCAGCGCGATCCAGCGCAGCAGCAGCACGCTCATGCCCGCCCCCATGCGGCCGAGAGCGGCCCCACGCGCGCCCCGCCAACGCCGGCGTCGCCGCCGGTCTGTTCGAAGAGACGGATTTTCATTCCGTGGAATATAGGCGCAAACACGGCATTTCGCGACTGCGCGGCCTCTCCCGCCACGGGAGAGGGCCGATGCGGCGCCCCCGGCATCATCGGGTGCCCGCCATCGCCACCGCCTGATCGAGCCGATCGGCATAAGCGTCGAGCACCGCCGCCGTCTTGCCGACATAGGCGGTGGCGTCGTCGAAGCGACGCTCCTCGATCGCTTCGCGCACACCCGGCAGCGTCTTGGCGCCATAGCCGGTGAAGCGGCCCGGCGCGTAGATCAGGTTCCGATACCAGGGCCGGAAAGGCAGGCCCGCCGGATCGATCAGCACCTGGTCGATCTGGCGGAGCGACGCCTCGATCCGCGCGCGGGTGGCGGCGGAGAGCCGGTCCTCGCCCGCCAGCATCGCATCGGCGGCGGCGGCCGAGCGGGTGAGCCGCGCCGAGGCAGCATCGAGCGCGGCCATGTCGATCGCCGGGGTCGGCGCCTTGGCCTCGGGGGCCGCGGTGGGCGCGTCCGGGTTGGAGGCGAGGCGGAAGGCGTGGACGGCGCGCGCGTCGGCCTGCGCCTGATCCTGCTTGCGCTGATCGGCCGCGAGCTTCTTCACCTCGTCGACATAACGCGCGACGGTGCTCGCGAAGTCGCCATAGCGGGCCGGCACGCGCGGCGCGTCGGCGGCGCGCATCACCAGCCGCCCGATCAGCTTCGACAGCGCCGCGCCATATTTCAGGCCCGGATCGTCGAACCGGGTGAAGTGGGTGAAGCTGTCATAGACCGAGTGGTAGGAGCCGCCGGCCGCATCCTCGCCGCCGAAGCCCACGTCCAGCGCCGGAATGCCGAGATGCTGGAGGAAGGAGGAGTAATCCGATCCCGATCCCAGCGGCCCGATCGGCAGATCGCCGCCGGCCTTCGCCGCCGCGACCATATAATCCTTCTCGCTGCCGGGCTTCTCCGCCTCATGCGCGAGGATCTCGGCGCGCGCGCGTTCGGCCAGCGTGGCGCCGGTCTCGGGATCGGTGACGTCGCCGGTGGTCTGGTCGGCGAAATGCTGAAGGTCGTGGCTGCCCTCGATATGGATGAAGCCGCGGCCGTTATTGTCGGTGTTGATGTAGAGCACGGCCTTGCGCTTCAGCTCGTCGGCGTGCGTCTCGGCCCATTCGGTCGAGCCGAGCAGGCCGGGCTCCTCGCCGTCCCAGCTCGCGTAGACGATGGTGCGATCCGGCCGCCAGCCCTTCTTCACGAGCTGGCCCATCGCCTGCGCCTCGTTGAGCATGGCGACATGGCCCGACAGCGGATCGGCGGCGCCGAACACCCAGCCGTCGCGATGGTTGGCGCGGATCACCCACTCGTCGGGGCGCGTCCTGCCCTTGAGCGTGGCGATCACGTCGTAGAGCGTCTTGAGCGACCAGTCCGACTTGACCGCCAGATGCGCCGTCACCGCGCCGGTGCCGCCATAATGATAGGCGAGGCCCAGCGCGCCGCGATTCCCGCCGGTCGCCAGCGGCCCTTGCAGCCCGGCGAGCAGCTTCGTCGCGTCGGCATAGGAAATCGGCAGCGTCGGAATCCTGAGAATCGTCTGCGCCTGTTCGCGGGTCAGCCGCTTGGCGTCGGCGGTGGCGCCGATGCCGGGGGTCAGCGGATCGCCCGGATAGAGGGTCATGTCCTGCACCGATCCGCGCTGCACGCCATGATCGGGCCGGCCGCCGCCCTGCGGATAGCTGTCCCACTTGGCATAGCCGTCGTCGGCGGGATCGGAATAGATCAGGCAACCCGCCGCGCCATGCTCCTGCGCGAGCTTGGGCTTCAGGCCGCGCCATCCCGCGCCATAGCGGGCAAGCACGATCTTGCCCTTCACATCGATGCCGCGCCGCGCCAGCTCCTCATAATCGGCGGGCATCCCGTAATTCACATAGACGACCGGCGCGGTGACGTCGCCGTCGCCCTGATAGGCGACATAAGGCGGCAGCGCGCCCTGCGTCTCGGCCGAGGTCGGATCGCCGGGGACGGGCGGCTCCTGCCCGCCGAGCGTCACCTTCGTCGGTGCGATCATCTCCAGCGTGGTGGAGATCGGGGTGGGATAGAGAACCTGGAAGGTTTCGATATGCGCGTCCCAGCCCCACGACCTGAACTGGGCGAGCACCTTCTCGGCATTCGCCTTGTCGTGCGGCGAGCCGACATGGTTGGGGGCGGACGACATGTCCTTCAGCCAGGCGGTCTGCTCGTCGCTGCTGATCGCGGCGTCGAAGGCGGCCTCGCGCGTGTGCGCGCCAGCGGCGACGGGCGCGGCGGCGGAGGCGAAGGTGCTGCAAGCGAGCGACGCGATGCCCACGCCGGCGAGAAGTCGTCCTGTGAAGGTCATGCCCCTATGCTCTCCCTGCTTGCCCCCCGGCAACCCGCTTTCCATCGCCCGGACGCGGGCAGCACGAAGGGGTGGCACAAGGCCATCACCCCGGCGCCGCCTGTGCCCGGCCGAACCGTCATCCCATTCCCCCGCGACCGTTCCGGCGGGGAGCGCGATCAGCCCGCGCGCCTTACTGGCAGGCGAGGCATTCGTCGTAATCGGTCACTTCCACGTCGATCTTGCGCAGGTCGGGCGTGTTGTCCGCCTCGACGCCGCCCGCGAAGCCGGCGCGCTGCACCGACTTGGAGCGCAGATAATAAAGCGACTTCACGCCCAGCTCCCACGCGCGGAAGTGGAGCATCAGCAGATCCCACTTCTCGACGTCGGCCGGGATGAACAGGTTCAGCGACTGCGCCTGATCGATGTAGGGCGTGCGATCGGCGGCCAGCTCGATCAGCCAGCGCTGGTCGATCTCGAACGAGGTCTTGTAGCAGTCCTTCTCCTCGATCGAGAGGAAGTCGAGATGCTGGACCGAGCCGCCCTTCTCGAGGATCGAGTTCCACACCGCATCGGAGTCCTTCGACTTCTGCTGGAGAAGCTTCTGGAGATAGGGGTTCTTCACCGAGAAGCTGCCCGACAGCGTCTTGTGGGTGTAGATATTGGCCGGGATCGGCTCGATGCAGGCCGAGGTGCCGCCGCAGATGATCGAGATCGACGCGGTCGGCGCGATCGCCATCTTGCACGAGAAGCGCTCCATCACGCCCTGATCGGCGGCGTCCGGGCACGGCCCGCGCTCATGGGCGAGCAGCATCGAGGCCTCGTCCGCCTTGGCGCGGATGTGGCGGAACATCTTCATGTTCCAGCTTTTCGCCATCGCGCTCTCGAAGCCGAGGCCGCGCGCCTGGAGGAAGGAGTGGAAGCCCATCACGCCCAGACCGACCGACCGCTCGCGGCCGGCCGAGTATTTCGCCCGCTCCATGCCGGGCTCGGCGCGCTCGATATAGTCGGTCAGCACATTGTCGAGGAAGCGCATCACGTCCTCGATGAACTGCTTGTCGCCGTTCCACTGGTCCCACGTCTCGAGGTTGAGCGAGGACAGGCAGCAGACCGCCGTGCGATCCACGCCATGCTGGTCCATGCCGGTCGGCAGCGTGATCTCCGAGCAGAGATTCGAGGTCGAGACCTTGAGGCCGACGTCGCGCTGGAACTTCGGCATGGCGCGGTTCACCGTGTCCGAGAACACGATATAAGGCTCGCCGGTCGCGAGGCGGACTTCCACGAGCTTCTGGAACAGCGCGCGGGCATCGACCTCGCCGCGCTTCGAGCCGTCCTTGGGGGACTTGAGCTCGAACGGGCGGCCATCGCGCACCGCTTCCATGAACTCGTCGGTGAGCAGCACGCCATGGTGCAGGTTGAGCGCCTTGCGGTTGAAGTCGCCCGAGGGTTTGCGGATTTCGAGGAATTCCTCGATCTCCGGGTGCGACACGTCGAGATAGCAGGCGGCCGAGCCACGGCGCAGCGAGCCCTGCGAGATGGCGAGCGTCAGCGAGTCCATCACGCGGACGAACGGGATGATGCCCGAGGTCTTGCCGTTGAGCCCGACCGGCTCGCCGATGCCGCGGACATTGCCCCAATAGGTGCCGATGCCGCCGCCGCGCGAAGCGAGCCAGACATTCTCGTTCCAGGTGTCGACGATGCCGTTCAGGCTGTCCGGCACCGAGTTCAGATAGCAGGAGATCGGCAGGCCGCGGCCGGTGCCGCCGTTCGAGAGAACGGGCGTGGCGGGCATGAACCACAGCTTCGAGATATAATCATACAGGCGCTGGGCGTGCGCCTGATCGTCGGCATAAGCAGACGCCACGCGGACGAAGAGATCCTGATACGTCTCGCCGGGCAGGAGATAGCGATCGTTCAGCGTATCCTTGCCGAAATCGGTGAGGAGCGCGTCGCGGCTGTCGTCCTTGACGATGTCATAGGGGATCGGGCGCGCGCCCTGGCCGTCCGACGACGCGTCCTTGGCGGCCGCTGCGGCGCGCTGGATGTCGAGAAGGGGGGCGTCGTTCATGACGGTCTCGCTGCTGCCCGAAAGATCCATGATGTCCATCCCGCGTTCATATTTCGTTCGACTCGGGACATACACTCCCGAGCATAGCATTGAGGGCGGTGCAGACGAGTCCGTTCTCCGTTCGTCCCACGGTGAAATGGGACGTCCGTTCCGCGATTCAAGGCTGAATCCCGGTGTTTCAACTCGATCTGGTGTCGGCCCCCAGCGCCTGACACAACCGATAGTGCCTCTGCCCGAGTCGCGGCACAAGTGGGTTTATTTTGGCGAAAGGTACGATTGGGTGCTTGACGCTTCCCAGGTGCCTGATTTCCGGCGCGTCGCTGCGGTGCGAAATGTGTGGATCAAATTGTGGCCGGTTTTACGGGCGACCAGACGTTGGGGATCGGCGCCGAAATGATCCGGCCGCGATGCGGATTGTCATCAACGGCCGGATACAGCAGCCGCCCTCAATTTTCCGGGAAATCGGCGGCGAGGCTCGTTTCGCGCCACTCCCGGATGAGGGCGATCCGCCCGGCCAGCCGCTCCGTCACCGCCTCATAGCCCCAGGCGCCGAGCACGAGGTGACGCGGTGCGTCGGGGCGGAGCGCGATGTCGATCATCGTCTGCGCGGCGCGGACCGGATCGCCGGCCTGCTGCCCGCTGATCGCCCTGGTGCTCTGGAGCCGCGCGCCGGCGGTGTCGGCATAATCGGGGATGCGGCTCGGCGTCTGTTCGAGCGAGCGGCCCGCCCAGTCGGTGCGGAACGGCCCCGGCTCGACGCAGGTGACCTGAAGCCCGAGCGGCCCCGTCTCGGCGGCGAGCGCGTCGGAGAAGCCCTCCACGGCGTGCTTGGAGGCGGCATAATAGCCCGAGCCCGGAAAGCCGGCGAGGCCGGCGACCGAGGTGATGTTGATGATGTGGCCGCGCCGGCGCTCGCGCATCCCCGGCAGCACGGCACGGGTGAGCGCGAACAGGCCGAAGACGTTGGCGTCGAACTGGGCGCGGATGCGGGCGTCCTCGCCCTCCTCGATGGTCGACTGATAGCCGTAGCCCGCATTGTTCACGAGCACGTCGATGCGGCCGAAACGGGCCTCGGCGGCCCCGACGGCGGCGGCGATCTGGCCCGTGTCGGTGACGTCGAGATCGAGCGCCAGCGCGCGATCGGGGGCGAGGGCGGCGAGATCGGCGACGCGATCCCTGCCGCGCGCGGTGACGACGGCGCGCTGGCCCTGTTCGAGAAGGAGCCGCGCCAGCTCGCGGCCGAAGCCGGTCGAACAGCCGGAGATGAACCAGACGGGGGTGTCGTCAGCGGTCATGGGGGCACTCGCCTTGGAGGAGGGGCGTCCATCTAGCGCGGCGGGGACGCCCCGGCCAAGAGGGGCTCAGGCGGGCTTCAGCTCGCCCGCGATGGTCGGCAGCAGTTCCGAGACGGTCGGGTGGATATGGACGGTGTGGGCGAGCGAGGTCGCCGTCTGCCCGGTCTGCATCATGTCGAGGATGACGTGGATCGCCTCGTCGCCGCCCGGCCCCAGCACCGCGCCGCCGAGGATATGGTCGCTGTCGGCGTCGACGACGATCTTCATGAAGCCCTGCGCCTCGCCCTTCTCGACGGCGCGGCCGACGCGCGTCATCGGCCGCCTGCCGACGCGGATGCGGTGGCCCTGCGCCTTGGCCTCGGCCTCGCCCAGCCCGGCGCGGCCGAGCGGCGGATCGGTGAACAGGCCGTAGCAGGGCAGGCGGTCGATCACCCGCCGGTCCGCCCCGTCGAGCAGGTTGGCGGCGACGATCTCGTAATCATTGTAGCTGGTGTGGGTGAAGGCGCCGCGCCCGTTGCAGTCGCCCATCGCCCAGATGCCGGGGACGTTGGTCTCCAGCCGGTCGTTGACGGTGACATAGCCGCGCGCGTCGCTGACGAGGCCGGCGGCGTCGAGGCCCAGATCGCCGGTGTTGGGCTGCCGCCCGACCGCAAGGAGGACGTGGCTGCCGATCACCTCGGGCGGTCCTTCCTCGCAGGTCACGCCGGCGGCGATGCCGTCCGGGTGCCTAGCGAAGCGGATGCATTCGGCGTTGAGGCGGAAGGCGATGCCCTCCTTCTCCAATATCTCCTGAAGCGCGGCGGAGACGTCCTCATCCTCGCGCGCGACGATGCGGGGGCCTTTCTCCACCACCGTCACCTCGGCGCCGAAACGGCGGTACGCTTGCGCGAACTCCAGCCCGATATAGCTGCC
Source organism: Sphingomonas oligoaromativorans (assembly GCF_011762195.1). Lineage (GTDB taxonomy): Bacteria > Pseudomonadota > Alphaproteobacteria > Sphingomonadales > Sphingomonadaceae > Solisphingomonas > Solisphingomonas oligoaromativorans. The sequence continues at coordinate 60,795 of NZ_JAASQK010000008.1, read as the reverse complement.
CCCGATCACGATCAGATGGCGCGGCACCTCGGTGAGCTGGAGGATCGAGGTGTTGGTGAGATAGTCGATTCCGTCGATGCCCGGAAAATCCGGCACGACGGCGCGGCCGCCGACATTGAGGAAGATGCGCGGCGCGCTGATCTCCTCCTCGCCCACCCGCATCCGGTCGGGCGCGAGGAAGCGGGCGTGGCCGCGGATCAGCGTGCAGTTCGCCATGCCGCCGACCCATTTCTCGACATTGCCCCGCGCATTCGAGGCGACGCCCTGCACGCGCGCCGTCACCTTCGGCATGTCGATGTCGATCGGCCCGCGCACCATCACCCCATAATCCGACGCGCGGCCGGCGAGATGGGCGGCATAAGCGGAGGCGACCAGCGCCTTGGTCGGCATACAGCCGGTGTTGACGCAGGTGCCGCCGAGCAGATGGCGCTCGACCAGCGCGACCTTCATGCCGGCGGCGCTCAGCCGCCCGCACAGCGACGGGCCGGCCTGCCCCGCGCCGACGACGATGGCATCGAATGCGCGGCTCACAGCGCGTGGACGGCGACGGCGGCGAGGAGCAGTGTCACCACGTCCTCGATCAGGGCCGCGGGCATATCCTTGCCGAACGCACGGGCGAGCGCGCCGCGCGCCGCGGCGCCGCCCAGCGTGCCGAGCACCGCGCCGATCGCGCCGATGAGCAGCGTGACGATCCATTGCCCGGAAGGGATGCCCACCGCCGCGCCGCACAGCGCGCCCAGCAGCACGCGCACGGCGAATTGCGGCGGCACCTTGCGGCTCGGCGTGGCGGGCAGCTTGTCGTTGACGATCTCGGCCAGCGCGGCGAGCGCCACCACCCATGGCGTCCAGCGATAGCCGAAGAAGGCGAGCCAGCTCCCGTGGAGATCGAGAAGCCCGAGTCGCGCCTTCACTGCGATCGCCAGCGGGGCGATCATCGCCCGGAGGCCCGCGATGAAGCCGATCAGAAGCGCCAATATGATGACCATCGCACTCTCCCCCTTCGGCTGCTCACCGCCGGAAAGCCCTGTCCCGTCCCAATTTGTAGCCGATCGGAACGGTGCTGTCACATCATCCGGCCAGAGCGATGCCGTGAAGAAGTATCTTGACGAATATTTGACCGCGCAATATCTGCATATGCAGACAATGCATCGGAAGGCGTTATGGCCGTTCTCACGATTCAAAGCTGCGCCGCACGCTCCTCGCCCGGGCGGCTGGTGCGCCGCATCGACAAGCTGATGGCGAACCTGGTCGAATCGCGGTTCGAGGATACCGGCGTCAGCTTCGTGCAATGGATCGCGCTCAAGGTCGTGCGCGACGGCGTGGCGCGCAACGCCGGCGATCTGGCCCGCGAGCTGTCGATCACCACCGGCGCCACCACGCGCATGATCGACGTGCTGGAGGCGCGCGGCTTCCTCGTCCGGGATCGTGGATCGGCGGACCGGCGCGTCGTGCAGCTCGCCGTCACCGACGAGGGGCACGCGCTTGTCGAGCAATTGCAGCATCGGGTCGTCGAGGCGTGGAACGAGGTGCTGGTGGATTTCGAACAGGACGAGGTAGACGTCGTGGTGGCTGGCCTCATCAAGCTGCTGGCCGCGGCGGAGCGTGTTTGCGGCTGCCCGGACAGGCATAAGGAGTTGGCGGAATGAAGCGGGTGATCGCATTCCCGGCGGTGGCGGCCATGCTGCTCGCCGGATGCGCGGCGGTGCCGCATGAGGGGCCGCAGGTGGCGCAGGTGCAGGAGGGCTCGCTCGGGCTCGAAAGCGGCACCGCGAAGATCGGCGCCGACTGGTGGACCGCGTTCGGCGATCCCCAGCTCGACGCGCTGATCCAGGCGGGCCTGGCCGGCAATCCCAGCCTCGCCGCCGCCGAGGCCCGCGTCCGCGCCGCGAGCGCCGAAGTGCAGGTGGAGCATTCCGCGCTGCTGCCCCATGTCAACGGATCGGCGCAGGTGATGCGGGCGCGGATCGGCGACAAGCTCGCGCCGCCGCCGATCGGCGGCAACACCGCCAACATCGCCATCGCCGGCGCCAATCTGGACTGGGATCTCGACCTGTTCGGCCGCCAGCGTTCGGCGGTGCGGCAGGCCTCCGCTTCGGCCGACGCGGCGCGGCTGGACAGCGCGGCGGCCCGGCTCTCGCTCTCGGTCGCGATCGCGCAGGCCTATGTCAGGCTTGCGCAGGCCAATCGCCTGATCGAGGTGGCGGACGGCTTCGTCGACACCCGGCAGAAGGCGCTCGGCTATGCCCAGGCGCGCGTGAAGAACCAGCTCAGCAGCCAGTTCCAGCTCAAGCAGGCCGAGACGCTGCTCGCCGAGGCCGAGCAGGTGCGGACGCAGGCCACCCGCCAGCGCGACGTGCTGATCCATGCCCTTGCCGCATTGGTCGGCCGGGGCGCCGATTTCTATCCGCAGATCGGGAAGCCCACGCTCGCGCTCGACAGGGCGCCGGTGGTGCCCGAGATGCTGCCCGCCGACCTGCTCGGCCGCCGGCCGGACCTGCTCGCGGGGCAGGCGCGGATCGAGGCGGCGGTGCAGGGCCGCAAGGTGGCACGCGCCGCCTTCCTGCCGGACGTGAGCATCACCGCGCTCGCCGGGCTCGCCTCGGTCGGCCTCTCCAACTTCTTCACCGGCGGCGCGGGCTCGTTCAGCGGCGGCGCCGCGCTCAGCCTGCCGATCTTCGAGGGCGGCCGCCTGCGCGCGCAGTATCGCGGCGCGACCGCCGATCTCGATGGCGCGGTGGCGAGTTATGACAACGCTGTTCTGAATGCCGTGCGCGAATCCGCCGACGCCATCACCAACGTCCGCTCGGCGGATGAGGATCTGGCCGAGCAGGGCCGCGTCGTGCAGGGCCTGCGCGACACGGTGCGGCTCGATCAGGTGCGCGTGCGGACCGGCCTCGGCTCGCAGCTCGACGCCATCGATTCCGGCTTCCGCCTGCTGGAGGCCGAGCAGGCGCTGGTCGGCGTGCAGGCCGATGCGCTGACCCGCCGCATCCAGCTCATCGCCGCGTTGGGCGGCGGCTTCGATCCTCTCGCGCCGCGTCAGGCGGCTCCTGCCGCGGACACCCACTCATGACCGACACCCCCCAGACCATCGATCGGGAGACTCCCATGGACGCCCCAGCGCCTGTCGCCAACGCCGTGCAGGAGCCGCCCAAGTCGCGCGCGCGCCGCACCGGTTTCCTCATCCTCGGCATCGTGATCGTGCTGGCCGCGATCGCTTATGGCGTCAGTATTCTGCTCGCCCCGTCGAGCGAGGAGACGGATGACGCCTATGTGGGCGGCAACATCGTCTCGATCACGGCGCGCGAAGGCGGCACGGTGATCGCGCTCCACGCCGACAACACGCAGGCGGTGACGCGGGGCCAGCCGCTGATCGATCTCGATCCGGCGACCGAGGATGTCGCGCTGGCCTCGGCCGAGGCCGATCTCGGCCGCGCCGTCCGCGCCTTCCGCTCGCAGGGCTCGTCGGTGGACGAAGCCTCGGCGGAGATCGCGCAGGCTCAGGCCGATCTCGGCCGCGCCGAGAACGACTATCGCCGCCGCAAGGCCGCCGTCGCCGACGGCGCCGTCTCGGGCGAGGAGGTGAGCCACGCCGCCGATGCCGTCACCACGGCGCGCGCCGCGCTGAACCTCGCCGAGGCGAAGCGTTCGCAGGCGGCCAGCGCGATCCAGGGCACCGACGTCTATAACAACCCGGCCGTGCTCGCCGCGATCGCCGCCGTGCGCCGCGCCGCGATCAGCCGCGCCTATATGAACATCAAGGCGCCCGTCTCCGGCGTCGTCGCCCAGCGCACCGTCCAGCTCGGCCAGCGGGTCGCGCCGGGCACGCCGCTGATGGCCGTGGTGCCGCTCGACAGCCTGTGGGTGGACGCCAACTTCCGCGAGACCCAGCTCGAGCATCTGCGCGTCGGCCAGCCGGCGACGATCAAGGCGGACGTCTACGGCAAGGGCGTGACCTTCCATGGCAAGGTGCTGGGCCTCGGCGCCGGCTCGGGCAACGCCTTCTCGCTGCTGCCGCCGCAGAACGCCTCGGGCAACTGGATCAAGATCGTCCAGCGCGTGCCCGTCCGCATCGCGCTCGATCCGAAGGAACTGGCCAAGACCCCGCTGCGCATCGGCCTGTCGATGAACGTGACGGTGGCGACCAGCGATCGTTCCGGCCCGATGGTGGCCGGCAGCACGCCGCCCGCCGGCGGCACGCAGGAAGCGGTGGACGGCGGCCCCGAGGTGGAAGCCCGCATCCGCCAGATCATCGCCCAGAACATGGGTTCCGCCCGGTGAGCGGCCCGGCCGCGCCGGGTGGGCAGCCCGCGCCGCTCACCGGCGCGGCGCTGGGCATCACCGCGATCGCGCTTGCGCTCGGCACCTTCATGCAGGTGCTGGACGGCACGATCGCCAACGTCTCGCTGCCCACCATCTCGGGCAATCTGGGCGTCAGCACTGACAACGGCACCTGGGTCATCACCTCCTTCGCGGTGGCGAACGGCGTGACGGTGCCGCTGACCGGCTGGCTGATGGGCCGGTTCGGCGTGGTCCGCACCTTCAGCGTCTCGGTGCTGGCCTTCACGGTCGCCTCGCTGCTCTGCGGCATCGCGTGGAGCCTGCCGTCGCTGATCGTCTTCCGCATCCTTCAGGGCGCCGTCTCCGGCCCGATGATTCCGGGCAGCCAGGCGCTGCTCATCTCGATCTTCCCGCCGCAGAAGCGGGGCACCGCGCTCGCCATCTGGTCGATGACGACGCTGACCGCGCCGGTGCTCGGCCCGGTGCTCGGCGGCTATATCTCCGACAATTATTATTGGGGCTGGATCTTCCTCATCAACGTGCCGATCGGCCTGATCTGCGCGGCGATGTCGTGGCGCGCGCTCGCCAGCCGCGAGACGCCGACCCGCAGGCTTCCCATCGATACCGGCGGCCTGCTCCTGCTCGCCTTCTGGGTGTTCAGCCTCCAGACGATGCTGGACCTCGGCAAGGATCGCGACTGGTTCAACCATCCGCTGATCGTCGTGCTGACCATCTTCGCCGTCGTCGGTTTCATCGCCTGGATCATCTGGGAGGTGACGGACCGGCATCCGGTGGTCGATCTGTCGCTGTTTCGCGGACGGAATTTCTCGCTCGGCACGCTGGCGCTGTGCCTCGGCTATGCGCTGTTCTTCGCCAACAACCTGCTGCTGCCGCTCTGGCTCCAGCAATATATGGGCTATAACGCCACCTGGGCGGGGCTCGTGGCGGCTCCCTCGGGCGCGGTGGCGGTGATCGCGACGCCGTTCGTGAGCCGGCTCAAGCTGGATGCGCGCTGGCAGGCGACGGGCGCCTTCCTGTGTTTCGCCGCCTCCTACTGGATCCGCTCGCACTATACGCCGGACGCGAGCTTCCTCGTGCTGGCGGCGCCGCTGGCGTTGCAGGGCCTGGCGATGAGCATCTTCTTCGTGCCGCTGCTCACCATCACGCTCGATGGCCTGCCGGCGGAGAAGGTGCCGTCGGCGAGCGGCATCTCCAACTTCGCGCGCATCACCGCGGGCAGCTTCGCGGCGTCGATCATCACGACCTATTGGGATCGTCGCGAGGCGCTGCATCAGGAGCGGCTGACCGAGATGGGCAATCCCTTCTCGCCCGTCTTCCGTCAGGCGACGGACCAACTCCAGTCGCTGGGGCTGAGCCCGTTGCAGGCGGCCGGGTCGATCTACCGTCAGATCATCAACCAGGCCTATCTGCTCTCCTCGCTGGAGCTGTTCTGGATCTGCGCGATCATGGCGGTGCTGATGATCCCGGTGGTGTGGTTCTGCCGCAAGCCGGCCCCCAGCGAGCATATGGTGGCCGCCGACTGACCCCGGCTCCCTCCCCGGACACGCGCCGGGGAGGGATCAGCCGAAGCGTTCCGCCGCCTCGCCGATCGCCGCGTAGATGCGGTCGAGATCGGCCTCGTCGATACAGTAGGGCGGCATCACATAGACGGTGTTGCCCATCGGCCGGACGAGCAGGTCGCGCTCGCGGAAGAAGGCCAGCAGCGCCGGTCCGATCGAGGCGAGATAGCCTTCGCCTCCGCCGATCTCACAGGCGGCAATGGTGCCCAGCCGACGCGCATCGCGGATATTGGGGAGGGCCGTGATCCGCGCCTCCTGCCGCTCCGCCAGCGTGGCGATGCGTTCAGCCACGGGCTCGTCGCGCCAAACGTCCAGGTTGGCGAGCGCGGCGGCGCAGGCGATCGGGTTCGCGGTGTAGCTCGACGAGTGGAAGAACATCTTCGCCTTGTCGGTGGAATAATGCGCTTCGAAGATCTCGGGCGTGGCCATCGTCACCGCGAGCGGGATCGCGCCGCCGGTCAGCCCCTTCGAGAGGCAGAGGATGTCGGGCACGATCCCCGCCTGTTCGCAGGCGAGCAGCGTGCCGGTGCGGCCCCAGCCGCTCATCACCTCGTCGGCGATGAAGAGCACGCCATGCCGCGCGCAGATCGCCCGCATCTCGGCCAGCACCCTGGGCGAATAGAACAGCATCCCGCCTGCGCCCAGCACCAGCGGCTCAAGGATCAGCGCGGCGGGCTTGTCCCGACACGCGGTCTCCAGCGCATCGAGCGTCGCCTGCCCGTCACCGATGGGGAAGGGCAGCGTGCCGACGTCGAACAGCAGCGGTGTGTACGCCTGATTATAGACCCCTCGCGCGCCAACCGACATGCCGCCGATTGTGTCGCCATGATAGCCATGCTCCAGCGTCAGGATGCGGTGGCGCGGCTCGCCCCGGTTGAGCCAGAAGCCCAGCGCCATCTTGAGCGCCACCTCCACCGAGGTGGAGCCCGAATCCGAATAGAAGACATGGGCGAGCGGCGCCGGCATCATCCCGACGAGGCCCTGCGCGAGCCGTTCGGCGGGCTCGTGGGTCCAGCCGGCGAAGATGATCTGGTCGAGCGTCTCGGCCTGCGCGCGGATCGCGGCCATGATGCGCGGATGGCAATGGCCGTGCGTCGTCACCCACCAGGACGAGATGGCGTCGATGATCCGTCGCCCGTCCGCCGTGTGGAGAGCCGCGCCTTCGGACCGCTCGACCAGCGGGATCGGCTCCCGCAAGCCATGCTGGGTGAAAGGGTGCCAGACGGGCGAGGTCACGCGCGGAAATCCTCGATGCGGAAATGCTCGTGGAAGGCGCCGCGCAGCGCGCCCGGCGTCAGCGGATCGAGGATCGGCAGGCGGCCCAGCCGCTTCACCTGCCCGATCTGGCAGATGGTGGCCTCATTATCCTCATTCTCGTCGCCGACGAAGGCGAGCCCAAGAATGGGCACGCCCCGCGCGCGCAGCGCCTCGATCGAGAGCAGGCTGTGGTTGATCGTGCCGAGCCCGGTCCATGCCACCAGCACCGCCGGCATCCCCCAGCGCGCGAAGAGATCGGCGAAGAGCAATTGCCGCGTCACCGGCACCAGCACGCCGCCGGCTCCTTCGACCACCAGCGGGCCTTTCACCTCGGGCGGAGTGAGCTGAACGGGATCGAGCGTGATGCCGTCCAGCTCGGCCGAGCGATGCGGCGAGAGCGGCTGGGTGAGGCGATAGGCTTCGGGCAGCACGCGCTCGACGCCGAGCGCCGCCACGCTGTCGGCGTCCGCGCCGTCCTCCAGCCCCGACTGGATGGGTTTCCAGTAGGTCGCGCCGAGCGCGCTCGCGAGCGCGGCGGAGAAGACGGTCTTGCCGATGCCGGTATCCGTCCCGGTGACGATAAGGCGGGTCATGCCCGCGCTTGTTCTCCCGAAGCGCCGAGGACGCAAGTGGCGACGACATAGCTGGCGATGGAGCCCGCCTCCTCGAAGCGACGCATCACCGCGTGAAGCTGGGCGGGGGTTAGCGGTTTATGGCCGGGGCGCGGCGTGCCGGCGCCGATCGCCTTCACCGCATGGAGGAAACCCCGCGCGTCGTGGTGGCGCACCGGCAGCGCCTCGATCGTGACGCCGAGGCCCATCGCGGAGAGCGCCCCGGCTTCCGGATAATCGGGCGTGCCGCAGGGGAGGCCGTCATGCGCCACGCGCCACTCGGCGAAGCTGCCCGCCGCCATCGTCGTGAAGACGAGATGGCCGCCGGGGGCGAGCAGCTTGCCCAGCCGTCCGATGGCGCCGGGCAGGTCCGCGAACCACTGGAAAGCGAGGCTGGAGACGATCAGGTCGAACCGGCCGGCGATGTCCGGGGCCTCGCCGTCCATCGTGGCAAAGGCGATATCCGGGCGGCCCGCGAAGCGCTGGCGTGCCCGCTCGACCATCGCGGGGGAGAGATCGGTCATATGCCAGCGCGCGCCGGGCAGGCGATCGACCAGCGCCGCGCCGAGCAGGCCGGTGCCGCAACCGATCTCCAGAATGCGCGGGGCCGCCGCGAGCGGCAGCGCGGCGACGCGGCCGGCCAGCCGCCCGGCGACGGTGCGCTGGACGGCGGCGTGGCGATCATAGTCGGCCGCGCGGCCGAAGGCGTCGGCGATGCTCAAGCGAGGAGGCTCGCGAAGGCGCGGATGCGCGTGGCACACCAGCCGGGATGGGTGAGGGGCAGGAGGTGGCCCGCCTCCTGCAGCGTCTCGCAGGGGGCTCCGGCGAAGACGCCGTCGCGCATCGGTGCGGGGAGAAGCGGGTCGGCCGCGCCATGCAGCACCAGCGTCGGCACGCGGACCATGCCGCGCCGGTCGGCCTCCGCAAGCAGGGCGAGGTCGGCGGCCAGCGCCGCTTCGTCGCGGATCGCGGGCGGGGGCTCACCGCCGCCGCAGCGGGTGTGGAAGTCGGCGAGCACCTCCATGGGAGCTTCCCCGAAACGCCTGCGCATCCGCTCGACCACGCGCGGCGGCACAGCGCCCTCCCCGGCAAAGCGGTCGAAGCCGTTGATCGCGATCAGCCCGACGCAGCTCTCCTGCATTGCGCCCGCCAACAGCATCGCGCCGAGCGAATGGCCGATGGCAATGCACGGCCCTGTGACAGCTTCTGCCGAGGGTTCTCCGAAATAGCCCCGATCCCACGCGATCGTCTCGAACTCGGGCAGCGCGGCGCGCACGCCGTCCCACAGCGTCGCGTCGAAGCCCCAGCCGTGCAGGAGAATGAGTTTCATCGCTGCATCCGGGCGACGATCGCATCGGCGAGACGTTCGATATCGGCCTCGTCATGCGGCGCGCGCAACGCGAGGCGCAGGCGGCTGGTGCCGGGCGGCACGGTCGGCGGGCGGATCGCGGCGGCGAGCAGGCCGTCGGCCGCCAACGCCTCGGCCAGCGCCAGTGCCTCCTCGGCGCCGCCGACGATGGCGGGAACGATCTGGGTCGAGCTGTCGGCGGTGTCGATCCCGGCCGCATGAAGCCGCGCGCGCAGATGCCCGCCATGGGCGGCGAGGCGGGCGCGCTCGGCGTCCATGCTCGGCACGAGATCCAGCGCCGCGTCGATCGCGCCCAGCATCGCGGGCGGCGGCGCGGTTGAGAAGATGAAGCCCCCGCAGGCGTTGACCAGATAGTCGATCAGCAGCCGCGATCCCGCGACATAGGCGCCGAAGCTCCCGAGCGCCTTGCTGAACGTGCCCATCACCAGGTCGGCGGCGTCGGGCACGGTGGCGGAGAGGCCGCGCCCCTGCGGCCCGAGCACGCCGGTGGCATGGGCCTCGTCGAGATAGAGGAAGGCGTCGTGCGCCTTCGCAAGGGCGGAGAGGCGGGCGAGGTCCGCCCGGTCGCCGTCCATGCTGAACACGCTCTCGGTGACGATCAGGCGCGGACCGGGCCGGTCGGCATAGCCGGCGAGCAATTCCTCCAGATGATCGAGATCGTTGTGGCGGAAGCGGATCTGGCGATGCCCGGCCGCGCCCGCATGGAGGCTCGCATGGATCAGCCGGTCGGTGAACAGCAGCGTGCCGGGCGCGGCCCTGAGCAGCGCCGCCAGCACCGCCGCGTTCAGATGCCATCCGCTCGGGAAGAGCAGGGCGGCCTCCTTCCCCTTGAAGGCGGCGATCTTCGCCTCCAGCGCCAGATGCGCCTCGTGCGTGCCGGTGACGAGCCGCGAGGCGCCCGAGCCGCTCCCCAGCCGCGCCGCCCATTCCGCCGATCGCTCGGCCAGCAGCGGGTGGAGGGCGAGGCCGAGATAGTCGTTGCTGGAAAAGTCGACCAGCCGCGCGGCGCCGCGCGTCAGCCGCCCCTGGGCTTCGAGCGTGGTGGCGCTGAGCCGGCGCCGTTCGTGGCGGGCGTCGATGCGCTCCAGCGCGGCGGCGAGGTGGGTTGCGAGCGCGGCCATGTCCTGCGCGCCTCTAGAGCGGATCGGCGCGACAAGGAACCGTCTGCGAGAGGGATCAGGCCGATACCCGCAGGCCGCTGCCGATCGCGTGACGGCCGCCGCCCGCATCCTTGGCGAGATAGAGCGCCATGTCCGCCTCGGCGAGAATCTGCTCGGCGTCGCGATTGGCGATCGATCCGAAGGCGACCCCGATGCTGGCGCCGATCAGCACCGGCTCGGCCGCGCAGCCTTCGATCGGCTCGCGTATCCGCTCCGCGATATGGCGGGCGACGAAGGTGGCCACGGCGCGATCGCTGCTGTTCATCACCACCACGAATTCGTCGCCGCCGAGCCGGCAGACGAAGTGCGGCGCCGCCACCGCCCGCAGCCGCATCGCCGCCGCCGCCAGCACGCGATCGCCCGCGCTGTGGCCGAAGCGGTCGTTCACCGCCTTGAAGCTGTCGAGATCGACGAACAGCGAGGTGATCTCGCCGTCCTGCCCGTCCGTGGCGGCGGTGCGCAGGCGGTTCAGCTCGGCGATCAGGCCGGCGCGGTTGGGAAGCCCGGTGAGGCTGTCGGTCGTCGCCAGCACGCGGTTGCGCCGCTCCGCCCGGAACAGCGCCACCAGCGTGCGGTTGTTCTGGAGCGTCAGCGCGGCGGTGGCGGCGATGATAACCGCGAACTGCATGGCGCCGGCGCGGAACATGCCATTGCCGGCCGTCGCCACCGCCGCGCAAAAGGGCACGGCGATCACCACGATCGCGGGAAGGGCGAGCCGCGGCAGCGCCGCCCAGCGAGTCGCGAGGCCGGCGACCACACCGATCAGCGATCCCGTCGCCACCACCATCAACGGCTTGGTCTGCATCAGCACGGTGGCCGAGCAGCCGGCCCCGAAGATGAGGCACATGATGAGCGCGCTCATCACCACCATGCGCGCCAGCGGGGCCGGCATCTGCCGCCCTCGCCGCTCGTGCAGGAAGGTGGGAATCAGGCGGAGCGCGAGGAGCAGGGAATCGACGGCGAACCACGCAATGGCCCAGCCGGCGCCGGTCAGCGCCATGACGGTGCCGCTCATCAGCAGCACGCCCATGCCGGTGAGCAGCAGCGCGCTCGGCTTCAGCATCACGGTTTCGAGGATGTCGCTGCGGAAGTCGATGGCTTCCTCGCGCGGAAGGCCGGTGAACCAGTCAAACAGGTCGCGCAGCGCCGCATCGATGCGGCCACGCACCCCTTTCGACTCGCTCGGACCCTCTAATGCCATGACATGCCCCTGCAATAGGAGCCGGGATAGGTAACCGAGGTTACCAAAATGTCCACGGACGTCGGATTTTTAGGCAATCGCCCCGGAATTTATCGGCGTTTCGGCGGATTTCTTCGTGGCGACGACGATGGAGATGATTCGTTAACCACATGATCGCGTGCGCGGCTTTGCGCGGTCGAGTCGATGAGCCGTGTCCGTTCGGACAGGCGGGGGTGGCCTGCCGCCCTTCGGCTCGATAAGGGGAGCGCGACAGATCCAAGGAGCGGTGCATGAACGCGGACGCCAAGCTGCAATTCTCGATCGAGCCCAACCCGGCGGCGGTGGCGGCGGCCGAGCGGGCCACGCTGCTGGAAGACCCCGGCTTCGGCCGCGTATTCACCGATCATATGGTGACCGTGAAGTGGACCGAGGGGCAGGGCTGGCATAGCGCCAAGGTGGAGGCGCGCCGCCCGTTCCAGCTCGATCCGGCCTGCGCCGTGCTGCATTATGCGCAGGAAATCTTCGAGGGGATGAAGGCCTATCGCGCCGAGGACGGGGGCATCACCCTGTTCCGCCCCGAGCAGAACGCCCGCCGCTTCAACGAATCCGCGCGCCGCATGGCGATGCCGGAGGTGCCGGAGGAACTGTTCCTCGGCGCGCTCGACGCGCTCATCAAGATCGACGAGGCGTGGATTCCGGGCGGCGAGGGCAGCCTCTATCTGCGCCCCTTCATGTTCGCGTCGGAGACCTTCCTCGGCGTGCGGCCGGCGGCGGAATATATCTTCTGCGTGATCGCCTGCCCCGTGGGCGCCTATTTCAAGGGCGGGAAGAAGGCGGTCAGCGTCTGGGTGTCGGACGACTATACCCGCGCCGCTCCGGGCGGCACGGGCGCGGCCAAGTGCGGCGGCAACTATGCCGCGAGCCTGATCGCGCAGGCCGAGGCGATCAAGCATGGCTGCGATCAGGTGGTGTTCCTCGACGCGGTCGAGCATCGCTGGGTGGACGAGCTAGGCGGCATGAACATCTTCTTCCTGTTCGACGACGGATCGATCCAGACGCCGCCGCTGACCGGCACGATCCTGCCCGGCATCACCCGCGCCTCGGTGATCGAGCTGGCGCGCGGCAAGGGCATCACCGTGCACGAGGAGCCCTATTCGATCGACCAGTGGCGCGCCGACGCCGCCTCGGGCAAGCTGCGCGAGGTGTTCGCCTGCGGCACGGCGGCGGTGGTCACCCCGATTGGTCAGGTGAAGAGCACGGCCGGCGACTTCACCATCGGCAATGGCGGTGGCGGCGAGACCACCGACATGCTGAAGGACGCCCTCGTCGGCATCCAGCGCGGCCGGATCGAGGACGCCAAGGGTTGGGTGCGCCGCGTCCGCTGAGGCGGGCGCACCCCCTTCCCTCAACGCTCGCTGTCGAGCGTCGCCATGCCCCAGGCGTTGTAGCGGTCGCCCTGCGCCGCGCCCCTGGGGACGGCACGCTCGATGGCCTCCAGATCGGCCTTGTCGAGCCGCACGTCGAGCGCGCCCAGCGCCTCGGCCAGCCGATCGCGACGGCGCGCGCCGATCAGCGGCACGATGTCCTGCCCCTGCGCCGCCACCCAGGCGATGGCGATCTGCGCGACCGTCACGCCCTTGGCCTCCGCCACCCGGCGCAGCGCCTCCACCAGCGCGAGGTTGGCGTCGATATTGCCCTGCTCGAAGCGGGGCGAGTGCGAGCGGAAGTCGGTCGGTGCGGCGATGCTGTCCTTGCTCCAATGACCCGAGATCAGCCCGCGCGACAGGATGCCATAGGCAGTGATGTCGATGCCGAGCGCGCGGCAGGTGTCGAGGATGCCGTCCTCGATCCCGCGCGAGACGAGCGAATATTCGATCTGGAGATCGGCGATCGGATGCACCGCCGCCGCCCGGCGGATCGTTTCGGAGCCGACCTCCGACAGGCCGATATGGCGGACATAGCCCTTCTCCACCATCTCGGCGATGGCGCCGATCGTGTCCTCGATCGGCACGTTCGGATCGAGCCGCGCCGGCCGATAGATATCGATGTGGTCGACGCCCAGCCGCTGGAGCGAATAAGAGAGGAAATTCTTCACCGCCGCCGGCCGCGCGTCGAAGCCGCACCATGATCCGTCGGGCGCGCGCAGGCCGCCGAACTTGACGCTCAACTGATAGCTGTCGCGCGGGCGCCCCTTCAGGGCCTCGCCGATCAGCATCTCGTTGTGCCCCATGCCGTAGAAATCGCCGGTGTCGAGAAGCGTGATGCCGGCATCGAGCGCGGCATGGATCGTGGCGATGCCCTCCGCCCGATCGGACGGGCCATACATGCCCGACATGCCCATGCAGCCGAGCCCGACCGCCGAAACCTTCGGGCCGGTCTTTCCGAGAGTGCGAATATCCATGCGTTCAGCCTCCTGTGCCGGGGGGCTTTATGGAGGCGCGCCGGCCGTGCGATAATCCGGCAAGCGTTGCACGAGCTGTACGGATAATCGAACAATGACCGACCTGGCCGATCTCGACGCCTTCGCCGCCGTCGCCCGTGCGCGGAGCTTCCGGGGTGCGGCGCTGCTGCGCGGCGTCTCGGCCTCGACACTCTCGGAAGCGGTGCGGCGGCTGGAGCAACGGCTGGGTGTCCGCCTCTTCAACCGCACCACGCGCAGCGTCACGCCGACCGAAGCAGGCGCGCGGCTGATCGAGCGGCTGGGGCCGGCGCTGGGCGAGGTCGAGGCCGCGCTGGATGTCGTCAACGGCTATCGGGACAGCCCGAGGGGCACGCTGCGCCTCAACGCGCCGGGGGCCGTGACGCGGCAGATCATGCCGCCGATCATCGCGGCCTTCCTGAAGGCGCATCCCGGCATCTCGGTCGAGCTGATTTCGGATGATCGCTTCATCGACGTGCTGGCGGCGGGCTTCGATGCCGGCATCCGCTATGAGGAGCGGCTGGAGCAGGACATGATCGCGGTGCCGATCGGCCCGCGCGTGCAGCGCTTCGCCTGCGGCGCATCGCCCGATTATCTGGCGGAACGGGGGTGCCCCGAGCATCCGCGCGATCTGCTGGGTCATGACTGCGTGCTCCACCGCTTTTCGAGCGGCGTCATGCATCCGTGGGAGTTCGAGCGGGGCGAGGAGATGGTGCGCATCACGCCGGCCGGGCGCTTCACCGGCGGCAATTTCGACGACGAGGTGGCCGCGGCGATCGCCGGCCTCGGCATCATCAAGAGCTTCGAGGGCTTTCTGGAGCCCTATTTCGCCGATGGGCGGCTGGAGCCGGTGCTGCCCGACTGGTGGCAGTCCTTCACCGGCCCCTTCCTTTACTATCCGAGCCGGCGGCTGATGCCGGCGCCCTTGCGGGCTTTCGTGGACTTCATCCGGCGGCCTTGAGGCCCTTGATCTCGCCCGACAGGTCCGCGACCACGCCGGCCTCGAAGCTTGCGACCGGATAGGCGCAATAGTCGGCGGCATAATAAGCGCTCGGGCGGTGGTTGCCCGAGGAGCCGAGCCCGCCGAAGGGCATGGTGCCGGCCGCCCCCGTGGTCGGGCGGTTCCAGTTGAGCACGCCCGCCCGCGCCCGATCCGCATAACGCCGCCACAGCGCCTCGTCGGCCGAGATCAGGCCGCCCGAGAGGCCGTAGGCGGTGGCGTTGGCGGCACGGATCGCGGCGTCGAAATCGGCGACGCGGATGACTTGCAGCACCGGCGCGAAGATCTCCGCATCCGGCACGTCGAGCCCGGTCACGTCGAGGATCGCGGGGGTGACATAGGCGTCCGAACGGCCGGCGATCTTTTCGAACGGACGGATCACCTTCGCACCCTTGGCGACGAGCGCGGCGACCGCCTCGCGCGCCTTGTCGGCGGCGGCGGCGGAGATGAGCGGGCCGAAGGTCGGCTCGGGCGTCTCGTCCCACTGGCCGATGGTGAGGCGGTCGGTCATCTGCGCCACGGCGTCCACCATGCGATCGCCCTCAGCACCCTCCGGCACGATCAGGCGACGCGCGCAGGAGCAGCGCTGGCCCGAGGTGATGAAGGCCGACTGGACCACGATCGAAGCGATCGCCTGCGTGTCACCATCCCACGCAATCAGCGGATTGTTGCCGCCCAGTTCGAGGGCGAGGATCACCTCGGGGCGATCCACGAACACCCGCCGGAAATGCGCGCCCGCACCCGCCGAACCGGTGAAGAGCAGCCCGTCGATATGCCCGTCGAGCAGCGCAGCGCCGGTGTCGCGTCCGCCCTGCACGAGGTTGAACACGCCCTCCGGCAGGCCGGCCTCGGCCCAGCATTTCGCCATGATCTCGCCGACCAGCGGCGTCTCTTCGGAGGGCTTGAACACCACCGTGTCGCCCGCCAGCAGCGCCGGGACGATATGACCATTCGGCAGGTGTCCGGGGAAGTTGTACGGCCCCAGCACCGCCATCACGCCATGCGGCCGATGGCGCAGGATCGCACGGCCGAAGGCCATGCCCTGCTCGCGCTCACCGGCCCGCTCGGCCTGCGCCTTGATCGAGGTTTCGACCTTGGCGACCATCGTGGCCGCTTCCTGCTTGCCCTCCCATGCCGGCTTGCCCGTCTCCTGCGAGATGGCGCTGGCGAGCGTCTCCGCATTCGCTTCCAGTCGGGCCTTGAAGGCGCGGACGAAGGCGATGCGCTCGTCGAGCGGCGTCACCGACCAGCCCTCGAACGCGGTGCGGGCCTTGGCGAGGACAGAGTGGACCTGCTCCGGGCCGGCGGCATCGCCTTCCCAGAGGGTTTCGCCGGTCGAAGGATTGGTTGAGATGAAGCGCGTCATGGGATGCGTTCCTATCACGCCACCGCGGCCAGTTGCACGCGCATCGCAGCGCAGGTCGCCTCGACGCGGCGGACGATCTCGTCGGCCTCCGCTTCCGTCAGGATCAGCGGCGGCAGGATGCGCACGCAATTGTCGCCGCAGCCCGAGAGCAGGATGTGCTGTTCCCAGCCCTTCATCAGGAATTCGCGGTTGTTCGGCTTGAGCTTGAGGCCGACCAGCATCCCCTTGCCGCGCAGCTCGACGATCATGTCGGGATTGCGCTCGGCGACCGCCTGAAGACGGCTACGGAGATAGTCGGACACGGTGCGGGCGTTGGCCAGCGTCTCCTCGCTCGCGATCACGTCGAACGCGGCGATCGCCACCGCCATGCCGAGCGGATTGCCGCCGAAGGTCGAGCCGTGCGTGCCGACGACCATGCCCTTCGACGCTTCCTCGGTCGCGAGGCAGGCGCCGACCGGGAAGCCCGAGCCCAGCGCCTTGGCGATCGCCATGATGTCCGGCGCGGCGCCCTCGAACCACTGGTGCGCGAAGAGCTTGCCGGTGCGGCCCATGCCGCTCTGCACCTCGTCATGGATCAAGAGCACGCCATGCCGGGTGCAAAGCTGGCGCAGGCGCAGCAGATCCTCGCCCGAGAAGGCCCGCGCGCCACCTTCGCCCTGCACCGGCTCGACGATCACCGCCGCCATGCCCGGCCGCGCGACCGCCTCGGCGAAGGCTTCGTGATCGTCCATTGCGAGATGGAGGAAGCCTGGCAGCGGCGGGCCGAAGCCGTCGAGATAGGCCGGATTGCCAGACGCGTTGATCGCGCCATAGGTGCGGCCGTGGAAGGAGCCGGTGAAGCCGATCACCTCGAAGCGCTCGGGCTGGCCGTTGACCTTGTGATAGCGGCGCGCGGTCTTGATCGCGCACTCCACCGCCTCGGTGCCGGTGTTGGAGAAGAAGACGCGATCGGCGAAGCTGTGCGCGACCAGTCGCTCGGCCAGTTCGATCTGGCCCGGCACGCGGATCGCGTTGGAGGTGTGCCAGAGCTTGCCCGCCTGACGGGTCAGCGCCTCGACCAGCGCCGGGTGGCAATGTCCCAGCGCGTTGGTGGCGACGCCGCTGATGCAGTCGAGCCAGCGCGTGCCGTCGGCCTCCTCCAGCCACACGCCTTCGCCGCGCACCGGGGTGACGGGGGCGGGGTTGTAGACGGGCATGATCGGGCTGGTCATCGGCTCATTCCTTGTGCGCGGATCGCATGGCTATTGACCCGGCGCTGCCTACGCACAAACGTAAAAGCGTCATATCCTCATGAGGGAATGGAATGAGCGAGGAGGATCGCCGCACGCTGCCCCCGATGGCGATGCTGCACAGCTTCGCCGCGGCCGCGCGCCATGGCAGCTTCAGCCGCGCCGCCGCCGAGGTGGGGCTCACGCAAAGCGCGATCAGCCGCCAGATCGCCCATCTGGAGGAATGGCTCGGCGTCAGCCTGTTCGACCGGACCGGGCGGCGCGTGAGCCTCAACGAGGCGGGCCGTGCCTATGCCGAGGAGGTGGAGGCGGCGCTGGGCGCGATCCGACGGGCGACGGCGCGCGCGATGGCTCGGCCCAGCGAACGGGTGATCGAGCTGGCGACGCTGCCGAGCTTCGGGATGCGCTGGCTGGCGCCGCGCCTGCCGAGGCTCACCGAGCGGCACCCCGATCTGATCGTCAACTTCGCCGCCCGCGCGGACGAGTTCGACTTCGTGACCGAGCCTTTCGACGCGGCGATCCATTTCGGCCGCCCCGACTGGCCGGGCGCGGTCTGCGACCTGCTGTTTCGCGAGGCGGCGATCCCGGTGGTGTCGCCGTCGCTGGCCGAAGGGTTGCGCGAGCCGCGCGATCTCGCCCGGCTGCCGCTGCTCGTCCAGTCGAACCGGCGAGATGCCTGGGCGCGCTGGTTCGCGCTGGCGGGGGTGGATCATGTGCCGGAGGGGCCGCTGCCCGGCTTCTCGCATTTCCTGATGCTGGCGCAGGCGGCGGCGGCGGGAGCGGGGGCCGCGTTGGTGCCGAGCTTCCTGATCGAGCCGGAGCTGGCCTCCGGCGCGCTCGTCCGGCCTTTCGACCTGCCGTTGCCGAGCGAGCGCGCTTATTACCTCGCCTATCCGCCGGCGAGGATGGAGTCCTCCGCCTTCCGCCAGCTCCGCGACTGGATGCTGGCGGAGGCCCGCGTCACAGCTTCCATCCGACCTGCATGAACAGGCTCCGCTGCGGGAAGGGGTGGTAGAGGAAATATTTGTCGTTGTTCACATTATCGACGCCGAGCGCGAAGGTCATGTGGTCGCCGACGCGGATGTCCGCGCGGAGATCGACGACGAAATATTTGTAAAAGCCCTGATAGACGTTGCCGACCACGTCGCTGTTGTCGAGCGCGCCGAAGTTGCGGCTGGAATAGCGCGCGGCGGCGGTGAGCGAGACGCGGTCGACCGGGCGCCAGGTGCCCACTACGCTCGCCTTCCAGTGCGGCACCTGCGGCAGCAGCTTGCCCTCGGCGGCCGGGAACACCGTATCCTTGCGCGTGGTCGCATCGGCATAGGTGACGCTCCCTGAGAGATCGAAGCGGGGCAGCAGATCGGTGCGCTGGATGGCCAGCTCGATGCCCCGCGCGCGTGTCCGGTCGACATTCTGGACGAAGGTGCCGAACTGGGCGGTGTCGGGCAGCGGCCCGGTCTGCGAGATCAGCGCGTCCTTGATGGATTCGTTGAAGACGGACAGGCGGATCGAGCCATGGGCGTCATGATGCTCGATCGCCAGCTCCTCGGAGAGCGCGCGCTCGGGCTTCAGGTTCGGGTTGGGGACCGCCGGCACCGGCGTCGTCACGATCTGGTAGAGTTCGCCGACCGTCGGGAAGCGCCATGCCTCGCCGAAGTTGAGACGCAGCGTCCAGTGCGGCGCGGCGTCCCAGGCGAGCGAGGCTTTCGGCGAGAAGCGATGCGCGGACAGTTCCGGCTGATCGGCGGCGATGGCGGGCGTCAGCGAGACGTTGCGTCCGTCATAGGCCTTCCACCATTCGTAGCGCCCGCCCGCCGTCAGCGTGACGGCGGGAAGCAGCCTCCACGCATCCTGCGCCCAGAGCGCGAGCGTGCGGGTGCGGCCCCGCGACTGGAGGTTGAGCGTGCCGTCGGGGCCGTTCAGCCAGTCGGTCGTGCTGTATCGGTTGCTGTTGAGGCGGAACCAGTCGCCATGCGCGCCGAAGCTCAGCGTGTGCGTCGCCGCCGCGTCGGAACGCCATGCGCCTTTGGCGTCCAGCGTCTTCCAGCCGGTGCCGTCGAGCCGGGTGACGTTCCCCGCTCCCCCCGAAAGCGCGGCCGGGGCCGTGCCGGTCGGCGTGCGCTGCACGTCGTGCGCGAAGTCGTAGAGCGTGCCGATCACCTGCCAGTCGAAGCGGTCGCCCGAGCCCGCCGCGGTGACGCTGTGCGACCAGTGGCGCTCGTCGAAGCGATAGATGCCGCTGTCGAAGCCGCTGGTGTAGGCAGGCGCGCCGCCTGCGCCGCTCAGATAGGTTTCGGCGTGCGCGTCTGTGTCGTTGAGGAACAAGCCGCCGACATAGGTGAGGCGGATGTCCGGGGTGATGTCCAGCGCCGCCTTGAGCTTGATCTGGTCCTGCGACTGGCGCTCGAACCCGCTCGCGCCGAGCACCCGTGTGGGCACGCCGGTGCGCGTGCTGCTGTCGAAGCCGCCGGTGGTGCCCGCGGGCTGCGCGCCGGTCACATAGAGCAAGGGCTGGCCGTGGCTCGTCACATGATCGACGCTGGCGAACAGCGCGAGCGGGCCGAAACGATCGCCCAGCGTGCCGCCGATCTGATAGGTGGGCAGCGTGTCGGATGTGCCATACTGGTTGAAGCGCTGCACGCTGGTGCCGGCGCTCGCCGTCGCTTCGAGCGTATCGGGCAGCCGCGTGGTGATGTTGACCACCGCGCCGATCGAATTGCCCGGATAGGCGGCCGAGAAGGGGCCGTAGAGCACGTCGATGCGCTCGATCTCCTGCGGGCTGACGAGGCTCCAGCGGGGCGAGGCGGTCGTGTTGTTGTTGCCGATGAGGGACGAAAGCAGCGCTCCGTCAGCATAGACCAGGCTGCGTGCCGAGGAGCCGAGGCCCGAGGTGCGCGTGGCGAGCGGGGCCTGCGTGTCGCCGATGTGGCGTTTGCGCACGATCAGGCTCGGCAGATATTTGACCGTGTCCTCCACGTTCATCGCGTTGACGGTGCGGGCGATGGTGTCGGCGTCGATCGACGCGCGGGTGGAAGGCGTGTTCTCGATGCTCGCCTGCTGCTTGCCGGCGGTGACGAGGATGTCGCCCGGAGAGGGCGGCAGGTCGGCCGCGAAAGCGGGTGCCGCGGCGAGCGCCAACGGCATGACGGACGCGCGCCGCAGCGCGCGCGGGAAGAAGGACATGGGATTTCCGATCGGCTGAAAAGGGACGTCGGCCGCGCGCGGGAAGGCGCGCGGCGGGCGATCAGCCGAGGGCGGGTGGTCCTGTGGCGGGCGGCGGCGGAGCGGCGAGGCCGCGCCCGATCGCCACCGTCTCGCCCGCATGATCGACCCGGACGGCCGCGACGCGCGCCGGCAGCGCGAGCTGCGGCAGCAGGGGTTCCGCCAACGCCAGGCCGAGTCCGGCGAAGGCGCAGGGATGATCGGGCATCGACGGATCGTGATGGCCGTGATGATCCATGCCCTTCATGCCCGCCATGGCATGGGCGGACGGCATCTCCATCGGCCCGCTGCCCGAGCAGAGCACGAGATGGAGCCCCTGCGCGTCGGCGACGGGCATCCAGCCGGCGGGAATGAGGAGTCGCAACGCCAGCGCGCAGGCGAGCAGGGCCAGCGCGATCGTCCGGGGTCTTTGCAGCCGGGATCGGGACGCGTCGATCATCGCCGGGGCTGTGCCCCCGTATCGCGCCCGGCTCAAGAGGAAGTTCCGTCCCGGATGCAAAAAGGGCGGCCCCTTGGCAGGGCCGCCCCTTTCGTTTGTCACAACCGGTCCGGCGATCAGAAGTGGAACTTCGCCTCGACGCCGATGATGCGGGGATCGTTTATCATGCCCGTCAGGTTGTTGAAGTCGATCGCGCTGATCGCGCGGATCTGGTTGGTGATGTTGCGCGAGAACACCGCCAGCTCGAAGTGAGTCGGCGAGATGTAGCCGAGCTTCAGGCCGCCTTCCGTCAGCGAGCGGCCGCGGAATTCCTTGGCCGTGTAGAGGAAGTAGTTGATGCTGCTGCGATACGCCCAATCGGTGTAGACGAAGATCTCGCCACCATTCTTGAGCGGCACGCCGTAGCGCGCGGTGACGTTGGCGACATAGCGCGGCGCCTGCGGCAGGTCGTTGCCGTCGATGATCGCGCGGCCTTCCGCGTTGATCGGATCGGTGACGGTGCAGAGCGCGCCGCAGACGCCGATCGAGATGTTCTTGTCGCGGATCTCGGTGAAGTTCCAGCTTCCGCCGGCCGTCAGCACGAGGTGCGGGATCGGACGGGCGTCGAGCTGACCCTCGATGCCATACCCCACCGCATGATCGGCGTTGATGAGCGCCGCCGAGTTGCTCTGGCCGCCGACGGCGGTGAGCTGAAGGTTCTTGGTGCGCCACCAGTAACCGTCGAGGTCGATATGATATTTGCGATCGCGGCTTTCGAACTTGAAGCCGCCTTCGCCCGAGATGGTGGTCTGCTTCCTGGCGACGCTCTGCTGGCTGCCGAAGGTCACGCGATCCTGGATCGCCGGTCCGAGATAGCCGGTCGCGACGCGGGCATAGGCGTTCACCTGCGGGGTCAGCGCATAGGTGGCGCTGGCATCCCAGGTCACGTCGCTGCCCTTGGCGTGCGCGGTCGAGGGCGTGATGACGCCGCCCGGATTCGGCGAGGCGCCGAAGGCGAGATCATAGCCGTTGACGAAGTCGCGCTTGCTGTCGTGGCTGTAGCGGACGCCGGCGCGCAGCGTCAGCTTGTCGGTGGCCTTGTATTCGCCCGAGGCGAAGATGCCGTAATTCTCGTTCTTGTCGTTGTGGAAGACGTCGCCGTCCTGCGTGCCGGTCGTGTCGAAATCCAGCTCATGATACTTCAGGCGCTGGTGGAAGTAATAGGCGCCGCCCTGGAGGCGGAAGCCGTTGAACTCTTCCGACTGGAAGCGGACTTCCTGGCTGAACTCCTTGGGGCGCACGATGTCGCCGGTGTTGTCCGGGAAGAGGCCGACGTTGAGGCCCAGCGCCGGCGCGGTGTAGGTGTCGCCGCCGTCGATGTCGCCGATCGACTTGACGTGCGCTTCCTCATAGCCGGTGATCGAATAGAGCGTGCCGAGGCCCTCGAAATGATAGTCGAGGTGGAGGTTGGTCCCCCACTGCGTCATGTTCTGCTCGCTGATGCCGTCCTGCGAGACATGGCTCGGGTTGAAACCCGGCTGGAAGTGGTTGCTGCCCTGCACGAACAGGCCGGCGCGGAACAGGCGGGGCGAACCGTTGAGATCGCGGCCGTGGACGTTGACCAGCGCGTGGAAGTCGCCCGAGGTGTAGGCGAGCTGGAGGCGGCCGGCGCGGTCGGCATAGCCTTCCAGCTTGCGCGGGCCGTTGCCGGTGGTGTCGTCGTTGGTGACCCAGTTGTCGCGGCTCTGCACGATGCCCGACGCGCGGAAGCTCAGGCCCTCGGCGATCGGGCCGCCGACGGCGCCCTCGACATTCGCCGTGTTATAGGTGGCGAGCGAACCGGTGATGTATCCGTTCCAGGTGTCGCTCGGCTTGGCCGAGTCCAGCTTGATGACGCCGGCGGGCGTGTTGCGCCCGAACAGCGTGCCCTGCGGACCGCGCAGCACTTCGACGTTCTGAAGGTCGAACACGGGGAAGGACTTGAGGAAATTGCTCTCCAGCGCGACGTCGTCATAGACGATCGACACCGGCTGCGCGGCGTTCGGATCGAAATCCGTGTTGCCGAGGCCGCGGATGTAGAAGCGCGGGAAGGTGCGGCCGAACGAGCTTTCGATCTGAAGGCTCGGCGTGCGCGACGACAGGAAGCGGATGTCGAGGCCGCTCGAATTGAGCACCGCGAGCTTCTCGCCACCGATCGCGGTGACCGCGACGGGCACATTCTTGGCGGATTCCTCGCGGCGGGACGCGGTGACGAGGATTTCGCCATTCTGGGCAGCCGCGTCGGGCGCGTTGGCGGCGGCGGCGGTGTCGCTCGTCTGCGCCTGCGCGGAGGCGGCGGCAAGAGCGGCAATGGCGGACGCGCCGCAGAAGAGCGTGCGTCCGATGGGCGACCGGGCAGACTTCGAAATCATGCTTTCCCCTATGTGGCCCGGCATCCTCTGATGGGCCTTGCTCCCGTTCTCGGGGGAGTCGAAGCGGCCCGTAACAGTTGTGACATATTCGCTCAAGCGCGCCTTGGCCGAACCGAGAATCAAGACTCCAAGCGTTGCAGAATCGCCGCACGTTGTTCGTCCTTGGGGCGGCCGAACAGGCGGCAATGGACGAGTATTTCGTCCACCGAGGGAATGAATAGCGTCATGTTTCCAAGCTGTTTCGCCACGCGGCTGACGGGGCGGACGGATCGCCAGCCCCGCGGCGTGCGCACCTCGAAGCCGGCCATGATCTCGACCGGCACGGGCGGCGCTTCCCAGCGGGCGAAGACGTGCGAGCGGAACCGGTCGGAGCCGCCGTCCGGCGACGGGCGGAGTCGCAGCGTGGCGAGCAGGGTTTCGGCATCGCGTTCGCTGGTCAGAAGATCGACGTCGGCGACCTCGATCGGATGCGCGCCGTGGAGCGCCATGGCGGCGCTGGCGATGATCCACCAGGGGTCTTGCGCGCCCTCCATCGCGGCCGCCACCCGGCGCAGCGTCTCTGTGAGCGGAGGGGGAAGCGAACCGTCCACCGTCCTCCCATAGCAGGATGGGCGGTGGACGTCAGGGGGAAGCGATCAGGGATAGCGGACGGGCTTCGGGTCTTCGGGGAGCGGGATGAAGTCCGGTTCGCCGGGCACGGCGGCGAAGCGCTGTGCGCGCCAGTCCTCCTTGGCCTGCTCGATCCGGTCCGCATCGCTGGAGACGAAATTCCAGTAGATGTTGCGCTTCTCGGGGAAGGGTTCGCCGCCGACCAGCATCAGGCGCGCGGCTCCGTCATGGGCGCGCAGCACGATCTCCGCGCCGGGGCGGAAGACCACCAGCTCGCCGGTGGCGAAGCCGCCCGATTGTCCCTCGACCGAGATGGCGCCCTCGACCACATAGATGGCGCGTTCGACATGCTCGGCCTTGAGCTGATAGCGGGCGCCGGCCTCCAGAAGGATGTCGGCATAGACCATGTCGGAGAAGGTCTTCACCGGCGAGGCCAGCCCGTCCGATCGGCCGGCGATCAGGGTGAGCGTCACGCCGTTCGCCTCGGTGGCGGGGATCTCGTCCGCCTTGTAATGGGCGAAGCTCGGCGCGGTTTCCTCATGCGCCCTGGGCAGCGCCACCCATGTCTGGAGGCCGAACAGGCTGGAGCCCTTCGCGCGCAGTTCCGGGCGGGTGCGCTCGGAATGGACGATGCCCGAGCCCGCCGTCATCCAGTTCACCTCGCCGGGGCGGATCGCCTGCACCGAGCCGACGGAGTCGCGGTGCATGATCTCGCCGTCGAGCAGATAGGTGACGGTGGCGAGGCCGAT
This sequence comes from Sphingomonas oligoaromativorans, assembly GCF_011762195.1. Lineage (GTDB taxonomy): Bacteria > Pseudomonadota > Alphaproteobacteria > Sphingomonadales > Sphingomonadaceae > Solisphingomonas > Solisphingomonas oligoaromativorans. Next base: position 35,934 of record NZ_JAASQK010000008.1, on the reverse strand, counting down.
ATGGGGATGGGGGCGGACATCGAGCCCCTCGCCGCCGGTGAAGGCGGCCGGACCCATCTGGTCGAGGAAGATGAAGGGGCCGACCATCCGGCGATGCGCCGAGGGCAACGCGCGCCGCACGGTGAAGCCGTCGCCGAGATCGCGGACCGGCGGCAGGATCACCATGTCGACGCCGTCCACATCGCTCGAACGCAGGGTCATGATCGGGCTCCTCAAGAAATCTGTGGCCGCCGGGGCCGGGGAGGGGGGCAGGGAGCCCCGGCGGCCTGACGGGGCGGCGGACAGGTATCGCCGCCCCGAACGCAATGTGTCACGCGGCGTCGACGAACACCACCTCGCTATCCTCGATCGCGATGACCTTGAGGGTCTCGACGTCCTGGATGGCGGCGCCGTCGCGGGCGTTGACGCGCACGCCCTCGATCTCGACCGCGCCGGTGGCGGGCACCAGATAGGCGCGGCGATCGGCGCCGAGCGCATACTCGGCCGTCTCGCCGGCCTTCAGCGTCGCGCCGACCACCCGCGCATCGGTGCGGATCGGCAGCGCATCGCCGTCATTGGCGAAGCCGGAGGCCAGCGTGACGAACCTGCCGGACCGCTCGCCCTTGGGGAAGGGACGGGCGCCCCAGCTCGGCTTGTCGCCGGTGCGGGTCGGCAGGATCCAGATCTGGAAGAGGGTGGTGGCCTCCTCCTCCAGATTATATTCCGAATGCGTGATGCCCGTGCCCGCCGACATCACCTGAACGTCGCCGGCGCCGGTGCGGCCCTTGTTGCCCAGGCTGTCCTGGTGGGTGATCGCGCCGGTGCGGACATAGGTGATGATCTCCATGTCGCGGTGCGGATGCGGCGGGAAACCAGAACGCGCCTCGATGACGTCGTCGTTCCAGACGCGCAGATTGCCCCAGTTCATCCGCTTGGGGTCATAATAGTTGGCGAAGGAGAAATGGTGCTTGGCATCCAGCCAGCCATGGTTCTCGCCGCCGAGCGTGGCGAAGGGGCGCAGTTCGATCATCGCGGTTCTCCCGATCCACGTTAAAGGATGATGGCCGAGGGGTTTTCCGAAGAGGCCCCCTGCCTGTCCGAGGGCCAATATAGGGGGCGGATTCATCCAGAATACTCGGATAAATCCATTTCCATCGTTCCAAAAAATGGAATGGTTGGTGTCGCCGCCGCCGGCGTGCGAAGAGCCGGAGCGGGAGTAGGCTTTTGCGACAAGAGGATGCCGCATGTTGAAATGCGCGGGCGGTACGAGTGATGGGGAGGATCTGGCCGGCGCTTGCTGGGTCGATCTGTGCAGCCCCACCGATGAGGAGATCATGCGCGTCGAGCGGGCGTTCGATATCGCGCTGCCCAACCGCGAGAGCCTGTCCGAGATCGAGGCCTCCAGCCGGCTGCGCGTGCATCAGGGCCAGCTCACGATGAGCGCGCCGCTGGTCGCGCGGCAGGGCGAGGCGGCGATCCTCGCGCCGACCGGCTTCATCCTCCGCTCCGGCCGGCTCATCACCATCCGCTTCGCCGAGATGACCGCCTTTGACACGACCCACGAGGCGATCGCCAAGGCGGACCATGAGGTCGGCGGACAGGAGGCGCTGGTGCGGCTGCTGGAGGAGCTGGTCGACCGCTCGGCGGACCGGCTGGAGCGCGTGGCGGAGGATCTGACCTCGGCCTCGCACGCGATCTTCCGCGATCCGCGCCCCGGCCAGAAACGCCGTCTCGGCCGCGAGACGCGCCGGCTGCGCGGGCTGATGGTCAGGATCGGCCGCTCCAGCGAGCAGATGGTGAAGGTGCGCCACGCCTTCCTCGCCATCGGCCGCATCGCCGCCTTCGTCGCCGATCGCTGCGAGCCCGCGATCGAGAACGGGCTGCGCGACCGGCTCGCCTCGGTGCGCCACGACATCGAGTCGCTGGACGAGTTCGAAACCTCGCTGACCGGCCGGGTGCAGTTGCTGCTCGACGCCGCCACCGGCTTCATCAGCATCGAGCAGAACGACGTGGTGAAGGTGCTCACCGTCGTGTCGGTCGCCGGCGTGCCGCCGGTGCTGGTGGCGGGCGTCTACGGCATGAATTTCCACATCATGCCGGAGCTGGGCTGGACGTGGGGCTATCCCTTCGCGCTGGTGCTGATGGTCGCCTCCACGATCCTGCCGGTGCTGTGGTTCAAGTGGCGGGACTGGCTGTGAAGCGCCTGAGGATCGCGTCGAGCTTCCGGGCCATCGCGCCGTCGCGCGCGGCAGGCGCCGTCAGGATCGCGTGATCGAGCGTCGTGTCGATGGGCGACGGGGTGCGCTCGGCCGGGAGTGCCTTCGCGAAAGCCGAGACGAGGCGGCGGGCGGTGACGGCGTTGCTGTGCATCTGCGCGACCACGTCGGTGGCGACGACGCCGGCCTCCTCCTCGCGCCAGCAGTCATAGTCGGTGACCATGCCGACCAGCGCATAGGGCAGCTCCGCCTCGCGGGCGAGACGCGCCTCGGGCATGGCGGTCATGCCGATCACGTCGGCGCCCCACTGGCGATAGGCGACGCTCTCGGCGCGGGTGGAGAATTGCGGGCCTTCCATCGCGAGATAGGTGGCGCCGGTGGAAACCTCGCCGCCCGCCGCCTCGATCGCCGCCGCGGCGAAGGCCGAGAGGCGCGGGCAGACCGGGTCCGCCAGCGACACATGGGCGACGAGGCCGGTGCCGAAGAAGGTCGCCGGGCGATGCATGGTGCGGTCGATGAACTGGTCCACCACGGTGAAGCGCCCCGGCGGCAGCTCCTCGCGCAGCGAGCCGACCGAGGAGATGGCGAGGATGTCGGTCGCGCCGAGGCGCTTCAGCGCATCGATGTTGGCGCGCGCGTTGATCTCGGTCGGCGGGATGGCGTGGCCCTTGCCGTGGCGGGGGAGGAACAGCAGCCGTGTCGCGCCGATGCGCCCTTCGAGGATGCGGTCCGACGGCCGCCCCCACGGCGTCTCGACATCATGCCATATCGCATCCTCGATCTCGTCGAGCGCATAGAGCCCCGAGCCGCCGATGATCCCGATCGTCCAGCCGTCGATGGCCATGCCGTACCTTTCCTGTTGCGCCCCAGCCGCCCGCTCGACGACCGGAGCGCCGCTGTCAACAGACAGCCGTTGACGGAGCGCCCCGCTGCCCCCAAGGCACGGCCATGCGCTTCTTCTCGGACAACGCCGCCACCGTCGCTCCCGCCGTGCTGGAGGCGATCACCGCCGCCAACCGTGTCGACACCGCTTATGACGGCGACTGGCTGAGCCAGCGGCTCGACGGCGCCTTCTCCGATCTGTTCGGCACCGAGGTCGCGGCGCTCTGGGTGACCACGGGCACGGCGGCGAACTGCCTCGCGCTCGCCGCGATGGTGCCGCCCCATGGCGGCGTGTTCTGCCACCGCGAGGCGCATATCAACACCGACGAAGCCGGCGCGCCGGAGTTCTTCACCCATGGCGCCAAGCTGATCCCGCTCGACGGCGAAGGCGCGAAGCTCACGCCCGAGACCGTCCGCGCCGCGCGCCGGGCGATCCGGCCCGACGTGCATCAGGTGCAGCCGCGCGCGCTCTCGATCACCAACGCGACCGAATATGGCCTCGTCTACGCTCCCGACGAGGTGGCGGCGCTGAGCGAGGTGGCGAAGGAACTCGGCCTCGGCGTCCATATGGACGGCGCGCGCTTCGCCAATGCGGTGGCGCGGCTCGGCTGCCACCCCGGCGACGTGACGTGGCGGGCGGGCGTCGATGCGCTGAGCTTCGGCTTCGTCAAGAATGGCGGGCTCTCGGCCGAGGCGCTGATCTTCTTCCGCAAGGATCTGGCCGACGTCGCGAAGATGCGCCGCAAGCGCGCGGGCCAGCTTCTTTCCAAGGGGCGCTATCAGGCGGCGCAGCTCCTCGCGCTGATCGAGGGGGATCGCTGGATCGCCAACGGCCGCGCCTCCAACGCAGGCGCGGCGGCGATCGCCGAGGCGGCCGGCAGCCGCCTGATGCTGCCGGTCGAGGCCAACGAGATTTTCCTGCGCCTCACCGCCGGGGAGGCCGCGTCGCTCCGTGCGCAGGGCTTCGACTTCTATGATTGGGGCGAGGGGCAGGCGCGCCTCGTCACCTCGTGGGATCAGCCGAGCCACGAGATCGACGCGCTCGCCGCCGCCATCCGCGCGCTGGGCACATGACCGAGCATCTGACCGGCACCCGCCCGCTGGGCGTCTCCGCCCGCGCGAAGGTGGTGATCCCGTTCATGGTCTGCACGCTGGTCTGGTCGTCGACCTGGCTGGTGATCCGCAGCCAGCTCGGCATCGTGCCGCCATCCTGGTCGGTGGCCTATCGCTTCCTGATCGCGATGGTGGCGATGGCGGCTTATGCCCGCTTCACCGGTGCCCGGCTGAAGCTCACGGCGCGCGAGCATGGCCTCGCGATGATCTACGGCGTCGCCCAATATGCGCTCAATTATTACTGCGTCTATCTGGGCGAGCGGGTCATCACCTCGGGGCTGGTGGCCGTCGTGTTCGCGCTGCTGGTGGTGCCCAATGCGCTGTTCGCGTGGGTGTTCCTGAAGCAGGGCGTGTCCAGGGCCTTCCTGCTCGGATCGGCGGTGGCGATGGTCGGCCTCGTGCTGCTCTTCTCGCACGAGCTTTCCGCTGCACCGGCCGCCAAGGTGGCGATCTGGACGGGGATCGGCTGGTCGCTCCTGGGCGTGTTGTTCTCGTCGATCGCCAACGTCATGCAGGCCGCCAGGACCGCCAAGGCGATCCCCGTCGCCAGCCTGATCGTGTGGGGCATGGCGTGGGGCACGCTGTTCGACTGCGTGGCGGCGTGGGCGATCGACGGGCCGCCGGTGCTCGATCCCCATGCGAGCTACTGGCTCGGCACGCTCTATCTCGGGCTGATCGGATCGGCGCTGGCCTTCACCTGCTATTTCGTCGTGATCCGCGCGATCGGGCCGGGGCGGGCGGCCTATACCAGCGTGCTGAGCCCGGTGCTGGCGATGCTGCTTTCGACGGTGTTCGAGAATTATCGCTGGTCGGCGGAGGCGGCGGTCGGCGGCGGGCTGTCGCTGTGCGGGCTGTTCGTGGCGCTTCAGGCGCGGCAGGCGGCGAGCCCCAGGCGATAATCCGGGTAGAGCGGCCGCCAGCCGAGCAGCCGCTTCGCCTTGCCATTCGCGACGCGCCGGTTCTCGGCATAGAAGCCCCGCGCGGCGGGCGAGAGGCCGGCCTCGTCGAGCGTCATCAGCGGCGGGGCTGAGAGGCCGAGCATTCGGCACGCTTCCTCGATCACGGCGTTCTGGCTGGCGGGATGATCGTCGGCGACGTTGTAGACGCCCGCCGGCCCCGCCTCGAACGACACCATCACCGCACGCACGATGTCGTCGACATGGATGCGGCTGAACACCTGCTCCGGGAGCGCGATCCGGTGGGCCTTGCCGCTCGCCACCCGCTCCAGCGCCGAGCGGCCGGGGCCGTAGATGCCGGGGAGGCGGAAGACGCGCACGTCGGGGCGGAGCGCTCCCCACGCCGCGTCGGCCTCGGCGCGGGCGGAGCGGCGGCCGGCGCCGATCGCGGCGGTCTCGTCCACCCACGCGCCGCCCGTGTCGCCATAGACGCCGGTCGAGGAGAGATAGCCGATCCAGCGTGCCGGCGATCGGGCAAGGTCCGCCCCGTAGCGCGCCAGCACCGGATCGGCGCCCCCTGCATCGGGCGGCACCGAGGAGAGGATGTGCGTGGAGGACGCGATCGCCAGCCGCACCGCCTCCCCGTCGTCGAAGCGTATCGCCCCGCCGCGCCCGTCGCGGTTCGTCGCGCGCAGCTCCCAGCCCCGCGCGTCGAGGCGTGCGGCCAGACGGGAAGCGGTGTACCCAAGCCCGAGGATCAGCATCGCCGTCATGCTTCGGGCCTGTGTCCGTTGTCACCGCATCTGTCCATGCCTAGAGGTTGGCACATGGATCAGCATTCCGCCATCGCAACGCCGCCCGCGCCCATCCTCCGGCAGGATTATCGCCCGCCGGCCTGGCTGGTGCCGACCATCCGCCTCGATTGCGATCTCGACGCCGCCGAGACGATCGTCCGCGCCCGCCTGGAGGTCGTCCGTAACGGCGACGGCCCGCTCGCGCTGGATGGCGATCCGGGGATGCGCCCCCGCGCCGTGTCGGTCGACGGCCGCGCGCTCGGCGAGGGCGAATGGCGGATCGAGGGTGACCAGCTCGTCATCGACCTTCCCGGCGATGCCCATGTCGTCGAGACCGAGGTGGCGATCAGCCCCGAGACCAACACCCAGCTCATGGGGCTCTATGCGTCCGGCGGCCTGCTCTGCACCCAGTGCGAGGCGGAGGGTTTCCGCCGCATCACCTTCTTCCCCGACCGGCCCGACGTCCTCACCCGCTACACCGTGAAGATGACCGCCGACCGCGCGACCTATCCGGTGCTGCTCGCGAACGGCGATCTGGTGGGCGAGGGCGATGCCGGCGGCGGGCGCCACTGGGCGGAGTGGAACGATCCCTTCCCCAAGCCCTGCTATCTCTTCGCGATGGTGGCGGGCGATCTTCAGGCCAACCGCGATCGCTTCACCACCATGTCGGGCCGCGAGGTACAGCTCGGCATCTGGGTGCGCGAGGCCGACCTGCCGCGCACCGATCATGCGATGGCGGCGCTCAAGGCCGCGATGGCGTGGGACGAGAAGGTCTATGGCCGGGAATATGATCTCGGCATCTTCAACATCGTCGCCGTCTCCGACTTCAACTTCGGCGCGATGGAGAACAAGGGCCTCAACATCTTCAACTCGCGCTACATCCTGGCGGACCCGGAAACCGCCACGGATGCCGATTACGACGCCATCGCCGGCGTCGTCGCGCATGAATATTTCCACAACTGGTCGGGCAATCGCGTCACCTGCCGGGACTGGTTCCAGCTCAGCCTCAAGGAAGGCTTCACCGTCTTCCGCGATCAGGAATTCTCGGCCGATCAGGGCAGCCGCGCGGTCAAGCGGATCGAGGATGTCCGCGTGCTGCGCGCGGCGCAATTCCCCGAGGATGGCGGCCCGCTCGCGCACCCGATCCGGCCGGACTCCTATCTGGAGATCAGCAACTTCTACACGGCGACCATCTACAACAAGGGCGCCGAGGTGATCCGTATGCTGCACACCATGCTGGGGGCGGAAGGCTTCCGGCGCGGCACCGATCTCTATTTCGAGCGCCACGACGGCGAGGCCGCGACCTGCGAGGATTTCGTGAAGGCGATGGAGGATGCCAACGGCGCCGACCTTGCAGACTTCCGCCGCTGGTACAGCCAGGCCGGCACGCCTCGCCTCCGCGCCGCGCTGAGCCACGAGCCCGGCACCGCCCGCGCGCGGCTGACGCTGGAGCAGACCGTGCCGCCGACGCCCGGCCAGCCCGACAAGCAGCCGATGCCGCTGCCGCTGCGCATCGCGCTGTTCGGCGCGAAGAGCGGCCGGCCGATCGTCGACGAGCAGGTCCATATTCTGGGCGGCGAGACGGGCGAGATCGTCTTCGAGGGCATCGACGAACAGCCCGTCCTCTCGATCAACCGGGGCTTCTCGGCGCCCGTCGTGGTGGAGACGAACCGCACGGCGGCCGATCTCGCCTTCCTCTCGGCGCACGACAATGATCCCTTCGCCCGCTTCGAGGCGATGCAGCAGCTCATGGTCGACACGCTGGTCGCCGCGATCGAAGGGGCGCATGTCGACACCCGGCCGGTGATCGAGGCGGTCCGCAACACGCTCACCGATCCGGCGCTCGACGCGGCGTTCATCGGCGAGGCGGTGATGCTGCCGACCGAGGCCTTCCTCGGCGACCAGTTGGCCGAGGTCGATCCCGCCGCGATCCGCGCCGCGCGCGAGGCGCTGCGTGTCCGCCTCGGCCGCGAGCTGGAGGGCGAATGGCGCGCGGCCTATGCCGCCACCGCCGCCAACCGCTTCGAATATACGCCGTCGGCCAAGGGCCTGCGCCGCCTGCGCACGGTCGCGCTCGGCTATCTCGCGGCGGCGGGGGCCGAGGGTTCGGCCGCGCTGGCGCTCGCCCAGTTCGAGGGCGCGGACAACATGACCGACCGCAACGGCGCGCTCGGCGTGCTCGCCAACAGCACCGCGCCCGAGCGCGAGACGGCGCTCGCCGCCTTCTATGCGCGCTACAGGGACGATGCGCTGGTGCTCGACAAATGGTTCACCACGCAGGCGCTGTCGACGCGCGAGGATACGCCGGAGGCGGTCGAGCGGCTGGCCGGGCATCCCGACTTCACGCTCGCCAACCCGAACCGGATGCGCGCGCTGGTCAGCGCCTTCGCGGCCAACCAGTACGCCTTCCACGCGGCCGACGGGCGCGGCTATCGCTTCGTGGCGGACATGATCCTCGCGGCGGACAAGCTCAATCCGCAGTCGGCGGCGCGGCTGGTGCCGCCGCTCGGCCGCTGGCGGCGCTTCGAGCCCCGGCGCTCGGCGCTGATGAAGGCCGAGCTGGAGCGCATCGTCGCGACGCCGGGCCTCAGCAAGGATGTGTTCGAGCAGGCTTCCAAGAGCCTCGCCTGAGGCAAGCCGGGGGCGGCCGCGCGCCGCCCCTGGTGCTTATTTCCCGATCCAGTCGGCGACCTGCGCGGCCACGTCGTTGGCGGCGACATTCAGCGCCTGCGCGACCGGCACCTCCGCGATCGACGCGGCCGGGGCATGGGCCTCGAAGCGGCGCGTCTCGAGGTGGCCGTCCTCGCGCTGGATGGTGGCGTCGTAGACGACCTCGACCTGCTTCGAGCCCGCATCCACCCCGAAGGCATGGAGACGGCCGGACAGCCGCATCCCCGGCGCCAGATGATAATCCCGCACGTCGAGCGCCGGGCGGCCGGTGCGCGTGCGGATCGTCTCGGCGAGCAGATCGCGGAACAGGCGCGCCGGCACGTCGGCCCATTGCGCGCCCTTCAGATAGGCAAGCTGGCTGGTGCCGCTGCGCACCGGAATGCGATTGTTGGCAAGCTCGGCCGGTGCGGTCGGCACCAGCACCGTCACCGACCGGCCGGCGGTGAGCGGCATCTGCTGCCCGGCGGGCATGGTCTGCACGGGCGCGAGGCGGAGCAGCTCGGGCGGCGGCTTGGGGCCGAAGCTCACGCAGCCGGCGAGCGCCAGCGCGGGCAGCAGCGCGGCGAGAGACAGGGTGCGGACGTTCATGATCTCTTCCCTCAATGCCGGGGCTTATAGTCTGGCAGGCGGCCGCCGCCGAGCACGCCGCCGGCACCGCCCGAGTTGAGCTTGTTGGCGGTCATGGTCAGCGCCTCGGCCATTTCGGACAGGTCGCGGACGAGCTGGTCGATCTGCGGCGCGGTATCCTTGCTGAGCGTCTGCACGCCCGGCCGCGCGTCGTTAATCATCGCGTTCAGGCTGTCCGCGCTCTGCTGGGCGGATTTCACCGCCTTGTTGAGATTGGTCATCAGCGGGCGGCCCTGCTGATCGAGCAGATCGTTGGTGGTGCCGGCAAGCTTGCCGAATTGCTGCGCGGCATCGCCCGCCTGCTTGATCGCGACCTGCGCGTTGGCGAGCGTCTGCTTCAACTGCGGACCTTGGCTGGCGAGATCGGTCGACAGCGTGTCGAGATTGGCGAGGATGTGGTGGATCGAGTTCTGGTTGCGATCGTCGAGAAGCTGGGTGACGCGATCGGTCAGCGCCTGGAGCTTCTTGAGCAGTTCCGGCGCGGAGTTGAGCAGGCCGGCGAGCGCGCCCGGTTTGGTGGGGATCACCGGCACGCCGAACGGCCCGATATCGGTGATCGGCGGCTGGCCCTTGGTGGCGCCGCCGAGGTTGATCTGGCTGACGCCGGTGAAGCCCACGCCCGCCACGGTGGCGGTGGTGCCCTTCAGGACCGGCGTGTTCTCGTCCACCGAGATGCGCACGCGCACCAGCTCGGGCGTGTCGGGGAGCAGCTTGATGTCGTCGATCTTGCCGACGGGCACGCCCGAGAAGTTGACCGCCGAGCCCTTGGCCAGACCATCCACCGAATTGGGGAAGAAGATGTCGTACTGGCGCTGATGGCCGTTGCCGACCTGGCTCATCCACACGATGAAGGCGAGCGCCACGGCCAGAATCGCAAGCACGACCCCGCCGACGAGCACATGGTTGGAGCGGGTCTCCATCAGTCGGTCATGCCCCTGTTATCGCCGCCATCGTCCGCCGATGCCGGTGCCGGTTTCCGGGCGGCCTCGCGCTCGGCGGACGTTTCGGCCGCCCGGCCGCGCGGGCCGTTGAAATATTCCTGAATCCACGGATGATCCAAAGCCAGCAGCTCCGGGATCGTTCCGACCGCGACCACCTTCTTGTCCGCCAGCACCGCGACACGGTCGCAGATCGCATAGAGCGTATCGAGATCGTGGGTGATGAGGAACACGGTGAGCCCCAGCAGATCCTTGAGCGCGCGGATCAGATCGTCGAACGCGGCCGCGCCGATCGGATCGAGCCCGGCGGTCGGCTCGTCGAGGAACAGCAGCTCGGGATCGAGCGCCAGCGCGCGGGCGAGGCCGGCGCGCTTCCTCATGCCGCCCGACAGCTCGGACGGATATTTGCTGGAGCTTTCCGCCGGCAGCCCGGTCGCCACGATCTTGTAGGAGGCGATCTCGTCGAGAAGCCGCTGGTCGATCGCGGGATAATATTCGTGGATCGGCACCTGCACGTTCTCGGCGACGGTCAGCGTCGAGAACAGCGCGCCGTTCTGGAACAGCACGCCCCAGCGGCGGCGGACGTCCTTAGTCTCGCTCTCGCCGCGATCGCGCGTCTGCTCGCCGAAGACGCTGATCTCGCCGGCGTCGGGCTGCTGGAGGCCGACGATCGAGCGCATCAGCACCGACTTGCCCGTGCCCGATCCGCCGACCACGCCGAGAATCTCGCCCCGCCGCACGTCGAGGTCCAGATCCTTGTGGACGACCTGATGGCCGAAGCTGTTGGTGAGCCCGCGCACGCAGATGACCGACGTTCCGGCCTCCGGCTCGGGCGGCTGCTTCCGGGCGGTCGCGTGGGTCGTCATATCCAGCCGATCGCCGTGTAGAAGATCGCGAAGAAGGCATCGAGCACGATCACGAGGAAGATCGACTGGACGACGGCCGCCGTGGTGCGCAGGCCGACCTCCTCGGCATTGCCCTCCACCTGCATCCCCTGGAAGCAGCCGGCCATGGCGATAATCATGCCGAACACCGGCGCCTTCAGCAGGCCGCCCCACAGGTCCGTCATCGGCACGACCTCGCGGATGCGCGCGACGAAGGTGACGGGCGGAATGCCGAGCTGGAGCCAGCACAGCAGCCCGCCGCCGACCAGCGCCACCAGCATCGCGTAGAAGGTGAGCAGTGGCATGGCGATCAGCGTGGCGATCACGCGCGGCAGCACCAGCGCCTGCATGGGGGAGAGGCCGATGGTGCGCATCGCGTCCACCTCCTCGGCCAGCCGCATCGATCCGATCTGCGCGGCGAAGGCCGAGCCCGATCGGCCGGCGACCATGATCGCCGTCATCAGCACGCCCAGCTCGCGCATGGTGAGGCGGCCGATCAGGTTGACCGTGAACACCTCGGCGCCGAACTGGCGGAGCTGCACCGCGCCCTGCTGGGCGATGACGATGCCGATCAGGAAACTCATCAGCCCGATGATGCCGAGCGCGTCGATGCCGACCACCTCGATCTGGCGGATCACCGCATTGCCGCGGAAGCGCCGGGGCGCGAGGATGACCTCCCACACCGCCACCATCGTCGCGCCGAAGAATTCGAGCAGGCCGAGCAATGTCCGCCCCGCGCTGATCGTGGCGGCGCCCACCTGCGCCAGCACGCGCTGGAAGGAGGGCGGCTGATCGGGCTGCGACTGGAAGGGCTTGTCGACCCCGCCGACCTTCTCGATCAGCTCGCGCGCCTTCTCGTCGCCGCCTTCGAGTGCGGCGCCATGATCGCGCTGGAGGCGGTGGACCAGCCACGCGCCGACCGTGTCGATTCGCTGGACGTCCGACAGGTCGACCCGCTCGGGCGAGGAATCCAGCGCTTCCAGCCGGTTCGGCACGGTGCCGAGCTGGGCCAGCGTCCACTGGCCGGTCAGGCGCAGCGTGCGGTCCTGCTCGGAGAAATCTGCGGGGTGAGGGCTCATGCGGGCGGGAGGATGCGGCAGATCATTACGGGCGGCAAGCGCTGAGAAGATCGGATTTTCATGAGATGCGCGACAAGACGAAACCTGCCAATAGGGCGACCATGGGAGTTTTTATGGACAGCAAGGTCTCTTTCCTCGAGGCCGGGCACAATGAGACGCGTGTGTTCGGCCTGTTGCCGGCCGAGCGCGCGCGCCGTTTCGCGACCAAGGCCAAACTGGCGGTGGCGGATCGGGTTCCGTCGGCGGGGCCGGTGATCGTCGCGGATATCGGCTTCGCCTGGGATCCGGCCTGGCTGGCGCATGTGCGCGATGCCGCGGGTCTGGCGGTGACGTGGCGGGGGCGGCCGGTGCTGGTCCATGCGGCGGACGCGGCCACGGCTGAGGCGGTCGTCGCGGCGATCGAGGCGGGGGCGCCGCTGCCGCAAGGGCTCGCCCTCACCGTGCAGGACGCGGAGACCGACGCCAGCCTTTACAACGCGACGCTGAGGAAGCGGGAGGACGCCTATCTGGCGCCGCTCACCCGCGATGCCGTGCCGACGATCGAGAAGGCGAGCTACGACGCCAGCTACAAGGGGGTGACCGATCTGCTCACCCTCTATCTGTGGCGGGGCGCGGCGTTCCACATCACACGCTGGGCGGCCTATGCCCGGATGACGCCGAACATGATTACCACGATCGGCGTGGCCTTGTGCATCTGGGCCTTCTTCCTGTTCAAGGAAGGGCATTTCGCGGCGGGCCTGCTCGTCGGGCTGGTCTTCATGGTGCTGGACACGGTGGACGGCAAGCTCGCCCGCTGCACCGGCACCAGTTCCGAATGGGGCAATATCCTCGATCATGGCGTGGACCTCGTCCATCCGCCCTTCTGGTATTGGGCGTGGGGCGTCGGGCTTGCCGGCTGGGGGCTGGCGTTCAGCCAGACGGAACTCTGGACGATCATGGCGGTGCTGGTCGCCGGCTATGTCGTGCAGCGGCTGATCGAGGGGGCGTTCATCGCCAGCTTCAAGATGCATATCCATGTGTGGGAGCGCACCGACAGCCGCTTCCGGCTGATTACGGCGCGGCGCAATCCCAACGTCGTGATCCTGTTCGCGAGCCTGGTGGTGTCGCGGCCCGACTGGGGGCTGCTGGCGGTGGCGTGGTGGACGGGGCTTTCCTGCCTCTTCCATCTGGTCCGTCTGGGGCAGGCCTATGCCCGGCGCGCGGGCGGCGGGGAGATCGTCTCGTGGCTGGCCTGACCGCGCTGCTGCTGGCCGGGCGTCGGCCGGGCGTCGATGCGCTCGCGGCGACGAGGGGGCAGACGCTGAAGGCGCTGATCCCCGTCGCGGGGACGCCGATGGTGGCGCGGGTCGTCTCCACGCTGCTGGCGAGCGAGGTCGGGCCGATCCGCGTGATGACGCAGGATGTCGAACCGATCGCCGCCGTGCTGCCGCCTGATCCGCGCATCGGCTTCCTGCGATCGGGCGCGGGCATCGCGCGCTCCATCGCGGCGGCGCTCAAGAGCGGCGAGGCGCCGTTCCCGCTGTTCGTCACCACCGCCGACCATGCGCTGCTCCGCCCCGAGACGATCGCGGAATTTCTGCGCGGAGCCGAGGGCGCGGACGTCGCCGTGGGGGTCGTCGAGCGCGCCGTGGTGCAGAGCCGCTTCCCGCAATCGAAGCGGACATGGCTGCGTTTCCGCAAGGGCGACTGGACGGGGGCGAACCTCTTCTACTTCGCGAGCGCATCGGCGCTGCCCGTGATCGAGACATGGGCCTCGGTGGAGCAGGATCGCAAGAAGGGCTGGAAGCTGATCGCCAGGTTCGGGCCGATGCTGCTGCTGCGCGCGCTCACCCGCACCATCACGCTGCACGATGCCGTCGCGAAGGCGGGGCGGCGGATGGGCGCGAATGTCCGCATGGTGGGGCTTGGCGATCCGCTGGCGGCGGTCGACGTGGACAAGGTGTCCGACCTCGAACTGGCCGAGGCGGTGTTGGAAGGGCGGGCGTGACGGGCGTTCAGGAGATCGCGATCTACGATATGGACCGCACCATCACGCGGACGGGCACCTACACGCCGTTCCTGATCCACGCCGCGCTGGCCCGTGCGCCGTGGCGGTTGCTGCTGCTGCCGGTCGCGCTGCTGGCGATGCTGGGCTATGCGCTCAAGCTCTTCACCCGCGCTCGGCTCAAGGAGATCAACCAGAGCCTGTTGCTGGGGGCCGAAATCTCCCGCGCCGATCTGGAGCCGGTGACGGCCAGCTTCGCCGACCGGGTGATGCGGCTCAACACGCTGCCCGGCGCGCTCCGCCAGATCGAGGAGGATCGCGCCGCCGGCCGCCGCCTCGTGCTCGCCACCGCCTCCTACCGCCTTTATGTCGAGGCGATCGCCGCGCGGCTGCGCTTCGACGACGTGATCGCCACCAACTCGATCCTCGGCCTCGACGCGCGGGTGACCGCGAAGATCGACGGCGAGAATTGCTACGGCCCCGCCAAGCTCCGCATGATCGAGGACTGGTTCCAGCGGCAAGGGATCGACCGCTCGAAGGCCCATGTCCGCTTCTATTCGGACCATGTATCCGACGCGCCGGTGATGGAATGGGCCGACGAGGCCTTCGCCACCACGCCCAGCCCGAAGATGCGCGCGCTCGCGGTGCAGCGCGGCTGGCCGGTGCTCGACTGGACCGCCTAGCGGGCGGGGACGTAATAGGCGCCGCGCTGGTCATAGGGGCGGCCGTCGATGCTCACCATCATCGATCCCCATTGGTCCTTTGGCCCGACGCTGACCGAGCGGCCGCACACCGGCGTCTCGAAGAAGCTCGACCACGGCCCGGCGCGGGACTGCTCGTAGATCTGGATCGCGCTCGCGCCGGGGCAGCGGGGCGAGGGCTCGGCGGCGACCACCTGCCGGTTGGGGCCTTCGTAGAGCGTCATATGGCCGAAGCAGGCCCTGGGGTGGCCGCCGACCGCCAGCTTCTCACGGGCGACCAGCTTGCGCCCGGCATCGGCCTCGGGGCCGGAACAGGCGAGGGCGACGGGCCTGCCCATCGGCGTGGGCGGAGCGGCCTCCGCGGCCGGGACGGCGGACAGGGCCGTCAGGCACAAGACGATCGGACGCATGGCGATCTCCCCCGTGGCAAGGCCGCGAGCGTCGCATGAAGCGCGCCCGCGGCCAAGCGACCCGGAAGGGGTATCAGACCGCTTTCAGCGCCTGATCGAAGTCGGCGATGAGATCGTCCGCATTCTCCACGCCGATCGAGATGCGCACGAGATTGTCGGTGATGCCCAGTTCCTGCTTGCGCTGATCGGGCACCGACAGATGCGTCATCGCCGCCGGGCAGGACGCCAGCGTCTCGGTGCCGCCGAGGCTGACCGCGAGCTTGGCGATCTTCAGGCTGTCGAGGAAGGCGAAGCTCTCGCGCTCGCCGCCCTTGAGATAGAGCGAGAAGGTCGATCCCGCGCCGGTGCAGTGGCGCTTGTAGATGTCGGCCTGCCGCGTGCCGTCCTGAAGGAAGCCGAGATAGCCGACGCTCTCCACCTTGGGATGATCGCGGAAGAAGGCGCAGACCTTCTCGGCATTCTCGCCCGCGCGGCTCATGCGCAGCTCCAGCGTTTCGAGGCTGCGGAGCAGCATCCACGCGGTGTTGGGATCGCAGATCGTGCCGATCGTGTTGCGCATCATGCGGATCGGGTTGATCCACGCCTTCGCGCCGGTGACGCCGCCGGCGACGAGATCCGAATGGCCGCCGGCATATTTGGTGAGGCTGTAGACCACGAGGTCCGCGCCATGGCGCAGCGGCTGCTGCCAGAGCGGGCCGAGGAAGGTGTTGTCGATCGCGATCGGCGGCTTGCTCTCGCCCAGCAGGCGATCGCGCACGCGCGACACGGCCTCGATGTCGACCAGCGCGTTGGTCGGGTTCGCCGGGCTCTCCAGATAGATCAGCGAGACGTTGCCCTGCGCCTTGGCCTTTGCGACCACGGCCTCGATCTCGGCTTCGGTGGCGCCGGCCGGGAAATCGAGGAAGGTCACGCCGAAGCGGCCGAGGATGCGGCCGATCAGCGTCTCGGTCGCGGCATAGAGCGGGGCGGAGTGGACGATCACGTCGCCCGGCTTCACCAGCGCCAGCATCAGCGTCGCGATCGCCGACATGCCGGAGGAGAAGACCAGCGCGTCCTCGGCCTCGTCCCAGATGCCGAGGCGATCCTCGAGAATCTCCTGATTGGGGCCGTTGAACCGCGAATAGACGAGGCCGTCCGCGCCGCCGGGGCGCTTGCCGGTGACGCCCTCGAAGTGGCGCTTGCCGGCCGCCGCATTCTCGAACACGAAGGTCGAGGTCAGGAAGATCGGCGGCTTGAGCGAGCCTTCCGACAGCATCGGATCGAAGGCGTGGCCCATCATCAGCGTCGACGGGCTGAGCTTGCGGCCGCCCACTTCGAGCACGTCCGCCTTGGGGCGGCGGCGCGGGGTGGCGCCGGTGAGATCGGCTTCGGTTTCGGGGTTTTTATGGTCTGTCATGCGATCCTCTCGGAGTCGTCGCGCAGCGACGCTATGGTGCTCCTCTAGCCGATTGTGGGAGACAATCCGATGCCGATCGCGATCGTTTCAGTGCCCGTGAAGGATCAGGCCGCCGCGCGCGACTGGTACACCGGGAAAATGGGCTTCACCCTGCTGCGCGACGAGGCGATGGGGCCGGAAATGCGCTGGATACAGCTCCAGCCCAGGACCGGCGGCTCGACCATCGCGCTGGTGACATGGTTCGAGGGGATGGCGGCCGGCGGCTTGCAGGGCGTGATGCTGCATGTGCCGGATATCGACGCCGAACATGCCCGGCTGCGGCAGGCGGGCGTCGAGGTGTCGCCGATCGACGAGCAGCCCTGGGGGCGCTTCACGATGCTGCGCGATCCCGACGGCAATGGCTGGATCGTAGCGCAGCTCAGCAATCCGGGCGAGGTGGCGTCGACGCTGGCTTCGAAGGGGTCGGGGTAATTGAAACGATAATGGGTTCAGAATCACTGGACCCATGTCCGACGCCATGGAAACTGACCGCGACTGGTTAGGATGGGTCTCCATGCAATTTCTGGTGCGTTTCGTACATGCGGCGCTGGTCGTCGTCGTCGGCTTGGCGATCGGCAAAATGTGCCAATATACGGCAATCGAGTATCTGGAGGATCGCCTCGGGTTCAACATCGCGTCGATAATCGGGATCGTGCCGTTCATAACCCTGCTGGTCTATTTGAAGGTCAGGCATCCCCGTTGGCTAGCGTACCGGCCGGCGACCATCGCGCCTAAAGCCCGATCAGCGCGATCTGGCGGCCATAGCCTGGCTCGCCGCGATGGGTCGCGCGGCGGTAGCTGAAGAAGCGGGCCTCGTCGGCATAGGTGTCGAGGCCGAGCGCCTCGATGCGGCGCACGCCCGCGTCGGCGAGGCGGGAGGCGACATAGGCCTCGATGTCGAACTGGTGATGCCCCTCGCGCCGGCCGGAGAGGAAGAAGCGCTCATTGGCCGCCTCCGCCTCGCAGAAGCGCGCGAGGAAGGCGTCGTCCACCTCATAGCTGCGCTTGCCGATGCACGGGCCGATCGCGGCGGCGATCCGCGCGCGGTCGGCGCCGAGCCTCTCCATCGCCTCGACCGTCGAGCCGACGACGCCGCCGATCGCGCCCTTCCACCCGGCATGGGCCGCGCCGACCACGCCGGCCTCGGCGTCCGCCAGCAGCACGGGCACGCAGTCGGCCGTCAGGATGCCGAGCAGCAGGTCCGGCCGGTCGGTGACGAGCGCGTCGGCATGGGGGCGGGCGTCGTCGGGGAAGGCGTCGGCCACCACGGCGGTGGCGCTGTGGACCTGATGGACGGTGGCGAGCATCGCGCCGGGCTTTACCGCGTCCACCGCCCGCCGGCGGTTCTCAGCGATGGCGGCGCGGTCGTCGTCCGAGCCCCAGCCGACGTTCAGGCCCGCATGGATGCCCTCCGACACGCCGCCCCTGCGGCCGAGAAAGGCGTGGGGGGCGCCGTGCAGAGCCTGCGACCGGATGGTTTCGACGCTCACAGCTTCATGCTCCACACGGGATCGTTGTCGATATGATCGCCCACCGTGAAGGGGTGGAAGCCGATCGGCGCCATCCCGTAGCGGGCGTAGAAGCGCTGGGCGCGATGATTATGCTCCCATACGCTGAGCGAGAGATGATCCGCCCCCTGCGCACGGGCGGTGGCGATCGCCCAGTCCATCAGCGTCGCGGCGATGCCGGCACCCTGCCAGGGCTTGAGCACATAGAGCTGCTTCAGCTCGGCCGAGCCTTCGGGCGCGGGCGGCAAGGTGCTGGGGCCGAGCTTGGCGAAACCGGCGATCCGGCCGCCGTCCACCGCGAGGCGGATCGCAAGGCCGGGCGTGCCGATCTGCGAAGGCAGGCCCTCGGGTCCGAACGCCGAGGCGATGAAGGCCTCCATGTCCTCGGCCTTGTAGAAGGGGCCGAAGGTCTCGACGAAGCAGCGGGATGCCATCTCCGCGAGGGCGGGGCCGTCCTCGGGGCGGGCGTCGCGATAGTCGATCATGCACATCCTCCGGGTGTCGGCCAGCCGGGCGCGGTCAGCGCCAGCGCCTTGAACAAGGTGCCCATCTCGTCCGGCGCGCAGAGGCGGCGCCAGGCGGTTTCGATCTCGGGCTGGCGCTCCGGCGCGGCGCGGGCCAGCGCGGCGGCGCGGGCGGCGATGCCGAGCGCTTCGAGCAATGCGCCCTGCGTCACCACCTTATGCGCGATCGCCCCTTCGGCGCGGGCGGCGTCGGCCAGCGCGGCGAAGTCGACATGGGCGGTCAGATCCTGCTCGCCCGGCGCGTCGAACGGATCGACGAAGCGGTGGCGATGCAGCGCCTGCAAGGTGTCGCCGGCGAGCGGCCCCTCATAGCCATAGTCGATCGCCAGCAGCGCGCCGCCCTGCGCCGCGATCCGCGCCGCCAGTTCGCGTAGCACCGCGACCGAGGCGGGCGACGTCTCCACCACCTCGCCATCTCGCAACGTCTCGGGGATCACCGCGTCGAAGCGCTGCTCGCCGAGCGTGGGGACGAGGCGGGTGCCGTCCCAATCGACCATCCGTTCGCGCCAGCCGCTGTCGGAGCGGAGGAGCTGGCGGATCGGCAGCGCGTCGAAGAACTCGTTGGCGATGACGATCAGCGGCCGGTCGGCGGGGAGCGATCCGACATCGTCATGATGCGTCGCGCCCGGCAGGCGCTCAAGCTGCGCCCGCCGCAGCACCGGGCTCGTCTCGACGAGATGGACCGGCGGCGCCAGCCCCGCCTTGCCCATCGCGCGGAGCGCGTCGGCCGCGAGCGTGCCGCGCCCCGGCCCCAGCTCGACATAGGCGCAGTCGGAGGCCCCGGCGCGCAGCGCGAGGTCCGCCGCCCACAGCCCGATCAGCTCGCCGAACATCTGGCTGATCTCGGGCGCGGTGGTGAAGTCGCCGGCCGCGCCCAGCGGATCGCGCGTGGCGTAATAATGGGCGTTGGCCAGCGCCATATACTGGGCGAGCGGGATCGCCCCGCCGCCCGCGATCAACCGCCGCAGCCGCCCGCCGAAATCCTCAGGCGACGCTGGCATCGCCCGCCACCGGCTCCACGCGCTGGCGGCGGCCCTTGGCGGTCAGCACGACGTAAAGGCCCACGAGGATCATCGGCACGCACAGCCACTGGCCCATGTGCAGATGCGTGACGCGGGCGAACTCGACGAGCTGCTCGTCCGGCTCGCGGAAGAATTCGACGATGAAGCGGAACACGCCATAGCCCAGCACGAAGCTGCCGGCGAGGAAGCCCGGCTTGTAGCGCGCATCGCTCTTCCAGAAGAGCAGGCTCAGGATCGCGAACAGGACGAGGCCTTCCAGTCCCGCCTCGTACAGCTCGCTCGGGTGGCGCGGCACGTCGCCGGCGCCGGGGAAGACGATCGCCCAGGGAACGGTGGAGGGCTTGCCCCACAGCTCGCCGTTCACGAAGTTCGCCAGCCGCCCGAAGAACAGCCCGATCGGCGCGACGCAGGCGATATAATCGGTGACGCGCAGCCAGTTCAGCCCCTTGCGGCGGCAATAGAAGAGGATGGCGATCAGCACGCCCGCCGCCCCGCCATGGAAGGACATGCCGCCCTCCCACAGCTTGAAGATCTCCACCGGGTGCTGGAGATAATAATCCGGCCGGTAGAACAGCACATAGCCGATCCGCCCGCCGAGCAGCACGCCCAGCGTCGCGTCGAACACGAAATCGTCGGCATGGCGCCGCGCCATCGGCGCGCCCGGCTGGTCGAGCAGCTTCAGCAGATACCACCAGCCGGCGAGGATGCCGGTGATATAGGCCAGCGAATACCAGCGGACCGCGACCGGACCCAGTTGCAGAGCGATCGGCGACAGGCCGAGCGATGTCCAGTGCGTGAAGGCGTTGGGGTCGACAGGAGGCAAATCGGCGGTCCTCGGGCTATGAGCCCCATCCTTTAGAGGGGCGGGGCCTCAGCGGAAAGACCTTCCGGTTCGCGTGGACGCGCCCTATCAGGCGGACATGACGGCTGGGATTTCGCGACGGCAGCTTCTGATCGGCGGGGGCGCCGGCATCGGCCTCATCGTGGCGTGGGCGGCGTGGCCGCGCCGCTATGGCGCGCATCCGGCGGCGGCGCCGGGCGAGACGGTGATGGGGCCGTTCCTCAAGATCGGCGTGGACGGGCATGTCACCATGATCGTGCCCCAGGCCGAGACGGGGCAGGGCGCATGGACCGCGCTCCCCCAGATGCTCGCCGACGAGCTGGGCTGCGACTGGCGGACGGTGGCGGTGGAGCCCGCGCCGATCGGGCCGCTTTATGCCAACCGCCTCGCGGTGGAGGAACTGGCGGCGGATGTGTCGCCGGTGCCGATCCGCAAGGTCGCGGTGCGGATGGCGGGCCGCTGGGCGGCCGATCATGGCGCGATGCTGACCGGCTTCTCCACCTCGGTGCGCGCCTTCGAGCGGCCGATGCGCGCGGCGGGGGCGACGGCGCGGGCGCTGCTCTGCATGGCGGCGGCGAAGCGCTGGGATGCGGACTGGCGCGCCTGCGACACTGAGGGCGGCTTCGTGGTGCGCGGCAACGACCGGCTGCGCTTCGCCGAGCTGGCCGCCGAGGCCGCCTCGCTCACCCCGCCGCGGACCCCGCCGCTGCGTGCGCCCGGAGCGGGCGGGCTCGCCGGCCAGCCTCTCCCCCGGCTTGACGTGCCCGCCAAGATCGACGGCTCGATGCGCTTCGCCGCCGACGTGCGCCTGCCCGGCATGGTGTTCGCCGCGATCCGGCAGGCACCTCCGGGCCGCAGCCGCCTCGTCCATCTCGACAGGGAGGCGGCGCGGGCGGTGCCGGACCTGATCGCGATCCTCGACAATCCCGGCTGGGTGGCGGCGGTGGGCGACAATGGGTGGGCGGCCAACCGCGCGCTCGACAGGCTCGCCCCGCGCTTCGAGACGCAGGGCGGGCTCCCCGACACCGCCTCGATCGACGCCGCGCTGGCCAAGGCGCTGGCGGCGGACGGCGACCCGATCCTCTCCCACGGCACGCCGGACAGGCTGCTCGGGGATCAGGCGATCCATGCCGACTATAGCGCCGGCCTCGCCGCCCACGCCGCGATCGAGACGCCCGCCGCCACCGCGCGGTTCGCCGACGGCCGGCTGGAGCTGTGGGTCGGCACGCAGGCCCCCGCCGCCGCCCGTGCCGCCGCCGCGCGGGCGATCGGCATCGCGGAGGGCGACGTGATGCTCTATCCGATGCCGCTCGGCGGCGGCTTCGGCGCGGGCTTCGACACGCGCCCGGCCGAGCAGGCGGCGATCCTCGCGCAGAAGCTCGGGCGGCCGGTGCAACTGATGTGGTCGCGCGTCGAGGAGTGCCTGCACGATCGCTTCCGCCCGCCTGCCCGCGCGCGGCTGTCGGCGGCGCTGGGGCCGGGCGGCACGATCGCCGCGTGGCGCGCCCAGGTCGCGACCCCGGCGACGATCCGCGACATGGTGGCGGGGCTCACCCCCTCGCTCCCCATCGGGCATGGCGGCGAACCGGCGGCGGTCGACGGGATGCTGCCCGGCTATGCCATCCCCGCCTTCGCGATCGACCATCACCCCGCCGACATCGGCCTCCCCACCGGCGTGCTGCGCGGCGAGGCGGCGGGCGTCACCACCTTCTTCGCCGAGAGCTTCGTCGACGAGCTGGCGCTCAAGGCCGGGGCGGACCCGCTGTCCTTCCGCATCACCCTGCTCGGCGCCAATCCGCGCCTCGCCCACTGCCTCTCGACCGCCGCGACGCTCGGCGGCTGGGAGGGCGGCGGCAAGGGGACGGGGCAGGGCCTCGCCTGCTTCGCGGGCTATGGCAGCTTCATCGCGGTGATGGCGGAGGCGCATGTCGGCGCGGACGGGCGGATCGCGGTGACCCGGCTCACCGCCAGCGTCGATTGCGGCCGGGTGGTGAACCCCGCCCTCGTCCGCCAGCAGATCGAAGGCGGCCTGCTCTTCGCGCTGCCCGCCGCGATCGGCGATCCGATCACCGTCACGCGCGGCCTTCCCGACCAGCGCCGTCTGGCCGCGCTCGGCCTGCCGAGGCTCGCGGAGACGCCCAGCCTCCAGATCGACATCGTGGCCTCCACCGCCGCGCCGGGCGGCGTCTCGGGCCTCGCCGTGCCGCCGGTCGCGCCGGCCATCGCCAACGCGCTGGCCGCCGCCACCGGCCGCCGATCCCGCACGCTTCCGCTGAGTGCCGCCGCATGACCATGGCCGTCCCCTCCATCGAGCCTCGCCGCATCGGCGTGCTGCTCGTCAACCTCGGCACGCCGGACGCGGCCGAGCCGGGCGCGGTGCGCCGCTATCTCGCGGAGTTCCTTTCCGACAAGCGGGTGGTGGAGATCCCGGCGGTGCTGTGGAAGCCGATCCTGCACGGCATCATCCTGCGCACCCGCCCGAAGAAATCCGCCCATGCCTATGCCCAGGTGTGGCGCGCGGACGGCTCCCCGCTCGCCGCGATCACGCGGCTTCAGGCGGCGGCGCTCAGGGATGCGTTCGGGCCGCAGGTGATCGTCGACTATGCGATGCGCTACGGCAACCCGGCCATCGCGGATCGGCTGGCGGCGCTCAAGGACCAAGGCTGCGATCGCATCCTGATCGCGCCGCTCTACCCGCAATATTGCGCGGCGACGACGGCCACCGCCAACGACAAGGCGTTCGAGGCGCTGGCGGCGATGCGCTGGCAGCCGGCGATCCGCACGCTGCCGCCTTATCATGACGATCCCGCTTATATCGGTGCGCTGGCGGCGTCGGTGCGCGCCTCGCTGGAGCGTCTCGATTTCGAGCCGCAGGCGATCGTCGCGAGCTTCCACGGGATGCCGCAGCGGACGAAGGAGCTGGGCGATCCCTATCACGACCATTGCCGGACGACGGCGCGCCTTCTGTCCGAAGCGCTCGGCCGCGAGCTGATCCTCGCCTTCCAGTCCCGTTTCGGGCGGGCGAAGTGGCTGGAGCCCGCCACCGACACCACGCTCGAAGCGCTGCCGGGCAAGGGCATCACCCGCGTCGCCATCGTCGCGCCGGGCTTCTCGGCGGATTGCGTCGAGACGCTGGAGGAGCTGGCGATCCGCGGCCGCGAGAGCTTCGAGCGGGCGGGCGGCCAGCGCTTCGCCTATCTTCCATGTCTGAACGATGACGGCCCCGGCATCGACATGTTGCGAATTGTCATAAAGCGGGAACTTGAAGGCTGGATGAGGCTTCCCTAGGCTTTCGACGTCCTGAGAATGTGGGAGAGGCAAATGAACCGCGTAGCAATCGTGACCGGCGGAACCCGTGGGATCGGCGAGGCGATCAGCGTCGCGCTGCGCGACATGGGGGTGAAGGTCGCCGCGAACTATGCGGGGGACGACGCCAAGGCGCAGGCCTTCACCGAGAAGACGGGCATCCCGGCCTATAAATGGGATGTGTCGGATTTCGACGCCTGCCATGCCGGCGTCGAGAAGGTGGAGGCCGATCTCGGCCCCGTCGACATCATCGTCAACAATGCCGGCATCACCCGCGACAGCACCATCCTCAAGCAGAGCTATGAGCAGTGGAAGGCGGTGATCGACACCAATCTGGGCGGCTGCTTCAACATGGCGAAGGCGACCTTTCCGGGGATGCGCCAGCGCGGCTGGGGCCGGATCGTCAACATCGGATCGATCAACGGGCAGGCGGGCCAGTACGGGCAGGTGAACTATGCCGCCGCCAAGTCCGGCATCCATGGCTTCACCAAGGCGCTGGCGCAGGAAGGCGCGAAGTTCGGCGTGACGGTCAACGCCATCGCGCCGGGCTATATCGACACCGACATGGTCGCCGCCGTGCCGGAGGACGTGCTGGAGAAGATCGTCGCCAAGATCCCGGTCGGCCGCCTCGGCCATGCCTCGGAGATCGCGCGCGGCGTCGCCTTCCTCATCGCGGAGGATGGCGGCTTCATCACCGGCTCGACGCTGTCGATCAACGGCGGCCAGCACATGTATTGAGGAGGGATCGGGTGGCCGGTCCGGTCAAGCGCTCGGTCGCGATCGCCGGCCACTCGACCTCGATCAGCCTGGAGCCCGTGTTCTGGCAGGCTCTGGTGGAGGCGGCGGCCGAGCTGTCGCTGCCCCTCTCCGCGCTGGTGGCGCGCATCGACGCCGAACGCATCGAGGCGGACGTGCCCGCCAACCTCGCCAGCGCGATCCGCGTCTGGCTGTTCGAGCGGGCGCGTGTTGGAAATGCGGGCGCGGCTCTCCCGCCGACGGGGATCGTGGAAGGATAGCGGCCGGCGCGTCCCTGTTGCACGCACCCGGTTTGCGGGCCTCTTCTGGACCCGCGGGCGTCTGGGACGCCCGGTTCGGCGGACCTTTGCGAGGCTTGCCCTGAACATTGCAACGGGCAGGCGAGCAAAGGCTGGCCATGGATGATGGAGCGAAGCGCTTCGGCTGATACCCGGATGACTTCGCGCCGGCCGCCCGGGGTTTCAACCCGGACCTTGCCCCGCCGCGACGTGATCGGGGCCGCGGAAGGACGGGCAGCTTGTAACCTATCTGGTGAAAAATGTCAAGAGGGTATCGCGCGCGTTACCGCTGTAGCCGGATGCCGTGCGATCGCAACGCGGGCGAAATCCCGGCGCGGCACGGTGTTCCGCGTCATGGCCCCGCCGTTGGGGCCGAGCCGGGATATAGCGATGGATTTCTACCGAGGTGACGACCGCCCGCCCCATGACCCCGTGCTGAGCACGCGGGGCTTTACCGCGAAGCCGCCCGCGCAGACGATGTCGGGCGATGAAGCGCGGGCGTTTCTCCAGAACATGGCGGGAGGCCCTGCCGAGATCGGCATGGTGTGGCGCAGCCAGACGCCGGGCGGGCTGATCGCGACGTCGATGATCGAGGATGGCGCGTTCACCCAGTTTCGCCATTTCTACAAGATCACGATCCCGGACGAGGAGATCACGCTCCGCCTGCTGACGCGGCGGAAGACGCTGGGCGCCAATGTTCAGCATTCCTCGGCGCTGAGCACGCGGGATTATTTCGTTCTGTTCAACAATGGCAATTATGATGCCGCCGATCTGATCGGCTTCTGCCATGGCCAGGTCCAGAGCAAGGAAGTGACCTTCCTGACGGCGATCCCGGCGCGTTACATCGCGGGCTTCCGGCAGTCGGCCTATACCGGACGGCCGGACGTGCCGTTCATCCCCTTCAGGCGCCTCGGGGACCTTCCCCGGAAAGGCCTCGCCTAGGCACGGCCCGGAGTTCCTCCCCCGCACGTGGAGGAGGAACTCCGGCGCCGCTTATTCCGCGCCCGTCTCGACGTGGCGGGCGAGCAGGATGCGGGCCTGCGCCGCCACCTGCGCCAGCATCGCCGGCGTCACGCTCGCGGCGGTGCGGGCGCGCTGGACGAGGCGGGCGAAGCGATCGACGCGGACCTGATGCTGGCCCAGCCACTGGTCGACCAGCGCCACCGGGCCGGCCTTCCCCGCGCGCGACAGGAAGTCGAGGCGGAGCTGCTCGAAATCGCGGGCGAGGCCGGCGGTCAGCAGGCGCTCCCACGGATCGGTCGGCGCGGCGCGCTGGGCGGCCGCCTTGGCCCAATCGAGCCCGAGCGCCTCGCCGAGGCGGACATAGGCGGCCACCACGTCGATCTCGCTCCAGCCCTGACGCGCGGCGAGCGAGGCGGTCGCGATCGCGCCGTCCAGCTCGTAAAGGCGGGCGACACGCTCGGCCAGCGCGGGGCTGGCACCCGTCTCCACGAGCCGGTTGCTGATCTGGGCGGTGGCGCCGCGCACCTCGGCCTTGACCAGCCGGTCGACCTCCTTGTCGAGCCGCGCCACGCCGGGGGCCAGCGCGGCGGCCATCTCGCCGGGCAGCGCCTGCGGGTTGGCGACGCGCAGCAGGTCCGCGATGTGCAGGCGGATCATCCGCGCCGCGACGTCGAGCAGCTCGAGGCGGCCCGTCTCGGGCATCGGCTCGGCCTCGATATCGGCGAAGAGCCGGGTCAGGCCGAAGATCGTGTCGCAGGCGAGATAGGCGCCGGCGACGCGGGCGAGGCCGACGCCTTCCTCCTCCGACAGCTCGAACGGGGCGACGAGGCCGAGGCGATTGACCACGCCGTTGGCGACCTTGGTGGCGATGATCTCGCCGCGCAGGCGGTGGCGGTCGATCGCGTCGCCGAAGCGGGCCTGCATCGGGGCCGGGAAGGCGCGGTGCAGGATCGGCGAGAGCGTCGGGTCGCTCGTGATCGGCGAGGCCTCGATCGCGGCCTGGAGCGTCAGCTTGGCGTGGCTGAGGATCACGGCCAGCTCGGGGCGGGTGAGGCCATGGCCGTCCTGCGCGCGGCGGGCGAGCTCGTCATTGCCCTTCAGCCCCTCCACCTTGCGGTCGAGGCGGCCGGTGGATTCGAGATCGACGATCACGCCGACCTGCGCCGGCAGCGCCGCCGGCCCGCCACGCTCGGCCGAGGAGAGCGACAGCGTCTGGAGGCGGTTGTCCTCCAGCACGATGGCCGCCACGTCGTCGGTCATGCTGGCGAGGAAGGCGTTGCGATCCTCAAAGGAGAGCCGCCCTTCCGCCATCTCGGCGTTGAGCGCGATCTTGATGTTGACCTCGTTGTCCGAGCAGTCGACGCCCGCCGAATTGTCGATGAAGTCGGTGTTCGAACGCCCGCCGAGCAGACCGAACTCGATGCGGCCGGCCTGCGTGGTCGAGAGGTTCGCGCCCTCGCCGATCACCTTGCAGCGGAGCTGGTTGGCGTCGACGCGGTTGGCGTCGTTGGCCGGATCGCCCGCATCGCTGTGGCTCTGGGTCGAGGCCTTGATGTAGGTGCCGATGCCGCCGAACCACATCAGGTCCACCGGCGCCTTGAGGATCGACTGGATCAGCGTGGTGGGATCGTAGGTGCCGGGCTCGATGCCGAGCGCGGCGGCCGCCTCGGCGGAGACCGGGATCGCCTTCTGGCTGCGCGGGAAGACGCCGCCGCCGGCCGAGATCAGCCTGGCCTCATAATCCGCCCAGCTCGACGCCGGGAGCGCGAACAGGCGCGCGCGCTCGGCCCAGCTCTTCGCCAGATCGGGGTTCGGATCGAGGAAGATATGGCGGTGATCGAAGGCGGCGACGAGCTTGATCGTCTTCGACAGCAACATGCCGTTGCCGAACACGTCGCCCGACATGTCGCCGCAGCCCGCCGTCACGATCGGATCGGACTGCACGTCGACGCCCATTTCGGCGAAGTGCCGCGTCACCGACACCCACGCGCCCTTGGCGGTGATGCCCATCGCCTTGTGGTCATAGCCGTGGCTGCCACCGGAAGCGAAGGCGTCGCCCAGCCAGAAGCCGTGCTCGACCGCGATCGCGTTGGCGATGTCGGAGAAGGTGGCCGTGCCCTTGTCGGCGGCGACGACGAAATAGGGGTCTTGCCCGTCGCGGATGCGGACATGCTCGGGATGGACCACCGCGTCCGCCACGATGTTGTCGGTGACCGACAGCAGCGAGCGGATGAAGATGCGGTAGCTCTCCGTGCCCTCGGCCAGCCAGGCCTTGCGGTCGGCGGGGGAGGGGAGTTGCTTGGGATAGAAGCCGCCCTTGGCGCCGGTCGGCACGATGACGGCGTTCTTCACCACCTGCGCCTTCATCAGGCCGAGGATCTCGGTGCGGAAGTCGTCGCGGCGATCGGACCAGCGCAGGCCGCCGCGCGCGATCGGGCCGCCGCGCAGATGGATGCCCTCGACGCGCGGCGAATAGACCCAGATCTCGCGCCACGGGCGCGGCGCGGGCAGGTCCGGCACGGTCGCGCTGTCGAGCTTGAAGGCGAGCGCCTCCTCGGCGGCGGGCGCGAAGGCGTTGGTGCGCAGGATCGATTCGATCAGCCCGCGCATCCGGCGCAGGATGCGATCGTCGTCGATCGCGGCGACGGCGACGAGGCCCTCGTCGATCGCGGCGAGCGCTTCCCTGGCCTTCTTCTCGGAAGCGTGCTTCGGGTCGTGGCGGGCGTCGAACAGCTCGACGAAGCCGCGCGTCACCTGCGGCGCGCGGGCCATCGCGTCGGCGACGGTGATGAGGCCGTAGTTGAGGCCGGTCTGGCGCAGATAGCGGAACCAGGCGCGCAGCAGCACGACGGCGCGCGGCTCCAGCCCGATGCCGACCAGCAGCTTGTTGAAGCCGTCATTCTCGGCGCGGCCTTCGAGCACCTGCGCGATCGCCTGCTCGGCGACGGCGGCGCGGGCCATCAGCGTGTCGGCCGATCCCTCGGGCGCCTGGAGCAGGAATTCGTGGATATGGCCGAGCTTGCCGCCGTCGAGCGCGGTCGGCATCTCCTCCAGCACGACGAAGCCGAAATTCTCCAGCACCGGCACCACGTCGGACAGCGGCACCAGCCCGCCCGTGCGATAGATCTTGAGATGGAGGCGGCCCTCATCCTCGCCGGCGCGGGCGAAGAGGCGGGCGGCGCGATCGGCGTCGCTGCCCAGGCCGGACAGGCGGATGATGTCGTCGGCGGCCTCGGCGGCATCCGAGCGGCCGCGATAGCCGGCCGGGAAGGCCCCGGCATAGCCGAGCGCGAGACGGGCGGCGCGGCTGGCGCCGACACGCTCGGTCAGCGCGCCCTCGACGGCCGGAGCCCAGCCGCGCACCATCTGCTCCAGACGGCGATCGAGCGGCTCGGCATCGGGCAGGGTGGCGCCCGCCGGCAGCGCGATGGTGTAGCGCAGCAGCGCCATGTCGCCGTCGCCGAGGTCGATCGCCCAGTTGACGAGGCGGCCCGAGGCGGCCTCCGCGATCATCCGGCCGAGCGCCTCGCGGCGGCTGGTGGTCAGCTCCTCGCGCGGCAGCCAGACGAAGGCGAAGAGATGGCGGCGCAGCACGTCGTCGATCAGGATCAGCTTCGGGCGCGGCCGGTCGGCGAGCGACATGGCGGTGAGCGCCACCTGCTTCAGCGCGCGCGGCGCGAAGGCGATGATGAGGTCGTGCGGCAGCTCGTAGAGAACGTGGCGCAGCGCCTTGCCGGCATGGCTGGCCGGATCGAAGCCCAGCGCCTCCTCCAGATCGGAAAGGCGGCGGCGCAGCAGCGGCACGCGATCGGGGCGCGTGGCGAGCGCGTTCGACGTCCACAGGCCGAGATGGATGTCGAGGCCGGTGACGCGCGGCCCGTCGCGGTGCGGCAGCACCACCATGTCGAGCGGCAGGCGGCGGTGGACGGTCGCGACGCGATCGGCCTTGAGCAGCAGCGGCGCCTCGTTGCCCGCCTCGAACCAGGCGATGGCGGCGGCGCGGGCGGCGTCGCCCCACACGGCGGTGGCATCCGAGCGGGGGATGCCGATCGCGTCGGCCAGCGTGCCGTCAGCGGCTTCGCGGCGATAGCCGAGCAGCGTCATGTTGCCGTCGAGGAACCAGCGCAGCAGCGCCGCGCCCTCGCCGTCGGGCAGGCGGTCGGCGCCTTCGCGCAGGGCGTGCTGGAGCATCGGCCAGTCCTCGACCGCGGCGCGGACATGCGAGAGCACGTCCTCCAGCTCGTCGACGATGGCGCGGCGATCCTTGGCGTCGGCGCGCTCGATCTCGAGATAGATGATGGACTCGCGGCGCTCGCCCTCGGTGCGGGCGGGGAGCAGGCCGGTGAGGCGCCCCTCGGCATCGCGGCGCACCGCCACGATCGGGTGGAGCAGGCGGTGGACGGCGAGGCCCCGCGCGGCGACCGCGGCGGCCACCGAGTCGACCAGGAAGGGCATGTCGTCATTGACGATCACCAGCCGCATCAGGCGACGGCCGCCTTCGCCGCCGATCGATTCGAGCGCCACGCTGGGCTGGCCGGCCGCACGGCGGGACGCCGTCTGCGCGACGAAGGCCGCGGCGGCCCCGCCATCCTCTTCGCTGAAGCCGTCGGTTTCGCCGGGAAGCGCGTCTGCCGTCAGGATCGCCGCGATTTCCGCGGCGAACGCGTTCGCGTCCTCCGCCTGTTTGCCGGAAGCCGTTTCGCTCGCCACAGATGCCGTCATTTTCGCTCCGCTCCTTGCGCGGTATGCCCGTTGATCGGGGCTGGTTTCGGGGTCGCTATGCGCCCGTCAGCGGCGCTTCTCAACCCCGCATGGCGCTGAGCAACGCCGCCCTTGGCAAGGGCTGTTCTAGCGGATCATTGTTGCGTTTGGCTGTCGCTGTCAGCGCGTGATCTTGCGGATCGCGCGATCGACCAGAGTCGCTTCCTCGGGCACCGGCGCGATGACGGCGAGGCGGCCATTCTCCTCCCGCCGCGCGAGCAGCAACACGAACTCGCCCGGATCGGACGGCAGGTCCAGCATCGCCTGCGGCTCCACCTTGCGCAGCGCCGCGCGGGCGATCTCGGCATGGCTGGGCGGGGCGGAGGCGGGCTTGCGCGCGACGCGCTCGGCCGCGACCATCGCCTTCAGGCCGCCCGGCTGCATGTCGATATGGCTGGCGAGCGCCCCCGCGCCGAGGCCGATGCGGCGGGCATGGGAAAGCGCGGCGGCGAATTCGGTGGCGCGCGCCTTGTCGACGCCCATGCCGAAGATGAGCTTGATGACCGCCGTCATCGGCGCGCGGGCCTGCGCCTTGATGCCCGAATCGTCGAGCAGCTCGGCATATTCGTCCGGCCGCACCTCGGAGAGCAGCGCGAAATCATAAGCGAGGCCCAGCGCGCGATAGAGCGCGGCGCGGCTCGACAGCCGGGCGCCCTGCGCGCGCTCGGCCTGTTCGCGCGCGGCGGCGAGATGATCCGCCAGCGCGGCATTGTGGCCGGGCAGGACGATGTCGGGCTCGCCCTCTTCCCCGCCGAGCGTCAGCCGCAGCGGCGAATCGTCGAGCCCGCTGCCCGGCCCGTCCGCCCACAGCGGGGCGTCGACCGGCTCCAGCGCCTGCCCCACTTCGAGCACCAGCTCGGCGGCGATATCGGCCTCGGCCAGCTCCTTCCAGTTGATGACGCCATAGACGTGGTCCACCGTTTCGTCGTCGGTGGAGAAGGGCATCAGGATGCCGCGATAGAGGGTGTTGTGGCCGCGCTGGCTGACGAACTCCGCCTCGAAGCCGATCGGCGCGCGGTTGGCGAGGATCTGGAGATAATGATCGGTCAGCCGGCTGAGCAGCGAGCGGCTCGGCACATCCTCGATCGACCGGATCTCGTCCGCCACCCCGCATTCGAGGCGCAGCGTGTCGCCCAGATAGGCGATGGCGGGATTCTCCGCGCCGCCGCTGAAATCGAGCAGCACCGAATGCGGGCCGAAATCGCCGGCATCCCGCGGATCGAGATCCCGGATCGACGGATAGGTGCGCCCGCGCAGCAGCGAGACCCAGAAATTATAGGCGCGCACATGCATCCGGCGTTCGTCGCCACCGATCTGCGGCGGACGCTCGGGCTCGATGTCGGCTTCATGATCCTCGCGATCGGGGTCTGGCCCGACCGCTCTGAGCTCGTCCATCCAGCGCACTCCACACCACCGCGCGACACCTGTCGCACGGGCCGGACTATGACCATCCCTCGTCATGGTTGAAATAGGGTAAAGCTGCGACGAGGCGTCTTGTGCTTCGTAAAACGCGCTGCTAGAGGCCCCGGCACCGGCGAGCCGCCTTAGCTCAGCTGGTAGAGCATCGCATTCGTAATGCGGGGGTCACAGGTTCGAGTCCTGTAGGCGGCACCAGAACATCCCTGGAACATGGCTACAAAATCGCAGAAATCTGCGGTATACTGAGCCTCGGATGGTCCCAGATTTTCCCACTATGTTCCGCTGTGGTCCACTGAAAAGGGACCACGAAACGAGGGACCACGAAAAGCTCAGGAGGGCGTGGTCCCATGCTGACGGTGGTCCAGATCCGGGCGTTGAAGCCCGCCGACAAACCCTACAAGGTCGCGGATGTTGATGGGCTGTTCCTATTGGTGCAGCCGTCGGGGGCGTTGCTCTGGCGCTTCCGGTTTCGGGCGCATGGCATCGAGAAGAAACTGTCGCTTGGCAGCTTTCCCGAGGTTTCCCTCCAGGAAGCGCGCAAGCTCAGGGATTCAGCGCGCGCCAAGCTGATCGACGGTGTCGATCCGGTGGAGGAGAAGCGGCAGCGTAAGTTGGAAGCCGAGGTCGCCGCACGCACGACGTTCAAGCTCGTGGCCGAGGAATATATCCAGAAGATGGAACGGGAGGGTAAATCCCCGGCGACGCTCAAGAAGGCGCGGTGGTTCCTCGACCTGCTCGACAGGGACATCGGCAAGCGCCCGATCTCGGCGATCACGCCGCATGAACTGCTGGACTCGCTTAAGCGGGTTGAACGGCGTGGGCATCATGAGACCGCACAGCGTCTCCGGGCATTTGCAGGACGCGTCTTCCGTTACGGTTTCGCCACGCTGCGCACGGAGCGCAATCCTGCCGACATCCTGCGCGGCGCCTTGGTCGTTCCACGTGTCAAGCATCATGCCGCCATTCTTGATCCCAGGAAGGTCGGCGAGCTTCTGCGCGCAATCGACGGTTATGAGGGGCGTCCGGAGAATCGCTTTGCGCTACAGATCGCACCCCACGTTTTCCTGAGGCCGGGCGAGCTCCGTCAGGCGAAATGGGGCGAGATCGATTTCGCCGAGAAGGTGTGGCGTGTTCCCGCCGAGCGGATGAAGATGAAGCAACCTCATACCGTGCCGCTTTCGCAGCAATCGCTGTTCCTGCTCGAAAGGCTGCGCGCGCTCGGTAACCGAAGCGAGTTTCTATTCCCGGCCCTTCATACCTCTCAACGTTCGATCTGCGAGAACACTCTCAATACCGCCATTCGGCGCATGGGATATGGTCAAGACGAGATGACCAGCCACGGGTTCAGGGCGATCGCGAGTACGCTGCTAAACGAATCTGGCCTCTGGCATCCCGATGCGATCGAGCGGGCGCTTGCGCACGGGGAAAGGGACAAGGTTCGTGCCGCTTACCACCGCGGCGCCCATTGGGATGAGCGAGTCCGCATGGCTCAATGGTGGTCGGATCATCTCGACCAGTTGAAGGTCGGCGGCAAGGTGGTGAAGGTGCGCTTTCGGAAGCGGGCGTAACTTAACGCTGACGGCCGTTCCGATCAGTCCGCCTTGGCGTGAAAGCAGGGCGTCATTGACACTTGTTACGGCCGCGGGTCTTTATGGGCGAACGCCAAAAGGAGCGGCGCGCGAATGTTATATTGCGGCCGCGATTGGCAGCCCACGATCATAAGGCGTGTCATCGAACCCTTATTCAGCAGTACGCGGGTGGTGAAGGTCGCCACGGATGCCGGCATCGGATTCATCAAGGGCCTGGGCAATCCGCAGGGCAATGAAAGCCTCGCACTGGAACTGGTTGGATCGGAGTTGGCCGTTGCGGCTGGGCTGACCGTGCCTCCGTTCGCGATCATCGATGTCTCCGAAATTGAGATCCCCATGTCCAATGGAGGAACCGTTGGTTTCGGTCCCGCCTTCATATCAAAGGAGTTGAGGGGCCAGACCAGCGATGGCAGCGACACCTTTCCCAAGCGGATGATCAACCGGCAAGATATGGCGCTTTTGGTGATGTTCGACACATGGGTGCGGAACTTCGACCGCTGTCCGCCTGAGGATTATTACGATCCCTCGCCCAGACGAGATAACCTCTTTTTCACGCCTCGTAGACGAAAGTTCGAGATGGTCGCCTTCGACCACACGCACTGTTTCGTGGAAGAGGATCTTGCGGGCGGTCTGGCCGGAACCCATTTTATCGAGGATGATCGCGTGTACGGGGTTTTCCCGGAATTCCGGCCCTATCTGACTGAACGTCTGTTGCGGAGGGCTGCGGCCGCCGTTGCTCAGATTGACGCTGACGTCATCGAGGCGATAGTGGGATCCGTCCCACACGCGTGGGGGCCGTCCGCTCATGTGCGCGAGCGCTGGGTCGAGCAGATTTTCGAACGAGGTAAGAGGGTTGAGGAATATGTGTTCGCACGACTCGTGCCCCAGCTTCAGATGAAGGTCTGAGACGATGGCCGCTCAATCAAAGGGAATGTACGCACTGATCCAGTTCAGCCCCGTGCCCGAACGCATGGAGTTTCTGAACATAGGCCTGCTCATGCTTGTCCCGGACCAGCGGTTCGTGGGCATCCGCTTTGCGCGCGGACAATCTCGCCTCGATCGCGTCTTTGGACGCCAGCCGAAGGTATATATCGAAGCGATCAAAGACTCGTTTGAGAACCGACTGCGGCAGGAGATCGCGAAGGGCCTCGAAAGCGGATACGACGAGTTCGTGCGGCGTCGAGCGAATGATATCCGCCTTTCTCCCCTGCTTCCCGTACTCGTGGGCGATGCAGAAGCGGAATTTGAGAACCTCTTCGATGAGCTGGTGGGCGACGACGACAAGTTGGCCCGCGAGCCTCGGATCCGCCGCAAGCTCCGGGAAGCCTTCGAAGAGAACCGGGTCGAGATGTTGCTCGATAAGCCCGAGGAAGTGGAACTGCCTGAGTATGGGATGAAGGTCTCCGTTCCCTACGGTTACCAAAATGGCTGCTACAATTTCATCGACGGGATGCGCATTCCACGGAATGTGAACGACGGTCTGCGAGAGGCCGGGAAGCGCGCCATGGAAGGCGGCCTCATTTGGAAGCATTTCCAGAACGAGCCGATGTGCAAGCGCCTGGTCGTCGTCGGAGACTTTTCAGAGCAGTCCAACGGCTTCTATCACGCCGTGAGCGACCAATTTGAAGGCGCCAACGTTCGGCTTTACCGCCTCGATGATTTGCGTCCGCTATTCAACGACATCATCGAAAATGCCGAGTTGCATGGCAGAATCGCTCACTGATCGATCGGAATAGCCGAGCTTCCCGACTGCCCGCCCGTGAGCCCGCGATGCGGCGATTCCTGTAGCTGAACGACATTTTGTCAGAGGAATTGTCACATCGCAGTGATTGCAGGTCCGGTGTGGATCAGCTTCCGCGCTCAAGTGACATGGGGTCTTCAAGCCAGCCGTTCACAGCGGATTCTCGCCAGCCCATACAGCGCTCGGCGATCCGAATCTGTCTGGGAAAGACGCCCGCCTGCATCTTCCGATAGAGCGTGGAGCGGCTGAGACCGGTACGCGCGAGTACCGTTCTGATGCGCAGGATGCGGTCGGGTTGATCGGACATGCGGAACTCCCGTCTGTGGGTTGGACGCGAGCGACGAGATTAAGACGTCCGAGTTCGTCCCTGAACCACCTTGCTGCCCATTCTTGCCCGTTCTTCCCCTCGCGCCTCGGCGGATCCGGGCCGAGGCGTCTCGCTGACGCGACCGGGCTCTACTCCGCTTGACGCTCCATCGAGCCGCTGGCGCGTCTCGCCGGCTTCGCCGTGACGATCCCTGACGCTGTCAATCGGCGTCCAAAAGGGACCCCCTATAGGCGTCGAAAAGGGACCCCTTTGAGAGGCGAGTGGCGGTTGTCCCGGTAGTCCATAGGAGG
>NZ_JAASQK010000007.1 GCF_011762195.1 Sphingomonas oligoaromativorans | reverse complement strand
GCCACCCGCTACGACAAGACCGCCCTGTCCTTCGCCAGCTTCCTCAATCTCGCTGCCATCCGCAGGTGGTTGCCGCACTTTGTCAACGCAACCTAGGCCGGACCACTCCCGGGCTGTGATCCAGCCGTATCATACGCCACTTGCACAAAGCCTTTACCCGCTGGCAACTATCCTAACGCCTGTTATCGGGTGGCGCCTTATGTGGATTTCGCCAAATGAGCGAAAAACCAGCATTTAAACACTATCGAGTATGTAACGCCTATACAACGATCTGTTCACGACGCTGACCAGTTGCTCTGATATCGGCCAGCGGCTACCTCCGCGCCCATGACGCCTGCGCTCTCCCATATCCGCGCCTGGATCTTCGACCTCGACAACACGCTCTATCCGGCGTCGGCCGACCTGTTCGGCCTGATGGACGTGCGGATGACCGCCTATGTCGCGAGGACGCTCGGGATCGACGATCTCGGCGAGGCGCGGCGCATCCAGAAGGGCTATTTCCAGGCGCACGGCACCACCATGGCCGGGCTGATGCTGGAACATGACGTCGATCCGCACCATTATCTCGCCGACGTCCATGACATCGATCTCGACGTGCTGGCCGAGGATGCCCGCCTCGCCCGCCTGATCGCGCGGCTGCCGGGCCGCAAGCTGATCTTCACCAATGGCGACGCGCCCTATGCGGAGCGCGTGCTGGCGAAGCTCGGCCTGTCCAAGACCTTCGAGGCGATCCACGACATCCACGCCAGCGCCTACAAGCCCAAGCCGCACGAGGCGAGCTACGCCGCGATGGTGGCCGGGCTCGGCGTCGACCCGGCGACCAGCGTCTTCGTCGAGGACATGGCGCGCAACCTCAAGCCCGCCAAGACGCTGGGCATGACCACCGTGTGGCTCGACAACGGATCGGAACAGGGCCACGACGCCGACCGGTCCTTCGTGGACCACCACATCACCGATCTCGCCGAATGGCTCCATTCACTGCTTGGGGACGACCAATGACCGCCGATCTCGCCCGCACCATCGACGAAGCCTGGGAAGCCCGCGACGGCCTCAACTTCCAGACGCAGGGCGCCGTGCGCGAGGCTGTCGAGGCCGCGATCCTCGGCCTCGACAGCGGCCATTACCGCGTCGCCGAGAAGATCGACGGAGACTGGCATGTCCACCAGTGGCTGAAGAAGGCGGTGCTGCTCTCCTTCCGTCTCAACGACAACGCGGTGATCGATGGCGGCTCGGCGGGCGCGCCGGGCTTCGACAAGGTGCCGAGCAAGTTCGCCGGCTGGGGCGAGGCCGCCTTCCGCGATGCGGGCTTCCGCGCCGTGCCGGGCGCGGTCGCGCGCCGGGGCTCGTTCATCGCCAGGGGCGTCGTGCTGATGCCGAGCTTCGTCAACATCGGCGCCCATGTCGGCGAGGGCACGATGGTCGACACCTGGGCGACGGTCGGGAGCTGCGCGCAGATCGGCCGCAACGTCCACCTGTCGGGCGGCGTCGGCATCGGCGGCGTGCTGGAGCCGCTCCAGGCCAACCCGGTGGTGATCGAGGATGGCTGTTTCGTCGGCGCCCGCGCGGAAGTCGCGGAGGGCGTGATCGTCCGCGAGGGCGCGGTGCTGTCGATGGGCGTCTATCTCGGCGCCTCGACCAAGATCGTCGACCGCGCCACCGGCGAGGTGTTCGTGGGCGAAGTACCGGCCTATTCGGTGGTCGTGCCCGGCGCGCTCCCCGGCAAGCCTCTCCCTGACGGCACGCCCGGCCCGTCGCTCTACTGCGCGGTGATCGTGAAGCGCGTCGATGCGCAGACCCGCGCCAAGACCGGCATCAACGAGCTGCTCCGCGACTGATGCGTCGCATCGGCCGGCTCGCCGCTCTGCTGTTGACGCTCGCACCGTTCGCGGCGCGGGCGGCGCTGCCGGTCGAACAGGCGGAGGTGGTCCGCACCTATCCGCACGACACACATGCCTTCACCGAGGGCCTGCTGTTCCGCGACGGCTATCTCTACGAGAGCACGGGGCGCGAGGGGCAGTCGTTCATCCGCAAGGTGGACCTCGCCACCGGCCGCACCGTCGAGAGCGTGTCGCTCGCGCCGGGTATCTTCGGCGAGGGCATCGTCGACTGGAAGGACCAGCTCTACAGCGTGATCTGGCACGGTGGCATCGGCTCGCGCTGGACGCTCAAGGGCTTCAGGCATCTCGGCACTTTCCGCTACAGCGGCGAAGGCTGGGCGATGACGCAGGATGGCAGGAACGTCATCCTGTCGGACGGCACGCCGGTGCTGCGCTTCCTCGATCCCAGGACGCTGCAAGTGGTGCGGACGCTCACCGTCACGGCCGAGGGCGTGCCGATCCGGCAGGTCAACGAACTGGAATATGTCCGTGGCGAGATCCTCGCCAACATCTGGATGACCAACGCGATCGCGCGGATCGACCCGACGACCGGCCATGTGAAGGGCTGGATCGACGTCAGCGCGCTCGCCGCCAAGGTCGGCGCGACCGACCCCGACTCCGTCCCCAACGGCATCGCCTATGACAAGGTGGGAAACCGCCTGTTCGTCACTGGCAAGAACTGGCCGTTGCTGTTCCAGATCAGGCTGCCGGCGGCGCGCTGAGCCTTCAGCGGCGGGTAAGCGTCACCGAGAGCCCGCCCTCACCCTCCAGCGTCACCGGCTTGCCCTGCGGCAGCTCGACACGGCTTTCGAGGCGGACGGTGCTGCTGGCGCTGCGACCACCGCAATCCTTGTCGTCACCATAGGGCGCGGTCCGCTCGATGCTGACCCGCGCCGCGCCTTCGGCCAGCGGATAGTCCGGGTTGATCGACACCGAGAAGGTGGTGAAGCGCGTTCCCGTCCTGCCGGCGCGCGGATCGGCGTCGGGGCAAGCCCGCGATTCGCGCAGTTGCTGGGAGAAGGAGGCGGTGCCGTCCGACGCGCGGCTGAGATCGCCGCTCCACAGCAGGCGACCGCCATGGCGAAGCTGGACCGCGATCGTCTCGGTGGTGCGCGGGGTGGAGGACCGCATGATGGGCGGGGCCACCACCGACGGCGCGAGGACGACCGGAGGCGGCGGCGCGGCCGCCACCGCCGTGAGAATCGCGAGCAACGGAATCATGGCCATCTCATCCTTCCCCGGATGCATGAACGCTCCGGGGACTGTGGCTGACGACCGTTAAGTGGCCGTTACGAGGCCTGCGCGATCAGCGCCGCCGCTTCCGGGCTCGTCCAGTCCATGCCGCCGCTGACCCGCCACACCTCCTTGCCCTTCGAATCATAGAGGATCGTGGTCGGCAGATCGGCTGCGCCGGTGGCGCTCATCAACTGGTTCCTGGCGTCGGTGTACGCCGTGAGCGCCTTCAGGCCGTGGCTCTTCCAGAAGGGCTGGACCTGCGCGTCGCCGCCCATGTCCTGGCTCACCGTCACCACGGCGAGCTTGCCGGTCTCGCGCTGCGCCAGCGCGTCGAGCGCCGGCAGCTCCTTGACGCACGGCCCGCACCAGGTCGCCCAGAGATTGACCAGCACCGGATGCCCCCGGAAGCTGGAGAGCGTCGCCGGAGAGCCGCCCGGCGCGGCGAAGGGCATCCCCGGCATCGCCTCGCCCTTGTGGGTGCTGTCGACGCGACTGGTCTCGACCGGCGGGGCCACGGGGGGCGTGGCCTGATTCGCGGTGGCCTTTGCTTGCTCCGCCGACGGCTTGGGCTTATCGCAGCCGGCGGCTGCCAAGGCGACCATGAGCGGGAGAAGAACGATTAGCGAGCGGGCCGACAACGAGCGCAAGACGGGCTCCAATCAGATGTGGGGCGGGCGCTTCGCCGAAGGGCCGGCCGCGGTGATGCGCGAAATTAACGCCTCGATCCCGTTCGACAAGCGTTTGTGGAAACAGGACGTCGCCGGTTCCAAGGCCCATGTCGCCATGCTCGGCGCTCAGGGCATC
This sequence comes from Sphingomonas oligoaromativorans, assembly GCF_011762195.1. GTDB lineage: Bacteria > Pseudomonadota > Alphaproteobacteria > Sphingomonadales > Sphingomonadaceae > Solisphingomonas > Solisphingomonas oligoaromativorans. The sequence continues at coordinate 210,921 of NZ_JAASQK010000007.1, read as the reverse complement.
ATCTCGGCCGAGGATGTCGCCGCGATCGACGCCGGTCTGGACAAGGTCGCCGCCGAATATGCCGAACATGGCGTCACCGACGATCTCGCGCTCGAAGACATCCATATGGCGACCGAAAGTCGTCTGGCCGAACTGATCGGGCCTGCGGCGGGGCGCCTGCACACCGCGCGCTCGCGCAACGATCAGGTCGCGACCGACTTCCGCCTCTGGGTGCGCGACGCGATCGATTCGGTGGACGCGGGCCTGACGGCCCTCCAGCGCGCGCTGGTCGCCCGCGCCGAGGAACATGCGGAAAGCGTGATGCCCGGCTTCACCCATCTTCAGGCCGCGCAGCCGGTGACGCTCGGCCATCATCTGATGGCCTATTACGAGATGGTCCGCCGCGACCGCTCGCGCTTCGCCGATGCGCGGGTGCGGATGAACGAGTCGCCGCTCGGCGCGGCGGCGCTGGCCGGCACCGGCTTCCCGATCGACCGGCAGGCGACGGCCAAGGCGCTCGGCTTCGACCGCCCGACCGCCAACTCGCTGGATTCCGTCTCCGATCGCGACTTCGCGCTCGATTATCTGATGGCGGCCTCGCAGGCCTCGCTCCACCTCTCGCGCTTGGCGGAAGAGATCGTGCTGTGGGCCTCGCAGCCCTTCGGCTTCGTGAGCCTGCCCGATCAGTGGTCGACCGGCTCGTCGATCATGCCGCAGAAGCGCAACCCCGACGCCGCCGAGCTGGTGCGCGGCCATTCGGGGCGGATCATGGGCTGCCTCACGTCGCTGATGGTGACGATGAAGGGCCTGCCGCTCGCCTATTCGAAGGATATGCAGGACGACAAGCCGCCCGTCTTCGAGGCGCACGACCTGCTCGCCCTCTCGATCGCGGCGATGACCGGGATGATCGAGACGCTGACCTTCCGCACCGACCGGATGCGCGCGGCGGCCGAGGCCGGCTTCTCCACCGCGACCGATCTGGCCGACCGGCTCGTCCGCGTCGCCGGCGTCCCCTTCCGCGAGGCGCACCATATCACCGGCACCGTGGTGAAGCTCGCCGAAGGCAAGGGCTGCGCCCTCTCCGACCTGACGCTCGGCGAATTGCAGGCGGTCGACGCCCGCATCGACGAGGGCGTGAAGGCGGCGCTGTCGGTCGACGCCTCCGTTGCCGCCCGCGCCAGCGAAGGCGGCACCGCGCCGGCCCGTGTCCGCGAAGCGGTGGCGAAGGCGCGCGCAATCCTGGAGGCTGAGGCATGAAACGGGCGACGATCCTCACGCTCGCGGCGCTCGCGCTGCTGGCGGGCTGCGGCAAGAAGGCGGTGCTGCGTCCCGCCGACGGCCGGACCCTGCCGCCCAAATCGGCCACCGCCGCGAGCCAGCCGAGCGTGGCCGACCTGCTCAATCCCGGCACCGAGGCCCGCCCGACCCGCGAGGACGAGCTGGTGACCAAATCCAAACCGCTCGAGCCCGACCGGTTCGACCTTCCCCCGCCCGGCTGAGACCAGAATCCATGGATCATTTCGACCTTCATAACGGCGCCCTTCACGCCGAACAGGTGCCGCTGGACGCGATCGCGGATGCGGTCGGCACCCCCGTCTATGTCTATTCGGCGGCGACCATCCGCCGCCATGTCCGCGTGTTCCGCGAGGCGCTTGCCGGGCTGGAGCATGAGGGGCAGGCCCCGCTCGTCGCCTTCGCGGTGAAGGCCAATCCCAATGCCGCCGTGCTCTCGGTGCTGGCGGGGCTCGGCTGCGGCGCCGACGTGGTGTCGGGCGGCGAACTGATGCGCGCCCGTGCGGCGGGGATCGCGGCCGAGAAGATCGTCTTCTCCGGCGTCGGCAAGACGGCGGACGAGATGGCGCTCGCGCTCCAGGAGGGCATCGGCCAGTTCAACCTCGAATCCGAGGAAGAGGCCCGCACCCTCTCCGCCGTCGCGACCGGCCTCGGCCTCACCGCCCGCGTCGCCTTCCGGGTGAACCCGGACGTCGATGCCGGCACCCACGCCAAGATCTCGACCGGCCGCTCCGAGAACAAGTTCGGCATAGGCTATGATCTGGCGCCCGATGCCTATGCGCGCGCCGCCGCCCTCCCCGGCCTCGCGATTCAGGGCGTCGCCGTCCATATCGGCAGCCAGCTCACCGACCTCGGGCCGCTGGAGACCGCCTTCGGCCGCATCGGCGCGCTGATCGCCACCCTGCGCGCGGCGGGTCACACGATCACCACCGCCGATCTCGGCGGCGGCCTTGGCGTGCCTTACGATCCGACCAAGCCCGCCCCGCCTGCCCCCTCGGCCTATGGCGAGATGGTCCGCCGCGCGACCGCCGGGTGGAATGTCCGCCTGATGTTCGAGCCGGGCCGCCTGATCGTCGGCAATGCCGGCGTGCTCTTGACCAGCGTCATCCGCGTGAAGCCGGGCGCCCAGGCCCCGTTCGTGATCGTTGACGCGGCGATGAACGACCTGATGCGCCCCGCGCTCTACGACGCCTGGCACGACATCCGCGCCGTCCACCCCTCGGGCGAGCGATTCGTGGCGAACGTCGTCGGCCCGGTCTGCGAGACCGGGGACACCTTCGCGATGCAGCGTTCCATGGATCGGGTGGATGAAGGCGAACGTGTCGTCTTCATGACGGCCGGAGCCTATGCGGCCACCATGGCGAGCACCTATAACAGCCGCGCGCTCACACCCGAGGTTCTGGTATCGGGGGATCGTTGGGCGGTGGTGAGAAAAAGACAGAATCTCGAGGCACTGATCGCCGCCGACAGCGTTCCCGCGTGGGCTCTCAACGAACCGACGGAGGATTGATGGTACGCAAGCTGCGCAAGGCCGTGTTCCCAGTGGGAGGCCTCGGCACGAGATTTCTGCCTGCGACCAAGGCCATGCCGAAGGAGATGCTGCCGGTCGTCGACAAGCCGCTCATTCAATATGCGGTGGAAGAGGCGCTGGAAGCCGGCATCGAACAGATGATCTTCGTCACCGGTCGCGGCAAGCACGCGATCGAGGACCATTTCGACATCGCCTACGAACTCGAATCGACCATGGCCGGTCGCGGCAAGTCGCTGACCGTGCTGGAAGGCACGCGTCTCACCCCCGGCAACATCGCCTATTGCCGCCAGCAGGAGCCGATGGGCCTCGGCCACGCCGTCTGGTGCGCGCGCGACATCGTCGGCGACGAGCCCTTCGCCGTGCTGCTCGCGGACGACTTCATGGTCGGCAAGCCGGGCTGCCTCAAGCAGATGGTCGAGGCTTATGAGAAGGTCGGCGGCAACATGATCTGCGCGCAGGAAGTCGCGCACGAGAACACCGACAAATACGGCATCATCACGCCCGGCACGCGCGACGGCGCGCTGACCGAGGTGAAGGGTCTGGTCGAAAAGCCCAAGCCCGAGGCCGCGCCGTCCAACCTCGCCATCGTCGGCCGCTACATCCTCCAGCCGGAGGTGATGCGCGTCCTCGAAAGCCAGGAGAAGGGCGCCGGCGGGGAAATCCAGCTCACCGACGCGATGGCGCGCATGATCGGCGAGATGCCGTTCCATGGCGTCACCTTCGACGGCGTGCGCCATGATTGCGGCGACAAGGCCGGCTTCATCCAGGCGAACATCGCGCTGGCGCTGGAGCGGTCCGACGTCGGCCCGGCGGTGAAGGCCTTCATCGACTCCCTCTGATCCGACGACGGGGGCGGCCTGCCGGCTTGGCAAGGCCGCCCTTCCCGGCGACAAGACGGGCGATGCACAGCCTGCCCGTCTTCCTCCGCCTCGAAGGCACGCCGGTGATCCTGATCGGCACCGGTGACACCGCCGACGCCAAGCGCCGCCTGCTCGAACGGGCCGGTGCGCGGGTCATCGAGGAATCCGGCAACGCCGCTCTCGCCATCGTGGCTCTCGAAGGCGATTCCGAGGCCGAATCGGCCGTGGCCCGGCTCAAGGCGCGGGGAATCCTCGTCAACGCGGTCGACCGGTCGGCGCTGTGCGACTTCACCCTCCCGGCCATCGTCGACCGCGACCCGGTGCTGATCGCGATCGGGACCGGAGGGGCCTCCGCAGGGCTCGCCAAGGCGCTCCGGCAGCGTCTGGAGGCGCTTCTCCCCTCCGGCCTCGGCACGCTGGCAGACGCGCTCCACGGTGCCCGCACGGCGATCCGCGCGCGCTTCCCCGATGCCGCCACCCGCCGCCGCGCCATCGACGCCGCGCTCGATCCGGGCGGGCCGCTCGATGCGCTGGGCGAGGTGCCGGCCTCCGCCGTGGAGCGCTGGCTCGCCGCGCCCGACGCGCCGCGATCCGCCATCACCGTCCGCATCGCGCTCCGCTCCGGCGATCCCGACGATCTGACCCTCGCCGAGGCCCGCTGGCTCGGTCGCGCGGATCGGGTCTATCATGACGTCGGCGTGCCGGCCGCGATCCTCCGCCGGGTGCGTGCCGACGCCGCCTGCATCGCCGGGCCGCCGCCCGAAGATGTGCCCGCGGGCGTGACGATCCTGCTGAAGGCGATGGCGTAGCCCCCCGCCTCGATTGACGGACAGAAGGCATCGCCCCATCTCCCCGCCCATGGAGAAGATACACCTCACCGATAACGAATGGCGCCAGCGCCTCAGCGCCGAGCAATATCATGTGCTGCGCGAGGCCGGCACCGAGCGCGCCTTCACCGGCCGCTACTGGAACAACCACGAGACCGGCGAATATCTCTGCGCCGGCTGCGGCACCCAGCTTTTCAACAGCGGCACCAAATTTGATTCCGGCTGCGGCTGGCCGAGCTTCACCGCGCCGGCCGACGAATCCCTGATCGAGGAGCGCATCGACACCAGCCACGGCATGGTCCGCACCGAAGTGCGGTGCGCGCGCTGCGGCGGGCATCTCGGCCATGTCTTCCCGGACGGTCCGGGGCCGGCGGGCTTACGCTATTGCATCAATTCGGCCTCGCTCGATTTCGACGGCGACGGCGGCAACTGACAGCAGACCGCTTGTCGTGCCGCGCAGGACGGGCTAACCGCTGCGCACAAGCATGGCTCGCCCGATACGCCCCACCAACCGACAGGCCCCGCCGCCCGAGCCCCGCCGCCGCCAACGGAGTGGCTTTGTGAAAGCGTTGCGCACGTCCCTCAAGATTTTCGCTGGTCTGGCCCTGCTCGCGCTGATCGCGCTGGGGGTGGCGATCGGCATCACCATGTCGTCGCTGCCGAGCTTCGACGCGCTCAAATCGTCGCCCAACGGGCAGATGATCCGCGTCCACGCCGCCGACGGCACGGTGCTGGTGTCGATCGGGCCGAGCTACGGCCAATGGCTGCGCGGCGACCAGATTCCGCAGGTGATGAAGGATGCGATGGTCTCGGTGGAGGACCGCCGCTTCTATGAGCATCCCGGCGTCGATCCGATCGGCATCCTGCGCTCGGTCCAGGTGCGCATCACGAGCGGACACTGGCGCCAGGGCGGATCGACCATCACCCAGCAGCTCGCCCGCAACGTCTTCCTCACCAACAACAAGACGTGGACGCGCAAGATCCACGAACAGATCCTCGCGCTGGCGATGGAGCGGAAATTCTCGAAGGACCAGATCCTCGAGCTGTATCTCAACAAGGTCTATTTCGGCGGCGGCAGCTACGGCATCGACGCCGCGAGCCGCAAATTCTTCGGCCATGGCGCGGATCAACTGAGCCTCGGCGAAGCCGCGATCATCGCCGGCCTCGTCAAGGCGCCGTCCAACTATTCGCCCACCGCCGACGTGCAGGCCGCCGTCGGCCGCGCCTCGGTCGTCCTCGATACGATGGTGGAGACGGGCAAGATCAGCCGCGCGCAGGCGCTCGCCGCCGATCCCGGCGCGGTGAAGCTCGCGCCCGACACCAAGCAGAACAGCGTCCGCTACTTCACCGACTGGGCTCTGCCGCAGCTCAGCACGCTGATCGACGACCAGACCGACCCGCTCGACGTGTGGACCACGCTCGATCTCAACATGCAGCGCTCGGCCGATCGCGCGATCCAGCAGGATACCCCGGCGGGCCTTCAGGGCGCGCTGGTGTCGATGGAGCGCGACGGCGCGGTGCGCGCGATGGTGGGCGGCCGCGATTACATCAACTCGATCTACAACCGCGCCACGCAGGCGCAGCGCCAGCCGGGTTCGGCGTGGAAGCTGTTCGTCTACCTCGCCGCGATCGAGGCCGGGCACAAGCCCGACGAGGCGATCGTCGACGAGCCCGTCACCATCGACGGCTGGAGCCCGCGCAACGACGAGCGCACCTATTCGGGCCAGATCAACATCCGCACCGCCTTCGCCTTCTCGCTCAACACGGTGGCGGCGAAGCTGGGGCAGATGGTGGGCTTCCAGACGGTCGCCGACATGGCGCGCCGCTTCGGCATCACCACGCCGATCAACACGCACCCCTCGATGGTGCTGGGCACGTCGGACGTGCGCCTGATCGACATGACCCGCGCCTTCGCCGAGATCGACAACAAGGGCGCCGCGGTGATCCCCTATGCGATCACCAAGGTGGTCGGCCCCGAGGGTCGCCTGCTCTATGAACACACTCCGCCGGAATCGCGCGTGCTGGTGGCGCCGCAGGTGGCCCAGCAGATGACCGACCTGCTCCAGACCGCCGTCAACACCGGCACGGCCCGCGCCGCGCAGATCGGCCGCCCGGTGGCGGGCAAGACGGGCACCACCTCGTCCAACAAGGATGGCTGGTTCCTCGGCTTCTCCTCCGGCCTCACGACCGGCGTGTGGATGGGCCGCGACGATGCGAAGCCCAATCCCGGCCTCTATGGCGGCCGTGCCCCGGCGCACGCCTTCGCCGACTATATGAAGCAGGCCGTCGCCAACCGTCCGGTCGAGCAGTTCGACACCGCCGTGACGCTGCCCGAATGGCAGCTCGAGCCGGACGACGAGGCCTATTATGGCCAGCCCGACAACGGCATCCCGACGATCGACGCCGATGGTCAGGTGGTCCAGCCGGGCGTGGCGCCCGACGGCACGCCCGCCCAGCCCGGCGACGGCGGCCTCCCGCAGGGGCAGCCGGCGGTGCAGGTCCATCGCGGCGCCGACACCAGCACCGAAGACGACTGGCGCGGCCCGCCGCCGCCGCCTTCGCCCGCTCCGGCGCAACAGCAGCCTCAGCAGCGGCTCGACCAGCATTGGCTGGACGGCGTCCTCGGGCGCGGCAATGGCAAGGCCACCCCGCCGCGCGGCGGGGGCGGTCAGCCTTCGCAGCCGATCCAGTAAAGCCCCGCCCCGTTCGCCCGGAGCCAGGCGCGCGCCGGCCCCGGATCGGTGCCGAGCAGCCGGGCCTCGGCGGCGCGGAAGGCGGGCGAATGGTCCATATGCAGCCGGTGCGCGACCTCATGCGCCACGGTCGAGCTGAGGACGAAGGGCGGCGCGAGGATCAGCCGCCACGCATAGCGGATATTCCCGGATGAGGAGCAGCTCCCCCAGCGCGCGCGCGGATCGCCGATCGAGACGCGCCCGACGGTGACGCAAGCCCGCGCGGCCACCTCACGGGTCTCGGCCTCGAGCTGGCGCAGCGCCTCGCGCTTCGCCCAGGCGATCACGCGCCTGGCGATGCCCTCCTCCGGGCCGCCGACGAGCAGCCGGTCGCCTTCCAGCCTCACGATGCGCGAATGGGCGGGCGACCAGTCGATCCGCGTCTCCACGCCGCGAAAGGGAATGACCCCGCCCGCGACGATCGGCCGGGGTTGCGGGAGGAGCGCGAGCTGCTGCTCGATCCAGTCGCGATGCGCCTCGACCCACTGGCGGGCGGCACGCTCCGATCCCCGGCGCGGCAGGGTGAGCCGCACGCTGCCGTCGCGCGGGTCGACCGCCAGCCGCACGCGCCGCGCACTGGCGACGCGGCGCACGATCAGCGGGCGGCTGAGCGCTCCACCGACGAAGACCGGCTCAGAGCTCACGCTCGACGATATGCAGTTCGAGATCGCCCGCCTCATCCTCGGACACCGTCCAGCCGCGCACCGAGATGCCGGCGCGATGCACCGATTCCGGGTCGCCCGAGATCAGCGGATGCCAGTCCTCCAGAGGCCGGCCCTCCGCGAGCAGGCGATAGGCGCAGGTGGTGGGCAGCCAGTCGATCGTCGCCAGCGTGCGCGGGTTCAGCCGCACGCATTCGGGGACATAGGCGTGGCGGTGCCGATAATCCTTGCAGCGCCCCGCGCGCCGGTCCAGCAGGCGGCAGGCGACGTTGGTGGGATAGATCTCCCCCGTCGCGTCATCCTCCAGCTTGTGCAGGCAGCATTTGCCGCAGCCGTCGCACAGCGACTCCCATTCGGCCCGGGTCATGTCCTCGAGACGCTTGGTTTCCCAGAAACGATCAGCCGGAACGGCCATGACTCAATGCACCCACTGCGCCAGCGTGTCGGCGACGGCCTTGGCGCCCTGATCGGTCGGGACCAGCGCGATCGGCTGGCCGTCCGGCCCGAACAGAATCACCTGGCTGCTATGATCGACAAGATAGCCGCTCGCACCCGCCGCTGTCGCCTGCTTATGATAATAGACGCCATAGGCCTTGGCAGCGGCGGCGATCGCGTCCGGCGTGCCGGTCAGCCCGACCAGCGGCTTTCCGAAGGCGGCGACATAGGATTTGAGCACCGCCGGCGTATCCCGCTCGGGATCGACGGTGATGAAGACGGGCACCAGCTTCGCGGCTTCCGCCGGCGAGGCCGAGGCGAAGGCCCGATAGCCCTGCATCAGCGCCTGCAAGGTCGTCGGGCAGACATCCGGGCAGAAGCTGTAGCCGAAATAGACCGCGCGATAGCGGCCGGCGAAGCTCCTGTCGGTGGTCGGCCGGCCATCCTGATCGACCAGCGAGAAGGCCCCGCCCAGCCGCGCGCCCGCCAGCGGCGGCGTTTGGGCGGCGGGCTGACGGGAACATCCACCGAGCACCGTCAGCGACAGGGCAAGGGCGGCGATGGCGGCGAAGGGCGTACGCACATTCATGGCAACGCCAGCCATGCTTTGCTATGGCGCGCGATGCAAGCAAGGCGGGCGTTTCCCGCGGACAGGGAGTGAGATCGATGGGGCGTTGTGCAGGGCGCGTATTCGGGGCGCTGATCTTGGCCGGCACGCTGGCGGCCTTTCCGGCGTCGCTCCAGGCCCAGGACATCGTCTCGCAGGGCTATAAGTTCATCAAGGCGGTGCGCGACCGCGACGGCGACAAGGTGCAGGGCGCGCTCGACAGGCCGGGCAACACCATGGTCCTCTCCCGCGACGAGAAGACCGGCGAGAACGCGCTGCACATCGTCGTGAAGCGCCGCGACATGGCGTGGGTGCGCTACATGCTGGCGAAGGGCGCGGCGATGGACGGGCGCGACAATCAGGGCAACACCCCCCTGCTCGACGCCGCGCAGATCGGCTTCGTCGAGGCCGAGCAACTGCTGCTCGACGTCGGCGCCTCGGTGGATCTCGCCAACAATCGCGGCGAGACGCCCCTCATCATCGCGACCCAGACGCATGATCTCGCCTCGGTCCGCGTGCTTGTCGCCCATGGCGCGGACCCGAAGGAGACCGATCATGTCGCCGGCATGTCGGCCTATGACTATGCCAAGCGCGATGGCCGCTCGGCCGCGATCCTGAAGGTGTTCGAAGAGGCCAAGCCGGTCGTGAAGAAGAAGGTCTCCGGCCCGACCCTGAACTGAGGCCGGGCGGGCGCGGGCCTCAGTCCGCGCCTTCGAGGCCGGAATCGAGCCCCGCCATCATCCGCCGCGCCGCCCGCCGGGCGAAACGCAGCGTCTCGGCCTTGCGCCGCGCCGCCGCCAGCGGCCGGCACGCCGCCTCGCGCAGGATCGCCGCATCATAGCGATCCGCCACGATCAGCCCGGCCAGATCGGGCCGGAACGCCTCCTCCTCCAGCGGAGAGAGGTCGAACCCGGTCGGCAGCGCCCAGTAGAAGCGGTCGCAATAATCGAGATAATCCGGCCATTTCATGTCGCCGAGCAGATCGGCGCGCGAGACCTTGATCTCGACGATGGTGACGAGGCCCTTGCCGTCGATCGCCATGATATCGGCGCGGCGGCCATTGCCGAGCGGCACTTCGCACAGCGCCATCCAGTCCGCCCGGTAGAAGAGACGCGAAACGCCCCGCGCGACGTCGCCCGCGATCAGCGGGGCATCGGCGAGGCAATTCGGAAGCTCAGCGGGAATCGCCATATCGCCTGATTAGAACATCAGGCGAACAGACGAAAGATCGATCAGCGGAAGAAGATGTGGTTGCCGAGCGAGGCGACCTTGATCTTGCCCCAGCCCGGCGAAACGCGGCGGGCGTGGAAGAAGAGCGCATCGGGGGCCACCTGCTTCCACAGGCCGTCACGCGCGATCTTCGCGATCGCCACGGCGCGCTTCCATGCCGTGCTCGCGCGCGGCGGGGTCGGCATCGATCCCTTGTGCAGGAAGGAGAACTGGCCCGGCTGACGCACGACACCGCACACCGAATCCGGGAAACGACCCGAGGCGGTGCGGTTCATGATCGTCTGCGCGACGGCGAGCTGGCCGTTCAGCGGCTCGCCCTTGGCTTCGAAATAGACCGAGGTGGCGAGGCAATCGCCCTGCTTGTCGCCCGTGGTGTCGGCGACACGCTCGGCCACGAGGTCTTCGAGGCTCTGGGGCGTGGGGGCCGCGGCCTGCTGGTCATCGGCCTGGGCCGGAGGCGCCAGCGGGATGTCCGTCGAGGACGAGGTGGAGAAATCGGAATTGCGGGCTTCGAGAGAGCGCACATCCACGGCGAGAAGAGGAGCCGTGACCGCTGCCAGCATCACTGTGGCGGTTCCCCGGGGGGCGGAGCCTTCGGCTGCGAAGGACGGCGCCGCGACGGTCAGGGTGCCAAGCAGGCAGAAAAGGGACGCCACCGCGAGGGCAGCGCGCGAAAACGTGCGCATTATGATCCGCGAACATGCGGCAGACCGTACGCTCCGTCCCCCAAGGATACGCTGGGACGGTGTCGATCTCCCGACTACGGGGGCTGCCCTGGAAACGCAGGCGGCCGCCGTTATCAAAATGTGAGGCCTCTTTCGCGGGGCGGAGGCCCGCCGTCAACCCGTCGAGATCATTGCAGCGGCGAACCGTTCGACTCCTGCGACATCCAGTTCCACGATCCACAGATCGCTGTCGAACCTGCGCCGACGCTCAATATAGCCGGAAAGTTCCTCATTTTCCGTCAAGTCGTGCGGCCCCGTCGGCGACCAGCGATAGTCTCCTTTTGGGTCAAGAAGCCGTTCGAGCAGCATTTTAGGGACGCCCCGCTCGGCGAGCAGCAACAGGATCGCGCCGGCTTCGGGATCGCCCCGCCGCAATACGGCGGCGTGCCCTCCCTCTCCCTCGATCCGGCGGATCAGGGCGGACACCTCCACCCGCGCGGCGAGGCGCGCGCTCATCCGTTCGGGGCGGAGGCGCTGGCGTAGCCGGGCAGCGAGGACAGCGGGAAATGCGAGCGCATGAAGGTGCCCGTGCCGCGCGACACCTCCTCGCCGGTGGAATCGAGCAGGCGCGCATCGGCGACCAGCACGCGCCGCCGGCCGCTCACCCACCGCCCTTCCGCCACCGCCGGGCCGGCCTTGATCGGGCGGGTCAGCAGCAGGTTGAACGCGGTGGTCAGCACGAAGCGATCGCTGACCAGGCTGTTCGCCGCGTAGAAGGCCGCATCGTCCAGCATCTTGAAATAGATCGTGCCGTGCGCCGCCCCGGCGGCATGATAGAAGCGCTCGTCCACGTCGAAATGGATGCGGGTGACGCCCGCTTCGGGGATCTCGAGGCGGGATGCGAACAGCCTGTTGATCGGCGCGGCCGCATAGAGCGATTCCAGCGCGGCGAAATGCGCGCGCTCGCCCGCCGGCGTATCGGAGGGCTTCGTCACGCGGCGTCGCGGGCCTGGCTGTCGGCGAACAGGGCGTAGAGCGCGTCGGCCGATCCCGCGCCGCGCAGCTTGGCGACGAAGGCACGGTCCCGGAGCCTGCGGCTCACCCGTGCCAGCGCCTTGAGATGATCGACGCCCGCGTCCGGCGGCGAGAGCAGCAGGAAGACCAGATCGACCGGCATCCCATCGATCGCCGCGAACTCGATCGGCTGGGGCAGCTTGGCGAACAGCGCCACGACATGGCCGAGATCGTCGATCTTGCCATGCGGAATGGCGACGCCGCCGCCGAAGCCGGTGGAGCCCAGCCGCTCGCGTTCGGCCAGCCGCTCGCCCACCTGGCGCGCGTCGAGGCCGAGCCTCTCCGCCGCCAGATTGGCGAGAGTCTGGAACAAAGCCTTTTTCGAGGCCGCCGCCAGATCATGGAAGACGGCCTCGGGAGGCAGGATATCGCTGAAATCGTCCACTGTGAATTAACGCGCGATCAGGCCCCCCGGTTCGGTTCGACCCACCCGATCGTCCCATCTCCCCGGCGATAGACCATGTTGAACGCTCCCGTACCCGAATTGCGGAACAGTAGCGCGTTGGTGTTACGCAGGTCGAGCATCATCACCGCGTCGGATACCGTCGTATCGGGGATATCGACGCGGGTTTCGGCGATCACCGGGGGATGATCGATCGGCTCCTCCTCGTCTACCAGCTCGAACACGGTGTAGCCGGCATTGGCATCGATGCTGCCGTCAATGTCGTCGCCTTGGCCGTTGCCGCCGCGCGCCTTCAGCCGCTTCACATAGCGGCGGAGCTGCTTCTCGATCTTGCCGGCGGCCTCGTCGAAGGCGGGGTGCGCCTCCATGCCCGAGCCGGACGCCTTCAGCACCACGCCCTGCATGACATGGGCGATGATATCGCAACTGAAGCCGTTGTCGTGCGGCCCGGAGCCGAACGTGGCCGTCGCCGAGATCGCGCGGGCGAAATATTTGTCCGCGATGGAGCCGAGTCGATCGGAGACATGCTCGCGAAGAGCCTCGCCGGTGTCGACCTGATGGCCGGAAACGCGGATGTCCATGTCTCGTCCTCCTTCTATTTGCGGGCGGGCTATGCCTGCCCACCCGACGCGTCAACCGTCTGGCCGATCGTAGCCCAGACGGGATTCACCAACGTTGCTACGAACGCCTCGTGCCGCTCCAGCTCCGCCGCGCTCGCCTGATGCGGACGCGGCGTGCGCCCCCGCGCGCCCGCCGGAGCGCCCGCCGTCGCCGCGACGATCTCCGCCATGGCGGCCGCAGGCGCCGCGTCGAGCAGGCCGAGCCCGATCTGCCGACCGCCGCTCAGCTCGACATAGAGCTGGGCGAGAAGCTGGGCGTCGAGCAGCGCGCCATGCTTGACCCGGTGGCTGCGATCGATACCGTAGCGCGAGCAGAGCGCGTCGAGGCTGTGCTTCGCGCCGGGATGCCGCGCCCGCGCCATCACCAGCGTGTCGACCATACGCGTCATCGCCACCGGCTCGCGCCCGCACATCGCCAGCTCCGCGTTGAGGAAGCCGAAGTCGAAGGCGGCGTTGTGCGCCACCAGCGGCGCGTCGCCGATGAAGGCGAGCAGCGCATCCACCGTCTCGGCGAAGCGCGGCTTGTCCGAGAGGAACGCGATCGACAGGCCGTGGACCCGCTCGGCCTCGGCCGGCATGTCGCGATCGGGATGGAAATAGGCGTGGAAGGTGCGACCGGTCTCGACCCGGTTGCTGAGCTCGATGCAGCCTATCTCGACCAGCCGGTCCCCATTCGCTGGGCTGAGCCCGGTTGTTTCGGTGTCGAAGACTATCTCACGCATGAATGACAATATCGGATTCCATGCGCCCGTAAGCAAGCGATCAGCGAAAAGAGCTTTGCGCGGGTTTGCGCGCGGGTGACGCCCGTGGACAGCACGAAATCGGCGCGGCGGCGCTTCTCCGCGTCGGGCGTCTGGCGGGCGAGAATATCGGCGAAACGAGCCTGCGTCATGCCCGGCCGTGCGAGCACGCGGCGGCGCTGCACCCAGGCGGGCGCCGAAACCACCACCACCGCATCCACCCGCCGGTCGCCGCCCGTCTCGAACAGCAGGGGCACGTCGTCGACCACGATCCGCTGCGCGCGATGGCGGCGGAGGAAGTCCGCCCGAGCCCGCGCGACGGCGGGATGGACGATCGCCTCCAGCCGCCCGAGCGCGGCGCGATTCCCGAACACGGCGCGGCCGAGCGCGGCGCGATCGACGCCTTTGAGGCCGGTCGTCCCCGGAAAGGCCGCCTCGATCGCGGGCAGCAACGCGCCGCCCGGCCCCTGCAAGCGGTGGACGGCAGCGTCGGCATCGAACACCGGAACGCCGGCCGCGCGGAACATGCCCGCCACCGTGGACTTGCCCATGCCGATCGAGCCGGTGAGCCCGATCAGGATCATGCGGTGAGCAGCGCCCGCAGCGCTCCATCCTCGTCCCGCGGCGGCTCCGCGCCGAAGAAGAGCCGGAAGGCGGCGTCCGCCTGCCCGATCAGCATTTCGAGCCCGTCGACGGTCGGCATCCCGCGCGCACGGGCGGCGGCGAGCAAAGGCGTCTCCGGCGGGGCGGTAACGATGTCGTAGACGATGCTCCCCGGCGGCGCATGGCTGAGATCGAAGGCGAGCGGCGGCTGGCCCGCCATGCCGAGCGCGGTCGCGTTGACGATGAGATCGAGGCAGCCGATGCGATCGTCGAAGGGGAAGTCGGTCGCCTCCGCGAAATGGCCGAGCGGCGCGACATGATGCTCGCCCGGCGCCAGCTCGTCGAGCAGCGCGCGCGCCTTCTCCGTGTCGCGGCCGGCGAGGACCAGCGTGAAGCCCTTCCCCGCCAGCGCCGTGACGATCGCCCGCGCGGCCCCGCCGGTGCCGAGGACGCGCGCCACGCGAAACAGGTGCTGATGCCGGAGCCACGGCCGCAACGGTTCGAGGAAACCCGATGCGTCGGTATTATGGCCGGTGAGCGTGCCGTCCGCCTCGCGCACCACGGTGTTGACCGCGCCGATCCGCCCGGCCGAGGGATCGAGCCGGTCGAGCAGCGGGATGATCGCCTGCTTGTGCGGCATGGTGACGTTGCAGCCGCGCCAGTCAGGATCGGCGCGACGGTCCGCGAGATAATCGGCCAGCCCGTCGCCATGGACGAGTTGGCGGCGATAATCGCCGGGAAGCCCCAATGCCTTCAGCCAGAAGCCATGGATGACCGGCGATTTGGACTGGGCGATCGGATCGCCGATCACCTCGGCATAGGGGCCGTTCATGCCGGCATCTCGCCGACATCACGGAGCCAGCCGAGCAACGGCATCAGCGGCATTCCGAGAATGGTGAACTGGCTCCCCTCGACCCTGGAGCAGAGCTGCACGCCCGGCCCTTCGATGCGGAAGCAGCCGACGCAGCCCGCGATCGCCGGCCATTCCGCATCGAGATAGGCTTCCAGAAAGGCCTCCGAGAAATCGCGGACATGGAGCTTCGCGACATCGACATGCCGCCACACCGGAACGCCGTCGCGTGCGCCGACCACGGCGCTCACCAGTCGATGCGTGCCGCCGCGCATCCTGCGGAGCTGTTCCGCCGCCCGCTCGCGCGTGTCGGGCTTGTCGAGCATCGTGCCGTCGGCCAGCGCCACCGTCGAATCGCTCCCGATCACGATCCGCCCCGGCATCCGCCGCGACACCGCCACCGCCTTGAGTTCCGCCAGCGCGTCAGCGAGGCCCCGCGCCTCGATCCCTTCCGCCTTCAGCGCGTCCTTGGCGGCATCCTCGTCGACCTGCGGGCGGACGATCTCGAAGCCCACGCCGGCGGCCTCCAGCATGGCGCGTCGCGACGCGCTCCCCGATGCGAGAATGATGGTCATGCCTGCGCCTGTTGTTCGCGCCGTTCGGCGACAAGGTTGATGATCGCCGCGGCCGTCTCCTCGATCGAGCGCCGGGTGACGTCGATCACCGGCCAGCCATGGTCGGAGAACATGCGCCTAGCATAAGCGATCTCACGCGCCACCCGCTCCTCGTCGACATAAGCGGTCGTCGTCGTCTCATTGAGCGAGAGCAGCCGGTTGCGGCGGATCTGGATCAGCCGATCCTGGCTGGTGGTGAGCCCCACGACCAGCGGCCGGTTGAGGTTGAACAGGATCGGCGGCGGCGGGCTCTCGATCACCAGCGGGATATTGGCGACGCGATAGCCGCGATTGGCGAGATAGATCGAGGTCGGCGTCTTGGACGAGCGCGACACGCCCGCCAGCACGATATCCGCCTCCTCCCAGTCGTCCGACGCGATGCCGTCGTCATGGGCGATGGTGTAATGAATGGCCTCGACGCGATCGAAATAGGCGGCGTCGAGCGCGTGCTGCCCGCCCGGCCGCGTGATCGTCTCCTTGCCGAGCAGGCGCGAGAGCGCATCGATCACCGGATCGAGCGCCGAGACGGCGTGAAGCCCCAGCCCATGGCAGCGGGACTCCAGCCGCTTGCGCACCGTCGAGTTGACCAATGTGTAGATCACCAGCCCCGGTTTCGAGGCGATCTCGAGGAGCACGCGGTCGAGATGCCCCTCGGAGCGCACCATCGGCCAGAAATGCTTGACCGCCTCGACGCCCTCGAACTGGGCGAGGCCCGCCTTGGCGACCGTCTCGAGCGTTTCCCCGGTCGAATCCGACAAAAGATGGAGATGCAAGCGCGTCATCGCGGCGGGTTTCGTCCTCTCGTTCGACGCCCATGGGGCAAAGGCTGTGGATAACCATGAGAGTCTTCTGGCGACAAGCCGGCCGGCGATCCGATTCCAACGATTCGCCCCCGTGACTCGAAACCGGCCGACGGATTCGCCCACAGCGTTCGAGTCTTTTCCCCCACCTGTGGATAACGGGGGGGAATCATTGCGACTCGTGACTCATTCACGAGTCGCTGAATCGGACTCATGTTGGCGAATCGAGCGAGTCGCGAATAAACCCCGATTCCGGCGGCCCCACTGCCTCCCCAGACTCAAGATTCAAAAAAGGATAGTTATGGAGTCGATCCGCGAGTCCGATCAGGAACGCCCCCTTCTCGCCGTGCTTCGGGGTGAGCGACGCGATCCCCCACCCGTCTGGCTCATGCGCCAGGCCGGCCGGTATCTCCCGGAATATCGGGAACTTCGCGCCCAAAAGGGAGGCTTCCTCGATCTCTGCTACGACCCGGACTCCGCCGCGGAGGTGACCCTCCAGCCGATCCGCCGCTTCGGGTTCGACGGGGCGATCCTGTTCTCGGACATCCTCGTCATCCCCCATGCGATGGGACAGCATCTGAGCTTCACGGCCGGCGAAGGCCCCCGCCTCGATCCCCCGCTGAGCCATGCTCCGCTATCGTCGCTGGTCCCCCGGCCGGAGCGGCTGGAGCCTGTGTATGAAACCGTGCGCCGGGTCGCGGCGGCCCTTCCCGCCCACACCACTTTCCTCGGCTTCGCGGGCGCACCGTGGACGGTCGCGACCTACATGGTGGCTGGCGAGGGTTCGAAGGATCACGCCGCCGCGCGCATCATGGCCTATCGCGAGCCAGAGGCCTTCGCCGAGCTGATCGAGCGCATCGTCGAGATCACGGTCGATTATCTGTGCGGCCAGATCGACGCGGGCGTCCACGCCGTGCAGATATTCGAAAGCTGGGCCGGCAGTCTCGCGCCCGACCAGTTCGAGCGCTGGGTGATCGAGCCGACGCGGACGATCGTGCGCGCCGTCAAAGCCCGTCGCCCCAGCGTGCCGGTGATCGGCTTTCCGAAGGGCGCCGGCGGAAAGCTCGCGGCCTATGCCGAGGGCACGATGGTGGATGCGCTTGGCATCGACGAGACGGTCGATCCGCTCTGGGCGGACAGCGTGCTGCTGCCGGGCCTCCCGGTGCAGGGCAATCTCGATCCACTTGCGTTGCTGACCGGTGGCGAGGCATTGGAGAGCGCGGTGCGACGCATCCGGCAGGCCTTCGCGGCCCGCCCGCATGTGTTCAACCTGGGCCATGGCATCCTGCCGCAGGTGCCCGTCGACCATGTCGAACGACTGCTGGAGCTGGTGAGGGCATGATGGCAGGCTTTATCGATCCGGCGCTCTATCCCTGGGTGAAGGCCGCGCACCTGATCTTCGTGATCTTCTGGATCGCCGGGCTGTTCATGCTGCCCCGTTTCCTGATCTATCAGGTCTCGACCGTGCCCGGCTCGGCGGAGGATCTCGCCTGGGTGGAGCGCATCCGCCGGCTGCGGTCGATCATCCTCAATCCGTCGATGATCCTCGTCTGGCTGCTGGGCTTGAGCCTCGCGCTCGATATCGGCGCGTTCCACATGGGCTGGTTCCACATGAAGCTGCTGCTCGTGCTGCTACTGTCGGCCTATCATGGCTGGGCGGTGGGCGCGGCCAAGAAGATCGCGCGCGGTTTCCGGCCCGAATCCGACACATCGCTCCGTCTGGCGAACGAGGTGCCGGGCATCGCCACGGCGCTGATCGTCATCCTCGTGATCGTGAAACCGTTCTGAGCCGGAATCTTGGCGGATGGGCGTGCTCGTCGCATGACTCATCCGCTGCTGCTTGACTTGAATCCGCACGCGCCGTAACCGCCGATTCAAGGCCGGTCGCCGTTCGCGCTGACCTCCATTCCCGACATCGGCGTTCTCGCCCCGTCCCAAGACCGTCGCGAAGCCTCTCCATCAGGATCCCCAAGGCACCCATGCATCTCAAAGACCTCAAGAAGACGTCCCCCGCCGAGCTGGTGAGCATGGCCGAGGAACTCGGTGTCGAGGGCGCATCGACGATGCGCAAACAGGATCTGCTGTTCGCCATCCTCAAGGAGCAGGCCGAGCAGGGCGACCAGATCATGGGCCTCGGCACGATCGAGGTGCTGCCCGACGGCTTCGGCTTCCTGCGCTCGCCGGAAGCCAATTATCTCGCCGGCCCGGACGATATCTACGTTTCGCCCAACCAGGTCCGCAAGTTCGGCCTGCGCACCGGCGACACGGTGGAAGGCGAGATCCGCGCGCCCAAGGATGGCGAGCGTTATTTCGCGCTGACCCGCCTCATCTCGATCAATTTCGATGATCCCGACGTGGTCCGCCATCGCGTCAATTTCGACAATCTCACGCCGCTCTATCCCGAGCGGAAGCTCAACCTCGACACGCTCGACCCGACCGTCAAGGATCGTTCGGCCCGCGTGATCGACATCGTCGCGCCGCAGGGCAAGGGCCAGCGCTCGCTGATCGTCGCCCCGCCGCGCGTCGGCAAGACCGTGCTTCTCCAGAACATGGCGAAGGCGATCACCGACAATCACCCGGAAGTCTTCCTGATCGTGCTGCTCATCGACGAGCGCCCCGAGGAAGTCACCGACATGCAGCGTTCGGTGAAGGGCGAGGTGATCTCCTCCACCTTCGACGAGCCGGCCCAGCGCCACGTCCAGGTCGCCGAGATGGTGATCGAGAAGGCCAAGCGCCTCGTCGAGCACAAGAAGGACGTGGTGATCCTGCTCGACTCGATCACCCGCCTCGGCCGCGCCTACAACACCGTCGTCCCCTCGTCGGGCAAGGTGCTGACCGGCGGTGTCGACGCCAACGCGCTCCAGCGCCCGAAGCGCTTCTTCGGTGCCGCCCGCAACATCGAGGAAGGCGGCTCGCTCTCGATCATCGCGACGGCGCTGATCGACACCGGCAGCCGCATGGACGAGGTGATCTTCGAAGAGTTCAAGGGCACCGGTAACTCGGAAATCGTCCTCGACCGCAAGGTGGCCGACAAGCGCATCTTCCCGGCGATGGATGTCGGCAAGTCCGGCACCCGCAAGGAAGAGCTGCTGGTCGAGAAGTCCAAGCTGTCGAAGATGTGGGTGCTGCGCCGCATCCTCATGCAGATGGGCACCACCGACGCGATGGAGTTCCTGCTCGACAAGATGAAGGACTCGAAGACCAACGAGGACTTCTTCGACTCGATGAACCAGTAACGCGGGCGGCGTTCGCCCCCCGTGGATTTCTCCGACATCCTCACCGCCGGTGGGCTCGCGGCGCTGGCTCAGGTGCTGGCGATCGACCTGATGCTCGCCGGCGACAATGTCGTCGTGCTGGGCACGCTGGTGGCGAGGCTGTCCCCGGAGCAGCGGCGCAAGGTGCTGGCGATCGGCGTCGGCATCGCGCTGGTCTGCCGGATCGCCTTCGCCCTCGTGGCGACGCAGCTCCTCAAGATCGTCGGATTGCTGTTCGCGGGCGGGCTGCTGCTGCTCTGGGTGGCGTGGAAGCTGTTCCGGGAGCTGCGCTCTTCCGGGCAGGGTGAGGCGGACAGCGAAAGCGTCAGGCCCGTCCGCAGCTTCCGCGATGCGGTTCTTCAGGTGGCGCTGGCCGATCTGTCGATGAGCCTCGACAATGTGCTGGGCGTGGCCGGCGCGGCGCGGGAGCATCCCACCGTGCTCCTGCTCGGGCTGGCGGGCTCGGTGGCGCTGATGGCGGCCGCCGCGAACATGATCGCGGGGTTCATCGAGCGCCATCGCTGGATCGCCTATCTCGGGCTGGCGGTGATCCTGTGGGTGGCCGGGCGGATGATCTGGCAGGGCATCGCCGATCCCGACATCGGCGTGCTCGGCCTGCTGCGCTGAAGCCTAGCGCCGCGCCCCGAACAGCGCGGTGCCGACGCGGATATGGGTGGCGCCGATCAGCGCCGCCGTCTCATAGTCACCCGACATGCCCATGCTGAGCTGCGACAGGCCATGCTCCCTCGCCAGCTTGGCGAGCAGCGCGAAATAGGGCGCGGGCTCGGTATCGGCCGGCGGCACCGCCATCAGCCCGACGATCGGAAGCCCCGCGGCGCGCGCCTCGTCCAGCACCGCCGGAAGCTCGGCGATGGCAACGCCGCCCTTCTGCTCCTCGTCACCGATATTGATCTGGACGAAGCAGTCCGGCCGCTTGCCCTGCGTCTCCATCGCCCTGGCGAGCGCCGCCACCAGCGAGGAACGGTCGACCGAATGGATCGTGTCGAACAGAGCGACCGCATCGGCCGCCTTGTTGGACTGAAGCTGGCCGACGAGATGAAGGCGGACATCGGGGAAGCGTGCCCGCAGTTCGGGCCACTTGGCCTGTGCTTCCTGCACGCGGTTCTCGCCATAATCGCGCTGGCCCGCTTCGAGCAGCGGAAGGATGCGCTCCGCCGGCACGGTCTTGGAGACGGCGATCAGCGTGGCCGCATCGGCCGGGCGGCCGCCCAGCTCGGCGGCATGGGCAATCTGGGCGCGGACGGTGTGGAGAGCTTCGGTTTCGGGCATGGCGCGCCTATAAGGCCGCGGATGCCGTCCCGCCAAGCCCGCTCGCTGCCGAGCCTCTTCCTGATGACCGACGAACGGATGGGAGACGCCCTGTGGCGCGCGCTCGAACGGCTGCCGCGCGGAGCGGGCGTGGTGTTCCGGCATTACCGGCTTCCGCTCGTCGAGCGACGGGCGCTGTTCGAGCGGGTGCGTGCGGTCGCCCGACGGCGTGGTCTGCGGCTGCTGCTGGGCGGCCCGGAGCGTCTGGCGCGTGCTTGGGGGGCCGACGGCGTGCATGGCCCCTCTCCTCACCGTCTTTCGACGCGGCCGCTGCTGCGCTCCACCCCTGCGCACGATCGGCCGGCGTGGATCGCAGGGCGTCGGCAGGGATGCGACCTGCTGTTCGTCTCGCCGCTCTTCCCGACCCGCTCGCATCCGTCCGCGCCTGTTCTGGGCGTGGCGCGTGTGGGGTTGATGATCGACGGAGATCGCGGTCGGGCGGTGGCGCTGGGCGGCATGACGGCCCGGCGCGCCCGTTCCTGCAAGGCGATCGGTATCAGGCGCTGGGCGGCGATCGATGCGTGGACGGCGCCTTAGCGACGCGCGGTTACGGCCGAGAAGCTGAGGGTGGCGTCAGCGATCAGAAGCGAAACGCGGTTCCGACATAGACGGCCTGGCTGTCGCGACGGTCGTCGTTCAGGTCGAGCAGGCGGTCATGCTGCATCTTGTAACGCAGGCCACCCGTCACATCGAGGCGGCTGTTGATCGAATAGGAGCCGCCCAGATCGACCGAAACGCCGCGCTCGCCATCGACCAGCCGCGAAACCTCGCCCAGGCTGCGGTCCGCGGCCACGGCCAGGCGCGTGCTCCAATGCCTGCCGGCATAGCTGACGGCGACATCGGTCGCCTCATGGCTGCCGGGAACGTTGCCGAGATCCACCTTGTTATAATCGCTGGTGACGGCGAAACGCTTCCAACCCACCGAGACGCCCAGATTATAGGCATAAGCGGTGAAGCCGCCATTGTTGCCGGTGATCCCGGCATGTTCGGCCTGCTCGGGCGTGCCGGCGCGGGTACGCACCGCGACGGTGACGCGGCGATTGCTGCCGGGAGCGACCGACGGCGTGAAGCGGAAACCCGACGAGGCGAGCCCCCCCCGCCCATAGGTCGCGCCGAAGCGCGGATCGGCGGCGGCCGGCGTGAACGACCCGATCGAGCCGGTCAGCGGCTGCGCGGCGCGCGGCGCGCGCTTCTTGTGAATCTGCTGGGTTTGCGCAGCCGGCGCGATCGACGGAATGAACGCAAGCGCGAGCGCCGCGAGAACGACCCCCTTGCTCTTGATGTTCATATTCCGACTCGCGTTCATTTGTCTGGCAAACTCCCCTTGTGTCTCGCGGTAGCAT
This sequence comes from Sphingomonas oligoaromativorans, assembly GCF_011762195.1. Taxonomy (GTDB): domain Bacteria; phylum Pseudomonadota; class Alphaproteobacteria; order Sphingomonadales; family Sphingomonadaceae; genus Solisphingomonas; species Solisphingomonas oligoaromativorans. The sequence continues at coordinate 188,470 of NZ_JAASQK010000007.1, read as the reverse complement.
GGCAGGCTTGGCGATGTCATCGACGCCGGTGGGGTAATCGTCGGAATCAGCCAGCCTGTTGCATCCAGCCCACAATCCGGCGGTCCCTCAGCTCCGCTGGCGCTTGCCGGGAACGGCCCAGCCTCTATAGATGCCAGCTTCCGAAGGCTCTCCACGCGTCCGAAGGCACCCCGATGATGCTGTTTTCTGCCCGCTCCCTGCGTCCGATGACCGGCGCGTTCGCCGCCGCTCTCCTGCTGGGCGGCTGCGCCCACCACCATCGCCTGGCCAAGGACGTCAATGCCGACCTCGCCGCGTCCAAGATCACCCAGATCGGCGTCAACGCCTATCTGTGGCGCGCGGCGCTCGACACGGTGTCGTTCATGCCGCTGACGCAGGTCGATTCCAACGGCGGCGTGATCGTCACCGACTGGTATGCCAATCCGTCGACGCCGACCGAGCGGATGAAGCTCACCGTCACCATCCTCGATCAGGATCTCCGCGCCGACGCCGTCCGCGTCGCCGCCTCGCGCGAGGTGAACGAGAACGGCCAGTGGGTCGATGCGCCGGTGGCCGCGCAGACCGTCCAGAAGCTGGAGGACATCATCCTCCAGCACGCGCGCGATCTGCGCCGCGGCGCGATCAGCGGCTGATCGGTCTCAAGGGTATAACGCTTCCGATGTCGCATCCGATGGACCGCCGCTTCAACCCCGCCGCCGCCGACGGGCGCTGGCAACAGGCCTGGGACGAGGCGGAGGCCTTCCGCGCCGACGATGCCAGCCCCAAGCCCAAGGCCTATGTGCTGGAGATGTTCCCCTATCCGTCGGGGCGCATCCACATGGGCCATGTCCGCAACTATACGATGGGCGACGTGCTCGCCCGCTACAAGCGGATGACGGGGCATGAGGTGCTTCACCCGATGGGGTGGGACGCCTTCGGGATGCCGGCCGAGAATGCGGCGATGGAGAAGAAGGTCCATCCCGGCACCTGGACCCGCGCCAACATCGCGGCGATGAAGGCGCAATTGAAGCGCCTCGGCTTCGCGCTCGACTGGAGCCGCGAGCTGGCGACCTGCGAACCCGATTATTACGGCCATGAGCAGGCGCTGTTCCTCGACATGCTCGAGGCCGGCCTCGTCTATCGCAAGGAAAGCGACGTCAACTGGGATCCGGTCGACATGACCGTGCTCGCCAACGAGCAGGTGATCGACGGGCGTGGCTGGCGTTCGGGCGCGCTGGTCGAGCGGCGCAAGCTGTCGCAGTGGTTCCTCAAGATCACCGACTTCGCCGACGAGCTGCTGGACGGGCTGGATGGCCTCGACCATTGGCCCGAGAAGGTGAAACTGATGCAGGCCAACTGGATCGGTCGATCCAAGGGCCTGAAGATGCATTTCGCGCTCGCCGAACCGGTGGCGGATACGGCCTCGATCGAGGTCTATACGACGCGCCCCGACACGCTCTACGGCGCGAGCTTCGTGGCGATCGCGGCGGATCATCCGCTGGCGCTCGCGCTCGCAGAGAACAACGCCGCGCTGGCCGCTTTCGCCGAGGAGTGCCGCCACACCGGCACCGCGACCGCCGATATCGAGACGGCCGAGAAGAAGGGCTATGACACCGGCCTGTCGGTCGTCCACCCCTTTGATCCGGCATGGACGCTGCCCGTCTTCGTCGCGAACTTCGTGCTGATGGATTATGGCACCGGCGCCGTCTTCGGCTGCCCGGCGCACGACCAGCGCGACCTCGACTTCGCGCGTAAGTACGCTCTGCCTGTCACGCGCGTCGTCGCCCCCTCCCCTGAGGAAGCCGACGCCCCGATCCATGACGAGGCGTACACCGGCCCCGGCAAGCTCGTGCATTCGGGTTTCCTCGACGGCATGACCGTGGAGGACGGCAAGGCCGCCGCGATCGCGCGCGCCGAGGCCGAGGGCTGGGGCCAGGGTACGACCGTATGGCGCCTGCGCGACTGGGGCGTCTCGCGCCAGCGTTACTGGGGCACGCCGATCCCGGTGATCCATTGCGAGGCCTGCGGCGTCGTGCCGGTGCCCAGGGACCAGCTTCCCGTCGTGCTGCCCGAGGACGTGTCGTTCGACATTCCCGGCAACCCGCTCGATCGCCATCCGACCTGGCGCCATGTCGCCTGCCCGTCCTGCGGCGGCGAGGCGCGTCGCGAGACGGACACGCTCGACACCTTCGCGGACTCGTCCTGGTATTTCGTCCGCTTCGCCAGCCAGCCGAAGGACAAGGCCTTCGACCGTGACACCGTCGCGCAGTGGCTGCCAGTCGGCCAGTATATCGGCGGTGTCGAACATGCGATCCTGCATCTGCTCTATGCCCGTTTCTGGACGCGGGCGCTCAAGCGCATCGGCAAGCTTGACGTGGCCGAGCCCTTCGCCGGCCTGTTCACGCAGGGCATGGTGACGCACGAGACCTACAAGGCGCCCGATGGCCGCTGGATCTCGCCGGAGGAGATCAAGGACGGCGTGATCGTCGAGACGGGCGAGCCGGTGACGGTCGGCCGCGTCGAGAAGATGTCCAAGTCCAAGAAGAACACCGTCGATCCGACCGAAATCCTCGACCAGTACGGGGCGGACGCGGCGCGCTGGTTCATGCTGTCGGACAGCCCGCCCGAGCGCGATCTCGAATGGTCCGAAGCCGGCATCGAGGGCGCGTGGCGCTTCGTCCAGCGCGTATGGCGCCTCGCGATCGATCGCGAGCCGGCCGAGGGCGCGGACAAGGATCTCGATCGCAAGCTCCACAAGACCATCGCCGGCGTCGCCGAGGATATCGAGGCGCTGTCCTTCAACAAGGCCGTGGCCAAGCTCTACGAGCTGGCGAGCGCGCTGGAGAAGGCCGCTCCCTCCGCCTCGCGGACGCAGGCGATCGATACCATGCTGCTGCTCGTGGCACCGATGATCCCGCACCTTTCCGAAGAGGCATGGAGCGCGCGCGGGCATGAAGGCCTGATCGCGCAAGCCGGCTGGCCGGCGGTCGATCCGGCGCTGCTGGTCGATGACGAGGTGACGATCGCGGTGCAGATCAACGGCAAGCTCCGTGATACGCTCACCGCGCCCAAGGGCGCCGACAAGGCCACCCTCGAGGCGATGGCGCGCGGATCGGAGAAGGTGATCGCCTTCCTCGAAGGCAAGGAACCCAAGAAGGTGATCGTCGTGCCCGACCGTCTGGTGAACCTCGTCGCATGAAGCGGCTCGCCGCCCTCGCCCTGATGCCGGTCGCGTTCGGCACGCTTTCCGGCTGTGGACTGCACCCGATGTATGCGGGCGGCACGCACGGCCCGGTCGCCGAGAAGCTGGCGCAGGTCGAGGTCGGCCAGATCGGCGGACAGGCTGGCTGGCTGATGCGCAATGCGCTGGTCGACCGGCTGGGCGCGAGCGGGAATGCGGCCCCCAAATATAAGCTGGAGGTCGAACTGAGCGACCAGCTCACCGGGCTCGGCATCCGTTCCGACAACACCGTCACGCGCGAGCGACGCACGCTGCGCGCCCGCTTCCGGCTGGTGACCGCGGATGCGGAAGGCACGACGCTGCTCGACGCCAGCGCCGGCTCCAACACCGGCATCGACGTGGTCAGCTCGGACTATGCGACCGTCGCCGCCGAGCAGACCGCGCTCGAAAATCTGGTGAACGACCTCGCCGACCAGATCGTTGCTCGCGTCGCGACCTTCGCGCACCGCGATCAGGCGCGCTGACGATGGCGAAAAGCGCCGCGATCGAGCGCGCGCTGGATATCGCGGACCCCTTGGTCCGCTGCTATCTCCTCTACGGCCCCGATGAGTCCGGCTCGCGCGCGCTGGCCCAGCGGCTGGTCAAGGCGTTGGGGCCGGATGCCGAGCGCATCGACATCGAGGCCGGGCGGCTTGCCTCCGACCCGGCGATTCTCGCCGATGAAGCGGCCTCGGTCTCGTTGTTCGGCGGCGCGCGCCACATCCGCGTCGAGGGCGTGACCGACGCCTGCCTCCCCGCGATCGAGGCGCTGCTGGAGGCGCCGGCGGCGGGCAATCCGGTGGTGCTGATCGGCGGTGCGCTCAAGAAGGACGCCAAGATCGTCAAGCGCATCGACGGCGATGGCGCGGCGATGCTGTTCGCGAGCTATCCGCCGGAGGGTGGCGATGCCGATCGGCTGGCCGCGATGCTGGCGCGCGAACAGGGGCTGAAGCTCGATGCCGATCTGGCGCGCCGGCTGGCCGACGCGTCGGGTGGCGATCGCGCCGTCCTCGCCTCCGAGATCGAGAAGCTCGCCCTCTATGCCGATGCTTCGCCCGAGCATCCGCGCGAGGCCAGCCACGACATGATCGACGCGATCGGCGCCGACAATGGCGAGGCGGATCTCACCCGTTTCGTCGATGCCGTCATAGGCGGTCAGGAAGCCCTGCTGGAGCGCGAACTGGCGCGTCTGGCGGCGGAGGGGCAGGAAGGCATCCCGCTTGTCCGTGCGCTGCTCCGCAGGCTGATGTCGCTGGCTGCGGCACGGGCCGAGGTCGAGCGCGGCATCTCGCCCGCACAGGCGGCGGATCGCATCGGGCGGATGCTGTTCTGGAAGGAGAAGAATGCGATTGCGCGCGATGTCGGCCGCTGGCCGGCGGCGCGGATCGCACGCGCGATCGATCGGCTGTCGCTGCTCGATCGCGAGCTGCGGCGAAGCGCTGGCCCCGGTGCGATCGGCGCCGATGCGGAATTCTTCGCCATCGCCCGCGCGGCGTCGCGCAAGCGTTAGGCCTTCGAGGGCCTAACGGCCGTCGAATAGGGGCTGTGCAGACGCCAGCCGATCGCTTCGTACAGCGCCCTTCCCTCCGCCGTCGCCACCAGCAGGCCATGACGTGCTCCGGCTGCGTGGGCGGCCGCGCCGAGGTGCGTCATGATCCTCCGGCCGAGCCCCTGTCGACGATGGGCTTCATCGGTCTGGATTCGGTCGAAGATCGCAAAGCCGTCGACCAGCACCACCGTGCCGCAGGCGGCGAGAGCGCCGTCCCGAACGATCTCCGCCTTCAGCAGGCCGGGTTCCTCCTGCCGCAGCGACACGCCTTCGGCCCAGGTTGAGCCCAATACCGGCTGTTCCATCAGATATCCCGGCGGCCGCATCTCCCAGCCCGGCGCCAGGCACCGTGCCATCTTCTCGGCCGTAGCGCAGGCTTTCAGGAAGATATGAGGTTCCCGGATCGCCTCGGACGCCTCCGACAATCCGGTGGAGGCGGAGGCGAACACCAGCCGCGCCTTTTGCTCGGGCAGACCGACGGCAACGTGCCAGCCGCCATAAGCCGCCGTCGGGAGAGGAGCGCCCCGCGCCTTGCACCAGCCCATCAGCCAGATGCGGAGCAGCCGGGGATCGGCGGCCGGTGTGCCCCGCGGGGTTTCGGGGGAAGCGGGGGCATCCATCACGCGCGCCCCCTCGCCGTTCAGATGCGCTCGCCGCTCAGTCGCTGGCAGATCATGTCGAGCTGATCGAGCGTCGAGTAGGACAGCGTCACCGTCCCACCCGCCTCGCCATGTCCGATCTTCACCGCGAGGCCGAGCAGATCGCCCAACTGGCGTTCCAGCGCGGCGATGTCGGCATTGGGCGCGGCCTTGCCGTTCTTCGGTTCCCGCGCCTCACGTCCGGCGGGCTTGACCGAACGCGCCAGCTTCTCCGTCTCGCGGACGGACAGGCCACGCTTGATGACGTCGGCGGCGAGCTTCTCGGGGTCGGGCGCGGTGATGAGCGCCCGCGCATGGCCCATGGTGAGCGAGCCATTGGCCACATCCTGTCGCACCGGGGCGGGCAGATCGAGCAGGCGCAGCAGGTTCGCGACATGGCTGCGCGATTTCTGGACGAGTTTGCCCAGCGCCTCCTGGCTATGCCCGAAATCTCCGATAAGCCTTTGATAAGCCTCAGCTTCTTCGATGGCATTGAGATCGGCGCGCTGGATGTTCTCGATGATCGCGATTTCGAGGGTCTGGGTATCGTCCAGTTCGCGGACGAGTGCCGGGATTTCATGCAGCCTTGCCCGCTGCGACGCGCGCCAGCGGCGTTCGCCCGCCACGATCTGATATCCGGTGCCGACCTTGCGGACGACGATGGGTTGCAGCACGCCGCGCTCGGCGATGGATTGCGCCAGCTCCTCCAGCTTCTCCTCGTCGAAATGGCGACGCGGCTGGTCGGGGTGTGGGCGGATGACGGCGACCGGCAGCAGGCGGACACCCTCGCTGCGTTCGGCATCGGCGCCGACCGGCTGTTCGCGCTCCACCTCGCCCATCAGGGCCGAGAGGCCGCGGCCGAGCCCGGCGGGCCGGCGGCGCGCGGGAATGGCTCCCTCGCTCATGCGGCCGCCTGTGCGGGCGCCGGCAGACGCTGCATCAGCTCGCGCGCCAGGGCGATATAGGCTTCCGAACCGAGGCAGCGATGGTCGTAAATCAGCGCCGGCACGCCATGGCTGGGCGCCTCCGACAGGCGGACGTTGCGCGGAATGATGGTCTCGAACACGAGCTTGCCGAGACAGGCGCGCACATCCTGCGCGACCAGTTCGGACAATCGGTTGCGGCGGTCGTACATGGTCAGGGCGACACCCAGGATCTGAAGTTCGGGATTGAAGCGCGCCCTCACCCGCTCGATCGTCTGAAGCAATTGGCTCAAGCCTTCGAGCGCGAAAAACTCGCACTGGAGCGGCACGAGCAGCGACGAGGCCGCGCTCATGGCGTTGATGGTGAGCAGGCCCAGCGACGGCGGGCAATCGATGATGACGACATCCCAGCGCCCCGGCGGCGCTTCGGCCAGCGCCATGTCCAGACGATGGGCGCGCCGCTCCATATCGACCAGCTCGATCTCCGCGCCGGACAGATCCACCGTGGATGCGACGATATCCAGACGCGGCACCTTGGTGGCGATGGCGGCCTCTGCGACATCGCAATCGCCGACGAGCAGATCATAGCTCGAACGCGTACGTTCGGCACGATCGATGCCGAGACCCGTCGACGCATTGCCTTGCGGATCGAGGTCCACGATCAGCACCTTCCAGCCGCTCGCGGCCAGCGCAGTACCGATATTGATGGCGGTGGTCGTCTTGCCGACGCCCCCCTTCTGGTTCGCAACCGCGATACGAATCATCGAGCCCGTCTCCGTCGAACGCCCTCGGCTATGACGATGGCCGCCTCGGAATCCGTGATGCTTGGAACGAGGCGAAACGTACCCTGCCATGTCTGTCGCGCGGCTTCCAGTTCCGATGCTGCACTTCGGCCTTTCGGAAGCACCCAGCGTGTCGATTCATCGGCCAGATGAGCGGCCATGCCGAACAAGGCATCCAATGAGGCGACGGCGCGGGCGGTGATCGTGCGGACCGGCGGCAACGCGACTCGCTCGATCTTGCTGGCGTGGACGGTCACCCGTTGCCCGATTCCCAATGCCTGCGCGGTGGCATCGAGGAAAGTGGCCCGTTTGGCGCGAGGTTCGACGAGATGGATCGGGTCTTCCCGGCAGCAGGCGAGGACCATGCCGGGAAAGCCGCCACCCGATCCGATGTCGACGAGCACGCCGTCTTGCAGGTGCGGCAGCAACTGGAGCGAATCGAGAAGATGGCGCTCGTCGAACTGCGGAATCGTCGCGGCGGAGACCAGATTCTGCCGTTCCGACTCTGCGATCACCGCGTCCTTGAGGCGATGGAGCAGTTCGGCTGTTTCACGTGGAACACTCGTTACCCAAGTCATGCGGCGGCCCGCCGGGTGGCGATGAGAAGCGCGGTGAGCGCGGCCGGCGTGATCCCGCGAACACGCGACGCTTGCGCCACGGTATCGGGGCGGGCCACGGTCAGTCGCTCGACCATCTCGCTCGACAGTCCGGCGACACTGTCGAAGGCGAAGCCTTCGGGGATCGGCTGCGACGAGGTGGCGATGCGTGTCGCCTCCGCGCGCTGGCGGCGGACATAAGGCGCATAGCGATGATCGCTCAGCAACTCGCGAATGAGTGGATCTGGGAGTTCACCCCAGCCGGAAACATGCTCCCGCGCGAAATCGGGCGCGATATTCTCCGCGAGCAATGCCGTCCGGGTGATGGCTGGGGAGCGGTCGAGCGCGGCTTGCCCGACGCCCCGCTGGTCGAGACGGCGGTGAAGCTCCTCGGCCCTCCCGCCCCGTATCGCTCCGCTCGACAGCGCGGTTTCCCCGAGCCGGGCCTCCGCATTATCCGCGCGGAGATGAAGCCGGTGTTCGGCGCGCGAGGTCAACATGCGATAGGGCTCGGTGACGCCGTGCAGGGTGAGATCGTCAAGCAGGACGCCGATATAGCTGGTCGAGCGATCGAAGCGGACGGGCTCTCGGCCCCTCGCTCCCGCGACAGCGGAGAGGCCGGCGACGAGCCCCTGCGCGGCGGCCTCCTCATAGCCGGTGGTGCCGTTGATCTGGCCCGCCAGATACAGCCCCTTCATCGTCCCCACTTCCAGCGTCGTGGAGAGGATACGAGGATCGACATAGTCATATTCCACCGCATAACCCGGCTCGGCGATCACGGCCTGCTCGAGGCCGGGAACCGTGCGCACGAAGCGTTCCTGCACGTCGGTCGGGAGCGAGGTGGAAATGCCGTTGGGATAGATCAGCGCGCCGTCGAGCGTCTCGGGTTCGAGGAAGATCTGGTGCCCATCGCGATCGCCAAAGCGATTCACCTTGTCCTCGATCGAGGGGCAATAGCGCGGCCCTCTCCCCTCGATATCACCGCTGAACAAGGGAGAGCGATCGAGCGACGAACGGATCACGTCATGCGTCGCCAGGGTGGTGCGGGTGACACCGCAGAAGAGCTGGGGATTGGCACGCTTCCCTGCCACGGAGAGGGTCCACTCGCCTCCGTCCGAGTCCTGACGATCCATCCGCGCCCAATCGATCGTACGGCCATCGAGGCGCGGTGGCGTTCCGGTCTTGAGACGTGCGACGGGAAGACCAAGATCGCGAAGCTGCTGCGCCAGGCGGTGCGCGCCCGGCTCGCCGATCCGTCCTCCCTCGAAGCGCTCTTCTCCACGGAACAGGCGGCCGCCGAGGAAGGTGCCGGTCGCGAGAATGACATGTCCGGCGGAAAGATGTTCGCCGGTCGCCAGAGTCACACCCGCGATCCGATCCTGCTCCAGAAGCAGTCCGACCACCTCTCCTTCCAGGATAGTGAGGGTCTGGAGCGATGCCAGTCGGCGCTGAATCGACGCCCGGAAAAGGCCGCGATCCGCCTGGACGCGAGGGCCATGGACGGCACTTCCCTTGCTCGCATTGAGCATCCGATAATGGATCGCGGCATCGTCGGCGGCTGGAGCAATGAGGCCTTCGAACACATCGATCTCACGAACGAGATGGCCCTTGCCGACCCCCCCGATGGCCGGATTGCACGACATGGCCCCGATGCCCCGACGATCGATTGCGAGCAGCAGGACCGAGCAGCCGGCGCGCGCGGCCGCAGCGGCGGCCTCGCAGCCGGCATGGCCTCCGCCCACCACGATGATGTCAAATCGAGCGGCCACTCTCATTCGTCCTGTTCCACGTGAAACATCATTTGCCGAGGCAAAACCGTCCGAACAGGGCATCCAGCATATCCTCGATTCCCGCCCCTCCGGTCAGGCTATCGATCCGTTCGCGGGCGATACGGATATGCTCGGCGCGTAACAGCGGATCGCTCGTTGCGAGGGCTGCGTCCAGTTCGGCGCGCACCTCATATAGCCGCTCCCGATAGCGGCGGTCGAGAGCCACTTCGCCTTCCCGGGGCAGCAAACGTGAGCCGATATCGGCGAGACGCGCATGGAGCGTTGCAAGCCCCTCCCCCGTCACGGCGGACAGGGCGAGCGCGTCCTCACGGGGAGGCCTGACGTCGGCCTTGGTCGACACGGAAATAATGGGTTGGTCTCCGGCCGCCATGTCTCCTGTGAGGTCAATGATGATGTCGGCCAGGGCGCGCTGGTTGTGCGCGCGCTCGACGCCGATGCGCTCGATCGGATCATCCGTCTCTCGCAGGCCCGCTGTATCGACCAGCACGAAGGGCATTCCGGCGATGGAAAGCGGACGCTCGATCGCATCACGCGTCGTACCGGGAATGTCGGAGACGATTGCCGCCTCGCGGCCGACGAGTGCGTTGAACAAGGTGGACTTGCCGGCATTGGGCGGGCCGACGATCGCCACCCGCAGGCCGTCGCGAAGCCGCTCCGCCGGTGGCACGGCCAGCGCCTTGTCGATGTCGGCGGAGAGCGCGGAGATCGGAGATGCCGTGGAGTCGGAGCCGAGTTCGACTTCGCCGTCATAATCGATTTCCGCCTCGATCCTCGCCGCGATGGCGAGGAGCGAGCGGGTCCAATCGCCGAGGCGGCGTGTAAGAGCACCATCGGCCCGGCGCAGCGCTTCCTTGCGCTGGCGCTCGGTTTCCGCCGTCAGAAGGTCGGCCAGCCCCTCCACCGCGCTGAGATCCATTTGGCCGTTGAGCAGCGCGCGGCGGGTGAACTCCCCCGGCTCGGCGAGGCGCAGTCCGTGGCCCAGAGCCGGAAGCGCAGACAGCACGGCGTCCACCACCGCCCGGCCGCCGTGGAGATGCAATTCCGCGAGATCTTCTCCGGTGGCTGTCGCCGGGCCGGGAAACCACAGGGTCAGGGCATGGTCGAGAATGTCGCCGGACCCGTCGCGCAACATGCGCAGACTGGCGCGACGAGGTTCGGGGCGGACGTCGGTCAGCCTTTCCAGAACAAGGCCGGCTTCCGGGCCGCTGATTCGGATGATGGCAATGGCGGCGGGCGGCTGCCCGCTCGAGAGCGCGTAGATCGTGTCGCTGGACGCGGACTTATTTCTTGTTGCCACCCATATGATCCAGAACTTGGCGCCAGATAGCGAGCCCCGCCTCCCCCATCGGCCCCCAGCTCTGCGTCATGGCTTGCAGCATGTCGGGCGTAATGCCCTGATCGATCGCCGTGCGCATCTTGGAGAGATAGGCTTCGTGGACGGAGGAGAGATCCGGCAGGCCCATGAAGCGACGGGCTTCTTCCGGCGTGCAGTCAACGTCGACGGTAATCTTCACCGGGGCGCTCCTTCGCCGAAAACAGGATTCTGTGTAGCCGAGGAACGGTGACAAGCCAACTCAACGGATCGTGAGGATCGATCCGGGCACGAGCAGGGCGAGAAGCGCCGACATTGTTTCACGTGGAACAGCGACGCAGCCTTCGGTCGAGTCGCCCTCACGGAGATGCAGGAAGATGGCGCTTCCCATTCCAGCCACCGGCGGATCGTCATTATGGCCGAGGAGCAGGATGGCGTCGTACAGGCCGTCCTCCCTCCACAATCGCTCGGCCGAGTAGCCGTGGGGATGCCGGACGGGCCGGTTATAGGCGGGATCGCGCGGATCGTCGCTCCAGCCATCCTCCCTGCGCAGCCAGCGCCAGGGGAGATGCGCCGGTGGGACGAGCCCGCGATCCGGGCGGAGCAGGGCGGCGCGGATCGGCCATCGTCCGAGCGGCGTGGCGCCGTCTCCCTCGCGCTTGTCGGCCGCGTCACGCGCGCCGCCGCGGCCGATGGCGCAGGCGACGACAGCGTTGCCGATCTGGAGGGTGCGCGCCGAGCTATCGACGACGAGTTCGATCACAGGACGTGCCCGGTCCGGTCGCGCTTGGTCGCGAGATAGGCTTCATTGTGAGGATTGGCCGCGATCTGGTGGGCGACGCGTTCCACCACTTCGATGCCGGCCGCCGAGAGACCGGCGACCTTGGCCGGGTTGTTGGTCAGCAGGCGAACCCGGTCCTGGCCGAGCAGCTCCAGCATCTTCGCCGCCACGCCAAAGTCGCGGGCGTCGATCGCGAAGCCGAGCCGCAGATTGGCGTCGACCGTATCGAAGCCCTGATCCTGCAAGGCATAAGCCCGCAATTTGTTGACGAGCCCGATGCCCCTCCCCTCCTGCCGAAGATAGAGCAGCACGCCCCAGCCTTCATGCGCGATGCGGTGTAGCGCCGCGTCGAGCTGTGGACCGCAATCGCATTTGAGGGAGCCGAATACGTCTCCCGTCAGGCATTCGCTGTGGAGGCGGACGAGCGGCGGCTTGCCGTTGGGTGCGCCGATCACCAGCGCGACATGCTCCACGGCTTCCTCCGCGGATCGGAAGGCGACGATCTCGGTCCCTTCATTCGCCTCGACCGGAAGGCGCGCGCGCGACGCGATCCGCAGATGCGAGGGAGAGTCATAATCCGTGACGTCGGCAGCCCGGAGCGTCGCCGTGCCTTCGTGAGGAATGCCCTCCCGCACGAAGAAAGCCGGTAGCAGGCCGGCGAGGCGTGCGAGCTTCAGGGCCGCGGCGGACAGCGCGGGATTGCCGGCGTCGAGGGTGCGGAATGGCCCCTTGAGCGGCGTCGACAGATCCTGAGCCGGATCGGCGAGCGCCGTGGCGGTATCGAGATCGAGCCACGGCACATGCGCCACACGCACGGCACCCGAGGAGCCGGCGTCGGCAGCGGGGCGCTGGTTGGTGAGGGTCAGCGTCGCCGCGCGCTCGGGCGACAGCAGGACATCGAAGCGGCCATCGGGAGCGAAGGCGGCCAACCGGTCGGCATCGGCGGTTTCGATCGGCAGCAAGGTGAGGTGATCGGCGCCGTCGTGCAGGATGACCGGCCAGCCCCGCCGGAGCGCATCGATGCCACGCGCGACCTCCCGAGGGCCGCTCACCAGTTGAACTCGGTGACGAGCGGCACATGATCGGACGGCTTGAGCCAGCTCCGGCAATCCTCATGGACGCGATGGGCCGTCGCCGTCTTCGCAACCTCGGGGCTTGCCCACATATGGTCGAGACGGCGGCCGCGATCGGAGGCGGCCCAATCCTTGGCGCGATAGCTCCACCAGGTGTAAAGTCGTTGCGGAGCCGGCACGAAATGGCGACCGAGATCGACCCAGCCATGCGCAGCCTGAAGCCGGCCCAGCGCCTCCACCTCGACGGGCGTATGGCTGACCACGTCGAGGAGTTGCCTGTGGCTCCATACGTCGGATTCGAGCGGGGCGATGTTGAAGTCCCCCACGATCAGCGTCGGCTCCCGCAGGTCTTCGGACCAGCGGGTCATGCGCTCGACGAAGGCGAGCTTCTGCCCGAACTTCGGGTTCAGCGCGGGATCGGGGATATCGCCGCCCGCCGGGACATAGACATTCTCCAGCCGGATGCCGTTGGGCAGCCGCGCGCCGACGTGCCGCGCCTCGCCATTGTCCTGCCAGTCGTGCCGGCCATGCTCGCCGAGCGGCAGCTTCGAGAGGATGGCCACGCCGTGATGCATCGGCTGGCCGGCTAGCACGCGGTGGACATAGCCCAGTCTCTCGAACGGCGCGTGCGGGAAGATCGGGTCAGCGACCTTCGTTTCCTGAAGGCACAGCACATCGGGCTGCTCCTCGGTCAGGAAACGTTGGACGATGTCGATCCGCGCGCGGACGGAGTTGATGTTCCAGGATGCGATCTTGATCGTGGCAGACATTGTCGGCGATGTAATGAGTCGTATCCCGCTTCGCCAGTCGAACCGTGCGACAAATGGAAAGGCCCCCGTTCCGGGGGCATGGAACGGGGGCCGACCTGGCGTTCGTCACGCAGGCGGGACAGGAGGCGTATCCGTCCGGGCAACAGGGGGAATCCCGGAAAGGCCTCATGACCGCGTCTGACGATCTAGGCCTTTTTAGCTGTCGCTTCGATGAACGGGGGGCAGGCCGCAAACCTGTCCCGTTTCGGTGCATCGTTGTCGACGCACCATTCATCCTCAGTGGCGTGGGCCGACAGGGCGAGGATCGTTCCAGCGGAAGGCCGAGTCGTCCACCGGGCCGTTGAAGCGCTGATTGGAGAGCCGGACCGTCGTGCGGTTGTTCTGGGCGTCGAGAACCGTCCAGCCATCGAGCTGGAGCCCGCCGGGCGCGCCCGCCGAGCGGCGGAAGGCGACGGTGATGCTGCCATATTCGCGATGCTTGGCATCCTGTCCGGCGACGAGCAGCGTCTCGGGATCGCCCGAGGGCACGATCCGGGCGTAGCGCGCGATATTTTTGTTGGGATCGAGCAGCAGCGCGAGCGGCGTGTTGCCGATCGGCCAGCGCGACACCTGTTTCACCTGATAGTCGATCATGATGAGCGCCTTGCCGTCGCCGACGACGAGCAGGGGCACGCCTTTCTGATACTGGAAGCGGACGCGGCCGGGCTTCTTGATCTGGAGCGTGCCGGTGAGCGTGGCGCCGTTGCGGTCGGTTTGAGTGAAGTCGGCCGTCATGGTGGTCACGGCGCGAAGATGCGCCTGCACCATCGCGAGTTCGGGCGAAAGCGCCGCGGCGGCGGGCGAAGGGGCCGCAGCCTGAACGATGGCGGGCGCGGTCAGGGCGAAGGCGGCCAGCAGAGGCAGGACACGCATGGGAAGGCTCCGGGTCATGATGGCGCGACTAGCGCGGCGGGTTTGAACGCGCACTGAACTTGCGCGGGAGTGAAACGATCCGTGCGCGCGGTCGCTCAGGCCGGCTGGCCGTCGCGATCGATCAGCACCTCGCGGCGGCCGACATGATCGGGTGCGCCGACCTTGCCCTCCTTCTCCATCCGCTCGATCAGGCGCGCGGCCGAGTTGTAGCCGATGCGGAGCTGGCGCTGGACATAGCTGGTCGAGGCCTTTTGCGATTCCGCCACCACCTGCACGGCCTTGCGATAGAGCGCGGCATCGGGGGAATCGTCGTCGGCCGGCGCGCCGTCGAGGGCGAAGCCGCCATCCTCGGGCTCCTCGGTGACGGCCTGGATATAATCGGGCGTCCCCTGCCCGCGCCAATGGTCGGCGATGGCGCGCACCTCTTCGTCGGACACGAACGGGCCGTGGACACGGGCGATCTGCTTGCCGCCGGGCATGTAGAGCATGTCGCCCTTGCCCAGGAGCTGCTCGGCGCCCTGCTCGCCCAGGATGGTGCGGCTGTCGATCTTGGAGGTGACCGAGAAGCTGATGCGCGTCGGCAGATTGGCCTTGATGACGCCGGTGATGACGTCGACCGAGGGGCGCTGCGTCGCCATGATGAGGTGGATGCCCGCCGCGCGTGCCTTCTGGGCGAGGCGCTGGATGA
Source organism: Sphingomonas oligoaromativorans (assembly GCF_011762195.1). Lineage (GTDB taxonomy): Bacteria > Pseudomonadota > Alphaproteobacteria > Sphingomonadales > Sphingomonadaceae > Solisphingomonas > Solisphingomonas oligoaromativorans. The sequence goes on along the minus strand of NZ_JAASQK010000007.1, from coordinate 173,457 downwards.
GGAATTCGACTTCCTTGCCGGCGGTCATCATCAGGTCGGCCAGCTCGTCGACGATGACGACGATCTGGGGCAGCGTCTCGAAGTCGAGTTCTTCCTCCTCATAGACCGGATGGCCGGAATCGGCGTCGTAGCCGGTCTGGACGCGGCGGCCGAGGCGCTGATTCTTGGACTTGGCGACCTTCACCTTCTCGTTGAACGAGGCGAGGCTGCGCACGCCTACGGACGCCATCATGCGATAGCGCTCCTCCATCGTCTCCACCGCCCATTTGAGCGCGCGCACCGCCTTGGCGGGCTCGGTGACCACGGGCGAGAGGAGATGGGGGATATCGTCGTAGATGCTGAGTTCGAGCATCTTGGGATCGATCATAATCATCCGGCACTGCTTCGGATTCAGCCGATACAGCAGCGAGGCGATCATGGCGTTGAGGCCGACCGACTTGCCCGAGCCGGTGGTGCCGGCGACGAGCAGGTGCGGCATCGGCGCGAGATCGGCGACCACCGGATCGCCGAAGATGTTCTTGCCCAGCACGATCGGGAGCTGGGCGGCGCCGTCTTCGAACGCCTGTGACGAAATCAGCTCGGACAGCATCACCGATTCCCGCTTGGCGTTGGGAAGTTCGATGCCGATCACGGTGCGGCCGGGGATGGTGGCGACACGGGCCGAGAGCGCCGACATGTTGCGCGCGATATCGTCGGCCAGCGCGATCACGCGCGAGGCCTTGATGCCGGGCGCGGGCTCCAGCTCGTACATGGTGACGACCGGGCCGGGGCGGACCTGGATGATCCGGCCCTTGACGTGGAAATCCTCGAGCACGGTCGCGAGCAACTGGGCGTTGCGCTCCAGCGAAGCCTTGTCGACGGTCTGGCCGCTGTTCTGCGGGACCGGCGCGAGCAGATCGAGCGAAGGCAGCACATAGTCGTCGCGCAGGTCGAGCGAGGCCTGGCGGCCATTCTCGACGCGCCGGGCGGCCGCCGCCTGCCGATCCGCGATGATCGGGCGGGCCGGCGCGCGCTGCGGCTCCGAGATCACCGGCGGCGTATCATAAACGTCGTAATCCGCCTCCTCGTCCTCATCCTCGTCGTAGAAGGCGTCGTCCTGCCGCCCCTTCCCGCGCGAACGGGCGACGCGCGCGGCCGGACGGGCACCGGCACGACCCGCTTTGATGAACCAGGCGCGCTCGTCGGCTTCGAGACCGATCGCGACGAACCACAGCCACAGGCCCGCGATCACGCCGATGCCCATCATGCTATAGCGCAGCGGCGTGAGGAGGCCTGGTGCCGGGATCAGGCCGAGGCCCGCATCGACGAGCTTGGCGCCGACCAGCCCGGCGATGCCGCCCCATCCTGCCGGCAGCGCGAGGCTGGCGCCCTCGCGGAACAGCGATGCGGCGGTGCCGGCCAGGAACAGGCCGAGGATGGTGAACAGCGCCGCGCGTCCCCAGCGGCCGGAATCGCGCCCCCGCACCAGCCGCACGCCGGCGAGCAGGATGATCGGCACCCATGCGCCGCCGAGCGGCCCGAAGGCGGAGAGGATGAGGTCGGCGGCCCAGGCGCCCGGCTGGCCCAGCCAGTTCATCGCCGGGCCGCCCGCGTCGGTGTTGATCGCGGGGTCGCTGCGCCGGTAGCTGACGAGCGCCAGCACGATCAGTATGGCGACGGCGATCAGCGCGACGCCGGCGGCCACCCCTCCGCTCCGCGCGAGGCCCCGCGCCAGCCTGTCGCGCCAGGGCGCCCCCCGCGCCGCCACGTTGCTCGCCATGTCCGTCTTGCTCCCCGGAGGCTGTCCGTGCCCCAAATGTTCCGGTTGGGGCACCATGTCAGGGGGAGGGGGCAGAGGTCAAGCCGAGCGCGGCGGGCCGTTGGATGCGCGCCGACGGTGGCGGTGCGCGCGCCGGATCGCTAGAGCGGCCGACGAGAAAGGGTTCATCATGTCGGATATCATGCGCAGCGACGTCATCATTCTCGGCGCGGGGCTGGTCGGCTCGGCGCTGGCGGTGGCGCTGGCGCGGGGTGGCGTGAGCAGCATCGTCGTCGATCCGGCCCAGCCCGACGCGATCCGCGACACGCGGGCGGACGGGCGCGCCTCGGCGGTCTCCAGCTCGTCCTGGCGGATGATGAAGGCGATCGGCGTGCTCGATCATTTCGCGGCGGAGGCGAGCCCGATCGAGCAGATCCAGGTCGGCGAGCAGGGCGCGCATGGCCTCCTCGCCTTCACCCCCGATCTCGACGCGGATGGCCCGCTCGGCATGATGGTGGAGAATCGCTATCTCCGCATCGGCCTGCGCGAGGCCGCGGCGGCTGCGGACGGCGTGACCCTGCTGATGCCCGCCCGCGCGGCGCAGGTGGAGCGCGATGCCTCGGGCGTCCGCGTGACGCTGGCGGACGGTCGCCGCCTCGCCGGCAGCCTGCTGATCGGGGCCGAGGGGCGCCGTTCACCGACCCGCGACGAGGCCGGGATCGCCGTCGCGCGCTGGGAATATCATCATGTCGCGATCGTCGGGATGCTCGACCATGAGGCCGATCACGGCAATGTCGCGCACGAGCTGTTCTACACCGCCGGGCCGTTCGCGCTGCTGCCGATGAAGGGCGGGCATCGTTCGGCGCTGGTGTGGACGGTGTCGGAGCAGGATGCGCCGGCGATGCTGTCGCTCTCCGAGCGCGCCTTCCTTGCCGAGGCCGGCAAGCGCATCGGCGGGATGCTGGGCGCGCTGAAGCTGGCGGCGCCGCTGTCGAGCTATCCGCTCGGCTTCCACCATGCCGCGCGGATCACCGGCGAGCGCCTCGCGCTGGCGGGGGATGCGGGGCATGGCATCCACCCGATCGCGGGACAGGGGCTCAATCTCGGCTTCCGCGACGTGGCGGCTTTGGCCGAAGTGCTGATCGAGGGCGCACGGCTCGGGCTCGATCCGGGCGATCATCAGCTTCTTCAGCGCTACGAGCGCTGGCGCGGACTCGACACCTTCATGGTGGCGGCGGCGACCGACGGCCTGACCCGCCTGTTCGGCGTCCCCGGCCGCACCGCCAGCCGCGTCCGCCGCTTCGGCATCGGCATGGTGAACCATATCCCGCCGCTCAAGGACTTCTTCATGGCCGAGGCGCGCGGCGAGAGCGGCGCCCTCCCCCGCCTGCTCAGCGGCCAGCAGATTTAGAGCCGGCGCGCTTCCTCGACCAGCATCACCGGCACGCCGTCGCGGATCGGGTAGGCGAGGCCGGCCTCTTCGGACACCAGCTCCTGCCGCTCCGCATCGAGGCGCAGCGGCGTGCGGGTGAGCGGGCAGACAAGCACGGCGAGCAGTTCGGGGTCGATCATTGCAGAGTGGCTCCGTGGCCGTCGTCTTCCTCGCCGAGGCGGAAGAAGCGGAGAAACTGGATGGTGAGATCGGCGCGCGCCGCCATGTCGGGGGCTTCGAGCAGCGCCTGCTTGGAGGCGACGTCGAACGGCGCGACCTGCGCCACGCCGTTGACCAGCGATTCGTCGTCGAGGCGACCCACTGCGTCCCAGTCGATCGCATAGCCCTTGGCTTCGGCGTAGCGCTTGGCCTCGCGCTCGAGATCGGCGCGGATCACCAGCGCCAGCGGATCGGGGACTGCCGCGTCGTTGGCGAAGCTCGTGCAGTCGGCCTCGACTTGCCGGAACGGCGTCGACACCTCCAGCTCCTTCACGAGGCGGAAGCGGCTCACTCCCTCCAGCACGATATTGAAGCGCCCGTCATCGAGCGCCTCGATATCGCTGATGCGGCCGACGCAGCCCACGTCGAACAGGGTCGGCCGATGGGATTGGCCGTCGCGCGGCTGGATCAAGCCGATCCGCCGATCCCGCGCCATCGCGTCGGTGACGAGCGCCCGATAGCGCGGCTCGAAGATATGCAGCGGCAGATGGGCACGCGGAAAGAGCAGGGCGCCCGCCAGCGGAAAGATGGAGAGGCGCGCCACCTCTGCGATCTCAGGTGAACAGCACGGCGGACAGGCGACGGCGCTGCGCCGCCACCCACGGATCTTCGAGCCCGACGGCGGCGAACAGCTTGAGCAGACGATCGCGCGCCGCGCCGCCGTTCCAGGCGCGATCCTGCGCGATGCTGGCGAGAAGCTGGTCCACCGCGCCGTCGCGGTCGCCGATCGCCATCAGGCCGCCGGCAAGCTCGTAACGCTTCTCCAGATCGTCGGGCGCGGCCTCGACCTGACGCGCGAGGCCGGCGAGATCGGCGACGGGCGTGGCATCCTTCGTCAGCGCGAGGCCGGCGCGGACCTGCGCGAGCGTCGCGTCCTTCGCCTTGTCGGCGGGCACGGCGGCGAGGAGGGCCTCGGCCTCGTCCACGCGGCCGAGCTGGAGCAGCGCCTGCGCATGGCCCGCGATGGCGGGCAGATGGTCGGGCGCGATCTCCGCCACCTGCTGGAAGATCGAGAGCGCCCGCTCGACATCGCCGTCGGCGAGCACCGCCTGCCCCATCGCCACGAACTGCTCGATGTCGGCCGCCATCGGATCGGCATCGCCCGGCTGGACCGGAAGCTGGGCGAGAAGCTGGTCGAGCATCCGCGAAAGCTGCGATTCGGTGCGCGCGTTGGTGAGATCGGCGACCGGCTGGCCCTGGAAGAGCGCGTAGACGGTCGGGATCGACTGGACGCGGAACTGGGCCGCGATGAACTTGTCCTTGTCGACGTCGATCTTCACCAGCTTCACGCCGCGTGGCGCATAGTCCTTGGCGACCTTCTCGATCACCGGGCCGAGCTGCTTGCAGGGGCCGCACCATTCCGCCCAGAAGTCGACGATGACGAGCTCAGTCATCGACGGCTCGACCACGTTGCGACGGAACGCCTCCACCGCTTCGCGTTCCGCCGCACTCAGTCCCAACGTCGCCACGCTCGATCACTCCATCTTGTGTCCGGCGTCTTATGTGGTCGCGCAGGGCGGGCTGCCAAGCCCCGGACGGGTTTCGAACGGCTTCGGGCAAAAAAGTTGTCCGAATGGGGTTGCCGACCCCAAAGGCCGGTGCTAGTGGCCCCCTCCACCGGCGGGGCACGCCCCGAACGGTAACGCCAGAGCGGGCGTAGCTCAGGGGTAGAGCACAACCTTGCCAAGGTTGGGGTCGAGGGTTCGAATCCCTTCGCCCGCTCCAGTTTTCCAAGACATTTCGGTTGAGAGAAAAATCCCCTCGCGGGGTTCCCGATATCGTCTTGCCGCCCTTGCGGCCCTTTCCATCGCATGATTTAACGCCTGCCCTTCCCGGCACTTCCGGTGCTGTCTTCAAGGGGCCTCCTTCCCATGCGAATCATCTCGCTCGCCTCGTGCGTTTCCCTCCTCGTGGCGCTGGGTGCGCCTGCTCTCGCCGCCGACAAGGCGCCCAAGGCCGATGCGAAGGAGGCCTCCAAGGACGCGGCGAAGCCTGATTCCGATCTCACGCCTTTCCCGGCAGCGAAATCGATCAAGCAGTCGGCGGTGATCGGCGGCAAGCGCCTCGATTACACCGCCACGGTCGGCTCGATCCCGGTCAAGGACGAGAAGGGCAAGACGATCGGCGAGGTGGTCTATACCGCCTACACCGTGCCCGGCCGCGGCGCCTCGCGCCCCGTCACCTTCGCGTTCAACGGCGGCCCCGGCGCGGCGTCCGTCTATCTGAACCTCGGCGCGATCGGGCCGAAGCGCGTGCAGTTCGGCGCGCAGGGCGACGCGCCTTCCGACCCCGCCATCCTGCGCGACAATCCGGCGAGCTGGCTCGACTTCACCGACCTCGTCTTCATCGATCCGATCGGCACCGGCTTCTCGCGCACCCGCGTCGACGACGAGCAGACCAAGAAGGCCTTCTACAACGCCGAGGCCGACATCCATTATCTGAGCCGCGTCGTGTATGACTGGCTGCTCACCAACGACCGCATGACGAGCCGCAAATATCTCGTCGGCGAAAGCTATGGCGGCTATCGCGTGCCGCGTCTGGCCTATTATCTCCAGACCCAGCTCGGCGTCGGCATCTCCGGCATGACGATGGTGTCGCCCTATCTCGATCCGCCCGCGATCGGCGAGGACGACGCGCTCTCGCCGCTGCCGTGGATGATTAACCTGCCGGCGATGGCGGCGGGCAATTTCGAACGCCAGGGCAAGCCGCTCAACGACGAGACGATGGGTCCGGTCGAGCTTTATGACCGCACCCAGTTCGTGCAGGATTTCCTCGCCGGCCCCGAGGACAAGGCGGCGACCGATCGCCTCTCGGCCAAGGTGGCGGAGCTGACCGGCCTCGATCCGACGCTGGTGCGCCGCATGAACGGCCGCGTCGACATCGCCACCTATCTGCGCGAGATCCGTCGCGGCGAGGGCAAGATCGGCTCGGTCTACGACTCGAACTTCACCGCCTACGATCCTTTCCCGGCGAGCGCCGACGCGAAGTATAGCGATCCGCTGCTCACCACGCTGATCGCGCCGACCACCTCGGCGATGGTCGATTTCGTGACCAATCAGGTCGGCTGGAAGGTGGATGCGCGCTACAACGCGCTCTCCTTCGACGTGAACAACAAGTGGGATCGCGACAACAGCGACAACCCCGTCACCGATCTGCGCAAGGCGATCGCGATCGATCCCAAGATGGCGGTGACGATCGTCCATGGCTGGGACGATCTTTCCTGCCCTTATTACGGCTCGCGCCTGATCGTGGCGCAGATGCCGACCTATGGCGTGCCGAACCGGGTGAAGCTGCATATGTATCCGGGTGGGCACATGTTCTATGCGCGCCCCGACAGTGGCGCCGCGCTGCGCCATGACATCATGGCCGCCTACGGAGCGCTGTAAGATGAAGACGCCCGCCGCCCTGCTGCTCGCAACGCCGCTGCTCTGGGCGGCGGCGCCTGCTCCCACCATCACCCCGGCCGAGCTGTCGGCCACGGTGAAGACCATCTCGTCGGATGCCTATCAGGGCCGCGCGCCCGGCACCGAGGGGGAAAAGAAGACGATCGACTATCTGGTCGGCCGCTTCCGCGCGCTGGGCCTCCAGCCGGGCGGTCCGGGCGGCCAGTGGACGCAGGCGGTGCCGATGATCCACAACATCGCCGGCACGCCCTCCACGCTGAAGGTCGAGGTGGGCGGCGCATCGCTGCCCATCGCGACGGGCAGCGACATCGCGCCCGCCACCACCCGCGCCACCGATCGCGTCGCCATCGAGAATGCGCCGATGGTGTTCGTCGGCTATGGCGTCTCCGCCCCGGAACGCGGCTGGGACGACTTCAAGGGCGTCGATCTGCACGGCAAGGTCGCGGTCTTCCTCGTCAACGACCCCGATTTCGAAGCGCAGCCCGGCGAGCCGGCGGCCGGCAAGTTCGGCGGCAAGGCGATGACCTATTATGGCCGCTGGACCTACAAATATGAGGAAGCGGCACGCCAGGGCGCGATCGGCGCGCTGCTGATCCACGAGGACGGCCCGGCCGGCTATGGCTGGAACGTCGCGGGCAACACGGTGGGCGGCACCTATGCGCTGCCGCCCGCGCCCGGCGCGCCGACGCCGGTGGCGTTGCAGGCGTGGATCAGCCACGGCTTCGCGACAAAGCTTTTCGCCAAGGCCGGGCTCGATCTCGCGCAGCTCAAGGTGAAGGCCCGTTCGGCGGACTTCCGCCCGGTGCCGCTCGACGGGGCGCGTTTCTCGATCGACATGCCGGTCCAGTCGACCCGGATCGAGAGCCACAATGTGCTGGCCAAGATTCCCGGCAAGGCCCACCCCGACGAATCGATCCTCTATGGCGCGCACTGGGATGCCTATGGCGTCGGCGCGCCCGACGCGCAGGGACGGACGATCCGCCCCGGCGCCAATGACGACGGCCTCGGCGTCGCCGGCGTGCTGGCGCTCGCGAAGGCGTTCAAGGCGGGGCCGCAGCCGGATCGCACCATCGTCTTCGGCCTGTGGACCGCCGAGGAGCGCGGCCTGCTCGGCTCCGAATATTATGCGCAGAACCCGGTCTATCCGCTGGCGAAGACGGTCGGCGCGCTGACCATCGACATCCTCCAGACCGCCGGCCCCGCGCGCGACGTGGTGCTGATCGGCGCCGGGCAGGACAGCCTCGAGAAGGATCTCGCCGAAGCCGCCGCGAAGCAGGGCCGCACCGTCACGCCCGACGCCAAGCCCGAGCGCGGACTCTTCTATCGCGCCGACCATTTCTCGCTCGCCAAGCGCGGCGTGCCGACGCTGCTGCTGATGGGGGCCGGCGGTGGCGCCGATCTCGTGAAGGGCGGCCGGGAGGCTGGGGACAAGTGGGTGAGCGATTACACTGCGCACTGCTATCACCAGACCTGCGACACCTGGAGCGCGGACTGGGATCTGCGCGGCGCGGCGCAGGATGTCACCCTGTTCTACACCATCGGCCGCCGCCTCGCGGACTCGCGCGAATGGCCTGTGTGGAACACCGGATCGGAGTTTGCCGCCATCCGTGGGAAAACGGCGTCGGAACGCCGCTAGGAGAGTGACGGAGACCGGAAAAGACAACGCTGCCATCTAGCCTTTCCGGCCCCGTTGAGCCAAAGAAGCCCGGAGGCTCGCCAGAGCCCGCCATCGAGAGATGCCTGCATGACCGATAGTTTCGCACGGACGCCCTCCACCGCCACCCTGCCCGCCAGCCGGCTGCTGCTGTTCGGCGCGACCGGCGACCTGTCGCAGCGGATGCTGCTGCCCTCGCTCTTCTCGCTCCATGCCGAGGGGCTGATCGCGGCGGACGTCAAGATCATCGGCACCGCGCGATCGGACCTCGACGACGAGGGCTTCCGCAAGGTGGCGGCCGAGGCGCTGGAGAAGTTCCTCGCGGCCGAGGCGCGCAAGCCCGAGGCGATCCCCTCCTTCCTCGATCGCCTGCATTATGTGCCGCTCGACGCGTCGAAGCCCGAGAGCTTCACGGCGCTCAAGGATGTGATGGGCACCGATCGCAACCAGCACACCGCGATCTATCTCTCCACCGCGCCGTCGCTGTTCGGATCGACCATCGCGGGCCTGAAGCTGGCGGGGCTCGACGGCCCGAACGTGCGCGTCGGGCTGGAGAAGCCGCTCGGCCACGATCTCGCCTCCTCGGCGGTCATCAACGACGCGGTGGCGGATGCCTATACCGAGGCGCAGACCTTCCGCATCGACCATTATCTCGGCAAGGAGACCGTCCAGAACCTGCTGGCTCTGCGCTTCGGCAACCGCATGTTTGAGCCGCTGTGGAACGCCGAGAATATCGAGCATGTCCAGATCACCGTTGGCGAGACGGTCGGGCTCGAAGGCCGCGTTTCCTATTATGACGGCGTCGGCGCTCTCCGCGACATGGTGCAGAACCACATGCTCCAGTTGCTCGCGCTGGTGGCGATGGAGCCGCCGGCTCGTTTCGGCCCGCGTTCGGTCCGCGACGAGAAGGTGAAGGTGCTCCGCTCGCTCCGCCGCATCGACCGCGCGACGGTGGCGACGCACACCGTCACCGGCCAGTACACCGAGGGCGCCGTCGGCGGGAAATCGGTGCCGGGCTATATCGACGAGCTGGGCAAGCCCTCCAACACCGAAACCTTCGTCGCGGTGAAGGCGCATGTCGACAATTGGCGCTGGCACGGCGTGCCTTTCTATCTGCGCACCGGCAAGCGCCTGCCCAACCGCCATTCGGAGATCGTGATCCAGTTCCGCGAGGTGCCGCACTCGATCTTCGCCGGTCGCGGCGCGGTGCTGCAATCGAACAAGCTGCTGATCCGCCTCCAGCCGGAGGAAAGCATCCGCCTGATGGTGATGGCGAAGGAGCCGGGCCTCGATCGCGACGGCATTCGTTTGAGGGAAGTGCCGCTCGATCTGTCGCTCACCACGGCATTCGCCGGCTTCCGCCGCCGCATCGCCTATGAGCGGCTGCTGCTGGACCTGATCGAAGGCGATCCCACCCTGTTCGTCCGTCGCGACGAGGTGGAGGCGCAATGGGAATGGATCGACGCGATCCGCGACGGCTGGGATGCCGCCAATGTCACACCGCGTCCTTATGGTGCGGGGACGTGGGGGCCTTCGGCGGCGATCGCGCTGACGGAGAGAGATGGAGTGCATTGGCATGATTGAAGCCGAGTGGTGGGAATATGACACGTCCGACGAGATGGCCGATGCCGTCGCGGGCGATGTCGGCTTCATCATCGAAAGCGCGCTCGACGCCCGCAACGACTGCCTGCTGGCGCTGCCGGGCGGCAAGTCGCCGATCCCGATCTTCGATCGGCTGAAGGATGCGAAGATCAACTGGAAGCGCGTCACCATCGTGCCGGGCGACGACCGCCTCGTGCCGGTGGACGACCCGCTCTCCAACGTCGCGCTGCTGGCGAAGCATTTCATGCCGCTCGGCGCACGCGTCGTGCCGACGGTGAGCGCGAACCTCGGCTATCGCCAGGCCGGCGACGCGGCGGAAGCGCGCCTCAAGGATCTCAAGTGGCCGCCGGATCTGGTGTGGCTCGGCATGGGGACGGACGGGCACACCGCTTCGATCTTCCCCGGCCCCGATTATGACGAGGCGCTGTCGAGCCCGCGCCGCGCGATCGGCACCATGCCCGATCCGCTGCCGCCGGAGGCGCCGGTGGCACGCGTGACGCTCACCCGTTCGGCGATCCTGTCGGCGCGCACGATCCTGCTCACCATCGCGGGCGACAAGAAGCGCGCGGTGCTGGAGGAAGCGATCGAGCAGGGTGCGAAGTCGGCCTATCCGATCGGCCGCGTGCTGGCCGATGCCGAGCAGGCGATCGACATCCACTGGAGCCAGGCATGAGCCTCCATCCCGCCGTCGCGGCCGTCACCGCCCGCATCATCGAGCGTTCGGCCCCGACGCGGAAGCGCTATCTCGATCTGATCGAGGCCCAGCGCGAGCAGGGTGTCGACCGCTCGCGCATGGGCTGCGGCAACCTTGCCCACGGCTTCGCGGCGGCGGGCGAGGACAAGGCGAGCATCCGCGCGGGCGGTGCCATGAACATCGGCATCGTCACCGCCTACAACGACATGCTGTCGGCGCATCAGCCTTATTATCGCTACCCCGAGCAGATGAAGCTCTGGGCGCGCGAGGTGGGCGCGACGGCGCAGGTCGCGGGCGGCGTGCCGGCGATGTGCGACGGCGTGACGCAGGGGCTGGCGGGCATGGACCTGTCGCTGTTCAGCCGCGACGTGATCGCGCTGTCGGCGGCGGTCGGCCTGTCGCACGGCATGTTCGAGGGCACCGCGATGCTCGGCATCTGCGACAAGATCGTGCCGGGCCTGCTGATCGGCGCGCTGCGCTTCGGCCATCTGCCTGCAATCCTGATCCCGGCCGGCCCGATGCCCTCGGGCCTGGCCAACAAGGAGAAGGTGCGCGTCCGCCAGCTCTACGCGGAAGGCAAATGCGGCCGTGAGGAGCTGCTGGAGGCGGAGGCCGCCTCTTATCATGGCGCGGGCACCTGCACCTTCTACGGCACCGCCAACTCCAACCAGATGATGATGGAGATGATGGGGCTGCATGTCCCGAACTCGGCCTTCGTCAATCCGGGCACGAAGCTGCGTCAGGAGTTGACCCGCGCGGCCGTCCACCGCCTCGCCGAGATCGGCTGGGGCGGCGAGGATTATCGTCCGCTCGGCAAGGTCGTCGACGAGAAGGCGATCGTCAACGCGGCCATCGGCCTGCTGGCGACCGGCGGCTCGACCAACCATGCCATCCACCTCCCCGCCATCGCGCGGGCGGCGGGCATCATCATCGACTGGGAGGATTTCGATCGCCTCTCCTCCGTGATCCCGCTGGTGGCGCGCGTCTATCCCAACGGCGCGGGCGACGTGAACCATTTCGAGGCGGCGGGCGGCCTTGCCTACGTCATCTCGTCACTGCTGGAGCATGGCCTGCTCCACGGAGACATCCTGACGGTCGCGAAGGAGGGCTTCTCCGCCTATACCACCGCGCCGCGCTTCAAGGACGATGTGCTCGTGTGGGAGCCGGCGCCGGAAAAGCCGCTCGACGAGAACATGCTCCGCCCGGCCAGTCACCCGTTCCAGCCGGATGGCGGGATGCGGCTGGTGAAGGGCAATATCGGCCGCGCTATCTTCAAGAACAGCGCCGTCGATCCCGCACGCTGGACGATCGAGGCGCCCGCGCGCGTCTTCTCGGATCAGAACGAGGTGCTGGCCGCGTTCAAGGCGGGCGAACTGGAGCGTGACGTGGTGGTGGTGGTCCGCTTCCAGGGGCCGCGCGCCACGGGAATGCCGGAACTCCACAAGCTGACTCCGCCGCTCGGCGTGTTGCAGGACAAGGGCTTCCGTGTCGCGCTCGTCACCGACGGGCGCATGTCGGGCGCGTCGGGCAAGGTGCCTGCGGCGATCCATGTCTCCCCGGAAGCGCTGGGCGGCGGGCCGCTCGCGCGCGTCCGCGACGGCGACATGATCCGCCTGTCGGCCGAGGAGGGTTCGCTCGAAGTGCTGGTCGATCAGGACGAGTGGGAGGGCCGCGATCCCGCGTCCCCGCCGCCCCCGCCGCTCGGCACCGGCCGCGAACTCTTCGCCTTCATGCGCCACGGCGCGGACGAAGCGGAGAAGGGCGGCTCGGCGATGCTGGCGGCGATGGACGCCATCGTCTGAGCGGATTTCCTTCCATAGACGCCATCGGGGCCATCGGAGACCGTCTCCGGTGGCCCTTTTTGCTGGCGCTGTGAAATTGGGCTAATCTGCGGGACGGGCAGCGCCCGGACGCTCGACGAACGCCCGCCCGTGCGGCATGGGGCGTTGAACAAGACCAATCCCGGACAGGACACGCGCATGAGTAAGGCTTACAAGATTCTGACGGCGGGCCAGTGGGCAGGCTGGCAGGATCGTGGCGTGTTCACCGGCGCGCCGATCGACATTGAGGACGGCTATATCCACCTCTCCTCCGCCGATCAGGTGGCCGAGACGGCGGCCAAGCATTTCGCCGGCCTCTCCGATCTGGTGCTGGCCGAGGTCGATCTCGACGCGCTGGGCGACAGCGTGAAGTGGGAGCCGTCGCGGGGCGGGCAGCTCTTCCCGCACGTCTATGGCGCGATCCCGCTCGACGCCGTCACCGACGCCCGCGCCATCCCCGAGGATTGATCGGGCGGGAGGCGGCGTTCAGGCCGCCTCCCAGCGCTCCTCGTCGCCGAGCCGCACGCGCTCGGCCTGCGAGATCGCATCCGCCGCGCGCAGCGCCGCGAGGATGCGCATCAGGTGCGCGAGGTCATGCACCTCCAGGTCCACCAGGAAGGTGTGGAAGCTGCCGTCGCGGTGGACGAGCGTGAGGTTGAGGATGTTGGCCGCGTGCGCGCCGAGGATGCTCGCCATCGCGCCCAGCGCGCCGGGCTCGTTGCGCAGGATGATCGACAGCCGCGCGGTGCCGCCGTCCGACTTGTCGCCCCAGGCAAGGTCCACCCAGTCCGCATCCGCCGATCCGCTCGCCAGCGAGGCGCAGTCGATGGTGTGGACCTCGACCGGCGCATCGGGGCGGCGCAGGCCGACGATGCGGTCCCCCGGCACGGGATGGCAGCAGTCCGCCAGCCGGAAGGCGACGCCGGGGGTGAGGCCGCGGATCGACACGGCGTCGCGCTGCGGCAGCGGGCGGGTCGCGGGGCGCGCGATCCCGGCGGCGCCCGGCATCAGCGCCTCGGTCACGGCGGCATCGTCGATGGTGCGGCGCGCGATCGCTTCCATGAGCGCGCCCTCGTCGCCGAGATGGAGCCGCTTGAGCGCCTGCCCCAGTGCGTCCGGCCCCAGCGGGGCGGGAAGCCGCGAGACGATCTCGTCGTAGAATTTCCGGCCGAGCGCGATCATCTCCTCGCGCTCCTTGTGGCGGACGAAGCGGCGCAGCGACGCCCGCGCCTTGCCCGTCACCACGAAGTTCAGCCATTCGGGCTGCGGCTGCTGCGCGGCGGACTTCAGGATCTGCACCTGATCGCCATTCTGGATCGCGGTGCGCAGCGGCACCAGGCGGCCGTTGACCTTGGCGCCCACCGCCTGGTTGCCGAGATCGGTGTGGACCGCATAGGCGAAGTCGATCGGGGTCGAGCCCTTGGGAAGCTGGATCAGCTCGCCATTGGGCGTGAAGGCGAAGATGCGATCCTGATACATCGCCATGCGGGTATGCTCGAGCAGCTCTTCCGGGCTCTCGGCATGGTCGAGGATTTCGACGAGGTCGCGAATCCAGCTCACCTTGGTGCCGCCGATGTCGGCTGCGGTGCCCTGCTTGTAGGCCCAGTGCGCGGCATAGCCATATTCGGCCTGCGCGTGCATCGCCTCGGATCGGATCTGGATCTCGATCCGCACCTTCTCGTTGTGGATCACCGAGGTGTGCAGCGATCGATAGCCGTTGCGCTTGGGCGTCGAGACATAATCCTTGAAGCGCCCCGGCACCATCGGCCAGCGTTCGTGGATCAGGCCGAGCGTGCGGTAGCATTGCTCCGTATCCGCCACCACGCAGCGGAAGGCCATGACGTCGGAAAGCTGCTCGAAGCTGATGTGGCGCTCGGTCATCTTGCGCCAGATCGAGTAAGGATGCTTCTCGCGGCCCGTCACCTCGGCCTGGATGCCGTGGCGGCCGAGCAGCAGCGTGAGGCCGGAGGCGATCCGCGCGATCCGGTCCCCGCCGCCCTCCTGAAGCTGGGCGAGGCGCTTGGTGATCGACTCATAGGCTTCGGGTTCGAGGATCTGGAAGGCGAGCGTCTGCATTTCCTTCATGAACTCGTACATGCCCACGCGCTCGGCGAGCGGCGCGTAGATGTCCATCGTCTCCTTGGCGATGCGACGGCGCTTCGCTTCGTTGGGGATGTGATGGAGCGTGCGCATGTTGTGGAGCCGGTCGGCCAGCTTCACCAGCAGCACGCGGATGTCGTCGGACATCGCCAGCAGGAACTTGCGCAGATTCTCGGCGGCGCGCTCGCTTTCGGACTGCGCCTCGATCTTGGAGAGCTTGGTGACGCCGTCCACCATCCGCGCGACGTTCGGGCCGAACAGCCGCTCGATCTCCTCATAGGTGGCGACGGTGTCCTCGATCGTGTCGTGCAGGATCGCGGTGACGATCGTCTCGTCGTCGAGGCGGAGATCGGTGAGGATGCCGGCCACCTCGATCGGGTGGCTGAAATAGGGATCGCCCGACGCCCGCTTCTGCGAGCCGTGCGCCTGCATCGAAAACACATAGGCGCGGTTAATCAGCGCCTCGTCGGCCTCCGGGTCGTAGCGACGGACCCGTTCCACAAGTTCATACTGTCTGAGCACGCGCTATGATGTGGCTTTTCACCGTCCAAGCGCAACCACGGATGTGGCCTTTGAGGCGCGCTTTTTGGCTTTCTGTGCTTTCCATGCGTCGCGATTTGGGTTTTCGGCACGCTCATCCTATCTAGGGCTCCGTGGAGGAGAGCGACACCATTCGCCGGATCGTCACCGGTTGCAGCCTCACCGCGGCCCTGGAGGCCGTGGGAGAGCGCTGGTCGTTCCTGATTCTGCGCGGTTCGTTCAACGGCCTCAGCCATTTCGAGCAATTCCAGGCGACGCTCGGCATCGCCCGCAACATCCTCGCCAACCGTCTGGCGCGCCTCGTCGCGCATGGGTTGATGGAGCGCCTCCCCTGCGCGGACGATCGCCGCAAGGTGGAATATCGCCTCACCGAGAAGGGCATGGCGCTGATGCCGGCGCTGGTGGCGCTGCGCCAGTGGGGCGAGCGCTGGGGCGACGGGCCGCCCTGCAACACGCGGCTGGTCGATATCCGCGACGGTCTGCCGGTGGCAGAGGTATCGGTGCAGGCGGCGGACGGCCGCAAGCTGAGCCTCGACGAGCTGCGCTGGATCGTGATCGACCAGGACGAGGCCTCGCCCGGCAAGAGCGAGGAAGCCTGGCCGGGCCGCACGGCGGCGGGCTGAGCCTTCGGCGCTTCGCCCAAAGGAAAAAAGGCCGCCGGCTCTCGGGGAGCGGCGGCCTTTCCTGTTATCGGGCCTTATTCGTAGTCCGGCCCGACATTCTGGTTGCGGGCCGGCGCCGCGGCGGTCAGGCGGAGCGCCTCGGCCGACTGGGCCAGCGAGCCCATCTCGTCGACGGCGTCGTCCTCGTCCACGCGCACGCGCTGGAGGCCGGAGATCGCCGAATCCGACAGCTGGGCCGGCGTGATCGTCTGATCGGCGATCTCGCGGAGCGCGACAACCGGATTTTTGTCGCGATCGCGATCGATGGTGAGCTCCGCGCCGCCCGAGATCTGCCGGGCGCGATGCGCCGCGAGCAGCACGAGATCAAAGCGGTTCTGAACCTTGTCGACGCAATCCTCGACCGTAACGCGCGCCATGGTGGCTCCGTGCTTGCAAAACAGGAATGTCGGATAATCTCGACGCGCTAACGCCTTGCCATGATTCTGTCAATGAAGAGGGAGCCGCCCCGCACGGGCTTGCATTCCCTCCACCGCTATCGCCATCAAGGCATATGGCGACGCGCGAATGGATGCCGCAGGTGGAGGAGCGCGACCGATTCGAGGTCGACGGCAACCGTCTCGGCCTGCTGATCGATCGTGACGACCGGCTCGACGCGCTGATGGCGCTGATCGACGGTGCCGAGCGGGAGCTGCGCCTGCTTTATTACATCTTCAGCGACGATGCGGTGGGCGTCCGCGTCCGCGATGCGCTGGTGGCGGCGTGCGGGCGCGGCGTGGCGGTGTCTCTGCTGGTCGACGGATTCGGCAGCGAGGAGACGACGGAGGGCTTCTTCCAGCCGCTGCGCGATGCCGGGGGGACGGTGTGCCGCTTCCTCCCCCGCTTCGGGCGGCGCTATCTGCTGCGCAACCATCAGAAGATCGCGCTGGCGGATCATCGCCGCGCGCTGATCGGCGGGTTCAACATCGACAGCGGCTATTTCGCCTCCGCCGAGGAGGATGGCTGGCGCGATCTCGGCCTGCTGGTCGAGGGGCCGGCGGCGGCGCATCTGGCCGGCTATTTCGACGCCATGATGGCCTGGGCGCATGATCCGCAGGCGAAGATTCGCGGCCTCACCCGGACGCTCAGGCGCTGGAGCCAGAGGCGGGGGCATCTGCGCTGGCTGTTCGGCGGCCCCACCCAGCGGCTGAGCCCGTGGACCAGCGCGCTCAAGACCGACATCGTGCGCGGCCGCCGGCTGGACGTGATCGCCGCCTATTTCGCGCCCAACCCCGGCACGTTGCGCCGCCTCGGCCGGCTGGCGCGGCGGGGGGCGCTGCGCATCGTCACCGCGTCGAAATCCGACAATATGATGACGATCGGCGCGGCGCGGCATTGCTATCGCCGGCTGCTCAGGCGCGGCGCGCGCATCTGGGAATATCGGCCGATGAAGCTGCACACCAAGCTCTTCGTCGTCGACGACAAGACCTATATCGGCTCGTCCAACTTCGACATGCGCAGCCTCTACATCAACTGCGAGATCATGCTGCGCATCGAGAACGCGGCCTTCGCCGAGCGGATGCGGCTCTATGTCGACGGCGAGACGGCGGACGGGCGCGAGGCCAGCCTCGACTTTATCCGCGAGCGCGTCGGCTGGCTGACCCGCCTCAAGTGGCGGATCGCCTATTTCCTCGTCGCGATCGTGGACTACACCGTCACCCGCCGCGTGAATTTCGGCAGCGCGGGCGCGGAGATCGGCTGACCGTCAGTTGGTGTGGAACCACCAGAGCTGCGCCGGCGGCACGTTGATCGGCTCGAACGCATGGTCGACGCGCTGGAAGAAGGGCGCGATGATGTTCCGCACGCTCGGCCGGAACTGATAGACGAGGAAGGAGCCGCCGGGCTTCAGCGCCGCCGCCGTCGCCTTGGCGATCGCCGGGCCGACGCCGGCCGGCAGCGTCGAGAAAGGCAGGCCGGAGATGGTGTAATCCGCCTTGCCGAGGCCCAGCTCGGTCAGGATCTCCACCACGTCGGCGGCCGAGCCGTTGACGATCTGGAGGCGGGAATCGCTGATCGAGCGCTTCAGATAATCGCAGAAATCCGGGTTGGTATCGATCGCCACCAGCGTCGCGTCGGGCGCCAGCCGCTCCAGGATCGGCCGCGTGAAGGTGCCGACGCCGGGGCCATATTCGACGAACAGCTTGGTGTTCGCCCAATCCACCGGCTCCAGCATCCGGTTGATGAGCGTCTTGGACGACGGGATGATCGAACCGACCATGACCGGATGCTTGAGGAAACCGCGAAAGAACATCGCCATCGGCCCGAGGGCCTTCCTGGCGCGCTTGCGATCTGCGGTCTGCTCCGCGGAAAAACCGGTCATGTCGTCTCCACCATGGGGACTTGCCCCCCGTCCCAGCGTTGGCAAGCCAGCGCCGCGAAGGCAAGCATCCTTCGTGACGTTCGCGCGTATATGGCGTTTCAAGGGCGTGTCGGGCAAGAGTCGGCGCGACGAACGGCGCCGTTTCATCCTGAACGGAGGCCGGTCCGTCTGGAGAATATGGTGAATCCTCCTCCCGGCGCGATCGCCGTCATCTTTCTCTCGGGCCGCACCGCCGCCGATGCGGAGGGCTATGGGGCCGCCGCCGAGGCGATGGAGCGGGCCGCGAGCGTGCGGGACGGCTATCTCGGCATCGACTCCGCGCGCGACGCGGACGGCATCGGCATCACGGTGAGCTGGTGGCGCGACGAGGCGGCCGCGCTCGCCTGGCGCGACGATCCCGATCATGCGCGCATCCGCGATCGGGGCCGTGCCCTCTGGTACGACTGGTATCGCGTCGTGGTCGCCACGGTCGACCGTGCCTATGGTTGGACGCGGCCGACCTGAGGCGGCTCAGCGCGCCTTCACCTCGCCGCGCTCCATCGTGCCGGGCGTGACGAAGCCGATCGGCTGCAACGCCAGCGCATCCTGCTTCAGCCGCTGCGAGATCTGCTCATATTCGCGCTCCATCTCGGGGGTGACGGAGGCGCGGGTCTCCTCCAGCGCCTCGTCGAAATGCGCCATGCGGACCGCCGTGGCATCGAGCGACTGGCGCAGCGCGATCATGCCGGCGCGGCGGACCAGATCCTCCAGATCGGCGCCGGTGAAGCGCTCGGTCCGTGCCGCGAGCAGATCGAGGTTGACGTCATCCGCCAGCGGCATGTCGCCGACATGGATGGCGAGGATGCGCCGCCGCCCGCCCTCGTCGGGCACGGGGACGTAGATCAGCTCGTCGAAGCGGCCGGGGCGCAGCAGCGCCGGGTCGATCAGGTTGGGCCGGTTGGTGGCGCCGATGACGACCACCGATTGCAGCTCCTCCAGCCCGTCCATCTCGGCGAGGATGGTGTTGACCACCCGCTCCGTCACCGCCGGCTCGCCCATGCCGCCGCCGCGCGCCGGCACCAGCGAGTCGAGCTCGTCGATGAAGATCACGGTCGGCGCCACCTGCCGCGCGCGGGCGAACAGGCGGGCGATCTGCTGCTCGCTCTCGCCATACCATTTGCTCAGCATGTCGGAGGATTTGGTGGCGATGAAGTTCGCCTCCGCCTCCCGCGCGACCGCCTTGGCGAGCAGCGTCTTGCCGGTGCCGGGCGGGCCGTAGAGCAGGAAGCCCTTGGCCGGGCGGATGCCCATGCGGCGGAAGGCGTCGGGATGCTTCAACGGCAGCTCCACGCCCTCGCGCAGCCGCTCGCGCGCCTGATCGAGGCCGCCGACATCGGCCCAGCCGACATTGGGCGCCTGCACCATCACCTCGCGCATGGCCGACGGCTGGACGCGCTTCAGCGCCGAGAGGAAATCCTCGCGCGTCACCATCAGTTCCTCGAGCACCTCGGGCGGGATGGTGCGGTCCTCGAGGTTGAGGCGCGGCATGATCCGCCGGACCGCCTCGATTGCCGCCTCGCGGCACAAAGCGGCGAGATCGGCGCCGACGAAGCCGTAGGTGGTGCGCGCCAGCTCCTTGAGGTCGACATGCTCGCCGAGCGGCATACCGCGGGTGTGGATGCCGAGCACCTCGCGGCGGCCGCGCTCGTCGGGCACGCCGATCACGATCTCGCGGTCGAAGCGGCCGGGGCGGCGCAGCGCTTCGTCGATCGCCTCGGGCCGGTTGGTGGCCGCGATGACGACGAGGTTGGTGCGCTTCTCCAGCCCGTCCATCAGGGTGAGGAGCTGGGCGACGAGGCGCTTCTCGGCCTCGCCCGTCACCTGGCCCCGCTTGGGCGCGATCGAATCGATCTCGTCGATGAAGACGATCGAGGGCGCGGCCTTGGCCGCCTCCTCGAACACCTCGCGCAGGCGCTTCTCGCTCTCGCCATAGGCCGAGCCCATGATCTCGGGGCCGGCGATGTGGAAGAACTCGGCGTCGCTCTCGTTGGCGACGGCGCGGGCGAGGCGCGTCTTGCCGGTGCCGGGCGGGCCGTGGAGGAGAACGCCCTTGGGCGGCTCGACGCCGAGCCGCTCGAACAGCTCGGGGTAGCGCAGCGGCAGCTCGACCATCTCGCGGATCTGGTCGATCGTCTCGCCGAGGCCGCCGAGATCGTCATAGGTGACGTCGGCGCGCCGGGCCTCCTTGGGCTCCTCATATTCGGGCCGCAGCTCGACCTCGGTGTTCTGGTCGATATGCACCACGCCCTTGGGCGAGGTGGAGACGACCAGCAGGCGGATTTCCTGCAACGAATAGGCCGGGCGATTGAGCATCTGGCGGAGCTGCGGCGGCAGATCCTCCTGCGTCACGCGCTGCTGGCCGGTGGTGGAGACGATGTCGCCGGCGGTCAACGGCTTCATCTGGAAGCTGCGCTTCAACGCCTGCCCCGATCCCTGGAGCCGCAGATTCTGCTGGGCGGGCGCGAACACGACGCGCTGCGCCGGCTTGCTCTCGATCTTGCGGACGCGCACGAAATCGCCCGAGCCGACGCCGGCATTGGCGCGCTGGAGGCCGTCCAGCCGCAGGATGTCGAGCCCCTCGTCCTCGGGATAGGGCAGCACGGCGCGCGCCGGGGTGGAGCGCTTGCCCTCGATCTGGACGATATCCCCCTCGACCACGCCGAGAAGCTGCATCGCGCCGCGCGGCAGACGGGCGAGGCCATGGCCCGAATCATCTGGCCGGGCATTCGCCACCTGCAGTCGATGACTATGGTTTTCGCCGGGAGTCTCGGGGTCTGCCATCGTTGCTGCTCCGTTATGGGTCGGACAGAGATAAGCAACGCCTGAGCATCCCGTGAGAGGCAAGGGGCGAAAAAAAAGGCCGCCCCGAGGGACGGCCTGAAGTTTTAGGAGAGGATGCCTGAAAGGCAGGGACTTTCTGCCGTGATCCGACTTATTGTGCAAATGCGAAGGAACTGGGGTATGGTTGCATTTTCTGCATCTATGCCCTATTTCGCGCAACGAGGCCGGCGGCCGTCGTTGCAGGGAAGAGCCCGATGGCTTATTGCATCGCACAATCGACGCGAATTTTTCGCACGAACGAGGTTGTCCGATGAGACGCTTGCCGCCGCTCACCGCCGTCGAGGCGTTCGTGCAGGTCGCGCGCCTCGGCTCCGTGAAAGCCGCCGCGGAAGAGCTGGCGCTCTCCTCGCCCGCGCTCAGCCGCCGCGTGCAGGCGATGGAGCGTTTCATCGGCCGCCCGCTTTTCGCCCGCCGCCATCAGGCGATGCTGCTCAACGCCGACGGCGAACTGCTGCTCGCGCGCATCGCCCCCGCGCTCGATTCGCTGGGCGAGGCGATCGAGCAGGTCACCGGCGAGGCCGAGATCATGCGGCTCAAGCTCGGCGTGCTGCCGCTCTACGCCTCGCGCCAGCTCATCCACCGGCTGCCGGACCTGCGCGCGCGCCATCCGCATCTCCACATCGATATCGACACCGGCGGCCATGCGCTGACGCGGCTCAGCGACGGGCTGGATGCGGCGATCGTGCTGGCGCGGGAGATCGAGCCGCCGCTCTATGGCCGCAGGCTGGGCCGCAACCGCATCATCGCGATCGGCAATCGCGATCTGGCGCTGTCCGGCCCGCGCGATCTCGCCAATATGACGATCCTTCTGCACCGCGACATGCAGGAGAATTTCATGCTGTGGCGGCAGGCGGCGGGTATTCCCGGCCTGGAGCCGCGCGCCATCGATCTGTTCGATTCAGGCCAGCTCATGCTGGAATCGGCGGCCGAGGGGCTGGGCGTCGCCTTCATGCTCGACTTCCATCTGGAAGGCGCGAGCGATCCGCGGCTGGTCAAGCTCTTCGCGGAAGAGGCGGACAGCGAATCGAGCTACTGGTTCGTCTGCCGCCGCCCGGCCCTGTCGCGCCGGCCGGTCCGGCTGTTCCACGACTGGCTGGTGGGCGGACCGGAGGCCTGAGGCCCCTCCCCGAAGGGAAGGGGCCGGACAAGGGTCAGGCGTCCGCCGCGACCTTCATCGCATGGATCTTGCCCGGAGCGCGGGGCGGCTCGCCCTTGGGCAGCGCGTCGACATGCTCCATGCCTTCGGTCACCACGCCCCACACGGTGTACTGGCGATCGAGGAAGGTCGCGTCGTCGAAGCAGATGAAGAACTGGCTGTTGGCCGAGTTCGGGTCCGACGTGCGCGCCATCGAGCAGACGCCGCGGATGTGCGGCTCGGCGCTGAACTCGGCCTTGAGGTTCGGCTTCTTCGAGCCGCCCATGCCGGTGCCGTTCGGATCGCCGCCCTGCGCCATGAAGCCGGGGATGACGCGATGGAACACGATGCCGTCGTAAAAGCCTTCGCGCGCCAGTTCCTTGATGCGCTCGACATGGCCGGGCGCGAGATCGGGGCGAAGCTGGATCACGACGTCGCCGCCGTCGAGCGTCATGATGAGGGTGTTCTCGGGATCGGCGATGGTCGCCATGGTCAATCTCCTTTGGGATCTGGGGGCGGGTCTAGAGCGATTTGGAGGCGGGGGAAATGGCGCATGGCACGGGAAGGCGGAAAAGCGGCTGACAGGGCTGGTTTCCCCGCCTAAGAGGCGGCGACGCGCAGTTCAGCAGGGAGGCGGCACCCATGAGCGACACCGACCTCGAGGCGCCTGTTCCTCCCGCGATCGACGACGAGACGCCGCCGCCGCCCGCCGAGCCCAGCCATGACGAAGACAACCGCCTGACCCGCGATTTCGTCGACACCGTCGTCGAGCGGCTGGAGGAAGGCGACGACGAGGGCGCGCGCGCGCTGGTCCGCCCGCTCCACCCGGCCGACATCGCCGACCTGTTCGAGCTGGCGCCCAACGAGTGGCGCGCGCCGCTCGCCGCCGCGCTCGCCGAGCTGCTCGACGGCGACGTGCTGGCCGAGATGAACGACTGGGTGCGCGATGTCGTGCTCCAGGCGCTCGAACCGCAGCAGGTCGCGGCGCTCGCCACCGAACTCGATACCGACGACGCCGTCGCGATCATCGAGGACATGGACATCGAGGACCAGCGCGAGGTTCTGCGCGCGCTGGACCCCGACGATCGCGCCGCGATCGAGGAGGCGCTGAGCTACCCCGAGGAATCCGCCGGTCGCCTGATGCAGCGCGACCTGATCGCGGTGCCCGAGCATTGGCATGTCGGCGACGTGCTCGACTATCTGCGCCGCAACGAGGATCTGACGACCGATTTCTGGGAGATCTACGTCGTCGATGCGTCGCACCACCCGGTCGGCACCTGCAAGCTGAGCTGGGTGCTGCGCACGCCCCGCGACATCGCCATCGCCGACATCATGCAGCGCGAGCAGACGCTCGTGCCCGTCGACATGGATCAGGAGGAGGTGGCGCTCCGCTTCCAGAAATATGCGCTGATCTCGGCCGCCGTGATCGATGCGTCGGGCCGCCTCGTCGGCATGATAACGGTCGACGACGTCGTCCACATCATCCAGCAGGAAGCGAGCGAGGACATCCTCGCCATGTCCGGCGCGGGCGACGGCGACATCAACGAGCCGCTGCCCTCCACCATCAAGACGCGCATGTGGTGGCTGTTCGTCAATCTCGGCACGGCGATGCTCGCCTCGGCGGTGGTGGCGATCTTCCAGGACACCATCTCGCGGCTCGTCACGCTGGCGGTGCTGATGCCGATCGTGGCGGGCATGGGCGGCAATGCGGCGACGCAGACGATGGCGGTGACGGTCCGCGCGCTCGCCACCAACCAGCTCACCTCGTCCAACACGCTGCGCATGATCGTGCGCGAATGGTGGATCGCCAGCGCCAACGGCCTCGGCCTCGGCGCACTGATGGCGGTGGGGTGCCAGCTCGTCTATCACGACTGGGGGCTGACCCTCGTGCTGTTCCTCGCCATGCTCATCAACAGCCTCAACGCCGGCCTGTCGGGCGTGCTGATCCCGATCGGGCTGGAGAAGGTGCGGATCGACCCGGCCGTCACCTCCACCGTCTTCGTGACGACGATGACCGACTGCATGGGTTTCTTCAGTTTCCTGGGGCTGGCCGCGCTGTTCAACCTGCATTGAGCTTGTCGGCCGGGGCCGGAGCGCCCATCTGGCCGGCATGGCGGCAGAGTTGCACATCACCAAGGTCGCGGTCGGCTGCGCGGAGATCGAGACGCTTCGCGAACGTCTCATGTCGAGGGCGCAGGCGGGCGAGACCTTCATCACCACGCGCTTCCGGCCGAAGCGCGAGGGCGAGCTGGTCGGCGGCTCGCTGTTCTGGATCATCAAGCATCGGCTGGTGGCGCGGCAGGAGATTCTCGGCTTCGAGGACGATCCCGACGGCAAGCGTTGCCGCATCCTGCTCTCGGCCGATCTGCGGCCGGTCCGCGCGCATCCCAAGCGGGCGCATCAGGGCTGGCGCTACCTAGCAGGCGCCGATGCGCCGGCCGATCTCGGCGGCGACGAGGCGGAGGGCATGGCCGCCCTCCCCTCCGCCATGGCCGCCGAGCTGAGCGCGCTCGCGCTGATCTAGTTCTGCGCCTCGTGCGCGCAGTGGACGTCGCCCGAGCCGCTGCGCGAGATCGCGCAGGCGGCCGGGCCGGCGATGGTGATGTCGCCCGATCCGGCGAGACTGCCCTTCGCGGTATGGCGGGCGCCGATCGTCAGATCGCCGGAGCCGACGAGGCCGACGGTCGCGTCGTCCACCGCGAGGCCCGCCGCCTTGAGATCGCCCGATCCGGTGAGCGTCGTGCGGGCCTGTCGGCTGCGGCCGGCGAGCGTCACGTCGCCCGATCCGGTGAGCGTCGCGGTGAGGCTGGTGACGTCGATCGCGGCGACGTCGAGCGTGCCCGAGCCGGAGAGCACGAGGTCGAGCTGGTCGCCCTTCGCCCGATCGACCGAGACGTTGCCCGATCCCGAGACGACCAGGTTCGACACCGCCGGCGCCACGACATCGATCACGAGCTTGCCGTGGAAGCCCGTCGGCCAGCCACCCCAGCCGCCCGGCAGCGGCTTGATGACGAGCTGGTTGCCCTGCTGCTCCACCGAGAGGCGGTCGATCGCCTCCTGCGGGCCGGTGGCGCGCGCCGACGGTGATCCGCCGACATGGACATGCACGTCGAACGGCCCGCTGACCCGAATCCGGTCGAAGCTGGTGAGGCCATAGCTGTGCGTCGCGGCCACGGCCGATCCGGTCGAGCAGGCGGCGACGACGGGCAACAGGACGGCAAGCCCGAGACTCTTGGCACGCATGATGGAAGCTCCCCTCGATACGGGTGGGATATCAGCCGCAGCGGACGTTGCCGAGGCCGCTCTTGTGGACGGTGCAGCGCGGACTTCCGCCGATCTCGACATGGCCCATGCCGGACATGGTGACGTCGACCGGGCCGTTGACCTGCGCGCGGATCGAGCCGGTGCCCGACATGGTGGCGCGGCCTTCGCGTGCCGCCAGACGCGCCGCGTCGATCGAACCCACGCCCGAAACGCGCGCGTCGACCCGGCCGGTCGTGCCGGCGACCGTGATCGTGCCGGTGCCGCCCATGGTGAGGTCCGCCCGGTTGCTGCGGAGCTGGCCGACGCGGATCGAGCCGGCGCCGCCGACATCGGCGGTGAAGGCCGGGGCCTCGGCGCGGTCGATGGCGATGGTGCCGGCGCCCGACACGCCCGCGCCCGCGACGCGCGGCATGGTGACGGCGATGCGGAGCGGATTGTTGTGCGTCTCGACCGATCCGCTGTTCGGCTGCCAGCCGAGCACCAGCGTGCCGTTTCGCACATCGGCGGTGAGGCGCTGGACGAGCCGCGGATCGCCATCGGCATGGACGGCGAAGCGCGGCCCGGCGGTGATCGTCACCTCGGCGGCGGCGCGCAGATCGACATGATCGAAGTCGCGCGCCGGATAGTCGCGCGTGGCGGCACCCGCGGCAGAGGGAAGCAGCGCGGCGGCGGCGAGGGAACAGAGCAGCAGGCGCATCGATCGGTCTCCAACTGTATTGCCATTACAATACACCTGGAAGGGATAGGCGCAAGGGGCCGTCCTCCTCCAACAAAAAGGGCGGCCGAAGCCGCCCTTTCCGTCCGCGTGATGCGGGTTGCGCTTACTTGGCGTGAACCGCCGCGGCCTCGCGGAGGATGTCGAGAATCTTCTCCTGCGCGCGGGGCTCGTCGGTCTCTTCCATCGCGGCCAGCTCGCGGGCGAGGCGGCTGGTGGCCGCTTCGAAGATCTGGCGCTCGGAATAGCTCTGCTCGGGCTGGTCGTCCGCGCGGAACAGATCGCGCACCACCTCGGCGATCGACACGAGGTCGCCCGAGTTGATCTTCGCTTCATATTCCTGGGCGCGGCGCGACCACATGGTGCGCTTCACCTTGGGCTTGCCCTTGAGCGTGTCGAGCGCTTCGCGCAGCGTCACCGAGGAGGAGAGCTTGCGCATACCCACGGATTCGGCCTTGTTGGTCGGAACGCGCAGCGTCATGCGCTCCTTCTCGAAGCGCAGAACATAGAGTTCGAGCTTCGCGCCGGCGATTTCCTGGCTTTGCAGCTCGATCACCCGCCCCACGCCATGCTTGGGATAGACGACATAGTCGCCGACGTCGAAGCTCAGCGCCTTTGCAGCCATTTTACACCTTTCCGGACTGTCTGGCCGAAAGAATCCCTTACGGTCCGCACTCCACTCCCCTAGCCGCGCGGCCGCAGGCAATCCGATCGACCACCCACAAGAAGATAGGGGGACGCTCCATGCGATCACGCGAAATCGCAAGCCGTCCCCCGACAGGGTCGACTTGTAACACAGTTTCCACGGAAAGGGTAGCGTCTTGGGACGGGATGCGGCGAACCGCCCCGGATCAGTCGCCCTGGCCGGGCTCCGGCGAGAAATGGTTCTCGTACTTGCCCTCGACACCCTTCCACTGATCGGCGTCGGCCGGCGCCTCGCGCTTGCGGGTGATGTTGGGCCACTGGGCGGAGAAGGTGGCGTTCAGTTCCTGCCACTTCTCCAGCCCGCCCTCGGTGTCGGGCAGGATCGCCTCGGCCGGGCATTCCGGCTCGCACACGCCGCAATCGATGCACTCGTTCGGATTGATAACGAGCATGTTGTCGCCCTCGTAGAAGCAATCGACGGGGCAAACCTCCACGCAGTCCATATACTTGCAGCGGATGCAGGCATCAGTGACGACGTAGGTCATGGGATCGGATCTCTTGAGTGTGTGAAACGGCGTCCCTGCTAGTCGCGGCCATAAGGGGCGTCAATGGCGCCCGTGCGATCAGACCAGATCGGTGTAGCAGGTCCGTGCCTCGGGCGCCGGGCCGCGCCGCATCGGCAGCGCCTCGACGCGGACCACGCGGACATGGCCCCCGACCGGCACGCCGAGCACCGAGCCGACGCGCACCTGCGCGGAAGATTTGCAGACGGGCCTGCCGTCGATCCGAATATGCCCCTGGCCGACGAGGGCCTGGGCGATGCTCCGCGTCTTGGCGAAGCGGGCGAAACAGAGGAACTGGTCGAGCCGGATCGTCGTGTCAGCCATGCGCACCTTCGGCCTGGGCGGGAAGAAGTCGGGCGAGCGCGCCGAACGCATTGCCGGGGCGCAGCCTCGGCGCGTCGACCCGATCGGGACGGCGGCCACGCCAGAGCCAGGCGACATGGCCACCCTCGCCCTCGCGGCGGGCGAAGCCGAGCGTGCGCATCAGGCGCGCGACCGATGGCGGCTTCAGCCCAAGGGATGTGGAAAGCGAAGGATCGGGCACGAACGGGCGCCGCCCCTCGCGCGCGTCATGGGCCTGCCGCGCGAGCCGCTCGACGAGATCGACGCGCAGCATCTGGTCGCCGAGATCGCGGAAACCGGCATGGAGCGCGGCGGCGCGCAGCACCGGGTCCGGCCGGTCGATCATCGCGGCGCCCGGCGTCGGCAGCGGTGGCATCACGTCGTCGGCGCGGGCGGCGAGCAGCGCCAGCCGCCAGCGGATCGCCTCGGGCTTGAGCAGGCCGCTCACGAACAGGTCGAGCGTGCCGATCTTGAGGCCGAGATGGGCGGCGGCGCGGCGCTGGTCACGGCTGAGCGCCGGGAGTGCCGCCTCCACCGCCTCGCGCGCGACCATGCCGCCGGCCTCGGCGACGGGGGCGAGGATGCCGCGCAGCGCCGGCGCGGCCGCCCGGTCGCGCCCGGCGGCGGCGATGGCGGCGAGCGGGGCGAGCTGCTTCCCGATCTGGCTCTGGAGCCAAGCCTCCAGCCGCGCCGACACGCGCGCCCGGTCATCCGGCGAGAGCGGATCGAGCGTGCGGTGGAGCGTCATGCGCGGGGCGGTCAGCGAACGTCCCCGGCCGAGGCGGGCGACGACATCGCCGCGCCAGAAGATCGCGACCGGGCGGCCGGGGTCAGTCGCGAGGGTGAAAGCCTGGTCATTGTCGCCGGCGAGCGCCCCGGCCCGGCGCGCCATCTCGACGCCCAGGCGGCGTTCGGCGGCCGCCATCAGCCGCTTCATGTCGGCATGGCGGGCATTGGCGTCGGCGACGAAGCGGAAACCGGTGAGATGGCCGATCGGCTCGTCCGCCACGCTCACCTGTCCGTCCTCGGCGATGGTGACGGGGAGCATGTCGCTGCCCCGCGCCGACAGGTCGCGCAGCAGCACCGAGGTGCGGCGGTCGACGAAGCGCTGGGTCAGCCGCTCGTGCAGCGCGTCGGAGAGCTTCTCCTCCAGCACGCGGGTGCGCTCGGCCCAATGGGCGGGCTCGGCCAGCCAGTCGGCGCGGTGGGCGATATAGGCCCAGGTGCGCGCGGCGGCGATGCGGTCGGCGATCGTCTCGACATCGCCCTGCACCGTGTCGAGCCGCTGGATCTCGTCGGCGAACCATTGCGCGGGCAGGCGATGATCGCCCTCGCTCAGATGCTGGAAGATGCGGCCGACGAGGCGGGCATGATGCTCCGGCCCGGTCTTGCGGAAATCGGGGAGGCCGCAGGCCGCCCACAGCCGCTGCGTCATCGCCTGTCCGCGGGCGCGGTGGGCGACGTCGGGCTCGGCGGCGAGGCGTTTCAGCACCTTCATGTCCACCGCTTCCGGCGCGGCGCGCAGGCCGGGCTTGTCGGGCTTGGCCTCGAGGCTGGCGATCAGCCGGTCCACGGTGGCGAAATCGGGGGTGCCGCAGCGCCAGTAGAGATGATCGAGCGGGGTGAAATGATGGCCCTCGATCGCCATCACCTCCTCGGGCTCGAACGTCGCGCCCGAATGTTCGGAGCCCAATGTGCCGAAGGTGCCGTCGCGCTGGTGGCGCCCGGCGCGGCCGGCGATCTGCGCCATTTCGGGGATGGTCAGCCGGCGCGAGCGGCGCCCGTCGAACTTCCTGAGCGAGGCGAAGGCGACATGCGCCACGTCCATGTTGAGGCCCATGCCGATCGCGTCGGTGGCGACCAGATAATCCACCTCGCCCGCCTGATACATGGCGACCTGCGCGTTGCGGGTGCGGGGGCTGAGCGCGCCCATCACCACCGCCGCGCCGCCGCGCAGCCGGCGCAGCATCTCGGCCACCGCATAGACCTCCTCGGCCGAGAAGGCGACGACCACCGAGCGCTTGGGCAGGCGCGACAGCTTCTTCGGCCCGGCATAGGTGAGCGTCGAGAAACGCGGCCGGCCGATGATCTCGATCCCCGGCACCAGGGCGCGCAGCATCGGGCGCAGCATCTCGGAGCCGAGGATCAGCGTCTCCTCGCGCCCCCTCGCGCGCAGGAGGCGATCCGTGAAGACATGCCCCCGCTCGGTATCCGCGCCGAGCTGCGCCTCGTCCAATGCGACGAAGGCGAAGTCGCGGTCGGTCGGCATCGATTCCGCGGTGCAGAGGAAATAGCGGGCCTTGGGCGGCAGGATCTTCTCCTCGCCGGTCAAGAGCGCGACCTGATCCTTGCCCTTGATCGCGACGACCCGGTCATAGACCTCGCGGGCCAGCAGGCGCAGCGGGAATCCCATGAGGCCGGAGGAATGGCCGCACATGCGCTCGATCGCATAGTGGGTCTTGCCCGTGTTGGTCGGGCCGAGCACGGCGACGAGCCGATCGGTTTTAAGACTGCCCATCCTGCTGAGAATCTGGGGTTTCGCGCGCGCGAACGCAAGAGTCCGAAGCGGGATGCCGACTCGGCTCGTCGCGGGTTTGGAATCGTCCGTCGCGTGGCCCCAGGCGATTAGCTTGACCTTAACCCTGTCGGGGCAGACTCCCGCCACGTCGCCTGCCGGTGGCGGGAAGCGGCAGCAGGGGAAACAAGCGCTTGTACCAGCGCGAGAACCAGGAATTCGGATCGGGAATGGGCGGTGCGGTGGCGCTGGCCCCGGCGAGCTTCGGTCGCGCCGGGCGGATCGATGCGATCGAGCCCGCGCCCGTTCCAGAGGCGCCGCGCCGCCGTTCGTGGGGCGAGATCGACCTGGTGGTCGATCTCGGCGCGCGGCTGGGCTCGCCCGAATGGTTCCGCGGCCTCGCGACGCTGGGCGGGATGCTGGCGGCGCTGTGGTATGTCACGCCCGGCTTCACCCCGCTCCCCGGCAATATCCCGGCGACGCTCGCGCCCGCGCGGTTCGACGAGATGCGCGCGATCGGCATCGCCCCCGCCGCCTATGGCGCGGACAGCGGCCGCCGCCTTGCCGCGACCGATCGCGCCGAGCCGCTGACCTCGACGCCCGAGCGCCCGCGCCTCGATCTGGTCGCGACGATCGGTATGGGGGATGGCCTCGCCCGCGTGCTGGAGCGCGAGGGCGCGGGTGCGGCCGATGCCGCGCAGGCCGCGGCGCTGGTGGCGGAAGCCGTCCCGCTCAGCGACATTGCGGGGGGCACGAAGCTCGCCATCACGCTCGGCCGCCGCCCCAATCGCGAGGTGGCGCGGCCGCTCGACGGCCTCTCCTTCCGCGCGCGCTTCGATCTGGCGCTGAGCCTCGAGCGCGTGAATGGCGGGCTGGTGTTGACCCGCCGGCCGATCGCGGTGGACGATACGCCGATGCGGCTGACCGGCGATGTCGGCGACAGCCTCTATCGCTCGGAGCGTTCGGCCGGGGCCACGCCGTCGGTGGTGGCGGACTATATCCGCGCGGTCGCGCCGCATGTCGACATCGGCGACATCTCGCCCTTCGACCATTATGATCTCGTCTTCGAGCATAAGCGCGCGGCGACCGGCGAGGTGCAGACCGGACGGCTGCTCTATGCCGGCATCACCCATGAGGGGAAGCCGATCCGCCTGCTGCGCTGGACGCTCGACGGGCGCGAGCAATGGTTCGACGCGGCCGGTGTCGGCGAGCGGCGCGAGGGCTTCTCCATGCCGGTCGCGGGCGCGCGGCTCACCTCGAATTTCGGGATGCGCTTCCACCCGATCCTCGGCTTCAGCCGGATGCATCAGGGCATCGATCTCGCCGCGCCCTATGGCACGCCGATCGTGGCGGCGAGCGACGGCGTGGTGCGTTTCGCCGGCTGGCATGGCGGGCACGGCAATTTCGTCCAGATCGCGCACGCCGGCGGCATGGGCACCGGCTATGGCCATATGAGCCGCTATGTCGTCCATCCCGGCCAGAGCGTGCGGCAGGGGCAGTTGATCGGCTATGTCGGCTCGACCGGGCTTTCGACCGGGCCGCATTGCCATTTCGAGGTCTATCGCGGCGGCCACCCGATCAATCCGGCGACGGCGCGTTTCGCCATGACGTCACAGATCGGGGGCGAGGCGCTCAAGCGCTTCCGGGCGACGCTGGCGCGGCTGACCACGCTGCCGCCGGGTGGCCGGACCGAGATGGCCGCCACCGCCAAGGCGCCGCCCAGAG
The DNA here is from genome assembly GCF_011762195.1 of Sphingomonas oligoaromativorans. Classification (GTDB taxonomy): domain Bacteria; phylum Pseudomonadota; class Alphaproteobacteria; order Sphingomonadales; family Sphingomonadaceae; genus Solisphingomonas; species Solisphingomonas oligoaromativorans. The sequence goes on along the minus strand of NZ_JAASQK010000007.1, from coordinate 141,491 downwards.
GCTAGCGCCCCTGACGCCGCCAGCGGCCGATCACGCGGGCGATCATCTCGCCCTCGCCGCCCGACTGGGTCCAGAGCTCGGAGAAGAGCGGATCGCTCGATGCCGGGCGCTTCGCCTCCTCCAGCGTGTCGAGCGCGACGCGCATCGGGATCGAGGTGCCCTCGCCGCACACCACGCATTCGCGGTTCCGAAGCGCGGGGATCGTCTCCATGAAGCCGCGCGCGCCCTCGGGCATGGCGGCCTTCACATGCGCCTGGTCGCGTTCGTTGTTGAGGCGCATCGCGATGATCGTGCCGCACTGGGAGAGCACGCCCTCGGCAAGGTCCGACGGGCGCTGGGTCACGAGGCCCAGCGAGACGCCGTATTTGCGGCCTTCCTTGGCGATCCGCTCCAGCACGTTGCGCACCGCCGATCCGGTGGTGACGCGATCGGACGGGATGTAGCGATGCGCCTCCTCGCAGACGAGCAGGATCGGGCGCGGCGTCTCATTGCGCGCCCAGATCGCATAGTCGAACACGAGGCGGCTGAGCAGCGCCACCACCACCGAGGTGATCTCGGACGGGACGCCCGACACGTCGACGATCGAGATCGGCTTGCCGTCGGTCGGCAGGCGGAAGATGCGCGACAGCGTGGCGGCCATCGTGTCGCCCACCAGCATCCCGGAGAACATGAAGCTGTAGCGCGGGTCCGACCGGATCTCCTCGATCTTGGTCTTGAGGCGCATATAGGGGCCGGTGTCGCCGGCGCGATCGAGCTTGCCCATCTCCTGGGTGATGAAATTGACCAGATCGGACAGCAGATAGGGAATCGGGCTGTCGACGGTGAGCTTGGAGAGCCCCTCGGCAGCACGGCTCTTCTGGCGCGCGGCGAGCAGGCATTTGGCGAGCACGTCCATGTCGCGCTGCCGCTCGGCGCCCTCCGAGGTGACGAGCACCTCGGCATGTTCCTCGAAGTTCATCAGCCAATAGGGCAGCGCGAGATTGTCGACGTCGAACAGCTCGCCCTCGCCCTTGAAGGCGGCCGGATATTCGCCGTGCGGATCGATCATCACGATATGGCCGTGCGGCGCCATCGCGCAGATCTTGTGAAGGATGAGCGCGAGGCTGGTCGACTTGCCGGTGCCGGTCGATCCGACCAGCGCGAAATGGCGGCCGAGCAGCGAATCGATATAGAGCGCGCCGCGCACGTCGGTGGTGGGGTAGACGGTGCCGATCTCGATATGCGGGCGATCCTCGGCGGCGAAGATCTGGAGCATGTCGGCATGGACCGCCGGATAGACCCGGTAGCCCGGCATCGGATAGCGCGTCACGCCGCGACGGAAATCGAGCATCCGGCCGGTGGCCGGGCAGACGCGGCCTTCGCCGAGGAAGTCGATCTCGGCGATGATGAGGTCGCCGTCCGCCACCTCCAGCTTCAGCGAGCGGACGTTCGCCACCAGCCACAGGCCGCCGGACTGCATCTTGACCTGGCTGCCCACCTCGCCGGCCAGCGCCAGCCCCTCGCCGGGATCGGCCTCGTGGAGGCGGCGCACGGTCGGCCCGTCGAGGATGATCCGCGCGGTGCCGCCGCCGATGTCGACGACGCGGCCGATCTCGACCGGCGCGCCGCGGGAAGCCGTGTGCGACGGGCCAATGCCGTCCGCGCCCTGCCAGGCCAATCCGTCCACCCGCTTCGCTCCTCTGATCTGGGGAGCGGCGATTCTAGGCGGTGGTGGGTAAACAAATCGCTCCGCCAAAGCAGTCAGCGGCGTCGGAACAGCGCGCCCGCGCCCCAGCCGATCGCGAGCGACATGCCCACCGCGACCAGCCCATAGGCGAGCGACCAGCGATCCGCCGCCTGCGCGACGAAGCGTTCGAAGCCGGATTTGTCGATGCGCACCTCGCGCACCGCGCCGGCGACCACCTTGCCGTCCTGGATCAGGAAGGTCTCGGCGACATAGCGGCCCACCGGCACGCGCGCCGGTATGGCGATACGCGCACGATAGAGCACGCCGTCGCTGATCTCGACGCCATGCGCGTCCTGCACATAGAGGCCGGCGCGGCGCTTGAGGTCGATCAGGCCTTGCTCGAAGCGGTTCTGCTCGTCCGGCGGCGCGCTGGAGGCCGGCGACATCTGGAGGCTGTCGAGCCCCAGTTCGTAGATCGCGGCCGTCCGCCCGTCGACGAGCCGGGCGAGCGGGCGCGAGGTGGCGATCGCGTAGAAGGAAGGCGCGGAGCGGAAGCGCGCGCTGTCGGCGTTGAGCCACATGCCCGCCACCTTCCGCTTCTCGCGCACCAGGATCGACTGGGTCGGCCCCTTGAGCACCACCGCGATGTCGGCGGGGTGATCGGGCGCGCGGCCCTGCGGATAGAGGATCGCGCCGAACAGCAGCAGGTCCGCGCCCGTGAAGCTGTAGACGATCTGCACCTGCCGGTCCGACACGTCGGGCACCAGCACCGGCTTGCCCGCGCCGAGGCAGGCGAGCGCGGCCACGGCCATCCACGCGCGCGTCATTCCAACGCCACGCTGAAGATCTCGCCCGGCCGCCAGGTCAGCCCCACCGCCATGCGCACCGCCACCGCCAGCACCAGCAGCGCCAGCAGCAGGCGCAGATATTCGGGCTTGAGCTTCATCGCGAAGCGGCTGCCGATCTGCGCCCCGATCGCCGATCCGACGAGCAGCAGCAGCGCCAGCACGATGTCCACCGCCTTGGTGGTGGTGGCGTGGATCATGGTGGTCGCGGCGGTGACGAACAGGATCTGGAAGAGCGAGGTGCCCACCACCACCTGCGCCGCCATGCCAAGCAGATAGATCATCGCCGGCACCATGACGAAGCCGCCGCCGACGCCGAGGCTGACGGTCAGCACGCCGGTCAGCACGCCGAGCAGGAACGGCGCGAGCGGCGAGATGTAGAGGCCCGAGCGATAGAAGCGCCAGCGCATCGGCAGCACGGCGATCAGCGGATGGTGGCGGCGCTGGCGATGGCGCGGCGCCTCGCCGCGGCGGTGCGCGAGGATGGTCTGGATCGATTCGCGCGCCATCATCCCGCCGATGCTGCCGAGCAGCGCGACATAAGTGAGCGAGATCACCGTATCGATCTGGCCGAGCCGCTCGAGGAAACGGAACAGCATCGCGCCGAGGCCGGAGCCGACGATGCCGCCCGCCACCATCACGCAGCCCATCTGGAAGTCGACGCCGTTGCGCCGCATCTGGGCGAGTACGCCGGAGACGCTGGCCCCGGTGATCTGCGTGGCGGAGGAGGCGACCGCGACGGTGGGCGGGATGCCGTAGAAGATCAGCAGCGGCGTGGTGAGGAAGCCGCCGCCCACCCCGAACATGCCCGAGAGCAGGCCGACGCCGCCGCCCAGCAGCACGATCACCAGCATGTTCACCGACAGACCGGCGATGGGCAGATAGACGTGCATGGCCTAGCGCTAACCGATCCGCGCGCGGAGGGCTAGAAGTCGCTGGCCAGGGTGAGCGCGGGGCCGGAGCCGGGCCGGGCCGCTCCGGCGACGCGCTGCCGCCAGTCGAGCGCGAGGGCGATGGCGCGCCGGGCCACGGGAAGCCGGAGCACGGCGGATGGGCCGAGGTCGAGCCGGGTTGCGCCGGGCTGGGCTGCCCCCCACGCTCCGCCGCCGAGCGCCAGCGATCGGCCATGTCCGAGATCCAGCGACCGGGCGATGCGGGCGGCACCGTCGGCGTAGAGGTCGCGGCGGCGCGTGCCCACCACGCCGGCCTCCGCATAGGCGTCGAGCCGCCAGCCCTTCGCCACCGGCACGGCATAGACCCCGCCCGCCGCCCCGGCGGTCCAGGCGTTGCGCCCGCCCCGGTCGAGCGCGACGCGGCGTTCGAACGTGAGGTGGAGAGGGATCGTCCTCGCCGGCTGCCAGTCGAGCCCGGCCGCCGCCTCGGTCTGTCGCGGTCCGCCGACGGTGCGCGAGAAGCGGCCGGAGAGCGAGAACCGCCCCGAATCGTCGAGATGGAAGAGCAGCCGCGCGCCCGCCTGTCCGTCGCCGATCTGCCCGCCCGGCGCGAGCGGAGAGGCTTTCCCGCCGCCTCGCGCCAAAGCCCATGCCGAACCGGACCAGCGGGAAGCGTGCGCGGCAGGGGGCGGGAGCGTGATGGCGGCGGCCGTCTCTCCCGTCAGCTCCCGTGGAGGCGGGGAAGCGGGCTTCCTGACGATGGAGGTGGACAGGGGTGGATTCAAAACGAACGTGCGCGCGCTCCATCGGAAGGGCGGCACAGCGTCTCCCGCGCCGTGAAAAGCGGCCACCTTCGCAGCTTTTCCGTCGCGGAACGGGGGGACGGATGGCTCCCGAATCAAAGCGGGTGCGGCGGCCTGCCGCGATGTGGCCATCCGAATCCGCTTCGACGGGCGTGGGGCCACGGGCTCCGTCGGCGCGGGCTCATCCGGCTGCCAGCCTGCCAGCACCACCCCGCGCCCGACCGTCCAGACGATGACGACGCCGATCAGGAACCGGATCGGCGCCGCCCGGTGGAGCGATCCCGTCACGCCAAATCCTCGCCGAGCGGAAGGACATGGGCCGTCTTGTCCCAGCGCAGCCGCCCATGCCGGACGAGGCCCGAATAGAGGCCGAACGCCCGCACGGCGGCGGCGATCGCGACGAGATTGCCGATCACCATATGAAGCGGCGTCAGCGCCGCCATGCGCCAGCCATGCGAGCGTGCCGTGATGGTGAAGCGTATCCCGATCCGCCATCCCAGCAGCCCGAGATTGGCGAGCAGCAGCGGCATGGGAATCGCGGGCCGTGGAGCCTCCGTGCCCAGCATCCGCGCGGCGAGGTGGGTCGCCGCCCAGCCGGCCAGCGCCGCATAGCCGCATGTCAGCACCAGCGCGGCGAGCGGCGCGCGGCGATCGCGCAGCCGCATCCAGCGCTCGGCGAGCCCGCCCGACCATCCGAGCCTGTCCCACCCCGCCAGCGCGATTCCGGTCAGCCAGCGGGACTTCTGCCGGACCGCCCCCACCACGCTATGCGGGAAGCAGGCGCGCACCGCGACTATCCCCCGCCCGTCCCCCGCCGGCAGCCGCACGAAGACTCCCCGCCCGCCGAGCGCGCCGATGCGCAGGCCCAGCTCATAATCCTCGGTGAGGCTGCGGGGATCGAACGGCCCGTCGCGCCCCTCCGCGATGGCGGCGAGCATCCCTCGCTCGATCGCGCAGCCCACGCCCGCCGACGGCACCGCCGCGCCGACCGCCTCGCGCACGACCACCTGCTTGCTGTGCGCCTCCGAGAACTCGCCGCAATAATGGGAGGAGATCAGCGCCGCGAAGGAGCCCGCGCCCCGCACCGTCACGGCATGGACCGGAAGCTGCACCAGATCGAAACGCCCGATCAGCGCGTCGTAGACGGTCAGTTCGTCGGGATGGACGACATCCTCGGCGTCATGGAGGATGACGGCCTTGAAGCGCGCGCCCTCCGCGCGCTCATCCCCCAGCATCGCCTGCCAGATCCAGTTGAGGCAGCCGGCTTTCGTCGTGCCGCCCGGTTCGTCGCCGATCACGATTCGCACGCGCGGATCGCCGCCGGATGCCCGTTCCACGGCGGCGATCGTCCCCGGATCGTTGGGATAGCAGCCGACATAGAGCCGCCAGTCGGGATGGCGCAGGCGGGCCAGCGCCGTCGACACCATGCCGCCGATCACCGCCTCCTCCCGCCAGGCGGCGACGAAGATGGCGAGGCGGCCCGGCTCCTCCGGGGCGGTGATGGTCGTGGCGCAGACGCGGCGGTGGCGGCGATAGACGACCAGCGATCGCCAGGCCGAACGGCCGAGCCAGATGAGGTCTATGAACAGATCGTCCAGCCCGCCGGCCAGGAATCCGCAGGCGGCGAACAAAGCCAGCTCACGCGTCGCCAGCCCGACGAGCAGGATCGGATACGCAACCATACACGGCCCCCCAACCGGAACCGGTGTACGGGAGGGTGGCGGGAATCGTAGCCGAAATGGCTTCAATCCGATGGCATCGCGCGAATGGCGGCCCGAAGCGGCGCGGGCTTGCCCCCGTGGCTGCCAGTCGCGAAGAAGGCGGGATGACCAAGCGCCAGTCCCTGCGGCTCGAAACCTTCCTGCCCTATCGTCTCTCGATCGCGTCCAACCGGGTGAGCGATCTGGTGGCGGAGGCCTATGACCGGCTGTTCGGCCTCAGCATCCCCGAATGGCGCGTGATCGCGGTTTTGGGCGAGGCGGCGCCGCTGACCCAGCTCGCCATCGTCAGGCAGACGGTGATGGACAAGATGACGGTCAGCCGCGCCGTGCGGCCGCTGGTCGAGCGCGGGCTGGTCGATCGCACGCCCCATAGCGGCGACAAGCGTTCCAGCCTGCTGTCGCTGAGCGACGCGGGGCGGACCCTCTACGAAAGCGTCGGGCCGGAGGCGCTGGCGATGGAGCGCGCGCTGCTGGAGGAGTTTTCCGTCGAGGAGATCCGCAGCCTCGACGCCGCGCTCCGCAAGATGGAGGCGGCGGCGATCCGGCTCAGTCGGCGGCCGGTTTGACCGGCGCCGGGTGCGGCGCGGCGGGCCAGCCCGATGCGCCCGGCGTCCGCGGCGTGCCCGGATCGAGCAGCGCCGCCGTCTCGATCTGATCGAGCGCGGCGCGGCCGCTCAGATAGCGGCGGGCGGCCACGATCCAGCCGTCGGCGGCGCGATGATCGGGCAGGCGCACGATCTCGGCCAGCGCGGCGTCGACCTGCCCCGCCTCCAGCCGCCGCCCGGCGCGGGCGACCCGATCGGCGGGGACGGCCGAGGGTTCGCCGCTGCGACGCACCACCACCATTCCGGCCAGTTCGTGACGGAAGCTCTGCCACCAGCTCTTCTGGGGCGCGCCGCTGGCCGAAAGGGTCGGCGCGATCGCGTCGAGGCCGTTCTGGAGGTCGACGAGCGTCACCGGCTGGCGCGCGGCGGAGAGGATGGTCGCCACCGCCTGCGGCTGGGTGTTGCCGAAGCGCTGGCGCAGCAGGCCTTCGAGATAGCCGAGTTCCACCCCGCGATCGAGCGCGCGGCGGGCGGCGAAGGTGACGAGCAGCCCCTCGGCGCGCGAGGCGTCGCCGGTGGCTTCCCTCGCCTGCGCCTCGATATCGTCGACCTTGTCCTCCAGCGTGGCGACGCGCGTCGCCATCTGCAGATCGGCGGCGGCGGAGGGGGGCGTCGTCGGGGCGGGCGCGGTCGCGGGAGACGGGCGTACCACGATATGCTGGGCGAGCGCCGCCTGCGCCTGGGCCTGCTCGATCGTCTGGAGATGCAGCATCCGCGCGGTGCGCGCGTCATGCGTCACCGCATAGCCCATCGCGAAGCCGCCGCCGACGAACGCGGCCAGCACGAGCAGAAGCGCCCACAACCAGGCGCGCGACCGGCGCTCATAAGGATCGTAATCGCGTTCCATGCAGGCCCCGTCTTCCTCAGGCCTCGTGATTGCACAGCTTGGCGGCCGCCGCCAGCAGGGAGGCGTCGGTGGGATGCTCCGCGACGACGGCGGCACGCCAGCCCTCGCCGGCCGCATCGCGTGTCGTCGGGCTGATCGCGGCGATGCGGATCGCCATGGGATCGACCAGACCGGCGAAGAGCGCGGCGGCGCGGGGCGAATGCAGCAGCGCGACGGCATGAGGCAGCGCCGCACGGGCGGCCTCGGGCAGTGTCGGGGCCGCGTCGGCCGCATAGACGAGCCGGCGCTCGATGGTGATTCCCATGTCGGCGGGCGCGCGATGCTCGCGGGCGGTGAGATGGAGGAGCGAGCGAACGCCGTCGCGCGCGGCGCGGGCCACGATCGCATCCACGCCCGCGTCTCCGGCGATCAGGTGGGTGAAGCCGGCCTGCCGCGCGGCGGCGGCGGTGGCCTCGCCCACCGCATAGAGCGGTCGATCGCGAAGCATGACGAGCCCCGCCCCGCCGAGACGCGCCGCCTGCGCGCTGGTCATCAGCACGGCTTCGGGAGGCGTCGCAGGCGGGGTCCAGTCGAGCGCGCGCACCTCGAACAGCGGCGCCGCGATCGCCTCCAGCCCGAGTGCCTGCGCCGCCGAGACGGTCGCCGTGGCGCCGGGCTCGGGGCGCAGCACCAGCACGGCGGGCATCAGCGCCCCGCGAACAGCCGCGCCAGAGCGGGCGGCGCCTCGGCCAGCAGCCGGTCGGCGAGCGTGCCGTCGGCGGCATTCTCGCCCGACGCCTCGCCGCCGACGCGGAGCGCGCCGTCCTCGCTCAGGATCTCGGCGCGGATCGTCAGGGTGCCGTCCGCGATCACCGCCAGCGCGCCGACCGGCGAGTGACAATCCGCCCCCAGCGCCGCGAGGAAGGCGCGCTCGGCCAGCACGCAGACATGCGTCTCGGCATGGTCGATCGCGGCGAGCAGCGCGAGGGTGGCCGCGTCGTCGGCGCGCGCCTCGATGCCGACCGCGCCCTGCGCTGGCGCCGGGAGCAGGATGTCGATCGGGATGGCATGGCCGATCTCGGGCCGCTCCAGCCGATCGAGCCCGGCGGCGGCGAGCAGGGTCGCTTCCGCCTCGCCGTCGGCGAGCTTGCGCAGGCGCGTGTCGACATTGCCGCGGAAGGGCACGATGGCGAGATCGGGCCGCAGATGGCGAAGCTGCGCCGCGCGGCGGGGCGAGGAGGTGCCGATTCGCGCATTCCGGGGCAACGCCGCCACGCTCTCGGCGCCCACCAGCCTGTCGCGCACATCGGCGCGCGGCAGCATCGCGGCGATGCGGATCGCCGCCGGGCGGATCGTCTCGACATCCTTCATCGAGTGGACGGCGAAGTCGATCTCGCCATCCAGAAGCGCGCGGTCCAGCTCTTTCGTCCACAGCGCTTTCCCGCCGATTTCCGCCAGCGGACGGTCCTGCACCCTGTCTCCGGTGGTGCGGACGGCATGGATGTCCACAGCCTCGCGCGGCCATCCATGGGCGGCGCAGAGGGCGGCCGCGACCATGCGGGCCTGGGTGAGCGCGAGCGGCGATCCGCGCGTGCCGAGACGAAGGGGGCGAGAGGGCATATCCATCGGAAGGTTGCTCTAAAGGCCCGAAGCGGTGCAGGGAAGCGCGCCATGCCCCTGATCCTCGGACTCGAATCCTCCTGCGACGAGACGGCCGCCGCGCTCGTCGACGGCGACCGCCTCATTCTCGCCCATCGCCTCGCCGGCCAGGAAGCCCAGCACCGTCCCTTCGGCGGCGTCGTGCCGGAGATCGCCGCGCGCGCCCATGTCGAGGCGCTGGGGCCGCTGATCGAGTGCGCGCTGGCCGATGCGGGCAAGACGCTCGCCGACGTCGACGCGATCGCCGCGACCGCCGGGCCGGGGCTGATCGGCGGCGTCATGGTGGGGCTGCTGATGGCCAAGGGCATCGCGCTTGCCGCCGGCAAGCCGCTGGTGGCGGTGAATCATCTCGAGGGCCATGCGCTCTCGCCCCGCCTCGCCGATCCGGCGCTGCGCTTCCCCTATCTGCTGCTGCTGGTGTCGGGCGGGCATTGCCAGTTGCTCTTCGTCGAGGGGGTCGGCCGTTATCGCCGGCTGGCGACCACGATCGACGATGCATCGGGCGAGGCTTTCGACAAGACCGCCAAGCTGCTCGGCCTCGGCTTCCCCGGTGGCCCCGCGGTCGAGCGCGCGGCGGCCGAGGGCGACCCTTACGCCGTGCCGCTGCCGCGCCCGCTGGTCGGTTCGGCCGAGCCGCATTTCTCCTTCGCGGGATTGAAGAGCGCCGTGCTGCGTGCCCGTGACGCGGGCATCCATCGCACCGAGGATATCGCCGCCTCCTTCCAGCAGGCGGTGGTCGACTGCCTGCTCGATCGCACACGCCGCGCTCTGGCCAGGGCGGAGGGCGCGACGGCGCTGGTCGTGGCGGGCGGTGTGGCCGCCAACAAGGCCGTGCGCGGCGCTCTGGAGGGGCTGGCCGCCGAGCATGGCCTGCCCTTCTCCGCGCCGCCGCAATGGCTCTGCACGGACAATGCGGCGATGATCGCCTGGGCCGGGGTCGAGCGTTTCGCGGCCGGCATCGCCGACCCGCTCGACACGCCGGCGCGGGCGCGCTGGCCGCTCGACCCGGAGGCGGAGAAGGTGCGCGGCGCGGGGGTGAAGGCATGAAGCTCGGAATCGTCGGTGGAGGCGCCTGGGGCACGGCGCTGGCGCAGGTCGCGGCGGCAGGCGGCCCGGTGACGCTGTGGGCGCGCTCGGCCGAGGTGGTCGATGCGATCAACGGCAGCCATGCCAACCCGGCCTATCTGCCGGACATCCCGCTCTCCCGCACGATCCGCGCGACCACGGATGCGGCGGATCTGGCGGATTGCGGCGCGCTGCTGCTGGTGACGCCGGCGCAGCATCTGCGTGGTGTGATGGCGAACCTGCCGGTGACGAGCCAGCCGCTGATCCTCTGCTCGAAGGGGATCGAGGCCGGGACGCAGCTCCTGATGTCCGAACTCGCCGCCGAGCTGCGGCCGGGCGCGCCGATCGCGGTGCTGTCCGGGCCGACCTTCGCGCATGAGGTGGCGAAAGGCCTTCCCACCGCCGTCACCCTCGCCTGCGCCGACGAAGCGTTGGGGCGGGCGCTGGCGATGCGGCTCGCGCGGCCGGGGTTCCGCCCCTATCGCTCGGACGACGTGCTCGGCGCGGAGATCGGCGGCGCGGTCAAGAATGTGCTGGCGATCGCCTGCGGTGTCGTGGCGGGGCGTGGGCTCGGGCAGAATGCCGCCGCCGCGCTGATCGCGCGCGGTTTCGCCGAGATGCGGCGCTTCGGCCATGCGCGCGGCGCGCGGGCCGAGACGCTGGCGGGTCTCTCGGGCCTTGGCGATCTGGTGCTGACCTGCTCGTCGACCAGCTCGCGCAATTTCAGCCTCGGGCTCGGGCTCGGCCGGGGCGAGAGCGCCGAGGCGCTGCTCTCCAACCGCCGCACCGTCGCGGAGGGCGCGGCCACCGCCCCGGTGCTTGCCGAGGCGGCGCGCGCGGCGGGCGTCGAGATGCCGATCGTCGAGGCGGTGCGCGAACTGCTGGCCGGCGTGGCGGGCGTCGATGCCGTGGTCGAGCGGCTGCTCGCTCGCCCGATCGGCGACGAAGCGCGCTGATGCCTAGAAGTCGATCGCGATTCCCTTGCGCTCCCAGTCGCCATAGCGCGTCGGGTCGAGCGCGGCGCGCCTGTCCTCGGCGGCTTTGGGCGCGGGCACGGGCGGGCTCGGCGAGAGGTGTGCGGGGGCTTTCACATGCGGGGGGCGTTCGCCGGGGCGTCGTTCGGTCATCATCTGTCTCCAGACCCCAGATCGGCGGTCGCATCCTGATTGGCAAGCCATGAACAAGACGTCTCCCGCCGGCGATCCGCCCGGCACCCCCGCCCGCCGCGCCGCGCTCCGCCTGCTCGACGCGGTGATGCGGCGCGGATTGCCGCTGGAGGCGGCGCTGGGCGCGGTCGGCGGTCTGCCCAAGGCCGAGGATCGCGGCCTCGCCCGCGCCATCGCCTCCGAAGCGCTGCGCCGGATGCCCGATCTCGACGCGCTGATCGACAGCGCCACCCAGCGCCCGTTGCCCGACGACGCCAAGGCGCGCTTCGCGCTCCGTATCGCGCTCGTCCAGGCGCTGGCGATGGACACGCCGCCCCACGCCGCGATCTCGACCGCGCTGCCGCTGGTCGACGGCGGCCCGCGCAAGCTCGTCCACGGCGTGTTCGGCACGCTGATGCGGAACGGCGCCACCCTCCCCACCCCGCCCGAGCTGCCGGTGCCGGTGGCGATGCGCTGGCGGGCGGCCTGGGGCGAGGACGCCACGGAAGCCGCGCGGACCGGGCTCACCGGCAAGCCGCCGCTCGACCTGACGCTGGCCGATCCCGCCCGGACCGCCGAATGGGCTGAACGCCTCGGCGCGCGGAGCCTGATGACGGGGCATCTGCGCCTCGACGAGGCTGGCGGCGTGACCGGCCTCGAAGGCTATGACGAAGGCGCATGGTGGGTGCAGGATCTCTCCGCCTCGATGCCGGCGCGCCTTCTCGGGCGCCCGACCGGCGATGGCCGCGCGCTCGATCTGTGCGCCGCGCCGGGCGGCAAGACGCTCCAGCTCGCCGCCGCCGGCTGGCGGGTGACGGCGGTCGAGATGGCCGGCACGCGCCTCGCACGGCTTTCCGAGAATCTGGAGCGCACCGGGCTCTCCGCCGAGACGGTGGAGGCCGACGTCATGCGCTGGTCGCCGCCCGCCCCGGTCGATGCGGTGCTGCTCGACGCGCCCTGTTCGGCGACCGGCATCTTCCGCCGTCACCCCGACGTCCTCCACCGCGTCCGCCCCTCCGCGATCGCCGAACTGGCCGAGACGCAGGCGGCGATGCTGGCGCGCGCGGCGGAGTGGGTGAAGCCGGGCGGCACACTGGTCTACGCGGTCTGCTCGCTGGAGCCGCGCGAGGGCGAGAAGGTGGCCGGAGCCTTTGCCGCACCCGGCTTTTCGCGCGATCCGATCCGGGCGGAGGAACTGCCCGAGGGCCTCGCGCCCGACGCCGACGGCTTCCTTCGCGTCGCGCCCGGAGCCCTCTCCGATCAGGGCGGTTGCGACGGCTTCTTCGTCGCGCGCTTCGTGAAGGCTTGAAGCCGACCCTCGCTTGCGGTTAGTCGCGCAGGGGATGGTGAAACCGGTCCGCATCGCCCCCTCGATCCTCTCCGCCGACTTCGCGCGGCTGGGCGAGGAGGTGCGCGCGATCGACGCGGCCGGCGCCGATTGGATCCATATCGACGTGATGGACGGCCATTTCGTGCCCAACATCACGATCGGCCCGGCGGTGGTGAAGGCGCTGCGCCCGCACACCGCCAAGCCGTTCGACGTGCATCTGATGATCCAGCCGATCGATCCCTATCTGGAGGCCTTCGCGGAGGCCGGGGCGGATTGCATCACGGTCCATCCCGAAGCCGGGCCGCACGTCCACCGCACCGTCCAGACGATCAAGGCGCTCGGCAAGCGCGCCGGCGTCGTGCTGTGCCCGGCGACGCCCGAGGATGCGCTCGATTATCTGATCGACGAGGTCGATCTCGTGCTCATCATGTCGGTGAACCCCGGTTTCGGCGGGCAGCGCTTTATCCATTCGCAGCTCCGCAAGATCGCCGCCGTGCGCGCGATGATCGACCGCTCGGGCCGCGACATCGATCTGGAAGTGGATGGCGGGGTCGATCACACGACCGCCGCCTTGTGCATCGAGGCGGGGGCCGATGCGCTGGTAGCGGGAAGCGCCACCTTCAGGGGCGGGCCGGACGCCTATGCCGCCAATATCCGCGCGCTGAGGGGGGGATAAGCCGCATATGACCGTCGTCCGCCGGATTGCAGAGGGCTCCGCCGTGCCCGTCCCGGATGCCGACGGTATCGAACCCGGCCGCCGGCTGATCCGTGTCGGGGACGAGAAGGGCGCGTCGCTCGCCGAACGCGTGGTCGCCCGCTTCAACCGGCTGACCTGGGGCACGCCGCTCCACAGCTTCCGCCTGCGCGGTCGTTTTCCGCTGAAACTCCTGGGCGTGCCGCGCGATCCGATTCCCGGCGATCGCGAGGCGGGCCTCGACATCATGGATGGCGAGATCAGCCTCGGCCGCGAGCGCGCCTCCACCGCGACGCTCGATTTCGCGGAAGCAGGCCGGCCCACGGGCTTCGCCGACCATCTCCAGAGCTTCGCCTGGCTGCGCGACCTCGCGGCGGCGGGCACCCGGCTCGATGTCGCGCCCTATGCCGAGCCGCTGATGCGCCGCTGGCTGGAGACGCATGGCAAGACGGCGGACGAGCTGGCATGGCGGCCAGACCTGTGGGGCCGCCGCATCCTCGCCTGGACGGCGCACGCTCCGATCATCCTGTCCTCTTCCGATCTGGTCTATCGATCGGCGGTGCTGAACGCGTTGGCGCGCGGCGCCCGCCATCTCGATCGCACGGCCGACAAGGTGCCGGCGGGCCTGCCTCGTGTCGCGGCCTGCGCCGGCACGATCGCCGCCGGGCTGCTGATCCCCGGCGGCGACCCGCGCCTCGCCCATGGCGAGCAGGGCATGACCAAGGCGCTGGCGCAGGCGGTGCTGCCCGATGGCGGCATCGTCAGCCGTTCGCCGGTCGAGCTTTTGGAGCTGGTCGAGATCCTGTCGCAGCTCGTGGCCGTCTATGACGAGCGACGGCGCGAGCCTCTCCCCGCCGTCGCCTCCGCGCTCGCCAAGGCGGTGCCGGCGCTGCTGGGCGTGACGCTCGGCGACGGGGCGTTGTCGAGCTGGCAGGGCGGCGGGCCGCTGCGCGCCGATCGCGTCACCCGCGCGGTGGGCGCGTCGGGCATCCGCACCCGGCCGCTGCGCCAGTCACGCGAATGGGGTTTCCAGCGGCTGGCGGGCGGGAGCACCGTCGCCGTCGTCGATTGCGCGCCGCCGCCCGCCAGCCGGCTGGGGCGCGGCGGCTGCGCTTCGACGCTGGGCTTCGAGCTGAGCGACGGCGCCTGGCGCCTGATCGTCAATTGCGGCGGCGACAAGCCATGGGGGGCTCTCCCCACCGCCATTTCCGAGGCGCTGCGCACCAGTGCCGCCCATTCCACCCTCGTGCTCGCCGATTCCAACTCGACCGCGATCCATGTCGACGGCTCGCTGGGCCGTGGCGTGACGATGGTCGAGCTCGACCGGCAGGAGCAGGAGAGCGCCAGCCGCATCGAGGCCAGCCATGACGGCTATGTCCGCCGCTACGGCCTGTCGCACCGCCGCAAGCTGGCGCTGTCGGCCGATGGGCGGGAGCTGGGCGGCGAGGACGTGCTGCTGCCGTCGGGCTCGCGCAAGTCGGGCCAGTCGATCGGTTTCGCGGCGCGCTTCCATCTCGCGCCCGGCGTCGAGGCGACGCCGACCGCCGACGGGCTCGGCGCGCTGCTGCGCGTCGAAGGCGGGCCGCTGTGGCAGTTCCGCTGCCGGGGCGGCGCGCTCGGCATCGAAGAAAGCATCTGGATCGACTCGCGCGGGCGCCCCGTGTCGACCAACCAGCTCGTCGTGACGGGGGAGACCCCGGCCGGCGGCACCAGCATTTCCTGGGCGTTCAAGCGGGCCGGTTGAGCCCGCCTTCTTCTTTCAAGGACCGGTCATGTCGAATGTGAAGATCACCCGCGCACTGCTCTCCGTATCGGACAAGAGCGGGCTGGCGGAGCTTGGGGCGGCGCTGGTGCGTCACGGCGTGGAGCTGGTCTCGACCGGCGGCACCGCCAGGGCGCTGCGCGAGGCCGGGCTCGAGGTGCGCGACGTGTCGGACCTGACCGGCTTCCCCGAGATGATGGACGGCCGCGTCAAGACGCTGCACCCGATGGTGCATGGCGGCCTGCTCGCGGTGCGCGACAATCGCGAGCACGCGCAGGCAATGGTCGATCATGGCATCGCGCCGATCGATCTGGTGGTGGTGAACCTCTATCCCTTCGCGCAGACGGTCGCGAAGGGCGCCGAGCGTGACGAGATCATCGAGAATATCGATATCGGCGGCCCGTCGATGGTGCGCTCGGCCGCCAAGAACCACGCCTATGTCGCGATCACGACCGACCCGGCCGATTATGCGACGATCATCGAGGAGCTGGACGCCAACGCCGGCTCGACCACGCTGGCGCTGCGCCGCAAGCTCGCCGCCAAGGCCTTCGCGGCGACGGCGGCCTATGACGGCATGATCTCCTCCTGGTTCGCCTTCGCCGATCAGGGCGAGACGCTGCCCGAGGCGCTGTCGGTGCCGCTCAGGAAGGGCGCTGCGCTGCGTTATGGCGAGAATCCGCACCAGTCGGCGGCGCTCTATCTCCCGCTCGGCCCCTCGGCGCGTGGCATCGCGCAGGCCGAGCAGGTGCAGGGCAAGGAGCTCAGCTACAACAATTACAACGACGCCGACGCGGCGCTGGAGCTGGTCAGCGAGTTCCGCGACGGCCCGCCGACCGTCGTCATCGTCAAGCACGCGAACCCCTGCGGCGTCGCCACGGCGGATACGCTGATCGAGGCCTATCAGGCGGCCCTCGCCTGCGACAGCGTCTCGGCGTTTGGCGGCATCATCGCGGTCAACCGTCCGCTCGACGGCCCGACGGCGGAAGCGATCTCCGGCATCTTCACTGAGGTGGTCTGTGCGCCGGATGCCGATGCCGACGCCCGCGCGGTGTTCGCGAAGAAGAAGAATCTCCGCCTGCTGCTGACCGGCGAGCTTCCCGATCCGGCACGCGGCGGCCTCACCATGAAGTCGATCGCGGGCGGGATGCTCGTCCAGTCGCGCGACAATGGCCGCATCACGCGCGACCTGCTCAAGGTGGTGACCAAGCGCGAGCCGACCGCTCAGGAACTGGAGGACTGCCTCTTCGCCTGGACGGTCGCCAAGCATGTCAAGTCGAACGCCATCGTCTATGCCAAGGGCGGCTCGACCGCCGGCGTCGGCGCGGGGCAGATGAACCGCCTCGAAAGCGCCCGCATCGCCGCGTGGAAGGCCAAGGACGCCGCCGACAAGGCCGGCTGGGCCGAGCCCCGCACGATCGGCTCGGCGGTCGCGTCGGACGCCTTCTTCCCCTTCGCGGACGGTCTGCTGGCGGCGGTCGAGGCGGGCGCCACGGCGGTGATCCAGCCGGGCGGCTCGATCCGCGACGAGGAGGTGATCGCCGCTGCCGACGAAGCCGGCCTCGCGATGGTCTTCACCGGAATGCGCCACTTCCGGCACTGATCCGAAAAGGGGCGGAGGTGTCGAAACCTCCGCCCCTTTTTCTCAGGCCGGTTGCGGCTCGGCGCCGGGCTTCAGGCTGAACAGCAGCCGGTCCTCCTCGCCGAAGCCGCGATACCAGATCACCGCGCCATAGGCGGCGAGGATCAGCGGCACGCCCAGCATCAGCTCCATCCATTCGGGGAACCAGGTCGCCAGCGCGCCGACCGCCATGCCCGCCGCCGCCGCCGGCACCAGCGGCCAGCGCCAGCCCGAGACGCGATGCCCGAGCAGCCGGCGCAGCAGCCGCGCCTTGGCGATCGAGGCGGCGCCCAGCATCAGCATCAGCGCGATGGCCGGGCCGGCGGCGGCGATGGCGTCGTCCTTGAGATCGGCCACGGGATGCGCGGCGCGGATCATGTAGATCAGGATCACCGACAGGATCGTCTGCCCCACGATCATCGCCACCGAGATGGCGAGGTTGCGCTTGGCCGCGATATAGATCAGCGCCGCCTCGCTCACCACGGCGGTGGCGGCGATCGCCTCGGCGGCGAGCAGCACGCCGAGCGCGCCCGTGCCGCCGACGAAGCGCGGGCCGACCAGCCCCATCACCGCCTCGCCCGGAATGCCGAGCGCCAGCGCGATGCCGATCTGGGCGGCGATGATCCAGAAGCCGACCTGCCGCACCTGCTTGGCGACGGCGGCCTTGTTGTTCTCGGCGAGGTTCTGGGTGATGACCGGGCCGAGGATCGGATCGAAGCTGGTCTTGAGCTTCTGCGGCAGCGAGGCGACCTGCTGGGCGACGTAGTAGATGCCGACGATCGCCGGCGAGAAGAACAGGCCGAGGATGGCGATGTCGAGCCGGCGCGAGCCCCATTCGATGGCATCCGCGCCCGCCAGCGGCAGGTTGCGCTTCATCATCGAGAACAGGCGCACGGGCTCCGGCGCCCAGCCGCGCGGGCGGCCATATTCGCGCATCAGCGGCACGATCGAGGCGATCAGTGCGGCGATGGCCGAGAGCGCGTAGGACAGGATCAGGCCGTCGCGCAGCGAATAGAAGGAGAAGGCGAAGGCCGCGATGCTGATCGTCCAGGGCTCGATCAGCGAGCGGGCGGTGACGGTGGCGCCGATATTGCCGCGATAGGCGAGGCCGGCGAGCGCGATGTCCGATCCCGTCCACGCGAACACCGTCATCGGCAGCATCCAGTCGAACCCGTTCACCTCGGAATTGGGGAAGAGCAGGATCGGCCAGAGCATCAGGATGCCGGCGGCGAGGATCGACACCAGCCAGCCGACCAGCATCCCGTCCCACACGACATGGACATGGGGGCGGCTGGTCTTGGCGAGCTGCTGGGCGAGGCCGCGCTTGAGGCCGAGCGTCGCGAGCTGGGCCGCGAACTCGACGATGATCGTCGCATAGGCGAAGCGGCCCAGCACGTCGGCGCCGTAGATGCGGCCGGCGATGAACAGGAAGGGCAGCCGCGCCGCCAGACGCAGCAGGAAGCCGAAGAAATTGGTGCGTCCGCCCTTGGCCAGCGCGGCGATGTCGCCCGGCCCCTCCTCGTTGGCGGTGAACGCGTTGCTCAATGCGCCGCTCCCCAGCTCGCACCCGTGCCGATCTCGACGCCGAGCGGCACCGAAAGGGTGACGGCGGGTCCGGCGGCCCCTTCCATCACGCGACGGATGACCGCGCTCGCCGCCTCGACATCGGCTTGCGGAAGCTCGAACACCAGTTCGTCATGGACCTGGAGCAGCATTCGCACATGGCCGAGCCCGGCGTCCGCCAGCGCCGGCCCGATGCGGACCATCGCCCGCTTGATGAGATCGGCCGACGTGCCCTGAATGGGAGCGTTGATCGCCTGCCGCTCGGCCGCCTGCCGCTCGCCCTGCATCTTGCCCTTGATGCCGGGCAGCCATGTCTTGCGGCCGAACAGCGTCGAGACGAAGCCCTTGTCGCGGACCAGGGTCAGCGTGTCGGCGATGTAGCGGCTGACGCCGGGGAAGCGCTCGAAATAGCGGTCGATGATCCGCTGCGCCTCGCCGCGATCGACACCGAGCCGCCCGGCGAGGCCAAAGGCCGAGATGCCGTAGAGGATGGCGAAGTTGATCGTCTTGGCGCGGCCGCGCGTGTCGCGGTTGACCTCGCCGAACAGCTCCTGCGCGGTGAGGTTGTGGATGTCCGTGCCCTGCCGGAAGGCCTCGCGCAGTTCGGGCACGTCGGCCATGTGCGCGGCGAGGCGCAGCTCGATCTGCGAATAGTCGGCCGAGAGGATGACGTTGCCCGGCGCCGCCACGAAGGCATCGCGGATGCGGCGGCCAAGCTCGGTGCGGATCGGGATATTCTGAAGATTGGGGTCGGTGGAGGACAAGCGTCCGGTCTGTGCGACCGCCAAGCTGAAGCTGGTGTGGACGCGGCCCGTCTCGGGGTTGATCTGCTGCTGGAGCGCGTCGGTATAGGTCGACTTGAGCTTGGAGAGCTGGCGCCATTCCAGCACGAGCCGCGCCACCTCGACGCCCTCGCCCGCAAGCCGCTCCATCTCGTTGACGTCGGTCGAATAGACGCCCGACTTGCCCTTGCGCCCGCCCTTGAGGCCCATGCGCTCGAACAGCACCTCGCCCAACTGCTTGGGGCTGCCGATGGTGAAGGGGCCACCGGCGGCCTCGTGGATCACGCCTTCGAGGCGGGCGATCTCGGCGGCATAATCGGTGGAAAGCCGCGCCAGCTCGGCGCGGTCGACGAGGATGCCGGCCGCCTCCATCGCGGCGACGACGGGCACCAGCGGGCGATCGACCATCTCATAGACGCGCGTCGCGCCTTCCTTCGGGAGACGCGGCTTGAGGCGCTTCCACAGGCGCAGCGTCACGTCGGCATCCTCGGCGGCGTAATGCGTCGCGCGATCGAGGGGGACGAGATCGAACGTAAGCTGATTCTTGCCGGTGCCGCAGACGTCCTTGAAGCTGATCGTGGTGTGGCCGAGGTGCGTCTTGCACAGATCGTCCATGCCATGGCCATGCTTGCCGGCGTCGAGATCGTAGCTCAGCAGCATGGTGTCGTCATAGGGCGCCACCACCGGCACGCCGGCGCGCTGGAACACCAGCAGATCATATTTGATGTTCTGCCCGATCTTCAGCACCGCCGGATCGGCCAGCAACGGCGCGAGCTTCGACAGCACGACATCGCGCGGCAGTTGCACCGGCGCTTCGGAGAGCAGCCCGTCGCCGCGATGGCCGACGGGGATGTAGCAGGCCTTGCCCGGCTTCGTGGCGAGGCTGATGCCGACGAGGGTCGCGCGCAGCGCGTCGAGCTGGTCGGTCTCGGTGTCGACTGCGACGAAGCCCTGTGCCGTGGCTTCCGCGATCCAGCGGTCGAGCGCCTCTTCGGTGACGACGGTCTCGTAATCGTCATGCTTGAACGGCGGCTCTTCCTCGGCGGCCGTCCCGGACGAGGGTATGGCGGCCGGCATGGCGGGCGCGTCGCCGAGCTTGGTCAGCAGCGAGCGGAAGCCATGCTCCTCCAGGAAGGCGCGCAGCGGCGCCGGCGGGATGCCCTGAAGCACCAGCTCGTCGAGCGGCTGCGGCAGCGGCGCATTGCATTCGAGCGCCACCAGACGGCGCGACAGGCGCGCCATCTCGGCATGGTCGATCAGCGATTGGCGCAGCTTGGGCTTGGTGATCGTCGGCGCGGCGGCCAGCACCGATTCGAGATCGCCATATTGCTGGATGAGCTGCGAGGCGGTCTTGGGGCCGACGCCCGGCACGCCCGGCACATTGTCGACGCTGTCGCCCATCAGCGCCAGCACGTCGCCGAGCTTGTCCGGCGTGACGCCGAACTTCTCGACGACATGCTCCGCGCCCATCCGGCGGTCGTTCATCGTGTCGAGCATGTCGAGGCCGGGCACGATGAGCTGCATCAGATCCTTGTCGGACGAGACGATCGTCACCTTCCAGCCCGCGCCGATCGCGGCCTGCGAGTAGCAGGCGATGATATCGTCCGCTTCCAGCCCCTCGGTCTCGATGCAGGGCACCGAGAAGGCGCGGGTGGCATCGCGGATCATCGGGAATTGCGGGATCAGATCCTCGGGCGCCGGCGGCCGGTTCGCCTTGTACTGATCGTACATGTCGTTGCGGAAGGTCTTGGACGAGGCGTCGAAGATCACCGCCAGATGGCTCGGCCCGCCCTCCCCCGTGAGATCGGTGAGCAGCTTCCACAACATGGTGGTGAAGCCGTAGACCGCGCCGGCCGGCTGGCCATGGCGGTTGGTCAGCGGCGGAAGCCGGTGATAGGCCCGGAAAATATAGCTCGATCCGTCGACGAGGTAGAGATGCTGGGAAGACATCGGCGGGCTTTAGCAAGCGGGCGCGGCGAAGGCGACAGGCGGCTTGCGTTCCGGCGGCGCTTGGCAGCGAAGCTGTGACGAAGTTACCATGGGCGACATGATCCGGGAGCACAGTGGCTGAACATGTATCCATCACGACTGGCGAAGGCCCTGCTGCTGGCTTTCCTCTGCGCCGCGCCGGCGGCCGCGGGGGTGTTTTCGAAGAAGGCGACGGCGCTCACCGATATCGTCGGCTCCTCGCGCCCGATGACCGTCAGCGCGCCCGACGACCGCACCCGCGCGGTCGCCCGCTTCACCGAGGACAAGGAGGAGGATAACCTCATCGTCTATCTCGGCACGCGCGGCGGTTTCCACTTCCCCGGCGGGCCGGGGGCGGAACTGCTCTGGGCGCCGGATTCGCGCGCGCTCGCGGTCACCTATGAGGATGGCGAGGAGAGGCTGCGGACCGCCATCCTGGTGCGGCGCAAGCCGCGCGGGTGGCGGCGGGTGAATCTCGCCGAGGTGGTGGCGAAGGTCTATCGCGCGCCGGCGGGCTGCGCCGGGGATATCGCGCCCGACCTGGTTTCGCTCGGCTGGACGAGCGGCAAGCGGCTGATCGTGGCGGCGACGATGCCCGAGAAGGCGGATTGCCCGGCGAAGAGGCGCTTCACCGCCTATTTCGTCGACGTGCCGAGCGGCAAGGTGCTGATGGAGGTCGACCAGCGCACCGCCGAGCGCCGCTATCGCGCGATGCTGGGCAGGAAGCTGGCGCCGGTGCGCCATCATCGCCGGGCGAGGCATCACGGCGGCTGACGCTTCCCTTCCCTCGCCAGTCTCCCTGTTTCGTCATGCCGGACTTGATCCGGCATCCAGAGCTTCAGGCGATGCCGTTCGCAACTCTGGACCCCGGATCAAGTCCGGGGTGACGGCAGGAGGGCGTCAGGGGACGAGGATGGTGTCCCTGGCCTCCGCCAGCATCTCGGGATAGTCGAGCGTGTAGTGGAGGCCCCGGCTCTCCTTGCGGGCGAGCGCGGAGCGGACGATCAGGTCGGCCACCTCGACGAGATTGCGCAGCTCGATCAGGTCCGCCGTCACGCGGAAGTTGCCGTAATATTCCTCCACCTCGCGGCGGAGCAGCTTGATGCGGTGCTGCGCCCGCTCCAGCCGCTTGGTGGTGCGGACGATGCCGACATAGTCCCACATGAAACGGCGGATCTCGCGCCAGTTGTGCTGGACGATGACCTCCTCGTCCGAATCGGTGACGCGGCTCTCGTCCCACGGCCGGATCGGCGGCGGCGAAGGCAGCTCGTCCCAGTGGCGGGTGATATGCCCCGCCGCCGCCTCGCCGAAGACGAAGCATTCGAGCAGCGAGTTCGAGGCCAGACGGTTCGCGCCGTGCAGCCCCGATTGCGTCACCTCGCCCGCCGCATAGAGGCCGGGCAGATCGGTGCGGCCCTTCAGGTCCACGATCACGCCGCCGCAGGTGTAATGCTGGGCCGGGACGACGGGGATCGGATCGGTGGTGATGTCGATGCCGAGGGTGAGCAGCTTGGCGTAGATGGTCGGGAAGTGGTGCTTCACGAACTCCGGCGGCTGATGGCTGATGTCGAGATGGACATAGTCGAGGCCGAGCCGCTTGATCTCATGGTCGATCGCGCGGGCGACGATGTCGCGCGGCGCCAGCTCCTCGCGGGGATCGAAGTCCGGCATGAAGCGGTGGCCCGCGCCCGGCACGCCCGGCGGCAGCTTCAGCCGCCCGCCCTCGCCGCGCATCGCCTCGGTGATGAGGAAATTCTTGACGTCGAGGTTCCAGAGGCAGGTCGGGTGGAACTGCATCATCTCCATGTTGGAGACGCGCCCGCCCGCCCGCCATGCCATCGCGATGCCGTCGCCGGTCGCGCCGCGCGGCGCGGTCGAATAGAGATAGGTCCGCCCCGCGCCGCCGGTGGCGAGGATGGTCGCCTTGCCGGTGAAGGTCTCGACCTGCCCGGTCCGCCGGTTGAGCGCATAGACGCCCCAGACATGCCCGTCGCCCAGATAGCGCTCGCCATGGCGCGAGGTGGCGAGGTCGATCGCCGCCATGTCGGGCACCAGCGTGATGTTGGGATGGCGCTTGGCGGCCGTCTCCAGCGCCTCCTGCACCGCCCAGCCGGTGGCGTCGTTGACATGGACGATGCGGCGATGGCTGTGCCCGCCTTCCCGCGTCAGGTGGAGCGCGTTGCCGTCCTGGTTGAAGGGGACGCCCAGCTCGACCAGCCGCTCGATCGAGCGCGGCGCATTCTCGATCACGAACTCGACCGAGGCCCGGTTGTTGAGGCCGGCGCCGGCCACCATCGTATCCTCGATATGGCTCTCGAAGGTGTCGCCCTCTTCGAGCACGGCGGCGATGCCGCCCTGCGCCCAGGCGGTCGATCCCTCCGAAAGCCCGCCCTTGGCGAGCACCGCGACCCGGAAGCGCTCCGCGAGGCTGAGTGCGGCGGTGAGCCCCGCCGCGCCCGAGCCGACGATGACGACGTCAAACGGGCGCGTGACCATCAGGCGGCGGCCCGATCGCTGGTGAGGCTGAGGAAGACATCCTCCAGGTCCGCCTCGCGGGTCGAGACGTCGACCACGCCGAAGCCCGCCGCGCTGACCGCCGCCAGCACATCACCGGCGTTCGCGCGGTCCTTCTGATAGGTGATCGCGATCACGCGCTCGCCCTTGAGTTCGGCCTTCTCGAACAGCGGGGACTGCGGCACGGCGGCGAGATCGCGGTCCACCGTCACCTCGACGACCTTCTCCTGCGCCTTGGAGAGGAGGCTCGCGGTCGGCTCGTTGGCGATCAGGCGGCCATGGTTGATGATCGCGATCCGGTCGCAGAGTTCCTGCGCCTCTTCGAGATAGTGCGTGGTCAGCACCACCGTCACGCCCTGCTCGTTCAACTGGCGGACATAGGCCCAGAGCTGCTGGCGAAGCTCGATATCGACGCCGGCGGTCGGCTCGTCGAGCACCAGCACCGGCGGCGTGTGGACCATCGCCTTGGCGACCAGCAGGCGCCGCTTCATGCCGCCCGACAGCGTGCGGGCATAGGCGTCGGCCTTGTCCTCGAGATGGACGGCGCGGAGCAGCTCCATCGTGCGGCGCTCGGCCCTCGGGATGCCGTAGAGCCCGGCCTGGATCTCCAGCGCTTCCTTGGGCGTGAAGAAGGGATCGAACAGGATCTCCTGCGGCACGATGCCGATCGAGCGCTTGGCGTTGCGGGGATGCTCGTCGATGTCGAAGCCCCAGATCGAGGCCTTGCCGCCCGTCTTGTTGACGAGGCCGGCGAGGATGTTGATGAGCGTCGACTTGCCCGCCCCGTTCGGCCCCAGCAGGCCGAAAATCTGCCCGCGCGGCACGTCGAAACTGACGCCGTGGAGCGCGGTCTTGCCGCCCGCATAGGTCTTTTGCAGATTCTGGATGCTGATCGCCGCGTCGCTCATGGGAGCGCAGATAGACGCTCGCGCGGGCACTCGCTAGGGGGCGCTGCATTCACCATGTTGCTTGACGATCCGTTAGGCCTTGAGGCGGACGCTCGCTCCATGACCGCGCTCGTCGCCCCGCGCCTGCTCCGTGGCTCGCAGATCGCGCTTCTGCTGGCGATGCTGGCGGCCGGGCTGCTCGCCGTGATGAACGTGCCGCACGAGGCGCCGCCGCTGATTCTTTCCTCGTTCGCCGCCGCCTGATCCGCCGCCCGTGATTGCGCGGCTGCGCGCCTCTTGCTATGCGGCGCCTCGTGAGCACGAACCAGCCCGAAACGATCCGCGTCACCACCTCGCGCGTGGTGTGCGACGGCGCCAGCGACATCCCCACCGGGGCTGCGCTCGGCCATCCGCGCGTCTTCCTCGAAATCGACGAGACCGGTTTCGTGGAATGCGGCTATTGCGACCGCCGCTTCGTGCTGATCGGCGGCCCCGCGGATCATTCCGCCGCCGCCTGACCCGTTGCGGGGATGACGCGGGCCAAGCCGGGGCCTATATGCCCGGCATGACGAGCCTCATCGATCCCCGCTCCTTCCTCTATCGCGACGGCGCGCTCGACCCCGATGCCGCGCTGCGCCTGACGGCCGACGCGCTCCAGCGGTCGGACGATGGCGAACTCTATCTCCAATATATCGCGTCGGAGAGCTTCGGCTTCGACGATGGCCGGCTGAAGACCGCCGATTTCAACACGCAGGCCGGCTTCGGCCTGCGCGGCGTGTCGGGCGAGACGACCGCCTTCGCCCACGCCAACGAAATCTCCGAGCGCGCGATCCGTCGCGCCGCCGAGACGATGAGCCTGCTCGATCCGGCTGTCGGCACCAAGGCGGCGCCCCCCGCCCGCACCAACCGCCACCTTTATGGCGACGCCGATCCGCTGAGCCTCGTCCCCTTCGCGAAGAAGGTCGAGCTGTGCCAGACCATCGACGCCATGGCCCGCGCCCGCGATCCGCGTGTGGCGCAGGTGTCGGTCGGCCTGTCGGGCTCGTGGAGCGTGGTCGAGATCGTGCGGCCGGATGGCTTCGTCGCGCTCGACGTGCGGCCGCTGGTGCGCCTCAACGTCTCGATCGTGGTCGAGCAGAATGGCCGCCGCGAGTCGGGCTTCTTCGGGCTCGGCGGGCGCTATCTCTACGATCGCCTGTTCGATCCCGCCACGGGTGCCCGTGCGGTGGACGAGGCGCTGGCACAGGCGCTGGTCAATCTCGAAGCGGTGGCGGCGCCCGCCGGCGAGATGACCGTGGTGTGCGGCCCCGGCTGGCCGGGCGTGCTGCTCCACGAGGCGGTCGGTCATGGCCTTGAGGGCGATTTCAACCGCAAGGGCTCGTCGGCCTTCTCCGGCCGCATCGGCGAGCGGGTGGCGGCCCCCGGCGTCACCGTGATCGACGACGGCTCGATGGGCGAGCGGCGCGGCTCGCTCTCGATCGACGACGAGGGCACGCCGACGCAGGCCAATGTCCTGATCGAGGACGGCATCCTCAAGGGCTATATGCAGGATCGCCTCAACGCCCGCCTGATGGGCGTGCCCGCCACCGGCAACGGCCGCCGCGAGAGCTTCGCCCACGCGCCGATGCCGCGCATGACCAACACCTTCATGCTCGGCGGCCAGGATGACCCGGACGAGATCCTCGGCCGCGTGAAGAACGGCATCTACGCCAAGAGCTTCGGCGGCGGGCAGGTCGACATCACGTCCGGCAAGTTCGTCTTCTCCTGCACTGAGGCCTACAGGATCGAGAACGGCAAGCTCGGCGCGCCGATCAAGGGCGCGACGCTGATCGGCGACGGCCCCTCGGTCCTCACCCACGTCTCGGCGATCGGCAACGACATGGCGCTGGATGAGGGCGTCGGCATCTGCGGCAAGGGCGGCCAGTCGGTGCCTGCGGGCGTCGGCCAGCCGACGCTGCTGATCGACCGGCTGACTGTCGGCGGCACGGCGGCCTGACCGTCATGGCGCTCGTCGAGATCGAGACCTTCCCGGAGCACGCTGTCGCCGAGATGGCGCGCGGGATGCTGGCGGCCGAGGGCATCCAGGCCGTGCTGTTCGACAGCGGGCTGGCGAGCCTCGGCTTCGGCGGGCTCACCCCCGTCCGCCTGATGGTGGACGAGAGCGATCGCGCCACCGCCGAGCGGCTGCTCGCGGACATCTCTGCCTAAATAACAGGCATCTCTGTCGAGGTGCCCAAGCACTAGGCGGTCGTTCCGCCCCTGAATCGTGCTGCGCCGCAGAAACGCGTCTGCGGAAAACTGGCACGCCCCTTGCGAAGGTTTCCTTCGGGATGGCCCACGGGGCCTGCGCAGGGAGGCGGCATGAAACTGATCATCGCGATCATCAAGCCATTCAAGCTGGACGAGGTGCGCGAGGCGCTCTCGTCCATCGGCGTCGCCGGCATGACGGTGACGGAGGTCAAGGGCTTCGGTCGGCAGAAGGGCCAGACCGAGATTTACCGCGGCGCGGAATACAGCACGAACATGGTGCCCAAGATCAAGATCGAGGTGGCCTGCACCTCCGATCTGTCGCCGCGCGTGGTCGAGGCGATCCAGCAGGCGGCCAACACCGGCGCGATCGGCGACGGCAAGATCTTCGTCCTCGATCTGGCCGAGGCGGTGCGCATCCGCACCGGCGAGACCGACGAAACCGCGCTTTGAGGGAAGGGGGAATGATGAAGCCATCGACCAAGCTCGCCGCAGGCGCGGGGGCGCTCGGCCTCGCCCTGTTCGCGGCGTTTCCGGCCTGGGCACAGGCGGCGGCCGCCGCGCCGACGGTCAACAAGGGCGACACCGCCTGGATGATGACCTCCACGGTGCTCGTGCTGATGATGATCGTGCCGGGCCTCGCTTTGTTCTACGGCGGCCTCACGCGCTCGAAGAACATGCTCGCGACCATGACGCAGATCGGCGCGGTCGCCGCGCTGGCGATGCTGATCTGGGTGATGTGGGGCTATGCGCTCGCCTTCGGTGACGGCGGCAATCCCTTCTTCGCGAGCCTCAGCAAGGCGTTCCTCGCCGGCGTCACGCCGGACACCACGGCGGCGACCTTCACGCCGGGCGTGGCCATCCCCGAATATGTCTTCATCTGCTTCCAGATGACCTTCGCGGCGATCACCGTGGCGCTGGTGCTGGGATCGGTGGTGGAGCGGATGAAGTTCTCCGCCGTGATGGTGTTCGGCGCGGTGTGGCTGACGATCGTCTATTTCCCGATCGCGCACATGGTATGGGCTCCCAACGGCTTCTTCTTCACCAAGGGCGCGCTCGATTTCGCGGGCGGCACGGTGGTGCATATCAACGCCGGCGTCTCCGCGCTGGTCGCCTGCCTGATTCTCGGCAAGCGCATCGGCTATCCGCAGGAGCGGATCGTCCCGCACTCGCTGACCATGACCGGCATCGGCACCGGCCTTCTCTGGGTGGGCTGGTTCGGCTTCAACGCGGGTTCCGCGCTGGAGGCCAACGGCTCGGCGGCGCTGGCGATGATGAACACCTTCGTGGCGACCGCCGCGGCCGGCCTCGCTTGGATGCTGATCGAGCGGCTGAACGGCCACAAGGGCTCGGCGCTGGGCTTCTGCTCGGGCATCGTCGCCGGCCTTGTCGCGGTCACGCCGGCGGCGGGCAATTCCGGCCCGTTCGGCGCGATCGTGCTCGGCGCCGTCGCTTCCGTCATCTGCTTCTACGCGGTCTCCGTCCTCAAGCCGAAGCTCGGCTATGACGACGCGCTGGACGCCTTCGGCGTGCATGGCATCGGCGGCATGATCGGCGCGATCGGCACCGGCATCGTCTATTCTCCGTCGCTCGGCGGTCCGGGCAAGGCGCCCTACGACATGGCGCACCAGCTTCTCGTGCAGTTCGAGACGGTCGTGACGACGATCGTCTGGACCAGCATCGGCACGGTGATCGCGATCTTCATCGCCAAGGCGGTGACGGGCCTGCGCGTCAGCCCTGAAGTCGAGCGCGAAGGCCTCGATCTCGGGGAGCATGGCGAGCGCGCCTACAACTGAGCTTCCTCCTGCGAAGACCTGGGCCGGCGGGGCGACTCGCCGGCCCTTTTTTCATGCGCGGGAGACTGTAGGATGCCCCGGACAGGAGAGCGCGACGATGCTGCATCATCCCCGCCGGTGGTTCCGGCCCAAGCGCCTGGGCTTCGGCTATTCGCCCGCCACCTGGGAGGGCTGGTTCGCCACCGCCCTCCTCGTCCTGGCCATTTTCGGAGTGCGCTCGCTGCTGCGCTGAGGCTCAGCCGCGCAGGCTCTGGATCATCGGCATGAGCGGCGAGACGTCATAGCCGGCGTTGGCGGCCTTGGCGGCGATCTCGGTCGGCTCGTCACCGGCGAGGCCGCGCGCGAGCGACCACAGGAACGTCGATCGCGTGCCCGAGCGGCAGAAGGCGAGCGCCGGGGCTGGCTGGGCGAGGGCCGCGGTCATCGCCTCGACCTGCTCCATCGAGAAGCCCGAATGGTCGACCGGGATATGGGCATAGCCGAGCCCCGCCGCCGTCGCTGCCGCCTCGATCTCGGCGGAGGTCGGCTGGCCGGGCTGCTCGCCGTCGGGCCGGTTGTTGATGATGGTGCGGATGCCCTGCGCCGCCGCCGCCGCCACGTCTGCGGGGGTGATCTGGCCGGCTACCTGAAGCGTCTCGTCGATGGTGCGGAACATGGGGGCCTCCTTGGGTTCGGAATTGCCCCTAGCCTATCCCCGCCAGTTGCGCAGCACTTCGAGGAAGGCCTCGCCATAGGCGTCACGCTTGGCCTGGCCCACGCCCGTCACCTGCGCGAGGCCGGCCATGGTGGTGGGATGCAGCCCGGACATCTCGCGCAGCGTCGAGTCGTGGAAGATCACATAGGGCGGCACGCCGCGTTCCATGGCGATTTCCCGGCGTTTCGCGCGCAGCGCCTCGAACAGCGGATCATGGGGATGCTCCTCGGCATCGCGGCTGCGGTGCTTGCGCTCGCGCTTGGGCGGCAGGACGAGGCCGACCGACTCCTCCCCCTTCAGGATCGGGCGGGCGCTGGGGCCGAAGGACAGGCCGCCATATTCGTCGGCGCGCAGCGCATCGCGGGCGATCAGCGCGCGGGCGACGGGGCGGATCAGCTTCAGCTCCTCCTCGTCGGCGATGCCATAGACCGACAGGCGGTTGTGGCCGTTGGAGATCACCTTGTCGGTGTCGCGGCCGGCCAGCACGTCGGTCAGGTGGCCGACGCCGAACCGCATCTCGGTGCGGAAGGCGGCGGAGAGCAGCTTGCGCGCGACCTCGGTCGCATCGACGGTGGCGGGCGGCGAGAGGCAATTGTCGCAATTGCCGCAGCGGGGCGCGGGCTGCTCGCCGAAATAGCGCAGCAGGATGGCGCGGCGGCATTCCGCCGTCTCGACCAGATCGCTGAGCGCCGAGAGCCGCGCGCGTTCGCCGCGCTGGCGGGCTTCGTCGACCTCGACGATGCGGCGCTGGGCGCGGGCGAAATCCTCGGCACCCCAGAAGAGCTGCGCCACCGCCGGTTCGCCGTCGCGGCCGGCGCGTCCGGTCTCCTGATAATAGGCCTCGACCGACTTGGGCAGGCCGGCATGGGCCACGAAGCGGACGTCAGGCTTGTCGATGCCCATGCCGAAGGCGATCGTCGCCACCATCACCATGTCTTCGGAGGCCACGAAGTCGCGCTGGTTCTGCGCGCGAATATGGGCGTCGAGCCCGGCATGATAGGCGCGCACCGGGCGGCCGATCTGCGCCACCTGCGCGGCGATCCGGTCGGTCGCGTCGCGGGTGGGGGCGTAGATGATGCCCGCGCCGGGCTGTTCGGCGAGGAAGCTCTTGAGCTGGGCGGTCAGGCTGTCGCGGGGCGAGATGCCGTAGCGGATGTTGGGCCGGTCGAAGCCGGCGACGATCAGCCCGTCCTGCGGCAGCCCGAGCTGCTGGAGGATGTCGGCCCGCGTATGCGCGTCGGCGGTGGCGGTGAGCGCGAGGCGCGGCACCTCGGGAAAGGCGTCGAGCAGCGGGCGGAGCAGCCGGTAGTCGGGGCGGAAATCATGCCCCCATTCCGACACGCAATGCGCCTCGTCGATCGCGAACAGCGCCAGCGGGGTCGATCGCAGCAGGTTGCGGAAGCTTTCGCCGGAAGCCCGCTCGGGCGCGACATAGAGCAGGTCCAGCTCTCCGCTGCGGAAGCGGCGCATCGTCTCGGCGCGATCGTCGTCGGCGGAGGTGAGCGTCGCGGCCCTGATCCCGAAGCCCTCGGCCGAGCGGACCTGATCGTGCATCAGCGCGATCAGCGGCGACACGACCACCGCCGTCCCTTCCCGCGCGAGCGCCGGAAGCTGGTAGCAGAGCGACTTGCCCGCGCCCGTCGGCATCACCGCGAGCGTCCCCGCGCCGGCCATCACGCGATCCACCACCGCCTGCTGGACCCCCCGGAAGCCCGAGAAGCCGAAAGTCGCGTGGAGGATGTCGAGGGGATCGGAGGCCATTTGCGCCCCGGTTACCGTCTGGGGCGGCGCGCGTCACCCCGGCGGCCCATGATTTCGTCGCGCGCCGTGCCAAGCTGGGCTTGATGCGGGGCAGCAAAGCCTTGCTGGCGGCCTCTTCCGGCACGGCGCTAGCATCGCCGCATGACGAAGCTCTCCGCGCTCCCTTTCCTCGCCATCGCCGCTGTGGCCCTGGCGGCTCCGCTCGCGGCCCAGGCGCCCGCGCCGCACCTTTCGATCACGAGCATCGACCAACTCGCCCAGCCGCTCCCCTATCCCTATGACGAGCAGGCCGACGCCAAGGTCGCCGTCGCCAGGGCCAAGGCGCAGGCGAAGCGCGAGCACAAGACGCTGCTGATCGATCTCGGCGGCAACTGGTGTGGCGATTGCCGCGTGCTGGCCGGCATCCTCGATCTGCCGGAACTGAAGCCCTATGTCGCGCGGCACTTCGTCGTCGTGAAGGTGGACATCGGCCGCTACGACAAGAATGGCGACATCGCCGCCCGCTACGGCATCGCCAAGCTGCAGGGGGTGCCCGCCATCCTCGCCGTCGACCCGGTGCATGACAGGCTGCTCAACAACGGCCGCCTCTTCGCGCTCACCGACGCGCGCCACATGAACCCGCAGGCGCTGGCCGACTGGCTGGCCCAATGGGCCTGAGCAAGCCGGCCTGATCGCCCCCGTCAGCCGATCGACGGGCGGGAGGCGATCAGCGACACCGTCTTGTGCTTGAAGTCGATCGACACGCGATCGAAACAGCGCAGCAGGTCCATGCCGACCAACATGCTCGGCTTCTTGTCGAGGCCGAAACGCTCGAAGGCGTGGGCATCGGAAAAGGCGATGGTCGACTGCTGGATGTGCGTCGTGCCGAGCCGGATGTCGTTGATCTGGGCATAATGGCCCTTGATGACATGGCCGGTGACGTCGATGATATCGACCGGCAGCGCCTGCGCCCGCTTGCGGCGGACCAGCTTGTCGCGCAGCACGATATTGCCGAGTGTCACGCTGCTGCCCGTGTCGATCACGGCATAGATGCGCGTGCCCACCGCATCCGCGTCGGCGAGCACGAGCTGGCCGTAGCGGCGGCGCGCCGTGACGACGATCTCGCCCAGTTCGGCGGGCGGGCGGTAGCGGCCGGCGGGCTCCACCTTCATGCGGTTGTTCTTGAGATCGATCACCACGCGCTTGTTGGCGAGCATGTCGATGCCGAGGATACCGACGCCGCCGAGGTCCGCCTCCGCCAGTTCCGGCGCGATGATGGGCTGGGCGGGCATGTCGCTGAGCGAGAGGGCGGCGATCTTGACCGCCTCGACCTGACTCTCGCCGCCGACGCTGTGCAGCGTGACCGTCCCCGCCGACGGCAATCCGAGCAGCGTTGCCAGCCGCCGGGAGATGACGGTGCGTGTCGCCCCGCTGTCGACGATGAAACGGAACGGCCCCGCGCCGTTTATCATCACCTTCACCGTCATGCGCTGATCCGCATTGCGGAGCGCCACGGCGGTCGAGCCGCTATCCCCGGGCGGCGCGGCGTCGTCGGGGAGCGGCTGCCCCGGTGCGGCGGGCGGCGGCGGCTGCACGGTGGCGCGCGTGGTGAGCGGCGCCGCCGGAGGGGATTGGCCCAGAGCCAGGAGCGCCGCCAGAGCGGCCGCGGGTGTCGACAATGGCATAGCCCTCTTCCCCCTCGTGTTTTAGGGAGATGCTACACCGATGCCGGGCGGGTTCAAGCGGCGGGAATCATTCCGCCGCCATCGCCTGCCCCGATTCGCGCTCGGCCGCCTGCCGCGCCCACATCTCGGCATAGAGTCCGCCCGCCGCCATCAGCGAGGCGTGGGTGCCCCGCTCGGCGACGCGGCCCGCTTCGAGCACCACGATCTGGTCGGCGTCGGCGATGGTGGAGAGGCGATGCGCGATGGTGATGGTGGTCCGCCGGGCCGTCACCGCGCCGAGCGTCTGGAGGATGTCCGCCTCGGTGCGGCTGTCGAGCGCGCTGGTCGCCTCGTCGAGGATCAGGATCGGCGGATCTTTCAGCAATGTCCGCGCGATCGCGACGCGCTGCTTCTCGCCGCCCGAGAGCTTGAGCCCGCGCTCGCCGACCTCCGTGCCATAGCCCTTGGGCTGGGCCTCGATGAAGCGGTCGATCGCGGCGCCCCGCGCGGCCATGCGGATGTCGGCGTCGGTGGCGCCGGCGCGGCCATAGGCGATGTTGTAGCCGATCGTGTCGTTGAACAGCACCGTGTCCTGCGGGACGATGCCGATCGCGGCGCGCAGCGAGGCCTGCTCGACCTCGGCGATGTCCTGCCCGTCGATGGTGATGCGGCCGGAGCTGAGGTTGTAGAAGCGATACAGCAGCCGCGCGATCGTCGACTTGCCCGCGCCAGACGGCCCGACGATGGCGAGCGTGCTGCCCGCCGGCACGTCGATGTCGATGCCCTTGAGGATCGCGCGCTCGCCCTCATAGCCGAAATGCACGTCCTCGAAGCGGACGTGCCCGCGCCCGACCAGCAGCGGCGGCGCTTCGGCCATGTCGACCACCTCGGCCGGCGTATCGAGCAGCTCGAACATCGCCGCCATGTCGAGCAGCCCCTGCCGCACCGTGCGATAGACCATGCCGAGCAGGTCGAGCGGGCGGAAGAGCTGGGCGAGCAGCGTGCTCACCAGCACCGTGTCGCCGGGCGTGAACTGCCCGCGCGCCCAGCCGGTGACGACCAGCCCCATGCCGCCCGCCATCATCAGATTGGTGATGAGGCTCTGGCCGATGTTGAGCCAGGCCAGCGACGTCTCGTTCTTCACCGCGGCGTTGGCATAGGCGGTGACGGCGCGATCATAGCGCTCGGCCTCGCGCTCCTCGGCGTTGAAATATTTGACCGTCTCGAAGTTCAGCAGCGAATCGACGGCGTGCGCCACCGAGCGCGTGTCGAGATCGTTCATCTTCGCGCGCAATGCGTTGCGCCAGTCGGTCACGAGGCGGGTGAAGACGATGTACGCCACCACCATCACCAGCGTCGAGCCGACCAGCCAGAAGCCGAACCGCGACCAGAAGATCTGCACCACCAGAACCAGCTCGAGCACGGTCGGCGCGATGTTGAAGAGCAGGAAATAGAGCATCGTGTCGATGCTCTTGGTGCCGCGCTCGACCACCTTGGTGACGGCGCCCGTCCGCCGGCCGAGATGGAAGCGCAGCGACAATTGGTGGAGATGGCGGAACACGGCGGAGGCGAGCCGGCGCGTCGCATCCTGCCCCACGCGCTCGAACACGGCGTTGCGCAGATTGTCGAACAATGTGCTGCCGAAGCGCGCCGCCGCATAGCCGACCACCAGCGCCACGATCAGCGTCGCGACGGAGCGGTCGCCATGGGCCATCCGGTCGATCGCGCCCTGAAGCGCGAAGGGCGCGCCATAGACCTGCACGATCTTGGACAGCACGACGAACAGCAGCGCCACGACGATGCGCAGCCGCAGCATCGGCGCGTCGGCCGGCCAGAGATAGGGCAGGAAGCGGCCGAGCGAGGCGAAGCCGACATCGGCCTTCGCGTCCGCCCCGCTGGAATGATCGGGTGGCATAGGCGGCTAACATAGGTCCGTCGGCCGCTCCCGCCAATGCGACGCTGTGGATTTCGAAAGTGTCGGAAAAATTCCGCCAATACTTGGGAAAATGCGCTCAGCTCTCGGAATATTTCTGGTGTTGATCGGAAATTCGTCGTCGGAACGCCCCGGAATCCGGGCTTTCTGCAACTTGGCACGGCCCCTGCAATACTCCTGACGTCCCGCCAAACACGGCGAGGCAAGGATCACAGAGGGAGATTTGCCATGTTCTCGATCGACTTTTCCGCCCTGCGTCAGCAGCTCGCTTCGATGGTTGGCGCGGTGCTGTTCGCGTCCGTTCTGGTCGGTGCGGCCGTCCTGCCGGCGCAGCCTGCCGCCGCCGCCATCCTCGGCATCTGATCGACGCGGATACGGAGGCACCTATGTCCAACCGTTTCGTGATCGATCGCCGCCAGGGTTTGTGGCTCGGCGTGTGCCAGGGCGTTGCGGATTTCACCGGCCTGCCGGTCGCGCTGGTCCGCATCGCCCTGCTGGTTCTCACCGTGGTGAGCTTCGGCCTGCCGGGGGTCATCCTCTACTGCCTGATCGGCTGGCTGGCGGGGGAGCGCTGAGCGCCCCTTCCGCCCGCCCCTTGCCTGACGCGCTTCCGCCGACGATCTTCCGGCGATGCACAGCGCCCAGGCCATCATCGAACGACTGAACCTCCAGCCCCATCCCGAAGGCGGCTGGTATCGCGAAACCTGGCGTGCCGAGGCCGAGCCCGGCGCCCGCGCAGGGGCGACCGCCATCTATTTCCTGCTCGAAGCCGGCCAGCGATCGCACTGGCACCGGGTGGACGCGGCCGAACTCTGGCTGTGGCACGCCGGCGCGCCGCTCCGCCTGCTGACCGCGCCGTCGGAGTCCGGCCCGGTCACCGAACATCGCCTCGGGCCGGATATCGCGAGCGGCGAGGCGCCGCAGGGTCTGGTTCCGCCCCATCACTGGCAATCGACCGAGACGACCGGCGGCTGGGCGCTGGTGTCGTGCATCGTCGCGCCGGGCTTCGACTTCGCGGGCTTCACGCTCGCGCCCGCCGGCTGGGCGCCGGGCGCGCAATGACCGCCGCCGTCGATCCGATCGCCGACATCGCGCGGGTGCGCGCGCTGATGGTCGAGGCCGCGCGCGCCGGCGAGGCGATCAGCTATTCGGCATTGCTCGCCCAGCTCGGCCATCGCTTCACCCGCCCGAAGATGCGCGCCGTCTGCCGCACCCTCGGGGCCATCGACGAGGCGGGCGCGGCGGCCGGCGAGCCGGAGCTGGCCGTGCTGCTCGTCCGGGAATCGGATGGCCTTCCGGGGCAGGGCTGGTGGGGTGGCGGCCATGCCATGATGCTCGGCTATGACGGTCCGTGGGAAGGGCCGGCGGCGCGCGCCTTCGTGACCGTCCTCCAGCAGGAAGCCTTCGCCTATTGGCGCGATCGCTAGGCCCTTGCGTTGCACATCGCTTGCTGTACGATCGTGTAACAACGAGCGGAGGTCGGCGTGGCTGAGGCGAAACCGGCGGGACAGGCGTGGAGCGACCCGGACGCGGGCTGGAGCCTGCCGGCCTGGACCTATTCGGACCCCGAATTTTTCGACGCCGAGGTGGCGCGCGTCATCCGTCCGTCCTGGCAGATCGTCTGCCATGAGAGCGACGTGCCGGCGACCGGGGATTTCCACACGCTCGATTATGTCGGCGAGAGCGTCGTCGTCGTCCGCACGCGCGACGGCGGGATCAACGGCTTCACCAATGTCTGCCGCCATCGCGGCGCGCGGCTGCTCGACGGCCCCTCGGGCTGCGCCAAGAAGATCGTCTGCCCCTATCACGCCTGGACCTATGATCTCGACGGCCGCCTGACCGGCCTGCCGATGCGCGAAACCTATGCGCTCGATCCCTCGAAGCATGGCCTCGCGCCCGTGGAGGTCGAGATCTGGCGCGGCTTCATCTTCGTGCGGCTGGAGGGCGGCGGGCCGTCGGTGGCCGAGATGATGGCGCCCTATGAGGCGGAGGTCGCGCCCTATCGCTTCGAGGAACTCAGCGCCTTCGGCCGGGTGACGCTGCGCCCGCGGCCGGTGAACTGGAAGAATGTCGGCGACAATTATTCGGACGGCCTGCACATCGCCGTCGCCCATCCCGGCCTCAAGCGGCTGATGGGCAAGGGCTATGGCGTCGAGGCCAGCGAGTATGTCGACAAGATGTGGGGGCCGATCGTCGAGCGCCCCTCCGCCGACCTCTCCGAGCGGGCCTACCAGCATTTCCTGCCGCCGGTGCCGCATCTGCCGCCAGAACGGCAGCGGCTGTGGACCTATTTCAAGCTCTGGCCGAACATCGCCTTCGACATCTATCCCGACCAGATCGACTTCATGCAGTGGCTGCCCGTCTCGCCGACCGAGACGCTGATCCGCGAGATCGCCTATTGCCTCCCCGATGGCCGCCGCGAGATGAAGGCCGCGCGCTATCTCAACTGGCGGATCAACCGGCAGGTCAACGCCGAGGACACCACGCTGATCGCCCGCGTCCAGCAGGGCATGGCCTCGCAGAGCTTCACCGTCGGCCCCTTGAGCGAGCAGGAGGTCGCGCTGCGCAACTTCTGCCGCAAGATCCGCCATATCCTCCCCGAATCCAGACAGCACCGCGCGCCGCTGCCCGGCTGGAGCCGCCGTCCGCATGGAGTGTTCTTGAATGACTGAGCGTGTCGATGCGGTGATGATCGGCGGCGGCCATAATGGCCTCGTCTGCGCTTATTATCTGGCGCGCGCGGGCAAGCGGGTGCGCGTGCTCGAGCGGCGGCCCATCGTCGGCGGTGCGGCCGTCACCGAGGAATTCCACCCCGGCTTCCGCAATTCGGTGGCGAGCTACACGGTCAGCCTGCTCCAGCCCAAGGTCATCCGCGACATGAAGCTGGCCGAGCGCGGCCTGCGTATCGTCGAGCGGCCGATCTCCAACTTCCTGCCGCAGGACGACGGGCGCTACCTCAAGCTCGGCGGCGGTCTGGAGCGGACGCAGGCCGAGTTCCGCAAATTCTCGCACCATGATGCCGAGGTGCTGCCCGCTTATTACGAGGCGCTCGACGTGGTGGCCGACGTGCTGCGCGATCTCGCGCTACGCTCGCCGCCGAACATGGGCGAAGGGCTGGGCACCCTGCTCTCTGCCGCGCGACAGGGGCGACGGCTCGCGGGGCTCAACCTCGCCCAGCAGCGCGACGTGCTCGATCTCTTCACCAAGTCCGCCCGCACCTTCCTCGATAGCTGGTTCGAGAGCGAGGCGGTCAAGGCGGCGTTCGGCTTCGATGCGGTGGTGGGGAATTTCGCGTCGCCGGATACGCCGGGATCGGCCTATGTGCTGCTCCACCATGTCTTCGGCGAGGTGAACGGCAAGAAGGGCGCCTGGGGCCACGCCATCGGCGGCATGGGCGCGATCACGCAGGCGATGCGGCAGGCGTGCGAGGAGATCGGCGTCCAGATCAGCGTCGACGCGCCGGTGGAGCGCGTGCTGGTCGATGGCGGCCGCGCCGTCGGCGTGCGGCTGGAGGGCGGGCAGGAGGTGATGGGCCAGTCCATCGTCTCCAATGTCGGCCCGCGCCTGCTCTATGACCGGCTGATCGATCCGGCCGATCTTGCTCCCGAATTCCGTCGCCGGGTGAAGGGCTTCAAGGTCGGCTCGGGCACGTTCCGCATGAACGTGGCGCTCAGCGAGCTGCCGCGCTTCACCTGCCTGCCCGAGCCCGGCGAGCATCACCAGTCGGGCATCATCATCGCGCCGACGCTCGATTATATGGACCGCGCCTATACCGACGCGAAGCAGACCGGCATGTCGGAGGCGCCGATCGTCGAGATGCTGATCCCGTCCACGGTGGACGACAGCCTCGCCCCTCCCGGCCAGCATGTCGCCAGCCTGTTCTGCCAGCAGTTCGCGCCCGAGCTTCCCGATGGCCGGAGCTGGGACGACGCCCGTGAAGAGGCGGCGGACCTCATCATCGATACGGTCGAGCGCTGGGCGCCCGGGTTCAGGGCCTCGGTGATCGCGCGGCAGATCCATTCGCCGCTCGATCTGGAGCGCAAGTTCGGGTTGATCGGCGGCGACATCATGCATGGCAATATGAGCCTCGATCAGCTTTGGTCTGCGCGGCCGATCCTCGGTCATGGTGCCTATCGGGGGCCTCTGAAGGGTCTCTATATGTGCGGCGCCGGCACGCATCCGGGCGGCGGCGTCACCGGGGCTCCGGGCCATAATGCGGCGCGCGAGATTCTCGCCGACGGCGGCCTCTGGCGACGGATCACCCGCGCGGCCTGAGGCCCCGTCACGCCACCGCGCGGGGCTTCGCCGGCAGATGCCAGCGGCCCAGCTCCTCGTGCCATGTCCGCCCGTGCCAGCTCCTGACCAGCACCAGCTCGTCGACCAGCCAGCTTATCCCGTCGATCGGCCGCGCGCCGCGTGCGTCGCGCGCGCCGTAACCGAGCGTGACGTGCGGCACCGGCGCCGCCCCGCTGCCCGGTGCGGAGCCATAATGGCGCAGCATGTCGAGCACATGCGCCTGACATTCCAGCGCCCCGACCAGCGGCCGGCTCGCCTTGAGCAGGGTGCTGCGCGCGCTCACCACCACTTCGTCGAACACGACATGGAAGGCGAGCGGCGGCATCGTCGCCATGATCCAGCGGGTGAGCGCGATCGCATGATCCTCCGGCGCGTCGATTTCGCTGAGCCGCGCGATCGTGATGTGCCGCCGCGCCGCCGAGACGAGATTCAGCCCCGGCAGCGCCGGCTCGACATCGTTCGATATGTCCAGATGCGCGCCGACATCGTCCGGCAGGCGGGCGAAGAGATAGAGGCGGGATTCGACAGGCATGGCCATCGGCGGCTGTCCTTCCTGAATCGGTCGGCGCTTATGTTCCATGTTTGTTCTCATTTGTCAAGCGGACTTGGCAGCGCCGCCCGCCCGCGCGATAGGTGTGGGCATGAACCTGATCTCGATCCTGATCGGTCTCGTCGCGCTGCTCTGGGCGCTGGTCGCCTTCCTGCCGCTGTTCGGCTGGATGTACTGGCTCATCATCCCGATCGCTGTGCTGGGCCTGGGCTTCGGCGTGCTGTCGAGCCGCACCGGGGGGCGCAATCTCAACCTGCTGGTGATCCTCGTCGGGATCGTGCGCCTGTCGGTGGGCCACGGCATCTTCTGAAGCGCGGGCCGCTGCGCTAGGATCGGTGCGGGGCCGTCATGGCCCCGGCCAACGGGAGGGCGTCCGATGCGGGTGGCACAGATCCTGATCCTGAGCGCGGCATCGGCCGCGATCGCGGCGGCGGGGCCGCCGCGCGGGCCAAACTGGGTGCGCGTCGGCAGCCATGTCGACAGCGGCCCGGTGGAGGTCGACACGCGCTCGATCGTGCCATGGGGCGGGCTCATCCGCGGCTGGTGGCGGCTGACGCTGGCCGAGCCCCGGCCCGACGGCACAGTGGTGGAGCGGCATCTCGACGCGGTCGACTGCGCGCGCGGGCTCAGCACCACGCTCGAGCAGGTGACGCTGCGCCCCGACGGCAGCCTCGTCGCCGATGCCCGCGAGAGCCCGACCGCGGCGATCGCGCGGCTCGGCCCGGCGACCCCCGGCACCACCGGCGAGATGGCGGTGCGCGCGATCTGCCGCCTGCGCCCGCCGCCCAAACGCACCCGCTGAGCCCCCTCCCCGATTGACGGAGGCCGCGCGCTTGCGCACATCCGCGGGCCGGCACAGGAGGAGCGGCATGGGCGGAGAAGCGCAGGCGGTGAAGCTGCACGAAAGCTGGCGCGAGCCGCTCGGGCAGGAGTTCGCCAGCCCCTATATGGCGGCGCTGAAGCAGTTCCTCGTCGCCGAGAAGGCATCCGGCAAGCGCATCTTCCCCAAGGGCGGCGAATGGTTCCGCGCGCTGGACCTCACCCCGCTCGACCAGGTGCGCGTCGTGATCCTGGGGCAAGATCCCTATCATGGCGAGGGGCAGGCGCATGGCCTGTGCTTCTCGGTGCAGCCGGGCGTGCGGCCGCCGCCGAGCCTCGTCAACATCTACAAGGAGCTGGACAGCGATCTCGGCATCGCGCGGCCTTCGCACGGCTTTCTGGAGCATTGGGCGAAGCAGGGCGTGCTGCTGCTGAACTCGGTGCTGACGGTGGAGATGGGCCTCGCCGCCTCGCACCGCGATCGCGGCTGGGAGAAGTTCACCGATGCGGTGATCCGGCTGGTGGCGGCGAAGGAGGAACCGGTCGTGTTCCTGCTGTGGGGCAGCTACGCGCAGAAGAAGGCGGGGTTCATCCAGTCGGTCGAGCAGGGCGGGCGGCATCTGGTGCTGAAGGCGGCGCATCCGTCGCCGCTTTCGGCGCATAACGGCTTTCTCGGGTGCCGGCATTTCTCCAAGACGAATGCGTTTCTGGAGAGCCGGGGGCTGAAGCCGATCGATTGGGCTTTGCCGGGGGTGTGAAGGCGGAAGGCGCCGGCCGCGATTACCAGACGACGATCTGCTGATCGAAATGGCCGCCCGTCTTGCTGTTGGACGCCTTCATCTCGATCGTCGCCGGAATGAAGCTCTTGCCCTTGTAGATGGGGATGACGTTCATCTTGTCGACAGCACCTTGCTGGACCATGCGGATGAGACTCGCGACCGCCGAAGCTCGCGCCTGTGCGGCCTCGGGTGTCACATAAACGCGATTCGCCTCGACATCCTGTCCACCGAGCTCGGCCGGGAACAGCAGAATCGCCACGAGCTTGCCCTCGACCGCAAGCGCCTTTGCAGCATCGTGGCTCTGGACGGCCGAGAAATCGGGTTTCATCGCATGAACCGCTGGCGTCGCCGCGAGAAGCGCGGCGACAGCCGATCCGATCAACTGTCGCCGCATAAGCCTCACTCCGCCGCGGGCAGATAGATTTCCCCGCCCTTCTCGCGGAACGTCTCGCTCATCTGCTGCATCCCGGCTTCGGCTTCCGCCTCGCCCAAGGGCGTCGCGGCGAGGAAGGTGTCGGCGCTGGCGTTCTGCTTCGCCGCGAAGTCGCGCACTTCCTGCGTGATCTTCATCGAGCAGAATTTCGGGCCGCACATCGAGCAGAAATGCGCCGTCTTGGCGCCTTCCGCCGGCAGTGTCTGGTCGTGATATTCCTCGGCCGTGTCGGGATCGAGCGACAGGTTGAACTGGTCGCGCCAGCGGAATTCGAAGCGGGCGCGGGAGAGCGCATCGTCGCGCACCTTGGCGCCCGGATGGCCCTTGGCGAGATCGGCCGCGTGCGCCGCGAGCTTGTAGGTGACGACACCCACCTTCACGTCGTTGCGGTCGGGAAGCCCCAGATGCTCCTTGGGCGTGACGTAGCAGAGCATCGCGGTGCCGAACCAGCCGATCATCGCGGCGCCGATCGCCGAGGTGATGTGGTCGTAGCCCGGCGCGATGTCAGTGGTGAGCGGCCCGAGCGTGTAGAAGGGCGCCTCGCCGCACGCCTCGAGCTGCTTGTCCATATTCTGCTTGATCTTGTGCATCGGCACATGGCCGGGGCCTTCGATCATCACCTGCACGTCGTGCTTCCACGCGATCTGGGTGAGTTCGCCCAGCGTCGCCAGCTCGGCGAACTGCGCTTCGTCATTGGCGTCCGCGATCGAGCCCGGACGCAGGCCGTCGCCGAGCGAGAAGGCGACATCGTAGGCCTTCATGATCTCGCAGATTTCCTCGAAGCGCTCGTAGAGGAAGCTCTCCTTGTGGTGCGCGAGGCACCACTTCGCCATGATCGAGCCGCCGCGCGAGACGATGCCGGTGACGCGTTTGGCGGTCAGCGGGATGTAAGGCAGGCGGACGCCGGCGTGGATGGTGAAGTAATCGACGCCCTGCTCGGCCTGCTCGATCAGCGTGTCGCGGAATATCTCCCAGGTCAGATCCTCGGCGATGCCGCCGACCTTTTCCAGCGCCTGATAGATCGGCACGGTGCCGATCGGCACCGGCGAGTTGCGCATGATCCACTCGCGGGTG
Source organism: Sphingomonas oligoaromativorans (assembly GCF_011762195.1). Lineage (GTDB taxonomy): Bacteria > Pseudomonadota > Alphaproteobacteria > Sphingomonadales > Sphingomonadaceae > Solisphingomonas > Solisphingomonas oligoaromativorans. Next base: position 99,120 of record NZ_JAASQK010000007.1, on the reverse strand, counting down.
TCGTGGATGTTGCGGCCGGTGGAGAGGTCCATCACCGTGTCCGCGCCCCAGCGGATCGACCAGACCATCTTGTCGACCTCGTTGGCGACGTCCGACGCCACCGCCGAATTGCCGATGTTGGCGTTGATCTTCACGAGGAAGTTGCGGCCGATCGCCATCGGCTCGCTCTCGGGGTGGTTGATGTTGTTGGGGATGATCGCACGGCCGCGGGCGACTTCCTCACGGACGAACTCGGGCGTCACGAAATCGGGAATCTCGGCACCGAAATCCTGGCCGTCGCGGGCCAGCTTCTCCTTCAATGCGGCGCGGCCCATATTCTCGCGGATCGCGACATATTCCATCTCGGGCGTGATGATGCCCTTCTTGGCATAGTGCATCTGGCTGACGTTCATGCCGGGCTTCGCGCGCAGCACGCGGCCGCGCACCTGCGGGAAGGCGGGCACGCCGCCCGAGCGATCAGGGCCGAGCTGGCCATTGTCCTCGGGCTTCACCTCGCGCTGATCGACTTCCTCGACGTCGCCGCGGTTGCGAATCCAGTCGCGGCGGAGTTCGGGCAGGCCTGCCATGATGTCGATCCTGGCGTTGGGATCGGTATACGGCCCCGACGTGTCATAGACGCGCACCGCCGGCTCGTTGGCCGAAGGCTCCAGCTCGATCTCGCGCATCGCGACCTTCAAGTCGCCGACATAAATCTTCCGCGAGCCCCGGATCGGACCGGTCGTCACCTTGAGCTCGGTGCGGGCGGGGATGTCTGCCATGGGAAGAAGTCCTTTCAGGGAAGCGCGTCGGCGCGGCCTGTGAGGCCGGCGAGGAAGAGAAGCAAGCCCAGCACGATCGCCACCAGCGCCCAGAGGCGGGCGCTGGTGACGAAGGAGCGGGCGAAGCCGAGGAGAATCTGCGGCGCCGCGATCAACACCAGCCCTTCGATCGCGAGCAGGGCCGCGAGGACGGTGACGATCACGCTCAGCGGATCGGCGAGGACATGGTGCGGGATCAGGATCGCCGTCCCGATCGCGAAGGCGGCGACGCCGACCGCATAGACGAGGCCGGGCGAGCGATCGAAATCGTCGACGATCGCGCGCAGCTTCTGCGGCATGATGAGAAGACCGATGCCGGCCGCCAGCCAGTAGAGGCCGATCGCCTCCGCCAGTCGCAAGGTCAGCACGGTGAGCGTGTGGACCACGCCGTCTCCTCGTTCAAACGGAAGGGGAGTGCGTGGCCGCTCCCTCCCTCCGCCGGTGTCAACCGGATCAGGTTCGACGGGTCGCGGGCTTCAACGCCCGCCTCTCAGCCGCGTGTCAGCGGCCCCCCGGGGAAGCCCCTCTCATAGACCAACGCCGGCCCCCACGCAAAGGGGGCGTGCGTCCGGCCGGGCGGCATCGGAGACAAAGGGGCCGATCCGGCGTTGTTCGGATCGCCGCCGGCTTGATGCGGGCGAAACGAGGAGGGACGAATGGACATGAAACGTCCGATGGCGGGGCTGGTCGCGCTCTCGATGATGACTTCGATGGCCGGCTGTGTGGCGCCGCGCGATCATGGCCACGGCTATGACGACCGGCGCGGCTATAACGAACCCCCGCCCCCTCCGGCGGGGCCCGGCTATGATGGACGGGACGCGGCTGCGCCCCCGCCCGGCTATGATCCGGCACGCGACTATCGCGAGGAGCGGGGCGATGGACGCTCGCTCTCGCGCGACGACCGGGTCTATCGCGGCGATGACGGGCGCTATTACTGCAAGCGCTCCGATGGAACGACCGGCCTCGTCGTCGGCGCGGTGGCGGGCGCGGCGCTGGGCGCGATCCTTGGTGGCGGCGGATTGCTCGGCACGCTGCTCGGCGCGGGCGGTGGCGGGTTGCTCGGCCATTCGGTCGACAAGGGCGAGGTGCGCTGCCGCTGACCCTTCGCGGCGGGATTGGCCACGCCGCTTTTTGGCGCCTTCCCGAGAAAAATCGCGGCCGGATGAAAATTGGATGGAGACAAAGCCCGATTCGCTTGCTAGGGGGCCGCTCCCGACGGCGAACACCAAATCGCCGAACGACGGTGTGGACGCATAGCTCAGTTGGTAGAGCAGCTGACTCTTAATCAGCGGGTCCTTGGTTCGAGCCCAAGTGCGTCCACCATACCTTCCCCATGACTTCTCGCAGGAATGCGCGCACGGCCCCGGCCGGTTGCTGGCCCATCCGATCGCGTGTCCGAACGATTCTACCGACTGGACGAATCCCCGATCCGGCGCTTTTACGCGAGTCACTCGACAGCGCGGGACAAGGCCCGGATAGTGGCGGGCGGGCGGTGAAGGCGGCCATGGGGCGATGGTCGCCGGCGTAAGGGATGCGGTGCGGATGAAGACGGCGGCGGTGATCGGGGCGGGGTTCGGCGGGCTGGCGCTCGCCATCCGCCTGCAATCGGCGGGCATCGCGACCACCCTCGTCGAGGCGCGCGACAAGGCGGGCGGGCGCGCCTACGCCTGGGAGAAGGACGGCTTCACCTTCGACGCCGGGCCGACCGTCATCACCGATCCCGATTGCCTGGCCGAGCTCTGGCGCCTGTCCGGCCGCGAGATCGGCGAGGATGTCGAGCTGCTGCCCGTCTCGCCCTTCTACAGGCTGATGTGGCCCGACGGCACGAGCTTCGACTATTCCAACGACGATGCCGCGCTCACCCGCCAGATCGCGATGCTGAACCCCGAGGATGTGGCCGGCTATCGCCGTTTCCTCGATTATGCCGGCGAGGTTTACGAGCAGGGCTATCGCAAGCTCGGCACCACGGCCTTCCTCGATTTCAGGACGATGGTGAAGGCCGCCCCCCAGCTCGTGAAGAGTCAGGCGTGGCGCTCGGTCTATTCGATCGTGTCGTCCTTCGTGAAGGACGAGCATCTGCGGCAGGCGCTCAGCTTCCACACGCTGCTGATCGGCGGCAATCCGATGAGCGCGAGCGCGATTTATGCGCTGATCCACAAGCTGGAGCGCGAAAGCGGGATCTGGTTTCCGCGCGGCGGCACCCATGCGCTGGTGCGGGGCATGGTCGCCCATTTCGAGCGGCTGGGCGGCACGGTACGCCTCGGTGATCCGGTAGTGGCGATCGACACGCTCGGCGACCGGGTGACCGGCCTTGCCTGCCGGAGCGGATGGAGCGCGCCGTTCGATGCGGTCGCCTCCAACGCCGACGCGGTCCACAGCTATCGCGACCTGATCGGCCATTCGACCCGCGGCCAGCGCGCGGCGCGCGCGCTTCAGGACAAGCGATTCTCGCCTTCGATGTTCCTCGTCCATTTCGGGATCAGGGGCACCTTCCCCGGCATACCCCATCATTCGATCCTGTTCGGGCCGCGCTATCAGGGGCTGCTCGCCGACATTTTCGACCATGGCGTGCTGCCGCGCGACTTCGCGCTCTATCTCCACCACCCGACCGTCACCGACCCGGCGCTGGCGCCCGAGGGTTGTTCGACCTTCCATGCGCTCGCGCCCGTGCCGCATCTCGGCAAGCTGCCGATCGAGTGGGACGAGATCGGCCCGATCCTCGCCGATCGCATCCTCGATCATCTCGAGGCGCGGCTGATCCCCGGCCTGCGCGAGCGGCTGGTGACGCGCTTCCACTACACACCGCGCGATTTCGCGGGCGATTACAACGCGCATCTCGGCTCGGCCTTCAGCCTCGAGCCCGTGCTGACCCAATCCGCCTTCTTCCGCGTCCACAACCGTGACGACCGCATCCCCAATCTCTATTTCGTCGGCGCCGCCACCCATCCGGGTGCGGGAATCCCCGGCGTGGTCGGCTCCGCCAAGGCGACCGCCACGCTGATGCTCGACGATCTCCGCCGATCCTGAAGGACTGACACATCATGAAGCGCCTCGCCGTCTATTGCGGCTCCGCCACTCCCGCCGATCCCCGCTACATCGAATGCGCCCGCGCCGTCGGGCGCAGCTTTGCGGAGCGCGGCATCGGCCTCGTCTATGGCGGCGGGCGGCTCGGCCTGATGGGCGCCGTCGCCGATGCGACGCTGGAGGCCGGCGGCGAGGTGATCGGCGTGATCCCGACCGCGCTGGTCGACGCCGAGGTGGCGCACAAGGGCTGCACCGAGCTGCACGTCGTCGAGACGATGCACCAGAGGAAGCAGGCCTTCACCGACCTTTCCGACGGCTTCGTCACCATCCCCGGCGGCACCGGCACCATGGACGAGCTGTGGGAGGCGATGAGCTGGGCGCAGCTCGGCTATCACGCCAAGCCGGTCGGCCTGCTCAACGTCGCGGGCTATTATGACGGGCTGCTGGAGTTCTGGGCGAAGATGGGCGAGGTCGGCTTCGTGCGAGCCCAGCACCGGGGCCTGCTGATCGCGAGCGACGATCTCGACGACCTGCTCGCCCGCATGGCGGAGTATCAGCCGCACCGGACGATCTTCGCCATGAAGGCCAGGGATCTGTGACGCCCGGCCGGGCGGCCCTTCCCGTCCTGACGACCGGGCGGCTCCGGCTGCGCGGTCGCCTGCCCGAGGATGCCGAGGCGCTCTTCCCCGCGCTTTCCGATCCGGCGGTGATGACCTGGTGGTCGCGCGCGCCCTACACGACCGTGGAGGATGTGCGCGCCGACTTCGCGGTGGGCGCGGGCGATCCGTGGCGGAGCTGGGCGATCACCCGACCGGGAGAGGATCGCGCGCTCGGCTTCGTCGCCGCCGGCGAGAAGCGGCAGGGCGGCGTGTCGGAGATCGGCTATCTGCTCGTCCCCGAGGCGCAGGGGCAGGGCATCGCGCAGGAGGCGGTGAAAGGCGTGATCGGCCAGCTCTTCGCCGAGGGGCAGCGCCGCGTCTTCGCCGACACCGATCCCGACAATCGCGGCTCGGTCGCGCTGCTGGAGCGGCTGGGCTTCCGGCTGGAGGGGCGGCTGCGCGGCGAGTGGCACACGCATATCGGCATCCGGGATTCGCTGATCTACGGCCTGCTCGCCGAGGAATGGCACGGCTGAGGGCTCCGCTCGCGAATCGGGCGTTCAGCGAAGGCTCATCGCGATCCTTGTTGATCGCCCGGATGAAACGCTCCGCCTCCTTTTTTGCCGCCTCGCTCGCGCTCGCGGGCCTGCTCGCCGGCTGCTCGACCGTCTCGCCCGAAGCCAGGGTCCGCGACAAGCTGATCGCCGCCGGCGTCAAGCCGCACATGGCCGGCTGCATGGCCGACAAGCTGGTCCACAAGCTCGACACTTCGGAGCTGAAGGAACTCAACCGCGTCGCCAGGCTGCCGCGCGAGCATCCCGGTGCGCTGAGCTTCGACGAGCTGACCTACCGGCTTCATGCACTGAATAATCCGCATATCGTGTCGGTTGTGACGCGCGCAGGGCTGGGCTGCGCCATCGCAGGGTGATAGGGGGCCTCCCAAACGGCGCCGGGCACGGACTTTACGTTCGCGTCAATTGCCGTTAACGGAAACCTTGAGACAGGAGCCGCCTCCCATGAACATCCACGAATATCAGGCCAAGGAACTGCTCGCGAAGTTCGGCGTCGCCGTTCCTGCCGGTCACGCCGCGATGTCGGTGGACGAGGCGGTGGCCGCCGCCGGCAAGCTGCCTGGGCCGCTCTATGTCGTGAAGGCGCAGATTCACGCGGGCGGCCGCGGCAAGGGCAAGTTCAAGGAACTGCCGGCCGACGCCAAGGGCGGCGTGCGCCTCACCAAGTCGCTCGACGACGTGCGCGCGGCGGCGACCGAGATGCTCGGCAACACGCTCGTGACGGTGCAGACCGGCGAGCATGGCAAGCAGGTGAACCGCCTCTACGTCACCGACGGCGCCGACATCGCCAAGGAATATTATCTCTCGATGCTGGTCGATCGCGCGACCGGCCGTATCGCCATGGTCGTCTCGACCGAGGGCGGCATGGACATCGAGGCGGTCGCCCATGACACGCCCGAGAAGATCGAGACGATCACGATCGATCCGGCCGAAGGCTTCATGCCGCACCATGGCCGCGCCGTGGCCTTCGCGCTCAAGCTCTCGGGCGATCTCGCCAAGCAGGCGCAGAAGCTCGCGCAGCAGCTCTACACCGCCTTCCTCGCCACCGACATGTCGATGCTGGAAGTGAACCCGCTGGTCGAGACCGTGGACGGCAAGCTGCTCGTCCTCGACGCCAAGGTGTCGTTCGATTCGAACGCGCTGTTCCGCCACAAGGACATCCTCGAGCTCCGCGACGAGACCGAGGAAGATCCGGCCGAGGTCGAGGCGTCCAAGCATGACCTCGCCTACATCAAACTCGACGGCGACATCGGCTGCATGGTGAACGGCGCCGGCCTCGCCATGGCGACGATGGACATCATCAAGCTCAACGGCGCGTTCCCGGCCAACTTCCTCGACGTCGGCGGCGGCGCCTCGAAGGAGAAGGTGACCGAGGCGTTCAAGATCATCCTGAGCGATCCGGCCGTGAAGGGCATCCTCGTCAACATCTTCGGCGGCATCATGCGCTGCGACATCATCGCGGAAGGCATCATCGCGGCCGCCAAGGAAGTGAACCTGTCGGTGCCGCTGGTCGTGCGCCTCGAAGGCACGAACGTCGAGCAGGGCAAGGCCATCCTCGGCAATTCGGGCCTGCCGATCGTGGCGGCCGACGATCTGGGCGATGCCGCCCGCAAGATCGTCGCCGAGGTCAAGCAGGCGGCCTGAGGCAAGAAACGTCCGGGCCGCCCATCAGAATACCAAGGAGAGAAACATGAAGGTTCTCGTCCCCGTGAAGCGGGTGATCGATTACAACGTGAAGCCGCGGGTGAAGATGGACGGCACGGGCGTTGATCTTGCCAACGTCAAGATGTCGATGAACCCGTTCGACGAGATCGCGGTCGAGGAAGCCATCCGCCTCAAGGAAAAGGGCGTGGCGACCGAGGTGGTGGTCGTGTCGATCGGGCCGGCCAAGGCGCAGGAAACCTGCCGCACCGCGCTCGCCATGGGCGCGGATCGCGCGATCCTGATCCAGACCGACGAGACGGTCGAGCCGCTCGGCGTGGCCAAGCTCCTGAAGGCGGTCGCCGACGAGGAGCAGCCGGGTCTGGTGATCCTCGGCAAGCAGGCGATCGACGACGACAGCAACCAGACCGGCCAGATGCTGGCGGCGCTGATGGGCCGTCCGCAGGGCACCTTCGCGTCCAAGGTCGAGGTGTCGGGCGATACCGTCACCGTGACCCGCGAAGTCGATGGCGGTCTGGAGACCGTGGCGCTCACCATTCCAGCGATCATCACCACCGATCTTCGCCTGAACGAGCCGCGCTATGCGTCGCTGCCCAACATCATGAAGGCCAAGTCCAAGCCGCTCGCGGCGAAGACCCCGGCCGACTATGGCGTGGACATCGCGCCGCGTCTGGAGACGCTCACCGTCGCCGAGCCGCCGAAGCGCTCGGCCGGCATCAAGGTGGCCGATGTCGATGAACTGGTTGCGAAGCTCAAGGCTCTGGGAGTGGCGGCATGAAGACGCTGGTTTGGGTCGAGCATGAAGGCGGTGCCCTGAAGGACGCCACCCTCTCCGCCGTCACCGCGGCGGCGAAGCTGGGCGAGGTGCATCTGCTCGTGGCCGGCGAAGGCGTCGGCGGCGTGGCGGAAGCGGCGGCGAAGATCGCCGGCGTCGGCAAGGTGCATGTCGCGGACAATGCGGCCTATGCCCATGCGCTGCCGGAGGCGGTGGCGCCGCTGATCGTCGAGCTGATGGGCCACCACGACGCGTTCGTCGCGCCGGCCACCTCTACGGCCAAGAATATCGCGCCGCGCGTGGCCGCCCTGCTCGACGTGATGCAGGTCAGCGACATCCTCTCGGTCGAGGGCGACAAGACCTTCACCCGCCCGATCTATGCCGGCAACGCGATCGCGACGGTCAAGTCGAACGACGCCAAGCTCGTCATCACCGTCCGCGGCACGGCCTTCGAGAAGGCGGCCAAGGATGGCGGTTCGGGCGCGATCGAGGCGGTGTCGGCCGCGACTTCGGGCGAAGGCTCCAAGTTCGTCGGTGCAGAAATCAGCAAGTCGGAGCGCCCGGAGCTGACCTCGGCCAAGGTGATCGTCTCGGGTGGCCGTGCGCTCGCCAGCAGCGAGAATTTCCACTCGGTGATCGAGCCGCTCGCCGACAAGCTCGGCGCCGCCGTCGGCGCGTCGCGCGCGGCGGTCGACGCGGGCTATGTGCCCAACGACTATCAGGTCGGCCAGACCGGCAAGATCGTGGCGCCTGAAGTCTATGTCGCGGTCGGCATCTCGGGTGCGATCCAGCACCTCGCCGGCATGAAGGACTCGAAGACGATCATCGCCATCAACAAGGATGAGGACGCCCCCATCTTCCAGGTGGCGGATATCGGCCTCGTCGGCGATCTGTTCACGATCGTGCCGGAGCTGACCTCCAAGCTCTGATCCGTTCGGCGGATTGAAGGATAAGGGCGGGGCTGCGGCTCCGCCCTTTTTCGTTTCAGCGCCGGGCGAAGCGCAGGACAGCGAAGCCCAGCAGGGCCGAGGCGCAGGAGCCGGCCAGCACGCCGATCTTCACCTCCTCGATCAGCACCGGATCGCGGAAGGCGAGCCCGCCGATGAACAGGCTCATCGTGAAGCCGATCCCCGCGAGCAGCGCCACGCCATAGAGCTGCATCCAGCCCGCGCCCTCGGGCCTGTCGGCGAGTTTGAGCGCCACCGCGCCCCGCATCGCCCCGAACACGCCGATCTGCTTGCCGAGAAAGAGCCCCAGCGCCACGCCCAGCGGCAGCGGCGCCCAGAGCGGCGCATCCCCGAAGCGCACGCCGGCATTGGCGAACCCGAAGACGGGCAGGATCGCGTAGCTCACCCAGGGCGAGAGGGCGTGCTCCAGCCGGTCGAGCGGGGCATGGCCGTCGTCGCCGAGCGGCACGAACAGGGCGGCGAGCACGCCTGCCACCGTCGCATGGACACCCGATTGCAGCACCGCCGCCCAGAGCAGCAGCGCCAGCAGCAGATAGGGCCAGAGCGCCTTCACGCCCCGCCGGTTGAGCAGGAAGAGCAGCCCCAGCAGCACGGCCGCGGCGACCAGCGCCCAAAGCTTCAACCCGCTCGTGTAAGCGAGCGCGATGATCGCCACCGCGCCGATATCGTCGACGATCGCGACGGTGGTCAGGAACAGCTTGAGCGAGGCCGGCGCGCGGCTCCCCAGCAGCGCCAGCACGCCGATCGCGAAGGCGATGTCGGTGGCGGACGGGATCGCCCACCCCCGGATGAGCGCCGGATCGCCCCCCGTCACCGCGAGATAGACCAGCGCCGGCGCCACCATCCCCGCCACCGCCGCGATCACCGGCAGCCGCCGCGCGGCGGGCGTCGACAAGTCGCCTGCCACGACTTCGCGCTTCACCTCCAGCCCGACGAACAGGAAGAAGACGGCCATCAGCCCGTCATTGATCCAGTGGAGCAGCCCCATCGGCCCCAGCTTCCCATGGATCAGATGTTCATAGGCCGCCCCCCAGGGGGAGTTGGCGACGATCAGCGCGGCGGCGGCCGCCGCCATCAGCACCACGCCCGGCCCGGCCTCGCCCGAGAGATGGTCGCGCACCGCGAGGAAGGATTTGCGGATCATGCCCCGTTTGTGGCGAGTTGGCGTCCTGTGCGCCAGCCCTCTCCCTCGTCATCCCGGACTTGATCCGGACTCCAGACCCCGTGCGCTGCCCTGGATCCTGACTTTCGTCAGGACGACGAACGGTCAGCTCGCCAGCTTCGCGATCGTCGCCATCGCGGCATGGGGCGCGCGGACCTTCGCGCCGCTGATGTAGAAGAGATAGACGTCGCGGGGCGTCTTCGGTGCCGGATCGCCGGGCGCGGCGAGCGGGAAGGTATCGCCCGTCCCGCCTCTGGCCCATTCCTTCGCTACATCCACCCAGCGATCGATCTCGTGGGTCGGATAGCCCGTCGCCTCCTCCTCGCGGGTCCGCATCAGGCGGGCATAGGAGGCGGGGCCGCTGGCGTCGCCGATCTGCGGATAGTCGTCCGAATGGGTGTGGACGATCGAGACGCCATGCTGGCGGCACAGCGCGACGAACTCGGGGCACTGGAAGCTTTCGTGCCGTACATCGACGACATGGGTGAGCTTCACCCCGTCCCGCTCGGGCGGGAGCAGCGCGAGGAAGGCGCCGAAATCTTCGGGATCGAACTTCTTGGTCGCCATGAACTGCCACAGGATCGGCCCGAGCTTGTCGCCCAGCTCGACGATGCCCTGCGCGAGGAATTTCTCGACCGAGGCCTCGCCCTCGGCCAGCACCTTGCGATTGGTGCAGAAGCGCGAGGCCTTCAGCGCGAAGACGAAATCATCGGGCACCGCCTTGGCCCAGGCGGCGAAGGTCGCGGGCTTCTGGCTGCCATAATAGGTGCCGTTCACTTCGATCGCGGTCAGCTTCGAGGCGGCATAATCCAGCTCGCGCGCGTGCGGCCATTTCTCGGGAAAGAACGTCCCGCGCCATGGCTCGAAGGTCCAGCCGCCGATGCCGACCCGGATCGTCCCCGTCATGCCGCCCGCTCCCTAGAAGATCGACGGCAGGTCTAGCCCCTTCTCCTTGGCGCAGTCGATGGCGATGTCGTAACCCGCGTCGGCATGGCGCATCACGCCTGTCGCGGGGTCGTTCCACAGCACGCGCTCCAGCCGGGCGGCGGCGTCCGCCGTGCCGTCGGCGACGATCACCATGCCGCTATGCTGCGAATAGCCCATGCCGACGCCGCCGCCATGGTGCAGCGACACCCATGTGGCTCCGCTCGCGGTGTTGAGCAGCGCGTTGAGCAGCGGCCAGTCGGAGACGGCATCGCTGCCGTCCTTCATCGCTTCCGTCTCGCGGTTGGGGCTGGCGACCGAGCCCGAATCGAGATGATCGCGGCCGATCACGACGGGGGCTTTCAGCTCGCCCTTGGCCACCATCTCGTTGAAGGCGAGGCCGAGCCGGTGCCGGTCCCCCAGCCCCACCCAGCAGATGCGTGCGGGCAGGCCCTGGAAGTGGATGTGCTCGCGGGCCATGTCGAGCCAGCGGTGGAGATGCCTGTTGTCGGGCAACAGCTCCTTCACCTTGGCGTCGGTCTTGTAGATGTCCTCGGGATCGCCCGAGAGCGCGGCCCAGCGGAACGGGCCGACGCCCCGGCAGAACAGCGGGCGGATATAAGCGGGCACGAAGCCGGGGAAATCGAAGGCATTCGCGACGCCCTCGTCCTTGGCGACCTGCCGGATGTTGTTGCCATAATCGACGGTGGGCACGCCGGCGTGGTGGAAATCCAGCATCGCGCGGACATGGACCGCCATCGACGCCTTGGCAGCGCACGCCACCGAGGCGGGATCGCTCTCCCGCGCCGCTGCCCATTGGTCGAGCGTCCAGCCCTGCGGGAGATAGCCGTTCAGCGGATCATGCGCGGAGGTCTGGTCGGTGACGAGATCGGGGCGGACGCCGCGCCGCACCAGCTCGGGATAGACGTCCGCCGCATTGCCGAGCAGGCCGACCGAGACCGGCGTCTTCGAGCTGGTGACGATCTCCAGCGCCTCGTCGAGGCTGTCGGTCATGCGATCGACATAGCCGGTCTTGAGGCGCATCTCGATCCGGCTCGGCTGGCACTCGACCGCGAGGCAGGAGGCCCCCGCCATCGTCGCCGCGAGCGGTTGCGCACCGCCCATGCCGCCGAGGCCTGCCGTCAATATCCAGCGGCCCGAGAGATCGCCGCCATAATGCTGGCGCCCGGCCTCCACGAAGGTCTCGTAGGTGCCCTGCACGATGCCCTGGCTGCCGATGTAGATCCACGAGCCGGCGGTCATCTGGCCGTACATCATGAGGCCTGCGCGATCGAGTTCGTGGAAATGCTCCCAGTTCGCCCATTTGGGCACGAGGTTCGAATTGGCGAGCAGCACGCGGGGCGCATTCTCGTGCGTGCGGAACACGCCGACCGGCTTGCCCGACTGGACGAGCAGCGTCTCGTCGCCTTCGAGGCGCTTCAGCACCTCGACGATGCGATCGAAGCTCTCCCAGTCGCGCGCCGCCCGGCCGATGCCGCCATAGACGACCAGCTCCTGCGGATTCTCCGCCACCCGCGCGTCGAGATTGTTCATCAGCATCCGCAACGGGGCTTCGGTCAGCCAGCTTTTCGCGCTGAGTTCGGTGCCGGTCGGGGCTTCGATATGGCGGGCATTGTCGATGCGGGTCATGCGGTGCCTTTCGCGAAGGTCAGGGCGGCGGCGAGGATGGTCTGGAGTTGCGCGCGCAAGGGTGCGGCGAAATCGGGATCATAGGCGGGCGGCCAGTTGGAGGCGTTGGGCGCGCCCTCGGGCTCGCGCAGATAGGCGCGCATCGCCGTCTCCATCTGGATGGCGTGGACGCCCTTGTCCGGGCGGCCGTAATGGCGCGTCGTCCAGCCGCCCCGGAAGCGGCCGTTGAGGACATGGCTGCGCCCCGCGCAGGCGGCGACCACGGCGTCGCTTAAGCGCGGATCGCAGGTCGTGCCATTGTTGGTGCCGACATTGAGCTCGGGCAGCTCGCCCTCGAACAGGCGCGGCACATGGCTGCGGATCGAGTGGCAGTCATAGAGCACGACGCGAGGATGGATCGCGCGCAGCCGCTCGATCTCGGCCTTCAGCGCGGCATGATAGGGCGAGTGGAAATTGCAGCGGTTGGATTCGATGTCCGGCCCCTTGCCCTCTTCGTAGAGCGGATCGTCATCGAAGGTCTCGGTCGGGCACAGCCCGGTCGTCGCCTGCCCCGGATAGAGCGAGGCGCCCGAGGGATCGCGGTTGCAGTCCACGACACTGCGCGAAATGTCGGTCCAGATCAGGGTGGCGTCGGCGAGGCCCGTGTAGAGCGGCCGGATATGCCAGTCCGCATCGCGGATCGCCCACCAGCGCGAGCGGAAGCCGTCGAGCAGGTCGGCCGGAATCTCCGTGCCCCCATGCGGGAAGGCGAGGATCAGCGGGCTGTCGCTCTGCTCGACGTGCAGCCATGTCATGGCGTCACTCCCGGCAAGGTGCCGACCGCCTCCAGCAGCGCGGGCGAGCGGATCAGCGCGGTCGCGGCCTCCATGTCGGGGGCCATGTGGCGATCATGGTCGAGCGTCGGCACCTGCGCGCGCAGCAGCTTGCGGACCGCCTCGACCGGAGCAGAGGAGGCCAGCGGCGCGTGGAAGTCACACCCCTGTGCGCCCGCCAGAAGCTCGATCCCGAGGATCGCATCGACATTCGTCGCCATCTCGGACAGCCGTCGTGCGCCGTGCGCGGCCATCGAGACATGATCCTCCTGGTTCGCCGAAGTCGGGATCGAATCGACGCTCGCCGGCATCGCGCGCTGCTTGTTCTCGGAAACGAGCGCGGCGGCGGTCACCTGCGGGATCATGAAGCCCGAGTTGAGGCCCGGCTTGGGGGTCAGGAAGGCAGGCAGGCCGGAGAGCGCCGGATCGACCAACATGGCGATGCGGCGTTCGGAAAGGCTGCCGATCTCGCACAGCGCCATCGCGATCATGTCGGCGGCGAAGGCGACGGGTTCGGCGTGGAAATTGCCGCCCGACAGCGCCTCGTCGGTCTCCGGGAAGATCAGCGGATTGTCCGAGACGCCGTTCGCTTCGGTGACGAGCGTGTCGGCGGCCTTGCGCAGCAGATCGAGGATCGCCCCCATCACCTGAGGCTGGCAGCGCAGGCAGTAGGGGTCTTGCACGCGGATGTCGTCGATCCGGTGCGAAGCGCGGATCGGGGAGTCCTCCATCATCCGGCGGAGCGCATCGGCGGTCTCGATCTGGCCCTTATGGCCGCGCAGCGCGTGGATGCGATGATCGAAGGGGGCGTCGGAGCCCTTGGCGGCCTCGGTCGAGAGGATGCCGGTGACGAGCGCGGCGCGATAGAGGCGCTCGGCCTCGAACAGCCCGGCGAGCGCATAGGCGGTCGAGAATTGCGTTCCGTTGAGGAGGGCCAAGCCTTCCTTCGGCCCCAGCTCCAACGGCTTGAGGCCTGCATCGGCCAGCGCCTTCTCGGCGGGGACGCGGTGGCCATTCACGAACATCTCGCCAACGCCGATCATCGCGGCGGTCATGTGCGAGAGAGGGGCCAAGTCGCCGGACGCGCCCACCGAGCCCTGTGCCGGCACCACCGGGGTCAGCCCCTTGGCCAACATCGCTTCGAGCAGATCGACCGTCTCGACCTTCACGCCCGAAGCCCCGCGCGCGAGGCTGGCGAGCTTCAGCGCCATCATCAGCCGCGCGACCGGCACCGGCATCGGCGCGCCGACGCCGGCGGCGTGGGAGAGCACGATATTGCGCTGGAGCGTCGCCAGATCCGCATCCGGGATGCGCACGGTGGCGAGCTTTCCGAAGCCGGTGTTGATGCCATAGACCGGCTCGCCCTTGGCGAGGATGCGCTCGATCGCGGCGACGCTCTCGGCGATCGCGGGGCGGCAGGCGGGATCGAGGGTGGGCGCAGCACCCTGATAGATGGCGCGCCAGTCCGCAGCGGGGACGGCGCCGGGAGTCAGCAGCATAGGCCGTCCTTCACGCGGGAAAACAGGGGGGTGAAGCCGATGCGGTAGACCAGCTCGGCGGGTTCGGAGATGTTCCAGACGGCGAGGTCGCAGGCCTTGCCTGCTTCCAGCGTGCCGATCTCGTGCGCGAGGCCCAGCGCGCGGGCCGCATGGACGGTGACGCCGCGCAGCGCCTCGGTGACGGTCAGGCGGAACAGGGTCGCGCCCATGTTGAGCATCAGCAGCAGCGAAGTCGTCGGTGAGGTGCCGGGGTTGCAGTCGGTCGCGAGCGCGATGGGGACGCCTGCCGCGCGGAAGAGATCGACCGGCGGGCGCTTCGTCTCGCGCATGAAGTAGAAAGCGCCGGGCAGCAGCACCGCGACCGTCCCCGCCGCCGCCATCGCCCGCGCATCCGCCTCGTCGGCATATTCGAGATGATCGGCCGAGAGCGCACCATGGTGCGCGGCGAGGCTGGAGCCGTGGAGCGCGGAGAGTTGCTCGGCATGGAGCTTGACCGGAAGCCCGGCGGCGCGCGCGGCGTGGAGCACGCGGTCGGTCTGCACAGGCGAGAAGCCGATGCCTTCGCAGAAGGCGTCCACCGCGTCCGCCAGCCCGACGGCGGCCGGGATCATGGCGTCACGGACCAGATCGACATAGTCGTCGGCGCGGCCGGCATATTCGGGCGGCAGCGCATGCGCGCCGAGCAAGGTGGTGGCGATGCGGACATGCCGCTCCTCCCCCAGCGCACGGGCGGCGCGGAGCATCTTCAGTTCGTCCTCGACCGTCAGGCCATAGCCCGATTTCACTTCGACGGTGGTGACGCCCTCGGCCAGCAGCGCGTCGAGGCGGGGCAGCGCGGTCGCGACCAGTTCTGCCTCGCTGGCGGCGCGGGTGGCGCGCATGGTCGAGACGATGCCGCCGCCGGCCCGCGCGATCTCCTCATAGGTCGCGCCTTCGAGCCGCATCGCCCATTCGTTCGCGCGGGTGCCGGCGTGGACGAGATGGGTATGGCAGTCGATCAGCCCCGGCGTGATCCAGCGGCCGTCGCAGTCGATCTCCATGTCGGCGTCGAACGCGGGCGCGCCGTCCGCCGGGCCGGCATAAAGGATACGCCCGTCCTTCGCGGCGACGAGGCCGTCCTCGACGATGCCCAGCCCCTCGCCCGCCATGGTGGCGAGACGGGTGTTGCTCCACAGCGTATCACAGGCGGTCGTGTCGGCCATTTGTCTATACAAAAGCATGGACCCGACCTACTGTCCAGCATCGGCATGAGAGGGACTATGACGCTCTGGTTCGAGACGGCGCTTCTGCCGGGCGGTTGGGCGCGGCGGGTGCGGGTGACGCTGGCGGGTGGGCGCATCGCGGGCGTGGAGTCGGGCGTCGCGGCGGAGCCGGGCGATGAGCGCCATGCGGTGGGCCTGCCCGGCCTCCCCGATCTGCACAGCCATGCCTTCCAGCGCGCCATGGCGGGGCTGGCCGAGCGACCGGGCGGCGTCGGCCGGGACGACTTCTGGAGCTGGCGCGAGACGATGTACGGCCTCGTCGGCCGCCTGACGCCCGAGGATGTCGCGGTGATCGCCGCGCAGGCCTTCATGGAGATGCTGGAGACCGGCTTCACCCGCGTCGGAGAGTTCCACTATCTCCACCATGATCGCGATGGCCGTCCTTATGCCGAGCCCGCGCGGATGGCGGCGGCGGTGGCGGCGGCTGCGGCGGAAACGGGGATCGCACTCACCCTGTTGCCGGTCTTCTATGCCCATTCGGGCTTCGGCGGCGCGGCGCCTCACGAAGGGCAACGGCGCTTCATCAACGATCTCGACAGCTTCGCCCGGCTGCGGGATGGCTGTGCCGAGGCGCTGAGGCCGCTCGACGGCGCGGTGCTGGGTATTGCCCCCCATTCGCTGCGCGCGGCGACGCCGGAGGAGTTGTCCGCCCTCCTCGCGATGGCGGCGGAGGGGCCGGTCCATATCCACATCGCCGAGCAGGTGCCCGAGGTGGAGGCGTGCCTCGCGTGGAGCGGAGAGCGGCCCGTCGAATGGTTGCTGGGTCATGTTCCGGTCGATGAACGCTGGTGCCTCGTCCACGCTACCCATGTCGAATCGGCCGAGATGGCGGGAATCGAAGCGAGCGGCGCGGTGGTCGGCCTCTGCCCGATCACCGAGGCGAATCTGGGTGATGGACTCTTCCCGGCGGCCGGGTTCGGCGGGCGATTCGGCATCGGCTCCGATTCCAACGTGCGGATCGACGCGGCGGAGGAACTGCGGCTGCTCGAATATGGCCAGCGGCTCGTCCGCCGGCAGCGCAATGTGCTGGCGCGCGACGGTGCCTCGACCGGACGGACGCTGTTCGACCGCGCGCTCGCCGGTGGCGCGCAGGCGCTCGGGGCGGAGGTTCCGGCGCTGACGGAGGGCGCGCCGGCCGATATCGTGGCGCTGGCCGACGATGGCGAGGGCGCGTCCGGCGATGCCCTGCTCGATCGCTGGATCTTCGCGCAAGGCCGCATCGATTCGGTGTGGCGTGCCGGCCGACAGGTCGTCTGCGAGGGACGCCATGTCGCGCGCGACCTCATCGCCCGCCGCTATCGCGAGACGCTGCGCCGCCTCGCTGGCTGATTCACCAACTCGGGCGGAAGCGGCCTTCGAGGCTGTGATCCCCGCCCGGATACCAGAAGCGGCCGAGCGTCACCGGCACCGCGCGGTTCCATGTCCGCCGCTCGACCACGAGGCAGGCTTCGCCCGGCGGCAGGCCGAGATGCCCCGCCACCATCGCGTCGGCGCCGCGCGCAGTGACGCTGTGGCGGGCCTCGGTCCACGGCACGTTGGCGAGCAGCCATTGGCCGGGGCTCACTTTCTCGAGCGGCTGGCGGGCGATGCGCGGTGCCGCCTCGACATTGACCAGCCGCTCCTCGAGCTGAAAGGGCCGCCCGTCGGCGAGGTGCAGCGCCAGCAGGCGGAGTACCGGCGTCTCGTCGGCAACGCCCAGTTCGCCATGGCCCGGCGCCCCCGCCGGCAGCGTGGTGGCGTCGATCAGCCGGTAGCCATAATGGCCGCCGGCGCGATGGACGGCGTCGGCGGCGTCCCAGATCTCGAACACCGGTCGTTCGGTCGCGCGCGGGGTGACGAGGGTGCCGAGCTTGGGCCGCCGTTCGACCAGCCCCTCCGAGGCGAGGCTGCGGATCGCCTTGTGGACGGTCATGCGCGAGGTGGCGTAATGCTCGGTCAGCCGTTGCTCGGGCGGCACCTGCGTGCCCGCGGGCCATCGCCCGTCGAGGATGGCGAGGGCGAGCGCGCGGCGGATCTGGAGCCACAGCGGCCCCTCCCCGTCGAGCGCAGGAATGGCGCCGGCGTTCAAGCGTTGAGCCGCTTTTCGATCGCGAGCCAGAGCTGGTTGACGGCGGCGGTGACCGGAGATCGCGGCGCATAAGCGCCGATCGCGGCATGACGGTCCGCCATCTGCTCGGCGGCGCTGGCCATCGGGATCACCGGCCAGTCGGGCGCGCCCTCGATCGCGGTGCGGTGGGCGGTGCGCCGTCGGTCGGCCATGCTGAACACGGGCAGCACCGGGGTCGAGCCCTTATGCTCGCGGCCGAGATGCTCGCGCACCTCGTCATAGGCCCGGCGCGAGAGGGTGGAAGGGATCATCGGCGTGACGATCAGGCTGGCGGCGCGGATCACCTGATCGCTGGTGGTGCCGAGGCCCGGCGGGCAATCGAGGATGATCCGGTCGTAACGGCGGGCCAGATCGTCCATCAGCTTGCGCAGCCGCTTCTTCTTGTCGAGTTCGGCGAACAGCGTGTCGAGGCTACGGATCGAACGGTCCGCGCCGAGCAGGTCGAGGCCCGGCGTCGCGGTGGGGATGATTGCCTTGTCCGGGTCCAGCTCGCGCTCGATCACCTCGCGGGCTTCCGCCCTGGGGGGCTTGGTGGCGAGGATGAAGGTGGCGGCGCCCTGCGCGTCGAGATCCCAGAGCAGCGTGCGCCGCTTCGAACCGGCCGCCGCCGCCCAGGCCAGATTGACCGCCAGGGTCGTCTTCCCCACGCCGCCCTTGGCGCTGTAAACCGCTATCGTCGCCACGCCGTCCCTCCCTCGTCCATCGGCATAGCGCCAAGTCAGGCGCGACGCATCTCTTCTACGAAAGCCGCGACGCGCCGGGTGAGGCGGTTCGCGGCCTCCGAGAGGCCGGTCGCGCTGTGCTGCATCTCGATCGATCCGACGGCGGCATCCTGCGTGCTGCGGCTGATCTGGCCGATATTGTCGCGGATCTCGGCGCTGGCCGTGGCGGCCTGCCCCGCCCCTTCCGCGATGCCGAGCGTCGCCGCCTGCTGCGCCGCGACCGTCTCCTCCACCGACTGGGCGATGGCGTCGACCGTGGCGATTACCGACTCGATGCCGACATGGCCGACCGCGACCTCGCCGATCGCGGCATGGACCTCCGCGACGTGGCTCGCGACCTTCTCGGCGGCGACGCGGGTCTGGCTGGCGAGGCTGCGCACCTCGCTCGCCACGACCGCGAAGCCCCGGCCCGCCTCGCCGGCGCGGGCCGCCTCGATGGTGGCGTTGATGGCGAGCAGCCCGGTCTTGGAGACGAGGCTGCGGATGAGCGTCAGCACCGTCTCGATCGAGCGGGCGGTCTCGACCAGTTCGGTGGCGCGGGCGGTGCCGGCGGCGACCTGCCCCACCGCCTCGCGGGCGGCGGCCTTGGCGCGCTCGGTGTCGAGGTGGAGACGGTCGAGCGCGGTGGCGAGCGAGCGGCTGCGGTCCGCCACCATCGCCATGCTGTCGCCGGTCTGGACCGCCGCGCTGGCGACGGCGGAGGCGCGCGTGCCGATCGCCTGCGCGCGGTCTGCGGTATCGTGGGCGCGGGTGTCGATCGAAAGGGCGAGGCCGCTCAGCGTGTCGACGAGGCCGGCGACCTCGTTCTCGAACTGGGTGCTGGCGCGGTCCACCCGGTCGAGCCGGTCGGCGCGGTGGCGCATCCGGTCCAGCTCATGGCCGGCGGCGGCGCGGACCAGCGCCTGGTTGAAGATGACGCCATGGAGCCGCCCCTCGCGGGTCAGGATCATGCCCTCGCGCCCGCCGGCGGCGGCGTAGATCTCCAGCAGATCAGGCAGGCTGGTGGCGATGTCGGCCATCGGGCAGGCGCGCACCCGGTCCTTCAGCGAGCCGCCAAACGCCGGATTGCTGAGCAGCGCATGGCCATAAGGGTTGAACAGGATACGGCGGACCTCCTTTTCGAAGATCGCGCCGATCGGATGCCCGTTCTCGTCGATCACGGGCAGCAGGCGGATGTCGGGATGCGTCTGGAACATCTCGATCGCGCTCGCGATGGATGCGCGGATGGAGACGGCGAGCGCGTCGCTGCCGGGCTCGCACAGGGCGGCCGCGGGAAAGGCGTCGGCGATCGGCGTGGAAAGCAGGGCGGTGGCCATGGCGTCGCTCTAGGCCCGCACGGTAAACGCAGCCTTAGGATTTGATGACGGCTACGTTACAATCCGGCGGATTTCCGATGGGAGGGCGCGGCCTCGATGGCCGCGCCCTCCGACCGATCAGAAGCCCTTCTTGAGCGTGACGAACCACTGGCGCGGCGCGCCGGCCAGCAGGGTCTGGCTGTCGCCGCTGGCGGTGAAGCCGTTGGAGCCGATGGTCGAGATATATTTCTTGTCGGTGAGGTTGGTGACGCTCGCCTCGATGGCGAAGCCCTTGAGGAAGCCCTCGTCGCGGAAGGTGTAGCCGATCGAGGCATCCACCAGCACGCGGCTCGGCACCGATTCGTCGTTGAGATAGGTGAAGTAGCGCTTGGTCATATAGTCGGCGCCGATGCGGCCCATGAACCGGCCGTCGTCATAGACGACCTCGCCCTTGAGCATGTGCTTGGGCGTGTCGACCACCGTCTTGCCATCGGTCGCCACCAGCACCTTGCCGGACGCATCGAGCACGTCGTCGGCATATTGGCTGTGGGTGTAGGAATAGCTGGCGAACAACGACACCGGCTTGAGGATGCGATAGTTGGCGGTCAGCTCGGCGCCATAGGTGTGGACCGAGCCGACATTGTTGAGCGTCGCCGGATTGCCCTGGATGCCGGCACCGTTGGAGAAGCTCAGCAGGCGGTTGGTGAAGTCGACATAATAGCCCACCGCCGAGGCCTGGAACGGCCCGGAGCGATAGCGGACGCCGCCTTCATAGGTCTTGGAGCGCTCGGGCTTCAGCGTGCCCTTGATCCCGTCGAAGCCGGCCTGCGTGGTCGAGAACGGCCCGGTCGTCGCCGACGAGACGAAGGCGCGCATATTCTCGGTATAGTCGGCGAACAGCTCGGCCGAGGGCGTCAGGTGGTAGACGATGCCCGCCTGCGGCTGGAACCAGTCCTTCGCGTCGATGCGGCCGCCGGCGAGCGTCTGCACTGTGCCGGGCTGCATATTGGCGCTGTTGATGACGTGCGTGCCCTTCCAGCCGCCGTTCAGCGCGAGCTTGTCGTCGAAGAGCTTGATCGTGTCCTCGACATGATATTGCACCGTCTCGGTGTCGTACTTGCCCGCCCAGTCGGTCTGGAAGGGATTGTCCTGGAACTGGAGCGTCGGCCGGTTCGGCTCGCTCGTGTCGGTCATGCCGTAATAGCGGCGCGCCTGCGTGAAGCTGTTGCTCTCGTACCAGCCGCCCACTTCGAGCGTGTTGATGCCCTTCTCCCAGCGCGCGTCGCTGATGACGCCGCCGCGATGGATGACATATTCGGTGGTGCGGAAGGAGAGCGGCCCCGGATTGGTAATCGCCGCGCCGTCCTGATCCGGCGCGCCGAGCGGCGTGGGCGTATAGGGCGTGATCCACGAGCCCTGGCCCTTGTTGTCGTGATAATAGCCGGTGGTCTTGAGGCTGATATCCGGGGTCAGGTGCGCGTCGAAGGTGACGCCGCCGAGATAATCCCGGCGCAGGCCGCCGGCATCATAATAGCCGTCGTCCACCGTGCCGACGCCGGCCGGGAAGGTGGTGCCGGCCCCCGCCCATGGAAGCGGCGCACCGGCCGCCGCGGCCGCCTGATTCTGGAAGATCTTCCCGAGCTGCACTGCGAGCGCATATTGCCCGGTGAGATTGTCGTCGCGCAGGCCACGGCGCCTGATGATGTCGAGGCTCAAGTCCTGATAGTCGGTCTCACGGCGATCCGAGAAGTTCAGGAAGCCGGTGATGCTGCCGAGGTCGCCGAGATCCTTGACGATCTTGGCGTTGGCCTGATGCTGGCGCTGCGGGCCGTCGCCCTTCCATTTGGTGGTGTGGAGGAAGGCATAGCTCACAGTGCCCTTGAGTCCGCCGCCCAGATCGCCCGAATCGAGGCGGACATAGGCGCGCTCGGTATCGTCGGCGCCATAGGTGCCGGAGGCCTTGATCCCGGCGGTCTCGGCCGGCGCCTGCGAGGTGAACTGGATGGTGCCGCCGAGATTGCTGGTCGACGCCGTGCCGAGCGCGCCCGCGCCCTGCGCCACCTCGGTGCGGCCGACATTCTCGGAGATGATCGCGCGGCTGATGTGGAGGCCGTTGACATTGCCATAGGTCATGTCGCCGAGCGGCACGTCGTCGAGCGTGAAGCCGAGCTGGTTCTGGTTGAAGCCGCGCAGCGAGATGCGGACCGCCCACTCATAGGCGCCGAACGGGTCGGAGGCCTGGAAATTGACGCCCGGCAGCTTCTCGATCGCCTTCAAGGGACTGGAGCCTGGCGTCATCCGCGCGATGTCGATGTCGGTGACGCTCTGCACCTGACGGCTGCGGCCGAAGCCGAGGACGACGATGTCCTGCGCGTTATCGCTCGCGGGTGCGGCATCGGTGGTGGCGGCAGTATCGGCGCTCGACGCGGCGACGTCCGCCAGCAGCGGCGCGGGAATCAGCGCCGCAAAGGCAACACTGGCAAACAGATAGGAAAGGCGATCCATGGTAGCTTCCCAAGCCCGATAGACTGCGGGGTGCATGGCCGTGCTGCATTGCAGCGTAGTGACGGTTCGGTGTCGGTTCGAGATGGGCGGGGAAACGAGCACAAACGCCACACTCCGCCATGATCGGCAGGGCGCGTTTCCATCGATGTCAGGATGTGGTGCCCGGGGACGGAATCGAACCGCCGACACCGTGATTTTCAGTCACGTGCTCTACCAACTGAGCTACCCGGGCCTTCGCTCTCGCGTCAGGCGAGGCGCGCCTATAGGCAGAGCATGGCGGCCCTGTCTAGTCCTCTTCGTCAGCAAATTCCGCCGGGCGGCCCGGCACCCGATATCCCTCGCCCAGCCATTGCAGCAGATCGCGGTCGCGGCAGCCCTGGCTACAGAAAGGCGCATGGGGATCGATGCTCGGCTTGCGGCAGATCGGGCAGCGGTCCGCGCGGCGGACGGGGGCTTCAGGGTTCGACATGGCCTGCCGATATGGCGAGCCCCGGATCGGCCCGCAAGCCGACCGTGCCGCCGGTCGCGCGCGCCAGCGCCTCGATCCAGTCGGGCCGGGCCTCCAGCCGCGCGATCACGGCGGGCGTGGCGACCAGCTTGCGGGCGCCATGTCCCCGCGCGCCGATCCGCAGCAACCGGAGCGCGGCCGTCAGCGCCGGGTCGGAGCGCGCCAGTTCGGGGATCGAGGCGCGCGGGCGCGGGCGGATGATCTGCATGAAGCCGAAGCCGTTGACCGCCGTGCGCTCGAACGGCGGCGGCAGCGTCTCGTCGATGACGGCGGCGGCGGCGGCGCGCTCGGCCTTGGAGCCGAGCGTCGGCAGGTCGAGCCCGATCGAGCCGCCGATGACCAGCCGGCGGATCGCCTCCGCCGCCGCGCGCGCGCCGGCCAGCGCGAGATCGGCGGCGGGCAGCGTGCCGTCGATGTCGAACAGCGCCATGGCGGGCGTTGGCGAGAGGCGCAGCGCGCCGCCGGGGAAATCGATCTCGCCGGTCTCGGCCTGCTCGATCAGCTCGGACCAGCCGGCCTGCTCCAGCCGGTCGGGCTCGTGGGGCGAAAGGCGTCGGATGGGCGCGCCCCCCAGCCGTTCGGCGAGCGTCGGGGCGAAACGCTCGGCGGTGGCGTCGCTGGCGCGGGCGCGGGGGGGCTTGAGGCGGCCGGGCTCGGGGATCGCCTCGCGGACGATCTCGACCAGCAGCGAGCGCCCCTGCGACAGCCCGCGCGGCACGGCATCGAGGATGGCGTCTCCCCGCGCGGTGGAGAGCCATGCGCCCGCGCCGACGCGCTCGCCGAGCTTCGCCGTGACGATCGCCCCGCCGCGCAGCCGGTTATCGAGGCGATCAATCGCCGCTTCGAGGATGATATCGTCTTCGACGAGGGCGGCGCGATGTTCGCCGATCCCCTCGTCGAGGAGCCATTCAGCCAAGTTGGAGCCCCGCCGCGACCAGCAGCGCGCGCGTTTCGAAGAGGGGCAGGCCCATCACGCCCGAATGGCTGCCGGCGAGGCTGCGCACGAAGCTCTCGGCAAAGCCCTGGATGGCATAGCCGCCGGCCTTCCCGTGCCACTCGCCGCCCTCGATATAGGCCTCGATCTCATGCGGGGAGAGGCGCTTGAAGGCGAGCACGCTGGTCGATTCGCGATGGCGCGCACGGCCGTCCGCGTCGATCAGCGTCACCGCCGAATGGACGCGATGCCGCCGCCCTGAGAGCAGCGCGAGGCACTGGCGCGCGGTCTGCTCGTCCTCTGCCTTGGGCAGGATGCGCCGCCCGCAGGCGACCACCGTGTCGCAGCCGATCACCATGGCGTGCGGATGACGCGCGGCCACCGCCGCCGCCTTCTCCGCCGCCAGCCGCCGCGCGTGCGGCAACGGAAGCTCGCGCGGGCGCGGGCTCTCGTCGAGTTCGGCGGGATCGATCGCGTCGGGCGTCACGCCCAGCCGGGCGAGAAGGTCGAGCCGACGCGGGCTCGCGGAAGCCAGAACAAGGCGCATGACGGACCCCGGTGCTGAGGCGACCGCCGGCCGCCCGGCCTTACTTGAAACGATAGGTGATGCGACCCTTGGTCAGGTCATAGGGCGTGAGTTCGACGAGTACTTCGTCGCCGACGAGCACGCGGATGCGGTTCTTGCGCATCTTGCCGGCCGTGTGGCCGAGAATCTCGTGATCGTTTTCGAGGCGCACGCGGAAC
The DNA here is from genome assembly GCF_011762195.1 of Sphingomonas oligoaromativorans. GTDB lineage: Bacteria > Pseudomonadota > Alphaproteobacteria > Sphingomonadales > Sphingomonadaceae > Solisphingomonas > Solisphingomonas oligoaromativorans. Next base: position 74,599 of record NZ_JAASQK010000007.1, on the reverse strand, counting down.
ATGGCGTTGGGCAGAAGCTCCACCACCTGGCCGCGCATCTCGAGAAGTTCTTCTTTCGCCATTAATCCTCTGAATTCTTTCGCGCGCAAAAATGTCTGCGCGCCATAGCGGTTGCGGCCGCCAAAGGGAAGCGTCGCGCCCAGGGAGCGGTTCATCGATCGCACGACTGTGGCAATCGCGCGATTGCCGAGCGCTTCGCTGGGGAATATGGCAGTTCCTACCATGCTCGCCCAGAAGACACGCTATGCGCTGCGCGCCCTCCTCTATCTCGCCGAAGCGGAAACCGGCCGCGCCGTCCAGGTCGGCGATATCGCCACCACCCAGCATGTCCCGCGCAAATATCTGGAGCTGATCCTGCTCGATCTCAAGAAGGGCGGCTTCGTCACCAGCCGGCGCGGACCCGGCGGCGGCTACACGCTCGCGCGGCCCGCGAGCGAGATCAACTTCGCCGAGGTGATCCGGCTGATGGACGGGCCGATCGCGCTGGTGCCCTGCGCCAGCCTCAATTTCTACGAACGTTGCGGCGACTGCCGGGACGAGGCGACCTGCGCGATCCGTCGCGTGATGGCGAAGGTGCGCGAGGATGCCGCGCGGACGCTGGCGGGCACGTCTCTGGCCGATGCCGCCGCCTTCGAGACGCTGGCGGCCTGATCGGGGCGTCGAAAGCAGCGCTTAAGGATACTGATAGATTTTCCCTATTCTCCACTAGGCAAGTAGGGAATAGCGTCTTCTCTCCACCAGGGAGGGATCATCATGCGCCGTTTCGTTCTGGCCGGGCTCGCCGCTTCACTGATGCTGGGGCCGATCGCGCTCGATGCGGCCAAGGCCGCGCCGGCGCCGGCCGAGCTGCTCAACGTATCCTATGATCCGACGCGCGAACTCTATCGCAGCATCGATGACGCTTTCGCGGCGCAGTGGAAGGCGAAGACCGGCCAGCAGGTGACCATCCGCCAGAGCCATGGCGGATCGGGCGCGCAGGCCCGCTCGGTGATCGAGGGCGCCCCCGCCGACGTGGTGACGCTGGCGCTCGGATACGACATCGATTCGATCGCGGACAAGGCGAAGCTGCTGCCGACCAACTGGCAGAAGCGCCTGCCGCACAACAGCACGCCCTATTTCTCGACGATCGTCTTCCTCGTCCGCAAGGGCAACCCCAAGGGCATCCACGACTGGGGCGATCTCATCAAGCCGGGCGTGCAGGTCATCACGCCCAACCCCAAGACCTCGGGCGGGGCGCGCTGGAACTATCTGGCGGCGTGGGGCTATGCGAAGAAGACCTACGGCACGGACGACAAGGTCCGCGACTATATGGTCAAGCTCTTCAGGAATGTGCCGGTGCTCGATTCCGGCGCGCGTGGTGCCACGACCACCTTCGTCCAGCGCGGACAGGGCGACGTTCTGCTGGCCTGGGAGAATGAGGCGTTCCTCGCCGTGAACGAGCTGGGCAAGGGCAAGTTCGACATCGTGGTGCCGTCGGTCTCGATCAAGGCGGAACCGCCGGTCGCGCTGGTCGACGCCAATGTCGACCGCAAGGGCACGCGCAAGGTGGCCGAAGCCTATCTCCAATATCTCTACACGCGCCCCGCGCAGGAGATCATCGCGAAGAACTATTACCGGCCGATCGATCCGGTGGTGGCGGCGAAGACGGCGGCCCGGTTCCCGCGCCTCCAGCTCTTCACCATCGACCGGAACTTCGGCGGCTGGGCTCGCGCGCAGGCGGCGCACTTCGCCGATGGCGGGTCATTCGACCAGGTCTTCGCGGCCGCCAAGCGTTGATCCGTCTATAAAGATGGGGTGGCGGGCGTTGCCGGACGGACGGCGCGCCCGCTCTCTACCACAAGGGGTTTATCCATGCGCATCGCATTTCTCGGCGGCGTTTCGCTTGCCGCGCTTGCCTGCTCGCCGGCGCTGGCCGCGAAGCCGGTGTCCAACGCCGCCATCCTGGAGCGCCTGAACGCGCTGGAGGCGAAGGTCGACCAGCTTCAGACGGAGAATGCCGATCTGCGCCACCAGCTCGACGATCAGAAGGCGACCGTCGCCACCATCCCGGCGCAGGTGACGACCGCCGTCGCGCAGGCCGCGCCGCCGCCCGCCCCGGCCCCCGTCTCCGCACCCGCTCCGGCGGCCAAGCCGCAGGGACAGACGGCGTGGACGATCGTGCCGCAGTTCAGCTCGCCGGACGGCAATTTCACCTTCAAGCCGCGCGGCATCCTCGATGTCGACTATGCCGCGTTCAACGAGCGTCGCGGCGGCTACGACTTCAACAACGGCACGCAAATCCGCCGTGGCCGCTTCGGCTTCGACGGCACCGCCTTCAAACAGTTCGCCTGGCGCATCGAGGGCGAGTGGGTGGGCGGCACCGCCAGCCTGCTCGACGCCTATGTCGCCTATACCGGCACCAGGCATCTCACCGTCACGCTCGGCCAGCTCAAGGTGCCGGCGGGGCTCGAGGCGAACACGTCGGATTCGTTCAACACCTTCCTCGAGCGCGGCATGGCCAACACCGCCTTCGGCCAGGTGGGCGGCGAGCGCCGCGTCGGCCTGACGGTCGCCTATGCGAACAAGCTCGTCACGGCGACCGGCGGCCTCTACGGCGCCAATGAGTCGATCTCGCGCAACGCCACCACGCCCGACGAGGTGTGGGGCTATAACGGCCGCGTGACGATCGAGCCGATCAACACGCACGGCCGCGTGCTGCATCTCGGCGCGTCGGGCTATCATGTGAAGGATCTGGCGGGGAACAGCGTCACGCTCGCCGATCGCCCGAACGTGCGCGTCGACAATGGCAGCCTGGAATCGGCGGCGATCCCCGGCAGTGTCGTCAACGGCGTGCCGGCCGGCGTGAAGAGCGCCACCTATTATGATCTGGAAGGGGCCGGGGTGTTCGGCCCGTTCTCGGTGCAGGGTGAGTATAACCACATGCACCTCGATCGCTTCGCGGCGGCGCCGTCGCTCAATTTCGATGGCTATTACGTCTACGGCACCTTCTTCCTCACCGGCGAATCGCGTAGCTTCGTCAATGGCGTGGTCGATCGCCAGCGGCCGATCCGGCCGTTCGATCCGTCGAAGGGCAATTGGGGCGCGTGGGAGCTGGCGGTCCGCTATGACAAGATCAATCTCACCGACCATGATCTCTCGCCGCTCAACCATGATGGCCAGGCCTGGACGGGCGCCGTGAACTGGTATCTCAACGGCAATCTGAAGCTGATGTTCAACTATATCCGCTTCAAGGGCACCAACTCCACGCTGGTGGCGGCACCGGTGTCGATCAACGGCACCACCGCCAAGGGCGACGCCTTCGCCACGCGGCTGCATCTGGATTTCTGATGAACGCGACGCCGGCTCTTCCCGGCCCGTCCGCGGCGGGCCGGCTTCGCAAGACAGGCAAGAGGACGGCGATGCCCGGCCTCCACCTGACGCTCGGCATGACGCTGCTGTGGCTGGGCCTGCTCGTGCTGCTGCCGATGGCGGCGGTGATCGCGCGCTCGCTGGGGCTCGGGCCGAGGCATTTCGCGGAGGTCGCCTTTTCGGCCCGCGCGCTTGCCGCCTATCGGCTGAGCTTCGGCGCGGCGCTGCTGGCGGCGGCGATCAACGCGGTGTTCGGCTTCGGCATCGCCTGGGTGCTCACCCGCTACCAGTTTCCGGGCAAGAGGCTGGCGAGCGCGCTGGTCGACCTGCCCTTCGCGCTGCCGACGGCGGTGGCGGGCATCGCGCTCACCGCGATCTACGCCAACACCGGCATCATCGGCCGCCCGCTCGCCGCGATCGGCATCCACATCGCCTACAAGCCGGCGGGCGTGGTGCTGGCGTTGATCTTCATCGGCCTGCCCTTCGTGGTCAGGACGGTCGAGCCGGTGCTGGCCGACCTTCCGAAGGACATCGAGGAAGCCGCCGCGACGCTGGGCGCGAGCCGGCTCGCCATCTTCGCGCGCGTGCTGCTGCCCGAAGTGGCGCCGGCGCTGCTCACCGGCTTCGCGCTCGCCTTCGCGCGCGGCGTGGGGGAATATGGCTCGGTGATTTTCATCGCGGGCAACATGCCCTTCGTCTCCGAGATCGCGCCGCTGCTGATCGTGACCCAGCTCGAACAGTTCGATTATGAGGGCGCGACCGCGATCGCGGCGGTGATGCTCGCCATCTCCTTCGCGATGCTGGCGGTCATCAACTTCATCCAGGCGCGCGAGCGGCACTGGCGGGACGGCGGACGATGAGGGCGGCGACCACCGAGCCGCGCGCCGTCCGCGCGCTGCTGATCCTCATCGCGATCGGCTGGCTGGCGCTCGTCATCCTGCTGCCGCTGTTCGCGGTGTTCGTGCAGGCGTTCGAGAAGGGGACCGGCGCCTTCGTCGATGCGATCCTCCAGCCCGACGCGCTGGCCTCGATCCGGCTGACGCTGCTGACGGCGGCGATCGTGGTACCGTTCAACTGCGTGTTCGGCATCGCGGCGGCGTGGGCCGTCGCCAAGCATGATTTCCGCGGGCGCAACCTGCTCGTCAGCCTGATCGACCTGCCCTTCTCGGTGTCGCCGGTGGTGGCGGGGCTGATGTTCGTGCTGCTGTTCGGCGCGAACGGCTGGTTCGGCCCGTGGCTGATGGCGCATGGCATCCGCATCATGTTCGCGGTGCCGGCGATCGTGATCGCCACCGCCTTCGTCACCTTCCCCTATGTGGCGCGCGAGCTGATCCCGCTGATGATCGCGCAGGGCCGCGCCGAGGAGGAGGCGGCGCTGACGCTCGGCGCCAACGGTTTCCAGACATTCTGGCATGTGACGCTGCCCAACATCCGCTGGGGCCTGCTCTATGGCGTGCTGCTCACCAACGCGCGCGCGATGGGCGAGTTCGGCGCGGTGTCGGTGGTGTCGGGGCATATCAGGGGGCTCACCAACACCATGCCGCTGCATGTCGAGGTGCTCTACAACGAGTATAATTTCGTCGGCGCCTTCGCGGTCGCCTCGCTGCTCGCCTGCCTTGCGCTGGTGACGCTGGGGGCGAAGACTCTGCTCGAATGGCGCCACCGCGATGCGCTCGCCGCGACGGGACATTAGAATGACCATTACCATCGACACGCTCGTCAAGACGTTCGGGACGAGTTCGGCGCTGAACGGCGTCAGCCTCGACATCGCCGACGGCGCGTTCGTCGCACTGCTCGGCCCCTCGGGTTCGGGAAAGACGACGCTGCTGCGCATCATCGCGGGGCTGGAGGCGGCCGATTCGGGCCATGTCCTGTTCGGCGGCGAGGATGTGACCGATCGCGCCGTGCAGGATCGCGGCATCGGCTTCGTCTTCCAGCATTATGCGCTGTTCCGCCACATGACGGTCGCGCAGAACATCGCCTTCGGCCTCACGGTGATGAAGCGCCGCCAGCGGCCGGGGAAGGCGGATATCGCCGCCCGCGTCGAGGAACTGCTCGGGCTGGTGCAGTTGCCCGGATTGGGCGAGCGCTTCCCCTCGCAGCTATCCGGCGGCCAGCGACAGCGCGTGGCGCTGGCCCGCGCGCTGGCTCGCGAGCCCAAGATCCTGCTGCTCGACGAGCCGTTCGGCGCGCTCGACACCAAGGTCCGCCGCGAACTGCGGGTCGCGTTGCGCGCGATTCACGATCGCGTCGGCCTCACCTCGATCTTCGTGACCCATGATCGCGAGGAGGCCTTCGCGCTCGCCGACAAGGTGGCGATCCTGTCGAACGGCCGGATCGAGCAATATGGCCCGCCCTCCGAGATCGAGCGGGCGCCGGCCAGCGAGTTCGTGCGCGACTTCGTGATCTGAATCAGGCGCCGGACCGGCTCTCGCCATAGCGGAAGCCGATCCACAGCGTGCGCGGCGTCGCGCGCTCGACGATGTCGTCCCCCGAGATGCCGGCCTCGACGCGCGTGTTGGAGAGATTCTCCGCCCGCGCCTCGATCGCGAGGCCATGGCCGATCGGCACCAGCGCGGTGGCATCGAGCGTCACCGCGCCCTTCAGCGTCTCGGTGTTGAGATCGTCCTCATATTGCGGGCCGATATAGCGCAGCGTCGCCGAGAGATGCGCGATGCGGGGGCTCCAGCCGAGCGTCGCCGAGGCGGAGTGCCTGGCCGTCTGCGCCGGGCGGAGGCCATCGAGCGGGAGCGCCTGCCCCCTCGCCCGCACATGCGCGTCGGTATAGGCGTAGGAGGCGGACAGGCTCCAGAGCCCGAGCACGAGCCGGGCGTCCAGCTCCGCCCCCTTCGAGCTGATCGCGTGGAGATTCTCCCGGATCAGCGTGCGCGCGCCGGTCGGGGCGATCGCGGTGGTGACGTTGCCGATCGCATCCTCCAGCCGGTTGGCGAACAGGGTCGCGCCGACATGGAGATTGGGGAGCGGCTGATAGTCGATGCCGGCGTCCACGCCCTTCAGCCGCTCGGGGGCGAGCAGCGGATTGGCCTGCGTCGTGTCGCTGCCGACGCGATAGCTGCGATAGAGTTCGTTGAGCGTCGGCAGGCGCCAGCCGAGATAGCCCGCCCCGCGCAGCGTGATGGCGCCGTCTCCCGGCTTCCACGCGACACCGCCCCGCCCGGTCGGCCGCCAGCCCGCGCGATTCGGATAGGCGGTGTCGGTGAGCACCGCGCCGCTCGCCAGCGCGTGCTGATGGAGGAAGCCGTCCATGATCCGCCAGCGATCGATGCGGCCGCCGGCGGTGAGCGTCAGCCCGTCGAGCGGCTCGGCGCTGGCCTCCGCGAAGCCGCCGACGGTGAGCGACTTGCCGCCCGCCGCGCGGCCGTTGACCGGCGATCCGGCGACGAACTGGTACAGCTCGTCCGTCTCGCCGGTGACGTAGCGCGTGTCGCCGCCGAGGCGGAGCTGGATCGTCTCGCCCACCGGGGGGCGGATCTCGAAGCGGCCGCCGAGCCCGGTCGAGGGCACCGAATATTGGTCGAGCGTTTCGGTCGCGACGGTGCGCGATGCGTTCACCGAGGCGAAGCCCGCCGAGAAGTCGCGCGCCTGCACATAGGCGGTCGCCTCATAGCCCCAGCGGCCATGGCCGATCAGGCGCAGGCTCGCATCCTCGCCCTCGGTGCGGTTGGGCTGGAAGGGGGTGCCGCGGCTGCGATGATCGGTGAAGACGAGGCCGGAGGCCTGCAACTCGCTGTCCGCGCCGACCGGGATCACCGCGCGGCCGGCGATGCTCGCCTGTTCATAGTCGGCCGGCTCGTCGACCGGGCCGCGATCCGCCTTCACGATCGGCACGAAGCCGTCGCCGCGCGCGTAGCTCGCCGAGAGGAAGCCGGTGCCGCCGCCCATCTGCCCGGAAACGCCGGCGTGAGCATCGGCCGACGCGCGGCTGCCATAAGCGAGATCGGCCCAGACGGGCGCGAGCTGCTGCGGTGTCGCGCTGGAAAGCTCGATCGTGCCGGCGAGCGCACCGGGGCCGGCCGTGCCCGATCCGCCGCCGCGCGTCACGCGGACGAGGCCGATCCGCTCGGGATCGATCGCCGAGAAGCTCTCCCATCCGCCGAACGGATCGATGAAAGGCACGCCGTCCAGCGTGATGAGCGCGCGCGACGAGGCGTTGCCGCCGAGCCCCCGGAGCGTCGCGCCCTGGCTGGTCGGCTGCGCCGAGCGCGAATCGGAGCGGCGGAACTGCGCGAAGCCGGCGACGTCGCGCAGCACATCCTCCAGCCGCCCGCTGGCGACGGCCTGGAGCCGGTCATGATCGATCGTCGCGACGTCATAGGCGGCGTCGCCCGGCGTCTGCGGCAGGCTGGCGCCGGTGACGAGGATATCCTGCGGCAGCGACTGGGCGAAAGCGGGCGCGGCCAGCGCCACGGCGGAGAGAAGACAGAGACGCATCCGCAGCGTGATGGCACAGCAGGCCCGGAGCGCAAATAGTTGGACTGACAAGTATGTCATGCCAATCAGGGGCCATGGACTCCCGCCGCTTTCGCTCGATGTCGATCCTTGCCGGCGCGCTGCTGTTGATCGCCGCGCTGTTGCTTTGGGGCGCGGGGATCGATGTCGGGCTGCACCGTGACTGGAGGCTCGACGCGGAGGGGCCATGGGTGCAGCCGGCGCGCTGGCTCAGCCTGTTCGGTGGGCTGAAGGGGATGGGGCCGATCGGGCTCGCCGCTGCCTTATGGCTGCTCTGGCGGCATCGCGGACGGGACGCGCTGTGGCTGGTGCTGAGCGTCGGCAGCGGGCGGCTGATGGTCGAGGGCATCAAGCTCCTCATCCGGCGTTCGCGCCCGCCGATGGCGGATCATCTCGATGCGGTGTCGTCCTGGAGCTTCCCCAGCTCGCACAGCGCGGGGACGATGATGACCTGCCTCGCGCTCGCTCTGCTGGCGGGAGGGCGCTGGCTGGCCGTCGGCGTGGCGCTGGTCGTAGCGGGGCTGGTCGGCTGGAGCCGGGTGGCGCTCGGCGTCCACTGGCCGAGCGACGTGCTGGCGGGTTGGGGCTTCGGGCTGCTCTGGATCGGGCTCTGGATGCGTCAGGGCGGGCCGATGCGATCCGGGTGAGCGGCGGCGAAGGCCTCGATGTCCGCGCAGCGCGCATCGATTGCCACCAGCTTGGGATAGGCGTCCAGCGGCACGGCGAAGCGCCGCGCGTTGTAGATCTGCGGCACGAGGCAGAGATCGGGCAGCCCCGGCGTCTCCCCCGCGAGGAAAGGCGTGGTGCCAGCCAGCGCCTCCAGAGCGGTGAAGCCCTCGGTCATCCAGTGGGTCAGCCAGCGCTGCCGCTCGTCGGCATCGGCGTGCAGCTCCTGCTCCAGCCAGCGCATCATCCGCAGATTGTTGATGGGCGCGATGTCGCACGCGACGACGAGCGCCTTGGCCAGCGCGGCGCTGCGTGCCAGCGGATCGGCCGGAAGCAGCGCGGGCTCGGGGAAGCGCCGGTCGAGATAGTCGATGATCGCGACGCTCTGGATCAGCCTCTGCCCGTCGATCTCCAGCGTCGGCAGCATCCCCTGCGGATCGATCGCGCGATAGGCCTCGCTCTTGTGCTCGGAAGTGAGCAGGTTCACGGGCACCGCCTCATAGGCGAGGCCCTTGAGGTTGAGCGCGATCCGCACGCGATAGGCCGCGGACGAGCGCCAATAGTCGTGAAGGCGGATAGTCGGTTGGGTCATGCGGCTATCCGCCCTCCGGGATGTCGATCAGCCGACGGCGTGTCCGGCCAGCGCCGCCAGTAGCAGAAGGGCGACGATGTTGGTGATCTTAATCATCGGGTTCACGGCCGGCCCGGCGGTGTCCTTGTAGGGATCGCCGACCGTGTCTCCGGTGACGGCGGCCTTGTGGGCCTCCGATCCCTTGCCGCCGTAATTGCCGTCCTCGATGAACTTCTTGGCGTTGTCCCACGCGCCGCCGCCCGACGTCATCGAGAGCGCCACGAACAGGCCCGAGACGATCACGCCGAGCAACAGCGCGCCGAGCGAGGCGAAGCCGTTCTCCGGCCCCGCCACGAAGCGGATCACGAAGAAGACGAGGATCGGCGCCAGCACCGGCAGCAGGCTGGGGACGATCATCTCCTTGATCGCCGCGCGGGTGACGAGATCGACGGTGCGGGCATAGTTGGGCCGCGCCGTGCCCTCCATGATGCCGGGATTGTCGCGGAACTGCGCGCGCACCTCCTCGACCACCGCGCCCGCCGCGCGGCCGACCGCCGTCATCCCCATCGCGCCGAACAGATAAGGCAGCAGCGCGCCCAGCAGCAGGCCGACGATGACATAGGGGTTGGACAGCGAGAAATCGACGTGGAGATCGGGGAAGAAGGTCGAGAGGTCGGTGGTGTAGGCGCCGAACAGCACGAGCGCGGCAAGCCCCGCCGATCCGATCGCATAGCCCTTGGTGACGGCCTTGGTGGTGTTGCCCACCGCATCGAGCGCGTCGGTGCGGGTGCGGACGTCATGCTCCAGCCCCGCCATCTCGGCGATGCCGCCGGCATTGTCGGTGACGGGACCATAGGCGTCGAGCGCCACCACCATGCCGGCCAGCGCCAGCATCGCGGTCGCGGCGAAGGCGATGCCGATCACGCCCGCGATCTGGAAGGTCGCGATCACCGCGACGACGATCACCAGCGTCGGCAGCGCGGTCGCCTCGAGGCTGACGGCGAGGCCTTGGATCACGTTGGTGCCGTGGCCGGTCTGCGAGGCGAAGGCGATCGACTTCACCGGGCGATAGTTGGTGCCGGTATAATATTCGGTGATCCACACCAGCAGCCCGGTGACGGCGAGCCCGATCAGCGTACACCAGAACAGGCTCATGCCGGTGATCGCCTGCGCGCCGGCCGGGCCGGTGCGCGCGAACAGCGTGTGGTGGAGATCGCCCAGCGCATATTGGGCGGAGAAGTAGATGGCCGGGATCGCCAGCACCACCGACGTCCAGAAACCCTTGTAGAGCGCCCCCATGATCGAGCCGGAGCCCAGCCGCACCAGATAGGTGCCGATGATCGAGGTGATGATGCACACCCCGCCGATCAGCAGCGGCAGCGCCATCAAGCGCAGCGTCGCTTGCGGATCGCCGCTGCCGACGAGCAGGGCGATCGACACCATGGTGACGCCGAGGGTGACGACATAGGTTTCGAACAGGTCGGCCGCCATGCCGGCGCAGTCGCCGACATTGTCGCCGACATTGTCCGCGATCACGGCGGGGTTGCGGGGGTCGTCCTCGGGGATGCCGGCCTCGACCTTGCCGACGAGATCCGCGCCGACGTCGGCCGCCTTGGTGAAGATGCCGCCGCCCAGACGCGCGAAGATCGAGATCAGCGAGGCACCGAAGCTGAGCGCCACCAGCGCGTCGACCACGGTGCGGTCACGCGGGTCGCCCGGCACATGGCCGCCGGGGCCGACGAGATACCAGAAGAACACCGAGATCGCGAGCAGCCCGAGCCCCGCCACCAGCAGGCCGGTGACCGCACCCGAGCGGAAGGCGGCGGTGAGGCCGCCCTGGAGGCTGTGGCGCGCGGCCTCGGCGGTACGGACATTGGCGCGCACCGAGATGTTCATGCCGATGAAGCCGGTCAGCCCCGACAGGATCGCGCCGAGCAGGAAACCGACGGCGGAGACAGGCCCGAGGAAATAGAAGACGATGATCGCCACGACGACGCCGACGATCGCGATCGTGCGGTACTGGCGGGCCAGATAGGCGCGGGCGCCTTCCTGAATGGCGCCGGCGATTTCGACCATGCGCGGGTTGCCGGCGGGAAGGGCCAGCAATTGCCGGCTGGTTATCAGGCCGTACAGCACGGCCAGCACGCCGCAGACTATGGCCCCGTAGACGACGATCATAGGCAGTTCCTCCTCGAAGGCCCTGGTTGGATCGCCGCTGCCCACGTTTGCCGGGGTCGGCCGGCGCGAAGGCCTTGGGCCAAGTTAGAACGGCAAGTGAGGGACTTGGCAAGTCACGCCATCGATCCGCCCGGCGCGTGGACATAGCCGAGCCGGCCGGGAAGCGGCACCGGATCGGCGCGGTCGTGGAGGGTTATCCCCGTTCCGGGGGCGAAACATCCGATGCGGCGGGCATCGAGCCGCAGCTCCACGATCGCTCCGCGTTCGGTGGGGGCGGCCGCGAGGATCAGGGCATAATCGTCGCCGGCGGTGACGGCGGCGAGGCGCGCGGCGCGATCCTCGCCCGCGAAGGCGGTGAGCGCGGGCGAGCGCGGCACGGTCGCGAGGTTGATGACCACCGACAGGCCGGAGGCGGTGGCGATGCGGCTGGCGTCGATCAGCAGCCCGTCGGACACGTCGGCCATGGCGTGCGCGTGGGGGGCGAGCGCCCTCCCCTCGGCGAGCAGCGGCCGCGGGCGGCGATAGGCGGCGAGCAGTTCGGCCGGCCCCTCCGCCCCCCGCGCGATGGCGAGCCCGGCGCCGGCCTCGCCGATCCGGCCGACGAGCCAGAGATCGTCGCCTTCCTTCGCGCCTCGCCGATCGGGCGCATAGGCCGAGCGGCCGAGCGCGGTGAGCCCGATCATGCGCGGTGCGCCTTCCGGGGCGGACACGGTGTCGCCGCCGAGCAGCGGCACGTCGAAATGGCGGAGCGCCATGGCGAGGCCGTCGACAAAGGCGGCATCCCAATCCGCCGCGCCCAGCGGGTAGCCGAGCAGCACGCCCTCCGGCACGGCGCCCTTGGCGGCGAGATCGGAGAGATTCACCGCCAGCAGCTTCCACGCCACGTCGGCGGGCGGATCGGTGGGAAGATAATGGACGCCCTCGACGATCATGTCGTGGGTCAGCACGAGGTTGCCCAGCACCGCCGCATCGTCGGCGAGGCCCCGCGCGGCGGGGTGGGTGGCGATGGCGCGAAGGCGCTCTATGAAGTCGTGCTCGGCCATGGCGACCCATTTCTAGACAGAAAAGGGGCCGCCCGGCGAGAGGATGCCTTTATAAGCCTCTCGCCGTCATGCCGGATCAAGTCCGGGTGACGATTGGTGCGTTACCGCTACGCGCGCACCGTCTTGGCGATCGCGTCGAGCAGGCCGTTGACGAAGCCCTTCTCGCGCTTGTCGTAGAAGGCGGCCGCCACGTCGACATATTCGGAGATGGCCGTCGCCACCGACACATCGGGGCGGGCGAGCAGCTCATAGGCCCCGGCGCGCAGGATCTGGCGCATCGGCTTGTCGAGGCGGTCCATCGTCCAGCCGGCGGCGAGGCGGGCGGCGATCAGCGCGTCCAGCTCCTCGCGGCGAGCATCGACGCCCTTCACCACATCGTCGAAGAAGCTCACCTCGGCGTCGGCATATTCGACATCGTCGATGGTGGCGCCGAGGCGGTGCTGGTGGAACTCGGTGAGGAGCAGGACGAGCGGCGTGCCCTCCATCTCCTGCTGGTAGAGCGCCTGGACGGCGGCGAGCCGTGCCGCCGAGCGGGCGCGGGAGCGTGCGGGTTTCTGGGTCATGATCTCTTACTGTTGCAGCCGCAGCGCGACCGAGCGGCCGTGCGCGGGGAGCCCCTCCGCCTCCGCCAGCGCGACGGCGGCAGGGCCGATGCGCTGGATCGAGGAGGCGTCGCAGGCGAGGAAGCTGGTGCGCTTCATGAAATCGAGCACCGACAGGCCCGACGCGAAGCGCGCGCGCCGGCCGGTGGGAAGCACATGGTTCGGCCCGCCGACATAATCGCCGACGGCTTCGGGCGTATGCCGGCCGAGGAAGACGGAGCCGGCATGGCGGACTTTGGCGAACAGGGGCTCGGGATCTTCGACGGCCAGTTCCAGATGCTCGGGCGCGAGCCGGTCGCAGAGCGGGATGGCTTGGCGCAGATCGGGCACGAGGATGATCGCGCCATTGTCCGCCCAGCTCTGCGTCGCGACCGTGCCGGTGGCGAGCGTTTCGAGCTGGCGGGCGACCGCTTCGGCCACCTTGTCGGCGAAGGCCGCATCATCGGTGAACAGGATCGACTGGCTGGTGGGATCATGCTCGGCCTGGCTGAGCAGGTCGGCGGCGATCCATTCGGGGTCGTTCCGGCCGTCCGCGACGACGACGATCTCGGAGGGGCCTGCCACCATGTCGATGCCGACGCGCCCATAAAGCTGGCGCTTGGCTTCGGCCACCCAGGCGTTGCCGGGGCCGACGATCACGTCCACCGGCGCGACCCGCTCGGTGCCATAAGCCAGCGCGCCGACCGCCTGTGCGCCGCCGATGCGGAACATCTCGTCGACGCCCGCGATCTCGGCCGCCGCGAGGACGAGCGGGTTGAGCACGCCCTTCGGCGTCGGCACCACCATCGCGAGCCGCCCGACGCCCGCCACCTTGGCGGGGATCGCGTTCATCAGCACCGAGGAGGGGTAGGCCGCGCGACCACCGGGCACATAGAGGCCCGCCGAATCGACCGCGCTCCAGCGCGCGCCGATGCGGACGCCGGCGGCATCGGTGTGATCGCGATCCTCGGGGCGCTGGGCCGCGTGATAGACGCGGATGCGTTCCGCCGCGAGCTCGATCGCTTCACGGAGCTTGGGCTCCAGCCCGTCGAGCGCGGCGCGGCGGGTGGCCTTGTCGATCTCCCAGCCGCTCGTCGCGAGGTCATGGCCGTCGAACTTCAGCGTCCGTTCGGCCACCGCCGCATCGCCGCGCGCGCGGACATCGGCCAGAATCTCGGAGACGGCGGCGGAGACATCCGCATCCGCCTCGCGCCGGGCGTCGACCAGCGCGGCGAAATCGGCCTCGAAGCCCGCATCGGCGGCGTTCAGCCTAAGCGGCATCGCGCATCTCCTGCGCGGCGGCGCGGAAGCCCGCGACCAGCGGCCCGAGCGTGTCCGCGCGCGTCTTGAAGGCGGCGCGGTTGACGATCAGGCGGGCGGAGACCTCGGCGATCGTTTCGACCTCGACGAGGCCGTTCTCGACCAGCGTGCGGCCCGAGGAGACGAGATCGACGATCCGGCTGGCGAGGCCCAGCACGGGGGCGATCTCCATCGCGCCGTTGAGTTTCACGCACTCGGCCTGCACGCCGCGCGCCTCGAAATGGCGCCGCGTGATCGAGGGATATTTGGTCGCGACGCGGACATGGCTCCATTCGCGCGGATCGTCGCCCTCGGCCATGCCCCTGGGCTCGGCGACCGAGATGCGGCAATGGCCGATGCCGAGATCGACCGGGGCATACAGCTCCGAATAATCGAACTCCATCAGCACATCGGAGCCGACGATGCCGAGCTGCGCCGCGCCATGCGCGACGAAGGTGGCGACATCGAAGGCGCGGACGCGGATCAGCTCGATGTCGGCGCGATCGGTCTTGAAGCGCAGCGCGCGCGAATCCGGGTCGCTGAACGCCGGTTCGGGGCGAATACCGGCGCGCGCCAGCATGGGCAGCGCCTCCGTCAGAATGCGCCCCTTCGGCACGGCGAGGATCACGGGCTCAGGCATGGCGCGTCCGATAGCGGGAGAGCGCCTTTCCGGCAAGGAAGAGCGGTCAGGCCTCGCCGGGCGCGCGCGCCTTGATGGCCAGCGCATGGACGCGCTCGACCAGCAGCTCGGCGAGCGCCTGATTCACCAGCCGCTGGCGGGCGACGCGATTCAGGCCCTCGAAGGCGGGCGCGACGATCTCGACGGTGAAATGGCTCTCGCCGCGCGAATCATGGCCGGCGTGCCCCCGATGCTTCTCGCTGTCGTCGATCACGGCGAGCCGTGTCGGCGACAGGGCGGCGGTGAGGCGGCGGGCGATTTCGGCGGCGACGGGGCCAGTGGAAGCTGTGGTCATCCGCCCTATATAGCGGGCTTTGCCGAAAGACGGGGCGTGAAGTTGGCGGACGAAGACGGCCGGAGAAGAAGCCCGCGTTTCCACGGGCGCGTCGAGAGCGGGCGGATGTGCGAGGAGCTGGGCTGCGACCTGCCGGGCGAGTTCCGCGCGCCCGCCGGAGACCGCACGCGTGGCGACGGGCCGCCGGTCTATCGCTGGTTCTGCCTCGATCATGTCCGCGCCTTCAACGCCCGCTACAATTTCTTCGCGGGCATGGACGCCGCCGAGATCGAGGCGGCGCAGCGCCCCTATGCGGGCTGGGAGCGCGAGACTCGCGCCTTCAGCCATGTCGGTGCCGACCTGCCACCCCGCTGGTCCGACTTCGGCGATCCGCTCGACGCGATCGGCGCGCGATTCCGCAAGCGCATGGACGAAGCCCGCGCCGAGCAGCAGGCCCGCGCCGACGGCCGCCCCCTCGGCCGCGAGGATCGCCGGTCGCTCAAGGTGCTCGGCCTCGGCATCGATGCGGACCGCCGGGCGGTGCGCGCGCGCTATGCCGAGCTGGTCCGCCAGTACCACCCCGACCGCAATGGCGGCGACCGATCCCATGAGAAGGCTTTGCAGGACGTGATCGCGGCCTATACGCAGCTCAAGTCCGCACCCGCATTCGCCTGAGTCCGTAAAGAAGGTTCGACACGCATGGCCGACATCCCCAACGTCCAGCCCGACGCGCGCAGCGACACGCTGCTCGCCGCCCCCGACAAGATGGTGAAGGTACGCGACCTGTTCGGGCTCGATTCGGACATGGAGGTGCCCGCCTTCTCCGAAGCGGACGAGCGCGTGCCCGATCTCGATCCGGCCTATGTGTTCGATCCGGAGACGACCACCGCCATCCTCGCCGGCTTCGCGCACAACCGCCGTGTGATGGTGCAGGGCTATCACGGCACCGGCAAGTCGTCCCACATCGAGCAGGTGGCGGCGCGGCTCAACTGGCCGTGCATCCGCATCAATCTCGACGCGCATGTCAGCCGGATCGACCTGATCGGCCGCGACGCGATCGTGCTGCGTGACGGCAAGCAGGTGACCGAGTTCCGCGAGGGCCTGCTGCCGTGGGCGCTCCAGACTCCCACCGCTCTGGTGTTCGACGAATATGACGCCGGCCGCCCGGACGTGATGTTCGTGATCCAGCGCGTGCTGGAGGCCGAGGGCAAGCTGACCCTGCTCGATCAGAACCGCGTGATCCGCGCGAACCCGTGGTTCCGCCTGTTCGCGACCGCCAACACTGTGGGTCTGGGCGACACGTCGGGCCTGTATCACGGCACCCAGCAGATCAATCAGGGCCAGATGGACCGCTGGAACATCGTGGTCACGCTCAACTATCTGCCGGCGGCCACCGAGGCGCGGATCGTGCTCGCCAAGTCGGGCGAATATGACAAGCCCGAGGGCAAGGATGTCGTCGATCGCATGGTGAAGGTCGCCGATCTCACCCGGCAGGGCTTCATGGCGGGCGACATCTCCACCGTGATGAGCCCGCGCACCGTGATCTCCTGGGCGCAGAACGCGCTGATCTTCGGCGATGTCGGCACCGCCTTCCGCATGAGTTTCCTCAACCGCTGCGACGAGGCCGAGCGCTCGCTGATCGCCGAATATTATCAGCGCGTGTTCGGCAAGGATCTGCCCGAGAGCGTGGTGAGGAAAGCCTGAGGAGGCCCGATGGCCGAGCAGAATCCTCTCGAAACCTTCCGTCTCGCGCTCGCCGGCGCGACGCGGGCGATCGCGCACGAGCCCGAGGTGGAACTCGGCTATTCGGCCGACACGCCGGTGCAGAGCGGCAAGACGGTCAAGGTGCCGATGCCGGGCCGCACCCTCCCCGCCGATCAGGTGGCCGAGGCGCGCGGCGCGGCCGACGCCTTCGCGCTGCGCCTCCGCCACCATGACGCGCTGCTCCACAACCGGGCGGCGCCGGGTGACCCGATCGCGCGCGCGGTGTTCGACGCGGTCGAGCAGGCGCGCGTCGAGGCGCTGGGCTCGCGCGGCATGGACGGCATCGCCGCCAACCTCACCACCGCGTTGGAAGCCCGGATGCGTGCCGACCCCATCGTCCGCGCCCGCACCCGCGAGGAGGTGCCGCTGTCGACCGCCATCGGCCTGATGGTGCGCGAGCGGCTGACCGGCCAGCCCGTGCCCGAGCGTGCGAAGAGCGGGCTGGAGCTGGTCCGCGAATGGGTCGAGGAGAAGGCCGGTGCCGATCTCGACGCGCTGGGCCTCGCGCTCGACGATCAGTCCGCCTTCGCCCAGCTCGCCACAAAGCTGCTCCACGACCTCCAGCTCGTCGAGGCCGAGCTTCCCCCCGAATGGGAGCCCGAGGAGGGCGACGAGGAAGAGGAAGGGCAGGACGACGAGCAGCAGGGCGAGACCGACGAGGATCGCGAAGGCGATGGCGCCGGCCCGCAGGACAAGATGGACGTCCGCTCGGAAGCCGATCAGGGCGAGGCCGACGAGCAGGACGAAGGCGAGACCGAGCGCGACTCGATGGCCGAGGAGGAAGGCGGCCTCGGCGACGATGGCGAGGAAGGCGCTGCCCCTGCCCGTCCCAACCGGCCGCTCTCCGATCTTTCGCCGCAGTTCGATTATCAGGCCTACACCACCCGCTTTGACGAGGTGGTGGATGCCGCGAGCCTCTGCGACGAAGAGGAGCTGACGCGGCTCAGGGCCTATCTCGACCAGCAGCTCACCCATTTGCAGGGCGCCGTCACCAAGCTCGCCAACCGGCTGCAACGGCGCCTGATGGCGCAGCAGAGCCGCTCGTGGGATTTCGATCAGGAAGAAGGCATCCTCGACGCCGCGCGGCTCGCCCGCGTGATCGTCAACCCGATGCTGTCGCTCTCCTACAAGATCGAGCGCGACACCGAGTTCCGCGACACGGTGGTGACGCTGCTGATCGACAATTCGGGCTCGATGCGCGGGCGGCCGATCTCGATCGCGGCGATCAGCGCCGACATCCTCGCCCGCACGCTGGAGCGCTGTGGGGTCAAGACCGAGATCCTGGGCTTCACCACCCGCGCCTGGAAGGGCGGGCAGAGCCGCGAGGCGTGGCTCGCCGCCGGGCGCCCGCCGATGCCGGGCCGGCTCAACGACCTCAGGCACATCGTCTACAAGCAGGCGGACGATCCCTGGCGGCGGGCGCGCAAGAATCTCGGGCTGATGATGCGCGAGGGGCTGCTCAAGGAGAATATCGACGGCGAGGCGCTGCTCTGGGCGCATCACCGGCTGATCGCGCGGCCCGAGGAGCGGCGCATCCTGATGGTGATCTCCGATGGCGCGCCGGTCGACGATTCGACGCTGAGCGTCAACTCGGGCTCCTATCTGGAGAAGCATCTGCGCCAGGTGATCCACTGGATCGAGACGCGCTCGCCCGTGCAGCTCGTGGCGATCGGCATCGGCCATGACGTCACGCGCTATTACAGCCGCGCGGTGACGATCATGGACGCAGAGCAACTGGGGGGTACAATGGTCGGCCAGCTCGCCGATCTGTTCGACGAAGCGACCTAGCGGGGCGTGGAGGCCGGGCGCTAGCCCACCCGGTCTCCGTCCTCGATATGCAACGCGAGGCGTTCCGATGCGGCGTCTTCTACCAGCCGAACATGAACCTCAGCAGTCTCGCCCGATGGCGTTGCCCGCCAGAGCGCCCACGCCGCCGCCGATGATGGTTCCGGCCGTCCTGTCTCCATAACCGGCCACCGCATTGCCGAGCAGGCCGCCGGCGATCGCGCCGATGATCGTGCCGGTGGTGCCGTCGCGGCAGCGATGGCGATCCGGCCGGCCGCGTCCGTCACGGCGGCCCGGCCCGTCGCGATAGCCGCGCCCGTCGCGATAGCGGGGGCCGTCGTCATGATAGTCACGCTCGCTCCAGCCGCCCCGGTCATGCCGATCGCCATGATATTGCGCGTTGGCGGCAAAGGGGGCCGCCGTCATCGAGAGCGCGGCCAGCGCACTCATGATTTTCAGCGAAAGCGCCCGACGCGCCATGGCGACCCTCCTCAACTCGACAAACCCCCGACCGCGAATCGGCCTGAAAAGGCCCGGCGGTCATCCGATGAGCATCTTTTCACACGATCCGGGTGACAAGCGCCTGAACATAGACGTTAGCCGTCGTTCAGGATCAAGCCGGCTTCCCCGCGCCCGCGCCGCCGTTAGAAGGACAAGGATGCATCGCCTCGCCTTCCTCGCCGCGCTGGTCGCGCTCGCTCCCGTCCCGCTCGCTTTCCGCTCGGTGCCAGCGGGGCTGACGGCGACGCCTGTCGCACTCGACACGGCCGATCCGGGGCAGCGGATGGCGGGGAAGCTGCGCTATCTCGGCGGCTGGGTGCTGAAGGGCAGCGACCGTCGATTCGGCGGCGTCTCGTCGATGACGCTCCAGGACGGCCATTTCGTGATGCTGAGCGACGGCGGCGTGGTGACGCGCTTCCGCTTCGACGGGCGCACCGGCGCGATCGGCGACTATGCGATGAGCGAACTCCCCGACGGCCCCGGCGACGGCGCGCGCAAGGTGGACCGGGACAGCGAATCCTCCACCTACGATCCGGTCTCGGGCCATGTCTGGGCGGGGTTCGAGACGCGCAACCAGATCTGGCGCTACACGAGGGGCTTCACGGCGGCCGACGGCCATGCCGCGCCGCCGATGATGCACACATGGCCGCACAACGAGGGCGCCGAGGCGATGGTGCGGCTGAGCGACGGCCGCTTCCTCGTCTTCGCCGAGACGCGCAAGCGCAAGGATGGCAGCCATCTGGTGCTGCTCTTCCCCGGCGATCCGGTCGAGGGCGCGCAGCCGGTGCCGTTCGGCTATCGCGGGCCGGGGCCGGGCTTCGCGCCCACCGACGCCGCCGAACTGCCCGACGGGCGCGTGGCGGTGCTCCATCGCCGGTTCAGCGTGACGCATGGCTTCTCGGCGGCGATCACCATCCTCGATCCGAAAGGTATCGCGAAGGACAGCGTGGTGACGGGCAAGCCGGTCGCCTTCCTCCGCCCGCCGCTCACCGTCGACAATATGGAGGCGCTGGCGATCGATTCGCAGGGCGGAAGGACGGTGCTGTGGATCGCGTCGGACGACAATTATTTCGTCGCCGAGCGCACGCTGCTGATGGCGTTCGAGCTCCCCGCCGGCGTTTGACCGGATCGCGGAATCGCAGACACACGAAAAGGCCTGCCGAACCTTGGTTCGCAGGCCTTTCGAGAACGATGCGGCCGGGCGGACCCGGCCGGCCGAATCAGGCGGCGACAGCCGCCTTCTTCTTGACGATCTCGCGCTTCAGGCGACGGACGCGCAGGCTGAGGTCGGCGTCCGACGCCTTCACCAGCCAGTTGTCGAGGCCGCCATTATGCTCGACCGAGCGCAGGCCGTGGGTCGAGACGCGAAGCTTGACCGACTGGCCGAGCGTGTCGGAAATCAGCGTCACATTCTGCAGGTTGGGCAGGAAGGTGCGCTTGGTCTTGTTGTTGGCGTGGGAGACATTGTGTCCCACTTGGCGGCCCTTGCCGGTCAGCTCGCAGATGCGCGACATGATTTCGTGTCCCAAAAAGAATCTGTTGCCGGGAAAGTCGGCGTCCCTAGTGGACACAGGCGGTTCGGTCAACCCGTTCGCCCCGAAGAGGAGTCGCCAGAGTGCCCAAATTCGCCATTATCGCCCGTGACCGTGCCGATGCGGGCAGTCTGCGCGCCGATACGCGGCCGCGCCATCTCGACCATCTGCGCTCGATTGTCGAGAGAATCGCCGCCGCCGGCCCGATCGACGACGAATCGGGCAAGCCGGTGGGCTCGATCATCATCGCCGAGTTCGACGACATCGCCGCCGCCCGCGCCTTCGCCGATGCCGACCCCTATGCCGAGGCCGGCCTCTTCTCGTCGGTGACGGTGGAGCCGTGGAGGCAGGTCTTTCCCCAGGCGTAACGTGCAACCGCTCTTCGCGTCGGGACGTTGACCCCGTTCCAAATGGGAGAGGGGTGAGGTCATGCGTGCCATCCTCGTGCTGCTGGTGATCGTGGTGCTGGTCGGCATCGCGGCGATTTCGCTGGGCTATGTCAACGTCAGCCAGACCCGCACTGCGGAGCTGCCGAAGATCGACGTGAAGGGCGGCGCCGCGCCGGCGTTCGATGTGCGGACCGCCAATGTCAGCGTCGGCCAGAGGAACGAGGTGGTGGCGGTGCCCACCGTCAACGTCCAGAAGCCGCGCTGAGGCGCACAACGGGCCTGACGCGCGGCCGCCGGTCGGTTAAGGCCGCCGCATGGCCTTTCCGCTTCCCGAACCCATGCGCCTCGCGCTCGACGCCGCCGCCCGTGCCGCCGAAGCCGGCGAGGTGCCGGTCGGCGCGGTGGTGACGCGCGGCGGCGGCGTGATCGCGGTGGCCGCCAACCGGATGCGCGCGCTCGGCGATCCCACCGCCCATGCGGAGATGGAGGCGATCCGCATGGCGCTGGCGGAGCTCGGCACGGGGCGGCTCGACGGCTGCGACCTGTGGGTGACGCTGGAGCCGTGCGCGATGTGCGCGGGCGCGATCGCCCATGCGCGGATCGACCGGCTCTATTATGGCGCGGGCGACGAGAAGGGTGGCGCCGTGGCGCACGGCCCCCGCTTCTTCACCCAGCCGACCTGCCATCACCGCCCCGAAATCTATGCGGGGCTGGGCGAGATCGAATCGGCGGCGATGCTCAGGGATTTCTTCGCCGGGCGCCGCTGACGCCGCGAAGCTTTCACGGGCCATTGTCGAAGCCCGCGATTTTCGGCAAGGGATGCACAGCGCCATGCCGCATCTTGACCCCTTCCCCTGGATCGACGTCGTCATCATCCTCGCGCTGGTCGTGCTGAACGGCCTGTTCGCGATGAGCGAGCTGGCGATCGTCTCGTCGCGCGGGGCGCGGCTGGAGGCGATGGCGCGGACCGGGCGGACCGGCGCGCGCGTCGCCATCCGCCTGCGCGAGGATCCCGGCAAGTTCCTTTCGACCGTGCAGATCGGCATCACGCTGATCGCGATCCTGTCGGGCGCCTTTTCGGGCGAGGCGCTGGGCGGGCCGGTGGCGGCGCGGCTGGAGCTGTATGCCGGCATCTCCCACGCCCATGCCGAGCATCTGGGCTTCGCGCTGGTGATCGCCGTCACGACCTATATCTCGCTGATCGTCGGCGAACTGGTGCCCAAGCAGATCGCGTTGCGCTCGCCCGAGCCGATCGCGGCGGTGGCGGCGCGGCCGATGGCGTGGCTGGCGCGCGCCACCGCGCCGCTGGTCTGGGTGCTCGACAAGACCAGCCTGCTGATTTTCCAGCTCATCGGGCTGGAGCGCGAGCGCGACGATCATGTGACGGCGGAGGAACTCCACCTCGTCGTCGCCGAGGCCTCGTCCGCGGGCGTGATCGAGGAGAGCGAGCGCGCGATCATCTCGGGCGTCGTCCGCCTGGCCGATCGTCCGGTGCGCGAGGTGATGACGCCCCGCACCGATGTCGACTGGATCGACATCGACGCCAGCCACGACGAGATCCGCGAGATCGTCGGCGAGACGCAGCATAGCCGCCTGCCGGTGGCGGAAGGTTCGGTCGACAGCATCGTCGGCGTGGTGCGGCTGCGCGATCTGCTGATGGCGCTGATGGAGGGCCGGTCCATCGATCTGCGCGCGATGATGCGCCCCGTCCCCTCGGTGCCGGATCGGATGGACGCGATGGACGCGCTCGCCGTGCTGCGCGACGCCGAGGTGCCGCTGGCGCTGGTCCATGACGAATATGGCCATTTCGACGGGCTGGTGACGCCGGGCGGCCTGCTCGCGGCGATCGCGGGCACCTTCGCGTCCGATCAGGAGGAGGGGCATGATCCCGCGCTGGTCGAGCGCGAGGATGGCAGCCATCTCGTCTCAGGCGCGCTCTCGGCCGATGCGATGGCGGAGCGGCTCGGCATCGACCTGCCCGAGGATCGCGATTATGCGACGGCCGCCGGCTTCGCTTTGTCGGTGCTGCGCCATCTGCCCGAGACGGGCGAGCATTTCGACTATGGCGACTGGCGCTTCGAGATCGTCGACATGGACGGCCGGCGCGTCGACAAGCTGCTGGCCAGCCCGCGCCGCCGCGCCGATCGGGTCGAGGCTTAGCCGAGCTTCCCGAAGGTCGCTTCGAAGCCGGCGATGTCGCCGTCGGCCAGCAGGCGGGCCTGCTCCACCCAGCGATCACGGACGATGCGGCCCTTGAAATTGCCCATCTGCGCATCGACGCGGGCGATGTCGCCCTCGCTCCAGGTCGCGATCTGCTCGTAGCGGCTGACGCCCAATCCGTTCAGCGCCGCTTCCGCCTTGGGGCCGAGGCCCTTCAGCCGGGTGAGCGGATCGGCCGGGCCGGCCGGCGCCTCGGCGACGGGAACGGGGGCCGGTGCCAGTTCGGCGGTGGCGAGGCCGGTGGTCGTGCCCGGCGCGCCGGGCTCGGGAAGCGGTTCGTCGGTGGCGATCGGCGACAGCTCGGTCGCGGGCTTCACCATGGCGATGCCGTCGTCGGCCGGCCCCTCGGCGGACTTGCGACCGGTGCGCGCGAGCAGCACCAGCACAAGGACCAGGAGGACAAGCGCGGCGCCGATGATGACGAGCGTGCTAGCGGACATACTCTACCCCGTTGGAATGGTCGTTTCCGAGACTGCCGCGCGACGGCCGCGCGCGCAACCTCAGCCGCGCGCGATCTCGCGCCAGCCGATGTCGCGACGGCAGAAGCCGGTCGGGAAGTCGATGCTGTCCACCGCGCGATAGGCGGCGGCCTGCGCTTCCGCCACGCTATCGCCCAGCGCCGTCACCGCCAGCACGCGCCCGCCCGCCGCGACCAGCCCCGAGGCTTCGGCGCGGGTGCCGGCATGGAAGACCTGTGCGCCGTTCGCCGTGGCGATGTCGACGCCCCTGATCGCGCCGCCCGTCTCGGGCGTGTCGGGATAGTTGTTGGCGGCCATCACCACGGTGAGCGCGGCCTTGTCCTTCCAGCGGATCGGGCGATCCTCCAGCGTGGCGGTCGCCGCGGCGTGGAGCAGCGGCAGCAGATCCTCGTCCAGGCGCATCATCAGCACCTGGCATTCGGGATCGCCGAAGCGGACATTATATTCGATGAGCTTCGGCCCCTGCGCCGTCAGCATCAGGCCTGCGAACAGCACGCCGGTGAACGGCATCCCGGCCTCCGCCATGCCCGCGATCGAGGGGCGGACGATCTCCGCCATCACGCGCGCTTCGAGTTCGGGAGTCAGCGCGCGGGTGGGCGAGTAGGCGCCCATGCCGCCGGTGTTGGGGCCGGTATCGCCGTCGCCGACGCGCTTGTGATCCTGCGCGGAGCCCAGCGCGACCACGGTCTTGCCGTCGGACAGCGCGAAGAGCGAGACTTCCTCGCCCTCCAGAAACTCCTCGATGACGAGGCTCGCGCCCGCCGATCCGAAGCGGCCGCCGATCATGTCGTCGATCGCGGCCTCTGCCTCTTCCCGGGAGATGGCGATGATGACGCCCTTGCCCGCCGCGAGCCCATCGGCCTTGATGACCACCGGAAGCCCGAAGCGCGGCAGCGCGGCCTTGGCCTCGGCGGCGTTGGTGAAGGCTGCATAGGCGGCGGTGGGGACGTTCGCCCGGTCGCACAGCGCCTTGGTGAAGCCCTTGGACCCTTCGAGCTGGGCGGCGGCCTTCGATGGACCGAACACCGCGATGCCGGCGGTGCGCAGCGTGTCGGCGAGGCCTTCGACCAGCGGCTGCTCGGGGCCGATCACGACCAGATCGATCTCCGCCTCGCGGGCGAAATCGAGGATCGCGGCCTGATCGCTGAGCGGCAGCGGCACGAGCGCCGCATGATGCCCTATTCCCGGATTGCCCGGCGCGGCATAGAGCGTGCCCAGCAGCGGCGATTGCGCCAGCTTCCAGGCGAGCGCATGTTCGCGGCCTCCCGAGCCCAGTAGCAGGACGTTCATGGTCACCCCTTCCGATTATCCCAATGGCGCGCTCCTAGCGGACGAGGCGCCGGGCGACAACGCGCCCGCCCTCTCTGTCTCCGAACTCTCGGGCGCGCTCAAGCGGACGGTGGAGGATCGTTTCGGCCATGTCCGCGTGCGCGGCGAGATCTCGGGGTTCAAGCGCCACGTCTCGGGCCATTGCTACATGGCCTTGAAGGACGACAAGGCGGTGATCGACGGCGTGATCTGGAAGGGACAGGCGGCGAGCCTGCGCTTCCGCCCCGAAGACGGCATCGAGGTGATCGCGACGGGCAAGCTCACCACCTATCCGGGGCGCTCCAAATACCAGATCGTCATCGACCGGATGGAGCTGGCGGGTCAGGGCGCGCTGATGGCGCTGCTCGACAAGCGCCGCCGAATGCTCGCCGCCGAGGGGCTGTTCGACGAGGAGCGCAAGGTCGCCCTCCCCTTCGTGCCGCGCGTGATCGGGGTCGTCACCTCGCCCACCGGCGCGGTGATCCGCGACATCCTCCACCGCCTCGCCGATCGCTTCCCGAGCCGCGTGCTGGTGTGGGGCGTGCCGGTGCAGGGCGAGGGCGCGGCCGAGAAGGTGGCGGCGGCGGTCAACGGCTTCTCCGCCATGCCGGAGGATGGCCCCCTGCCCCGGCCCGACCTCGTGATCGTCGCGCGCGGCGGCGGCTCGATCGAGGATCTGTGGGCGTTCAACGAAGAGGTGGTGGTGCGCGCGGTGGCCGCCTGCTCGATCCCGATCATCTCGGCGGTGGGCCACGAGACCGACACCACGCTTTGCGACTTCGCCGCCGATCGCCGCGCCCCGACGCCCACCGCCGCCGCCGAGATGGCGGTGCCGGTGCGGGCCGAGCTGCTCGGCTATCTCGACACGCTAGGCCATCGCGCGACGCGGTGCGCGCGGCGCTATCACGAGCGGGGGCTGGAGCGCTTCACCGCGACCGCCCGCCGCCTGCCGACGCCGGACACGCTGCTTGGGGGCCAGCGCCAGAAGCTCGACGATCTCGGCGAGCGCCTGCCGCGCGCGCTGTCGCAGCGGCTGGCGGTGGCGCGCGGTGATCTTGCCCATGCGGCGGGCGCGCTCCGCCCTCGCCTCCTGGCCTCGCGCGTCGAGCGCGAGCGGGCGACGCTCGATCGGCTCGGCCGCGATCTGGCGCGGGCGGCGGCGGTGCCCGTGGCGGATGCCGCGCGCCGGCTCGATCGCGTGCCGCTCCGTCCCACGCTTGTCACCGGTCGGCTCGCCGAGGCGCGGGCGACGCTCGATGCGCTGTGGCGCGTGGCGCAGAGCCTCAACCCCGATCTCGTGCTCCGGCGCGGCTATGCGCGGGTCGAGGCGGACGGCCATGTCGTCGACAGCGCGCACAAGGCGCGGGAGGTCGGCACGATGCGGCTGATCTTCGCCGATGGCGGGGTGGATGTCGTCACCACCGACGCATCGCCACCGCCGTCGCGCCCGAAGCCCCGGCCGCCGCGTGACCCTTCCCTTCAGCCGCAGCTCTTCTAAATCGGGGTTTCAGGAAAAGGATATGTCCATGCTCATGTCGCAAAGTGGCCGGGAGGCCCGGCTGCGCTATCTCGCCAACAGCTTCCGGGTTCTCGTCCCCGGCGATCATGTCACCTGCGCGGTGTCGGGCGAGGCGATCCCGCTCGACCGGCTGCGCTACTGGAGCGTCGAGCGGCAGGAGGCCTATGCCTCGGCCGAGATGTCCACAAAGGCGGAACTGAAGGGCTGATGCGGGTGAAGGGGGCGATCGCCGCCGGCACGCTGCTCGCCCTGGCGGCGTGCGCGGCCTCCCGGCCCCAGGCGAAGGCGCCGACGGAGCCGCCGCCCGCGCCGCGCCCGGCCGTGCAGCTCCCGGTGGCGCCGGCGAGCGGAGGCACGAGCTTCTCCTTCAAGGGAGCGATGAGCCAGGGCGGGATGCTGATCGGCACCGCGCCGGGCGGGACCATCTCCCTGGTGCTCGACGGGGCGGACGTGCCGCTCGGCGCCGACGGCCGCTTCCTGATCGCGTTCGGGCGGGATCATGGCCCGACGGCCACCCTCACCGCGACGCGGCGCGACGGCACCACCGTCGTGGACCATCTCGCGGTGGCGCCGCGCGAATGGCGGATCGAGTCGCTTCCGATACCCAAATATCGGCAGCCGCCGGCGGAGTTCCTCCGCATCCGTGCGGGCGAACTGGCGCAGATCAAGGCGGCGCGCGTGCAGGCCGCCAGCATCGTCAGCGACGGCTGGCGGCAGAGTTTCATCTGGCCCGCCAACGCGCGTGTCAGCGGCCTGTTCGGCGCCCAGCGCGTCTATAAGGGCGAGAAGGGCAGCTATCATTCCGGCCTCGACCTCGCCGTGCCGCAGGGCACGCCGATCCGGGCTCCGGCCGATGGCGTGGTGCTGCTCGCGGCCTCGGGCGATCCGTTCACGCTGGAGGGGCATCTGCTGATGGTCGGCCACGGCATGGGGCTCGACAGCGCCTTCCTCCACCTCAGCCATATCGACGTGAAGGTGGGCGACGTGGTGCGTCAGGGACAGGTGATCGGCGAGAGCGGCATGACCGGCCGAGCCACCGGCCCGCATCTGCACTGGGCGCTCACATGGCGGGGCGAGCGCATCGATCCGCTGCTGGTCGAGTCGACGTCCCCCGTCCCCGAATAGGGATATTCCCGGCGATCCCGGAAGGCGGATCAGCCGACCCGGCGCGCGCGCACCGCTCGGGCGCCGTCGATCGTCATGAAGTAACTGCCGAGCGTGCCGCGCTTCAGGTGGATCTTCGATCCGGCGTGCGGGCCATCCCACTCGACCGCCTCGGTGGTCTCCCAGAGGGCGCCGTCGTCGAGGCGCATCCGCCATATGCCGTATCCCAGCGAGCTGGCGGTCGTGACCTTCGCATCGATTTCGGAGACGTCGTCATGCTCGCTGTCGCTGCCCGAGCGGCCGAACAGCGAGGTCTTGGGCAGTGTGAAGCCGAAAAGTCCGCGGCGGGTGGCCCGCATGTCGTCGCGGTTGAGCACCAGCACGTCATGCTTGTTCACGGCCGCTTCGAGATGCGCGGTGGCGGCGTCGTAGCAGGCGAGGCGCGCGCCGTTGTCCGCCATCGCCCGGCAGGCGGCGAGGCCCTGAAGCTCGGTGGGAAGGGCCGGGGGCGCCGCCGCCGCCGAGGCCGCCGTGCCGAATGCCATTGTGGCGACGATCAATCCGACACGCATCATCGACGCTCCCACCTTACCTTTCCCGCGCGATCATGAGCCGGGAAGCCGGCTTCGGTTAGCAGCCCTCTTCCCCTCTTCTCCACAGAAATATCGGCCAGCGGCGGCGACCTGCCGAACGGCCAGGTGGGCGCTTTTGATATATTCAGTCGCGTGTCGCTTGGCCCCGGCCCTCTCTGTGTCGCACTCGCGCAACAACCGCGTTTCGGGGCAGGGGTGTCGCCGCCGGGGTGAAACCCGACGAATTTCCGTGGATTTAGCCGCTTTCTGGCGCATCGGGAGGGCATTTCGATAGCGATCGATTACGGGAAATACCCGCCTCCGGGACGATTGTTGCATCAAAGAGACAGTTTGCGAGCTTTTGCATCGTGAACCCCGCGGTCCGCTTCCTTCCGGGCCTGTTTCCAGCATAGGTGACACTTATGGAGCCGTGCGGACGCTAAGATCCGTAGGCTGCCGGGTATATCCGGGGGGCACGGCCCGCCGGTCTGAATAAGGGGATTCGCTCGTGATATCCGTCGCTCTCTCTCGCTTCCGCACCAGCTCGGCTCTGGTCGGCGGCCTCGCGCCCCTGATGCTGGGCCTCGCTTCCCCGGCGGTCGCTCAGGACGCGCAGCCCGCTCCGGCCGCTCCGGCCGCCGCGCCTGACGCCAACGCGATCGTCGTCACCGGCTCGCTCATCAAGAATCCGAACCTTGTGTCGGCGGCGCCCGTGCTGGTGACGGACCGCAAGGAAATGCAGCTCAAGCAGTCGAACACCGCCGAGTCGCTGATCCGCGACATCCCGGGCGTGGTTCCAGGCATCGGCAACGCCATCAACAACGGCAGCGGCGGCTTCTCGACCGTCAACCTTCGTGGTCTCGGCGACAACCGCAACGTCGTCCTGCTCGACGGCACGCGCATCGTGCCGGCGACCCTCACGGGCGTCACCGATCTCAACGACATTCCGCTCGCCCTCATCGAGCGCGTCGACGTTCTGACGGGCGGTAACTCGACCACCTACGGCGCGGACGCCGTGTCGGGCGTCGTCAACTTCGTCACCCGCAAGAACTTCGCCGGCCTCGAGGTCGACGCCTCGCAGCAGCTCACGCAGCGCGGCGACGGCCATGTCCAGCGCATCGACATCACGACCGGCGCGAACTTCGACGACGGCCGCGGCAACGTCGTGCTCGGCATCGGCTATCAGAAGTCTGATGCCGTCTATGACGGCGATCGCGGCTTCTCGCATGACGCCATCGCATCGGCTGATGGTTCGGCTGGCGGCTCGGGCACCACACCGGTGACCGGCTTCAATTTCGGCCAGGGTTACCTGCGGTTCGACCCGACCACGGGCGTCTTGGGGTCGGCGTTCACGCCCTACAACTTCAATCCGTTCAACGTCCTCCAGACGCCGTTCAAGCGCTACAACATTTTCGCGCAGGGGCATTACGAGGTTACCGACCACATCGAAGTCTATACTCGTGGCCTGTATTCGCAGAACACGGTCAATACGATTGTCGCGCCATCGGGCGCGTTCGACAACACGGTGAACATTTCACTCAGCAACCCGTACCTCACGGATGCGCAGCGCACCGCGCTTTGCGATGCCGCGGGCATCGGGGCTTGCACGTCGGCTGACACGCTCAATAATGTCACCCTTCGCCGTCGTACGCCTGAGGTCGGCAATCGCGTTTCGAACTATGTAACGAGTGTCTTTGATTATCAGCTCGGCGTGCGTGGCGACATCAACAGTCACCTCAAGTTCAACGCATATGGTTCGTATGGCAACAGCACGAACACCCAGACGCTTCAGGGTTACACCGACATCAAGCGTCTCCAGCAGGGGCTGGCGCTGAATCCCGATGGCACCTGTGTCGATCCGTCGAACGGCTGCGTCCCGATCGATATTTTTGGCCCCCCGGGCAGCATCTCGGCTGAGCAGGCCGCATTCCTGCAGGTCAAGAGCACCACGGCGGTCAAAACTTCGCTGGCCCAGGCTCATGCGGACATCAGCGGCGACTTCGGCGTCGCCAGCCCGATGGCGAATGATCCGATCAACTTCGCCGTCGGTGCTGAGTATCGCAAATACAAGGCTTCGCAGGAAGCCGATCAGCTGGCGGAGAGCCCGGGCGAACTCGGCGGGTCCGGTTCGGCGGTTATTCCGTTCAGCGACAGCTATGACGTCTATGAAGGCTTCGGCGAGCTGAACGCACCGCTCATCCAGGATCGCCCGGGCTTCCATAGCCTGAGCATCGACGCCGGCATTCGCTATTCGCACTACAAGATCTACGGCACCGAAAACCGCTTCAACACCACCACCTACAAGGGCGGCGGCGTTTGGGAGCCGGTTCAGGGCGTCAAGCTGCGTGCGGAATATTCGCATGCCGTCCGCGCGCCGAACCTCAACGAACTGTTCTCGCCGGCTGCCGTCGGGTTGACCAACCTCAACTTCGACCCCTGCGCCGGCGCAGCGCCGACCAACAATGCGAATCTGGCTGCCGTCTGCGTGGCTCAGGGCGCGCCGCAGAGCAGCCTTGGTACCATCGAGCAGCCTTCGGCGGGTCAGTCCAATGCCCTGTTCTCGGGCAACCAGAATCTGAAGCCGGAAAAGGCCAACACCTATACGCTAGGTGCGGTGTTGCAGCCGCGTAACCTCATTCCGGGCTTCACCGCGACGATCGATTATTATCATATCAAGATCACCAATGCGATTTCGAGTCAGACGTCGGGGAACTCGATCGCCAACTGCTTTGGTCCGGATCCTCTTAATCCGTCCGCGGCAGCCGCTTCGAGTGCGGCGTGCCTTCTGATCCATCGTGACCCGAACACGGGCAGCCTCAATGGCGATCAGGCAGGTCCGGGTAGCGGTCTCCCAGCCTTCCTGACCAACAGCGGCACGCTGCTGACCGACGGTATCGACCTCTCGCTGAACTATAACCGCGACCTCGGCTTTGCTCACCTTGGGCTGAGCTTCAACGGGAACTATACCTTCCGTTCGAAGTTCCAGGCATCGGCGTTCGACGTCAATCGTGAGTGCGTCGGCTATTACAGCTCGAACTGTGGTATCGGTGGTGGTGAATCCGTTGGTTCGCCGATTCCGAAGTTCCAGTGGAGCCAGCGTACCACTCTCGACTTCGGCAAGTCCGAGCTGTCACTGTTGTGGCGTCATATCGATAGCCTCGACTACGAGCCGCTGGCCCTCGAGGTCAACAAGGTTGCTCCTCAATTCCAGCATATCAAGCCGGCTGATTATTTCGATCTGACGGCACAGACCACGGTGAATGAGCACCTGACCCTCACCTTCGAGGTTCAGAACCTGCTCGACCGCGATCCGCCGATCGTCGGTTCGGATATCGGTTCCACCACCTATAACAGCGGCAACACCTACCCGGCGACTTACGACACGCTGGGCCGCCGCTTCGTGATGAGCGCGAAGGTCAACTTCTGATCCTTCGCATCGTCAGCGAGGAAAATAGGGGCGGTTCCTTCGGGAGCCGCCCTTTTTTCATGGGCGCGATGAAAGCGGCGCCGAATGGCGCGGGCAGGCGGGAACGGCCGCGCGAGGCGGCGTCCGCAAAGTATCGCGATAGGAAACGCCCGCGGATCGCGCGGCGCGGGGATCAGTCGAGCAGCGGCGCGCCGAGCTGAAGCGGGATACCGGCATGGGCGGCGACCGCCTCGGCCCAGACGGTGACCTTTTCGATCTCCTCGCGCTGGCTGGCGGGGAGGGCCTCATGCTCGCGCTCGCGCTGGCCCGCGCCGAACGGCGTCGCGAATTTCGAGTGGCGCGCGAAGATCGGGCCGTCGGCGATGGCATCGGTCTGCTCGCGGGTCATCGCGAGGCCGAACAGACGCGAGAGCGCGGCCAGCGCCTCGCCCTTCCGGGCCAGCAGCGTGTCGCTGTCGAGCGTGCGGACGCGGCCCGGCCCGAAGCGCTTCACCACTGCCTCGAACACCGCATGTTGCGCAAGCCAGCCGGCGGCGGCGATCTGGAGATCGGTCTGCCCCAGATAATCGTCGGCCTGAAAGCCGAGCTGGACGATCCCGTCCTTGAGCGCCCCGCGGAAATGCTCGCGCACCCAGAGCGCCCCCCACATCCCCTTCTTGGCGATCGAGGCGAGATAGACCGGCAGCGGCGCGTGCAGCAGCAGCGCGTGCGTTTCCGGGCGCATTGCCAGGATCGGCATGGCAAGCCCGTTGAGCACGTTGGAGGGCTTGGCGATCACCGCCTCGCCGGTGGCGAAAGGCTGGGCGAGCAGCGTCATCACGTCGCTCAGTACAGCGGCCACCCGCTGTGGTCCGGCGCCACGCCTCCGCCAGCCGACGATGTCGTTGAAGATGGTCGGTTCCTTGAGCCCCATCGCGATGCCCGGCTGGTTGAAGGCGCGGGCGAGCAGCGTTGAACAGCAATAGGCCGAGTGGAAGATGAAGTGCAGCGGCGCCGCACCGGATGCGGCGGCCCCGACGCTGAGCGCGCGCTCCAGCACCAACTTGTCGAGGCCGGCGGGCAGTTCGCTGTCGATGAGGAAGGTCAGCGCGTCATGCTGCGCCCGGTCGAGGCGCAGATAATGGATCGCGTCATAACCCGGATCATAGCGATGCGGCAGCCAGAGCGGATCGCGGGCGATGGTCTCCACGGCGGAGGCTCGGCTGTCGGTCATCGCGTCCTTACCGCCTAGAAGCCCGGTGCGGGCTCTGGATTGAGGCCGCTCGTATCCGCCGAGGCATAGAAGGTGCGGAGCAACGCACGCTCCTCCTCAGCCAGATGCGGATTCCACACGTCGAAGATCAGGATCGCGCGCATCTGGTCGCTGTCGTTCCACGCCTCATGCTCGATCGTGTCGTCGAACGCCCAGGCCCGGCCGATCTCCCACTCGCGTGTCTCGCCGCCGACGCGGAAGCCGCAGCCGGGCGGCAGCATCAGCGGCAGATGGATGATCGCGCGCGTGTTGCTGACGCCGGTATGCGGCGGGATGCGCGTGTGCGGTTCCAGCAGCGAGAAGAAGACGGTCGGCGCGCGGCCCGAATGATCGGCCAGCGGGAGCCCGTCGAGCAGCGCCGCCGTCTCCGGGCAGCGCGCGCAGGCGGCGTCGTTCCGCACGCCGTAGCGCCACAGATAATAGGCGCTCCACCGCGTCGAGCGGCTGAGTTCGCTCCAGACATTCTCGGCCGCGCCCGAGGGCAAGTCGACATAGGGCCTGAACCCTCCGCCGTCGCTTTCGAGCAGCGCCTCGAACTCGCGCCGGATGGCGGGCGTCGCAGCCTCGAGCTTCTCCATCCACGGGAAATGATGGCGCGGGAAGAACTCGTCCATCGGTAGGAAGGGGAAGTACAGCCCCGAACATTGCGAGATGTAGACCTTGCGCTTGCCCCGCGCATGATCGAGGCAGGCATCGAAGCGCCGGGTGGCATCGGCGGAGAGGCCGGCGCGCACCGTGGCGAGGCCTTCGATGAGATGCTCGTCCAGTCGCGCCGCCCGCTCCTCGACATAGGCCTGCGCGCGGCGGGCGAGATCGAGGATGATCGGCGACGGCTGCTGCTGACGGGCGCAGAGCATCAGCACCGCCTGCCACGCGGCGGTCGCGGCATGTTCCTCGCCCAGCCGCTCGTGCAGCTCGGCTTTGCGCACCTGCGCGGTGAGCGCGTAGGGATCGCGATCCAGCACCGCGTCCAGTGCCGTCCGCTCGCCTTCGTCATCCCCCAGCGCGCGATGCGCGGTCGCGAGATTCTGCCACAGCGGCGCCGCGTCGGGGTCGGCCTCGGTCGCACGGACCAGCAGGGCGCGACCGGCCTCCGCCTGCTGCTCGCCGAGCAGCATCAGGCCGAGCATGTTGAGGGCGTGCGGATTGGCGGGTTCTTGCGTCAGGGCCGCTTCGAGATGGCGCCGCGCGACGTCGGGGCGCCCCGCGCGCTGGGCCGCATTCGCTTCGGCGATCAGTTGGGAGACGGCGGCGGATGCGGGGGGAGGGCTCACGATGGGCCGAGCTTTGCCTAAAATCGGTCGGCCATGCAATCCTCACCCCCGCACCTGTTCAGGCGACCGAGAGCTTCAACGCCCCGTCGCCTTCGTCGACCTTCACCATCGATCCGTCGGGCACCTCGCCTTGCAGGATCATCTCGGCGAGCGGGTCTTGCAGATAGCGCTGCACCGCGCGCTTGAGCGGCCGCGCGCCATAGACCGGATCATATCCGACCCGGCCCAGCCAGGCCCGTGCCGCGTCCGAGAGGCTGAGCGCGATCTTGCGATCCTTGAGCAGCTTGCTGATGCGCGCCACCTGGATGTCGACGATCGGCGCCATATGCCCCGCGCCCAGCCGGTGGAAGAGGATGATCTCGTCCAGACGGTTGAGGAATTCCGGGCGGAAATGGCTGCGGACCACCTCCATCACCTGCGGCTCGGCATCCTTGACCGGCTGATCCTCGCCGAGCGAGGTGAGGAATTGCGAACCGAGGTTCGAGGTCAGGATGATGAGCGTGTTGGTGAAGTCCACCGTGCGGCCCTGACCATCGGTCAGCCGCCCGTCGTCGAGCACCTGAAGCAGGATGTTGAAGACGTCCGAATGCGCCTTCTCCACCTCGTCGAACAGCACCACCTGATAGGGCCTGCGCCGCACCGCCTCGGTCAGCACGCCGCCTTCCTCATAGCCGACATAGCCCGGAGGCGCGCCGATCAGGCGGGCGACCGAGTGCTTCTCCATGAACTCGCTCATGTCGATGCGCACCATCGCGCTGTCGTCGTCGAACAGGAAGCCGGCGAGCGCGCGGGTCAGCTCGGTCTTGCCGACGCCCGTCGGCCCGAGGAACAGGAAGGAGCCGAGCGGACGGTTCGGGTCTTGCAACCCCGCCCGCGCACGGCGGACGGCGCGCGACACGGCGGCCACCGCCTCGGACTGGCCGATGACGCGCTTGCCGAGCACCTCCTCCATCTTGAGCAGCTTCTCGCGCTCGCCCTCCAGCATCCGGTCGACCGGGATGCCGGTCCAGCGGCTGACGACCGAGGCGATATCCTCGCTCGTCACCTCCTCGCGCAGCATCGCGCCGGCGGAGGCGGCCTGCGCGTCGGCGAGTTGCTTCTCCAGCGTCGGGATCACGCCGTAGCTGAGCTCGCCCGCGCGCCCGAGATCGCCCGAGCGCTGCGCCTGATCGAGCGCGATGCGCGCCTCGTCGAGCTGCGCCTTGAGCTTGGCCTCGCCCGCGATCTTCTCCTTCTCGGCCTGCCAGCGCGTGGTGAGCGCGGCCGACTCCTCCTCCAGCCGGGCGAGATCATATTCGAGGCCGCCGAGGCGATCCGCGCTCGCCTTGTCGGTCTCCTTCTTCAAGGCCTCGCGCTCGATCTTGAGCTGGATGATGCGGCGATCGAGCGTCTCGATCTCCTCGGGCTTGGATTCGACCTCCATGCGCAGGCGTGAGGCGGCCTCGTCCATCAGGTCGATCGCCTTGTCGGGCAGGAAGCGGTCGGTGATGTAGCGGTTGCTGAGCGTCGCCGCCGCCACGATCGCGCCGTCGGTGATGCGGACGCCGTGGTGCAGCTCATATTTCTCCTTGAGCCCGCGCAGGATCGAGATCGTGTCCTCGACCGTGGGCTCGCCGACGAAGACGGGCTGGAAACGGCGCTGCAACGCCGGGTCTTTCTCGACATATTTGCGATATTCGTCGAGCGTGGTGGCGCCGATGCAGTGCAGCTCGCCGCGGGCCAGCGCGGGCTTGAGCAGGTTGCCCGCGTCCATCGCGCCTTCGGATTTGCCCGCGCCGATCAGCGTGTGCATCTCGTCGATGAAGAGGACGATGTCGCCCTCGGCCTGGCGCACCTCGTCGAGCACGCCCTTCAGCCGCTCCTCGAACTCGCCGCGATATTTGGCGCCGGCGATCAGCGCGCCCATGTCGAGCGCCATCAGGCGACGATCCTTGAGCGTGTCCGGCACGTCGCCATTGGCGATGCGCAGCGCGAGCCCTTCGGCGATGGCGGTCTTGCCGACGCCGGGGTCGCCGATCAGCACGGGGTTGTTCTTGGTGCGGCGGGCGAGGATCTGGATGGTGCGGCGGATTTCCTCGTCGCGGCCGATCACCGGGTCGAGCTTGCCGTCGCGGGCCGCCTGCGTGAGATCGCGGGCGAACTTCTTGAGCGCGTCGTAGCGATCCTCGGCCGAGGACGTGTCGGCGGTGCGGCCGCCGCGCAGCTCGTTGATCGCGGCGTTGAGCGCTTCCGCCTTCACGCCGGCCTCGGCCAGCGCCTTGCCGGCGGCGGTGTTGGTCGCCAGCACGCAGGCGAGCAGCAGCCGCTCGACCGTGACATAGGAGTCGCCGGCCTTCTTCGCGATCTGCTCGGCCGAATCGAGCAGGCGGACGGTGTCGTTGTCGAGCCCCGGAGGCGCGCTGGCGCCGGCACCCGAGACCTGCGGGATTTTCGCGAGCGCCGCGTCCGTCTCGCGCAGCGCGACGGCGGCCTGTCCGCCCGCCCTGGCGATCAGCCCGGAGGCCATGCCCTGCTCATCCTCCAGCAGTGCTTTCAGCAGATGCTCCGGCGCGATGCGCTGGTGGTTCATACGGATGGCGACGGTCTGCGCGGACTGGAGGAAGCCTTTCGCGCGATCGGTGAATAGTTCGAGATTCATGCATCTCCCCTCATACTGTCCGCCATCATATGGTGTTGCCCAAAAGCAACACAAGTGGGTGGCCGGTCACGCTTCCACTTCGGTCCGATCGAGCCGGGCGAGCAGCAGGTCGATCTTCTCGTGCAAACGCATGATCTCCAGTTCGGCCCGCAGATTCACCTCATAATCATGGCTGGCGGCGATGCGATCCCGGTCGGAGGCGCGGTTCTGGCTCATCATGATGATCGGCGCCTGGATCGCGGCCAGCATCGACAGCATCAGGTTGAGGAAGATGTAGGGATAGGCATCGAAAGGGTGGCCCCAATGGGTGAGGATGCCGCTGTTGAGCAGCATCCAGCCGAACAGCACGGCCATGAACGCGATGATGAAGCCCCAGGAGCCGCCCACTGCCGCCACACGATCGGCGAGCCGGTCGCCGACGGTCGCTTCGGCCTCCTCGATGTCGGCGGCATCGCGGCTGATCGGGCGGCGCGCCTCGAAGCTCTGGAGGACGTTGCGTTCCTCGGGATCGAGGGCGTGGGGCTCCTTCGAAAGATAGCGGCGGGCGAGTTCGGGTAAAGGCGGGCGCTTGCGCATCGATGGCTCCGGCAATGGTCGTCGCGCCCAGACGTGCGCCAAAGCGGGGGCATCGCCA
Source organism: Sphingomonas oligoaromativorans (assembly GCF_011762195.1). Taxonomy (GTDB): domain Bacteria; phylum Pseudomonadota; class Alphaproteobacteria; order Sphingomonadales; family Sphingomonadaceae; genus Solisphingomonas; species Solisphingomonas oligoaromativorans. Next base: position 37,092 of record NZ_JAASQK010000007.1, on the reverse strand, counting down.
AGCGCCGAGGCCGTTGCGGCGGCGAATCGGCGCTCTATGGTGGCGGCACTTCGAGCCGTGAGGTGTGACCCGATGCGTTTCCGTCTGACCGCCCTGCTGCTGGCCACCGCGGCGCTGAGCCCGCTGGCCGCCGCGCCCGCTCCGGTGCAGCCCGCGCCGCTCGCCGAGATCGCGCAACAGGTGAAGCTGCCCTATCAGCAGTTCACGCTCCCCAACGGCCTGCGCGTGGTCGTCTCGACCGATCGCAAGGCGCCGGTGGTGGCGGTGTCGGTCTGGTATCACACCGGCTCCAAGGACGAGCCCGCCGGCAAGACCGGCTTCGCGCATCTGTTCGAGCATCTGATGTTCAACGGATCGGAGAATGCACCGGGCGACTTCTTCGGCCCGCTCGAGAAGGTCGGCGCGACCGATTACAACGGCACCACCAGCTTCGATCGCACCAACTATTTCGAGACGGTGCCGACGCCCGCGCTGCCGCTCGCGCTGTTCCTAGAAAGCGACCGGATGGGCCATCTGCTCGGCGCGGTCGGCCAGCAGACGCTCGATCGCCAGCGCGGCGTCGTCCAGAACGAGAAGAGGCAGGACGACAACCAGCCCTATGGCCTCGTCCAATATGCCCAGCAGCAGGCGCTGTTCCCGGATGGCCATCCCTATCAGCACACCACCATCGGCTCGATGGCGGATCTGGACGGGGCGAGCCTGGAGGATGTCCGCGCCTGGTTCCGCGGGCATTATGGGCCGAACAACGCCGTGCTGGTGTTGGCCGGCGACATCGACGTGGCGACCGCGAAGCCGCTGGTCGAGAAATATTTCGGCGACATCGCGCGTGGCCCGCAACCGACGCCGACCATGGCCAGCGTGCCGACGCTGAAGGCGCGCAAGGACGAGACGCTCCACGATCAGGTCGCGACCACGCGCCTTTATCGCGAATGGACGATTCCCGGCCTCACCGATCCCGACACCGTGCCGCTCGATATCGCGGGCAGCATCCTGGGCGGGCTCGCCAGCTCGCGGCTCGACAATATCCTCGTCCGCAAGGAAGGGCTGGCGGTCGGCGTCAGCGCCAATGCCGAGCCGCTGGAGCGGGTCGGCGAGTTCGAGGTGACGGTGGACGTGAAGCCGGGGCTCGATCCCGTGATGGTCGGCAAGCGGCTCGATGCGATCATCGCCGATTTCGTCGCCAACGGGCCGACGGCGGACGAGATCCGCCGTGCGGTGACGCAGGAGGTCGCCGGCCGGCTGTTCGCGCTGGAGAAGGTGGGTGGCTTCAACGGCCGCGCTGCCGCGCTGGCGATGGGCGCGGTCTATGCGAACGATCCGGGCTTCTACGAGAAGCAGCTCGCCCAATATGGCAAGGCGACGCCCGCCTCGGTGAAGGCGGCGCTTCAGAAGTGGCTGTCGCGCCCGGTCTATGCGCTGACCGTCGCGCCGGGCGACCGCGCACCCTATGAGGAGGCCAAGGCCGTGCAGGCCGATGCCGCCGCGCCCAAGCCGGGGGTGAAGCCGACGCCCGCCAGCGGCGCCGCGCCTGTCGTGGCGTCCCGGCGTGTCGAGCCGCCGGTGGGCGATATCGTCCATCTCACCTATCCGACGATCCAGCGGGCGACGCTCTCCAACGGCGTGAAGCTCGTCTATGCCCAGCGCACCGGCCTGCCGCTGACGCGCGTGTCGCTGACCTTCGACGCCGGCCATGCCGCCGATCCCAAGACGGCGCTCGGCACCGAATCGCTGATGCTGGCTCTGCTCGACGAGGGCACGACCACCCGCTCGGCCGCCGACATCGCGGCCGAGCAGGAGCGGCTGGGCTCGCGCATCTCGGCGGGCGCGGAGATGGACACGGCGGAGATCGGGCTGGCCAGCCTCTCGGCCAATATCGATCCCGCGCTCGATCTGCTGGCCGACGTCGCGCTCCATCCGAGTTTCGCGGAGATCGAGCGGCTGCGCGTTCAGCAGCTCACCGGCATCAAGGCGGAGATGTCCGATCCGGCCTCGCTCGCCTCGCGGCTCGTGCCGGGGCTGATCTATGGCCCGCAGCATCCCTATGGCGTGCCGGCGAGCGGCTCCGGCGATCCGGCGGTGGTGGCGAGGCTCGGCAAGGCCGATCTCGCCGCCTTCAAGGATCGCTGGTTCCGGCCTGACGACTGCACCGTGTTCATCGTCAGCGATCTGCCGCTGGATCGCGTGAAGGCGATGCTGGAGAGCCGCTTCGGCCATTGGAAGGAGCAGGGCGCGCCCGCGCCTGCCAAGGCGGTCGACGCCGCCGTCCCCGCGCCGCATGGCCGGATCGTGCTGGTCGACCGGCCGGGCTCGCCGCAATCGGTGATCGTCGCGGGCGAGGTGCTCGCCGCCAAGGGCACGGACGAGCTTCTGCCGCTCATCACCGCCAACGATCCGCTGGGCGGCAGCTTCCTGTCGCGGCTCAACATGGACATCCGCGAGACCAAGGCCTGGTCCTACGGCGTCGAGGCGGGCTTCTCGCGCTATGTCGGGCGCGTGCCCTATTATGTCTCGGCGCCCGTGCAGACCGACAAGACCGGCGCCTCGATCCAGGCGATGCTGGGCGACATGAACGCCTTCCTCACCACCCGGCCGCTGACGCTGGCGGAGCGGGATCGCACCGTCCAGCGCAGCATCCGCCAGCTTCCCGGCAGCTTCGAGACGGGCACGCAGCTCATCAACGCGATGCAGCGCAACGATCTGCTCAAGCGGCCGGACGATTATTACACCCACATCGCGGACAAATATCGCGCGCTGACGGTCGACCAGCTCAACGCCGTGGCCCGCGCCAAGATCAAGCCGGCCGATCTCGTCTGGGTGGTGGTGGGCGATGCCGCCAAGGTGAAGCCGCAGCTCGGGGCGATCGGATTGCCGGTCGAGGTGGTCAAGGCGCCGGGCGCGCAGTAATAGGCAATTGGTTGACGTAATGGGAAAGGATGAGTTGATGGCGAGCATCGATGGTCAGTGGGATTGCACCGCGCAGTCGCCGATGGGCGAGCAGCAATCCGTGCTGACGCTGACCAGCAAGCCGGACGGCAGCTTCGCGGGCACCAATGCCGGCCCGCTCGGCGCGCTCGACGTGACCGAGGGTCAGGTGACGGGCGATCATGTCAGCTTCAAGATGGAGCTGAAGGTGCCTTTCCCGATGACGCTGACCTGCGAGGGCGAGCTGAACGGCGATGTGCTGGAAGGCACGATCGACACGGGCGCCTTCGGCCGCTTCCCGGTCAAGGCGACGCGCCGGGCCTGATCGGCCACCTCGTCATCCCGGACTTGATCCGGGATGACCCAGGAAGGAAGATCAGCGCTTCACGCGCGTGACATGCCCCATCTTGCGGCCGGGGCGGACGCTCTTGCCGTAGAGGTGGAGATGGGCGTCGCGCTCGGAGAGGAAGTCCGCCCAGCGATCGGCGTCATGGCCGATCAGATTCTCCATCGCGACCGACGCGCCCGTGAGCGCGGTCGATCCGAGCGGCAGGCCGCAGATCGCGCGGATATGGTTCTCGAACTGCGAGGCGACCGCGCCTTCGATCGTCCAATGGCCGCTATTGTGGACGCGCGGCGCCATCTCGTTGAAGATCGGGCCGTCGGGGCCGGCGAAATATTCGACGGCCAGCACGCCGACATAATTCAGCGCATCGGCCAGCGCGCGCGTGTGGCGGATCGCCGCCTCGGCCTGCGCGCGCACCAGCCCTTCCGGCGGCACGGTCGACAGCGAGAGGATGCCGTCGGTGTGGGCGTTGGTGACGGCGTCCCACGCCACGCTCCGCCCGTCGGCCGAGCGGGCGAGCAGCACCGAATATTCGACGTCGAAACGCACGAAGCCTTCGAGAACGGCCGGCTGCTCGCCGATCGCTTCCCACGCCGCGGCGGCGTCCCCGGAAGCGCGCAGGCGGGCCTGCCCCTTGCCGTCATAGCCGAAGCGGCGGGTCTTCAGGATCGCGGGCGCGCCGATGCGGGCGACGGCTTCCTCCAGCTCGCCAAGCGTCTCCACCGCCGCCCAGGGCGCGGTGGCGAGGCCCTGACGACCGGCGAACTCCTTCTCCAGTGCGCGATCCTGCGCGATGCGCAGCGCGGCGACCGGCGGATGGAAGGGTTTCAGCCCCTCGGTCGCGGCGAGCGCCTCGACGGGGAGATTCTCGAACTCATAGGTGACGACGTCGCAGGCCGCGACGAAGCGGCGGAGCGTGGCCTCGTCCTCATAGCCGCCCTGCGTCCATTCGGCGGCGACCTCGGTCGCCGGGCCGCTCGCCTCGGGGGCATAGACATGGCTGCGATAGCCGAGCTGCGCGGCCGCCATCGCCAGCATCCGGCCGAGCTGGCCGCCGCCGATGATGCCGATCGTCGAGCCGGGCGGGATCATCATTCGGGCGCTTCGTCCACCGCCGCGGTCTGCCGCGCGCGCCAGTCGGCGAGGCGGGCGGCGAGCGCCTTGTCCTGAAGCGAGAGGATCGAGGCGGCGAGCAAACCGGCGTTGATCGCGCCCGCCTTGCCGATCGCCAGCGTGCCGACCGGGATGCCGCCCGGCATCTGCACGATCGAGAGCAGGCTATCCATGCCCGAGAGCGCCTTGGACTCGACCGGCACGCCCAGCACGGGCAGCGCCGTCATCGAGGCGCACATGCCGGGAAGGTGGGCGGCCCCGCCCGCGCCCGCGATCACCACCTGCAGGCCACGGCCCGCCGCGGACTTCGCATAGTCATAGAGGCGCTCGGGCGTGCGGTGGGCGGAGACCACCTTCGCTTCGTGGGGCACGCCGAGCGCATCGAGCGTCTCGGCCGCGTGGCGCATCGTCTCCCAATCGGAGCGACTGCCCATGATGATACCTACGAGGGGCTGGTCGGTCATCGGCCTGCCATAGCCAGGAGGAATGGAGCGGGACGCTTAGCGGCGCGAATCCCGCGAGGCAATCGGAACTGTGCCCGTGGCCTCACGGAATCGGCCATTTCGTAGCGTCTCAAACACCCCCATCGTCATCCCGGACTTGATCCGGGATCCAGAGCCGCAGGCGGTGCCGCCCTTGGCTCTGAATCCCGGCGTGCACCAGGATGACGGGGAGGGGGGCTTATCGCTCGCTCAGATAATAACGGTCGGTGGGGACCAGATCGTCGGTAAGCTCGTAGATGATCGGCTGGCCGGTCGGGATTTCGAGGCTGACGATGTCCTCGTCCGAAATGCCCGAGAGATGCTTCACCAACGCGCGCAGCGAATTGCCGTGCGCGGAGATGACGACGCGCTTGCCGGCCTTGAGCACCGGGGCGATCCGCTCCTCCCAATAGGGCAGCACACGGGCGATCGTGTCCTTCAGGCTCTCGGTCTGCGGGATGGCGATGCCGTCGTAGCGGCGGTCCTTCGCCAGATCGAACTCGGAGCCCGGCTCCAGCACGGGCGGCGGCACGTCGAAGCTGCGGCGCCAGATCTTCACCTGCTCGTCGCCATGCCTGGCGGCCGTCTCGGCCTTGTTGAGGCCGGTGAGGCCGCCATAATGGCGTTCGTTCAGATGCCAGTCCTTCTCGACCGGCAGCCACAGGCGGCCCATCTCCTCCAGCGCGAGGTTGAGCGTCTTGATCGCGCGGGTCTGCACGCTGGTGAAGGCCTGATCGAAATCGAAGCCCTTCTCCGCGAGCAGCCGGCCGGCGGCCTTGGCCTCCTCGACGCCCTGATCGGTGAGGTTCACGTCCCACCAGCCGGTGAAGCGGTTTTCCAGATTCCAGGCGGACTGGCCGTGGCGGATGAGGACGAGGCGAGGCATGGGCGTCTCCGTAAAGCTGTCGATGCGCTCCCTAGCCAAGGCTTGCCGTTCCGTCATCCCCGCCGCATGTCGCGCGGGGATTCCTTGATCGAGGAGAGTCGCGGTGGCGATCGTGAAGCAGACGGTGCGGTATGAAGTGGGCGGCGTGGCGTTCGAGAGCCTCGCGGTGTGGGACGATGCGCTGAGCGGCCCGCGCCCGGCGGTGGTGATCGCGCCGACCTTCATGGACAGGTCCGCCTTCGAGGATGGCAAGGCCGAGAAGCTGGCGGCGCTCGGCTATGTCGGATTCGCGATCGATCTGTTCGGCGTCGACGTGCAGCCCGCGAATTTCGAGGAGGCTGGCGCGGCGATGACCGTGCTCAACGCGGATCGCCACGCGGTCGCGGCGCGGATGCTGGCGGCGGTGGAGCAGGTCCGCGCGCTGGATGTGACGGACAGGGCGCGGGTGGCGGCGATCGGCTTCTGCTTCGGCGGCAAGTGCGCGCTCGATCTCGCCCGCACCGGCACGGACGTGAAGGGCGTGATCGCCTTCCACGGCCTGTTCGACGCACCGCCGTTCGAGACAGCGGAGACCATCCCCGCCAAGGTGCTGGCGCTGCATGGCTGGGACGATCCGCTCGCCAAGCCCGAGGCGGTGATCGCCTTCGCCGCCGAGATGACCGCGAAGAAGGCCGACTGGCAGCTCCATGCCTATGGGCATACCCAGCACGGCTTCACCAATTATGCCCGCCCGGAGATGTTCCAGCCCGACGCCGACCGGCGCTCGTGGCAGGCGATGCAGAATTTCCTCGCCGAGATTTTCGGCTGATCGGAAAGGCCCCCTCCCTTGTCGGAAGGGAGAGGGCCTGACCGGACTTAGATTTCGTCGATCACGTCGTGGAGCGCGGCGAGGCAGTCGCGCCCCAATTTCTTCGATCGCTCGGGCGACCAGCCGAACTCGGCGTCGGGCAGGTCGTCATTGTCCTTGAACGGCATCTCCAGCGTCATCGCCACGCAGCCGAAGCGCTCGGCGAGCTGGTTGGTGGACATGGAGAGATTGGCCTTGCCGACGCCCGCCGTCGCATAGCCATGCGCCTTCTGGAAATCCGGCGTGCGGGCGACCAGCGCGTCCTGATAGCGGGCATAGAGCGTCGTCTGGCGCGGCTGGAGCGAGGGGATGCCCTCGAAACCGGCGAGGAAGACATGCGGGATCGCCTCGTCGCCATGCACGTCCATGGCGAAATCGACGCCGGTCTTGTCCATCGCATTGCGGACGCACAGCACCTCGGGCGAGCGCTCGGGCGTCGGCTCGTGCCATTCGCGGTTGAGGTTCACGCCGACGGCATTGGTGCGCAGATGGCCCCGGAAGCTGCCGTCCGGGTTCATGTTGGGGACGATGTGGAAGGTCGCCTTCTGGCGGAGCGATCGGGCGATCGGATCGGCCGGATCGGTCAGCGCTTCGAGCGCGCCTTCCATCCACCATTCGGCCATCGATTCGCCGGGATGCTGGCGGGCGTAGAACCACACCTTCTTCGGGCCGGTGCCAAGCGTCAGGCAATCCATCTCGCGCCCGTCGAGCGTCTGGCCGAGCGAGGCCAGCGTCACGCCCGGCCGGCCGCCGATGCGCGCCACGAGATCATTGTGCCGCTCCATCGAATAAGGCGCGAAATAGGCGAACCAGATCGAATCGCTCGTCGCCTCATGCGTGAAGCGCAGCACGCCGCCGGCATAATGCGTGTCCGCCACGCGGCGCCACGTCACCCGGTCCTCGGACCAGCAGGCGTGATAGCCCGGCCAGCCGTCGGGATAGGCGGACTGGCCGGCATTGGTGATCTCATAGCTGATCCGACGCCCACGCACGCCCAGCGCGCGGAAGTGGAACCATTGATAGAAGTCCGAATCCTTGTCGCGCGCGATCTCCAGCGTGATGCGATCGTCGAGGATGGACGTCAGGCGGATATTGCCGCTGTCGAAGGCGGCCGAAATGCGGATCGTCATTTCACCGTGATAGTGCGACCCGATTCGCCGGGGAAGCCCGTGAAGAGCGCATGGGCGAGCTTGGCGACCGCCGCCTGCGGAGACGCATCGGGCGACTGGCCCTTCGCCTCGGTCATCGCGCGGCCTTCCCAGATCACGGTGCCGTCCGAGTGGCGCTTGATCTGCACCATCATGCGCGTGCCGACGATGAAGCGCTCCCGGCTGCCGATCGGCACGGTGGTGCCCACCCCGCCGCCGAATCCGGTATGCCGGCCGAAGCTCGCGCCGCCGACGCCGAAGCTCACCGACGAGCCCGGCCGCGGATCGGGCCGGGTGCCGCGATCGGTCATCACCGAGACGGTCAGTTCCGAATTGGCGGGCGAGGCGGCGCGGGTGAAGCCGTAATGGGTGAGTTCCTGCGCGACGATGTCGCCATAGGCGGCGAGTTCGAGGCTGTCGGGCGCGAGCGGCGAGCCGGGGCCGGCCATCGGCACCGATTCGACCGAGAAGCTGCCCGCCGCGATCGGCTGGGCGAGGTGGAAGCGCGTCACCTGCACGGGGTTGGTCGTCTGGCAGCCGGCGAGCGCGAGCCCCGCGCCGAGCGCGAGGCCTGCGGCGGCGAAGCGAAGGGCGGAGATGCGCGACTGGAACATGGCTGGCCTTTCTGCGGGCGCGATTCGCACGCGCGTGATCGATCCATGAGCGTAACGCTCTGACATGCGTTTTGCTTCACCCAGGCCGGCTTTCCAATGCGTGAACGATGCATTTCGCATCATCGAATCGGGCGCCGGTCTTGACTTCGGGGGCCGGCTCTCATAGGCGGACGCCTCGTTTTTCCGGGCCATATGGCCTCCAGACATAGAGAAGCAGGGCGCCCCGCCATGAAGATCCGTAACTCGCTCAAGTCGCTCAAGGGGCGTCATCGCGACAACCGCGTCATCCGTCGTCGCGGCCGCACCTACGTCATCAACAAGACGAACCGTCGCTTCAAGGCCCGCCAGGGCTGATCCGGCGTGGCCGCCGATCGCTCGGTGGCCCGTTTGAAGAGCGTCGTTTTCGATGTCGGCAACGTGCTTGTCGACTGGAATCCGCGCGCCTTTTTTCAGCGACATATCGCCGATCCCGCGCGCCTCGACCGATTCCTCGGCGAGGTGGCGACGCTGGAATGGCACACCCAGCATGATGCTGGCCGCAGCTTCGCCGACACGTCGGCGGAACTGATCGCGCGTCACCCCGACGAGGCCGAGCATATCCGGCTGTGGGGCGAGCGGTTCGACGAGCAGATCGGCGATTGGCTGCCCGGCATGGCGGCGCTCATGGCCGATCTCGATTCGGCCGGCGTGCCGCTCTACGCCATCACCAATTTCAGCCATGAGTTCTGGCCGTCCTTCCGGGCGCGCGAGGCGGTGCGGCTCGATCGCTTCCGCGACATCCTCGTCTCGGGCGAGGTGAAGCTGGTGAAGCCCGATCCCGCCATCTACGCGCTGGCGCTGGATCGATTCGGGCTGGCGCCGGGCGAGGCGCTGTTCGTCGACGATCGGCCTGAGAATGTCGAAGCGGCCGAACGTTCGGGCTTCGCCGGCCATGTCTTCCGCGACGCCGATACGCTGCGCGCTGCTCTCCAAGGTTCCGGCTTGCTCTGAGGCCCGCGCGGGGACAGGTTCCGGGCCTGTCACGAACCGGAGCTTCCATGCGCCTTGCCCTTGCTTCCTTCGCCGCGCTGATCGCGGCGACGCCCGCTCTTTCCGCCCCGCTCGACACCGCCGCGATCGACCGCGCCGTGACCGGGATTCTCAAGACGACGCAGGTGCCCTCCGCCTCGATCGCGATCGTGGAGGATGGGCGGATCGTCTATTCGAAGGCCTATGGGCAGCAGGGGCCGGGCAGGCCGGCGGTGACGGGCGCGCGCTATCCGATCGCCTCCATCTCCAAGCAGGTCACCGCGACGGCGATCCTGATGCTGGCCGACGAAGGCAAGCTCTCGCTCGACGACACGGTGGGCAAGTGGCTCCCCGCGCTGACCGACGCCGACAAGATCACCATCCGGCAGGTGCTGAGCCATACGTCCGGCTATCGCGATTACTGGCCGCAGGATTTCAGCTTCGCCGCGATGGAGCATCCGGTGACGCCGATGGAGATCCTCGATCGCTGGGCGAAGGCGCCGCTCGACTTCGCGCCGGGCAGCCAGTGGCAATATTCCAACACCGGCTATGTCGTCGCCGGCCGGATCGTCGAGAAGGTGTCGGGCGAGGGGCTGATGCCCTTCCTGACGAAGCGGGTCTTCCAGCCGCTCGGCATGAAGAGCGCGGTCGACGCGGACACCGGCATGACGGCGGCCGACGCCGTGCCGCACATGCGCTATGCGCTGGGGCCGGTACGGGTCGAGAAGCCGGCGGCGCCGGGCTGGCTGTTCGCGGCGGGCGAGCTGGCGATGACCGCCGACGATCTCGCCCGCTGGGATATCGGCATGATCGACCGGAAGCTGCTCACCCCCGCGAGCTACAAGGCGCAGCAGACGCCGGTGGTACTGACCGACGGCAAGTCGAGCGGTTACGGGCTCGGCATCGAGGTGGGTGAGGTCGATGGCCATCGCGTGCTGGAGCATGGCGGCGAGGCGGTGGGCTTCCTCTCCGAGAACCGCGTCTATCCCGACGACAAGGCCGCGATCGTGGTGATGGTGAACGGCGATTTCGGCAACGCCCAGACCGCGATCGCCGATCGCATCGAGGGGCAGCTCTTCCCGCAGGCCGACAAGACGGCGCGGGCGCGCAAGGTGTTCGACATGCTGCGCGCGGGCAAGATCGATCGCAGCCTGTTCACCGTGAACGGCAATTATTATTTCACGCCGACGGCGATCGCCGATTATCGCGCCAGCCTCGCGCCGCTGGGCCAGCCGACCAGCATCCGTCAGCGCTCGGCCAAGCTGCGCGGCGGTTTCACGGCAGAGGCCTATACGGTCACCTATCCGGGCCGCACCCTCACCATCGTGCTGCGCGCCGAGCCGGGCGCCCATGGCAGGATCGAGCAGTTCACCGTCTACCCGGCGGGCTGAGCCTTGCAGCCTCTCCCGCCGGGGAGGGGCTCATTCCTCGTTCTGATAGCCCTTCAGCTCGTCGCCGGTGAGGCGGACGACGTGGAGCACATTGGTCGAGCCCGGCGTCCCGAACGGCACGCCGGCCATCAGCACCGCCGCCTCGCCGGCACCGGCGACGCGGGTGCGCAGCGCCATCCGCTTGGACTTGGCGACCATCTCCTCGAAGTTCTCGACGTCGCGGGTATGGACCGCGTGCGCGCCCCACAGCAGGCCGGTGCGGCGCGCCGTGCGGATGTCCGGGGTCAGCACCAGCAGCGGCGCCGACGGCCGCTCGCGCGCGATGCGGCGCGCGGTCGAGCCCGAGGTGGTGAAGCAGATGATCGTCGCGGCCGACACGGTTTCCACGATCTCGGCGGCGGCGGCGGCCAGCGCGTCGGCGGTGGTGGCGTCCGGCCGCATCTGGGTGAAGTGGATGCGGGCGCGATAGTTCGGGTCCGATTCCACCGAGATGGCGATGCGGTCCATCATCGCGACGGCTTCCTCCGGCCAGCTTCCGGCGGCGGATTCGGCCGAGAGCATGATCGCGTCGGCGCCGTCATAGATGGCGTTGGCGACGTCCGACACCTCGGCGCGGGTCGGCGAGGGCGAGGTAATCATCGATTCGAGCATCTGCGTCGCCACCACCACCGGGCGGCCGAGGCGGCGCGATGTCTCGACGATGCGCTTCTGGATCGGGGGAACCTGCTCGGGCGGCAGCTCGACGCCGAGATCGCCGCGCGCGACCATCACGCCGTCCGACAGCTCGATGATCTCGTCGAGGCGATCGATCGCGGCCGGCTTCTCGATCTTGGAGAGCAGCGCCGCCTTGCCGCCGATCAGGCGGCGGGCCTCGGCCACGTCATCCGGGCGCTGCACGAAGGAGAGCGCGATCCAGTCGACATTCTGCTCCAGCGCGAAGGCGAGATCCTTGCGGTCCTTGTCGGTCAGCGCGGGGAGGGGGACGACCACGTCGGGCACGTTCACGCCCTTGCGGTTGGAGATCACGCCGCCGACCTCGACGGTCGTCTCGATCAGGTCGAGGCTGGCGGTCTGCACGCGCAGCACCAGCTTGCCGTCGTCGACCAGCAGGCGGGCGCCGGGCTCCAGCGCCTCGAAGATCTCCCGGTGGGGGAGCGAGACGCGGGTGGCGTCGCCCGGCGTCGAGTCGCGGTCGAGCCGGAAGGCGTCGCCGGTGTGGAGCGTCACCGAGCCGTCCGCGAAGGTGCCGACACGCAGTTTCGGCCCCTGAAGATCGGCGAGGATGGTGGTCGGCCGGTTGAGTTCCTTCTCAAGCTGGCGGATCGCCGCGATCGACTGGGCATGGTCCTCATGCGCGCCATGGCTCATATTGACGCGGAAGGCGTCGGCGCCGGCGAGGAAGAGCTTGCGGATCATTTCCGGCGAACGGCTCGCAGGCCCCAATGTGGCCAGCACGCGAACCTTGCGGCGACGGGGCGCAAATGCGCTCGTGCTGATCGACATGGGGGTACAAAGCTCCTTGTGCGCGCGGGAAGGCTTGCCCATTAGCCCGTCCATTCATCAGATCAACCAGGGAATGACAGCGCTATGCAGCTTGATGATGTCGATGATGCGATCGCAGCCGCCGTTTTCCGCCGTCTGGTGCGTCATCTGCGGCATCGTTCCGACGCCGAAAATATCGATTTGATGGGCCTCGCCGGCTTCTGCCGCAACTGCCTGGGCGACTGGACGGCCGAGGCATCGGACGGAAGGATCGGCAAGGAAGAGGCGCGCGAGGCGGTCTACGGGATGCCCTACGCGCAGTGGAAGGCCGAGCATCAGGGCGAGGCGACGCCCGCGCAGCTCGCCCGCATGGCCGAGAGCCTGAAGAAGAACCCGCCCGCGGACGCTTGAGCCTGACCGCCGGCTCTTCTATCTCGGCCCGTTCCTACCGAATCGGGAGCGGACTATGAGTGACGGCAACGTCGCGGCCGACCAGCTGCGGCTCTTCATCGAGCGTATCGAACGCCTCGAGGAAGAAAAGAAGGGCATGCAGGACGACATCAAGGACGTCTATCTCGAAGCCAAGTCGCAGGGTTACGACCCCAAGACGATGCGGACCATCGTGCGCCTGCGCAAGATGGAGAAGAATGCGCGCGACGAGGCCGAGGCCCTGCTCGAAACCTACAAGGCGGCGCTGGGTCTGAACTGACCTTCTCGCCGGCGGTCGGCAGGTGCCGATCGCCGGCCGCCCCTCCTGTTGGCGGGATTGCGCAAGGGCCGTCGGAAGGCCTAGAGACGCCCACTCCCATTTCGCAAGCAGCAGGACGATCACGGCGATGGCCGGCCATTCCAAATTCAAGAACATCATGCATCGCAAGGGCGCGCAGGATAAGAAGCGTTCGGCGCTCTTTTCCAAGCTCAGCCGCGAAATCACGGTGGCGGCGAAGATGGGCCTGCCCGATCCGGCGATGAACGCGCGCCTGCGCTCCGCCATCATCGCGGCCCGCGCGCAGTCGATGCCGAACGACAATATCAAGCGCTCGATCGATAAGGCGGCGGGCAGCGACGGCGCCAATTATGAAGAGGTCCGTTACGAGGGCTTCGGCCCGGCCGGCGTGTCGCTCATCATCGAGACGCTGACCGACAACCGCAACCGCACCGCCACCAACGTGCGCACCGCCGTCTCCAAGAATGGCGGCAATCTCGGCGCGGGCGGCTCGGTGAGCCATGGTTTCGACCGCATGGGCCTGATCTCCTACCCGGAGAAGGCGGGCGATGCCGAGAAGGTGTTCGAGGCCGCTCTGGAAGCCGGCGCCGAGGACGTCACCTCCGACGAGGGTCACGAGATCTGGACCGCGACCGATTCGCTCCACGAGGTCGCCAAGGCGCTCGAAGCGGTGCTCGGCGAGCCGGAGGGCGTGAAGCTCGCCTGGCGCCCGCAGAACCAGGTGACGCTCACCACCGTCGAGGAGGCCGCTCTGCTGATGAAGCTGATCGATACCCTCGAAGAGGATGACGACGTCCAGACCGTGTGGGGCAATTACGACGTGCCCGACGAGATCATGGAGAAGCTCGGTTGAGGCTGACGGGGTGCTGATCCTCGGGCTCGATCCGGGGCTTGGCACCACCGGCTGGGGGGTGATCGCCGCCGACGGCAATCGCCTCAGCCATGTCGCCAACGGGCAGATCCGCACCGAGGTGTCGATGCCGTTGCCGCGCCGCCTCGCGCTGCTGCATGGCGCGCTGATCGAGGTGATCCGCGCCCACCGGCCCGAAGGTGCGGCGGTGGAAGAGGTGCTCGGCAACTCCAATGCGCAATCGACGCTGAAGCTGGGGCAGGCGCGGGGAGTCGTGCTGCTGGCCGCCGCGCAGGCGGAGATCGTGATCGGGGAATATCATCCCTCGATCGTCAAGAAGGCGGTGGTCGGCACCGGCGGGGCGGACAAGAAGCAGGTGCAGGCGATGGTCTCGCGGCTGCTGCCCGGCGTGAAGCTCAGCGGCGCGGACGCCGCCGACGCGCTCGCCGTCGCCATCACCCACGCGCATCATGTGGCGAGCCAGCGCGCCATGCTGCGCCGCGTTTCGTGAGGACACAGGGGGCATGATGATCGCACGGCTGACCGGTGTGCTCGCCGAGGCAGGGGCCGACCATGGCGTGATCGACGTCAACGGCGTCGGCTATCTCGTGCAGCTTTCGGGCAAGACCTTGCAGGCGCTGGGCGGCGTCGGCTCGGAGGTGAAGATCCTCACCGACATGCAGGTGCGCGAGGATGCGATCACGCTGTTCGGCTTCGGCTCGACCACCGAGCGCGACTGGTTCCGCCTGCTGACCCAGGTGCAGGGCGTGGGCGGGCGGCTGGCGCTCGCCATCCTCTCGACGCTGGCGCCGGACGAGCTTTCCCGCGCGGTGGCGTCGGGCGACAAGGCGATGGTGGCGCGGGCCAACGGCGTCGGGCCGAAGCTGGCGCTGCGGATCGTGACCGAGCTCAAGGACAAGGCCGGTCCCGCGCTCGGCCCGGTCGGAACGGTTGCGGCGGCGCCCAAGGGCAGCGCCGTCAACGACGCGCTCTCCGCGCTCGGCAATCTCGGTTTCCGCCCGGCCGAGGCGTCTGCGGCGGTGGGCGCGGCGGCGGAGGAGCTGGGGGAGGGCGCCACGCTCGACGCGCTGGTCCGCCTTGCGCTGCGCAAGGCGTCCAAGGCTTGAGGGCGCGATTGAGCGATCCCTCTCGCAGGGCTACAGATCGGCGGCGGACAAGAGGGGGCTGATATGCGGATCGTCGGGCCGATGCTGGCCATCTTCTGCTGGGCGGGCATGGCGCAGGCCCAGACGCCGGCCTGCCCCGAGGCGCCGACGCTGTGGCGGGGGGCGGCCGACCTGCCCGCGGCGCATTCGCTCGCCGGCAATCCCAATCCGATGCTGACGCTCGCGGTGCCGGCGATCGCGGCGCTCGCCCCGGCCGAGGGGGTGAGCTTCGCCGCGCCGCTCGGCAAGCCGGTGGCGGCGGGCGACGAAGGCGGACTGCTCGTCTTCCATATCGCGCTGAGCGGCACCTATCGCGTCGCGCTCGGCGGCAAGGCGTGGATCGACGTGGTGCAGCGGGGCAAGTCGCTGCCGTCCGCCGCCCATGCCCATGGCGAACCCTGCTCGGGCATCGCCAAGCAGGTCGATTTCGCGCTCGCGCCGGGGGATTACATCCTCCAGCTCAGCGACAGCAAGGCCGGCCATATCCCGGTGCTGCTCACCCGGCTTCCCTGAGCGCTGGCGCGGCCGGCGTGGAACGGCTAGGGAACGGATCGACCATGAGCGAACCCGACCGCCTCCTCGCCGCCGAGCGCCGCCCCGAAGATATCGACGCCGCGCTGCGGCCCAAGACGCTCGACGATTTCGTCGGCCAGAAGGCGGCGCGCGAGAATCTCCGCGTCTTCATCGGCGCCGCCAGGGCGCGCGGCGAGGCGATGGACCATGTTCTGTTCTTCGGCCCTCCCGGCCTCGGCAAGACGACACTCGCCCAGATCGTCGCGCGCGAGCTGGGCGTGGGCTTCCGCGCCACCTCCGGCCCGGTGATCGCCAAGTCGGGCGATCTGGCCGCCCTGCTCACCAATCTGGAGGAGGGCGACGTCCTCTTCATCGACGAGATCCACCGCCTCGCGCCCGCCGTCGAGGAGGTGCTGTATCCAGCGATGGAGGATCGCGTCCTCGACCTGATGATCGGCGAAGGGCCGTCGGCGCGCTCGGTCCGTATCGAGCTGCCGCGCTTCACGCTGGTGGGCGCGACGACGCGGCAGGGGCTGCTGACGACGCCGCTGCGCGATCGCTTCGGCATCCCGGTGCGGCTGCAATTCTATACGGTCGAGGAGCTGGAGCTGGTCGTCTCGCGGGCCGCCCGGCTGCTGGCGCTCGATCTCGCGCGCGACGGGGCGACCGAAATCGCGCGCCGCTCGCGGGGCACGCCGCGTATCGCCGGGCGCCTGCTCCGCCGGGTGCGGGACTTCGCGCATATGGCGGGCGATCCGGTGGTGGACGCCCGCGTGGCGGATGCCGCCCTCACCCGGCTGGAGGTGGACGCGATCGGCCTCGACCTGATGGACCGGCGCTATCTGATGATGATCGCCGACGTCTATCGCGGCGGCCCGGTCGGCGTCGAGACGCTGGCCGCCGGCCTTTCCGAACCGCGCGACACGGTGGAGGAGGTGATCGAGCCCTATCTCATCCAGCTCGGCCTGCTTGCCCGCACGGCGCGGGGGCGCTGCCTGACGGGGCGGGCATGGACCCATCTCGGCCTGCCGATGCCGGCGGGCGCGCAGGACGGCCTGTTCGACTAACCCGCCTTCCGCCGGCCGAAGAGCAGCGCCAGCCCTATGCCCGTGCCGACGAAGCCGACCGCGAGGATCGGGAGGCCGTGGGGGATGTTCTTCGGGAAGATGCGGTCGATCAGGAAGGCGGACAGCAACAGATTGGCCGATCCCCACAGCACATTCTCCAGCGGCGAGGACATCCCGTTCCCGCGTGGCCGAGCCCACGGCGTGTAGAAGCGCTCGCCCTGCAAGCCGGCCAGCAGGTGCGGCAGGGCATTGCTGAGCAACATGCCGGCGAACAACAGCCCGAGATAGGCGATCATGTCAGTCCTCCAACGCGAACAGCGCCTCCACCGACTGGCCTAGCACGCGGGCGAGGCGCAGCGCGAGGATGGTGGAGGGGACGAACACGCCATTTTCCACCGTGTTGATCGTCTTGCGGCTGACGCCCGCGCGCTCGGCCAGCTCGGCCTGCGTCCAGCCGCGCCGGGCGCGCTCCTCGCGCAGGCGGTTGCTCAGGCCTTCAGCCATCGTGCATCGACGTCCGTTCCAGCGCGGCGAAGGCAATCAGCGCCGCCGAGATGCCGGCGGTCACGATCGAGAGGAGGGCGGTCTGCACGTCGATCGCCACCATGCGCACCAGCAGCGACAGGATCAGCGCGGAGGCGAGCGCCGCGAAGAAGCCGATCGACAGGCTCCGGGCGCGGTTGGCGCGGGTGCCCTCGTCCTCCATCAGCCGCCGCGTGCCGCGCGGCACCAGCCAGCCGCCGACGCCGGCGAGGTTGAGCAGCAGCAGCGTCGCCCACAGCACCCAGATCGCCGTGAAGGACCAGGAGCGCCGCGCCGGGAAATCCATCAGCGACACGAGGATGAACAGCCCGGCGGACAGGTAGAAGAGGATGGTGCGCTTGCGGCTCAGGCGTTCGGCCTTGTCGGCATCGGACATGCTCGCCTCTCATGTAACCTATAGGTGATTTGTAACCTATGGGTATCATGCTCGTCAAGCGGGCGGGGTTGCGCGGGCATGGCGAAGCGTTAGACCCCGCTCTCATGGTAAACCACGCCACCGATCTGCCGGCGAACGGGCGCTTCGTGGGGAGCGAGCATCGCTTTCCCCTGCGCGTCTATTTCGAGGACACGGATTTTTCGGGCGTCGTCTATCATGCCAATTATCTGCGCTATCTGGAGCGTGCCCGCTCCGACATGCTGCGCGCCGCAGGGATCGACCAGCGTGGCGCATATGAGGAGGGCCTGGGCGTTTACGCGATCGCCGATCTCGCTATCCGATATCGGCGCCCGGCGCGTCTGGATGACGACCTGCTCGTCGTCAGCCGGGTGATGGATACGAAGGCCGCTTCCTGCGTCATTCATCAGAGAGTCATGCGTGGGCATGTGTTGCTCACCGACGCGGAGGTCACCGCGGCGTTCCTTTCGCCGGAAGGAAGGCCGAGGCGGCAGCCGGACGCCTGGCTCGACATATTCCGCCGCCTCAAAGGGGATGAAGTAGCATCATGATTCCGCACCTGGCGACCGACGCCGCGACGATGTCGCCGCTCGCCCTCTTCCTCCAGGCCGATATCGTGGTGAAGGTCGTGATGATCGGCCTGCTCTGCGCCTCGGTGTGGACCTGGGGGATCATCGTCGGCCATGGCGTCCGGCTGAAGCGCATCAGCGCGAAGAACGCGAAGTTCGAGCGGGATTTCTGGGCCTCGCAGGATATCGACAATTTCTACACCGTGCATCGCAGCGACGATCTGCCTCTCGCCAGGGTGCTGGCGGCGGGCGTGAACGAGTGGCGCCGCTCGACCGCGGGCAAGAAGATCGACCGGGACGGCACGCGCGCGCGCCTCGCCACCACCATGGGGGCGGCGACCGGCGTCGAGGTGGATCGCCTGTCGGATCGGCTGAACATCCTTGCCACCATCGGCTCGGTGGCGCCCTTCGTCGGCCTGTTCGGCACGGTGTGGGGGATCATGCGCAGCTTCACTTCGATCGCGGCGCAGCAGAACACGTCGCTCGGCGTCGTCGCGCCCGGCATCGCCGAGGCGCTGTTCGCCACCGCGCTCGGCCTGTTCGCGGCGATCCCGGCGGTCATCGCCTATAATCGCCTGTCGCACGGCATCAACAAGATGGAGGCGCGCCTCCACCGCTTCGCCGACAATTTCCACGCGACGCTGAGCCGCGAGCTGGAAGCCGACTGATGGCGATGGGGCCGACGCCGAGCGGTGGCCGGGGCGGCCGCCGCACGCCGATGGCGGAGATCAACGTGACGCCGCTCGTCGACGTCATGCTGGTGCTGCTCATCATCTTCATGATTACCGCGCCGCTGCTGATGACCGGCGTGCCGATCCACCTGCCCGACAGCCGCGCCAAGGCGCTGGAGCAGCCCAAGAAGCCGATCCAGATCTCGATCGACGCGCAGGGGCAGGTGTTCGTCGACGACGATCAGGTGGACGACGCGGCGCTGCCCGACCGGCTCGCCCGGATCGCGGCGCAGGGGCCGGTCGGCGGCGAGCCCCAGCAGATATTCCTGCGCGCGGATCGCGGGATCGACTATGGCCGGGTGATGGCGGTGATGGGCGAACTCAATCGCGCCGGCCTCAACAAGGTCGCGCTGGTCTCCACGCCGGCCGACGAGCGCCGCTGAGCCATGGAACGGGCCGAACGCTATGGGCTGGGAGTGGCCGCGGCCGGGCATGTCGCCCTGTTCGTGGTGCTGTCGCTGAGCCTGTTCTCGGCGCGCATCCCGAAGCCGCCGGTCGCCGACACGATGGACGTGCAGCTTGTCGACAAGGTCGGGCTGACGTCGGCCGCGCCGAAGGTGTCGCAGGAAGCGCCGGCTCCGTCGGTCGCGCCGGAGCAGGGGCCGCCCGAGGAGGCCGCGCCGCCGCCACCCGCGCCGGCCCCCAAGGCCGAGCCCCGGCCGACCCCGCCGCCGCCCAAACCCGAACCCAAACCCGAGGTGAAGCCGGAGCCCAAGCCGAAGCCGGCGCCGGCCAAGCCCGAACCCAAGCCGAAGCCGGCGCCGGAGAAGCCGGCCAAGCCGACACCCCAGAAGCAGCCGCCGAGGAAGGCGGGCCTTTCCGCCGATTTCCTGAAGGATCTGCCCAAGGATACGCCGGGCAAGGCCAAGCCCAAGGGTTCGCGCCTCGGCGCCGATTTCCTGAAGGGCCTGTCGCCCGACAAGGCGCCGGGCAAGGCGACCGCGCCGCGCGCGGCGGCGGTGTCGGCGCAGTCGATGGCCGGGCTGGCGGCGCTGCTGCTCCAGCAGGTGAAGCCCTGCTACAATCCGCCGGCCGGTGGCGCCGACGCGGGGCAGATCGCGACCGTGCTCAATCTGCGCATGAACCGTGACGGCTCGGTCGCATCGGTCGAGATCGGCGAGCAGAGTGGCGTCAACGGGCAGAACCAGGCCTATGCCCGGCAGATGGCCGATGCGGCCCGCCGCGCCGTGCTGCGTTGTGCGCCATTCAAGCTGCCGCCCGAAATGTATCAGGGCGGCTGGGACGATTTCGGGTTCCGGTTCCGTCCATGACGGGCGCCGGCAGGAGGGAGATGAGCATGATGGTCCGTCGCATGATCGCCGCGATGCCGGCGCTGTTGCTGTCGAGCGCGGCGCTGGCGCAGGTGCCCGCCACGCAGGCCGCGCCCGGCGCGGGGCCGCAGCCTGGCCAGCGCCTGATCGTCGACGTGACGGGCGGCATCTCGCAGCCGATGCCGATCGCGATCCCCGCGATGCCGACGCCGGCCTCCGCCAAGACGCCCGCCGGCCAGACCGACGCGCTCGGCCGTCAGGTGGCGCAGATCGTCACCAACGACCTCAAGGGTTCGGGCCTGTTCAAGCCGGTGTCGGGCGATCATGCGGTGGCCTATCCGCAGGTGACGGCGCCCGACTATAACTACTGGACCACCACCGGCGCGTCGGCGCTGGTGCAGGGCTTCGTGCAGGCCAATGGCGACGGCACGCTGACGGTCGGCTGCTATCTCTACGACGTCTATCAGAAGCAGGAACTGACCCGGCAGGGCTTCGTCGTCTCGCCCGCCCAGTGGCGCCGCGCCGCGCACAAATGCGCCGACACGGTCTATACGCGGCTGACCGGCGAAGGCCCCTATTTCGACAGCCGCGTGGCTTACGTCTCCGAGACCGGCCCCAAGAATCACCGGACCAAGCGGCTGGCGATCATGGATCAGGATGGCGCCAACCACCACTTCCTGACCAACGGCCAGTCGATCGTGCTGACGCCGCGCTATTCGCCGAACCAGCAGTCGATCGTCTACATGTCCTACACGGGCAACCGGCCGCGCATCTACACCTACAACCTCAGCACCGGCCAGCAGAGGCTGGTGGTCGATTCGCCGAACATGACGCTTTCCCCGCGTTATTCGCCGGACGGGCGCTCGATCATCTATTCGCTCTCGGTCGGCGGCAACACGCAGATCTATCGCGTCTCGGCCAGCGGCGGCTCGCCGACGCGGCTCACCAACGCGCCCGGCATCAACACCGCGCCCTGCTATTCGCCGGACGGCAGCAAGATCGTGTTCGAGAGCGATCGCTCCGGCACGCAGCAGATCTACGTCATGAACGCCGACGGTTCGGGCCAGCATCGCATCAGCTTCGGATCGGGCCGCTATGCCACCCCGGTATGGAGCCCGCGCGGCGATCTCATCGCCTTCACCAAGCTTGGCGGCGGCTTCTCGGTGGGCGTGATGTCGCCCGACGGCAATGGCGAGAAGATCCTGACGCACGGCTGGCAGGACGAGGGGCCGAGCTGGTCGCCCAACGGCCGCGTCATCATGTTTTTCCGCACCGCGCAGGGTTCGGGCCGCGCCGATCTCTGGTCCGTGGACCTGACCGGCGTCAACGAACGGAAAATTCCCACCCCCCTCGATGGGTCCGATCCGGCCTGGTCACCGTTGTTGCCGTAACGATGGGCCGGGCTTGACCATCGCCGAAACCATCCTAAGCCTGAAAGGGCATAGGGGGCCGCCATTGAAAACCAAGGAGACTCCAAGATGACTGTGAAGACTGCCACGGTATTGACCGTTGCCGCGATGGTGGCGCTGGCGGGTTGCGCCAAGAAGAAGCCGGCCGAACTGCCGCCGCCCCCGCCCGCCTCGACCGCGCCGGAAACGGACACGGGCACGCAGGCCCCCGTCGGCAGCTCGATCATCCCGGGTTCGCGCGCTGACTTCCTCCAGCAGGTCGGCACCGACACCGTCCACTTCGGCACCGACAAGTCGGACGTCGACAGCGAGGCGCAGGGCATCCTGACCGCGCAGGCCAAGTGGCTGGTGGCGCATCCCGCCGTCCGCGTGACGCTCGAAGGCCATTGCGACGAGCGCGGCACGCGCGAGTACAACATCGCGCTCGGCGATCGTCGCGCCACCGCCGCCAAGAACTTCCTGGTGAGCCAGGGCGTGTCGGCCGATCGCATCAACACGATCAGCTACGGCAAGGAACGCCCGGTCGCGACCGGTTCGGACGAGAGCGCCTGGGCGCAGAACCGTCGCGCCGTCACGGTCGTGCCGCAATAAGCGGAACGCTCACCAACGGGGCATGGGGAAAGGGGCTGGCCGAAGGGCCGGCCCCTTTTTCGTCGAGCGGGCCTCAGCCATATTTCGGACGGGGCGGGACATGGCCGGCGAAGGCGTCGTCCAGCATCTTCGCAAGCCGCAGCCCGCCACGCAGAACCTGCTGACGCAGCACGGGAATGAGCTGCTGGATCGCCGCTTCGTCGAGCCCCGCGTCGGCGGGCCTGGTCGGCGGGCAGGCGGGGGCGTGGGTGGCGGTGGGGTAGACGGTGTCGCGAGCCAGCGCCCAGCTCTCCTTCGCCCAGTCGGTGACGGTGCCGGTCTGCATCGCGGCGCGGCTGGCGGGCGTGGTGCCGGCCAGCAGGCCCTTCGCATCGCCCGGCGGCGTCGAGATGGCGCGGTCGGCGAGCAGGCCGTCCCAGATGGAGTGGAGGTTGGTCCGCCCGGCCATCACGCCATAATGCGCGCGGACCTTGTTGCCGCCCTGATCGCCGTCGCGCTCGGCCGCATGGAGCGGCTGGTGCAGATCGCCGACGAAGTGGACCAGGAAGATCAGTGCCATCAGCCGCTCGCGCGGGTTGAGGTGCCTGTCCGCCAGCAGCCGCTGGTTGCGCTCGATCTGGGAGATCACGCAGTTGCCGCCGGCGCACGGCCCTTTGGGATCGAAGGGCCTGCACACGTCGATGTCGACGAAGTGCCAGTTGTACGCGTAGCTGAAGCGGTCGCCGAGCGTCTTCACGCAATCGGGCCAGACCGAGGCCTCCGCGATCGTCTTCGCGGGGCAGGTCGGCGTGTCGAGCAGCTTCGACTGGCGAAGCAGCGCGTCGATGCCGGCGCGGGTCTGCGGGTTCACCTCCAGATAGGCGATGCGGGCGACCGTCTCATGGCCATATTCCCACCAGGCGGCGGCGGGCGACAGCGGAAGCAGGAGCGCCACGATCGCGGCGAGCAGGAGTTGGAGGCGGTTCATCATCGTCTCGGGGCAGGAGGGTTGCCGCCCCCTGGCGAAGGCAGCGGCCCGCCAGCAGCGCGAAGACCGGATGCCATTTCCGCCGGGGAGCGACCGGGAACGGGCATTAGCGGCCCAGTCTCTCGGCAAGATTGCCGGATCGCAACATGACGCTTCAATCCTCGCCGTAGATCGCGACCTTGAGCGGGCGATCCCGGCCGACCACGCCGCGATACATGCCCGGCGTGTTGAACGCCCAGCGCGCCTCGCCCTGGGGCGTCACGGTGATGAAGCCGCCCTTGCCGCCGAGCGCGGTGAGTTCCTCCACCATCGCATCGGCGGTGGCGTCGAGCCCCGCGTCGGTCAGCCGCAGGCGGGCGCACAGCTCATGGGCGAGGCCGAGGCGGATATAATGCTCGCCCGAGCCGGTGCAGGAGATGGCGGCAGCCCGGTCGTCGGCATAGGTGCCCGCGCCGATCAGCGGCGAATCGCCGATTCGGCCCCAGCGCTTGGCGGTGAGCCCGCCGGTCGAGGTGGCGGCAGCGACATGGCCGGCCTCGTCCACCGCGACCGCGCCGACGGTGCCATACTTCATCGCCGAATCGAACGGCATGTCGGGATGGGCCTTGATCTCGTCGAGCTGGCGGCGGCGTTCGGGGGTGGCGAACCAGTCCTGCGTCGCCTGCTCCTGCCCGACATGGGCGGAGAAGGCATCGGCCCCGGCGGACGACAGCAGCACATGCGGGCTTTCCGTCATCACCGCGCGGGCGAGGCTGACCGGGTGGCGCGTCGCGGTGACGCCGGCGATGGCGCCGGCCTCGCGGCCCCGGCCGTCCATGATCGCGGCGTCGCACTCGATGCGGCCCTCCCAGGTGTAGACCGAGCCGCGCCCCGCGTTGAAATGCGGATCATCCTCCAGCACGCGCACCGCCGCTTCCACGGCATCGACCGCATCGCCGCCGTCGCGGAGAATCGCAGCTCCCGCTTCGAGCGCCGCCGTAAGGCCTTCGCGCGCGCCCTGATCCTCGGCATCGGTCAGCACGCCCGGACGCATCGAGCCCGCTCCGCCATGAATCATCAGGGTCCAGCCCACGCATTGCTCCTTCTTCATGTGCTGGCGCTTATCATCCTGCGCCGCAGCGCCTATAGAGGCTCTCGACCACAATCGCGAAGGCTTCCCATGTCCATTCGTCCGTGGCGCGACATCACGCGCCGCCAATCCCGTCAGATCATGGTGGGCAACGTCCCCGTCGGCGGCGACGCGCCCGTCACCGTGCAGACGATGACCAACACGCTCACCACCGATGTGAAGGGCACGATCGACCAGATCCGCCGTTGCGAGGAAGCGGGCGTCGACATCATCCGCGTCTCCTGCCCCGACGAGGAATCGACCGTCGCGCTCAAGCAGATCGTGCGCGCCGCCCGCGTGCCGATCGTCGCGGACATCCACTTCCACTATAAGCGCGCGCTTGAGGCGGCGGATGCGGGGGCGGCCTGCCTGCGCATCAATCCGGGCAATATCGGCTCGGCCGCGCGCGTGCAGGAGGTGGTGAACGCGGCCAAGGCCAATGGCTGCGCGATCCGCATCGGCGTGAACGGCGGCTCCCTCGAAAAGGATCTGCTGGAGAAGTACGGCGAGCCTTGCCCCGAGGCGCTGGTCGAATCCGCGCTCGATCATATCAAGCTGCTCCAGGACGCCGACTTCCACGAATATAAGGTGGCGGTGAAGGCGTCGGACCAGTTCCTCGCGGTGGCCGCTTATCAGCAGCTCGCCGAGGTGGTGGACTGCCCGCTGCATCTCGGCATCACCGAGGCCGGCGGGCTCATCGCCGGCACCGTGAAGAGCGCGATCGGCATCGGCTCGCTGCTGTGGTTCGGCATCGGCGACACGATCCGCGTCTCGCTCTCGGCCGAGCCCGAGGAAGAGGTCCGCGTCGGCTACGAGATCCTGAAGGCGCTCGGCATCCGCACCCGCGGCGTGCGCGTCGTCTCCTGCCCGTCCTGCGCGCGGCAGGGCTTCGATGTGATCCGCACCGTCGAGAAGCTGGAGGATCGCCTCAAGCATATCTCGACCCCGCTCTCGCTCTCGGTGCTGGGCTGCGTGGTGAACGGCCCCGGCGAAGCGCGCGAGACCGACATCGGCGTCACCGGCGGCGGCAACGGCAAGCATATGATCTATCTGTCGGGCGTCACCGATCACACGATCGACGATGATGCGATGGTCGATCATGTCGTGAAGCTGGTCGAGGCCAAGGCGGCCGAGATGGAGGCGGCGAAGGCGGCGGCCGAGGTGCAGGCGGCCGAGTGAGCGCGCCTGCCGGATCGTTGGTGGCGGCGGTGATGGCGTGAGCGTCACCGTCCGCACCGCCCGCCCCGGCGACGAGGCGGAAATCCTCCGCATGATCCGCGCGCTCGCCGCCTTCGAGCGCGAGCCCGATGCCGTCGATGCGACGGAGGCGATGATCGGCCGCGCACTGTTCGCGGACAGCGCCCATGTCCACGCGCATCTCGCCGAGCGGGATGGGCGGGCCGTGGGCCTTGCGCTCTGGTTCCTCAATTACTCCACCTGGACGGGGAAGCCCGGCCTCTATCTGGAAGACCTGTTCGTCGATCCGTCCGAGCGTCGTTCCGGCGTCGCCCGCGCGCTGATGACGGCGCTGGCGCGGGAAGCGAGGGCGCGGGGCTGCGCGCGGATGGACTGGGCGGTGCTCGACTGGAACGAGGAGGCGATGCGCTTCTACCGCCGCATCGGCGCGCGCCGCTCCGAAGGCTGGCAGCCGTGGCGGCTGGAGGCGGACGGCATCGCCCGGCTCGCGGCAGGGGACGCCTAGCTTCCGCCGCCCAGCACGTTGATCGTGAAGGCCAGCACGCCGAGATTGAACACGAACGCCGCGAGGCAGTGGAGCGTCGTGATCCGGCGCATCTGCGTGGTGGTGAGCGCGGTGTCGGATGTCTGGAAGGTCATCCCCAGCGTGAAGCTGAAATAGATGAAGTCCCAATAATTGGGCTCTTTGGTCTCCGGGAAATCCAGCCCACCGCTGTCCTCCCTGGTGCCGTCCTCGTCGGTATCGGACTGGACGTAGAAGACATGCGCATAATGCAGCGCATAGACCATGTTCGAGAAGAGCCACGCCAGCGACAGGGTGGCGATGATGAGCGCCACCGCCGCGGGCCGGGGCGCGGCCTTCTCCAGCAGTTCGGAAAACACCGCCACCAGCACCACCAGCGAGACCGCGACGCTGATCGTCAGCAGCAGCGCGCGGTTGGCGTCGTTGTGCGCGGCATGGACACGCATCTCGTCGGCGTGCGGCGTCTGGAGCAAGCGCCAGAGCGAGAGCAGGAACACCGCCGCGGCGCAATCGAAGGCGAGCATCGTGCCGTGCCGCCAGCCGATCGTGCTCCCCAGCAGCGGGATGCCCGCCGCCAGCAGGAGGAGGAAGACGAGAAAGCGCACCGGCGCGACGCGGTTGCCGAGATCGAGCTTCATGGCCATGAGGCGGAGGATAGCGCGCCGAACCGGAAAGGCGCGCGAAATATGCTCAAACCGGAAGGGCAAGCGAAATGGCGTGGATCTGGCTGCTGCTGGGCGGATTGGGGGAGGTGGGCTTCACCACCTGCCTGCGCTTCGTCGACGGCTTCCGCAATGTCGGCTGGACGCTGGGCTTCCTCGCCTCGGTGACGCTCAGCATGGGGCTGCTGGAGCTGGCCTCGCGCTCGATCCCGATGGGGACGGCCTATGCGGTGTGGGGCGGCATCGGCGCGCTCGGCACGGTGGCGGTGGGCATCCTCTTCTTCGAGGAGCCGCTGGGCGCGGCGCGGTTGCTGCTGATCGTCGGGCTTGTCGGCTGCATCGCCGGGCTCAAGCTGGTGAGCCATTGAGGAAAGCCCCTCCCGCGATCCGCGCGGGAGGGGCCTCCGTCGCGCTTACTTCTTCGGTTCGAGCAGCTTGTCGAGGCCGGCCTCGCCCTTCGCCACCTTCACCAGCGTCGGATAGCGCAGGCCGCCGTTCCACTGGACGACGGCGTCGCGATATTCCGAGCCCTGCTTGACCAGCAGATGGATCGGCTGGGTGCCGCCCTTGGCCGCGGTAATGACGCTCTTGAGCAGATCCTTGTCATAGGCGCGGCCATCGACGGCGACGAGCTTGGAGCCCGTGGTGATGCCCGCCTTGAACGCCGGGCTCCCCCAGAACACGCTGCTGATCGCCCCGTCCTTGCCGAGCGTGAGGCCGATCGAATAGCTGTAGTCGGAAACCCCGCGCTCCTTTTCGCGGGATTTCCAATAGCCGGTCGGCGTATCCTGATAGTCGAGCCTGTAGCCGCCGCGCGCGATCCAGCCGAGCGTCGCCTCGGGCTTCACGGCATTGATGCGCTCGTTGAGGAAGGTCGCCCAGTCATAGGGCATGACCGAGTTCAACGCCGCGACGACATCGTCGAAGCGATAGGTCAGCACGCCCCAGTCGCGATCCCTCATGCCGAAGAAGGTGCGGGCGAAATCGTCGAGCGACTTCTTGCCGCCGGTCTTCTCGCGGATGAGCTGGTCGGCATCGAGCCACACCAGCTTGCCGGCCTCATAATAATCCTCGGACCATTGATAGCTGGTCCAGGCCTTGGGGCGGCGCTGCGAGATGCTCGGATCGTTGGTGGTGTCCTCGACCGTGCGCCACGCCTTGGCGGGGGTGTTCTGGTAATAGGCCGCCGTCGAGGCGAGGGCGTCGAGCGTCTCCTGCTTGGTGGCGAGGCCCGAGCGCGCCTGGAGGATGTAGCCCCAATATTGGGTCTGGCCCTCATAGACCCAGAGCAGCGTGTCCTGCATCGGCGTGCGATAGTCGGGCGTCCACAGGTCGGCCGGGCGGCGATACTTGCCGTTCCAGCTATGCGTGAACTCGTGTGGCAGCAGGTTGCGGGCGGCGACGCTCGAATCCCAATCGGTGAAATAGTCGGCGTCGGTGCCGTCCTCGGACGAGCGATGGTGTTCCAGGCCCTCGCCGCCGAGATTGTCGGAGAGCGTGAACAGGAAATCGTAATGGTCGTAATGCTGCGCGCCGAACAGCTTCACGGCCTGATCGACCAGGCGCTTGTGCGCGGCGAGCTGCTCGGGCGTGGCCTTGAGCTGGTCGGGGCGGTCGGCGGCGATGTCGAGCTTCACCCCCGGCGCCAGCTCGTGGCTCACCATGTTGCGGCCGGCGATCGCGGGCGAATCGACCAGCGTCTCGAAATCCACCACCGGATAGGTGACGGTGTCGCCCGACAGGCCCGGCGCCAGCGCGGTCGCGGACTTCCAGCCCTTCGGATAGGCGACGCTCGCCTCGAACGGGATCTGGCGGACGAAATAGCCGGCCGGATAGAGCGCGACGCAATCCCACTGGAGGCTCAGCATGTCGGGCGTCGCGACGATGCGGCCCTGATTGCCGGTGGTCGGCGAGAGATACTGGAAGCTGGCGGTGATTTCCCTGGCGCCCGCCGGAACGTCGATGTGGAAGGCGTACACGTCGATGGTGTCGCGCACCCAGGGCAGGGTCTTGCCGTCGGCGGTGATGACGAGGCCCGCGATCTTGGAGATCTGGCCGGTCGGGCTGTGGTTGCCGGGCAGCCATTTGGGGAAGAGCAGGGTCTGCTTGCCGGCTTCCGCCACGGGAATGACTTCCTTCACCGTGAAGATGCCACGCGTCACGTCGGTGGCGTCGACCGCGAGCTTGATCGTGCCGCCGGGATAGGGAACATCCTTGGGCGCGGGGATCGTGTCGTTGATCGCGATCGGCTGCGGAAAGCTGTTGGTGGCGGGCTGCACGGCGTGGGCCGGGGCGAGGCCGAGGAACAGCGCGATCGGTGCGGCGCCGGCGAGCGCGCGGGCGAACTTGGTCATCGAACGGGAAACTCCCTGTCAGAAATCTGCCGCAGAGCGATGCCGCGCCCGGATGAAAAGGTCCAGACGGCGCAAGAATATTTCAGATATTTCACGACTGTCCGATTGCCGGCGCCCCAACGAAAAGCGGGCCGGAAGCGCTGTCCGCGCCCCGGCCCGCCCTGTGTGCGTCGATCGGACGATCGGATCAGAGGTGCTTGGCGCCCGCGTCGTCGCCGGTCTCTTCCTTGGCCTTCTTGGCGGCCTCGATCGCCTCGATGATGATCTGGCGCGCTTCCTCGGCATCGCCCCAGGTGCCGATGCGCACCCACTTCTGTTTTTCCAGATCCTTGTAGTGGGTGAAGAAATGCTCGATCTGCTGCATCACGATCTCGGGCAGATCGCCCTTCTCGCCGACTTCGTTGTAATAAGGGAAGGTCTTGTTGTCGGGGACGGTGATGAGCTTTTCGTCGCCGCCGGCCTCGTCTTCCAGGCGCAGCACCGCGATCGGGCGGACGCGCACCACGCTGCCCGGCACGAAGGGCGAGCGCGCGATGACCAGCGC
Organism: Sphingomonas oligoaromativorans; assembly: GCF_011762195.1. Lineage (GTDB taxonomy): Bacteria > Pseudomonadota > Alphaproteobacteria > Sphingomonadales > Sphingomonadaceae > Solisphingomonas > Solisphingomonas oligoaromativorans. The sequence continues at coordinate 7,667 of NZ_JAASQK010000007.1, read as the reverse complement.
ATCGAGCGGATCGCCGTCCGGCGACAGCGTGTGCGGCACGAAGCCGTAGTTGGCGGGATAGCGCATCGGCGTGTGCAGGATGCGATCGACGAAGAGCGCGCCCGACTTCTTGTCGAACTCGTACTTCACCGGCTCGCCGCCGACGGGCACCTCGATGATGACGTTAAGCTCGTGCGGCGGGTTCGCGCCAACGGGGATGAGATCGATGTTCATAGCGGCTGCGAAATAGCCCCCGCGCGATTATGCCTCAAGCCGCCTTGTGCGCGTGCGAAGTATATTTTCGGATGGCCTGTTTTCCATTAGGGACCGGCCCCCATGAGCCGATCCGACACTCCCCAGCGCATTCGTGGCACCCAGGATCTCTTCGGGGAGGCCGCGCGCCGCCATCATGCCGTGGTCTCGGCCTTCGACCGGGTGCGGGGTCTGTACGGCTTCCAGCGCGTCGAAATCCCGATCTTCGAGGCGACGGCCGTGTTCGCCCGCTCGATCGGCGAGACCACCGATGTGGTCTCCAAGGAGATGTACACGTTCGAGGATCGCGGCGGGGATTCGCTGACGCTGCGCCCGGAGTTCACGGCGGGCCTGAGCCGTGCCTATCTCACCGAGGGCTGGCAGCAGTTCGTGCCGCTGAAGCTCGCGACGCATGGCCCCGTGTTCCGTTACGAGCGCCCGCAAAAGGGCCGTTATCGCCAGTTCCACCAGATCGACGCCGAGATCATCGGCGCGGCCGAGCCGCAGGCGGATGTCGAGCTGCTGGTGATGGCCGACCAGCTTCTCCGTGAGCTGGGCATCGCCGACGGCGTGACGCTCCAGCTCAACACGCTGGGCGACGCCGAGACGCGCGATGCGTGGCGGGCGGCGCTGGTCGCGCATTTCGAGGCGCATCGGGGTGAGCTTTCCGAGGACAGCCTCGTCCGCCTCGACAAGAATCCGCTGCGCATCCTCGATTCCAAAGACCCGCGCGACCGCCCGATCGCGGACGCGGCGCCGGGCATCGACGCGCATATGTCGAGCGAGGCGGGTGCCTTCTTCGAGGCCGTCACCAAGGGGCTCGACGCGGCGGGCGTCGCCTGGACGCGCAATGCTCGGCTGGTGCGCGGACTCGATTATTATCGCCACACCGCTTTCGAGTTCGTCACCGATCGGCTCGGCGCGCAGGGCACGGTGCTGGCCGGCGGCCGCTATGATGGCCTGATCGAATCGCTCGGCGGCCCGGCTACCCCGGCGGTCGGCTGGGCGGCGGGCATCGAGCGGCTCGGGATGTTGATCGACGAGCCGGCGAAGCCGACCATCGATGTCGCCGTGGTGCCGATGGGCGCCGCGGCCGAGGCGGCGGCGGGCGGCGTGATCGCCACGCTGCGCCGCGCCGGCGTCGCCTGCGACATGGCATACAAGGGCAATATGAAGAAGCGGATGCAGAAGGCCGATGCGGCCGGCGCGCGCTTCGCGGTCATTCTCGGCGAGGATGAACTGGCGCGCGGCGAGGCCTCGGTGAAGCGGCTCGCGACCGGCGAGCAGGCCGCCGTGCCGCTCGATCGCATCGCTGCCTGGATCGGGGTGGAGACCGCCGCCTGATGGTTTCGATCACGTCCGAGCGCATCGCCGCGATCGAGGCGCGGCACCATGAGCTTCAGTCGGCGATGGCGCGCGCCGATCTGCCGGCCGACCAGTTCGTCCGCCTCTCGCGCGATTATGCCGAGCTTGAGCCGGTGGCCGTCGCCGCCGCCGAGGTTCGCCGGCTGCGCGCGGAGCTGGGCGTGCTCGGCAACATGGCGGAAGATCCTGACGCCGACATCCGTGCCATGGCGGCCGAGGAGATGGAACTGCTCCGCACCCGCCTGCCCGATGCGGAGCGGCACCTCGCGATCAGCCTGCTCCCCAAGGACGCGGCGGACGAACGCTCGGCCATCCTCGAAATCCGCGCCGGCACCGGCGGCGACGAGGCGGCCTTGTTCGCGGGCGACCTGTTCCGCATGTACCAGCGCTATGCCGATACGCAGGGCTGGCGCGTCGAGCTGATGTCGGCGAGCGCGGCCGAGATGGGCGGCTTCAAGGAAGTGGTCGCCAGCGTCACCGGGCAGGGCGTGTTCGCCAAGCTCAAGTTCGAGAGCGGCGTCCATCGTGTCCAGCGCGTGCCCGTCACCGAGAGCGGCGGGCGCATCCACACCTCGGCGGCGACGGTGGCCGTGCTGCCCGAGGCGGAGGAAGTCGACGTGAAGATCGACGAGAAGGATCTGCGCATCGACGTGTTCCGCTCGTCCGGCCCCGGTGGCCAGTCGGTCAACACCACGGACTCGGCGGTGCGCATCACCCACCTGCCGACCGGCCTCGTCGTCAGCCAGCAGGACGAGAAATCGCAGCACAAGAACAAGGCGAAGGCCATGAAGGTGCTGCGCGCGCGCCTCTATGAGCTGGAGCGCGAGCGGCTGGCCTCGGCGCGGGCGGGCGCGCGCAAGTCGATGGTCGGCTCGGGCGATCGTTCGGAGCGCATCCGCACCTACAACTTCCCGCAGGGGCGCGTGACCGACCACCGCATCAACCTGACGCTCCATCGCCTGCCCGAAATCCTCGAAGGCCAGATGGACGAGCTGCTCGGCGCGCTGATCGCGGAGGATGAGGCGAGCCGCCTCGCCGCGCTCGACGATGCCGCCTGACGTGCGGGCGGCGCTGGCGGAGGCTGCCGCCCGCCTCGCCGATCGCTCGGAGACGCCGCGCCTCGACGCCGAGCTGCTGATGGCGCACGCGCTGGGCGTGAGCCGCGAGGCGCTGCTGCTCGGCGGGCTCGACCGGCCGGCGCCCGAAGGTTTCGTGGCATTGCTGGAACGGCGCGTGGGCGGCGAGCCGCTCGCTTATATCACGGGCACACGCGCCTTCTGGACGATCGACCTCGCGGTGGCGCCCGGCGTGCTGATCCCGCGCCCCGACAGCGAGACGCTGATCGAGGCGGCGGTCGATCATTTCCGCGGTACGGCGGGGCCGAAGCGCGTGCTCGATCTCGGCACGGGATCGGGGGCGCTGCTGCTCGCCGCGCTCGCCGAATGGCCGGAGGCGTCGGGCGTCGGCATCGATCGATCTTCGGCGGCGCTCGCCATCGCGTCGGCCAATGCCGAGGCGCTCGACATGGCGGGACGTGCGCGGATGATCGAGGGCGGCTGGGCCGGCACCGGCGAGGCGTTCGACCTCATCCTCTGCAACCCGCCTTATATCGGGACAGACGAGCTCCTTCCCCGCGACGTGATCGAGCATGAGCCGCACTCGGCGTTGTTCGCGGGCGCCGACGGGCTCGACGATTATCGCGCCATTGCCCCGCTGCTTCGCGCGCAGCTCGCGCCGGGCGGGGCCGCCTGCATCGAGATCGGCGCGACGCAGGGGGCTGCCGTCTCGGCACTGGTCGCGGCCGAAGGGCTTGCCACGCGGGTCCGCTCCGATCTTGCCGGGCGGGACCGTTGCATCATTGCGACGCATTGAAGCGCATATTCCACTTGGTTTTGCGGTTGCGGCACACTACATGAGGAGCAGGAACGGGGGCCACTCAGCATCGGAACATCGTGTTCGAACGCTGCGGCCCCATGCCGAAACCGATGGCCTGCCGCTCCGCATGGCGGGGCAGCGACGCGGAATGGAGCATGTGATCTTCCACATGCTCGAGGCCGGCGCGCAGATCATGGACGGCGCCTGCGAATCGTCCGGGAGGGCCGGGCGAATGCCGGACGCGACCGGCGGGAGTGGTGACTAGGACCACCAGGAACGAGGACTCGGAAACGTTGATCAACAATCGGCAGAACGGCCGTCGCCGTGGCCGCGGCGGCGCGCAGGTGCGAGGCCCCGGCGGTAATGGCTCCGATCGAGGCAACCGGATCGACAACCGGGCGCGCGGCAACGCGGCCCAACTGCATGAGAAATATCGCAATCTCGCGCGGGACGCCCAGACTCAGGGCGATCGCGTGATGACCGAATATTATCTCCAGTTCGCGGACCATTATTTCCGCGTCCTCAACGAGAATCGCGCCCGGTTCGAGGATCAGAACCCGCACCAGAACCAGCAGCGCCGCCCGCGCTTCGAGAATGACGAGTTCGAGGAAGGCGGCGACGAGGGCGAGGGCGGCGAGGAAGCGGCCGAGTCCGAGCAGCCCCGCCGCGAGGAGCGTGAGCCGCGCCGTCAGGAGCGTCAGGGCCAGGATCGCCAGGATCGCGAACCGCGCCGCCGCGAGCGCGAGCCGGTGGCCGCCGAGGCCGAGGCTCCCCGCGAGGAGGTGAGCGAGGACGAGGGCGATCGCCGTCCGCGCCGTGGCCGCCGCCCGCGTCGTGCCGAGGGTGAGGCGCAGGCCGAGGGCGCTCCGCAGCGCATCGAGATCGACCGTCTGCCGCCGGCCTTCGGTTCGTCGGACGATGAGGGCGCCAACGGCCATGCCGCCGCTCCGGCCGAAGGCGATGCCGGTGACGAGCCCGCGCCGCGCCGTCGTCGCACCCGCCGCGTCGCGACGCCGAACGAGGACAGCCCGGTCGCGGCCTGATCCGCCACCGGTCTGACGGAAACAGGAAGGGCGCCGTTCCGCTGGGATGGCGCCCTTTCCTTTTCGGGGTTCAGTGCCGCTTGTCGAACGGGTCGGCCGCATCCTCGTCATGGCCTGTCCCCGAGGACAGGAAGGCGAGGCTCATCAGCCCGGTGCCGACCATCACGGTCAGGAACACGCCCAGCGAGGTGGCGATCACCATATGCACCGGCACGGGCGATTCGCCGGTCTTGAAGTAGATCAGCGCCACCGCCACGCAGGCCAGCGCGAGCAGCGTCATCCACCGCATGATCCGCCAATAGCGAGCCCAGGCATGGGGATTGGCGATCCGGCGCCGCGGCGTTGGGTCGGGTTTCGGCATGGCTTCCATTTGGCCTCCGGTCATGGAATCATCAACCCGGCCGGAGCGGTCCAGCCCGGCCTAAAAAGAGGAGGCCGGCATGACGATCGCTGCGATTCTCCAATCGAGGAACGGGGAGGTGATCTCCGTCGATCCAGACATGCCGGTGAGCGCGGTCGTGAAGCTGCTCGCGGAACGGCGTATCGGTGCGGTGCCCGTGATTCAGGGCGGGCGTGTCCTCGGAATCTTCTCCGAACGCGACGTGATCTACAGGCTGGGCGCGGAAGGGCCGGCCACGCTGGATCGCAAGGTCGGCGAGGTGATGACGGCCCCCGCGCTCACGGTCGAGCGCAGCGCGCGGATTCTGTCCGCCCTCGCGCTGATGACGCAGCGGCGCATCCGCCATCTGCCGGTGGTGGAGGATGGGGCGATGGTCGGCTTCGTGTCGATCGGCGATCTCGTGAAGCAGCGCATCGACCGGATCGAGGCGGAAGCCGAGGCGATGCGCCTCTACATCGCGGGGAATTGAGCGCGCGGGTCGGCGGCCGTCAGGCGGCCGCCGGCTGGCTCCGGCCGCGCACCATGGCGAGCGCCTGCGTCACGAGGGACCGGGCGACGAGCAGAATGAGCGCCGCATAGGCCGCCACGCCGGCCGGAACGAGGATCGCCAGCCGCATGGGCGGCGCCATCGCCGGCAGCAGCCGGTCCACGCCGGTCACCACCAGCCCCATGCCCAGGGCCGCGACCAGAGGCGGCCAGATCGCGCCGCCGAGCCGCCGCCAGCTCAGCCCGATCACGGGCAGCGACAGGCTGCTCGACACCAGCACCAGCAGCGGCGTCGCCACCACCCAGGCCGCCGCCATGCCGAGTGGCCCGTAATACACGCCGACCGCGAAGGCGGCTGGCAGCAACAGCGCGCCCGCGCCTGACGAGATCGCCCCGATGCGCGGCTTGCCCAGCGCATTGGTGGCCGGCGGATAGAGGATGTGCAGCGTCACGAACGGCATGGCGAAGGCGAGCAGCCGCACCAGCGGCACCACCTCGGCCCATCGCGGCCCCATCGCAGTCAGCACCAGGGGCTCGGCGGTGGCGGCCAGCCCGACATAGCAGGGCAGCGCCACCAGCATGATGAGCCCGAGCGCGCGGGAGAAGCTCCACGCGACCGCGCCCTTGTCCGCCTGCATCCGCGCATAAGCGGGGAAGGCGACGTCGTTCAGCGCGGGCACGAATTTGTTGACGAGGATCTGGGTGAGGAAAAGCCCCTCGGAATAGAGCCCGAGCATATGGGCGTCGAAGCGGCGCCCGGCGATGAAGACGTCGGCCTGGTTCTGCACGAACCACAGGATGTCGCTCACCAGCACGGTGCCGCCATAGCCGAGCGTCGCGCCCGCGCCCGAGAGGCTGAAGCGGGGCCATACCCACCAACGTCCGAGAATGCCGAGCAGCAGCGCCCGCGTGGTGAAGAGCGCGAGCGGCGCCAGCACCAGCGTCCACACGCCGAGCCCCGCCAGCGCGCAGGCCGGCGCGGTGATCGCCCCCGCCAGTGCCGCCAGCAGATTGGCGCGCCCCTGCGTGCGGAAATCGATATTCCGGCTGAGCAGCGCCTGCGGCATGATGATGAACGGCGTCGTGATGTGCAGCAGGCTCTGCACGCGCAGCAGCGCCACCAGCATGGGCTGATGGAAATAGTCGGCAGCCAGCGGGGCGGCGAGGAACTGCGCGGCCGCGATCGATCCGTTCATCAGGATCAGCACGCCGAACACCTGGCCCACGCGCTCCTCGTCGAGCCTTTCGCTCTGCACCAGCGAGGCGGCGAAGCTGAAGCCGTTCATGAGCTGGGCGAGAGCGAGGACGAACTGCGTCATCGCGAACAGGCCATAGTCCGCGGGCGTGAGCAGGCGGAGCACGAGGAAGGTCGAGCTCCACATCACGAGCTGGCCGATGATCTGGCTGCCGGAGCGCCAGAGCACCGCGCTGCGGATGCGGGCGGCCATTCCCGCATCCGATCCCGTCCGTTCCTCATCCTCACGAATCGCAGGCACTCGATTCCCCCACCTCGAACCGGCTGCTTGTGCCGTGCAGGCGTTAAAGAATCGCCGGTTTTCGCGGTGTTGCAAGCGTACCGAAACAATTTTGCAAAATGGTGTTGACGCCAGCGATGAGTGGGCATAGACAGCGCCTCGTCAACGGCGCTTCGCCACTTGGTGCGGCGCGGTTTACCGCGACATTGATGCCTGGTTTGCCCTTCTCTGCAGAGGGAGGGGGAGATTGGCGTCGGCGGTATCTTTCTCATTGTTGGTTGGATGAAGGGACATGTGGGCGGCGGCTCCGGTCTTTGCGAACCTCTAGGTCGCGAAGTATCGGTAAAGCTTAAGTCGTTCACTGTCTCGATATGCATACACACTTGTATATTGTGCAGGAACGGCTCCTGGAGATGCTGTTATTGCCGTGACGTTTTCCCGTTGCGGTGGTGATGGACATGAACATGAGAGTTTGATTCTGGCTCAGAACGAACGCTGGCGGCATGCCTAACACATGCAAGTCGAACGATGCTTTCGGGCATAGTGGCGCACGGGTGCGTAACGCGTGGGAATCTGCCTTGGGGTACGGAATAACTCAGAGAAATTTGAGCTAATACCGTATGATGTCTTCGGACCAAAGATTTATCGCCCTGAGATGAGCCCGCGTTGGATTAGCTAGTTGGTGGGGTAAAGGCCCACCAAGGCGACGATCCATAGCTGGTCTGAGAGGATGATCAGCCACACTGGGACTGAGACACGGCCCAGACTCCTACGGGAGGCAGCAGTGGGGAA
>NZ_JAASQK010000006.1 GCF_011762195.1 Sphingomonas oligoaromativorans | reverse complement strand
GGCGCTGTAGCGCTTCCTCGTCGTCTTCATTCCCGTACCAATCCATCAGGTCGGGAGTAGCTTAACACCCTGTCCAGAAAACCGGCACCACCTCAGGGGGCGCACGATGGATCGAGCGAGCTCAGGCGACGGAAGAAGCTTCATCGAGCGCGTCCGGTCGCTCCCAGGGCAACAGGCGGGACACAGGCGGAGGAGTAATCTGCCGAAGCGCTTCGAGATCCGTAGTTCGTCCATTCATCCCGGCGCGCTCGGCTTCGTCGAGATAGTCGGCCCACCACTGCATCATCGGCCGCCGGTGCTGGAGATAGCGCGCGGCGTTATAGGCCGCCCGCACCCCTCGCGGCTGATGGGCGAGCTGGTGCTCGATCCAGTCGCCTTCGAAGCGACCGGTTTCGTTGAGGACCGTGCTGGCGAGACCCCGGAAACCGTGAACCGTCGCTTTTCCCCGAAGACCCATGCGGTACATGATATCGAGCATCCGGTTCTCGCTGATGACGAGCGAGTTCGAGCCCGCGACGGGAAAGAGAAATCGGCCAAACTTCATATTGCCGGCCTTCCGGAAGACGTTGAGGCCGTAAATCTCCTTCAGCAATCCCAGCGCCTGGCGCGGCAGGGGCACGAGATGCTCGGACCGCATCTTCATGCGCTCGGCGGGTATCCGCCACATCGGCTCGGGACCATCGAGATCCTCGAACTCCGACCACTCCGCAAAGCGGGTCTCCTGGGTGCGGACCATGGTGAGCATGGTCCAGCGCAGCGCCAGATGGCTGAGCCTGGCACCGCCATCTGCATTCAGTTTCACGAAAAAGTCCGGCAAGTCGCGGACGCTAACCTTCGCGCGGTGCTGGACGGCACGTGGTTTCGCCATGGCGGGCGCGAGGTCACGACAGGGATCGCTTTCGCATCGCCCATCGGGAATCGCGAAGCGGAAGATCTCGCTGACATGGTTCTTTACGCGATGCGCCATCTCGACAGCCCCTCGCGCCTCGATCTGGCGGACGGCATCCAGGATCATGCGGGGCGTGATCGCGCTGATCTCCATCTCGCCGAGCGCCGGGAAGATGTCGGCCTCCAGCCGCCCCATGACGAGGGCCGCATAGCGAGGAGACCAGCCGAGCTGGCGCGTCTGCGCCCATTCTCGCGCCACATCCTCGAATGAATTGGAAACGGCGGTCCGCAGAAGCTCCTTTTCCGCCTGTCGTTCAGCCGACGGATCGCGTCCGCGAGCCAGCTGCGCCCTGCAGGCATCGCGCCATGCACGCGCGGCCTTGAGACCGACGAGGGGATAGTGCCCGCCTGAGAGAAGCTTCTGTTTTCCGGCAAACCGATAGGCCAGCCGCCAGAACTTCTTCCCGTCGGACTGGACGAGAATGAAGAGGCCTCCGCCATCGGAACGCTTGTAGGATTTTAGTTCGGGCTTGAGCGCCTTCAACGCGATGTCTGTCAGCATAGCATTCGACCTCGAATCCCGTGCCCTCACGGGTTTGTTGGTAGGAGGCGAAATTCTACCAACAAATTGCCACTGCTGGCGTCGAGCTGCAAGAGGTCGGCCCGAGACAACCTGCGCCAGAACAGTCTGCAATCCGGGCGTTTTTGGCTGTTCCGGGGGACGTCGTGGCGCTGTCTGGGTCATGCTGAAACAGCGCGGTGGCTGGGGCGGCAGGATTCGAACCTGCGAATGCCGGTACCAAAAACCGGTGCCTTACCGCTTGGCGACGCCCCAATGTGCGCGCTCCCCTAGCGGAGCTTCGCGCCCGTGAAAAGCCCGGCCGCGCATCCCGTCAGATCCGGTGCGACGATCGCCCGATCAAGGCCCCCACCGCCGCCAGATCGGGCAGCACCGCCGTCGCCAGCGCCTCCGTCTCGGCGGTCGGCGGGATCAGGTCCGGCACGAGCAGCGCCATCATCCCCGCCGCCGCGCCCGCGCGCAGGCCGTTGGGCGAATCCTCCACCGCCACGCAATCGCGCGGATCGAGGCCGAGGCGCGCCGCCGCCAGCAGATAGGGCTCGGCATCCGGCTTGGGCCGCGTCACGTCGCTGCGCGTCACCACCGTCGCGAAGAAATCGAGGATGCCGGAATGCGCCAGCCGCTCCTCGGCGAAGGGGCTCGCGGTCGAGGTCGCGACCGCCAGCGGTAGGCCGGCCGCCTTCAGCGTCTCCAGCAACTCCCGCGCGCCGGGGCGGAAGGGCACGCCCGCGCGCCACATCGCATCGAAGCGCGCGTCGCCGTCGCGATAGAATTCCTCCATCGGGAAATCGGGGCCGAAATGGGCGAGCAGCGTCTGCGTGTTCACGTCGCGATGGACGCCGACCAGCTCGCGGAACAGCGCGTCGCTCAGCGTATGGCCGAGCGCGTCGGCCGCCGCCTGCATCGTGACGCGATGCACCGCCTCGGTGTCGAGCAGCGTGCCGTCCATGTCGAACACCACGGCGGCGACGGCCCGCGGCAGAGGGGCAAGCGGAACGGCGGACGGGGCAAGCGCGGTCAAGATCCGGCTCCTGATGAGGGGGCGCGGCCGGCCGGGCGGCTGGACGCTTGCGCACAGCTAGGGAGCGCGCCTAGGCAGGTCAACATGCCCGTTTCGCCGAGCCCCGCCTCTCCGCTGTTCCTGCGCGAAGCCGAGATCCGTCGCGGCGTCGAGCTGCTGTTCTTCGGCTATGGCCATCTGCTCCAGGCGGTGGACGAGCGGCTGGCGGCCGACGGGCTCGGCCGGGCGCATCATCGCGCGCTCTATTTCATCGCCCGCCAGCCCGGATTGACGGTGAGCACGCTGCTCGGCCTGCTCGGGATCACCAAGCAGTCGCTCGGCCGCGCGCTCAACGAGCTGACCGCGCGCGGGCTGGTCGAGACGCAGGTCGGCCGCGACGACCGGCGGCAGCGGCTCCTCAGGCTGACGCCCGCCGGCACCGCGCTGGAGGCGGAATTGTTCGGGATGCTCCGCTCGCGCCTCTCGGCCGCCTATGCCGAGGCGGGGCCGGCGGCGGTGGCGGGCTTCTGGCAGGTGCTGGAAGGGCTGGTGCCGCCCGCCGATCGGCCGATGCTGATGAAGCTGCGCGGAGGATAAGGTGGGCGGGCGAAGGCGGGTTTCGCCCAGTTGCAGACCTACGTTGCGCGGAGGTCCTGGCTGCATTTCGAACAGGAGCGGCGTGGCCAAGGATGGCTTATACCCACGAAACCCATTCGGGTTGTGAACGGGGAAGTTCGGCAAACGGGGCAACGAAACAGCCATAGCGAAACAGCGCCATGCGCGAGCCAAAACGCCATGCCCGGCAATGCGGCAACCATTCCCCAGCGACTAACAGGCCAGAATAGCCAGAGAGGGGTCGTGACGAACATCAGCAGGGTCCAGCCGGTAAACAACCATGCTTTTCGGTAGAGGGACATCGGCCGAGATTAGGTGAAAAGGTGATGACCGGCAATGTCCGCTTCCCACCAACTCCCGCCATACCAGACTTGCTCTTGACCATCCGCGCAGGCATCGACTGTGCAAACCACTGCCATAGCAACACTCTTGACGTGATAATCCAAATAGGTTATAAAGCACCCGTCTTCCGTACCCTTGGCCATGGTGCGGTGGATGAGGTTCGGTGAGATGTTCGCATCTTTCCGGGCGACCGGCGCGAAGTCATCCGGTTCAGCCGAAGCTTCGCAACTTTCCCTCAACGGCCACCGTGCAGGCTCCGTCCCGCCAACAGGACGTCCCCGGCACGGCCGCCTAACCCCAAGGGCGCACCGACGGGCGTGAACCCACGCCCCTCACGCTGCCCGCCCCCGCCGGGTGCATGGCGAAGGACGCGCCGGTCGCTTCCCCCTCGTGCTGCGAACGACGGGCGAAATGCGCCCGCAAATCCAACAGGCCTTCCCGCAGGACGCCCATTGCAGGGCGTGCCGTCGCCGATCCCGGCAAAACCGCGCGAGGCGCATCCGACCCCGTCCGTCATACACGGGCGAGCCCACCCGCAGGCCCCACGCGCCCTCAGCGCGCCGCGGCGGCCATTTCCTCGTTGCGATCGAAGGAGGCCTTCAGCACCGACGCCATCAGCCGGTCGAGCGCCGCGCCCTCGTCGAGGACGTTGAGGCCGGCGCGGGTCGAGCCGCCGGGGCTGGCCACGCGGTCGGCGAGCCGGGCCGGGTTCTCGTCCGATCCGGCCGCGAGCAAAGCCGCGCCCTCGACCGTCGCCAGCGCGAGCCGCGCGGCCTGCGCCTCGTCGAGGCCGAGCTTCGCGCCCGCCTTCGCCATCGCGTCGATGAAGCGGAACAGGAAGGCCGGGCCGCAGCCGGAAAGCGCGGTCGCCGCCCCGAACAGCGTCTCGTCGGGAATCCATTCGGTGAGGCCGAGCGGGCGGGCCAGCTCCTCCGCCTCGGCGCGGGTCGCCGCGTCGGTGCGGGCGTCGGCATGGAGCAGCGCCACGCCCTTGCCGATCGCGACCGGCGTGTTGGGCATCACGCGCACGATGCCGCGATGCCTGGGGAAGCGCTTCGCCAGCGATGCCACCTCGACGCCCGCCAGCACCGAGACGACCAGCGTCCCCTCGCCGACCATCGGGGCGAGCGCGGGCACGGCCTCGTCGAGCTTCTGCGGCTTCATCGCCAGCACCAGAACAGCGGGCATCTCGCCATCGGGCGGCGGGCTTTTCAGCACCTGCACGCCACCATCCACGGCCGCGCCGGAGGGGCGGATGACGAGCACGCGCGCCGCCTCCACGCCCGCGCCGAGCCAGCCGCGCAGCATCGCCCCGCCCATATTGCCGGCGCCCGCCAGCCAGATCGGGCCATTGCCTGCGATGGTCATGAAGTCTCTCCCGAAGGCGAGGCGCTCAGGCCTCGCCGCGCGTCTCGATCAGGGCGGCGGCGATCGCGTCGGCCGGCGACTTGTTGCCCCACAGCACGAACTGGAACACCGGATAGAAGCGCTCGCACTCGTCGATCGCGGTCTCGATCAGCGTCTCGGCCTGATCGAGCGACAGCACGCTCTCGCCATCGCCCTCGACCAGCGTCGCGTTGCGGTAGAGCGCGAGGCCGGACGCCGCCCACAGCTCGAAATGGCCGAGCCAGAGCTGCTCGTTGATGAGGCCGATCGTCTCATAGACCGCCAGCCTCTTGTCGGCGGGCACGCGGATGTCGGGCATGGCGAGGAACTGGAGGACGCGATCCTCCGGGCGCCACACGCCGCGCAGCTCGTACTGCGTCCAGCTTCCCTGCACGGTGGCGACGATCTCGTCGTCGCCCATGCGCTCGCACGTCCAGCCATGCGCCTGGAAATAGCTTTCCAGCATGTCGATCGGCGCACTCGCGTCGTTGTGCGCGTCCTCGAGATCGTCGAGATTCATCCTGGCCCCGCCCCTACCGCATCCGCCGCGGTACGCCAAGCTGTGACGGCCCGCACGGCTTACGGCAAGGGGCGCTTCCCACGAAAACTGTGGAGAAAAGGATCAGGCGCCCGCCCCGCCGGACAGCTTGGCTTCCAGCGCGTCGAGCCGGGCCTTGAGCTGATCGGCCTCGTCGCGCGCGGCGGCGGCCATCGCCTTCACGGCGTCGAACTCCTCGCGGCTGACGAAGTCCATGCCGCCGAAGAAGCCCTTGGCCTTCTCGCGGAACTGCGCCTCGGCCTCGCGGCCGGCGCCGGCGACGGTGCCCGCGACGCCGTTCATCAGCTTCACGACATCATCGAAGAAACGATTCTCGGACTGCATCTCAAAATCTCCCCGTGGAACGAACCCGCCCCGCATCAGAGCTGCACTTGGGCGCTCGACGCCGTCGGCGCAAGCGTCGCGGCGGCAGGATTGAGGATCTCGATCTCGTGATTGAGCCACGCCGCGAAGCACAGCCACGCCAGATAGGGCAGCATCAGCGCCGCCGCCCGGGGCCGCACGCGCGCGAAGGCCAGCACGGTCGCGACGGTCAGCACGATCATCAGCAGGATGATGGCGAAGGCGATCGTCACCTCGTGCGCGGCGAAGAAGGTGGGCGACCAGGCGAGGTTCAGCGCGAACTGCACGACGAACAGCGTGATCGCCACGCCTCGCCCGCCCGCGCCCCGCGCGGCGAGGACCATGGAGAGCGCCAGCCCGATCAGGATGTAGAGCAGCGTCCACGCCACGGGGAACGCCCAGCCCGGCGGCATCAGCGAGGGCTTGGCCAGCGCCGCGAACCACGGATTGCCGTAACCCGATCCGGCCGCCACGCCCGAAAGGATGCCGAGGAACAGGATCACCGGCACCGTGACGAGCGCCACCCGCACGAACGACATTCGAAGCTGCCCCGGCAGCGCCAGTTCACTCATCTCGTCACCCCTGGCCGCCAAGAGCGGCATATGCCCCGTTTCGGGACCATGGAGGTATCGACTTGGGACGCGCCGTCAACCGTCGCTGTCTCGAACCTGTTTCATTGCGGCAACGAGGAACTCGACATTTCCCTCCGGCCCGGTGATCGGGCTGGTGGTGACGCCCGCCACCGTCCAGCCGATCGAGCCGAGCCACGCGACCGTCTCGTCACACACACGGGCATGGACGGCCGGATCGCGCACGACGCCGCCCTTGCCCACCTCCTCGCGCCCCGCCTCGAACTGCGGCTTGATGAGCGCGGCGAGCCGCGCGCCCGACCTCGCCAGATCGAGCGCGGCGGGCAGCACCTTGGAAAGCGCGATGAAGCTCGCATCGCACACAATGAGATCGATCGGATCGGGGATATGCTCGGCGGTCAGATGGCGGGCATTCGTCCGCTCCAGCACCACCACGCGATCGTCGGAGCGCAGCTTCCACGCGAGCTGGCCATGGCCGACGTCCACCGCATAGACCTTCGCCGCCCCGCGCGTCAGCAGCACGTCGGTGAAGCCCCCGGTCGAGGCGCCGACATCCACCGCGACAAGGCCCGTCGCATCCCAGCCGAAATGGGTGAGCGCATGATCGAGCTTGAGCCCGCCGCGCGACACCCAGGGATGATCCCGCCCCTTCACCTCCAGCGGCGCGTCGGGCGGGAGCGGCTGGCCCGCCTTCTCCACCTTGCGATCGCCCGTATAGACCAGCCCGGCGAGGATCAGCGCCTGCGCGCGGGTCCGGCTTTCGGCGAGGCCGCGGTCGGTGACGAGCTGGTCGGCGCGGACGGTGCGGCTCATGGAACCGGCGGACTCCCTAAAATTGCAGTCCACGCAATCGCGCGGACATTACTCACACTTGTAATAAAGTTTCGTCGCTCATATCTGTCGCTTTGTCGCAGGGCAACGCCGCTCCCCCCTCCCTAGCCGTTGCCCTGCGCGTCCACACAAGGAAACACTCCATGCGTATGTTCGAAGGCGCGGCTCTGCTCGCGGCGATGGTGGGCGCTCAGGCGCTGGCGATCGGGACGATCCTGATCCACTGATCGCACCCATGACAAGGGACGCATAGCAGCTCCCTCCCGGCTCCGGCCGGATGTCCAAGCCGTCGTGGCCTCAGGCCCCGGCGGCTTTTTCATGTCCGCCGCCGCGATGCGGGGAAGTCCCGGCCCGCCATCCCTTGCGCGGGAGGCGGGCCGGGGAATGGTCAGGCGCGGGCCTCGCCGACGACGCCCACCGAATTGTGGCGCAGTGCCTTCAGCACGGTGTCCACCATCGCATCGGCGTCGAGCCGGGCCTCGGCATATTGCTTCTCGGGCTTGTCCTGCGCCTGGAAGATATCCGGCAGGCGCAGCGTGCGAATCTTGAGCCCCGCATCGACCAGCCCTTCGTCGGAGGCCAGCGTCAGCACATGCGCGCCGAGGCCGCCGACCGCGCCTTCCTCCACGGTGAGGACAACCTCATGCGTGGTGCAGAGCTTGCGGATCAGCTTGGCGTCGAGCGGCTTGGCGAAGCGCAGGTCGGCCACCGTGGTGGAGAGGCCCTGCGCGTCGAGGCGATCGGCCGCCTTCAGCGCCTCTTCGAGGCGCGTGCCGAGCGACAGGATCACCACCTTCTTGCCCTCGCGGACGATGCGGCCCTTGCCGATCTCCAGCTTCTGCGGCTTGGCGGGCAGCTCGACGCCGATGCCGTTGCCGCGCGGATAGCGCAGCGCGATGGGGCCGTCGTCATAGAGCGCGGCGGTGTGGACCATATGGACCAGCTCCGCCTCGTCGGCGGCCGCCATCACCACCATGTTGGGCAGCGTCGCGAGATAGGTGATGTCGAACGAGCCGGCATGGGTCGAGCCGTCGGCGCCGACCAGGCCGGCGCGGTCGATCGCGAAGCGGACCGGCAGGTTCTGGATCGCGACGTCATGGACCACCTGGTCATAGGCGCGCTGAAGGAAGGTCGAGTAGATCGCGCAGAACGGGCGCTGCCCCTGCGCGGCGAGGCCGGCCGCGAAGGTGACGGCGTGCTGCTCGGCGATGCCGACGTCGAAGGTCCGCTCCGGGAACTTCTGCTGGAACTTGTCGAGCCCGGTGCCCGACGGCATCGCCGCCGTGATCGCGCAGATCGTGCTGTCGCGCTCCGCCTCGGCAAGCAGGGCCTTGGCGAAGACGGCCGTATAGCTTGGCGGACCGGCCGGCCCCTTCACCTGCTCGCCGGTGATGACGTCGAACTTCTGCACGCCGTGATATTTGTCCGCCGCCTGCTCGGCCGGCGCATAGCCATGGCCCTTCTTGGTGACGACGTGGATCAGGATCGGGCCTTCCGCCGCGTCGCGCACATTCTCGAGCACCGGGATCAGATGGTCGAGATTATGGCCGTCGATCGGGCCGACATAATAGAAGCCCAGCTCCTCGAAGAGCGTGCCGCCGATCGCCATGCCACGGGCGAACTCGTCGGTCTTGCGCGCGGCGTCGGCGAGCGGACGCGGCAGGCGCTTGACCAGCTTCTTGGCGAGATCGCGCAGATTGAGGAACGGCGCCGACGACACGATGCGCGCCAGATAGGCGGACAGGCCGCCCACCGGCGGCGCGATCGACATGTCGTTGTCGTTGAGGATGACGACCAGCCGGTTGCCCGCCTGTTCGGCATTGTTCATCGCCTCATAGGCCATGCCCGCCGACATCGAGCCGTCGCCGATCACGGCGATCGCCTTGCCCGGCTTTCCGGCGAGCTTGTTCGCCACCGCGAAGCCCAGCGCCGCCGAGATCGACGTCGACGAATGCGCCGCGCCGAACGGATCATATTCGCTCTCGGCCCGCTGCGTGAAACCGGAGAGACCCCCGCCCTGCCGGAGAGTACGGATGCGGTCCCGACGGCCGGTCAGGATCTTGTGGGGATAGGCCTGGTGGCCGACATCCCAGATCAGCTTGTCTTCGGGCGTGTTGAATACATAATGCAGCGCGGTGGTCAGCTCCACCACGCCGAGGCCGGAACCGAGATGGCCGCCCGTCACGCCGACGACCGAGATCATCTCGGCGCGCAGCTCGTCCGCGAGCTGCCGGAGCTGCTCGGGCTTCAGGCGGCGCAGGTCGGCCGGGGTATCAACTTTGTCCAGTAAGGGGGTCACGGGGCGATCGGACACGAATAGCTCTCCTTGGACCGCACCGCTTACGCCAAGCGACGCGTCCTGTCGAACGGTGAAGAAACCTTAATATGCGGGTTTTAGGCGAGTGTGGCCGCCGCGCACGCCGCGCAACGCCCGCGAACCTCGATCACGGGACGCTCGGGAACGAAGCCAACCTTTTGAGCCGCCTCGCGAACCGGGCCGGCGGCGGCGTCGTTGTCGACATGGATCGCCTGCCCGCACCGGTCGCACACCAGGAAGATGCAGTCGTGCATACAGCCGGGGTGCGGATTGGCGATATAGGCGTTGGCGCTCTCGATCCGCTGGGCGAGATTGGTCGCCACGAACAGGTCGAGGATGCGATAGACGCTGTTGGCCGCGACCCGGCGCTCCTGCTCGCGCGAGAGCAGCTCGGTGATGTCATAGGCCGAGGCCGGCCGCTCCAGCCGGCTCAGGACGCCGAACACGGCCGAGCGGAGCGCGGTCCATTGCTCGCCCTTCGCTTCCAGCGTCGCCTGCGCGGCGGACGCCAAAGCGGCGCCATGATGATGCGCGTGCTTGTGGACGCGTGGGGATGTGGTGGCATGGGTTCCGGCCATGCCCGCCAAACTAGGCGTGGCGACGCCCCGCGACAAGGCCATGCCGATGCGCGCCGCGCCTGGCGTTGAGGCGATGCGCGAAGGCGAGCAGCACGACACCGGCCATGGTGCTGGCGATCTCCGGCAGCCCCTCGGCGCGGATCAGGCCGACCGCCATCAGCGCCAGCCCCGCCCCGCCGAGCAGCAACGGCCGCCAGTCGCGATGCGCGAGATAGCCCCGCCCCAGCGCCACCCCGCCGATCAGGATGGCGAGCGTGAAGCCCACCTCGTGCCAGCGCGGATTGGCCAGCGCCGCCCCGGCGGACGCCAGCGTCGCCGCCAGCAGCACGGTTGCGATACAATGCACGAGGCACAGGCTGGACAGCCCGATCGCCATGCGGTCGAGCCGGTCGATGCTGCGTTCGCGCTCCATGTCGGAGTCAGGCGGAGAGTCGGAGGGGGAAGTCGCCATGGCCGGCGATATGGCACCAATGTCACGATGATACAATATCTCATTTCGCGATGGATGCGACGGGACGAAGGGCGATAGCGGCATTGTCGACAGGCCCGGCCACGCGGTAAGGCCTTCGCCATGTCCGAAGCCCTGCCCAGTCCGCCGGCCCTGAAGCTGCCCGGCCGCCCCGCCGCCCCCCGCCCCGCCCCCCGCGCCTTCGGGGGCTGGCTGCTCGTCGTGGCGGCACTGGTGCTGGCGATCGTGATCGTCGGCGGCATCACGAGGCTCACCGAGAGCGGCCTGTCGATCGTCGAGTGGGATCCGATCCTCGGCACGATCCCGCCGCTCACCCAGGCGCAATGGCAGGCCGCGTTCGACGGCTACAAGGCCATCCCGCAATATCATGCCTTCAACACCGGCATGACGCTGGAGGGCTTCAAGCACATCTATTTCTGGGAATATCTCCACCGCCTGATCGCGCGTGGCATCGGCACGGTGCTGCTGGCGGTGCTGGCGGTGTTCTGGTGGCGGCGGGCGATTCCGAAGGGCTATGGCTGGCGCGCGGTGCTGATCTTCGCGCTGGGCGGGCTTCAGGGCGTGGTCGGCTGGTGGATGGTGTCCTCCGGCCTCGTCTACCGCACCGAGGTGAGCCATATCCGGCTGGCCATCCATCTGCTGACGGCGCTCCTGATCTACAGCTATCTGATCTGGACGGCGCTCGACCTTCTCGCCCTCGCCCGCGATCCCTCCGCCCGACCCGCGAAGCTGACAGGCCTCGCCGCCGTGGCGATCGCCATCCTCGCGATCCAGATCATGCTCGGGGCCTTCACGGCGGGCCTGCGCGCGGGCTACGCCTTCGCGACATGGCCCAAGATGGGCGAGGATTGGTTCCCCGCCGGCGGCTGGAACGCGGGCCAGAGCACGCTCCATAACCTCGTCTACAATCCGGTCGCGGTGCAGTTCGTCCATCGCTGGTGGGCATGGGTGGCGCTGGTCGCGGTGGTGATGGTCGCGCGTTTCGCCCGTCAGGCCGGCAACCGCCAGGCGGCCGCCGCCATCGTCGTCGCCGTGGTGGTGCAGATCCTGCTCGGCATCGCCACGCTGCTGACCGGCGTGGATATCCCGATCGCGGTGACGCATCAGGCAGTCGCCACCATCCTGCTCGGCACGCTGATCTGGGGCGGCCATGCGCTCGGACGGGAGCCGAAAGCCGCCTGATACGACCCGGTATTAAAATACCACTCGAAAAACCCCCGCGTTGCTTGACTTTTTCAGGGCGATTCGTCATTAGCCCCCTCCGTAGCGCCGCTCAGCGATGGGCGGCGCGCTGCGTTTCTCGCATATTCGGAGTTTGGGGCCATGAAGGCGCTCATGAAGACCACCAAGTCGGCGACGCCGTACACGGTGGAAAAGAAGTGGCATCTGATCGATGCCGACGGCCTGGTGGTCGGGCGCCTGGCCTCGATCGTCGCCAACATCCTGCGCGGCAAGCACAAGCCGAGCTTCACCCCGCACATCGATTGTGGTGACAATGTCATCATCATCAATGCCGACAAGGTGAAGTTCACCGGCAAGAAGCTGACCGACAAGGTTTATTACAAGCACACCGGCTATGCCGGCGGCATCAAGGAAACGACCCCGGCCAAGGTGCTGGAAGGCCGCTTCCCCGAGCGCGTGCTCGAGAAGGCCGTGGAGCGCATGATCCCGCGCGGTCCGCTGGGCCGCCAGCAGATGCGCAACCTGCGTATCTTCGCCGGCACCGAGCATGACCATGCCGCGCAGAACCCGGAAGTCCTCGACGTCGCGGCGATGAACCGCAAGAACAAGGTGGGCGCGTAATGTCCGACAATCGCCAGTCCCTTTCCGACCTCGCGTCGCTGACCGGCGCCGAGGCCCCGGCCGCCGCCGCCGTTTCGACCGGCACCGAGGGTTTCGTTCCCGCCGCCCCGACCGCTCCGCTCCGCGAGAAGCAGGTCGATGCGCTGGGCCGCGCTTATGCGACCGGCCGTCGTAAGGACGCCATCGCCCGCGTGTGGCTAAAGCCGGGCACCGGCAAGATCATCGTCAACGGTCGCGATCAGGAAGTCTATTTCGCCCGTCCGACGCTGCGTCTCGTCATCAACCAGCCGTTCGGCGTCGCCGGCCGTGAGGGCCAGTACGACGTGATCGCCACCGTCAAGGGCGGCGGTCTGTCGGGCCAGGCCGGTGCGGTGAAGCACGGCATCGCCCAGGCGCTGACCCGCTTCGAGCCGATCCTGCGTACCCCGGTCAAGCAGGCCGGCTTCCTCACCCGCGACAGCCGCGCGGTCGAGCGTAAGAAGTACGGCAAGGCGAAGGCCCGCCGCAGCTTCCAGTTCTCGAAGCGCTGATCCGCTTCGTCGAGCTGTTTGCCCGAGACAAGGGGCGGTCCGGCGATGGTCGGGCCGCCCTTTTCTTTTGCCCTTCTTTTCCGATGGAATGCCCATGACGACCGATGCCGTCCTCATCCGCCCCGCCACTCCGGCCGACCTCGGGCCGCTCCATGCGCTGGTGCAGCGTGCCTATCGCGGCGACAGCGCGCGGGCGGGCTGGACGCATGAGGCCGATCTGGTCGAAGGGCAGCGGATCGAGCCGGAGGCGCTGGCCGCGATCCTGAACCAGCCGGGCGAGCATCTGCTGGTGGCGACACGCGACACCGTGCTGATCGGCTGCGTGCAGGTGACCGATCGGGGCGAGGGCATCGGCTATCTCGGCCTGCTCGGCGTCGATCCGGGCTTGCAGGCGGCCGGCCTCGGCAAGCTCCTGATCGCGGCGGCCGAGCGCGAGGCCGTGACCCGCTTCGGCGCGCACATCATGGAGATGTCGGTCATCGAGCAGCGTGCCGAGCTGCTCGCTTATTACGAGCGGCGCGGCTATGCGCGCACCGGCGAGTTCCGCCCCTTCCCCATCCCGATGACGCCGCCGCTCCGCCTGACGGTGCTCGCCAAGCCGCTCGGCTAAACCGATTATTCGGATCGCACCGACGTATAGGGAAGCTGGATGTAGGTGAGCACCGAATGCGCCGCCTTCTCCGGCCAGCTATCGGGATGCTTGAACAGCAGCTCGTTCACATTGAGCCCGAGGCCGATGAACGGATGCCGCCGCGGCTCGTCGCCTCTCGCCCGCTCGCGGGGAGTGAAGCCGCTCGCATAATAGCCCAGCTCCAGATCGACGAAACGCAGCGGCGAGCGCTGGAAGGTCTCGAAACCGCCCAGTTTCAGCGCGAACAGGAATTTCTGCTGCCGGTAATGCTCCTTGCCCTCATAGGAGTAGAAATGGCGGTTGGGGGTGAGCAACAGCCGGAAATCCAGCTTGTCGGCGAGGCCCGGCACCGAGTTGCGCAGCACCGAGAAGCCCGCGCCCGCTATGTCGAACATCACATCCTGCATCGACCAGCCGCTGCTGTCCTCGAAACCGTCGTAGATCTCGCCATAGGCCTCGGCCGCGAGCGACAGCACGCCGGCGGTGAGCGCCGTCTGGAAGCCGGGGCCGGCCTTCCTTCTCAACCGCGAATAGAAGATGTCGGCGTAGAGATAGCTGTTGAAGGCATGGTCGGTCTTGTCGACGCCGACATTGTCGGTGTCGTGACCGAACAGGCCCTCGTCATGGAAGTGGAAGGACGAGCCATGGTGCAGATCCTTGGGCAGGTTCGCCACGGTCAGGAGGGCGATCGCCGTGGCGAACTCCCACTTCACCGCACCGACGCGCTTGCCGAACGTGTTGTAGCGCTCGGGATCGTAGGTCGGCCGCTTGGTCGGGCGGCTGTCCGCAGGGCCGTAGAGAGGGGTGCGATCGGCGGAAGCGATCTCGGTGCCGGCCGAGGCGATGCGTCCAGCCCAGTCGTCGTGGGCGGGAACGATGGTCAGTGGGGCGGGCGGACTATCGTCGGGCGGCATGGCCCGTGCATGAAGTGGGGCGGATACCGCCAGCCCCAGCATGGCGAGGGGGGGATACAGGCTCCGCCCATCGATCCATCCGCGGCGGCGACGACGGCCCAAACGCCATGACCGAACTCTTACCATAAACGCGCCCCGTCGATCCGAACTCCTGTCCCCCCGGTTCATTCGGATCGTCGGGATTCCGTGCCCGGAACGCCACGCGGCTCATCCATTCACCCGAATATCGATGCAATGGTGCAATAGATTCGCGGTTAATTCGAGTGCTTTAATTCCCCCTAATCCCTTGGGATAGAGCAGCTACGCGCTCCGTCCGGGGTCAGCCATGCCCGGCGGACTGTAGGAAGCCGCTCGTCATGAGGCGAGCCACCAGCGCGATGCGGATGTCGTCGGGAAGCCCGCCGGGGATGTCTCCGATGCGGAAGACGGGCGTCGCCGCAATGAACCGCAACGCCGGCTCGACGCCGCGATGGATGTTGATATGGCCGCCGGGCTGACAGAAATCGATCTGCTGGGGCGTCGCCAGCATATGGCATAGCGCCAGCGGATTGTGCCGAACTTCGGATGCCGCCGTCAGCGGCTCGACAGGCGGGGCGCCCTCCAGCCTCGCAAGCTGGCCGATCACGCGGGAGGAGCGCCGCTGCATCGCGCCCTCGAGGAAGCCGGGGGTACGGACATGGCGCGACAGACGCTCGAGCCCATCCCCGACCGCCTGCGACAACGCCGCCATGTCCAGCGGGCGGTCGATGCGGCCCAGCACCGTCTCCCGCAACGGACGGTCGAAATCGGAGAGATGATCGAGCGCCGCGATGATCGCCTCGCGCAGCGTCACCGGCAGGAAGCCGATCGAGAGATGCAGCGATTCCGATTGCGACTGCACCGTATGCGGCGTGCCGCGCGGGACATAGATCAGGTCGCCCGGCCCCATGTCGATGGTGCGGTGCTCGCCAAGCTGCGGCGGCACCTCGGCGATGTCACGCCAGCTATTGTGCAGGCTGGGCGGGGCGGCGGAGACATACCATTGCTTCCGCCCGACGAGCTGGATGACGATGATGTCCTTGTCGTCGTAATGCACCGGCGCGCGGGCCGCCTCCGCGCTCCAGAACAAGGAACACTCGACCGGCTGGTGGAGCATGAACTCCAGCGCGCGGGCGAAGCGTTGCAGGCCGGGCGCGAGCGGGATCACATCCGGCACGCGCACCGTATAGCCGACGTCATGGAAAGCCCCGATCGACGCGCGAAAGGCCTGCGGATCGGCCGCGGGGATGGCGCCGGGCGCCGGCCCGCGAGGTGCCTCGGCATGGCAGCCGAGGCGATCGGCATGGGTGGCGTGCGCCGCCAGCACCGTCTCCGCCGGATGATCGCCGAAAATCGCGCGGCGGGGATGCTGCGCACCACCGGGGACTTCCGCGAAGGAGCGGCCCATGATCTCGTCGAAAAAGCGATCGACCGGCAGCGGCGCCAGCACCTCCGCCAGGATCGATCGGGCTTCCGCGAGCTGCATGTCCCCTCCCCTTCGCGCGCCGTCAGGCCGAAGCGCGCTCGCGCGTCGCCGAGAAGCGGACATTGGGCGAACGCTCCGCCACATAGTTCACTTCCCACGCATCGCGGGCGAGGAAGACGGGCGCGCCGTCACGATCCTCGGCCATCGCTCCGCTGCGGCCCTCCATGAAGGCCTTGAGGTCGGCCGGGTTCTCGGCGGACACCCAGCGCGCCGTCTCGAAGGGGGCGGGCTCGAACTCGGCGGCGACGTTATATTCCGCCTGAAGCCTGGAGATCAGCACCTCGAGCTGGAGCTGACCCACCACGCCGACGATCCACTGCGAGCCGACCAGCGGCTTGAAGAGCTGGGTCACGCCCTCCTCCGCCATATCGACCAGCGCGGTGCGGAGCTGCTTGGTCTTGGTCGGATCGAGCAGGCGGATGCGGCGCAGGATTTCGGGCGCGAAGTTCGGGATGCCGGTGAAGGTGATCGCCTCGCCCTCGGTCAGCGTGTCGCCGACGCGCAGCACGCCGTGGTTGGGGATGCCGATGATGTCGCCGGGCAGCGCCGTCTCGGCCAGTTCGCGATCCTGCGCGAAGAAGAAGATCGGCGAGTTGATCGCGATCGTCTTGCCGGTCTGCACCTGCTTCAGCTTCATGCCGCGCTTGAACTTGCCCGAGCAGACGCGGAGGAAGGCAATGCGATCGCGGTGCTGCGGGTTCATGTTCGCCTGCACCTTGAAGATGAAGCCCGAGACATTGGGCTCGTCCGGCGTCACGGCACGCGGATTGGCCGGCTGCTGGCGCGGCGGAGGCGCGTGCTCGCCGATCGCGCCGATCAGCGCGTCCACGCCATATTCGCGGAGAGCCGAGCCGAAGAAGACCGGCGTCTGATCGCCATGGCGATAGGCCTTGAGGTCGAAATGGCCATAGCCGCCGAGCGCCAGCTCCGCCTCCTCGCGCAGCCGCGCCGCGCCCTCGGGCGAGATCAGCGTATCGAGGCGCGGATCGTCGAGACCGGTGAGTTGCTCGTCGGCCTTGTCGGGGCGCGAGAGGACGTTGGTGCGCAGATCGTACAGACCCTCATAGAGCCCGCCCATGCCGACCGGCCAGTTCATCGGCGTCACGTCGAGGGCCAGCTTGTCGGCCACCTCGTCGAGCAGGACGAAGGGATCGAGGCCTTCGCGGTCGACCTTGTTGACGAAGGTGACGATCGGCACCGAACGCAGGCGGCACACCTCGAACAGCTTGCGCGTCTGCGCCTCGATGCCGCGCGCCGCGTCGATCACCATGACGGCGGAGTCGACGGCGGTCAGCGTGCGATAGGTATCCTCCGAGAAATCCTCGTGGCCCGGCGTGTCGAGCAGGTTGAAGGTCAGGCCATCGCGCTCGAACGTCATCACCGACGACGTGACCGAGATGCCGCGTTGCTGCTCGATCTTCATCCAGTCCGAGCGGGCGCGGCGGTTGGCGCCGCGTGCGCGCACCTCACCGGCGAGATGGATCGCGCCGCCGGCCAGCAGGAGCTTTTCGGTCAGCGTGGTCTTGCCCGCGTCGGGGTGGGAGATGATGGCGAAGGTGCGGCGGCTGGCGGAGGGATTCATGGCCGCGCATGTAGCGTCTCGCGCGCCGAATGCGAAGGGGCGGCCACCAGATGCAGCGCGGCGGCCAGAACCGGGTCTCGACCGGCCTCCATCTCGGCGGGTGTGGTGCGGACCTGATGGACCGGCAGGAAGCCCACGCCCTCGATGCGTTTGCCGCCCGGCGTGCGGACGTCGAAGTCGGCGAGGCTCAACTGGCCGCCGTCGGGCAGATCCTCGATCGAGGCGCCGGTGAGCGCGCCGGAGGTGCGTTCGCCGACGCTCTCCGCCCGCCCCGATTCGGAGAGCAAGGCCGCCAGCGCCTCCGCCGCGCTCGCGCTGCGGGGGCCGACCAGCACCGCCATCGGCCCGGTGAAGCTGCGCCGGCCGGCACCCTCGATCGGCACCTTGTCCTCATGGCGGCGGTCGATGCGGCGGAGCAAAGTGTGCTTCTCGGCGAAGAACAGGCCGGCGACGCGGGCGGCCGTCTCCTCCTCGCCGCCGTCATTGTCGCGCAGGTCGAGGATCACGGCGGCGGGTTCCGGGCCGTCGCGCAGTTCGGCGGCGATGCGGCGGTCCTCGCGCGCATCGAAGCCGTCGAGCGTGATGAGCAGGATATCGCCCGCCAGCCGATGGAAGCGCACCGGCTCGTCCGGGGGCGCGGACGCGGCCACGAGGTCCAGCGCGCGCGGACGGCCGGCCACATCGTCGAAAACCAGCCGCGCCCGCTCGCCCTCGCTCGGATGACGATCGACATCGACCGGCCGCCCATCGATCGAGATCAGCCGCCAGCCGGCCTTCACCCCGGCCCGCGCAGCGGAGCTGCCCGGCGTCACCGCATAGACCAGCCAGCCGCCGTCCTGCTCATAGGAGGCGAAGCCGAAGCTCGCCTGCGCCTCGCCCGCATCGCGCGAGGCCTGATAGCGGACCTCGGCCGGCGGGATCGCGAAGACATGGCTGTCGCGGAGCAGGCCCAGCATCCGGTTGAGCACCGCGTAGAGCGCTCCTCCACCCTCGGCGGCCAGCGCTTGCGGGCGGAAGCGATCCCGCGCGGCGTCCCAGTCGACGCCGTGCAGCGCCGGATCCCAGTATCGGCGCTGGACGTCGGCCCATACCTTGTCGAACACCGCGCCATTGTCCGCCGGCGGCGGCGCGGCCGCGAGCAGCGTCAGTGCGGCGAGCGCGCGCCAACCCTTCATGCCGGCTTGCAGACGAGGCCGATCGCTCCCTCGTCCCGATAGACGCTGATGACCGGGCAGCGCCCGAGCAGGTCGCGCCCGAGGATCAGCGCCGGCCAGCCATGCTGAGGCGGGGCCGGCGCGTGACGGACGAGGATGTCGCCCGTGGCCTTCTCCCGCGGCAGCTTGCCGCTCCCCTCGAAATCGGCGAGCCGCACCGCGACGCGCGCGAGCTTGAGGCCCAGCGGCAGGGCCGGCCGGCTCAGCACCATGTCGCGGACCTGCCGGTTGACCCCGAAGGC
Source organism: Sphingomonas oligoaromativorans (assembly GCF_011762195.1). GTDB lineage: Bacteria > Pseudomonadota > Alphaproteobacteria > Sphingomonadales > Sphingomonadaceae > Solisphingomonas > Solisphingomonas oligoaromativorans. The sequence continues at coordinate 204,687 of NZ_JAASQK010000006.1, read as the reverse complement.
GACCACCGCCTGCCGCGCCTGTCCCTCGAAATGGCCGCCATAGACGCCCGCGAGGATCGCCGCCGCCGAGGCGGTCGCCAGCGTCTCCGGCGCATCGGGCGCGAGGACGACATGCACCGTCGACTTGCCCACCCGCCACGGAATGCTGAGCCCGCTCTCGGCATTGTTCTCGGCCGGGAAGCGCCGTTCGCCCTCGCCGTCGCCCTGCCCGAAGCGCACCACCGACCAGGGCAGTTCCGCCGCCCCGATCGCGCCCTCATGCCCCCGGCAGCAGGGGCCGTCATGCACCGACATCGCGCGCGGCGTCACCGTTCCCGCGATCGCCACCTCGCCCGCCGCCTGACGGAAGGGCACGCGGACGCGCCCGACCTCCTCATAGCCGCCCGGCTTCCACGGCAGCGGCACCTTCTCGGCGAAGGGCGGCGCGAGATAGACGCCCTGATCCAGCACCACCGCGAGCTTCGCCGGCACGCCCGCCACGGTCGCGTCGACGACCGGATCGGTGCGGTCCAGCGTCACCGTGCCGAGATCGGGCGGCGGAGGAGGAGGAGGCCGGCGCGCGCCGAGCGGTGCGCCAAGCAGCAAGGCGGCAAGGATCAGCGGACGCGCAGATCGAAACATGGAGCCCCCAACGCACGAAACCCGTTTCGGAGGCATGATGGGTGACGAATGGCAGGGCGGCGCCATCTCCCCCTTCGTTGCCATCCTGACGAACGTCAGGATCCAGAGCCGCAGGCGATATCGCGTGAGGCCCTGGATCCCCGATCAAGTCCGGGATGACGAAAGAAGGGAACGAACGCGGGAGACGAGCCCCCCTCAGGGCCGCGCGGTCATGCGGTTGTTGCTCCGGTCATGATCGGGCAGCTTGTGATCCGGGTCCGCCTCCGCCGCGACGACCTTCTTGCCCGCAGGCACCGGCACAGTGGCCGCCGTCTGACGAATCCACGTCTCGGCGGGCAGGCGGATGTCCTGATGGCCGCCGTCGGCGAAGCTCACGCGCAGCGTCACCGGCATCACCAGCGGATCGCGGTTCTCCACCGTCACCAGCGTGCGGCCATCCCTGGCGGATGCGATCTTCGTCACCGCGACATCATAGGTGGAGTTGGTGGCGTACCAGCCACGCCACCACCAGCTCAGATCCTCGCCCGTCTCGCTCTCCATGAAGCGGAAGAAGTCTGCGGGCTTGGGATGCCGGAACGCCCATGTCGCGATGAAGCGGCGGAAGGCGGGATCGAAGCGCTCCGGCCCGAGGATCTCCTCGCGCAGCAGCACGAGGCCGAGCGCCGATTTGAAGTAGGTGACGGGGTGGCGATATTTCTCGATCACCGTGTCCGCGCGGCTCAAGATCGGCGGAGCCTGCGGGTCGGCGAGGATGGGCAGGATCTCGTCCACCGGATTGCCGCCGCCCGGCGCATATTCGCTGTCCCGCTTGGGGGCGAACTCGCCACGGTTGAAATCCTCGCTCTCGAAGATGTCGATGAAGGTGTTGAAGCCCTCGTCCATCCACGCGTCGCGGCGCTCGTCGAAGCCGACCATCATCGGGAACCAGCTATGCCCGATCTCGTGCGCGGTGATCCAGAAGAGCGGCGCGTCCTTGTCCTCGATGCCGTCGAAGACGATGCCGGGATATTCCATGCCCGATGCCGGCCCCGCGATGTTGATCGCCGCCGGCCACGGATAGGGATGCCAGCGCGCCGACATCTTCTCGACCGTGTCCTTCACATATTGGGTCGAGCGGTCCCACGCGTTGGAGCCGACGCTCTCGGCCGGATAATAGGACATGGCGAGCGAGGTCTTGCCGCCCGGCAGGTTGATCCGCGCCGCGTCCCACGCGAACGCATCCGACGCCGAGAAGGCGACGTCGCGGCTGTTCGGCATCCGGTAGTGCCACGTCTTCGTGCCCGTCTTCGGACGCTCGGAGGCGATCTCGGCAGGGGCGACGATCTTCACGGTCGCATCGCTCGTGGCGGCCTTCGCGAGGCGTTCCCGCTCGCGCGCCGTCAGCACCTCGTCCGCGTTCTGAAGCGCGCCCGAGCCTGCGACGATCATCGTGGACGGCACCGTCACCCAATAATCGAAGTCGCCATATTCGAGGTAGAATTCCTGCGCGAGGTAGGGGAGCGTGTCCCACCCGCGAATGTCGTCATAGACGGCCATGCGCGGATACCATTGGGCGAGATCGTAAATCTCCCCGCCCTTCACCTTGCCCCACGCCATCCGCCCGCCAAAGGCGCCGGGAATATTGAAGCGATAGCGGACGTGGAGGGTGAGCTTCCCGCCATGCCCGGCGAGCGGCGCCGGCAGCGTCACCTGAAGGCGGGTGTCGCTCTCCACCGTCTGGGCGGCGATGCGGCGGCCGCCCTGCTCCACCTCGACGCTCTCGATCGTGTAGCCGTCGGTGAAGCCCTCGCCCCGGCGCGGGGAAGCGCCGTCGGCGGCATGGCTGCGCGAGTTCGGACGGTACATGTTCTGGTCGAGCTGGAGCCAGAGCACGTCCAGCGTGTCGGGGCTGTTGTTGGTGTAGGCGATCGCCTCCTCGCCAGCGAGGCTGTGCGCCTTCGGATCGAGCGTGGCGTGGATCTGATAGTCGGCGCGGTTCTGCCAGTAGGACGGCCCCGGCTGGCCGCTGCCCGAACGATAGGCGTTGACCGGCGTCGGCATCGCGAACGGCGCGAAGGCGGCGTGGGGATCATAGCCGGCGGCCAGCGCCGACGATCCCAGCAACGCAACAGACAGCAACGGCAACGACTTGCGCATGAACCACCCTCCGCAACGAACCGCACGCTCGTGCAACAGGATCGTCATGGATGCGAGGGGAAATTGGGCGGCCCACGACTTTCGAACCCCTCCGTCATCCCGGATCAAGTCCGGGATGACGGAGGGAAGAGATCGGAGAACTGCGGGAGGGGGCGGGATGACGAGGATGACTTAGCCGAGGCAGAAGATACAGGCCTCGATCGCCCGCTTGGTCTCCGCGATCGAGCCCACCGCCACCGTGTCCACTCTGGCCTTGTCGGGCACGGGCCAGTCGTTGCCGCCGGGATAGACCGCGTCGCCCATGAAGACCATCTCCGCCTTGGCGATGCCCGACGCCTCGGCCAGCTTCCCGATGCCATAGGCCTTGTCGACGCCCTTGTGGGTGACGTCGATCGAGGTCGATCCGCCGATGTTGATCGAGAGGTCCGGCAATTCCCTCTGGGCGGCCTTCTGCATCGCCTCGCGCTTGCGGCGGTTCGGATCCCACGCCTTCTTGGCATCGAGCGGCGCCTCCTGCCCCAGGCCCGAGAAGGTGATCTGGCTGCCGCGATCCTCGATCTGCGGCCCCCACGTCTTCTCGCCCTTGAAGCCGGCTTCCTCCACCGCCTTGTCGAGCGCCTTCAGGATGCGATCCCGCTCCGCATCGGAGAAATCCTCGGCATAGACCGCTTTCCACGCGCCCTCGACAAAGCGGTAGAGCTTGGTGCCGGAGGTCGGCATGATCCACAGCCGCTCCAGCCGGGCATCATCGGGGAGCCGGTCCACCACCTGCGTCCTGAACTGCGGCCAGTCGCCGCCCGAGATCACGCAAACCTCCGCCACGCCCGTCAGCCGGGCGAGCAGCCCCGCCATCTCGGCATCCACCGCCTGCTTGCTCTCGGCCAGCGTGCCGTCGAGATCGAATGCGATCAGCTTCTTCGTCATGCGCGGCCTCCTGTTCGGAAGCGACTACTCCCGAAAGGACGGATCGATCCGATCCAGCTTCCGAAGCAGCGCCGGCCACGCCAGCATGTCGGCGCCCATGCGGGTGGTCTGGGGGTTGGTCTGCTGCGCTACCTTCTCGGGCGTGCCCTGCGGCGGGTTGCAGAGCCCATCCCGCCCGGCCGACAGCATATGCACCTGCGCCTCGCACGCGCGCTCGAGGAAATACATGCGCAGGAAGGCGTGCCCGATCGTCTCGCCGACGGTCAGCGTGCCATGGTTGCGCAGGATCATCGCGCATTTGTCGCCAAGGTCCGCGACCAGCCGCTCGCGCTCCTCCAGGTCGGTCGCGATGCCCTCATAGTCGTGATAGGCGAGTTCGTGCGCCGCGATCATCGCGGTCTGGGTGTGGGGCAGCAGCCCCTCCGTCATCGCCGACACCGCCTGCCCGTAAGGCGTGTGAAGATGCAGCACCGCCTTCGCATCGTCCCGCGCCATGTGGATGGCGGAATGGATCACGAAGCCCGCCGCGTTCACCATCGCCGGCCCCATCACCGGCTTGCCCTCCATGTCGATCTTCACCAGCGACGAGGCGGTGATCTCCTCGAACATCAGATTGTAGGGGTTGATGAGGAAATGATGCTCCGGCCCCGGCACGCGGACGGAGAGATGGGTGAAGATCAGATCGTCCCAGCCATAGAGCGCGACCAGTCGGTAGGCCGCCGCCAGATCGACTCGGATCGCCCATTCCTCGGGCGCAACCTGATCGCGAACGTTATGCTGCACGGCCGCCGTTGCCATTTCGCTCTCCTTTTCGGGCCGGTCTCCGCCGATATTGGCCCATCATAGGATGGCGAGGCGGCACATCAAACCATTGATGGGCTTGCCTCAGGCACGCACATATTGTTTGAGCCCCACGTTACAGTTCCGTGTCCTGGAGACAGACGATCCGTCAGGTAGCCGCCCTTCCCTATCGCCCCGAAGCCGACGGCAACATCCGCGTGATGCTCATCACCTCGCGCGAGACGCAGCGCTGGGTGCTGCCCAAGGGCAATCTGATAAAGGGCCTGCGCGCGCACGAGGCGGCCGCGCAGGAAGCGTATGAGGAAGCCGGCGTGGAAGGCATCGCCTGCCCCACGCTGATCGGCAGCTATACCTATGCCAAGCGCCGCAAGACGGGGCTGATGCGCACCGTGGCGGTGGACGTGTTCCCCTTCGCGGTGACGGGCCAGGCCGACGAATGGCCCGAGCAGGACGAGCGGACCACCGCCTGGTTCACGCTCCCCAACGCGGCGGCGGCGGTCGACGAGCCGGAACTGAAGGCCATCATCGCGGGCTTCCGGGATCCTCTCCCCACACCCGGTCTGACCGACCGCGTGCCCGCGATGAGGGAGGAAATCGGAAGGAAAATCCCCGTGCTACGCTGGTTCCAGTCGCTCATGCCCAAGCAGGGCCGCTTCTTCGAACTGTTCGAGGCCCATTCGCAGACGCTGGTCGCCGGCGCCGACGCGCTCGCCCGCCTGATGCAGGGCGGCCCCGACCTCCATGCCCATATCCGCGAGATCGTGATGCAGGAGGATCGCGCCGACACGATCGCGCGCGACGTGCTTCAGGATGTCCGCCGCACCTTCGTCACCCCGTTCGACCGCTCGGCCATCACCGGGCTCATCGGCGTAATGGACGACGCCATCGACCAGATGAACCAGACCGCCAAGGCCGTCGCCCTGTTCGAGGTGCAGGAGTTCGCCCCCCACATGCGCGACATGTCGGGCATCATCGTCGAGGCCGCGCGCGTCACCGCCGAGGCGATCCCGCTGCTGCGCTCGCTCGCCGCCAATGCGGGCCGCCTGCATACGCTGACCGAGCGGCTGATCGAGCTGGAAGGCCACGCCGACGAAATCCACGACGCCGGCCTCAAGGCCCTGTTCAAGGCGTCGCGCGAGCATCCGATGGACTTCGTGGTCGGGCAGGAAATCTATGCCCATCTCGAAAAGAGCGTCGACCGCTTCGAGGATGTCGCGAACGAGATCCAGGGTCTCGTGATCGACCACGCCTGACCGGCCGGCCGCCCCGATGCATATCGCCACCCTGTCCTTTCCGGTGCTGGTCGCGCTGATCGTCGTCGCGCTCGCGTTCGATCTGCTCAACGGCCTGCACGACGCCGCCAACTCGATCGCCACCGTGGTGTCGACGCGCGTGCTGAAGCCGCATTACGCCGTCGCCTGGGCGGCCTTCTTCAACTTCATCGCCTTCCTCTTCTTCGGCACCCATGTCGCGACGACGGTGGGCACCGGCATCGTCGGATCGAGCATCATCGACGCGCAGGTGATCTTCGGCGCGCTGATGGGGGCGATCATCTGGAACATCATCACCTGGGTGATGGGCATCCCCTCCTCGTCGAGCCACGCGCTGGTCGGCGGGCTGATCGGCGCGGGCACGGCCAAGGCGGGCCTTTCCGCCGTGGTGTGGGGCGGCGTCATCAACACCGCGCTCGGCATCGTGCTGTCGCCGGCGCTGGGCCTCGTGCTGGCGCTGGTGCTGGTGCTGATCGTCGCCTGGGCCTCGGTCCGCTCGACCCCGCTCCAGGTCGACCGCCGCTTCCGCAAGCTCCAGCTCGTCTCGGCCTCACTCTATTCGCTCGGCCATGGCGGCAACGACGCGCAGAAGACGATGGGGATCATCGCCGTGCTGCTCTATTCGCAGGGGATGCTCGGCCCGACCTTCCATGTGCCGCTGTGGGTGGTGCTCGCCTGTCAGGCGGCGATGGGCATCGGCACGATGGCGGGCGGCTGGAAGATCGTCCACACCATGGGCTCCAAGATCACCCGCCTCACCCCGCCGCAGGGTTTCTGCGCGGAAACCGGCGGCGCGCTGACGCTGTTCATGGCGACGCATCTCGGCATCCCGGTCTCGACCACACACACCATCACCGGCGCGATCGTCGGCGTCGGCGCGTCGCGGCGGATGTCGGCGGTGCGGTGGAACGTCGCGTCCAGCATCGTCGTGGCGTGGGTGGTGACGATCCCGGCGGCGGCGCTGGTCGGCGCGCTGTTCTACTGGCTGACCCAGCTCTTCTGAGCATGACGCCCGCGCCCTTCTCCACCGATGTGGAGGGCGTCACGCTCGCGGTGCGGCTGACCCCCAAGGCGGCGCGGGATGCCTTCGGCGAGGTTCTGGCGTTGCCCGACGGACGCTCGGCGCTGGCCGTCCGCATCGCCGCGCCGCCGGTCGAAGGCGCCGCCAACGCCGCGCTGATCGCCTTCCTCGCGAAACAGCTCGGCGTCAGGAAGGCCGATGTCGCGATCCGCTCGGGCGAGGCTTCGCGACTCAAGATCATCCGGGTTAGAGGCGACGGCCCCGCGCTCGCCGCGCGGCTCGCATCGCTCTGCCCCGCCTGAAAGGATCGACCATGCCCCGCATCGCCTATGTGAACGGCGCCTATCTGCCGCTCGACGAGGCGCGCGTCCCGGTGCTGGATCGCGGCTTCCTGTTCGCGGACGGCATCTATGAGGTGACGGCGGTGCTGGGCGGCCGGCTGGTCGACAACGCCTCGCACCTCGCGCGGCTGGAGCGTTCCTGCGCGGAGATCGGCCTGACGCTGCCCGTGACGATCGACGAAATCACCGCGATCCAGCACGCGTTGATCGCCCGCAACGGCCTCGCCGAGGGCGTCGTCTATCTTCAGGTGACGCGCGGCGCCGCCGACCGCGATTTCGTCGCGGCCGAGGGCATGACGCCGACGCTGGTGCTGTTCACGCAGGCCAAGCGGATCACGGACTCGCCGGCCGCCGCGAAGGGCGTCGCGGTCTGCACGCTGCCCGATATCCGCTGGGCGCGCCGCGACATCAAGAGCGTCGCGCTCCTCGCACAGGTGCTCGCCAAGCAGGAGGCGCACGCGCGCGGCTGCTTCGAGGCGTGGATGCTGGAGGACGGGCTCGTCACCGAGGGCTCCTCCTCGACCGCGTGGATCCTCACCGCCGACAACCGCCTCGTCACCCGCGCGCGCAGCCACAAGACGCTGCCCGGCTGCACCGCGCTCGCCATCGCGGCGCTCGCCGCCGAGACGGGCCTCGCGATCGAGGAACGCCCCTTCTCGCTCGACGAGGCGCTCGCCGCGCGCGAGGCCTTCCTGAGCAGCGCCTCGACCTTCGTGCTGCCCGTCGTCAGCATCGACGGCGCCCCCGTCGGCGACGGCACGCCCGGCCCGATCGCCACCCGCCTGCGCCAGCTCTACCTTGAATTCGCGCGCCGCACCGCCACCTGAGGGCTTCCGTTCGCGTATCCGGGGAAGCCTCATGACCGACCTCCGTCAGCCCAGCCTCTACATCCCGCACGGCGGCGGCCCCTGCTTCTTCATGGACGATCCGCGCGGCACATGGACGGGGATGGAGACCTTCCTCCGCACCCTCGCCACACACCTGCCCGAACGGCCCAAAGCGATCCTGATCGTCTCCGGCCATTGGGAAACGGACGGCTTCGCCTTCACCGGCGGCGAGCGGCCCGAGCTGATCTACGATTATTACGGCTTCCCGCCGCACACCTATGAGCTGCGCTACGATGTGCCGGGCAGCCCGGCGCTCGCCGCCCACGCCGCCGCTCTGCTGCGCGAGGCGGGGCTGCCCGCCGGCCTCGATTCCGCGCGCGGGCTGGATCATGGCGTGTTCGTGCCGCTCAAGGTCGCCTTCCCGGATGCGGATATTCCCGTCGTCGAGATGTCCGTGGACCGCAATCTCGACCCCGCGCTTCACATCGCCGCCGGTCGGGCGCTCGCCGGCTTGCGCGACGAGGGCGTGCTGATCGTCGGCGCGGGGATGAGCTTCCACAACATGCGCGGCTATGGCGACCCCCGCGCGACCGAGCCGTCACGCCGCTTCGACGCGTGGCTGGCGGAGGCCGCGACCGGCGCCGGCGCGACGCGCGGAGCCGCGCTGATCCGCTGGAAGGACGCCCCGGACGCCGCCTATTCACACCCGCGCGAGGAGCATCTCCTGCCCCTCATGGTCGCCGCCGGGGCGAGCGATGCGGCCGGCGAGCATATTTATTCCGAGGTCGTGATGCAGACGGCAATATCCGGCTTCCGCTTCGCCTGACCGGCTGCTCTAAAGACGGGCATGTCGCTTGCCCGTCTCCCGCGCCTCGCGGCGCTCGCCTCCGCCCTTGCCCTCGTTGCCGCGACGCCGGCGCTGGCGTCGCCCGCCTATGACGCGGTCGATCCGATGATCGGCACGGGCGGCGGCGGGCATACCTTCCCCGGTGCCGTCGCCCCCTTCGGCATGGTGCAGCTCTCGCCCGACACCGACACGACCTGCGAGATCCGTGCCTGCTACAGCCATGCCGCCGGCTACGACTATGCGGACCCGACCATCCAGGGCTTCAGCCACACCCATTTCTCGGGCGCGGGGCATAGCGACCTCGGCGACTTCCTCGTCATGCCGGTGAGCGGCGACACGGTGCCTCTGGAACCCGGCGACGCGACCAAGCCCGGCACCGGCTATCGCTCGCGCTTCGATCATGCGACCGAAGTGGCGCAGCCCGGCTATTACGCCGTGACGCTCGCCGATCCGGGCGTGCGCGCCGAGATGACCGCCGGCACCCGCGTCGGCGTCCACCGCTATGCCTTCCCCAAGGGCAAGGCGGCGCATCTGGTGCTCGACCTGCGCACCTCGCTCTACAATTATCCGGGCAAGGTGTTGTGGTCCTCGATCCGGCTGCGGCCGGACGGCACCATCACCGGCTCCCGCGAGACGCGCGGCTGGGCGCCCGATCGCAAGCTCTACTTCGCGATGCGCTTCTCCGCGCCGCTGAAGGACCATGCCTTCCTCAACACGGAAGAGAATATCCCCTATAAGGGCTTTCAGGGTCCGGGCCGCGGCAGCGACGCGCTCGCCGAGAAGATGGGCAAGGCGCTGGTCGCCCGCCTCGACTTCGGCGCGCTCGACCAGCCGCTCGAAGTGAAGGTCGGCATCTCCTCGGTCGACGAGGCGGGAGCGATCGCCAATCTTGATTCGGAGCCGGGCGACTTCGACGCCATCCGCGCGAAGACCAGGGCGATGTGGGAGCAGGCCCTGGGCGCCATCGATCTCGACGCCCCCGCGCCGATGAAGAAGAGCCTCTACACCGCGCTCTACCATTCGCTGATCGCGCCGTCGGTCGCGGGCGATGCGGACGGGCGCTGGCGCGGGCCGGACAATCAGGTCCATCAGGCGCAGGGCTTCACCTTCCATTCGAGCTTCTCGCTCTGGGATACCTTCCGGGCCGAGCATCCGCTGCTCACCATCATCGAACCCCGGCAGACCAACACCGATTTCATCCGCTCGCTGATCGAAAGCCAGAAGGTCAGCCCCGACGGCATCCTACCCGTCTGGCAGTTCCAGGGCCGCGAGACATGGTGCATGATCGGCTATCATGCCGTGCCCGTAATCGCCGACGCCTATCTGAAGGGCATCGACGGCTTCGACGTGGGCGATGCGCTCAAGGCGATGGTCGCGAGCGCCACCTACGCGCCCTATGGCGGCCTCGGCGACTATATGAAGCTCGGCTACGTCCCGATCGACAAGGAGCCGGAGGCGGCCTCCAAGACGGTGGAATATGCCTTCGACGACTGGACCATCGCGCAGATGGCGAAGAAGGCCGGCCGCGCCGACATCGCCGCCACCTTCTCCAAGCGCGCGCAGAACTGGCGCAACGGCTTCGACGCCAAGACCGGCTGGGTCCGCGCCCGGCTGTCCAACGGCCAGTTCCGCACGCCCTTCGATCCGGTGTCGATCAAGTACGGGTCGGACTACACCGAGGGCAATGCGTGGCAGTATAGCTGGTTCATGCCGCAGGACGAGGGCGGCATGATCCGCTTGCTGGGCGGCGACGCCAAAACCGTCGCCAAGCTCGACGCCATGTTCGCCTATGACAATAGCAAGCTCGATTATTCGGGCTCGGAGGACATTGCCGGGCTCATCGGCCAATATATCCACGGCAACGAGCCCAGCCACCACGTCGCCTATCTCTACAGCTATGCCGGCGCGCCATGGCGGACGCAGGAGCGGCTGAAGCAGATCGTCGACAGCCAGTACAAGCCCACCGAGGACGGCCTCGCCGGCAATGACGATCTCGGCCAGATGTCGGCGTGGCTCGTGTTCACCGGGCTCGGCTTCTATCCGGTGACGCCGGGCAGCCTCGAATATGTGATCGGGCGGCCCTTCGTCGATCATGCCACGCTCAATCTGCCCAATGGCAGGCAGTTCCGCATCGTCACCGAGGGTCTGGGGGACGCCCACCCCTATGTCGGAAAGGTGCTGCTGAACGGCCAGCCGCTGGAGAAGGGCTTCATCACCCACGCCCAGATCGAGGCGGGCGGCGAGCTGCGCTTCGTGATGTCCGCCACGCCCAACAGGACATGGGCGACGAAGAAGGCCGACCGACCTTATTCGATGACGGGTTACTGAGGCGCTCCCTTCTTTCGTCATCCCGGACTTGATCCGGGATCCAGAGCCTCAATCGCGGCGTGCGAGGCCCTGGATCCTGACTTCCGTCAGGATGACGAATGAGGGGAGTGGATGACGGTCCCTTGCCTAACCCGGCAGAACCAGATGTTCCTCGAGGAAATCGAGGAACGCCCGCACCCGGAGCGATAGCCGCTCATGCCCGACATAGAGGGCATGGATGTCCTCCCCGTCGCCGGCGTTGAAGGCGTCGAGCACCGACACCAGCCTCCCGGCGGCAAGATCGGGCGCGGCGTGGAAGCGGCCGATGCGCGCGATCCCACCGCCGGCCAGCGCCATCAGCCGCACCGCCTCGCCCGAATTGCCGAGGAAGGCGCCCTCCACCGGCCGCTGCACCACCTTGCCACCGATGCGGAAGGGCCAGCTATCCAGCGAGCGGCGGAAGCTGAAGGTGAGCAGGCGATGCCGGTCGAGATCATCGGGATGGCGTGGCTCGCCGGCCTTCGCGAGATAGTCCGGGCTCGCCACCAGTACCATGGCGCTGCGCCCCAGCTTCTTCGCCTTGAGCCGCGTGTCGCGCAACGGGCCGATGCGGATGGCGATGTCCGCCCGCTCCTCGACCAGATCGACCAGCGCGTCGTTCAGCGCCAGCTCCAGCGTCACCGCCGGACAGGCCTCCATGAAGCGCGGCAGGATCGGGATCAGATAGAGCGATCCGAACGGCACCGAGGCGTTGACGCGCAACTTGCCGCGTGGCCCTTCCTGCGCATGGCCGATGCTGCGCTCGATCTCGTCGATCTCCGCGACCAGCCCCGCCACGCGGTCGCGATAGGCCTCGCCCTCCGCCGTCAACGCCAGCGCGCGGGTGGTGCGGCGGATCAACACCACGCCCAGCCGCGCCTCCAGCCGCGCGATCGCCCGGCTGACGGCGGACGGGGTCAGCCGCATCTGTTTGGCCGCCGCCGCGAAGCTGCCGCCCCGCGCCACCGCGAGAAAGGTCTCCATCTCGCCGATGCGATTGTCCATGCCCGTCCCGTTCGTGAATCCAGCGCACTTCTATAGTGTGTCTCAGCGCTCTAATCATCAATGCCGAACAGGCCCACTTTCGGCGGCGAACCTATGAAGGAGAAATTCCATGGACCTGCAATTGAAGGGCAAGACCGCACTGGTGACCGGATCGACCGCCGGCATCGGCCTCGCCATTGCCGAGCGCCTCGCCGCCGAAGGCGTGGAGGTCACCATCACCGGCCGCAACCAGGCCAAGCTCGATGAGGCCGCCGCTCAGATCGCCAAGGTCGGCAAGGTGAACCCCGTGCTCGCCGATCCCGCGACTGCCGAGGGCGCCGCGACGCTGATCGCCGCCGTTCCGCAGACGGACATCCTCGTCAACAATCTCGGCATCTACGAGGCCAAGGCCTTCACCGACATCACCGATGCGGACTGGCACCACTTCTTCGAGGTGAACGTCGTCTCGGGCGCCCGCCTCGCCCGCCACTACTTCCCCAGGATGCTGGAGAAGAACTGGGGTCGCGTGATCTTCATCTCGTCGGAAAGCTCGCTGATGATCCCCGCCGAGATGATCCACTACGGCATGACCAAGACCGCCCAGCTCTCGATCGCGCGCGGCCTCGCCGCCCAGACCACGGGCACCGGCGTGACGGTGAACTCGGTGCTGCCGGGGCCGACGCGCTCGGAGGGCATCGTCGACTTCATGCGCTCCACCGTCTCCAACGGCGATGCGCCGCAGGCCGAGGTCGAGCAGCAGTTCTTCGAAGAGCTGCGCCCGCTCTCGCTGATCCGCCGGCTGATCGAGGCGGAGGAGATCGGCAACATGGTCGCCTTCCTCGCGAGCCCGCTCGCCGCCGTCACCAACGGCGCCGCGATCCGCGCCGAAGGCGGCATCGTCCCCACGATCGCCTGATCGCCCCAACGGAAAAGGCCTCGCTCCGGCTTGGAGCGAGGCCTTTTTTTGTGCCGGAATGTCGCGGGCGATCAGTCGCCCATCGGCATCTGCATCGCAGTCGGCATCATGTTGGTGTTCATGTTGTGCATGACCCAGAGCGAGCCACCCAGCACGATCCCCAGCACGAAGATCGTGAAGATCAGCGCCTGAAGCGTCCAGCGGTCGGTCTTGCCGTCGATGTGCAGGAAGTAGCGCAGGTGAACCAGGATCTGGATCACCGCCGCGCCCATGATGAGCGCCACGGCCTGCGAGCCATGGACCATGCCCTTCATCACCGCGCCGAACGGAATGACCGTCAGCACCACCGCCAGCACGAAGCCGACGAGATAGGAGCCGGCGCCCCCATGGCTGCCATGCGAAGCGTGCGTATCGTGCGCGCTCATGCCGAAACTCCCATCAGATAGACGAGGCTGAAGACGCCGATCCAGATGACGTCGAGGAAGTGCCAGAACAGCGACAGGCAGGTCAGGCGGCGGATGTTCGTCTCGGTCAGGCCGCGGCGGGCGACCTGGACGAGCATCACGGTCATCCAGACGAGGCCCGACGTGACGTGCAGCCCGTGCGTGCCGACCAGCGCGAAGAAGGACGACAGCCAGCCCGAGCGATCCGGGCCGGCGCCCTCGTGGATCAGCTTGGCGAACTCGTGGACTTCCATGCCGATGAAGCCCAGGCCGAACAGCGCGGTGATGACCAGCCAGCCCATGGCCGCGCCCTTGTTGCCCTTGTGGGCGCCGATCATGGCGAAGCCATAGGTGATCGACGAGAAGAGCAGCAGCGCCGTCTCGACCGCCACATAGGGCAGGTCGAAGATGGTGTGCGGGGTCGGGCCGCCGGCGAAGGCGGTCGACATCACGGCGTAGGTCGCGAACAGGCCGGAGAAGATCACGCAGTCCGACATCAGGTAGACCCAGAAGCCGAGCTGGACCGTACCGAACTGGTCGTGATGCTCCTCGTGGTGGTCGTGATGACCACCGTGAGCGGTGATGGTGGCGCTGGTCATGTCAGGCAGCCTTGGCGATGGCGGCGCGACCTTCGATCTCCGCCACTTCCTCGGCGGGGACGTAATAGTCGCGATCCTCGTTGAACGAATGGACGATGGCGCAGCCGATCGCACCCAGGAAGCTCACCGCGGCGAGCCACCAGATATGCCAGATCAGCGCGAAGCCCAGCGGGATGGTGATGATGCCGATCACGAAACCCGCCCAGGTGTTGCGCGGCATGTGGATCGGCTGGAACGTCTCCGGCAGCGGCGAGATGCCCTTCTTCTTCATGTCGAGCCAGGCGTCGAGTTCCTCGACCTTCGGCGTCTTCGCGAAGTTGTAGAAGGGCGGCGGCGACGAGGTCGCCCACTCGAGCGTGCGGCCGTTCCACGGATCGCCCGTCAGGTCGCGGTTCTGCTCGCGGTCGCGGATCGAGACGACGAGCTGCGTGATCTGGAAGACGATGCCGAGCAGGATCAGGCCCGCGCCGGCGCAGGCGACGACGAAGTAAGGCTGCCAGGCGAGATCCGCATAATGCTGAAGGCGACGGGTCGCGCCCATGAAGCCCAGCGCATAGAGCGGCATGAACGCGATGTAGAAGCCGACGAACCAGCACCAGAAGGCCGCCTTGCCCAGCTTCTCGTTGAGGTGGAAGCCGAAGGCCTTCGGGAACCAGTAGTTCATCGCCGCGAAGCAGCCGAACGCCACGCCGCCGATGATGACGTTGTGGAAGTGCGCGATCAGGAACAGCGAGTTGTGGAGCACGAAGTCCGCACCCGGAAGCGCCAGCATCACGCCGGTCATGCCGCCGATGACGAAGGTGAGCATGAAGCCCAGCGTCCACATCACGGGCACGGTCATGCGGACGCGGCCCTTGTACATGGTGAACAGCCAGTTGAAGATCTTCACGCCCGTCGGGATCGAGATCAGCATCGTGGTGATGCCGAAGAAGGCGTTGACGTTCGCGCCCGAGCCCATGGTGAAGAAGTGGTGCAGCCACACCAGGAAGCTGGCGCCGGCGATGCCCATGGTCGCGTAGACCATCGACTTGTAGCCGAACAGCGGCTTGCCCGAGAAGGTCGCGACGATCTCCGAGAAGGCGCCGAACACCGGGATGACGAGGATGTAGACCTCGGGGTGACCCCACATCCAGATCAGGTTCACATAGTTCATGGGGTTGCCGCCCATGTCGTTCGTGAAGAAGTGGAAGCCGAGGTAACGGTCGAGCGTCAGCAGCGCGAGCGTGACGGTCAGGATCGGGAAGGCCGCGACGATCAGCATGTTGGTGCAGAGCGTCGTCCAGGTGAACACCGGCATCTTCATCAGATCCATGCCCGGAGCACGCATCTTGAGGATGGTGGCGATGAAGTTCACGCCGGCCAGCGTCGTGCCGATGCCCGAGATCTGGAGCGACCAGATATAATAATCGACACCCACGCCCGGCGAATAGGCCAGCTCCGACAGCGGCGGATAGGCCAGCCAGCCGGTGCGCGCGAACTCACCGATGGCGAGCGAGGCGTTGACCAGCATCGCACCCGACACGGTCAGCCAGAAGCTGAGCGAGTTCAGATACGGGAAGGCCACGTCGCGCGCGCCGATCTGGAGCGGGACGACCACGTTCATCAGGCCGATCACGAAGGGCATCGCCATGAAGAAGATCATGATGACGCCGTGCGCGGTGAACACCTGGTCGAAGTGCGAGGGCGGCAGATAGCCCTGCGCGCCGCCGGCGGCCAGCGCCTGCTGGGTGCGCATCATGATCGCGTCGGAGAAGCCGCGGAGCAGCATCACCAGCGACAGGATGATATACATGATGCCGATCTTCTTGTGGTCGACCGACGTCAGCCAGTCGCGCCACAGCGGCACCCAGAAATTCGTCTTGTGGATGGCATAGACCACCCCGAGACCCACCAGACCCATGAACGCGGTCGCGCCCATGACGATGGGTTCATGGAGCGGAAGCGAGTCCATCGTCAGCTTGCCCACCATCATGGGCATCATCTTGGCCATATCCATCGGGATCAATCCTGCTGCGCCGCGGACGGCATCTGCATGGAGGTCATCTGCGCCCCGGCCTCGCCGGCCTTCTGCGCATTGCCGTGCATGTCCTGCATCACCACGGCGTCGAACAGCTTGGGCGCCACCGTGCCGTAGAGGCGCACGGGGTCACGCTCGCTGGGCTTTTCAAGAGCGGCGTAGCCGGCCGCGTCGAGGCGGGCCGGGCTCGCCTTGGCGCTGTCGATCCACTTCTGGAAACCGGCGGCGTCCATCGCCTTCGCCTGGAAGCGCATGTCGGCGAAACCGTCACCGGAGAAGTTGGCCGAGATGCCCTTATAGGAACCGGCACGGTCGGCGATGAGGTTGAGCTGGGTCTGCATCCCCGCCATCGAGTAGACTTGGCTGCCGAGCTGCGGGATGAAGAAGCTGTTCATCACCGAGGACGACGTGATCTTGAAGTGGACGGGGCGGCCCACCGGCATGGCCATCTCGTTCACCGAGGCGACGCCATATTCCGGGTAGATGAACAGCCACTTCCAATCGAGCGAGACGACCTCCACCTCGACCGGCTTCTGGTTGGAAGCGATCGGGCGATAGGGGTCCAGCGTGTGCGACGTGCGCCAGCAGATCACCGCGAGCGTCGCCACGATCAGCGCCGGGATCGTCCACACCACGACCTCGATCTTGGTGGAATGCGACCACTCGGGCGCATAATCGGCCGCGAGGTTGGTCGAGCGGTAGCGCCACGCGAACGCCACGATCATAATCATCACGGGGACGACCACGATCAGCATGAACATGGTCGCCCATGCCAGCGTGGAAAGATTCTGGATGCCGATGCTTCCGGCGGGATCGAGTACGTCCCAGGAGCATCCGCTCAGCATCGTCATGGGGGCCAGCGACGCCAGCCCTGCAAGCCTGCGCAAAGTGCGTTCGTTCATGTCCACTATCTACAGAAGCGTTGATGGGGAAGGACGAGGCGCTTGCGCGCGCGTCCGGGTGGCGACTCCAAGGTCGTTGCCGCGAACGGGCGCGCAGCTATGGCGCGGCGAGCGTCTTGCCCGCGGCGCAACTCTGACGCACTTGGTCCATGGGCCGCGCCCGTGGCGCTTCTCCGCCCAAATTTCAATTCACCTTTCTGCATTGCAGCGTGCGTAGTTTGCACTTGCCAGTATGGCGCGGTGCATTTGGCCCGATCCGGCCGGCCGGGACGCGGCGGAAAAATTATCCCTCCCGCCGATCGGGAGACAACGGTGACATTTTTGCCTGTGCAAATCGCGTTCGGACTGATTCGCGACGGCGCCGGAACAGCTTTTGGCAGATTCGCGCCATTTGTACCGGAGGTGACAGTCCTCACGAATTAGCGGACACTTGCTTGCGGGTAGACGATCCCGAAAAATCGGTCGCGCCCACAGAGGAGAGGAGAAGAACGTGGGTCGAAGGACTAACACCAACGTTCAACTGTCCGCCGTTCTGCTGGTCGGATTGGGATTCATTGTTGCAGGTGCGTTCGTGCCCGACGAGGAAACCATCGCTTTGGGGGTATTCCTGATGCTGGCGGCCTCGGCCGTGCTGATGGGGCTCAACTGGCCGAAGCCGCGCCCGTCCAATCTGGTTTCGATGGCCGCCTTCCGGCAGGCGCGTCAGCGACAAGGCCCGCCGTCACCGGATCGGCGCACCGCCCTGATCGGGTAAGGCCCGCCGGATCAGCTTGCGCGCCTCGCGGGCCAGCTCGATCGACAGGCCGTGCGCCGAAAGCTCGGTGCGCTTGACGTCGATCAGCGTGACCTCGCCGGCCGCCGCCAGCGTGTGCATCCCCTCCCCATAAGGCGCGAAGCCCGCGGGGATCGGGATCGCCTCGCCGACGCGCGTCTCCACACGCCCGGTATCGAGCCGATCGAAGAAGAGCGGCCGGATCGCGCCGCCATAGGTGCGCGTGCAATCCTGCACCGGCAGCATCGGCACGCCGTCGATGAGCGCGACCGTGCCGCCCGGCCGCGCGCTCGCCCGATCCTGCCGCACCGGGTTGCCGGGATGCATCCGCCACGGGCCGGCCAGCCGCTCGGCGAAGGCGATGTGGAGCCGCCCCACCTTGTCCGCCGCGCTCGTCGCCGGGCAGTAGAACAGCCACCACAGACCGTCGTGGAAGAAGGGCGTGGCGTCGACCGGCACATGATCCAGCGCAATCCGGTGCGCGGGCTCCCAGCGACGGGGGAACTCCGCCGCGCGATAGAGCGTCAGTCCGCCCGATCGATGCGCCTCGGGCAGCATCCATGTCTCGCCGTCCGCCTCCCACACCAGCGGATAGGAGAGGTGCCAGGGCTCGGCCAGCGCGGGCGCGCGATCGATCAGGCGGAGGTCTCGGGAATAAGTGAGCACCTCGATCGCGCCGACGCGGACGCGATAATCATAGGTCTCGGCAAAGACATGCAGCCGATCGTCGCGCCACAGCCCGAACGGATCGGCGAGGAAGCGGAACGCCCCCATCGGCGGCAGCCAGGTGACCGGCAATCCCTCGACCGAACCGCGCCGCACGATCTCCGCGATCGGCGCGCCGACGATCGCCGGCCGCCAGATATCCTTGCGCAAACCCACCGCACATCCTCCTGCCGCCTGCGCCTACACCGGCGGACGGGCTACGGCCATGCCTCGCGAAAGCCGGCGTGTCCGCAAATTCGGCGTTGACGATATCGCTCCGACCGTGGCACTTGGCCGGCGAGCCGAGAGGCTTCCGATGGCGCCGAGACGTCGCCGTCGCGGGTGTAGCTCAATGGTAGAGCAGAAGCTTCCCAAGCTCTGCACCGCGCAGTGATTTCAATAACTTAGGCAGCACAATTTGTTCCAACTTTGCCGCAAAACGGCCCGTTGTTGGAATGGCGTCCAGCCTCATTGAATGATGCGAAGCCCCCTCGGCCGCTTGGGCTCATCGAGCAAAATATGCGCCTCGGCTGCGATCAGATCGGCGAGACCAGCAACCCCTTCGGACTTCATCGACAAGCCGGGGACCTGGCCAGCGAGGAGGTCACGCAGGCCGTCCAGCGCTGCGGTCAGACGATTACAACGGGCCTCGAACTCGGCATCGTCCATTCCAGGGTCCGGCAGCGCTCGGCCTAATCATCGCGGCCGGTCGGCTGCTGGGTGGCCGGACGCGCGAGATTAGCCTTACCGCCACGAGAGCGGCGCCCTTACGAGCTCCCACGCGCCCGACCGTAATGCCGCACAGGCTGGGCCTGACGGTTCGGGTTCTCGTGGGAGGGAGGCTAATCCCTGCCCGGCACTTGCCGGGCGGCCGCGACTTGGCGCATCGACGGCGAAGGATCAAGGGCTAAACGCCCGGCGCCGGGCGGCGGCGGCCGCCAGCGCCAAGGGGCGGAGCACCGGATCCGAAAGCGACCGGCCGAGCAAGATCCAGTCGCAATGGACTCTCCAGCCCAGATGGGAAACAAGCGCGCGTGCGGTTGACGGGGGCGTCGCGATTCACATGAGCAAGGTTTATCGGATCATCGGTCTCACCTTCGGGTGCTTGATTGCACTCGTGCTCGCTACAGCGTTGGCGTGGTGCCTATATCCCGAACAGGTATCCTTTGCAGGTGCCGGCGCAGTAGACCCCGTAGGCGCTCATAAGCGCGAAGCCGAGCGACATTGCAGCCCAGCGCAGATCAAACGCCTTTCCGGGCCAGCAGGACAGGCAGAGCGAGAGCGATGCGAGAGGGCCGCAGACGAATATCAGCAGGATCGAGACACCCACATACAGGCTCGACGCAGTGCGGACGCCGCCGACGCACAAGCCATCTACGCCTTCGATCAGGCACGGATTGCCGCCATTGGGACCGGTCTTGGGCTCATTACGATGCTCGCCGCCATCGGCGCCGCCGTCTATGCTGGACGGGCGGCTTACGAGGCGAAGCGGAGTGCCGATATCTCCCGTGAAGCCTTTCTCGAACAAGATCGCCCTTGGGTCATAGTCGAAACCGTTTCCACCAACGTTGCCCGATGGCGCCATGGCCTGGATAGCTTTCGGTGGACGTTCAAGGTGGGAAACTACGGCGAGAGCCTGGCTATCATTGACCGCATAGAGGCGGGCGTCTGCTTCTCTGACGTCCTGCCGGTCCCCGCGCCGGTCCGAACTGGCGGCCTGATCGAGGGACTCAAAGAGCGACTGGTCAGGCAGGAGCTTTCCCTCAAGGACTGTCATATTGGCCCTACCGTGCTGCGGCTCGGCGACGGAGGGGTCGTCATCGAGGAGCAATCGGGACCGATGATGAAGCGGGACGATGTTCCGGAAGATAAGCGCGCCACCCGCGACATTTTGTTCCGCTGCACCTCTCCCGCCGCTCCAACCGATTTTGGCTTCTGGCTGATCGGCAAGGTGGAATACAGAGATGCCAGAAACCGAAAACTCGAGACTGGCTTTTGCCATCGCCTCCTCTTCCGCGACGGCTATAAAATTACCGAGCAGGGCGGCGAGGCCTATAATTATCGCAAATAGCATGAGCGTGAACATCCTGAGCGAGATAGCAGGCGGAGGCGGCACTCGGCAGCGCGCGCACCCAGCTGATCAGTTCGGGATCGCCCCCTGATCAGCGATCCACTTGACCGCGTCCTCGAGCCTCACGGTATTGGCGGCGCATGTGTCGAGGTCGGACTGGGGGACAGGAACGAGGGCCGTTGCACCGGATCCGTCAGCGACCTGGGCGGCGTCGGCCGCGGCGGACATTCCCGACGTTCCGCTACCACGTTGGTCGATGGGACCTGCAGATGCTGCGCCCCGCATCCGGCGAGCATAATCAGCGACACGAGACCGAGCATCATCGAGCTGCGCCTGGAGACCATTGTCATGCTCCTTCGTGGTGAGATCCTGGACGTTCTTGACTGCCTTGGCATGGGCGGCGTCGTCCGCTTGTGCCCGGGCTGTCTTGAGCCGCACTTGGTCGAGCGCATCGCCGAGCCCCGCGATTGCCGCCGGCACATCGTTCGCGGCGAGCAAATGCGGTCGGCCGGCTTTGTCGACGACATGCAGGGCGGTCGAGGTCGACGAAACGACCGATGCCTGCCAGTCGCGCACACTGGCGAGCGTGTGCGCGGTGATCGCCCAGCCGGCGATCGGGACCGCGAACGCCACGAGGCCGACGGCCGCGGCGATCGCCTTCGCCTGGCTGACGCCGGGGACCAGGTTCGCAATCCCGCTCATGCCGAGATCCCCATCGCCATCGGCACCGCATCGACCATACAGAGATCGCTCTCGCTGATGCGATTGTCGTTGGCGGCCCCGGCGCGCCGGAGGACGAGACCGGCCAGGATCTTACCGACCGCATATTTATAGGCCCACATGGCGCGGCAGGCTTCGACATAGCGGCCACGCTTCCAGAGGAGCGCGGGCGACTTCGCCAGGGAGCCTGCGCCGGCATTGTAGGAGAAGTCGGTGAAGGCCGCGAAGGCGAAGCGATGCTCCTCGATCCCCGGCAGGACCTTCACCACCTGAGGCGCATAGACTGTCGCCAGCTTCTGCCGGAGGAGCTGCGCACATTCGGCGTCGCTGTAGTGGCGCATCGCCACCTGGGTGTCGCCGTAGCAAACGGTCTCCACCTTCGCGCTGTCGAAATAGGGGTCGTTGGCCTTGCCTTCCCATCCTGCCGTATAGGGCACGGCGATGGTCAGCATTGCCGCGATGCCGGCGCCAATCGCGCCTTTGGCCTTATTGCTGGCCATCGGCTTTGTCCTTCCGCTGATCCCAGAAGCGGGCCACGAAGAGCAGGAAGAACACGGTCGGCCCGATCCAGGCCGGCAGTGTGGCGCGAATGCTGTCGGGCAGCATGTGCAGCGCGTCGTTGAGAGCGGACGGCACCGCGGTCAGATAGGCGATCACGGCGGCCGCGGCCGTCGCCAACCACATCGAGACATGCTTGTACCATTGATGCCAATGGGGCAGCAGCTGCCCGTCCAGCCAAGCCTTGATGCGTGCGATCATGGATGCCCCTTTCCCTGGAGAATGGCCCAGCCGGCCGCGGCCGCCGCGACGATCCAGCCGATGACGGGTGAGTTGATCAGCCAACCAGCGAGGCCGCGCGCGCCCTCCTGCCGGTCACGCCACGACCTCAGCTTCTCGATGTCACCTTCCGCGACGTCCATGCGAGCTTGAATCTTGCCCAGCTCGCCGACGGTGTGAGCATGCTCGCTGCCCATTACGGCGAGCGTCTTCTCGATGCTGGAGACAACCGTGGACAGGCGATCATTGCCCTCCCGGGTGCGCCGCAGTTCTTCAAGCAACATCTGCTCCACGGCCCCTGCTGGAGTGACTGGCATCAGGATCTCGGACCGGTCAGCCATGCGACGGCGCCGTCAAAGCGACGGAAATGCGGGCGCGGATCATACGATGTAGGTCCCGGAGATGACGAACATCACGCCGTTTTTGCTGGGCAAAATGTTCGTGTTGCCCATGTTGCCGACCGGCGCATTGGAGGTGAACAACCGGATCGGTATGGTGCCGTCTCCCTGGATTTCGCCGGAGAACGGGCTGCCGAATGTGACGTTGGACATCTGCTGGATGGTGACGGCCGTGGTCGCCTTCGGCAGATACGGAATGTTCGGCTTGATCAGGAACGGCCCGCTCGCCGTGGTGAAGGCGTTGGTGTTGAACACCACCGTCGTCGTGAAGGAGATCGTGTTGCCGCTGATGCGGAAGCCCGTGCTCTGCGCCGTGTAGACCGGTGCGAAATCCCCATTGTTCGTGAAGGCAACGGTCGCAACCGCAGGGATCGTCCTGTCGATATCATACTGCCCCTGGGCAATCGTAGGCGGCAGGGCGAACCCCCAGCCCAACAGGGCGTTCTCTTGAATGTCGTGGTTGTCGTCGGTCGCGATCGAGAACGCAAACCCTGTGCCCGTACCGGCATCGGAGAAACGCGCGCTGCGGAGCGTGATCCGGCCACCAGTCTGCTCGAACACCGCGCGCGTGCGTGTTTGGTTGGTGAGACCGAGTATCTGGCCTCCAATCCAGACGACATCGCCGCCACTCTGCGCCAGTAGCGGCTGCGCCACACCAAGCGCCTCGAAGAAGCCGCCGCTCTGCGCTGATAGATACCCGCCCGAGATCTGGATGAGAGGCGCAGTGCCGTTGCCGCCGGGCCCAAGGAACATCGCGCAGGGGCCAAGGGCCAATCGCCCACCCGTCAGCAAGATCTTGAAATCCGTGTTGGAACCTGTGGAGGCGTACCAACTGCCGACCGACAAATAGGCACTGTCCTGCTCTATCCGTCCGAACGTGCCATCAAGGTGCAGCTCGCCGATTGTCCCGAATTCGTGACCGCCGGCGTCGGACTGATAAAATTTGATCCGCTGTTGAAAGGTCGCAAGCAGGCCAATCGACGTACCGTCGATCCGCCCGATCTGAGAATATGCCACGCCATCCTGGTAAACCTGCCACAGCAAGGGGGTGGTCGACCCCACATTGCCTGACCCGTAGGGCCAGAACTTCAGCGTCCTGATCGTCGTCGTGTCGTAGGCATGGTCCATCAGGAACGGGGTGTTGAAACAGCCGAGTTCGATGACGCCGGCCTCGAGACCGCCACAGCCGTCAGCGTAAATGCCGTTCCATCCATTGGAGATGCGGACATCACCGAACTTTGGCCGATCCACCCCGGCCATGTAGATCGCATAGGGGTAGCGCAGGACATTCGCGCGAACGTTCGTGTTCGGCTGATAGAATTCGAACCCGATGCCGTCATGGCCATAGGCCGTGTCATCGAACGTGCTGGGCGTGATATCGACGCCTTGCGCCGCCATGTCCTGGAACGGCGTTGCTGCGGAACCGATGACAAACACGCTACGGGTGACACCGCAACCAATGATCTGCTGACCCTGCGTCGTCGCACTCTTCAGGCGAAGAAACCGCCCCTCCGGTACGAATACATTACGGCCGGTGTTCAGTGCGCGCTGATAAGCGGGCGTCCAATCAACGCCATCCTCCGCCCGATAGAAGAATGTGAAGTCAACAGGCCCGGAGGCAAGAACCGAAACGAGACTTTGCTTGACGATATTGGGGAAGGGCAGCGCCACAGCGACGAGCCCGCCGCCGCCCGAGCCAGCCAGATCATTCCGCAGTCCTGCGTCCGCGCCGGTCCCCAGTGATGCGACAGGGTTGCCCGACGCATCGAACGCAAGGAATTTCCCGGTGCGCGCAGCGCTGTTCGGGATGATCGGCGCGACTTCGCCGGTCGGCACCTGAAGCGCCCGGGAAGCAAGATCGACATGCAGGCGATCCTGCTCTTGTGCGATCATGATGGCCTTGTCGGCGACGAACTCGTGCGACTTCGCCGGAAAGCCGTCGTTCGGCGTGTAGACCTGCTCCTGCGTTCGAGCCGTTTTTCGGCGGCGCCAAAGGTTTCGCCCCGCCGGATAGGCTATCAGGGTGATGATGGACGCCACGCCGGCCTGGAGGTTTCCGGACACGACATAGTCAACGCCTTCGCTGAGCACCTGCTCATTGGCGTAGGTGATCGGATCCACAAGACTGACCTGCAGATCCGCGTTCGTTGAAACCTGAAACGGCACGCTGAACGTCGTGGTCACGCCGTTGCAGACGCTGGTCGCTTCGATGGTTTGGGTCGAAACGGTCATTCTGCCCCCTGAGCAACCAACCGCCAACAGGACGGCCAGGCATCAGGCAGGGGGCGACCCGCCGAGCGCGCACACTCGCACGCGCGCGCGCGCGCGTCAACGCTGGTCAAAATGTAACAGATTGGTTCCTAAGCCGATTGCCGGCCGGTTTGTCGGGCCGCTACAGCGCCCGCCCCTAACAGGAGGACCACATGAACCTTAACGCCTTCAACATCGACGCCATCAACAAGATGGTGTCCATCAACGGCCACGATCATACGAATGGCATATCGCTCGGCATCAGCGGCATTCGCCTTCACGGTCACGAAGGCAAGTCGATCCAGGAGATCGAAAAGCACGCGCGCGAACAGGCCAAGGTGGCGCTGCTCGCACTGGCGGCCTCGCTCTGATCGGTCAGCGGTGCCGGCCCGCCGGCACCGCCCCATTCACCGCGTTGGCTAGGTTCGGCGCCCGGTCCGGCTGGAGCTCTCCGGGCTGCCACCAGAGATCCTGGCCGTTGCGGTGCGCATATTGCCGCATGCGCTGGAAGGACTGGCCATATTGCGGGTCGATCTGCTCCTGCAGCCAGAATTGCAGCGCCCGCTGGTAGGCGAGCCGCGTGTACCACAGCGACCCGATGACTGGCGTTTCCTGTTGGAGAAGCTTCACAGCCTCGCGGCCGCGGTTGGTCTTCTCGCCTCGCAACGATGCAGCCTGATCGCCGATCGCCACGCGGCCGACTTGGTTCAACGTCGCCCAAGCAGGCCCCGCAAGAGTATCCGCCGCGCCCCCGCCAAATCGGTTCTGCGCGGCATTGATGAAGTCGCCGATGATGCCGAACGCGCCGCCCTGGAAGAAACCTTGCGACCAAAGCTGCCAATCATCGAGCGGCCGCGGATCATTGCCCTTAATGATTTCTCGCGCCTGAAAGACATACGTTCCAGCCAGAGTGAGTAGGGCAGTGTAACCGATCGCATAAGCGAGCCTCCCTTGAAGCGTGCTATTGCTCATCATGCGTTGCCAGTTCGCCGCCAGCATCGAAACGCCAAAACCCTTGAACTGGAATGCTGAGCGGGCGATTTCACCAAACGCATTGCCCCTCGGGAAAACGCCATTAACTGCGGCACGTGTCCGCAACCCGGGGGTCGGCACAGCCATGTCGGTTTCTGACAGGATCATTTCGATCACGCGATCGCGGAGATCGGCTCGCTCGATGTTGTCGGGCTTTAGCCAAGGCGCCCCACGATCTTCGATCAGGGGCGTCGAGCGGATCGCCTGCCATTCGGCGTCGCCGATGCCATAACGTTCCAGCATGCCGGCAAAGCGGCCATCCAGCTGGCCGAACGACTTGACGCTTTCTGTCGTCAATGTGGACAGCGCATCCATCCCGAAAGAGTAGCGACCGGCGCGCGTGACCGCGTCGAGGCCGGAAATCTTAAGGGTCGTCTCGGCCAGCCTCTTCACGAACTCGCTGCCCTGTTGCGCCATCGTGAAGCGGGTGTCGTCGCCGATCGCACGGGCGATATCCTCCGCACCTAGCATCGACCGGATTGCCATCGCTCTATCAGTCGAACTCGCGGGATTGAGCTGACGCAGATAGCCGAACAGCATGTTGGTGACGGGTAGACCATTGTAGAGACGTGTGACCGTTTGATTGGCAAAATCGCCGGCAGCGGCGATCGCCGCTGATCCCAGCTTTGTAGTTGTCTGCCAACTTCGGACCGTCGCCCCTCTCATCGCGATCGCGCGATTTTCCGGCGCGAGGTTGGCGCCGGTCAGCTCGCGATAGATCCGATCGATCTGCGCCTTGGGACTGGCAACTGCCTCGCGCACAGCCTGCACGGGCGAAAGGCTCGCCCGCTTGTCGAGTGCATCCTTCAGCCAGCGGACCGTCGCTTCCGGGTTGGGGCCAAGCCGCTCCATCATCGCGATCTCGCGGCTCATATTGTCGATGTGCCGCATCATTACATCGAACGGCGTGCCGGCACCGCCGAACCGCTGCTGGTATTGGAGCCAGCTGTCGGCATCCTTGAAGATCAGGAAACGATGGTCGGCTCGCCGGTTGCCGAGCTTGCCGACGCCCGCCTGCCCGCCAGGGTTGCGCTTGTTCCAGCCATTGGTGGAAATCGTGTCGAACACGTCGCGCAGCGCCTGGCTGAAATGGGCATCACTGAACGGAAGGCCGGTGTCGCCGTCGAGCATCCGGCCGCGATCGAGCATGGGACCGATGAAGTCACGCCACGCTGCGAACGCCTCGTCGGCCGTTGCGCCGGTGCCGGCCGCCTGCCGCACGCTCAGGCTGTCGTGGCTCTGCGGCATCCCCCAGTCGGCAAGCTTGCCGGTATCGCCGCCGGCCGCGTTGCGACGCTGGCGCAGCCACTCGGCTGACTTCAGCCACCCCTTGGCGAACTCAGCCGCCGACGCATTGCCCGACTGTTCGCCAAACGCCTCGCGCACAAGATCGAGCAGGCCCGCCTTGTCGCGAAGCTCGCCGACGACATTGCGGCTGTGGCGGAGCAGGAACTGATCGAGCCCCGCGAGCGCCTGCGCCCGGATCGCCTGATGCCGATATTCGATGTTGGCGTAGGGCGCACGCTCATCGCGCGCGAAGAGCGCGACGGCCGCAGCCCCTGGATCCTTTCCCTTGAACTTCGCCATGTCGGCGATCGCGGTCTGCTGGACCTTCACCTGGAGCAGCTTCTGGCGTTTCGATTGCACGGCCTTGTGCTCGAGCGCCGCGACCGTTCGCTCGCTCGCCAGCGCCTCGGCCGCGGCGTCCCCCATGCTGGCGCGGAACCGCTCGCGGAGTGGGCCATAGACGGCCATCGCGTCGTCGGCCTGCTCCTGCGTCAGCTTGCCCTGGGCGACGAGACCCGGGATGCAACGTTCAAGGCTCATGCGTTTCCTTTCGGCGGGACGAGGCAGCCACGCAGCGTCGCGGCTGCCTGCTCCTCGCGGTCGACGTCGTCGAGGATCTGGCGGATCGATTGCGCGCCGCCTTCCGGATCGAGGCGGAACTCCGGCTGATCGGCTTGATCGAAAAGGCCAAGGCCTAACGTGCCGTCCTGCTCTGCCGCCGCCCGCATCGGCGCCGCCGCGCCCAGCTCGGCCTGCTGACGCTGGCGATCGGCGATCGCGGGATTGGTCTCAGCGCCGCGATCGAGAGATGGAGCGCGATCGACTGCCATAATCTCTTCATCGCCTGTCCCATGCGAGACGATCTCGATCGCGGTGGGATCGACGACCGCCCAGCGAGCATCCTGAGGGAAATGGACGGCGTCGTACCCTTCTGCCTTCACCCATCGGAAAAAGGATGCGTTCAGATCGGAGATGCGCATCCGGCCCGCATCGCGGTTAGCAATCAGCTCCGGATCCTGCGCCCACGGCATATCGCGGTGGTACTGCTTCGACTTCACCCAGTCGGTGATCTGATCGGTCGCCTCGAGCGTCTTGCGGGATCGGAGTTCGGCCCGGATCGTCCTGCCGCCCTCCGCATAGCTTTTCACATGCTCCGCATCCGGGCCAAACCAGATCGCGCCCTCTCTGGTCTTCGCTGGATCGAACGCATCGAATTGCGGAGCCTTCGTGCCATGGAAGAGCTCGACGCGCAGATCATGCTCGAGACTTTCCGCCTGAGCGCGTGCGCCGGCACCGGCCGGCTCATCGAAATGCAACGCGCCCTGCGCGTGCTGGCCGGGACCGTCGAATTCGGGAACGACATGCGGTTCCTCGCCGTAGCGGGCGAGCATCTCCGCTTCCCGCGCCGCAACGACGTCTTCGGGACGATGCACCGGTTTGGTGTTGGATGCCGCCAACAGATCGAGCACATCCGCCGTCGTCGGCCGATCGCCCGTGAAGAAGCCCGCCTCGTGCAGCAGCTCGCCCGCCTCGTCGATCGACAGACCGCCCTTGCGGAACAGATGCCCACCCATCGGTGCGAACTGGGGCAGGCCGATGCCGGCGCTGCCGCCACGCCGCCGGCGGCCGCTGATGATGCCGGAGATCAACCGGCCGCGACCCTGCAGGTCATGGCCCTCGTCATCGCGCAAGCCACCACGGTCGGCGAGGAACGACAACGCATCGACGGGTTCGGCCGATCGCGGCGCCGATCGCGGGCCACGTGGCCGACGGGGACGCGGCGCTGGAGCCGGACGCTCGGCCGCCGCCGGCTGGCTTTGTGCCCCGTTTTCGGCTACAGTGGCGTCCGCCCCGAGGCCGGGGGAGACGTCCTGGCCGCCAGCACCGGCACGTTCATCGACCGTCGATGCCGGGGCTTTTCTCTCATAGCTGGTGAGCAGCCACGGCTTGGTCGGATCGCCCTGCCAGTTGAGGCTCACCGCCGCCTGTCCGTCGGCGCTCGCCAACCGGATCCGGTTCGGGGTTTGCGAGACGACGTCCATCGCGGCGACGCGGGCGGGCAGGTCGTGGAGAACCTCGGGATGGAAGCGCTCGAGCTTGGCGAGGCCGAAGCCGTCGCTCTCGCCGGTGCCGGGTTTGCCCCACGGCACATCGATGTCTCCGATCTCCGGATGCCACAGCGCGCCGGCCGCGCCGCCGCTTTCCGTCACCTGCATGCGTGCAAGCGCATCCTCCCAGCTCTCGCCGGCGATCGGCGCGAACCCTTCGAGTTCGGGCATCGAGAGCGGCCCGCCCTCGGCGAACAGTTCGGGCCGGAGCAGCGGCGTGCGGGGCGGGGCCTTGGCCATCCGCCGGAACACTTCATGGACATAGTCCCGCGTTTCCTTGATCGGGATCCGCTCGGCGAATTCGGCATACCCGATCTCGCCCTTGCGCGGATCGCCGATCGTCTGGAGCCAGCCGGCATGGTGGCGGCCGGCCTTGTCGGTCCATCCTTCGAGGCGCCCGGGGCCGGCATTATAGGCGGCGGTTGCGAGCAGTTCGTTCCCGAAGTGTCGATTATAGGCATCGAGCAGGTCCGATCCGACGCGGTCGCGCTCCTTGAGGCTGCTGTCCTTCGCCGGCGCGACGCCATAGCCCGGATCAGCCATTGTGCTGTCGAGCACCTGCATGGCGCCCTTCGCGCCCTTGGCGCTGACCGCGAACGCGTTGCCGCCGCTTTCCTGCTGGCGGATGGCCCAGTGCCAATTGTCGCGACCGATGTCCGGCATCTGCCAGTCACGCACCGCAGCGCGGGGATCCAGCTCCGGTGCCGGCGTGCCCTCGTCGAGCGATCGGATCGCCTTCGCCAGCGCCTCGCCGTGTGCGGTCGCTGTGTCAGGTGTCGCGACATGCGGGTTCGACGCCTCGGTCTGGGCATCCGCCTCGATGACGTGCGAGGCTGCGATCTCGTCGGGCGTTTGCCGATCGCCAAGCGCGGCCTGGAGAGCGCGCGACCGGATCAGCGCCGCGCGCGTCTCCGGCGAGATGTTCGGATCGAGCGCCATCGCAGCGGCCGCCTGAATATGCGCGTCGGCGTCGGGGATCTCGCTGAGCGCGCGCCTGTGGGTCGCCTCAGCCGCCATCCGCTCGAGGGTCGCGCTCGGACCGCGCGTGATCGATCCCACCAGCGGGGCGATCCCCTTGCCGATCGCATCGCCCAAACTGGTATTGTGATCGAGCGCCGCTCCGAAGCCCGCTTGCAAGGCGACATTGAGGGGATCGACGTGGCCGGTACGCGCATATTCGGTGCCCGCCTCGAGCCCGCCGCCAAGCGTTGCGCCCAGCGCGCGCGGCAAGAGAGCGAGCTTGTTGCTGGGTCGCATGAAGAGGAGCTGAGGGACAGCACCACCGATCAGGCTCGCTGTAGGGTGCTCGGTCGCATCCTGAATTGCGGAACGGCTATAGTCACCATCCGTCACCGCATCGGCCACTCTGGCCTGTGCCCGTTCGGTCGCATAGGAACCGCCGAACGCCCCGGCGAGGCCGAGCCCTCCTCCCAACACGACAGACGCGCCGCCGAAGGTGAAGGGGTCGAGCGGCGCGCCCAGCGCCGCACCGGTCGCGGCGCCCGCCGAGAAGCCCGCAAAGCCCCCGGCGCTGGGTAACACGCCCCGCAACCCGCCCCTCAACAGCGCCGGGACATAACTATGTCCAGGCGGGGCTGGCGCCTGCAGGGGGACACCGGAGATCGCGGACAGGTCGGCGTCGCCGTAGAAGCTATCGAGATCGCTCATCCCGCGGGGATCTGCGACATGTCGAGCACGTAGAACTGGCCCGGCTGGACCTTCCCGTGCTCTCCACGTTTCGCCATCACATAGGCGTTTCCGGTACGGAAAATGTAACGGCCGCTCCCGACAGCAACCGGCGTCAGCGCCTTGAGCTCGCCGGCGGTGAGTGACTGCCCATTGCCATAGGCCGGCCCGACATGCCCCCCGGCGCGGAACAGGTCGTCGGGCGTCGCACGCGCGAGCCGACGGTCGAAATCCTGCTGAGACATGTTCGAGGGCAACAGGATCGTCTGGCCGTTATGGGTGCCGAAGCCGCCGACCCACTGGCCGTTGCCGACTTCACGCCCGCCCGCTGCGCGCTGGATCGAGCGTTGAAATTCGCCCGGGTGAAAGATGTCCCAACCGTTCTTTTGCGCGGTCGAGGCGTAGATCGCTTTGGCGTTCTCGAGCACGCCGGCGGCAAAGGACGCCCCGCGTGCCGACAGAGCGGAGCGGGCGCCCAATCCAAACAGGGTGTCGGGGGTCAGCTTCGTGCCGTCGGACAAGATCTGCTGGCTATTCAGAGGATCAATGTGGAAGGCCTTGCCCTCGCCGCCCAGCGCTTTCAGCGCGTCAGGACCAGCGAGCGCATCGCGCATGCTGGCCGTGCTGACGCTCCCGAGCTTCACCGCTTGGGAGAAGGCGCTGTCCTGATTGGGATCGATCTGGCGCAGGACGTTCGGCGCCTCACCGCCCCACTGGTTGATCCACTGCGCTGTCGCGAGCC
Organism: Sphingomonas oligoaromativorans; assembly: GCF_011762195.1. Taxonomy (GTDB): domain Bacteria; phylum Pseudomonadota; class Alphaproteobacteria; order Sphingomonadales; family Sphingomonadaceae; genus Solisphingomonas; species Solisphingomonas oligoaromativorans. The sequence continues at coordinate 173,143 of NZ_JAASQK010000006.1, read as the reverse complement.
GATCGGCCGGCGCCCCATGCTGCACCTTCTCGATCCAGGGCGCGGCCTCCTCCTTGGACAGCGTCGGCGTCCAGGCGCCGGTGCTCCGCTGGACGGACGCCCGCCACTGGGCGCGCTCGGCAAATCCATGCCCGCTGTCGGCATCGATGGTGGGCGGCGGTGCGCCGTTCGCCGCCGCATAGGCCCCCGGATTATCGTGAAATTGCGTGGTGCGCTGGCCGACAATCTTGCGCAGCTGGTCGAGGCGGACCTGCTCCGGCTCACTCGCTTTCGGCCCCAGCGCCGCGATCCGGTTGATCTCGTCCTGATATTGCTGGGGCGTCCAGCTCTCGCTCTCGATGTTGATGTTCTGGCGCTGACGCGCAACCTCGAGATTATAGGCCTTGTCCTCGAGCCCAAACGTGTGAGCGAGCGTTGCGGCCTGAGCAAGATCGGCTTCCGGAACGCGCACACCGTCGCCTAAACGGCTGTTCACCAGCGCGATCGACTGCTCGGCCTGCGACTTTCCCAAGGCTATCGCGGCGCGCTGCTGGGCCTCAAGGCGGCGCTGCTCGGCATCGATCCGCGCATTGAATTCGTTCAGCTTCTGGGGCGTTACCGTCGCGTTCACCCCTCCGCCGTCGACGATCTCGCGGGCGGTCGACAAGGCACCCCGGTCGATCAGGCCGTGGACAAGCTGATCGCTGGCTTCTTGGCTGCCCTGCCGCCGCAAATGAATAGCCGCTTCCGGGTGCAAACCAGCGGTGCCAGCCACCATCGTATCGATCTTCTGCAGCGTGGCATGGAAAGCAGCGAGAGCACCGACAGTATCAGTCGGTGCGGTCTGGCCAAGATCATTGGCATACAGGTTGATTGCCTGGCCCGCATTGTCCGCCATCGCGGTCGCCCGGGCATTCATCTCCCAGCCCTGCGCTTGCTCCATCCAGCGGGCACGGTCCTGCGTAAGCTGGACCTGGGCGCGCTGGCGGAGTTCAGGATCGCGGGGCAGGTCTACGCCGCCGTAGATCTTGTCGAACTGCTCGCCGATCGCGTCGGCGAACCCGGCGCCGCTCGGATCTTTCTGGGTCTGGTCCGCTTGCTGCTGGCGGAACACCGCGCCCATCTGCTGTTGCCGGGCGGCATCGCCCAGCGCGTAGCGGGTGGAATCTGCCGCGGTCGCGACGTGCTGAATAGCCCCGCCGATCGCCGATACGCCTTCGCCGATGCCGGCGCCGAAGGCGGACGGATCGCGCTCGGGCATGGGGATCGACGGCGCCGGCCGATCACGATCGAGAATAGGCGGCACAGCCATGTCAGCTCACCCCGTAGATGCCGATCGACGACCCGCCGGCATCGGTGCCCATCGAGGAGGGGAGCGGCATCGCCGATCCGCCCGGTGTGGTTGCAGATCCGCCGCCGCCCCCGAAGCCGCTCAGCGCCTTGGCGCCGGCGGTCAGGAAGCCCGTGACGAGCGCACTGCGGGCGGCCGATTTCTTCGCGGCCGCATCGGCATAATAGGCATTGGCCCGGCCGACGGCCTGGGCGCGCGCACTGAGGGCATTGAACTGCGCATTGATCGCCGTCTGACGCAGCGCATCGAGGGCTGAGCCGGTGCCGACCTCGACGCCATTGGCGGCCGAGGCCGCCAGCGCATCGCCCGAAATGGCGCGCGCGCGGGCCATAATGTCGTTCTGCTGAGCAGCCCCGTCGTGCAGCGATTGCTGCGCATTCGTTCGATCGACCGAGGCGTTATAGTTGTACGCATCGGCCTGCGACTTGGCGCCCATTAGAGAGCCAGCCACCTGCAGGCCGATCGCGATCGGGGCAGCAGCAGCCATCAACGATCCTCCCGGACGAGCGCATAAATATCGAAATCACCGCCGTCGGGTGCGGCCCGGCGGAGCGTGCCTTCACGCACGAAACCCAACATGCGCGCCCATTCGTGCGCCGCCGCGAAGCCGCTGCGCACCGACATGTCGATGCGCACGTACCGGGTTTCGGCAATGACGCGCCGGGTCGCCCGGTGCAGGGCCACCTTCGCGCTCGACCAGTCGGCCGACAGCAGTGCCCAGGCGCTGGCGTAACGGCCATGGTTCTCGACGAAGCCCGAGCATTGCAGGATATGACCTTCTGCGTTGCGGGCCGTGAACGCCGGCCCGCTCGAAGCCCAGAATTCGGGCGTACCCGGGGTATGAGCGAGCAGATCAGCATGCTGCCACGGCTGCACGGCGAACTCGGCCAGATCGCCGGGGTAGAACGGCGCGACGGTGATCATCGCTCGCTCGTCGTCACGGTGGGCATCACCGCCAGCAGTGTCGCCGGCGTCGGCTGGAAGCGCTCGATCGTCACCATCCCGTAGCGGTCAAAGCTGCCTACCGTCTCGATGGCGACGTCGCCGGAGAAGAGGGGCACCGCCTCGTCCATCGGATCGTCGGGTACACGGTGTTCGTCGGCGATCGCCTGACCGCCCTGGACCGAGATCCGGATCCCCTGGGCCTCGAGCAGTCGAAGTGTCACCCGGCTGATCCGCTTGATCCGCCCTTGGGCAGTACCGACATCGCCACCCGCCTCGATCGGCAGCGTCTGCAATAAGGCGGGGAAAGGAAAGCCAAGCGACACAACAGAAGCTGGGAAATTGATGGTCCACTGGCCGCCGGCGCCAATGGTGATGTCCGGGTGCGGCAGGCCGTCGGCCAGAACCGAAACGGTTTCGCCCGCCAGATGAGCAGCCCCGCTGCCCGAAGCGACCGGCGGGCCGTCGTAGGTCAAGCCAGCGTCCACCATTAGAACGCGACTGGCATCGTCACCCGACTGCCAGATGCTCTCCTGCCGCAGCACCCACCACGTCCCGCCGCGCTCTGCGCCAATCCAGAGCTGATCGCGCTCTCCGGCCGGATCGGTGATGACGCTCGCCGTGCGGGCGAGCATTCCGCCGCCCAGCGTGCGGCGCGCCCAACCTATGACCTGCTGCCCCGGCGAATAGGTCATCGCCGCGAGCGATCCGTCGCGGCGCACCGCCCAGATCAGGCCTTCCGGCTCCTGTTGCCAGGCAAGCTCGACGAAGCCCGACATGCCGATATGCTCTGCCAGACGTGTCAGATCGGAAGCCTCGTAGCGATCCTGTGCAACCGAATAGCCGAGCTCGAGCAGCTTGCGTCCTGCCCTTTGCACGGCCAGCACCCGTCCGGCCGCCAGCAGCGCCTTGGTGGGTGCGGACCCATAGGTCGACTGGGTCTCCACCTGGATGGTCGGCGGGCCGGCCGTGTCCGAATTGGTCAGCAGCTGTTCGGCGACATGCTCCGCGCGGGCGGTGCCGATCAGCAATTTTCGATCGGCGGCCAGCCATCTGATGACGTTGGGATTGGGGAGCGTGATGGTGAAACCGAGATCGCGCTGCGCGTTCCCCGAGCTGTCATAGCGGGCGAAATCATTATAGCCGCCGACGACGCTGCCATACGCCTTCGCGCCTTTGGCCAGGACCAGGCGCTGGTTCCACAACACGACGGCGTTGGGATACCCCCGCCGGGGAGAGAAAGCGCCGAAGGCCCAGCGCGAACTTCCGACCGTGATGAGGCTGTCGGCCAGCCGGGTCACGACCGCGATCTTCACGACGGTGGGGCTGACATAGGCGGTAATCGTGCCCTGGCCGAAGGGGCCGTACAGATACAGCCACTGCTTGCCGTACGGTCCCTTGCCGTTGATGTCGGTGCCGGAGTTCGAGCCGTCCCAGGCTGTGCCTTCGCTGTGCGCGGGAGGGATCGTCCCGGTGCGATCGGTTCCGCCGACGCATTCGTACACCTTGCCGTTGGACCGCATTCGCGATCCCGTCGGGATACCCGCCATGCCGGCTTCCCACGCGGACACGTTGGAGAAATCTCGGGCCTGGATCCGGAAGAAGCCCCCGACGTCGCCCGGTTGGAAAATCGGCTTTGTCGCCGTGACGGTTGCTGTTCCGGTGGTTTGATCGATCGTCACCAATATGGTGTCGTCGCTATTATCGTCCTCGTACGGCCCGTTCTTGAACGCGAAGGGCGCGATGGAAAATGTCGTCGCCCCTGTGCGATCCAGTTCCTGCATCGGCACCTCGCCATGCGCCAGATACAGGACATCGGCCGATTGCTCGTAATCGAGCTGAAGAACCTGCGCGTAGGTCCAGGGCGTAGCGATCTCGATCGGCGTGCCCGTCCCATCCTCGAGGCGGACGTTATTGGTGTAGAAGCGGAAGGCGTGGTCGCTCGCCTCGATCTGATAGCCCTGGGTGATATTGTATTCGAACGGCAACAGGCGAAACGGCCCCTTCGCCCGCGCCACGTAGCGCGTGCCGGGAGCCGCAACCGCTGGCCCCTGCAAAGTGGGGAGCCAGCCATTCAGCTGTCGGCAGCCGGATCCATAGACCGACTGGTCCGGCCGGCCCGCCATGCGAGGGGACAGTTCGCCGCCGTTGAAACTGGTCTGGATGATCGACGTGCGGGACATCAGTCTTCCCAGCCGCCGCGGGCCGCCAACCAGTTCGATCGGAACTCCTGGCGACCAGAGCGATCGCCGGTCGCCAGCGCATCCTGCCGCTTGGCACGATCGAGCTCGATCTCGTAGCGCTGTTGCATACGCTGGGCGAGGCCCTCGATGCCGCCGCTCGCGGCATCGACCATGTCCCAGGCCAGCCGGTGCCCCATCACGACGATGAAACCGATCGACCAGATCGACAGATCTTCGACCCGGCGGATGTAGCGGATGTTGAGCGGCGCATCGGCCGAGCTCAGGAGGAGGTTCCCCTCCTGCTCGGCCTTGAAATAACCCCGATCGCCCGGAGCTGGCGGAAGCCAGCGGAGATGATCGGCCGGCAATGCATAGGCGAAGTCATAGCCGAACGTCGGTGCGTCGGCGCTGGCGGCGAGCTGAGCCCGCCCGATCGCGAAATTCCAGGGATGTTCGGCAAGACATCCATCGCGTGCGTCGTCCCACACAGCCAAAGCGGCTTTCGCCAGCGGAGTGTTATCGGTGATGCTGGCGATACGCTGCGCCGTGCCGAGCAGGGAGAGCGCCCGGTTCACGATCCGCGTCTGGGAAGGCGCTGCCGCCATCGCAACATCCTGCTAGAAGAGTGACGCGCGGCGCCGGCTCAGCCGGCTCGCCCTCCGAAGGGCCAGCGCCGCGCGACCCCGGCTGCGCGTCAGCGCGCCAGGGTATCGAGGTCGACGATGACGAAGCCTGCACCCGGGGGCGCCGCGGCGCCCCAGGTGAGGATCACCTCTTCTTCGTCGACGAGGGGGTCTTCGGCGCGCGCCGCGGCAGTGCCGAAGGTGATCGGGCTGTTCGGCGTCGTGATCGTCGTCGCCGCCAGATATTTCGTCGGGTTCCCGACGGTGCCCAGCGACACGGTCGTGGCGCCGAGCGTGACCGACACCGTGATGCTGCCGCCCTTGAATGCGCCGCCGGCAGGACGGCGGCAGACGACGTTCGTGTCGCCGACGTTCTTGGCCACGGTCGCGGTCGCAAGGTCGAAGATCTCGCGATAGCAGCGGACCTTCGCGTTGACGCGGCGGCCGTCCGCCTTCTTGGCCGGAAGCACGGTGCCATCAAACACCCCCGCGAGCAGATTGCCATAACCTTTTGCCATGTCTCAGTTCCTCGTGGATCTAAGGGAAACCGAGGCGGCCGAGGCCGCCCCGACCAGGATCAGGGCGCCTCGATGCACAGCATCTGGAAGCACTTGTCCTCGAGGAGCCGGGTGGCGCCCGCACAGGTGTATCCAGCGATCTGCAGCGAGTGGTTCTTGTCCGAGCGCTCGTCGAGCTTGCCCTTGAAGTCGAGCCAGGTGCGGCGATGCATGCCGCTCGGCACGAACACGGGCACGCGGCGATAGCCGTTGCCGTCGACGGTCAGGCCGGACGATCGCTTGTACGCCTTGGGGTTGTCGATCTCGGCCGGGATGAAGCGGAAGCCCATCCAGTCGACCAGCTTGCCGTCAGCCAGCGGCTTGACCGTGTTATAGTCGGCCGACTGATACTGCGTGATCTTGAACAGATCCTCGATCTGGGCGGCCGTCACGATCATGTGGAGCTTCTCGGCCTCGAGATCGACGAAGGCCGAGGTGGCCATGCGCTTGAGGCGGATGAGCTTGTTGGTGGTCAGGCCTGACGGCGTACCCGTGGTGGAATAATCCGCCGCGAGGATGTTGGCCGCCTTGAACGGCACAGCCGTCGCGCCCTCTTCGCCGGTGTAGGCGGTGCCGTAGAAGCCTTCGAGGAATTTGTCGTCCTGGAAGCGGCGGATCGCCTTGGCGACGCCGGTCGCCAGCGGCGACTGGAGGCCGACCTCGGTCGACATCTCATCGTCGGGATCGAGCAGCGGCGCGACGCCGGCGCGCTTCGGCTTGACGATCCAGCGACGGTTGACGTCCGGATCGGTGTTGCGGGTATCGCCGTTCCGCTCCGAGATCTCCTCGGCATACAGGTCGTCGAAGCGATCTTCGATCTGGACCTTCTTGCCGCCGCCGGCGCCGACCGAAGCGGCGAGCGGCCACAGCTTGCCCGGCATCTCGTTCAGCGCGAACGTGACAGCCTTCTCATATTCGACGGTACGGGTCGTATCGGCCCAATTCTCGGCCATGATGCGTCTCCATCGGAAACCAGTTGGTGCTGATTTTCGATCGGGAAACGGCGCTCGCGCGCGGGGCCGATCTGGGCGCTTAACGTCCGCCTTTGACGCCGCTGCTTTCGCGGGTGCAGCCGGGGCCGATCCGAAGATCGGGAAACGGGCTGGGCAGCGGGAGGCGGGTTATCGGCCGGGGCCGGTGACGACACCCCCCGATGCCGTGGCGCGGAGAGTGAGTCCGCGCCACGATTTCGTCAAGAGCCTTTCACCGCCGCCTTCTGCGCCGCGCCCAGCAGCCGCTGATATTCCTGATGCTCGGGCGATCCCTTGATTTTCACCTTCTCGCGCCAGCCGGCATCCAGCATCTTCGTGTCGAGCGTCGCCCCAGCATTCGCATCCACCTGGAGATTGGGCGTCTCGCCGTCGAGGCGGCGATGCTCGCCAGCGCGATCGGCAAGACTGAAGAAGAACTTCATCAGGTTGCCGGTGCCCATCTTGAGATCGAGCTCGCTCGCGAGTGCCGGGTCGACACCCAGCGATTTCACGAACTCCTTCACCTGTGGGAGCTTCGCATCATAGTCGGGCGTCGACTTGCGGAACGCATCGAGCTCGGCCTGTGAGGACCGCTCGAGATCCGCCAGCTGCCCCGCCACGAACTGATTATTGAACTCGACGACGCCCTTCGCCTGCGAAGCCGTCAGGCCAAGCTTGTGCGCGAGCGGGCGGAAATCATCGGCCAGCTTCGTGTCAGCGCCCTCGGGGAGCGGGATCTCATATTTGTCCGGCGTCTCCGGCCGGCCGAGCTGGTTATAGAAGGCGCCCCAAGTGGCGTCGTCGGCGCCCTCGTCCGGCTTGACGATGCGCGAGCTCGCCTGCCGTTTCAGGTCGAGCGCGCCCCGCGCAAGCTTCTCGACGTCGGCATAGCGAGCCAGCGTCGGATCGGCCTTGAGGTCGTCAGGCAGGCTGCCCATCCAATCCGGCGTAGCACCACCGCCTTCACCGCCCTGGCCGCCGCCGGCCGCACCGGCATCGTCGACCAAAACGACGACACCACCTTCACCACCATTACCCCCGTCACTCATCTTCGGTCTCCTTCAACTGACGCGACAACATCGCCAGGCGCCGGGTATCGAGCGCGAGGCCATGCATAATTTCGAGAAACACGGCGCGCCGACCCTCGTTGAAGGCGTGGGCGCGCGGATCGAGATCCCAGGTGGGATGTTCGGCAAAACAGTGACGGCCGAGCTCGGCCAGCCATTCAATCGCCGCTTCGCTCAATTGCCCGTCCGCCCCGTAGAAGAGGCGCACCGCCAGATCATGAGCACCAACTAGTCGCCGGCGTTGGCGCAGAATCTGCGCACGCTCGGTATTGGCAGCCTCTTCGATCTGGCTGATGTCTTCAGAGAGCGCCACCTGCGCCTCCCTGTGCAAGGCTCAGTTCCTTCGCAGTCTTGGCGATCACCGGCGCGGCCGCGAGCAGCTGTTGCGCGTTGGCGCTCTCGCCCGCCGCTGCGGTCGCCTGGGTCCGCTGATCGTCGTCGGCTTCCCAGCTCGCCGGCACACCGTTTATGTAGGCGAGGCCATTGAGCACCCCGTCGAACGGGAAGCGCGCGAGGAATGCGTCGATCAGCTGCGGCTTCGCCTGAATGAGGGGGGTCACGCCCTGCAGGGTACGGAAGAAGCCCGCTGCCTGCTCCGCCTTCTGCGCGCGCGCCAGCGGGTTGTCGTAGCGCATCTGATAGAGGCCTCCGGCCTCCTGCACCTCGGGCGGCATGTCGGAGAGCATGCCCATCTCCCACATGAGATCGATCTCGCGTTCCCCCATCGGAGACAGCCACTCGGTTTCCTGCCGGCCGAGCGGCGCTAGCAGCACGCCCTTCTCCTGCAGCTGCTCCATCACGTCGGCTTCGATGAGGTGGGTCTTCTGCTCCTGGCGGATACGGAGCATGTCGCCGTAGAAGGCGCGACGGATGACCTCGCGCGTGCGCTCCTGAAGCTGAAGAGCAGGCGCGATGTTCGCGCCGTCGAGCAGCGGCTGGATCAGCTTATTGCCCTGGCGATCGATCGCGCCATAGGTGACGCCGTGCGGCGAATAGCGGATCGTCTGGTCCAGCATGTCGTCATGAGCACCGAGGGGCGGACGGGCAAGGAACTCCACGGCCGTCACGAGATCCTGCATCATCCGCTGCGCAGCCTTGACCGCCGGCAGCACGTCCATGCCAGGGCCGCGCCCATAGGTTTCCATCGGTGATTTCTCGAAGCGGCTGGCGATCGTCGGCATCGAGCGATAACCGCCAACCTCGATCAGCTGCTTGTCCTGGACGGCGATGTACGCGCTGGCCACAGGCTTGCCGGCATGGTCGAGGCGGCCGGGTTCGAAACGCCGGTTCGGCTCGATCGCCTGCAGATACCAGTGCTTTTCGTGCTCCCGTTTATCCTTCATGGCCTTGAGCACGCATTCAGGCGCCTTGTCGCCGAACTCCTGCAGCGCCTGCCGTGCCTCGAGCTTGAACTTGCGGTGCACGACGTCGGGCCGCCCCCATGCATTCTCCAGGATGAAGATCCCGCCGAGATGCTCGCTGCGATAACCGATGCCGGCGATCCGCCCGCGCAGATCGCGGCGGATGCTCGGCGTCATGGCCTGGTTGCCAAAGCCCATCAGCGACGCGATGCTTTCGTGACATTGCGTGTCGAAGCCCGATTGAGGGTCGGAGCGCAGCGCGAACAGCTGACCGGTCTTGCGCTCATACCATTCCCGCACGCTGCGCTTCTTCATGAGCTCGGGATCGCGCGCCTCGAGATTCTGCCAGCGCGCGCCGCGCGGCATGACATAGCCCTCGAACACCGCGATGCCGTCGTTCAAAGACTGCAAACCCGCCTCGTCGAAGATCCGGCCGGTGCGGCGCGCTCCCTGGGCGAAGCTGTCGCCCAGGAAGTCGGCCTGTCGCGGGAGCAGGTAGGTGGCGACGTCCTGCCACTGCGCCTCGAAATTGGACCGTTCGGCCTCCATGACCGACTGGCGCCGCAGGATCATATCCACGTCTACCATCTGACCTACCCCCGCTCCGTGCTCAGAAGATCAGGCTACCGGCCGGAAACTCGATCGACCGGCCTCCGCCCGCGCGGATCCCCTGGGGGATCTCGCAATTGCCCACGACCTCACCTTCGGCATCGAGCAGCAACACATGGCTGATGTCCGCCGGCGCCACGTCCCCCGCGATCGTCAGCTTGCGCTGGAAGAGCACGCGGTCGCCCGACACCGTGAACATGCCGGGCGAGGCCTCGACGGGGGAGAGGTGCTCGATCAGGCGAGGATGATCGCCAAAGGCCAGCGAGGTCGGCCCGCCCATCGCGGCGGTCAGCGCATCGAGACGACGGGCCAACGGCGCGTGCGAGGCCGCCACGCTGCCCCGCACACGGTGCAGGGCCTCTTCGCGCAGCATGCGCATGCGCCGGTCGATCTCGTCGATGACCGGTGCGCGCGAAGCACCGGCGATCTCCACCTGCATCAGCGCCTCAAGCGTGGCGAGATCAGCCGTGGCGATCTCGATGGATCCGCTCGCCGTCACGGTGTCGCCTACCGTCCCCGAGGCGAGCGAGACGCCATCATCGACGGACGGCCGGTAATTCGGGTTCGGGCCGCCCCCGACGTCGGGACCGATGCCATGGATGTTCGCACCAGGGCGGAGCGCCGGGCCGTCCCCGGCCTGCCCAGCCGGGGCGTCGTCGGACAGGTCGCCAGCCGGGGCGTCCTCCCCAACCTCGTCCAGCTCGGCGAGCGCCGCATCGATCGCCTGGATCGCGGTCGTGCGCGCATCGGCCTCGCCCTTGGCGAGCTCGGCCGCCCGCAACCCGGCGAGCTGAGCCGCGTCGAGCATGGGCAGGGCCTTCTTCAATTCCGTGACGGTGCCCGCCGCCAGTGCCTCGATATTCACGTCCGCCATGTCACTTCTCCTCGCTTATTGGCCGAGCAGCGTCTTTGCGCCCGGGGTGGATGCTTCGGCGCCGCCGCCGGTAAGCTCGTTCGCGCCGGCGCCACGCCGACGCCGCAGATCGTCCGCCGCTTGCTGGTTTGCCGCGTCGAGGGCTGCCGACTGGTCGACCACAGGGGTCTGCACCGGCTGTTGCGGCTTCTGCTTGTTCAAGCCGCCGACCAGCGCCAGAGCCGGGCTCAACAAAAACTTTACAGCTCCACTCATCATCGTGCTCCCGAGAAATAATCGCTGCCAAGATCAACCCGGCCACGCTGCCGTGATTTGCTGGATCGGGCCGATTTTCCGAGGATCTGGGCGACGACTGTCTCGTCATCCATCGACGCATACTGAAGGGCATCGTGGACGTGACTGAACTGGTTCTTGTTCGGCTCAAGCGAAAACTTGCCGACACCATCTCCAACGGCAGTTCGCTGATAGTGGTAGCCAGACAGGAAGCCCTTGCGCAGCGTCTTGCACGTGGGGGACATCTCGAAACCACCGCGCGCCATCAGCGCGATGCGCACCGCCTCGAGCCGAACATGCAGCCGGTTGCTCCGCGCCGGCCGGAGCCGATAGCCGATCACCGCCTGGACGATCTCGAGCCAGCTTTCCTCATTACCCGACTTGTCGGTTCCGTCCTGCCCGGCCGGATCGCAGATGAAGCGGATCCGCTCTTCCTCGAGATCATCGAGCTCCGGCCCGCCATTATGCCCCATGCCGCCACGGCGCAGCCGGCCTGATGTCGCAGGCTGGTAATGGTGCGGATAGTGCTCCGCGAGGAAAGCGCGCAGCGCCTGCCCGAAACGCGTGGGGCCAGCCTTGCCGATCATCTGGTCCGGCGCCGCGATCACCACCAGTTCGGACAGCACACGCAGCTTGCCCAGGCTGTCGCGCTGACAGATCACCGCCGCCGGCGTCAGTCCGGCGTCGAGGCCGACGATCAGCTTGCGGGTCGGGTCGGCGCGCAACGGCTCGGCCGCGATATGCTCATCCATGTCGAATTCATCGCCATAGACCGGCTGGCCATGCTGGACGGGCACGAACCGGTTACGTAGCATGCGGTCGAGATAGTTCTTCTTCGTCTTGTTCAGAAGATATTGGCGCTCGTAGTAGCCGCGCGGCAGATTGGACAAGTTCTCCGCATTCGGATTGACGTTGCCGTCCTTGTCGATAGCCGGCGGCTGCTGGAAGAATTCTACGACAGCCTGACCGCCGAGGACGTCGCGCATCGCCTTTTCGGTCTCTTCATCCATCGTGCGCTCGACGAATGTTTCGTAACAATAGTTGTCGACGTCGGGCGCGTTGAAGTCGCCGATGATCTGCGGGTCGATCACGCTGCTGGCGTCGAACTGCGAATAGCGGCCGACGCGGCCGGACATGTACTCGACGACCGCCGCCGGGAGTGTGTCCATCTCGTACAGCCAAGCCGCGGTGCATTCGGAACCGCGCAAAGCTTCCTCGACCGTCTTGTCACCGATCGCGCGGAACACGACGATCATGTCGAGGATCTCGGTAACGCGGCCGGTTTCAGGATCCTTGCGCAGCACGCGCTGGAAGCGGTGCTCGCGCGGCGCATCCCAGCTGAAGCCCTTGTCCTCCGGCACCACGCGGAACCATGACGGCAGCAGGTTCGCGTCGATGATCGGATAGGTCGCGCCGACTACGACCACCTTGGCATGGCGGACGAGTACGCCGTGGGCGTTGCGGACCGGCTTCTGGCGCGCGCCGATCCGGAGCACCTTCTGGGCGCAGGTGATGGTCTTCCCGGAACCGACCGGCCCCATGATACCGCAGAGGAAGGCGGTGCTCGCGAGAAACCTCGCGGCTTTCGGGCCGACCGGACGGAGGCGCAGAAGCGTCATGCGCACGCGCCCTTGACCGCGCGCTGGCGCGCGCCCATCGTCACGCGCTCGATAGCCCGGCTCGCCAGCCCCGCACCATCGAAGAGATCCCGCGCCCCGGGCCCGCGCTGTGCGCGAATGCCTTGCGCGGGTTGCGCCTCCCCAGCCCGTGCCCGGGCCCGAGCCTGAGCCACAACACTATGCGCCCCCGGACGGCCAAGCATGGTGAGGGGGGGCGAGGCGATCGCCAGGAATTCCCACGCACGTCGTGCGAGGGGGTGGGACAGAGCCTCGGCCCGCGAAGGGGGGCGAGCGCCTGGCCGGATCGCGACCACCCCGAGCGCGGCCATGGTGACCGCCGCGGCGGCCCCTGCGATCAGCCTGCCAAGCTTAGGACAGGCCGCGATTTCCGCAGCTTTCTCAGCGGCTTGGCCGTCGCATTCCAACGATGCCATTCCAACAGCCATCATTCGGCCTCCGGAAACTGGCGGTTTTCCGCCATTTCCGCCTCGCCTTCCTCGACGGTCATGAACTCGCCGTCGAGGAGATCCGCGAGCTCTTCGGAAGCGTGCGTGACGCCCTCGATCACCAGCGTCGGGATCTCGCGGTAGATGTTGAGATCGACCGCGACCGGCATCTTGCCCTCGACGTACGGCGCAAGCTCGGCCGCTGCCGACTTCACCAGCGCGAGCGCCTCGATCGGACGGCATCCCGTCTCGGCCACGATCGCATCGATCGGCCGCGAGATGATCTGGGCCAGCACCTCGAGCGGATGCGCGTAGCGGCCGAGCAGGTAGTCGCGGACCTCTTGCGTGCGCTGGTTGCGCGCGCCCGCCGGACGCCCCACGCCGCGCGGCGCGCGCTTCGCCTGGACGACGTCGAGCCGGCCGCCATCGTCGCGCAGCAGTTCGAGCTGCTCGGCATCGCGCAGCGGCAGCAGCGGCCCGGCATCGCGGACGGCCATCGCCACCCCGGCGCGCGTGCCCGCCCCGCCGATTGGCGGCGAAGCGGTTTCCGCCGCGGCCCCAGAAATCGCGGCCCCGGTCGCGATTTCGACCCGTTCGGAGGCGTCGCGGTCAGGCGAGGACATATCCGCCCCCTTTTTTATTCGGCTGGCGATAGGCGGAGAGCAAAGTTCCCAAGTTCCCAAGCGGGAACCGCGTTGGGAACCGCATTGGGAACCGAAAAAGCTCGATGCTGCCTAGCTTTTCAGTGAAAGTTCCCAAGTTCCCAAGGAAATACATATATTCTAATGCGCGTGTGCATGCGCATGCGCGCACATTGTCACGCGCGCGCGAGGCTTGGGAACTTGGGAACTTTCGCCCATCCGCCCCGGATCGCCGCGCTTTCCCGGTTCCCAACGCGGTTCCCAAACCAGTTCCCAAGTTCCCAACCCCCGGGCCCGTCGGCGCGCGGCCAAGCCCGCTCCGCGCCCCTGATTGAACCCAATGGGCACGGGCATGGGCACGGGAAAAACAGGGCACGGGCGTGGGCCTGGGCGGTCTCTTGGTTGCCCCTGCGGCGGGCGTGGTGGATGCGGAGTGCGGACGCACCACATCAACGCCGCTCCGCGTCGTTGATGCTGTCCGCACGCGTGAAAGCGAACAGTGGGTCACGGCAGATCGGCCCCCTGCTCCTGGTCGCCCTCGACGTCGACGAACGCGGAGAGCGGCACCAGCGTGCACCACTCCTTCCGGCCCGCGATCGAGACCTTTTGGCGCTTCACGGCGCCCGCGAGACGGCCGAGCGCCTGCTGCCAGACGCCCCCCTGCCATCGCTGCTCGCGCAGCAGCTTGGACAGCCCCTCGTGGCTGTTGGCGACCGCGAGGAACAACCCGCCCGGATAGGCCCGATCCGGCTTATACTCGCTCGTTTTACGCTGCCCCCCGTCGTCGCCGGCGATCCAGCTCGCCACCAGCTTCATGCCCGCCATCTGCAGGCGTCGCTGTCCACGCTGGGAGATATCCAGCGACTGGTCCCCACCGCCTCGGCCGAAGGCCAGCGCCTTCAGGATCCACAGCGAGACGGGCTCGGGCTCGGCGCCGCCGGATGCCGGCAGCGGGCTCTGGGAGATGAACTTGGCGCAAAGATCGCCCTCGCTCTCATCCTCCGCCTTCTCGGCCAGCTGAGAAGCATCGAGACGGCGGGCCCAGGCGGCCGCCATCTCGTCATCAGGCAAGTCGTTGAACAATAGACAGTCGGCGCATCCAAGTAATGTGCCGAACTGATCCTGCATGCGAGCATCGTGCCCGTGGTGGCTCAGCCAGTCCTTGTACACCGCGATCGTGTCGTCGAGCCGGCCCACCTGCTCGACCATCCGGCGCAGCAGGGCCCGGCCGAGCGCCTGGTTGCGCGCCGGATCCATCTTCGGTGCAGCACCACCCTCGAGCGGATTGAGTTCGAGCATGGCAAGGCGCGAGCGATCGGCCGGCGTCAGTGGCGGCACGAGGATGCTCGAGAACAGGAAGCTCGAGCGCATCGTGAAGTCCTGAGCGCTGTGATCCGAGGATCCACGCCCCATCAGCGCACCCGACGCCGCGAGGCGCGCGAGATCTATGATGGCCTGGACGCGCCGATTGTCGGCGCCGGCCTCGAGCTCGTCGATCTCGATCGGGATCGTGCGCATCTTGAGCGTCTGGCGCACCCACGCTTCGGTGATGTTCGCGGCCGAGATCAGCGCATTGCCCAGCAGCTGCTTGATGAGCTTCTGCAGCGTCGACTTGCCGGTGCCGCGACCGCCCGTGATCCAGGTGGCCGGGCGCCATTCGAGCCAGCCGCAGATCAGCGAGGCGCCGATATGACCGAGCAGCAGCATCGGATCAATGCCCGGATCGCCGTCGCCGGACGAGCCGCGCTCCCAATTCCAGGTGCCGAGCATCGCCAGCACTTCGCGCGCGACCTCCGCCGACGCGGTTTCAGTCGCAGGCCGTTGGATCGCTTCCGCCGCCGGATAGACCAGCCCGTCGATCAGGCCCGGCTTCACCCACGGCCGCCGCTTGTCGGCGCCGGTCCAGATATAGTCCCCGCAATGGAGGATGAGCTCGCCATTGTCGCCGCGGTGCGCGCCGGCGCCGCGCACCTTGCCCGCAGGCGACCACAGCCCCTTGCGCGCGCACGCGGCCATGAGCTGCCGGCCGGCCTCTTCAGGTTTCCAGCCGGTGATATTGGGCTCTTCTTCGCAGGTTTCCTTGTTGACCTTGGGCTTTCCGTATCGCGGCCACAGGGTTTCACACAGATCAGACCGACGCCCGAACAGACTTTCGAGCGTCTTCTTTTCATGTTCCTTCGGCTTTACTTCTCGGATCTGGCACAATTCATCCAGATAGAAGCAGACGCCGTTGACCGTGCCCAGCGGCACGACCGGGCAGCCGTCCGGCAGCATGTTGCGCCGGGGCGTGTAGCCCTGCCCGTCATCGCCGTGCTCTGCCGCGTCGTTCCGCCGATCGGCGCCGACGGGCGCGGGTGCATCGCCATGCAGCGACACCACCTCCGCCCCGGCCATCATCTCGGCCACTCCGTTGAGCCCGGATTTTGCCCCTCCGCGCGTCATCAGCCACCTGCCTCAAGAAATGCGGGGCGCGCGCTGAACGCCGCGAGGCGGTGCCCGATGACACCGCGCCGGGGGCCTTGCGAGCCGTACCGGACGCCCCTGGGGTATTGCTGGATCACGGAACGATGGCCGCTTCGGCCGCGATCGCGGCGTGGACGATCGTCCGGAATAGCCGATCCTTGAACTGCTGCTCGCGCGGCAGATCCTCGAAGGGCACAATGCACGGATGCGTCGGCGGATGAGCGTCGGGATCCTTCTGCTCGCCATAGACCCAGCCGGCCGCGACCTTTTCGCGCATCCAGCTGTCGTGCGAGGCGGCGTCGCCGGCCTCCGGGTTGGCACGGTGGAAAGCCACGCCGGTGATGGCGCTGTCGCGCTGCCAGCCCGGCGCATCTGCCCAGTTCGGCTGGCTATCGTCGCCATTGTAGGCGCACCAGGCGCGGTTCACCTCGTGCGCGATCGAGGCGATCAGCGTGTCGCGATAGGCGAGGCGATCGCGCAGCGCATATCCTTCGAGCGCCCAGATCTTCTGCTTGGCATTGTCGAAGGCGATCTTCTCGCCGATCTCCTGGTTGTAGTTTTCCGGACTGGCGCACGCGCTCTCGCCCGTGACCGTGAAGCCGTTCGCCAGCGTCAGCACGCAGATCGTGAGCGTGCCGGTCGGGCGCACGAACAGGCGTTCGGCGATCACCGCCTCGACGCGCTCCGGCCCAACCTTCGGCGCGGTTTGCGCGCCGAGGCGCGCCTTCAGCTCGACGTCGTCGATCATGCTGTTCTCCTCTCTTCCTCGCCGGCGTTGGCGAGATCGTTGGCGTCCTTCACCCCCTGCGGGGGCCGCGCGACCGCCACCTGGGCGCCGCGCTCGATCAGTTTCATCACCACGCGCTCGAGCGCCTTGGCGGCCTGGCTGCCGGGCGGATCGTTCTGCGCGATGATGGTGACGGGGTTGCCCGGCCGGCCGTCGCGGCCGTTGGGCGGAAGCGGAATGTTCGCGATGTTGGCGAGGCTGATCGCCGCGATCACGCGGAGCTCAGGGCAGGCGCAAGCGACGGTCAGCCCGTCCTCAATGCCTTCCGAGACGGCGATCGGCACGCCGGCGGGAAGGCGATGCAGCGGCACCGCATGCTCGCCCTTCCACAGCGGGATATAGCCGCCCTCGAAAGCGCCCAGCACCTTTTTCGGCTCTGCCAGCCGCGCCTTGCGCCACAGATAGCCGTCCGCGTTGGGCTCGATCCAGGTGCGGTGCGCGGCCATATGCTGGCCGGCGCCGTCGATCACGCGCGCCACCATCGCCGGCAGCGGCCCGTCCGCCTCGCTGCACCAGCAGTCCGGGTGGAACAGCAGCGCGCGCGGCTCGCGATCGAGGAGCGACATGTCGATCCCGCGCGAGGCGAGATAGAGCTCGGCAGGCGAGTTGATGATCGACACCGCCGGCGGGAAGAACAGCGACTGAGCCTTGCGCCGCATCCACTCCGCCTTGCGCTTGGCTTCCTCGTTCGCGGTCTGCGCCCGGCGCGTTGCCTTGGCGCGCTCCTGGGCAATGCGCGTCGGGTCGAGCCCGTCGAGCCCGAGCTTCGAGCGCGCCCAAGCGAAGGCCTTACCGCGATCGCCGCCGAACAGCACCAGCGCGGCCAGCGTCAGCATATCGCCCGATCGGTCGCGCGCGCCCTTGTCGGCCGAGAAATCGGTCCACATGCCCTGGTTCGCGCCGGTTAGATTGACGGCGAGGCTCTGCCCCGGCTCGCCCTCGATCGAACCGACGCGCCAGAACACGCCCATCTTCTTGCCGTTCGGCAGCAGCTCGGGCGCGAGGCTCGCCACGCGCTGGTCGAGCATGCGCGCGACCTCGTCGATCGAGATCGGACCGCTCACCGCGTCGCTCCAGCCGGGGCGCACGCGGACAGTGGGCGGGGGTTATCCCCGCCCATCTTGCCCCGCCCGATCGACGGGCTCTGCTGCCATGCAATCGCACCACAACAGAACCACGCACCCCGCGGCGACCACTCCGCCGACCAAACCCCCAAGCAACACCCCCAAAAGAAAGCCCAACGACAACTCATCCATGTTCCGCCCCCGCGCTTCTCCTCAGTCTGGCATCAGCGCGCCGGGGCGAGCGGCGATGGCGGCGCGCGCGGCGCCGAGGAGCGACTGCGCAAGCGCGATCGCCTGTTCGGGATGGAGGACGTGTCCTTCGTTCGGCGGCGCGTCGGCGCGGCGCAGCACGACCAGCGACGGCCCCTCGAAATAGGCACCACTGACACGGAAGCCGTGCGACGCCCCGATCAGCGGCGTGGCGAAAGGCGGCGGGGAAGCGATGGGGGTCGCCTCCCCGCCATCCGCCGCCGCCGTGGAGGGGCGGTCGCCGACAGCGACGGAACCGGAGTGCGGAACGACCGGCGAGCATGAGGCGCCGGCCGTTCCGCTCGATGTGGCGGCAACAATCCCCCGATCGTCCGCCGCATCGATCTGATCATCGACGTAGTTTGCGAGATGCCCGCTCACAGCGCCGGACCTTGGTTGCCATAGCGGTGAGCCAGTGAGCGACAGATGTCGGCCTCCACAGCCTTCCGCCGGGACGGCTCGACACCGCCCCGGCTTCGGGCCAGCCTGTAGTCACCACAACCAACAGGAGGACATGGATGGCCGAATCGCCGGAAGCCGTTGCGCTCGAACTGACCAAGCTCATCATCACCGAAGGACGCTCGACCGGCTTCCTGGCCGCCAACTTCAAGGAGGCCAACGTGCTGCGCGTCTACCAGGCCTGCCTGGCGACGGTGAAGGACAAGGATCCGATCCCTGACCTTCAGGCCGAGATTGTCCACGCTACCTGACATCGGCGGCGTCCAGCGCGGCGTCCAGCGCCTCGCGCGGTGGTGTCGCGCTGGCGCCCGTGATGAATTCGAAATAGCGCTGGGCGAACACCACAACGGTGGGGTGATAGGACGCCTTCGCCTCGACAATCGAGCTTGCGAAGCCGCACGCCAGTCGCAGGCATTCAAGCCGCAGCTCAATCTCGCGATCGGGAGAAAGGGGCGTGCGGTCGGCCGGAGTGCGATCGTCGCTCATGCGGTCACACCTTGGTTGCCATGATGGTTAACCAGTTGGCGACGGATTTCCGTCACCAACGCCACGGGTCTAGTAGTGGTGGAGTGCGTGCGTGCAGGGAGATATTGGGCGGGGCGCATCAGGCGGCCTTCCGCGCGAGTTCGGCGCGCGCCTCAGCCTCAATGAGCTCGGCCTCCCAGGCAGCAATCGGGTAAAAGTCACAGGGCCGAACCTGGCCTTGCGTCATGACGAAGATTCGCTTCATCATGTCTCGGTCGCTTTCCTGGGGCGGACTTTCTGGCAACCGGGTGCCCGCCTCATAACGGGCGACGGTGCTGACCGCGCAGCCGAGCACGTCCGCAACCTCCGATTGCGTCATGCCACTACCGTGCCGCCAATCCGCCAGCTTCAAAGCGAAGCACTCCCTAAACGATTTCCAAAATGGCTATCGCATTCTGTGGCGGTGTGGCAATACGCCAATATGGAAACTTGCCGGATTGGCTATCTTGGTGCCGTGGCAAACGACACGCACGCACCGAACAGGATCCGCAAACTGCGCGAGGCACAGGGCCTTTCGCAGAAGGCGCTCGCTGACCTGATCAACGTCACGCCATCTGCGCTCAATAAGATCGAGATGGGAACGCGCGGACTTGACCAGGAATGGATGCGCCGCATCGCCCGAGTGCTAAATTGCAGCTCCGCCGACCTCTTGCCCGACGAGGAAAATCCCGACCGGCTTACGACGGAAGAGCGCGCACTCATCGAACGCTATCGCAGCGCGAGCGAGCGAGAAAAAGTAATCCTTGACGGTTTGTCGGAAGTCGTTGTGCCCTTCAAGGGGCAACGGAATGAAGCTGCTTAATCGACTGTTTGGAAGAGCCAAACCGACAACCACTTCAACTTCCGGCACGATGCTTCCTTTCAAGGATGCAGATGCCTTCATGGAATACCAAGACGAATTTGGCATTCGTGAAATTCGCCAGAACCGAGCAATGTTTGCTCAGATTATCGACGCCCGCGAATGGGCTGCAGCTCGCACCCCCGTGTCCATAGACGATCGCGGCATACAGACCGCACTCATCCGACTGCCTTCAGCTACGGATCAGCAAGTCACACTCGCCACGACGATGGCCGCTGGCGCAAGGCTCCAGCCTGGCGACCTCGTATGCTGGATGCCAATTCAATTTGATGAGGATCTAGCAGAAGCCGGTAAAATGGCATCAATGGGATGGGTGGGCTTCATCACCGCCAAAATTGCACCAACCCTATCCGACAATCTGCCAACGATCATTGAGGACTATCGACCAGCAGCTTACCGCTGATTTCCATTATGCCAATTTACCATTGACCAGATGGCCAATATGGAAATATGAGGGCCCCGTTCAATCGAACGGAGGCCCACAGTGCTTTCATCCGTCTATGTGCTGCAGGACCGGCTGCTCGCCTGTCCGCCGACCCGTCTCCCCTCGGAGATCCGCCACGACACCACGCGGCCGCGTTGCGGCATGTCCTATATCGCGCGCCGCGCGGGCTGGGGCGATCTGCAGGTGCCGACCTTGGTGCGCAAGATCCGCGCCCTCATCCGCGGCCACGGCTTCCCGCCGCCCGCCAGCCTGCGCCAGTATCGCGGCGAGTTCCTGACCGGCGCAAAGGCCGTCGGCGCCGCCGCCTGCTGGGACAAGGGCATGGTCGACCGCTGGTTCGACGATCGCACCGCCCCCGAGATCATTCTCGCCGCCCAGAATGACGAGAAGGCCGACGCCGCCGAGTTGCTCGACCAGCGCGCCGCTCTGCTGGGGCGCCGTCGATGAGCACGGCCGACGAACTGATCCGCGAGGCGGTAGAGGCGTTCGGCGTCACGCCGTCCGACACGTCCAACATCTACATGTCCGAGACGCGCACCGCGAAGCGTGACCGCAATCCGCCGATCGTCTCCGAAGTGCCGACCGTCGGGCTCTGCATGATCGGCGAGGGGCACAACTGCTTCACGATCAAGATCGGCGAGCAGATGGAGCCGGCGATCATGGTCGTCGATCGCGGAACGGACGAGCGCCCTCCGATGGCCCTCTACTATTGTCCGGACGCCACGCAGCTCCGCGCGGTCGCAGCCTTCTGCATCGAGCACGCCAACCGTCTCGACGGCGGCGCGGGCTGCCAGTGAGCGCTGGCGCCCTTACCCCCGGCGAGCTGGTCGAGCACGGTCTGCGGATGATCGCACGCGGCGTCCGCGGCTGCGGCACCGACGCGGTTCATGCCTACGCGCTCTCCGCCATCGCCGAACGCGGCATCGCCGACATGGTCCGCGACAGCAAATCCCGCCTTTCCATCCCGCACGCCAGGAGATCCTGATGGCCGACAGCCAGACGCATGCCTTGATGACGATCGCGATCCCGCCCGAGAGCACGCTCGCCGCGCGCCTCGCGGTCAACGATAGCGCGCTCGCGGATCTCGTGCGCGAGCGTATCGAACAGGTCGACCGGCATGGTTTCAGCACCGCGCACGACGACGATCACAACCCGCTCGATCTCGGCCTCGCCGCTTATGCCTATGCGACCGTCGGCGTCGATCTCGTCGGCGGCGATCGACCCGACAATGCCCACCATCGCGGTGAGGGCTACTGGCCGTTCATGGGCGGCTTCCGCCCGGCAGAGGATGCACGCGGCAATCTCGTGAAGGCGGCGGCGATCCTGCTCGCGCTGATCGGCCACCTCGATCGCGCGAGGCTTTCCGCCACCCTCCCCGCCGATCAGGCGGCATGATCGTGACCACGCTGTTCGAGCGCATGAGCGCCTCGGCGCGGGGCGCTGCCGACCCGCAGATGCCCCACGATCTCGACGCCGCTACGTGGCGGCGGATCGACGATCGCCGTTTCGATCGTGCCGACGGCGCCGAGATCTACGCGATCGGCGGCGGTCAGTGGCGCGCCACCTATCCGGACGCCGGCGGCGCACGCCACGTCCTCACCCAGCGCGGCGGCCAGCGCCAGTTCCCGTCACCGGGAGCCGCCGGCCGCTACCTCGCCCTTCACCACCCTTGCAACCGGGAGAAGAAGTAAATGTCGATCGCCATTCCGACCACTGTCAGCCTGACCGCTGATATCGTCAGCAGCTTCGTTGCGAACAATCGGATCCCGCACAGCGAGGTCGCCGAAGTTATCGCCTCCGTCCACCAGGCGTTGACCAATCTCTCGAAGCCCGCCGTCACCCCGGAGCCCGAGCTCGCGCCCGCGGTGCCCATCGGGCGCAGCATCAAGCATGAGCACATTGTTTGTCTGGAGGACGGCAAGAAGCTGAAGATGCTCAAGCGCTATCTGCGCACCAACTACCAGATGAGCCCTGAGGAATACCGGGCGAAGTGGAAGCTCCCGCGCGACTATCCGATGGTCGCCCCGGCCTACGCCGAACAGCGCCGTAGCCTCGCGAAAGCGATCGGCCTCGGTCACCAGCGCGGCCCCGCCAAGTTCAGGGATGGCCCCATCACCCGCCGCGTCGCCGCCTGACCGCAACCCTCGCGGGCCGGTGCGATCGGCCCGCGATCGATGCAGCCAGTAGGAGTGGGATATGTCTGACGGCAACGTCGCAGCGGACCAGTTGCGCCTCTTCATCGAGCGTATCGAGCGCCTCGAGGAGGAGAAGAGGCGCATGCAGGACGACATCAAGGATGTCTACCTGGAGGCCAAATCGCAGGGCTACGACCCCACGACCATGCGGACCATCGTCCGGCTGCGCAAGCTCGAGAAGAACGCCCGCGACGAGGCGGAAGCCCTGCTCGAGACGTACAAAGCCGCGCTGGGTCTCAACTGATGAGCGCGCTCCCCGTGCTCACCGCCGTGGAAAAGCGCATGCTGCGGAATGTCCGTTGGGGGTCGATAGCCCTCCGCTACGATCATCCGACGATGAATGCCCTGCAGACCCAGCAACTGGTCAGCAGCGAGATCATTCAAAAGCGCACTGGTGGACTATCGGTCAACCGCCTCTGGTCGATCACTGAGCGCGGTATCACCGCCTACGGCGAACAATGCTGATGGCCGGGAAGATCCTCCACCACCTCATCCCCCGCTTTGAACGCGGCCGCTGGGGCGGTCCCGGCGTCGACGAGGCCGACGAGTTCGACGGCTTCCACATCACCATCCAGTGGCTCGGCCTGATCGCGGAGATCGGGCTCGGCCGCATCTGTTGAGGAGCGCACGCATGGCTGGAAAGACTGCCCCCTCGAAGACTGCCTTCGCCCCGCCAAAGGGCTATCCGCCCTCGATCGAGCAGCGCCCCGTCCGCGAGCTGCTGATCGATCCGAGCTACCAGCGCTCGACTGAGGGGCAGGACAGCCGCAAGGCGATCCGCGCGATCGCGGAAGCCTGGGACTGGCGGCTGTGCGCGCCGCTCACCGTCGCCCGTCGCGCCGAGGACGGCGCCAGCCGCTTCTACGTCATCGACGGTCAGCACCGACTGGAGGCCGCCCGCATGCGCGGTGACATCCAGTTCCTGCCGTGCATCATCTCGAGCTTCGAGACCGTCGCAGACGAGGCGGCCTGCTTTGTGGCCGTCAACACCAAACGTCGGGCCATGTCGCCGGTCGATACCTTCCGCGCCGCGGTCGCCGCCGGCGACGAGGCGGCGTTACAGGCAGTGCGCGTGCTTGGAGATGCCGGACTCGAGGTAGCATCGAGCACCAACTTCAGCTGCTGGAAACCGGGTCAAATCTCGGCTGTTCAGGGATTGAAAACTGCGATCCGCCGGATTGGCGAGGACCGCACGCGCGAGGCGTTGGCGGCGATCGCGCTGGCCTACCCGGAAGAGGTGCTCCGCTATTCGGGGAGCATCCTGCGCGGCCTCTACCAGCTCCAGGAGAGCAGCCCTTGTAACGCCGGTCAGCTCGCGGCCGCGCTGCGCATGCGGAAGCAATCCGACTGGTATGCCCAGATGCTCCGGCGCCAGGCGAAGCATGGCGAACTGCCGGAAACGGCCATGCGCTACGCAATCGAGGATCAGCTGACGAGGCGCGCGGCGTGAGGCGCGACTGGACCTTCGAGGAGATGGCGGTGATCCGCCGCCACTACCCAACGGGGAAGGCGACGGCCTGCCTGCCGCTCCTGCCGGGGCGCAGCAAGCAAGCCATCCGCAACCAGGCATACCTCATGCGCCGCACCGGGCTATCGATTGCCCTTCCACTCGTGCGGCCGCGTCCCCGGGTAAACCCGGCTCCGCTTCTGACCGCATTTCGAACAGCGGAACCGTCGCTCGGCGCGCCAGAACGGAAAGCTCGGCTCGATCCCGTCCATCTTCAGGAGCGTGACCATCGTCAGCGGGATCCAATGACCGCAGGCCTGACACTCCACCACGGCGTCCGTGCCGTGTCGGAAACAGTCGAAGAGCGTCTCGAAGCGCTTGTTGCCCATGTAAGAACATTAGAGGAACAAATGGCATGACGGAAGGAGCTACGAAGGCTCTCACGATCTGGCAGCCATGGGCGTCCCTGATCATGCTCGGCGCGAAACCATACGAATGGCGGAGATGGAAAGCTCCTGCGTCGATGGTCGGTAAGCGCATTGTCATCCACGCTGGCGCCCGCAGAACTACGACAGAGGAGATCTGGGGCCTCATCCAGTCCGTCATCCATGAGGTCAACGCAATCGAGGAACAGCGGCCGGTAGAGCATCCGACCGCGCTCGATGTGTACAAAGCCCTGCCGTTTCTGCTCAATATCTATGATGGCGGCATCCGCCTCCCACTCTCGGCTGGCCTTGGAACGGTCGTTATCGGCGAGCCACGGCTCGCCGGCGATCTGGGTTTCCCGATCGATAGCGACCGCCCTCAGGACCAGAATTGGGGATGGCCCATGTTGGATGTCCAACCATTCGCCGACCCCATTCCGATGCGTGGCGCCCAGGGCTTCTGGAAGTGGTGCGACGCCTCCAACGCCGTGGAGAACCTTCTGCTATGATCACCGCTTTCATCTGCGCCCACGCGCTCGCCATCGATGGCGACACACTGGCCTGCTCGAACCGGCCGGAGCATATCCGCCTCGCACGCATCGATGCGCCGGAGATGCCCGGCCATTGCCGTCGCGGCCGCAGCTGCGCCCCGGGCGATCCGATCGCCGCACGCGACGCACTGACGGCCCTGCTCGATCGCGGCGAGCTCCGCTGCGAGCCGGTCAGCGCCAGCCCGCGCGGCGGCTCCCCGTTCGACCGCTATGGCCGCATCGTGGCCCGCTGCACCGTCGCCGGCGTCGACGTCGGCGAGGAGCAGCTGCGCACCGGCCACGCCATCCAGTGGCCGCACTCATGATCGCGGCCCTCGACCCGACCGTACTGGAGGGGCTGATCGCCAAGGCCACGCAGGAGGATTTGACCGATGACGGCCGCTACTTCGCGGACAGCTTCGCGGATCTGACCAAATGCCACCACCAGGAGATCGGCGAATATCAGCACCGCGCTGACGGCAAGCTGATCGAGTGGCTCTGGAACCAGCGGCACTCCATCGCGGACTGCCTGCGGTCCGCAGCATCTGCGCCCGGCGTACCCGGCGACGTGCATGCGTTGGTCATTGCGGCGCGCATCTTCTGGGATGCGCGCAACGACACATCTTCTGAAAGCCGCGATCTGGACAAAGCGCTGGAGGCGTTCGCCAGTCGCGTGCCGTACGAGGGCGAGCCGGCGATTTCCGATGCTCCCGTGGACGAAGCCGCAGCTGCCGCAAGCGATGGTTGCACGGCCTGCGGCGCCCCTCTGGCCCGCGGATACATGGCCTGCGATGAGACGATGGGCCATTATTGCGCCAGTTGTTGGGAAGCTGTCCGCTGCGACCAAAAGCACGGCGAAGGCTGCGCTACCGCCGTTTGGATCGCGCCCGGCGAGAGTCAGGGCTGACCGTGTTACACGGTCTGCCAGAGACGCCCTCTGAGCGTGCCGGGGCTTCCCCGGCACCTCTCGGGCCGTCGCAGGCGCTACAGCGCCCTGGCGGCCATCCCTGCCCGGAATGCGGCCTGAGCTTCGTGCCGGGGCATCCCAATCAATTATTCTGCACCGATCCGCACAAGCAGGCCTGGCACAACCGCCAGACCACGCGCGGCCGCGTGCTCACACCGCTGCAGCTGGCAGCCCGCATCACCCGCGACGGTTCGCGCGGCGATACCGTCACCGGCACCTATGCCCGCCAGGCGAGCCGTCGCCTGCTCGATCGCTGGGCGAAAGAGGACCGGGAAGGCGGACGCATGTCGGCCGTCGCTTATGTCAGCCTTCGTAAATCCAAGGGGTTCGAAAGCCTATGAACGCCCGTCCGCTCGATTTCGGCTTCACGCCCATGTCCCCCCTGTCGCACCGGCCGCCTTGGTCGATCCGCGAGGAGGAGCAGGAGGAGGAGCTGCGCAACGAGATCCGGCACCGCCGCGATTTCTATCCCATGCTGGTCAGGCAGGGACGCGGCATGAGCCCGCAGGAGGCCGAGCATCACATCCTCGTCTGGGATGAGATCATCGCCGACTGCTGCAGCTACGCCGACCGCTCGCCCCAAATCTGGGCCGAGCACGTCTCCGCCCGGCGCGCCGAGCGCAAGCTCGCCTTGGTGTCCTGGGACGCCAAGGTGCGTGAGCTGCGCCGCGAGCTCGCGATGCGGCGCAACGCCTATCCCCGACGCATCGAGGCGAACCGCCTCAACAAGGTGGATGCCACGCTGCAGATGGAACGGCTCGAGGCAGTTCACTGGCGCTACTGGGTAGACGGCTTCGTCTGGTCCGACTGCCTGTTCGACCAGCCGGTCGGCCAGCGCTGCGCGATGTTCCGGAACTTTGAGGTGCCGCGCATCGAATGGGAGCTCGCTCAGATCGACGCCGGCGCCCGCTGGGCTCGGCCGGTTGATCCCGCCGATCGCGCCTGGCTCACCGAACATTGCCGCATGTGGCGCGCCGATCGGCGCTCCACTGTGCAGGCGCTCGACAACGCGGCCTGATCCGCGCATCATCCTTCCCTCACGCCACAGGCTCGCCCGCTCATGGCCAACATACTCGGCAAGAAAATCCCCTGCCTCGTCTCGAAGGACACCGCCGGGGGCATCCGCTATTACTGGCAGCCATCGGCCGCGCTCTCAAAGCACGGCTGGAAGGCGATCTCGCTCGGACAGGATCTCGTCGCCGCGATCAGCGCGGCCGAAGCCCAGAACGAGAAGGTCACCAGCTGGCGCGAGGGCGGCGAAAAGCCCCGCGAGGTAGCGAAGATCATCCGTCGCGCGACGATGGACGATATGATCGACGGCTACCGCAAGGAGATTGCCGAGCGCGAGAGGCAATATCTGCTGCCGGCCGTACAGCGCAATCCGACGCTGGGCGAGCCGCTCTCGCCCAACACGGCGAAGGCCTATCGCACCGGCCTCAACATCATCGAACAATGGTCGACGGGCGTGGCGATCGCCACCATCACGAAGGAGCGCGTCATCAAGCTCCGCAATGCGCTGATGCAGCCCAATGACGACGGCGAGATTCAGCACCACCGCGCCCACAACACGCTGCGCGTGCTCCGCCAGCTGTTCGAACATGGGATCCGCCGGGGCTTGCTTTCGAAGGACGCCAACCCGGCCGTCAACTTCGAGCTCGCCACCCCTCCGCCCCGCGATGCCGTGTGGGACGAGGACGGCGGCCGCGCGGACATCGAGGCATTCGCCCGGGGCGCGGAAGCGATCGGCTATCCCAGCCTCGCCCTCGCCGTCGAGATCGCGGAATATTACGGCCAGCGCCATGCCGACATTCTCAAGATCAGCCGGCAGCATTGGAAGCCGGTGCATCTCCACGACCCGACGTTGATGGACGCGCTGCGCGGCGACGACGAGGAGCTGATGGGCCTCACCCAGCGCCAGGGGAAAACCAAGAAGTGGGTTGGCGTGCCGATCGTGCGGCCGCTGCGCACGCGCATCGAGGAGGCGTTCAAGCGCAACCTCGCGATGGATCCCCCGCAGACCGTTCTCCTGCTCGACGACAAGACGGGGCTGCCCTGGACGACCCGCCAGTTCCATCGCCAGTTCGCCAAGGCGCGCGACTGGGCGATCAACCCACCGGCCGAAGCGCGAGCCAAGGGCGCGCAGCCTTACCCACGCCTCGCCGAGCTCGAGTTCCGCGACTTGCGCCGCACCCGCGTCGTGCGCGCGCTGGAGAAGAACCTCGAGCCCGGCCTGATCGCTTCGATCACCGGGCACAGCATCAAGACGATCGAGGCGATGCTCGAGATCTACGGCCCCCGCACCACGCGCCAGGCTGCGATCGCGGTGCTGGCAATGCATGGTCGCAGCGAAAAGGCTGCCGATCATGGCGAGCAGGCCCAGACAGGCTCAGCGGCCTAGTTTAGGCGCTTCTTGAAGTGGTTACCGATCACGCCGACCAGCAAGCCAGCCGTCACGATGCTCTGAATGTGGGACAGATCCTCGCTGGACAGCCAACGACGATTCGCCGGCAGCACCATGTGAAGCAGCCAGACCGAACCGATGCCGGTCACCGCGATGGCCGTCAGCCAGAGCGCGCAGATGGCCATCACCTCAAAGTGATTTCGAAACTTCTCGTTCCGGCGATGTTCGCCGCGAAAAGCCTCTTCCGCCAGCTCATCTCGAGACTTGCCACTGCTGAAATCGGCGGCTTCTTGCTGAGCCGCATCAAGGGGCCGCGGGTCAACAGGCAAAGATGGGGTCGAATTGTCAAACAGCTCCGGGATGGCAGCCCGGAGCTTCAACTCATCCCAAGTGAGCCCGCTGGAAAACTCCGCCGCCTCCGCCTCGGCCGCCACGGCTCCCGGCAAGAATCCAGCGGCCGCAGCTTCCTCCGTCGGAGGAAGGCCAGGGATGACGGCGCGGACGGGTTCTTCAGCCTCGTCCACCCGAACTCCGCTCAGACGCCAGCCGCTGGTAATGGTCCGCAATCATATCGGTCGGGATCACCGTACCGAACTTGCCGGGCGCATAGGTCTGCGCCCAAGGCGTGTTCGGAGCGTGAGTGATCCGCGACAGTGCGACGCCATTGATGTGGCCGTACAGCTTGTAGACCTGGCCGAGCAAATCGTCCTCAAGGCCAGTAAGATTTTCGGCACGCGATCCCCAGCCGATGCTCAGCGGCCCTTGGACCGCATTGCCACCAAATTTCCGCATCGCGTTATAGAGGTCGGAGATAACAGGACCGTACTGCCATGCCTCGACCGGCTGATCGATCAGGGGCTTACCATAAAGACCGAGCGACCAGCCGTGGCTGATGTAAACCAGCTTCAGAACCTGCATGGGCGTCAAGCTGCGACCATCAGCCGCTGCCATTTCGAGCAGCCGATTGGCAACGACGCGGGCGTCAGCCATTTCTACCTATCCCTCTTCAGAACGGCCCATCGGGGGATGAACTCGCCGGGCGAGAGCGCCGTTCCAAGGCGAGCATATAGTGATGATGATAGGGCTTAGCAAATGGTCATGGTTAAGGAGGGAAACGTTTGCATCCGTCTTGGAGGCATGCGTGCAACCCATTGCACTCTCGAGCTCTGGCAGCTATCGAAACAGCGCCCGTTGGAATTCCAACTTTGAATGCGTTGGAATGAAAGAGGGGCCAACCGAGAAAACCTAGCGTTTTCAATTCGGTGCGGGTGTAGCTCAATGGTAGAGCAGAAGCTTCCCAAGCTTACGACGAGGGTTCGATTCCCTTCACCCGCTCCACGGACCGCACCTAAATCCCGGCGATCACCGCCTGATAGCCCGCCTCGCCGAGCGCCGCGACCAATGCCTCGGCGCAGCGGTCCAGCAATTCCTGCTCGGTCGAGCGGATGACGAAATTGGCGCCCACCCGCCCCTCGCGGAAAAAGGGATAGCTGCCGATCTGGCAACCGGCATGGCCGCGCTCGGTCTCGCGGAGCAGCTCGGCCACCTCGCTTTCGGGCACCCAGCAGCCGACCACGGCCGAGAGCAGCGGGCGGCCGCCCTCCAGCGTTCCGGTCAGCGCGTCGATCATCTGGGCGGCGATATGGGGCACGCCCGCGAGGATGAAGATATTGCCGAGCCGGATGCCCGGCGCGCCCGACATGCGGTTCTCGATCAGCTCGGCGCCGGCCGGCACGCGCGCCATGCGCAGCCGCGCCTCGGTGAGCCCGCCGCGGGTGGCGTAATACTCCTCCAGCACGGCGCGGGCGCGGGGATGGATCACCACCTCCAGCCCGAGGGCCGCCGCGATCGCCTCCACCGTGATGTCGTCATGCGTCGGGCCGATGCCGCCCGTCGTGAAGAGATAGTCGTGCCGCGCCCCGAGCGCCGTCACCGCCTCGCCGATCGCCGCCATGTCGTCCGCCACGATGCGGACCTCGGCCAGCCTTATGCCCTGGAGGTTCAGCCACAGCCCGATCTGCGCGACATTGCGATCCGGCGTGCGGCCCGACAGAATCTCGTCGCCGATCACCACGAGACCGGCGGTCCAGATACGCGTATCATCCATCGCGTCACGGCATAGCGCTTGGGGCTGCCAAGCGCTATATGGGGCCGCATGACCAGCTATGTTTCCGTCACCGCCGACGACGTCATCGAACGAGACGGCGCGATCAAGCTCTACGACGCCGCCGCCTTCGAGGGGATGCGCAAGGCCGGCCGCCTCGCCGCCGAGATCCTCGACGCGCTGGTGCCGCATGTCGTCCCCGGCGTCACCACCGAGGCGCTCGACGATATCGTCCGCGCGATGACGCTGGCGGGCGGCGCGGTGCCCGCGACGCTCGGCTATCGGGGCTATACCAAGAGCTGCTGCATCTCGATCAACCATGTCGTCTGCCATGGCATCCCCGGCGCAAAGGCGCTGAAGGAGGGCGACATCGTCAATATCGACGTGACGCCGATGCTCGACGGCTGGCACGGCGACACCAGCCGCATGTATCTGGTGGGCGACGTGCCGATCAAGGCGAAGCGCCTCGTCGACGTGACCTATGAGTCGCTGATGCTGGGCATCGAGCAGGCGAAGCCCGGCAACCATCTCGGCGACGTCAGCCATGCGATCCAGACCCATGCCGAGAAGCATCGCTACGGCGTGGTGCGCGATTTCTGCGGGCATGGCGTCGGCCGCGTGTTCCACGATGCGCCGGAGGTCGTCCATGTCGGCAAGCCCGGCACCGGGCCGGAGCTGAAACCCGGCATGATCTTCACGATCGAGCCGATGATTAACATCGGCCGCCCGGACGTGAAGATGCTCGACGACGGCTGGACGGCGGTGACGCGCGATCGCACGCTGTCGGCGCAATTCGAACATTCGATCGGCATCACTGAAACCGGATGCGAGATTTTCACGAAGAGTCCTGCGGGGCTGGACCACCCGCCCTACGCCTGATCCGCGTTCGTCGTCTTGCCAACAGGAGTTTCCGCGTCATGAAGCTGTCGCTCGTCCCGGCGCTCGCCGCCCTCGCCTTCTGCACCGCACCGGCCTTCGCCGCGCTGTCGGTGGGTGCCGCCGCGCCGACCTTCTCCACGCAGGCGAGCCTCGCCGGCAAGGAAATGCCCTTCGATCTCGCCAAGGCGCTGAAGAAAGGCCCGGTCGTGCTCTATTTCTACCCGGCGGCCTTCACCACCGGCTGCACGATCGAGGCGCATGACTTCGCCGAGGCCACCGACGGCTTCAGGAAGCTCGGCGCTACCGTGATCGGCGTGTCGGCGGACCCGATCGAGGTGCTCGACAAATTCTCGGTCAGCGAGTGCCGCAACAAGTTCGCGGTCGCCTCGGCCACGCCGCAGATGATCGCGGACTATGACGTGAAGCTCGCCACCTCGACGCGCGCGAACCGCACCTCCTATGTCATCGCGCCCGACGGCAAGATCATCTTCGCTTACTCGGCGATGGACCCAGCCGGCCATGTCCAGAAGACGATGGACGCGGTGAAGGCGTGGAAGGCGGCGCACCCGAAGAAAATCTGATCCTTCATTCTCCCCCTCCCCCCACTGCGCGGGGGGAGGACAGGAAGGCCCGCCGCGCCGCATTGGCGGCGTCATGGGCGAGCCGCGTGGTGAGCGGCAGGCGGCGCCCTTCGGCCAGATCCAGCACCCAGCGCACCGCCGTGTCGATCGAGACGCGATGCCCCGTGCCGACATAGACCGGCAGAGCCCGCGCCCGCGTGCGCAGAGCCATCGCCACCACCTCGCCGCGATCGACCAGCGGCGCCGTCGAGCCCGGCGCCTCGCCCAGCTCGCCCTCCACGCGCCCGCACAGGATCGACTTCGCCACCCCCACCGTCGGCACGTCGAGCAGCACGCCGAGATGCGTGGCGATGCCGCAGCGGCGCGGATGGGCGCGGCCATGGCCGTCGACGAAGAGCATGTCCGGCTTCTCCGCTTGTCGCTCCCACGCGGCGACCAGCGCTGGCGTCTCGCGGAAACCGAGATAGCCCGGCACATAGGGAAAGGGCGGTATCCGCGTCACCGTCACGGCGGGCAGCACCTCGCGCGACGGCCAGCGGAGGGGCGCCACGGCGGCGTGGATCGGCCCGCGCTGATCGCGCCATTTGGCCGAGGTGTCGGTGCCGGCGATCAGGCGGACCTCGCCGATGCGGTCCTCCGTCTCGCAGGCCTCGGCGATCTCGCGCTGGGCACGGGTGGCGTCCTTCAGGCTCGGCGGGTCGAGCCAGTCGGCCCTCACAGGCCCGCCGCCTCCATGATCTTGCGCGCGGCGCGGACCGGCGCCTCGGGGCCGGTGTCGCCCATGGTCAGCGCCGCGCATTCGCGCTGCGTCTCGGCGAAGCGCGGATGGACTTCGGCCGCCCGGTCGATCGCGGCGGAAACGTCGGCCAGCGCCTCGATCACCTCGCCGCATTCCCAGAAGCCATGATCGTCGGTCGCCCGCCAGTCGAGCTTCTGCGCGTTGAGGAACACGCAGGGGCGCGGCCGCATCAGAAATTCCAGCACCTGGCTCGACGTGTCGCCCAGATAGATGTCGGCGGCCGCCGTATAGCTCCCGTCGACCATCGCGAAGCTGTCGAGATCTGCATGGACATGCGGCAGATGCGCGACGCCGGCCAGCACCTCGCGGATCGCCGGGTCTTTCTCGACCAGCCGCTGATGCGGCGCGATGATGACGTTGTAGCGATCCTGCGCGGCCAGCATGGCGACGATCTCGCGCCCCCACTCCCACCAGGAGGAGCGGTATTTCTGCCAGTGCGGCGTGTAGAGGATGATCGGCCGGTCGGCCTCGAACAGCGCGCTCCGGTCGGTCCGCCCGCGAAAGGCCGCCTTCACATAGCCGGTGACCGCGACCCGCGAGCCCACCTGCCCGCCGCGCACCATCTCGTCCGCCTCGAAAATGCTCGGCAGCAGGTGTATCCAGGCGTGGCTGCGGCGACGGTCGATACGGTCGTTGATCGATCCGGCGCCGTGCGCGGTGATGACGAAGCGCTGGCGCAGGAACGGAAGCGCCGTCGGTATCCACAGGCTCGTCTGCTCGGCGCAGACCACCACCGAGGCACCCAGCAGGTGCGGCACCAGCCGCGCCAGCGTCGGCAGCTTGGCGGGGATCGGCGGGTTCTCGCCCTTCGTCAGATGCGGATGATCGCGAAAACCCGGCGCGCGGCGCACACGGACCCGCGGTTCGCCCAGCCCCGCCTCGGCCAGCCAGCCCGAAATCAGCCCCTCATGGACCGACGTCGACACCCAGATATCGATCGGCAACGCAGGCGCCATCTCCGCCAGCGCCTCGGCGATGGGATAGAGATGCGGGATCAGCAGCGTCTCGCCGAGGAACAGGAAGGCGACGCGCCCGCGCCGTCCGCTCATCCGCGACGGCCGCCGATCGCGCGGACCTTGGCGCTGCCCTTCTTCGGCGCCTCGACGGACTCGCCGTGCCAGCGGGCGATATCCTCGGGCCGGTCGATCTCGGTCCAGACGCCGCCCGAGAAGGGCACGGCATGGACGCCGCCCTCATGCGCCAGCCGGTCGACGATGGCGTGGTGGAAATTCTGCACGCCCTCCACCTCGCGGATCACCTTGTCGAGCGCCTCGCCATAGCCCGCGCCGTCGGGCGCGTTGCCGACGATGAAGCCGAGCGAGCGATGGTGCGCAAGCGCCTCCGGCAACGTCTTGCCCACCGCGACGATGCGGTCCCCATCGAGGCGGACGAGCATGTCGTCGACCTCGGGCACGACCACCGGCTCGACGAACAGGTTGAGGCCGGGCTTCAGGCGCGAGAGGCCGTCCTTCACCAGCGCCGGATCATAGACGGTGTCGCCGTTCAGCAGGCAGAAGGGCGCCGACAGCCGGTGCCGCGCGGCCCACACGCTGCCGATCGAGCTGGAGATCGCATAGAAGGGGTTGAGCACCAGTTCCGGCCGCTCGTCCTCGGCCCAGCGCTCCTCCACGAAGGCCTGGAGCCGATCGAATCGATAGCCGCCGACGATGGTGATCCCGCTCACCCCCGCCTCGCGCAGCGCCTCCACCTGATGCTCCAGGATGGTCTTGCCGCCCACCTCGATCAGGCATTTCGGACGGTCGGCCGTCAGCGGCAGCAGCCGCGAGCCGAGGCCGGCGCAGAGCAGGATGGCATGGGGTGCGGATTCGCTCATGTCCGTGCTGTTGCCTGACGATTACGGCGATGTGACGGCAAAGTTCTGCCCAAATAACGGGCAGGCGCTCAGATTTTTGCACATGCGTTAAGCAGACGCCCGCTTTGCTGCGCGAGCGAACCCCCGGCCCGCTTGCGGTCCCTCGTCTGGCACGCTTATTGAAAACGCGAGGACGCTGCGTTCTGGAGGGGCGCGACTGATGAAGAAGATCGAAGCCATCATCAAACCGTTCAAGCTGGACGAGGTGAAGGAGGCGCTCCACGAAGTGGGCGTGTCCGGCATCACGGTCACCGAAGCCAAGGGTTTCGGCCGGCAGAAGGGCCATACCGAGCTGTATCGCGGCGCCGAATATGTCGTCGATTTCCTGCCCAAGGTGAAGCTCGAGGTGGTGGTGGACGATGCGCTGGCCGAGCGCGTGGTGGAGGCGATCGCCAACGCCGCGCAGACCGGCCGCATCGGCGACGGCAAGATCTTCGTCATCCCGGTCGACACCGCCGTTCGCATCCGCACCGGCGAACGCGGCTCGGACGCGATCTAACCCCCCCGTTACCTTATCATCCTCTCTCAGCGGAAAAGGGCATCCCCCCATGGCGAACACCGCCTCTGACGTTCTCAACCTCATCAAGGAAAAGGAGATCGAGTGGGTCGATCTTCGTTTCACCGATCCCAAGGGCAAGTGGCAGCACCTGTCGATGGTGGCCGGCGTCGTCGGCGAGGATGAGCTGACCGACGGCTTCATGTTCGACGGCTCCTCGATCGAGGGCTGGAAGGCCATCAACGAGTCCGACATGATCCTGAAGCCGGATCTGGACGCGGTGTGGATCGATCCCTTCTCGGCGACCCCGATGCTGATCCTGGTCTGCGACATCGTCGAGCCGTCGACCGGCGAGCTTTACGCCCGCGATCCGCGCTCGACCGCCAAGCGCGCCGAGGCCTTCCTCAAGTCCACCGGCATCGGCGACACCGTCTATGTCGGCCCGGAAGCCGAATTCTTCATGTTCGACGACGTGCGGTTCGAGAACAGCTATTCGGCGAGCTATTACAAGATCGACGACATCGAGCTGCCCGGCAACACCAGCCGCGAATATGAAGGCGGCAATCTCGGCCACCGTCCGCGCGCCAAGGGCGGCTATTTCCCGGTCGCGCCGGTCGATAGCGCCGTCGACATCCGCGCCGAGATGGTCTCCACCATGCTCGAAATGGGCCTGCCCTGCGACAAGCACCACCATGAGGTGGCCGCCGCGCAGCACGAGCTGGGCCTGACCTTCGGCACGCTGGTCACCACCGCTGACCGGATGCAGATCTACAAGTATGTGGTCCACCAGGTCGCCCATGCCTATGGCAAGACCGCGACCTTCATGCCCAAGCCGATCAAGGAAGATAACGGCTCGGGCATGCACACCCACATGTCGATCTGGGACGGCGGCAAGCCGCTCTTCGCGGGCGACGGCTATGCCGGCCTCAGCGACATGTGCCTCTATTTCATCGGCGGCGTCATCAAGCACGCCAAGGCGCTCAACGCCTTCACCAACCCGTCGACCAACAGCTACAAGCGTCTGGTGCCGGGTTATGAAGCGCCGGTGCTGCTGGCCTATTCGTCGCGCAACCGCTCGGCCTCGTGCCGCATCCCCTATGGCACCGGCGCCAAGGCCAAGCGCGTCGAGTTCCGTTTCCCGGATGCGCTCGCCAATCCGTATCTCTGCTATGCAGCGCTGCTGATGGCCGGCCTCGACGGCATCGAGAACAAGATCCATCCGGGCGAGGCGATGGACAAGAACCTCTACGATCTTCCGCCGGAAGAGCTGTCGCAGGTTCCGACCGTCTGCGGCTCGCTGCGCGAGGCGCTCGACAGCCTCGAAGCCGACCATGAGTTCCTGCTCAAGGGCGGTGTGTTCTCGAAGGACCAGATCGACGCCTATGCCGAAATCAAGTGGGCCGACGTCGCGCGCTGGGAAATGACCCCGTCGCCGGTCGAGTACGACATGTATTATTCGAGCTGATCATCACCGGATCGGTTCAAAGGCAAGCGCCCGGAGGGAAACCTCCGGGCGTTTTGCTTTTCAGGCGATGTTGGATTTGCGGACGCGGCTTTCCCGCATCATGGGAAGAGGATAGCGGCCGGCGCGTCCTGTCGCGCGCACCCGGTGTGGCAGGCGCTGTGCCTGCCGGGCGTCCGAAAGACGCCGGGTTTGGCGGACCTCCGCGAGGCGATCCCGATGTGCGACGGGAACGCGAGCGAAGGCTGGCCGTGGGAGATGGTCTGCGAAGCTTCGGCTGAACCGGATGACTTCGCGCCGGCCGACCGGGATTTCAACCCGGACCCCGTTCCCTCACGCCGTGATCGGGGGCGCAAGGGAACGGGAGGGATTATAACCTATTTGGTTTATACTGTCAAGATGGCGGTTCGGCGTCGCGGCAAGTGGGGCGAACCCCGCCAGGAAAGCCCCTCCCGGAAAGGGAGGGGTTGGGGTGGGTTCGTTGCCGGATAGCGATACGCCAGCATCGGGAGAACCCACCCCCCGCCCCCTCCCTTTCAGGGAGGGGAGATGAGCCTCTCTCAATAATCCTTCGACACCCGCACATTGGCGCTTTGCCGGCCGATCGTGGAGATCGTCGAGAGCAGCGACAGCCAGCGCGTCACCTGGAACTCGACGCGGGTGGCGGAATAGCCCTGCCCGTCGGTCACCAGCTCCACATAGGTGCGCTTGCCGATATATTTGCCCGCCGCGATCGAGGTCTTCTGGCCGGTCGTCACGTCGGCGGGCTCGATGCGCAGGCGGTCGAGCCCCGCCACGCGGCGGATCGCGTTGATCGGATCGAGGCTGCCCTTGCCGCCGCCGTTGCGCAGCGCCGCCACCGCGCCCGCGAGCTGGAGCGCCTCGGGCGCCGACAGGTTGGCGATCGACGTGCCGAACAGCAGGCGCGAGAGCAGCTCGTCCTCGGGCAGCGCGGGCACGCTGGTGAAGGCGATGTCCGGCTTCGTCCCCGTGCCGGAGACGTGGATCGAGGCGTTCACCCCCTGGATGCTGGCGTTGGCCACGATATCGAGCGCGGGATCGACCGGCTGCGTGCCCGTGAAGCGGATGATGCCGCGATCGAGATCGAAGCGGCGGCCGGCGAACTCGTAATTGCCGCGCACGAGGTCGGCGCGGCCGGTGATCGCCGGATTCTCCACCGTG
Source organism: Sphingomonas oligoaromativorans (assembly GCF_011762195.1). GTDB lineage: Bacteria > Pseudomonadota > Alphaproteobacteria > Sphingomonadales > Sphingomonadaceae > Solisphingomonas > Solisphingomonas oligoaromativorans. The sequence goes on along the minus strand of NZ_JAASQK010000006.1, from coordinate 135,455 downwards.
CCCTTGATCGCGAGCTTGGCGCGCCACTCGCTGTCGAGCCCCAGCCCGCGCACGAAGAGCTGGTTGCGCGCGTCGGTGGTGAGATCGAGCGCCCAGGGCGCGCGGGGCTCCTCCTCGTCCTCCTCCACCGAGCGGTTGAGTTCGTGGACGGCGAGATGCGGCACGGTCGCCGCCGCAGCGCGGCCGAAGCGGTAGCTCGATCGGTCGAGCCGCACATGGCCCGCGATCGTGCCGCCATGCCCGTCCGAGCGGATGGTGAGCGGCCCCGTCACCGTCGCGCCGATGTCGTCGCGGGCGAGCAGGATGGCGTGCTGGGCGTCGAGCGCGATGTCCATGCCGAGGCCGTGCGCGCCCGCGAAGTCGAAATTGGCGTGGCCGGTCAGGTGGCCGTTGTCCTTGGTCGAGCCGGCGAACTGGTCGATCAGCAGGCGCGATCCGTCGAAGCGGCCATGCGCCCTGATCCCTTCGATCACGGTGCCGGTGGTGGCGCTCTCGATGCGGGCGGCCTGCGTGTCGAGCGAGCCGCGGATCACGGGATCGCGGAGCGTGCCGTTGATGTCCGCGCCGATCGCGACCGGGCCGGAGAGGTCGATCGTCTCGATGCCGGAGAGGCGCCAGAGCGTGTCTACCGGGCCGTTGTAGCGGAGCTGGGCGAACAGCGGCGCGGCGAGCAGCCGGTCGCCGAGCGAGGCCCCCGCGCCGATCGGGGCGAGGCGGGCCTGCGCGCGGCCGATCACCTGCCCGCCGCTCACCGCCACGGCGCGCAACCCCGCCCCGGTGCCGGCCAGCACCGCCGCCAGCCCGACATCGACCGGCTTGGACGAGAGCACGAGGCCGGCGCGGCTCAGGCCCCGGATGCGCAGGTCCGCGCGGCCGGTCGGCAGCGCGCCGGCGACGGGGAGCGCATAGCTCAGCCGCCCAGTCGCCTCGCCGCTGAGGCCGAGGCCCGGCTTGAACATGTCGAGCACCGCCAGCGGCATGGCGTCGAGGCTCGCCTCGAAGGCGGTGGTCGCCGCGCCGAAGCGCCCGGCGACGGTGGCATGGCCGCCCGCGAAGGTGAGGCTCGTCGGGCTCAGCACCCAGATGCCCTGCTGGTGGCGCAGCACGGCGGCGGTGGTGAGGTTGACCGGGCGGCCGTCGACCTGCCCCTGGCCATGGACGGTGTAGCTGTCGGGCGTGATGGCGGTGTCGGTCTGGAAGGCGAAGGCGCGGCCGCGCGAGCCGGCGATCGAGGCGCGGACGTCGCCCTTGCCACCCGCCATCACCACATGCGCGGTCAGCCGCGCCAGCGACAGGGCGCTGCGCCGCAGGCCCTGCGCCGCCACCGTCGCATCGACATGCGTGCCGGCGGGATCGAGCAGCAGGTCCGCATTCACCTGCCCGCGCCGCACGGTCGCGCCGATATCGCCGGCGAGCGCCGCATTCTCCGCCTTGAGGTGGACGCCGATGCGCTGGAGCATCTGCGCGGGGGCGAAGTCCACCGTGCCGGCGAGCCCGCCGCCCGCCACCGCGAGTTGGCCCGTGAAGCCGCCCGGATCGGAGCGGAGCTGGCCGGTCGCATGGGTGCCCGTCACGTCGAGGGCATCGACGCGGATCACCGTCGGCTGTCCGGGCGGCGTCAGGATCGCGCCGTTTCCGGTGAACGCGCCCAGCGTCGATCCGCCCGAGGCCTTCATGGTGAAGCCGCCATCGATCGGATCGAGATCGAGCTTCACCGCGGAGAGCCCCAGCGAGTCCACCGGATGATCGAGCAGCAGGTTCACCTTGGGATGATCGATCTGCCCGTCAAGCGCGAGCTTGAACGGGCCGTAGGTGGCCTGCGTGCCCTGCCCCGTCATCTGGAAGCTGCCGTCGCGCAGGCGCTGGCCGCTGCCGGTGATGGTGATGGCGGGCGCGGTGAGCCGGAGGCCGGAGAAATGGATCACCCCGTCCGGCGTGCGGGTGAGCTGCGTGTCCAGCTCGGGCAGGCCGCCCGCCAGCGTGCGCAGGAAGCTGTTGTCGAAGCGGCGCACCCATGCCCGCCCGCGCCCGGAGACGATGGTGCCGTGGCCGCCCTCGCCGGGCAGCGCCTTCAGCTCGGTCAGCACGTCGACGATGCCGAGGCCGGGGATCAGATAGCGTTGCAGCCCGCCCGACAGGTCCACCGCATAGCGCCCGGTGTCGAGATCGACGAACAAAGCGAGCTTGCCGTTGAGCTTGTCCGAGCGGAGCGTCAGCCCCTCACCGGTCAGCGCCTTGGTGGTGACCTTGAGCACGCCGTCCACCGTCATGTTGGCGAGGATGCCGCCCGCCACGTCGCCGATGCCCGTCACCCGCCGCGCGGTGAAGCGGATCGGCAGCGTCAGCGCGTGCCCGCCGAGCTTGCCCGCGCCCTCGGCATGGGACTCCTCGAAGCCGGTATTGTCGAAGGCGAAATGCGGCGAGCGCGCCTCGTAGCGATAGGTCGCCGTGCGGAAGGCGCCCTTCAGCTCGACATGAAGGCGGATCTCCCGCCCCGTCATGTTGGGGAAGAGCGCGGGCGGGCGCAGCAGCATGATGTCCGTCTTCAGCGGATCGAAGCTGCCATGGGCGAGATCGATCGTGCCCCTCGACACCAGGTTCAGCGCCGGCGAGGCGAGCCGGATCGTCCCCTCCAGCCGCCGATCCTCATAGCGCGCGCCGCCCGCCACGAGGATGGACGGGCTGGTCAGCCGCTGGAGCTTGCCATGGGTGATCGAGCCGGGCGTGATCCGGCCGGACAGCGCATAATGCCCCTTCGCCTGCCGGAGCGCGAGATCGACGATGCGCTGGCCCGAGACATCGAGCCGGGCATGGCCCTGCCAGCCCGTCCAGCGCCCCTCGCCGCCGACCACCATCGTCACCGGCCGCCGCGCGCCGAACAGGCCGGGCACCACGCCGTCCGCCGGCGCGGTCAGCCGCGCGTCGACGTCGAACAGGTTGCGATCGGGCTCGGTGTCGAGCGCCAGCACCAGCCGGTCCCCCGCGCTCGACAGCGCACGCACGCCGATCACGGCGCGGCCGCGCCCGGTGTCCGCCTTGCCGACGATGCGGACCAGCCGCCGCTCGGCCCCCGCGACGCCGGGCTCCAGCCGCAGGCGCATGTCGAGATCGCCCAGATGGATGCGATAGCCGGGGATGATCGGCTGGCCGGGCTTGCCGGGGCGGAGCTTCGGCAGGCGGTGGACGATCACCAGATCGGAATGCAGCCGGTCGACATGCAGCCGATGCACCGTCCAGCGGCCGGGGCGCCAGTCGAGATCGATGGTGGGCGCTTCGAGGAACAGGCCCTGCGGATCGTACAGCCTGAGATCGCGGATGCGGGCATGGCGCCAGATCGATCCCTCGATCCGGCCGATATGGATGCGCAGGCCGCTCGACGGGCGCAGCTCCGCGATGCGATCGACGATGAAGCGATGGCCGGCGTCCGTGTCGACGCCGAAGCCCACGCCCGCCAGCACCAGCAGCAGCAGGCCGACGATCGTGCCCAGCCCGCGCAGCGACCAGTGCAGCCGGCGGCGCGGCTTCGCCGCCGTGGCGGCTTCGGGAACGGCGTCGGGGATGGCGACCTCTTCGGCCATCAGAAGGCCTGCCCCAGCGAGACATAGACCGCCACGCGGCTATCCCCCGGCAGCGGGTTGATCGGCGTGCCGACATCGACGCGCACCGGCCCGAAGCTGGTGTAATAGCGGAAGCCGAGGCCCGTGCCGTAGCGGAAGCCGGTGAAGCGCGGCAGCGACTGCTCGTAGAGATTGCCGCCGTCGAAGAAGGGCACGATCCCGAAATTGCCGAAGCGGATGCGCGCCTCCAGCCCGAACTCGGCGAGGCTGGCGCCGCCGACCGGATCGTTGTCGATGTCGCGCGGGCCGATCTTCTGATAGCCGAAGCCGCGCACCGATCCGCCGCCGCCCGAATAGAAACGCCGCGTCGGCGCGATGCGGTCGGCGCTCGATCCCTGGATAGAGCCGAAGCGCAGGCGGCCGGCGAATACCAGATGGTCGCCCACCGGCTGATAGGCCGATCCGTCGAGCTGGATGCGGACATAGGCGAAGGTCGAGCCCTGCAACGACACTTCCGGCGAGACATGCGCGGAAAGCCGCCAGCCGCGCGACGGGTTCAGCAGATCGTCGGTGCCGTCATAGGCGAGGCTGAGCGGCGCGGCGGTGATGAAATAGGTGCGGCGGCGCGGCTGGCCGGTGGCGGCGATCACGTCGCGCTCGTCCGATCCGATCAGTTCGCCGCCATAGGACCAGGTCCATTTCTTCTGCCAGATGATGTTGGTCTGCCGCTCCATGCCCCCCGCCAGCGTCAGCGTGCGGGCATCGTAGGCCGGGCGGTTCTGATGGTCGATGGCGACCTGCCCCGTCAGCACCTGATCGCGGTCGTGGAAATTGCCGCGGCGGAGCTGCGCGGAGAGGAGCTGCTCCTGCGTGCCGAGCAGGCCGCGGAAGGTGACGGCGCCCTCGGGCGGCAGCAGGTTGCGGTGCTGCCAACTGATTTCGATGCTCGCGCCCTCGCCGGTGCCGTAGCCGAGCTGGCCCGCGATGGTGCGCGGCGGGGCGGGTTCGAGGCGGGCCTCGACATCCACCACCTGCGGATCGGCGGTGCGGATCGGGGTGAGCTGGACGACCGAGACGAGGCCGGTCTGTATGAGCGCGCGGCGCAGATCGTCGAGGCGGGTCGCGTCGTAGCGGTCGCCGGGCTTCATCCGCGAGATGCGCAGGAGATGGTGCATCCCGAACACGCGCTTGCCCGCGAAGCGATAGGCGCCGAAATGCATCACCCGGCCCGGCTCGACCGCGAGCGAGAGCGTCGCCTCGTGGGTGTCGTGATCGACGGTGATGTCCGGCTCGGCGACCGTCGCGAAGGCATAGCCGCGCTGGCCGAGCGCCAGCTTGAGCGCCGCGAGGCCTTCGGTCACCTTGTCGGCATTGACCGGATCGCCCGCCTTCACCCCGAAGGCATGGGCAAGCGCCTGCTCGTCGCGCCCCGCCGCCGCGAGGCCCGGCAGCGCGACGCTGCGGAAAGCATAGGCCGGCCCCGCCGTCACCGAGAGCGTCACCGCGAGGCGCGGCTGGCCGGACAGCGTCGGCCCGGCCGCGCCGCCGACGCGGGCGTCCACCTCGGCGTCGTAATAGCCATAGGCACGGAGAAGCTCGCGCAGCAGATCGGCATCCTCGCGGGCGCGGCGGTCGATCTGGGCGACGTTGGCGAGCGCCCCCTCCCCCTGATGCAGCGAGGAGAGCGCGTCGAACCGCTCGACCAGCCCGTCCGCCGCGACATCGCCCAGCCCCTCGATGGCAAGCGCATAGCGGCGGTCCCCGGTCGTCTCGGTCGTCCGGGACGATGCCGCCTTGGCGGGCTTGCCTCCGGCGCCGGGCTGCGTCGGCGGCGGGAGGAAGAGCGTCGGCGCGCCGGGCGAGGTCTCGTCCGGGGGCAGGATGCCGAGCGGGGCGTCCGGCTTGGCGAGATCCGGCCAGTCGACGCCGAGATCCGGCATCGCCGCCATCGGGGAATGCGGGTCGAGCGTCATGTCCGGCAGCGACTGCGGCGCGCCAGCCGTCGTCGGCGCGTCCTGCCCGTGGGCGGCGACGGGACAAGCGACAAGAACAATCGCGGCGCAGGCGCTCCGGGCGCGGCGCCGCGAGGCGACGGGCGACATGCCGCGGACCCTAGTGCGGTTTGCGGCGGAGGCAAACCGCTCTTGTCCGCCGCCGATGCGAATTTCCGGCCCGGAGGGCGCTTATCCGGGCCGAACCGTCACCCGGCGGCCACGCTCAATGCAGCGCGCCGCCCGGATCGGGCTCGCCGAGTTGCAGGATGGCGCGGCCGACCCGGCACCAGCGGGTATAATGGACATGGTTGCCGACGCCCCGGCAGCGCTCGGCCCGCGCGGCGGCCTCGGCCAGCGCGCCTTCGCCGAACGCATCGAGCAGCGCCGCCGCGCCGTCATAGGCCTCCCGGTCCGCCACGAAGAATTTTCGATCCAGCACGCCTTCTCCGCCCATGCGCTTCCGGCCTGACCGGGAACCCCGCTCTGCGCATGGGGCCGTTAACCGGCGGCCTAGGGAGACGGTAAACGGCCGCACCACCATGAGCGCCGCTGGCGTACCCCTGCGGTTCGTGGCAGGACGGTCGCATGGCAGATCGTCCCGCGCCGCAGGCTGGCGGCATCCTCCTCGCGCTCTTCATCCTCGCCGGTGCGCTGATCGGCTCCATCAAGGGGCAGCCGACCATCGGCGTTCTCGTCGGCACCGGGCTGGGCATCGCCGCCGCGCTCGCCCTGTGGCTGGCGGACCGGCGGCGGCGCTAGAGCCGCCGCCCCGTCCACAGCACGCGGCCGATCACCTCCACCCCGCCGGCGAGGTCCACCGGGCCGGCGTGCGGGTTGTCGCTCCTCACCGCGAAGCCGTCGCCCTCGCGCGCCAGCCGCTTGACCATCAGCGCCCCGTCGACGCGCAGCACATAGACCCCGTCGCGCAGCCGCTCCCCCGCATCGCGCCCGTCGACGAGGATCTCGTCGCCGTCGTTGAGCGTGGGCAGCATGGACTCGCCCGTCACCCGGATCAGCGACAGCCCCTCGCGCCCGCCGCTCGGCCTCAGCCGCCGCAGCCACGCCTCCGAGAAGCCGATGCCCGCCGCCGACAGCCGATCCTCCCCCACCGCGCCCGGCCCCGCCGAAGCGGCGGTGTCGAGCACGGGCACCGTCACCAGCGCCGCCGCCGGCCGGGGTGCTGCGACGGCGGCGCCGAGCCATGTCTCGGGCACGCCGAAATAGCGGGCCAGCCGCTGCCGGTCCCCCTCCGCCAGGCGGCGCGGTGAGCCGCGCTTGATGAACTGCTGCACATAAGACGGATTGCGGCCGATCAGCCGCGAGAGCGAGGCGCAATCCTCCCCCCGCTCGTGGATCAGCCGTTCCAGCACGGCACGGGGATCGTCTCCGTCCATGCTCTCAATCTAGCGATAGGAAAAATCCTAGACAAGTAGGAAATGAAGAACAAATCATGTCCATATAGTCACTCATCGAGTCCCACAGGAGGCCGGTTTCCATGCATCTCCTCACGCGAATCCAGCGCCATCTGCGGCGCACGGGCACCCCGCCGACGCGCTTCGGGCGCGAGGTGGTGGGCGATCCGCGATTCGTGGCGGACCTGCGCAACGGTCGCGAGGTGCGCTCCGCCACCGAGGCGCGCGTCCATGCCTGGCTCGATCGTCATGAGGGGTGTGCGCAATGACCACGGATCAGTCTCAGGCGGCCTTGCTCCGGGCGCTGGCGCCGCATGTCGGGCCGTGCCGGATGCTGTCCGCGCAGAGCCGGGACTGGGCGAGCGCGCTGTTCGTCGGCGCGCGGCACCGGCTGGCGCTGGCGCTGGAGGGGGCGGACGCCGCCGCCCGCGCCGAACGGCTGGCGGCCGCTCTGGAGGATTGCGAGCTGGCGATGCGCGGCGGCTTCGTCGCCGATCTTCAGGCGATCGCGCGGATCGAGGACGGCGCGGCGGTGCTCGGGATCGAGGCGCTGACGATCGAGGAGCCCGAGGCCGAGCCGGTCAGGCCCGGCTGGCGGCGAGCCGGTTGAGCTCCTCCAGCGCCTCGCGCAGCGCCGGGCGCATGTCGCGCGGGGCCTCGCCGACCGGGCCGTCCATCGGCCGCAGCGTGGCGCGGCGCTCAAGGCCGGCGGAGAGGCGGTCGATCATCGCATCGAGGCTCTGGCGCTCGCGCGGGGCGACGACGCGCAGGATCGGGGCGGGCGCGACGGGCGGCACTGGAGCGGCGGCCACGATCGGGGCGGCCTCCTCCTCTTCGACCGGCACCGTCTCGGCCAGCTCCTCGACCGCGTCGAGCGTCTCCGTCTCGCCGACATCCGGCTCGGCCGGGTGCGGCGCCGGCAATTCGCCGGCCAGCTCGACGAACTCGCCGTCGAGGATCATGTCCGTCTCGGTCTGCCCGGCCGTTTCCTGGAAGAAGAGGCCGACTTCCATCAGCGGCGCGCCCAGATCGCGGCTGGCGCGGATCGGCGCGCGCGGCGGGGCGTCGGGGTGGCGATCGGCGCGACGGACGCGATGCAGGCGCTCGTCCGGCGTCTCCTCCTGCCGGGCCTCCGCGAGGGTGGCGGCGTCGATGCCCGGCCTGGCGGGCGGGCGCATCAGGATATAGCTGACGACCCCGCTCAGCACGGCGATCAGCGCGGCGGCGGCGCCCTGCGCGATCAGCCCATAGCCACCGACAACGGGCGCCTGCGCGAAGATCGACGCGGGCATGGCGGCCACCGCGAAGCCGGCGGCCACGCCCAGCAGGGCGGCCAGCGGCGCCTCGAAGCGCCAGCGATCGATCGCGTGGAGAATCTTCTTCGCCATGAACCCGTGCAGCCCCCTAAAGTCCTGCCGTCGCCATGACATGGGACGGCCTCTTCATCTGTGTCAATCTTTGGTAAACGGGAAGATAACGCCGCGCATTCTGCGCCCAATCCCGTTCGATTTCAACGAAGCGGCGCCCGGCGTCCCTGCGCGCCTCCCACTGCGCGCGATCGGCGAACAGGCCGGAGAGCGCCGAGGCGATCGCGGCGGGATCGTCGGGGGCGAAGAGCGTGCCCGTCTCGCCGTCGCGGATCAGCTCGCGATGGCCGCCGATATCGGAGGCCGCGACGAGGCGGCGCTGCGCCATCGCCTCCAGCGGCTTCAGGGGCGTGACGAGATCGGTCAGCCGCATCTTCTTGCGCGGATAGCAGAGGATGTCGACGAGGCTGTAATAGCGCTCGACCTCGTGATGCGGCACCCGGCCGACGAAATGGATGCGCTCCGCCACCGGAGACGCCGCCGCCTGCGCCTTGAGCGCCTCCGCCCGAGGGCCGCCGCCGACGAGCAGCAGATGCGCCTGCGGGCGGGCGGACACCAGCGCCGGCATGGCGGAGATCAGATCGTCGATGCCCTCATAATCGTAGAAGGAGCCGATGAAGCCCACCACCTCGGCACCGTCCAGCCCGAGCCGGGCGCGCAAGGCCGCGTCCGGCGGAGGCGGATCGCCGAACAGGCCGAGGTCCACGCCGTTGGGCGAGACGAGGATCTTCTCCGCCGGCACGCCGCGCGCGATCAGGTCGGAGCGCAGGCCTTCGCAGATCACCGCCACCGCGTCGGCGCGGTTCACCGCCCATGTCTCCAGCGCGCGGGTGGCGCGGTAACGGGCCGAGCCCTCGCGGCCGGTGCCGTTGCCGACCGCCGCATCCTCCCAGAAGGCGCGGATCTCGTAGAGCAGGGGCAGCCCGAGCCGCTTCGCCGCACGGCGGGCCGCGAGCGCGGTCAGCACCGGGGAATGGGCGTGGAGCACGTCGGGCTTGTACGCCTCCGCCGCCCGCTCGATCGCGTCGGCGAAGGCGCGGACCTCGCGCATCTCGGTGAGCACCGGGCGGCCCGGCGCGATGCCGCCGCCGCGATAGAAGCGGAGGCCGTCATGCGTCTCCCAGCTTCCCTCCTCGACTTCGGCCTCGGCGACGTGGCGCGCGCCGGTGACGCCCGCCACCTCCAGCCCCAGCGCCTCGCAGGATTTCAGGATGGCGCGCGTGCGGAAGGTGTAGCCGCTGTGCAGCGGCAGCGAGTGATCGAGGATGTGGAGGATACGCATCGGATGCCCCTTGTCCCGTAACCGGGGATTCCGCCCTACTGGCACCGGACGCTTAACGCAGCGTCAACCGCCGGGCATTAGCCTGTTTGCCTCTCCGGCCCTCCGACTGTCCCAAAGCAAGGCGGTATCGGAGGCGGCAGGCTTGTGCGACAGGGGCGGATGGCCACGGTGACGCGATGATCGATCTCTTCTCGCTCGGGCTGACGCATGTGCTGATGGCGATCGCCGCGTGGCGGCTGGTGCGCCGCGCCGATCTCGACCGGGACGATGCCGTCGAGAAGCCCCGTGCCGCGTGGGGACGTGCGCCCGATGCATGATCTCTTCTTCGTCGCCTTCCTCGCCGGGCTGATCGCGCTCGGCTTCCGGCGGCCCTTCCTGTTCGTGCTGGGCTATGCCTATGTCGACATCGTCTCGCCGCAGCGGCTTTCCTATTATCTGCTGAACGCGGTGCCGGTGTCGCTGATCTTCTTCGTGCTGGCGGTCGGCGGCTGGCTGGTGGTGGACGACAAGAAGGACACGCGCCTCTCCATCCGCCAGATCATCCTGATCGTGCTGCTGGCGTGGTGCGCCTACACCACCATGACCGCCGATTTCCCGACCGCCGCACTCGGCAAGTGGGACTGGGTGTGGAAGGCGCTGATCTTCGCGATCTTCCTGCCCTTCACGCTGAGGACAAGGCTGCGCATCGAGGCGCTGCTGCTGTTCATGGTGCTGTCGGCCGCCTCGATCATCATCGTCGGGGGGATCAAGACGATCTTCTCGGGCGGCGGCTATGGCGTGCTGAACCTCGGGCTCGACGACAATTCCGGCCTTTATGAAGGCTCGACCATCTCGACGGTGGCGATCGCGATCATCCCGACCATCCTGTTCCTCTGCAAATATGGCACGATCTTCCCGGCGGACTGGCGGGTGAGGCTGTTCACCGCCGCGCTCGTCTTCGCCTGCCTGCTGATCCCGATCGGCACCTCGACGCGCACCGGGCTGATCTGCATCGGGCTCGTCGCGATCATGACCTTACGCGATTCCCGGCGGCGGATGCTCTACATGGCGGGGATGGCGCTGGCGGTCGCCGTCGCGATCCCGCTGCTGCCGGCGAGCTACACCCAGCGGATGCAGACCATCCAGGGCTATCAGGCCGACGAATCCGCCTCCACCCGCCTCGCCGTATGGGCGTGGACGTGGAGCTATGTGCAGGATCATCCGGGCGGCGGCGGCTTCAACGCCTATCTCCAGAACCATCTGACGATCCGGCTGAAGGGGCCGGGCGTGGGCGGCGCGGGCGCGCCCAACGCGGTCGAGTATGACAAGGCGCGCGCCTATCACTCCGCTTATTTCGAGATGTTGGGCGAGCAGGGCTTCTTCGGCTTCGGCCTGTGGGCGATGCTCCAGATCGCGGGGCTGCTGCGCATGGAGATGCTGCGCCGCCGCTTCCGCAAGGCCACCGATCCGGGCGAGGCCTGGATCGCGCCGCTCGCCACCGCGCTCCAGCATGGGCATGTCATCTATCTGGTCGGCGCGCTGTTCATCGCGATCGCCTTCCAGCCCTTCATCTACATGCTGCTCGCCGCCGAGATCGGGCTCGACAGCTATGTCCGCCGCACCCGGCCGAAGAACCGGCCGCAACCCATGCCGGGCGCGGCGGCGGTGGCGGCATGAGGCGGCCCGAACTCAACCCGCTCACCTCGGTGCGCGGGCTCTTCGCGTGGATGGTGGTGCTCTATCATCTCCGCCTCGCCTGCGCGGGGTGGCTGGAACCGGGCGTCGTCGCCGTGCTGGCCAAGGGCTATCTGGCGGTCGACTTCTTCTTCCTGCTCTCCGGCTTCGTGATCTGGCTCAATTATGGCGAGCGGCTGGGCAGGCGCGGCGCGGGCACGGATTTCCTCGTCCGCCGGATCGCGCGGGTGTGGCCGCTCCATGCCGTCATGCTGGCCTTCGCCGCCGCGATGGCGCTGCTGCTGCTCGCGACCGGCAGGCCGGCGCCGCGCTTCCCCTTCGCGGTGCTGCCGCTCCACCTCGCGATGATGCAGGACTGGGGCCTCACCGACGCGCTGATGTGGAACGATCCGGCCTGGTCGATCAGTTGCGAGTGGGCGGCCTATCTGCTCACCCCGCTGGTCGCGCTGCTGCTGCCGGCGAAGCGCCAGCCGACGGCGGTGCTGATGGCGGCGGCGGCGGTGCCGCTGCTGGCGCTGCACATCGCGCTCACCCATGCCGGTGCCACGACGCTGGGCTTCGACATCAGCCGCTTCGGGCCGGTCCGCTGCCTGACGGAGTTCTCCTGCGGAGCGGTGCTTTCCGCGCTGTGGCGGCGCTGGCGGCACGACTGGCTGGCGGAGGCGAGCTGCTGGATCGCCGGCGCCGCGGCCCTTCTCGGCTGGTGGGCGGGCGTGGCCGAGACGCTGGCCGTGCCCTTCGCCTTCGCCAGCCTGCTCCTCGCGCTCGCGATCGGGGCGGAGCGGCCGCGCAACCTGCTGGCGGGCCGCGCGATCCATTTCCTCGGCGAGATCAGCTACGCGACCTATCTCTCGCATTTCCTGCTGTTCTTCGCCTTCAAGCTCGCCTTCGTGCGCGACGCGGGCAACGTCCCGCCCGTGCAGGCGGCGGCCTATCTCGCGCTGGTGCTGGTGGCGTCGGTGGCGCTCTACACGCTGGTCGAGCGGCCGGCGCAACGCATGATCCTGCGCCGCTGGACGCGCCGCGCCCGGCGCGACGAGGCGATGCTCGCGCCCGCCCAGCCGGGCTGATCCCACCCTTCCCGCTTCGCCGTCACCGGAACGACCGGCCCTTCGATCGCGTTGGCCCGGTCACGGTGGAGAGGAGTTTCATGGCCAACACCCAGACCAGCCTGCCGACCCATGTGTTCACGCCGCCCGCCGATCTGGTGGGGCAGGCCCGGCTGCTCGCCAACGAGACGCTGGCGTGGCTCTCCGCCAATTCGCTGCGCATCCTGATCGCGTTCGCCGCCGCCGCGCTGATCGTGGCGGGGCTGCTCGGCCTGAAGAAGCTGGCCCAGCGGCTGTGCCGCGAGCATGACGCGCTGGTCGGCTGGCGCACCATCATCGGGCGGGTGGCGGCGCGGACCAGCTTCTGGTTCCTCGTCATCGTCGCCGCCCGGCTGGTCGACGGCTATGCCGACACGCCGCCGCTGCTGGACACGACGATCGCCTTCCTCTTCACGGTCGGCCTCACCTTCCAGGCGGCGCTGTGGGTGCGCGAGCTGGTGCTGGGCTTCGTCGAGCATCGCGCCGGGATGACCGATCAGGATCATGGCTCGCTCGCCTCCGCGCTCGGCATCATCCGCTTCCTGGTGAGCTTCACCCTGTTCGCGATCGCGCTGGTGCTGGTGCTGGGCAATCTCGGCGTCAACGTGACGGGGCTGGTCGCCGGCCTCGGCGTCGGCGGCATCGCCATCGGCCTCGCCGCGCAGGGCATCTTCAAGGATCTGTTCGCGGCGCTGTCGATCATCTTCGACCGGCCCTTCCGCAAGGGCGACTCGATCAAGTGGAACAACATCTCCGGCACGATCGAGCGCATCGGCCTCAAGACCACGCACATCCGCGCCACCACCGGCGAGCTGGTGGTGGTGAGCAATGCGGACCTGCTGGCCAAGGAGGTCTACAACCTCGCCCAGCTCAACCGCCGCCGGATGATCGAGAAGATCGCGCTCGCCTATCGCACCAGCGACGCCGACGCCCGCCTCGCGATCGAGCTGATGCGCGACGTGGTGGACGCGACCGAGACCTGCCAGCTCGTCCGCGTCGGGCTGATGGGGATGGACAAGGAAGGCTTGCAGTATGAGCTGCAATTCGACGTGATGTCCGCCAATTACAACGAGGTGATCGCGAAGCGCAGCGCGGTGAACCTCGCCATCCTCCAACGTTTCCGCGAGGCGGGGATCAGCTTCGCCGATCCCAACGGCAAGCCGCAGGACATGCCCGCGACACCCGAGGAGCCCCGCCGCCCGCCCGCGCCGCGCGTCAAGGAGCCCGTTGCGAGCGACACCGAGGAGGCGCCTTGAGCGGGGAGGTTTCGGGCACTTCTTGCGCGCTGTGCGGCCGTCCGCTGGGCCGGCGGGTGGAGTGGCATCATCTCGTGCCGAAGAGCGAGGGCGGGCGGGAGACGGTGCCGCTCCACCCGATCTGCCACCGCGCGATCCACCGGGTGGCGAGCAACAGGGAGCTGGCACGACGCTACGCGACGCTGGAGGCGCTGCGCGCGGTGCCGGAGATGGCGCGGTTCCTCGCCTGGATCGCGGGCAAGCCGCCGGACTTCCATGCGCCGACTTATGGGGGGCGGTGATGGGCGGTTTCCCGCCCCGGTTGCGGACTATCCCGTGATTGTCATGTCAGCGAAAGCTGGCATCTCGGGTGGCGAGCGCCGCGCATATCGGGAGAGATCCCAGCCTCCGCTGGGATGACGGGGGAGGGAGTGGCGGCTAACGCCCAATTGTTGCCTTTCCGCACCGTTATAGCCGTGGGTCTTGAAACAGGCTTTGTCATCACCGCTTGAAGGGCAGCGCGCTACTGAACCTTGGACTCCGACGCAAAAATAACTTTCCCGTGATATCCAAGGTTTGCTGGATCGTACCCGGTCTGCACGGTGATTTTATAGCACTGCGTCCAACCATAGCCGGGCTTCATGATGCCATCAAAGTGCAAATAACCGGTATCGAGAGCCAGATCCGTCGAGTGCTCCCGCGCGTTTGCCTCGATTGAAAAGGATACATCCCCAACAGTCTTTCGTGATTTGTTATAGAATTCAACTTTTAGCGGATAATCCTTCGTGCAACGGAACGACTTCGACCCAGTGGAGATGATCGAAGCCGCGCCGTCATCATATTGGGCGGCAATTTCGATCTGATCTTTCAGCGGTGGGAACAGCTCAGGCCCCAACCAGGACACCCACACGAGCATCAGACAAAGTGCGACCGCCGGAGCGAAAACGACAACCACAATAACGCGCCAAAGTGTTTCTAGAACCTTTAACATCACATCGCCAACTGAAGTTGGTTGAGTGAGCTTGCCGATGTGGAAAGGGCCGTTCCAAATACGAAGGACCAACTCGACGAACTTGTAAGCAGCCCCCACATCGTCCTCCAGTTGCCGACCGAAATTCTCCTATTCAAACATACACAGCCTAACGCGATGGCAAACGCAACAATCAGTACACCCGGATCGACAACATCCGAGGCCCTCCCCGATGCCTCGGCGACAAACCATGTCGCGCCGCCCCACGCCCATCGGAACCAGCCTCACCCCCAGAGGCCCGCCCCCGCGTTCAGCATCCTGCCCTTGTCGAAGACGAAGCCGTCCGGCCGGTCGCGGGCGAGGAGCAGCGGGCCGTCGAGGTCCACCCACTCCGCGCCCTGCGCCGCGAGGAAGGCCGGCGCCACGCCCAGCGACGTCGACAACATGCAGCCGACCATCAGCTTCAGCCCCGCCGCCCGCGCCTCGCGCGAGAGGAGCAGCGCCTCGGTCAGCCCGCCGGCCTTGTCGAGCTTGATGTTCACCGCCTGATAGCGCCCCACGCAGCGCGCAAGGTCGCTGCGATCCTGGCAGCTCTCGTCGGCGCACAACGGGATCGGCGAGATCACATTGTCGAGCAGATGATCCTCGCCCGCCTTGACCGGCTGCTCGATCAGCTCGACGCCGAAGGGGACGAGCGCCGCCGCCTCCGCCGCCACGTCGCGGCCGGTCCAGGCCTCGTTGGCGTCCACCACCAGCCGCGCGCCCGGAGCGCCGCGACGCACGGCGGCGACGCGATCGAGATCGCCCTCACCTGCCAGCTTGAGCTTGAGCAGCGGATAGCGGCCGGCCGCCGCGCGGGCATCGGCTTCCATCTTCTCGGGCTCGCCGAGCGAGATGGTGAAGGCGGTGGTGACCGGCCGGGGCTCGTCCAGCCCGGCAAGGCGCCACACCGGCAAGCCGCAACGCCGCGAGTCGAGATCCCACAGCGCCGCGTCCACCGCGTTGCGGGCGGCGCCGCGCGGCAGCAGCGAGAGCAGGTCCGCCCGCGTCGCGCCCTGGCAGATCGGATCGACGACGCTCAGGATCTGATCCCGCACGCTCTCGGCGCTCTCGCCATGATAATAGATGGCGGTCGCCTCGCCGCGCCCGCGCCATTCCCCTTCGGCGAGCGTGGCGACGACCACGTCCACCTCGGTCTTGGCGCCACGGGCAATCACGAACGAGCCGGCCACCGGCCAGCGCTCGATGCGCGCGGCAAGCCGCGTGCAATGGTCGGCCATGCCGTCTTTCTCCTTCAGGTGGTGGCGGCTGCGCTCTGGACACCGCTGGGCGCAGGCAGCGCGCGCGGGGCCGTGGCAGGCCAGTAGGTCTTGGGCAGGATGCGCGCCGCGCGATCGAACGACGCCTTCACGTCCGCCCGCTGGAGCAGCCGCGCCCAGAGCGCGCGCAGCCGCGAAGCCGGATGCGGGAGCAGCGCCCCCTCCGGCTGGAACTGATCGGCGATGCGATCGGCGCCCTCGTGCGTCGCGAGCGTGGCGACCGCGATCGCCGCCGCCTCCTCGTCGCGCCCGGCGCAGAGCAGGCCTTCCACCGCCGCCGCCTGATTGTCGGCGGAGGCCGCCTTGAGCGCATCGGCGGCGACTTTCTCCTCGGCCGAGCGCTGGAGCCCGGCGAGCGCGCACACCTCGTTGCGCCGCAGCCAGTTCAGGCCATAGGCCGAGAAATATTGGGCATTGTGCTGCGTGCCGGTGCGGGCGACCGCCAGCTCCTCGTCGTAGCGGCCATCCTCATGGAGCATCTCGGCCAGCGTGATGAGCGCGCTGGCGGCCTCGGGCGTGGTGGCGAGGTCGGCGGTGGCGAAGGGGCGGAGCCGCGCCAGCGCCTGATCGCGATGCCCGTCGGCGGCCATCGCCTCGGCATCGGTGAGGACGATGCCGACCTGCTGCTCGGTCATGCCCGGCGCGATCCTGGTCGGCCCGGCGGTCACCCCGACATCCTCGTATCGGCGCAGGAACAGGAAAGCGCGCGCCGCGTCCAGCGTCGCCTGCTGGTCCTGCGGGGTGCTGGCATAGATGTCGAGCGCGGAGCGGGCGAAACGGTCGATCGCGGTGCCGCCGGCCGGCCCCATGCGGGCCTCCACATCGGGCCACAGCGCGGCATAGCGCCGCTGGATCGCCATCTCCCACAGATAATTGGGCCGATGGACGCGGCCGAGCAACTGGCGCGCATCGTCGGGCGCGTTGTGATCGAGCAGCGTGCCGATCCCGTCCGCCGCCAGCGCCTCGGGCAGCGCCGGCTCGTCGGTCGGCTCCCAGTCGGCGAGCGCGAGGGCCAGCGAGACGCGGTCGCGCCGCTGGACGTCGCCCATCGCCGTCAGCTTCTGGGCGAGCGCGCGCCACAGCTCGCCCGGCATCATCGCCAGCGCGCGCGAGCGGGCGTCGGCGATCGCCGCCAGGCCGTCGGCGGCTTCGGCATAATGGCCGGCGTCCGCGTCGACGAACACCTGGAAGCCCTGCACCAGCGGATTGTCGGGCGCCTGCGCGCGCAGCTCCGCCAGCGCCGGCGCGAGATCGCGCTGGCGGCCGGCCTCGGCGAGGCAGGGCAGCCGCAGAAGCTGGGCGGAGAAGCGCGTGGGCGTCCCCTTGCCTTCCTCCTTCGCCACGACCGGATCGAGCAGCGCCAGCACGCCATGGCAGTCATGCGCCTGCGCACGCTCCAGCGCGCGGGCGACGATCGCCCCGTCGTCCGCCGGCCGCATGTGCGGGGGCGCCACCGGATTGCGGGGGACGGCCGCGCCGCCCGGCCCCGCCAGCAGCGCGCCGAGCGCGACGCCGAGGGTCAGGAGGCGGAGGCGGCCTGTCTCAGCGCTCATGCCCCGCGATCCACTCCTCCAGCACCGGCGCGATCTCGTCGCGCCAGCGGCGGCCATTGAAGATGCCGTAATGGCCCACCTTCTCGGCCATGAGATACCGCTTCTCGGTTTCGGGCAGATTTTTGGCGATGGTGAGCGCCGCCCTGGTCTGGCCGATGCCGGAGATATCGTCGCGCTCGCCCTCGATCGCCAGCAGCGCGGTGCGGGTGATCGCGCCCGGATCGACCTTGCGCCCGCGATGCAGGAGCTGGCCCCTGGGCAGCTTGTGCTTCTGGAACACATCCTCGATCGTCTGGATGTAGAACTCCTCGGTCATGTCGCAGACCGAACGATATTCCTCGTAGAAGGCCTTGGTGGAGTCCGCCCCCTCGCCATCGCCGTCGACCAGATGCTGGAACATCCGGTAATGGCTCATCAGGTGGTTGCCGAGGTTCATCGCCATGAAGCCGGCGAGCTGGAGGAAGCCCGGATACACCTTCCGCCCCGCGCCCGGATAGAAGAAGGGCACGGTGGCGATGACATTCTGCTCGAACCAGGCGAGCGGCCGCTGGGTGGCGACGGTGTTGACCGCGGTCGGCGCCTTGCGGGTGTCGATCGGGCCGCCCATCATCGTCAGCGTCGCGGGCGCCGCCGGATTCTTGTCGGCGTTCATCAGGCAGGCGGCGGCATAGGCCGGCACCGAAGGCTGACACACGGCGAGGACATGCGCGCCGGGGCCGATGAGCTCCAGAAATTCAACAAGATAATCAATATAATCGTCGAGGTCGAAACGGCCCTGATCGAGCGGGACCAGCTTCGCGTCGCGCCAGTCGGTGATGTAGACGTCGTGGCGGGGCAGCATCCGCTCCACCGTGCCGCGCAGCAGCGTGGCGAAATGGCCCGACATCGGCGCCACGATCAGCAGCTTGGGGCCGCCCTTCACGCCGGCACGCACGAAGCGCTTCAACTGGCCGAACGGCTTGCGGAGCACGATCTCCTCTGTGACCGCTACCTCCTTGCCCTCGACGCGGGTGGTGGTGAAGCCGAAATCCGGCTTCCCGCGCGGCTGGGAGGCGTGGGCGAAGACATCGAGGCCCGAAGCGATCATCGGGCCGAAACCGGTGTGCGACAAAGGGTTAACGGGATTTTGCAGCCATTCCGCGCTCAGATTCGCCATCAGGCTCGCGCCGGAAAGCCAGGAACGCTGCAATTCATAAGCGTCGTACAGCAATTCTATCTCCCGTTGCGGCGAACCTGCCGCATGGAACCGGTCACAAAGGTCTGCCCTTCTACCCGAAACTATCCCCAACGCTGTTGCAAAATAGGAATGCAGGAAGGAGGTTTCCACAGTCCTACCGAGCGATCCGTCATTCGCCTTAGCAACCGCGCATTGAGCCGAACCGGTCGGAATGCTAGTCGAGCCGCCATGGCTCGATCCGCCCCCGAAAGCGCCCCTCGCGAGCGGCGTCTTGGCAACCTCCGGCTCGTCTGGGCACATGCCCTTCGCTATCCGGGTCATATCCTCGCCGCGTTCGCCGCGCTGTGCGTCTCCTCGGCGGCGACGCTCGGGATACCCTATGGGTTCAAGCGGATCATCGATCGGGGCTTCTCGGCGGGCGTCGATCCGCATGGGCTGGCGGTTTCCTTCCATTATCTGCTGATGATCGTGGTGGTGCTGGCGATCGCCACCGCCTGCCGCTTCTGGTTCGTCTCGTGGCTCGGCGAGCGCGTGGTGGCGGACATCCGCACCGAGGTGCAGGCCAATCTGCTGACGCTGGCGCCGCGCTTCTTCGAGGAGAACCGCCCCTCCGAGATCGCCTCGCGACTCACCTCCGACACCACGCTGATCGAGCAGGTGGTGGGCACCACCGTCTCCGTGGCACTGCGCAACATCTTCACGATGATCGGCGGCGTGACCTATCTCTTCGTCCTCGCGCCCAAGCTCGCGGGGATGATGCTGCTCGGCATTCCGCTGGTGCTGCTGCCGCTGATCCTGCTCGGGCGGCGGGTGCGGGGCTTCTCGCGCGGCACGCAGGACCGGATCGCGGCGGTCGGCGCGATCGCCACCGAGGTGCTGGGCGCGATGAAGATCGTGCAGGCCTTCGGGCAGGAACCGCGCGAGGCGAGCCGCTTCCGCCAGGCGGTCGAGAGCGTCTTCGCCACCGCCAAGCGGCGCATCGCGTTCCGCGCGCTGATGACCGCGCTGGTGATCGGCCTCGTCTTCGGCGCGATCACGCTGGTGCTGTGGGAAGGCGCGCTCGATGTCGCGGCGGGCCGCATGTCGGGCGGCGCGATCGCCGCCTTCGTGCTGACCGGCGGCCTCGTCGCGGGCGCGTTCGGCGCGCTGGCCGAGGTCTATGGCGACCTGCTGCGCGGCGCGGGCGCGGCGAGCCGGCTGGGCGAGCTGCTCGCCGAGCGGCCCGAGATTCGCGCGCCGGCCCATCCCCGCGCGCTGCCGCAGCCGGCGGCGGGGCGGCTCCAGTTCGAGAATGTCACCTTCCGCTACCCGACTCGTCCCGAGGTCGCCGCGCTGGAGACCTTCACGCTCGACATCCCCGCCGGCGAGACGGTCGCCGTGGTCGGCCCGTCGGGCGCGGGCAAGTCGACGCTGATCCAGCTCGCCCAGCGCTTCTACGATCCGCAGGGCGGCCGCGTGCTGCTCGACGGCGTGCCCCTGCCCGAGGCGGACCCGGCCGAAATCCGCACCCGCATCGCGATGGTGCCGCAGGAGATGGTGATCTTCGCGGCCTCCGCGCGCGACAATCTGCGCTACGGCCGCTGGGACGCGGACGACGAGGATCTCTGGACCGCCGCCGAGGCCGCCAACGCCGCCGATTTCCTGAAGAGCCTCCCGCAGGGGCTGGACACCTTCCTCGGCGAAGGCGGCGCGCGCCTGTCCGGCGGCCAGCGCCAGCGCCTCGCCATCGCCCGCGCGCTGCTCCGCGACGCGCCGCTGCTGCTGCTCGACGAGGCGACCTCCGCGCTCGACGCCGAGAGCGAACGGCTGGTGCAGGACGCGCTCGACCGGCTGATGGCGGGCCGCACCACGATGGTGATCGCCCACCGGCTCGCCACCGTGCGCAAGGCGGATCGCATCGTCGTCATGGAGAAGGGCCGCATCGTCGAGCAGGGCACGCATGACGAGCTGTTCGCGGGCTCCGGCCTCTACGCGCGGCTCGCCAAGCTCCAGTTCGAGACGGCGGGCTGATACGCCAAGGCCGTTGGCGGGCGAACAGATAGCCAACCCATCCTCCCCGCTCGGCGGGGAGGGGGACCAGCCGCAGGCTGGTGGAGGGGAATCCCCGTCGTCTCAGCCCCTCCACCACCGCCTTCGGCGGCGGTCCCCCTCCCCCTTCGCAGGGGGAGGACGGGAGGAGGCCGCGCCCCTTACGGCCGATAGGTCTCCTGGAAGCGCACCGGGCGACCGTGCGCCTCGCTGGCGAGCGTCGCCTCCCACATCACGCGGCGGCCGCGGATGATCGTGCCGACCGGCTGGCCGGTGAGCGTCATCCCCGCGAAGGGCGACCAGCCGCAGCGCGAGGCGAGCCACTCGTCTTCGATCGTCCACCGCTTCTTCAGGTCGACGATCGTGAAGTCCGCGTCATAGCCGGGGGCGATGCGGCCCTTGTTGACGAGGTTGAAGATGCGCTGCGGGCCGGATGCCGTCAGGTCGATCAGCCGCTGCATGGTGAGCCGCCCCTTCGCCACATGATCGAGCATCAGCGGCAGCAGCGTCTGCACGCCTGGCATTCCCGAGGGCGAGGCCGGATATTCCTTTGCCTTCTCCTCCTTGGTGTGCGGCGCATGGTCCGAGCCGAGCACGTCGGGCACGCCCTGATTGACCCAGTGCCACAGCCCATCCCGATGCGCGCCCGAGCGGATCGGCGGGTTCATCTGGGCATAGCTGCCGAGGCGCGGATAGGCCTCTTCGCCCGCCAGCGTCAGATGCTGGGGCGTCACCTCGCAGGTGGCGATATCCTTGTTCTGGCCCAGGAACTCCAGCTCGGCGGGGGTGGTGACGTGGAGGACGTGGATGCGCCGCCCCGCCTCGCGCGCCAGCTTCACGATGCGGCGGGTGGCGAGCATCGCGCTCTCGTCGTCGCGCCACACCGGATGCGAGGAGGGATCGCCCGCCACGCGCAGATGGGCGCGCTCCTGCATCCGCGTCTCGTCCTCGGCGTGGATCGCGACACGGCGGCGCCCATGCGCCAGCACGCGCGCCAGCTCCTTGTCGTCGGACACGAGCAGGTCGCCGGTGGAGGCGCCCATGAACACCTTGATGCCGGCCGCGCCGGGCAGCATCTCCAGCTCGCCCAGCTCGGTCGCGTTGGCCGCCGTCGCGCCGACATAGAAGGCGTGGTCGCACCACATGCGATCCTTCGCGCGCTTCAGCTTCTCGTTGAGCGCGTCGACCGAGTCGGTGTTGGGCTTGGTGTTGGGCATCTCGAACACGGCCGTCACGCCGCCAAGCACGGCCGAGCGGCTGCCCGACTCGAGATCCTCCTTCTGCTCGAGGCCGGGCTCGCGGAAATGGACCTGGCTGTCGATCACGCCCGGCATCACGGTGAGGCCGGTGCAGTCGATCGTCTCGCCCGCATCGCCGCTCGCGCCGATCTCGACGATCCGGCCGCCGCGCACGCCCACCGACGTCTCGACCGGGCCGGAGGGCGTCCAGACGGTGCCGTTCTTGAGGATCAGATCATATGTTTCAGCCACAGCCCACTCCGTTCGTCCTGAGCGAAGCCGAAGGACGTGCCGGCCCGCGCGCCTCGCCCGCCGCACGCACTCCGACAAGCTCGGTGCGAACGGGTTTCATTCCGATTGGCTCCTCCCTACCTTGCCGGCATGAGCACCGCCACCCTTCTCGCTTCCCGCGCCGTCCTCCGCCTGTCCGGCCCGGAGGTGCGCGACTTCCTGCAAGGCCTCGTCACCAACGACACCCGCGAACTGGCCGAGGGGCGGCCGGTGTGGGCCGCGCTGCTCACGGCGCAGGGCAAGGCGCAGTGGGATTTCATCCTCTGGCCCGACGGCGAGGATGTGCTGATCGATTGCGAGGGGAGCCAGGCCGATGCGCTGGCCAAGCGGCTCACCCTCTATCGCCTGCGCCGCCCGATCGCGATCACGCGGGACGAGACGCTGGGCGTCCACTGGTCGGCCGAGGGGACGGGCGACCCCCGCCTCCCCGCGCTCGGCCGGCGCTGGCTGGGGGCGCCGGCGGGTGAAGGGGTGGAAGGGGCGTGGCTGGCCCATCGCCTCCGCCTCGGCGTGCCGGAGGGCGTGGCCGAACTCGGCGCCGACAAGACGCTGTGGCTGGAGGCGAACGCCGTCGAGCTGCATGGCGTCTCCTTCACCAAGGGCTGCTATGTCGGCCAGGAGAACACCGCGCGGATGAACTGGCGGCAGAAGGTCAACCGCCGGCTGATCGTGGCCGAGGTCGACTCCGATCCGGGCGAGGCTGCGCGGGCCTATTATCCGGCGCTGGGCCTCGCGGTGGCGCAGGTGCGCGTCGAGCAGCTTCGCGCGAGCGATATGGTGAAGCTCGGCGCCGTCGAAGCCCGCCCGCTCCGCCCCGACTGGCTGGAAGCCGCCATCGCCGAGGAGGAACCCGCATGAGCGATCCCGTCCACAGCCGCCCGCCGAGCCGCTCGGCCGCGCTGGGCGGCGTGGGGGTGATCTTCGTCACCGGCAGCTTCGCCATCGTCGCGACGGGTGCGGTGCTGCTGCTGGCGCGGAGCTACGGCTTCCATATGGAGGCGATCGACTGGGTGCTGCTCGGCCTCGTGCTGGCGCTCACCATCGGCGGCGGCCTCGCGCTCGCCCGCTTCATCCGCGCCAACCCCGGCGCCATCGGCGAGGCGCGCTTCGACACCTCCCACCCGGACGACCCAGCCCCGCGCTAGCCTTTGGTTTGACGCGATTTCCGAGCCAGCGGATGATCCCATCCGCTTCGAAATCGCTCTAGGCCAGCTCCATCTCCACCTTGTTCTGCGCGAAGGCGGCGACGATGCTGGCGCGCAGATGCGCCTGCCGGAAGGGCTTGGAGAGGCGCACGATATCGGGCGCGATCAGGTCGATCCCCTGATAGCCCGAGACGATCAGGATCGCGATCTCCGGGTGATCCGCGCGCAGCCGCACCGCCAGTTCCGCACCCGTCATGCCCGGCATGATATGATCGGTGACGACGATATCCGGCCGATAGCCGCCCTCGATCAGCGCCAGCCCCTCCCGCGCGCTCTCCAGCTCGCGGACGGTGAAGCCCAGATCGCGCAGCATGTCGGCGGTGCCGATGCGGACCAGCGGATCGTCCTCGATCAGCAGCAGCTCGGCCCGGCCGACCGCGGAGCGCGCCGGCGCGGCGGACACCACGCGCACGGCATTGTCGCGGCGCGCGAGCGGCAGCCAGAGAGTCACCTCGGTGCCCCGGCCCGGCTCGCTGGTGAGGGTGAGCGCGCCGCCCATCTGGCTGACCAGCCCGTCCACCATCGACAGGCCGAGGCCCGTGCCATGGCCCACCGCCTTGGTGGTGAAGAAAGGCTCGGTGGCGGACGCCAGCGTGCGGGCATCCATGCCGACGCCCTCGTCCCGGATCGCGAGCCGGATGAACTCGCCCGCCGGCAGCGTCTCCGGCCGGTCCGCGCCGGAGAGCCCGGCCGAAATCCGCACCGTCCCGCCCGCGGGCATCGCGTCGCGCGCGTTCACCGTCAGGTTGAGGATCGCCATTTCGAGCTGATGCCGATCCGCGCGGATGGCGGGCAGGCCGTCGTCCACCGCGATCTCCACCGCGATACGCGTGCCGACCGTGCTCTGGAGCAGGCCCCGCATCCCCTCGACCAGCGGGCGCAGGTCCAGCACGGTGGAGACCAGCGGCTGGCGGCGCGCGAAGGCGAGCAGGCGCTGGATCAGCGTCTTGGCGGTCTCGGCCGCCTCCATCGCCACCGCCGCGCTGCGCGAGACGATCTCGGGCGCGGCACGGCCGGCCAGCACCATGTCGAGGCTCGACATGATCGGCGAGAGCAGATTGTTGAAATCATGGGCGACATTGCCGGTGAGCTGGCCGATGATCTCCATCTTCTGGGTCTGGCGGAGGCTTTCCTGCGTCCGCTCCAGCTCGGCCGTGCGCTCGGCGACGCGGCGCTCCAGATCGGCGCCCATCGCCTCCAGCGCGGACATCAGCCGGCCATTCTCCAGCGCGGTCGCCGCGCTGCGCGCCAGCGCCTCCAGCAGCGCGATCTCGTCGCCGCCCGGCTCATGCACGGCGGCCCAATAGGCGCCCAGCGCCGCCACCGGCTCGCCCGCGCCGATCGGCACCATCAGGATGCTGCGGACGAACGTGTCCTTATAGGCCTGGAACGGCACGCGCGGATCGGTGGCGATGTCGGGGATCGAGACGATCTCGCGATGCCGCATCGCCCAGCCCGAGACGCAACTCCCCGCCGGAAAGCGCTGCCCCTGCCACAAGGGCTCCTTCGCGTCCTCTGCGACATAATGGCAGGCGTCGCCCTCGCGCAGCACGACGGCGATGCCGTCCGCGCCGACGATCCGCCGCGCGGTGCGGCGCAGAAGCTCGACGACATCGTCCAGCGATCGGGCCTGCGAAAGCTGCTCCATCGCCGCCGCCACGCGCGCCCAGCGGGTCGCGAGCACCGAGGGATCCAACACCGCATCTGCTCGGCGATCGTGCGACATCGCATACACCACGCTATGGCGCCCCCTGTCATGGGCAGCTCTGGAAACCTTCGATCCGGCTGGTAAGCGAATCTCTCAATGATCGCGGTTAATTCGAAAGGAACGGCTGTCGTAAGCGGCGAACGGATGTTTGCAATGAGACCTTTGGATAAGGTCGTTCGCGACCTTCCCGCCCCGTTGTCGCCCGCCGGGAGGCCTGCCAGACTGTTTGCCTCAAACCTTGGGAGAGATGCGATCATGACGTTTGTTCGAGGCGGAGCGCGCATGGCCCTCGCCGGCCTGATGATGGCGACGGGCGCGCGGGCGGCGTCCCCGGCCCCGGCGGCCGACCCCACCAGCTTCGCCACCTCGGCCGATGTGCAGGCGCAGGTGGCGGCGATGGACAAGGCGATGAAGCCCGGACAGGGCTTCGCCTGGGCGCCGCTGGTCCGCCATGGCGACACCGCCGCCGGACTGGAGATTTGGAAGAAGCCCGGCAAGCCGGCGGTCCACCCCACCGACGGCGAATATACGATCGTCATCGCCGGCGCGGGGACGCTGGTGTCCGGCGGCACGCTGGTCGACGCGAGCGTCACCAAGCCCGGCCTCACCGAGGGCAGCCGGATCGAGGGCGGCACCACGCGCGCGCTCGCGCCGGGCGATGTCGTGCTGATCCCGGCGGGCACGCCGCACTGGTTCGGCATCACCGGCGCGCGGCTCGTCCTGCTCGGCATCAAGCTGCCCGCTCGGGCGAAGTAAACCGCGAAAACGCGGGACGAAGAATCAGCGTAAACGCTTTTTTAACCAGCCACGACAATCAAGTCTTGGAGGCTACGGCTTATCCCGCCCTCATCTGAGGAGGTACGGCTGGTGAAATCTGCGACCCTGATCTGCGCCATGCTCGGCCTGGCGACATTCTCCGTCCCCGCGTCCGCCGCCGATGGCGAGCTGGGCTTCGCCTCCTCGGGCACCGCCACGGTGACGGTCATCATCCCGCCGATCCAGGCCGGGATCGCCGCCACCGAGGAAGGCGCGGTCGGCCTCTGGACGCTCCAGCCGGGCGCGGCCGGGCTGATGGTGCGCCTGCCCGATCAGGTGGCGCTGGGGGGCCATTCCAGCCTCGACGTGTTCCGCGCCAACGGCAACGTCTTCGACGTCAGCCTGCCGGCGAGCACGGGCTTCCACCTCCAGCCCGCGCTCCAGAGCGAGAACAAGGGCCTCACCCGCCAGAACTACACGCTGTCGAGCGACGGCATCGCCCGGCACGATCCGTTGCAGGTGATGATCCGGGGCATCTGACGCCCGCCTCCACGCCGGGGCGACGTTTACCATTTCTGTCAAGTATTTTTGTTCGCGTCGAAGGGCGGGAGCCGAAAACCGGCTCGCCGCCCCGACCGGCGTCGCGCCGCCTTGCGATCGACGCCGCCAACGGCCGACATCATTCTGAAAACTCTTGCCGAATTTCCCCCGACTCGCGCCGATCGCCGCGAAATCGGTCGGGAACGGCCTCAGTCCCCATGTCCAGATATGGCACAGTCGACACGGGGACTGCTTTGACTCCCCCAAGGCGTCATCTACCTACCGCCTCAGCGTTAAGGGGTAACGCTTTTGGGGGATATATGGCGTCTCGGTCATGGTTCGCTTGCACGCTGCTGATGCTGACGGGACTGGCAATGCCGGCCCGAGCGCAGCTTGCGGTCGACCGCCTGTGGGTGGATTTCGAGCCCCGGTCCACGCCCCGCGCGGACGTCATCGTCCGCAACGAGAGCAAGGACCGTTATTATATCACGGTCACGCCCTCCGAGATCGTCAACCCCGGCACCGACAAGGAACAGCGCGTCGAGCAAGCCGATCCCGAGAAGCTCGGCCTGCTCGTCACCCCCAATCGCCTGATCCTCGATCCGGGCGCGATCCGCTCGATCCGCATCGTCTCGCTCAACGCCGATCTGAAGAGCGACCGCATCTATCGCGTGAAGATCTCCCCCGAGGTCGGCGACATCGACACGCCGGCGGCGGGCGACAACCATGCGGTCGCGATCAAGATCCTCGCCGCCTATGACGTGCTCGTCACCGCCCGCCCCCGCAACGCCAAGGCGCAGCTCGTGACGACGCGGGGGACGGACGATCTCGTCATCCGCAACGACGGCAACACCAACATCCTTCTGTTCGACGGGCAGCTCTGCCCGCCGGGCGCCGACGACAAGGCCGCCCCCGACGCCAAGCCGGCCGAGGGCAAGCCCGCCTGCGAGGCCGTCGGTTCCCACCGCATCTATCCGGGCGCAAGCTGGGATCTCAAGACCCAGACGGCGGCCGACAGCCTTCACGCCAAGGCGCGTTCATTCGCGTCAATCGACCCGAAGAACGTCACCTTTCCCTGATTTTCCGCGCGGCTCCCGCATCGGGCCTGCCCCTGTCGGGCGGGCCGGGGGACGCGCCAGTATCCGTGTAGCGTCCGCTTATGTGCGAAAGGCCGATGCCGCCACAGCATCGACCCTTCGTCGAACATGCCCTTCGAAAAGCCTGTTTCCAAAAAACCCTACCGACTGGGAGGTTAATGAATGTCTAAGCTTCTTCGCGCGCTCGTCGCGGTTTCCGCTCTCGCCGCCGCGCCGGCGTTCGCCGCCACCGACGGCAACCTCGACACTTCGAGCAGCCAGGGCTCGGTGGACTTCACCACCGTCATCCCGCAGATGGTCCGCATCTCGGGCCTGACCGACATGACCCTCAACGTCACGCCGGCCGCGCTCCAGAACAAGTATTTCAGCCGTCAGGACGCCGAGAGCCAGTTCTGCGTCTACTCGAACGTCGGCGCCGACGGCGGCTACACGATGAAGGTCGACGGCGACGCCGGCGACGGCAGCCACGGTTTCGGCCTCACCGGCCCGAGCAAGCTCGCCTACAATGTGTGGGTTTCCGACGACGTCAACAACCACTTCAAGAACTACACCTGGCCGGGCAACGTCGTGACCGGCTACAAGACGACCTCGGGCGGCAAGGCCCGTCCGACCGACCTGAACTGCTCGGGCGGCAAGGACGCGCTGGTCCATGTCGGCGTCGACAACAAGGACATCTTCGCGGCTGTCGCGGGCACCTACAAGGGCACGCTGAAGATCACCGTCGCGGTGAACTAAGTCCTGGGCGCGGCGGCCTCCCCGCGGGGCCGCCGCAACCTTTTCCGGGGGCAGATTTCCATGCATCGAACAGCTCTTTTCGGGCTTGCCGCGATCGCGGCGTGCGGGCAGGCGGCCGAGGCGCGCGCGCCGCTGGGCGCACCGTCGATGGCGCCATCGCCGTCGGCCATGCACGCGCCGATGGCCAGTCTCCGGGTCTATGGCCCGAGCCAGCGCGACGTCTGGCAGGGGCGCGGCGATGCCCGGCAATCGGTCGATCTGTGCGTGGTCAGCACCACGGGCCGCTTCCGCCTTCGGATCACCAGCCAGAGCGGCGGCGCGCTCATCAACCAGAAGAACCGCGTCCACTACACGCTGAGCTTCCGCGACGGCGCGGGCGCCGTGCATGACGTGGACGTGTCCGATCAGGCGCTGATCCTGATCGAAGGCAGCGCGCCCAGCGCCGCCGACTGCACCCACGGCCCCAATTCGACGCTCTCGCTGCGCGCCGCGCAGGCCGATCTGCTGAAGGGGCCGGCCGGCGAATATTTCGACAGGCTCCGCCTCGTCGCCGATCCGCTTTGAAGGGTGGCCGATCGGTGAAGCCCGTTCCGTCGCATTCCGCTTCCCCGCGCGCGCTGCGCCGCTCGCTGCTGATCGCGGGCGTGGCGCTGCCCGCGCTCGCCGCCCATGCCGCCGAGGCCGCCAGCCCCGTGCGAGGGCCTGCGATCGCCATGCTCGGCCAGACCGACCGCGCGCAGATGAACAGCCAGCCCAAGGATCTGCAATTGCAGACCAAGGCGCCGGCCGGCTTCGAGGACATCGGCACCAAGGTCACCACTCTCTTCGACCTGAGCTTCCAGGGCCGCCATATCGGCTCGTTCAGCGCCACCTACGACAAGGGCAGCCTCCAGTTCGCCGATCCCGCGCGGGTCGCGGCGGCGCTCGGCGGGGATGTCGACGCCGACAAGGTGAAGGCGCTCCTCTCGCAGGCGCTGCCCGGCAACGAGCAATATCGCTGCCGCCCCGGAGACCTCGCCACCGCCACCTGCGGGGCGCTGCCGGTCGGCCAGTCGGGCGTGGTGGTGACGCCGGAGAGCTTCTCCGTCTCGCTGTTCCTCGCCCGCGACTATTTCCATCTGATCGTGCCCACCGCGCGCGTGCTGGGGGCGCCCATCTCCGGGCCGTCGCTGATCCAGGGCGCGCGCGTGTCGGTGGCGGCGGAAAGCGGGGAGGTGCGCTATGGCGGCACCTTCGACACGCTGGCCAGCATCGGCCGCACCGCGCTCGTCGCGCAGACGGTGCTGAGCGACGATCAGGGCTTCCGCGCGCAGGAGCTCTACGCCCAGCGCATCTGGTCGGACCGGCGGATCGCGGCCGGCCTGTTGCAGGATCTCAACCTGCTGACCTTCACCAGCTACCGCATCGCGGGCGCGGAGTTCGGCAGCTTCTACGGCACCTATCTGGATAGCGCGAACGATCTCGCCTCGCCGCTTCAGGTGGTGCTGCCGCAGCAGGCGCAGGTCGAGGTGTATCGCGACAATGTGCTGATCTTCACGGGCCAGTACAGCGCGGGCCTCGCCACGATCGACACGCGCTCCTTCCCGAACGGATCGTACAACGTCCACATCGTCGCGCGCGACGGCGGCAACGTCATCCTCGACGAGAACCGCAACTACACCAAGCTCGCCGGCCTGCCGCCGCCCGGCAAGATCGCCTTCGACATCCGCGTCGGCGAGCGCACCTCCGACAATTTCGAGGATGACGGCCTCGGCAGCACGCCCGCGCACCCCTTCTTCCCCCGGCTGACCGGCGAGTTCGCGGCCACCGCCTCCGCCCAGACGCGCGTCGGCCATTCCTTCGCGCTCGGCGAGAAGGTGCTGGCGTTCAATTCCGACATCTATGCCGAAACCTCGCTGGAGGTGTTCCGCGGCAAGGTGCAGGCGGTGATCGCCGGCGGCGTGGGATCGCACGGCACCTATTCGGGGCTGGTGAGCGGCACGCTCACCTTCGAGAAGACCTCGTTCAACATCTCGGCGCGCAGCACCCACACCAACGAGACGCTGCTCGACGATGCCGGCGGCTTCGACCTCAAGAAATACCGCCCCTTCTTCCGCAACGAGGATTCGATCTTCGTCTCCGCCCAGCGCAAGCTGTTCGGCGGCACGCTGTCGCTGAGCGGCGGCTATACCCGCTCGCAGGATCTGCCCAACCGCTACACCTACAGCGCGCAATATACCCGCCCGATCGTGCTGCCGCTGGTCGGCATGGCGCTGATGACGATGCAGGGCAGCGTGTCCGACATCGATCGCCGGGTGAGCATCGGCTTCTCCTTCTACCGCCAGGTGGACCGCCACACGACCGCCGCGTTCAACATGGGCGGCGAGGTCGCGCATGGCGACGACGGCTCGCTGCGCAGCGGCTTCTCGCCGGTCGCGCTCGGCACGCTCACCCGCACGCAGCAGATCGGCGCGACCGACGTGATGGCGCAGGTCGGCGGATCGACCGACGCGGACAGCGATCGCCTGTTCGGCACCGCCCGCGCCGAGGCCGCGCTCGGCGAGGTGGACGCCACCGCCCAGTATCAGCATCAGGCGAGCGGCAGCGGCGACACCTCGGTGCTGGTCAACGCCCAGACCGGCTTCGTGATCGGCGGCGGCTCGGTGAAGCTCGGCCTGCGCAACCCGTCGGACGCGATCGTGCTGCTCGACATCAAGAGCGACAAGGGCGCCGCGCAGGCCGCCTCCGACGCCCCCGCCCCGTCCGCCGACGGCCATGACGATCCGGTGGTGTCCGAGGGCGGCTATCGCGTCACGGTCGACGACCGGCCGGGCGAGTTCGTGCGCGCGGGCCAGCGGATCGCGGTCGGCCTGCCGTCGCTCGCCTCCTACCAGATCGGCCTCAAGCCCGAGAACGCGCCGCCCTTCGACATCGACGCGGCGACGCGCACCGTGCCGCTCTATCCGGGCAACGTCGTGCGGCTGGAGTTCAAGGCGCGCGAGATCGTCAGCCTGTTCGGCCAGGCGGTGGACGCGCATGGCAAGCCGATCGCCAATGCGCGGGTGGAGGCCGGCACCGATTTCGCCATCGCCGACGATCATGGCTATTTCACCGTCACCGCCCCGCGCGGCGAGGCCATGACGGTGAAGACGCCATCCGGCGGCGCCTGCCTCAACAAGCGGATCGACGATGTGATCGGCAAGGAACAGTACGGCCTGATCTATCGCGTCGGCACGGTCGCCTGCAACCAGTGACCGGGCTCGCCCCCCGGCCGGCGCGTCATGCGCTTTGAGGGGCAGGAGTTTCGCGGCCAGACGCTGCTGCTGGACGGCAACGAGTTCGTCCGCTGCACCATCATCGGCTGCCTGCTCCGCTACAGCGGGACGACGGAGATCCACCTCGCCGAATGCCGCATGGGCGGCAACGAGTTCAGCTATGACGGCCATGCCGCCAACACGGTGCGCGCGTTGCAGGCGCTCGCGCGCTCGGGCGGCGGCGGGCTCGATCATGTGATGCGGCTGTTCCTCGCCGGCGCGCCGGTGGATTGGCACGGGCTGGCGGAGATCGCGCGCCTCCCCACCCTGCCGGACGAACCGCGCTGAGCCTTTCCCCTTGCAACCGCCTCGATTCCGGCGCGTTCTGCCCGCAGCGCCGTTCCGGCGTACAACAGAGGATTCGACATGAACGTTGGATTTGCGACCCTCGCCGCCGCCGGCGCGCTCTGCCTGACGGCCGCCGCGCCCGCGCTGGCCGAGACGGTGCATTACACCGCCCAGCTCGACGGCAAGTCGGAAGTGCCGGCCAACGCCACCGCCGGCAAGGGCTCCGTCAAGGCCGAGCTGAACACCGCGACGCGGGCCTTCACCTACACCATCACCTATTCGGGCCTGACCGGCCCCGCCTCCGCCGCGCATTTCCACGGCCCGGCGGCAGCGGGCGTCAACGCGCCCCCGGTCATCGCGATCAAGAACCTCGCCAGCCCGATCAAGGGCAAGGAGGTGCTGACGCCCGAGCAGGTGGCCGATCTCCAGGCCGGCAAATGGTATTTCAACGTCCACACCAAGGCGAACCCCGGCGGCGAGATCCGCGGCCAGCTCGCCAAACCCTGAGGCCTTCCTCTGGCAGGTTCGGGATCGTGCCCTATCTCGGTCCCGAACCTCAGCGGAGACGCCCCATGTCGAGCAAGCCCGTCAGGATACCCGGCCCCGATCATCCCATCACCGTCGAGCCCGCCGCCGCCCGCATCGTCGTGACGGTCGCCGGCAGGACCATCGCGGACAGCACGCACGCCCTCACGCTCCGCGAGGCGAGCTATCCGGCGGTCCATTACATCCCGCGCGCGGATGTCGACATGGCGGCGCTCGAACGCTCGGCGACGACGAGCTACTGCCCCTACAAGGGCGAGGCCTCCTATTTCAGCATCCCCGCCGGCGGGGATCGCTCGATCGACGCGATCTGGACCTATGAGGCGCCGCACGACGCCGTCGCGGTCATCAGGGATCATCTCGCTTTCTATCCCAGCCGGGTGGACGCGATCGAGGAGCGTTGACCGTCACCGCCGCGCCCGACATGGAGGAAGCCTTCAGTTTCGGGGGCGGCGATGACCAGCATCTATGATTTCACGGCGACCGGCATCACCGGCGAGCCCCGCGCGCTCGCCGACTATCGCGGGCGGGTGATGCTGATCGTGAACACCGCCAGCAAATGCGGGTTCACGCCCCAATATGAGGGGCTGGAGGCGCTGCATGAGGATTATGCCGCCAAGGGCCTCGCCGTGCTGGGCTTCCCCTGCAACCAGTTCGGCGCGCAGGAGCCGGGCGACGCCGCCGAGATCGCGACCTTCTGCAAGCTCACCTACGACGTCGATTTCCCGATGTTCGCCAGGATCGAGGTCAACGGCGACGGTGCCCACCCGCTCTACCGTTACCTGAAGAAAGAGGCGAAGGGCCTGTTCGGCACCCAGCGGATCAAGTGGAACTTCACCAAGTTCCTCGTCGACCGCAGCGGCAAGGTCGTCCGCCGCTTCGCCCCCAACGCCCGGCCCGAAACGCTGCGCCCCGCGATCGAGGCGCTGCTCTAGGGCTCAGGCGGCGGCGCGCATCGGCTCGGCGGCGGCCTCGGCCTGCTCCGGCTGGCGGACGGGCTTGGCGCCACGCGGCGCGCGGACCAGCAGGCGGCTCGCCAGCACGGTGACGGCGAGGATGCCGTAGACGATCAGCGTATATTCCGGCTTCACGATCAGCGAGATCGCCAGCGCGATGCGCAGGAAATCGGGGTTGAAGCCCAGCCCCTCGCCGACGGCCTTGCAAACGCCGATCAGGCTGGCCTGCTTGCGGGCGGCAACGGTCTCGTCGTGGGTCATCGGTCGGCTCCATGCGGTGGAGGAGCGGGCCTGCTCCCCTTCGCACGGACCATTGCAGGGCGCGTGCCAAACCGCCGGAAGCCCGGATTTCGGGGCGTTCGCAACGATCGGCGCTTCGCCACATCGGCGAGATACGCCAACAGGTGGCGGAAATGCCTATCCCGCGACGGCGTCGCGGATCGCCAGCGTCCGGCGGGCGGCCACCAGATGCAGTCGCTCGACCATCCGGCCCTCGACGCGGATCGCGCCCTTGCCGGCATTCTCCGGCAGATCGAACGCGGCGAGGATCGTCTCCGCCCAGCGGATCGCCTCCGCCGAAGGGGAAAAAGCGGCGTTGCACGGCTCGATCTGGCGGGGATGGATCAGCGTCTTGCCGTCGAAGCCGAACTCGACGCCCTGACGGCATTGCTCGACGAGGCCGGCCTCGTCCTCGAGCTCGTTGAACACGCCGTCGAGGATGGCCAGCCCATAGGCCCGCGCCGCCGCCACCGCGAGGCCAAGCGCGCCGACGAAGGGCAGGCGCGGGGTGGTGAGCGTCGCGCCCATCTCCTTGGCGAGATCATTGGTGCCAAGCACGAAGGCGGAGAGGCGCGTGTCGGCGGACATCCGCGCGATCCCGTCGAGGCGGAAGAGGCTGCGCGTCGTCTCGATCATCGCCCACAACCGCACGGTTTCGGGCGTTTCGGAGAGGAAGGCCTGATAAGCCGCGATGTCTCCGCCGTCGGAAACCTTGGGCACCAGCACCGCATCGGGCGCGAGCCCGGCCAGTGCGCGCAGATCGTCGGCGCCCCATGGCGTCTCCAGCCCGTTGACGCGCACCACCAGCTCGCGCGCGCCGAAGCCGCCCGCCCGCACCGCCTCGACCGCCTGCGCGCGCGCCAGCGCCTTGGCGTCGGGGGCGACGGCGTCCTCCAGATCGAGGATCACCACGTCGCAGGGGAGCGTCCGCGCCTTCTCCAGCGCGCGCGGGTTGGAGGCGGGAAGATAGAGCGCGCTGCGCCGGGGGCGGATGTTCACGCTCGATCTCCTGTCCTCATGGGGGCCACTCCGCCAGCCTAGCCGGCGGCCGCGGGAAGGTCGACCGGTTCGGCGAGGCTAGCGCCCCATCGCCTCCGCCGTCAGCCGGGCGAAATGGGCCTTGAGCCGGGGCACCGCGAAATCGGCGAAGGCGCGCACCTTGGGCACCTGAAGCCGCCCCTGCGGCGCGATCAGGTGGACGGGCAGCGGCGGCGCCTCGGCATCGGCGAGCAGGATACGGAGCTTCCCCTCCCTCAGTTCGTCGGCGATGTGATAGGAGAAGATGCGCGTCACCCCCCGCCCCTCCACCGCGCTCGCCACCGCGCCCCGGATGCTGTTGATGAGGAGGCGCGGCGCGAACTGCACCGTGCGCGGCACCGAGGAACCGGGCAGCGGCGGGAAGCTCCAGCTCTCCAGCCCGAAATGCGTCATGGCGACGATCTGGTGCTTGGCGAGATCGGCGGGCTCCTCGATCAGCGGGTGCTGCTCCAGATAGCGCGGCGCCGCCACCACCACGCGGCGCACCTCGCCCACGCGGACCGCCACCAGCGTGGAATCCACCAGATTCTGGATGCGCAGCGCGAGGTCGATGCCCTCGTCGATCAGGTTGGCCGGGCGATCGAGGAAATAGAGGCGGACGTTCACCGCCGGATATGCATCCATGAAGGCGTCGACGATCGGCCTGAGCACCGTCTCGCCCGCCGCCACCGGCGCGGTGATGGTGAGCAGCCCGCGCGGGGCCGAGCGCTCGCCCGCCGCGATGATGTCCGCCTCCTCCAGATCGGTCAGCACGCGGCGGCAGGCGACGGCGTAGCGCTGCCCCGCCTCGCTGAGCTTGAGCGACCGCGTGGTGCGGTGGAGCAGCTCCGCGCCGACATGGTTTTCGAGGAAGGC
The DNA here is from genome assembly GCF_011762195.1 of Sphingomonas oligoaromativorans. Lineage (GTDB taxonomy): Bacteria > Pseudomonadota > Alphaproteobacteria > Sphingomonadales > Sphingomonadaceae > Solisphingomonas > Solisphingomonas oligoaromativorans. The sequence goes on along the minus strand of NZ_JAASQK010000006.1, from coordinate 99,977 downwards.
GATCGCCCGGCTCACCGCCGCCGGGGACTTGCCCAGCCTGCGCCCCGCGCCCGCGAGGCTCCCCTCGTCGAGGGTGGCGACAAAGACCTTCATCGCGTCGATGCGATCCATCAGCGTTCCGTGGAGCGGAGGAATGACCCCCGCTTCATAGGAATTGTCTCGCCCGGCGACAATCAGCGCCGCGTGGCGTGCGCCGTGAAGCCCAGCGTGACGAGCGGCGACAGCAGCCCGAAGGCCAGCACCCAGCCGATGAAGGCGAGCAGCCCGCCGCCCGCCATCATCGCGGCGGCGAAGGAAAGCGCCAGCAGCGTCGCGCCCACGCCCTTCGCCTGCCGCCGCCGGCGCGCGGAAAGGCGGAAGCGTTCGGCGACGCGGCGGCTCGCCATCGCCAGCGACAGGGTCGCCGCCAGCATGAGCAGCAGCGCCCCGATCATGCCACCGCCGCCCGCTCGCGCCGCATCGCGCGGAGCTTCGGGCGCCAGCCCCGGCGCGCGGCATGGCCAAGGCCTGCCGCCAGCAGCAGCGCGGTCAGCCCGACGCCGAGGCCCGGCCCGTCGGCCCGCGCCGTCCCGCAGGCGATGTCGACCAGCGGGATCGCCGCGCACGCCGCCGCCGAGAGGGTCAGCAATTCCGTCCATGCCCGCTCGGGCCTGCGGATCGCGCCGAACAGCAACACCGCGCCCCATGTCCAGAAAACGGCATGGACCTCCGCCATCTGCCGTCCCGCCATCGCCACGGGCAGCAGCCGGTTGGCGAGGAAGAAGGCCGCGAACGCCGCCGGCGTGCCGCCGACGAAGCCGACATTGAGCCGCTCGACCAGCGCGAAGCCCCGGCCCCGGCGACGCTCGCGCCGCTTGGCGGTCCACAGGATCAGCCCGGTCGCGATCAGCCCGGTCAGCATCCAGCCGGAGATGAAATAGAGCCAGCGCGACAGCGCGCCCGCGAAACGCGCGGTGTGCAGGCCGTAGAAGGCGTTGAACACGCTCAGCACCGGCCGCCGCTCGACCTGTTCGGCGAGGATGCGGCCGGTCGTCCCGTCGAAGCTGATGACGTGGTGGGCGATCTGGAGCCGGTCGTCATCCGCGCTGGTGACGCTGATGACCGCCGACGCATCGCCCGGATCGATCACCGAGATGAGGCCGATATGCCCCCCGATGCGCTGCTCCGCCCGCCGCAGCAGCGGCCCGATCGGCACCAGCGGCGCGGGCCGTCCGGTGGCCGCGCGCGTCACCTCGGCCGGATAGAGATCGCGGCGCAGCGCCGCCTCGTCGCCCCGATAGCCGGCGATCGCGCCCCACGGCATCAGCAGGTTGGCCAGCGTCAGCGCGCCGGTGAACGAGATCAGCAGATGGAAGGGCAGGGCCGCGACGCCGAGCAGATTATGCGCGTCGAGCCAGCTCCGCTGCCCCTTGCCCGGCCGGAAGGTGAAGAAATCCGCGAAGAAGCGCCGGTGCGCGACGATGCCGGTGATGATCGCCAGCACCATCAGCATCGCCGCCGAGGCCGACAGGATGCGCCCCCACGGATAGGGAAGCTGCAACTCGAAATGGAAGCGGTAGAAGAACTCGCCGCCCAGCGTGTCGCGGATGCCCGCCGGGCTGCCGGTGCGCGGATCGAGCGCGCGCGTCACATAGTCGTTGCCATCGAGCCAGAGCGCCTGCGTGGTCGAGGAGCGATCGTTCGCGGGCTGGAGATACCAGGCCGGCGACTTCGCGGCATGGGCGGAGAGCCAGCCGATCGCCGCCTGCGTGGACTCCACCGGATCGACGGCGGCGCGCGCCACTTCGGGGCGTGCCCAGCTTCCGATCTCGGGGCGGAAGACGGCGAGCGTGCCGGCCAGCGCGATGGCGAGCAGCAGCCAGCCGATGACGAGGCCGGACCAGTCGTGCAGCCACGTCATCGAAGGGCGGAAGCCGGGCTTCACGGGCGCCACCCCGCCGCCCACGCGATGCCGCCGAACAGCGCCGCCGCGATCAGGATGCCCGCCCATGCCCGCGCCGCGCTCTTCGCCCAGAAGCAGCCCATGGCCGCCACCGGCAGCGCCAGCATCCCCGCCAGCGCGCCGGCCGTCCCCGCCTCCTCGCGCGCGATCGGCAGCGCCACGCCGAGCGCGATGGCGACGAGCGCCGCCACCGCATAGCCCCCCGCCAGCGCCGCCGCGACCCGCGCCGCGACGCCGAGGCGGTAGCGCACCGGCAGGGCGCGCGCCTTCGTCACCAGCGATAGCCGATCGTGCCCTGCACTGTGCGGCGCTGGCCGTACCAGCACCACGAATATTGGGCGAGGCAGCTCGTGAGATACTTCTTGTCGAAAATGTTGGTGGCGTTCAGGCCCAGCTCGAGGCCCTTCAGGCGCGGGCTGACCTTGGACAGATCGAGCCGCATCAGCGCGTCGAACACCGTGTAGGAGGGGGTGCGGAGCGGACGCGTCGTGCCATCCGTGAAGGTGTAATAATCCGCATAGACGCTGTCGACATGGCGCACCGCGCCGCCGATCGCGAAGCCCTCGGCCGGACCGGATTTGGGCGCCCACTCCAGATTGGCGGAGACGCCGCCGCGGGCGGTCGAGTCGAGCGGCTGGCCGATATGGGCGGGCACGACATCGTCCAGAACCTTCACGCTCTGGCGGCTGAAGGCCACCTTGGCGTTGAAGCCGTAGGGCAGCGATCCGCTCGCCTCCAGCTCCACGCCGCGCGAGCGCACGCGCCCGGCCTGATGATAGCTGAAATTATTGTCCGGCACCGCGACGTTGGTCTGGTGGATGTCGAACCAGGCGCCGGTGAGCAGGATGTCGGTGCCCGGCACCTGATATTTGGCGCCCGCCTCGATCTGCTTGCCGAGCGAGGGCTTGGCCAGCGTCCCGTCGGACAGCACGCTCGCCTGCGGCTCGAACGAGGTCGAGTAGCTGACATAGGGCGCGATGCCCCACTGCGTCTTGTAGAGCGCGGCCGCGCGCCAGGTGAACTTCTTGTTGTGCTGCACCTGGGTGCCGTCGGTCTGGCGCGTCCAGTCCTGCCGGCCGCTCAGCGTCACGCGCAGATCGCCGACCGAGATCTGGTCCTGCGCATAGACGCCCTGCTGGCGTTGGTGGACGTCGGTGAATTGCGCCGCCGCCAGGCCCGTGTCGAAGGGCGGACCATAGCCCGGCACCTCATAGGGATTGGCCGGCGTCGGCATCGTGCCATAGACGGGGTTGAACACGTCGATCGGCGTCGCCGTGCCGAAGGCATACAGTTCGGCCGAATGCGCTACCTGCCGATCGACGCCGATCAGCAGCGCATGGTGGAGCGGGCCGGTGTCGAACTGGCCGCTCAACTGGTTGTCGTAGGTCCAGTTGTTGAGCTGCTCGTGCGTCGCATAGGAGGCGCGGGAATAGAGCGTCGGCGCCGGATCGGTCGCGTCGACGGGCGCGCCGCTGGTGTAGACGATGCCGAGGTCGCTCTTCACATATTGGTAGCGGCCCGAGGAGCGGAACGTCCAGCCGCCGCCGAAATCATGGCGCAGGATATAGGTGATGCCCGCCTGCTTGCGGCTGAAATAGTCGCCCGGCTCGCCGCCGTAGAAGCGGGTGGAGATGCGCCCGTTCGGATTGTCGACCAGCGTGCCCAGCGTCGGGAACACGCCATAATTGCCGTTGGACGGATCGTGCGAATAGGCCGCGAGCACCGTCAGGCTGGTCGGCGTGCCGTCGCCCACCGTGACCGCGCCCGACACCGTCTGGCGGCGGCGCTTGCCATAGGTCTGCTGGTCGTGCGCGCCGTTCACGCTGCCATAGAGCCGCCACAGCACCTTCTGGCCCGCGCGACCGCCGACGTCGGCATCGATACGGTAGAGATCGTCATTGCCATATGTGGCGGACATCGCGCCGTAGAAATCGCGCGCGATCGGCAGCTTGCTCTCCTCCGCGATGAAGCCGCCGGGGCTCGACGCGCCATAGAGCGCGGAGGCCGGACCCTTCACGATCTCGATCCGCTCCAGCCGCGACACGTCGACCTGCGGGGCAACATAGCCGCTCGGGCTGCCGAACTGCTTGAGGCCGTCGAGATAGACCGGCGCGTCGAAGCCGCGCAGCTTGAACTGGTCATAGACCTCGGCCGACGCGCCGCGCGTCTCCGGCGTCACGCCCGAAACGAAGCGCAGCGCCTGGTTGAGGTTCTGAAGGCCGAGGCCGGCGATCTCGGAGGCGTCGATCACGCTGATCGACTGCGGCGTCTCGATGAGGGGCGTGTTGCTCTTGGTGCCCGAAATCGCCTCGGTCGTCGGGCGGTCGCCGGTGACCACGATCTCCTCTGCGCTCGATCCGCCATCGGCGGCGTGCGCGGCCCCGGCCAGCAGCGCGGAGGCGGCGATGCCGGCAAGCAGACCGGACCGGCGGACGGACATGAACATGAATCGAATACCCCTAGTCACCTGTGTGTGATCGACGGGGCGCGCTATACATTAATGATAGCTATTCGCAATAGCGCGATTGCCAAATCATAGGACAAAAGCCGGGTCCACCCGCTCGACCCGCCGGACGAGGCCGGGCAGGCACATCCCGAGCGACAGCGCGCGATAGACATAGCTGGCGAGCAGGGCGGCCCAGACGCCGACATCCCCGAGGCCCCTGAGCGCGGCGTCGGTGGCGAGATAGGCGACGGTCACCGCCACCGCCGCGTTGCGCAGCACCCGGCCTCGTGTGGCGCCGATGAAGATGCCGTCCAGCAGCCAGCTCGGCGCGCCGAGCAGCGGGATCAGCGCGCACCAGGGCAGCATCGCCGCCGCCTGCGCGCGCACCGCCGGATCGCGGGTGACGAGGTCGATCAGCACGCTCCCACCCAGCGCGATGAGCAGGGTGAAGACCAGCCCGCCCGCCAGCGAGAACTCCCCCGTCAGCCGCACCGCGCGCAGGAAAGCCGTCCGCGATCCCGCCCCCACGGCCGCGCCGACCCGCGCCTCCGCGGTGAAGGCGAAGCCGTCGAGCACGAAGGCGCTGACGCTGACGAACTGCATCAGCACATGGTTCGCCGCGAGCGGCACCGCACCGAGCCGCGCCCCCGCCCGCGCGAACCATGTGAAGAGGATCAACAGCGCCAGCGTGCGGATCATGATGTCGAGATTGACCGCGATCAGCCGCCGCATGGCCGCGAACGCGAACAGCCCCTCCCCCTTCAGCATCCGCCACCAGCCCGCGCCCAGCACGCGATGCACCGCGATGAGGCCGACGCCGAGCGCGCTCCATTCGGCCAGCGCCGTCCCGATCCCGACGCCCAGCGCCCCCATGTGCAGCCCGCTCACGAACAGCAGGTCGAGCGCGATGTTGAGCCCGTTCATCAGGAGCTGGCAGCCAAGCGCCAGCCGCGTCCGCCCCATGCCGAGCAGCCATCCGTTGATGACGTAGAAGCCGAGCGCGCCCGGCGCCCCGAAGAATCGCGCGGCGGTGAAGGCGTGGGCCGCGCGTTCGGCCTGTTCCGGCACGCTCATCAGCGCCAGCGCGGCGGGCACGATCAGCCCCGAAAAGGCCAGCAGCAGCGCCCCGATCGCCACGCCCAGCACCAGCCCGCGCAGCAATGTGGCGGGCACCTCGCGCATGTCGCCGGCGCCCTTGGCCTGCGCGGTCAGCCCCGTCACGCCCATGCGCAGGAAGCCGAAGGTCCAGAAGACGAGGTTGATGACGGTGACGCCCAGCGCCACGCCCGCCAGAGCGCCGGCATCGCCGGTGCGCCCGATCACGGTCGCGTCGACGATGCCGACGAGCGGCACCAGCGCCTGACCGAGGATGATCGGCCAGGCCTGGGCGAAGATGGCGCGGCGGGAGAGCGGTTCCATCACCGCGCCATAGCCCGGCGGACCGCCTTGCCGGAAGACGGCCCGCTTGGGGGCGTCAGAATTCGGCGGTGACGCCGAAGGTGAAGGTGCGGCCGCTGGTCGTGTAGACCTCGGTGCGGTCGGCCTTCAGGTCGGTGAACTGCTCGATCGCCTGATTGGTGAGGTTGATGCCCTCGACCACCAGCTTCAGGCGCGGGTTGATGTTGAAGTGCGCCTGCGCGTCGACATTGTTGGTGGCGCGGATGCCGTCGCCGACATTGCCGCCGCTGCCGCCGCTCGTCAGATACCGGCTGCGGTACGCGGTGGAGATGCGGGCGCCCCAGCGGTCCGTGTCGTAATAGAGGGTGGCGTTGGCCGCCCATTTGGACAGGTTGAACAGCGGGATGCGCACCGCAGCACCGCTGATGATCGCGGACTGGTGGCCGTCGAAATAGGTGCCGTTCACGTTGATGCCGAGATGCCTGAGCGCGCCCGGCAGGAAGTCGAAGTCGTGCTGGAACGACGCCTCGACGCCCTTGATGTCCGCGCCCGGCCCGTTGATCGGGCGGCTAACGTCGAAGATCGTGTCCGCCGTCTCGCCCGGAATGAGCAGCGACAGCGGCAGGCCGGTCTGGCTGTAGGGAAGCTGCGTCGTCGTCGGCGTCGTGAAGCTGTCCATATGCTTGTAGAAGAAGCCCAGCGACGCGAAGCCCTTGCCGCCCATGTAATATTCGAGCGAGCCTTCCACCGAGGTCGCCTTGTAGGGCTTGAGGAAGGGGTTGCCGAAGCTCACCGAGCCGCCGTTCGGGCGGGTGGTGATCGAGCCCGCCGCCGCGAGATCGCCGAGCGCCGGACGGTTCACGTTGCGGCTGACGCTGAGGCGGCCGATCAGGTTCTTCTGGATGTTCACCGCGAGGTTGGCCGCGGGCAGCCAGCCATGGCTGTGCGTGGTGATCGACACCGGCACCAGCGTCGTCACGCCGTTCACCGGCGCTGTCAGGTGGCCCGACGACACCAGCGCGGTGTCGTAATAGCGCACGCCCGCATTGGCGCGGACTTCCATGCCGAACAGCCAGGTATCGAGATCATATTGGGCGTATCCGCTCCATGTCTTCTCGTCGACGCGATAGTCCGAACCCGCCTGGAGGAAGGCGGCGTTGAGGTTCCGCGGATCGCCGATCAGCGAATAGATGCCGTCGATGTCGCCGCCGACATAGGGGATCAGCGAATCCTTATCGATCACCTGCTTGAGCGAATCCGGGATGATCGTGTCGGTCGGGACGTTGTGGAAGACCTTGTTGTTGTACTGGTATCCGCTGTTGGTGAAGTGCTTGTACTCGCCGCCGACCTCGAAGTTCGAGGCGTCGCTCAGCTTGTAGTTCGCGGCCAGCTTGCCGTTGGCATATTTGTTGGTGATGGCGTTCTCCTGCGTGTCGAGACGCATGAGCTGCCACTGGGACGGATCGGCGACGTCGAAGCCGTAGGTGTTGGTCGGGATGGTCGGCTGGTTGTCGAAGCTGAACGCATGGTTCTGCGATTCCAGAAACACCTTGTCGAACACCGGCTGGCGGAAGTCGGACTGCTCATAGCCGCCGAGCGCGCTGAATTTCAGCCGGTCGGTCGCCTGCCAGCTACTGGTGAGAGCGCCCTGATAGAAATCGGTGTGGTTCTTGACGATATGGTGTTCGGAGCGCTGGTCGACGCCGGTATAGCTCGCCTGCTCCAGCGTGTTGCCGACGATCGTGGCGGACTGGATCACCTGCGTGCCGCCGACCGGGCTGCCGGTCAGCGCATTGCTGCCGGCGGCCGCGATCGCCCAGTCGTCGCGATGGTCCTGCATCCGCCCGTAGAGCAGGTCGAGGTCCACCTTCAGGCTGTCGCCATGATATTGCAGCGCGCTGGTGACGCCGAGGCGCTTGCGATCGGTCCACCAGGTCGAGGGCGATTCCGCCTGGGGCGCGTAGATCGTGCCCGATTCCAGCTTGGCGGCGGTGGCGGCGTCGATGCCCGGCCCGATATTGGCCGGGTTGTACTTCACCTGCCCCCAGCCCCAGTTGCGATAGCCATATTCGTTGCTCTTGATCTCGGAGTAGGCGACCGAGACGAGCGCGCCGAAATCGCCCCAGCGATCGGATGCCAGCGCCACCACGCGCGGCGTCACGCCGCTGGTGTTGGTGTTGGTCTGTCCCTTGGCGGAGACGACGAACTTGGCCCCCGCATAGTCGAAGGGCTTGGCGGTGTAGAGCTGCACGGTGCCGGCGATGCCGCCCTCGTCCTGATCGGCCGAGTAGGACTTCTGCACCGATACGCGGTTGAACAGCTCGGAGGCGAACAGGCTGAAGTCGAACGAGCGCGAGCGGCTCACCGCGCCGCGATTGTCCATGCCCGATGCGGTGTTGCCGAGCACTTCCATGCCGTTCAACTGGGTGCGCGTGAAATCCGGGCCAAGGCCGCGCAGCGTGATCTGGCGGCCTTCGCCCGAATCCCGGCTGATGGTGACGCCCGGCACGCGCTGGAGCGATTCGGCGAGGTTGAGATCGGGGAAGGCCGCGATGTCCTGCGCGACGATATCGTCTTCCGAGCCGACCGCCATGCGCTTGTAATCCTGCGCGATCTTGAGGCTGGCGCGATAGCCGGAGACGATGATCTCGTCCGGGTTCGCCGCCGCGTCGTCATGGCCCTGCTCGATGCCGATCCCGATCGCCGTGTCAGTGGCCGCCACGCGCTCGGCCGACGCGCGGCGCGGCATAGGGCGGGGCTTGAGCACCACGATATTGCCCGAGACATGCGGCGTCAGCCCCGTGCCGGCGAGCAGGATCGAGAGCGCCTCGCGCGCGCTGTGCTGGCCGCTGACGCCCGCCGTGCTGCGCCCCTCGACCGCCGAAGGCGGCACCACCACCTGCACGCCCGTCGCCTGCGAGAAGGCCGAGAGGCCGCCGCGCAGATCGCCCGCGGCGATGCTGAAACTCGCCGGCTGGCCGAGATCGCCGTCCGCCGCCTGCGCCGCCACCGGCGTGGCGATGCCGCCCACCGCCAGCGCCAGCGCGAGGCTGTTCATCGAGAGTCCGTTGAAGCGTTGCATGGATATGTCCTCCGCTCGACCGCCGTTCAGCGGCCCCGAGCGGAAGACGGGCGCCTCCACGAAACCCGGACAAAAGAATTTTGTGTGATTTTTCAGTCTCTTTTACGTCAGTTCCGTGACGATCAGGAACGCAGTTCGAGGCGCAGCCCATCCGCCTCGCGCTTCACCCGGAAGCCATAGGCGTCCCCGATCGCATCGAGCAGCATGGCCGGATCGTCGAGCCGGAAGCGGCCGGCGATGGACATGTCGGCCAGCGCCGCCGGCGGCGCCAGCACCACCGGCCCACCCTGCCGGTTGAGCGCCTCCACCACATCGCCGAGGCGCATCCCGTCGGTGTCGAGCCAGCCCTGCCGCCAGCCTTCGCGGGTCACATCGAAGCGCCAGGGCTCGGAGGCCGCCCCCTCGCTGAAGCGCGAGCGCCAGCCGGCGCGCACCACCTGCGCGGAAGGATCGCCAGAGGCCCGCCCGAAGCGCACCGCGCCGCGATAGACCGCCAGATCGACCCGCCCGCGCGTCAGATCGAGATCGAAGGCGGTGCCGAGCACGCGCGCGCTCGATCCGCCGGCCTCGACCGTGAAGGGCCGCGCCGGATCATGCGCGATGTCGAAATAGGCCTCGCCCGCCGTCAGCGCGACCGTCCGTCTGTCCGGCGCGAGGGTGACGTCAACGCGAGTCGCGCCGTCGAGCGTGAGCGTCGATCCGTCGGCCAGCTCGACGGTGGCGCGCTCGCCGCGCGCGGTGGCGAAATGCTCGGTGCGGATCGGCGCGGGGCCGGGCCGGAGCCCCCACCAGCTTGCCCCGCCGATCGCGAAGACCAGCGCCAGCGTGCCCGCCATGCCGATCCGCTGCCGCCGGCGCGCGCGCATGGCGTGGACATCCGCGTCGGACAGCCGCTCGAAGCCGATCGGATCGGCGAGCGCCTCGGTCAGCGCCGGGTCGGACAGCAGCGCCCTGGCCGCCGCGTCGCGCGGGGTGGTGACGGGACGCGCGCTCATCGCCCGCCCTCCAGCGCGAGGCCGCGCTTCTCCAGCGCGCGGCGCAGATCGGCGACCGCGCGGGTGACATGCTTCTCCACCGCCGAGCGTCCGATGCCGAGCGCCTCGGCGACGGTGGCGGCATCCTGCTCGTCGAGGCGGCGGCGCAGGAACACCTCGCGGCGCAGCGGCGGCATCGCGCGCAGCGCCTGCCGCAGCACGTCGACCCGCTCGCGATAGCCCAGAATCTCGTCGGCGCGCGGCGCGGGGCAGGCGATCGCCTCGGTCGGCTCCTCGGTCAGCGGCGCGGCGCGGCGGCGGCGGACATGATCGCGGATCAGGTTGCGCGCCACCGCGAAGCAGAAGGCGCCGACATCGGCCACCGTCCGCGTCCGGCTATAGTCGTAGAGGCGCAGGAAGGTCTCCTGCACGATGTCCTCGCTGTCGGAGCGATCGCGCAGCCGGCCCTCGATGAAGCGCTGGAGCGCCGGATGCAGCGCGGCATCGACCGCCACCGAACGGCGGGCCGCAACGGAGCTATACTCGTTCATGCCGACACCACCGGGCACATGCCAGGCCGCCGGCCAGCCACTCTCATCATGGCGAAGCGTCCCCCTGGATCGATTCTCTGGCCGATTATTCGGGGCACCTAGGGCCGCTGCATGAAACTCCCGTGACAACGGGGCTGGCGGGCGGGCGACTTCGCTGCCATCGGGCGCGCCTGCCACACCGAAGACGGGACATGCCATGCGCCTCCTCGCCGCCGTCGTCCTCGCCGCCACGCTCGCCACGGGGGCCTTCGCGAAGGAAGCGCAGCCCGCCTTCAGCATCGGCGCGATCGCGGACTGCCAGTTCGCGGCCGAGCCCAACGCCCCGCCCCGCCTCTACGACACCGCGCCGGGCAAGCTCGAAGCGGCGGTGGCGGACTTCAACCGGCGGAAGATCTCCTTCGTCGTCCATCTCGGCGACTTCATCGATCGCGACTGGGCGAGCTTCGACACGCTGATGCCGATCACCCGGAAGCTCCGCCATCCATGGCATTTCGTGCTGGGCAACCATGATTTCGCGGTGGACGACGCGCACAAGCCGCAGGTGCCCGCGCGGCTGGGGATGCCGGCGCGCTATTACAGCTTCGAACAGCATGGCTGGATGTTCCTCGTCACCGACGGCAACGGGCTCTCCAGCTATGGCTGGTCGGCGGGCAGCGCGGAGCTGGCCCACAGCATGGACGTGCATCAGCGCCTCTATCCGCAAGCGCCGCTGTGGGACGGCGGCATCGACGAGGCGCAGATGCGCTGGATCGACGCCCGGCTCACCGACGCCGACCGGCGGGGCCTCAAGGTGATGCTGTTCAGCCATTTCCCGCTCTGGCCGGAGAACCCGCACAATCTCTGGAACGCCGCCGAGGTCCGCGCCCTGCTCGACCGGCACGCTTCGGTGAAGATCTGGCTCGACGGCCATAATCACGAGGGCAATTACGGGGTGCGGAGCGGCATCCACTATCTCAACCTGAAGGCGATGCTCGACACGCCCGAGACGGCCTATGCCCGCCTCGATTTCTTCGCCGACCGGGTGGAGGTCCACGGCGTGGGCAAGCAGCCGAGCATGACGCTGAAGCTGCGCTGAGGTCTACCGGGCGCGATCCGCCTTCCTACATGAAGGGCCACACCTTGCCGGACGCCCGTTCCGGCGGCCTTTCAGGAGCGCGTATATGCCCCGGTTCTCGATCCTCGATCTCGTCCGCGTCGGGCAGGACTGGGGGGTGCGCGAAGCCCTCGACCGGGCGCGCGACCTCGCCGCTCATGCCGAGCGCTGGGGCTATACCCGCTTCTGGGTGGCCGAGCATCACAACATGCCCGGCATCGCGAGTTCCGCCACCGCGCTCGCGATCCAGCATATCGCGGCGGGCACCAGCACGATCCGCGTCGGCTCGGGCGGGATCATGCTGCCCAACCATGCGCCGCTCATCATCGCCGAGCAGTTCGGCACGCTGGCGAGCCTCTTCCCCGGCCGCATCGATCTCGGCCTCGGCCGCGCGCCGGGCACCGATCAGGCGACGCTGCGCGCGCTGCGCCGCGCGCCCGCCACGGCCGATCATTTCCCGCAGGACGTGCTGGAGCTTCAGGCGTTCCTCGCCCCGCCGGAGGAGGGCCAGACCATCCGCGCGACCCCCGGCGCGGGCACCGAGGTGCCGCTCTGGATATTGGGCTCCAGCACCTTCGGCGCGCAGCTCGCCGCGCATCTGGGGCTGCCCTACGGCTTCGCCTCGCACTTCGCGCCCGACATGCTGAACGACGCGCTGCGCATCTATCGCGACACGTTCCGCCCGTCGAAGCAGCTCGCGAAGCCCTATGCGGCGATCGGCGTCAACATCATCGCCGCCGACAGCGACGCGGCAGCCGAACGCCTCGCCACCACGCAGAAGATGTCCTTCGCCAATCTCTTCCGCGGCGCCCGCGGGCTGAGCCAGCCGCCGATCGACGATATCGAGGCCTATTGGTCCCCGATCGAGAAGGCGCAGGCGATGCGGATGCTGTCGCGCTCGATCGTCGGATCGAAGGAAACCGTGCGCAAGGGGCTGGAGATGCTGTCCTTCGAGACGGGCGCGGATGAGTTCACCATCGTCTCCGACGTCTACGACCATCAGGCCCGGCTCCGCTCCTTCGAGCTGATCGCCGAGCTGATGGCGGACCTGCGCTAGACGACCGCGCGCACGCCCAGCGAGGGCTGGGCGAGCAGGCCGGAGAGCACCGTCAGCGCATCCTCCAGCACCGCCCTGTCCGGCGCGACGCCGAGCGAGACGCGCACCGCCTCGACCGGCGGAGGGCCGACCGAGAAGGCCGTGCTGGGCACGATCCCCACGCCCAGCCGGTCGGCATGGTCGGCGAAGTCGGCGGCCCGCCAGTGCGCGGGCAGGCGCAGCCAGAGATGATGGCCGCGCGGATCGGCCGCCATGTCCTGACCGGCGAGAATGGCGGCGGCGAGCTTCTGCCGCTCGCGATTCTCGGCGCGGATGGCGGTGGTGATCGCGCGCAGCCGATCGTCCCCGATCCATTGCGAGGCGAGCGCCGCCGTCAGCGGCGAGGCCATCAGGTTGGTCGCGCGCAACACCCCCGCCAGCCGCAGCGCCTGCGCGCCGCCCGGCGCCACGACATAGGCGATCCTCAGCGCCGGCGTGGCGCATTTGGACAATGTCGCGACATGCCAGGTGATATCCCCCGCGATATCCGCGAAGGAGGGGATCGGCTGGTCGAGCAGCGGCGAATAGGGATCGTCCTCGACGATCGCCACCCCGAAGCGCCGCGCGATGGCGACGAGCTGGCGCCGCCGCTCCTCCGGCATCGTGGCGGTGGTGGGGTTGTCGATCGCCGGGATGACGTAGAGCGCGTGCGGCGGCGTGGTGCGGCAGGCCTCCTCGAACGCGTCGGGGATGATCCCCTCCCCGTCCATCGCGAGCGGCATCAGGATCAGGCCGGTCTGCGCCGCGATCGCCTTGAGCCCCGGATAGGTGAGCGCGCCCGCCGCGATGCGGTCGCCGGGGCGGAACAGCGTCTCGCACAGCGCGAACAGGGCGCTCTGCGCGCCGCCGGTCACGAGGATGCGGCTGGCGGGCACCGCCTCCATCCGCGCCCTGAGCCAGGCCGCCGCCGCCATGCGATCCGCCTCGGCGCCGGTGCTCTCCTGATAATGGAGATGCAGCATCCCGCGCGGGCTCGACAGGAGCCGGGCGATCCCTTCCGGGATGCGGGTGCCGAGCTGGGCCGCCACCGGCTGCGGCGGGATGTTCATGCTGAGATCGAGCCGGGGCGCCCCGTCGAAGAAGCGGGCCGGCTCCTGTTCCAGATCCTCGCGGATGAAGGTGCCGCGACCGGCATGGGCGTCGACCAGCCCGCGCCGCCGCGCCTCGTTGAACGCGCGCGTGACGGTGGTGAGATCGACCTTCAGCGCCTCGGCGATGGCGCGCTGCGAAGGCAGGCGGTCGCCCTGCGCCACCCGCCCGGAGCGCAGGTCCGCCTCCAGCGCCTCCACGATGCCCAGATATTTCATCCGGGCATTCTCGACGAGCCTCGGTTGCCAGGACGGCATGGCCGCTATCTCACAGGGCTTTTCAGCATGGGGCGTGGCTAACACGCCATACCGGGGCACGCAAAGGCCGGGCCGTCACTCGTGGGCCATGGCGTGCTCGGCGGACATCTGCATCGGCATCATGTTGAGATTGGCGTTGTGCATCACCCACAGCGATCCCGAGACGAGGATCGCGATCAGCGCGGCGGTGAGCAGGAAGATCACGCTGTTGCCGCGCTGCGAGGGCGCGCTGCCCAGATGCAGGAACAGCACGAGCTGCACGAGGAGCTGCACCACCGCGAGGCCCACGATCGCCGGCAGGATCATCGCGTGCGGCACCGCCCCGCTCATCACCGCCCCGAAGGACAGGCCGGTCAGCGCCAGCGAGAGCAGGAAGCCGATGGTGTAGGAGGCCAGGCTGCCATGCGCGCCGTCGTCGGCATGGGGCTGGGAATGGGCGGTCGACATCACAATACCCCGCGCAGATAGACGAAGGTGAAGACGCAGATCCACACCAGATCGAGGAAGTGCCAGAACAGGCTGAGGCAGGCGAGCCGGCGGCGGACGATGCCGTCGAGGCCATAGCGCGCCACCTGATGCATCATCGTCACCAGCCACAGCAGGCCCGCGGTGACATGCAGGCCGTGCGTGCCGACCAGCGTGAAATAGGCCGAGAGGAAGGCGCTGCGATCCGGCCCGGCATGCTCCGCGATCAGGTGGGTGAACTCGCGCACCTCCATCCAGATGAAGCCGGTGCCGAGCAGGAAGGTCGCCAGCAGCCAACTGATGACGCTCTCCGTCTTGCGCGCGGCCATGTTGAGCATCGCCACGCCGAAGGTGAAGCTGCTGACCAGCAGGATCAGCGTCTCGCCCGCCACATAGGGCAGGTCGAACAGCTCCTTGCCGGTCGGGCCGCCGGCATAGCTGGAGGCCAGCACGCCGAAGGTGGCGAACAGGATCGCGAAGATGAGGCAGTCGCTCATCAGGTAGATCCAGAAACCGAGGACGGTGTTGCCCCCGGCATCATGGCCATGGCCGTGATCGCCATGGCCCGCGTCGATGGTGGTAACCGGGCTGCTCATCTCAGGCGGCCTTCTTCAGGAGGGCGTAGCGCGCATTCTCGATCGCCTCGACCTCGGCGGCGGGCACCCAGTAATCGACGTCGCGATCATAGGCGCGGAACAGGAAGGTGCCGATCACGCCGAGCAGGCTGACGCCGGCGATCGCCCACATGTGCCACACCATCGCGAAGCACAGCACGAAGCCGAACGCCGAGATGATGAAGCCCGTGCCCGTGTTGCGGGGCATGTGGATGTCCTCATAGCGGGTCGGCTGGATGAGGTTGCGGCCGCTTTCCTTGTCCGCCCAATGCTGCTCGACCGAGCTGATCTCGGGCAGCACCGCGAAGTTGTAGAAGGGCGCGGGCGAGGCCGTCCCCCATTCCAGGCTGCGCGCGTCCCACGGGTCGCCCGTGAGATCGCGGTTCTGCTCGCGGTCGCGGATGCTGACATAGAACTGGATCAGCAGCGACAGGATGCCCATCCCGATGATGACCGCGCCGATCAGCGCGACGATCAGATAGGGATGCCAGTCGGCATGGTCATAATGGTTCATGCGCCGCGTCATGCCCTTGAAGCCGAGCAGATAGAGCGGCGTGAAGGCCAGCCAGTAGCCGACGAGCCAGCACCAGAAGGAGACCTTCCCCCAGAACTCGTTGAGGGTGAAGCCGAACACCTTGGGGAACCAGAAGCTGATGCCCGCGAGGCAGCCGAACACCACGCCGCCGATGATGACGTTGTGGAAGTGGGCGACGAGGAACAGCGAGTTGTGCAGCACGAAGTCCGCGCCCGGCACCGCCAGCAGCACGCCGGTCATGCCGCCGACCGCGAAGGTGACCATGAAGCCCACCGTCCACAGCACCGACGTGTGATAGCGGATGCGGCCGCGGAACATCGTGAACAGCCAGTTGAACAGCTTCACGCCGGTCGGGATCGAGATGATGCTCGTCATGATGCCGAAGAAGGCGTTGACGTTCGCGCCCGAGCCCATCGTGAAGAAGTGGTGCAGCCACACGAAGAAGCTCAGCACGCCGATCGACGAGGTGGCGTAGACCATCGATTTGTAGCCGAACAGCGGCTTGCCCGAGAAGGTGGGCACGATCTCCGAGAAGGCGCCGAACGCCGGCAGGATCAGGATATACACCTCCGGGTGGCCCCAGACCCAGATGAGGTTGATGTACATCATCGCATTCCCACCAAGCTCGTTGGTGAAGAAGTGCATCCCCAGATAGCGGTCCGCCGTCAGCAGCGCGAGCGTGGCGGTCAGCACCGGGAAGACGGCGACGATCAGGATGTTGGTGATGAGCGCCGTCCAGGTGAACACCGGCATCTGCATCAGCCTCATGCCGGGCGCGCGCATCCTCAGGATCGTGACGATGAAGTTGATCCCGGTCAGCGTCGTGCCGAGGCCCGATATCTGGAGCGACCAGATATAATAGTCGACGCCCGTGGTCGGGCTATATCCCAACTCCGAGAGCGGCGGATAGGCCACCCAGCCGGTCGCCGCGAAGTCGCCGATCCACATCGACGCCATCACCAGCACCGCGCCGAACGCGGAGAGCCAGAAGCTCAGCGAGTTGACGAAGGGAAAGGCCACGTCGCGCGCGCCGATCTGGAGCGGCACGATGACGTTCATCAGCCCGAGGATCAGCGGCGTCGCCACGAAGAAGATCATGATGACGCCGTGCGCCGTGAAGATCTGGTCGTAATGATGCGGCGGCAGGAAGCCGGCGGCGTCGTTGGCGGCGAACGCCTGCTGCAGGCGCATCATGATCGCGTCCGCGAAGCCGCGCAGCAGCATCACCAGCGCGAGGACGATATACATCACGCCGATCTTCTTGTGATCGACCGACGTGATCCAGTCCCGCCACAGCGGCCCCCACAGGCGGAAATATGTGAGTGCGGCGAGCACCGCCAGCCCTCCGAGCGCGACCACCGCGCCCGTGCCCATGATGATGGGCTCGTGCCACGGGACCGCATCGAGCGTGAGTTTTCCGAGCATGTGATGTTTACTCCGAGGCCGTGGCGTCGTGGCGCATGGCCATGGCCTTCATCGGCGTGGCGCCTTGGTTCGGGGCGGCCATGTACTGGTTGACGATCCCGTCGAAGAGCCCCGGCGAAACGCGGCCGTAAATGCGGACCGGGTTCTTCTCGCTGGGCTTCGCAAGCGTGGCGTAGCTGCCCTTGTCGAGCGTCAGCGGCGAGGCCGAGGCCTGCCCCACCCATTGCTGGAAGCCGCGCTCGTCGGTGGCGATCGTGTCGAAATGCATGTCCGAGAAGCCGGGGCCGCTGAACGCCGAGGACAGGCCGCGATAGGTGCCGGGCTTGTCCGCGATCAGGTGGAGCTGCGTCTGCATCCCCGCCATCGCGTAGACCTGGCTGCCCAGCTCCGGGATGAAGAAGCTGTTCATCATCGACTGCGAGGTGAGCTTGAAATCGATCGGATGGCCGGCCGGGATCGCCAGCCGGTTGACCGAGGCGACGCCGTAATCGGGATAGATGAACAGCCACTTCCAATCGAGCGCCACCACTTCGACGCGGACAGGCGTAGCCTTGGATTCCAGCGGCCTATAGGGATCGAGCGTGTGGGACGTGCGCCAGATCAGCACGCCCAGGAAGGCGACGATCATGCAGGGGATCGACCAGACCACCAGCTCGATCGCGGTCGAGTGATGCCATTTCGGCTGATAGTTCGCGCGGGTGTTGGACGCGCGATAATGCCACGCGAAAACCAGCGTCAGGATGATGACCGGGATCACGACCAGCAGCATCAGCCCGCTCGCGATCAGGATCAGCGACTTCTCCTGCTCGCCGATCGCGCCCTGCGGATCGAACAGCTCGAAACGGCAGCCGCCCAGCGCCAGCAAGGCGAGCGGAGCCAGCTTGCGCCTCGCACGAAGCACTCCGGCTGAGGTCTTGAATGTCACCACGGCAATCCTTCGATGCATCCGGCACGGCCGGCCGCATCTCCGGGCCGCCACAAACCGAATCGACGGGAGGGCGATGCCCTTTGCATGGGCCGATATCCATGCATGCATACATTTGCAATGATTGTCTGGATGCAAAACCGGCATCGAAGCCGGACGTAATTTGCAATTACCCGTACAAACTCACAGAATTACGCGCAATTCCGTATTCAGCAGTGCCACAAATCCATACAATATGAGCATATGACTCGATATAAATCCCTACAATTCAGGGATGGCCCAGCCTTGTCCGGCATCGAGCGTGCGGAAGCGACCGGGGGCGATCCCGTTGGCGGCGAGCGTCTCGTCCAGCCGCCTGGGCGGATCGTTGATCGGCTCGCTGCCCAGCTCGAACGTGCCCCAATGGACGCCCAGCGCATAGGCCGCGCCGATCTGCCGGAAGGCGGTCACCGCCTGCTCGGGCATGATGTGGTTGCCGGTCTGGCGGCCGGTCATGTGATAGGGCGCGATCGGCAGCAGCGCGAAGCGGATCGGCGCGGCGCCCTTCGCCTCCGTCGCCCAGCGCATGTCGCCCGGCCCGGTGTCGCCGGCATAATAGACGTCGCCCCCCGGCAGCCCGATGCGGAAGCCCACCCACAGCGCCCGGTCCATGTCGTCGATCCAGCGTGCGCTCCAGTGGTGCGCGCGGGTGAGCGTCACCGTGATGCCGGGGCGGATGGGGAAGCTCGCGCCCCAGTCGCCGGCCTTCGCCTCGATATGATGCTCCGCGATCAGCCGGTCATTGCCGAGGCCGGTCAGGATCGTCGGATGGTCGCGCCGGGCGAGATAGCCGAGCGCGCGCATGTCGAGATGGTCGTAATGGTTGTGGCTGATGAGGATCAGGTCGATCGGCGGCAGATCGTGCAGCCGCACGCCCGGCTTGCGCACCCGCTTGGGGCCGACGAGCTGGACCGGCGAATCCCGCCACGCCCATACCGGATCGATCAGGATGTTGAGCCCCTGCGTCTGGAGCAGCGTGGTCGCGTGGCCGATCCAGGTGACGCGCATCGCCATGCCCTCGACGCGCCTCGGCGGCACCGTCTGCTGCACGGGCACCTTGGGCCAGAAGGGCTTGTGCGTGCGCCCCGTCGCGATGCGGACGAAATCGGAGGCGTGATAGTTGCGCGGCCCGCCCGTGCCGGACTCGCCATCGGGATTGAAGAAGCGCTGGCCGTCGAAATGATCGCTCGCCGGCCCGCGATAATAGACGCGGGACGGCGGCGTATGCTTGCGATGGACGCAGCCTGCGAGGATCAGCGAGCCCAGCGTGACGGCCAGAACAAGACCCCGGCCCCGGACACTCCTCATGCGCCGCTCCATCCAAGAGAGAGGGCGCATGATGGAGAAAAGTCCGCCGGATTTGAAGCCTCAGTCGACCGCCTCGAAGACCCGGCCCTCGGCCTGGAAATCGCCCTTCATCGGCACGTCGATGCCCGCGTTCATCCAGTAGGCGCCGCTCTGGACGGGATCGTCCGCCGAGGCGGCCGCGTCGATCGCACGCACGCGATAGCGCCGCTCGGGGTCGAGCCCCGCGACATGGATCCTGGGCAGCACGTCGATCTTGGTGCTCGAATGGAGGAAAGCGAACAGCACCGCCTGCCGCTTGTCGCGCGAGACGGAGAAGGTGGCCGAACGCTCCGATCCGTTCTGCGGGCTGATGAGGCGATAGAGATCGCCCTGCTGCACCGTCTGGCGCACCTGCTTGTAGGCGGCGACCAGCTTGGCGGCCTCGGCAAAATCACCGTCCGCCCATTTGTTGAGGTTGGCGCCGATGCCCAAGCCCCCCTGCATCGAGGACAGGAAGCGATATTTGAGCGAGGTGCTGCGGTTGTTCACCCAGTTCGGGCTGTCCGTCACCCAGGCCATCATCACCGCCGGCGTATAGGCATGGGTGAAGCCGTCCTGGATGGTCAGCCGGTCATAGGGATCGGTGTTGTCCGACGGCCAGACCTCGTCGGTCAGCCCCATGATGCCAAGATCGACCCGGCCACCGCCGCCCGAGCAGCTTTCGATCTCCAGCTTCGGGTGCCGCTTCCGGAGTTCCGCGAAGATGCCGTAGAGGTTGCGGACATAGGCGACATAGAGCTGCTGCTGATCCTGCGGATCGACGCCGGGCCAGCCGGGCTCGGACCAGTTGCGGTTGTGATCCCACTTCAGGAAGGCGATGTCGTTCTGGCTGACCAGATCGTCGACCGCCTTCAGCACATAATCCCGCACGTCCTGCCGGGCGAGGTTGAGAACGAGCTGGTTGCGCTGCTCGGTGCGCGGCCGGCCGGGCATGGAGATCACCCAGTCGGGGTGCTTGCGGTAAAGATCGCTGTCCGGGTTCACCATCTCGGGCTCGACCCACAGGCCGAACTCCATGCCTAGCGAATGCACCTTGTCGATCAGCGGCTTCAGGCCGTTGGGGAATTTGGTGCGGTTGACGGTCCAGTCGCCCAAGCCCGCATGATCGCTGTTGCGCGCGCCGAACCAGCCGTCGTCCATCACGAAGCGCTCGACGCCGATCTTCGCCGCCTTCTCGGCGAGCGCCATCTGGCCCTTCTCGTCGACGGCGAACTCGGTCGCCTCCCAGCTATTGTAGAGCACCGGGCGGAGCTTCGGCGTCGGCCCTTCAGGCAGGATCTTGGCGATCTCGAAGCGGTGCAGCAGGCGCGAGGCGCCGCCCATGCCATGATCCGAATAGCCCGCGTAGAACACCGGCGTCTCGAGCGTCGCGCCCGGCTTCAGGCGATAGGCGAAGTCGAACGGGTTGAAGCCGCCGACCACGCGCACGTCGCCGATAGGGTCGCGATCGACGCTGATCCGCCACGATCCGCTCCACGCCAGCGCGCCGAACCAGACGGGGCCGCTCTCCTCGGTGGAGAGCCCCGCGCGATCGATCGCGAACCACGGATTGGCCTGATGGCTGGTCGAGCCCCGGCGGCTCTCGATCACCGTCGAGCCGGCGCTGACGGGTCGTTCCTGCAAGGTCCATTCGGACGCCCAGCGGCCGGTCAGATAATGGAGGCGATAATCGTCCCCCACCGGCAGCGACCACGCCGCCGACGATGCCTGATCGATCCTGACCGGCGCCTTGCCCTCGTTGCGGATCACCGCCGAGCGGCCGACGATGCCGGTCGCCTCGTCGATCGTGTAGCGCAGCGTCACATGGATCGGCCGCGCGATGTCCGCCATCTCGACGAGGATCGCGCCGCCCTCCGCCCGCGCGGAGACATAATGGAGCACGACGTCGCGCACCCCGTCCGGATAGGCGACCTTGAGCGCGGGCTCGGTGTAGAGCCCCCCGCCCCAGCCCGGATATTCCTGCGTGTCGATCGAGGATGAGGGATCGACGCTCGAAAGCTCGTGCGGCGATCTCGCCTCCAGCCGATCCGAATCGGCGAGGCGCGGCCCCCAGTAGAGCGCCTTGAGCAATCCCTCCTTCGTGACGCCGAAGGCATAGCTGCTGTTCCCGCCGTCCAGCCGGAACAGCCGCGCGGACGTGTCGACGCTCACCTTCGCCTGCGCCGGGAGCCCCAGCGAAGCGGCGCCCAGAAGCGCCCCGCCAACCGCCATATTCCACCGCCAACGCCGCTGCCCCATGCTTCTCATCCTCCGTCCGATGCCCGCCTCTGCGCGGCTTGGGTCACTCGTTTCAACCGGCCATCACGATAGCGACAAATGCGCTGGACACCAGAGTATATATGTCATACTTATATGTGAAGAACGGACCTCTAATAAGATCCGGCCATTCAGAGAGGATTGAGAATGAAGGGGATTACCTGTCGTCGCGCGTCCATGCTTTTCCTCGGCAGCGCGAGCGTCGCGGCACTGACGCTGCCCACAGTCGCCATCGCCCAGGATAGCACGCCGGCCAGCACCGTAGCGTCACCCGAGGCCGGCGTCGCCCAGGACATCATCGTCACCGGCACGCGCGCCAGCCTCAACCGCGCGCTGGATATCAAGCGGAACACGATCGGCATCGTCGATTCGATCTCGGCCGAGGATATCGGCAAGTTCCCGGATCAGAACGTCGCCGAATCGCTCCAGCACGTCCCCGGCGTCTCGATCGACCGGTCGGGCGGCGAAGGCCACACCATCACCGTTCGCGGCTTCGGCCCGCAGTTCAACACGGTGCTGCTCAACAACCGCCTGCTCGCCACCGAGAATCCGGGCCGCGAGTTCAGCTTCGACATCCTGCCCTCCGAACTCATCAGCGGCGCCGACGTCTACAAGTCGTCCACGGCGGACCAGCA
This sequence comes from Sphingomonas oligoaromativorans, assembly GCF_011762195.1. GTDB lineage: Bacteria > Pseudomonadota > Alphaproteobacteria > Sphingomonadales > Sphingomonadaceae > Solisphingomonas > Solisphingomonas oligoaromativorans. The sequence continues at coordinate 77,808 of NZ_JAASQK010000006.1, read as the reverse complement.
GGACGGCGGCATCGGATCGACCGTCAACCTGCGCACCGCGCGTCCGCTCGACCATCCGGGCTTCCACGCCTCGGCCAGCCTGTCGGGCAAGTTCGACAGCACGCGCAACAAGGGCACGCCGGTCGGCTCGGCGCTCATCAGCGACACCAACGACGACAACACTTTCGGCATCCTCGCCAGCATCGACTATGACAAGCGCGACAGCCGCTTCACCGACGTCGACACCAGCGGCTGGATCGCGCAGCCGACCCAGAATGCGGACGGCACCCCCTGGCTCTCGCCCGATCATCTCCACGGCATCACGGCGGGTCCGGGCGTGAACGCCTATCTGCCGCGCACGCTGAACTTCACCTCCACCGACAACCGGCGCGAGCGCATCGGCGGCACGCTGGCGATCGACTGGGTCGCCTCCGACAAGCTGAAGTTCCAGCTCGACGGCCTCTACACCCAGCTCAAGATCCATTCGACCACCAACCAGGTCGGCTGGTACACCGATCCGGGCGACATCCAGGATGCGACGATCAATCCCAACGGCACCGTCACCAACTTCGTCCGCAAGGCGGACGGCGGCCTGAAGACCGACAACATCCTGTCGACCGGCCCGGAGAACACCCACACCTATCAGATCGGCGTCAACGCCCACTGGACGCCGACCGATCGCACCACGATCGTCACCGACATCTCCCACTCCCGCGCGCGCAATCGCGTGGACTCGATCTTCGATGTGATCGGCGAGACCAATCCGGGCGTGAACCCGACCTTCAACCTCAACCCCGGCAGCGTGCCGACGATGAGCGGCCTGCTGCCGACCTTCGATCCCAACCGCGCCTATCTCCACTGCTGCTCGGAACGCGGCAGCGGCGTGACGGACGACGTCTGGCAGGCGAACATCGACGGCAAGCAGGACTTCAACCGCGGCATCCTGTCCGACATCAAGTTCGGCGTGCTGGGCACGCGGCGCAAGAAGTCGATCCTCTCGGTCGTCTCCCCGAGCCCGCTCGACTGCTATTATTGCGGTTATTACGCGAGCGCCGATCCGTCGCTCTTCACCGAGTTCAGCCCCGGCAGCATCCTCGGCGAGCCGGCGATCTCCTGGCTGAACTACAACCACGACGCGCTGGTCGCCTATGAAGGCAGCCCGGCGGCGGTCACCCAGAACAGCAGCGCGGCGGCACAGGCCAACTACAACGCCGTCTATGCCGCCGACGGCAACAGCACGGCACCGATCTACGATCCCAAGGGCTCGGGCGCGGTGCGCGAGCTGACCGGCGCGATCTACCTCCAGGCCGACCTGAAGGGCGATATCGGCAGCCACAACTGGACCGCGGCGGTCGGCGGCCGCTATGTCTATACGGACGAGCGCGCCACCGGCAATTCGGTGGAGATCACCAACATCTCCCAGAATCCGGGCGATCCCACCGCCTCGGTGGCGACGTTCAGCGCGCCGGTGCCGGTGACGGCGAAGAACCATTACGGCTATTTCCTGCCGTCGGCGACCTTCCGCTTCAACTGGAGCCACGCCTTCGACGTCCGCGCCGCCGTGTCGCGGACGCTGACCCGCCCGACGCTGACCCAGCTCACGCTGAGCCAGAGCTTCACCTTCCGTCCGCCGGCGCAGAGCACCATCTCGGTCGGCAACCCGATGCTGAAGCCCTATCTGGCGTGGAACTTCGACGTCGGCGTGGATTATTATCTCGGCCGCACCAGCTATATCAGCCTTGCCGGCTTCTATAAGCGGATCAGCAACTTCGTCTCCGACGGCACCTTCCCCCAGACGATCCTGGGCGAGCAGTTCCTCGTCACCACGCCGATCAACGCCAACAAGTCGACCGTCTACGGCTTCGAGGCGACCGTGCAGTACACGTTCGACAAGCTGCTGCCCGCGCCGTTCGACGGGCTCGGCTTCTCGGCCAACTACACCAAGGTGGAAAGCTCCACGACCTTCGATCCGGCGCTCACCACGCAGGTGTTCAACGTCGAGGGCCTGTCGGACAGCGCCAACGTCGTCGGCTTCTACGAGAAGGGACCGGTGCAGGTTCGCGTGGCGTACAACTGGCGCGCGCCCTTCCTGCGCTCGACCTTCGGCGACAACGGCCTGCCGACGAACGTCGACAGCTATGGCCAGCTCGACATCACGGGCAGCCTGAAGGTGACGCGCAACTTCTCGGTGTTCGTCGACGTGCTGAACGCCACCGACTCCCGCCAGCGCATCTACTCGTCGTTCAAGGACCGGTTCGCCGGCCTCTACGACACGGGCCGCGTGATCTCGGGCGGCGTGCGCGCGACCTTCTGATAGACTGTTCTCCCAAACTGGCGGGCGGCCCTTCCGGGGGTCGCCCGTCCCTGTATGGAGCCGCGATGATCGACCTGCGCGCATGGGGCCGGCTGCCGGGCGGAGAGCCGGTGACGCTCGCCACCCTCTCCGACGGCGAGGGGCTGGAGGTGCGCGTCGCCAGCTATGGCGCGACGCTCACGTCGATCCGCACGCCCGATCGCGACGGGCGGGTGGAGGATGTGCTGCTCGGCTTCGACCGGCTGGAGTCCTGTCTCGACCCGGCCCTGCAGGCGGGCTGGCCCTATTTCGGCTCGACCATCGGCCGCACCGCCAACCGCATCGCCGGCGCGCGCTTCGCCATCGACGGGCGGGAACATCGCCTCACCGCCAATGAGGGCGTCAACCAGAATCATGGTGGCCGGCGCGGTTTCGACCGCAGGCTCTGGACGATGGAGGCGCTCGACGATGCCAGCGGCGTCCGCCTGCGCTATCGCAGCCCCGACGGGGAGGAAGGCTTCCCCGGCACGCTCGATGTCGAGGCGGAGATGCGGATCGAGCGGCCCGGCACGCTGCTCATCGCCTATCGCGCCACCACCGACGCGGCGACCCATGTCAGCCTGGCGAGCCATGGCTATTTCAACCTCGCCGGACGGGCCGCGCGGACGATCGGGGACCATCACCTCTCGGTCGCCGCATCCCGCTTCCTGCCGATCGACACCGCCGCCCTGCCCACCGGCGAGCAGCGCCCCGTCACGGGCACCCCTTTCGACCTGCGGAACGCAGCGCTGCTCAGCGACGTGCTGGCCCGCGACGACGAGCAGCTCCGCATCGGCGACGGCCTCAACCATTGCTTCGCGCTCGATGCCGGCGCGGCACCGGCGGCCCGGCTCGTCCACGAACCCAGCGGCCGCGCGATGGAGCTCAGGACCACCGCCCCCGGCCTGCAGGTCTACAGCGCCAACGCCTTCGACGGCTCGCTCCACGACGAGGCCGGGCGCCCCTTCGTCCGCCGGCAGGCGGTGGCGCTGGAGGCGCAGCATTTCCCCGACAGCCCGAACCGCCCCGATTTCCCGCCGACGCTGCTGCGCCCCGGCGAGGTCTATCGCAGCGAGACGCGGCTGCGCTTCCTCACCCTCTGACTAATCGACCCGTTGCGGATGACCGCCCGCCGCCAGCAGCAGGTTCAGCGCGCTCTCGATCATCATGTACATCTCGGTCGACGCACGCGCCGCGTCGCCGGCGATGATCGCGTCCGCCACCACCTTATGCTCCTCGGCGCTGGCGCGCGGCACGCCTTTATAGGCGTTGGTGCGGCGGATGCTGAAGCGCAGCGTCGCCTCGGCGAGATCGGTGAACTGGCGGAAGAAGCGGTTGTTGCTCGCCTCCAGCACCGCGACATGGAAGGCGATGTCGGCGGTCAGCGCATCGTCGTCGCCCGCGTCTGCCGCGCGCATCCGCTCGATCGCGTCGGCGATGCGGGTGCGCTGCACGTCCGTCGCGTCGCGCGCCGCGAGCGCCGCCGCGCGCGGCTCGATCGCGAGGCGCACCTCGGTGAACTCCACCATCAGCTCGATCGTGAACTTGCGCTCCATCATCCAGCGCAGCACGTCGGGGTCGAACAGGTTCCACTGGTCCTCGGGCTGCACCGACGTGCCCTGCCGCGGCCGCGCCTTGAGCAGGCCCTTGGCGGTGAGCATCTTCACTGCCTCGCGCAGCACGGGGCGGCTCACCCCATATTGCTTGCAGAGATCCGCCTCGTAGGGGAAGACCACGCCGTCGCTGAACTTGCCCGTCACGATGGCGCGCCCGAGATCCTGCGTGATGGCGCTGGTGAGATTGCCGCCCTCGCGACTGGATCGGGTGAAACTCTCGCTCATTGTTCCTGCCTCGCCTGCCTCGGATCGCATGGCAAGCCTATGCTTTCGCCCAAGGGCACAACATTTCCCTGCTTGAACCAGCAGGACGCCGGCCCCGTCCGGGCCGATATCCGCGCCTTGAAGCTTACTTATATTACTTAATCTTGACCCGGAGGGAAAGCCGCTCATAATGGGCGGCGAAAAGAGACGCGGCGCGGGCCGCACGGAGTGGAGGCGGGGCTTGATCTCAAGGCGGCACTTTCTGGGCTGCACGGCGGCCGCGGGCGCGGTGTCGCTGCTCGGCGGGTGCGCGCGGCCGGACGGGAAGATCCGCATCGGCTTCCTCGTCAAGCAGCCCGAGGACCAGTGGTTCCAGGACGAATGGCGCTTCGCCGCGATGGCCGCGCGCGACAAGGGCTTCGAACTGATCCGCATCGGCGCCGAGGATGGCGACCGCGTGCTCTCCGCCATCGACAATCTCTATGCCCGCTATGCGCAGGGCTTCGTGATCTGCACGCCGGACCCGAAGCTCGGCACCGCGATCCGGCTGCGGGCCGAGGCGAACGGGCTCAAATTCCTCGCGGTGGACGACCGGCTGCTCGGGCCGGACGACCGGCCGATCGCGTCCGTCCCCTATCTCGGCATCTCGGCGAGCGCGATCGGCGCGATGGCGGGGCGCGAGGCGGTGGCCGAGGCGAAGCGGCGCGGCTGGCCGCTCGCCGAAACGGGCGTGCTGCGCCTCGCCTTCGACAGCCTCGACACCGGCCGCGAGCGCACCGAGAACGGCGCCCGCGCCGCGATCGAAGGCGGCATCGCGCCGGCCCATATCTTCAGCGCGGCCCAGAAGACCACCGACACCGAAGGCGGCTTCACCGCCGCCGACCCGGTGCTGACCCAGCAGCAGGCGATCCGGCGCTGGATCATCCTCGGTTTGAACGATGCCTCGGTGCTGGGCGGGGTGCGCGCGGCGGAGGGGTTGGGGCTGGGCGCGGACGCGGTGATCGGCGTCGGCATCGGCGGCTCGGGCTCGGCCAGCGCCGAGTTCGACAAGCGCGAGCCGACCGGCTTCCACGCCTCCGTCCTGCTCAGCCCGCGCCGTCACGGTTATGACAGCAGCGCGATGGTCTATGACTGGATCGTCCATAACATCCGGCCGCCGGCCGTCACCTACACCACCGGCCAACTCATGACCCGCGCCAACTACCGCGCGCTCCTCGCGGCGGAGGCGGCATGAGCGCGCTGATCGCCTATCGGGGGGTCGGCAAGGTCTTCCCCGGCGTCGTGGCGCTGGACGACGTGTCCTTCTCGGTCGCGGGCGGCGAGGTCCGCGCGCTGATGGGGGAGAATGGCGCGGGCAAATCGACGCTGCTCAAGATTCTCGCCGGTGAGCATCGGCCGGACAGCGGCGGCCTCCTGGTCGAGGGGCGACCCGTCGCCTTCGCCAGCCCGCGCGACAGTCAGGCGGCGGGCATCGCGATCATCCATCAGGAACTCCATCTCGCGCCCGACCTCAGCGTCACCGAGAATCTGCTGCTCGGCATGATGCCGACGCGGTTCGGCATCATCGACCGCCGCGCGGCCCGCGAGCGCGCACGGGCCATCCTCGCCCGGCTCGGCGAGGAGATCGATCCCGACGCCAGGGTCCGCACGCTCTCGATCGGCAAGCGGCAGATGATCGAGATCGGCAAGGCGCTCGCCCGCGACGCCCGCATCATCGCCTTCGACGAGCCGACCAGCTCGCTCTCCGCCCGCGAGACGCGCACGCTGATGCGGATCATCGACGATCTGCGCCGCGACGGCCGCGCCATCCTCTATGTCAGCCACCGGATGGAGGAGGTGTTCGAGATCTCCGACAGCGTGACCGTGCTGCGCGACGGCCGCCATGTCGCCGATTATCCCGACATGAAGGCGCTGACGCAGGACCAGCTCATCATCGCGATGGCGGGCCGCACGATCACCGACATCTATGATTATCGCGCCCGGCCCTTGGGCGATGTCGCGGTGGCGGTGAGCGGCCTCGAAGGGCCGGGCCTGCGCGCGCCGCTGAGCTTCGAGGCGCGGCGGGGCGAAATCCTCGGCTTCTTCGGCCTTGTCGGCGCGGGGCGATCGGAGCTGTTCCGGCTGATCTACGGCGCGGTGCCGTCGACCGGCGGCGACGTCCTCATCCATGGCGAACCGCTCGTGTCGGCCGACCCGCGCCGCGCCATCGCCGCCGGGCTCGCGCTCTGCCCGGAGGACCGCAAGGACGAGGGCATCGTTCCCCTCGCCGCCGTCGCCGAGAATATCGCGCTCGCCCGCCGCAACCTCCTCGGCCGCCCGCTGATCGACGAACGCGACGAGGGCACGCAAGCCGCCGACCTCATCCAGCTCATGCGGGTGAAGACCGCCTCGCCCGCCACCGCCATCGCCACACTCTCGGGCGGCAACCAGCAGAAGGCGATCATCGCCCGCTGGCTGGCGGCGGACTCGCGCATCCTGCTGATGGACGAGCCCACCCGTGGCATCGACGTCGGCGCGCGCAGCGAAATCTACGCCCATATGTACCGCCTCGCCGAAGAGGGCCGGACCATCCTCTTCGCCTCCTCCGACATGCCCGAGGTGATGGGCGTGGCGGACCGCATCATCGTCATGCGCGAGGGCCGCGTCGCCGGCATCGTGCCGCGCGCCGACGCCACGCCCGACCGCCTTCTCCGCCTCGCCCTGCCCGACGCCTCCACAGGACAATCATGAGCGCATCCCCTCCCCTTCTCCGCCGGCTGGGCGCCCTCGGGCCGCTGCTGATGCTGCTGGTGCTGTTCGCGCTGCTGGGCGCGCTGGTGCCGGACTTTCTGGGGCTGCGGAACATGCGCGGCCTCGTCCTGTCGGTGACGCTGGTCGGCACGATCGCGACGACGATGATGCTGGTGCTCGCGCTGCGCGAGGTGGACCTCTCGGTCGGCTCGATCACCGCGCTGTCGGGCGTGCTCACCGCCGTGGTGATCGCCCGGACGGGGAGCGTCGCCGCCGGCATCCTCGCGGGGCTCGCGGCGGGTGCGGCGGCGGGCTTCCTCAACGGCTGGGTGGTCGCGCGGCTCAAGGTCAATTCGCTGATCGTGACGCTCGCCACGATGGAGATCGTGCGCGGCCTCGCCTTCCTCGTATCGGGGGGCCAGGCGGTGTCGATCCCGGCCGAGCGCTTCTATGCGCTGGGCTCGGGGACGCTCTTCGGGATCAACTATCCGATCTGGCTGATGCTGCTGGCGTTCATCGGCTTCGGCTTCCTGCTCAAGCGCACCAGCTTCGGGCGCAACGTGCTGGCGATCGGCGGCAACCCGGAGGCCGCGCGCCTCGCCGGCGTTCCCGTCGACCGGGTGCGGATCGCCGTGTTCGTGCTGCAAGGCCTCGTGACCGCGCTCGCCGGCATCGTGCTCGCCGCGCGGATCACCTCGGGCCAGCCCAACACCAGCCAGGGCCTCGAACTCGCGGTCATCTCCGCCTGCGTGCTGGGCGGCGTATCGCTCTCGGGCGGCGTCGCGACCATGATCGGGGTCGTCATCGGCGTGTTCATCATGGGGGCGGCGCAGAACGCGCTCAACCTGCTCGATGTGCCCACTTTCTACCAATATGTCGTGCGCGGCGGAATCCTGCTCGCGGCCGTGATCTTCGATCGCCTCCGCCAGACCGGCGGCCTCTCGCTTCCCACCCTCCTCACCCGCTTCACCCAAAAGGACAGGCTTGCCTCATGAGCCGGATTGCCCAGATCGATGCCTTCCTCGTGCCGCCCCGCTGGGTGTTCGTCCGCGTCGGGACCGACGACGGCCTGATCGGCTGGGGCGAGGCCAGCCTCGAAGGCCATGGCGAGGCGGTGCTCGGCGCGTTGGAGAGCGCGCGGGACCGGCTGATCGGCACGGAGGCAGACCGCATCGAGGATGCGTGGCAGACGCTCTACCGCCTCGGCTTCTATCGCGGCGGGCCGGTGCTGATGTCGGCGATCTCGGGCATCGACCAGGCACTGTGGGACATCAAGGGCAAGCGGCTGGGCGTCCCCGTCTGGCAGTTGCTCGGCGGCCAGGTGCGCGAGCGGATCGACGTCTATGCGTGGATCGGCGGCGACCGCCCGCATGACGTCGCCGAGGCCGCCGCCGCGCGGCAGGCGCAGGGCTTCCGCGCGGTGAAGATGAACGGCACCGAGGATCTGGGCTGGCTCGACAGCCCGGCGAAGCTCGACGACAGCGTCCGCCGCCTCCAGCTCGTCCGCGAGACGGGGATCGACGCCGGCGTCGACTTCCACGGCCGCGTCCACAAGCCGATGGCGCGCCAGCTCGCGCACGCGCTCGAACCGCTGCGCCCGCTGTTCATCGAAGAGCCCCTGCTCTCCGAAAACCCCGAGGCCATCGCCCAGCTCGCCGCCCAGACCAGCACGCCCATCGCGCTCGGCGAGCGGCTCTATACACGCATGGATTTCAAGCGCCTGTTCGAGCTGGGCGCGGTCGACATCATCCAGCCCGATCTCAGCCATGCCGGCGGCCTCTCCGAAGCCCGCCGCATCGCCTCGATGGCGGAGGCTTACGACGTCGCGGTGGCGCCGCATTGTCCGCTCGGGCCGCTGGCGCTCGCCTCCTGCCTCCAGCTCGCGGCGGCGACGCCGAACTTCGTGATCCAGGAGATGTCGCTCGGCATCCATTACAACACGCCATCGGCCGATCTGCTGACCTACGTCACCGACGCCGGCGTTTTCGACATCCACGAGGGCAGCGTCGCCGTGCCGACCGCGCCGGGGCTCGGCGTCAGCATCGACGAGGCGCGCGTGCGCGAGGCGGCGAAGGATGCCCATCGCTGGCGCAATCCGGTATGGCGGGGACCGGATGGGAGCCTGCGCGAATGGTGAGGCGGTTCGAGGGCAAGCGCGCGATCGTCACCGGCGGGCTGGGCGGCATCGGCCTCGCCACCGCCGAGCGGCTGGCGGCGGAAGGCGCGAGCCTGATGCTGGCGGACCTCCGCTCGCCGGACGCGGCGCTGATCGAGCGGCTCCATGCGCTCGGCGCGCCGCACGTCTCCTCCTTCGCCTGCGATATCGGCGACGAGGCGGCCGTGGCCTCGCTGGTCGAGCGCACGCTGGCCGAACTCGGCGGGCTGGACCTGATCGTCAACGTCGCGGGCATGATGATCTACAGGCCGCTCGCCGAGATCGGCGGGGCGGAGTGGCGGCGGCTGCTCGACGTCAACTTCCTCGGCGCGGCGCTGCTCGCGGGAGCGGCGTTGCGCGACATGGCGGACGGCGGCGCGATCGTGAACGTCGCCTCGATCCACGCGCGGCAGACCTCGCCGCTGGTCGCGCCCTATGCGGCGGCCAAGGCGGCGCTGGAGAGCCTCACCCGCTCCACCGCGATCGAGGGCGCCGCGCGCGGCATCCGCGCCAACGCCGTGCTGCCGGGTGCTGTGGATACGGAGATGCTGCGCTCCAGCCCCAATATCGCATCGGGGCTGGAGGTGATCGCGCCCGAGGATATCGGCACGCCCGCCGAGATCGCCGCCGCGATCCTGTTCCTCGCCTCCGACGAGGCGCGGTTCGTCACCGGCGCCTCGCTGCTGGTCGACGGCGGGCGGCTGGCCCGCCTCTAGGGGCTCAGTCCATCTTCAGCACGACGCGGAAACGCGCCTTGCCGCTCATCATGCGATCGTAGGCGGCCTGCGCCTCGGCGAAGGGATAGATCTCGTTCATCGAGCCGATGGCGTGCAGCTCGCTGAAGCGCAGCGTGTCCTCCGAATCCGCCGACGTGCCCGAATACCAGCCCTTCACGCCCGCGCTCTTCATCAGAAGCTCGATCGGGTTGATGCTGATCGGGCCGGTCGCGCCGATCAGCATCATCGTGCCGCCCGCGCCCAGCCCGCCGACGATCGCCTGCATCGCGTCGGCATTGGTGACGGTGGCGATGATCGCCCTGGCGCCGCCCATCTTCTGGAGGGCCTCTGCGGGATCGTCCGCCGCGCTGTCGATATAGTCGTGCGCGCCGAGCTTCCGGGCCAGCGCCTCCTTGTCGCGCCCGCGATTGACCGCGACCGTGCGGAAGCCGAGCCGCGCCGCGAACTGGATGCCAAGGTGGCCGAGGCCGCCGATGCCCTGCACCGCGACGAGATCGCCCGCCCGCGCGCCCGAATTGCGGATCGCGTTGAAGGTGGTGATGCCCGCGCACAGCAAGGGCGCGGACTCGACCGAATCGAGCGAGGCCGGCACGCGCGCCAGCGCCGAGGCGTCCGCGATCATGTGCGTCGCATAGCCGCCGTCGCGCGACACGCCGGTGGCGCCATGGACATTCTCGCAGGCGAAGGCCTCGGCCCGCCGGCAATGGCCGCAATAGCCGCACGAGCCCGGAAACCAGCCCACGCCGACACGCTCTCCGGCGCTCCAGCCATCCACGTCGGCGCCGACGGCCTCGATCGTGCCCACCACCTCATGGCCGGGCACGCGCGGATATTCGATGCCGGGGAACAGGCCCTGCACCGTCACCGAATCGCTGTGGCAGACGCCGCAGGCATGGACCCTGATCCGAACTTCATGGCGGCCCGGCTCGGGAACGGCGCGTTCCACCAGCTCCAGGGAAGCTCCGGGTTGCGGAACGATCATCGCGCGCATCGTCGACATAATGGCATCTCCAGCGAAGGGGCCGGGTGGCTATAGCGCGATTATCCGCCAGCAGCAGCGTCGATTCCGGGCAGCTACGCCGTCCCCGACCGGGGGTACGGAAAAAATAAATCGCATACGATTGTTTTGGGGGTTGACGCCGCGCGGCGGCCAAGCCTAATAACTCGCATCCGATCTGATCGGACACGATTTAACAGGAGTGACGGACATGACTGACACGATCCTCTACACCGGCCGCACCCACACCACCGGCGGCCGCGACGGCAGCGCGCAGAGCAGCGACGGCCGGCTGGACATCCGCCTGTCGCCTCCGGGCAGCGCGGGTCAGGGCACCAATCCCGAGCAGCTCTTCGCCGCCGGCTGGTCCGCCTGCTTCATCGGCGCGATGGGTCTGGCCGCGCAGGCGGCGGGCGTGAAGCTCCCGGCCGATACCGCGGTGGATGCCGAGGTCGATCTCGCCAAGGGCGACAGCGGCTATTTCCTTCAGGCCCGCCTCAAGGTGAGCCTGCCGGGCCTCGATGCCGCGACGGCGCGCGTCATCGCCGATCAGGCGCACCAGACCTGCCCTTATTCCAAGATGACGCGCGGCAACATCGCCGTGGAGATCACCCTGAACTGACATCCTCTCCCCGTGCGGGCCGCCCCCTCCGGCCCGCACACCCCCTCCATTCCCCGGAGAAACCCGATGCCGGCTCACCCCCTCAAGGATATCCGCTTCCATGCCGTCTCGCTGGTCGTCGCCGCCGTCGCGGGTGTCGCGACCTACGGCACGATCGCGGTGATGCTGCCCGCCTCCGCCATGTTCCTCGGCTGGGTGGCCTATAATCTCGCCGGCGCCTCGACGCGGGACAATCTCGCCGATCTCGGCTGCTTCCTGCTGGGCCTCGCCTTCGGGATCGGAACCGCGATCGCGATCAGGCTGCTGACGCCGACGCTGGGCGACGCCGCCACGCCGCTGGCCGTCTCGGGCGTCGTCATCCTCGTGCTGAGCCTGCGGACGCTGGCTCCGCTCAACAATCCGATCGCCTATTTTCTCGGGCTGACAAGCTTCTTCTATTCGGGTCTCGCGCCCGTCGCCTCGACGTACGCCATTCTGGCATGTTCCGCCGCTATCGGTGCGGCCTCCTGCGCCGCAGCCACGCTGCTTCAGGCGGCCGTCCAGCCGCGGGCGGAACCCGAAGCGCAGGCCTGAACGGGGAGATCATCCATGACACGCAACATGACGCTCCGCACGCTGGGGCTCGCCACGCTCCTCCTCCTGCCGGCGACGGGCGCAGTCTGCGCCCAGACGGCGGGCGAGATCCTCGGCCCGGCCGGCGTCGTCCCCCTCGCCGAGCCGCAGCCGCCGGCGCGCCTCATCGTCGGTCCGCCGCTCCCCGGCCCGCTCGCCGAAGGCCGTGTGTTCATCCAGTACCGCGCCGAAAATCTGCGGATCGAGCCCGTGTTCGGCCCCAAGGCGCTCGACGTCAGCCCGCGCATCGGCCACATCCACGTCGCGGTCGACGGGGCGCCATGGCATTGGGCGGATGCCTGCGGCGAACCGCTGATCCTCGTGGGCCTGCCCGCAGGCCCGCACAGCGTGGAGGTGATCCTTGCCAATGCCAACCACCAGCCGCTCGATCGCAAGACCATCCGCTTCGTCGTGCCGCAGACAGACGCCCAGCCGCACGCCGCCCACTAAGACCCTCGCAGGAGATATCGACATGACGACCCTTCCTTCGGATCAGCCGGCCGATCCGAGCCGTCGCAATTTCTTCGGGCTGGCCGCGATGGGCGTCGCGGCGCTCCAGATCGGCGGGGTGGAGGGCACGGCCCGCGCCGCCGTCCCCGCCACGCCGACCGGGAACGCTTTCCCCCCGCTCCGCCAGATCGATGCCGGCCCGCTCAACGTCGGCTATGTCGACATGGGGCCGGCGAACGGCGCGCCGGTGATCCTCTTCCACGGCTGGCCCTATGACATCTACGCCTTCGTGGATGTGGCGCCGCTGCTGGTGAAGGCGGGGCATCGGGTCATCATCCCCTATCTGCGCGGCTCGGGGAGCACCGTCTTCCGTTCGGCGGACACGGTGCGCAACGCGCAGCAGGCGGCGCTCGCGCTCGATGCGATCGCGCTGATGGACGCGCTCAAGATCCCCAAGGCGCTGCTCGCCGGCTTCGACTGGGGCGCGCGGACCGCCGACATCGTCGCGGCGCTGTGGCCGGAGCGGTGCGCAGGGCTCGTCTCGGTGAGCGGCTACCTGATCGGCAGCCAGCACGCCAATGCCGCGCCGCTGCCGCCCAAGGCGGAGCTGGCCTGGTGGTATCAGTTCTACTTCGCGACCGAGCGGGGCAAGCTCGGCTATGAGCAGAACCGCCACGATTTCAACAAGCTGATCTGGCAGCTCGCCTCCCCGCAATGGCATTTCGACGATGCCACCTACGAGCGCACCGCCCGGTCCTTCGCCAACCCGGATCATGCCGCGATCGTGATCCACAATTATCGCTGGCGGCTCGGGCTGGCCGAGGGCGAGGCGAAATATGACGCCTATGAGCAGAAGCTCGCCACCGCGCCCGCCATCGTGGTGCCGACCATCACCATGGAGGGCGACGCCAACGGCGCGCCGCATCCCCAGCCGGCCGCCTATCGCGCCCGCTTCACCGGCCGCTACGAGCATCGCCTGATCCGCGGCGGCATCGGCCACAACCTGCCGCAGGAGGCGCCCGCCGCCTTCGCCGACGCGGTGCTGGCGCTGGCCCGCCCGGCCTGACTTGCCTCAAGGGGGCGGCGGGCCTAACCTGCCGCCCTCGTTACCCGGAGTGCCCGACAATGGATCTTACCCTGACCGCAACGCCCATCCGCCTTGCCGCCAGGAAAGCCTCGATCCATGCCCGCCATCTCCGTTTCGCATCTCGCCTGGTCCACGCCTGACGGCCGGGCCGTCCTCGACGATCTGACGCTCGATTTCGGCCGCGAACGCGCCGGTCTCGTCGGCCGCAACGGCGTCGGCAAATCGACGCTGCTGCGCCTGCTGACGCGCGAGCTGGAGCCCTCCCGAGGGTCCGTCCGCATGCAGGGCACGGTCGGCACGCTGCGCCAGATCGTCCAGCTCTCGCCGCGGGAAACGCTGGCCGACCTGCTCGGCATCGCCGATGGCCTCGCCCTCCTCCACCGCGCCGAGGCGGGCGTCGCCACCCTCGACGAGCTGGCCGAGGCGGACTGGACGCTTGAAGCGCGCGCCGAAGAGGCGCTGGCGCAGGTGGGCCTCGACCTGCCGCTGGACGCCCCGCTCGTCCGCCTGTCGGGCGGGCAGCGGACGCGGGCGGCGCTGGCGGGCGCGATCTTCGCCGCGCCCGATTTCCTGCTGCTCGACGAGCCGACCAACAATCTCGACCGCGACGGACGGCAGGCGGTGCGCGATCTCCTCCACGGCTGGCGTGCCGGGGCGATCGTCGTCAGCCATGACCGCGAACTGCTCGACGCCATGGACGCCATCGTCGAACTGACCACGCTCGGCGCCCAGCGCTATGGCGGGAACTGGAGCCAGTATCGCGCGCGCAAGGCGATCGAGCTGGCGGCGGCCGAGCAGGATCTCGCCTCCGCCGAGCGGCGCGTCGCCGAGGTGGAACGCAAGGCGCAGGTCGCGACCGAACGGCAGCAGCGCCGCGACGCCGCCGGCAGCCGCAGCGCCGCGAAGGGCGGGATGCCGCGCATTCTTCTGGGCGCGCGCAAGGAGAAGGCGGAGAATAGCGGCGGCGGTGGCGCCCGTCTCGCAGACCGGCTGCGCGCCGACGCCTCGCAAGCCTTCGAACAGGCCAGGGAGAGGATCGAGCGGATCGAGCCCCTCTCGGTGCAGCTCGCCCCCACCGGGCTGGCCCCCAGCCGTGAGGTGCTGGCGCTGGCCCATGTGACGGCGGGCTATGATCCGGCCGAGCCGGTCCTGCGCGATGTGTCGCTGAAGATCGCCGGGCCGGAGCGGGTCGCCATCGTCGGCGCCAACGGATCGGGGAAATCGACGCTGTTGCGCGTCGTCACGGGCGATCTCGCGCCTTTCTCGGGCCGGGTGGTCGTCCATGTCCCGGCCGCACTCTTCGACCAGCGGGTAAGCCTGCTCGATCCGGCCGGGACGATCGCGGAGAATTACGCCCGCCTCAATCCGGGGGTCGACGAGAATGGCTGCCGGGCAGCCCTCGCCCGCTTTGGGTTCCGTGCCGAGGCCGGCGACCGGCGCTGCGACACGCTGAGCGGCGGCCAGATGCTGCGCGCCGGCCTCGCCTGCGTGCTGGGCAGCCCCGCGCCGCCGCCCCTCCTCATCCTCGACGAGCCGACCAACCATCTCGACATCGAGTCCGTGACGGCGGTGGAGGCGGGGCTCCGGGCCTATGACGGCGCGCTGCTGGTGGTGAGCCACGACACGGCGTTCCTGGAGAATATCGGCGTGACGCGCCGGCTCCCGCTCGACGGGGCCTAGCCGGCCGCCTCGAAGCGGATCGTCCGGCGCGCCATGTCGACGCCGTCGAGCTTCACCCGGATCATGTCGCCGGGATGCAGCCCATCCGTCGCCACCCGCGCCACGACTGGGCGATCGCAAAGCTGGATGCGCGCGCCGCGATCGTCGACGTCGGTGACGGTGGCGGAGAAGGCCTCGCCCTCATGATCGGCGAGCAGCACCGCCTCGGCGAGATCGATGACGGCGCGCTCGATCTGGCCGGAGCGGGCGTCGGCGCGGGCCATCACGGGAGGAATCCGCTCGAACGCCGCGCTCACAGCATCGGGCACGGGCCGGCCGTTGGCGACCGCCAGCGCGGCGCGGATCACATAACGGTCGGCCAGCCTGCGGAGCGGCGCGGTCGCCTGCGCATAGGTCGCCGCCATCGCCGCGTGCCACGGCGTCACGCCATCGCGATAGGGCGCGTAGGAGGCGCCGTTCCCCGCGCGGCGGATCGCCAACATGAACGCGGCCTGCTTCGGATCGTTGGCGCTCAGAGTCTGCGAGAACTGGTCGAGCGGCTGCCCGGCCGGCCAGTCGAGCCCGAACGCCCCGGCGGTATGGCGCAGCCGCGCGATCGCGCCGGGATTCGGGCCGGCCATGACGCGGAACAGGCCGGTGCGGTGCGCCTGAAGCGCATCGGCCACCGCGAGGTTGGTGGCGAGCGACAGCGCCGCGTTGCGATCCTCGGAGACGCAGCGGGGCCGGAAGGCCAGCCGCAGCCTGCCGTCGTCGTCGCGCGCCACCTCCTGCTCCGGCGGATCGACGCGGGCCGCGCCGCGCGCCGTCTCGGCGGCGTCGATGCGGCGGGCCAGTTCCTCGAAATCGGGCGGCAGATCCTCGGGCCGCACCGTCTCATAAGCGAGCTTGGCGGCCGAGCGGATCACCGCACGCTCCGCCCCCTCCAGCACCGACTTGCCGTCACCGCCGACGCGCACCGTGAAGATCACCGCCGCCCTGTCCCCATTGGGCAACAGGCTGGCGGCCTGCTCGCCCAGGATCGGCGGATGCAGCCCCGCCTTGCCGTCGGGCAGATAGAGCGTCTCGCCACGCGCCCACGTCTCGGCATCGATCGCATCGCCGTCGGTGACGAACCACGCGACGTCCGCGATGGCATAATGGAGCAGGATGTCGCCCCCCGCCCGCTCGATCGCGAAAGCCTGGTCGAGATCGGTCGAGGACGCCGGGTCGAGCGTCACGAAACGCATCGCGGTGCGGTCGACATGCTCGGTGAAGGGCCTGCGCGCGGCCGCCTCGGCGGCGGCGAGCACGGCGGGCGGGAAGCCGGCCGGCACCTGAAATTCGGCTCGGAGCGCGGCCAGTCCGTCCGCCAGCGCGCGATCGGGATCGACGATTGTTTTCATGCTCCCATCTGATGCCGCCTGCGCCGGGCAATGGGAAGAGCGGCTTGCCTGCCCGGCGATCGTCGCTAAAGCTCTGCCGCGTATCTCCGGGGGGAAATGGAGATCGATCTTGCGCCGCAGACAATTTCTCGCCTCGCTCCCGGCCGCCGCGATGGCCGCCCCGCTCCTCGCCGAGACCCGGCCGGCCGACCTGCCGAAGTTCGAGCCCGCCGGCGCCGAGCGCTTCATCCGCCCCGACGTCCATGCCGGTGATCGGCCGGTCGGCGCCAGCTTCGCCTCGCGCAGCGCGGTCTACGGCACGCATGGCGCGGCGGGCTCGGCCCAGCCGCTGGCGACGCTCGCCGCGATCGATATCCTCAGGAAGGGCGGCTCGGCGGTGGATGCCGCCATCGCCATGAACGCCTGCCTCGGCGTGCTGGAGCCGACATCGTCGGGGATCGGCGGCGACTGCTTCGCCATGCTGTGGGATCCGAAGGCGAAGAAGGTGATGGGGCTTGCGGGCTCCGGCGGCTCGCCGCGCGGGCTGAGCCTCGAGACCGCCCGCTCGCGTGCGAAGAACGGGGCGCTGCCGGCCCTCGGCGCGATCTCGGTGTCCGTGCCGGGTGCGCTCGATGCGTGGTGGATGCTCCATCAGCGCTACGGCAAGCTCAAATGGGCCGAGCTGTTCGAGCCCGCCATCGGCTATGCCAGCGAAGGCGCGCCGGTGCCCGAGATCATCGCTTATTATATCCGCCGCAACCTCAAGATATTCCTCCGTCCCGGCTCGGGCGTCGAGGAGACGGAGAATGCGATCCGCACCTACGGCCTCGGCCATGGCGGGCCGGAGACGGGGCAGATCTTCCGCAACCCCGATCTGGCCCACACCTACAGGCTGATCGCGCAGGGCGGCCGCGACGTCTTCTACAAGGGCGAGATCGCGAGGACGATCGATGCCTATTTCAAGCGGATCGGCGGCTGGCTGCGCTATGAGGACTTGGCCGCGCATCATGGCGAATGGGTCGAGCCGCACCAGACCGACTATCGCGGCACCACCGTCCACGCGCTCGGCGCCAACACGCAGGGCATCGCCACGCTTCAGATGCTCAACATGCTGGAGCATTTCGACATGCGCGGCGCGGGCTTCCAGTCGCCGCTGTCGATCCATTTGCAGGTCGAGGCCAAGCGCCTCGCTTATGAGGACCGCGCCCGCTACTACGCCGATCCGCACTTCTCGAAGGTGCCGGTCGAGTGGCTGATCTCCAAGGAATATGCCGCCGAGCGCGCCAAGCTGATCCGGCCGGACCGCATCCTCACCCCCGTCTATCCGGGGCAGGCGCCGAGCCATGGCGACACCACCTATTTCTCCTGCGCCGACAAGGACGGGATGATGGTGTCGATGATCCAGTCCAACTTCCGCGGCATGGGATCGGGGCTGGTGGCGGACGGATTGGGCTTCATGTTCCAGGATCGCGGCCAGCTCTTCAGCCTGAAGGACGGGCACCCCAACATCTACCAGCCCGGCAAGCGCCCGTTCCAGACGATCATCCCCGGCTTCGCCACCGTGAAGGGCGCGCCATGGCTCGCCTTCGGCGTGATGGGCGGCGACATGCAGCCGCAGGGCCAGACCCAGATCATCGTCAACCGCACCGATTATGGCCTCGACGTGCAGGCGGCGGGCGACAGCCCGCGCTGGCACCATGAGGGCTCTTCGGAGTCGATGGGCGAGGATAGTCCGGGAATGCCCGCCAACGGCCTGCTCCGCCTCGAAAGCGGCGTGCCGGAGGCGACCAGGGCGGCGCTCGCCAATATGGGCTGGAAGCTTGGGGAATCGGATGGTGGCTTCGGCCGCTACGAATGCGTCGAGTTCAAGCCCGATCAAGGCCAGCTCGTCTACGCCGCCGCGTCCGAGATGCGGGCGGACGGCTGCGCGCTCGCTTATTGAGGCGGGCCGAACTGGATCGGGGAGCGCAGGTGCGGCCGGTAGAAGATATGGTTATGAACCTGCGCGATCTTGTCGAGCGAGCCCTTCCAATAGGGCACGATCCAGTTGGCATGATAATGGGTCGCGGTGCTGACGGGCGCGAAGACATAGCCGCCGAGCGCGCGCTTCGCCTCCGCCCGCGCCGCGTCCCAGCCCTCATGCTCGGGGCGACGCGCCTGCGATCCGTCGCAGGTGAAGGAGAACTGGCACCCTGTCACCCGTGACGCGCCCTGATAGACCACCCCGCACACCGTCTTGGGATATTGCGGCAAGGCGAGCCGGTTGAGCACCACCTGCATCACCGCCCTGCGGCCCCGCTCGTCGCTGCCGGCCTCGTAGATCGCGGCGGTGGCGAGGCATTGCACCGCCTGCTCGCGCGCCGCCGGGCTTCCCTGGAAACGGAACGGCCGGGCCGCGCGCGGATGATCGTCGGCAAAGGGCGTGGCGGCGTTGACGGCGCGCGCTTCCTCGGCGGTGAGACGATGGGGCGCCGCCGGCGGCGGAGCCGGCCGCCAGTCGCGCGTCGCCAGCCACACTCCCACCACCGCGATGGCGAAGGCGGACAGCACCGCGATCTCGAGGCGCGTCCAGCGATGCGCGCGGGACGCCTTCCTCCCCTTCCGTCTCGCGCGTGTCGCCATGCGGCCCGATTATCGAGGGGATCGGACCCCGCCAAGGCGCATTTCCGTTGCCGCCTCGCCCCGGCGTAGTAACATGCCTACATCAGAGAGGCTTTCGGGGGGCCGGTCGAGGGGCCATGAAGATCGTCAGCAGCCGCGATTTCAATCAGGATGTCAGCCAGGCGAAGCGCGCGGCGCGGATCGAGCCGGTGTTCATCACCGATCGCGGGCGGCCCACCCATGTGCTGATGAGCATCGACGCCTATCGCCAGATGAGCGGCCAGACGGAGAGCATCGTCGATCTGCTCGCCATGCCCGCCCCGGCTGACGCCGCCGATCCGCCGCGCTCGACAGGCGTGTGGAGCCGTCGCGGTGCGGCCGACTGATGTATCTGCTGGACACCCCCGTTCTCGTCGATCTCGGGCGCGCCAAGGCGGGCCGGGCCGATCCCGGCCTGATCGCCTGGGCGGGCAGCGTGTCGCGGCAGACGCTCTTCATCTCCGCGCTCACCCTGCTGGAGCTGGAGAATGGCGCGCGCAAATCGGGCAGGCCGGGCAAGGCCGCGGGCGCCGCGCTCCGCCCGTGGATCGACGAGCAGGTGATGCGCGCGTTCGAGGGCCGCATCCTGCCCGTGGACGCCGCCGTGGTCCGCCGCAGCGGGCAGCTCGGCTATGCCGATGCCCGCGACGGCCTGCTCGCCGCCACCGCGATCGAGCACAAGCTGACACTCGTCACGCACCAGACCACCGCCTTCAAGGCGGGGCGGGTCAAGCTCCTCAACCCGCGCGGCTGGTCCGCCGGGGACGAGGATGATGGCGACGACTGGCGTCAGGCGGCGCGCACCGGGCCGGCATGGCTCAAGAATCTGTTCGTGAGGGCTTAGGGCATGCGCTCGATCCTGATTATCGGCGGCGGCACCGCGGGCTGGCTGACGGCGGCCTATCTCGCCCGCTTCCTCGATCTCGCCGATCATCCGCACCGCCGGATCACGCTGCTGGAATCGCCCGAGATCGGCACGATCGGCGTCGGCGAGGGCGCCTTCCCGACGATGCGGAGCACCTTGCGCTTCCTCGGCATCGACGAGACCCGCTTCATCCGCGAGACCTCCGCCACCTTCAAGCAGGGCGTCTGCTTCACCGACTGGCTGCACGCGCCGCAGGACGGGCAGCGGCATCGCTATTTCCACCCCTTCGAGGCGCCGCTCTACGCCGATGCGCCGGGCCTCGTCCCCCACTGGCTGCGGCAGGACAAGGCGACGCGCCCGCCCTTCGCCGAGGCGATGACCATCCAGAACCGCGTCGCGGAGGCCCGCCGTGCGCCCAAGGGGCCGGACGAGGAGGCCTTCACCGGGCCGCTCAGCTACGCCTATCATTTCGACGCCGGGCAGCTCGGCCGGCTGCTCGCCGAGCGCGCCGTGGAACTCGGCGTCCGGCATGTGCAGGACCGGCTTGAGGATGTCGTTCTCGATGCGGCGGGCCGGATCGATCATGTCGTCAGCCGCGAGCATGGGCCGCTCAGGGCGGATCTCTACATCGACTGCTCGGGTTTCCGCGCTGAACTGATCGGGCGGGCGCTGGGCGTGCCGTTCCGCTCGGCGCGGCCCTATCTGTTCACCGACCGCGCGCTCGCCTGCAAGCTGCCCTATGACCGGCCGGACGCGCCGCTGCCGAGCTTCACCATCGCCGCCGCGCACGAGGCGGGCTGGACGTGGGACATCTCGCTCGCCGGGATGCGCGGCCTCGGCTGCGTCTATTCGAGCGACCATATGGACGATGCCCGCGCCGCCGCGACGCTGCGCGCCTATGCGGGCGATCGCATCGACGAGGTCGAGACGCGGCTGCTGTCGTTCGAGCCCGGCTATCGCGAGCGGCAATGGGTCGGCAATTGCGTCGCCGTCGGGCTTTCGGCGGGCTTTCTGGAACCGCTGGAATCGACCGGCGTGGTGCTGATCGAAGCGGCGGTGGCGATGATCGCCGAGCTGTTCCCCCATCACGGTCCGATCGATGCGCCGGCCAGGCGCTTCAACACGCTGATGACGGCGCGGTTCGACAACATCGTCAGCTTCCTCAAGCTGCATTATTGCCTGAGCCGGCGCGAGGAGCCCTTCTGGCGCGACAATGTCGATCCCGCCTCCATCCCGGACCGGCTGAAGGAACTGCTCGACCAGTGGCGCCACCGGCCGCCCAACCGCTACGACTTCATCCTCGATCTCGAGAGCTTCGCCTTCTTCAACTATCAATACATCCTCTACGGCATGGAGTTCGCGACCGATCTCCCCTCCGAAGCCACGGATCTGGCCGCCATGCGCGCGGCCGAGAAGCTGCTCCTCAAGATCCGGCGCTATGGCGAGCGCGCGGCGGACGACCTGCCCTCCCACCGGCAACTGATCGACCGCATCAACGGACAGCCCGCGTCATGAGCCACAGGCCCCGCGCCGCGCCGGAGAGGGGTGGCAGGATCGGGAGCCAGATGCCCCACGATTGACGGCAAAACCCCCTCCCCGGCGCCCCGGAACCGGATAAGGAAAGGGCGACGTGAGGGGGGCTCATGGCACTGGCATCATTCCGGCGGGCGGCGGCGCTCGCACTCATCCTGCTCGTCTCCACGCCGTCGCTGGCGCAGGAGAAGACGGGCAAGAAGGAGGGCTTCGTCCTGAGGCCCGGCACCGTGCGGATCATGGTCATGCGGCCGACCATCCAGGTCGGCGCGCAGTCGACCGGCGGCCTCTACGAACCCAATGCCGACTGGACGCAGCAGGCCCGCGACAATCTCGCCGGCGCGCTCGCGGAAGCGCAGTCGAAGCTCGGCAACCAGGTGATCGGCTATGCGGAAGGGACGACCGGCGAAGGGCCGCTGGTGACCCAATATGCCCACCTGTTCAGCGCGGTGGCGGATTCCGTGATCGAATATCAGTTCTTCGTCGGCAACCGGCTGGAGACCAAGAAGCGGTCCGGCGCCTTCGAATGGGGCGTCGGCGACGGCATCGCGCGGCTGAAGTCCCTCGAAGGGGCGGACTATGCGCTCTTCATCACCACGCATGACGAATATGGCTCGACCGGCCGCAAGGTGTTGCAGGTGGTCGGCGCGCTCGGCGGGGTGGGCGTCACGTCGGGGGTGCATATCGGCCATGCCGGGCTGATCGATCTGAGGACCGGCGAACTGGTCTGGCTCAACGCGGATCGCCAGATGGGCGGCGATGTGCGGACGCCCGAGGGTGCGGCGAAAAGGGTCCGGGAATTGCTGGCGGGCTTCCCCGGCAAGCCGGTCGATCTCGCCAGCACCGGCACGCCATGAGGCGGGCGCTCTTTCGCCTCGCGCTGCTGGCTGGGGTTTGCGCGGGGAGACCCGCATTCTCCGAACCCATCCCCGTGCTGCCGCCCTATACCGCCGCCTATGAGCCGACGACGGTCGACGAGCGCGGCCTGTGGATGGAGGCCGACGAGCGCGAGCGCCAGCTCCGCGACAGCCCCCTGCGCATCCGCAACGGCGGCATCGAGGCCTATGTCCGCTCCGTGCTGTGCCGGACGGTGGGGCCGGAGCGCTGCGCGGGCGTGCGCGTCTATGTGATGGAGGTGCCCGCCTTCAACGCCTCGATGATGCCCAATGGCGCGATGGAGGTGTGGTCGGGGCTGTTCCTCCGGGTGCATGACGAAGGCGAGCTGGCCGCCGTGATCGGCCATGAGTTCGCGCATTTCGAGCTGCGCCACGGCCTGCGCGGCTTCAAGGCGCGGCGCGGCACGACCGACGTGATGGCCTGGCTCGGCGTGCTGGGCGGGATCAGCAATACGCCGGTCGGCGGCACGCAGATGGCGCTCGTAGGCTCGCTCTACCGCTTCGATCGCGAGCAGGAGGCCGAGGCCGATCTGCTGGGCCTGCGCTATCTCTCCGCCTCGGGCTATCCGGCCGGTTCGGCGCCCGCGCTGTGGCAGTCGGTGATGGCCGAGGAGGATGCCCGCGCGGTCGGCCATGGGCAGCGGCCCGGCCAGAAATATGCCTCCGGCTTCTTCGACACCCACCCGACCAACCTCCACCGCGCCACCATTCTCGCCGGGGAGGCCGCCAAGCTGCCGGCCGGCGGCGATGCGCGGGCCGAGGCCTATCGCCGGGCGATCGCGCCGCTGCTGCCCCGGCTCCTCGCCGCGCAGGTGAAGATCAACGATTTCGGCGGATCGGACTATATCCTCTCCAGCCTCGCCTCGGCGGGTGGCGGATGGAGCGCGGAGCTGCTCTACGCACGGGCGGAACTCTTCCGGCTGCGCGGCCATCCGCGCGATCTCCAGGTCGCGAGCGGCCTCTATCGCGATGCGCGTGCCGCCGGCTATGCCGGGCCGGAGCTGGATCGCAATCTCGGCCTCGCCTTGCTGCGCAACGGACAGACCGACGAGGGCCGCACCGCGCTCTCCGCCTATCTCGCCGCATCGCCCGGCGCGTCGGACGCGCCCGCCATCGCCGCCCTGATCGCCCATTGAGGTGCTTCCGATGAAAGCCGTCGCCGCCCTTGCGCTGCTCAGCCCCGTGCTGCTCGCCAACACGCTGGTCTCGCCCGGCCCGCATGGCGCCATCGCGGGATCGAAGCTGTCGGCCTCCCCGATCACCGAATGGAACAAGCTCCGCCGCAACGACGGCAGCCATACCGAGGTCTGGACGATCGACGGCGACCAGCTCAACAAGGTGACCTTCTACGCGGCGATCGGATCGGGGCGGCCGCTGATGCGCGAGGTCCACAAGCGGCAGACCCCGCTGCCCCATGTCTCGACGACGATGCTCATCACCGACATCCCCGCGCTGCTGGAATCGACCTATCGCAGCCAGTTCGCGGTGGACCATATGCAGATCGGCGCGCAGGAGCCGGCGCTGGTCGCGGGGCACAAGGGCATCCACTTCGCCTACAGCCTCACGCGTGCCGACGACGAGGTGGAGCGCAAGGGCGAGGGCTTCGGCGCGATGATCGGCGGGGAGCTTTACATGGTGACTTACGAGGCGCCGGCGCTCTATTTCTTCGACAAGGACGTGGCGAAGTTCCGGGCGCTGGCCGCGTCGCTCGCGCTCTGACGGCGCCTCTTCACCGGACGCGCGCGGGGCGGTATCGGGGCGGCGGACATCCCCTTGCCGAAAGCCTTTCCATGGCCTCCCCCGCCGATCTCGCCATCCGCCTGCGCCGCGCCGCCTTCAACCGCGCGCTGGCGGAAGGAGACCTCAGCGCGATCGGCCCGCTGCTCGCGCCCAACGTCGTGCTCGTGGCGGGCACGGACAGCGCGCTCCTCTCCGGCCGCAAGGCGCAGTTGCTCGCCTGGAAGCGCGAGTTCGCCGCCGCCGGGCGCACGGTCTACACCCGCACCCCGGAAAGCATCCTCGTCTCCTCCGTCGAGCCGATCGCGCTGGAGCAGGGCCAGTGGCAGGGCGTCGTCGCCGCGACCGGGAAGTCGCTCGCGTCGGGCACCTACAGCGCGAAGTGGCGCGAGATCGGCGGCGAATGGGTGATCGAGGCGGAAATCTACCTCACCCTCGCCTGAAGGCCGCTCAGCACGCCTCCAGCACCATGTTGAACGGCCCCTCGGTGGCCCGCCGCACGCGCGCGAAGCCGGCCTCGCGGATCAGCGCGCCGAGCCGCGCCTCGCCCGCCTGCGCGCCCAGCGCCGCGCCCACCTCCTGATCGAGCGAGGTCGGCACGCAGATCATCGTCGAGGCGTTGTAATAGAGCCGGCCGACCGGGTTCATATTCTGCCCCGGCGTGTCGCCGGCGATGGGCTCGACGATCATCCACGTTCCGTCCTCGGCGAGGATGTCGCGCATATGCGCCGCGCACCCGGCCGGGTCGCCCATGTCGTGCAGGCAGTCGTACATGGTGACGAGATCGAAATCGCCCTCGCCGATCTCCTTCGCCCTGGCGACCTCGAAGCGGACGCGATCGGCGAGGCCATGCGCCTCGGCGTGGCGGCGCGCCTCCTCGATGGAAGGCTCGTGGAAATCATAGCCGGTGAAGCGGCTCTCGGGATAGGCCTCCGCCATCAGCAGCGTCGAGAAGCCGACGCCGCAGCCCACGTCCGCCACCCGCGCGCCGCCGCGCAGCTTCGCCTCGACGCCGGACAGCGCGGGTATCCAGTTCTGGACGATGTTGTTGACATATCCGGGGCGGAAGAAGGCCCCGGTCGCGCAGAACAGGCAGCCGGCATGATCGCCCCAGCGCACGCCCGTGCCGTGGCGAAAGCATTCCTCCACCTTCCCCTCCGCCTCGATCATCGCCGCGACGATATCGAAGGCGCCGGCGAGGAAGACCGGGCTGTCGCGCACCGTGAACACCATCGCCTGCTCGGGCGAGAGGCTGAAGCGGTCGGTGGCGGGATCATAATCGACATAGCCGTTGGCGGCCTGTGCCAGCGCCCATTCGCGGACATAGCGTTCATGCAGTCCGCCCGCCCGCGCGGCGAGCTCTCCGGCCGTCGCGGGCTCGCGTTCGAGCGCGTCGAACAGCCCCAGCCGGAGCCCGATGCGGACGGTCGGGACGCTCATCCCGCCCCCCAGGTCGGTGAGCATCTTGCCAACAAATGCGTGCAGCTTCGTATCGTCCGGTGCGGCGGCCATGGCGCGCCCCTTCGCTGGACTCGGTGGCTCCAGATACGCTGCCGCATCCTATCAAGCGCGGCCCCGATCCGCGAGGGGCAACTCGCGAAGACGGATGGCGAAGGGCCGCATCGCAAGGCTCGTGGACGGGCGCCCATCCCGCGCATTCGTCATTGGCCGGCGCGCGGCAGCATCCTATGGCCGGATCTGTGATGCCGTCCGCGCCACCCCCCGTCCGCCGCCTCGCCGCCGGGATGCGCGCGCTCGTGACGCCGGGGCCGCGGCTGGTGGACGAGGTGGAGTGCATCCTCTCGGTCCTGCTCGCGATCCTGTTCGCGCATCTGATCGGCGCGCGGAACGTGAGCTGGGCGGCCTTCTCCGGCTATATGGTGATGCGCAGCCGGCTGTCGGAGAGCGTCGTCCGCGGGGCGCTGCGCATCGTCGGCACGGGGCTGGGCGCGGGCGTCGCATGGCTGCTGGTGCCGATCGTCGCGCCTTCGACGATCCTGACATCGATCGCGGCTGCCCTGATCGGCGGGACCACGCTCTATGGTGCGCTGACCCACAGGCGCGCTTATGCGTGGCTGTTCGTCGGCCTCACCTTCGAGATGATCCTGCTCGACAGCGTCGAGCATCATGACCGGATGGTCGGCGAATTCGTGGAGACGCGGCTGCTGGAGGTGGTGGCCGGCACCGTCGCTTGCCTGGTCGTCAACCTGATCTCGCAGGTCACGGCGCGGCGGCGCTGGCCGGCGGGGCCGAGCCCGGCACCGCAGATGGCCGGCGGCTGGCACCCCAATGCCGCGCGCCATGCCGGTCAGGCCGCGCTCACCCTGGCGCTGATCCCGTGGCTCTGGGCGTGGCTGCGCATCCCGGAGCTGGCGCAGAGCGCGATCACCGTCATGGCGGTGATGCTGGTCCCCATCTCCAACATGGGCGCCGCGAGCTTCGCGACGGTCAGCCACCGCCTGCTTCAGCGCATGGCGGGCTGCCTCGCCGGGGCGATGCTCGCCGGGACGATGGTGATCGTGGCGCACGGCAGCCCGGCGATGCTGCTCCTCGGCACCGCGATCGGCGTGCTGATCGGCCGCCATATCGAGAATGGGAAGACCGGCCTCGCCTATACCGGCACGCAGTTCACGCTGGCGATCCTCGTCACGCTCGTGCCGGACAGCTATCTCCACACCGCGACGGCCCCCGCCTGGAACCGGCTGACCGGCATCCTGATCGGCATGGCGCTGCTGGAGCCGGTGCTGCTCGCCTGGCACCTGCTCCGCCCCGAACCGCACGCCCGTGCCGGCGTCGGGCAGGGCTCGCTCGACGCCTGACGGCTTGGGGAGGTTCGCTTTTCCCTCCCCTTAAAGGGACATCTCAGGAACCACGCCGATCAGGCACCGCCAATCCCGGCAAGGGCGCGGGAACCCGGCTCAACAGGCGCTTGAGCGCGATTTCCATGCTGCCGAAGCGGCTGAAATGGATGATCCACGCCTTGCGGCTCGCGGCCGTCTCGTTGCGGCCGGCATAATGGAGCGTTCCCGGCGTGTGGATCGTGAACCCGCCGGCGCGCACCGGGCAGGCGACGCGCTGCGCGTCCGGTCCGGGGCTCGCGGCCCATCCGCCGTCCCCGCGCGCCCGGACGAAGGATTCGTGCTTGAGCAGCGGCTGCCGATGGCTGCCCGCCACGAACTCCATGCAGCCGTTGCTCGGCGTGGCATCCTGAAGCGGTATCCAGAAATGCAGCCGCTCCCCCCGCAAGAACCGGGGAAGATGGCGGAAACGGGTGAGCGCGGCATCCTGATGCCAGGGGGTGACCGACATGTTGAAAGGGCTTTTCACGATCGCATGATCGAAGGCGCGCGTAACCGATCCGGTCATGGATTGCGCGAACGCCGTGCATTTGCGGAACAGCGCGGTTCGCTCCAGCTCGGGATTGAGCGAGGCGGCATAGAGGATTTCGGGCTGATCGATCCCCTCGCCCATGGCTGTCGCCATATCGCGCGCGACGATGCGCTGTCCGGGTCGCCGGGCCTGCCGGAGGGCGGAGAACTCGCGAAACAACTGATCCAGCAGCGTTTCCGCCTCGCGCAGATCATCCCGGGAGAAGATATCCTCGACGACGGCGAAACCGTTCCGGGAAAGCGAAGCGGCCGCCTCACGGGGCGACGAGTCACGGCGTGGCGCCATATGGGTTACGCTATCCAACATCATCGCACCGGAACATGGCTAAGCCGGTCCGCTCGGCGGAGGCCAGCCCGTCGCGGCACGTCGTGCATAATGCAGGACCGGCTCAAGGTCTCGATCATCGGGGCTCATGATCCGGCACGGCCGGCTCCATTCTCCGAACGCCCCCCGGATTCTCCACGCCTCTTGCGATCGGTGCGGGATGACTATCAAACAGGCATGGGGGATCGTGCGGGAGAATATCGTGAGGATATCGGGAAGGGGCGTTCTTCGCCTGCTGTCTGGCATCTCGTTATGGGCATCGGGGCTGACGTTCGCGGGGGCCGCCGTCGCGGCGGCGACGGAGGATGGCGCCACGCCGGGTGGAGAAGATCATGGGGCAGAACTTCCTGCGCTATGCCGAAACCATATGGGGCGCCTGAACGGATGATCGTCATCGGAGCGGAAGAGGTCGCGCGCCGGCTCGACCGGCGCGCCTGCATCGGGCTGATGCGCGATGCCATGATCGCCCTGTCGCAGGGGCGCACGCGGCAATTGCTGCGCGGGATCATCGATCTGGGCAGCGGCGACGCCTTCGGGGTGATGCCGGGCGCGATGGAGGGCGCGGGCTTCGGCGCCAAGCTGGTGAGCGTCTTCCCGTCCGCCGCAGCGCGCGGCCGTTCGCATCAGGGCGCGATCCTGCTGTTCGACCGGGAGACGGGCGCGCCGGTCTGCGTCATCGACGCGGGCGAGGTGACGGCGATCCGCACCGCCTGCGCCTCCGCCGCCGCGACCGACGCGCTCGCGCGCGCCGACGCCCGCCGGCTCGCCATCCTCGGCACCGGCGAGCAGGCATGGCAACATGCGCTGGCGATCCGCCACGTCCGCACGCTCGACCGGATCGTCCTGTGGGGGCGCTCGCCGGAGAAGGCCCACGCGCTCGCGGCACGGATCGCGGAGGCGACCGCGCTCCCCGTCGACATCGCCTCCAGCCCGGCCGAAGCCGCGCGCGATGCCGACATCCTCTGCACCACCACCGCCGCCAGCGAACCCATCCTGCACAGCGCCGAGGTGGCGGACGGCACCCATATCAACCTCGTGGGATCGAGCCGCGCGGGGCCGGTGGAGATCGACGGCGCGCTCGTCCGGCGCGCCCGCTTCTTCCCGGATCATCGCGAGGGCGTGCTGGCACAGGGCGCGGAATATCTGAAGGCGAGGGAAGCCGGCCTCGTCGACGAGGCGCATGTCCAGCCCGAGATCGGCGCGGTGTTCGCGGGCACGGCACCCGGCCGCCGCCATCCTGCGGAGGTGACGATCTACAAATCCCTCGGCTCGATCGTGCAGGATCTCGCCAGCGCGGCCTATCTCCACCGCCGGTCGAGGCTCGATTCCGGGGGCTGACCGGCGCTCGCAAATGTAGGCACGTTCCTACCTTGTGCCCGCCCTGCAACAGGTCGGCGCCCCCGGCCGGAAATCGTGCCGGCAGGGCGGTTTCCCGGCCTGAAATGACTTGCCGGGCCGCATCGGCTCCGCCTCTCTGACGACAAATCCGCCCGGCTGCGACAGCGATTGTCAGCGCTGTCCCGGAAGCGGCGATATCGGGAGTGGGGCATGACATTGGCTCAATTGAGCGTCGCTTTCTTCATGCAGATCTTCGTCATCCTCGCCGCCTGCCGCGCGACGGGCTGGGCGATGAAGCGGCTGTTCGATCAGCCGCAGGTGATGGGCGAGATGATCGCGGGCGTGATCCTCGGGCCGTCGCTGTTCGGCCTGCTGGCGCCCGGCGTGCAGGAGATGGTCTTCCCCAGGGATACGCGGCCGATGCTCTATGTCTGCGCCCAGCTCGGCGTCGGCCTGTACATGTTCCTCGTCGGCCTCGGCTTCCGCACCGATCATTTCCGGCTGAACGCCCGGAGCGCGGTGGCCGTCTCGCTGTCCGGCATGATCGCCCCCTTCCTGGTGGCGATCGCGCTCACGCCGTGGCTCCTCCACCTGCATCTGTTCGGCGACGGCATCGCACCGCCCCAGGCGATGCTGTTCATGGGCGCCGCGATCTCGATCACCGCCTTCCCCGTGCTGGCGCGGATCATCCAGGAGCGCGGGCTGGCCAGAACGCCGCTCGGCTCGCTGTCGCTGTCCGCCGGCGCGATCGACGATGCTGGTGCGTGGACGGTGCTCGCGATCGTGCTGGCGAGCTTCGGCGGCGGCCCCGGCGTCGCCATGAAGGCGGTGGCCGGCGGCGGGCTGTTCGCGCTGTTCATGTTCGGGCTGGGGCCGAAGCTGCTCGCCCCGCTCGCCCGCCGGGCCGAGCGCGAGGGCAAGGTCACGCCGCCGCTGCTCGCCATCGTCCTGATGCTGTTCATGCTGAGCGCCTGGGCGATGGACGGCGCCGGCCTGCATTCGGTGTTCGGCGGCTTCCTGCTCGGCGTCGCCATGCCGCGCGGGCTCCTGACCCGCGAACTGCGCAAGCAGCTCGAGCCTTTCACCGTCGGGCTGCTGGTGCCGATGTTCTTCACCTTCTCGGGGCTGAACACCCAGCTCACCATGGTCAATAGCTGGAGCCTGGCCGCGATCGCCACCGTGATCCTCGTCGGATCGGTCGCGGCGAAGGGCCTCGCCTGCTGGGGCGCCGCCCGCCTCACGGGGCAGGACAATCCGACGGCGATGGCGCTCGGCGCGCTGATGAACGCGCGCGGGCTGATGGAGCTTATCATCATCAACATCGGCCTTCAGAAGAGCGTCATCGGGCCGGCGCTGTTCTCGATGCTGGTGGTGATGGCGATCGTGACGACTCTGATGACGTCGCCGCTGTTCGAGATCGTCTACGGCCGGAAGGCGCGCGCCAGCGGGGAGCTCGGCCAGCTCAACGAGGAGGAGGACGAGGCGGCGCTCACCCCGCCGTCCGCCGCCCAGCCCGCCTGATCGCGAGCGCGCGGCCTAGGCGCTGCGGCGCATCGCCCAGATCAGCAACCTCGCGACCGTGATGCGATAGAGGCAGAGCCGCTCGTCCGGCCAGCACGCCCCATGGCGAGGGGATGCGTGGTGGCCGGCCGGGAGGCCGCGCTTGAGCCGCTTCAGGAGATACTCAGCCATTGGCGCGGCTCCACGAGAGACGATAGTCGATGCTCAGCCCGATATGATCGAACAGGTCGGCGGGACGACGCAGGACAAGCGACAGCGGCCCGGCCGGCGCGGCCGCCGGCATCGCCAGCCACGCCGCCGCACCCATCCGATATCCGATCCCGATCGACATTCGCCATCCTCGCCCGATGCAAGCGAGACGCCGGCCGATCGCGGAATCCGCAGCCCCGCCCATCCGACTGCGGGTCCGGCGGCCTGCCGGCGTCTTATCCCGGTCGGCGGCCGAGAGGCCGGCGATGGCCGGGGGAACAACCATGGGCAGGATCGAGCGTTGGGTCGCCGCCTTCATCATGATGACCGCCTTCGCCCCGCCGCTTCGCGCGCAGGGGCCGCGATGGCCTGCGCCGGCGGGCGGATGGTCGCTGGAGGCGGTGCTGCCGATGCCGGCCCGGCCGCGATGGACGCCCCTGCCCGATGCCCGGACGACGCTCCATGCATCGTCCATGGCCGATCCTTGGTCGACGATCGGCGGGGACGGCGCCCATGTGCGCCGGCGCAGCGTCGCCTTCGATCTCGGCGAGGCCACCGCCTCGTTCGACGGGCTCCGCGAACGCCTGACCACCGATGGCGTCACCAGCGCCAGACTATGGGCGTTCGGGCTGCATCTCGACTGGCCGGTGACGGTTGGAAACAGCCTGTCCGTGGGGCTCGCGCAATCCTTCGCGAAGAATGCGCAGCCGCCATGGCTCGTCGCGCGGTCGCATCTGTCGACCTCGTCGAGCACGATGGAGATGGCCTGGCTGCACGACGATCGCTGGCGGTTCAGCCTCGGCTGGCACCAGACCGGCGGCGCGAGCGCGGCGAACAGCGCCGAGCGGATGGCGGAACTCGCCAACGGAGCGCCGCTGCACGAAAGCGGCCTGCGGGCGACGCTGGCGCTGCTTCCGTTGGGCGGCGATGCCGGCGGAGCGCCCATGCTCGGGATCGAGACACGCTCGGAAACCGTCGCGAAGGACGATCTGGCATGGATCGGCAGCGGCGCCCGGCAGGACGATCGCCTGTCGATCTTCCTGCGGACCCGCTTCTGATGGCGGCGGTCACCCGCTTTACCGCCGGCGCTTCCCTCGCCTATCCTGCGCGCCTGTCGAGTACGGGCGGGAGGAACGGCATGGCGGATGGGCCGCTCGCCGAGAGGTTCATGATCCATCGCCCGGCCCTGCTGCGCTATCTGCGTGCCCGGGGCGCAGGCGACGAGGCCGACGATCTGCTCCAGGAATTGTGGATCAAGCTGGACGCCGGGAACGAAGCCGCCGCGATCCAGGACCAGCTCGCCTATCTCTATCGCATGGCGCACAATCTGATGCTCGACCGGCGGCGCAGCGCGGTGCGGCGGCAGGGCCGCGAGCAGGTCTATCACGAGGCCGTCCGCGGATCGGACGGGATGAGCGACGACGCGCCGGGCGCCGAACGGACGCTGATCGCGCGCGACAGGCTGCGGCATGTCGACCTTGCGCTATCGGCGCTGGGCACGCGCGCGGATTACATCTTCAGGCGGTATCGCGTGGAGGGCATTCCCCAGCGCCAGATCGCGGACGAACTCGGCATCACGGTCAGCGCCGTGGAGAAGCATCTCCAGCGCGCCTATCGCGCCGTCGCGGCGGCACAGCGGCGCTATGCCGAGGACAGCGCCACCGATCCCGCCAACAGGGAGGCAGAGGATGACGCCCGCTGAGCGCCAGCGCCACGAACAGGCGCTCGACTGGGTGCGCCGCATCCAGAACCCGGACTTCGCCGACTGGGAAGGTCATGCCCTCTGGCTGGAGAGCGATCCGGCCAACCCGGAGGCCTTCGACACCGCCTCGCTGCTGATCGAGGACGCGACGGAGGGGCTCGAACCGGCACACGCACCCGCGCCCACGATGCCGGTCAACGACAATGTCACGGCGCCCCCTTCGGGCGGCCGCTGGCGGCGGTGGAGTGCCGGGCTGGGGCTGGCGGCGGCCGCGTCGATCGCCGGGCTCGTCGCGCTTCCGGGCGGCGGGCAGCCCTATGCGATCGGCACCGCGCCCGGCGAGCATCGCACCGTGGCGCTCGGCGACGGCACGCAGGTGGCGCTGAACGGCGACAGCCTGATCCGCCTCGACAAGGCGAGGCCCCGCCTCGCCATCGTCGAGCGCGGGGAGGCCTTCTTCACGGTCGTGCATGACGCGGCCCATCCCTTCGAGGTGCAGGCCGGCGGCACGACCTTCCGGGATGTGGGCACCGCCTTCGATGTGGTACGCACCGGCGACAGCACCGAGATGGCGGTTCGCGAGGGGGCGGTGATGGTCGATCCGGCGGGCATGGCGCTGCGCCTCGATGGCGGCCAGTCGGTTCGGATCGCGGCGGGCGGCGCGATCGTGCGCGACGCCGATCCGCAGACGATCGGAAGCTGGCGGCAGGGCCGGCTGCTCTATCGGGACGCCGTCCTCGCCGACGTCGCCACCGATCTCGCCCGCAGCATCGGCCAGCCGGTGAGCGTCGACGGGGCGATCCGTCAACGCCGCTTCAGCGGGGTCATCATGATCGATCCAGATCGCCCGCGCATGTTCCAACGGCTGTCGGCGGTGATGGGCATCGCGATCTTGCGGGACGGCGCCGGCTGGCGGATGGCGCTGCCCGCCCGGTGAGGCCCGCCATTCTGGTCGCCGCGTGCGGGGCGGTGGCGGTGCCCGCAGGTGCAGCCGCCGCCCGCCCCGTCGCCTTTGCCGTGCCTGCTGGCCCGCTGCGCTCGGCGATCGTCGCGATCGGCGATCAGGCGGGCGTGACCATCGGCCTCACCGACAATGCGCTGGGGACGATTCCCGTGCGGGGCGTACAGGGGACGATGAGCGTCGCGAAGGCGCTCTCCCGGCTGCTCGCGGGCACGCCGGCGCGCTTCGTCCAGATCGACGGGCAGACCTTCCAGATCCTGCGCGCGACGCTCCCTGCCCGCCCCGAACGCGTCTTGCCCAAACGTCAGGCTCTGTCGGGCACGGAGCCCGCCATCGTCGTCACCGGCAGCAAGCGGGCGGAGACGATCGACGATTATGCCGGCAGCGTCGCGCTCGTCGATCCTGGCAGCCTGCGCCCCGGCCGGCTGGCGCACGGATCGGACGCGCTCGTCGAGCAACTGCCGATCCTCTCCTCGACGCATCTCGGGCCGGGGCGCAACAAGCTCTTCATCCGGGGTGTGGCGGATTCGAGCTTCAACGGGCCGACACAGGCGACTGTAGGGCAATATCTCGGCGAGGTGCGCCTGAACTACAGCGCGCCCGATCCCGATCTCGCGCTCTACGACATCGCCTCGGTGGAGGTGCTGGAGGGGCCGCAGGGCACGCTCTACGGCGCCGGATCGCTGGGCGGCGTGGTGCGGCTGGTGCCGACGCCCCCCGATCTTTCGCACGGCCTGCTCTCGATCGCAGGCGGAGGATCGCTGACCGCACGCGGCGCGCCGGGGGTGGACGGAGCCGCCATCGTCGACCTGCCGCTGATCCCTGATCGGCTGGGGCTCAGGGCGGTTGGCTATGGCAGCATCGACGGCGGCTATATCGACGATCCCGCGCGTGGCCGCGCCGACATCAACCGGACGACGACCCGCGGCGGCCGCGCCACGCTGCGTTTCCAGCCAGCGCCCGACTGGACCGTCGATCTCGGCGGCGTGCTCCAGAACATCGACAGCCGCGACGGCCAATATGCCGAACGGGGCCTGCCGCCCCTCTCCCGCCAGAGCGTCATCGCCCAGCCTTTCGACAATGACTATTCGCTGGCCAGCGTCGTCGTCCGCCATGACGCAGGGGCGACGACCTTCGTCTCGGCCACGTCGGCGGTGTTCCACGACGTCGGCTCGACCTACGACGCCAGCCCCTCGCCGGCGCAACCGATGCGCTATCAGGAGGATGACTCCATCTTCCTCCTCACCAACGAGACGCGGCTGTCGCATCGCGCCGGCAATGGCGGCGGCTGGGTCGTCGGCGCCGAACTGCTGCGCAGCACCGACCGGCTGACCCGCACGCTCGGGCCGGTCGGTGCCGAGGGCAGCCTCTCGGGCACGAGCAACACGGTGGAGCAGGCCTCGATCTATGGGGAGGCGACGCTCCGCCTCGCGCGGCGCTGGTTCGTGACCGGCGGCGCGCGGCTGGGGCTGACGCGGCTGGTCGGCGACGTGATCGACCGCGTGCCCGCACAGGGGGACGACGACCGGCGGCGCCACGACCGCTCCCTGCTGCCGTCCGTCGGCATCGTCTGGAAGGCGGCCCCGCGTCTCTCCTTCTATGGCCGCTATCAGGAGGGCTATCGACCCGGCGGCCTGTCGGTGCAGGCGAGCGGCACGCAGCGCTTCGAGGCGGACAGCCTCGCCACCTGGGAACTGGGGATGCGCTATGGCGGGGCCGCCGATCGCTTCGGCGCGACGCTGGCCGGCTCCTACGCCCATTGGGAGGACATCCAGGCTGATCTGATCGACGCGGCCGGCCTGCCCTTCACCGCCAATATCGGCTCCGGCCGGATCGTCGGCCTCGAATTTCAGGGGCATTGGAAACCCACCGCGCATCTGACCCTCGAAGGCGCGACCTTCCTCAGCGACAGCACCCTGTCGAAGCCCGCCCCCGCCTTCGTCGCCGAGAAGGACGCATCGCTCCCCAACATCGCGGACGTGACCCTGCGGGCCGGCGCGCGCTACGCTTTCGAGATCGCGGGACGACGGATCGAGACCAGCGCCTCGGTCCGCTATGTCGGCCATTCGCGGCTCGGCGCGGGGACGGCGATCGATCTGCGTCAGGGGCGCTATGCCGATGTCGCGCTCGGCCTGACCGCTCCCGTCGGCCGCGCCACCCTCTCGCTCGACGCGACCAACCTGCTCGACGCGCGGCGCAACATCTTCGCGCTCGGCAACCCGTTCGGCGTCGCCGCCGGCCGGCAGGTCACGCCGCTGCGCCCGCGCACCATCCGGCTCGGGGCCGCCTTCTCCTTCTGACGGAGCGCGACTGCGGATCGGTCGGGTGAGCGGCGTCATGCGGTTATGCGAACCGCCCCTCGCCCGCTCCCGCCCCGCACGATTCCGATGGCGGGCGGCGCGGCATGAGCGGCACGCCCCGCATCCTCTGCTTCCTGCACACGACCGGGGAAGGAGGCGTCGAGCGCACCGCGCTGCGCCTCTGCCGCGCGTGGCGACGGGCGGGGGCGGACGTCCAGATCGTGCTCGGCCGGGACGACGGCGACGCCGACCTCCGGGACATGCCGCCGCTCTTCCTGACGAGGCCGCCCTTCGCGGTCGGCTGGATCGAGACGCTGTGGATGCTGCTCTGGCTGCCCGCGCTCATCCGCGATGAACGACCGGACATCCTCTTCTGTCCGGGCAACAGCTATACGGTGGTGGCGGTCGCGCTGAAGCTGTGGCTCGGCCGGCGCTGCCCGCCCGTGGTCGCCAAGATCAGCAACGATCACGGGCGATCCGACCTGCCGTGGCCGGTGCGCTTCCTCTATCATCGCTGGTGCCGTCTTCAGGGGCGCCTGATCGATCATTTCATCGCGCTCTCCCCGGCGATGCGGGACGAGGCGGCGGCGATCCTGCGGCTCCCCTCCAGGCGGATCAGCGTCCTCCCCAATCCCGTGCTCGATGCCGCGAGGCTGGCCAGGCTGGTGCGCGCAGGCGAAGCGGCGCGCGCATCCCGTGGCGCGGGACGGCGCTTCCTCGCCGCGGGCCGGCTCGTCCGGCAGAAGGACTTTGCGATGCTGATCGAGGCGTTCGCCATGGCCCGCGCGCCCGAAGACCGGCTGACCATCCTCGGCGACGGCCCCGAACGCGGCCGGCTCGAAGCGCTGGTGGAGAGGCTGGGGCTGGGCGACCGCGTCTCCCTGCCCGGCGCGGGCAATGCCGAGGAAGAGATCGGGCGGAGCGACATCCTGCTCCTCTCCTCCCGCTACGAAGGCGTGCCGGGGATCGTCGTCGAGAGCATCGCGGCTGGCCTCCCCGTCATCGCGACCGACTGCTGCGCCAGCATGGCGGAGCTGCTGGGCGAACACGGCACGCTCGTTTCCATCGGAGGGCGGGGCGCGATGGCGCTGGCGATCGCGGTCGCCCGTCTTCCCGGCCCCCGCGACGATATCGCCGCCTGGGCGGCCCGCTACGACGCGCACCGGAGCGCGCGGGCCTATCTCGCCCTGTTCGCCCGCCTTGCCGCCCGCCGGCAGGGCGGCCCCGCCTATGCGACGCCGGGCGCCATCGACATCGAAGCCGCCTGACCCGGAGACAGCGTGCAGACCGGTACTTCCATCGCCTCCCCCACTTTCCCCATCGCATGGGATCCCGAGGAGCTTCGCCAGCGGACCACCGGATGGCGCGGATGGGTATCGCCCGCCATCTCCATGGGCGTCCTGCTGACGGCGCTGATCCAATTGCGGGCACTCGATCTCGGGCATCTCCCGGCGATGCTGCCGGTGCGGCCGGCGTTCTGGCTGGCGCTGGTGGGAGCCTATCTCGCGCTGCCGGTCAGCGAATGGCTGATCTACCGCCGGTTATGGTCGCTTCCGCTGTCCGGGTTCATCCCGCTGCTGCGCAAGCGCATCTCCAACGAAATCCTGCTCGGCTATTCGGGCGAAGTCTATTTCTACGCCTGGATGCGGCGGAGGCGACGGCTGTCCGCGACGCCCTTCGGCGTCATCAAGGATGTGTCGGTGCTGTCGGCGCAGACCGGCAATCTCGTCACGCTGGCGATGCTGGGGCTGGCGTGGCCGGCGCTCGGCACGCTCCAGCTCGGCCAGCATGGGCGCGCGCTGCTCCTCTCCGCCATGGTGGTGGCGGCGATGTCGCTTCCGGCCATGCTGCTCCGGCGACGGCTGTTCACCCTCGCGCGCCCGGAACTCTGGCGGATCTCGGCCCTCCACCTCGCGAGGATCGCGGCATCGCTGCTGCTCTCGGCGCTGGCATGGCACGAGGCCCTGCCCGCCGTGGCGCTCAGTTGGTGGGTTCTGCTCGCGGCGCTGCGCCAGCTCCTGTCGCGGCTTCCGCTGATGCCGAACAAGGACATCGTGTTCGCCGGCCTCATCACCTATCTGATCGGCGCGCGCGGCGATCTCGCGAATGTCGTGGCGATCACCGCCTCGCTCATCCTGCTCGCCCATCTCGTCCTCGGCATCGCCCTCGCGCTCGCCGACCTGCTGACGCCGCCGGCGGGGCACGCACGATGATCCGCCGCCTCGCGCTTCTTGCGCTCATCGGCGCGGCGCCGATCGCGTCGAACCCGAGCCTCGGCACCGCGGAAGGACGTTGTCGCCCGAACGAACAGGGGCCGGCCATCCTCATCAGCCCGCTCGGCCTCAAGGACCGGACGGGGACGCTGCGCGCCGAACTCTTCCCGCCCGATCAGGCCGACTTCCTTGCCGACGACAATGTGCTGGTCGCCGCGCACAAGACCTTCCGCCGCGTGACCATCCCGCTGCCACCGAAGGGGCCGGTGTCGCTCTGCATCCGTGTGCCGTCGCCCGGCGTCTATACGCTGGCGCTCACGCACGACCGGGCGGGCAAGCCGAAGTTCGACTTCTGGCGCGACGGCGTCGGCTTTCCGGGCAATCCCGCTATCGGCCACGCCGCGCCCCCGGCCGCCGAGGCCCGCATCCTCGCCGGCCCCGGCCTCACCCGAACCGCCATCATCCTCAACTATCGCCGGGGTATCCTCGGCTTCGGGCCGCTCGGCTGACGCCGCCCCCGACATCGGGAAATTGCGAGGCCCCAAACCGTGCGATCGCCGCTAGATATCCTCCAGCACCCAAGATCATGCAGAAGGCACGCCATGCGGATTCCGATCGCCAAGGATGACGAGGCCACCGCCATTCCGCGCATCCATGGCGCGAAGCCCATGATCGGCGACGATCGCCCCGGCCCGATCGTCGCGCTCGAGTTCGGCCGGTGAGGCGCGTCGCCCTCCCGCTCCTGCTGCTCGCAAGCGCCTGCCAGCATTATGCGCCGGCCCCGCTCGCGATGCGCGCGCCGCTGGTCGAGCGGGCCGCCGCCGGGCCGCCGCTCGACATCGACGCAGTGGTGCGGCTCGCGCTGGAGAATGATCCCGATCTCAAGGCCGCGCGCGCGAAGCGGGGCGTCGCCGACGCGGCGCTGATCCAGAGCGGCATCCTGCCCAATCCATCGCTGGCGGGCGCGTTCCTGCCGCTGGTGTCCGGGATCGGCGTGGCACCGGCGTGGAGCGTCGGGCTATCGACCGACATCAAGGCGCTCGTCACCTATCGCTCCCGCCAGCGCGCGGCGCGCGACACGGCGGGGCAGGCGGCGGCCGATCTGCTGTGGCAGGAGTGGCAGGTCGCGGGGCAGGCCCGCCAGCTCGCGGCCGATCTTATCGCGACGCGACGCCAGAAACGATCGGCGGAAGAGGCTTTCCGCCTCCTCTCGGCGCGCGATCGGGCGATGCGGACGGCCCTCGCGGCGGGCGACGTCACGCTGGTCACGGCCTCCCCGAGCTTCTCCGCCGTTCAGACCGCGCGGAGCACTCTCGACACGATCGACCAGCGCCTGCTCCAGCTCCGGCATCAGCTCGACGCGCTGCTCGGCTTCGCGCCCGATGTCGAGCTGCCGCTGGTCCCGGCCATCGCGCTGCCGCCTTTCGATCCGGCCGCGATCCGGGCTTCGCTCGCCACCCTGCCGCAGCGGCGGCCCGATCTGCTGGCGCTCCGCCTCGGCTATGCCGCGCAGGAGGAAAGCGTGCGGCAGGCGATCCTCACCCAATTCCCCGATCTGGTGCTGGGCGGCTCGGCCACCAGCGATTCCAGCAAGGTCGTCAATGTCGGGCCGGAAGCGACCATCGGCCTGCCGATCTTCGATCGCGGACAGGGCGCCATCGCCACCGCTCGCGCCACCCGAGCCCAGCTACGGGCCGAATATGCCGCGCGCCTCGCCACCGCGACGGGCGAAGTCGGCGCCGCGCTCGCCGAGATGGCGCAGCTTGAACGCCAGCTCGCCGTCGCCCGCGCCGCGCTCCCCGCCGCAAGGCTGGCGGCGGAGCACGCGCAGGCCGCACGCGGCCAGTCCGCCATCGAGGAAGCCGCCTATGTCGATCTCATCGCCAATCGCTTCACCAGGGAACAGGATGTCATGGCGCTCGAAACCGCGCTGATGGACCGGCAGATCGCCTTGCAGACGCTGGTCGGCGCAGGCCTGCCCACCGTGGAGACGCTCCCGGCGACGGAGGCCGCCCGATGAGGCGGCCGCTCGCCCTCGCCATGATCGCGGCCCTGAGCGGCTGCGGAACCGGGCAGCCCGCCCGCGCGCCCGATGCCGGCGTGGCCGTCTCCACCGTCATCCCTCGACAGGGCACCATGCCGCGCTGGCTGACGGCCTATGGCAGCGTCACCCCGTCCTCCTCGGGCACCGAGACGCTGAGCATCGCGCAGCCGGGGCAGGTCGCCGCCCTGCTGGTGACGGCGGGCGCGCGCGTCCATGCCGGCCAGCCGCTCGTCCGCTTCGCGGTCGCGCCGTCCGCCTTGTCCGGTTACGAAGCGGCCACCACCACGCTCGCCACCGCGATCCGGCAGCGCGACACCACCGCTCGCCTGCTCGCCCAGCAGCTCGCCACGCGCGACCAGCTCACCCAGGCGGACAAGGCCGTGGCGGACGCGAAAGCCGCGCTCGATGCCCAGCGCCGCGAAGGCGCGGGTCAGGCGATCCAGATCGTGCGCGCACCGTTCGACGGCATCGTCACCGCGCTTCCCGTCGCGGCCGGCGACCGCCCCCAGCCCGGCACGGGGCTGGCCATCGTCGCGCGCAGTGGTGGGGTGATCGCCACCGCCGGCATCGACCCGTCCGAGCGCGATCATGTCCGCCCCGGCCAGACCGCACGGCTCACCCGGCTGAGCGGCGGCCCCACCATCGCCGCGCGGGTGCTCCGCATCGATGGACAGCTCAATCCCGCCACGCGCCTGATCGACGTCGATCTCGGCTTCCCGGCCGGCGCGCTGCTCCCCGGCGAGGCGGTGAAGGCCGAGATCGCGACCGGCACCAGCACGGGCTGGACCGTGCCCCACGCCGCCGTCGTCACGGACGATGACGGCGCCCATGTCTTCCAGATCGCCGGGGGCCGCGCCAAAGCCGTTCCGGTCACCATCGTGCAGGCGTCCGCCATACAGGATGTCGTGCAGGGCGCGCTCGATCCCACGCGTCCGCTGATCGTGGAGGGTGCCTATCAGGTCGAGGATGGCGGCGCCGTCCGCATGGATCGCTGATGCGTTTCGAAGCCCTGATCGAGCGCCAGTCGCGCGCCGTGCTGGTGATCGCGCTGGCGCTCGCGCTCGCCGGGATCGCGGCGGCGCTGTCGCTGCCGATCGGCCTGTTCCCGCAGGTCTCCTTCCCGCGCGTCGTGGTCGATCTCGATGCCGGCAGCCGCCCCGCCGACCAGACCGCCATGCTGGTGACCCGCCCGGTCGAGGATGCGCTGCGCACCATCCCCGGCGTCGCCGATGTCCGCTCCGAGACGACGCGCGGATCGGCGCAGATCTCGATCGATTTCGGCTGGGGCCGCGACATGATGGCCGAGACGCTGATGGTGGACAGCGCCATCGCCCGTGCCCTCCCCACGCTGCCGGCCGGAACCGCCTACAACGTCCGCCGCATGGACCCGACGGTCTTCCCGATCATCTCCTATGCGCTGGTGTCGGATCATCCCGATGCCGTGGCGCTCCGGGACTTCGGCCTCTATCAGATCATCCCGCGCCTCTCCTCCATCCCCGGCCTCGCCCGCGTCGACGTGCAGGGCGGGGATACCGCCGAGGTGGAGGTTCTGGCCGATCCGCAGCGGCTGGCGGCGGCCGGTCTCGCCATGCCCGATCTCGCCGCCGCGATCCGCAACGGCAATGTGCTGAGCGCGGTCGGGCAGGTGCAGGATCGCGGGCGCCTGTCGCTCGTCATCGCCGACCGCAGCCTGACCGGCGCGGGACAGATCGGTGACGTCGTCGTCAAGGCCGCCCCGCAGGGCGTGGTGCGCGTGAAGGATGTCGCCACCGTCCAGCGCGGCGTCGCGCCCGTCTGGCAGCGCGTGGTCGAGGACGGCAAGCCCGCCGTCCTGCTCAACATCTTCGAGCAGCCCGACGGCAATGCCGTGAAGATCGCCCACAGCGTCGCCGCCCGGCTGGCGGGGATGCCGCTTCCGCCGGGTGTCCGCCTCGTCTGCTGGTACGATCAGAGCCAGCTCGTCACCCAGTCGGTGGCGAGCGTGCGGGATGCCGTCCTGATCGGGCTGGTGCTGGCGGCGCTGGTGCTCTTCCTGTTCCTGAAGAGCTGGCGCGTGACGCTGATCGCGCTGCTCGTCGTGCCGGCGACGCTGGCCGCCACGGTGCTGGTGCTGAGCCTGTCCGGCATGAGCTTCAACATCATGACGCTGGGCGGGATCGCGGCCGCGGTCGGCCTGCTGATCGACGACGTGATCGTCATGGTCGAACATATCGCCCGCCGCGCCGCCACCGCCGGCCGGGACGCCGTGCTGCCCGCCGCGCGCGAGTTCCTGAAGCCGCTGACCGGATCGAGCCTGGCGACGCTGATCGTCTTCCTTCCGCTCTCCTTCCTCACCGGCGTGACGGGCGCCTTCTCCAAGGCCCTGTCGCTGACGATGGCGGCGGCACTGGCGATCAGTTGGGCGATGACGGCCTTCGTGGTGCCGCTGCTCGCGCGCCGGATCGTCGATTTCGCCACCTGGCACGATCCGGCCGCCGACGGCGAGAACTGGCTCGACCGGCAGCATATCCGCGCGCTCGACCGGCTCGGGGCAAGGCCGTGGCTGGTCGCGGTGGCAGCCCTGGCGCTGCTCGGGCTCGGTGCCCTCGCCTGGTCGAAGGTGCCGACCGGCTTCATGCCGAAGGTCGACGAGAGCGGCTTCGTCATGGACTATTATACGAAGCCCGGCACCTCGCTCGACGAGACCAGCCGCGAGATGGCTGAGGTCGATGCCATCCTGAAGGCCGACCCGGACGTCGCCACCTTCTCGCGCAGGCTCGGCACCGGCCTCGGCGGGGATCTCGGCCAGAGCTATCATGGCGACTATTTCGTCCGCCTCAGGCCCGGCCACTCCCGATCGACCGAGGCGGTCATGTCCGACGTGCTGGCCGAAGTGACGGCGAAAGTGCCCGGCGTGGACGTCGAGCTGGCCCAGCTCATGGAAGATCTGATCGGCGATCTCACCGCCGTGCCGCAGCCGATCGAGGTCAAGCTCTTCGCCGCCGACCCCGCTCCCTTGCGTGCGGAAGCCGAGAAGGTCGCCGCGCTCATCGGCAGGATCGACGGCGTGGTCGAGGTGAAGAGCGGCCTGCAACTGGCCGGCGACGCGCTGGACGTGAAGATCGATCCCGTGCGGGCCGGTTTCGAGGGCGTGACGCCCGCCGATGTCGAGACCGCGCTCAACGACGCGCTGACCGGCGCGGTCGCCACCTCGCTTCCGCAGGCGGACAAGATGGTCGACGTCCGCGTCCGCCTCCCCAACGCGCTGAGCCTCACCGAGGACGAACTGGCTCGCCTGCCGATCCGCGCGGCGGACGGCCATGTCCTTCCGCTCGGCCGCGTCGCGGAGGTCGTGCGCGTCACCGGTCAGCCGCAGATCGCTCGGGAGAATCTGGAGCCGCTGGTCGCCGTCACCGGCCGCATCGAGGGGCGCGGCATCGGCTCCGCCGTCGCCGACGTGAAGGCCGCGCTGGACAAGCCCGGCGTGCTGTCGCCCGGCATACGCTACGAGCTGGGCGGGCTCTACCAGCAGCAGCAGATCGCCTTTGCCGGGCTCGCCCGCGTGTTCGCGGCGGCGCTGATGGCGGAGTTCATCCTCCTCCTGCTCCTCTATCGCCGCTTCGCGACACCCGCGATCATCATCGGCTGCTCGCTCTTCTCCACCCTCGCGGTGTTCATCGCGCTGTGGCTGACGGGCGTGGAACTCAACATCACCGCACTGATGGGCATGACGATGATTATCGGCATCGGCACCGAGATGGCGATCTTCTACATCTCCGAATATGAGGCGCTGCGCGGCACGCTCCCGGCCGCCGAAGCCGCCCGCGCCGCCAGCCGCAACCGGCTGCGCCCGATCACGATGACGACGCTCGCCGCGATCCTGACGCTGCTGCCGCTGGCGCTCGCCATCGGCCAGGGATCGGGCATCCAGCAGCCGCTCGCCATCGCCATCATCGGCGGCCTGCTGCTCCAGTATCCACTCGTCCTGCTGATCATGCCGGGGCTGGTGCGCCGGGCGGACGTCGGCTGACCGGCTTCATCACGAAAAAGCGCGCGGGCCGCCGGATTTGGCGGCCCGCGAACGGGGAAGGATCAGCGGCTTTTCCGCGCCTCGATCACACGCTGGACGTCCTGCTTGAGCAGATAGACGGAGACCACCAGCAGGACGAGATCCTTGAGCAGGAACGCCGTCACCATCGTCATCGCCGGGAAACCGCCCGCATTCGGATCCCATGCGCCGGGAACGAAGGGGATGACGGTGACGGTGGCGATGAAGGTGAAGATCGATCCGAGAGCGCCCAGAGCGCCCAGCTTCTTGTTCCAGAAGCCCAGAAGGATGAGCGTTCCGAAGGTCCATTCCGACGTGCCGAGGAAGATGCTCGTGCCCTTGATGCCCAGCACCGGGATCGTCCAGAAGATGAAGGGGCCATGGGTGATGATGGGCAGAAGCCCCTGGATTTCGGCCTGAAACCATTTGTCGTACCCGAACCATGCGAAGATGACGACCATCGCGGCACGGAGCAGATGATAATCGAGATCGTGGCGGAGCAGTCCCGAGCGGTCGAGCTTGTCGATGATGAGATTCATGATGTCCTCCTGTTGCAGACGTGACGACGAAAGGGTGGGCGCCGCTCCGGGGAAGGGGCAGGGAGAGCGGCGCCCTTCCGGCGGTCAGTCGAC
This sequence comes from Sphingomonas oligoaromativorans, assembly GCF_011762195.1. Taxonomy (GTDB): domain Bacteria; phylum Pseudomonadota; class Alphaproteobacteria; order Sphingomonadales; family Sphingomonadaceae; genus Solisphingomonas; species Solisphingomonas oligoaromativorans. The sequence goes on along the minus strand of NZ_JAASQK010000006.1, from coordinate 32,934 downwards.
CGCCGGAAAGTCGATCGCGGTGTCGTTGATGCGGTTGAAGACGTTGGTGAACGTGGTCAGCGCGATGGCGAGGCTGATGTCGACGATCTGCGCGTCGGTGTAGCCGGCCGCCTTGATCGCATCGAACTCCCCGGCGGCGATCGTGCCGCTGGTGCCGGCGAGCAGCTTCACGAAGCGGATCAGCGCATCGCGCTTCGCATCGCCGGTCGGCTCCCCGGCGCGGATATGCCTCAGCGCATCCTGCGACAGGCCCGTCATCTTGCCGAGCAGGCTGTGCGCGGCGACGCAATAGTCACAGCCGGCGACCACGCTCACCAGCAGCTTGATCGTCTCCCGATCCTGCTTGTCGAGCGAGCCCGAGGCGAGCACGCCCTCGGCGGCGAGCACCGCCTTGAGCGCGGCCGGGCCATGGGCGCCGATGGCGGCATAGGTGTTCGGCACGCTGCCGGCGGCCTTCCTGATCTGGGCGTAGACCTCGGCGGTGGCGCCGGTCGCGGTGTCGAGGGCGGGGGTTGCGATGCGAGACATGGTGACACTCCTTGCTGTTCAGGCGTCCCGTTCGGACGTTGAGTGTCGTATGAACCCACAAGGCGAGATTGCTAATTCCAGATCGGCTCACTATTATGCTCGATAGTATCATTCATGGAGCCTGATATGCCGGACATCACCGATTGGCTGAGCCGGCTGCTGGAACTGGTGCCGGTCAGCGGACGGGTCGAGCATCGCTGCTTCTTCGGCGCCCCGTGGCAACTCACCTTCGAGACGGCCGGGCCGGGAGAGATTCCCTATCATATCGTGCTCGCCGGATCGGCGACGCTGGACGATCCATCCGGTGCGCCGTCGCGCCGGCTGACGGCGGGGGACATCGTGCTGCTGCCGCACGGCTCCGCGCATATCCTCAACGACGGCAGCGGCGCCGATCCCGCGCCATCGCGCAAGCGCCCCGGCCTCACGCTGACGATCGACGAGAATGAGGGAACGGGCGAGCGGCTCGACATCCTGTGCGGGCGCTTCAGGCTGTCCGCCGCCCATGAGCGGCTGATCCGAAACTATCTGCCCGCGCAACTGGTGGTCAGCGCGGCCGAGCACACCGCCGCGACCGCGCGGCCGGGGACGAGCGCCCAGCTCGCCGGTCTGGTCGGGTTGATGCGGCTGGAATCGGCGGACGAGAATCTCGGCGGACGCGCGATGCTGGACGCGCTCTCCACCGCCACCTTCGCGCTGACGCTGCGCCTCGCCAGCGAGGCCGAGGGCGCGCCGGACGGCCTGCTGGCATTGGCCGGGCATCCCCGGCTGGCCCCCGCCCTCACCGCGCTGTTCAACGAGCCCGCGCGGAGCTGGACGCTGCCGGAGCTGGCGGGGCTCTGCGCCATGTCGCGCGCCACCTTCATCCGCCAGTTCCAGCAGAGCCTCGGCCGTTCGGCGACCGACCTGCTCACCGATATCCGCATGACGATCGCGGCCAACCAGCTCCGCACCTCGTCCGCCTCGACCGGCGCCGTCGCCGAGGATGTCGGCTATCAGTCCGAAGCCGCGTTCCAGCGCGCCTTCAAGCTGCATATGGGCGTGACACCCGCCCAATATCGCCGGCAGATGCGCGAGACGGTGTCCGCCGATCCGGGCTGACGCAGGGCCTGCTTCGCACGTCGGACCCGAATAAAACCCCGCCGAAAGAATGCTTCATTTTGGCGGGTTTCAAACTGTCTCCCAAAACACGCACCTCGGCGCAATAGATCGCGCCGAAGAGAGTCGCTCATTGCGAAGAAGCATCGTCTCTTCTTACAGTAGCATGACAGGAATGGGGCACCCGAACCCGCGACAAAGCGGGCGGCAGTGGCCCACACACTGTTGGGGGATGGCACATGTCGGCGTTTTCCGAGCGTGGGTCCGTGCTCGCGATTGCGGGTAGGGCCGGGCAGTTTCAGGCGCAAGCCACGCCCACCGGACATTCCAGCGCCGTCGCGGACCCGCAACAGCCGGATACGGCGATCCCGCCCCATCGGTAGGCCGAAAGGCGCGCCACCGACGCGTTCCGCATCGCACATGCCGCAACGGAGGGAGGAAGACACACCGGACAACAGGATCGATCCAATGAAAGCATAATAATATATCCAGGGGAGGATCAGGACCATGAGCCATCATAACGGGGCCGGGTTTGCACTGCTTTCGCTCGCATCGACGTCGATTCTGGCGTTGACGGCACCGCTCCACGCGCAGTCCGCGCCGACATCGGACGCCAGCCAGGACATCATCGTCACCGCGACCAAGCGTTCGGTCTTGTTGCAGAACGTGCCCTTCTCGATCAACGCGCAGACGGCGCAGGACATCCAGCGAGCCCATGCGACCACGCTGGAGGATCTGTCGCGCAACATCGCCGGCCTCACGATCCAGAATCTGGGGCCGGGCCAGAGTCAGGTCGCCATCCGCGGCGTATCGTCGGGCCAGATCGCGCGCGACCAGCCCGGCGTGCAGGAGCAGGTCGGCGTCTATCTCGACGAATCCGTGATCTCGATGTCGCTCTTCACGCCCGATCTCGACCTTTACGACCTCAATCGCGTCGAGACGCTGCGCGGGCCGCAGGGCACGCTGTTCGGCGCCGGTTCGGAAGGCGGGACGATCCGCTACATCACCAACCAGCCGACGACGTCCAAGACCGAGGCCTCGATCGAAGGCAATTTCAACGCGATCGACGGCGGCGGCCTCGGGGGCTCGGCCAAGGGCATGGTCAATGTGCCGCTGACCCCGGATCTGGCGGTGCGCGCGGTCGGCTATTATACTTTCTATCCGGGCTTCATCGACGCGCGCTATCTGAACGGCAGCGAGCGCAAGAATGTCAACGAGGGCTTCCGCACGGGCGGCCGCCTCGCCTTCGCCTGGAAGCCGACGGATGACATCACGATCACGCCGCGCGTGCTGTTCCAGCATCTCCACACGGACGGCTTCAACCGCCGCGACATCTTCAATCTCTACGGCAACGCGTTCACCGATCCGCCCGTCCATCTCGGCAAGAACGAGCAGCTCCTGCTCCACCCCGAGGCCTTCGACGACAAGCTGTTCATCGCGGACAACACGGCCACCATCAAGCTGGGCGGCGTCGCGCTGACATCGGTCTCGACCTATACCCACCGCAAGCTCTTCATCGATCGCGACGACAGCACGCTGGACGGCAGCGTGTCGGTCGATCTGGGCCTTCCCGACGCCGCCGTGCTGCTGCCTTCGAGCCTGATCGACCGGACCCGGCTCAACCAGTTCACGCAGGAAGTCCGTCTGGCCTCCGACAATGACGGGCCGTTCCAATGGGTCGTCGGCGGCTTCTATCTCCACAACACGAGGGACTATTCGCAGCGCTCGATCGAGCCCGGCTACGACGCCTATGTCGATGCCGCGCTCGGCGCCGGAACGTCGGCCGCGGTCGCCAACGGCTTCCCGGCGGACACGCCCTACGCCTCCGACATTCCGTACAAATTGCGGGAACTCGCCGCCTTCGCGGAGGCGACCTACGACGTTTTGCCGGTGCTGCACGTCACCGCCGGCGGGCGCTATTACGACTATAAGGAAAAGCGCCGCTTCGTGTCGGGCGGTCTCTACGCCAACGGCGACAACCGCACGGACCAGACCAAGTCCAACGGGTTCACCCCGCGCTTTCTGGTGAGCTGGGATGCGACGCCGAACGTCAAGATCAACGCGCAGGCGTCCAAGGGCTTCCGCCTCGGCGGCGTCAACGATCCGCTCAACCTGCCGCTGTGCGACGGCGGGGTTCCCAACGGACCGGACGCGCAGACCTTCGGCGGCCACCCCAACTACAAGGACGAGACGCTCTGGGATTATGAGGGCGGCGTGAAGGCGCATTTCGGCCCGCTCCGCGTCAACGCGGCCTTCTTCTACAACCGCATCCAGAATTTGCAGGTGACGGCGGACGCCGGCTCCTGCTCGTCGCGCGTGATCTTCAACGTGCCCAAGGCCCATGCCGAGGGCGCCGAGTGGGAGTTCGCCTACACGCCGGTCCACGGGCTCGATCTGAACCTGTCGGGAACCTACACCCACTCGGTCTTCGATTCCACGATCGAGGGGCCGAGCGGAACGCCGGTGGCCGGCATCCGCGACGGCAATCGCCTGCCGACGGTGCCCAATTTCCAGTTGTCGGCCGGCGGCACCTACACGCAGCCGGTCAATCGGGAGAAGGGGATCGATGCCTTCCTCACCGCTTCCTACCAATATATCGGCAGCCGCTACACGCAGCCCGCCGATCAGGAGGGCAATCCGCAGAGCTTCGTGTCGAACCTGCCGTTCGGCGGCGCGAGCGGCCTCGATGCGACCGTGCTCAATCTGAAGCTGCCGAAATATGAGATCGTCAATCTCAGCACCGGGCTGCGCTTTCCCGCGCAGATGGAGATATCCATCTACATCAACAATCTGCTGAACAAGCAGGCGCTGCTCTCGTTCGATCGCGAACGCGGCGGCCGCGCCCGGCTCGCCTTCGAGGTCAACCAGCCGCGCACCGTCGGCATGACGTTCAGCAAGCATTTCTGACCGTCATGGTGCAGGGTCGCCGCCGGCCGGAAGGCCTCGGGCGGCGGCCCTGCCCCGATCATCCCGTTACCGAATCCCGAAATGCCGTTCGAGCGCCTCCGCACCCGGCGCCGTGATCGTGATGGCGCGGCTGTCGGGCATCTCGCGCAGCCACCGCTCGTCCAGAAAGAGCTGGAGCAGCCCCCGCCCGAGCGCGCCCGCCACATGGGGCCGCCGCTCGCTCCAGTCCATGCATGGCCGGCAGAACGCCCTTTGTCGTCCGACAGGCATGTCCGGGGACGATCGATCGTCGAGGTCGAGCCCCAGACGCCGTGCGAACCCGACACCCGAAGCCGTCAGCATCGCGGCCTCCGGCGTCCATTCGAGATGGCCCGACTCCACCAGGAAATCGGCGATCCGAACCGCGACATCGCCCGCGAGATGATCGTAGCATCGGCGCGCGCGCCGCATCGCGCGATCGGCCGGCCCCGAACGGACGGGTCGCGCCCAACGCGCGGCATCGGCGACGCCCGCCACGCCCATCATGGTCTCGATCATGCGGGCGACGGCGGGCGTCGCCAGCCGGAAATAGCGATGACGCCCTTGCGGGATCATGGCGAGGAGGCCGCCCTCCACAAGCCGCGCGAGATGGCCGCTGGCGGTCGCCGGCGTGACGCCGGAGGCACGGGCCAGCTCGCCCGCGGTCAGCGCCCGCCCGTCCATGAGCGTGACCAGCATCGCGGTTCGGGCCGGCTCGCCCACCAGAGCCCCGATCTCGGCAAGGGGAATGATGCTGCTCATGGCGCCAGCATAGCGCGATCGGGCGGCGGATGCTTCGGCGGCGGCCGAAACATCCGGCGGGACGAACGCGATATCCCCGGCTCCCCGGAAAGGAGCCATCATGATTACCTGCATCATCCGCTACGAGATCGATCCCTACAGGCAGGACGCCTTCGAGGAATATGCCCGCAACTGGGGGCGCGTGATCCCCCGGTGCGGGGCGGACCTGATCGGCTATTTCGCGCCCCATGAGGGCACCGCGACGACCGCCTACGGAATCTATACGATCGAGAACCTGGCCGCCTACGAAGCCTATCGCGCCCGGCTCAAGGCCGACCCGCTTGGACGCGAAAACCTTGCATTGAGCCGGCGCGAGCAGATCATCCGGCGGGAGGATCGGCAATTCTTCAGGCTGGTATCCACCGGTTGAGCGACGACGATAACGGGAAACGGGAGATAGCCATGCCGACCATATCAGAGAAGCGCGCCACGTTCCGCAGGCTGCATGAAAGCGGCTTCTTCATCATCCCCAATGCCTGGGATGCCGGCAGCGCCGTCCGGCTCACCGGCCTCGGCTTCAGGGCCATCGCCTCGACCAGCGCGGGGGCGGCGTGGGCCGCCGGCAAGGAGGATGGCCAGATGAGCCGGGACGAGGTGCTGGCGCATCTCGGGGCGCTGGTCGACGCCACGCCCCTGCCCGTCAACGCCGATTTCGAGAACGGCTTTGCGGACGCTCCCCCGGATGTCGCCGCGAACGTCGCGATGGCGGTGGCGACGGGCGTGGCGGGGCTTTCGATCGAGGACTGGTCGGGCTCCGCCATGTATGAGACCAGCCTCGCCGTCGACCGGATCGCGGCCGCGCGCGCGGCGATCGACGCGATCGATCCGGCCGTGATGCTGATCGGCCGCAACGAGAATTTCCGGGTGAAGGACATGCCGGTGCGGGACAGCATCGCCCGGGCGATCGCCTATGCGGATGCCGGCGCCGACTGCCTGTTCGTCCCCTTCCTTCTCGATCCGGGGGCGGTGGCCGAACTGGTGGCGGCCGTCGCGCCGAAGCCCGTGAATGTCGTCGTCCACGACTATGATGAGAGCACCCGCGCGCTTGCCGATCTGGGCGTCCGCCGATGCAGCGTGGGGGCCAGCCTTGCCGGCCGGGCCTGGGCGTCGTTCGAAGAAGCCGCCACCGCCCTCAGGCGAGCGGAAGCATAAGGCGATAACGGGGCGCCGGCCCCGCCCGCCCCAACATGACCAAAGCTTATGGACGGGTACAGGCTTCGGCCATCGGCCGCCGCCCATGCGCTCCGTCTTGTGCTCCGTGACCGCCCCCGTGGCGCGCGAAGAACGAAGACGGCGCGAGGCAGAGTTTTGGGTATGGACAATGTGCGTCACCGCGGCGGCGAAGCGACCGCCCGGATGATATCGGGCGGCCGGGGCGCGGCCCTCCTCCTGGCGTGCGGCCTGACCGCCGGGGCGGCCCAGGCCGAGGATGCCGTCGCCGCCGGCACGCCAAAGTCCGTCACCGCCAAGGCCGACGCGGCCGAAGCGATCGACGCGGCCAAGGACCAGATTCTCGTGGAAGCGCACCGGCAATATGGCGCGGTCGCGACGGAGGTTCCGGCCGAAGCGACGCTCAATGCGCAGGCCATCGGCGCGCTCGGCGCGGCCGATCTCAGCGAGGTGTTCGAGGATCTCGCCCCCGAGATCAAGAATGGCGACAGCGACGCCGGAAAGAACACTCCCGCGCCGATCGTGCTGGTGAACGGCCAGCGGATCGCCGGCTTCTCCTCGATCCGCGACCTCCCGCCCGAGGCCGTCCGGCGGATCGAGATCTTCCCGGAGAAGGTCGCGCTCGAATATGGCTATACGCCCGACCAGCGGGTGGTGAACGTCGTGCTGCGCCGGGATTATCATGCGCTCACGCTGCTCGGCCGCTACACGATGGCGCCGGACGACTGGCGCGGCATCTATCGCGCCAAGGCCGATCTTCTCCGCATCGACGAGAACGGCCATTGGGACATCAACCTCGACTATCGCCACCAGGATCCGATCTTCGCGGACACCACGCTCGCGGGCGCCGGCAGCACGGCATCCGTTCCCGCCCACACGCTCGCCACGCAGAGCGATGACCTGACGATCAGCGGCGACCTCACGCGCAATCTCGGCCCGCTCACCGCCGAGTTGACCGGCCGCCTCGATCTCGGCGCGTTGCAGAGCCGGCTGGGTCTTTCCGACGAGGATGGCGGCCTTCTCGATCAGCAGGGTTCGCCGGGCCTCCTGAGCGGGCCGCGCTATCGCTCCGACCAGACCGTCGACGCGCAGACGAACCTGACGCTCAACGGCAAGCTCGACACCTGGCGCTGGTCGTTCGTCGGCAAGCTGGACGACACCACGCGCCTGACCCGCACCTACGATGCCGCCGACGCCGGAAAGTTCGCTGGCATCCTCCTGCCCTCTCCGGCCCTGCTCGACGATCGCTGCGCCGCCGGGACGCTGGCCGACTGCGTCGCCACCGACACGCGCGAGGCGAGCGGCGATTTCTATCTGAACGGGCATCTTTTCGCGCTGCCGGCCGGCCCCGTCACCGCCGCTCTGCGGACGGGCTTCGCCTTCTCGGGCATCCGCAGCGACTCCCCGGTCGCGCCGCAGGACGCGACACGCTCGCGCGACGAAGGCAATGTGCAGGCGAACCTGGATTTCCCCATCACGTCGCGCCATTCCGCGCTGGGCAAGCTGTCGGTGGGCGTCAATGGCGAGGCGCGCCAGCTTTCCGACTTCGGCACGCTCTCCACCTTCGGATCGACGCTCGACTGGTCACCGGTCGCACCGGTCGAGATCATCGCCTCCTTCCGCCACGAGGAACAGGCGCCGACCCTGCTCCAGCTCGGCGAGGCCGCGCTCGACACCCCCGATCTTCGCGCGTTCGACTTCGTGACCGGGGAGACGTCGATCGTGCAGCGGATCGAGGGCGGTAACGCCGCGCTCCGGCCCGCGACCTCCCGCGTCGCGAACGTCCGCATCCAGGCGACCCCGCTCCACTCGATCGACCTGACGCTGTCCGCCGAATATACGATCGATCGCACCCGCAATCCGATCACCAGCATCACCGCGGCGACCTCGGCGGCGGAGGCGGCCTTCCCGGATCGCTTCACCCGCAACGCGGACGGCTATCTGACCGCGCTCGACGTGAGCCCGGTCAACCTCGCGCGGCGCGACCGGCAGCAGGTGCGCTGGGGGCTCAACTATTCCACCGCCTTCGGCGCCCCGCACCCCGCCTCGGCCAACCCGGCGCCCGGCGCCACGCCGCCGATGATCCGCAACCAGTTCCAGATCGCGCTCTACGACACATGGCGCCTCCAGGACGATGTGACGCTCCGCGACGGGCAACCCCGCCTGGACCTGCTCGACGGCGATTTCCTGAGCGACATGGGCGGCACGCCCGCGCACCAGATCGAGCTTCAGACCACCCTCTCGACACGCACCTGGAGCGCCGACGTCAACGCCCAGTGGCAGACCCGCACGACCACGCGCGTGGGGGCGCTTCAGGACGAGCAGCTCAGCTTCTCGCAGGGGGTCACCGTCAACCTGCGGCTTCAGTTCAACCTCGCCTATCAGCCTTGGCTCACCCACCTGCTGCCCTTCCTGCGCGGCAGCCTCAACCTCTCGGCCGACAATGTGCTCGGCGCCCATACGACGGTGCATGATGCGCGGGGCGCCGTTCCGCTCGCCTATGGCGAATCCTATCTGAACCCGACCGGGCGGACCTTCCGCATCACGCTGCGCAAGCGCTTCCGCTGAAAATCCGGGCTCTGCTGCACTGCAAAAACCATCTTGCCCGCCCTTGCGATATGCGGCAGCATAGCTGGTGAAATCTCGGGACACCCGCCCAACGAAGGGCTGATGTCCCGGCTGCCCGCAAGGGTATGAAGCATAGGCAACGCCGCCATCGGCCGGCCCTTCGGGGTCCGGTCGGTGGCGGCTTTTTTATTGGGCTGAGAAGACCGTCGATGACGAAGAAGACCGTCAAGAGCGTGTGCCCCTATTGCGGCGTCGGCTGCGGCATCCTGCTCGACGTCGCGGACAACAGGATCGTCAAGGTGTCGGGCGACAAGAGCCACCCGACCAATTTCGGCCGGCTCTGCACCAAGGGCAGCACCTGCGGGCAGCCGGTCGCCACCAGCGGCCGTGCCGACAAGGCCTATGCCAGGATCGAAGGCAGCCGCGATCAGGGGCCGATCCCGATCGAAGCCGCGATCGATCGCACGGCGAGCGGCCTGCGCGCGATCATCGACGCGCACGGCCCCGACGCGGTTTCCTTCTACGTTTCCGGCCAGATGTCGCTGGAGGCGCAATATCTCGCCAACAAGCTCTGCAAGGGGTTCATCGGCACGAACAATATCGAATCCAACTCGCGTCTGTGCATGGCGAGCGCGGCGAGCGGCTACAAGCTGTCGATCGGCGCCGACGGACCGCCGGGCTCCTATCAGGATTTCGACAAGGCCGACCTGTTCTTCGTGATCGGCGCCAACATGGCCGACTGCCATCCGATCCTGTTCCTGCGGATGATGGACCGGGTGAAGGCGGGCGCGAAGCTGATCGTGGTCGATCCGCGCCGCAACGCGACCGCCGACAAGGCCGACCTGTTCCTGCAGGTGCGCCCCGGCACCGACCTCGCGCTGCTGAACGGCCTGCTTCATCTGCTCGTGGCCGACGGCAAGACCGACGATACCTTCATCGCGGCCCATACCGAAGGCTGGGAGGCGATGCCCGAATTCCTCGCCGACTATCCGCCGGAGAAGGTGGCCGGGATCACCGGGATTCCCGAGGCGGACCTCCGCAGGGCGGCCGAGTGGATCGGCGCGGCGCCCGAATGGACGAGCTGCTGGACGATGGGCCTCAACCAGAGCACCCATGGCACCTGGAACACCAATGCGATCTGCAATCTGCATCTGGCGACGGGGGCGATCTGCCGGCCGGGCAGCGGCCCCTTCTCGCTGACCGGGCAGCCCAATGCGATGGGCGGCCGCGAGATGGGCTATATGGGCCCCGGCCTGCCCGGACAGCGCGCGACGACGAGCGATGCCGACCGTGCCCTTGTCGAGGATCTGTGGGCGGTGCCGCGCGGCACGCTGCGGGTCGAGGCGGGCGCCGGCACCGTCAGCCTGTTCGAGGATATGGCGGCCGGCAGCATCAAGGCCTGCTGGATCATCTGCACCAATCCGGTCGCCAGCATGTCCAACCGCAAGAAGGTGATCGAAGGGCTGGAGGCCGCCGAGCTGGTCATCACCCAGGACGTGTTCGTCGACACCGAGACGAACCGCTACGCCGACATCATCCTGCCCGGCGCGCTCTGGGCCGAGGCCGAAGGGGTGATGGTCAATTCGGAACGCAACCTGACCCTCATGCAGAAAGCGGTCGATCCGCCCGGTGAGGCGATGGCGGACTGGCAGATCATCGCCCGGGTGGCCTGCCGGATGGGGTATGCCGATGCCTTCTCCTACGCATCCGCCGCGGACGTGTTCGAGGAGATTCGCCGGTTCTGGAACCCCAGGACCGGCTACGACATCCGCGGCGCCAGCCACGAACGGCTGCGCGAGACGCCGCTGCAATGGCCCTGCCCGCCCGATGCGGCGGGCGACCGCAATCCGATCCGCTACCTGAACGACGGCATCAGCCAGGCCGAACGGATCGGCGAGGATGGCGAGCGGCCGCGCATCGCCTTTCCTACCGAACGTGGGCGGGCCTTCTTCCTCGCCCGGCCGCACATGGACGCGGCCGAGATGCCCGACGCGGATTTCCCGCTGGTGCTCAACACCGGCCGCCTCCAGCATCAATGGCACACCCTCACCAAGACCGGGAAGGTGCCGACGCTCAACAAGCTCAATCCTGGCCCCTTCGTGGAAATCCATCCCGAAGACGCGGAGGCGCTGGGCATCGGCGACAAGGATCAGGTGGAGATCCGCTCGCGCCGGGGCCGCGCCGTGCTGCCCGCGGTGGTCACCGACCGGGTCCGCCCCGGCAACTGCTTCGCCCCCTTCCACTGGAGCGACGTGTTCGGCGAGAATCTCGCGATCAATGCCGTGACCAGCGATGCCGTCGATCCGATCTCGATGCAGCCGGAATTCAAGTTCAGCGCGGTCGCGCTCGTCCGGGTTTCTGGCCCGGCGCAGGACATGGCTCCCCCACCCGAGACGCCGGGCGCCGAAACGCCGGCCCCCGTTTCCCTGTTCGACGATGGCGGCCTCGCTCCGCTGCAACTGGCCGCCGTCGACGCCTTCGCGCGGGTGATGGGGCTTGAGGATGGCGGCGTGCCGGCGCTCGCCGGGCACGAACGCGCCTATCTCGACGGATTCACCACCGCGCTGCGCTCGCCGGAAGGTCGCCGGGCCGGCGGCGTCCCGATGCTCCCGCAAGGCGCGCCGTTCGATCCGTCGCGCCAGCATTATGTCAACGGGTTGCTGGCGGGCCTGTTCGCCCGGACCTCGCTCCCGGCCGGGAGCGTGGTTCAGCCGGCCCTTCCGGCCGGCTCGACCATCGCGGCCGATATCGAGGATAGCGACGAGATCCTGATCCTGTGGGCCTCACAGACAGGCAATGCGGAGACCTTCGCGCAAAGCTGTCAGGAGCGACTGGTGGCCGCGACGCACAAGGCGCGGTTGCTGCCGATGGACGAAGCGAAGCTGACGGACCTCGAACAGGCGAGCACCGCGTTGCTGATCGTCAGCACCTTCGGCGACGGTGACGCGCCGGACAATGGCAGCGGTTTCTGGGCCGCGCTGACCGCCGATCCGGCGCCCGCGCTCGAAGGTCTGCGTTACGCGGTTCTCGCGCTGGGGGATTCGAGCTACGACCAGTTTTGCGGGTTCGGGCGCAAGGTCGATGAACGGCTCGAAGCGCTGGGAGCTGTCCGCGCCGCACCTCGGGTCGATTGCGAGCCCGACTATGAGGAATCCGGCCTCGCCTGGCTCACCGGCGTCCTCAGGGCCTTGCCCCAGGCCGTATCGGCTTCCGCCACGCCCCGCGCCCTCGCGGATGCCGTTCCGACAGCCGGCTCGTTGGCATCGCCGAGGGGCGGCGCCAATCCGGCCGCAACGGTGCCCGGCCCGGCATCCGCGAGCTTCACGCGCAAGAATCCGCTCGGCGTGCCGCTTGTCCGCAACCTACTGCTCAGTGGCGAAGGCGCGCAAAAGGAAGTCCGCCAGTTCGGCTTCGGGATCGCCGGCACGGGCTTCGCTTATGCGGCAGGCGATTCACTGGGCGTATTCCCGGTCAACTGCCCCGCGCTGGTCGACGAGATATTGGGGCTGCTCCTGTTGTCCGGCGAAGCACCGGTTCCCGTCAAGAATGTCGGGGACATGCCGCTCGCGGAAGCCCTGACCCAGCATTGGGACATCACCAGGCTTACGATCAACTTCCTCGAACTCATCGCCGAGCGATCACCCGACGTCGCGTTCGCGCCCTTGCTGGACCCTACGCGAAAGGCCGATTTCGATCGCTGGCTATGGGGACGGCAGATCGCCGACGTGCTGCGCGAAAGCGGCGTGAAGCTGGGGCTCGACGATCTGGCATCGGTGCTGCGCCCGTTGCAGCCGCGCTTCTACTCGATCGCGTCCAGCCCCAAGGCGCAGCCCGACGAGGTGCAACTCACCGTCTCGACGGTGCGCTACGATTGCCTCGGGCAACGGCGCAAGGGCGTATGCTCGACCTTCCTGGCCGATCGGGCGGCCGATCGGAAGATCAGCCTGTTCCACCAGCCGTCGAGCCATTTTCATCCGCCGGCCGATCTCTCGCGGCCGATCATCATGGTCGGCCCCGGCACCGGCATCGCGCCCTTTCGCGGCTTCCTCCACGAACGCCGGGCGACCGGTGCCACAGGCGCGAACTGGCTGTTCTTCGGCGAACAGCATGAGGCATCGGACTTCTACTATCGCGACGAGATCGATGCCTGGCGACGCGATGGCCATCTGGACCGGCTGAGCCTCGCCTTTTCGCGCGATCGGGACGAGAAGGTCTATGTCCAGCATCGGATGCTCGAACAGGGTGCCGAGCTATGGCGCTGGCTTGTCGAGGGCGCGCATTTCTATGTCTGCGGCGATGCGAGGCATATGGGCAAGGATGTCGACAGGACGCTGCGCGAGATCGTCGCCCGCCATAGCGGCCTGAAGGCCGCCGCGGCGGCCGACTATGTCGAGCAGATGGCGCAGGAGAAACGATATGTGCGCGATGTGTATTGAGCGGGGGAGGCCGGGGCGCTTCCAGCGGGGTGCTTCCTGCGGAGTGCGCCGCTCGGCAGGAGCATCCACTTGGGCGTTGTGCGTGGAGGTGGGGGTTGTTTGCCTCAAACGACGAGAGCCCCCAGTGCGGGAGCGTTGGGGGCTGTTGAGGTGTTGGTTGCGGGGACAAGCCGCCATCTTGATTTGTTGGTGTCGTGCAGATGCTGAATGGCCACCAGTTGACGTTGCGCTACTCCGCCGTCGTAGTCGGTGAGCAGGCGGTAACCGTCTATGACTGGCGCCACTATCTGGCGGTGATGCAGCGCAAGCCGGGAGCTTTGCGCAATGGTGCGCTCTTCGCCGAGATGCCCGACGCGTTCCGGCGACTGCGGGGACAGCTTCTCAGGCGCGTAGGTGGCTACCGCGAGATGATGGAAATCCTGGCACTGGTCCTGCAGTATGACGAGCAGGCCGCACTCTGCGCGGTCGAGTTGGCGCTTGAGGCCGGTGTTTCCACCAAGACTCACATCCTCAACATCCTGCACGGGCTGATCGGCAATTCTCGATGAAAATCCCGGGTCAGATCTCATTGGAAATCAACAGCATAGCTCCGTGTGCTCAGAGCACCTCTCACTGAAGCCAAAACGGCTGCCCTTCCAGAGCGTCATACTCGCCTAGCGACTTGTTTTTGTCACGGGCGAATCCCGCTAAATCAGAGATTACAATGCGAACAGGCTCATAACTATAACCCGAATATTCCTTGAACGTTTCATAATTTAGCTTTGCAGATTCAATACATCTGGAAAATCCATCAAAATATCTACTGAACAGGTCTGCCAATGTTGACCTTGAAGGCTCCAGCCAACTCTGATCACTATTAAAGTTATTCCAATCAATAGCCGAATCGGTGGCTTCCCGTTCAAAAGAGCTCTGCACCCTATCCATCAAGAATGACGTTCTTTCATTATCGACCATTCTCACATAGCGCCGATACAGACGGTCGGTAAGAAGGCTCCATCCATCATACATCTCCCTTTTCACCGCGTATACATCAAGGCATTGAAAGAATAATATCACGTCAGAAGCAGGTCCGAGCTCGTATAACGAGCTTCCTCCATCAAATCCTATAGTTCTCATTGCGCCTTAAACCTTATGGAGTTCGGGCTAATTACCCCATTGGATCGTTGTACAATGGCCTGACGAATTGAAATTTCCTGTTGAAGACTCAGAGTTTGACCGCGCACATCGATAATAACCTGCTGCTGCATCCCTTCAGGGAGGTTGACAACTCGCTGCTCTGCTTGACGCACGACGTTGCTAATGAGGCCTTCCGTAGTCGTAGCGACATTGTAGTTCTTGACCTCAAAGCTTAGGGACCAATCGGCAGCCACGAAATCGGGACGAACGCTATTAGGAGTGCCGTTGCGCACCTCGTTGCCGTCCAAATAGCTAACCTGAGGGCGAGCGCCAGACCCCAATTCATTACCCACATCGATTTCCGATTGTCGCCAGCTTGGACGCGTCAGAGACGCGGCTTCGCTATCTGCAGCGACACCTTCAGCGATGCCGGACGTTGTGGAGATGGCGGAGCTGAGATCAGCGCCTGCTCCGAGAGCCTTGATGGCACCGCTTGTGGCGGGGAGTCCGGCAATGAGAAAGGTCAGTTGGCCGAGATAACCACCGACGTCCTGTGCGCCATTCGAGGGTTTGAGGATGTCGGGCGTCGGAATGGATGGTGTGACGCCAGTGAACTGACTTGCCAGCCAACTTCCGTCCATCAGGCTCATCTGGTTGCTGACGGTGTTGGTCGTGTCGACCACCGAACGCCCAATACCCTGGGCAACGCCGATCAGCAGATCGGCGTTGCTGCCCTGACCCTTGAGATAGTCCTGCAACGTCCAGGGATTGGTGTCGTAGACAGGTTTTGCGCCATGGTCGTAATTATACTGGTTGGCGTTCTCGCTGCTGATCTCCCGGGGCGTTTCGGTGAAGCCACCCCCCTTAGTCAACTCGTCGATAGCCCAGGCATATTCCGGGCTTTTCGGGTCGATACTCGCTAGTGTCCACGGATCCGACGGCACCGTAATGCCATCGGATCGTTCGTTGTACCAACAACGCACGAGGTAGCAGGCGGCTTCCTCGAGCTGCTGCTTCTGTACCTCGCTCTTGCCAGCTTCCAGGGTGGCCAGCTTCTCCTGCTCGCTCTTGTGGAGCTGACGATTGTACTGGTTGAAGGTTCCCGCCACGGACGCGCCCGAGCCTCCGCCGACGAGCCCTCCGACAGCGTTGCTGGCCAGATTGCTGACGAGGTCGGCGATAGCCGTCTTTCCGGTCGTCCCGTTCGGATCGAGAGTGCCGGCCGCCTCGTTGCCCAATTTGATCAGGGTAGGCGCCGCCAACTGACTCGCAACGGCACCGCCGACCGCGCCCGCCACATCGCCGCCGCCCAGACCGGCGAGCAGGCCAGCGCCGGCGCCTTGCAGTATCGCCTTACCCCCGCTGCCCTCCTCGAGATGCAAGGCTTGAGCGATATCGCCTTCCGTCCGCGCGATCGCATAGCCCGCCGCCGCTGCCGCATCCTGGCGCTGCTGCTGGGTCTGCAGGATGGCGGCGATATCGGGCGTGTTGGCGAGCACGCCCGCATGCGACTGGACGTTGTCCGTCGTGAGCCCCTGGCTGGCCGCGGCGAGCGCTGCCGCCGCTTGGTCCGCTGTCTGCCCCGTCGCCGCCAACTGCCCGGTCGTATCGGTGATATGCACCGACAATCCCCCGCCGTTCTGGGTGACGCCGCTCGTCGTCGTGCTGCTGTCGGACCCGTTCTTGCCCTGAGGCATGGCCGTCGACAGGCCCGTCATGCCCGGCCCCGCCCCAAGGCTCAGCCCGATGCCGCCGGTCTTGGTGCTGTAGCTCGACGCATTGTCGATGTTCTGGGTGACCAGCGTTCCGGTCGTCAGATTATTGGCGTTAGCGGCAGCCGCAGTCGCGCTTGAAGTGATATAGCCGCCCGTCAGCACGGTCGCCCCCGCGCTGATCTGGAACCCGCCATCGCCCGCGAACAAACCGCTCGGCGAGGTCACGCTCGCGTAGTTCGCATCACCCTTGCTCGACGAGATCGAGATCGACCCCGACGGTACGCCTCCAGCCGAAACGCCGACGCCAACCCCGAAGCTCGACGCATGCTGCTGCTGCGCTCCTGTATCCTGCAAGCTCGTGATCGCCAGCGTGCCGCCCACTGCGGCCACGATCTGATCGGCATGGACCTCGGCGCCCGAAAGCGTCGTGTTGCCAGCAGAAGCCACCGTCGTCGTCCCGCTGGAGGTGATCACTGTGTTGGTGTGCGTCGTCTCTTCGCTGCTGCCGTTGCCCTTCGATTGACTGAACGAACCGCTCACGGAGACGCCGTTGGAGCCGATCGTCGCGCCGACGCCCATCGAACTGCTCTTGGAGCTGTTCGTCGACGAGCGCGTATCGGTCGCAGCCGCCAGCGTGATGCTGTCGCCAGCCAAGTTCACGTTGGTGCCCTGAATGGTGGAACCGACCACCGAAATCGCGCCAGCCCCGGCTCCGCCGGTTGCGACGATATTGACGTCACCGCTGGCCGAAAGCTGCGAACCGACCGCGGTGCTGCTGCTGCTGCTCGAACTGGTGCTGCTCTTGCTCGTGCCGAAGCCGATGTTGAGCACGATCCCTGTTGCACCCGAAGCACCCCTGATATCGCCCTTGCCAAGGGCGTCAGCTCCAGCAGCGAGACTTCCCGCTCCCTGTGCCGTATCATAGACGTCACGCGCTGCGGCAATGCCTTCGAGCGCCTGCGTGCGGCCGTCGCTGGTATGGGTCGCACCACCAATGGCGTTGGATGCCGCCATCGCGGTCGAGATTACGCCGCCTGAAAGCCCAATCGAGAGTCCGGTCGATTTATATTGGGTCGTGCTGGTCTCACTCGAAGTATCGACGCCATTGGTGATCGATACGCTTTTGCCGACGACGCTGAGATCGCCGCCGCCCGCGATCAGTTGAGAGCCTTTGACGGTGACCGCATCACTCGATGCGATGGTAACGCTGCCATTCGTCGCGCCGACAAGTGAGCCGACGGAGGTGGAAGTGCTTGTCGTATCCGTCTCGCTGAGCTTTGAGGAGCCGATCGATACACCGATACCGGCCCCGGTGATCCCGGATGTCTTGACGGTCTTGCTGTTATTCTCCTCCGCCGTGCTGGTCGCGTCGGTGATGGAGATCGGCCCCTTGGCGACGAGAGCGACGCTGTCCGTCCCCGCGACCGTGGATCCGATCACGGCAATCCCGCCGGCGGAGCTGGCGATGGTGACGGTGTTACCGGAGATCGTAGAGCCGATGGCGGTGTCGCTGGTGAGGCTGTCACTGATCGTCGTCTTGGTCGATGAGAGCAGGCCGGACTTCTTGGTCTCGGTGGTGGTGAGGCTGGTGTCATGCTCGTTGACGGTGGCGATGGTCACGCCGCCGGTGCCGGACAGCACGACCGCGCCCTTGTCGGAGCTGATCGTCCCGCCCTCAAGGATCAGCTTGCCCGACGGATCGCTGAGACCGGCCGATACGGTCACGCCGTTGGCGCCCGTCAGCGTTGTGCCTTTCACCGTCTCGTCGACCGAGTAGCTGCCCGTCAGGCCATGGCTGATCTTCTGGGTTTCAACCGTGGTCGTGGTGTCGGTGACCGCACCCAGCGTCGCGGTGCCGCCAACCGCAAGGCTGGCGCTGCCGCCTGCGGCCAACTGCGCGCCCTGGCTCGTCAGGTTGCCGGCCGCCACAATCTGCAGATTGCCGGTCGCGTCGATGCTGGTGACCTTGTGGGTGACGCTGTCCGTGATCGAGCCGCTACCGCCGGCCAGGCTGGTTGCGCCATGGCTTTCGGTGGCGACGGCACCCAGCAGCATGTCCCCGCCGGCCGCCAGCGTCAGGTTGCCGCCCGAAAAAGTGCCGCCCTTCGAGACGAGATCCCCGCCCGCCGAGATCGTTGCCACCTGGCCACCCGCGATCGTGCCGGAGTTGAGCAGATCGGCCCCTGCCGTGATGCTGCTTCCCAGATTGGCGGCGATCACGCCCGAATTGGCGAGATTGCCGCTGGTGTGGATGTCGACCGTGTTGCCGGCGATGAGCGCGCCCGAACTCTGGACGTCACCCGCATGCGTGCTGGCCAGATAGACGACGGGCACCAGTGCATGCTGCGGCCCGCTCGGCGTCTGCACCACCTGGTCGACCAGCAGCACGATGTCGCTGGTCAGGGCCGCCATCTGCTCGGGGGTCAGGCCCACGCCGAACGTGAGATTGAACTGCTGGGCATATTGCGCCCCCGCATTCATCAACGCCCGATACTGGTCCTCGTTGTTGCTGTAGCCGGTCAGCAGGGTGTAGCCGGTCAGCGCCGTCACCTGTTGGGTGATCAGTTGCTGCTCGTAGAGCGCATCACCGAGCCGCTTTTCCACCCGCGTCGGATCATAGCCGAGACGGTCCAGGAAATAGTCGCTCGACAGGAAATTCTGCTGGTCGGTGAACGCCGGATTGGTCTCGATCAGATAGCTCGAATTGGGCGTGGCGAACTGGAAGAGGCCACCGAGCGAGACATGGAAGGCGTTCGCAGCCCCTGCCGGCAGACCGATGATCGTGCCCGGTACCGCGCCGTTCGCCTGCCCGACCGTGCTGCCCGCCAGCGTGATCGAGGAATTCCCACCTTGTCCGCCGCTGAGCTGGTCAAGCGAACGCCCGCTGAAAGAGGCGAGGCTGACGCTCCGACCGTTGATCGTGCTGCCGTCGCCGCTGATGGCGCCGTCGAGAGCGATCCCGTTGGCGCCCGTACTGCTCGAAGGCCCGTTGGCGCCCGCCACCCCGCCGCGCGATCCGCCATTTTGCGCGTCGTCGACTGCGCCAACCGTACCGCCCGACACGGAGGCAAGGTCATGGTCCTGACCGTTGACGCCTGCGCCACCGGACACCTGGCCGGCATGGCCACCGGCCTGCGTGCCCCCCGTGGCAGAAGGCCCTGTCGCTCCCCCTACGCCGCCGCGCAGCCCCCCGCCTTGCGCGTTGCCCACGGAGTCCGAGGCTCCATGAGAGCCGAGCACGGTTTGCCCGGAGCTTCCGGTCTGGCGCGCATAGGCTGAGACATCATTGCCCTGGGCATCGAGCGCGAGGTTGGACAGCGAGGTGGTGTTGATCTGGACGCCCCGGCCGCCCGACAGCACGGCGGCCGCCAGCGTGAACGTGTCCTGCACGGTTTCAGCATGGTAGCGCCGTGATCGGGCCTTGTCGGGGCCGTAAACGTCGCCGCCCCATTCGTCGCTGCCGCCACTATGTGCGAAGTAGAAACCGTCCTGGATAGCGATGTCCGTACCCATCAGCGCAGCATTGGTGACCGCACCGCCGGTGATGTTGAGGACGCCGTTCGCCGAGATGGTCGATGCCTGGTTGTTGAGGCTGCCTTCGTCGATGGTCAGGTTGCCACCGAACAGGATCTGCCCCTGGCCGCTGTCCGACACGATCTGCGTCGTAGTGGTGGAGTTGTTCCAATACAGGCGGTTGTGGTTGTAACCACCGATATAATTGGGATCCGATGACGTCAGGTTGAGAACATGCGCCGGAGTCGCCGGGTCGTTGGGATCCTGGCTGGTGAGGACTTGCTGCGTCTGGATCGACGTGTGCTTGTTGACGATGGCGTTGGCCGCCAGAAGTCCGTTACCCGTCGCCTGGATCGTCGCCGAACTGTTGACGATCGAATTGGCCCGGCCCCAATTGCCGCTCTGACTGCCGTCTTGCCCGGCGATGATCAGGTCGCCCAGCGAATAGAGCATGGCGCCGTCGGCGTTGGTGACATTGCCGGGTGTCAGGATCGAGAGGGGGCCGGCGCGGGTCGCGATCACGGCACTGGCACCGATGTTGCTGACATCGCCGCGGGCCGTGATCGAGACCGTATTGCCGAAGATCTGGCTGGTGTTGACCAGGCTACCGGCGTTGATGGTCGTACTCGCCGTGCCGTTGATGATGCCGCTGTTGACGAGCGTTCCGCCGGTCGAAACCACCAGCGTCCCGGCCTTCAGTGTACCACCGCTCTGATTGCTGAGATCGCCATCGCTGCTGATCGTCGCGCTGTTGTCGGCCTGGATCGTGCCGGCATTGGTCAGCGAGCCGTGGACGGTCAGCGACAGGTTATGCGGCGCGGAGAGCGTCTGGCCGCCGGCATTCGTCCAGTTGCCATTGACGGTGAGCGAAAGATCGTTGGTGGTAGCGAGATGGCCGAGATTGGCGCTGCTGAACGTGAGGGCGAGCAAATTGCCACCGCCCAGCACACCGCTGGCCGCGCTATTATCGAGCATGTTCGCCGCGATGGAGGCGTTGTTCGCGGCCGCGATGCTACCGGCGTTGGAGAGGGAAGCGGCTGAGAGATTGAGATCGTGGCTCGCCCAGATGCTACTCCCGGCATAGGTCGTGAGTCCGCCCGACAAGGCGATCCCCACATCGCTGCCAGCGATCGTACCGCCATTGATGAGCTGGCCGGCAGCGATATGGACCTGCCCCGACCCGCCCAGCGTACCGGCGCTGTTGTCGAGCAAACCGCCAATCTGGAAGGTTGCGTTCGAGGTGCCGATCGCCGAGCCGCCATGGTTGACGAAACTGGCGGCGGTCAGCGAGAGCGACCCGCCCGAGAGCGCGCCACCCGCATTGTCGATGCTGCCTTGAGCGCCGATCGTGAGGGCACCGCCGGCCGAAATCTCGCCACCATTGCTGAGATTGCCGAGCGTCAGCGTCGCATCTCCGGACGCGGTGACGACGCCGCTGCCGTTGACGAGCGATCCCGCGTTCAGCGACAAACCAGCTTTCGAGCCGATCAAGCCCTGCGCGCCGTTGTCGATCGTGCCGCTAACCGAAAGCGTCAGATTGCCGCTGCCCAGCGCCTGGATGCGGCCGCCATGGTTGGTGAGGCTATCGGCTGCGACGAAGAGCGCGCCATTGCTGGTGATGACGCCCGAACTGTTGTCGATCGCGCTTGGATCGATGGTGAGGCCCGCATCCGCGCTGATCGTGCCGCCGACATTCTGGATGGCACCACTGACCAGAATGGTGCTGGCGCCGGGAGAGACGAGGCTCCCCCGATTATTGATGAGCGTGCTCGACGTGAGCGCGAAATGGCCGTTGGTGGCGATGCTGCCCGCACTGTTATCGAACGTGCCGCCCGACGACAGGGAGAGCGTGCCCGTCCCGGCATGGCGGATGGTGCCGCCCGCGTTCGAGAAGTTGCCCGCCGCCAGCGTGAGGCTGGCGGCATTGGTCGCGATCGTGCCGCCAGCGCTGTTGTCGAGCGTGCCCCCGACCGAAATGGCGAGAGCGTTGGTCGACGAGACCGAGATCGTCCCTCCCGCGTTCAGCAGGTTCGCAACCCCCAGATCGAGCGTGCCGGCCGAAAGCGTGCCCGCTGCGGTCTTGAGCGTGGTGCCGCGGATGCTGACGGCGTTGCCCTGAATGAGGCCCCCGGCGGATGCGTCCACACTGCCTGCGGCATTGAGTACCAACGTACCGCCGTCGATGTCGCCGCCGACCAGGCTGATGTTGCCGCTCGTCGCCGTGGCGGAAACGCCCGCGCCGGTCAGGCGGCCGCCCGCGCCAAGATCGATGGCACTGGCCGAAACATTCGCATTGCCCGTCGCCGCGATGAGGCCGCCGCGGCTCGACAGCGCCCCACTGGTCGAGATGACGAGTTGTGACGCATCGCCGGTCACGCTGAAATTGCCGGCCAGAAGCTTGCCGCCATCATTGACGAGGCTGCCGGCGTTGACGCTCACGCCCCCCTGGCCCGACACCGTGCCGCTGTTGACGAGCGCGCCACCGCTCAGCGTGAGCTGACCGCCACTGCCGATCGTGCCGCTGTTGGCAAGGGAGGTCGTGGCCGCGATCGTCGCATTCGAGATCGCACTGATCGCGCCGCTGTTGACGAAGTTTCCCGACGTGAACAACAGGGCGCCATTGGTCCCGATCGTCCCGCTGCTGGTTCCGCTCGTGACGCCGAGGGTCAGCGTGCCGCTGCCGTGATGAAGCAGTTGTCCGCCGATATTGGTCAAGGTGGCGGCGCGAATGCCGAGATCGGCGGAATTGGCTTCGAGGTCGCCGCCCGAAATATCGAGGGTACCCGACAGCGAGAGGCTCGATGCCCCCGATCCGCTGATAAGCAGCTTGCCGCCATGCAGGACGCTCGCGCTGCCGGCGGTCAGGATCAGGCTGTCGACCGCAAGCTGGCCGGCATCCAGGTTCAGGCTCTGCGCATCGATGGTCGCGGCCCCCGAGCTTACGATCGTGCCGCCCTGGATGGCCCGCACCGCCCCGCCGGCCGTCATATGGAGAGGGCCGCCAGCGATCAGCGTACCGCCTTCCGTCGCAATATCACCATTGCTGGTCAGGCTGAGAGCGCCGACCGCACTCAGGCTTCCGGCGCCGATATCGATGGAGCCGGCCGTCACGCTGACGTCGCCATTGCCACCAATCGTGCCGCTTCCGCTGACGGCTCCCACGCTGGTCAGCGTCAGCGCCCCCGTGCCCGTCGCCAGCAGCTTGCCGCCGCTGTTCGCCAGCGCTCCCGTGTCGATCGTCAACGCGCCGCCGCCCGCGATCGTGCCACCGCTGTTATCGAGCAAATTCTGGATAATGAGATGCGCCGTGCCGGCCGACGAAATGCTGCCCTGATTGGCCAGGCTCCCCGCCCCCAGCGACAAGGAGCCGTTGGTTGCGATCACGCCGCCGCCAGCGTTGGTGATCGAGCCGCCTACAGAAAGATTGAGAGCGCCGGTTCCTGCATTCGCCAACGTGCCGCTGTTGACCAAAGTGCCGGCCGACAGGGTGAGGTCTCCGCCATCGATCTGGACGACGCCGCTGTTGGAGAACTGTCCGGCAGTCGTGATCCGGCTCGTGCCGTCACCGACGACGGTGCCGCCGAGGTTGGACAGGCTGCCCGCGCTGATGTCGAAGCTGCCGGCCGACACCGTGCCACGATCGGTCACCAGCGCGCCGGCACTGGCGAGCGTCAGGCGAGCGGCCGAGATCAGGCCGCCATCCGCCTGGATGCCACCGCTCGTGCTGGTGGCCGAGAGGGTGCCCGTGGCGATCAGGTTGCCATTTCCGCCCACATCCAGCGAGGCCGCACGGACGGTCGTGTCACCCGCCGATCCGATGACGCCGCCCCGCGCCTCGATCGCGCCGGTCGCCGTCAGCATCAGGCTGGAGCCGGTCCCCGTCGCCTTGATCTGCCCTCCGGCCCCCGTGAGCGAGGCGAGTTCCGCGACGATATTTCCCCGCGCCTCGATATCGCCACCAGCATTGCTGACCGCGCCGGCCGCCAGATGCAGCGCGCCGCCGCCCAGAAGGGCCCCGCCATCGTTTGCGAAGCTTCCCGACACGGAAAGAGAGGTATCGCCGAGCGCGGTGATCGAGCCATGGTTGCCATTGGCGAGCGACAAGGCGGTCAGCGCGAGGCCACCGTTGGTCGCGATGGTGCCGCCGCCATTCTCCAGCCCGCCCGTCAGATTGAAACTGAGCGTGCCCGTCCCCGCATGGCGGATCGCGCCGCCGGCGTTGGACAGCGTGCCGGCGCCAATGCTCCAGTTCGCGGCATTGGTTTCGATCAGCCCGCCCGCGCTGTTGTCGAGCGTGCCGGCGAGATTGAATGTCAGGACATTGGCCGACGAAACCGAGATCGCCCCGCCCGCATTGAGCAGATTGGCGACGCCGAGATCGAGCGTGCCGGCCTGAAGCTTGCCGCCGGCGGTCTGGAGGGTGGTACCGTGGATGCTGACGGCATTGCCCTGCAGGACGCCGCCTGCTGAGGCATCAATCGTGCCGGACGCGGTGAGCGTCAGACTGGTGGCGTCGATCCCGCCGCCCGCCGCGACGATATTGCCGGACGTTGCTGTGGCGACCACGGTGGCGCCGGTGAGGCGACCGCCCGCGCTGAGATCGATGGAGCCGGCGCCGACCGTCGCCAGGCCGGTGGTGGCGATCAGGCCATTACGGCTGGAAAGCGCGCCTGTGACATCAAGGTTGAGCCCGGTACTGTCGATCGCCGTGGAGAAGTCACCGGCAAGCAGGCGCCCGCCGCCATTGGTCAAGGTCGACCCACTAATCGCCAATCCCCGTGTGCCGGCGATCGTGCCGCCGTTCACGATCGAGCTACCGGTCAGGTCGAGCGCACCGCCGGCGGCAATCGTGCCGTTGCTCGTCAGCGACGTGGCCACCGTCAGACGAGCATCGCCTACCGCGCTGATCGTGCCGCTATTCGTCAGCACGCCTCCGGACAGGAGCAACTTGCCGTTGGTGGCCAGCGTGCCCGAACTATCGAGGGTCGCCGCCGTCAGGGACAACGTGCCGACCCCGTGATGCAGAAGCTGACCGCCTGTATTGACCAGACTGCCCGCCTGGATCGTCAGATCGGCGGAATTCGCCTCGATCGTTCCGCCCGACAGATCGAGCATCCCCGAGAGGAGCAGGCCGGATGCGGCGGTGCCACTGGCGAGAAGCTTGGCGCCGTGCGTGATGTGCGCGTCGGTCGCGGTCAGCGTGACGCTGTCAGCCTGCAGCGTGGCGCCATCGAGCGTCAACGTGGTGGCGTTGAGTGTGGCGCTGCCGGACCCGGCGATGGTCGCGCCCGCCGACGCGCCGACCCTGCCGGCGGCGGTCAGTTGCAGCGCGCCGTTGGCGACGATGGTGCCGCCTTGGGTGGTGATGTCGCCCGAAAGGCTCGTCGCCGACAGACTGCCGGCGGCGCTGAGCGTGCCCGTACCGATATCGATCGAGGCGGCACGCACGCTGACATCGCCGTTACCGCCGATCAGGCCGGCGCCGCTGACCGCACCGAGGCTGGTCAGCGTCAAGGTACCCGTGCCCGTCGCGGTCAGCTTGCCCCCACCGTTGGCCAGCGATCCGGTGGCGATGGTCAGCGTACCCGAACTGCTGAACGTGCCGCCGCTATTGTCCAGCGCACCCGCCACCGCCAGCGTGGCCGGGCCGACCGACAGGATCGACCCCTGATTGGCGAACGCCGCCGCGTTGATCCCGAGGCTGCCGTTGCTGCCGATGGTACCGCCGGCCATGTTGGTGCCGGTACCGGTGAGCGTCAGTGCCAGTGTGCCCGTGCCCGCCGCGGCGATCTGGCCTGAATTGGTGAGACTCCCGCCCGCCACACTCAGGTCGCCGCCGTTCACCAGGATCGACCCACTGTTGGCGAGTGTGCCCGCAACCGAAATCCGGCTGGATGTCGCGCCCAGCAGCGAACCCGCCATGTTGGACAGGCTCGCCGCAGAGAGATCGAAGCTGCGCGCGGACAATGTCCCGGCATCGGTGACGAGCGCGCCCTTGGCGGTCGCGGCGATGATGTCGGCTGAAACCGTGGCACCATCCAGACGGATGTCGCCGGTCGAGGTGGTGAGACCCAGGTTCGTACCGGCGATCAGCGAGCCCTTGCCGCCAACGTCGAGCGAAGCGGCGTGGACGCTCAATGCCCCCGCGGCTCCGATCAATCCACCGCGCGCCTCGACATTCCCTGTCGCGATAAGGTTGAGGTTGGAACCGGCCCCCGTCGCCTTGAGCACTCCGCCCGCGCCGGTCAGCGATGCCGCCTGGACGGTGATCGCGCCCGTCGCCTCGATGTCGCCCGCCGCATTGCTGATATCGCCGGCGGCCAGCGTCAGTCTTCCGCCGGAGACGACCGCGCCGCCATCATTGTCGAGCGTGCCGGTCGTGGCCAGGACGATGGAGCCGAGCGCGGTGATCGCGCCCGCGCTGTTGTCCAGCGATCCGGCCTGCAGCGCGAGGCTGCCGTTGGTCGCGATGCGTCCGCCCTTGTTGTCGATCCCACCGGCGACCGTGATGCTGAAGACGCCCGATCCGCTGTGGAGGATCTGCCCCTTCTCGTTGACGAGCCCGGCCGCGGCGATCGCAAAATCGGTGCCACCGGCCTGAATCACGGCCCCCGAATAATCCAGCACACCGGTCGTCGCGATCGATCCTGCGCCACCGGCCTGCACAACCATGGCGTTCTTGAGCGACAGGACGGGCGCCTGGAGGGAGAGTCCCTTGCTGCTCAGCGATGCCGTGTCGAGTATCAGCTTTGCCGCATCGAGCGAGAGCGTGCCACCCGACAGGAAGGTCGAGGCCCGCCCATCCAGAAGGCCGGCTGCCGACAGGTTGGCGTTACCACCGGCTGAAATCAGCGCGCCGCCATCCGCCTTGAGATCGCCGGAGACGGCGACGACGCTCAGCATGCCGCCGGCACTCGTCTGCCCTGTGGCACCGCCGATATCGATTAAGCCCGCGCGAATGGAGACATCGCCATTGCCGCCGATGACGCCGTTTCGTCCTTGCACCCCGCCTGTCGCGGAAAGGTTCAATGCCGCCGTGCCGGTCGCAAGGATCTGGCCTTGGTTGTTGTCGATGCTGCCGGCCGTCAGCGTCAGGGCATGGGCGGCCTGAACGATACCGCCGGCATTGGCGAAAGTGCCTGCCTGGACGGCCAGCGCGCCGTTGGTGGCGATCTGGCCGCGCTGGCTGTTGTCAGCCCCGTTCAGGACCGTCAGCGTGAAGATTCCGGAACCGGCATGGGCGATGCTGCCCGCCTGGTTGACGAGCGATCCTGCCTGCAGCGAAAAATCCGCCCCGTTGGCGCGGATCTGGCCGCTGACATTGGACAGGGTGCCGGCGACGGAGATACTGGCCGCGTCGCTGCCGGTGCTGAGGATGATGCCGCCATCATTGATCAGGCTGCCGCCGGACAGCGCCACAGTGGTGGCGGCAAGCTGCCCTCCATTGTGCAGGTCGATCGTGCCGGCGGAGGTCAGCGTCGCGGTGCGGCTCGCCGTGATCAGCCCCCCGGCATCGGCGATGATGCCCCCCACACCGGTCGCAACCGTGAGATTGCCGCCGCTGAGCAGCGTACCGCCGCCTACGTCCACCGAGGTGGCGCTGATCGTCAGATCGCCATTGGCGCCAATCACGCTCGCCCGACTGGAAATGGCGCCGGCTACCTCGATCGATGTCGCAGCGGACGAAGTGTTGAGGATGTTACCGCTGTTCGAAAGGCTTCCAGCGCCCAGCGAGGCCGTATCCGCCGCCTGGATCGTTCCACTATTGGTCAGGCTGCCCGACGTCTGAAGGGAAAGCCGGCCTGTCGACGCCAGCATGCCGGAATTGGTGGCCGCGCCGGACGAGACCGTCACGTCATTGCCCTGAACGATGCCGTTGTTGACGAAGGAAGTCGATGTAAGGCCCAGCGCCCCACCGACCAGAAGCTGTCCGCTCGAGGTGAGCGTGAAGTCGCCGGTGACGAGGTTCGCGCTGGCCGCCTGGATCGTGCCGGCGATGCTCGTCGGCCCGGCGGACAGGGTGAAACGATCCGGAGCGACAGTCTGCCCTCCCAGCGCAACGGCGCCGGTGCTCGTGATGCCGATCCGACCGGCAGCGCCAAGACTTCCATCCTGCCCGAGGCCGGCGGCCAGGACGCCGGTCGAGGACAGGCTGCCGACCGACAGGTTCAGATCGCTTCCCGAAGCGACCAGTCCACTGTTGGCGAGTTGTCCGCCAGTCACGACGGTCACGCCCTTGGGAGCGTAGACCGTACCCGAAACAACCGCGTCGCCACCGGCCTCGATCGACGCCGTCGTCGTACCCACCGCCTTGCCTGCAATCTCCACATTGCCGGCGGCAGTCAGGGTGAAGCCTTGCTCGAGGCTGGCCAGTGTGCCGTCGACCCGCACGCCAAGGCCGGCCTCGGTACCGACCAGACGGATCGAACGGGCATACATGCCCCCCAACGCCGCGACATCCAGTGCGAAGGCCGGAGTCTGTGCGCTCGTCTTCTGGGCGGTCACGACGATGTCGTCACTGGCAGCCCCCGTCGCGATGTCGGCAGCACCCGCGCTGGCGTTGACCTTGTCGGCCCAGATGCCGGCATTGACCTCCAGCGCACGGGAGAACAGGTCGAGGCGCATGTTGGACGCGTTGAGGCCGCTTCCGCCGACGCTGATCGCTCCCTCGCGGACCTGAAAGCCGGCGAGCGCACCATCCTGACCAAAGAGGGGCGTGCCGGTGGTCAGCGTCGCCCAGGGGGTGTTGATGAAGCCGCAGCCTGCGCAGGAGATACCGTTACTGTTGGCGACCACCACCTGCGCGGGGCTGCCGGCGACCTCCAGATAGCCGTTGAGCGCGCTCGGGCTCGCGCCGACCACCTGATTGATAATGAGCGAAGCCGGGCCGTTCGCCTTCAGCGCGTCGTTGCCGTCGATATAGCCGGCAAGCTGGGTGGACGTGATCGAGGGCGAGTTGTTGAGGATGAGCCCGGCCGGGCCGACATTGAAGTCCTGATAGGTGTTGAGCGATGCGCCCTTGCCGTTGGGCGTGTTGATCTTGACGATCTTCGTGCCGTTGCTGGCGGCATCCATCATTGGCGCATGCACCCCTCCCGGCGTCACCTGCGCGGTGACGGGCCAGCTGCTGCTCAGCACCGTGCCGATCATCGTCATCCGGATGATGGCGTGGAATCGCTTCGAAAAGCGCCTCGGTTGCCGCCCCCGCACAGGCGAGCCGCGGTAAACCAGAATATGCTGCCCCGTCATTTCAGAACCCCCAGCCGGCCGTGATACCGACTTCCCCCACCCGATTGCCCGAAACCGGCTTTTTGGCCGCCGTCACGGGGACGGCCGCAAACATGTCGAGATTGAAGCCCTTCCAGGCTGCCCGGATTCCCCCGCCGAGCCCGACCGGCGTTTCGCCTCCATCCCGGACGCCGCCGGTGTCGACCAGCGCGTAAGGCTGAATCAATCGGGAGACGCCGAGGCTGACTTCCTGCCGCAGATACCAGCCGGATCGCCCAAGCAGGGCATGATCGCTGTCATAGCCGCGCACCGTATAGGGACCGCCGAGCGAAACCTGATCCGAGCCGAACAGCATATGGTTGCTGATCTGGGCATGGAATGTGCCGCGGTAGGCGAGCGCCCCGCCAAGCGGGGCCGACACGCCGAGATCCACCGTGGCGATCCGGTAGCGGGCCGTCGGTACGGCATCGGGCAGGTTCGACTCATCTTTCTGAGCGCCCAGCAGTCCGACCCCCATGCGATAGGCAAGCTGGCTGTCGATCTGGATCTTTCCGAAAGTGTGACGATCCTCGAGGGTGAACTGGAGGTCCGTCAGATCCTGATGCTGGAGACCGATCTCGATATCGTCGATGAAGCTGCGACCCCACCGACCTGGAGCTGCACCTGCAGGCTCGTCTTCGAGATCCTGTCACGGTGAAGGACACGTTCGACATAGGCGGAAACGGATGTGACCGTCCCGGACGTGTCGAAGGCCTGCACCTGTCCGATGACATGTTGGGAATAGCGGTTTGCCGAGCCGGCGACGCCGAAGGTCCACCAGCCATAGGGGATGCTGAGACTCCCGCCGGAGCCCTTGCTGTCCGCCGGGACGGCGGGGCTATTGACCCGGCTGTTGACATAGCCGTTCAGAATTTCGTTGAGACCAACCAGATTGGAAAGCGTCGCCTGACCGGTCCCTTGCCACCGCCCGACGGTGCTGCCGGCCAGATTGTTCACCGAGATCGAGCCCGACAACAGCTTGCTGGGTTTGGCCTGAAGATTGAGCAGGCTTTCGCCCGGCGTGGCCCCTGGTGCGAGATCCACCGCCACCTGCCGGCCCGGCACCCGCCGCATCTGGTCGAGACCCTGCTCGATCGCGCGGATGTTGATCAGGTCGCCCTTATGGAGCGGCGAGGCGACCGCCCAGGCGCGGCGATCCTTGGGCGTGCCGCCCCGGACACCCGCGCTGACGCCCGGCACGACCGCCACGTGCAATATGCCCGAGGAGAGATCCTGCGGTGGCAAGCCGGCGCGGGTCGTGACCAGTCCCCGGTCGAGGAAGGCCGCCTCCAGCGATTTCAGGATATAGTTCAGCCCCTCGTGGCCGGCACAGCGCCCCACATAGCGATCGAGATGCCCCCGCACCCACCTCAGCTTGTGCGGCAGATGCGTATCGAACTCGATCGAACGGATCGGGAAGCAGGGATGCTCGACCGGGAACGGCCCCAGTGCCACGGCCTTGCCCGCAGCGAGGCTCGCTTGCGGCGTTGTTTCACGCGCAACGCGGTCGGCAGCCTGATCCTCCGCAGCGCGCCGCGCCTGATCGCGCGCGATGGCGGCGGCGGCTTCGGACGCAGGGTCGGATGCCTGCGCGTAAGCGAAAATCGGCAAACCGGCCAACAGACTCGCTGCCATATAAGAAAGATATCGGCGAGGCCGACGCGATTGGCCAATAGATGAACGAGAATTGCGTTCGATTTCGTGCAAGGCCTTGGCATCGCGCATCTGACAGATGCCGAGCACATGATGATATCTTGAGAAATTCACGCAACGATCACCCACCCCTGAGCGCGGGCGGATTAGCTTCAACAAGGTTTATGAAGCACTAAAATTCGTTGTGATTCGAGACCAAAATATGATCCATTATGGACATGACCTTGCCATGTATGGCGCTTCGTTCTGTGAGACAGATAAGCATCGAGGAAGCGAGAAAGCATTTTCTCACTTTTCAGCGCATTCGATGTCGATAAGCGATGCGTAGACTGTCCGGTAAAAACGGCTCCATTCAGGCCGTAAATCTATCAAATGGCAGACGACAGGATCGTGAACGAAGGCCACGATCCCATGTTTCCCTGGGAGCACGAGCGTGGTCGGTACGCGGCACTCTACGAGAATGGAGCATCTCTCAGGAATAATTGACATGGTGCTCGACGAAGAGGCTGACGGCACCACCGCGCCAGCGCTTCTCGACCCATGCTCGCAGATAATCACTGAGCTGCGCTGAATTGGCGAGGGTCGCGTCGACGCGGCGGGCAAGCTTGCGCCGGAATTCAGCCTCGCTCCGCGCATAGGTCGCGTAATAATAGGTGGTGAGACCTTCGCCGGTCGCAAAATGCCCGGTCCGGGCCGCCCAGATCGATGGGGGCGCGTCGAGCGGGAGATCCTCCTCACGTTCCCAGGGGAATACCTCCTGTTCAGCGCGCAGCCGCACCTCGACGCAGGTCTTGATAAAGGCCGGATCGGCGAGCTTCTCGCGCAGCCGGGCGGCCTTGGCTTCGAGTTCGGCGGCCTGGGCCAGCCCCTTGGCGATGATGTCGGCGGTGATGGCATCGAGAGTGCCCTGCCGTTCCGCTTTCCGTCGCGCGTGGTCGGCGACCAGCGTCTGGCTCCGGTCATGCGCCCATCGCGCCGGCGCGCAGCCGGCGACGGGGAGCAGATGGTCGTGCGCGGGCGACGCCTCAATCCACCGCGCGAACTGCGACAGCGGCTCGGGCGTAGGTCCACCTGCGCGGCGAGCTGGCGTCGATGCTGGAGCTGTGCGGATGCGCGGATAAGCAAAACGCCCCCAGTGCGGGAGCGTTGGGGGCTGTTGAGGTGTTGGTTGCGGGGACCCGCGCTGGACGGCGTCACACTTCCGCGATTATCGATATCTGATGGCTGAAAATGGCCGATGAACGAACCCGCTGCGCGGGAGGGACGCGCGTGGTGAGGTCGCGCTAAGGCTATCGCTCCACGGTGCCCGTTGAGAGGGCGGCGACCGAGGCAGAGCATCGAGGCTCCTTCAACCAAGGAGCATGACGATGACCTTGTCCATCATTCCCGCGCCTGTCAGCCCGCTTCGCCAGCGGCTCATCGACGACATGGAGATGCGTCACTTCTCGAACGAGACGCAGCGCAACTACATCCGCGACATCGGCCGGTTCGCGACGTTTCTGGGGCGTCCTCCCGATATGGCGACGGCGGAGGATCTGCGGCGCTTCCAAGTTGAGCAGCAAGAGAGCGGCGTTCCGGTGCCGACGATGAACAGCATCGTCTCAGCGCTGCGTTTCTTCTTCACCCAGACGCTCGACCGACCGGACCTCGCCCGCAAGCTCGTGCGCGTGGCGCATCCGCGCAAGCTGCCGGTGGTGCTGAGCCGTGACGAGGTCGCCCGCCTGCTGGGCGCCACCACCTGTCTGAAGCATCAGGCCGCGCTGGCCGTCGCCTATGGTGCTGGGTTGCGGGTCGCCGAGGTGTCGGCGCTCAGGGTTCGCGACGTCGACAGCGAGCGAATGCTACTGCGGGTCGAGCGCGGCAAGGGTGGCCAATATCGCAACGCCATGCTCTCGAGCGACCTGCTCGCGCTGTTACGGCAATGGTGGAAGCTCGGCCACGAGCAGGGCGTCATGCACCGGGACGGCTGGCTGTTCCCCGGCCAGCACTACCTCAAGCCGCTCAGCACCCGACAGATCTACCGTGTGGTCGTCGAGGCGGCGCTGGCCGCCGACTGAGGTGGTCCCGCCTTCTTGGACAGTTTGGCGGCTG
The DNA here is from genome assembly GCF_011762195.1 of Sphingomonas oligoaromativorans. Lineage (GTDB taxonomy): Bacteria > Pseudomonadota > Alphaproteobacteria > Sphingomonadales > Sphingomonadaceae > Solisphingomonas > Solisphingomonas oligoaromativorans. Next base: position 56 of record NZ_JAASQK010000006.1, on the reverse strand, counting down.
AGTTAAGCTAATCCCGGTTGTCGTTCATGCCGCCTGTTTGATCATCAGGTCATGGG
>NZ_JAASQK010000005.1 GCF_011762195.1 Sphingomonas oligoaromativorans | reverse complement strand
CCCCCATGACCTGATGATCAAACAGGCGGCATGAACGACAACCGGGATTAGCTTAACTCAGCCGCCAAACTGTCCAAGAAGGCGGGACCACCTCAAACCTTCTTCGGTCCCGACCGTATGGTTCGACGATCCTCTCGGCGATGATCGGGCGACCGATGGTCTAATCAGGACTTCGATGCGGCGCATCGCACGCGTTGCCGTTCTCGCAGCCGATGTCGGCGCTCGGTTTACGCGGGAGGGAATCGAGCACGATCCAGCCGCATGGCTGATGGCGCCGCGCCGCTTGTTTGGAGGAGGTAGTGCGATTTTCGCCTGCCAGGACCGCGATAATTTCATCCGGGGTCTGTTGCTCCACGGACTTTCGCTCGGATTGGACGCAGATCCTGGGCTGATTGATGTGCTGCTGACTGAAGAGGCGAGCTGCTCAGATACAGAAGAGCCGATGGGTGGTGGGGGTCGGAAAGGTGGCAAACCTGCCCTCTATTCCGCTGTCGTTGTTGAGGTCAGCGAGGGAGAGGTGCTTCTCGCCTTCTTCGCCACAATCGCGCCGTCCAGGGCGGCATTCGAAGATCGGCTGCGCATCCGTTTGGGAACCTATGAAGCGGCTCTGGCAGACGTGCGAGAAGGATTTGAGGCTTCGGAGCAGGTTGTCCGATCGCTTGTTCCCCAAGCCCTGTCAGACGTTCTTGAAACGATAGCGGCTGACCCGTCAGCCGCAGATGATGGTGGGATCGACGTTTTCCATCGTCAGCGATTGTCGCATCGATGATCAAACCTTTGGAATGTAAGCAGGAGTCGTCCGAAGATTATGCGGGTGCCTGTCCGGCCGGACAAATTTCAGTCACAAATCGTGCAGAATTGAGCCATCTCGGGCGTGATATCGCTTCATCTCGGGGATGCGCTCAAATAGAGGGTGCCGATTCCGAGTTCGGGGGTGGTTGAGTTGATTGAAAAGCGTAGCCGATTTCTGCGGCGTTATCAGTTTCGGTTCTCACCGAGGGCGCGTAATGGGTATGTTCTGCCGATAACGGCAGCGGAGGGGCAGCTTTCCGTCTTGGACGCTCTGCGTGTGGCGCAGAGGAGCAAGAAGCTTTCGGTGAGGCAACCCAACGGGGATGACGTCGATCTGATTGCGATCGTCCATGACGAGAAGGCGAAGCTACTGACTTTGCTGTTCCACCGGACGAGCCCCGATGCGGCCGATCCCGCGTATCGAAAGGTTATCGAGGATCGGATCTCCCTTCGGCAGACTACGAAGGAGCGTGACGAGGAGCAGGCGGTGTCAGCGCATCTGGTGATCGACACCCGATCATTTGAGGCTGGGGCATATAACGCAGCGCTGGAGGAAATGCCGGGTCTGAGCCTGAGCGTCGTAAAGCAGATCATCGCCGGCGCACTAACCGACTATAAATATGCCTATGAGGATAAGAAGGGGAACGAACAGGAGACGTATTCGACCTTCAAGGCCTTGGGGCAGAAATCAGAGAATTTGACGGACGCCCTGAAGAAGAAGGGCTCGATCAATTATTTGACGCTCACTCGCACGAAGATTCCAGATGCGCCTGATAGCGAGGGCATCGCGGAACCGACGCTTGAGCGTTTGCGCTATAAAATCGTCGGTGACCCGACTTCGAAGGGCTGGCGGGAAGGGCTCGCCAAGTTCGTGACGAAGGTCCGCGAGCAGGAGTGGGACGATGTCTCATTGGATCTCAGCCTTGATGATGATCGTCACCGGACGGTGAAGCTCGAGCGCGAGGCGGAAGCGGCAGAAATCATGTTTGTGCGAGCCGAGCAGGTTGTTGTCAGTCGGGATCTCACGCCGTGCACGATGGAGGTCGTTCCGGAGCTGGTTGAGGCTGCTCAAAAGCTCATGGCGAAGGGCTGAGGGCGATGGGGCTCACCGGCTTCCCGCTTCGCTACCTCACCCTGGAGGATGCACGCGGTCGTCGCCTGGTGTGGCGAGACATGCCGGGGATGCTGGGGCTGTTGGCGTTGATGTCGCTGCCGTTCCTGTTCATTCCCGGCGCCAATTTTTTCCACAAGGACGGATTCGTCGACAAGATCGGCACTTTCTCGTCTGTGCTAACTGGCTTTTACGTGGCCGGTCTGGTGGCGGTGGCGACGTTTCCTCGCAATCTTGATGGTCTCGATAAAGTCATCGAGATCGGTGCGATCCTGCTTCCATCAGCAGATGGAGAACGCGAGCGTCTGACGCGCCGCGAATATGTGTGCGCGATGTTCGGCTATCTGGCCTTCATGTCGATGATCGTGACGATCGTCGCCATTGGCTGCGTTACGGTGTCGGATTGGTTTCAGCATATATCCGGCCTGCACGCGACAATTGGCAACAGGCAGGTGGGCATTCCGAGGCGATGGTTGCGGGGGGTCCCGCTGGTTGGCGGTAACATCGTGTTGTCGAGCCTCTTTATGACGACGATCCGAGCGCTCTATTATTTGATCGATCGCCTATACGTGACGTCGCCCAAGCCGCTTCCCCGGCCAATGGGTGTTGAGGCATCCTCTGAATCGACACCGCCGTCGGAAGAACCGATCAGATAGCTCAGTCCGTGGTGCGGATCCGTTGGTAATCGATAGCGGGTCGATCGAGCATCATGACGGCTTTTAATTTCGGTCGAAGACAAAGCTTTGGGGCTGAGCGGATAATTGCGACGGATTTGTAGTCTCGGGCGCCGTGCTGAGGTGATCGAGCACGGCGCGCGAATAAAGATCGAGGCGATCGATGCCGAGGGGCGCCTCTGCATCGATCCAACGGAGGTCGCGCACCGAGAGGCTACGGGCGTGCCCTTCGAACCAGTCATCCGCTTCGTAACGCACGATGCCTAGCAGAAGCGGGCCGCCGCGACCGCCGACTAACGAAAAGCCCATGACTTGGGCGATCGGCTCTTGGCGACTAGAGAGCGCGATTTTTTCGGTGCCGATGTGCATCGACAGCGTTGTGATGCCGCGATTGACGACGCCGTGGTTGTTCAGGTCAAAAAGCGTCTGATCGTCGTCGTGCACGGGTGCGGGAAAGCCAAGCGCCTTCCGCCTGTAGACACGTTCTGAGCCGATTTTCTGACGGCGGTGCTCGTAGCTCAGCAGCTGTCCGCGCCTTGTGACGTAGACGACAGACCACACGGGGACGAAGTTTTGGCCAGGCGGCTGATCAACCGGTGCGAAGTGCATTTGGTTGGCGTTGAATCGGCGGACGTAGGGGCTGGTGTTGTCGCGATCCAATGCGGATGCGATCTCCATGGGCGCGAACATCTGCTTTGGCTGGTATCGTCGCGAACGGCGCGAGACGAATATACGCCGCCGCTCAGCCGGAATGGTTAGATCATCGAGCTGGGAGCGCAGAAGGAAGCGGCCGGGGGCAGTCCGAACGAAGCGACCGTGCTCGTTTCGAACATCCTTGGCGAGCCTTGTGAACAACGAAGCAGCGACGGATCGCCCGTGGAAGCGATGGGGAAGTCTCCCTGACCCACGAGCCGCTTCGGCGATTTCCGCCGCTGAGAGCGGTTGGCGGAATTCAAGCATGATGGATTCGGCGATGGAAAGGAGAGTCGTCACGCGGCTCGTTATGGCGTGCGGCGACCGATGATGTGTTAACTATGTGGTTGCCGGCGTTGGATTTTGATCACCAGCCTCTCGTGCTCTGATCCGTGGTTCTCCCGCCCTTGATCATTCAGGGCCGCAGGAAAAGGCGCTGCAAGGGTGGCTGGGGGGGCAGGGTAAGGTTGTCCCAACACCAGCCGACTTGAAATTGGCGCGCCCGGCAGGGTTCGAACCTGCGACCACAAGCTTAGAAGGCTAGTGCTCTATCCAACTGAGCTACGGGCGCCCATCGGTCGCCTTAGCCCGGATTGCGCGGGCTGGAAACCGCGATACTGTGCCCGGCCATGACGACTGCGCAACAACCGCTCCGCCCGGCCACGCGATGAACGACGTGTCCCCCATCCAGCCCGTCGAGGCCGGCACGCTCCATGGCCGGCCGATGCGCTATTACGATTTCACCATGGCGGCGTTCGTCACCATCCTGCTGCTCTCCAACGTGATCGGCGCGGGCAAGGTGGCCAAGGTGGATCTGCCCGTGATCGGCGAATGGCCCTTCGGTGGCGGCATCCTCTTCTTCCCGGTCGGCTATATCCTCGGCGACGTGCTGACCGAGGTGTACGGCTATGCCCGCGCGCGGCGCTGCGTGTGGGCGGGGTTCGGGGCGGTGCTGTTCATGGCGTTCATGTCGTGGGTGGTGGTGTCGCTGCCGCCCGCGCGCGACTGGACGGGGCAGGCCGCTTACGAGCAGGTGTTCGGGCAGGTGCCGCGCATCGTCTTCGCCTCGGTCGCGGCCTTCTGGGCGGGGGAGTTCGTCAACTCCTACGTCATGGCCAGGATGAAGATCCTGACGCGCGGCAAGCATCTGTGGACGCGCACCATCGGATCGACGGTGTGCGGGCAGGCGGTGGACAGCCTCGTCTTCTATCCGCTTGCCTTCCTCGGCGCGCCGAGCTGGACGCCGGCGCTGGTGCTGAAAGTGCTCCTCACCAACTGGGCGCTGAAGGTGTCGTGGGAGGTGATTCTCACCCCCGTCACCTATGCGGTGATCGGCTTCCTCAAGCGCAAGGAAGGCGTCGACGTGTTCGACGAGCATACCAACTTCACGCCGTTCCGCACCGCGCTTTGAGCGAGAACATAACGGGACGTTGGCGCTTCCCAAGCGCGGGGAGCGCCTGCTAACCAGAGGGCATGGCCTCGACCGACATCATCGAACCCGAACCCTTCACCGATTCTCCCTTCGATGAGGCGCTGTCGCAGCGCTACCTCGTTTATGCGCTCTCGACGATCACGGCGCGCTCGCTGCCGGACGTGCGGGACGGGCTGAAGCCGGTGCATCGCCGGCTGCTCTGGGCGATGCGGTTGCTGCGGCTCGATCCGGCGGCGGCCTACAAGAAGTGCGCGCGCGTCGTCGGCGACACGATCGGCAAGTACCACCCGCATGGCGACCAGTCGGTCTATGACGCGATGGTTCGCCTCGCGCAGACCTTCTCGCTGCGCTATCCGCTGGTCGACGGGCAGGGCAATTTCGGCAATGTCGATGGCGATAACGCCGCCGCCTACCGGTACACCGAGGCCCGCCTGACCGCGACCGCCGTCGATCTGATGTCGGGGCTCGACGAAGGCACGGTCGGCTTCAAACCCACCTACAATGGCGAGGAAGAGGAGCCCGAGGTCTTCCCCGGCCTGTTCCCGAACCTGCTCGCCAATGGCGCGGCCGGCATCGCGGTCGGCATGGCGACCTCGATCCCGCCGCACAACGCGGCCGAACTGATCGACGCCGCGATCCACCTGATCGAGCATCCGGGCGCGCCGACGGCCGATCTGCTGCAATATGTGCAGGGGCCGGACTTCCCGACCGGCGGCATCGTCGCCGACGGCCCGGCCACCATCCGCGAAGCCTATGAGACGGGCCGCGGCGCCTTCCGCACCCGCGCGCGCTTCGCCGAGCCGGAGAAGCTCTCGGGCGGCACCTGGCAGCTCGTCATCACCGAAATCCCCTATCAGGTGCAGAAGGCCAAGCTGATCGAGCAGATCGCCGCCCTCATCACCGAGAAGAAGCTGCCGATCCTCGCCGACGTCCGCGACGAATCGGACGAGCAGATCCGCATCGTGCTGGAGCCGCGCAGCCGTACGGTGGACGTCGATACGCTCAAGGACAGCCTCTACCGGCTGACCGACCTTGAGGTGCGCGTGCCGCTCAACCTCAACGTGCTGGACGCGACGCGCACCCCGCGCGTGATGTCGTTGGCCGAGGCGCTGTCGGCCTATGTCGCGCACCAGATCGAGGTGCTGGTCAATCGCTCGAAGCACCGGCTGGCCAAGATCGACGACCGCATCGAGCTGCTCGACGGCTTCCTGATCGCCTATCTCAACCTCGACCGCGTGATCGAGATCATCCGCGGCGAGGATGAGCCCAAGCCGATCATGATGGCCGAATTCGGCCTCACCGACCGGCAGGCCGAAGCGATCCTCAACATGCGCCTGCGCAGCCTGCGCCGTCTTGAGGAGATGGAGATCAAGAAGGAGCGCGACGCGCTGGCCAAGGAGCGTGACGGCCTCGCCGCACTGCTCGAAAGCCCAACGAAGCAGCGCAATCGCCTCAAGAAGGATCTCGCCAAGCTGCGCGAGCGCTATGCGCCCGAGACGGCGCTGGGCGCGCGCCGCACGACGGTGGCGGAAGCCGGCCCGGCGCGCGAAATCCCGCTGGAGGCGATGATCGATCGCGAGCCGATCACCGTCATCCTCTCCCAGCGCGGCTGGATTCGCGCCATGGCGGGGCATCGCGATCTCGCGGCCGCCGATACGCTGAAGTTCAAGGAAGGCGACGGGCCGCTGTTCGCCTTCCACGCGCAAACCACCGACCGGCTGCTGCTGGCGGCGGCGAACGGGCGCGTCTTCACGCTGGCGGCGGACAAGCTGCCGGGCGGGCGCGGCTTCGGCGAGCCGGTGCGCCTGATGGTCGATCTGGAGGGCGAGGGCGCGCCGGTGGCGTTGCTCCCCGTGGTGCGTGGCGGAGGCGAGGATCGCGTGCTGGTCGCCTCGTCGGACGGACGCGGCTTCCTCGCCAAGGTCGCCGACATCGTGGCGGAAACGCGCAAGGGCAAGCAGGTGCTGAACCTGCGTCCCGGCGCGGAGTTGCGCCTCTTCCGTCCTGTCGTGGCGGGCGCCGATTATGTCGCGGTGGTTGGCGACAACCGCAAGATGGTGGTCTTCCCGATCCGCGAGCTGCCCGAGATGGCGCGCGGTTCGGGCGTCCAGCTCCAGCGCTACCGGGACGGAGGGCTGTCGGACGCGATGGCGATCGTCTTCGCGGGCGGCATCAGTTGGGCGATGGGTGGCGAGACCGGCCGCGTCCGCACCGAGTCGGACCTCACCCCATGGCGCACCGCGCGCGGGGCAGGCGGGCGCATGGCGCCGCTGGGCTTCCCGCGCGACAATCGCTTCGGGCAGGTGACGCCGCCTTCGCCGCCGGCTCCCGCGGCAGAAGAAATCAGCGAAAGCAAAGATTAACCCGATCGATGTACGCCTGATGGCCATGCGTATGGCTGAGGCTAGTCGGGAAAGCGAAACGCCGCCTGAGGAGAGGGCGGTGCTGGGTGTCCTGCGGCCTGTGCCGGAGGCGACCCTGCCCAGCAACGTCTCGCCCGAAGCCTGGGCTCATGCGATGCGCGTGCGCGAATCCTTCCTGGAGGCGCTGCCGATCGCGGCGGCCATGGTTTCGGCGCTGCCCTCCGGCCAGTTCGAGCTGGGCGTCTGCAACGAGCGCTATCAGCAGCTCGATTCGTCGCGCCCCTCGAACCAGCCGCTGCCGGTGATCGCCTGCCACGATATCGTGCGCGGGCTCCAGACATTCTTCCAGAGCGGCGGCGAGGAGCCGACGCGATTCGAATGGCGCGACGGCGATGCCGTGTCGGGCCGCCATTTCCACGTCAACATCGCGTCGCTGATCCGGATCACGGGCAGTCCGCCGCGCTGCCTGCTGACGCTGGTCGATCGCACCACCGAGATCGAGAATGCCCGCTCGCTGCGTGCCGAACTGCTGCACGACAGTCTGACCGGCCTGCCCAACCGCAGCGCCTTCGCGGAAGCCGTGGACGATGTGATGGCCGAGGGCGCGGGCGCCAGCTACGCCGTGCTGCTGGTCGACCTGTCGCGCTTCAGCCGTATCAACGAGAGTTTGGGGGGCGTCGCGGGCGACGAGGTCATCATCACGGTGGCGCGGCGGCTGATCTCGACGCTGCGTGCGGGCGATCTGCTGGCGCGCATCGGCGGGGACGAGTTCGGCATCCTGCTGCGGCTCAGCCACGGGCCGGACGATGCGCCGGCGGCGGCGCGGCGGATTCAGGCGGTGCTTTCCACGCCCTTCCGGCTGGCGCGGTTCGAGGTGGGGCTCGAATGCGCGATCGGCTGCGCGCTGGTCGGCGAGGAGCAGACCAGCGGCGAGGAGCTGGTGCGCAACGCCCAGTTCGCGCTGAAGCGCGCCAAGTCGACCGGACGGGTCGAGGTCCATCATCCCGGCGAGGCAGCCTGCGCGCGCTACAAGCTCGATCTGGAGACGGAGCTGCGCCGCGCCATCGATCAGGGCGATCTCAGGCTCGCCTACCAGCCGATCATCGATCTGGCGGCGAACAGGATCACCGGTTTCGAGGCCCTGTCGCGCTGGAAGCATACGACGCGCGGACCGATCGATCCGGGCGAGTTCATCCCCGTGGCGGAGGAGGCGGGCCTGATCGTGCCGCTCGGCCGCTGGGCGCTCGACAGTGCGCTCTCGACGCTGGCGGCGTGGGACAAGGATGCCGGCGGCCCGGTGCCGCTGTCGATGAGCGTCAACGTCTCGGCCATCCAGCTCGCGCGCGACGATGTGCCCGGCATGATCGCCGCCGCGCTCGCCACCCACGGCATCGCGGGAGAGCGGCTGACCATCGAGTTGACCGAAAGCGCCATCGTGCAAGACCCGGATCGCGCCACCCGCGCGCTTCAGGCGCTGCGCGGCCTCAACGTCCGCGTCGCGATGGACGATTTCGGCACCGGCTATTCCAGCCTCAGCTATCTGCGGCGCCTGCCGATCGACAATCTCAAGATCGATCGCAGCTTCGTCTCCGGGATGCTGGCCGATCGCGACAAGGTGGCGATCGTGCGCGCCGTGCTCAGCCTCGCCGACGCGCTCGGCATGACGACGACCGCCGAGGGCATCGAGACGATCGAACTGTCCCAGACGCTGGCGGCGCTTGGGTGCAGCCATGGGCAGGGCTATTTCTACTCGATGCCGCTGCCGGCCGACGAGGCCGCCGCTTACTGGCGCAGCCGGCTCGGCTGAGTCAGCCGGCCGGCCCCACCACCGCCGTCACCGCTTCGCGCGCATAGCCGTCGAGAACGGCTTTGGCGGGAAAGCCTTCCCGAACCCAGCGCTGCTCGATCGCGCGGAGCGTCGTCGCGACCGCAGGGCCGGCCGTCAGCCCCATCGCGATGAGATCGCCGCCGGACAGCGGGAAGGACGGGCGCTGCCAATGTTCGATCCGGCGCGCGGCCTGGGGCTCGTCGGCGAGCAGCAGCCGGTCGACCGCCGATTCCACGCCGATCGCATAGGCTTGGCGTTCGGCCACCGTGGTCCCGTCGGGCTCGGCGGCGAGCGCGAGCCGCTTGCGCTCCAGCTTGGAGAGGCGCAGCCGCGCCGCCACCTGCTCGGCGACGACGGGCGAGGGGGGGAGCAGCGCGGCGAGCCTCCGCAGGCCGTCGGGCGCGACGCCGGCGGCGCGTTCGGCCGATAGCAGGGCCGCGAGCCGGGCGGCATCGGTGATCTCGGGGACGACGGGCGCGAACAGGCCGCCTTCCAGCATCGCCTCCACCGTCGCCAGAGGATCGGCGACCGCCAGCAACTTGACGAGTTCGGCGGCGATCCGCTCGCGCGAGAGCGCCATCAAATCCTTCGCGCGCGCCACGCAGGCGGCGTAGGACGCCGCGTCCGGCGTGCCCTTGCCGAAGCGGGCGTGGAAGCGGAAGAAGCGCAGGATACGCAGATGATCCTCGGCGATGCGCTGCGCGGGCTCGCCGATGAAGCGCACACGGCCTTCGGCGAGATCGTCGAGCCCGCCGAAATAATCATGCACCTCGCCGGTCAGCGGATCGGCGGAGAGGGCGTTGATCGTGAAGTCGCGCCGCGCCGCGTCCTCCTGCCAGTCCTCGGTGAAGGCGACGGTGGCGTGGCGGCCGTCGGTCGCGACGTCGCGGCGCAGCGTCGTCACCTCGAAGGACTTGCCGCCCACCACCACGCCGATCGTGCCGTGGGCGATGCCCGAGGCCGAACTCCAGGTGTTGAGCCCCGCGGCCTGCGCGCGGCTCTCCACCTCCTGCGGGGAGAGGCGGGTGGCGACGTCGATATCCTGCGGAGCCTGCCCCAGCAGCGTGTCGCGCACCCAGCCGCCGATATAGCGCGTGGCGCCGCCGGCACCGTCGAGCGCCTCGATCAGGCGCTCAAGCCCCTGCGGATCGGTCACGGGCGGGGGGACGGGAACGGCGCGCGCGGTCATGCGCCGATCCGGCGGCTGAGATTGACGATCATCGCGGCGGTGGCGCCCCAGATCCGGCGATCCTGCCACATGATTTCGTAGTAACGGCGCATCTGTCCCCGGAATTCGGCTTCGGCCTGTATCTGGTTGGCGGGATCGAGCACGAAGCCGAGCGGCACCTCGAAGATGTCCGCCACCTCGAACTCGAGCGGCACGAGCGGCAGGTCGGGCGGCACCACGGCGACCACCGGCATGATCGAGAAATTGGTGATGGTGCGATAGGGCGCGTCGCAGCCGATCACCGAGACGAGGCCGCGCGGCAGGCTGATCTCCTCGCACGCCTCACGCAGCGCCGTGTCGACCGGGTCGATGTCGGTCGGGTCGGCGCGGCCGCCGGCGAAGGCGATCTGCCCCGGATGCTTGCGCAGCGCCTCGTTGCGCCGGGTGAGCAGCAGGCCGGGCTCGGGCCGGTCGGTGATCGCGACCAGCACGGCGGCGGGCACCGGAGGCTCGTCCGTCAGAGGCGGGGCGGCATCGCCCGCCAGCGGCGCCGGGATATGGGCGCTGGCGTGGAAGCGGGAGCGGATGGCGTCGACGGCGCTCACGATTCCGCCTGCTCCAGCGGGAAGAAGGTGCCGTCGCTCCACAGCCCGATCGCGCCGCCGGGGCCGGCCGGCCCGGTGATGGCAAGGTCCGCCAGCGCATAATAGACCGGCCGCGCCACCAATGCGTCGAGCCCGTCGCGCACACGCAGATACGGGTGCGCGCCATGGCCGCGATCCTCGATCGTCAGCGGATGCTCGGGGCCGAGGAACAGGATGTCGCCGACATTGGTGCGCAGCGCGATGCGGCTGGTCTCGGCCGAGCCCTCGCTCTCCATCTCGACCGCGACGAAGGGCGCGTCGTCCACCGCGATCGAGAGCTTCTCGACCGGCGTCACCAGCACATGGCCGCCGTCCGCCTCGCGCCGGAGCAGGGTCGAGAACAGCCGCACCATCGCCGGCCGCCCGATCGGCGAGCCTTCGTGCAGCCAGGTGCCGTCCGCGAGGATCCGCATGGCGCTGTCCCCGCAATGCTCCGGGTTCCAGCGCTCGACGGGGGGAAGCTGTCCTTCGGCGGCGAGCCTGGCGATCTCGCTCAGCGACAGGCCGGCGATCGCATCGGGGGGAGGGGCGGTAAGCGGCATCGCCACTCCCCTAAAGCGATTTTCCCTCGGGGGGAAATGTTCAGCCGCGTGGGGCCAGCCGCCCTCGCGCCGGAAGGCTCTGCCCCTCGTCGAGCCGGGCGAGAAGGCGTCGGCGCTCGAACGGGCCGGGCAGTTCCCATCCCCCGGTCGCCTCGGCCGTGAAGCCGAAGGGGCCGTAATATTCCGGGTCGCCGATCAGCACGGCGGGGATACCGGTTCCGTCGATCGCGGCGAGCGCGCGACGCAGCATCGTGCGGCCGATGCCCTCGCTGCGGCGATCGGGGTGGACCGCGATCGGCCCGACCAGCCAGAGCGGCGTCACGCTGTCGTCTTCCCCGACGAGGGCGAGAGGCCAGCTCTGGAGCGAGCCGACCAGCCGGCCATGCTCGTCGAAGGCGGCGCAACTGGCGACGGGTTCGGCGGCGACGCCGTCTCGCAGGCGATAGGCGGTGCGTTGGCGTCGCTCGTGGCCGAAGGAGAGATCGAGCAGGGCCTCGATCGCCCTGCCATCCGCCAGCCCCAGCGGCGCGAGATGGGCGCCATGCGCCTCCGCAGCCTTGATTGCGCCTGTAGCCGTCACCGTATCCACCCGTTCCGATCCTCCTTGTGCGATTCGAAAGGCTGCGCGCTCTAGCGCTTCCTGGGCGCGCTGTGAAATCCGTGCGCCTTGCCGCCCGCGCATGGGCTGGCTAGGCGAACGCCATTGCAGATGGATGAAAGCGATATGGCGTACGATCTTCTTCAGCTTGAGGTCTCGGGAATCGAGACGATGGTGCTGACCGGCATCTATTCGGAGGAGACGCACCTGCCGCAGCCGCTGCGTGTCTCGGTGACGGTGGACCTCGCGCTGCCGGAGGCGAAGTTCGCGCCCGATACGCCGCTTCATCAGTCCAAGAACTATATGGACCTCAAGAAGGCGGTGACCGAATCGCTGCCCGAGGGCCTGCATTTCACGCTGGTCGAGGCGGTGGCCGAGCATATCATCGCGGCCATGTTCGCCGGGGACGAGCGGGTGCGCCGCGTCGAGGTGAAGATCGTGAAGCTCGCCATCTCGCAGGGCGGCGAGGAGATCGGCATCCGTCTGGTGAGGCATCGCGCGTGACGGCGGTGCGCCCGCTGGCGCTGGTGACCGGCGGTTGCCGGCGGCTGGGGGCGGCGCTGTGCGCGGCGCTGGCCGAGGCGGGCTACGATCTCGCCATCCACAGCGGCGCAATCTCCACGCCCGAGGCGGGGCTGGCCGAGCGGCTGGCGGGCGCGGGCGCGGTGTGGCGCCACTTCGCCGCCGATCTCGCGGACGAAGCGGCGGTGGCGGACCTGTTGCCGGCGGTGGAGGCCTCCTTCGGCCGCGCGCCGGCCCTGCTCGTTAACAATGCCGCGCGATTCGAATACGACTCGCCGGAATCCGTTACGCAGGCGGGGATGCTCAGCCATTATGCGGTGAACAGCGCCGCGCCGGTGCTGCTGGCGACCGCGCTCGCCGCCAGGGCGGGGCCGGCGCACCGCGTGGCGATCGTCAACATCCTCGACCAGCGCATCGCCGCGCCCAATGCGGACCAGTTCAGCTACACGCTGTCCAAACTGGCGCTGGCGGAGGCGACGACCATCCTCGCGCGGCGATTCGCGCCCTATGTTCGGGTCTCCGCCGTGGCGCCGGGGCTGACGTTGCCGACCGCCGATTATGACGCCGCGCGGCTGGCCGAGGCGGCGAAGCGGATGCCGCTCGCGGCGCTGCCCGCTCCGGCGGAGATCGCCGAAGCGGTGCTCTATCTGGCGCGCGCGCACGCGGTGACGGGGCAGACGCTGTTCGTCGACGGCGGCGCCCATCTCTGCCATTTTCCGCGCGACTTCCTGTTTCTGGAAGGCGGAGAGGAGGGCGAGACGCGGGCCTAGTCGGCCGGCGCCTCCGCTCTCGTCGTGGTGCGGCCGCAGGGGCCGAGCCCCTTCAGCACCAGCCGGTAATCGTCGCGCGCCTGCGCCGCGTCGTCGGCCGCCTGATCGGCCACCGCGTCGTCCGGCAGGGTCGACGGAAGCCCGCAGGCGAGGCGATACCAGAGCAGGGTCTCATGCTTGGGCGCCGCCGCCTGATCGTCGACGATCTCGCCGAGCGACACGGACCAGCGCGGATCTTCGCCGGGATGACGCTGGATATTGAGCGAAACCGGGCGGTTATCCGCGGTTTTCAGGAAAATCTGGGTCTCGCCCTCGCCGGGAATGCTGCCCGCGACGTGGAAGGCGTGGCCCACCCCCGTCACCACCGGCGGCGCCGAGGGGGAATTCGCCTCGGACAGGATCGCGCGGAGCCGCTGCTCGCGCTCGGGCGTCCATGCCAGTTGCGCCTTGCGGGAGACGAGCTGGAGCGTCCCTGCCTTGCCGGGAATCGGGCGGGCGAGCAGAATCAGTTTCTGCTTCTTGAGCTTCGGAGGGTGATTCGCGGCGTCCAGCGGCATGTCCACCAGCCAGGAAACGGTCGCCGGGAGGCCTGTGCGACCCGCGATCAGCGCATCGACATCACCCTCCACATAGAATCGCACATATCCCGGCGCGACCCCCACCGCATCCGGCCCCTTGAGGTGGATCGTGTTGCGCACGGTGACGATCACGGTTGCGCGTGCTGCAAGTGCGAGATCGGTCAGGTCTGCATAGCTTTCCGCGGCAGAGTTCTGCGATAGCGCAGGTGTCTGCGAAGATGCTGCGCTAGCGAAGGTCAAGGCGCCGAATAGGAGCAGGCCTGCCAATTTCGGCTGACATTTCATGGGCGACCAACCTCCACTCTTCAATCTGTCATGGTTCGTAATGCACCCTTTTTCCCTGCCGTTTTGGCTCGCGGGATTCAAGGGACGGAGGAGAATATGACTCCCGGGATGCCAAGACATTGCCCGATCGTATATGTAAGGGATGGACATCAAATCGATCGCTGCATAGCATGAAGTGACGGCAAGGGGGGTCTGACGGCCCGCGATGTTTCGCGGCCATCTGACCCCCATTGCCATGCCGCAGCCTTTCGACAGCACGGAGTGGCTCTCTTTAATGGCCTACGTCGACCAAAATCAGAGTAAGGAGAAGACGATCGCGGCGGTTATCACCGCGATCCTCATCGCCGCTGTCGGCTACGCATTCTACACTGGCCTCGCCTTCAATATCGTTAAGAAGGTGGCCAAGCAGATGACCGTACTCGACATCAAGGAACCGCCGCCCCCGCCTCCGAAGCAGCCGCCGCCCCCGCCGAAGGAGCAGCCGAAGGTCGAGTCGCCGCCGATTGTCACGCCGCCGCCGATCGTGCAGCCGCCGGTCGTTACGGCGCCGCCGATCGTGACGACGCCGAACCCGCCGCCGGCGCCGATCATCCAGGCTCCGCCTTCGCCGGCCCCCCCTCCGCCGAAGCCCAGCGCTGCGGTCCGGGCCAAGCCGCGCGGCAGCTTCCAGTCCCTCATGTCCACGGATGACTATCCGCCGTCGGCGCTTCGCAACAACGAAGCGGGAACGGTCGGGTTCAAGCTGGATGTGGGTACGGACGGGCGTGTCACCAACTGCACCGTCACGTCTTCGAGCGGCTTCGCCGATCTTGACCAGACGGCCTGTCGCCTGCTGACGAAGCGCGCGCGCTTCACGCCGGCGAAGGATGCGGGAGGTGCCGCCATCGGGGACTCGTTCTCGAGCCGCTTCACCTGGCAGATTCCGAAGGACTGAACCTGATCCGGCCGGTGGCTTCCCAAGAACACCGGCCGCCCGATCGCGTTTTTCCTCAATTCCGATTCTTATCTCAAGGAACCGACGACAATGACGACCCCCGCTACCGCCGCCGCCGGTGCCAATCCCTACGGTCTGGTCCCCGCTCTTCAGCAGGGCGGCCTCATCACGCAGACCGTGTTCGGCCTGCTGGTGGTTTCGCTCGCCTTCTCGCTGTTCATCATCTTCTCGAAGCTGTTCGAGCAGCAGAAGATCATCAACCAGGCGAAGAAGGTTCGCGGCTCTTTCTGGAGCGCGCCGAACATGCGTGACGCGGCCGCCAAGCTCGACAAGAACTCGGCCTATCGTCAGATCGTCGACGACGGCATCATCGCCGAGGAGCAGCACTCGAAGCTGACCGATCCGATCGACCAGCACGAGTGGATCCACAGCTCGATCATCCGCAGCCAGAACTCGATCGCCTCGAAGCTCGGCACCGGCCTCGCCTTCCTCGCCACCGTCGGCTCGACGGCGCCGTTCGTGGGTCTGTTCGGTACGGTTATCGGTATCTACCGCGCGCTCATCAAGATCGGCATGGCCGGTCAGGCCTCGATCGACGCCGTCGCCGGCCCGGTCGGTGAAGCGCTCATCATGACCGCGCTCGGCCTCGCCGTCGCCGTTCCGGCGGTGCTCGGCTACAACTGGCTGGTCCGTCGTAACAAGACGATCATCGAAGGCCTGACCGCTTTCGCCAACGACGTTCATGGCTACATGATCTCGAACGGCGCGGTGCGTCCGTCCTACGGCACGACCAAGGTTGGTCAGCCGAAGGTCGCCACCACCGCTTCGGGCGTGCAGACCAAGGCGTAATCCGGTGACGGCCGCCGCCTCTCCTTCGCGGAGGGCGGCGGCCGTGGCAGGCGGGCTCCGGCCCGTCCGCCGCGGTTACAAGGCGCCTCAGGGCGCTCGCGAGAACGATAGGAATCTTATCCGATGGCAATGAGTGTGGGAGCCGAGGGCGGCGACGACGTGCCAATGTCGGACATCAACACGACGCCGCTCGTCGACGTCATGCTGGTGCTTCTGATTATCTTCCTGATTACCGTGCCGGTCGTGGTGCAGACCGTGCCGCTCAAGCTGCCCAACGTGCGCAACGAGCCGACGCAGACCAAGCCGGAGAATGTGAACCTCTCCGTCAAGGCCGACGCCGCGGGCACCTGCGAAGTCTATTGGGGTCGCCAGAAGGTGACCTCGCAGGAGTTGCTCGACCGCTCGGTGGCGAAGCTCAAGGCCCA
The DNA here is from genome assembly GCF_011762195.1 of Sphingomonas oligoaromativorans. Taxonomy (GTDB): domain Bacteria; phylum Pseudomonadota; class Alphaproteobacteria; order Sphingomonadales; family Sphingomonadaceae; genus Solisphingomonas; species Solisphingomonas oligoaromativorans. The sequence goes on along the minus strand of NZ_JAASQK010000005.1, from coordinate 385,688 downwards.
GGTCGACAAGCTCGGCGGGCCGGCCAACGTGACCCCGGACAACCTGCCCGAGGCGCATATCCGTGGCGACGTGAACACCCCCTACAAGTGCATTGGCGGGACGGTGACGATGTTGCAGCGGGCCGGCTTCCTGAAGGTTGGCTTCATTTCCGAGCCGCCGCCGGGTGGCAATCCGCGCATGTAATGCCGGCTCGAGCAATTCTGGAGTAACGACCAATGGCAATGGCCGCAGGCACCGCCGAAGGCGAGCCCATGATGGACATCAACACGACGCCGCTTATCGACGTCATGCTGGTGCTCCTCATCATGTTCATCATCACCATCCCGATCCAGACTCACGCCGTGAAGCTGGATCTGCCGGTGAACACCAACACCAATCCGCCGCCCATCAACCCGACCAAGAACACCATCTCGACCGACGCGGCCGGGGCGATCTTCTGGAACGGTCAGCCGGTGCCGGATCTGGTGACGCTGCGTCAGTATATCGATCTGACGAAGAACCTGCCGGACGAGCCCGAGCTGCATCTGCTGCCGGACCCGAACACCCGCTACGACACCATCGACAACATCCTGGCGGTGGTGAAGAAGTCGCAGGTCGGCAAGTTCGGCTTCGAAGGCAACGAGCGTTACGCCGACGCCTTCTGATCCGGTTCGATCGGACGAAGAATATAAGGGCGGTCCCAGCGATGGGGCCGCCCTTTTTTTATTGACTTCCCGCGGGAGCGCGCATGATCGCCTGTCGTTATGTCGCCTCGACCCCCGGATGGATGGGGCGTTGCCAGGAAGGGCTGGCCAATTCTCCGACGCTACGGAGCCTCAGGCGGAAGATATTCCGCCATATTCCGTTCCCCGTGCTCGCCAGCGACGTGCGGGACGTCCTCTACGCGAACTGGCTTGTTCCCGTAGAGGCGGTGGCATCCCTCGTTCCGCCCGAGATCGAGTTGACTGATATCGATGGCACCGCGCTGCTGACCGTATTGAGCTACCGACATCACCACTTCGGGCCGGCGCTTGCCGGGCCGCTGCGCGTGCTTTTCCCGTCACCGCTCCAGAGCAATTGGCGCCTCTATGTGCGGGCCGTCAGGGGAAGGACACCGCCTCGTCCCACGGTGCTGTTCATCCGCAACATCTTCGATCAGCCGCTCTACGCCGTCGGGACACGCTTGTTCAGCGATGCGTTGCCGTCCCTTCTTGCCGGGCGGTTCAAGCATCAGCGCGAGGCCGGGACATGGGAAACGACGATCGACGACGCCAGCGGCGCAGGTGATATCGTACTGGTTGCGGAGGAGTGCGATCGTCCGGCCTTGCCGCAGTCCTTCGCATCTTTCGCTTCCGACTGGGCGGAGGCGATCCGCAGGATTTGCTTGCAGGATGCGGCAATCGCCCATGTCGGGGACATCGGCCGGCTCGCGAGGGGCGATATTGACCTGCCGATCGATCCCGTCACCGCGAGGCCGCTCCATGTCCTTCGTTATGAACCGGGGCCGTCGCTGCGGAACTGGGGGGCGACTGCCGAGCCCTTTTGCTTTGGCATCCCGGCCGTGCGCTTTCGCGTATTGGGCGAGCAACTGACCTAAAGGCTGCGGGGTCGACGGAAACAGAAAGGGATTTGTCCGGTTTTGCGCCGGCACCCACCCGACAGGGTGGGGCCGGAGCAAATGGCCTCAGGCTTCGCCTTCAGCCACATCATTGCCGGCCGCGTCCGCTGCCGGGTTCTGGAAATACGGCTCAACCTGACCCTTGAGCTTCAGCGTCATCGGCATCCCGTTGCGATCGAGCGAGCGGCCGGCGGCGACCTTGATCCAGCCTTCGGAGACGCAATATTCCTCGACATTGGTCTTCTCGACGCCGTTGAAGCGGATGCCGACGCCGCGCTGGAGCACTTCTGCCACATAAAGCGGGCTGCGCGGGTTGACGGAAAGCCGGTCGGGGGGAGTGTCGCTCATCGAAATCATCCGCTGTTGAGGAGAAGGGCCGCACGGCCCGATGCCGCGGGCTGATAGCCGGTTCGCGCCCGCTTTCCAAATTCTCGTCGGCCGGCCCGGCGGAATGGCTATGCCTCGCTTCCAGATCAGAATGTACGATTGCAATTTTCGCATGTCGAGAGGAGGGCAACGGTTCATCGCGCCCTTTCCCCCGGATAAGCCCCTTGCTAAGGGCCTCGCCAGATATTCCCTTCCCCAACACAGGAACCGCGCCATGACCGCGATCGGACAGGACACTCTCTCCACCCGGGATACGCTGGAAGTCGGGGGCAAGACCGTCCACTTCTACTCGCTGGAGAAGGCGGCCGCGCAGATCGGCGATGTGTCCCGTCTGCCCTTCTCGATGAAGGTGCTGCTCGAGAACCTGCTCCGCTTCGAGGACGGCACGACCGTCACCGTCGACGACATCAAGGCGATGGTGCAGTGGCTGGCCGACAAGACCAGCGAGCGCGAGATCCAGTATCGCCCGGCCCGCGTGCTGATGCAGGATTTCACCGGCGTGCCCTGCGTGGTCGATCTTGCCGCGATGCGCGACGCGATGAACCATCTCGGCGGCGATGCGCAGAAGATCAATCCGCAGGTGCCCGTCCACCTCGTCATCGACCACTCGGTGATGGTCGACGAGTTCGGCACGCCCAAGGCGTTCGAGGACAATGTCGAGCTGGAATATCAGCGCAACTCGGAGCGTTATGAGTTCCTGAAGTGGGGCTCCAAGGCGCTCGACAATTTCAAGGTGGTGCCGCCGGGGACGGGCATCTGCCACCAGGTCAATCTGGAGCATATCGCGCAGGCGGTGTGGACCAGCGAAGCCGCCGACGGCTCGACTGTCGCTTACCCCGATACCTGCGTCGGCACCGACAGCCACACCACGATGGTGAACGGCCTCGGCGTGCTCGGCTGGGGCGTGGGCGGCATCGAGGCGGAAGCCGCGATGCTCGGCCAGCCGGTGTCGATGCTGATCCCGGAAGTCGTCGGCTTCAAGCTGACCGGCGAGCTCAAGGAAGGCATCACCGCGACCGACCTTGTGCTCACCTGCACCCAGATGCTGCGTGCGCGTGGCGTGGTCGGCCGTTTCGTCGAATATTTCGGTCCGGGCCTTGCCTCGCTGTCGCTCGCCGATCGCGCGACGCTCGCCAACATGGCGCCGGAATATGGCGCGACCTGCGGCTTCTTCGGCATCGACGAGAAGACGCTCGATTATATGCGCCTGACCGGCCGCGACGAGGATCAGATCGCGCTGACCGAGGCCTATGCCAAGAAGCAGGGCCTGTGGCTCTCGGCCGACATGGCGGACCCGGTCTTCACCGACACGCTTGAACTCGACATGTCGACGGTCGTGCCGTCGCTCGCCGGCCCGAAGCGCCCGCAGGACAAGGTCGTGCTGACCGAGGTGGACGACACCTTCAACGCCGATCTCGCCAAGGTCTACAAGCATGAGACCGCCAAGCGCGTCGCGGTCGAGGGCAAGGATCACGACATCGGCGACGGCGACGTCGTCATCGCCGCGATCACGAGCTGCACCAACACGTCGAACCCGTCGGTGCTGGTCGCCGCCGGCCTCGTCGCGCAGAAGGCGAACGCGCTCGGCCTGAAGCCGAAGCCGTGGGTGAAGACCTCGCTCGCGCCGGGCTCGCAGGTCGTGACCGACTATCTCCAGAAGTCGGGCCTCCAGACCGATCTGGACGCGATCGGCTTCAATCTGGTCGGCTATGGCTGCACCACCTGCATCGGCAATTCCGGTCCGCTCGCGGAGCCGATCTCGAAGGCGATCAACGGCAACGACATCGTCGCGGCCTCGGTCCTCTCGGGCAACCGCAACTTCGAGGGCCGCGTCTCGCCGGATGTGCGCGCCAACTTCCTCGCCTCGCCGCCGCTCGTCGTCGCCTATGCGCTGAAGGGCACCGTCACCGAGGATTTCACCACCACGCCGATCGGCACCTCGAAGGACGGCCAGCCGGTGTTCCTCAAGGACATCTGGCCGACCAACGCCGAAGTCCGCGCGCTGATGGACGCCAATATCGACCGCGCCATGTTCTCGTCGCGCTACGCCCATGTCTTCTCGGGCGACGCCAAGTGGCAGGCGATCGACGTCACCGGCTCCAACACCTACGCCTGGAACCCGGCGTCGACCTATGTCGCCAACCCGCCCTATTTCGAGGGCATGGGCATGGCGCCGAAGCCGGTCGTCGACATCATCGACGCGCGCCCGCTCGCGATCTTCGCCGACTCGATCACCACCGACCACATCTCGCCGGCCGGCTCGATCAAGGCGGACAGCCCGGCGGGCCGCTACCTGACCGAGCATCAGGTCGCCCGCGCCGACTTCAACAGCTACGGCTCGCGCCGCGGCAACCACGAGGTCATGATGCGCGGCACCTTCGCCAACATCCGCATCAAGAACGAGATGGTGCCGGGCATCGAAGGCGGCATGACGAAGTACGTCCCCACCGGCGAGGTCGAGGCGATCTACGATGCCGCGATGCGCTACAAGGCGGACGGCACGCCGCTCGTCGTGGTGGCGGGCAAGGAATATGGCACGGGCTCTTCGCGTGACTGGGCGGCCAAGGGCACCACGCTGCTCGGCGTCCGCGCGGTCATCACCGAGAGCTTCGAGCGCATCCACCGCTCGAACCTCGTCGGCATGGGCGTGCTGCCGCTCCAGTTCGCGGACGGCGTCGACCGCAAGACACTGAAGCTCGACGGCAGCGAGAGCTTCACCATCCGGGGCGTCGCGAACCTGCGCCCGCGTCAGACCGTGACGGTGGAGCTGACCCGCGCCGACGGCTCGAAGGAAACCTTCGAGACCCGTTGCCGGATCGATACCGTCAACGAGCTGGAATATTTCCTCAACGGCGGCATCCTGCCTTATGTGCTGCGCAAGCTCGCGGCGTAACGGCTAAGGCCTTCCGAGGCTCGATCGAGGGGCGGGGCGCGGCGTCAGGCTGCGTCCCGCCCTTCGCGTTTTCCCTGTCCGAAGGACCATTTCGCTTCCTCTCGCGTTCTTTACGCCCCGGCAAGGCGCGCTGGCGTAGGGTGCGCCGCAAGAACATAGAAGGTTGAGAGGATTGCCATGTACGGGTTCGTCGATGACGAGAGCCGGCTCGCCATCGTGGGCGACGTCGGGCGCCGGGCGGTGCGTCTGGGGCTGACCGACGGCGAGGGACGGCTGCGCCGCGACACCATCTGCTCCTATGGCCCCGGCGAACAGAGCACCATTGCCGGCGCGCTCGCCGCCTTCGGGCAGGCGCACCGCCTGCCGCGCCTGCCGCGCCGCTGCGCCATCGCGGTATCGGGCGCCCCGGTGGGCGAGACGATCGCGATCACCAACAGCCGCTGGTTCATCTCCCGCTCGGGCCTGCGCGCCATGCTCCAGGCCGAGCCGCTGATCCTCAACGATTTCGCCGCCAATGCCTGGGCGCTCACTCGCCCCAACGGCGCGGAGCGGCTGCGCCCGCTGGAAGGAGCGATCCCGGCGCTGGAGGAGGTGGGCACGACCTGCCTGATCGGTATCGGCAGCGGCCTCGGCGTCGCCGTCATCATGCGCGACGGAGCCGGGCGGCCGCATGTGCTGCCGACCGAGGCGGGGCATTGCCATTTCATGAGCGGCTGCCCCGAGCTTGCCCCCGTGCTCGCCGGCCTCAACGACGGACGCGGGCCGCTGACGGCCGAGCGCCTGTTGTCGGCGGACGGGCTGGCGGCGCTCTATCGCTGGTATGCCGCGCAGGAGCGGTGTGCGGTGCGCGGCACGTTGCCGGCCGAGATCGCGCGCTCCGCCGCCAGCCATGGCGACCGCGCGGCGCGGCTCGCGGTCGACAGCTTCGCGACGGCGCTCTGGTATTTCGCCGGCAACATGGTGCTGGCCTATGGCGCGTGGAACGGCGTGGTGCTGACCGGCAGCGTGACGGCGGCGCTGCGCGATCTGCTGCGCCAGCCCGCGCTGACGCAGCATTTCATGCTCCATGGGCCGCACCGCCGTGCGTTGGCGACGGTGCCGCGCGCGACGGTGGAGCTGGATCATGGCGAACTGGAAGGCGCCACGCAGGCGCTGCTCGCCAGCTAGAGCGATTTCGAAGCAGATGGAATCATCTGCTGACTCAGAAATCGCGTAAAATCAAAAATCTAGAGCGGTCATCCGATGCGATCGGATGGCCGCTCTAGGTTCAGATATCCTTGGTGATGCCGACGAACACGCCCCGGCGCGGGCCATATTGCGGCGCGCCGACGCCGACGCCGGTTCCGTCGCGGATCTCGTATTTATGGTCGCCGATGTTGGTGACGTCGACGCGGACCTCGATCCCCGGCGTCTCGAACTTGTGGCTCGCGGTCAGGTTGAACTGGGCGTAGCCGGGCAGCGCATCGCCGTTCGGCACCGCGCCGTCGGTGCGCAGGCCTGAGCCGTAGAGCATGTCGCCGCCGATCTTGGTGCCCGCCAGGAAGCCGTCGCGGAAGCTGTAGGAGATGCCCGCGGACGCCGTGTAGGTCTGGTCATGATCCAGGTAGATATAATGGTTCTGGATGTAGGCGAGGTCGGCGGGATCGAAGCTGAACTGGCTGGAGACGATGTCCTTCCCCTGCGCCTTGGCATAAGCGAAGTTGCCGTACACCAGCCACGGCCCGCGCTGATAGGTGATGTTGCCCTCGACGCCGTGGATGCGCCCGCGGCGATAGTTGAAGGGCGTCAGGATGATCGGCGCGCCGAATTGTCCCTCGTCGACCAGATTCTTCGAGGTGCGGTAATAGCCGTCGATGCTGACCGTCACGGCGCCAAGCTTCTGCTGGGCGCCGACGTCGAAATAATTCTGCCGCTCGGCGAAGGGCGTGGTGTTGACCGCGCCGTCGGGCGCGGCTGCGCTGGTGCCGGCGAATTTCGAGATGCTGGTGGTCGCGACATTCTCGAATGGCGGCGGCGAGAAATAGCGGGCGTAGCCAGCGTGGAGCGTCGTGCCATGGCCTGCCTCCCACACCGCGTTCACACGCGGGCTGAACTGCTGCTCGCAGCGGAAGCCGCAATAATGATCGTAGCGGCCGCCGAAATTGAGCGTGACGGCGGGGAGCACCTTCCACTCGTCCTGAAGGTAGACGCTCTCGGTCCACTCGGTCTTGCCGCTATTGTCGACGATGCCGATCGGCTGGCCGGTCTGCGCGCCCGTGTCGTCCACCGGGAAGACGAAGGTGTCGGTGTCGCTGGTGCCGCGATCGCGGCTGATGATGACGCCTGCGCGCAGCGTGTGGTGGTCGGAGAGCTTGTAGGCGGCCTCCGATTGCAGGCCGACGGTGAAGTCCTGCTTCTTGGCCTGCTGCGCCTGCCCGTTGAAGAGCAGCTCGCCGGTGATGTCCGGGCGATAGACCAGTTCGGAATAGCGCGCGTAGAGCGAAGTCTGCCAGGTCAGCGGCCCGGAGTCATGGAGCCATGACAGCGCGCCGAAGCCGGTGCGCTCAAGCTGTCGCTCGTTGAGATCGTCGGAGAGATAGTCGGTCTGGCCGCCGACGTCCCAGCCCGCGTCCGGGTGCAGCCCGCGTGGGTTGGGGATCTGGAAATAATCGTTGGAGAAGCCGCCGATGAACGAGATCCGGTCCCCGTCGCCGAGGATATGATCGACATAGGTGAAGGCATTCACCTGATCGGTCTTGTCGTGCAGCGGGGTGGAGGAGCCGTCGACGCTCTCGATGCCGAGCCCGTTGTGGCGATAGCTGCCCGAGACGAAATAGTTGGTCGCCCCGTCCGATCCGCCATATTCGGCGCTCGGCTCGATCCAGTCATGGCTGCCGCCGTAGAGCGAGATGTCGCCCTTGTTCTGGAAGCCGGTCTTGGTGGTGATGTCGATGATGCCGGCGGTGCGCAGACCATATTGGGCGGGCAGCGCGCCGGTCAGCAGGTTGAAGCTGTTGATGAGGCGCGGCGACAGCGTCTGGCCGAAGACGGCGAGGCCTTCCGGCAGGATCGTGCCGTTGATGCGATATTGCAGACCGTTGTGATCGTCGCGGACATGAAGCTGGCCGAACCCGTCCTGCACCACGCCGGGAATCTGGAGGATGAGCTGGTTGAGCGGCTGGTTGTCGCCGCCGGGCAGCGCCTGGATGGTGGCATTGTCCACGCCATAAGCGGTCGCGCCGAGCGAGGGCTGGATCGCGGCGCGCGCGGCGTCGAGCCGTTGGCCGGTGACGACGATCGCCGGCGACGAATCGGCGGTGCCGCCGGTGTCGGCCGTGGGAGCGACGGTGGAGACCTGCGCGAAGAGGGGGGAAGTGAAGAGGGCAAGCGAGGCGGCACTCAGCAACAGAAGCGACTTCGGCGGCATGTCGGTCTCCGGGGGGATCGACGGTGAGATAGTGTAACATGACATTTCATGGGAAGTGACAAATGGGTAATGGGAAGAAATTCGTGGCGGTGCGGAATCCGTGCAACGGTTTGATGTTTCGGCATAAGCTCTTTCGCCCGGTGCGCTCTCGTCGCACGCGCGAATAATCGTTTCGGCGGGGTTGCGATTCCAGGTCGGCAGGCGTCTGCTGGCGGCGGCTCAGCGGTGTGGAGTGATCGGATGAAGGGCTTCGTCGTTGCGTCGCTGCTGTCGATGTCGCCGGCCATCGCGCAGGCAGCGCCCGTCGAGAGTTTCGTCGAGGCGCCGGGTCCGCAGGGGCCGCTCAAGGGCACGATGCTGGCGCCGGAGGCGAAGGCCGCGCCGGTCGTGCTGATCCTCCCCGGCTCGGGGCCGACCGATCGGGATGGGAATAGCCGGCTGGGCATCAGGGCCTCGACCTATCGTCTGCTGGCCGAAGGGCTGGCGGCGCGAGGCATCGCCTCGGTGCGGATCGACAAGCGCGGCCTTGGCGGCAGCGCGGGCGCCGTGGCGGACGGCAATGCCGTCACGATGGAGGATTACGCCACCGATGCGAAGGCGTGGGTCCAGACGATCCGCGCTAGGACGGGCGCTCCCTGCGTCTGGCGGCTGGGGCATAGCGAAGGCGGCACGATCGCGTTGGAAGCCGCGCAATCCGCCACGGACATCTGCGGCCTGGTGCTGGTCTCCGCGCCGGGGCGCCCGCTCGGTGAAGCCTTGCGCGCGCAGCTTCATGCCGGCCTGTCGGATGCGTCCCTCCTCCGGCAGGCCGACAGCGCGATCGATACGCTGGAGGCGGGGCGGAAGGTGGATGTGTCGGGGATGCCTCCGGCTATCCGGTCGCTCTTCGATCCGCGCGTACAGGGCTATCTCATCGACGCGATGGCGATCGATCCGGCCAGGCTCGCCGCCGCCTATAAAGGGCCGGTGCTGATCGTGCAGGGCGCGCGGGATATCCAGGTGTCGGTGGCGGACGCGCAGGCGCTCAGGCAGGCGCATCCCGCCGCGAAGCTGGTGCTGCTGCCCGATGCGAACCATGTGCTCAAGGCCGTCGCCGATGACACGCGCAGCGCCAACGTCGCCACCTATGCCGATCCCTCGCTGCCGCTCGCGCCGGGCGTGGTGGACGCGATCGCGGGCTTCGTGACCGCCCGATAGGCCTTGCCAAAGCCGCCCCGCTCGGACAGGCGGAGGGCATGACCGGGATGCAGGCTGAGCAGCACTGGTGGCGCAGGGAGGCGAGGGCGACGGTGGCGCTCGCTTATCCCCTCGTGCTGACCAACCTCGCGCAGGCGCTGATCCCGGCGACCGACGTGGTGCTGCTCGGCTGGGTCGGGCCGAAGGCGCTGGCGGCGGGCGCGCTCGGCGTCAATCTGTTCAACGCCTGCATGATCTTCGGCGTCGGCCTGATGATCGCCGCCTCGCCGATGATCGCCCGCGCGCTCGGCCAGCGATCGCATAACGTCCGCGATGTGCGCCGCACCGTCCGGCAGGCGCTGTGGACGGCGGTGGCGGTGGTGATCCCGATCTGGCTGCTGCTCTGGCACGCCGAGGCGATCCTGCACCTGTTCCGGCAAGACCCGGAGCTGTCGCACATGGCGCAGCAGCTCGTCCGTCCGATGATGTTCGGGATGCTGCCGCTGTTCGGCTATCAGGTGCTCAAATCCTTCGTCTCGGCGCTGGAGCGGCCGGGCTGGGCCTTCGCCGTCGGCGCGAGCGCGGTGATCTCCAACGCGCTCCTCAACTATGGCCTGATCTTCGGCCGTTTCGGGCTGCCCGAATGGGGGCTGTTCGGCGCGGGGCTGGGCAGCACGATCTCCAACAGCGTGATGTTCGGCGGGCTCGCGATCGTGGTGTCGCGGCATCGGATTTTCCGGCGCTACCATCTGTTCGGCCATTTCTGGCGCGCGGACTGGCCGCGTTTCCGCGAGGTGTGGCGGCTGGGCCTGCCGATCGCGGTGACGCTGGGCATGGAGGTGACGATCTTCAACGCCGCCGTCTTCCTGATGGGCCTGATCGGCGAGGCGGAGCTGGCGGCGCACGCGGTGGCGATCCAGATCGCGTCGCTCTGCTTCATGGTGCCGCTCGGCATCGGGCAGGCGACGACGGTGCGGGTCGGCATCGCTTATGGGCGCGAGGATCGCGTCGGCGTGGCGCGCGCCGGCTGGTCGGCATTCGGGCTGACGATGGTCTTCATGATCTGCCTGGCCGCGATGATGCTGCTGGCGCCGCGCTTCCTCGTGGGGCTGTTCCTGGACGTCCACAACCCCGCCAACGCGCATGTCGTGGCGCTGGCGGTGGCCTTCCTGACGGTGGCGGCGCTGTTTCAGATCGTCGACGGCGCGCAGGCGGTGGGGGCGGGCATGTTGCGCGGCATCCATGACACCGCCGTGCCGATGCTCTTCGCCGCGTTCGGTTATTGGGGCGTGGGGCTGGGCACGGCGATCCTGTTCGCGTTCCACTTCGGCTGGGGCGGCGTCGGCGTGTGGATCGGCCTTGCGACCGGCCTTGCCTCGGTGTCGGTGCTGATGATGACGCGCTGGGCGCGACGCGGGCGGCTCGGCCTGATCTAGCGAGAGAGCCGGACCAGCGCCTCATCGAGCGACTGGAGGAAGCGCGAGCGATCCTGTTTCGAGAAGGGCGCGGCGCCGCCGATCTGGTCGCCGCCGGCGCGCAGGTCCGCCATGATCGCGCGGGTGGCGATGGCGCCGCCGATCGAACTCGTCGTGAAGGGCTTGCCGGTCGGCGCCAGCACCGTGGCGCCCGCCTTGAGGCAGCGATCGGCGAGTATGATATCCGCCGTCACCACCACCGCGTCCGCCGCCGCCAGTTCCGCGATCCGGTCGTCGGCGGCGTCGAACCCGTCGCTCACCGTCTCGCGGGTGAGGAGCGGGTGCGGCGGCACGCGCAGGAAGCTGTTCGCCACCAGCGTCACCGGCACTTCCCGGCGGAAGGCGACCTTGTAGATCTCCTCCTTCACCGGGCAGGCGTCGGCATCGACGAGGATGCGGGGGATCATCCCCGCGGGCGATAGGGCGCGCGCGGCGGACGGGCGTTGCCGCCGGGGCGACGGGGGCCGCCCGGCCCACCCGGCCCGCGGCGATGCGGACCGCCCGGCCCGCGAGGCCCACGCGGCGGCGGACCACCGGCGGCCGGCTCGATCAGCACATCGCCTTCCTCGTCGCTGCCGGCGGTGCGCTTGAGCGAGGCCGAGAAACGCTGGGCGGCGGCGGGATCGATCTCGAACAGGGTGTGATCGGCGGCGATGCGGATCGCGCCGATTTCCTGCTTGGTGATGTGGCCACGGCGGCAGAGCAGCGGCAGCAGCCAGCGCGGATCGGCGTTCTGCGCGCGGCCGATGTTCATCTGGAACCACACGCCTTCGACACGATCCGCACGTTCGCGACGCTGTGGCGCGTCCGACTGCTCCAGCAGTGCCTCGGGCGCCGGCATCCGCCCGCGATAGGCGCGGACGAGGGCGGCGGCGATATCCTCGACGCTGCGCTCGGCGACGAGGCGCTCGGCGATCGCGCGATCCTCCTCGTCCGTCTCGATCGGCTGGAGGAGGGTTTCGAGCAGGCGCTCGCGATCGGCGGCGTGGACCTGCTCCGGCGTCGGCGCGGAGATCCACTCGGCCGGGATGCGCGCGCCACGCAGCATCATGTCGACCCGCCTGCGGCGCGGATAGGGCACGATGAGGGCGGCGATGCCCTTCTTGCCGGCGCGGCCGGTGCGGCCCGAACGGTGCTGGAGCGTCTCCGCGTCGCGCGGCAGCTCGACATGGACCACCAACGTCAGCGACGGCAGATCGATGCCGCGCGCCGCCACGTCGGTGGCGACGCAGACCCGCGCCCTCTTGTCGCGCAGCGCCTGGAGCGCCTGGTTGCGCTCGGACTGGCTGTGCTCGCCCGACAGCGCCACGGCCGAGAAGCCGCGATCGACGAGGCTGGCGTGGAGATGGCGCACCGCGTCGCGGGTCGCGCAGAACAGGATGGCGGTGTCCGGCTCGTGGAGGCGAAGCAGGTTGACCACCGCATTCTCGATGTCGGCGGGAGCGACCGTCACGGCCTGATAGCTGATGTCGCCATGGCCGCGATCCTCGCTCACCGTCGAGATGCGGAAGGCATCCTTCTGGTAGCGCTTGGCGAGCGCCACGATCGGCTTCGGCATCGTCGCCGAGAAGAGCAAAGTACGGCGGCCCTCGGGCGTCGCGTCGAGCAGTTCCTCGAGATCCTCGCGGAAGCCCATGTCGAGCATCTCGTCGGCCTCGTCGAGGACGGCGACCTTGAGCTGCGACAGGTCGAGCGCGCCGCGCTCCAGATGATCGCGCAGGCGGCCGGGCGTGCCGACGACGATGTGCGTGCCGTTGGAGAGGTTGCGGCGCTCGCGGCTGGCATCCATGCCGCCGACGCAGGTGGCGATCCACGCGCCCGCCTTGCCATAGAGCCACATCAGCTCGCGGCTGACCTGGAGCGCCAGCTCGCGCGTCGGCGCGATCACCAGCACCTTGGGCGCGCCGGACGGGCCGGCGGTGCCGTTCTCGTTCAGAATCTGCGCCGCCATGGCGAGGCCGAAGGCGACCGTCTTGCCCGATCCCGTCTGCGCCGAGACGATCAGATCGCGTCCGTCGGCCTCCGGCTCGATGACGGCGGCCTGGACGGCGGTGGGGGCGGCATAGCCGCGCGCGGACAGCGCCTCGGCGAGCGTGGCGGGCAATCTGGAGAAGGGCATCGGTCGCAGATGGCGTTTTCCGCGCCAAGTGCAAGGCCTTTCGTGCATTCAGGGGCGGAGTACGACCATCGAGACGGCGTGTGGCGCCACCGAAACGGCGTAAGAGCTGGCCTTCTGCCCGAGATCGCGATGCGCCCAGACATCGCGCGCGGAGAGCTTCAATGCCGGCGGCAGGTCCAGCATCGCCCAGTCGGCGCGAATCGTGCGGGGCGTATCGCCACGGTTGAGCAGCAGCAGCGCGCGGCCGCCGCCGGCCAGCGGCTTCATCCACACCTCGCCGTCGCCATCCTTCGCGACTCGGTGGCCCTGACGGCCGAGCGCGTCCTGATCCACCGCGATCACCTCCCGGTTGGTGAGGATGGCGCGAATCTCGGGCGTCATGCGCGCCACGTCGTTGCCCGCGATCAGCGGCGCCGCCATCGTCGACCAGAGCGAGAAATGGGTGCGATATTCCTCGGTGGTCATGCCGCCATTGCCGACCTCCAGCATGTCGGGGTCGTTCCAGTGGCCGGGGCCGGCATAGGGCCAGAGCGGCTCATTCTGGTCGACGATCCGCATCATGCCGTTCGAATAGGTGACGGTGCCGTCCCATTTGTCGGTGATGTCGCCGGTGGTGCGCCAGAGATTGCCGATCTTCTCCGCCCACAGCCACGCCTTGTTCTGCCCCCATTCGCACATCGAGAAGACGATCGGCCGGCCTGTGGCGCGCAGCGCGTCCGCCATCAGCGCATAGGCTTCCTCGGCGTTGCGCGTGCCGGTGGAGCACCAGTCATATTTCAGATAGTCGACGCCCCAGCGTGCATAGGTGGCGGCGTCCTGATATTCATGCCCCTGGCTGCCCGGCCGCTTGCCGCAGGTGAGCCGCCCCGCATCCGAATAGATGCCGAATTTCAGCCCCTTCGAGTGGACATAATCGGCCAGCGCCTTGATGCCCGAGGGGAAGCGGCTGGCGTCGGCGGTGATGAAGCCATCCTTGTCGCGCGCGCCCTGCCAGCAATCGTCGATCACGACATATTGGTAGCCGGCGTCCTTCATCCCGCTGGCGACGAGCGAATCGGCGGTCTCGCGGATCACCTGCTCATTCACCTTGCAGGCGAACTTGTTCCAGCTATTCCAGCCCATCGGCGGGGTGAGCGCGAGGCCGTTGGCGGTGCGGCCAGGCTCCTGGCTCGGCGGCAGGCGGTTGGGATCGGGGGCATCCTCAGCACACGCCGCCCCGACCAGGCTTGCTCCAGCCATCAAGCCCAGCATCACTCGGGGCAGCTTCCGCATCTGTCTCTCCCTGTTATCTAAAATGATCTTATAATTTATGGCCGAGAGACAGGCTGTCCCGCAATGCGGATTTGCAGCGCGCTGGGCATCTGTTACGCAACGCCTCGTCGCGCTAGCGGAAGCGTCCGCCCGCGATCATGCGGCACGACGGGCGTGGACGCGAGAACGGGAGAGGCGGAATGCGCGCAGGCGCAAGCAACAATATGGGTTTCATCGTCCTCATCAGCGGTGTGGCGACGATCGGCGGCTTTCTGTTCGGATTTGACAGCGGTGTTATCAACGGCACCGTCGAGGGTCTCCAGCAGGCTTTCCATACCGACAGCGCGGGCACTGGCTTCAACGTCGCCTCCGTTCTTCTGGGCTCCGCGGCGGGTGCGTTCGCGGCGGGCCGGCTGGCTGACGTGTTCGGCCGCCGCGCGATCCTGCTGCTCGCCGCCGCGATGTTCGTGCTGAGCGCGCTCGGCGCCGGCGCGGCCTCGGGTTCGGCGATGTTCATCCTCGCACGCATCATCGGCGGCTTCGCGGTGGGCGCGGCCTCGGTGCTGTCGCCGGCCTATATCTCCGAAGTGACGCCGGCCGCCACGCGCGGCCGCCTCGCCTCGATCCAGCAGATCATGATTATCATCGGCCTGACGGGCGCTTTCCTGTCGAACTATGTGCTGGCGCAGGTCGCGGGCTCGTCGACCGCGCCCTTCTGGGGCGGCTACGAGGCGTGGCGCTGGATGTTCTGGATGCAGACCATCCCGTCGGCGATCTTCTTCTTCGCGCTGCTCTCGATCCCGGAAAGCCCGCGCTTCCTCGTCGCCAAGGGGCGTCGGGACGTCGCGCTCGGCGTGCTGACCCGCCTGATGGGGGCCGACGCCGCGGAAGCCAAGCTGGCCGAGATCGACGCTTCGCTGAACCACGATCACCGTCCGCGCTTCGCCGATCTGATCGACAAGAACACCGGCAAGATCCGCAAGATCGTGTGGACGGGCATCGGCCTCGCCACCTTCCAGCAGTTCGTCGGCATCAATGTCGTGTTCTATTATGGCGCGGTGCTGTGGCAGGCGGTCGGCTTCTCGGAGGCGGATTCGCTCAAGATCAACGTCGTCAACGGCGCGCTCTCGATCGTCGCCTGCCTGCTCGCGACCAGCGTGATCGATCGCCTCGGCCGCAAGCCGCTGCTGCTGATCGGCTCGATCGGCATGACCATCACGCTCGCCAGCGTCGCTTATGCCTTCTCGACCGGCGGGCTCGATCCGGCGGGCAAGCTGGTGCTGTCGCACGGCATGGGCATCTTCGCCCTGGTGAGCGCGCTCGCTTATGCGGCGCTGTTCAACCTGAGCTGGGGGCCGGTGATGTGGGTCATGCTGGCCGAGATGTTCCCCAACCAGATCCGCGGCGCGGGCCTGGCGGTGAGCGGGCTGTTCCAGTGGACGGCCAACTTCATCATCACGCTGACCTTCCCGATCCTGCTCCACTCGGTGGGCCTGACCAGCGCCTATGGCCTCTACGCGCTGTTCGCCCTGCTCTCGATCATCTTCGTGGTGAAGATGGTCCACGAGACGAAGGGCATGGAACTGGAAGCGATGGAAGGCTGACAAGGGATCGCCGGGCGGCGTGGGTCGTCCGGCGATCACGCATGGGAGGGTCGAGATGCTCGTTCTGCATAGCTGGACCACCCCCAACGGCCGCAAGGTGCCGATCCTGCTCGAGGAACTGGGCCTCGCTTACGAGGTCCATTTCGTCGACATCTCGAAGAACGAGCAGTTCGAGCCGGACTTCCTGGCGATCTCGCCGAACAACAAGATTCCCGCGCTGGTCGATTATGGCGCGGAGGACGGGCCGCTCTCCATCTTCGAAAGCGGCGCGATCCTGACCTATCTCGCCGACAAATATGGGCGCTTCCTCGCGCCTCGGGGCCATGCCCGCTGGAAGGCGATGGAGTGGCTCAACTGGCAGGTCGGCAGCCTCGGCCCGATGCTGGGCCAGCTCGGCTTCTTCGCGGTGCGCTCGAAGGAGAAGGCGCCGCTCGCCATCGATCGCTTCACCGAGGAAGCCGGCCGGCTGCTCGGCGTGCTCGAACGGCGGCTCGGCGAGACGCGCTACCTCGCCGGGGACGATTACACGATCGCCGACATCGCCGCCTATCCCTGGATGGTGACCGCCACGACCGTCCAGAAGGACGTGCTGGCCGATATCCTCGCCGGCAAGAAGGCCATAGCCCGCTGGATGGCGGAACTGGCCGCCCGCCCCGCCGTGCAGCGGGGCATGGCGATCAAGCCCCCGCCCAGGGGGATTAGCTGATCCCGCCGCCGAGAGCGCTGTAGAGCGTCACCAGGTTGGCCTGTCGCGCCAGCCGCGTCGTCACCAGCGCCTGCTGCGCCGAATAGAGCGTCCGTTGCGCGTCGAGCGTCGTCAGGAAGCTGTCGATGCCGTTGCGATAGCGCGCCTCCGAGAGCTTCGCCGCCGTATCGGCGGCCGTCGCGCGGGCGGCGCGGGCCGAGACCTGCTCCTCGATCGTGCCGCGCTGGGCCAGCGCGTCGGAGACCTCGCGGAAGGCGGTCTGCACCGATTTGCGATAGGTCGCGACGGCCGCGTCCCGGCTCGCCTCGGCATAGCGGAGATTGGCCTTGTTGCGCCCGAAGTCGAACAAGGTGAGCGCGCTCGATCCGCTTGCGTTCCAGGACCATGTGCCGCCCGTGAACAGCCCGGACAATGCGCTCGACGCCGATCCCGCCGCGCTCGTCAGCGAGATGGTCGGGAAGAAGGCCGCGCGGGCCGCGCCGATATTGGCGTTCTCGGCCTTGAGCTGATCCTCCGCCGCGATCACGTCGGGGCGCTTCAGCAGCACGTCGGAGCTGACGCCCGCCGGAAGCGACGCGAGTGTGAAGTCCGCGGTGCCGAGGCCGCTTGGAAGCTGCGCGGCCGGCACGGTGGCGCCGACCAGCAGGTTGAGCGCATTCTGGTCCTGCGCGATCTGGGTGGTGAGCTGGGCGACGTCGAAACGGGCGTCCTGAAGGTTGGTCTCGGCCTGCTGGAGATCGAGTTCGGAGGCGACCCCCTTCTCGAACTGCGCGCGGGTGAGGTCGACCGATTGCTGGAAGCTCGCCAGCGTCTGCCGCGACAAGGCGAGCTGATCCTGATCGGAGCCGAGCGTCAGCCAGGCCGACGCGATCTCCGCGATCAGGCTGATGCGCGTCGCGTCCTGCGCGGCCTGCGTCGAGAAATATTGCTCGCGGGCCGCCTTGGTGAGGTTTCGCACCTGCCCGAACAGATCGAGTTCGAAGGACGAGATGCCGAGGTCGGCGGCATAGCTCTTGGTGGTGCCGCCGGTGTCGTGTGGGCCGCTGGCGCCGGAGCCGACGCTGGCGCCGTTCGATCCGCTGTGGCGGATGCTGGCCGTGCCCGAGGCCCCGATGGTCGGCAGCAGGTCGGCGTGCTGGGCGCGATACTGCGCGCGCGCCTGGAGCACATGCGCGGCGGCGAGCTGGAGATCCTGATTGTTGGCGAGGCCTTGCGCGATCACCTGCCGCAGCCGCTCGTCCGTGAAGAAGCTGCGCCAGCCGATCGCGGCCGCGTCGGTCGCGGTGGCGCTGGCCGCGGCGTAGGCCGGCCCCTGCGGGAAGGCGGACGGGACGGCCGGGGTCGGCCGCTTGTAATGCGGCGCGAGATCACAGCCGGCGAGCAGGGTGGTGGCCAGAAGGCAGGCGGCTAGGCGACGGTACAAGATGATCTTCCCGTGAGCAGCGCTTCCCCTTGGCGCCATGCTCAACACCAGCGGCGCGCGCTTGGCAAGCGTTCCTGTCATCGAACTGCCCTTCCAGCGCATTACGGTAGCTTCATTTGGCGCGGTCCTGCGGGGATGGTAATTCCGCCATGAACAGGCGCCGAATGGTGTGGCGCGTCGAGGAGCGCAGTCCGGGTGAGATGCGCAACCTGGGTGTCGAGAGTGTCCGATCTGAAAAGCCGATCCCATGCCGATCCCGCAACCGTCCGCTCCGGCGAGCGGATGGTGCTGGCGTCGATCCACGACGTCGGCCCGCGCTTCGAGGCGCAGGTGGACGCGCTGGCGGACCGGCTGTCGCGCCATCTCGGCGGCCCGCGCTTCGCGATGCTGGTGGTGCCCAACCATTGGGGCCAGGCGCCGCTTGGGCAGGCGCGCGCCTTCCAGGCCAAGCTGCGGGATTGGGCGGATCGCGGCGTCGAGATGTTCGTGCATGGTTGGTTTCACAAGGACGGCGGCGGCCACAGCGGCGCGGCGGGCTTCAAGGCGAAGCATATGACGGCGGGGGAGGGCGAGTTTCTCGGCCTCTCGCGGACCGAAGCATTGCGCCGGATGCAGGACGGCCGCGCGCTGATCGAGGACATCATCGGCCGCCCGACCGTGGGTTTCATCGCGCCGGCGTGGCTCTACGGCCCCGGCGCGCGCGAGGCGCTGGGCGAGGCGGGCTTCGCCATGGCGGAGGACCATATGCGCGTCTGGCGCCCGTCCGACGGGGCGGTGCTGGCGAAGGGACCGGTCGTCACCTGGGCGAGCCGCAGCCCCGCGCGCATCCTGAGTTCGCTGGCCTTCGCGGCGCTCGCCCGCACCGCGCTGCGGCCGCTGAAAACGCTGCGCGTCGCCGTTCATCCCGGTGACACAACCGTCACATCATTGCTCGATAGCATCGATGCCAGCCTGTCCGCGGCCGTGCGGCATCGTCGGGTGGGGCGCTATGCCGATCTGTTGACGAGGGCCGACGCTTGAAGATGAGTGCTTCCGAAGGCCTCGTTCTGGAGGCCGAACACCAGCTCCTGGACGGCTGGATCGGCGAGGACGGGCAGACCCCGACGCCGGAGCTGGAGGCGCTCGCCGCCGGCGCGCCGCGCTGGCGCCAATGGCTCGGTCCGCTGCTGTCGCTCACCATCGTGGGCAGCGTTCTGTTCAAGATCGGCGGCGTCGATTTTGGTAGGATATGGGCCATGCTGCCGGCCAACCCGCTCTTCTGGCTGCTGTTCGCGACCGCCTATATGGCGCAGCCGCTGAGCGAGTGGGTGATCTTCCATCGCCTGTGGAGGCTGCCCGGCAGCGCGATCCTGCCGCTGATGCGCAAGCAGGTGGGGAACGAGATCCTGCTCGGCTATATCGGCGAGGTCTATTTCTACGGCTGGGCGCGCCGCAATTCGGAGTTCGTGGCCGCCCCCTTCGGCGCGATCAAGGACGTCACGATCCTCTCCGCCATGCTCGGCAATCTCACGACGGTGGTGGCGCTGGCGATCGGCTGGCCGCTGCTCGCGCGGCTCCCCGCCGGCCTGCATGTGCAGGCGCTGAGCGGGTCGATCGGCGTGGTGATCGTCACCTCGCTCGCGGTGATGCTGTTCCGGCGGCGGCTGTTCAGCCTGCCGCGTCTGGAGCTGTGGTTCATCTCGGCGCTGCATCTCGCGCGCATCGTTGGCGGCACGCTGCTGCTGGGCGCGATGTGGCACCTGCTGCTGCCGGCGGTGCCGCTGTCGTCCTGGGTGATGCTGGCGACGCTGCGCCTGCTGGTCAGCCGCCTGCCGCTGATCCCCAACAAGGAACTGGTGTTCGCCGGCCTCGCGCTCTTCCTGATCGGCCGCGACGCGGCGGCGGCGGATGCGATGGCGCTGATGGCGAGCCTGTTCCTCGTCACCCACCTCGTCGTCGGCGTGACGCTGGGCGCGACCGAGCTGGCCCAGACCGCCCGCCGCCGCGCGAGCTTCGCCTGACATGCGGATCGTCGACGTCTGCGCCTTCTATGCCCCGCGCGGCGGCGGCGTGAAGACCTATGTCGACCGCAAGCTCGCCGCCGGCCCCGCGCATGGCCATGAGATCGTCGTCGTGGCGCCGGGCGACGAGGATCGCACGGAGATTCGCGGCCCGCACGCGCGCATCGAATATCTGGCGGCGCCGCGCTTCCCGTTCGATCGCGCCTATCGCTATTTCCCGGATCAGGAGATGATCCATGCGGCGCTGGACCGGCTGCGCCCGGACATGGTGGAGGCCTCCTCCCCGTGGCGGACGGCGGAGGCGGTGGCGAGCTGGCGGGGCTCCGCGCCGCGCGCGCTGATGATGCACGCCGATCCGCTGGCGGCCTATGCCTATCGCTGGTTCGGGCAGGTCGCGAGCCGCGAGGCGATCGATCGCGGGTTCGACTGGTTCTGGCGGCACCTCCGCCGCCTCGACGCGCGCTACGATCTCGTGGTGAGCCCCAGCCGCAGCCTTGCGGAGCGGCTCGCCGAGGGCGGCCTCCAGCAGGTCGTGACCAACCCGCTCGGCATCACGCCGGGGGAATTCTCCCCCATGCGCCGCGATCCGGCGTTGCGGGCGCGTTTGCTGGAGCGTTGCGGGCTCGGCCCGGACGCCACGCTGCTGCTCGGCATCGGCCGCCACGCGCCCGAGAAGCGCTGGCCGATGGTGGTCGATGCTTGCATGGCCGCCGGTTATGAGCGGCCGGTCGGCCTCGTGCTGGTCGGCGACGGGCGGGAGCGGGCGAAGGTCGTCCGCCATGTCGGCGAGAATCCGCATGTGCTGATGCTGGCCCCGATCACCGACCGCCCCGCGCTGGCGGGCCTGATGGCGAGCGCCGATGCGCTCATCCATGGTTGCGAGGCGGAGACCTTCTGCCTCGTCGCGGCGGAGGCGCGGGCCTCGGGCCTGCCGCTGATCGCGCCGGATCGCGGCGGCGCCTCGGATCAGGCGCGCGACAGCGGCGGCGAGGTCTATCGCTCGGCCGATGCGGGCTCCGCGGCGCAGGCGATCCTGCGCTTCCTCGATCGCGGAGTGGAACGTCTCGGTGCCGAGGCCCGGGCGAGGGCATCCGCCACCCGCACGCTCGACGCGCATTTCGCGGACCTGTTCGTCCGCTACGAAAGCCTCGTCTCGGCCGCGCGCCGCGCCGCCTGATCCCTCAGATCTCGACCTGACTGCCGAGTTCGACCACGCGGTTGGGCGGCAGCTTGAAGAATTCCATCGCGCTTTCCGCGTTGCGGAGCATCCACGAGAACAGCCCCTCGCGCCACAGCGCCATGGCGGGCCGCTGCGCCGCGATCAGCGTCTGCCGGCCGAGGAAGAAGCTCGTCTCCATCAGGCGGAAGGGCGGGCCGCAATCGGGCGCGCGGGTGAGCGCCGCCGGCACGTCGATCTCCTGCATGAAGCCGTAGCGCAGCACGATGCGGAAGAAATCCGGCCCGAGCTGTTTCACCTCGACGCGGTTCCGGTCGTCGACGATCGGCTGGCCGACGATCTTCACCGTCAGGATCACGATCCGCTCGTGCAGCACCTTGTTATGCTTGAGATTGTGGAGCAGCGCCGGCGGCGCGCCCTCGGGCGAGGCGGAGAGGAACACCGCCGTGCCCGGCACGCGCTTCACCGACTTGATCGCGGACTTTATGAAGATATCGAGCGGCATCGCGCTTTCGAACAACCGCTCGCGCAGCAGCCGGCGTCCCGTCGCCCAAGTGGTGAGCGCGGTGAAGGCGCCGGCGCCGACCAGCAGCGGGAACCAGCCGCCATCCGGGATCTTGGTGAGGTTGGACGCGAAATAGGCGCCGTCGACGATCAGGAAGGCACCGATCAGCAGGCTCGCCGCCCAGCGGTTCCACTTCCAGATGGTCAGCACCAGCACGCCCAGCATACAGCTCGTGATGACCATCGTGCCCGTCACGGCGATGCCATAGGCCGAGGCGAGGCTGCCCGAATTGCGGAAGCCCAGCACCAGCAGGATGACGAAGCCCAGCAGCAGCCAGTTGACCAGCGGGATGTAGATCTGCCCCTGCGCGGTGGCGCTGGTGTGACTGATCTTGAGGCGCGGCAGGAAGCCGAGTTGCACCGCCTGCTGCGTCACGGAATAGGCGCCGGTGATGACCGCCTGCGACGCGATCACGGTGGCGATGGTGGCGAGGCCGACCAGCGGCAGGCGCGCCCAGTCCGGTGCCATGCGGAAGAAAGGATTGTCGATCGCGCTCGGATCGTCGAGCAGCAGGGCGGACTGGCCCAGATAGTTCAGGAGCAGGCAGGGGAAGGCCACATAGAGCCACGCCACGCTGATCGACTTGCGGCCGAAATGGCCCATGTCGGCGTAGAGCGCCTCGGCCCCCGTCACCGCCAGCACCACCGAGCCCAGCGCGAGGAAGGCGAGCTTCGGGTCCAGCAGGAAGAAGTTGAGCGCCCACCACGGGTTGATCGCGCCGAGGATGCGCGGATCGCGGACGATGCCGCCGAGCCCCATCGCGCCGATCACGAGGAAATAGAACAGCATGATCGGCCCGAAGATGCGGCCGACCCTGGCCGTGCCCCGCGACTGGATCAGGAACAGCCCGATCAGGATCAGCAGCGAGACGGGCACCACGAAGGCGTCGAAGCCGTTGCCGACCACCTCCAGCCCCTCGACCGCGGAAAGCACCGAGATGGCGGGCGTGATGATCGCGTCGCCATAGAACAGCGCCGTCGCCATCACGCCGAGCAGCACGATGCCGCGCGTCCACTTGCCCTTGTCGCGGTTGCGCACGATCAGCGCGAGCAGCGCGAGGCTGCCGCCTTCGCCGTCATTGTCCGCGCGCATCGTGACGAGGACGTACTTGATCGTCACGACCAGCGTCATCGTCCAGAAGATCAGGCTCAACACGCCGAAGATATGCGGTCGGTCGATCGCCAGCGGATGCGGCCCGGCGAAGCTCTCCTTCAGGGAATAGAGCGGCGAGGTGCCGATATCGCCGAACACGACGCCGATCGCACCCATAGCCAACGGCACCAGCTTGCCGTTGCCATGGCCGGCATGGCCGCCCGGATGGTCGTCATGGCCGCTGGAGGGGCTCGAAGGGGAGGCGAGGGCTTGCTGCATAGGATCAATGACGTCTTTGCTGCATCGCGGAATCGCGAAGCCGGCGGCCTATGGGCTTTCGGGCAGGGGAAATCTACCGGGAAATATCGATCTGACCAGTCGGCTCCGACAGTCCGATGGTCAAAAAAGAGGCCCGCCGCACGAAGCGACGGGCCGAAAGGAAGGGAGAACGCCGCCTGTGTCGTCCGGCGGGCGCGTCCCCGGGGGATTAGAAGCGGAACTGGCCGAACAGGCCGACTTCGTCGTAAGTGCCATGGCCACCGAGCAGCGTGCCGGCCGGGTTGGCGCCACCGATCGTGCCGTTGGTCGTGCTGACGAGGCCGTTGTCGACGCTGTCGCGCTTGTAGACGAGTGCGAGGTCGACAATCTTGGTCGGCTCGTACTGGATGCCTACGTTGTAGTAGTGATCCTTGGTGTTCGAATTCAGGTTCTGCGCGGTGCCGATCTTGTTCGGCTTCACCCAGTCGTAACGACCGAACAGGCTGAATTTCTTGGCGAAATTCACGTTGCCGAACACCGAGTAGCCCTCGGCCTTGTCCTGCGTGGTGGCGGTCACGCTGTTCCAGTTCTTGGCGTAGAGATATTCGCCGCCGATGTTGAACAGGCTGTTCTTGTAGCCGATGAGGGCGTCGCCGCGCTTGGCGTTGTGGTGGGTGACGGTGCCCTGCACATCGTTGCCGCGCTTGCCGGTGTAACCGCCGACGGCCGCATAGAAGCCCTTGTACTGCGCCGAGACACGGCCTTCGACGTCGACCGAGTTGGTGACCTTCACGTTGCGATAGCCGCCGCCGTCGACGACCGAGACCTGGTAGCTCAGGATGCCGCCGGCGAGATCGCCGAGGACGTGGACACCCCAGTCGGACGAGGTGCCGAAGCCGTCACGCTCGGACATGATGTTCTCGATGTGGCGATAGCCATACTGGTTTTCCACATAGGGAATCCAGGGCAGATCGGCCGCGCCGAGGCGGACGATGAAGGCCGGGTTCAGCTTCGCCTGAAGATAGGCCTTCTTGATGAAGAAGCCCTTGCCGACGATGGCGAGGTTGTTGACGTTCGAGGTGGTGCCCGCCGCGCCGTTGCTGACGTTCGGCGTCTGGAAGTTCGAGTTGGCGGTCTGGCCGACGACGTTCGCGGCGTCCATCGTCAGGTTGGCCGAGAAGGTGCTGTCGAACGTGTGATCGATGCCGAGGTAGAAGCGCTTGATGTTGAAGCCGGTGCCGTTGCCGGCCTGCTTCACGCCGTTCGACTTCTGATCGATGTTCGAGAAGTTGAAGTACATGCGGCCCGAGATGGACGTGTCGTTCGCCCACGCGCTCTTCGACTTCGGCTGCTTGGCGAGCGCGGTCTTCACCTCGGTCGGCACGGCGGCCTGCGCGGCGGCGGCCTGCGTCTGGGCGGCCTGCGCGGTGGTGGCGGCGGTGGCGGCCTGCGTCTGCGCGGCGCTGATCGCGGCGGTCGCCTGGGCCTGGTTCTGCTCGGTGTTGTCGAGGCGCTGGGTCAGAGCCTGAATCTGCTGGCGAAGCGCCTCGATCTCGGCGTCACGCTTGTCGGCCTTCGGGGCCGCATGATGGACGACCTTCTTCTTGGTGGCGGCAGCAGCCGGCGTGGCGCCCGCAACGACAAGCGCGATGCCGATACCCGCTCCGGCGAGCAGGTTGAGCTTCGTGTTCATGAATAACCCCTTTTTTCCAGCCCGCCGCTCGCGAGCCTTCGGGGCGTCCGGTAGAGATGCTGCGTGACTCAGGGGTGATAGAGCCGTGTCACTTTCATTACGGTCCGGGAGGGCGGCCCGGACTGTGACAAAAATGTCGAGCGGTGGACACGGTGCCCAGGGGGGCGGTCACCGCCCCGCATTTCCTCGCGAAGCGGCCGGATTTCCGCCGGATTCCGATGCGGGATGTCGGCGGGAGGAGCCGTCAGGGCGGTTCCCGCGGGAGGAAGCTGCGGCTGTTCCCGACGGGGCGCTGGCCGGGTCGCCCTGTCATATTTTCGGGGCGCGGATTGCGCCATGGCTTTGGCGATTCGCCGGAGCCGAACATGGTGATGGGAAAAGGAGCGGGCTCTGCGCCGACACGCTGACGCGCCGACGCAGAGCAGGGAAGCACGCCCCTAAAGAAGGATCATTTCGCGTCGGGGACGGGGAAGCCCTCGAAGCGGAGCGTCGCGTCGATCTTCGGATCGCGCCCGCGGAAGTTGCGGAAGGCGACGGCCGGATCGACCGTGTTGCCCACCGACAGGATGGTGTCGTGGAAACGCTTGGCGGTCGCCGGATCCCACGGGCTGCCGGCTTCGGTGAAGGCCTCGAACGCATCATGATCGAGCGTCTTGGCCCACAGATAGCCGTAATAGCCGGCCGCATAGCCTTCGCCCGAGAAGATGTGGCCGAACTGCGGGATGCGATGACGCATCACGATCTCGGAGGGCATCTTCAGCTCGGCCAGCGTGGTCTTCTCGAACGCCTTGGTGTCGATCGGCGTGTCGCCGGCGAGGTGCAGCTTCATGTCGACGATCGCGGAGGCCTCGGTCTCCACCACCGAGAAGGCGGTGTTGAACTTCTCGGCCGCCTTGATCTTGGCGACGAGTGCGGCGGGCATCTGCTCGCCCTTCTCGTTGACGAGGAAGTGCAGCACCTCGGGCGTCGTCAGATAGTTCTCGTTGAACTGGCTGGGGAACTCCACGAAGTCGCGCGCCGTGTTGGTGCCCGACAGCGACGGGTAGGTGACGTTGGAGTTCAGCCCGTGCAGCGCATGGCCGAACTCGTGGAACATGGTGTCCGCGTCATCCCACGACAGCAGCACCGGCTGGCCGGGCGAGGCCTTCACGAAATTGGCGTTGTTGGAGACGATCGTCGGCACGTCGCCGTCTACGCGGCTCTGCTCGCGATAGGCGTTCATCCACGCGCCCGAATTCTTGCCGGCGCGGGCATAGGGGTCGAAGTACCACAGGCCGACGTGGCTGTTGCCGCGCTTCACCTCGTAGACGGTGACGTCGCTCTGATAGACCGGCAGGCCCTTCACCGGCGTGAAGGTGAAGCCGTAGAGCCGGTTGGCGGCGTAGAACATCGCCTCGCGGACATGGTCGAGCTGAAGGTAGGGCTTCACCTCGTTCATATCGAGGTCGTACTTCGCCTTGCGGACCTTCTCGGCATAATAGCGATAGTCCCAGGGCTGGATCTGGAAGCCGCCATGCTCGGCGTCGACGATCTTCTGCATCTCGGCGACATCCTTGTGGACCTGCGCCACCGCCGGCCACCACATCGCCATTTCGAGATCGAGCGCGTTCTGCGGCTTCTTCGCCATGGTGTCGGCGAGGTGCCAGTCGGCATAGGTCGGGTAGCCGAGCAGATGGGCCTTCTCGGCGCGCAGCTTCAGGATCTGGCTGGCGATCGCGTTGTTGTCGGTCGCGCCGCCATTGTCGCCGCGCGACGTCCACATGCGGAACGCCTTCTCACGCAAGCCCCGGTCGGACGAGTAGGTGAGGAAGGGCTCGGCTGCCGAGCGGGTGTTGGCGATGCGATACTGGCCGGCGGGGAGGTTGTGCGCCTTGGCATCCTCCGCGAAGCCGTCGACCAGCGCCTGCGGCAGGCCGCCGAGCTGATCCTTGGTGACGACGAGCGCGTAATTCTCCTCGTCCGCCAGCTCGTTCTGGCTGAACTTGGTGTAGAGCGTCGCGAGCTGCTGGTTGACGTCGCTGAGCTTGGCCTTGTCCGCGGCCGACAGCTTCGCGCCCTGCTGGGTGAAGTTGTTCCAGTAGAACCAGACGAGCCGCTGCTGCTCCGGCGTCAGCTTCGCCTTGGCGGGCGAGTTGTAGACCGCGTCGATGCGCGCGAAGAGCTTGGCGTTCTGGGTGATCTTGTCCTGGAAGGCGGAGAGTTGCGGCGCGAGCCTGGTCTCGATCGGCTGGAACGCCGCCGTGTTCATGTTCCCCTGCCAGATGTTGAAGAAGGCGAAGGCTCGGGTCAGCGGCTTGCCGGCCTTCTCCATGGCGACGATGGTATTGTCGAAGGTCGGCGCCGCCGGGTTGTTGGCGATCGCGTCGATCTCCTTGAGGTTCATCGCCATGGCGTCCGCGAAGGCGGGCTCGAAGTCGGCGATCTTCACCTTGTCGAACGCCGGCACGCCGCCATAGGGGCCGGTCCACGGCGCAAGCAGCGGGTTGGTCGAGGCGGTGGCGGTCATGGCGGGCGCCTTCCTGGGGGTGGCGGCGGTGGCGGCGGTGGCGGTGGTGGCGATCAGCCCCGCGCAGCTCACGCCGAGCATCAGCGTCTTCATCATGTCGTGGTAAACTCCCCTGTGCGCCGCCGTCGCACGGCGGCGCCCGTTTTCGCGGGCCAGTGTATTGCCCATGCGAGACAGCATGGGGCTGCGCGGGCGCCCGGTCAATCCGCTGCGGAAAGAGGGGCGCCCGCGCGGGCTCAGTTCGGCCCGTTGCCCGGCGCGTGACCCGACGACAGCGAGGGCGTCGCCGCCGTGCGGCCGGTCACCGCGCTCGACACCACCTCGTCATAGAAGGCGGCGAGATCGCGGTGCAGCGCGTGGAGCGCATCCGGGTTGAGATAGGCCATGTGGCCCGACGGATAATAACGGAACTCCAGATTCTGCGCCTGCGCCGGCTGGAGGTCCATATGCTTCAGATCATATTCGGTGCCGAAGAAGGGCGTCGCCATGTCGTAATAGCCATTGAGCGACAGGACATGGAGATAGGGATTGGTCCGCATCGCCGCGGACAGGTCCACCGCCACGTCGGGCGAGGTCTGCGGGCGGGGGCTGCCCGGCGCCTTGTGCGTGAAGTCCCACTTGAAGCCATCCAGCCCATAAGCGGAGACGCGGTAGGGCATGTCGGTCTTGTAACCCAGCTCGCGCACCACATAGTCCTGGAAGCTGGCGATGAAGGCGCCCGAGATGGCCGTATCCGAGGCGTCATATTCGGGGCGCTCGCCGGCCGCGTCCGAATCGATGCCGGTGTAGCGGCTGTCATAGCGGCCGACGGTCAGCCGCTGGTCGCGCAGCAACTCCTTCTGGAAGCGCGAGAGGTCGACGCGCAGATTGGCGTTGAGGATGAAGGCCGGCGAGAGGCCGGTGAACGCCGCCATCTGCTGCGCGATCTCGGCGCGCTTGGCCGGATCGAGCGCCGATCCCTGCGCCAGCGCCGCCGCATAGGGGCCGGCGGCGAACTGGCGCGCCTGCTCGACGAAGGTGGCGACGTCGGCGGGCGGGTTCGGCACCTTGTGATGATACCAGGCGGTGGCGGCGAAGCTCGGCAGATAGTTGATGTAGATCTGGTCGAAGCCCGGCTGGCGGATGCCGTAGTTCAGGATCGACGAGAGGATGATGACGCCGTTCAGCGCCATGCCGCGATCCTGCAACAGATAGGAGAGCGCGCCCGATCGCGTCGTGCCGTAGCTTTCGCCGAAGATGAACTTCGGAGACTGCCAGCGGGCGTTCTTGGTGACATAGCGCATGATCGCGCGGGCGAAGCCGTCGGCATCCTGATCGACGCCCCAGAAGTCGCTGCCCTTCTTGTCGCCCAAGGGGCGCGAATAGCCGGTGCCGATGGCGTCGACGAAGATCAGGTCCGACTTGTCGAGCAGCGTGTCGCGGTTGGGGCCGAAGCCATAGGGGGCGGGGCGGATATATTCGGGGTTGGCGGTCTGCACGCGCTCGGGCGCGAAGCTGCCCATGTGCAGCCACAGCGTCGAGGAGCCGGGGCCGCCATTGTAGAAGAAGGTCACCGGGCGGCGGCTGTAATCCTTCACGCCGTCGGCCGTGTAGGCGACGTAGAAGACCGAGGCGATCGGCTTGGCCTCGTCGTCGCGGATGGTGAGCGTGCCGGCGGTGGCGGTGTATTTGATCGGGCCGCTCTGCGTCGTCGCGACATGGTGGGTGACGACGGTCTGCTCCTCGACCGGCGCCTGCACCCAGCCGGCGGCGGCGTCCGCCTCCTTGTCCTGCTGATGCAGGGTGGCGAGGTCGGTCTTGCCGGGCTTGGCGTTGCCCTTGGCGACGGGCTGGGCGGCGAGCGCGGGCAGGCTGAACGCCGCGGCGAGCGCGAGGAGAGGCAAATGGAAACGGTTGCGCATCGTGGGGGGGTATCCCTGGTGTCGTTATCGTTGGTGCGCGGACTGGCCCCCCGGCCCCGGACCACACACCCGTATAACAGCGGCTCGGGCCGCGATGCGCAACCCCTTTAGAGGAAGCGCTCGGTGATCGCCTGCGGGATGCGCGCGGGGCGGCCGCTCGCCACGTCGATCATCGCCCAGGTGGTGCGCGAGCGGACATGGGGCTTGCCGTCTTCGCCGATGAACTCGATGAAGCGATCGAAGCGGGCGCCCGTGGGCGCATCGCCCACCCATGTCCGCGCGGTCACCCGGCCGCCGGGGCCGAGCGCGCGGAGATAGTCGATCTCGTGCCGCGTCACGACCCAGACATAGGCCGCCACCTGCCCGGGCGTCGCCGCCGACACCCAGTGCGCGGTCGCGACGTCCTGAATCCAGCGCACCCATGCTGCATTGTTGACGTGGCCGAGTTCGTCGATCTCGGCCTCCGTCGCCTCGAAGCCCATCTCGAAGACGGGGCGGTCGCTCATCCGAGCGCCTCGATCATGAAGGCGTAGGCCTCGGCCTTCTCGGTGATCGCCTCGTAGCGGCCCGACTTGCCGCCATGGCCCGCGCCCATGTTGATCTTGAGGAGGAGCGGGTTGGCGTCGGTCTTGGTCGCGCGCAGGCGGGCGGCCCATTTGGCGGGCTCCCAATAGGTGACGCGCGGATCGTTGAGGCCGCCGGTGATGAGCATCGGCGGATAGGCCTGCGCGCTCACATTGTCGTAAGGCGAGTAGCTGCGGATCAGGTCGAAGGCGGCCGGGTCGGTGATCGGGTTGCCCCATTCGGGCCACTCGCCCGGCGTGAGCGGCAGGCTCTCGTCCTGCATGGTGTTGAGCACGTCGACGAACGGCACGTCCGCCACCACCGCGCCCCAGAGATCGGGATCGGTGTTGGCGACCACGCCCATCAGCTCGCCGCCCGCCGAGCCGCCCTGGATGGCGATGCGGCCGGGGCTCGCGAAGCCGGCGGCGATCAGGCCCTTCGCGGCATCCGAGAAGTCGTGGAAGGTGTTCCAGCGCTTCTCTGCCTTGCCGTCCAAGTACCAGCCATAGCCGAGATCGTCGCCGCCCCGGATATGCGCGATCGCACACGCCCAGCCGCGATCGAGCAGCGACAGGCGGTCGGCCGAGAAGCCCGGCGGATAGGCGAAGCCATAAGCACCATAGGCATAGAGGAAGACCGGGCCGAGCCCGTTCTTCTCGAAGCCCTTGCGATAGACGACCGATACGGGAATCGCCTTCCCGTCGCGCGCCGGGACCATCAGGCGCTCGGTGGCGTAGAGGCTGGCGTCATAGCCCGACGGCACCTCGCGCACCTTGCGGACGGTGAGCCGGCGGGTGTCGGCGCTGTAGTCGTACACCGTGTCCGGCGTGACCATCGAGGCATAGCCGATGCGATAGTCTTGCGTGTCATACTCGGGATTGGTGCCGAGGCCGGCGGTGTAGCTTGCCTCGGGGAAGGGCACGCGATGCTCCTCGCCCTCGTAGGTGCGCAGGCGAATCTGGTCGAGGCCGTCGACGCGCTCCTCGATGACGATGTGGCGCGCGAAGCTGGAGATGCCGCGCAGATAGACGCTGTCCGATCCGGCGATCACCGTCTCCCACTGATCCGGCGTCTCGGGGGAAGCGGAGGCGAGGCGGAAGTTGATGTGATCGTCGTTGGTGAGGATCCAGAGCCTGCCGTGCGCGCTATCGACGCTGTACTGGCGCTTCTCCTTGCGCGGCGAGACCAGCAGCGGCTCGGCCAGCGGATCGGCGGCGGGAAGCAAGCGGAGTTCGCTCGTCTCGTGATCGTTGGTGCCGACGACGATCCACTGCCGGTCCTGCGTGCGGCCGAGGTGGACGTTGAAGCCGATGTCCTGCGTCTCTTCATAGAGCGTCGGATCGGCCTCGGGATCGGTGCCGAGCCTGTGGAGACGCGCGCGGAACGTCCGCCAGTTATCGTTGACCTCGGTGTAGGCGACGGCGTCCGAACCCGCCGACCAGACCACCGCGCCGTTCACGACGCTGCTGACCGTCTCGATATCCTCGCCGGTCGCGAGATCGCGGATCTTCAGCGTGAAGCGCTCGGCGCCGCTGGTGTCCACAGCATAGGCGGCAAGCCGGCCGTCCGGGCTGATCGAAAGCGCGCCCAAACGGAAATAATCGTGGCCCTGCGCCTCCTTCACCTCGTCGAGGATGATGCGGGCTTCCTCGGTCGAGCCGGTCGGGCGGCGGAGCCAGCGGCGATATTGCGCGCCCGTCTCGAACGCCCACCAAGTGTCCCAGTCGCCATCCTTGCGGGGGACGGAGGCGTCATCCTCCTTCATCCGGCCCTTCATCTCGGCGAAGAGCGTGTCGACCAGCGGCCGCACCGGGGCCATGGCGGCCTCGAAATAGGCATTCTCTTGCGCGAGGTAGGAGAGGATCGTCTCGTCCGAGATGTCGGGATAACCGGCGTCCTTCAGCCATGCATACTCATCGGAGACGGTGCGGCCGTGGCGCTCATAGCTGTAAGCATGACGGGCGGCGACCGGCGGGGTGGGGAGCTTGGCGGGATCGATCATGGCCGCTTTGTGGGGGCGGTGCGCGCGCCGCGCAAGCGTTACCCCTTCCGTCACCCTGACGGAGGTCAGGGTCCATTCGCGCTGCGCGAGAAGAGGGGACGGAGCGCGAATGGACCCCCGATCAAGTCCGGGGTGACGATGGAAGGCAGGATCAGAGAATGCCGTCGATCAGATGATCCATCTGCTGGCGCGGCTGCGGCGTGTAGCCCGAACGGCCCGAGGCGGGGCCGGCCCGGCACTGCGATTGCGGCGCGGGGCCGCCGGCGCAACTCGTCCGGGCGAGCGCGACCTTCTGAAGCTCGGTGCGCCGCGCATCCGCCGCCGTATCGAGCTGATGCAGCCCCGTGACATATTGATGCCCCGTGGCGGTGCCGAGGCCGAGCGCTGGCCCCCAGCGCTCCAGCTCGACGAAGCGGCTGCGGACGTCGAGTTCGTTGCGCAGCTTCTGCACCTCCTGCCGCTTGGCGAGGAGTTGCGCGTCGAGCGCGGTGCCCTGGCTGCGCACGGCGGCGACGTGCAGCGAGAAGAGATAGAGGCCGATCCCCGCCAGGATCAGCAGGCCCAGCACCGCGATCGACGCCACCACCGCGAGGCCCTGCCCCATCGGCGGGACGGCCGAGCGTCCCCGCAAAGCCCGATCCTGCATATCAAGGCCGACCATGATCCCCGTTCCCGGTCGTTGTCGTGCATTAACCATGACTCGCCCAGCATGAACGGCCGATGAGCCGAGCCGATCCCCAACCCCGGAGAATCCGTCTTCCGGCGATCTTTCTCCGGCCCGCGAAGAGGACTATCTAGGCGCCATGTCCACTTATGCTGATCGCCTCGCCGCGCTGCGCGACGAGCTTGCCCGCCGCCGTCTCGACGGCTTCGTTGTGCCGCTCACCGACGAGCACATGTCCGAATATGTCGGCGCCTACGCCCAGCGCCTTGCCTGGCTGACCGGGTTCGAGGGTTCGGCCGGCACGGCCGTCGTGCTGCCGGAGGAGGCCGCGATCTTCGTCGACGGCCGCTACACGCTTCAGGTTCGCGAGCAGGTCTCGGCCGATCAGTGGAGCTATCAGTCGGTGCCGGAGACGTCGGTGTCGTCGTGGCTCAAGGATCATGCGCCGCAGGGCGGCCGCATCGGCTACGATCCCTGGCTGCACACCAAGGGCTGGGTCGAGGCCGCGAAGAAGGCGCTCGCCGCCCGCGGCGCCGAGCTGGTCGCGGTCGAGACCAATCCGATCGACGCGGTGTGGCCGGATCAGCCGCTGCCGTCGGACGCGCGCCTTGTCGTCCAGCCCGATGCGCTGACCGGTCAGTCGGCGGCGGCCAAGCGGCAGGATGTGGCCGACTGGCTCACCAGGGAAGGCGCCGACGCGGTCGTCCTCTCCGCGCTCGATTCGATCGCGTGGGCGTTCAACGTGCGCGGCACCGACGTCAGCCGCACGCCGGTCGCGCTGGCCTATGCGCTGCTCAAGGCGGACGCGACGGCCGAGCTGTTCGTCGATCCCGACAAGGTGGACGAGGCGGTCGCGACGCATCTCGGCAACGCGGTGCATGTCCGCCCGCGCGACGCGTTCGGCGGCACTCTGGCGAGCCTTGCCGGGCAGCGCGTGATGGTCGATCCCGAACGCGCCGTCGCCGCGATCTTCGACAGCCTCGCCGAGGCCGGCGCCAAGGTCAGCGAGACGCGTGACCCGACCGTGCTGCCCAAGGCGATCAAGAACGGCGTCGAGATCGCCGGCAGCAAGGCCGCCCATGTCCGCGACGGTGCGGCGGTGACGCGCTTCCTCCACTGGGTCGACACCGTGGCCGCGAACGGCGGCGAGGACGAGCTGACGGCCGCCGCGAAGCTCGAGGCCTTCCGCGAGGAGACGGGCGCTCTCAAGGATCTGTCGTTCGACACCATCTCGGGCTCCGGCCCCAACGGCGCGGTGGTCCACTACCGTGTCTCGGAGAAGACGGTGCGCCCGATCGAGCAGGGCACGCTCTATCTGGTCGATTCGGGCGGGCAATATGTCGACGGCACCACCGACATCACCCGCACCGTGCCGATCGGCACGCCGACCGCGGAGATGAAGGACCGCTTCACCCGCGTCCTCAAGGGCCATATCGCGCTTGCCCGCGCCATCTTCCCCAAGGGCACGCGCGGCAGCCAGCTCGACACGCTGGCGCGGCAATATCTGTGGCAGGCCGGCCTCGATTACGCGCATGGCACGGGCCATGGTGTCGGCAGCTATCTGTCGGTGCATGAAGGCCCGCAGCGCATCGCGACGCCGGGCAGCGGGCAGGCGGGCGGCGACGAGCCGCTGCGCGCCGGCATGATCCTCTCGAACGAGCCGGGCTATTACAAGACCGGCGGCTACGGCATCCGCATCGAGAATCTGGTGCTGGTCGAGGAGCAGGCGATCGAGGGTGCCGAAAAGGCGATGCTCGGCTTCCAGTCGCTGACGCTGGCGCCGATCGACCGCCGTCTGGTCGAGGTGGCGATGCTCTCGCCCGAAGAGCGCGCATGGCTCGACGCCTATCACGCCCGCGTGCTGCGCGAGATCGGCCCGCTGGTCCCCGCCGACGTGCGCGGCTGGCTGGAGCAGGCGACCGCGCCGCTCGTCTGATCCGTCCGGGGCGGCGGTGGCCCGGACGGGTTGCCGCCGCCCTTAGCGGCTTTTCTCCGGCGGCGATTCGGGTTGCGGGGTTTCCGCTTCCTTCTCGCGCGCCTGTTCCTTGCGGCGGCGGAGATTCGTGCGCAGCGCCTCGGCGAGGCGCTTTTCCCGATCGGTCCTGGCGTCCATGATGCTGCGGTTAGGCGGATTGCAGAATGTTGTGCAAGCCCGCTTGACGGGGCGCGAAGCTTTCTCCATAGGGCCGGCCTCGCCACCGCCCAGCGGCGGCGGAAATCGGGCCGTGCTGCCGTAGCTCAGTGGTAGAGCGCATCCTTGGTAAGGCTGAGGTCGTGAGTTCAATCCTCACCGGCAGCACCAGCTTCCCCGCTAAAATCAACGAGTTAAGCCTCCCCTTCGGGGGCTCCCAAGCCGGGTAATGTGGCGCGGAAGCAACGCGGAAGCAGGGCTTCGGAAACGATTGGCGCTCGCTGGCCGCTGTGGCGTAGATCACACCTAGTTTCACATGGAGGGATCCATGCCCCGAAGCGTCCATCGCGCGGGAAGAGTCGCGACCCTGCCGCATTAACGGCGGAAATCTGAGCAGCAGGATCGTGCCACCTGTGGATCGTCCAAATTGTCGTAGAGTGCAGAGGACTCTAGTCAGCGTAGCGTCGGAGAATCATCGACGACGGGGGGGGGGCGACGCTCCAACTCGAGGAGATAGCGCTTTGCCTCGATCCCACCTGCAAAGCCGGTCAGTCCGCCGTTATGGCCAATGACACGATGGCAGGGCGCGACGATGGAGATCGGGTTACGTCCGTTAGCGGCGCCGACGGCGCGGTAGGCGATCGGCCTGCCGAT
This sequence comes from Sphingomonas oligoaromativorans, assembly GCF_011762195.1. Lineage (GTDB taxonomy): Bacteria > Pseudomonadota > Alphaproteobacteria > Sphingomonadales > Sphingomonadaceae > Solisphingomonas > Solisphingomonas oligoaromativorans. The sequence continues at coordinate 350,443 of NZ_JAASQK010000005.1, read as the reverse complement.
AGCGCGCGCAATGTCAGCATAGCTGCGCGTTTGCCCGAACGGAATGTCCAGCAGTGCGGACCAGACCTGCCGCTGGAAATCGGTGCCCCGAAAATCGAGCGGCAAATCAAATTTTTGCAAAGTGCCCTCAAAATAACTGGCGAGCTGGTGCTGGACTTCTCGAAGAAGAGCATTGTCTCCCTCCTGAGCCATCGCTGCCACGGGCACCCGGCGGGGCCGGTCGTTTTCCCATAGAATCGCGACCAATCCTTCATCGCTCCCAACTAGGCGTAGCGTACCCACCGGCGACGGCATTGGCTTGTATCGAAGTGCTCCAACACCCAACATATCGTTGCCTCAAAATTGATCTAGCGATAGATAGATATGGTTTATCGCGTGATCGCCAACCCGGCGATGCCACGCTTCGACACGGGAGACGGCGTATGCTGGACCTTCGACCCAATTGCGAATGCTGCGACGTGAACCTGCCGCCAGACACACCCGACGCGATGATCTGCACGTTCGAATGTACGTTTTGCCGGGATTGCGCCGAGGGCGCGTTGAACGGCGTCTGCCCGAATTGTGGGGGAGACCTGCAGTCGCGTCCGATCCGACCCGACGCGATGCTGGAAAAGTATCCGGCATCGACGACGCGCACACGGCGGTCGGCAAGCTGTCCTCAGCCATCGTCGGCAGAGGCTGCGGGGCAGGCCTAAGCGCTCGATTAGCACTCTTCACCGAGCGATTGTAATTTCGGTAAAACCGTCTATCTATCAAAAGATAGTCAAAGGGATTCAATATGAGCGAAGTTGCCACTGCCATTATGGATGCGGCCGAGAAGCGGATGCGGATCGGCGGATTTGGCGGATTCAGCTTCCGCGAAATCGCGGCCGACGTCGGCGTGAAAAGCTCGAGCGTCCACTACCACTTCCCCACCAAGGAAGACCTCGCGGCTGCGGTCGTTCGCCGCTACGGGGAATGGGCGTCCAACTTTATCGACGAGGCGCTGCTGGTCGATCCAGATCCCGTGAAGGCGTGGACCAAGGCTTTCAGGGGCACAATCGTCGCGGGCACGATGTGTCCATGCATCGTGATGGGCGCGGCATCTCAGGACCTTCCGCCCACCGTTGCTGCGGAGGTGCGCCGCTTTTTTGAGATGCACGCGAAGAAGATGGCCGATGCCGGTCTTGATCCTGAGCAGGCGAGTGAGCTGTTGGCCACCATAACGGGCGCCTCCGTCCTCGCGAACGTCTTCTCGGATACCGCGGAATATGACCGTGCAACGCACGATCTGCTGCCGGAGGCGGTCGCGGCCTGATTGGCCGCGAGGCCAAGTGGGGCGAGCGGTGAACATGCAGACATCCCTCGCACCATGTTCCGACCAACATGTGGCCCGCGGCCGACCACGCGAATTTGATCCCGACACGGTTCTGGCAGCGGCACTGCGGGCATTCGTGACACACGGCTATGCCGGCACCAGCATCGCGGAACTGACCAAGGCGATGAACATCGCGCGCCCGAGCCTCTATCACTGCTATGGCAGCAAGGAGGGCCTCTTCAAGCGCGCGCTGGCGCTCCATGCCCACAAGCATCTGACCTATCTGCACAGGCTGCTCGAAGCCAGGACGATCCGCGACGTCGTGGAAGAATTGCTCCGCGATGCCATGGCCGGAGCGCAGCTTCCCTGCGAGGCGCACGGGTTCATGGGCTTGCTGACCTCCTTGTCGACTGGGCCCGACGACGAAGGTGCACGCCGCGAGGTGGCTGCGCATCAAGCCGGCATCATCGAGGTTCTGGCGGCGCGTTTCGAGCGGGCCCGAAGGGAGGGCGAGCTGCCTGAAACGGCTCACCCCACGACGCTCGCCTATTTCCTCCAGGCCCTTGCCCACGGGATCGCCGTTCAGATCCGCAACAACGTTCCCGGCGAAGATCGTTACGAGTTGCTCCGCGTAAGCCTTAGGGCGTTTGGCCTTCGCGCTGGCTTTGAGGCAGACGGGCCTCCTCCGGCGCTGACGACATCGCGCCGTCGCAAGTCTGTCGCGGCCTGACCGAGCGCTAAGCGCTTCCTAGACGTCCTTGGCGCTGTGCCCTGGACGGAAAGTCCGCAGCGTCACCGAGAAGCGCCGGCTATCCATCGCCGCGATGCTGTGCTGCCAGCGATTGCGAGCCGGACCATGCAATAAATAGGCAGATCGCGGTTCGATCAGCACCGACCGTCGCTCCCAGCCTTCCCCTTCGCGCCGACGCAGCCGCAACGCGCAGGGCGAGAGGAAGGAGATGGCGACGATATCTTCGAAGGTCGGCCGATCGCGATGCCAGCCGATGCCCGCACCCGGGGGGTATTCCGTCACCATCACCTGTTCGAACATGTCCGCAGGCACGCCGGCGATCGCGCTTGCGATCTCGGCTAAAGGCCGCAAGTGCGCCGGGATGCCCGCGTCGGCACGCGGTTGCTGTCCCGCGAAAACGTAGCGATGCCCGTAGGTGAAGATACGGCGATTGGCCCGGTAGCCATGAAATTCGAACGGCTGCAGGGGCAGGCTTTCGAACAGACCTACCAGCTCGCGTTCCTCAGCCGTCGATAACACGTCGGGCAGGTAGCGGAAGCCTTCCGGCAGCTCTGGCGCACCGAACAGATCGGGCATTCCGACCGCGATTGGTCGGGGCGTGCGACTCGGCATTATCGAGTCTGCCCGCGATCGATCAAGATCGTGGTGCGCAGCTCGGAAAAGGCACTTACGAGCGCATCGAGGCTGAAGGCACGGTTCAAGCCGCTCGGGTTGGGCAGAACCCACGCAATCGCGCCCGCAAAAGGCGAAGGCTGCAAACCCCAGCGGATCTCCGGCGCATCGAGCATGGCAGCGATCCCGCGCTTGCCGAGGAAGGCGATCGCCCGAGGCCGATACCGTCGCACCGTCGCTTCCAGATCGGGTCGCGCGGCCTTGAACTCGCGCAGAGGAACGTCGGCGCCCCGCCTGGTCGGCCGGTGGACGACAGCGGTGATACCACAGCCATATTCGAGCAGGGACCGCTCTTCCGACGGATCAAGGCGTCGGGGAGTGAAGCCGGAGAGGTAGAGCGCTTGCCAGAAGCGGTTGCTGGCGCTCGCGAAACTATGCCCTCCCGCAGCGACGTCGGGCGGGGGATTGAGACCGCAGAAGACCACGTCGAGAGCCGACGCCAGAATGTCGGCCTCGGTCGTGCTCACGCGCGCAGCTTCTCCGCTGCATGAGGTTTCCGGTTCAGCAATGCCAGCGGCATCAATGGCGGGGCGTCATTGTCCGTCAGGGCCGCCGCAGCGTGATCGAACGCCGCAACTTCCCCATAGGCGCGCGCGAGGATGAGAGCGCCTTCGAGCGTCGCCAGGACCGCGAAAGCGCGTTCTTCGGATCCGCCGAGTCGCTGCGCCAGATCCTCGACAGCCTTACGGAAGAAATTCTCGATCTCTTCCGCAACCTCGACCGGCAAACCGCCCGACTCGGCCCCCAGCATTCCGCTCAGGCACATGCCGCCATCGTGCTCAATCGAGCGACGGAACGCGGACCGATATACGGCGATGACGTCCTCCCCGCTTTCCCCGGGCTGCGGCGCGACATTCTCCAGGAAGCGCTCAAGATAGCGCCTCGCCACCGCGGCCGCCATGTCGGCCTTGGTGGGGAAATGGTGGTGCACACTGGCGCTTTTGATCCCGATCTTGGCCGCAAGCTCGCGAAAGCTGAAGCCGTGATAGCCGGCCTCGCGCATCCGCTCCTCTGCCAGATCCATCAACTTCTCTGCGGTTTCACTCACGATACGACTCCTTCTCTCTATCGATAGATAGACGTTGACAGCGGACTTTTCCAGTCATATTCGGTGTGCATCGACTACCTACCGATAGATAGCATACGGAGATTAGCAATGCGTTTCGAAGGCAAAGTCGCGATCGTCACCGGCGGTAACTCGGGAATCGGCAAGGAAGTGGCCGCGCGCTTCGTCCGCGAAGGCGGTTCCGTTGTGCTGAGCGGACGCGATTCGAGCAAACTCGACTCGGCCGCGCGGGAGATTGACGCGACCGGCTCCCACGTCGCGATCATCACCGGCGACGTGGCAGACCCCGAAACCGGCGCAGCGCTCGTCAAAGTCGCGCTCGATCGGTTCGGCCAGCTCGACGTGCTCTTCAACAATGCCGGCATCTTCAAGCCGACACCTTTTCTCGAGGTCGACGCGGCCGAGCTGGACCGGATGCTCGACAGCATCCTCAAGGGGACGTTTTTTACCGCCCAGGCGGCGGCACGCGCGATGAAGGGCCGCGGTGGGGCGATCGTTCAGACAGGCTCGATGTGGGCCCTGCAGGCGATCGGCGCCACGCCATCGTCAGCCTATTCGGTCGCAAAGGCTGGCGTCCACGCCCTCGTCAAAAATCTCGCGATCGAGCTGGCGCCGGACAACATCCGCGTGAACGCGATCGCGCCGGCCGTCATCGAGACGCCGGTCTACGACACCTTCCTCTCGCCCGAGCAGGTCAAGGCGGTGCTGCCGACGTTCAATGCGCTGCACCCGCTCGGCCGCAACGGTCAGCCCGCCGATGCGGCGGAAGCCCTTCTGTTCCTCGCCTCCGATCAGGCGAGCTGGATCACCGGCGTCGTCCTCCCCGTCGACGGCGGTGTCATGGCCGGTCGGCAATAGCCCCCCCCGACCGATCGGCCTGGCGATGGCGGCGGGATCGTCCCCCCTCGGTTCCGCCGCCACCTCATCAAGCTTCAAGGAGATCAACCGTGACCAAGACCACCACCGCCCAGCTCTTCACGCCGATCAAGCTCGGCGACGTAACCCTCAAGCATCGTGTCGTGATGCCGGCACTCAGCCGGCTGCGCGCCCACTGGCCCAGCGCCGTTCCTTCAGACCTAATGCTGGAGCACTATAGTCAGCGCGCGTCCGACGGCGGCCTCATCATCACCGAGTCAACGGCAATCGCCCCGGAAGCGCGCGCCTATCATGCCGCGCCGGGCATCTGGAATGATGCGCAGGTTGCAGCCTGGAAGCGGATCACCGACGCGGTTCACGCCAAGGGCGGGGTCATGTTCGTCCAGCTCGGCCATGCGGGCCGTGCCACCAGCGAGGCACTGACCGGCATTCAGCCGGTGTCCGCCTCGGCCGACCCCACCTTCACAGAGAATCCCAATGTCGTCGTGACCACGCCCGAGGGTCTGGTTCCGCCGTCACCGCATCGCGCGCTGGAAATCGACCAGATCGCTGGGATTCTCGGCCAGTATCGGCTTGCGGCGCGGAACGCAGTGCGAGCCGGCTTCGACGGGATCGAAATCTTCAGCGCTCAGGGCCATCTCGTCGAACAATTCCTGCAGGACGGCAGCAACAAGCGGGCTGACCGCTACGGCGGCTCCGTCGAGAACCGGACGCGCTTCCTGATGGAGATCGTCGATACGGTCGCTGGAGTCATCGGCCGCCACCGGGTCGGCGTCCGCATCTCGCCGAGCAGCACCTTCAACGGTATGAGCGATAGCGATCCGCAGGCCCTTTTCGAGTATGTCGCCGAACGGCTCGATCGGTTCGGCGTGGCCTATCTTCACATCATCGAGCCGCGCATCAGCGGTGCCGATACGGTCGCCGAAGGACAGGACGCGATCGCTGCGAAGGATCTCAGCCGTATCTTCCGCGGCACGATCATCGCGGCGGGCGGCTTCACGCCTGAATCCGCCGAGGAAGCTGTTGCCGATGGCGTCGCCAGTCTTGTCGCATTCGGCCGCCACTTCACATCCAACCCGGATCTGCCTGCCAGGATCGAGCACGGTCTGCCGCTCACGCCCTACGACCGCAACACGTTCTACGGCGGCGGTGCTCAGGGCTACGTCGACTTCCCCGCTTACCATGCCGAAGCGGTGCTCGAGCTGGCCTGAGACGCGCTTCCGACCCGGCCAATCCCATTCGTAACAACGCGAGGGGTCGCCCCTCGAATCAGTTCAACCAAGGAAATGACGATGACCCAATCCGACAAAGCAACCGCGTTCGCCAAGCTCCACGTCAAGGGCACTCCCGTGGTCCTCTACAATGCGTGGGATGCCGGCAGCGCCAAGGCGATCGAGGCCGCCGGTGCGAGGGCGATCGCGACCGGAAGTTGGTCGGTTGCCGCAGCACAGGGCTATAGCGATGGCGAAGATATTCCGCTGGACCTCGCGCTCGCGATCGTCGCGCGCATCACGGCGTCTATCCAGGTGCCGCTGACGGTCGATTTCGAAGGCGGGTACAGCGACGACGATGCCACGCTGGTCGAAAATATCGGTCGCCTCCTCGACCGCGGTGCGATCGGGATCAATTTCGAAGATCGGGTCGTCAAAGGCTCGGGCCTTTATGGCATCGATCGGCAGGCACGACGGATCGGCGCGATCCGCAGCGCCGCCGACAAGCGCAGGGTTCCGCTGTTCATCAACGCTCGGACCGATCTGTTCCTCGGCCGGGGCGGTGAGCCCGCGTCTGAGGTCGGCGCCGCACTCGAACGGGCGAAGGCCTACGCCGCCGCCGGCGCTTCGGGATATTTCATCCCGGGCCTGAAGGACGAAGGCCTGATTAGCCGGATCGTCGAGGGTTCGCCTCTGCCGGTCAATGTCATGGTAACGGAGGGCGTTCCTGCCAACGAGCGGCTCGCCGACCTTGGCGTCGCCCGGATCAGCTACGGCCCGATCCCGTATATCGAAACGCAGCAGTCGCTCCAGAAGGCAGCGACGGACATCTACGCCTGATCGGCGCGGTCCTCCGCGACACGCTCGCGGAGGACCAGCCGGCGAGCATCAAGGGGAATATCCTCATGGCCTATCTCGATCTATCCGTGGACGAGCTGCACATCGCACCGTTCATCAGCCGACCGGTGGAGCAACCTCGTCGCGGGTTAAGCGCCACGGAGCGGGAAGCGGTGAAACTGGCGCGCTTGGACAAGCTCGGCAGCCTGAGGCCTGCAGGTCGACTTCACCGCATGTCGCAAATGGTATTCGGCCTTTCGCGTCGATCCAACTGGCTTGCGGACCCACGGTTGGAGGCCCTGAGGCGGTTCGGAGTAGCGATCGCGCATGGCGGCTCTGCCGTCGTCGAGCGCGAGGAAGCGCAACTGAAGGCGCTGGGCTTCTCCGAGAGCCAGGTCGCGAGCGCCGCGGCACTGGCATCCGGTTTCCGTTCGCGTCGCTCTTCGAGGTCGGTGGGGATGTATGCTTCCCTGAGTGCGACCACCGTCGGAATCTTTGTATGGATCGACCGCTATCTTGGCGATCCTCAGGTTTCCTTGATGCTGGCGCTGGTGCTCGCGCTGCCGGTTTGGGCGATCGCTGCACCGCGATCCTAGACGGTACGTGGCGCCGGCAGGGGTAGGCTTTCCGCTTTCCTCTTGCACCAAATCCGCGGCGATGTCTTGCACGTGCAAGTCTGGCCTTCGCCTTACAATCTGCGTGAGGGGTAACTGAGGCTGCACCGTGCAAGACCGTTACCACCCGATCCCGCCTCACCCCGCCCGGGCCTGCTCGATCGAGTTGCTCACCGGTACAACGAGACCCACGGCGATGCGTGTGCCATGGACGTGGCGCTCCAAGCGTCCACCGATCTGATCGGCCAGGATATCGATGATGGCCTGACCGGCGCCGGTGCCACGCTTTGAGTCAGCGCAGCTCTCGTTCACGACGGAACACACGAGATTGTGGTTGCATGAGCGCAGCTCCACCGCGATTTCGCCACCATGGCGGCCGTGCTTGGCGGCGTTGATGAGAAGCTCGATCAAGATCAGCCCGATGCGCCAGGCGCGCGGTGCCGGGAGGGTGATCGCAGGACTCCGGCAATGCAGGACGAGCCGATAATCAAAAGTCAGGGCTCGCGATGCCGCCCCACAGACGCCTTCCAGATAGTCGGTGACTTCGAGGACGCCGGTTAGAGGCGCCTGAAGGGCGCGGTGCACTTCGGCTACCGCATAGAGGCGATCCTTCGCTGTTGTCAGCGCGGCGCGACCTTTGGCGTTCGTGATGCCCGATGCGGCGACTGAGAGGCCAGCGATCGCAACCGCGTACTCGTTCAGCATCCGATGGTTATATTCCTGCAGCAGGATGATCGACCCGGGCGCGTCGATCGCTGTCTCGAATGTGGCTTGAACATCCAACATGTGAAGCTCCGGGAAATTGCGAGCATCGATTGCCAGAGCCTCGGGGAACCGGATTGATATTTGACGCCGCGTTTGGACGTCTGCGGCCGGCGACACGGCCCGACATCGCAATCAGATGCCTGCGCCTCTGATCGTGCCTAGTGACCGCGACATAGCCACGCCGCGATAGGTCGCGGCGCCGGCCGGCGGGAGACCTTACACCGCGCCGACCCATTCCTTACGCCGCCTTACGCCTTCTTATTGGCGCTAGAAGGGGTCCAGAGGTCAGTTGAGCATGTTCTACCAAGGATGCGAACATGTCCGACGCTCACTTCACAACCGCGCATATCGCACCGTTCGACAATTTGCTGGTGGCGCGCCTGCTCGCATCGGCTCTTTCCATGTTCGACGTCGACCAGGGCGCGGCCCGTCGTCATATCGAACGCGCCTACACGGTGGCTCACGGTGAGGTCACGCCGCGCCCCTGCAAGGGTTTGCTGGCAGATTGGCAGGTGCGGCGGGTCGAGCAATTTGTGGAAAGCCAAATCGACACCCCACTGCGCATCTGCGAAGCGGCTGACAGCGTGAGATTGAGCGCGAGTTATTTCTCTCGCGCTTTCAAAGCGTCTAAAGGCATCCCTTACTCCGAATTTGTGGCAAATCAGCGGATCGTGCGGGCTAAGGAGATGCTCCTGACCACAGACCTTCCGATCGCTGAAATCGCCTTAGCCTGCGGTTTCGCCGATCAATCTCATATGACGCGCCTTTTCCACCGTGCCGTGGGCCTGCCACCGCGTGCTTGGCGCCATCAAAATGCCCAGGAACCCGTCGATCTCATCGAGACCGATGCAGCGTAACGGTCAGCGTAGCCTGGCGCTGACGGTAGAGCCCGCTTACGCCATCAGCGCGAGAACAGGCCGGACGCTTCAAAACCCGCTATGACTTCGTCAAAGGCGGCAGCATCGCCGCCCAAGCCGTGCGCGATCAGTTGTGCCCCTTCAACTGCCGCGTAAATCGCGAACGCGCGCTGCCCCAACGGCTCGGCACCCATGCGAGGATGCTTGATGCGAAGCATCTTTGAGATCCACGCAACGTTCAGATCCTTAAAGCGCCGGATCGCTGCCCTCACAGGATCCGGCAGGCCACTTATCTCGGCAGACATAACACCGGCTACGCACATGCGGTTGCCGTCGTCGAACCCCGATCGGAACATCGCAATATAGCCTTTGATCAACGTCTCATAATTTTGGGTCTGGCTGAAAAGGTCTTCGAAAAACGCTTCCTGATCCGCACAGCGTCGATCGAGGAGCGCCTGAGCAAGGTCCGGCTTCGTGGGGAAGTGGTAGTGCACGCTGGCGCTCTTCACCCCTACTTCTGAGGCGAGATCACGGAAACTCAGCGCGGTATATCCGTGGGTTTCGACGGTAGTTCGCGCCGATCGAAGGATTGCCTCGCGGGTGTCGGTTCGTGCTTCGGTCATAATGTGTAACTGCGTACAGCGGAGCGCCCCCCCTAGCAACTCGACCGATAGATAGAGAATCTCGGCGCTGCTCTGAGGACATGCTGGCGACGATGACACCCACGATTTCGAACCGGCCGGTCTACCGATAGATAGCTTATGATGGCTTGACCGCTGCACCGCGACGTACGACAGCTTCATTTATCAATCGATAGGTCAGGAAGTTACTCCGGTTCGACGCATCATGCCAATCAAGAAGGTTATTGGCCTCAGTTACAGTTCCCACGCCGCGGCTTGGCGATCGTCGCTGCTCAGGCGCATTACAGCGTCCTCGGCAGCACCGCATGACCACCTCTGACATGGACGGTCCGAAGGGTTCTTCCGCCGATTGGATCGCTTTTGGCGATCACGTTGTGTTTCCGACCGACCGCATTCTCAAGCGGGATGGACGGACGGTCCAGATCGGCGACAAGGCGCTAGATTTGCTCTTGGCGCTGCTCAACGCACAGGGCGAAATCCTCTCTAAATCGGACTTGGCCGAACGGGTATGGCAGCGCCCTTACATCGAAGACGCCACGATACGCGTCGCAATCGGGTCGTTGCGCAAGGTGCTCGGGGCGCCACCTGATGGTGGCGAATATGTGATCAACGTCGTCGGCCGCGGCTACAGCTTTTCATCGGCCGTCCCACTTGAACGTTGGCCAGCCCATTCCGCCGAAGTCCCCAGCCGGCCGCCGATCGGGCTCGGCGCTCTCGGCCGATTACCACCTCTGCTGACCCCTGTTTTCGGCCGCCGGCGCGACATACAGGCAATTGGCGACCTGCTTGCGACGCGTCGGTTTATAACCGTGGTCGGTGCTGGCGGCATCGGTAAAACCACCGTCGCTATCTCTTGCGCATCCCTGCGGAACGCAGCCGAGGACGGTGTCTGTTTCGTTGATCTCGCGCCAATTCGGGACCCAGCTCTGGTGCCGGCACGCATCGCCATGGCTCTTGGTGCCGAGCAAGCGGCGGCTGACCCAGGAGCGTTCCTTTCCGATCGGCTGGCGCACAGCCGTCTCCTCCTCCTCCTCGATAATGGGGAACATGTTGCCGGCACTGCGGCATCCGTAATCGAGGATATTCTGAATGCTGCGCCACGCGTGACCGTGATGGTCACGAGCCGAGAGCCTCTGGGGGCAGAAGGAGAGACGATCTATAGGCTCAACCCGTTGAGCGTACCGCAAGAGGGGTACGGTCTGAGTGCCGAGCAAGCCTTGTCCTACGATGCCATCGAGCTGTTCGTGGACCGTGTGCAGGCGGGCTCTCCCGACTTCACGCTGACGGACGCGCTCGCACCCACCGTCGTCGATATCTGTCGGAGGCTCGACGGCGTTGCCTTGGCGATCAGACTGGCGGCCGGTCGCGTTCCGGCCTTTGGCGTGAAGGGTATCGCCACCCTGATCGAAGACAAATTCCGCCTCCTTTCACAAAGCGCCCGCGCCGCGCTTCCGCGCCATCAGACGCTGGAAGCGACGTTCGATTGGAGCTTTGAACTCCTTACGCCGACGGAACAGGCGTTGCTTACGAGGATCGCGGTCTTTGCCCATTTCTTCACGCTGGACGCGGTACAGCAGGTCGCCGCGCACGAGGAAGAAGCGCTTGACCTTGTCTTGGTTACGATCGGCGATCTTGTTGCCAAGTCGCTGGTCGTTTTCATCGAAGACGAGGACGGCGCACGATATCGTCTACTCGAAACGGTGCGCGGGTTCGCGCTTGCGCGCCTCGGAAACGGCGAGGAGCGTCGCGCGACCGCCCGTCTCCACGCCAGCTACGTGATAAGTCGGTGCGAGAGATATCAAACCGAGAAAATCAAGTCACGTGACCGTCATGCTGCGGCAATCGCCCGATCGACGCTGGATGATGCGCGCTCCGCTCTTCAATGGTCGGTCGAAGATGCCGACTGGGAACTAGCATCGGCATTGGTCCGCGTGGCCGGCCCGCTTCTCACGCAGCTTGGTTACGCCAAGGAGGTTGGAACCTGGATTGAACGGCTGCTCGACGTCGAAACTGACCTGCGCAAGCGGCTCGACCTCATGATCAGCCTCGGGGGGGCCCTTTGGCTTTCCTCACCGGAAGACGTCACGACGATCAAAATATATGGCGACGCCTACGCCCTTGCCCGGGATTTAGGGGATGTTTCTGCGCAGCTACGCGCTGCGTGGAGCGTGATCATGACCAGTTGCTCGGCCAGGCGGCCGCGCGAGGCGATCGATGCAGCGGCGCAGCTCACCGAAGGGTTCGACGCTTCAACCGATGGCGAAGCGGTCAACAACGAGGGCTTGATCCGCGCATTGGCTGGAGTCAGCCGCCATCTACTGGGCGATTATGCCGCATGCGAGCGTAACATTCGATGGCTGTTGCACCATTATCCGGCGGAGAGCCGAGTCATAGAATCCGGTCCCTACCTCTATGACCCCCGGCAAATCGGAAGACCCTTTCTGTCTTGGATCGAATGGTTCTCCGGCCGCATGTCTGATGCCGCCGCAACCTCCAGCCTCGCGATCGCCGGGTCCGGCGACAATGTGCCCTCGATCTTCAATAACACCATCAGAGCGGCCTTTCCGGTTGCTGTCGGCAGTCGGCGCTGGGCGGCCGCGTCACAGTATCTCGAGACCTTACGGCGCCTGTGCACGGATCGTCCGGACTGGCGCGCCTGGACCAATGCATTGCAGGATATTCTTTCGATCCATCGCGACCGATCGACCGATGCCTTGGCGAGGTTCGAGGAGTTCGTCACCGGACGCGAGCCCTTCCACGGGTTCAAGCGGCAAACCTGGTGCTATGTCCAGTTGCTTGAAAACTACATGTCCTTCGGAAGGGTCGAGAGCGCGCAAAGTCTGTTGAACGAACTGCTGACCTTCATCGAACGGGAAGAAGGCAACTGGTGGCGGTCACACCTGATTGCACTCGATGCCACCCTCCTCGCCCGTTACGACCCAAGGGCAGCTTTCCATCGATATCAGGAGGCGATTGCGCTCGCTGAAGCCGAAGGGTCGTTGCTCGTAGCGCTCAAGGCCGCACTGGCCGCGCGTGCGATAGCCGTCGATCACGCTGCTCGTGTCGAGGCGAGAGCCATTGCCGAGGCAATTTATCAAAAACTGATCGAAAGCGCTCCAGCCGCCGGCGAGCGCGAAAATCGCGCCCTTGTTCGATCCGTGCTCTTGGCGGACCGCCGAATGCAGCGCGCGGTGTTGACGGCGATGGAAACGGACGAGCGTGCGGTCGCCTAGCTGACGCGCCGGCGTCAACCGGGGGCCGCGCAGATAGGTGCTGACCTTCCATCGGGAGCGTCAGCGTTCAAGACGGTGAAGCGACCGAGGGGCGAAGGATGCGCTTTCCTCTTCCGAGTTGCTCGCGGCCGCACATGCCAAAGAATATCCTGATTACTGGCGGTGGCGGGCGCTTCGGACGCGCCGCAGCGTCAGCGCTCGCCGAGGCGGGGCACCGAGTGTTCGCATCGATGCGAGAACCGACCGGTCGAAATCGTGAGCAAGCGAACGCGCTGTGGGCTCAAGGCATCGATGTGCTGGAGATGGACGTCACCGACGACGTGTCGGTCGAGCGCGGCGTTCGCAATATTCTGGCCAAGGCCGGACGGATCGACGTGCTGGTGAACAACGCGAACGTCACTGCGATCGGTGCGTGCGATGCCTTTTCTGCCGACCAGGCCCGCCATCTGTTCGACACGAACGTAGTCGGAGCCTTCCGCTTGTCGAAGGCGATCCTGCCCGCAATGCGCCGTGCCCAAGATGGGCTCATCATCAACATTGGCTCGATCCTGGGCAGGATCTCACTGCCCTTCATTGGCCTCTACGGCGCGAGCAAATTTGCCATAGAGGGTTTTACCGATGCCCTGCGCTACGAGGCGGCGCCGTTCGGCATCGACGTTGTGCTGATGCAGCCGGGCGTAGATCCGATCGCGATGTACGAATGCGCGCAGCTTCCTGCCGATCGCGCGCCCCCTTCGTCGGATGGCCTGCCCCTCAGGTCCTCAGATGCCCTGTTCGATCAGATCATGGAGCACTTCAAAGGCTGTGACGGACCCGAGCCGACTGATCTCGCTATGCAGCTTGTCACGTTGGTCGCGGCGGATAAGGGCTCCCGCCCCCGCCGAATAGTCGTCGGCCCATCGTATGGCATCGACGAAATCAATCTGCTGACCCGCAGGATCCAGGCGGGAGCTTGGGGCGCCCTCGGCATGAACGGTCCCGACGCACCGCCTACCGATGGCAGGCCGAAATCGTAGAGGCATCACATTGGGCGTGGCCTATCTCGAGGTTCGAACAAGCGGAGCGGCTCCGGCCTCGGTGCATCCACGAACGGTCGGACATCCACGCGATGGCCTTGATGACCGTGAACGCAGTGCCCTTATGCTGGCCAGGATCGACGGCAAGGAGACCCTTCGCGGTTCCTGCCGCCTCCGTCGCCTTTCGCAAGTTTGCTTTGGCCTTCCGCTTCGACCCAACACGCTCGCCGATCCGCGTCTGGAGGGATTGCGGCGCTATGCCGTTGCGGTAGCGCACGACACGGACCCGGCCGCACAGCGTGAACGTGAGCAACTCATCTGCCTTGGCTTCTCGGAACGTCAGATCCTGACCGCCGCGAGGGTGGCGATCCCCTTTCGGCTGAAGCCCTCCGGTGGACTGCGGGACCTTATCTGCCGCACCATGACAATGGCGAAGCAAGCGCTCGCAGCGGGCGCATTACCTTCCTCGTCTGGGGGATTTTCCTGACGGGTGCAGCCTCTCGTCTATCTATAGATAGATAGTGGTTGACTCCTGATATCTGACTCGGCATATCCAGATTCGTAACCGATCGACCGATAGATAGACGATTGCGAAAGGGTGGGTTGAGCTATGAGGAACTTCGTACGCGGATCGCCGAATCTTGCACCGTGCAAGGGCTCGCCGCCCAAAACTGCGGTCTCGCCGATCCCGCGCGGATCTCGCCGCCATGACCGATGACTGATCTCTAAACGGGCGCGGCACGTCCGTCGTTGAGGGGTCATCGGTCAAGTTAGAGACCCAGCCTTCAAGACGGTCGTCGCCGTACCGACCATCACTGCCTGATCCTGAAACGGAAAGACGTCCGCTCTCGATACGGGATGCGGGAGTAGCGGCGTGCGGCCTTCTGAAGCCGACATTTCCGCTCTCGGTCCCCGTCGAAGGGAGGCGCAAACCGAACGAGGGACACCGTGACATACACCGAAACCATCGACGAAAGCGGCTCCACCGCTCAAAACGACCCTTCCAAGCGGCGCACCAAGATCTGGCTCGCGGCCGGAGCAGGCCTCGCCTTGCTCGTCGGCCTGGGTGAAGTCGGCTCACACCTGTTTTTGGCGCCACCGCCGGCCGCAGCCGCCCCCGCGCCCGTCGTGACGGTCAGCACGCCGCTTCAGCGCGGCGTCGACCAGAGGTTGAGTTTCCTCGGCCAGCTCGCGGCGATCAAATCGGTCGAGGTGCGCGCACAAGTCGGTGGGACGCTCACTGCCGTCAATTTCAAGGACGGCGAGGTGGTCCGACAGGGCCAGCTCCTCTTCCAGATCGACCCGGTTCCCTACCAGATCAAGGTCGACCAGGCCCGCGCGGCACTCGAAAGCGCGAACGCGCGCCTGGCGCTTGCCAACCGCGAGTTTGCCCGCGCCCAACAGTTGAAGGCGACCGACGCCGGAAGCCAGGAGAATGTCGATCAGAAGCTCGCCGAGAAGGCCGCCGCTGTCGCGGGTGTCGACGGCGCGAAGGCGACCCTGCACGATGCGATGTTCGATCTTCAGAAGACCCGTATCACCGCGCCGTTCACCGGCCGCATCGGCACCCATCTGGTGTCCGCGGGCAATCTGATCTCAGGCAGCCGCGCTGCCAGCAGCCCGACCACGTTGTTGACCACGATCGTCTCGCTCGATCCGATTTGGCTGAATTTCGACATGAGCGAAGCCGATTACGCGACCTTTGAACGAGAGCGCGCTAGCCGGCCCGGCCCTCTCGCCAACAGCGTCGAGATCGCGCTTGGCAGTCAGTCAGACTACACGATCCATGGCACGCTCGATTTCATGGATAACGCGATCGACCGCGCGAGCGGCACGATCCATGCGCGGGCGACCATCCAGAATAGCGATGCCAAACTGACGCCCGGCGCCTTCGCGCGCGTGCGGCTGGCGGTGTCCGCCCCTGAGCCTGCGCTGCTGGTGCCCGACGCGGCCGTCCTCTCCGATCAAAGCGACCATGCGGTGTTCGTCGTCGGCAAGGATAACGTTGCGACCCAGAAAAAAGTCGAGATCGGCGCCCTTCGAGGCGGCCTCCGGGTCATCAAGTCCGGTCTCGCAGCGACGGATCGCGTCATCATCGACGGCATCCCGACCGTGAAGGCCGGCGCGCCCGTCACACCCCAGGCCGGCGCAATCCGGTTCGCAGCCGATCAGGACTGACCGCCATGAGAATCGCCCATTTCTTCATCGATCATCCGCGCTTCGCGGCCGTGCTGAGCATCTTCATCACGATCGCAGGCCTCGTAACGATGCTCTTTTTGCCGATCGCGCAATATCCGAGCATCGTCCCTCCCACGATCGACATCACGACCAGCTTCCCCGGCGCAAGCGCCGAGACCATCGCGCGCACCGTTGCCACGCCGCTCGAGCAAGCCGTGAACGGCGTCGAGAAGATGGATTACATCACCAGCCAATCGACTAGTGACGGCAACCTTACCACCACCGTTTACTTCAAGATCGGCAGCGATCCGAACGTCGACCTGATGTTGACGCGCAATCGCGTCGAGGACGTTCTGTCGCGGCTGCCACCCGAAGTTCAGCTCCAGGGCGTGCACGTCAACAAGACAATCAAGGCTCTGGTGCTCGGCGTCCACGTCTACTCGCCAGACGGATCGCGCAGCCCCGAATATCTGAGCAACTACATGCTCAAAATCCGCGATCAGATCGCGCGCTTGCCGGGCGTCTCGCAATTCTGGTCGGTCGGCCAGCGCGATTATGCGATGCGTGTCTGGATCGATCCCGACAAGGCCGCCGCCTACAACATCAGCGCCAGCGAGATCCTCGCCGCGCTTCGTGCCCAAAACGCTCAGGTTTCGACCGGGCGTTTGAACGCCCCCCTCGATGGGGCGAAGTCGGACGGAGCCTATGAGGTCAACGTCGAAACGCAGGGACGTCTTACGAGCCCTGAGGAATTTGGCGCCGTCATCGTCAAGTCTGACCCCCAGGGTCGTGTCACCCGCATTCGCGACATCGGCCGGGTCGAACTCGGTGCGTCCGATTACGGCAGCAAGGCCTACGCCAACAAATATGTTTCGACGCCCTGGTGGGTGATCGCGACCCCCGATGCGAACGTCGTACAGGTCGAGAAATCGGTCTGGGCGAAGATGGCCGAGCTGAAGAAGAGCTTCCCCAGCGGCGTCGACTATCTCAACATCTACGATCCGACCACCTTCGTGTCGCAGTCGATCGACGAGGTGATCATCACGATTGTGATCGCCATCGCCCTCGTCGTCGGCGTGGTTTACCTGTTCCTGCAGAGCTGGCGTGCAACGATCATTCCGGTTGTCGCCATCCCCATCTCTCTGCTGGGTACCTTCACCCTCCTCGCTCTGACGGGCGGCTCGATCAACAACCTCTCGCTGTTCGGGATCGTGCTTGCAGTGGGTATCGTCGTCGACGACGCGATCGTCGTGGTCGAAAATGTCGAACGCAACATGGCACTCGGCATGAATGCACGCGACGCCACGCGCCAGACGATGAGCGAAGTGTCGACCGCTCTAATCGCGATCGCCCTTACCCTGTGCGCGGTGTTCGTGCCGACCGCGTTCATTCCGGGCATATCGGGCCTCTTCTTCAAGCAATTCGCGATCACGATCGCAGCGTCGACGATCATCTCCTGCTTCGTATCGCTCACGTTGAGCCCCGCGCTGTGTGCGGTGCTCTTGAAGCCTCACGCCGCACCTGACCAGCATGTCGAGCCGCGCGGGCTTCAGAAGTATCTCGGAGGCTTCTTCCGCCGCTTCAACCTTGGCTTCCTCAACATGTCGAACCGCTACGCCCGACTGACCGGTCGCGCGGTCCGCAAGACCGGAATCATGCTGGTGGCCTATCTTGTGCTGATCGGCCTCACCGGCTTCCAGATGTCGCGCATGTCGAGCGGGTTCATTCCCGAATCCGACATCGGTTATCTCGCGACGGTCATTCAGTTGCCGCCGGGTGCGAGCCTGGAGCGCACGGACAAGATCGTGCGCCAGGTCAACGATATCGCACTCAGCCTGAAGACCCCAAAGGGCGAAAATCTGATCGGTGGCACTTCGCCGGTTTCGGGTTTCGATATCGTCACCAACACCAATGCCCCGAACGTCGCCACCGTGTTCACCGGCCTGCCGTCGCTCTACGGCAAGCACATCCGCGGTACGGACGCGCACACCGTGGTTGCTGCAATGAACAAGGCGACGGCCGGCATCAAGGACGCCGCGGTCTTCACCCTGATGCCCCCGGCGGTCCAGGGACTCGGCTCTCCGGGCGGCTTCACGCTGGAAGTAGAGGACCGCGCCGGTCTCGGACCCGAAGCGCTGGCCAAGGCGACGAACGCCCTCGTCGCGGCGGCTCAGAAGGACAAGACCTTCGGCAGCGTCTTCACGGTCTACAACTCCGGCGCGCCTTCGGTCTACGCCGACATCGACCGGGAGAAAGCTGAGAAGCTCGGCCTGACCCCGACCGACATCTTCTCGACCATCGGCCTCTACAACGGCTCGCAATACGTGAACGACTTCAACTTCTTCGGTCGGACCTACCCGGTCTATGTGCAGGGCGAGAAGCAGTTTCGCTCGACCAAGGAGGATCTGGGCGAACTGAAGGTGCGGAACGCCTCAGGCGACATGGTGCCGGTCAGCGCGGTCACGACCTTCAAGGACCAGACGAAGCCGTACCGCGTCCCGCGCTACAACCTCTATCCGTCGGCCGAAATCATCGGCGTCGCCGCTCCGGGTGTTGCCTCTGGCACGGCGATCAAGCGGATGGAGCAGCTCGCTAACCAGACGCTCCCCGCCGGCATCAGCTACGAGTGGACGGACCTTGCTCACCAGCAGCAGTCACAGACCATCTCTCCAACCTTCATTTTTGCGGCGTCGGCGCTGTTTGTCTTCCTCGTGCTCGCTGCCCAGTATGAGAGCTGGAAGGTTCCGCTCGCGATCCTGATGATCATCCCGATGTGCCTCCTGGCATCGTCAACCGGCTTGCATCTTCGCGGGATGCCGATCGATATCCTCGCCCAGATCGGCTTCGTGGTGCTTCTGGGGCTTGCAGCCAAGAATGCGATCCTGATCGTCGAGTTTGCTCGTCATCACCAGGATCACGAGGGCAAGACGCCAGAAGAAGCGTCTGTCCTGGCAGCTCGCGAGCGTCTGCGCCCGATCCTGATGACGTCGATGGCGTTCATCGCTGGCGTTTTCCCGCTCGCGATCGCCTCGGGCGCCGGGTCCGAAATGCGGCAAGCCCTCGGCACGGCCGTCTTCGCAGGCATGATCGGTGTGACCGTCTTCGGGTTGGCCTTCACCCCTGCCTTCTACACCGTCGTCCGGAAGCTCGGGCTCAAGAAGCGGCCGGCGCCCATTTCCCCCGTCACCGAAGCCCATGGGAGGCTCGCATGATCACGAACCGTCGTCTCAATCGCCTCGCTGGGATGAGTGTCATGCTCATCCCACTGGCCCTCAGTGCCTGCATGGTGGGGCCGAATTACGAGAAGCCCGCCACGGCCCTCGCGCCGTTCCACAATGCTGTCCCGGCGTCGGCGACGCCGGCCGCCACGGCCCCGCTCGCGCTGGACAGTTGGTGGACGGCCTTCCACGATCCGATGCTGGCGACAGTCGTCCAGCGCGCTCTCGACCAAAACCTCGACCTTGCCGCCGCCTATGCACGCGTCCAGCAGGCCCGGGCGGTCGCAAAGGGCGCGGGCGCGCAGCTCCTGCCGACGATCGACGTCGGTGGCAGTGCCACGGCAAACCGCGCCAGCCTGCAAACGCCGATCACGAGCCTGTCCAGCCAGGTTCCGGGGTTCCGCCGCAATTACGAGGAATACTCGGTCGGCCCAAGCGCAAGCTGGGAAATCGATCTCTTCGGCGGACTGCGGCGGGGAGCACGGGCAGCGAGCGACGAAGAGTCGGCGGCCGAGGCGGATCGCGTCGGCACGCGGATCACCGTGGTCGCCGATGCCGCTGACGCCTATCTGCAGATCCGCGGCTATCAGGCTCGCCTCGCCGTCGCGCTCGATCAGGTGGCCAATGACGAACGACTCCTGAAGCTCGTCCGCGATCGATATGCGGCGGGCTCTGGTAACGGCCAGGAGATTGCCGAGGCCGAAGCTTTGCTCCGGCAGGCGCGATCGAGCATTCCGACGCTTCGGATCGGTCTCGAAGTCCAGCTCAATCGGCTCGATGTGTTGATGGGAGCCCAGCCGGGCACCTACGCGCAGGAATTGAGCACCGTCCAATCGATCCCCGGCATTCCCGCAATACCGTCCGATCGGCAGCCCACTGACATGCTTCGCCGGCGTCCCGACATCATCGCCGCCGAGAGGCGGTTAGCCGCATCGAATGAGCGGATCGGTGCTGCGATCTCCGACTATTACCCGAAAATCTCGCTTTCGGGCGCTCTAGGATTCGACAGCATCAGCGCGAGTAACCTCTTCACCAAGGGCGCTTTCGCGGCGACGGGCGGCGGCTTGATCCGCTGGCGCCTGTTCGACTTCGGCAAGGTCGACGCCGAGGTGAAGCAGGCTCGGGGCGCAAATGCCGAGGCGCTGGCGGTCTACCGCCAGACCGTGCTGCATGCAGCCGAGGACGTGGAGAACGCGCTGGTGACGCTCTCACAGACCCAGGTTCGTGTCAGCGAGGTCCAAGCCCAGGTGGCGGCTCTCACGAAGGCACGCGATCTCGCTCAGCAGTCGTACAAGGCGGGTTCGATCCCGCTAACCGATGTCATCAACGCCGATCAGCAGTTGCTCGTCGCGCGCGATGTGCTGGACAGTGAGCGGGCTGGAACCGCCCGTTCGGCAGTCGCCGTGTTTCGAGCTTTTGGCGGAGGATGGTCGCCACCCACCCGGCAAGCTGAGGCGGACGTCCCGACTTTGATGGCCAAATCCGGGGGATAAGGCTTGCACCGTGCAAGCCCAACGACGCCGATGAGGCTTGCACGGTGCAAGTCCAGCAGGGCGGTGGCGGCTTGCACGGTGCAAGCCCACCCACCCTCCAATGACACCGCCGCAAGCGGTGGAATGGAAGGGATCGAAGTGAAAAGCCGAGGAGGCTGTCGCTTAATGCCCAAGGAGACAATCGATGACGCGCTTCAATCAGGACATCTTTCTCGCCGCTGGCCTGCGCACACCCTTCGGCCGCGGTGGGGGCGCCCTCGTCGGCTATGACGGCATCAGCCTATCGGTCCCGGTCGTGCGCGCCATGGCCGAGCAACTGACGACCCAGCGTCCTGACCTAGTGCTGTGGGGCACGGTCATCCCCAATCTCGGGTGGAGCAACATCGCCCGCGAGATCTGGCTGGACGCCAAGCTGGACCCGACCGTCCCATCCTTCTCGGCTGTGCTGGCCTGCGCCACGAGCATCACCGCCGCCTTCGCCGCGGCGGGAATGATCGGCGGCGACACCGATGTCGTGCTAGTCGGCGGGGTGGAGACGATGAGCCGCCCCTCAATAGGCCTTACAGCGGCCGCCAGCGACCGTTTGCGTGCTCTCTTCGCCAAGGACCCGGCCGAAGCCCTAAAGGCCCTCAGCAGCCTTTCTCCGGTCGATTTCACCCTTCCTGCAAAAGGATGGGCGAACCGTATCACCGGCCGCACCATGGGCGACCATATGGAGGAGACCGCCCAGGAGTGGGGTATCACCCGCGAAGCGCAGGACGCATGGGCTTATGAGAGCCACAGGCGTGCGGTCGCGGGCTGGGAACGGGGCTTCTTCGACGATCTTGTCATCAAGCTTCCCGAGCTTGCCCGTGATGCGAATCCCCGCGCCGACACGTCGCTTGCAAAACTGGCGACGCTACCGCCGGCCTTCGACAAGACGAGCGGCAGAGGATCGCTGACCGCAGGCAATTCGTCGCCCATCACCGATGGCGCTGCCGGCGTATGGGTCCTCTCGGCGCAGGGACGTACGCGGCTTCCAGATGGGATACCGACCGCGAGGCTCGTCGACTATGAGCTTGCTGCCGTCGACTTCAGCGACGGACTGCTGATGGCGACGCCGTTCGCTATACCTCGCCTCCTTGATCGCAACGGCCTCGGCTTCGAGGACATCGATCTATGGGAGATCCACGAGGCGTTCGCTGCTCAGCTTCTTGCCAATGTCGCAGCGCTCGAGCGCCCGGGCTGGATCGCTGAGCGCGTGGGCATTTCACGCGACTTCGGCCATTTCCCTTGGGAGCGGGTCAATCCGAACGGTGGTTCGGTTGCGATTGGTCATCCCTTCGGTGCGACCGGCGCCCGAGACCTTAGTCAGACGGTCAAAGAGCTGGCTGCGATGCCGAAGGGTTCGCGGGCGATCGTGAGCGTGTGCGCCGATGGCGGAGAAGGCGCCGTGGCGCTGCTCGAAAGCCTGGGATAAACGCGCGGTGAGCGATCCGATACGCTGCGCCTGGGCGGGCACCGACCCGCAGATGCAGGCCTATCACGATCATGAGTGGGGCGTGCCGCAGCGCGATTCCCGCACGTTGTGGGAGATGCTCGCCCTCGAGGGCTTTCAGGCGGGGCTTGCGTGGATCACAGTGCTCCGCAAACGGGAAGCCTTCCGCAAAGCGTTCGCGGGCTTCGATCCGCGCAAGGTAGCGGGCTTCACAGAGATCGACATTCTCCGTTCGCTTGCTGATCCCGGGATCATTCGCTCGCGCGCCAAAATCGAGGCGACGATCGCCGGCGCCAAACTCTGGTGCGATATGGAGGATGCCGGCGAGAGCTTCGCGGAGTGGTGCTGGTCGTTCACCAACGGCAAGGTGGTGACGGGTGACGGGACGACGCTACCCGCCAGCACCCCACTTTCTCAGACGGTCTCCAAGGCGATGAAGCAACGCGGCTTTAAATTCGTCGGGCCGACGATCGTCTACGCCTGGATGGAAGCTGTGGGCATCGTCAACGACCATGCCGCGCAGTGCTTCCGGCGGAAGCCTGTGGGCGACCTGGCGTGAAACCCCGTCGGATCGAAGATGAGGTCTTCCAGCACCTCTCGGGCCGTTGGGCGCTACAGATTCTCCTCTCGCTCAGCAATGGCCCGTTGCGGTTCATCGATCTGCGCCGCGCTATACCAACGGTGAGTGCCAACACCCTCACCACCAGACTGAGGGAGCTGGAGGCTATAGGCTTTGTCGAACGACGTCAGCTTCCGCCGCCCACCTCGATCCAAGTGTACGACCTCGGCGAATTTGGCCGCGGCTTGCGCCCGACGCTTGAGCATCTGGCGCTGTGGAAGGCCGATCTCTGTTGCTCAGCTTTCGCTCTTCGCCGCTGATCCAGACGCTGTTGCTGTGTGCGGATAACCCAACCAGAGGGGCCGCGGCCTCCTGGTTCAAAATCGGCGGCAGCCTTCAAGAAGCAGGGCGGTCCTGAGTTCAGATAAGTCCAGCCGGATTCCCACGTTCATCCCGGTCGTGGGTGTTTCTGGATCGAGGCGAGACGATGACCGCGATCAACCGCTCCCAAACGGATGGTCAACTTTCTTCCGCTCTATCGGTAGATAGGCATTGACTCGCCCGGAAGCCCGCCGTACCAAGATGCACGTCTATCGATCGATAGATAGCGAGATTCTGAGGAGACTGAAGTCATGTTGTTCGAGCACAAGGTCGATATGGACATCACGGCCGGCCGTACCGCGCTGGTCCTGGTCGACATCCAAAACGACTTCCTCACCGATGGCGGAAAATATTTCGTCATGATCGAGGAGCTGATGAAGGCCAACAACGTGAACGCCAATCTGGAGACGCTCCTTCAGACCGCGAAGGATCACGGCTACCCGGTGTTCATGTCGCCGCACTATTTCTTCCCGCACGACCATAAGGGCAAGACCCGCCTCAGCCCGATGGAGGATCTCGCTCTCCACGGCGGCGTCGTGCACCGCCACAGCCCGCTTCACACCGACGACGTGCCCGGCGGCGGTGCCGACGTTCCCGAGCGCTTCAAGAAGTACATGGAAGACGAGAACACCACCGTCGTCTCGCGCCATGTCACCTACGCGCCGACCAACGATCTGGCGCTGCTGCTGCGCCGCCAGAAGATCGAGACCGTCATCATGGCCGGCCCGGTCGCCAACCTCTGCCTTGAAGATCACATGCGCAACCTGATCCGGGACGGCTTCGAGACCATCATGGTCCGCGATGCGGTCGCCGCTGCCGCGAACGAGGAAGGCGCCGGCTACGATGCCGCGATGATCAACTGGCGTTTCATGGCCAATGCGGTGTGGAACACCGATGAAACCGTGAGCCGAATGATCGCGGCGGCCAAGACGCCCGCAGCCGTCTGATCCAATCCGGCCCGACAAGGCCGGTCCCAGCGAAGTGACGAAGACCGAAGGCGGCGCGGCAATCGGGCCGCGCCGAAGGGCGGCTCGCGTCCATTCCGCACCACTAGCAAGCACGACAGCTTCTTTTCAACGACAGGAAAATATCATGACCAAAGGCACCATTCTCGTCATCGGTTCGAACGGCACCCAGCTCGAAGCCAAGGGCGGCGGCACGATCACGATCGGCCAGTTCCTCAACGAAACTGCGGTTCCCCTGATGACGCTCGTCGCGGCGGGCTATGATTTCGTCCTCACCACCCCGACCGGCGAAAAGCCGACCATGGATCAGGACTCCGACGCGCTGATCTACTTCGCGAACGACGATGACACCCGCACCAAGGCGCGCGACTTCTTCAACAACGATCCGCGCATGAACGACGTCCGCACGATCCGCTCCGAGATCGAAGCCGGTCTCGATCGTTTCGCCGGCGTCTTCTTCCCCGGCGGCCACGCGCCGATCGTCGACGTGATGCAGGACCCGGACGCGGGCGAGGCGCTGCGCTATTTCCACGGCGCCAACAAGCCCACTGCCGCGATCTGCCACGGGCCGATCAGCATTCTCGCCGCGCTCGATCATGCTCGCGAGTTCCGTGCTGCCCTGATCGATGGCGACAAGATCAAGGCCCACGAGCTGGGCAAGGGCTGGCAGTATGCCGGCTACCGCATGACCGTCTTCTCGCGCAGCGAGGAGGAATATGCGGAAGAGAACGTCTTCCACAAGCAACTGATCTTCAACATGCCCGACGCGCTTGAAGCCGCCGGCGCCACGGTCGTCAACGCGGACAATTTTACATCGTTCGTCGTCGTCGATCGCGAGCTGATCACCGCTCAGAACCCGATGTCGGACCACGAGCTGGCCGCCAAGTTCATCGACGCGCTGGAGAAGGCGGCCTGAGGCCGCCTTCGACCACCCTAGCCAACCAGGAGATCCATCATGAAACTACGTTCTCTGGCGCTCGTCGCCGCTGCCGCCATCTCGTTCGCCACCGCCTCGCAGGCCCAGGATGCCGCCGCCTATCCCCCGAAGAATGACGGGACGTCGGTGGTGCTCCCGGAGGCGCACTTCAAATTTCAACCCAGCGGCGCGAAGGGCGCCACTCCGAACAAGGGAATTCAGTATTCCAACGTCTGGGGGGATGTAACGAAGGGCGCCCACGGCGCGTTCTTCCTCTTCGATCCCGGCTTCAAGAGCTACGTCCACACTCACACCTACGACTATTACGCGGTCGTCATCAAAGGCACGCTCCAGAATTACCAGCCGGGCCAAAAGCCCGACAATCTGGTCGCCGGTTCCTATTGGTATCAGCGCGGCGGGGAGAAGCACACGACCGCTTGTGTGTCCAAGACTCCTTGCGAAATCTACATCGTCCAGAGCGAGAAGTTCGACGCGCAGAATTTCCCCGGCTAGTCGGCCGCCCCTCACCGTCAGACCGGGCTCTCCCACGCGGAATCTCCCGCGATCGCGGAGAGCCCGGCAGGTGATTTAGCGCTGCCCGTCCCCCTCCAGCCCCTTTTCGCTCGCGCCACGACGGCCAGCGACCCAATCGACAGGACATCATCATGACGACCGAAACCATTGCCGAGCAGAACAAGAAAACCGTTCTCGCTTTCTACAAGGAAGCGCACTTCGACGGTGACGTCGACGGCGCGATCGCCCGCTACGTCGGCGACACCTACACCCAGCACACGGCCGGCGCCGAAGATGGTGTCGAGGGCCTGCGGACCTTCATCAACGGCTTCCTGGCCGCTTTTCCCAACGCAAAGGGCGATATCCGCCGCGTGCTGGCCGATGGTGATCTGGTCGCGGTCCACGCGCACTGGACCGGCCTGGTCAGCGAGAATGGGGACGTTGGCGTCGACCTGTTCCGCGTCGAGAACGGCAAGCTCGTCGAGCACTGGGACGTGTTCGCTCCCGTCCCCACCACCTCGAAGAATGGCAACACCGTCTACTGACTCGCGCCCCCGGTGATCAGTGGCCCCGCGGGAGCCGATTATGGCCAAGTTTGGAACCATCGCGATGAACCGACCGACCTCACCCCTCACATCGGCCGTCAATCGTACGGGTTCAGGCCCTGATCGGCTCCTTGCCGATTGCCCTTCCGATACACAGCCCAGTACGGGCGATCGCTTCTTTGGCTGGCGCGTCGTCGCGGCCGCCTTCACCGTCGCCGTTTTTGGTTGGGGCTTTGGTTTCTACGGTCCACCCGTCTATCTGGAGGTGGTACGGCAGGCGCGCGGTTGGCCGATCGCCCTCATTTCGGGGGCCGTGACACTGCACTTCCTCGTCGGCCTCGCGATCATCCCCAATCTCCCCCGGCTCTACCGCCGCCTCGGCCTGCCGATAGTCACCTTCGCTGGCGCGATCGTCATGGCGATGGGCGTTCTCGGTTGGGCGGTCGCAACCGCTCCGTGGCAGCTCTATGTGGCGGCACTCCTGTCGGGCGCTGGTTGGTCGACGCTCGGCGCTGTCGCCGTCAACGCGATCGTCTCCCCATGGTTTGCCGCGAAGCGCCCCCAAGCGCTCGGCATTGCCTTCAATGGCGGCAGCGTCGGCGGCGTGATCTTCTCGCCGTTCTGGGTCGCGCTGATCAACCGTATCGGCTTTGCCTCGGCCGCCGTGGTGGTGAGCATCGTCATGCTCGCGACCGTGGGCGCGCTGGCGGCTTTGGTGCTGGTGCGAACCCCGGAAGGGCTCGGCCAGGCGCCCGATGGCGCGACGGCTGCAGACTCACCGGCCAGCGCCATCCTGAACCCCGAAGCGCCGATCGCAGTCGTCCATCTTCACCTCTTTCATGATCGCGCGTTCCTGACGCTGTGCATCGGCATGACGTTGGCGCTGTTCGCGCAGACGGGGATCGTCGCGCATCTTGTCTCGGTGCTGGCGCCGACGCTCGGGCGGCAGGGAGCGGGTCTGACGGCGGGCGCGGTCGGCGTCACTGCCGTCCTTGGCCGCCTCGCCGTCGGATCGCGGGCGGACGCTAAATCGAACTGGCGCGCTATCGCCTCGTACAGTTTGCTGGCGCAGGCTTTGGGATGCGGCGTGTTGATGCTCGCGCACGGAAGCCCTGCGCTTCTCATCCTCGGCGCCGTGCTCTTCGGCCTTGGTGTCGGCAACGCCATCTCGGTCCCGCCGGTCATCGCCAATCTTGAGTTCCCGCGCGAGGATGCGGCCCGCGCCGTCGCGCTGATCGTCGCCATTTCACAGGGGGCTTATGCTCTGGCGCCAGCGATATTCGGCCTGCTTCGGCAGGTCTGGTCGGACGAGATCATTTTCCTCACGGCCGTTGCCATCCAGCTTGCCGGCATCGCCGCCTACCTTTTGGGCCGCGGCGCCGACGCGCTCAGGCGCGGCCGCGAGAGTCTCGACTGACCATCGGTCCCCGGACCGAGCTTATGACGTCCAATAACGGGAGTGAGCCAATGTACTACGAAGCGATCCAGCAATGCGTGCAGAGTCTCGAGAACCTCGAAAGCTTCCTCGACAAGGCGGAAGCCCAAGCTGAGGCCAGAAAGTTCGACGTCGCGGTACTGATGAGCGGACGCCTCGCGCCGGACATGAAGCCGTTGATCTACCAGGTGCAGAGCGCGTGCGATTACGTCAAAGGCGGCGCAGCCTGGCTGTCGGGGCAAAAGCCGCCCAAGCACGAGGATACCGAGCAGACGATCGCCGAGGTGCGCGCTCGCATCCGCAAGACCATCGATTATGCGCGGAGCGTACCGGCGGTGAGCTACGTCGATGCGGAAAGCCAGAAGATCAGCCTGTCATGGGCGCCGGGTAAGGTGCTCGGCGGGAGAGATTATCTCCTGCAAATGGTCATCCCCAACGTCTATTTCCACATCGCGATGACTTATTCGATCCTGCGTAAGGATGGAGTGGATGTCGGGAAGATGGATTTCCTCGGAGCCATCAATTTTGTCGACGCCTGACGTCGGACGGACCGACCCCCTGCCGCGCCGTGCTCCCTGGCGGATAAAATTTGCAAGAAATGTCGTCTATTGATCTACGGGCCGTGGTGGCCGCCGAGTCAGTATGATGAAATACCTTTTGTGTAATAACGCATAAAGTCCAGCGAAAATACACAATTTAACATGAGTATTCTCTGGATATTTTACTATTATGTGAAGGATCTTAGCGTGCTTGTAGCTGATGGCGCCAAAAGTTCATCATATGATCTTCTGTCGCCATTCCTGCGCGGCATTGATCTTCGCCACCTACGGTACGCGTTGATGGCTGCGCAGCTTCGAAGCTTCAACAAGGCTGCTGCATCGCTCAACATCAAGCCGGCAACGCTAAGCCAGCACATTTCATTCCTTGAAGGGCAGTTTGCGACGCCTCTTTTTCGGCGATCGCCGCGGGGCGTCGTGCCGACAGACGCCGGAGAAGTACTGCTCGCATCGGCTCGGCGTGTCCTGAACGAGATGGAGGGTCTTTACGAAAAGACACGCGCCGTAAGCCAAGGAAGGGCGGGCGCCGTTGCGATCGGTTTCGTGACTTCAATATCGGCCGGCAACCTCAGGTCATCCTTAATCGGATTTCATGACGAATATCCCGAGATTCATTTGCGTGGGATCGAAGATGATCGGTATCGACTTTTTACCAAGCTAGATAGCGGTAGTGTGGATGCGCTCATCATTAGCGGATCAGCGGAACTAGCAGACACACAGAGTTTGAATCTTTGGAGCGAGCGTATGTTCGTTGCGCTGCCGAGCGCCCATCCTCTCGCATCTCGTGAACGCATTTACTGGTCGGACCTCCATGGCGAGACATTTGTAGCGCCCAAGACCACAGCGGACGACATCGAAGCGATGGTTCGGACGAGGCTCGCGCAACCTGGGAAAGAGCCGCAGATCATAATTACTGAGGTGAGCCGTGAGACAGTCCTCGGCGTCGTCGGAATGGGTCGTGCGATCACGCTGGTCTCGGCCGGCTCGCTGGGTATGACCATCGACGGGGTCGCTATCCGGCAGCTTTTTGACGGCACCGGCCCACACCTCCTGAGCTTCTCGGCGTATTGGCGCGACGACAACCGCAATCAGGCCCTATCCACCTTTCTACACTTTCTTCGCGACCGCTATTCGCTCGCACCGCCACGAGATTGAAATGCCGTCTTTCGCGCACGCGCGAAACCGCGGTCGGTCGCCATGAACCGCTCCAGCATCGGCGGAATTAGACGCGCAGGCTCAACAGGCTCTGCGTCGCCAGAGGATTGAGCGAGCAAGGCGCCGTAGATTTTCAGGTCGCGTAGCACGGCCGCAGGTAGCTCGATCGTGAGCTTCGCGGGCCGTTCGTCGGCGAGCGGCCCAAGCTTTAACGTGGTCATGTCCGCCTCCTATTGGTGCTGCCAGGGCTCGAGCACGAGATCGTGCGTCACCATAACCCGCACGGGAAAGCCCGGCCTGATCGTAAGCGTCGGCTGAATGTTGAGCTGGCGCTCCACGACCTGTTGCCCCGTCTGGCTGAACGATTGGGAAGCGCCGGCGCGAAGGGCCTGGGCGAGATTGTTCTCGCTCTGCGACGTGCCGGCTTCGGACCCCACGCTCAACAGCGTCGATAGGACCGCGGCCTTGAACAGCTGCCCCCAGTGGTTGTTCACCCGATCTTCGAGGCCGGCATGGCCCGCCGCGTCGGCGCCGGGCTGACGCTCCAGAACGATTGATCGTCCGTCGGGCAGCAAAAGGCGGGTCCAGGCAAGAAGCAGCCGACGCTGGCCGAAGGCGACCGAGCTGTCATACTCGCCGATCAGCTTGGCGCCCTGCGGAATGAGCAGAATTAGCCCGGTCGGGCTGTCATAAACGTTCTGCGTCACCTGCGCCGTGATTTGACCGGGCAAGTCCGAACGCAGCCCCGTGACGAGCGCGGCCGGAATGACGCTCCCCGCCTGCAAGATGTTCGGCGATGCCGGATCGACGACGCGATCGGAACTGGTGGTGCGCTTGTCGGGGGCCTGGGCGAGGAAGGCGCGCTTTGTGTCCTGACCGTTAGGATCGGGCGTCGGAGCGTTGCCGGAGTTGTTGGCCGGCGCGCCGGAGCCGGCAGGCAACGTCTCGGCGATCGTCGTCGCGGCCTGGGCCGGCGTCGTGCTCGTGAACAGCTTGCTCTCCCGCGCAGCCTCACGAACCTGAACTGCCCGCTGGCGGGCCTGCTGTCGCGCCGTCTCGGCCGGACTTTGCGCGGCAGCAGCCGATGCGCCACCCATTCCGGGAGCCGGTACGACCTTGCCCTGATTCTGCGCATTGACGATCGGACGGCCAAGATCGCCCGGGAGTGGCGGCCCTAAACGGGGGACGTCGCCATAGTCCTTGGGCATCGCCCCGATCTTGTCCGCCGTATTCCGGCTGTCCGTGTTGTAGAGTTCGGTGCCCGGTTTCGCGTGCTGCGGACCGAGCGCATAAAGCAGGGCTCCGCCAACACTCAGCGCGGACACTGATCCCAGGACAATGAGCGCCTTGCGCGAGAGGCGGACGACACGGGGCGGATCGCCGCGCAGCCGAAAGGCGCCGGGATTGGGCGCCGGCGCGGGCGGCTCCGGAGCCGCTTCGTGAGCCTCGTCCTCCGCGCTCATTTGCGTCGCCCGTCCGTGCGGGTGATGCGGACCACCTGGCTCGACTTCTTGTCGCCCATGCGCAACTCGGCCGCGCCGAACAGCCGGTCGACGACCATATGACGGCCCGACACGCGATAATTCACCAGTTCGCCGCCGCCGGCAGGGTCGACGACGAACAGGGGCGGCATCTCTCCCTGGGCGATGCCTGCGGGAAATTCGATGAAGACCTGCCGCCCGTCATCGAAGGCGCGCAGGGGGCGCCACGGCGGATTGTCCCCCTCGATGGCATAGCGGAAGTTCAGGGCATCGAGGTCGACGCCAGCAGCGATTGGCTGAGCCGCCTGTGCGGTCGCGTTGCGGCCTCTGAGCGCAATCAACTGATCCTGGGGATAGCGCCACGAGACCGAGGCCATGTAGGTGCCGGGGGTTGCCCGCAGCTCCAGATGATAGGTCCGCCGGTCCGTGTTGATGACGAGGTTCGTCATAAGATCCTTCTCGGTCGGCTTCAGCAGGATATGGACCCGTTGCGTCGGGCCTTGTCCGCTGGTCGTATCGCCGATGATCCAGCGAACGGTGTCACCGGCAGCAACTGGCCCGCTTCCGGTCAGCGTCTCGCCCTCTTCCAGCGCGATGTCTGTCACCTGGCCGGGCGCCGCGTAGACCTGATAGAGCGCGCCATCGGTATAGGGATATTCCTGGATCGCGTTGACGAAGCCGGAGCGGCCAGGCTGGACGCGCGCGGCGGCGTTGGCCAGCGCGACGCGCGTGGTCGGATCGGTCGGTTCGGCGCTCACGAGCGGTCCGGACGGCAACGGCTTGAGCTGCCCAGGCAGCGGCAGCGGGGTCGGCACCGCGACGACCTCGACCGGCCTCGGCGGATCGGGAAGCGGTGTGGCCGCAACCGGCGAAGGCGTGTCGAGCGAGATGACCGGCGGCTTGCGCGCTGTGGCGCAGCCCGTGGTCGCAGATACGGAAATCAGGAGAGCCGTAAGCGGGCCAGCCCTACGGCGATGCGAGCAGATCATTCGGCCAGCTCCTTCGACCAGTTGATGGCGGTGACGTACACGCCAAGGGGATTCTTCCTCAGACCGTCGGGCGTCGTCGGCGGCTGGAGCACTACGGTCAGGATCGCCGACCAATGCTCGGTCGCGGCGAGGCTGCCGTCCTGAAAGCGGCGCTCGACCCACGCGACACGGAAACTTGATGGGGACGCGCGGATGACGCTCGACACGTCGGCCTCGACCTGGACCTTGCCGACGTTCGCGAACGGGTCGTTGTCGCGGGCATACGCATTGAGCGCGAGAGCGCCGGTGTCGGTCGTGAAGTTGTAGGCACGCAGCCAGTTCTGCCGCACCACGATCGGATCGGCGGGCAGCGACCGCGTGTCTTCGATGAACCGCGCGAGGTGGTACGCGATCTGAGGATCGGTCGGATGGTAGCCGGCCTCCGCCGGCGCAACGACGGTTGCCTGGCCGAGCTTGTCCACCTCGACCACCCAGGGGACGACGCTACCGCGCAGGGTTTCCCAGACGAGGCCGCCGGCCAGCCCGCCGGACAGGAACAGCGTGCCGAAGAACGCCAGTCGCCAGTTGCGCGCCTGCACTCTCGCCGATCCGATGCGATCGTCCCACACCTGCGCGGCCCGTTGGTAAGGCGTCTCCGCGGCTGGCGTGTGCCCGTAACGGATATTAGGCCGTCGAAACATATCAGCGATCCCGGTCCGAGAGGTCGATCGAAGCACCGCCGCCGCCCCGGTCGCCCGAGCGGAGACTGTGAATGGCGGCGCCGGCGCCTTGGCGCATCTGCTGCTCGCGACGCATCTTGCTCGCCCAGGCCGGCGACGCAGACGCCGCTGACGAGCTCGCCGCAGCAGCCGAGCCGGATTGCGCGGCTGCATATTGCTGGCGGAGCGAATTCGCGGCCTGGCGAAGCGGGCTGACCATCCCGGATCCGGCTGCGCGCGCGACACCCATCATGCCGCCGCTGCGATAGGCGGCCGAAGTACGACCGGCGGTCGCCGCGGAGCCGCGAGCCGCCCCGCCGATCGCGGTCGCCGTCCCGGACACCGCCATGCCGGCACCGGCGGCGCCGACTGCCGCGAGGCCGCCTGCGGCCAGAGCGGTGCCGACAGCGGCGCCGGCGCCGAGCTGGGGACCACCGGAGATCAGGCCGTTGGCGATGCTGGGGCCGAAGATGCCGAGCCCGAGCAGCGCCAGCGATGCGAGCAGGATCGCCAGCACCTCACTGATCGTCGGCACCGGCCCCGCGAAGCCAATGGTGAATTGCTTAAAGAGACCGCTGCCGATGCCCACCACCACGGCCAGGACGAGGATCTTCACGCCGGACGCGACGACGTTGCCGAGCACCTTCTCCGCAAGGAAGCTCGTCTTGTTGAAGAGTGCGAAGGGGATGAGCACGAAGCCGGCGAGCGTCGTCAGCTTGAACTCGATGATGCTGATGAAGACCTGCACCGCGAGAATGAAGAAAGCGAGAATGACGAGCAGCCATCCGATCATCAGCACCGCAATCAGAACGAAATTGGCGAAGAAGCTGGTGAAGCCCATCATGGTGTTCGCGGCGTCCAGCATCGGCTGTGCCGCATCGATCCCCGCCGCGGCGAGGTGGCTCGGCTGGAGGAAGGTGGCTTCGTCGATCTGCGATCCGCCGGCCTTCAGACCGAGGCCCGCGAAGCTCTCGAAGACGATCTTCGCCAGACCGTTGAAGTTGCCGATCACGAACGCGAAGAAGCCGATGTAGAGCACCTTTTTGACGAGGCGGTGCATCACGTCCTCGTCTGCGCCCCAAGCCCAGAAAAGGCCGGCGAGCGTGACGTCGATGACGATCAGGGTGGTCGTCAGATAGGTGACGTCCCCGCGGACCAGTCCGAACCCGGAATCGATGTAGCGGGTGAAGGTCTCGAGGAATTGATCGATGACGCCGGTATTGTTCATCGGCGACCTCCGAGAAATTGGCGGCGCACCTCGGCCCAGGTGTCGAGGCAGGCTTGGTCGGGCTTGTCGGTGGGGCCGAGCTGGTTGCAGCGCTTGAGTTCGGCGCTCAGCCTGTCCGCCGCCGTCTTGTCCGGCGTGGCCGTGACCGGTGCCGGCGGCGTGCTCGAATGGCCGCCCATCTCCATCGCGATGGTCGCCGCGACGATCAGGCCAACGATCGCCGCCGTGACCGCGAGCTTGCCGGTGCGCGCCTCCATCGCCCGACCCGTCAGTTGTGGAACGCCGAAACGGCGTAGGGCTGATAGGTCGACCGCTGGCTGAAGCGCCGATATTGCTCCTGACCCTGCGCCTCGGCCGTGGCCTGACGCGCCGCTTCCAGATCCTGGGCACGCCCCTGCGCGGCGACGGCGGCGGTGAGGTCGGAGAGCTGCTGCGACTGGAGCGCGAGCAATTCGTTCCCAGCCTGTGCCGCCTGCAACGCTCCGGTCGCGCTGTGGCTCGCGGTGAGCAACGTGGTCATCGTGCTCTTCGACGTGTCGATGTTGCCGACAACGGTCGCCTGGGTCTTCAGCGCATCCTCGAACCCGGCGACGGACGTCTGCCACCGCGCCTGCGCGCCGTCGATCAGCGCCTGGTCGGATCCTGACAGCGCGCCCGAGCCATAGCGGCTGGTGAAAGCGGACTGGATCGACTGCACGTTGTACGCGATCTGCTGCGCCTGGGAGAGGAGCTGCTGCGTGCGCTGAATCTGATTCTGAATCTGCGAGATCGTCGAGAACGGCAGGCTCGCCAGATTGCGCGCCTGATTGATGAGCGAGTTCGCCTGGTTCTCTAGGCTCTGAATCTGATTGTTGATCTGCTGGAGCGACCGCGCCGCCGTCAGCACGTTCTGCGCATAGTTGCTGGGGTCGAACACGATCCCGCCGAACTGCGCATCGGCCGGCGTCGACGTGATCGCGAGCGACGCCGCCGCGGCGGCCGAGAGGATGATGTGGCGTACCTTTGGACGAATCATGGCATCACTCCGCTTGGCTGTCTTGAAGAAGGTCGACCGCCCACGCGGCGTCGCGCTCGGCCAGCCAGGCGGCGGCGAAGCCCTCCTGGCCATGTTCCTCGATGAGATCGCCGATCCTGACCTGATCGGACTTGGAGGACGCGGCGGTGAAGGCGAGCGCGACCTCGCCAAGCCCCAGCTCGAACAGCCGGTTGCCGCGACGGGACTGGCAATAATAATCACGCTTGGGTGTCGACCGGCTCAGGATTTCGATCTGGCGATCGTTGAGGCCAAAACGCCGGTAGATCGCCGTGATCTGCGGCTCGATCGCGCGCTCGTTGGGCAGGAAGATGCGGGTCGGGCAGCTTTCCACGATCGCCGGCGCGATGCTGCTGGTCTCGACGTCCGCAAGGCTCTGGGTCGCGAAGACGACGCTCGCATTCTTCTTGCGCAGCGTCTTGAGCCACTCGCGCAACTGCGCCGCAAAGGCCGGGCTGTCGAGGACGAGCCAACCTTCGTCGATGATAATGAGGGTTGGCGATCCATCGAGCCGGCGCTCGATCCGGTGGAACAGATAGGACAGAACAGCAGGTGCAGCGGCCGAGCCGGACAGGCCCTCCGTCTCGAACGCCTGGACCGGATTGGTGCCGAGATCCTCCAGCTCCGCGTCGAGCAGCCGGCCGTAGGCGCCGCCCAGGCAATAGGGCGCGAGCGCCTGCTTGAGCGCCTGGCTTTGCAGGAGCACGGTGAGGCCAGTCAGCGTGCGTTCGCCGAGCGGGGCCGAGGCGAGCGAGGTGAGGGCCGACCACAGGAGATCCTTGATCGCCGGATCGACCGTCACGCCTTCCTGCGCGAGCACCGCTGCCACCCATTCGGAGGCCCACGCACGCTCCGACGGATCGTCGATCCTGGCGAGCGGCTGAAGCGTGACCGCCGTGCTGGTCGTGTCGTCGAGCGCGCCACCCAAATCCTGCCAGTCCCCACCCATCGCCAAGGCGGCCGCGCGGATCGACCCGCCGAAATCGAAGGCAAAAATTTGCGACCGGGGATAGCGGCGGAACTGGAGCGCCATCAGCGCAAGCAGCACCGATTTGCCCGCGCCGGTGGGCCCGATGATGAGCGCGTGGCCGACGTCGCCGACATGAAGCGAAAACCGGAACGGAGTCGAGCCTTCGGTTTTCCCGAACAGCAGCGGGGGTGCTGCAAAGTGCTCGTCCCGTTCCGGGCCTGCCCACACGGCAGACAGCGGAATCATGTGCGCGAGGTTCATTGTGGAGATCGGCGGTTGCCGCACGTTGGCATAGACATGCCCCGGCACGGAGCTGAGCCACGCCTCGATCGCGTTCATTCCCTCCAAAATGGAGGTAAAGTCGCGGCCCTGGATGACCTTCTCGACCAGTCGCAGCTTTTCCGCCGCCATGCCGGCGTCTTCGTCCCAGACCGTGATCGTGGCCGTGACGTAAGCCTGGCCCACCGCGTCCGCACCCAGCTCTTGCAGCGCGAGGTCGGCATCGGCGGCCTTGTTGGCGGCATCGGAATCGACGAGCACCGCCGCCTCGTTGGTCATCACCTCCTTCACGATGGCGGCGATCGACTTCCGCTTGGCGAACCATTGGCGCCTGATCTTAGTCAGCAGCTTGGTGGCATCGACCTTGTCGAGCATCACCGCGCGCGTCACCCAGCGATAGGGGAAAGCAAGGCGATTGAGATCGTCGAGAATGCCGGGAAAGGTCGATGCGGGAAATCCGACCACGCTCAGCGTGCGCAGGTGATGCTGCCCGAGACGAGGTTCCAGGCCGCCTGTCAGCGGTTCGTCGGCGAGCAGGGCGTCGAGGTGCATCGGCGTTTCCGGCACGCGGACGCGATGTCGGCGGGTCGAGATGGTGGAATGAAGATAGGTGAGTGTCTCACCATCATCGAGCCACGCGGTTTCCGGCATGAAGCCTTCGAGCAGATTGAGCAGCCGATCGGTCTGATCGACGAAGCCCCGCATCAGCTCCCACGGATCGACGCCACTCTTGTCGCGCCCCTCGAATAGCCAGCCCTCGGCGCGCGACGCGTCCTCAGCCGGCGGCATCCACAGCAACGTCAGGAAATAGCCGCTCTCGAAATGGGCGCCTTCCTCGGCAAATTGCTCCGCGCGCTCGCGGTCGACCAGCGCCGACACCGGATCGGGAAACGACGAGGACGGATAGCCTTGCGCGGGCATCCGCTGGGCCTCGACGAAGATCGCCCATCCCGATCCCAGTCGACGCAGCGCGCCGTTGAGGCGGTGCGTCACCGACACGAGCTCCGCTGCCGTCGCGGAATCCAGGTCCGGCCCACGGAAGCGGGCGGTCCGCTGGAACGAACCGTCCTTGTTGAGCACCACGCCCTCGGCGACGAGAGCGGCCCAGGGCAGGAAGTCGGCGAGGCCCGTGGCGCGGCTGCGATATTCGGTGAGGTTCAGCATGGCCGCCTCACGATCGCATCCAGGCCGGGTAGCGGAGGTGACGCCGGGCGACGTCGATGAACTGCGCGTCGCGCTTGGCGCCCCAGACTGCCGCCGCGTGGCCGATCGCCCACATGACGAGTCCCGGTATCCAGAGCCGGAGCCCCAGCGCCATCGCGGCGGCGAGCGTGCCATTGGCGATCGCGACGGAGCGCGGTGCGCCGCCGAGCAGGATCGGCTCGGTCAGCGCCCGATGCACCGGGGCGTGAAAGCCGGGGATGCCGTCGGGCTCCATCAGACCAGGGCTCCGCCACCGAAGCTGAAGAAGGTCAGGAAGAAGGAGCTGGCCGCGAACGCGATCGACAGGCCGAACACGATCTGGATCAACCGCCGGAAGCCACCCGACGTGTCGCCGAACGCGAGTGTCAGACCGGTCACGATGATGATGATGACCGCGATGATCTTTGCGACCGGCCCCTGTATCGAGTCCAGAATCTGTTGCAGCGGTTGTTCCCACGGCATCGACGTGCCGGCAGCATCGGCGTGGCCTGGGAGAAGCAGGAGCGGCATCAACGTGACCGTAGCCAGGAGGCGCGACGGCAGTTTCGGATCTCGGATGGCGATCATGGGGCGACCTCCCTGAGGTTGGTGACGAGGCTGGACAGGCGGTATTCGCCTTGCGCGTCGAGACCATCGACGCGGGCGAGTTCGGCGAGACGACGTTCGTGACCGCGGCCCTGGAGCACGGCGATCAGGTTGATCGTTTCGGCGATGAGCGCGCGGGGGACCGTCAGCGCGGCCTCCTGAATGAGCTGCTCCATGCGGCGGAGAGCACCGATCGCGGTGCCGGCATGGATGGTGCCGACGCCGCCGGGATGCCCGGTGCCCCATGCCTTGAGCAAGTCGAGCGCCTCCGCGCCGCGCACCTCGCCGATGGGGATGCGATCGGGTCGAAGGCGGAGCGACGACCGGACCAGATCGGACAGGGTCGCGACGCCATCCTTGGTGCGCAGTGCGACGAGGTTCGGCGTCGCACATTGCAGCTCGCGCGTGTCTTCGATGAGGACCACGCGGTCCGACGTTTTCGCGACCTCGGCGAGCAGTGCGTTGGTGAGCGTCGTCTTGCCGGTCGAGGTGCCGCCGGCGACAAGGATGTTGGCGCGGTCGGCGATACCCTTGCGGAGCGTCGCGGCCTGCAACCGCGACATGATTCCGCGCTCCACATAGTCGTCGAGCGTGAAGATCGCGACCGCCGGCTTGCGGATCGCAAATGCCGGGCCGGTGACGACGGGCGGTATCAGTCCCTCGAACCGCTCCCCCGTTTCCGGCAGCTCGGCGGACACGCGGGGCGCGCGTGCGTGGACTTCGGCACCGACATGATGCGCCACCAGGCGGATGATGCGTTCGCCATCCGACGGCGAGAGAATGGCACCTGTGTCGACAAGGCCTTCGCCCAGCCGATCAACCCAGAGGCGACCATCGGGGTTGAGCATGACCTCGACGACCGATGGTTCGGACAGAAAGCCGATGATCGCGGGACCGAGCGCGGTGCGAAGCATCTTTGCCCCGCGCGCACTTGCCTCGGATCGAAACGGTTCGACTGCCACAATGCTGCCCTTTCCCCCCGGATCGGAGGGATCGATCGGGGGCGAGCACTTAAAGAGAGGCAGTCGGGCCGCAGATCAACAACACACTTGCGGCGTCGAACCATAGCGCAAAAAGACAAGCAAACGGCGGTTCCGGTGCGCCGCCTACTTTAGTTTGACCTGATGATGATCGATGGCGGTGGGTCAGAACCGGTTTCTGCGCGAACGCGTCGTATCTCGGCGATCCCCAATCGCAACTTCTTGGCCACACCTTCCGAGAGAGCGCGGATGTCGCGCGGCGTATCAAGCCCTGGCACCCCTTCGAGGAACTCGGCGAGCAAAATGGTCAGCGCTTCGCAGACTTCGGTAGATCCGATGTAGAGCGTGTCGCCGTTCTCGCCTGTTAAAGGGTCTGGCTCTGGAACAGACACCTCACAGATGGCCCGAACCATGGCGCGACGTAGCCTTGCGACATAGTCTTCCTGATGATCGGTTGCTGCCATCGTGCACTCCTGCGGCCGTTTTCCCATAACCCGAGGCTTGCCTCAACCACGGTTCGTGGGGGAAAGTCTTCCCATAGGCGCTAACTTAACGCGATTAGCCGCCGGCGCCCGACACAATGGTTGGTCAGCGGTCGACCAAGCCTTGCCCCCTTGGGCCACATTGCTGCACCTGGAAGCGGCCGAGCTCAGGCTGCGCCAACGGGGCCTCTACGGAGCTATCATGGGCTTCCGCCACGACGCCGTTCGCTCTAATCTGCGAAGGATCGCGTACCGGAGGGTTTGATGCTGGCCGTTCTGATCACGCTTGCCGCAATCACGTCGGGAGGCACGACGCCTGTGCCAGAGGGGAACGTCGAGACAGCCCTTTCCCGTTGTCTCGGGTCTTTTTCGGCCAAGTTGCCGCCACCATCGGATGCAGCACAAATACCACCCGGGCTCATCGAAGGGACGGCAGTGCGCGTCGTCCCGGTGGAGGGCGCGGCTCAGACTTTTTCCTATGAAGGCACCAGTCCGCGAGCAATGACATGCGGCGTGGCGATCTACGGGCCGGTCAGCCAAGAATTGCGACAACGGATAATTGCGCTGATCACGGGTAGCCCGAAGTGGAAGCCCCATGCGACCGACGCTTATGATCTATCCAAGCGATTTCCCGGTGCGGAAGAGGCATATTGGGGTGACCCGTTCGCTCCAAGTATGAATGGGGTGGCGATGCTGGTCCGGAAACCGAACGCTCAAGCGCCGACACTGGAGGTCCAATATCATTCTGTAATGGTGCAATAGATCATGCGTTCGGTCCTTTTGCTGAGCCTCTGTGTCAGCGAATTTGTTTGTTCGTCGGTAGCTATTGCGTCCACACCTGTGAGCGTGAGCGGTGCACGCCAAAAGGTGCTCGCTGTCGCCGAAAAAAGGCTGAGCCATTCAGCACGGCAAAGAAGGTCCGGGGTGATTCTCAAACTTGATCATGCTGATAAAGGTAGTTTCTTTTTGGCGTTTATCCCCTTGACCCACGTTCGGGTTTCGGGCATATGATGACGCATGAGCAAGAAGCCCTCCGCCGTTGTCGCCATGTCGGTTCGCGAGTTCTTCGCTCGCTTCCCTAACGACGACGCCTGCCTCGTTCACATCATGAACGTGCGCTTTGGCGGCACGACGATGGATTGCGCGGCGTGCGGCGTAGAAGGCGAGTTTCACAAGCTGCGCGATCGTCGCGTCTATGCCTGCCCGCACTGCCTGCACCAGATCGCACCGACTGCGAACACGATCCTGCATGACACCCGCACGCCGCTCGTTTCGTGGTTCTATGCGATGTATCTCTTCGCCACCACGCGCCACGGTGTCAGCGGCA
This sequence comes from Sphingomonas oligoaromativorans, assembly GCF_011762195.1. Lineage (GTDB taxonomy): Bacteria > Pseudomonadota > Alphaproteobacteria > Sphingomonadales > Sphingomonadaceae > Solisphingomonas > Solisphingomonas oligoaromativorans. The sequence continues at coordinate 309,960 of NZ_JAASQK010000005.1, read as the reverse complement.
AGGAACTCCAGCGCCAGCTCGGCGTGACCTACAAGACGGCTTACCGGATCGGGATGCAAATCCGCACCCTGATGGGCAAGGCGGATTTCGACGGCCTGCTCTCGGGCCATGTGCAGGCGGACGAGGCCTATGTCGGCGGTCGTCGCTCTGGCGGCAAGCGTGGCCGTGGCGCGGCTGGTAAGACGATCGTGATGGGGATGCAGGAAGAGGGTGGCCCGCTCGTCACCCGTATCATTCCCGACGTGAAGAAGCCGACGCTGCGCGCGGTCGTGAACGAGGTTGTCGAGAAAGGTTCGGTCGTCTCGACGGACGAACTGATGTCCTACGGCTTACTGGAAGGCGACGGCTACGTTCACGGCTCTGTGAAGCACGCCGCGAAGGAATGGAGCCGCTACGACTACCGGCAGGGCGTCACGCACTCCACCAACGCCGTGGAGGGCTTCTGGCGGCTGTTCAAAGCGTCGGTGCGCTCAACCCATGTCCAGATCAGCGGCAAGCACATGGCGCGCTATCTGGACGAGTTCACTTTCCGCGCGAACCACCGCGAGCGGATGAACGCGATGTTCGATCTGATGGTTGCGGCGCTGTAGCTTTCGCGACTAATCGGTCGAACTCGGCTGGGTCGGCCGGGCCAACACCATCGCGTTCCGCTTGGGTGATGAAGTCCTCTAACCGTCCTTCGGCGAGAGCATCGGCTAAGGTGAGGCGCTTGTCAGGTTTCAAGCCGCATTCTCACCATTGAGACGAAGGCGATTGCTGAGCAACGGAAGCAAATCGTTATCCTCGTCCACGCGAAGCATCCGAAGATCCCTCACGGCGCGGCCGAACCAAGAGAACCGGCGGTCGGCATCCTGAACTGCCAACACGCAACGGACAGCATCTGAATCCTGGTCGCCGAAATAGACGCTTCCCTGCACCCGCCCAAAGCCGTGCTCAGCGAACACACTTTGGATTTTTGCATAGCAGGTGCCGCGCCAGCTCGCGCCGCACATTGCTTCCGCAATCTTTCCATCGAGATCGAAGGTAATCGCGTACACTCTCTTGGCCCTCTTATATGCCGCCTGCGGCGGCGCCATGCGCTTCTGATTGAGACGCACAACGGACATGAGGAACCCTTTCGGAAAGCGGGTGGATACCCGTCTCCTATAGACGAATCCCTCAGGATTTGCTAGCAGAGAGCCGTGGCAGGGAGCGATCCCCGCCACGGCGTCCACTAGCTCTCTAACAAGAGCAATGGGTAGCTAAGGGGTTGCCGCCCCCGCCACCCGAAGGAATGATGGCTCATTCCGGTGGTCTCCTTCTTCTTGCGCGTGCAGCGCGGTTTCTGAGGCGTCCACGGCATCCGCTGCGGACGCCTCATTTATTGGGCGGGCATATTTGCCCACGATCTCAAGGGCCGTGTGAGGATCGTTTACCGTCCATCCAGCCTTCCCATGACTCGTAATGTCTATGCTGCGAGACAGCAGGGCTCCCACCGCATTGATTTTGTTGTCGCCGGTGATGCCGACATTCATAGACTCGAGAATCTCGACCAGCCGTCGCGTCTTGATCGGCATCTGGGGCGTAAGGAGCATGGCCCTCATGCACTCTGCTATGATCGTGCGTCCATAATCGCCGAACCCATCCATCCCTACTTTCGGCCTCGGGCTGGCGGCAGGCTTCTTCTCGGCGACCGCATTAGCCGAGGCAATTTCGATGGCTGAGGTTTCGGCGATTGTGGCGTTAGGCTCTGCCGCCGGCTCAGCACCATACGCCGCGAGCAGGTCGCGAACGGCCTTAAGCTTGCGCTCTAGCTCCCGTTGCTCAGCCCGCATGCGAGCGATGAACTCTGCTTCCACAGCGATGACTCCTAAACCTCAGGAACGCCATATACGGGAACGAACGGGGAATTGGAAGTGTGGCGTTACACGTCATAGCTCACAATACGGTCGTTTCGGCTGCGCAAAATGGCCCGGAAAAGCGGGCCGCCTTGCCGATTACGTGGTATCGGCGATATGCAGATATCTTTATATGGGATTTCGCGTCACCGCGTGGCGGGCAAGAAGGATGTAGGAATCATGATCGGGCTAGTGGCGATGGCGGCGGTATGGTGACGACGACCAACATGCTTCTCGCGCTGATCGAGAAGAGGCCGGGATTGACACAGCAGCAACTCGTCGAAGCGCTCTTCGGCGACTATGCCGACTCTCGACAGATAATTGGCGAGATCAGGGCGCTGTTGCAGATAAGGATGATCGATCGAACCGGGCTTGGTGAGCGGGGCGATCCCTACAGATATCGCCTATTCAAGCCACGCGGGATAAGCGGCTAAGCGCAACGTGTGTGTAGGGGGTAAACGCCTTCTTTTTTGATGCCCATGCCGCTCATCCTTGCCTTACCGGCCAAGACGTTTGTTCAAGCCTGATTGGTCATTTCCGGATTGATCGCCAGAGCGGCATGGTATTCGATGAAGATGTAGAGCCGGAACATGCGGTGTCATAGTGCGCGTAGCTGGCTGAACTGCGATATCCTTCGTCGGGGTGGCTCGCATAGGGTTCTGGCGGCGCCTGCGAGGCTTTGTCCGATCCCGGTGAGGCGAACTTCTCCGAGGATCGCGACCAGAAGTACGTTCCTCAGGATTTTTTGGATTCGCCACAGCGACAGGTGCGCGCCCGGCGGTGGCGCCGACGCAGGGGGGAAAAGCGAGGCTGTCGGCGACGGCCTCGTCGATCAACAACCCGGCGATGAGATATGCCGCGAGCCATGAGCGGGCGAGTTGGCTGTCGCGCGCCGGAAGCGCATCGATTCCGAGCCCGCTTTTGAGGCGTTTGAACGCCAGTTCGATCTGCCACCGCAGGCGATAGGTCGCGATCGCATTGTCAGGAGACATCTCCCGTGCGGGAACCGAAGTCAGCAATAGTAGGAAATCCGCAGATGCGACCGTCAAGGGATTCGGGTTCGCTGCCACCCGCTGCTTCCTCCTATGGTCAAACCATATTGCCTTGCGAGTTCGTTCCGACGAAGCCTCGTCTTTGCGCCGGATGATCAGACGGCAACGGAATGTTGAGGCGCCGGGCACCCCGCGTTTACGGCCGGAATGATCAACCAGCACTTCATGTTCGGCGATTTCTCCAGGTTGCATCCCAGCGTATAGGGCATTCCAATCCAGCCGTGCGCCGGTTGGTGTCAGCAATCGGATCGCGGACCAGCCGATCCGCATGATGAAGTCCGCTCCCATCTCACGAACATGCATCAACCCCGGCGTCCGGGCATATCCTCGGTCTGCCAAGACGAGATCGCCCTTTTCGAAGGTGTGGCGCGACAGGTTCTCCCCACCATGCGTATCACTGATTTCAAGTTGGCTGAACCGCCCTTCGGCCGGATCATAAGTTGCATGAAGCCGCCAGTTCGTGCCGGGTTTGCCTGATGAGCGGATCACGCTGCCATCGACGATCCGCAGCCGTCGTTCGGCACGCCCCTCGCGGATATTATCGTTGAGCAAGGATGCGGCGATATAACTCAACCAGTCGTTGGCCCCTTTGAGGCGTTTCAACAGGCCGACATCCGACAAATGCGCGATATCGCATCCGGCCGCCCACGCCGCTGCAGACCGTAGGCTCATTCCGCCTGGCCCATAGGCTAGTGCCAGCCGGAGCATGGTCGCGCCATCCCGCACTACCCGCCTGCGCTTCAACGCGCCGTGCTCGCGCGCGCTTTGGTCGAGATCCAGATTGGCCGGCAAACGCGACAGCAACGCACGCCATGCAATGTCGAAATGGGGATGGGTTTCGGAGTCCATCCTCCTCATGAATCACAGACCGATTCTTGCCGTCCACCCCTAAGTTAGCGCCTATGGGAAAGTCTTCCCCTGCCGATGAGCCGTGCCGTCTCCTCGGACCCCTTCTGCAGGGGCTGCGCCCCCGCAACGCCCCCATCTGATGACGCCGCGCCTGGGCGCGGCGGCGTCGTTGGAGCCTCTCCCGTAGAGCGGGGTGCGGCCGGCACTCCCTGCTAGGCCCGCCACGGCGGCCGGCAAGCCTTGGCTTCGCCCGGCTGCTCCACTGCGTTGCGCCCGTTCCGGTGCCGCCCGCCGCTCGAAGCGGGCCTCTTCGGTCGTCTCGCCGTCCACCCCCCGCTTCCGGGGAGGCTTGCTGTTTTTGGGCGGGATGGAGGACACCGATGGCCAAGAGCATCAACCGTCGCGCGCGTGGTGAGGCCGCACAGGCTGCCGCGCAACCGACGACCAACCTTTACGACGACATCACCGCCAAGATCATCGCGGAACTGGAGGCGGGGCGTTTCCCGTGGGTCCAGCCTTGGGGCACCGCTGGCGCGATCAATCCCGGCCTTCCGCGCAACGCGCTCACCGCCCGCAGCTATTCGGGCGTCAACGTCCTGATCCTTTGGGGCGCCGTCATCGGCGGCGGCTATTCCCAGCAATCGTGGCTGACCTTCCGGCAGGCGCTGGAGGCGGGCGGTTGCGTCCGCAAGGGCGAGAAGGGAACGACCGTTGTCTATGCCGACCGCTTCATTCCCAAGGGCGAGGCCGAGCGCGCGCAGCGGGCAGACGAAGACCCCCGCGCCATTCCCTTCCTCAAGCGGTTTACCGTGTTCAATATCGACCAGTGCGAGGGTTTGCGGCCCGGTCTGGCGACCGATCCCCAGCCGCTTCCTGAACGCGAAATCGTCCCAACCGCCGAGGCGCTCATCAAAGCCTCAAATGCGGATTTCCGTATTGGCGGGAATAAGGCTTTCTACGCCCCGACCCCCGATTTCATCCAAGTGCCGCCGCAACCGGCCTTCTACGACCAGATCAATTACTACCGCACCGCACTACACGAACTGACCCACTGGACCGGGCACACCTCGCGTCTGGTCCGCAATCTCTCCGGTCGGTTCGGCACCAAGGATTATGCCCGCGAGGAACTGGCGGCTGAAATGGGTTCGGCCTTCCTCTGCGCGGCGCTGGGCATCGTGCCGACCGTCCGTCACGCCGACTATCTGGCAAGTTGGCTCGAGGTGTTGCGCGAGGATAATCGCGCGATCTTCCGTGCGGCATCTGCCGCCAGCAAGGCCGCCGATTTCCTTCTCTCCCTGCGCGACGCCGCCATGACCGAGGGAAGGATCGCGGCATGATCGACCTTCCCACCGACATCTTCGACCGGCTGCGCGCCAACGCCGACGCCACGCGCGCGGCGCAGATCGAGGGGCTTCGCGAGCCGGATCATCATCCCGTGCTTAAACTGTTCAACCCGCTGGGCGCGGCAACATGGATCGCGACCGAGCTGGACGAGGATGGCGACGTCCTGTTCGGCTTGGCCGACCTCGGCTTCGGATGCCCGGAGCTGGGTAGCTTCTCGCTCCACGAGATCGGCAGCGTCCGGCTTCCGTTCGGCCTCGCCATCGAGCGCGACATCGCGTTCGAGCCGCTCGCCCCGATTTCGCGATGGGCCGACACCGCCCGCCGTGAAGGCTCGATACTCGCCGCCGAGGCGGCCCTTCGATCCAACCCCCTTCCGAGCGATCCGACCCCGGACCTCGGCTGACGCGCGGCGCGTACCCGCCGCAACCCAAGCCGGTCCCGCCCATCTTGGCCGATCAACGGGACCGGCGCTCACAAGGAGCAGTGCCATGAAACTCGATTTCGTCCCCTTGAACAAGCTGACCGACAGCAAGGCCAACATGCGGTGCGGCCGCAAGGCCCCCGACGTGTCCGACCTGATCCCGTCCGTCCGCGCGCGCGGCATCCTCCAACCGATCATCGTGCGCCCGCAGGGCGAGGGCGATCTTTCGGAGGTGGTGGCGGGCCGCAGGCGCTGGCACGCGGCGCTCGCCGTCGCTGCCGAGCATCCCGACGCCGTGCCCGATCACATCGCGCTGGTGCCCGCCGCGATTATCGAGCCGGGCGACGATGCCGCCGCCTTGGAGGCGTCCATGTTGGAGAATATGGCGCGGCTCGACCCCGACGAGGTGAAGCAGTGGGAGAGCTTCACGGCGCTGGTGAAGAAGGGGCGCAGCGTCGAGGACATCGCCACGACCTTCGGCCTGCCCGAGCAGACCATCCGACGTGTGCTGGCGCTGGGCAACCTCATGCCCCGCATCCGCGACCTCTATCGCCGCGAGGAGATCGACGCGACGACGGTGCGTCACCTCACGATGGCGAGCAAGGCCAAGCAGCAGGAATGGCTGGCGCTGATCGACGATCCCGACACCCGAGCGCCGACCGGGCAATATCTGAAAAGCTGGCTTCTGGGCGGGCAGACCATCCAGACGGGCGTTGCCCTGTTCGACATTGCCGAAGCGGGCGGCCCGGTCGTGACCACCCTGTTCGGCGACGACGCCTATTTCGGCGATCCGCAGAGCTTCTGGGCGGCGCAAAATGCCGCCGTCGAGGCGCGCCGCGATGCCTATCTCGCCGAGGGCTGGACCGATGTCGTTGTCGTCGAGCCGTCCGAGCATTTCCATTCGTGGGAATATGAGAAGTCCCCCAAGCGAAAGGGCGGCAAGGTCTATATTGACGTGCGGAGCAGCGGCGAGGTGACGTTCCACGAAGGTTATCTTTCGCGAAACGAGGCCCGCAAGCGCGAGAAGGCCGGGCAGCCGGGCAGTCTCACCAAGGTCGCCCGGCCTGAGATCAGCAGCACCATGCAGACCTATATCGACCTGCATCGCCATTCCGCCGTGCGTGCCGACCTTCTCAAGCACCCGTCCGTCGCGCTGCGTTTGATGGTCGCCCATGCCATCGTCGGGTCGCACCTGTGGCGCGTGTCGCCCGACCCGCGCACCTGCCGCAACGACGCCGTGACCGAGAGCGCCGAGGGCTGCGATGCCGAGGCGAGTTTCGATCAGGAGCGCCGCGCGGTGCTCGGCTTGCTCGACTTCTCGGCCGAGGAGCCCAACGTCACCGGTGGCAACGGCGACAAATACGGCGTCGCCGGCGTGTTCCTCCGCCTTCTCGCGATGGAGGATAACAGTGTGATGCGTATCATCCCCATCATCATGGGTGAGACGCTGGTGGCCGGAAGCGCCGCGATCGAGGCCGTGGGCGGGACGATTGGCACCGACATGGCGAACTGGTGGGCGGCGGATGCCGCCTTCTTCGACCTGATCCGCGACAAGGAGGTGATGGCGCGGATCGTCGCCGACGTGGCGGGCGAACGGGTTGCCAGCGCCAATGCGGGCGAGAAGACCAAGACGCTCAAGGCCATTGTCCGCGGTTATCTCGACGGCGCCGACGGCCGCACCAAGGTCGAGCGGTGGGTGCCGCGATGGATGCGCTTCGCGCCGTCCGGCTACACCGAGCGGGGCGGCATCGGGACCGTCAAGGCCCACGCCAAGGTCGAGGCGGCGCGGGCCGCACTCGCCGAGGCCGAAGCGGGGCCGATGGCTGAGCCGGAGGAACAGCGCCTCGCGGCCTGATATGGGAGGGGCGGCCGACTGGCCGCCCTTCGTCAAAAATCGCGGGCCGTGCCCTGCCGCCTTGGTGGCGTCGGGGCACGGCCCGATCGCAATTACAGATTTGCACGTCGACGGATTTCAGGAAATCCTCAGGACCACGTCTTCGCCACGGCGAGATTGTCCTCCATATATTGAACCATCTCGTCATAGGTGAGGACGAGTGCGGTCTGGCCCCCAACTTTCAGATGATCGCGACGATGGGTGAAGCGATCACGCTCGACCGCGTCACGCAGGCTCGCATCGCGGCCGCAGATCACCGCATAGGTACTCGCGTTGATGGGGCCGCCGAAGCCTGCCAACAGCGTCTTGTCGCTCGGATGGTCGGCGCGAACCCAGGCCCAATCGATGACCTGGCTGAAACCATGCTCGATGCGTGGCGCCCAATAGCGATATTGTGGGGTGCCCTTTTTGAAGATGCTGTTCTCCATCGCATCCTCGAACTCGATCAGCCCAAACCGACGTGTGCCATTGTTGCCGAGCACAAGGTCGGTCCGAAACATGCCTTTGAGGGCCAACTCGAACTTGATCATGTCGGGCGCTTCGAGGCCCAAGGTCGATGCCAGCAAGCACGCCATATGCGGGCGCGCCTTGATCTCGGCGACGATAGCGGTCTCGCCGACGAACGTTATCGTCGAGAACCACGCCTTGAAGGAGGTGAGTTCCGCGTCGGCAAGCTTGAGATTGAACTTGATGCTGTCGAACGCGCTCATTCAGGCCTGAGCGTAGGACCGGTCGACAATCGAGATGATCTCGGGCTTCTTTTTCGCCGAGCGCCGCCACAGAACGCGCTTGTCGCCGAGCCGGGACACAAACCGACCATCGGCGGTCGGGGCCGTATTCGCCGGCAGGTTGACGTCGTTGCTCGAAAACAGACGCGTCAGAGCGGCCTTCTCCGGCGCCGGGAGAAGGGCCATCTGCGCAAGGGCAGAGTAGGAGACGTTGAACTTTCCAGCGCTCATGCCTCGGATATAGCGATTCGCCCCTTCTTTCGCCAGTCCCGCAACACATCCGGACGCCGGGTCGAAACGATGGCGTAGAGAAGCGAGAACAGGGACAGCGGCGTCGGCGCCGCGTAGCAATTCCAATCCAGCAGAGCCGGCCTGGTGATGACCTTGGCGGCTGTGGCGGCTTGATACCCGCCGTAGCGGCGGTTCGTCTCAGACAAGGCGGCCATCTCGCATCGGCTTGTGCGTGGACCTGGGCGCGTCACTCGGCCCCTGACGAAACCATCGGTCGTCACTGATTTCCCCGCCGGCCATGCCGGCTCCTCGCGCCCGCTTTGCTCCAAATCAGCGCCCACCTCCGGTCCGCCGCTGCGCTCCGGCCCCAAGGGGTTCGCGGGACCAAGTGCGCTCCCGATCGGTCCGCACGCCGAAGCGGATTGGCCGCTGGCGATCATCAGGAGACGAACAATGCCCGCAATCGGTTATGTCACCAAGCAGCCCAACGGCGGTTTCAAGGGTCAGCTTCGCACCCTGGCGGTTCGCGCCGACATCGAGATCGTGCCCAACCGCAGCAAGACCGGCGATCAGCCCGACTATCGCGTCCTCTCGAATGGCTTCGAACTTGGCGGCGGCTGGATTCGCACCGGCGAGGTGTCGGGTCGCGAATATGTACGGGTCAGCCTGTCCGCGCCCGAACTCGGCAGCGCCCCGCTCTACGCCAACCTCGGCCGCGCTGCCGGTCAGGACGATGACGGCGCCTACGCCCTCATCTGGAACCCCGGTGAGTGATCGATCGCCCCGCGCCCAAGGGCGCGGGGTGGCCAACCCCGGCATCTTCGACGGTCGCGGCGGACTTCGCCGGGGTCGTCGATCATGCTATGCTGCATCTGCATCGTGCGCTGTGGTGGTGGTGGAGAGCGCGTCCCTCGATCCGTTCGTTACGGAGGACGCTTATGCTGCTCGCTTTGATCTTGGTCGCGGCCATCACGCCGCTGCTCTGCTGGCTGCTCTTCTCCCTCGCATCGCTCGCGCTCCCTCTATTCGTGGCCGTCGCTATCGGCCATGTCGCTTGGCAGAGCGGAGCCGGCCTGTTCGGCGCATTCGTGATCGGAGCGCTCGCCGGCGGTGCCACTCTTTTCGCCGGCCAGTTTCTCTTCGCCACGGTGCGCAGCTCGTCATCGCGCCTGGGTATCGCGCTGATCTTCGCCGCTCCCGCAGCCGTTGCCGGCTATAGCGCCGGTCACGGTCTCGCCGCGATCGGCGGAGGATCGGCATCCTGGCAGCTCGTCCTCGGCGCGGGCGCCGGTCTCTGTGTCGCGCTGGCCGCCATCGCACGCCTTGCCGCCGGCCTCCCGGAGCCACAATCGGGGCCCGCTCATCATCCGACGCTGGGTGCACCCTCGATCCAACCCTGACGTCCGAAACGGCGATATCCCATACAGACCCCCGCACACTCACCGCACCCGCGGCCTACCCGACGGCTGATCTGGCCGGGGCACGCTGGCGCTCGCCCGACCGGGCAACGGGCGCACGAAGCTTTCTTCCCCTGGTCATTCGACCATTCCTCGCGAGGCAAGAAAGCCCCGTCCGCCCGTCCTCCGCTGGCGCTGCGGGCTGACACTGCCCGGCCGGATCGGCCCCGGCCCTTCGATCGCCATCGAGGCCGCGATGGGCGCGGCTTCCGGGCGAAGGAGGTTATCATGGCAATGATCGGCACATTCCGTAAAGCGGGCAGCGGTTTCGAGGGCTCGATCACCACGCTCTCGGTCCAGCGCGCCAATGTGCGGTTGGTGAAGAATGAGGAAGACCGGAGCGACAAGGCTCCCGACTATCGGATCTTCGCGGGCGAGGCCGAGATCGGCGCTGCCTGGGAGAAAGTCGCGCAGAACGAGCGTCCCTACCTCTCCTGCAAGCTCGACGATCCCAGCTTCACCGCCCCGATCTATCCCTCGCTGTTCGAGGAGACGGACGGGGGCTTCACCCTCAAGTGGACGCGGTCGGGTCGCTAACCCGTCGCAGGCCGGTCGGCGGAGACGCTGGCCGGCCTTGCGAGTCGGCGTGACTCAGTAGATGCGTATTTCAGTAATTCAGGAGCCTTGATCTCGATGGGTCTGAGCACTCTCCGCATAGTCTTCATCGAGCAATTGCGCGGGCCGGACGTTCAGTGCCTCGGCAAGCTCAAGCAGTCGGATGAGCGTGAGGTTTTGACCGCCGCGTTCGATCACGCTGACATATTGTTGGTCAGCGCCAATTCGCTCCCCCACCGCCTCCTGGCTAAGCCCAAGAGCGGTACGGTACCTTCGGGTGTTGAGCGCGGCGACCATGCGGATGTCCATCCACAGGTTAGAAACGGGTCGCCGCGCGGCGCGCCACGTGCTATAACACGTGACGACCAGCGCCCAGCGTGGCAGCAAATGCCGTTCGCTTTTTCAATTGGCCGGATAAATGTCGCCGGCCGCACGAAAAAAGGCCGTCCGAGTGGGCCGTTTCAGCGGCACGCCTGTTGCTTCGCGGGGCTATGCTGATCGTCATGGGCGAGCGCGATCTTCTCGATGTGGCGCCATCCTCAGACAAGTTGACCGAATATGATGAACGGCATCTTGAAGACTATCTGCGTCTCCTCGACGCGGACACGGAGGGCGCCGACTGGCGTGAAGCCGTGACCCACATTTTCGGTGTCGATCCAGAGCAGGACCCCGAGAAAGTCCGTCGATTCCACCAGACCCATCTTGATCGGGCGCGCTGGATGTCGCGCATCGGCTACCTCCAACTCGCCGCGCGCGGACATGACAAGCCCAATCGAAAGCCGAAATAACATCCAATATGGCTTAAGTTGGCATGCCACTTTACTGGTGGTCTATTGAACGCGCGATAGGTCTTCTCTCGCGCCGATTTGTTGTGCTGCTCTCTCAATTCCGAGGCTGCAAAGATACGCCCGGCAGGAGAAGGCAGCGTATGGGTCTTCCATCTAACTGGCGCTCACCGGCATCTGCCGAAGACTACGCCAATCACGACTTTGCCGACTTTGCTCAAGAGTTCTTGAGACGCAACCCTGACTACCAAGCAGAATACAGGCAAGCCGACGAGATGCCTCCAACGGACGACGAGCCCAATAGACGCGAAGCGATCGCCAACAAATGGGGGTTATCCTTTCGCCTTCGATCCCAGCCTCGATCCTCGCGACGCCCCGGCGCTTTGGTGTCCGCATGCGACCCCCGCTATTCTCACGCTTGGCCCCGCGCCGGCACCGCTTTTGGAATCACCGCTCTCCCTCGATCATTTACGCCCCATTTCCTCTGCTTGGCGGTCGCCTGACGAACAGCATCTCGTCGCCGACGACGGGCACGGTCGGCACCGCCTGGTGCTGCGCGCGCCGGACCGAGGGCAGCCGCTCACACTTCTGCTGCCGGTCGACACCGAGATGTCGATCCGTCTCGACGCGGCCGCGCGCCTGACGCACAGCGCCGGCGCGACGGCTGCCTACTCCCCGACGCCGCTCCAGCGCACTCGGCTGGTCCTGCTGATCCACATTCTCGATGCGATCGATGAAGGACTGTCCAAGCGTGAGATCGCAAGACGTCTCATCTACCGCAACATGCCGGAGCTTCGCGGAGCGACATGGAAAGGGTCGTCGGAGCGGCGGCGGATTCACCGGCTGGCGCTGGAAGCGCTGCGCCTTCGCGATAACGGCGTCGCCGACCTTCTTCACGGCCGCCTGCACCCTCCTGGGTGACAAAAGGCGGGGCGCCGATTCCGCCACTCCCCTCGGCCGCCGAATGTTCGCCAGCCTGTCCTTCGATCGTCGCTCACAGCCGCCTGCGGCCGTGAGAGCGCAGGAGATTGAAGATGCAGCCCTCAGTAACGAGGCCTAGCCCCCAGTTCCTCCGAACGCCCGATGCCGCCGTCCACCTCGGCCTATCGGCGCGGACCCTTGAAAAACATCGCTGCTACGGCACGGGGCCGGTGTTCCGGAAACTCGGCGGCCGGATCGTCTATGCGATCGAAGACCTCAACGCCTGGGCGGCGCTCGGCACGCGCCGGTCGACGTCGGACCCCGGCGTGGGCATCGTCCACCCGGCCAAGCGCCGCCCGTCCGAACCCGTTCGTCGCTGACGCCGGCGATGACCATGCGTGCAGGGCGCCTGCAACTCGACCTCTTCCGTTCGATTCCCGGCGACATCGCGCCGCGCGATTCCCAAGATCTCATGGCGTGGCCCTTCTTCAGCCTCGCGAAATCAAAACGGACAAAGCCAATCGACTTCCGGCTGGGTGACACCTGGATCTTGGTCGAGGCGACCGCAGAGCATGGCATGGCGACCATCTGGGACGCCGATGTGCTCATCTGGGCAGCAAGCCAGATCGTCGAAGCCCGCGATGCCGGACGGCCGACATCGCGCCTCATGGCGACGACGCCGCATGAAATCCTGACCTTCATAGGTCGCGGCACGGGGCGCGACAATTACGATCGGCTCAAGGCGGGTCTCGATCGCTTGCAATCCACGACGATCGCCACCTCGATCCGCCAGCCGCACCAGCGTCGCCGGCACCGCTTCAGTTGGGTCAACGAGTGGAAGGAGCGGCTCGACGGGACCGGTCGACCACTCGGCATCGAGCTGATCCTTCCCGACTGGTTCTATGCAGGCGTGCTCGACCAGGCGCTCGTGCTCACGATCGACCGGGCCTATTTCGACCTCACCGGCGGTCTTGAGCGATGGCTCTATCGGATCGTGCGCAAGCATGGCGGCAAGCAGGCGGGCGGCTGGAGCTTCGACGTCGCGCATCTCCATCTGAAGTCCGGCGTGCTCTCACCACTCAAGCGGTTCGCGTTCGAGCTGCGCGCGATCGTCGTTCGCCAGCCGCTGCCCGGCTACACGCTCGCGCTGGAAACTGTGCTCGGGCGCGAGCGGCTCAGCTTCGTCGCCATCCCGGAAGACCCGCTCGATTTCGCCTTCCGACGGTGGTCACCCAAGGCTGTGGATAACCGGCGATGAGGGTCGTCCTATCAGGAACCGGCGGAGTCGTCCGATCGGGAACCGCAGAGTCGTCCTATCCGGAACCCGACTTCGGCATAACCAATGGAAATCATTCGCCGATTCAGGTCCCTTCTAACGATGCTAACAAAGAGTCCTTCGGACTCTTACTAACGTGGGGCCGGTTTTCGATCGGACGGGTGGCACGATGATCGTCGCGCTGCTCAATCAGAAGGGCGGTGTCGGCAAGACCACGCTCGCCCTCCACTTGGCCGGCGAATGGTCCCGGCTAGGCAAGCGCGTGCTGCTGATCGACGCCGATCCCCAGGCCTCGGCGCTCGACTGGTCGGAGCAACGCAGTCACCAGGGTTTCGATCGGCTGTTCGGCGTCGTCGGGCTTGCGCGCGACACTCTGCACCGCGAGACCGCCGAGCTGGCGCGAAGCGTCGACCATATCGTCATTGATGGCCCTCCGAGGGTCGCCGGGCTGATGCGATCCGCGCTCTTGGCAGCGGATCTCGTCCTGATCCCGGTGCAGCCGTCGCCGCTCGACGGCTGGGCATCGGCAGAGATGTTGTCGCTCCTGCGCGAGGCCCGCATCTTCCGACCCGAACTGGCGGCGCGCTTCGTGCTCAATCGCTGCGGTCCCCGCTCGGTGCTCGCCCGCGAAACCAGTGCGTCGCTCGCCGACCAAGATCCACCGTTGCTGCCGTCAATGATCGGCCAGCGCGTTGCCTTTGCCGAAGCCATGCAGAACGGGCGATTGGCCTTCGAGCTGGAAGAGACGAGCCACGCCGCGCGCGAGATCGCCTGGCTTGCTGCCGATGTCGATGAGACCGCACGGTGAGCGCGCAACGGCCTCGTCGCTTCGCCAGCCGCCCCGGCGACGCCGAGCAGTGGGTGCGAGCGGCCGAGCATCCCGCCACGACCGCTGTCGCCGCAAATCCCTACACGGCGCGCCTGACGATCGACATCACGCCAGACCTGCGCCGTCGCCTGAAACTTGCGGCGCTCCAGCAGGGGCAAACCGTCGCCGACATGCTGCGCGCGCTCTTCGAGCGCGAGTATGCAGAGGTCGCAGGGGGCCAGCCATGAGCGCTTCCACGCTCGTTTCCCTGACGTGGATCGAGGGCGAGATCGAGCAATGGCTCCGGTTTGGCCGCGAGATCGGCGACCGCATTGTCGACCGGCGCCGTCGCGAGTTGAGCTTCGCGCCTGGCAGCATTTTCGCGCTGGTTCGATGGACCGCCAACGAATTCGGCACCGCGACGTCGGATATCGCCATCGTGCGCGCCGTCTCACCGGGCGAGCCATATTCGACGACCCCGTTAGTCGATCCCGGCGCCGAACTGCTGCTCGCGACATCGAGCTGGCGGCGCGTCGAGACCGTGCTCGCGGCGATCGACGCGGTCGAGGCCGCCGGGGTCGATCCTTGCGACGCCGCGCCCGATCATTGGCGGCACGTCCACAACCGGATTGCGGCCGGTATGCGACCGCGAGCGTATTCGCCGAGCCGCCATCGGGCTTGGCAGCTTCGGAGCGCGGTCGCATGAGGCGCGGGCTCATCGTGATGGCATGCGCGCTCGGCGTCGCCGCGATCGTGGCGCCCGTCGTGCACAAGATCGACACACGCTTCCTCTGGAATGCGACCGCGAGCACGCCGATCGGCCTCTATCGTGTCGACCCGCTCAAGACGGTCAGGCGTGGCATGATGGTCGCGATCCGGCCAAGCCCGGCAACCGCCAGACTGGCCGCCGAGCGGCACTATCTCCCGCTCGGCCTGCCGCTCATCAAATGGGTCGCGGGCGCCAATGGCGATTTCGTCTGCCGCGCCGGCGTGACGATCACCGTCGACGGCAAGGCCATCGGAACGGCGCGCCTGCGCGATCGTCTCGGGCGCCCGCTACCACAGTGGCAGGGCTGCGCATGGCTCGGGCCGGACGACGTATTCGTGATGAACACGGACGTGCCCGACAGTTTCGACGGCCGTTATTTCGGCGTCCTGCCGCGATCTTCGATCCTCGGCCGCGCGGTCCCGGTGTGGACGGACGCACGCAGCCACGACCCCGCTCACACCTGAAGAGGAGAGTTGCCATGACGCAGATTGGCGAGTTCATGAAGACGATGGACGGCTATCAGGGGCGCGTTCGAACGCTCAACATTGAGGCCGACCTCACCATCGTTCCGGCCGAACCGCAGGACGGCGGGAACGCGCCCGATTATCGCATCCACCTCGGGGCGACCGCCGAAGGACCGGAGGTCGGCGCGGGCTGGCGGAAGGTCGGCGAACGCGCCGGCGAGTATGTCGCGCTGCAAATCGATTGCCCGACATTGCCTCGGCCAATCCGCGCAAACCTGTTCCAGTCGACACAATCGCCGCGCGATCATGTGCTCCTCTGGAACCGTCCCACGGCCCGCGAAGAGCGCCCCTGAGCCATGCGTCGGGTCCGGCTCATTGCGGCCATGCTGCTGATCGCCTGCGATGTTCCTGCCAATGCGGATGCGCTGGCCCGGCCGTCGCCGATCGCCGCGATCGTGACCGAGGCGGCGCAGCGTGCCGGCATTCCGGAGTCGTGGATATGGTCGGTGATGCGGATCGAGAGCGCCGGCGACATGCACGCCGTCAGCCGGGCCGGCGCGATGGGCTTGATGCAACTCATGCCCGCGACGTGGGCCGATATGCGATTGAGGCTTCGCCTCGGAAGCGATCCCTTCGATCCGCACGACAACATCGTGGCTGGCGCATTCTTTCTTCGCGCGATGCACGATCGGTACGGCGAGCCAGGTTTTCTGGCAGCCTATAATGCGGGGCCGGGCCGGTACGAGGATTACCTCTACCGTCACCGTCCGCTTCCCGCCGAGACGACCGCCTATCTCGCGCGGTTGGCGCCAGCGGTCAGGTCTGCGCCGGTCGCGGACCCGAACGCCTGGACGCGGGCTTCGCTCTTCGTGAGCGCGTCGCCCGACAGGATTGGTGCCTCGCCGGTGCCGGCGAACGACAAGCCCAATGCTCCAGCACCAACCGCCGATCCGCTTTTCGTTCGCACGGCCAATGCTGTCTCGCGCTGACCACCAGCCCTCGGAAACGCTCCGCAAGATCGCACCGTCGCTGGGGGTGGCGCGTGTGGAGAGGGAGATTTCTGCTCAGACTTGCCGAGCATCTGTCAGGGACCGGGCCGCCTCAAGGACGACGGGGCCCCACCATTTTTCCCGGCGATCGGGCGGCAGCTTTTCACCGGCGGCGTTGCGACGCGCCGGAAAAAATCGTGACCCCCATCGCCGCTGACGCGGTCGCAGGCGTACCACCTGCGATCCTTGACCCGACCCGATCCCTGCCAGGCGGCGACATCGTCTTTCTCAAATCAGGAGGCGATGATGGCGCTCTACGATCATATCCAGGAACTGCGGGCCGAGCTTTCGGGGTGCTGCGATCCGGCCGAGTCGGCGCAGATCGAACGCGAGCTGAAGGCAGCGTGGTCGGAGTTCGAACGGCTCGCGGCGATGCGGCCGTGGGACATCCCGGGCGAGACACGGATCGGCTGACTGGCACGATCCAGCGAGGCGGGTGCGGCGTCGACGAGGCGCCGTGCCCGCCTTTCTTTTTGTCTTCGCGAGGGGATCGAACAGGAAGGACACAGGGGGAGAAGGCAGGGAAGAGACGATGGCGAGATAAAAGCAGCGCCGGCTTGGCCGGGCTATGTGGTTGGCAGATCAGGGTTTTTGCGTATGGCAAGCCCGCCTCGCGGCTGGCGCCCGGCAGGATTTTTCCAGCGTTTTCAACGCATCACGCGACGGCACCGTGGCCAGAAGCGCGGATTTCCGCACCATGAGCCGGGATGACGGAGAGTTCGAGCCTCATGTCGGGCGAACCCGTGATGCCGGTCGCGCCAGCGGCCGAAAGGTCCAGTCACTGTCCGCCCAGGTGCGACGGGCGGCGGCGAAGGCAGGCTACGCACGCCGCGCGCCAGGGCGCAGGACAAAGGGCACGGGATCACGGGGGAGAGGGAGAGCGGCGGCGCTCCGCGCGCGATTCCGTGCCAACGGTCGCCGGGTGGTCATCAAGGCTCGCGTGGTGCGCCACTCCGGTGCCCGCTTCCGCGCCGCGCCACTCGGGCGGCATGTCGCTTATCTGAAGCGCGACGGCGTAACGCGCGACGGGCGCCCTGCGGACCTCTTCGATGCTCGGTCCGATGCGGCGGACGGCGACAGCTTCGCCGATCGCAGCGGCGACGATCGTCACCATTTCCGCTTCATCGTGTCACCCGAAGATGCCGCCGATCTCGCCGACCTGAAAACTTTCACCCGCGAGCTGATGGCGGACGTGGCGCGCGACCTCGGCACCGGCCTCGAATGGGTCGCGGTCGATCATTGGAACACCGACAACCCGCACGTCCACATTCTCGTGCGCGGACGCGCAGACGACGGCACCGATCTCGTCATGGACAAGGATTATATTCGAGAGGGTATGCGCTTCCGCGCGCAGGAGCGCGCGACGCTCGAACTCGGTCCGCGCAACGCACGCGAGATTGCGTTAGCGCTCGATCGTGAAGTCGACGCCGATCGCTGGACGAGCCTCGACCAGCGGCTCCGCGAGATGGCCGACGACGCCGGCGGCGTGATCGACCTGCGCCCCGGCGCCAACAGCGACGCTGGCCGGCGACGACTACTTGCCAGGGCGGCGAAGCTCGATCGGATGGGGCTAGCCGAGAATGTCGGGCCGGCAGTGTGGGCGCTGAAGCCCGACATCGAGCAGACCCTCCGCGACCTCGGCGACCGCGGGGATATCATCAAGACTATGCACAAGGCGATTGGCCGAACCCTGGCAGCTGCCGATCCTGCTCGATTCGCCGTCCATGAGATTGCTCCCAATGATCCTGTGATCGGCCGGCTTGTCGAACGCGGTCTACACGATGAGTTGACCGGCACCGCGTACGCCGTCGTCGACGGGACGGACGGCCGTGTCCATCATCTCCGCTTCGAAAATTTGGAGATGACGGGCGACGGCAAGCCGGGGTCGATCGTTGAGCTTCGACGCTGGACCGATCGGCGCGGCGACGATCGGCTCTCGCTCGGCGTGCGATCCGATTTGACCCTGTCCGAACAGGTGCGGGCGCGAGGCGCGACCTGGCTCGATCGCCAGCTCGTCGACCGCGACCCCGTGGTCGGAAATGCCGGGTTTGCGCGGGAGGTTCGCGAGGCGATGGACAAGCGAGCTGACGTCCTTGCGAAAGATGGCTTGGCGCGCCGTGATGGACGTCGCCTTGTCATTGCGCCGAACCTGATCGAGACGTTGCGCACGCGCGAACTTGCCGAGGCGATCGGAGACATCGAGCGCACGACCGGCCTCGCTCACCGGCCTTCTGCATCGGGGGATCATGTCAGCGGCCTCTATCGCGAGCGGGTCACTCTTTCGTCTGGCCGTTACGCCATGATCGACAACGGGCTTGGCTTTCAGCTCGTGCCGTGGCGGCCGGCGATCGAAGGGCATCTGGGGCGGCAGATCAACGGCGTTATGACGCGCGGCGGAAGTGTGGATTGGACGCTAGGTCGAGGAAAAAGTCTGGGCATCTGACCGCCGGTTGCGACCAGAGCTGGTCGTTCAGATCATAACCCGTAAACGTCAGGTCTAGCCGAAGGCGGTCGATAGCGGATGGCGAACCGGACGGTCAGCAATGCGCCCCAAAGTCGGACGCTCAGTCGCGGATCAGCGCTACCTAAAAGCGTACGAAACTCATTCAGGTAGCTCAACGATCAGCAAATAGTCGAATCTTTCCCGGCGCGCCAAACACCGCCGTTTGCCGTCGATTCCTATCCTAGCGCCGCCCCGGCTACGCTGGCATAGTAAAGCCGGGCAACCAGTACGGAACAGGAGCTCGAATTATCCCACGGGGCCGCTTCGCGCACCCAAAGTAGATCATTCAACTACATCTTGGGCACGCTCGAAAGCGGACATCCTCCCTGTTTTGCCGAACGTCGGGGAAGAACGCATTCCGCTGGTTGGCTCTGTCGCATGGATCCATCAAAACTCCCCTTCGTTCATATCGCCATCGCTGGAAGCCTAAGAGGCTGGGCGAACGTCGCTTCCTTCGAAGCGGCTCATCGCTTTGCTCGGCGGATTGGTGTAGGGCTAGCTCCTCATCGTTATCGACTAAATGACTTGGTACACGCGATGGCGCTTCGCGCCTCGCTCGGGTCCGTCTGTCGGTGATTCACCGAGCGCGTCGGCAGGCGAGCTCTCGGAGGGGACGCCGATGCCTCATGACACGAGCCTCATCGCCACGATCGTCATGGGGCTCGTGCTCGCTTTCATCGGGGGTTTCGTCGCGATCAGGCTGAAGCTGCCCCCGCTGGTCGGGTATCTTTTGGCAGGCATTGCGGTCGGCCCCTTCACGCCGGGCTTTGTCAGTGATGCGGGGCTGGCGGAGCAACTTGCCGAGATCGGTGTGATCCTCCTGATGTTCGGTGTGGGCCTGCATTTCTCGGTCAAGGATCTTCTTTCCGTGCGGCGCATCGCGATCCCGGGGGCTGTTGCGCAGATAGCGGTCGCGACCTTGCTCGGCGCGGGGCTGGCACACCTTTGGGGCTGGTCACCGGGTTCGGGCATCGTCTTTGGTCTTGCGCTCTCGGTTGCCTCGACGGTCGTGTTGCTACGCGCGCTGGAACACCGCAACACGCTGGATTCGACAAATGGCCGCATCGCCGTCGGCTGGCTGATCGTCGAGGATTTAGCCATGGTTCTGGCGTTGGTCCTACTTCCAGCGCTTGCTGGCGTTCTGGGCGATAACGCCAGCGCGGGTAGCCAGGCGACCGTCGGCGCTATCGCGCTCGCCCTGCTGCGCACGCTGGCGAAGGTTGCGCTGTTCCTGGCGCTGGTTCTTGTGGTGGGCACGCGAGCGGTACCTTGGGTGCTGGAGCGTGTCGCCCGGACCGGATCGCGTGAATTGTTCACGCTGTCGGTGCTCGCGACTGCACTGGGCATCGCCTATGGATCGGCCGCGCTGTTCGGCGTTTCCTTCGCACTAGGGGCCTTCTTTGCAGGCGTGGTGCTCAACGAAAGCGACTTTAGCCATCAAGCGGCGGCGGATTCGCTTCCACTGCAAGACGCCTTCGCAGTCCTGTTCTTCGTCTCGGTCGGCATGCTGTTCGATCCTGCCGTGCTCTTGCGCGATCCGCTGGAGGTCCTCGCGGTTCTGGCGATCATCCTGATCGGCAAGTCGGTAGCGGCCTTTGGTATCGTGCTGGCCTTCGGCTATCCCGTCCGAACGGCGCTGACGGTATCGGCAAGCCTAGCCCAGATCGGCGAGTTCTCTTTCATTCTGATCGGACTTGGTGTCGCGCTCCGGCTGGTTCCCGCGGAAGGCAGGAATTTTGTGCTGGCCGGAGCGCTACTCTCGATCACGCTCAATCCGCTGGTCTTCGTCGCCTTTGACAGGCTCGAGCGATGGTTGCGTCGGCATCCACGCATCCTGTCGATCCTTGAGCGTGGCGGCGGGCAGACCCTGTCCGCATTATCGGAACCATCCGATAATGGCCCTCGTAGCCATGCGATCATCGTCGGCTACGGGCGGGTCGGCCGCGTGGTTGGCAAGACGCTCAAGGACCAGAATCTGTCTGTCATCGTCGTAGACAAGGACCGGCGACGTGTCGAGGCGCTCCGGGCGCGCGGCGTGGCGGCGATATATGGAGAAGCCTCGACACCAGGGATTCTCGCAGCCGCCGGCATCGCCCAGGCGCGCCTGCTCGTGATCGCGACGCCCGAAGGTTTCCAGACGCGGCGGATCATCGAGATCGCCCGTGAACTCAATCCCGGAATCGACATAGCGGTACGGACACATAGCGAGGCCGAGGTCGCGCATCTCGAGAGCGAGGGTATCGGTCTTGCGATCATGGGCGCGCGCGAGTTGTCATTCGGCCTGACGGAATATGCCCTGCGCAGCCTTGGTGTCTCACCGAGGCGGGCGGCGGAGATCATCCAGAATGAACGCGTGTCCGGCGCGGGCGGCGCGTTTGAGCGGCGGCCCGAGATTCCTGCACGGGAAGCGCCGGAGCTACGGCATCGTCGTGCGGACGATGAAGATTCTGACTGAAAGGGCTGCTAAAACAGGTGCGTGTCACGCTTGCCACCTGCCGCCATACACCAAGGTAGCACTTCCACTCAATTGCGGGCGGGGCGCCGTGACTGCGGCGGACGATGGCTCTTCCGAAGGCTTTGTTAGGTGTTGCCGAAGCCTCTATCCGGATTCTCGCTGAACAGCCTGTCTTCCTCCTCGGGGAACCGATGCTTTTGAAGAGCCGCCATTTCCGCAATGACGCGCGTCCGTTCGCGACGTGCTTCCCGGCGTTCGGCGGCTAGGGCCTCAAGCCCCCATGCTTTGGCTGCTTTCCCAGCGACGGTGCGGACATTTTCCAAAACCGCTTTGGCCGCGCGATCTTGTTGATATGCCTCCTGGACCCGGCATAAGGTGGATGAGAGTTCCATGAGAAGTCCTTTCTCAATAGCCAGCGTCATTTTTGACGCTGCGGTAAAGTCCTTTCGCTAGCGATGCGCTCGGCTGTCGGGCATTGATCCGGATGCTTGCGCCCAACCGTAGAACGCCCGTGGCTGTTTCACGAGGGCGGCGCGTCTCGCTTTGCCTGAGCGATCGCGTCGCTGAGCCGCGAATAGCGATAGTCTTTGTAGTGGAACTGTTCTGCCGGGACACGGGTGATCCCGTATTTGGCCATGAGTTCGGCGACGGCGGTGTCGTCTGGCCCTGAAATGCTCATTGTCGTTGCTCCTGCGCTTCGAAACTGGCTTTTCGCTCGCGCATGGCGTCGAGCTTCGCCGTCAACTGGCGGAGAACCCGCGAGCGATGCGCGTATGTGTTGTACCGTGTTCCCACCCGGCCACTGGCAAAATCGCGGGACAAGGTGCTCGCCATGAGGCGGACCTCTGTCGTGAGCCGCTCAATTTCGCCATCGGCAGTTGTGAAAGCTCCCGATGAGCCACTCGCCCTGTCCAAACGAGGGAGGTGTCCGCCTTCGTTTTCCCAGCTTTCTTCCGGGGATTGATCGGCATCGCGCCGCGCACAGACCTGGATCGGGAGCGTGGAAGGGGGCAGCGGAAGACCCGCTTTGCGCGTGCTCGCAGCGCTGGCGCCGTCATGGACCATAGCTCGTCTCCGGCTATGAGCGGGAGCACGAATCATCTCTCAGCCGCACCTGCGCTCAAGGCATGGAGTGCGATAGAGCTCATATGGGGGGTGCGAGGCCATATTGCTATGTATGGGCGGTCCTTATGCCGATCCTTGAACGAATTGAGCCCAGATTGCCGACACTTTACCCGGATGGAGATGGCCGACATCAGCTCAGGTCGACATCTACGGTCATGCTCTCAAGCATGTTCGTCGGCCCTGCATAGCTGCCGCTGACCGGCATTATTTGGCCAATGTCCCGCCCTACGGCCACCGGAACGAGGTTGAACCCGCCGACGCTGCGATTGGTCGGATCGAAGGTGATCCAGCCGGCGCCGGGCAAATAGACTTCGGCCCAGGCGTGGGTCGATCCGGCCCCAGCCTGGCCAATCAGATTTTCCGCGCGGTTATCGAGGTAGCCCGAGACGATCCGTGCGCCGAAGCCGAGGCTGCGGGCCGCCTCGACGAACAGCATCGCGAAATCGCGGCATGATCCCCAACCCCGATCCAGTGTCTCCACCGGCGATTGCGTGCCTTCGTCATCACGGGACTGGTAGGCGATCCAGCCCGAAACGCCCGTGCTCAGATCCTTGAGGAGAGCGAGTGTGTCGGTCGGATTGCCATCGACGAATGCCTGCGCCCAGTTGCGCAGCCTCCCCGCTGCATCCGAATATTGCATAACGGTCAGGCCGCCGAGATCCGTCCAGTCGCTATCGCTATATCGAAAAGGATAGTGGATTGCGGACGCCGCGATATCGAACACTGGCCAGGCGACGGCGCCAACATTGAGAACCGTCTGGCTTTCGATCACCAGGCTCTCGGTGGTCGCGGAGAATACGGCCGTTGCGACAGCGTTCCCTGCCACATCGCGCGCCCAGGAAACGCTCGCCTCAGGCGTGATGTGCAGTTGGAAGGACACAAGCGCGACATCATGTCCCTCGCGTGGGCGCAGCATCAGGCGATGCGGTCCCAACTGGACCGGCAGACGATAATGATAGGATGTGCGGTGCCGGATGGTCAGCATGATCGAGCGTTCGCGGGACGCATGACGCCATCCACTCGGGTGCTCAGCGCACCGACCCGCGGCGAACCAGATTGACGATCGCGAGCAATATGATCGAACCCGCCAGTGAAACGAGGAAGGTGGTGATCGTAAGCGGCGCATTGTTGATGTCGCCTCGCGCAAAGATCAAGCCGCCGATGAAGGAGCCGACGATACCCACCACGATGTTGAGAAGGATACCCTGCTGACCGTCCGTCCGCATGACCACGCTTGCGAGCCAGCCGATGATGCCACCGACCACAAGCCACATGATAATTCCCATGATCGTTCTCCTATGCCCAGAAGACGTCGCGGTCAGATTGACTTGTCATATCCGGAATGGTCCTAACTCCTCGAAGAATGAAGCGTTCCTGAAGATTGCGTAATCAGACCGGTTTTTACAGCGACCCAATCACGATTTATTTCGATGGCCTGTAACGTTTTTTCTCCCGGCGCGTTATCTGAACGCTCCAAGCGATGCCTTCCATCCTGGATGGTGCGTTTTCAGCCAAAAGAACAGACCGTCTTTCTCGCCGGCAGAGCCCCGCGGGTTGCACGTCTGTAAGGAACATCAAATGAAACGTGCAGTTTTCGCCGTCCTCCTCGGGACGGCAGCGCTTGGCGCCGCGGCGGTCGCGCCAGCCCAGTCCACGACGCCGGGCACGACGGGCAGCTATTCCAGCCTGAATGTCGGCGCCGCTCCCATCCACGGCCTCGACGCTCCCGCCTTCTCGGCCGCAGCCTCCGATGCCAACCAGTTCCAGATCGCGGCGAGCCGCCTCAGCCTGAGGCGGTCGCAGCGCAGCGACGTCAAGGATTATGCCCGGCGCCTCATTTCGGAATCGCGGACTTCCCAGCAGACGCTGATGGCGTCGCTGAGCAATGACCAGCGCAAGATCGTCAGGCCGACCACCCGCCTGTCGGCCGACCGCGCCTCGATGCTAAGAATGCTCCGCGATACGCCCCGCAGTTCGTTCGACAATCTCTACCTTACCCAGTCCGCGCAGGTGCAGCAGGGCAACTGGGCGACTTACAAGGGCTATGCCGAGGATGGCGCCGACCAGTCGTTGAAGCAGGTGGCCGGCAACGGCGTGCCGATCATCGAGCAGCAGCTCCAGCAGGGCAACGCGCTGCTGCCTTCGGCGCTTTCGGCCAACTGAAAATGTGGCCGGTCCGGGCAGGTTCGAACCTGTCCGGCCCACCAAGCTACCAAATCGAAGGATCCAGACATGAACGACAAGCATGACATTTCCGTACTGAACGGAATGATCACCACGACCCTCGACAGCATGAAGGGATTCGAGGACGCCGCCGAAGATGCGGAGAGCACCCGGTTTGCGGCGATGTTCGCCGATTTCGCGCGCGACCGCGGACAGGTTGTTGCTTCCCTGCAGGCAGAGGTGGAAGGGCTCGGCGGCAAACCCGAAAGCAGCGCCAGCTTCCTTGGTGCCGCGCACCGCAGCTTCATGGACCTGAAGCAGGTGCTCTCTGGCAAGAACGACAAGGCGATCATCGAGGAAGTCGAACGGGGAGAGGATCACATCAAGGCGAAGTTCGAAGACGCCCTGAGGGATACGACCCTGCAACCGGCCACCCTCGCGGTCATCCGCGAGGGCTTCGCTTCAGTAAAGGCCGGTCATGATCAGGCCCGCGCACTCAAGCATGGTCTGATCTGAGGCAAGGCCCAATTTTCGGCGTGGCGGGCAAGCGTCTGCCGTCCCAGATAGTCAACGAAACGGAGAATGGCCATGGCCACCAATGCAGAAATCCCCGTTCAGGTCTCTGTCGGCAGGCGCGTCCTGATCTCCGCCGACGATGTGCGCGGCAAGGCCGTGCATGGCCGTGACGGTGACAAGCTCGGCACCGTCGACAAGCTCATTCTGGACGAGTGTACCGGGCAGGTCGCCTATATCATTCTCTCGACGGGGGGCTTCCTCGGGCTGGGGCAGAGCTATCACCCCATTCCTTGGGCGGCATTTCGCTATGACGAGAAGCGGGGTGGATACGCGGCGGCGATCGACAAGCGGCTTCTAGAGGGCGCTCCCAGCTTTCGGCCGGATTCGGCTCCTGTATTTGACGAGGCCTACGGTCGCCGGGTGACCGACTATTATCAGCTGCCGCCCATGGACATCGCCTGATCCGGTCTTTCTTCGCGGGCGGGCCAGAAAGGAATGCTTGCCCGGTGTCGAATGGATGCCGGGTTGGAGTATGAACCATGCTATGTTGCGACTGCAAGCCCGTGCGCTCCACGAGGGCGTCCGGCTCGCGACTATCCGGATTCGGCTTTCATACCGCTAGCTTTCCGGCCTCCCGGAAAGGGGGCATTACCATGACTCGGACCCACCCCGACGTCGCGCGCGATCTGGCGCTGGCGATCCTTGCTTCGTCCGCCGCGCCGGCGCTTCTGCTCGACGGGGAGCTGACCGTTATCTCCGGCAGCACATCCTTTTATCGCGCCTTCGGCCTTGAACCTCCGAATGTGGCCGGACAGCCGCTGTTCAAGCTCGGCGCGGGCGAGTGGGATGTGCCTCAGCTCCGCTCGCTGCTCAGCGCCACCCTCTCCGGGCATGCAAGGATCGAGGCCTATGAGATGGACCTCAAGGGTTACGTCTCATCCCGGCGGCTCGTCCTCAATGCCCAGAAGCTCGACTATGGTGATACGGAGCAGGTCCGCCTGCTCCTGACAATTTCCGACGTCACTGAGGCGCGCATCAGTGAGAAGCTCAAGGATGACCTGCTGCGCGAAAAGGCGATCCTGCTGCAGGAGCTACAGCACCGCGTCGCCAACAGCCTCCAGATCATCGCCAGCGTGCTCATGCAGAGCGCGCGGCGGGTACAATCCGAGGAGGCAAGAGGTCATCTCCACGATGCCCACAACCGGGTCATGTCGATCGCTACCCTCCAGCAACAACTCGCAGCTTCCAGGCTGGGCGATGTGGAGCTGCGGGGTTACTTCATCCAGCTTTGCGAGAGCCTCGGCGCATCGATGATCCACGATCATGACCAGATGTCGATCATGGTGACCGCCGATGGCAGCAGCGTGAAAGCGGACATCTCGGTCAGTCTGGGGCTGATCGTCACCGAGCTTGTGATCAACGCGCTCAAACATGCGTTTCCGCGTGGTCGTAGCGGCAGGATTCTGGTCGATTATCATGCGCATGAAAGCGACTGGACATTATCTGTCAGCGACAACGGCGTCGGAACGCCCGAGACCGTCGCCGACGCCAAGCCGGGTCTCGGCACCAGTATCGTGGAAGCCCTGGCTAATCAGCTCGACGCCACCGTCGAAACCGAGGGCGGTTGTCCCGGAACCACGGTATCGATCACGCACGCGAAGGCTCGAACGTCCTGACAGCAATAAAGGCGGATTGGATCCGCTTGTAGAGCCAATGAGTGTGGCGGCATCGATCTGCTATGCGTCAGCTCGCCTTTAGCAATGCCGTCGGACGCGGCATCCTCATAGTCGGCACCGTGCAAATCAATCTGTGATAATATGAGAGCAATGGCGTGTGCGTGGAGCGCCGATTATTCCTGCGGCGCCATCGCTCCCTCGCGCCGATCTCTCCGCGCCGATGGCGCAGGATTGTACGCATGGATCGCTTCTTTACGCTGGTTGCGACGCGATCGGCTTCGCTCATGGGTCAGCCGCTCGCCTTCATTATCTCGACACTTCTGGTCATCATTTGGGCCGCGAGCGGCCCGTTTCTCCATTATTCGGATACCTGGCAGCTGATCGTGAATACCGCGACGACGGTGCTGACCTTCCTTGCCGTCTTCCTTATCCAGAACAGCCAGAACCGGGACGGTGCGGCGATGCAGGCGAAGCTCGACGAGATTCTCCGGGCGCTCGACAAGGCGCGCGTCGAATTCGTCGGCATCGAGCACCTCACCGACGCGCAGATCTGCGAAATCCGCGACGCCCTGGAAAGCGACATCGAGAGCGAGAATGATCGGGCCAGGACCGTGGAGCGGACCGTCGAGGCGCTCCTCAAGCGTTATTAGGGCGCTCGCTTCAGGGGAAGTGCCCTTGTAGCCGGAATCGTACTGACGGATGTTAATTCTGCGCCGGCTTCGGGCTCCTCGCGCACGGTAGCGGGTTTTCTCAACGACGATCCGCATCAAGAGGAGATGAATCATGGCCGCAACCAAGACTGCTGCGAAGCCGACCAGCACCACCAGGACCAAGCCAGTCTCGAAAACGGCGCGCAAAACGGCCCGGGCGGCCGCCAAGCCCGCCGACGCGATCAAGCTGCTGAAGGACGATCACAAAGAGGTGAAGGGCTATTTCAGGCAGTATGAGAGCCTTGAGGATGAGGCCGAGAAGCAGGCGCTGGCCGACAAGATTTGCCTAGCGCTGACTGTCCACGCGCAGATTGAGGAGGAGATCTACTATCCCGCGGCCCGCGAGGCGATCGACGACGATGATCTGCTCGACGAGGCCGAAGTCGAGCATGCCAGCGCCAAGCAGCTGATCGCGGAAATCCAGTCGATGAAGGCGGGCGACCGCCTGTTTGACGCCAAGGTCACGGTGCTCGGCGAATATATCGACCACCATGTCGAGGAGGAGGAGAGCGAGATGTTCCCGGAAAGCCGCGACAGCGATCTCGACCTCAAGGCGCTCGGCGCCCAGTTGGCCGAGCGAAAGGCGGAATTGATGGCCCAGACGGCGTGATGGTTCAGGCATCCGCATGGCGGCGGATGTCCGACCCTCCGGGCCTCCCATGATGACCGAGCGAGATGGGTTGCGGCCCAAGTTCGATTATGATTGCCTGATCGTTGGCGGCGGCCCCGCCGGGCTAACCGCCGCGATCTATCTTGCACGCTTCCATCTCTCGGTGCTCGTCGTCGATGCCGGGAAGAGTCGCGCGGCGCTCATCCCGCTCAGCCGCAATCATGCAGGCTTCCCGGAAGGCATATCGGGCGCCGAGCTGCTCGATCGGATGCGCGAACAGGCCCGGGCCTATGGCGCCGAGCTGCGCGAAGGGCTCGTCATCGGGCTTCAGCGGTCGACCACCGGATTCACCGCACAGATTGAAGACAAGAGGCTGCGGGCCAAGACGGTCCTGCTGGCGACCGGCGTGATCAATCGCCGGCCGCCGATGACGGATGATGCCTGTCACGACGAGGGGCTGGCTTCCGGGCGGTTGCGTTATTGTCCAATCTGCGACGGATACGAAGTTACCGACCGGCGCATCGCGGTGCTCGGAACCGGCGAACGCGGCTGCAACGAAGCACTTTTCCTGCGCAGCTACAGCGCCGACATTGCCCTGGTCGCGCCTTACCAAAGCCACGCTCTTGATAACGAACAGCGTTCGCTGCTCATGGATGCGGGTATCCGTATCGCAGGGCAATGCTCGGCCTTGCGACTTGTCGACGGCGGGATCGAGCTTGTCGTCGATGGCCAGCCGGAGCGGTTCGACACGCTCTATCCCGCGCTCGGCTCGGATATCCGTTCGGAACTGGCTGGACAGGTGGGGGCATCCCGTTCCGCCGATGGCTGCCTGACGGTCGATGCGCACCAGCGCACCGACGTCCCAGGACTCTACGCGGCGGGCGACGTCGTGCTCGGGCTCGACCAGATCAGTCACGCCATGGGCGAAGGCGGCGTCGCCGCGACCACGATCCGCAACGACCTGGCCCGGAAGACGCCGCTCCGCCGATAGGCAGTCGCTCCCTTATGCGGGCGGTTGCGCGTCGAGATCGACGTTGAGCTCGCGTGGCCAGTGGCGCAGCGAACGGCACGCTTCGATGAATGCCACGGCATCTCCGGCCTTGCTGAGCGGTAGGCAGGCTTCGTCGAGATCCTCCGCTATACCCGCCTTGGCGAATATCGTCTCAGCCTCGGCGCCGAGGCCGATATATTTGCAGTGCGCAAACGCATCTGTGGCGAAGTCCCTGGCCGCCGCGTCGAGCGACAACAAAGCCGCCCCCTTGGCGGAGACGAGGACCGCGACCGCGTCGAACAGGACCGAAGGGCCGCCATCGATCTTGTGCTTTGCCGCCACGGTCGTGCCATCCGACAGAGTGACGCCTACGATCTTGGGTGCGACGATCTCATAGACCGCTCCCTCGGCTTCCACCGCCTCGAGCAATGCGTTGAAGATGGACGCATCAGCGCCATCGGTCAGCAGGATGCCAAGCTTGCGGCCCTTGAAACTGGCTGGTCCGTTCTTGACGATGCTGAGCTTGTCGGACGGCGGGAGGTCCGTGATCGGCTCGCGCGCGGCGATCGCGGGGTCCGGCAAGGCGAGCCCCAGGCCATCGGCAACCGTCGCGGCAAGCGCCGCGTCGATATTGAGCAGGTGCGACACCGTGCGCGAGCGGATATCGGGGCGCTCCACCTTCGAGAGCTCGAACACCAACGCATCACCGATATGCTTCTGCTCGATCGGCGTCTGGCTGACGAAGAACTGCCGCGCCTGGCTGTAATGGTCGGCGAAGCTCTCCGAGCGCACACGTTGCTTGGGACCGTCGGCCTCCTCCGCGAAGCTGCTGAAACCACGCACCGGATCCTCGCGCGGCCCGCCCTGCGCCGCCCCCCAGCTGTTGGGTTCATAGTTGGCCCGCCCTTTGGGATTGCGCATCGCCATGTGCCCGTCCTGTTGAAAATGCGCCATCGGGCACTTGGGCGCATTGATTGGGATGTGGGTGAAGTTGGGGCCGCCCAGGCGTTTGATCTGGGTATCGAGATATGAGAAATTGCGTCCCTGCAGCAGCGGGTCGTTCGAGAAATCGATGCCCGGCGGCACGTTCTGGGTCATGAACGCGACCTGCTCGGTCTCCGCGAAGAAATTGTCGACCACCCGGTCGAGCACCAGCCGGCCGATAACACGGATCGGCACCTGTTCCTCAGGGATCAGCTTCGTCGCATCAAGGACATCGAACTCGAAGCTGTCGGCGAAATCATCATCGAACAGCTGCACGCCCAGCTCCCATTCCGGGAAGTCGCCGCCGTTGATTGCGTCCCACAGGTCTCGGCGATGGAAATCAGGGTCAGCACCGTTGATCTTGACCGCCTCGTTCCAGACGACCGACTGGAGGCCCTGCTTCGGTTTCCAGTGGAACTTGACGAAGGTCGACCTGCCTTCGGCATCGACCAACCGGAAGGTATGGACGCCGAAACCCTCCATCGTCCGGAACGAGCGTGGGATCGCGCGGTCGGACATCGTCCACATGATCATGTGGAAGCTTTCGGGCGTCAGGCTGACGAAGTCCCAGAAATTGTCGTGGGCGGTCTGCGCCTGTGGAAAATTGCGATCGGGTTCCGGCTTGGCTGCGTGGATGAGGTCAGGGAACTTGATCGCATCCTGGATGAAGAAGACCGGGATGTTGTTGCCGACCAAATCCCAGTTTCCTTCCTGGGTATAGAGCTTGACTGCGAACCCGCGCACGTCGCGCGCGAGATCAAAGGAACCCTTGGAGCCGGCGACCGTCGAGAAGCGCACGAACGCCGGCGTGCGCTCGCCGACGCGCTGGAAGATGTCGGCGCGGCTGACGTCGGCCAGGCTGTCGGTCAGCTCGAAAAAGCCGTGCGCACCATAGCCGCGGGCATGGACCACACGCTCGGGGATGCGCTCATGGTCGAAATGGAAGATCTTCTCCCGGAAGTGGCTGTCCTCCAGAAGCGTCGGACCACGCTCACCCTGCTTGAGGCTGTTCTGGTCATCGGCGACCGGAATGCCCTGCTGGGTGGTCAGCGTCGCCACGTCGCCATCGGCAACCTGATGTGTCTCGCCGCCATCCGCCTGCGGTTCGCCGTAGGAAAAGGAGATCGCGGCGTCCTCGGGTACGGGCGATGCCTTTTGCGGGGACTCTCCTCCGACGTCGGCTCCCACGAGATCGGGCGGCGTAACTTTGCCGGCGGATTCCGGAGTCGCCTTGGGCGATGCGGGCTTCTTAGCCATGATGATATCCTCGTCGGTTGATTGAGAGTCGAAACGGTGAGGCCGGGTGGCTGCGCGCCGGGCACGCAGCCACGATGCCGCTGCCGGGTGTGACCGAAGAACCCGCGCGAGCTGGCGAGGTTGCCGGCGCCACACCAAAATTAACCTGCGTCATCACGATTGCGCCCAGGCCCCGCGCAACGCGCAGCGATGTCACCCGTTAGGGAGAGGCACAGAATCAGCGCTGATGCATCTTGGCCCGACGGGAGGATGGTCAGCCATGTTCACCGAACGTTTCCTCAGGGACAAAAGCGGCGTCAGTCTGGAGCCCGCTGAGCGGGACAGGCTTGAGGCGGCCATCAGCGAGATTCAAACCCTCGCGCCCCGGCGGACGGTCGTGCGCGCGGGCGAGCCTATCGATCAAAGCACACTGCTGGTCGAAGGAATCATGTCGCGTTACATCGACGACCGGCATGGCCTCCGGCAACTGGTCGCTGTGCATTTGCCTGGCGATTTCGTCGATCTGCACGCCTATCCGCTCAAGATACTCGACCATGATGTTGCGACGATGACCGCGGTGACGATCGCGATCGTGCCGCACGCCGAGCTCGACGCGATCACCCGCGAGATGCCGCAGCTCACGCGCAAGCTCTGGTTCGCCACGCTCGTCGATGCAGCGATCCATCGCGCCTGGCTGTTCCGCTTCGGTCGGCTCGACGCGATCGGCCGGGTGGCGCATTTCCTGTGCGAAACCAATGCCCGGCTCGTCTCGGCGGGTCTCAGCGATGGCCGCCGCTTCGCGCTCGGTCTCACCCAGACCGATCTCGCCGAAATCTGCGGTCTCACCAACGTGCATGTGAACCGGGTGATGCGGCATCTGCGCGAAGAGCGGCTCTGCATCTTCCGGTCCTCGCTCGTCGAAATCCTCGATCCAGAACGGCTGGCGACGCGCGGGCAGTTCGACCCCGCCTATCTCTATATCGACCACAGAACACCCGCGCACTCGTCCTCCAACCCAAGGCCATAGTCATGCCCGCACCACCCGCAGTTCCGCAGCCCCAGAGTGAACCCGGCATCGCCAACGCCGAGGATGGCCTCGTCGTCCTCGACGGACCCAATGGGGTGGCCATAACGATGACGGCCGATGCCGCGGCACGAACCGGGCACAGCTTGATCTCGGCCGCCGTGATCGCCGAGCGGCAGATCGCGGACAGAGCGGAGAGCGACGATGTTTGATCCTTTCTCCACCTGGAATCGCCTGCTGGTGGCAGGCGCCTCTGTGACGCGCACCAACATGCGCGCGGTGGAGACGCTGACCGCCGCCAATGCCGTGGTCGCCGCACGGGGCAAGATCATCGAGGCGGCGGTACGCTCGCCCCTGACCGGCGACCACGCGGAACTGGGGCGGATGGTGCCCGAAAAGGTGGATGCCTTCTCGCGCGCGGGGTCCGCGACCGTCACTGCCTGGTGGGAGGCGCAGTCGGCCTGGGCTCGCCATATGCAGCATCTTGGCGGCATGGCGATGCGCGGTCGTCCGCCCACGCCGGCCGAGCTTGCCGATCTCGGCAGCCGCGCGGCCACGCTGACGCTGGAGTCGATCGAAGCTGCCGCGAGGCTCGGATCGACGGCGCTCGCACCGGTTCACCGCAAGGCGACGGCCAATGCCCGGCGGCTCAAGCGCAAGACAGCGCGGCGCTCCCGGTAGCGGATCGGCAAGCCGCGAGATTCATATTGATCCGTGTTGATTTCGTGATGTCGGCAGGAACGCCGGGCATTCGAGCCGGTTCTTCGGATAGTGCCACGCTGCTGCCCCCGTTCAGGAGTTCAGCCGAGATGTCGTGTTCACGACCGGCATGGCCGATGGGAAGATCATCATGTCGTCGCCTGCCGCAAGGCCGATCTCGCCTACCGCAGTCCTCATCTTCCCAAAGCGACATTCGCAAGCGTCTTATGCGACGTCTTGCATCCACGTCACGTCCGTTTCTCAGAGGTATTGGGTTGGAGCGGACTAACTGCTCAGGGCTCCTAGTCATAGCTCCAGCGAGTCGGAAGGGCGACGTAGTGCGGTGATCTGCGCTCGTTAGCGGTGCAAGCGAAGTAGAAACGGCGACACATATTCGTTATGTTTGTCCTGCGCGGGGCCGCCGGTTGATGGAAGTGAACCGAGCCCCGCTTGTCCTGGGTTCAAGATATGTCGGCTATGGCGCCTTGCATGCCGGAACCTGCCGCTCCGCAATCGGCCCAACTTCTGTCGTTCAGCGATGTCGGTCTAGCAAAGGCTGGATGGCGGCCACTAACAGAACCCGCCGTTCGAAAGATCGGTCTGGAACGACTGCTTGGTCCCAAAGGCGGTCTGGGCACCCACGACGCTGTCGCTTCTTTTTGTACGAAGCAGTGCGACGAGCCTAGGTTGGGCCTTGATTGCTAGCCATCGTCGTCCTCGGTTGCGGAGGGAGGCGAGCATGTCAGCAACGAAGATCCTCTGGGGCCAAGTGATCGTTGTTCTTCTTGTTGCGCTCGCCTGTATCTGGGGGGCTACGCAATGGACCGCGGAGGCGCTCGCCTATCAGTCCGAACTCGGCCGGCCTTGGTTCTTCCTGCTCAGCCGACCGATCTACCCGCCTTTCGCGTTCTTCTACTGGTGGTTCGCCTTCGATGCATACGCACCAAGAATCTTCGTTAAGGGCGCGGCGATCGCTGCCTCCGGCGGTATTCTCTCGATCGTGATCGCGATCGGCATGTCGGTCTGGCGCGCACGGGAAGCAAAGCTCGCCCACACCTATGGTTCGGCACGATGGGCAAACGAAAAGGAGGTCAGGTCTGCCGGGCTGCTGGGCGAGGAGGGAGTGGTGCTCGGCTTGCTCCGCCGCGCGTATCTACGCCATCGCGGGCCAGAACACGTCCTTTGCTTTGCGCCGACGCGGAGCGGCAAAGGTGTGGGGCTCGTTATTCCGTCGCTGCTTACCTGGGCCGACAGCGCGATCGTACACGACATCAAGGGTGAGAACTGGCAGCTCACCGCCGGATTTCGCGGGAAGCACGGCCGCGTGCTCCTCTTCGATCCGACCAACCCTGCATCGTCCGCCTACAATCCGCTTCTGGAGGTGCGGCGCGGAGAATGGGAAGTGCGCGACGTGCAGAACGTCGCGGACGTGCTGGTCGACCCAGAGGGAAGTCTCGAAAAGCGGAACCATTGGGAAAAGACGAGCCACGCCCTGCTCGTCGGTGCGATCCTCCACGTCCTTTACGCAGAGAGCGACAAGACGCTCGCCGGCGTCGCTGCTTTTCTTTCCGATCCAAGGCGCCCGATCACCAGCACGCTGCGCGCTATGATGACGACACCGCACCTGGGCGAGGCAGGCGTACATCCGGTCGTCGCGTCGGCCGCCCGCGAGCTTCTCAACAAGTCAGAGAACGAGCGGTCGGGTGTCCTTTCGACGGCCATGTCGTTCCTCGGTCTCTATCGAGATCCGATCGTCGCTCGCGTCACACGCGCCTGTGATTGGCGCATTTCGGACCTGATGGACAGCACTCTCCCCGTCACCCTCTATCTGGTGGTCCCGCCATCCGACATCAGCCGCACGAAGCCGCTGATCCGCCTGGTGCTCAACCAGATTGGTCGGCGGCTGACCGAGGAATTGACGCCGAAGCCCCGCCGCCATCGAGTCCTGTTGATGCTCGACGAGTTTCCGGCGCTAGGCCGGCTCGACTTCTTCGAGAGCGCGCTCGCATTCATGGCCGGCTACGGCATCAAGGCGTTCCTGATCGCGCAATCGCTCAATCAGATCGAGAAGGCTTATGGCCCCAACAACGCGATCCTCGATAATTGCCACGTTCGGGTATCCTTCGCCACCAACGACGAAAGGACGGCGAAACGGATTTCGGATGCGCTGGGCACCGCGACCGAGATGCGCGCGATGAAGAACTATGCTGGCCACCGGCTTTCGCCCTGGCTTGGTCATCTGATGGTGTCGCGCACGGAGACCGCTCGTCCGCTCCTTACCCCGGGCGAGGTCATGCAACTACCGCCGAGTGACGAGATCGTGATGGTGGCGGGGATTTCCCCCATTCGCGCCTTGAAGGCGCGATATTACGCGGACCGGCGCCTGGCTCGCCGCATCTTGCCACCACCGAACCCGCACTTCGCAGCACCCGGCCATCGCCCCGCAGACGACTGGTCCGGCATGAGGCCGGTCGCGCCGTTCGCACCGCCGGCACCGCCGCCCACCTCTTTCGAGGCGGACGAAGGCGACCAGGACAATGCGGGCATTCGCCGCGAGCCCGAATTGCCGCAGCATGAGGAGATCGTGGCTGCGACAGTCCCCGTTCGTCACGAGTTCGATTTCGAGGATACTGACGGGGCCGAGGACGGCACTCGCAACTTTGCGTTGCGCGAACGGCTCGTCAGCTCGGCACGACAGGCGTCACTCGACCCCGACGATGGGATCGCGCTTTGACCGGGTTGCGGATCAAACAGACATTCCGCCTACCGCCCGAGCTTGCACGGGATCTAGCACAACACGCCCGATCCCGCCGAGTATCGCAGGCCGCAATCGTTGAGGCGGCGCTTTCGTCGTTCCTCTCGCCGGACGGCGCCGACCGGCTGGAGGCGGCAATCAGCCGTCGCCTCGACCGGCTCGGTCGACAGCTTGACCGCATGGAATGGAACGTCGGCCTCGCCAACGAAACGATCGCGCTGTTCGTTCGCTTCTGGCTCACCGCAAATCCACCGATGCCCGACGACGCGCGCAGCGGCCCAGGCAATGGGCAAGGAGCGTTGGGAGCGATTCGTCGAAGCACTTAGCCGCCGGATGGAATCGGGACCGCGCCTGCTGGATGAGATCAGCCGTGACATCGCCGGGTCCAAGCCGGAGGCCGACTGACCGTTTCAAGCGCTCAGGCCGCGCGCCGCTCTTCCTCTTCGGGTAGAGCGCCCTTCCACGCGACGAGGGCCTGCTTGGAATAGACGACCCTGCGCCCGATCTTCTGAAACGCCGGTCCAGTGCCCTGCCAACGATAGGTTTGGAGCGTGCCGACGGTCATCCCGAGGAGCGCCGCTGCCGCCCGCGTGTCCATCCATTTCGTCCGGATGATCGAACCGAGGATCGGATCGCACGTCGCGGCCATGCCAGCCTCGTCGTCCCAGAAGTCTTCGGCCGGGGCCTCGACTTCTTCCAGATCAGTCGCCGCCTCTTCTAGCTCCAGATGATGAGCGATCCTGTCAGCGATCCGATCAGCGGCGGATTTCACCGGATGATCGGCCAAGTGTGCGTAACGCTCCGTTGTCTTCGCCGAGCGATGGCCGAGCAGGGCACCGATAATCAGCAGGCTATCGCCATTGTTCGCACCGACCGAGGCGAAGCTATGGCGCAAGTCGTGTATCCGGACGTCCTCCAGCTCCGCAGACTTGCGGATGCGGGTCCATACCGACTGAAGATCGGTGACGTGCGTCCCCGCTGTGCGACCGGGAAAGACGTGCGGGTTGCCCGGTCGGGGGGACAGCGACGTGATC
This sequence comes from Sphingomonas oligoaromativorans, assembly GCF_011762195.1. Taxonomy (GTDB): domain Bacteria; phylum Pseudomonadota; class Alphaproteobacteria; order Sphingomonadales; family Sphingomonadaceae; genus Solisphingomonas; species Solisphingomonas oligoaromativorans. Next base: position 272,999 of record NZ_JAASQK010000005.1, on the reverse strand, counting down.
AGCCGAAGCGCGGGTGCGCCAAGGTGGACGACCTTCGCCCCGGTCTTGCTATCGGGGAGCCGCAGGCATTTGTGAAAGCGATCGATCCACTCCCACCGGAGCGAAAGGATCTCATTCTTTCGGCATCCGGTCAGGATCAGCATCCTGATGGCGGCAATGGCATACTCGCTCTCCACGCCGAGGGAGGCCGCCGCCGCGAGAACCCCGCCCAAGCGATGCAGCTCGACGGGCGAGAGGAACCGCTCCAGCTTCTTGCCAGGATATTTCTTGATCCCAATCGCCGGGTTGTCCGCTCGCAGCCGCTCGTCAACCATGTAGGTGAACGCCGCGCTTAAGGTGTTTATCACGCGGTTAGCGGTGCCCTTGCCCCCGCGCACCCTCGACTTGGATCGTGGCCCACGCTTCGTGGTCTTCGCGCTCTTTCCTGCGGCGATGTCGCGAAGGAGCTGCTGCACGTCACCGCGGGTGAACGTGGAGAGGAGGTGATTGCCCACCAGCGGCTTAATATGGTTCTCAATGTTCGAGCGCGCCTGCCGGATTGAGCTGTCCTTGGCGGTCGCCAGACCCTCCTCCAGATACAGGTCGCACGCATCACCGATCGAGAGCGTGGCAGCGTCGCGCTTCTTCTCGTCAGCGGGATCGATCCCGGCGGCGACCTGGCCGAGGAGGGACTTCGCCTCCCGTCGCGCGGTCTCCACGGTCCAGACCCCATGACTTCCGATCGTAACGCGACGGGTGCGCTTTCCGATGCGGTACTGGATGAGGTAGCTTCGACGTCCAGACTTAAAAACGCGGAGCCCGAACCCTTGCACGTCGTCGTCCCAGACAAAGAGATCAGCGTCGATGGCTTCGGCGCTTTCGACAACGCGCTTGGTCAGTTTCGGCATATGCCAGTTCCCACTCTCGGCACCCACTTCCGCGGAAGCAGAGCGGAAGCAATCGGACGGAAATTCGATCGTAGAAAAGGATACATCTGGCGGCCGCGCATTGCAAGATTTCTAGCGTTTATCGGGCTTTATCGTAGGATTGGCTTTGATAGGAAAGCTACGGCGGGCGCCTATACTTCGATTGGTAAGGCTGAGGTCGGGAGTTCAATCCTCCCCGGCAGCACCACCGGCCCCTCCGACATCGGCGAAGCGGATCGCCCCTCGCGGCGCGGTCACCCCACCTCCTGAACCGTCTCCATCGCCACGAAGGTGGAGGTGCTGGCGACGTGCGGCAGGCTGGAGATCTTCTCGCCCAGCACGATGCGATATTTGCGGATGTCGGTGGTGCGCACCTTCAGCAGATAGTCGAAGTTGCTCGCGATCATATGGCATTCCTCCACCTCGCGGATCTTGCGCACCGCCTGATTGAACTCGGTGAGCGCCTTCTCGCGCGTGTCGGAGAGCTTCACCGTGGCGAAGGCGATATGGTCCATGCCGAGCTTGCCGGCGTCGACCAGCGCACGGAAGCCGCGGATCACGCCCTCGTCGATCAGCCGCCGGAGCCGCACCTGGCAGGGTGTCTTGGACAAGCCCACCTGTCGCGCCAGTTCGGTCACAGTCATGCGGCCGTCGCGGGTGAGGGCATCGATGATCTGATGATCGAAGCTATCCAGTTCGACCTGGGAATCGCGATTTTTCATTCCAATCGACTTTCGATTGCTAGAAATATGGTTCATTCGATCTGAATATCGCTGATATGCGGTCTGATCGCCAGACGATAATGGAGTAGGATGCGCGGGTCCATCCGATCGGGGCTCCCATCATGTCGTCTTCCGGCCAGCTTGCACGTCCCTTCGCGCATTTCGCGCCGCCGATCCGCCCGCAGTCGCCGCTGCGTCAGGCGATCACGGCGGCCTATCGCCGGCCCGAGGTCGAGGCGATGGCGCCGCTTCTGGAACGCGCGACGCTGCCCGACGATACTCGCGCCGCCATCGCCGGAACGGCGCGCACGCTCGTCTCGGCCCTGCGCGCCAAGCACAAGGGCGACGGCGTCGAGGGCCTCGTGCAGGAATATGCGCTGTCGAGCCAGGAAGGCGTGGCGCTGATGTGCCTCGCCGAGGCGCTGCTGCGCATCCCCGACAACGCCACCCGCGACAAGCTGATCCGCGACAAGATCGGCGGCGGCGACTGGAAGGCGCATCTCGGCAATGGCCGCTCGATCTTCGTCAACGCGGCGACCTGGGGCCTCGTCGTCACCGGCAAGCTGGTCAACAGCGTCAACGAACAGGGGCTGACGGCGGCGCTGACCCGCCTTGTCGCGCGTTGCGGCGAGCCGGTCGTGCGGCGCGGCGTCGACATGGCGATGCGGATGATGGGCGAGCAGTTCGTCACCGGCCAGACCATCGACGAGGCGCTCCGCCGCGCCCGGCCGCTGGAGGCGAAGGGCTTCGGCTATTCCTACGACATGCTCGGCGAAGCGGCGATGACCGGTGCCGACGCCAGGCGCTATTATGCCGACTATGAGGCCGCCATCCACGCGATCGGCAAGGCCTCGGCCGGGCGCGGCGTCTATGGCGGGCCGGGCATCTCGATCAAGCTTTCGGCGCTCCACCCGCGCTATTCCCGCGCGCAGAGCGACCGCGTGATGGGCGAGCTGCTGCCGAGCGTGCAGGCGCTCGCCAAGCTCGCCGCCTCCTATGACATCGGCTTCAACATCGACGCGGAGGAGGCGGATCGCCTCGAGCTTTCGCTCGATCTGCTGGAGGCGCTGGCGCTCGATCCGGCGCTGAAGGGCTGGAACGGCCTCGGCTTCGTGGTGCAGGCCTATGGCAAGCGCTGCCCCTTCGTGCTGGACTTCATCATCGACCTTGCCCGTCGCGCGGAGCGCCGGATCATGGTCCGCCTCGTCAAGGGCGCCTATTGGGATGCCGAGATCAAGCGCGCGCAGGTCGACGGCCTGAGCGACTTCCCGGTCTATACCCGCAAGGTCCACACCGACATTTCCTACGTCGCCTGCGCCCGCAAGCTGCTCGACGCGCGCGATGTGATCTTTCCGCAGTTCGCCACCCACAACGCCCAGACGCTGGCGACGATCTACCATCTCGCCGGGCCGGACTTCGCGATCGGCGACTATGAGTTCCAGTGCCTGCACGGCATGGGCGAGGGGCTCTATGACGAGGTGGTCGGCGCCGAAGGGCTCGGCCGTCCGTGCCGCATCTATGCGCCGGTGGGCACGCACGAGACGCTGCTTGCCTATCTCGTCCGCCGGCTGCTGGAGAATGGGGCGAACTCCTCCTTCGTGAACCGTATCGCCGATCCGGCGGTGTCGATCGACGATCTCGTCACCGATCCCGTGGACGTGGTGCGCGCCATGGCGGTGCCCGGCGCCACGCATGACGGGATCGCGCTGCCGGCGAGCCTCTACAGCGACCGACGCAATTCGTCCGGTCTCGACCTCGCCAACGAGAACGAACTGGCCGCGCTGACCGGGGTGCTCCAGCAGAGCGCGTCGCGTCTGTGGACCGCCACGCTCGCCGAGGCGGCCGATGACGAAGCGGGGCGGCGCGACGTACTCAACCCGGCGGATCATCGCGACGTGGTCGGCTGGGTGCGCGAGGCGACGCCGGACGAGGCGCGCTTCGCCGTCGCCCGCGCCGCGCTGGCGACGGCCGGCTGGGCCGCCATTCCCGTCGCCGAGCGCGCCGCCCGTCTGGAACGCGCCGCCGACGCCATGCAGGCGGACATCGCGACGCTGATCGGCGTCCTCGTCCGCGAGGCGGGCAAGTCGGTGCCCAACGCCATCGCCGAGGTGCGCGAGGCGATCGACTTCCTGCGTTATTATGCCGGGCAGGCGCGCACCACGCTGGAGGGCAACCGCCCGCTCGGCGCGGTCACCTGCATCAGCCCGTGGAACTTCCCGCTGGCGATCTTCACCGGCCAGATCGCGGCCGCGCTGGTCGCGGGCAACACCGTACTCGCCAAGCCCGCTGAGGAGACGCCGCTGATCGCCGCCGAGGCGGTGCGCCTGCTGCACGAGGCGGGCATCCCCGCCGATGTGCTCCAGCTCGTGCCCGGCGCGGGCGAGGTGGGCGCGGCGCTGGTCGACGCGGCGGAGACGGCGGCGGTGATGTTCACCGGCTCCACCGACGTGGCGCGCCTGATCCAGAAGACGCTCTCGGGCCGCCTCTCCGCGCATGGCCAGCCGATCCCGCTGATCGCCGAGACGGGCGGGCAGAACGCCATGATCGTCGACTCCTCGGCGCTGGCCGAGCAGGTGGTGGGCGATGTCATCGCCTCCGCCTTCGACAGCGCGGGGCAGCGTTGCTCGGCGCTGCGCATCCTCTGCCTTCAGGAGGATGTCGCCGATCATGTGCTGAAGATGCTGAAGGGCGCGCTCAAGGAGCTGGCGCTCGGCGGCACCGATCGCCTGAGCGTTGATGTCGGCCCCGTCATCACGCAGGAGGCCAGGGAGACTATCGAACGCCATATCACGGCGATGGGCGCGCGCGGCCACCGGATCGAGCAGATCGGCCTCGCGCCCGGCGCCGAGCAGGGCACCTTCGTGCCGCCGACGATCATCGAGATCGATCGCCTCGCCGATGTCGAGCGCGAGGTGTTCGGCCCCGTGCTGCATGTGCTGCGCTTCCACCGCGATCGGCTCGACACGCTGATCGACGAGATCAACGCCAGCGGCTTCGGGCTGACCTTCGGCCTGCACACCCGCCTCGACGAGACGATCGCGCACGTCACCGGCCGGGTGCAGGCGGGCAATCTCTACATCAACCGCAACATCATCGGCGCGATCGTCGGCGTGCAGCCCTTCGGCGGGCGCGGCCTTTCGGGCACCGGGCCGAAGGCGGGCGGGCCGCTCTATCTCGGCCGGCTGGTCGAGACGGCGCCGGCGCTGCCGCAGGGCGGCGCGGCCGAGCCCGCCGTCCACGCGTTCGCCCGCTGGCTCGCCGCGGAGGGCATGGACGATGCCGCGCGGCAGGCGCGTGACTATGCTGGCCTCTCCCCGCTCGGGCTGGAGCGCGAGCTGGAAGGGCCGGTCGGCGAGCGCAACCTCTATGCGCTCCATCCGCGCGGCCGGGTGCTGCTGCTGCCGTCGAGTGGGCGGGGGCTCTGCAACCAGCTCGCCGCGCTGCTCGCGACGGGCAACCATGCGGTGATCCCCGCGACGCCCGAGTGGCAGCGGATGCTCGCTCATGTGCCGTCGCCGGTGGCCGAGCGGCTGAGCTGGGCGGCCGACTGGAAGGCCGCCGGCCCCTTCGCGGGCGCGCTGGTGGAGGGCGATGCCGCCGCCATCCGTGAGGCGCTCGGCGACATCGCGATGCTGCCGGGGCCGGTCGTGCCGGTGCAGGTGACGGGCGAGGGCGCGATGCCGCTCAACTGGCTGCTGGAGGAGGTTTCGACCTCGATCAACACCACGGCGGCCGGCGGCAACGCCAGCCTGATGGCGATCGGCTGATCCGCGCGAAGAGGGCGTGGTTGACGCGGGCCGCCGCGATCCGCGATAGCCACGCCCATGTCGAAGGCCACGCGCGCCACGCAGGCGCTGGAGAAGGCGGGCATCGCCTTCTCGCTCCATCGTTACGACTATGACCCGGCGGCCGACCGCATCGGGATGCAGGCGGCCGAGGCGCTGGGCGAGGCGCCGTCGCGCGTGCTCAAGACGCTGATGGCGCTGGTCGACGGCAAGCCGGTCTGCGTGATCCTGCCCTCCGATCGGGAGGTGGCGATGAAGCGCCTCGCGGCGGCGGCCGGCGGCAAGTCCGCGCAGATGATGAAGCCCGCCGATGCCGAGCGGATGACCGGCTACAAGGTCGGCGGGATCAGCCCCTTCGGCCAGATGCGGAGCGTGCCGACCTTCCTGGAGGAGGCCGCGCTCGGTGAGGAGCAGGTCTATCTGAACGGGGGGCAGCGGGGGCTCCAGATCCGGCTCGATCCGCGCCGGATCGCCGAGGTGCTGAACGCGAAGGCCGCCGCGCTCGTCGCCTGAGGCCGCCCATCTTTTTGTAACCCCGATGGAGACGGTTGCGAAACAGCTCGAACAATGAAACGCTGAGCGTCTACAGCGTTCGGGTTCGAGCCATGGAGCCGCCGATGCCGCCTTCTTCACCTTCGCGTAGTCCCTGGCCTGCTTTCGCGCTGATCGGCGTGGCGGTGGGCCTTCTGGCGCTGGCTTTCCTGTGGGTGGCGGGCTGGCTCCAGCCATCGCGCATCGGTGGCGGCAAGCTGGCGGATTCGCTCGAATATAACGCCGGCAAGCATCCCGGCTGGCGGCGCGCGCATACCAAGGGGTTATGCGTCACCGGCCATTTCGATTCCAACGGCGCGGGCGTCGCGCTGTCCAAAGCCAGCGTGTTCCGGGCGGGATCGGTGCCGGTGCTCGGCCGCTTCTCGACCGGCGGGAGCGATCCCTTCGGCCCCGACGGCCGGCCGACCTTCCATTCGCTGGCGCTGGCCTTCCACCTTCCGCGCGGCGAGGAGTGGCGGACGGCGATGGATCACACGCCGATCTTCCCGGTGGCCAATGCGGCGGACTTCGTGGCGCTCCAGATCGCGAGCAAGCCCGACCCGGTGACCCACAAGCCCGATCCGGCGAAGATGAAGGCCTATCTCGCCCAGCATCCCGAGACACAGGCCTTCCTCGATTATATGGCGACCGCGCCCTTGCCCGCGAGCTTCGCCACCGGAACCTATTACAGCATCAACGCCTTCCGCTTCATCGACGGCAACGGCCAGTCGCGCGCCGTGCGCTGGCAGTTCGAGCCGGAGACGAAGGGCGGTGACCTCGACAAGAAGACGCTCGATCAGCAGCCCGTCGATTTCCTGTTCGACGATCTGATCGCGCGGGTGAAGCGAGGCCCGCTGCGCTGGCACCTCGTCATCGTGCTGGCGGACGCCGGCGACCGCACCGACAACGCCACCGTCGCGTGGCCGGCGAATCGCCGCCACGTCGACGTCGGCACGCTGGTGCTCGACCGGGCCACGCCCGAGGAGACCGGGGGGTGCCGCGACATCACCTATGATCCGCTGGTGCTGCCGAACGGCATCGCGCCCTCCGACGATCCGCTGCTGGCGGCGCGTTCCGCCACCTATGCCGCTTCCTTCCATCGCCGCGCGGTGGAGGGGCCGCACCCCGACGCGATCAGCCTTGCCGCCAAGGGAGGCCAGAAATGAGCACCCGTCCCGACCGCTTCAGCCCCGTCGCCCGCACGCTCCACTGGACGATGGCGGCGCTGATCCTCGCCATGCTGTTCATCGGCGTCGGCATGGTGTCGACCGCCGAGCCGCTCTATCCGACGCTACTGGCGTGGCATCGGCCGATCGGCGCGCTGATCCTCGTGCTGGCGCTTATCCGGCTGGGCTATCGCCTGCACCATCCGGCGCCGCCGCTCCCGGCCGATCTGCCGGCGGTGCAGAAGCTCGCGGCGCACGGTTCGCACTGGCTGCTCTATGCCACCATGATAGCGATGCCATTGATCGGCTGGTCGATGCAGTCGGCAGGCGGCTATCCGGTGCGGCTGACGACGTGGCTGGTGCTGCCGCCGATCGTGCCGCGCGACATCCTGCTCTACGGATTTCTGCGCTCCGCCCACACGGTCGTCGCTTATTGTTTCTTCGCGCTGATCCTCGTCCATCTCGCCGCGGCGCTGGTCCATGCCCTGATCCGGCGGGACGGCGTGTTCGAAAGCATGGCGGGTGGACGCTAGTTATTGCGGGGAATTGTTTGCAGAGCGCTCCGGGTTCATTAGGAACAGCAACGTGCGGCCTTCCGCACGGCCTATGAATACGGAGCGTTGATTGACCCGGAAACCGACGCGCAGGCAAAGCTCGGCGCCCACCATCGCCGACGTCGCCCGACTGGCGGGCGTGTCGCCCATGACCGTGTCGCGCGTCATCAACGGCGAGACCAATGTTCGCGATACCACGCGCGAGGCGGTGAACGCCGCGATCCAGCAGCTCAACTATGCGCCCAATCCGGCGGCGCGCAGCCTCGCGGGGGCCGAGCAGATCCGCATCGGCCTGCTCTACAGCAACCCCAGCGCCGCCTATCTGAGCGAGTTCCTCGTCGGCGGGCTGGAGCAGGCGAGCCGCGCCGACGTGCAACTCGTCATCGAGAAATGCGATGTCGGCCCGCATGAGGTGGAGGTGGCGCGCCGCCTGGTCGCGAGCGGAGTCGACGGCGTGATCCTGCCGCCGCCGCTCTGCGACGCGGCCGACGTGATCGCCGCGCTGGCCGAGAGCGGCACGCCGGTCGTCGCCGTGGCGAGCAGCCAGCCCGCCGATCCGGTCAACGCCGTCAGCATCGACGACTATCAGGCCGCTTTCGACATGGCGCGCCACGTCGCGCGGCTCGGCCACCGCCGCATCGGCTTCATCATCGGAAATCCCAACCAGTCGGCCAGCCTGCGCCGCCTCGAAGGCTATCGCGCCGCGCTCGACGCCGCCGGGCTGGAGGCGGACGAGGCGCTGGTCCAGCAGGGCATGTTCACCTATCGCTCGGGCCTCGACGCGGCGGAGCGTCTGCTCGATCTCGCCGACGTGCCGACCGCCATCTTCGCCAGCAATGACGACATGGCGGCGGCCACCGTCGCGGTGGCGCACCGGCGTGGGCTGGACGTGCCGGGCGACCTCACCGTCTGCGGCTTCGACGACACCGCGCTCGCCACCACCATCTGGCCCGAACTGACGACGATCCGCCAGCCGATCGCCGAGATGTCGCGCGAGGCGGTGGACCTGCTCGTCCGCGATATCCGCGCGCGCCGCAATCACCGGCCCGAGCCGCGCCGCCATCTGCTGCTCGATTTCGAACTGGTCCGCCGCCAGTCGGACGCGGCGCCCCGTCGGCGGCCGCGCGACGCCCACTGACCAAAAGTCCGAGTTTCACGGGTGGTGATCGGCTTTCATACTTGACGCGATGCGACCCCGGCTCGATTGTAACGCTACCAGGGACGGACGATCGGTCGGCCGGGGGGATGGGGCCGCGCTCGCGCGCGCCTTCGCCCGGCGGAGGCGGGGTCCGCGTGAAGGGAGAGGTTGATGATCGAGACGATGCCGTTCGCGCGCGCGATGCGCCGGATGCTGCTGGGGCTTTCCGCGCTGGCGCTGCCGGCGATGGCCTCCGCCGCGCCCTCCGAGCTGCCGCGCATCGTCAACAAGGACGGCCATCACGCGCTCTTCGTCGACGGCGCGCCCTATCTGATGCTGGGCGCGCAGGTGAACAATTCGAGCAACTGGCCCTCGGCTCTGCCCAAGGTGTGGCCGGCGATCGAGCAACTTCATGCCAACACCGTCGAGGTGCCGATCGCGTGGGAGCAGATCGAGCCGAAGGAAGGCCAGTTCGACTTCTCCTTCCTCGACACCCTGCTTTCGCAGGCGCGCGACCATGACGTGCGGCTGGTGCTGCTGTGGTTCGGCACCTGGAAGAACACCGCGCCGAGCTATGCGCCGGACTGGGTGAAGCTCGACAACAAGCGCTTCCCCCGGATGCTGAACGAGAAGGGCGAGGTGCATTACGCGCTCTCCCCCTTCGCCAAGACGACGCTCGACGCCGATCGTAAAGCGTTCGTGAAGCTGATGGAGCATCTGAAGGCCGCCGATCCCGACAACCGCGTCATCATGGTGCAGGTCGAGAATGAGACGGGCACCTATCAATGCGTGCGCGATCATTCGCCGGCGGCGGAAAAGGCGTTCAACGCGCCCGTGCCGGCCGACGTGGCGAAGCACATGGGCGTGAAGGGCGGCACCTGGCGGCAGGCCTTCGGCGATCATGCCGACGAATATTTCCACGCCTGGGCGATCGCCTCCTACGTCGATGCCGTCGCCAAAGCGGGCAAGGCGGTGAAGCCGCTGCCGATGTACGTCAACGCCGCGGTGCCCGATCCGCTCAAGCCCAATCTCGATCCCAGGAACTATGCCAGCGGCGGCCCCACCTTCCAGACGATCGACATATGGAAGGCGTCCGCGCCCGACATCGACGTGCTGTCGCCCGACATCTACAACCACGATCACGCCGCCTACATGAAGCTGCTCGATTTCTACGAGCGGGCGGACAATCCGCTGTTCATCCCCGAAACGGGCAATTCGAAGGATTATGCCCGCTTCTTCTTCCCGGTGATGGGCCGCCACGGCATCGGCTTCTCGCCGTTCGGGATGGATTTCACGGGTTATTTCAACTTCCCGCTCGGCGCCTCCAAGCTCGACCCGGAGACGGTGGAGGCGTTCGCCGCCAACTATCGGCTGTTCCGCCCGATGGACCGCGTCTGGGCGAAGATCGCCTTCGAGAAGAAGACCTGGGGCGTCGCCGAACCGACCGATCCTCATGCGCAGCACAAGCAGGAGATGGATCTCGGCCGCTGGAAGGCGATCGCCACCTTCGGGCAGGGCATGTTCGGCTTCGATCCGCCCAAGGGCAATCCCGAGCCTTCGGGCGGCGCCGTGATCGCGGAGCTAGGGCCGAACGAATATCTCGTCACCGGCTATCACACCCGCATCAACTTCGAGCTGGCCGCGCCCAGGCCCGGCGAGCACATGATTATCGACCGGATCGAGGAAGGCCATTTCGATGCCGCCGGCCAGTGGGTGTTCGAGCGCCTCTGGAACGGCGACCAGACCGATTACGGCCTGAACTTCACCTCGGTGCCGCAGGTGCTGAAGGTCCGCCTCGCCACCTATCGCTGATCGCGCGGAGCCGCCTTTCATGAGTCTTCGTCTCGTCTCGGGGCTGGCGCTGGCCGCCGCGCTTGCCTCCGCCGCGCACGCCGGCACCGTCCAGCGCACCGCCGACGGTGTGATCGTCACGCCCGATCGGGGGGCCGAGAAGGCCGTCCGCCTTCAGGTCTATGGCGACGAACTGATCCGCGTCACCGAAACGCCGACGCCGAGCCTTGCTCTGCCGGCGAGCCTGATGGTGGTGGCGCACCCCGTCACCACCGGCTTCACGGTGGAGGAGCGCGCCGGCCACGTCGTGCTGAAGACGGCGAAGCTCAGCGCCGAGGTCGATACCGCCGACGGCCGCGTCCGTTTCCGCGATGCGGCCGGCCAGGAGACGCTGGCCGAGAGCGGCGAGGCCGGCTTCGCGCCGGTGACGGTGGAGGGCCAGCCCTATACCGCCGTCCGTCAACAGTGGAACAGGGGCACCGACGAAGGCCTCTACGGCCTCGGCCAGCACCAGAATCGCCAGATGAACTACAATGGCGAGGATGTGGAGTTGGCCCAGCACAATATGGACGTGGCGGTCCCCTTCGTCGTGTCGACGAAGAATTACGGCATCCTCTGGGATAACAATTCGATCACCCGCTTCGGCAATCCGAAGTCTTATGCCGCTGTCGGCGACGATGCGCTGAAGGTGACGGGCGAGGGCGGCCAGCCCGGCTTCACCGCGCATTATTATCTCGACGGCAAGGAGGTGGTGACGCGGCAGGAAGCCACGATCGACTATCAGTATATCAAGGATCAGGCGAAGTGGCCGGCGGCCGCGAAGTCGCAGACGGTCGCGGCCACGGGCGGGCAGAACACCGCCGGCAACGCCGTTCAGAAGCAGACCGTGGTGTGGACCGGCAACGTCACCGCCGACAAGACCGGCGTCCACAAGTTCCGCCTCTACGTCTCCAGCTATGTGAAGGTCTTCGCCGACGGGCAGGAGATCGTGAACCAGTGGCGCCAGAACTGGAACCCCTGGTATCGCAACTTCGAGCTGCCGATGACCGCCGGAAAGCCCGTCGCCATCCGCATCGAATGGGAGCCCAACGCCGGCTATATCGGCCTCGTCCATAACGATCCGCGTCCGGCGGAAGATCTGCACTCGATCGGCTTCGCCTCCGATGTCGGCCATGCGGTGGATTATTATTATGTCGGCGCGAGCAGCATGGACGGCGTGATCGCCGGCTATCGCGCGCTCACCGGCAAGGCGGTGATGATGCCGGAATGGGCCTATGGCTTCTGGCAGAGCCGCCAGCGCTACAAGGATCAGGACGAGATCCTGGGCGTGCTCTCAGGCTATCGCTCGCGCGGGTTGCCGCTGGATAATGTCGTCGAGGACTGGTTCTACTGGCGCGAGGATGCGTGGGGCAGCCACGAATTCGATCCCGCGCGCTTCCCCGATCCCAAGGGGATGATTGACAGGCTCCACGCCGGGCACGCCCATTTCATGATCTCGATCTGGCCGAAATTCTATCCCACCACCGACAATTACAAGGAACTGAAGGCGGCGGGCGCGGTCTACACGCGCAATCTCGACGCGCACGAGCATGACTGGGTCGGCAAGGGCTACGAGAATACCGACTATGATCCGTATAATCCGAAGGGCCGCGCCATCTATTGGCGGCAGGTGAAGGAACGGCTCGCGGTGCTGGGTGTCGACGCCTGGTGGATGGATGCGTCGGAACCCGACATCCACTCCAATCTCAGCATCGAGCAGCGCGCCTATCGCATGGGGCCGACGGCGATGGGGCCGGGCGCCGCCTTCTTCAACAGCTTCCCGCTGGTCCATGCCGAGGGCGTCGCGGACGGCTGGCGCCAGTTCAAGCCGGACACGCGCGGCTTCATCCTCACCCGCTCGGGCTTCGCCGGGCTCCAGCGGACGGGGGCGGCGGTGTGGTCGGGCGACGTGGCGGCGCGCTGGGACGATCTGCGCAACCAGATCTCGGCGGGCGTGAACTTCTCGCTCTCGGGCATCCCCAACTGGACGCACGACATCGGCGGCTTCGCGGTGGAGGATCGCTACAGCAGGCAGAACCCCGCCGATGTGCCGGAATGGCGCGAACTCTATACGCGCTGGTTCCAGTTCGGTGCCTTCTCGCCGCTGTTCCGCAGCCATGGCGAGTTCCCCTATCGCGAGATCTATGAGATCGCGCCGGCCGGTTCCGATACATACAAGACCTTGGAATATTACGACAAGCTGCGTTACCGGCTGCTGCCCTACATCTACACGCTGGCCGCCGACACCTATGCCAAGGACGGCACGATCATGCGCGGCCTCGTCATGGACTTCCCGAAGGATCGGAAGGTCTGGTCGATCGACGACCAATATCTGTTCGGGCCTTCGCTGCTGGTCGCGCCGGTCACGCGGTTCAAGGCGCGCTCGCGCGACGTCTATCTGCCGGCGGGGACGGACTGGTACGACTTCTACGCCGGCACGATGCAGCGGGGCGGGCGGACGGTCACCGTCGACGCGCCCTGCGAGCGTATTCCCGTCTTCGTCCGCGCGGGCTCGATCCTGCCGACCGGGCCGGAGATGCACTATACCCGCGAGAAGATCGACGCGCCGATCACGCTCACCGTCTATGCGGGCGCGGACGGGCAATTCTCGCTCTATGAGGATGACGGCACGAGCCTCGGCTATCAGCAGGGCGCCTTCGCCCGCGTGCCGCTCAAGTGGGACGACAGGAGCGGCACGCTCAGCATCGGCGCGCGGCAAGGGCATTATCCGGGCATGGTGGTGACGCGGACCTTCCGCATCCGCTGGGTCGGCCCGAACCGGCCCCGCGCGCTCGATCTCGACGGGCCGGCGGACGTGACCGTCACCTACACGGGCAAGCCGCTGACGGTGCGACGGAAATAGGCGCCGGCGACCGGCGGATGCATTCGGTCTGGATGCGCCCGCCGGTCGATCCTATCATGCCGGCATGACCAGCCTCCATTCCGTGCAGATCGGCAGGATTGCTCCGCTGGGGCCGGAGGACGTGCCGAGCGGTTTCGTCAAGCGCGCCACGCCGGACCGGATCGCCGTCGCCCCGCTTGGCCTGATCGGGGACGAACAGGCCGATCTCACCGTCCATGGCGGGCCGGAAAAGGCGGTCTATGGCTATGCCGCCGGCCATTATGCGCGCTGGCGGGCGGAATTCCCCGAACATGCGGAGCGCCTCGTCCCCGGCGGCTTCGGCGAGAATCTGACGATCGAGGGGCTCGACGAGGACGCGATCTGTGTGGGTGACGTCCACCAGATCGGCAGCGCGGTGCTTCAGGTCTGCCAGCCGCGCCAGCCCTGCTTCAAGCTCGCGCTCCATTTCGAGGACAACCGGATGCCGAAGGCCATGGTCCGCACCGGCCGCGCGGGCTGGTATTATCGCGTGCTCGAAGAGGGCGATCTGGGCGTGGGCGACGATGTGCTGCTGGTCGAGCGGCCCCAGCCGGCCTTCCGCTTTTCGCGACTGGTGACGATCGTCAGCCGGGGGGCTGCGACACAGGCCGAGATGGCGGCGCTGGCCGGGATGCCGGAGCTGGCATCGGGGTTGCGCGCGCGGGCGCAGGGGCGCTGGCGGATTTCAGCCTAGTCGAACGACTTTTCCAGCTCGGCGATCTCGAACGCATGGCTTTGCCATTTGCGCTGCTTCGAGGCGTCCGCGGCGGCGGCCTTCTTGCGCTTCGCGTCGGCGAGCGACTTGGTGTGGCCCCAGAAAACCTCGGTCTTGCCGTCGGCGAGGATCGCCACGATCCGCCAATAATGGGTGAAAGGCGCGTTGGTCGGCCCGATGCGCTTGACGTAGCCGTCGGGCATCGTCGCCGTCAGATAATATTTCCTCGCCATGGCGAGCGAGCCTCTAACAGGGCGGCGACCGGGCCGGAAGCCGCCCTTCCTCCTCAGGCGAGGCCGCGCCCCTTGATCCGCAGGCCCGGCACGAAGGCTCCGGCGGTTGGCGCGGGGAGGGTGAAGCGCAACGCGTCGTCATCCTGCCGGAAGTCCACTGCGCCGCCGCCGTTGAGCGTCAGCTTCTCGATGACGCCGCCGCCCGCCGCGCGCTTGCCGAGGCAAGCGATCTTCGCCTCGCCGGCCGGCCAGTCGAGCAGGAAGAGGTTGAGCCCGCCGCCGCCCGCCGTGATGCGGATATCCTCGGCGGTATAGGGCTTCATCGCCTCCTCGCTCTGCATCCCCTGCGGAGGGACGTTGGGGCCTTCGCCGAACACGCGCCACGGCCGCGTGCCATAGATGCCAGCGCCGTTCACCGCGAACCAGCGGGCGAGATCGGCGAGGATCTGCTCCTCGTCGCTGTCGATCGTGCCGTCTCCCTTCATCGGGATCGAGAGCAGCAGGTTACCGTTCTTGGCCACGATGTCGCACAGGCGCTGCACCACCGCCTTGGCGGGCGTGTAGCCATGGCGCTCGAACAGCGCGCGGTCATAGTGCCAGTTGCCGATGCAGGTGCAGGTCTGCCACGGCAGCGGGTGGATGTCCTTCGCGAAGCCGCGCTCGATATCCTCGACGATGCCGTAGCGCTGGTAAGGCGAGAGCTGCTTGGCGTTGAGCACCACGTCGGGCGTGCCGTGCCAGCCGATCGCCTGGTTGTAATAGTCGGCTGCCGCCTCCAGCCCGACATCGCCGAAGGGCAGGCGATAATCGTCGAAATAGACGAGGTCCGGCCGATATTTGGCGACCAGATCCTTCTGCCGCGCCAGCCACTTGGCGACATAGGCCCGCCCGCGCGCACCCGGCGGGGCGTAATCGATCCACTGCCCGTCATGCGCGTCGTGCCACGCGTTCATCGACTGGATCGAGCGGATGCCGTCCGGCGGCGCGAAATAAGGGCCGTTGTAGAGTTCCTGCGGGTCGAGGCCCTCCCACCACTTGCCCGCGCCGTCTTCCTTGCGGAGCGTATAGGCGTCGTAGCGCCTGCCCCTGAGCGGGCCTTCCGCGTCATAGCCATAGGCCGTCTGCCACCAGTGCCAGCTATGCGCGCTGTGGTTGGAGACGCCGAACTTCAGCCCCTCGGCGCGCGCGATCTTCTCCCAGGTGCCGATGATGTCGCGCTTGGGGCCGACGCGCAGCGTGTTCCACGGCTGGTGCGCGCTGTCGAAGGTGTCGAGATTGTCGTGATGGTTGGCGAGCGCCACGAAATAGCGGGCGCCGGCCTTCTTGTAGAGGCCGATCAGCGTCTCGGGCTCCCAATGTTCGGCCTTCCAGAGATTCTCGATCTCCATGAAGCCGAAGCGGGTGGGGTGGCCGTAGGTCTTGACGTGATGCTCGTAATAGGGATTGCCCTGGATATACATCTGGCGGCCGTACCAGTCGCCGAACTCGGGCACGCACTGCGCGCTCCAGTGCGCCCAGATGCCGAACTTGGCATCCCGGAACCATTCCGGCGTCTTGTAGGAAGCGACCAGCGAGTTCCAGTTGGGCTGGACCGGACCTGCCCCCGAACTGGCCCCCGGACCCGCCATCGCCCGCGTCGCGCCGAGCAGGACGGCGGTGCCTCCGGTCTGGAGCAGATGGCGGCGTGACAGCATCCTCGAATCCCATTCATCTGATAATTCGAGAATGCGCTATCAGTCCGGCCCGCGAAAAGCCATCGCGGGACTCGCATGTCGGCATCCGAGCCCCTAAATGCGGCCGGCGCGCCGCGGTGCAGCATAGGCCCCCAAGCGAGAGACGCGATGCACGATACGTCCCATGCCCCTGCCCAACGCCCGGCCGTCTCCCCCGGCATCACGCCGGCGGTGACCTTCGCCTGTGCGGTGGCGTGCGGCGTGATCGTCGCGAACCTCTATTATGCCCAGCCGCTCATCGCCCTGATCGCGCCGGAGCTGCATCTGCGCCCCGGCATAGCGGGGCTGATCGTGACGCTCACCCAGCTCGGCTATGCGGGCGGTCTGCTGTTCGTCGTGCCGCTCGCCGACCGGGTGGAGAACCGTAAGCTCATCCTCGCGACCATCGGCATCGTCGCGGTGGCGCTGGCGGCACTGGCGGCGGCGCCCTCGGCGGAGGCGTTCCTCGCGGCATCGGTGGCGGTGGGGTTCTGCTCGGCGGGCGTGCAGGTGGTCATCCCCTTCGCCGCCTCGCTGGCGCGGGAAGAGACGCGCGGACGGACGATCGGCAACGTCATGTCTGGCCTGCTCGCGGGCATCATGCTGGCGCGGCCGGTGGCGAGTCTGATCGCCGAGGTGGCGGGCTGGCGCGCGGTGTTCGGCGTTTCGGCGGTGGCGATGCTGGTGCTGGGCCTGTGGCTCGCCCGCGAGCTGCCCGAGCGGCGGCCCCGCAGCGGCCATGGCTATGGCGAGATCCTGCTCTCGATGTGGCACATCCTGAAGCGTGAACGGCCTTTGCAGCGCCGTGCCGTCTATCAGGGCTTCGTCTTCGCCATCTTCAACCTGTTCTGGACATCGGTGCCGCTGCTGCTCGCCGACGCATTCGGCTTCGGCCAGACCGGCATCGCGCTGTTCGCGCTGGCGGGGGCGGCGGGCGCGCTGACGGCACCGATCGCGGGGCGGCTGGGGGACCGGGGCTATATCCGCCTCGGCACGGCCGGCGCGCTGGCCACCATCGCGGCCTCCTGCCTGCTCGCGGGCTGGGCGGGGGCGCTGCATTCGCTGGCGCTGCTGGTGGTCTTCGCGCTGACGCTGGACGGCGCCACGCAGGTCAATCAGGTGCTCGGCCAGCGCGTGATCTTCTCGCTGCCGGGCGAGGACCGGGGGCGGGTCAACGCGGTCTACATGACGATCCTGTTCGTGCTGGGCGCCTGCGGTTCGGCGATCGCGACGCTCGCCTATCATGCGGCGGGCTGGTGGGGCGCGATGGGCGCCGGGGCGGTGCTGGGCGGGATCGTCCTGTTGCTGTTCGCCACCGAATGGCTGGAACGGCGCGCCCAACGGGACTAAGGCGCGTCGCAAATGTCCATCGGAACGGGAATGCAGCCGTGACCACCATCATCCGCGAAGCCGACCTGATCGAGAGCGTCGCCGACGCGCTCCAGTTCATCTCCTACTATCACCCGATGGACTATATCCGCGCGCTGGGTAAGGCTTATGAGGCCGAGCAGTCGCCCGCCGCCAAGGACGCCATCGCGCAGATCCTCACCAACAGCCGCATGTGCGCGGAGGGGCATCGCCCGATCTGCCAGGACACCGGCATCGTCACGGTGTTCGTGAAGTGGGGACAGGGCTGCGTGCTCGATAGCGAGAAGTCGCTTCAGGAGGTCGTCGACGAGGGCGTGCGCCGCGCCTATCTCCACCCGGAGAACCGCCTGCGCGCCTCGATCGTCGCGGACCCGGCGTTCGGCCGCAAGAACACGAAGGACAACACCCCCTCGGTGATGCATGTCGAGATGGTGCCCGGCAACCATGTCGACGTGACGGTCGCGGCCAAGGGCGGCGGCTCCGAGAACAAGTCCAAGTTCGCGATGCTCAACCCGTCGGACTCGGTGGTCGACTGGGTGCTGGAGCAGCTTCCCAAGATGGGTGCCGGCTGGTGCCCGCCGGGGATGCTCGGCATCGGCATCGGCGGCACCGCCGAGCAGGCGATGAAGCTCGCCAAGGAATCGCTGATGGGCGATATCGACATGGCCGAGCTGAAGCAGCGTGGGCCGCAGAACGATGTCGAGGCGTTGCGCATCGAGCTGCATGACAAGGTCAACGCGCTCGGCATCGGCGCACAGGGTCTGGGCGGCCTTGCCACCGTGCTCGACGTCAAGATCGAGACCTGGCCGACGCACGCCGCCTCCAAGCCGATCGCGATGATCCCGAACTGCGCCGCCACCCGCCACGCACATTTCCATCTCGACGGCTCCGGCCCGGCCTTCCTCGAAACGCCGAACCTCGACGAGTGGCCCGCCGTCGAGTGGAAGCCCTCGAAGGAGGCGATCCGCGTCGATCTCGACACGCTGACGCCGGACGTGGTGCAGAGCTGGAAGCCGGGCGACCGCCTGCTGCTCAACGGCAAGATGCTCACCGGCCGAGATGCCGCGCACAAGCGCATCCAGGACATGCTCTCGCGCGGCGAGGAACTGCCCGTCGAGTTCAAGGGCCGCGTGATTTATTATGTCGGCCCGGTCGATCCGGTGCGCGACGAGGTGGTCGGCCCGGCCGGCCCCACCACGGCGACGCGCATGGACAAATTCACTGGCATGATGCTCGATCAGGGCCTGCTCGCGATGGTCGGCAAGGCCGAGCGCGGGCCGGTCGCGATCGAGGCGATCAAGAAGGCCAAATCGGCTTATCTGATGGCGGTCGGCGGGGCGGCCTATCTCGTGTCGCGCGCGATCAAGGCTTCGAAGGTCGTCGGCTTCGAGGATCTCGGCATGGAGGCGATCTACGAGTTCGACGTGGCTGACATGCCCGTCACCGTCGCGGTCGACTCCACCGGCGAGAGCGTCCACGCCACCGGCCCGCTGGTGTGGCGCGAGAAGATCGCCAAGGAAAAGCTGCTCGAAAACGCCTGACCAGCGGCGGCGGGATGACAGGGAAGGGGAGGTCCGCCGGCGCGGGGCTCCCCTTCGTCATGAGGGGCGCCCTTGCATTGCCGTGCCACCGCCGCAGCCCTGCCCCATTTCGTTCATGGGGGTGACAGAAACCGTGCCCCGAGGGTCACAGTTTCGTTAAGGCTCAGGGAAAACGGGATATTCCGGGGAACGATCAAGGCCTCTGATCGACTGATCCCACAGGTGCCACCCGCAAAGGTGACGCCATGACGGTAGCTTGATGAGGTCTAGTATGAAGACGATCCTGTTCGCGTCGGCCGCGTTTCTCACGGCGGTTGCGTCTCCCGCTCTGGCCCAGCAGACGGCTGCCCCGGCCGACGGCCCGAGCTTCGCCGGCCCCCGCGCCGAGATTTTCGGCGGCTGGGATCGCGTCGGCACGCGCACCCGCTTCGACGACGGCAGCACCCGCGTCACCGACCGCTCGCACCGCAATGGCGCGACGGCCGGCGCGCTGCTCGGCTATGACATGCCGGTGGGCGATCGCTTCGTCGTCGGCGCCTTCGGCAGCTACGCGATCTCGACCGCCAAGGATTGCAGCTATGGCGCGCCGGCGGGCGAGCTGAACGGCTGTCTCAAGGCTGGCCGCGAGATCGAGGGCGGCGCACGGCTCGGCGCGAAGATGGGCGACAAGGCGCTTGTCTATGCCAAGGGCGCTTATGTGAACGGGCAGCTTCGCGGCACCTTCTCGGACGGCGTGGACTATGTCTCTGGCCATGCCAATCGCGACGGCTGGCGCGCGGGCGCGGGCGTGGAATATGCGGTCAACCGCCATGCCTATGTGAAGGCGGAATATGATTATACCCGCTTCAACAGCTTCCGGGCGGACGAGATCGGCCTCCCCGACACCCGCGTGCGGTTCGACCGCAATCAGGTGCTGGCGGGCGCCGGCATCCGCTTCTGATCGATCGGCCCCGCCTGCGTGATGCGGGCGGGGCCATCCCGCCGTTGCGGCGTTCGCCTTTCGTCCCCATATTCGCCCCATGCCGATCGAGATTCGCACCAGCCTTGAGGAATCCGACCTCGGGCAGAGCTTCGTTCCCCATCGCCCGGCGCGACCGGAGAAATCCGAAGGCGGCAAGCCCTTTCGCCTCGTCTCCGATTACGAGCCCTCGGGCGACCAGCCGACCGCTATCGCCGAGCTGACCGCCGCCGCCGACGAGGGCGAGCGCACGCAGGTGCTGCTCGGCGTCACCGGCTCGGGCAAGACCTTCACCATGGCCAAGGTGGTGGAGAAGCTCCAGCGGCCGGCGCTGGTGCTGGCGCCGAACAAGATTCTCGCCGCCCAGCTTTATGGCGAGTTCAAGCAGTTCTTCCCCGACAATGCGGTGGAGTTCTTCGTCAGCTATTACGACTATTATCAACCGGAAGCCTACGTCCCCCGGTCGGACACCTACATCGAGAAGGAAAGCTCGGTGAATGAGGCGATCGACCGGATGCGCCACTCCGCCACGCGCTCGCTGCTGGAGCGCGACGATGTGCTGATCGTGGCGTCGGTGTCGTGCCTCTACGGCATCGGCTCGGTCGAGACCTATTCGGCGATGACCTTCGCGCTCAAGAAGGGCGATACGGTCGACCAGCGCGAGCTGATCCGCAAGCTGGTGGCGCTCCAGTATAAGCGCAACGACGCCGCCTTCGCGCGCGGCGCCTTCCGCGTGCGTGGCGACAATCTCGAGCTGTTTCCCTCGCACTATGAGGACACCGCTTGGCGCTTCACCTTCTTCGGCGACGAGATCGAGAGCATCACCGAATTCGATCCGCTCACCGGCAAGAAGGTCGCGAACCTCGATTATGTGAAGGTCTATGCCAACTCGCATTATGTGACGCCGGGGCCGACGCTCAAGCAGGCGACCGAGGCGATCCGCCACGAACTCGGCGAGCGGCTGAAGGAGCTGGTCGGCGCGGGCCAGTTGCTGGAAGCGCAGCGGCTGGAGCAGCGCACCAACTTCGATCTGGAGATGATCGCGGCGACGGGCTCCTGCGCGGGCATCGAGAATTACTCGCGCTTCCTCACCGGCCGCCTGCCCGGCGAGCCGCCGCCGACGTTGTTCGAATATCTGCCCGAGAACGCCATCCTCTTCGTCGACGAGAGCCACCAGACCGTGCCGCAGGTCGGCGGCATGGCGCGGGGCGACCATCGGCGGAAGATCACGCTCGCCGAATATGGCTTCCGCCTGCCGTCCTGCATCGACAACCGCCCTCTGCGCTTCAACGAGTGGGACGCGATGCGCCCGCAGACCATCGCCGTCTCCGCGACGCCGGGGCCGTGGGAGATGGAGCAGGCGGGCGGCGTCTTCGCCGAGCAGGTGATCCGCCCGACCGGCCTGATCGACCCTCCGGTGGAGGTGCGCCCGGTCGAGCATCAGGTCGACGATCTGGTGCAGGAGTGCAAGGACACGGCGGGGAAGGGTTATCGCATCCTCGTCACCACGCTCACCAAGCGTATGGCCGAGGACTTGACGGAGTATCTCCACGAGGCGGGGCTCAAGGTCCGCTACATGCACTCCGACGTCGAGACGCTGGAGCGCATCGAGCTGATCCGCGACCTCCGGCTCGGCGTCTATGACGTGCTGGTCGGCATCAACCTGCTGCGCGAGGGGCTCGACATCCCCGAATGCGGGCTGGTGGCGATCCTTGACGCGGACAAGGAGGGTTTCCTCCGCTCCGAGACGTCGCTCATCCAGACCATCGGCCGCGCCGCGCGCAACGCCGAGGGCCGCGTGATCCTCTATGCCGACAGCATCACCGGCTCGATGGAACGCGCCATGGCCGAGACCGAGCGCCGCCGCGAGAAGCAGGAGGCCTACAACCTCGAGCACGGCATCACGCCCGCCACGATCAAGCGCAACATCACGGACATCGTCGGCCACCTCGCCAGCCGCGATCAGGTGACGGTGGATACCGGCATCGAGGACGCGCCGCACATGGTCGGCCACAACCTGCGCGCGTATATCGAGGATCTCGAAAAGCAGATGCGCAAGGCCGCCGCCGACCTGGAGTTCGAGGAGGCCGGGCGTCTCCGCGACGAAATCCGCAAGCTGGAGCAGGAGGAACTGGGCCTGCCGGTCGAGCAGCATCGTGCCGCGCCGCGCGGTAACTCCACGCTCGGCAAGCCCGGCACGCGCCAGACGCGCTACGGCAAGGCAGCGGCGGCGCGGGCGGAGAAGCGCGCACGCGGTCGGTGATCGGCGGCATCCTGTCCGATCTTCGCCGACCAAGCCTTGCCCCCGTCGCAATAGGCCGCCATGGATCGGGCATGATGATGCGGCGTATCGGGCGCGTTTCCCGGCAGGGGGCGGTTCTTCTCACCATGGCGACGCTGGCGGCCTGCACCTCCACGCCGCCGGCTCCCGCGCCCCGGCCCGCACCTCCGCCGCCTCCGGTCGCGCTGCCTCCGGCCCCCGTCCAGCAGGACTGGCGCGATGTGCCGCTGACGCCGGGGCGCTGGTTCTGGCATGGGGTGGCGGGGCAAAGCTCGATCGCGCAGTTCGGCGTGCCGGGGCAGCCGATCGTGTTCGCGCTGCGCTGCGATTTCGCGACGCGCGCCATCCTCTTCTCGCGCGCCGGCAGCCTGGCCACGCCCACGGCGGCGATGCGGTTCACCACATCCTTCGCGCCCTTCTCGCTCACCGCCGGCAGTGGGGGAGGTCAGCCGTCGGCGATCGTCGCGCAGGCGACGGCGCGCGATCCGCGCATGGATCAGCTCGCCTTCAGCCGCGGGCGCTTCCTCGTCGACGTGCCCGGCCAGCCGCGCCTCGTGCTTCCCGCCTGGCCGGAAGTGGCGCGCGTGATCGAGGATTGCCGTTTCTAGCAACCCTCCGTGCCTCTCCTTCGTTGGACCCCCGAGGAGAGGGACGATGATCCGCAAGCTCAAGAGCGGCCAGTATCGCATATACGCGCGGCACAAGGATCCAGAGACGGGCAAGCGCCGCCATCTCGGCACGTTCGACACCAGGGGCGCGGCCGAGAAGCACGAGCGCGAAATCCAGTATTTCAAGCGGCACTGAGCCATGGCGCAGCAGCACTGGTCACAGCAGGCGACCAAGCATTCGAACGCGCTCGATCTCGATCGCGAGGTGTTCACCCGCGACGATCCGGCCGAGATCGCCGCCTCGCTCAAGCATTCCGCCGAGCATAGCCGAAGGCGGCGCGGCACGCCGTACCAGTCGGCGATGTCGATGCTGAGCTTCTACATCAATCGCGCGGGCGGCACGCTCGAACCGAAGCAGAAGAAGACGCTGGAAGCGGCCAAGGACGAGCTTCGCCGGCTGTTCGGCAGAATTTGATTCAGGCTGGCCGCAAAGGGGCTTGCATCGGGATTCGGGATGATTCATCCTTCGTCCTGTCCCGTTAACTGGCGAAAGGAGGTGACCGATGTCTCATGGTTCAGCCGAGAGGTCGGTTCAGTCCGTTCGGGAGATGTCGCGCTAGGCGCGGCCGGAAGTCTTCCGGGCCGGTACTCCGGTCGCTGACCATGCGGGACCGCCGGGGGCAACCTCGGCGGTCTTTCTCGTTTGCGGGAAATCGCCTCGTTTCAGAGCTTGTCGCGTTCCAGCAGATCGTTGCGCACGCGGATGCTGCGGTTGGCGAAATGGACCTCGAACAGGAACAGGCCGAGCGTCGCCACCAGCAGGATCATCGCCAGGATGAACAGCGCCGCCACCGACCGGCCGAAGCCCATCCCGAGCAGCCGCGCCAGGAACAGCCCGCCCACCACCAGACAGACCGCCACCGCGCTCACCGTGCAGAGCGTGATCGCCCAACTGATGATCGACATGCGCCGATCGAGCAGGCGCAGCTCCCATACGGCGCGCGATCGGTCGAGTTCGGAAAAGCGCTCCTCGATCCAGCGCGAGCGGTCGACCACGCGGCTGAGCCGCGTCGCCAGCAGATTGAGCAACTGCCCCAGGCCCGCGAGCAGGAACACCGGCGCCACCGCAAGCTGGATGGTGTGGGCGATCGTCTCGGCGGCCGGCATCGGCATGGGAAGGGGCGGGGTGGCCATATCCGTCGAGGATGGCGGCCCCCCGCCGGATAAGTCAATCAGTCGCGCTCGGGCACGGGCACGTTGAAGCCGTTGAGCGTCATCGACACGAGGCAATAGAGGCCGACCAGATAGATCAGCTCGTTGGCGCCGTGCTGGCCGAAGGTCTTCACCGCAAGGCGATAGACCGGCTCGGGCAGCACGCCGCCGTTCACCAGCGCGAAGGCGACGTCATAGCCGACGCCTTCCTCCGGCGAGAGATCGGTGGGGCGGGAGCCGGACACGAGCGTGGCGAGGCGCATGTCCGACATGCCGTCCTTCTCGGCGACGGCGATATGGGCGTAAAGCTCATAGGCCGCGTCGAAATGGGCGCCCGTCACCAGGATGGCGATCTGCCGCACCGGATCGGGCAGCGTCGCCTCCATCGACATCGCCTTGGTCAGCTCCCACACCGCGCCGCCGATGCGGGGCTCATGGAGCCAGGGGTTCCATGGCCCCATCAGCGCGCCTTCCTCGGCGGTGCCCTCGGGCGCGACCGTGATGAAGGCGTTGAAGTTGGACGAGATGCCCTTCTTCATGTCGGCGTAGAGCGGCTTCTGCTCCTCGGTGAGGTCGGCCGGCGCGATCAGCGGAAGGCGCATGAGGCTCAGCCCTCCAGCGTGGCGTCGAGGGTGATCTCGGCGTTCAGCAGCTTGGAGATCGGGCAGCCCGCCTTGGCGCCGGCGGCGATCTGGTCGAACTGCGCCTGATCGATGCCCGGCACGCGCGCGGTGAGCGTCAGCGCCGATTTGGAGACCTTGAAGCCGTCGCCATCCTTCTCCAGCGTCACCGCCGCCCTGGTGTCGAGCGTGCCCTCGGTGTAGCCCGCGCCGGCCAGCGCGAAGGACAGCGCCATGGTGAAGCAGGAGGCGTGCGCGGCGGCGACCAGTTCCTCCGGATTGGTGCCGGGCTCCTCGCCGAAGCGGGTGGTGAAGTCGTAGGCCTGATCCTGAAGCACGCCCGACTGGGTGGAAACACGGCCCTTGCCGTTTTTGCCGAGGCCTTCGTAACGCGCGGTCGCTGTGCGGATCGTCATCGGAATCTCCGTTCGTCGGGTTGCAGGGTTGCGCCTCAGCCATCCTCCTCTGACCAACATCCGGTGAAGCGGGACGATGCGAGGACCGTCCCGAGACCCGGTGCGTTGATCGTGCATGAGAATTAGCCGCGGGAGAAGGCGTGATGATGACTCCTGACAAGGGCGGGAAACCGCACCTCAACGCCGTAGGCCAGCCCGAGCCGGATACCGGACAGCCGGTCGAGCCGTTCGAACCGGGGCGCCCCGTGGGAGAGCGGCAGGATGGTCCGGGTGCTGCGCCGCGTCATCGCGATCGCCACGATGCGCTGCCCGTCGGCAGCACGCAGGCGAGCCGGGGCGGGGCGGCGGTGCGTCCGGCCGATCCACCCGAACATCGGCACGAATGACGGGCGTCCGGCTTCCCCGTCCTGTTCGAGGCCGGTCGCTTCATGGCCATCCTTTCCCGAGCGGCGCTGAGAGGCATCGCCGGAATTGCTGCGGCTGCGTGCATGTTCTGCACGCACAGGTTCCCATTTCACATTTGAAATGACAGCGTAGGACACTATCTCGCGCTCCATGAATGACACCGCTGGCAAGGCCGGCGACATCGGAGTGCCCCACATGCGTCGTTTCCTCGTTCCCGCCCTGCTGTTCGCGTCCGTCGCCGCCCCGGCGCTGGCTTCGGATGTCCACACCTTCACCCGCGATGGTGACCGCTACAGCTATACCGCCGATCGTCTGGCCGATGGCTCGATCCAGCTCAACGGCCGCGTCGAAAGCACGGGCGACGCGTTCAAGCTGCATGTGGCGAACAGCCGCGTCAACGGCCGCATTGGCTTCAGCAACGTGTCCTTCACGGTTTCGCACAAGCTGATGGCGCAGCTCGACACCGAGGTGCCGGCCAACCAGGCGCTGGCCGCCAACTGAGTTTTGTGCCCCGCCTCCGGGCGGGGAAGGTTGCGTATGGTTGCGTGATCCGCACCAGCGGATAGTTCGGAAAGCCCCGTGACGATCTCCCCCTTTCGTCACGGGGCTTTTTGCGTCCGGGCGAGATCGGCGCGGGAAAATGCGGGCGGACCTCGCCGAACGGCCTGTTATTCGGCCGCCACGCGCTCACCCTTCGCCATCTCCAGCAGCGGCTTGAGATACGCGCCGGTATAGCTCCGCTTCTCCTTCACCACCTGTTCGGGCGTGCCGGTGGCGACGATCTCGCCGCCCTTGTCGCCGCCTTCGGGGCCGAGGTCGATGATCCAGTCGGCGGTCTTGATGACCTCCAGATTATGTTCGATCACCACCACCGTATTGCCCTGCTCGACCAGCGCGTGGAGCACCTCCAGCAGTTTGCGCACATCCTCGAAATGGAGCCCCGTGGTGGGCTCGTCGAGGATGTAGAGCGTGTTGCCGGTGGCGCGGCGCGACAGCTCCTTGGCGAGCTTCACGCGCTGCGCCTCGCCGCCGGACAGGGTGGTGGCCTGCTGGCCGACCTTCACATAGCCGAGCCCCACCTCGACCAGCATCGCCATCTTGTCGCGGATGCCGGGCACCGCCTTGAAGAACTCGACCGCGTCCTCGCAGGTCATGTCGAGCACGTCGGCGATCGACTTGCCCTTGAAGGTCACTTCCAGCGTCTCGCGGTTGTAGCGCTTGCCGTGGCAGACGTCGCAGGTGACGTAGACGTCGGGCAGGAAGTGCATCTCGATCTTGATGAGCCCGTCGCCGCTGCACGCCTCGCAGCGCCCGCCCTTGACGTTGAAGCTGAAGCGGCCCGGCTTGTAGCCGCGCGCCTGTGACTCCGGCAGCCCCGCGAACCAGTCGCGAATCTGGGTGAAGGCGCCGGTGTAGGTCGCCGGGTTCGAGCGCGGGGTGCGGCCGATCGGCGACTGGTCGATGTCGATCACCTTGTCGAGATGCTTGAGCCCCTCGATCTTCTCGTGCGCGCCGGCCAGCACGCGCGCGCCGTTCAAGGTCCGGCTGGCGGAGGCGAACAAGGTGTCGATCGTGAATGTCGACTTGCCCGAGCCCGACACGCCGGTGATGCAGGTGAAGGTGCCGAGCGGGATCGAGGCGGTGACGTCCTTCAGGTTGTTCGCCTTCGCGCCCTTGACCGTCAGCTTCTTGCCATTGCCCTTGCGGCGTTCGGACGGCACGCCCACTGCGCGGCGGCCGGCGAGATAGTCGCCGGTCAGGCTATTCTCGTTGGCGAGGATGTCGTCGAGCGAGCCTTCGGCCACCACCGCGCCGCCATGGACGCCGGCGCCCGGCCCCATGTCGACGATATGGTCCGCGGTGCGGATCGCATCCTCGTCATGCTCGACGACGATCACGGTGTTGCCGAGATCGCGCAGGCGGCGCAGCGTCACCAGCAGTCGGTCATTGTCGCGCTGGTGGAGGCCGATCGAGGGCTCGTCGAGCACATAGAGCACGCCCGACAGCCCCGAGCCGATCTGCGACGCCAGACGGATGCGCTGGCTCTCGCCGCCCGACAGCGTGCCCGAGGTGCGGTCGAGGTTGAGATAATCGAGGCCGACATTGTCGAGGAAGCCGAGGCGCTCGACGATCTCCTTGAGGATGCGTTCGGCGATCTGCTTCTGCTGGTCGTTCAGATGGTTGGGCAGGTCGCGGAAGAAGGCCAGCGCCGGGCCGACCGCGCGGCGGGTGGCGATCGAGATGTCCTCGCCCGCGATCTTCACCGCGCGCGCCTCGGGCTTGAGGCGGGCGCCTTCGCACACCTCGCAATGGCGCGACGACTGGTACTTGGACAGCTCCTCGCGCATCCACGCGCTCTCGGTCGAGAGCATCCGGCGTTCGAGATTGCCGATCACGCCTTCGAACGGCTTCTTCACCTCATAGGATTTGCGCCCGTCCATGAAGCGCAGCGTCACCGCGCGGCCCTTCGAACCATGGAGGATCAGGTCGCGCTGTTCCTCCGTCAGCTCGTTCCACGGCGTCGTGAGATCGAAACCGAACTCCGCCGCGAGGCTGGAGAGCACCTGCATGTAATAAGGCGAGGGCGGATTGCTCTTCGCCCACGGCACGACCGCGCCCTGCTTGATCGACAGATGCTCGTTGGGGACGACGAGGTCGGGATCGAAATAGAGCTTCTCGCCCAGGCCATCGCAGGCCGGGCAGGCGCCCTGCGGCGCGTTGAACGAGAAGAGGCGCGGCTCGATCTCGGCGATGGTGAAACCCGAGACGGGGCAGGCGAACTTCTCGCTGAAGGTGATCCGCTCGGCCACCCCCTCGGGCAGCGCCAGCGCCTTGATGCCCTTCTTGAGATCGGCGGTCGGCTGCACCTCGCCCAGCACGTCGGCATAAGCCAGCCCCTCGGCCAGCTTCAGCGCCGTCTCGAAGCTCTGCGCGAGGCGCGTCTCGATATCCGGGCGGACGACGAGGCGGTCCACCACCACCTCGATGTCATGCTTATACTTCTTGTCGAGCGCGGGAGCTTCCTCGATCTCGTAGATCGTGCCGTCGATGCGGACGCGCTGGAAGCCGTCCTTCTGCCACTCGGCCAGTTCCTTCTTATACTCGCCCTTGCGCCCGCGGACGACCGGCGCGAGCAGCAGGAAGCGCGTGCCCTCGGGCAACGCCATGACGCGATCGACCATCTGGCTGACCGTCTGCGCGCTGATCGGCAGGCCCGTCGCGGGCGAATAGGGGATGCCGACCCGCGCCCACAGCAGGCGCATATAGTCGTAGATCTCGGTGACCGTCGCGACCGTCGAGCGCGGATTGCGCGAGGTCGTCTTCTGCTCGATCGAGATGGCGGGGGAGAGGCCCTCGATATGATCGACGTCGGGCTTCTGCATCAGCTCGAGGAACTGGCGCGCATAGGCCGACAGCGACTCGACATAGCGGCGCTGCCCCTCGGCATAGATGGTGTCGAAGGCGAGGCTCGACTTGCCCGAGCCCGAAAGCCCCGTGATGACGATCAGTCTGTCCCTCGGCAGATCGAGATCGACACCCTTGAGATTGTGCTCGCGGGCACCACGGACGGAGATGTGAGTCAGCATGGGGCTGATTTGTTCCATATTTGTTCGAGGAGGGCAACCGCTCATGAAGTGGGTCGCCCATGCGGAAAGTGCAAGCGCCTCAGCCGCCCTGCCAGACGCGGACCGCCTCGATCGGATGGACGAGCATCAGCACGTTGAGCGTCAGATTGTCGCGGATCGCGGCGAGCGCGATCAGTTCCAGCGCGAGGCCCAACGCCACCGATCCCCATGTTGGCAGCCGCCGGGCGATGAGGAAGCCGGCGATCATGAACAGGATATCGCTCATCGAGTTCAGGACGGAGTCGCCGGAATAGCCCCACGCCATCGTCGCGGCGCGATAGCGATCGATGATGATGGGCGAGTTTTCGAGCAATTCCCATCCCGCCTCGATCGCCGTCGCCAGCACGAGCCGCCGCCCCACCGGCCAGCGCCGCGCGACCAGCCAAAGGCCTCCGTAGAAGAGCAGGCCGTGGACGAGGTGGCTCAGGCTGTACCAGTCGGCAATCTGCTGGCTGTTCTCGGGGCCATGGACGGTGCCGGTCCACAGCGCGACATGGCCGCATGGGCAGAGGAGCGAGCGGCCATTGGCCCACTCGATGAGCCCGGCGGCGAGCAGGATGAGCAGCACGAAGAGCGCGTGCCGGTGCCGGATCATGCCCGCCACGGGGCCGCCATGGATGCCGGTGGTGATCGGACGGTCCATGGCCGCCATCCTGCCCCGATGCGCGGCGGAGCGCCAGCGACTCGCCTATGCGGCGGACTCGCCCGCGCGATGGGTCAGCACGCGGCGCGCGCGACACCAGATTTCGAAGCTGTGTTCGGGATAGGTCTCGTGGCCGACACGGATCGCATCCTCGTCGGTCTTCACCTGCAAGTCGTTGCCATTGACGATCTTCCCCGTGGAATCGTCGAGGCCATAGAGCCGATAATGCATGAACCGCTCCGCCATGTGCAGGTCAGAGCACTATACCATCTCTCGTCGCCGGCACCTGCGGAAGACGGCCGGCGATGGAGGCATCATAGCAGATCGGAGGCCTTGCATACTAAGGCAGATCAAGTTGCCGGCAGATTCGTTCGGGCCGGCGCGGAGGGCATCCCCGCGCCGGCCCGGCATCGGATCAGAACGCGGCCTTGAGCGCGTCGACGAGGTCGGTCTTCTCCCAGGAGAAGAAGTCGCCCTCGGGCTGGCGGCCGAAATGACCGTAGGCGGCGGACGCCTGATAGATCGGCTTGTTGAGGCCGAGATGCGTGCGGATGCCCTTCGGCGTCAGGCGCACGAGCTTGGGCAGCACCGCCTCGATCGCCGCCTCGTCGACGGTGCCGGTGCCGTGGGTGTCGACATAGATCGACAGCGGCTCGGCGATGCCGATCGCGTAGCTGAGCTGGATGGTGCAGCGCTTGGCGAGGCCCGCCGCGACCACGTTCTTGGCGAGATAGCGCGACACATAGGCGGCCGAGCGGTCCACCTTGGTGGGATCCTTGCCCGAGAAGGCGCCGCCGCCGTGCGGGGAGGCGCCGCCATAGGTGTCGACGATGATCTTGCGGCCGGTGAGGCCGGCGTCGCCGTCCGGCCCGCCGATCTCGAAGCGGCCGGTCGGGTTGACGTAGATCTTGGTCTCGTCGGTGATGAAGCCTTCCGGCAGCACGTCGGTCATGACGCCGACGACATAGTCGCGAAGCTCCTTGTAGAGCTCCGGCGAACCCTCGTTGCCGTCGTAGAAATAGCCCGGTGCGTGCTGGGTCGAGACGACCAGCGCGGTGGCGCGGACCGGCACGCCGCCCTCATATTGGAGCGTCACCTGGCTCTTGGCGTCGGGCTCCAGGAAGGGGACGACCTTGGCGTGGCGATCCTTCGCCATCTTCTCGAGGATGCGGTGCGAGTAATAGAGCGTCGCGGGCATGTAATCGGGCGTCTCGTCGGTCGCGTAACCGAACATGATGCCCTGATCGCCGGCGCCTTCGTCCTTGTTGCCGCTCTCGTCGACGCCCTGCGCGATATGTGCGGACTGGCCGTGGAGATTGTTCTCGAAGTCGAAGGTCTGCCAGTGGAAGCCCGACTGCTCATAGCCGATGCGCTTCACGGTCGCGCGGACGGCGGCTTCGATCTCGTCGAGCGCGCCCGGCGCCCACCGGTCGTTCTCGAACACGCCCTTGCAGCGGATTTCGCCGGCCAGGACGACCTTGTTGGTGGTCGTCATCGTCTCGCAGGCGACGCGCGCCTCCGCATCCTTGGACAGGAACAGGTCGACGACGGCGTCGGAGATCTGGTCGGCAACCTTGTCGGGATGGCCTTCGGACACGGACTCGGACGTGAAGAGATAATCGCTGCGCATCGTTTCGGATGATCCTTGGAAGGAAGCAGTTAGAGGAAGCTTTATATAAAGCTCTCTTTATATCGCCTAGCGCCAAATGCCAGCCCACCCAGAAGGAGGGCTATCAGCAGCACCGCCCAGTTGCCGATCCGGGCGAAAATCGTCGGCGGCAGGGCGGCGGGCATCGGCAGCTCCACCATTCCCATGGCGTGCGCGGGCAGGCTCTTGAGCAGGCGGCCGTCGGCATCGATCAGCGCGGAGACGCCGTTGGGCGTGGCGCGGGCGATGGGAATGCCCTCCTCGATGGCGCGCAGCCGCGCCTGCGCCAGGTGCTGCACCGGGCCGGACGGGCCGAACCACGCATCGTTCGAGGGGTTGAAGATGAAGGCCGGACGATGCGCCTCGTCAACGACATGGCCGGAGAACACCATCTCGTAGCAGAGCTGCATCCCGACGGTGCCGAAGCCCGGCAGGTCGATGCTCCGCGGGCCGGGGCCGGGAATGAAGTCCAGCACGCCGGGCACGAGCCGCGACACGCCGATGCGCGAGAGGATCGGGCGCATCGGCAGATATTCGCCATAGGGGACGAGGTGGGCCTTGTCGTAGCGCGCGATCAGCCGCCCGCCCGCGCCGATCGCGAAGATCGAGTTGCGCGCGGCGATCTCCTCGCCGGTCGAGTCGCGGATCGGGGCTTCGCCGCCGCCGAGCAAGATGTCGTTCGGCCCGAGGATCGAGGCGAGCCGGGCGCGCGCGGCGGGGTCTTCCTGCACATTGTCCTCGATCGCCGACTCGGGCCAGAGGATCAGGCGCGGCTTGGTGCCGGGGATGCCCGACAGCGCCTGAAGCCGGGCGAGGTGGCGGGCGGAAAGTTCGGGCGCCCAGCGCTCGCCCTGCCCGATGTCGGGCTGGACGAGATGGACCGTCGGTCCCTTGCCTGCGGGCGGCGGGGCGGGGGGATCGAAACGCAGCAGAACCGCAGGCACCGCATAGAGGCCGACCAGCAGGCCGAGCCCGATCGCGCCGGGAATGTTGGCGGCGCTCAGGACATTGGCGCGGGCCAGTGCCTCGCGCGGGCGGGTGGCGAGGATCAGGATGAAGCCCGCCGACGCCACGACAAGGCCGGACAGCGCATAGGTGCCGGTGATCCGCGCAAGGTGCGCGAGCGGCAGGTCCACCACCGAGACGGCGATGGGGTTCCACGGGAAGCCGGTGAACATCGTGCCGCGCAGCCACTCGCTGAGCGCCCAGCTCGCGCCGAGGAACAGGGTGAGCGTCGCCGCCCCGCCGCCGATCCGCTTCGTCGCCCACCAGGCCGAGGCGGTCGCCAGCGCCGGATAGAGCGCGAGATAGACCGAGAGCAGCGCCACCGCGACCCAGCCGAGCCAGGCCGGCATGTTGGCCTGATAGGTGAAGGCGGTGGCGATCCAGTCCAGCCCCAGCACGAACTGCGCGAAGCCGAAGCACCAGCCGATCGCGGCCGCCTGCTTCCACGTCCCGGCCCGGCCGAGGAACAGGAAGAGCAGCGCGAAGGAGAGAAGGGTCAGCGGCCACAGCCCATAGGGCGCGAAACCGAAGGCGGACAGCAGGCCAAGCGCGAGGGCCGAGAGAAGCGGTGCCATGCTGCGTCCGCTAACCTGCCTCGGCCGCGAATGCCAGCGGATCGCGTCCGGCCGCTCGCGGCGATCTTCCCGCGGCGTTTCGAGGGGGCTACGAGGGGGCCATGACGATGCGTCCCTTCCATCTCGCCTTCCCGGTGCATGATCTCGATGCCGCGCGGGCCTTTTACGGTGGCCTGATGGGGTGCCCGGAGGGGCGGAGCGCCGACTCGTGGATCGATTTCGATCTCTACGGTCACCAGATCGTCGCCCATCTCGATGCCTCGCGCGCGTTGTCGGAGGATGCGACGGCCAACCCGGTCGACGGCCATGACGTGCCGGTGCCGCATTTCGGCGTCGTGCTGGGCTGGGAGGAATGGCGGGCGCTGGCGGCTCGGCTGGAGGCGGCGGGCGTCTCCTTCGGCATCGCGCCGCACATCCGTTTCGTCGGCCAGCCGGGCGAGCAGGCGACAATGTTCTTCCGCGATCCGTCCGGCAATGCGCTGGAATTCAAGGCATTCCGCGATCCGGCCAAGCTGTTCGCCACCGCCTGACCGCCATGACAAAAGGGGCCGGGCGTTTCCACCCGGCCCCTTCGGCCATCAGCCGGCGCGATCACCAGCCGTAATAATTGCCATAGCCATAACCGTAGTCGCGGTGGTGGCGATGGCGCCACTCGCGCTCACGTTCGTGGCGCCAATGATCGCGGCGCCAGTCGCGGTCGTGACGGTCCCAGCGATGATGGCGGTCCCAACGATGATCGTGGCGATCGCCATAGCCATAGCCGTTGCCGTAATACTGGCCGGCGGCGATGGCCGGCGCGGAGACCGCGCCCGTGGCCAGCGTGGCGGCGGCAGCAAAGATGATGAGACCCGTTCGCATGGAAAATCTCCTTTCGCGATGACGGGAATCACTTTGCATCCGTCGTCATGAACTTCGCCTGAGGTGGATGTTCAGTGAAATGAAAGTCATATTGGGAAGAGGATAAAGAAAAAGCCGGACGTTTCCGTCCGGCCTCTTCGGATGATGTGCTCAGGATCGGCGATCAGCGCCGATGACCCCGGCCGTGCCAGCCATGGCCATAGCCACGGCCGTAATAACCGCGATGATAATAGCCGCCGCCGTAATAATGGCGATACCCGCCATAATAGCCGCCGTAATAGACCGGCGCGTAGCCATAATAAGCGGGCGGGTAATAGCCGGGATAGTAACCGCCATAATAGGCCGGATAGACCGGCGCCCCGATGCCGACCGACACGAAAGTGCGCGCGGAAGCCGGGGTGGCGACGATGGCGGAGCCGGCCAGTGCGGCCGCCGCGGTGAGGGCAACAGGCATGATGCGCATGACAGCATCTCCGATTCGTTCGACGTTAACCTCTTTTACGAGGAGGCAACTGAACGCCGGATGAGAGGCGCATTCACCAGCCAGCAAGCCTTTGGGGCACGGCGGCGGCCATGCGCGTCGGCGCCTGTCCGCCGGCCGGGGTGACGCGCCACACGACATTGCCGACATCGTCCGCGACCAGCAGGTCGCCCGGCTTGTCGATCACGACGCCCACCGGCCGCCCGCGTGCCTTGTTGCCGACCAGGAAGCCGTCGAGCACGGTCGTCGGCTTGGCGCCGGTCGGATGGCCGGCCGAGAAGGGCACGAACACCACCTTGTAGCCCGACGGCGGGTTGCGGTTCCACGAGCCATGCTGGCCGATGAAGGCGCCCTCGGCATAGCCCGGCCCGAGCCGCTGCCCGGTCGCAAAGGTGAGGCCGAGCGAAGCGGTGTGCGCGCCCAGCGCATAATCCGGCGCGCGGGTGTTGCCGACATAATCCGGCGCCGGCGCCTTCACGCGGGCGTCGACACGGCTCCCCCAATAGCGCCAGGGCCAGCCGAAGAAGTCGCTGTCCTCCACCGAGGTCAGATAATCGGGCACGAGATCGGAGCCCAGTTCGTCGCGCTCGTTCACCACCGTCCACAGCCGCCCGTCGGACGCCCAGCCCATGCCGTTGGGGTTGCGCAGCCCGCCCGCGAAGATGCGGTGCGCGTGGGTCTTGGGATCGACCTCCCAGATGGCGGCGCGGCCTTGCTCGGCGGCCATGCCGTTCTCGCCGACATTGGAGTTGGAGCCCACCGTCACATAG
Source organism: Sphingomonas oligoaromativorans (assembly GCF_011762195.1). Classification (GTDB taxonomy): domain Bacteria; phylum Pseudomonadota; class Alphaproteobacteria; order Sphingomonadales; family Sphingomonadaceae; genus Solisphingomonas; species Solisphingomonas oligoaromativorans. The sequence continues at coordinate 237,812 of NZ_JAASQK010000005.1, read as the reverse complement.
AGCTTCGATCCGTCCGGCGAGGCGATGACGTTCTTGGTCCAGTGATGGTCGATCGGGCCGCCGGGCAGGTCGACGATCTTGACGGGGGCGGCGTGGATCGCCGTCTCGCCCGGCTGATAGGGGAAAGCGAGCAGCGCGTCGGTGTCGGCGACGTAGAGCGTGTTGCCCACCAGCGCCATGCCGAACGGGCTGTGGAGATCGTTGAGGAAGGTGGTCTTCACATCGGCCACGCCATCGCCATCGGTGTCGCGCAGCAGCGTGATGCGGTTGGCCGACGGCACCGCCGAGCCCGCCTTCTTGAACAGCCAGCGCTGGACGGCGCCGCGGATGCCCTTGGCCTCGCCCGGCTGAGGCGGGGCGCTGGCCTCGGCCACCAGCACGTCGCCATTGGGCAGCACCGCCAGCCAGCGCGGATGCGAGAGATCTCGCGCGAAGGCGTTGACCGCGAGGCCGGTGGCGGGCTTGGGCGTCTGCCCGTCCGCCCAGCCGACGACGGAGGCCACCTTCACGGTGGGAATCCAGTCATGCACCTCGTCGGGCAGCGCGGGGTTGGGGCCTTGCCCCGCCGACTCGTCGAGTGTCGCCCTGTCGCCGCAGCCGGCGAGCAGAAGTGCCATTGCCAGCGACGGAAGCAGGGTGGGCTTCAGCAGGTGCATGAGGCAATCTCCCACGGGCCGCCGGCGGACGCCGGGGCCAGGGGAGAACATCACTCTTCTTCGGCCGGTTCCGCAATGGGCGGATGAAGGCGCAGGCGGGTGACGCGACGATGGTCGCCACCGGTCACCTCCAGCGTCCAGCCGCTGTCATGGACGAGCCTGTCGCCGACGCGCGGGATACGGTCTGCGATCAGCGAGGCGAGGCCGCCCAGCGTGTCGACCGGCTCGTCGGTCTCGGCCAGGCGGGGGTCGATCGTCTCGGCGACGTCCTCCAGCTCGGCGCGGGCATCGGCGTCCCAGCAGCCGTCGTCGAGCGGCACCAGCAGTTCCACCGGCGCGTCGTCATGCTCATCCTCGATGTCGCCGACGATCTCCTCGACCAGATCCTCGATCGTCACGAGGCCCTCGGTGCCCGAATATTCGTCGACCACGATGGCGAGGTGGGTGCGGTGGGTGCGCATCTCGGCCAGCAGGTCGATCACGCCCATCGATTCGGGGACATAGCGCGGCTGGCGGATCAGCGCGGAGATGCTCTCCGGCTTCGGCGCCTTGCCGGCGAGGATCGCGAACACGTCCTTGATGTGGATCATGCCGGTGACGGTATCGAGCGTCTCGCGATAGACGGGGAGGCGCGAATGGCCGGCCTCGGCGAAGAGCGCAACGAGCACGTCGAAGCTCGCATCCTCCTCGATGGCGATGATGTCGCCGCGCGGCACGGCCACGTCGCGGACGGTGCGCTCGCCGAAATCGAGCAGGTTCTGGAGCATGATGCGTTCGGCCGGCGACAGGTCGCGGGCGTTGGGCGCGTCGTCCTCATGCTCCTCGATCGCCTCGGCGATCTGGTCGCGCAGCGTCGGTTCGGCATCTTCCCCGAACAGCAGGTGGCGCAGTCCCGACCACAGGTTCCCGCCTTGTCCGGCGGGGCTTCTACTGGAATCGTCAGGCATGGTGGTGGTGGAGAACCCCTTGTTGCTTGTGGCCTGCAATGTACGGGCGCGGGCGGGGGCGAGTCGAGCCACCTTTACGCGCCCGTTCGGACGTTTCAGCCATCGTCGACCGCATAGGGATCTTCGATGCCGAGCGAGGCCAGCGCATCGCGCTCGGCGGCTTCCATCTCCTCGGCATCCTGATCGGTCATGTGGTCGAAGCCGAGCAGGTGGAAGGTGCCGTGGACGACCAGATGGGTGGCGTGCGCCTCGACGGTGACGCCCTTCTCGGCGGCCTCGCGGACGCAGACGCCATGGGCGAGCACGATGTCGCCGAGCAGCACCTCGCCGTCGTCCGAATTGTCGAGCCCTTCGAGCAGGTCTTCCTGCACCATCGGGAAGGAGAGGACGTTGGTCGGCTTGTCCTTCTGCCGATAGTCGCGGTTGAGCTGATGCACCTCGTCGTCGGAGGTGAACTTGACGGAGACTTCCACCGTCATCGGATCGGTGAGGAAGCGGGCGTCGGGCGAATGCGCGATCGCGGCGCGCACGGCGCGGTCGGCCAGTTCGGTCCAGCGATCGGATTCGGGCCAGCCCTCGGCATCGGTTTCGACTTGCAGCATTCCTCACTCCGTCATCCCGGCAAAGGCCGATCCGCGCGCGCTACGCCCTAACGGAGGTGGAGCGTCAATGGCAGAGGCTTTGCTCTTCCTCCGTCACCCCGGACCTGATCCGGGGTCCAGAGCATCAGGCGAAACGACCGGGGCTCTGGATCCTGACGTTCGTCAGGATGACGGATGGAAGACAAGCGAGCGGACGATCAGGCGTCCGGCCCCTCATAGGCCTCGACGATCTTGCCGACGAGCGGATGGCGGACCACGTCGGCCGCGCCGAAGCGGATCATCGTCATGCCGGGGATGCCCTCCAGCTTGCCCACGGCGTCCGCCAGGCCCGATTTGCCGATCTCGGGCAGATCGACCTGCCGGGGATCGCCGCACACCACCATGCGGCTGTTCTGGCCGAAGCGGGTGAGGAACATCTTCATCTGCGCGGGCGTGGTGTTCTGCGCCTCGTCGAGGATGATGAAGGCGTCGCTCAAGGTACGGCCACGCATGAAGGCGATCGGCGCGATCTCGATCTCGCCGGACGCCATGCGCCGCTCGACCTGCTCGGTGGGAAGCATGTCGTAGAGCGCGTCGTAGAGCGGGCGGAGATAGGGATCGACCTTCTCCTTCATGTCGCCGGGCAGGAAGCCCAGCCGCTCGCCGGCCTCGACCGCCGGGCGCGACAGGATCAGGCGGTCGACCTGCCCCTGGATCAGCATCTGCACCGCCTGCGCGACCGCCACATAGGTCTTGCCGGTGCCCGCCGGCCCGAGCGCGAACACGATCTCGTCGCGGGCCAGGGCCTCCATATAGCGGATCTGGTTGGCTGAGCGCGGGACGATCGTCTTCTTGCGCGTGCGGATCATCACGGCGGGCGGCTGGCTGACATCCTGCCGGATGATGCCGTCGAGCGTCGGCTCGGCCGACATGGCGATCACGGCGTCCACCGCGCCGGTATCGATCTCCTGCCCCTGCGTGATGCGGTTGTAGAGCCCGGTCAGCACGTCGCGGGCACGGCCGATCTGCTCGGCGACCCCTTCGATGACCAGCTTGTTGCCGCGCGCGGAGATATAGACGCCCAGCCGGCTCTCGATCGCGATCAGGTTTTGATCGTATTCGCCGAACAATCGGCCGAGGAGCTGGGGCTTGTCGAACAGAACCTCGATGCGGGCACGTTCGCCGGCCTGCGCGGGTACGGGCTTGCGGCTCATTCGATCCTTTCGAGCTTGAGTGCTGTCCCCAAGGTGAGCCTGCATCATGACAATTGCTAGTGCCCAAGCGAAGCCTTTCGCGCTCGCCCTCGCGCGATGCAGCCGGGCCACAGTCGCGATGGAAGTAATTTCATTTGTGAAATCTTATTCCATCAGTAGGTTGGGGATGACGACAAGGAGAGGATGATGGCGGGACGGATTGCGGGCTGGGTGTTGGCGATGGCCGCGGCGGCGCAGGTGGCGGCGCCGGCGATGGCCGAACATTATCAAAGCTCGCCCGAGCGGCGCACCGTGCAGGAGAAGGACTGGGGGCCGTGGCTCGGGCCGTTCCGCGCCAAGCTGGTGCCGAGCCTGATGCAGGATTTCGGCGAACGCTATCTCTACGCCCCCGCCGATGCCGCGCTGCCGCCGCCCGCCAAGGGGGAGAAGCGCGTCGTCTTCCTCGGCGACTCGATCACCGATCTTTGGAACCTTGGCAGCTATTTCCCCGGCAAGCCCTATGTGAACCGGGGCATCGGCAGCCAGGTGACCTCGCAGATGCTGCTGCGCTTCCATCAGGATGTGGTGGCGCTGAAGCCCTCCGTCGTCGTGATCCTCGCGGGCGTCAACGACGTGCAGGGCTTCATGCAGCAGGAGACGGCCGAGAGCATCGAGGCCAATGATGAAGCGATGGCCGATCTCGCCGACGCGCATCATATCCGCGTGGTGTTCGCCTCGATCCTGCCGGTCAACGACTATAGCGAGAAGGCGCGCGACGTGGTGAAGGAGCGCCACCCGGACGAGCTGCGCGCCATCAACGCGTGGCTCAAGGCGTTCTGCGCGCGGCGGGGCTATGTCTATGCCGACTATTACAGCGCGCTGGTCGACGAGCATGGCCTGATGCAGCGCGGCCTTACCGAGGACGGCGTCCATCCGCTCGCGGCGGGCTATGCGAAGATGGCGCCGATCGCCGAAGCCGCGATCGGGAAGGCGCTGGCGAAGCGCTAACGCTTCCTATCTCGCGAAACGAGAATGAATCCCGACCTTCGTCAGGATGACGAGGAAGGACGAGGTCAGAAAATAATGATCCGGGTCAGGGCTTGGCGGGTGCCGCCTTGGCCCCGCCGCCGATGCCATAGCGCACGATCACCGGCTTCTGGCAGCCGTCGACCGAGTGGATGACGGTGAGCTGCTCGTTGGCGGGCGGCAGTTCGCCGAGCCGGTGGAAGCCGGCTTTCCCCTTGTCCTCCGCGAGCTCGGCCCGATCGCGGATGCAGCCGATCTTGTCGGCGGGATGCGTGCCGGAAGCGGCCGCGGCGGCGGGCAACAGCGCAAGCAGCAGGGCGAAGCGAATCATGGTCCCCTCCCATGGATCGGACCATGCTCCGCCTTATGCGCTGAACCGCGTTTGAATGCGCTCAGGCGAGCGCGAGGCCGCTGATGCTGTTCGGCCCGGCGGCCACGATCTCGACATCGACCATGTCGCCGATCTTCGCCTCTGTCTGGAGATGGACCGACTGGAGCCAGGGCGACTTGCCGAGCATCTGCCCCGGCAGCTTGCCGGCGCGCTCGATCAGCACGCGGGTGCGGCGGCCGACCGTCGCCGCGTTGAAGGCGTGCTGCTGCCTGTTGAGCAGCGCCTGAAGCCGCTGGAGGCGCTCGTCCATCACATCCGCGGCGATCTGGTCGGCCATGGTGGCGGCCGGCGTGCCGGGGCGGGGGCTGTATTTGAAGCTGAACGCCTGCGCGTGGTTCACTTGGCTCACCAGCGCGAGCGTGGCGGCGAAATCCTCCTCCGTTTCGCCGGGGAAGCCGACGATGAAGTCCCCCGACAGCGCGATATCCGGCCGCGCGGCGCGGACACGCTCGATGATGCGCAGATAGCTTTCGGTCGTGTGGCTGCGGTTCATCGCCTTGAGGATGCGATCCGAGCCGGCCTGCACGGGGAGATGGAGGAAGGGCATCAGCTTCTCGACATCGGCGTGCGCGTCGATCAGGGCCTGCGTCATGTCGTTGGGGTGGCTGGTGGTGTAGCGGATGCGCTCCAGGCCGGGCAGCCGGTCGAGCGCGCGGATCAGGCCGTCGAGGCCCTGCACCGCGCCCTTCTCATCCTCGCCTTCCCAGGCATTGACGTTCTGGCCGAGCAAAGTGATCTCGCGGGCGCCGGCGTCGATCAGGGCCTTGGCCTCGTCGACCACATCGCCCCATGGGCGCGAGACCTCGGCGCCGCGCGTATAGGGCACGACGCAATAGGTGCAGAATTTGTCGCAGCCTTCCTGCACGGTGAGGAAGGCGGTCGGCCCGACCTTGCGGCGCGCCGGCAGCGCGCCGAACTTGGACGCGGCGGGCATGTCGGTGTCGAGGGCGTTCTTGCCGGCGGCCGCATCGGCGACGAGCTGCGGCAGATTGTGATAGGCCTGCGGGCCGACCACGATGTCCACCGCCTTGGCGCGGTTCGGAATCTCGGCGCCTTCCGCCTGCGCGACGCAGCCGGCGACGGCGATCAGCGGCTTGGGCAGCGACGCTTCGTTGGCGTTCTTCACGATGCGGCCGATATCCGAATAGACCTTCTCAGCGGCCTTTTCGCGGATATGGCAGGTGTTGAGCACCACCAGATCCGCCGCTTCGCCCTCGGCCGCAGCCCGCATCCCCTGTGCGCCCAGCAGCTCGGCCATGCGCTCGCCGTCATAGACGTTCATCTGGCAGCCGAAGGATTTGACCGAATAGGTCTGGGGCTGGGCGCGCGGAGTCGAGGTCTGGGGGGTGGACATGGCGCGCGCCTATACAGGCTGCGCGTCGTCCTCGCAAAGTGCCTGCCGGATCGCCTCGCGCGCGGCGTGGGTGAGCGCCTTGCGGTCGGGCAGCGCGGCGGGGTCGATCGGATCGAGGAAGTGCAGCGTCACGCGCCGCCGGCCGGGCAGGCCGAGCAGCCGCATCGCCTCCGCGCCCACCGGGAGATCGCCCTCCCACGCGACCAGCGGCGCATCCTCATAGTCGATCGCGAGCGGCTGGAGCCTCATCCCCGGTCGCGGCGGCAGCAGCGCCTCCATCAGCGAGGCGCGAAAGGGGCCGACATGATGGCCATGTCCCGTGCCGCCTTCGGGAAAGAGCGTGACGGGCAGCCCCTCGGCCAGCGCGGCGCGGACGCGGTCCGCCTGTTCATGCACCCGCCCGCGCTCGGTGCGCGCGACATGGACGGTGGCGTGGAGGCTCGCCAGCCAGCCGATCAGCGGCCAGTGCCGCACCTCGTCCTTGGCGACGAAGCGGCTGTTGGTCGCCCCGCCGATGAGGAGGATGTCGAGCCAGCTCAGATGGTTGGCGACATAGAGCACGTCATGGGCGAGCGGCCGCCCCACGATCCGCACCTCCGCGCCCGCGATCCAGGCGGTGGTGCGCAGGAAGCGGCGTGGCCAGGGGGAGGGGCGCCGCGCCAGCCGCCACAGGCCATGCAGTGGCAGGCAGGCGAGCATCAGCAAAGCCACCGACGCGATCCGCCGCCACGCCCGCAGCCTGGCGGGCAGGGTGCCGGCACGCGGGGGCAGGCCTGCGCGGTCAGTCCTTGCGGCTGAGGGGGACGCCGTAAAGCTCCATGCGATGATCGACGAGGCGGAAGCCGAGCTTCTCGGCGATGCGCTGCTGGAGCGCCTCCACTTCCTCGTCGACGAATTCGATGACGCGGCCGGTCTCGACGTCGATCAGATGATCGTGATGCGTCTCGGGCGCGGCTTCGTAGCGCGAGCGGCCGTCGCCGAAATCGTGGCGCTCCAGGATGCCGGCCTCTTCGAACAGGCGGACGGTGCGGTAGACGGTCGCGATCGAGATGCCGGGATCGATCGCGGAGGAGCGGACATGCACTTCCTCGACGTCGGGATGGTCTTCCGCCTCGGACAGGACGCGGGCGATGACTCGCCGCTGTTCCGTGATCCGCAGGCCCTTTTCGGCGCAGAGCGCCTCAAGATCGATCTTACGCATGAGGGGAATGTAGGGATTTCGATGGTCGACGGGAAGCGCGAATGGTTCGCACCTCCCGCCGGACCTATCGATCAGCGCGACTTGCGGCGGCGCGTGCCGAGGCCGATCTTCTTGGCCAGGGTGCGGCGCTGCTCGGCATAGTTGGGGGCGACCATCGGATAGTCGGCCGGCAGGTTCCACTTGGCGCGATACTGTTCAGGGGTCATCTGATAGTGCGTCATCAGATGGCGCTTGAGCATCTTGAGCTTCTTGCCATCTTCGAGACACACGATGTAGTCGGGCTTCACCGAAGACCGGATCGAAACCGCCGGCTCCTGCTTCACTTCCGGCTCGGGCGCGCCGAGGCCGAGCTGGGTGAGCGCGCCATGGACGTTCTGGATCAGGCCGGGGACATCCGCGACCGCGACGCTGTTGTTGCTGACGTGGGCCGAGACGATGTCGGCGGTGAGCGTGATGAGCGTTTCGGTCATGTCAATGACGTCGGACATACTGATTACCTCGTACTATAGGGACGCTGCACTCTGGCCCCTGGGGGTAGGCTGAAAATCCTCTGTCCGATGTTGGGACAGCGCGCAAGTGTATTTGTCATCAACTTGCGTTCATTGTCTCCACGTCGAGCGGACATGACAAAGTGATTGCGTCGAAAACGCGCCCATCCTTGCCGCGATAATAGCGACTGCGGCGGCCGATTTCGATGAAGCCGGCGGCACTATAGAGAAAATGTGCCGGATTGCCTTCGCGCATCTCCAGATGGAGGCGCGTCGCGCCCCGGATGCGGGCGCCGTCCGCCACGGTGTCCAGCATCAGCCGGCCCACGCCGGCGCGGCGCTCGTCCGGCGCGACGGCGAGCAGCAGCAGCTCCGCCTCGTCCAGCACCACGCGGGCGAGGGCGAATCCGGCGGCGCGCCCATCGACCCGCGCGAGCAGCAGCCAGACGCCGCCCAGGCCCAGGATTCCGGCGCATTGCCCGCGCGTCCACGCCTCGCCGAAGCAGGGTTCGAAGGCGGCGTGCATCGTCACCATCACCTCGTCGAGGTCGGCGGAGCCGCCGACGACCACTTCGGGAAGGGAGGCGCGCGCGGTGCTCATGCCGCCTTGGGCTTGGCGTCCGGCGGGCGGCCGTAGATCGGCTGCGGCGGGAGCGTGCGGAAGGCTTCGGGCAGGCGCGCGGCGTCGGCCGCCTCGGGCAGGATGTCGAGCGCCTCGCCGGTGCCGCGCGCGGCGACCAGCGCCTCCGCGCCCGATCCCGCGATCACTGCGTCCGGCGTGAACGCAGCCGCTTCGGCCGGGGGCAGCGACACCAGATCGCTCGACGCCGCGAACGGGCGGGCGGCGAAGCGCTGGACGAACAGCTCGCCATGGCCGCCGGTGAGCGCCACGGCGCAATGCTCCAGCTCCGGCCGATCCGCGAAGCAGCGCACCGCGACCAGCGCCATCGACGAGCAGCCGGCGACGGGGGCGGACCAGCCCATGCCCATGCCGATCGCCGCCGCAAGCCCGACGCGCACGCCGGTGAAGCTGCCCGGCCCGCAATCGGCCAGCACCGCCGATGGCGTGACCCCACCGGCCTCCGCCAGCAGGGCCTCGACCATCGGCACGATGCGCTCGGCATGGCCGCGGCCGACCAGTTCGCGCATCGCATGGACGACGTCGCCGCCCTCGATCAGAGCGGCCGAGCAGGCCGCGGTCGCCGTGTCGATCGCGAGCAGCATCGGATCAGGCGATCCGGGTCGCCTCTTCGAAGCCGAGCCGCGGATTGCGGCCATGCAGCGTCGAAGGGTCGCCATAACCCAGCGTGCAGATGAAGTTGGACCGGATTTCGGTGCCCGCGAAGAAGGCCTCGTCCACCGCCGCGTTGTTGAAGCCGGACATCGGCCCGGTATCGAGGCCGAGCGCGCGCGCCGCGATGATGAAATAGGCGCCCTGAAGCGTCGAGTTGCGGAAGGCAGAGGCCTCGATCAGCGGCTGGTTGCCCGCGAACCACGAGCGCGCGTCGGTGTGAGGGAAGAGCGTCGGCAGCTTGTCGTAGAACGCATAGTCCATGCCGATGATCGCGGTGACCGGCGCCTTCAGGATCTTGGGCGGATTGGCGCCGCCGGACAGGCCCGCAAGCTTCGCCTTCGCCTCGTCCGACACGCACCAGACGATCCGTGCGGGCGATTGATTGGCGGATGTCGGCCCCATCTTCGCCAGATCCCAGATCGCGCGGAGCGTGTCTTCGCTCACCGGCCGATCGGTATAGCCGTTGTAGGTGCGAGCTTCGCGAAAGATGAGATCAAGGCCGGCATCGTCGAGGGTCTTGGTCATGTAGGCTCCCGATACGGAACGAGGGACGGGAAGGTCAGACCGCGCGGACGTCGGTCACTTCCGGGACATAATGCTTCAGAAGTTGTTCGATGCCCTGCTTCAGCGTCGCCGTCGAGGAGGGGCAGCCCGAGCAGGCGCCGTGCATCGCCAGATAGACCGTGCCCTTGGTGAAGCCGCGATAGACGATGTCGCCGCCGTCGCGCGCCACGGCGGGCCGCACGCGGGTGTCGATCAGATCCTTGATCTGGTCGATGATGTCGGCGTCGGCGGGGTCTTCGCCGAAGTCCTGATCGTCGGCGGCCACCTCGATGCCGTTGCCGCCGCCGGCGCGGAACAGCGGCGCGCCGCCCGCGAAATGGTCGAGCAGCACGCCCAGCACCTGGGGCTTCAGGTCGCGCCAGTCGCTGCCCGGCGCGGCCGTGACGGAGATGAAGTCCCGCCCGTAGAACACGCCTTCGACATCGCCGAGCGCAAACAGCGCCTCGGCGAGGGGCGAGGCCTCGGCCTCTTCCGGCGTCGCGAAATCGCGGGTGCCGGCGTCCATCACCGTGCGGCCGGCGAGGAATTTCAGCGTCGACGGATTGGGCGTCGTTTCGGTTTCTATCAGCATGGCCCTCAATTGGTACGTCCCGGCCGGCTGTGCAAGGCTTGCGCGCGTCAATTGGCGGCTTGTTCCACCCGCTTCATGCTTTCTCCCCCACGGCGCGATATCATCGGCCGTTCGCGGGCAGGGGGCGGGCATGGGCTCCGCAGGGTGGAGAGGTCATGTATCGAGGGCCGAAAGGCCGCTGAAAGCCGGGTCATGTTGCAATTGCGAGCGGATTGGCCCATATGCGCGCCGGCGTCAGCGGCCGAAACGACCGCCGGACCGTCGCTGCGTGATTCGATCGCTCCCTACGGGCGATCCGAGCGCACGGTCCCTCGATGACGCTTTGCCTGAAGGCTACCCTTTTCACGCGGGTCGTCATCGAACCCGCCGCCGCGTGTTCGCATGATCTGCGAACCCGCGCCGTGCCTTTGCATGGAAGACATCCATTTGACCCAATTTTCCGACCTCGGGCTTGCCGCGCCGATCCAGCAGGCGCTCGCCGCCGAGGGATATGTGACGCCGACGCCGATCCAGGCCCAGGCCATCCCGCAGCTCATGGAAGGCCGCGACCTTCTCGGCATCGCGCAGACCGGCACCGGCAAGACCGCCGCGTTCGGCCTGCCCGCGCTGCATCATCTCCACAAGCACCCCAAGCCGCGCCCCGTGCGTGGCTGCCGTATGCTGGTGCTGGCGCCGACGCGCGAGCTGGCCAGCCAGATCGCCGAGAGCATGAACACCTATGGCAAGGGCCTGCGCCTGTCCGCCATCACCGTATTCGGCGGCGTGCCGATCAACCGCCAGATTCGCCAGCTTCAGGCGGGTGTGGACATCCTCGTCGCCACCCCCGGCCGCCTGCTCGACCTCATCGACCAGCGCGCGCTGACGCTGAAGGACGTCGAGATCTTCGTGCTCGACGAGGCCGACCAGATGCTCGACCTCGGCTTCATCCACTCGCTGAAGCGCATCGTGCCGCTGCTGCCGAAGAAGCGCCAGTCGCTGTTCTTCTCGGCCACCATGCCCAAGACGATCGGCGAGCTGGCCGACAAGTTCCTGACCGATCCGGTGAAGGTGGCGGTCGCCCCCGTCTCGACCACGGCCGAGCGTGTCGACCAGTATCTCACTTATGTGAACCAGCCCGAGAAGCAGGCGCTGCTCACCATGAAGCTGCGCGAGTTCGAGATCGGCCGCGCGCTGGTGTTCAGCCGCACCAAGCACGGCGCGGATCGCATCGTCCGCCACCTGACCGCCGCCGGCCTCGCCTCGGGCGCGATCCACGGCAACAAGAGCCAGCCTCAGCGTGAGCGCACGCTGGCCGACTTCCGCTCGGGCAAGGTGCCGATCCTCGTCGCGACCGACATCGCCGCGCGCGGCATCGACGTGGACGGCGTGACCCACGTCTTCAACTTCGACATCCCCGATGTGCCGGAACAGTATGTCCACCGCATCGGCCGCACCGCTCGCGCGGGCGCGGCGGGCATGGCGCTGGCCTTCGTCTCGCCGGACGAGCGCGGCAATATGCGCGACATCACCAAGCTCACCCGCGTGCATCCCACCGAGCTGCCTCTGCCGGAGAATTTCGTCGTCGAGCAGAAGCGTCTGCCGTTGCCGGCGATGGGCAGCCGCGACGATCGCGAGCGTGATGCGCTCGGCGCGCGGGGCCGCAACGATGGCCGTGGCGGCGGCCGGGGCCGTCCGCAGCATGGCCAGGTCCATCGCGGCGGCACCAACCGCGAGACGTCGCGCGATGCGTCGCCGCGCGGTCCGGTGGCCAATCCGCTGGGCGGCCGGGGTCATTCGGGCAATACGCGTCCGGGCGGCTGGAGCCCCGTCGATGGTCAGGCCGATCGCGGCGATCGTGCCGCCCGTCCTCAGGGTGAGCGGGCTGCCATGCGTGGCGATCGTCCGGTCCGTGGCGATCGTCCGGGCGGCGGCCGTCCCTTCCGGGGCGGTGGCAATCGTGGTGGCCAGCCGGGTGGCGGCGCGCCTCGCCCGAGCTGATCCGTCAGCCAGCGGGCAAAGGAAAAGGCCTCCCCGGATATCGGGGAGGCCTTTTTTCGTATCAGCCTTTCCGAAGCGCCCGCACCCGGTGCCACACATAGAAGGCGCCGAGCCCGAGGATCGCCGCCACCACCACGGCATCGAGCTTGTGGAGAATCTCGCCCAGACGCGGATCGGTGCGCCACGCGACGCCCAGCCGGTCGCCCACCAGCGCCAGCGCGAAGCACCAGGGCCAGCTTCCCACGAAGGTGTAGATGTGGAACTTCGCCTGGTTCATCCGCGCCATGCCGGCGGGGAAGGCGATGAAGCTGCGGATCACCGGCAGCAGCCGCCCGATCAGTACCGCGAGGCTGCCGAAGCGGGCGAAGAAGCGTTCCGCCTTGTCCAGCTCGTCGGCACCGATCAGCACCCACTTGCCCCAGCGCAGGATGAAGGGGCGTCCGCCATATTGCCCGGCGAAATAAGCCGGGATCGAGCCGAGGTTGCACCCGATCGCCCCCGCCGTCGCCACCGCGAGCAGCTCGAAGCGGCCGGTCGACACCAGATAGCCCGAGAAGGGCATGATGATCTCGGAGGGCAAGGGGATGCAGGCGCTCTCGATCCCCATCAGCAGGACGATGCCGGCATAGCCCATGGCGGAGATGACGGAGATGATCCACGTCGCGACGTGGCCGAGGAGCGTGTGCAGCATGGCCCGAGCCTTGGTCGAGCGGGGCGGACTTGTCTAGGCCGTGCAGGATCAGGCGGGCTCGGGCGGCGGCGCGGCACCGCGCGAACGGGCGAGCAGCACGCCGCCGAGCGCGAGCGGGAAGCCGGCGAGCTGGATCGGGCCGAGCGTTTCCCCGAAGAAGGCCCACGCCTCGACGGCGGCGAGCGCGGGGACGAGCAGCAGCAGGCTGCTCACCCGCGTCGCCCCCTGATGGCGCAGCATCCACGACAGCAGCGACAGCGCCGCCGCCGAGAGAAGCAGCACGGACCAGGCAAGCCCCGCCCACAGCGTCGGCGAATTGTCCCACCGGCCATGTCCGAGCAGCAGCGCCGCGACGATGGCGACGAGCGTGCCGGTGGCGTTCTGCACCGCGCCGGCGCTGCGGAGCGGATCGGCGGCGAGATGGGCGTGCTGGATCATCGTCGCGCCCGCCATGGCGAGGATCGACAGGATCGCCACCCCGGCCGCGGCCAGCGGCAATGCGCCGCTGCCCTGCTGGAGCGCGGGCGTCAGCACCATCGCCATGCCCGCCACGCCGACGCCGAGCCCCATCCAGCCGCGCCCATGCAGCCGCTCGCCATGGATCAGGAAGGAGAGGAAGGCCACGATCAGCGGCTGGAGCGCGCCCAGCAGCGACATGATCCCCGCCGGCATCTTGTGCTGCACCGCCCACCAGCTTCCGGTCAGGTAGATGCCGGGCAGCATCGATCCGGCGAGGATGTGGAGCAGCAGCCTGCGCCCGCGCGGCCAGCTCTCCTTCGAGGCGAGCGCGATGCCGGCGAACAGCAGCGCCACCAGTCCCATGCGCACCACGAGGAAAAGCTGCGGATCGGCATGGGGCACCACCGCCCGCGCGGCGATGAAGCCGGTGGACCAGATCAGGACGAAAAGCGCGGGCGCTGCGGCTGCGAACATGGCGCCGCTCCTGGGGGAAGGGAGCCCCGCTGTCGAGCGGATTGGCCTTGGGGCTCCGACAGCCCTGCTTGTCAGGGCTCGGCGAGCAAAGGCCCGATCACCCGATCCAGCGTCGCCGCGTCGAAGGCGCCGGGCTCGGCCCAGCGGATCACGCCATGGCGATCGATCACGATGTTGGTCGGCACCCCGCCGAGCGGGCCGAGGCCACGCCCCTCGATCCGGTGGACCAGCGGGAAGGAAAGCGCGCCGGCCAGCGGCTTCAGGGCGGATTCCGCCACCGAATCCTCGGTCGCCACCGCGAAGATGCGCAGGCCCTCCTGCGCGTGACGGCGGTTATAGTGGTCCAGCGCGGGCAGCTCCTGCCGGCAGGGGCCGCACCATGTCGCCCAGAAATTGAGGACGACCACCTGCCCCCGGAGCTGCTCCGAGCCGATCTTCGTCTTGTCGAAGGCGGTGAGCGTATAGGCCGGCGCCGGCTGGCCGGGCCTGACCCGCGCCGCGGCAACGGGCGCGGCGAACAGCAGGCCGATGGCCGCAACGGCGGCCGCGCGACGCGACAGGATCATGCCTCGTATCCCCGTCGCGTCGGCGGCCGCATCCTCACGTCGTTACAGGATGTAGCGGCTGAGATCGGTGTTCTTCGCGACGCCCGAAAGCTGCGCCTCGACATAGGCGCCGTCAATTGTGAGCGTCTCGCCCTTGCGATCCTCGGCGTCGAAGCTGACGTCTTCGAGCAGCTTCTCCATCACGGTCTGGAGGCGGCGGGCGCCGATATTCTCGACCGTCTCGTTCACCTGGGCGGCGATGCGTGCGATGGCGCGGATGCCTTCGTCGGTGAAGCGGATGGTGACGCCTTCGGTGCCGATCAGACCGACATATTGCTGCGTCAGGCTGGCGCGCGTGTCGGTGAGGATCGAGACGAAATCCTCCTCGGTCAGCGCCTTCAGCTCGACGCGGATCGGCAGGCGGCCCTGAAGCTCGGGCAGCAGGTCGGCGGGCTTGGCGACATGGAAGGCGCCCGATGCGATGAAGAGCACATGGTCCGTCTTCATCGGGCCGTATTTGGTGGCGACCGTGGTCCCCTCGATCAGCGGCAGCAGGTCGCGCTGCACGCCCTCGCGGGAGACGGAGCCGCCGCGCACGTCGGAAACGGCGATCTTGTCGATCTCGTCGAGGAAGACGATGCCGTTGCCCTCGGCATCGGCCAGCGCGGCGCGGTTGAGATCGTCGGTGTCGAGCCGCTTGTCGCTCTCCTCCTCGACCAGCTTGGCCCAGGCGGCGCTGACGGCGAGCTTGCGGCGCTTGACCGGCTTGTTGCCGCCGAACGCCTTGCCCATCATGTCGGACAGGTTAATCATGCCGACCTGACCGCCCATGCCGGGAATCTCGAACGGCGTCTGCGGCGTGTCCTCCACCTCGATCTCGATCTCCTTGTCGTCGAGCTGGCCGTCGTGGAAACGCTGCTGGAAGGCGATGCGCGTCGCCTCCGACGCATCCTTGCCGACGAGCGCGTCGAGCAGGCGGGCGAGCGCGGCCTCCTCGGCCTTGTCCTTGACGGCGGTGCGGCGGCGCTCGCGCTCCAGACGGATCGCCTCCTCGACGAGATCGCGGGCGATCTGCTCGACGTCGCGGCCGACATAGCCGACCTCGGTGAACTTGGTGGCTTCCACCTTCACGAACGGCGCGTCGGCGAGCTTGGCCAGACGGCGGCTGATCTCGGTCTTGCCGCAGCCGGTGGGGCCGATCATCAGGATGTTCTTGGGGGAAACCTCGTCGCGCAGGTCCGCGCCGAGGCGCTGGCGGCGCCAGCGGTTGCGCAGCGCCACCGCGACGGCGCGCTTGGCGTCGGCCTGGCCGATGATGTGCTCGTCCAGCGCGCGGACGATGGCTTTCGGGGTGAGGGCGTCGTTCATGTCAGTCCTTCTCCCCTCCCGGAAAGGGAGGGGCCGGGGGTGGGTTTATGTGGGGCGGGTGCCGGGGTATCGGCCAGGAACCCACCCCAACCCCTCCCTTTCCGGGAGGGGCTTTCCAGATCAGTTCGCGGAATCCAGCGTTTCGATCGTCAGGCGATCGTTGGTGAAGACGCAGACCTCGGCCGCGATCGCCATCGCCTTGCGGCAGATGGTCTCGGCGTCGGGCTCGTAATCGACCAGCGCGCGGGCGGCGGAGAGGGCGTAGTTGCCGCCCGATCCGATCGCCGCGACGCCATGCTCCGGCTCCAGCACGTCGCCGTTTCCGGTGAGGATGAGGGTCACGTCCTTGTCCGCGACGATCATCAGCGCTTCGAGGTTGCGCAGATATTTGTCGGTGCGCCAGTCCTTCGCCAGCTCGACGGCGGCGCGCATGAGCTGGCCCGAATGCCGCTCCAGCTTGGCTTCCAGCCGCTCGAACAAAGTGAAGGCGTCGGCGGTGGCGCCGGCGAAGCCGCCGATGACGCTGCCGTCGTGGAGGCGCCGCACCTTGCGCGCATTGGGCTTCATCACGGTGTTGCCCATGGAGACCTGGCCATCGCCGACGATCACCACCTTGCCGCCCCGCCGCACCGAGAGAATCGTGGTGCCGTGCCAGCCGATCTTGTCTTCGCTCATGAAAGTCCCGCTACTCAGGTTACGAGCCGGGATATGGGGCGCGGGCCGAGGAGCGCAACTCCCGCGTCGCGATCGTCTGGACGTCCTGTCTCGTCACCCCGGCGAATGCCGGGGTCCAGAGCCGCAGGCGCTCCGCTCTCGGTCCTGGACCCCGGATCAAGTCCGGGATGACGAAGAGGGGGCAGGCGATGTGAAGGACTGGAGCCTCAGCCCTCCGCATGGCCCTTGAAGCCCTGCGCGATGACGTACCATTCGGAGGATTCCTTGCGGCTCGCCGGTGGCTTGGCGTGCTTCACGCTGGTGAAGTTGCGCTTCAGCTCCGCGACCAGGCCATGGTCGGCGCCGCCCGCCAGCACTTTCGCCACATAGGTGCCGCCGGGGCGGAGCACTTCGGTCGCGAACAGGCCGCCGGCCTCGACCAGCGCCATGGTGCGCAGATGGTCGGTCTGCTGGTGGCCGACGGTGTTGGCCGCCATGTCCGACAGAACGAGATCGGCGGGGCCGCCCAGCGCCTCGGCGAGCAGGCCGGGGGCGGCATCGTCCATGAAGTCCATCTGGAAGATGGTGACGTCCTCGATCGGGTCGACGGGCAGCAGGTCGATGCCGGCCACCTTCGCCTTGGGGCATTTCTTGCGCACCACCTGCGTCCAGCCGCCCGGCGCGATGCCGAGATCGACCACCCGCTGCGCGCCGCGCAGGAAGCCGAAGCGCTCGTCCAGCTCGATCAGCTTGTAGGCCGCGCGGCTGCGATAGCCCTCGGACTTGGCCATGCGGACATAGGGATCGTTCAACTGGCGCTCCAGCCAGCGAACGGAGGCGTTGGTGCGGCCCTTGGCGGTCTTGACCCTCTGGCGGCCGCCGGGGCCGGTGCGTCGTATCGTCATGGCGCGCGCCCTATCACGCCCGCAGGTCGCGCGCGATCAGGGACCGCAGGATGCCCTCCCGGATGCCGCGATCGGCGACGCCGAGGCGCGCGGCCGGCCAGATGTCCATGATCGCCTCGAGGATCGCGCAGCCCGCCACGACGAGATCGGCGCGCTCGTTGCCGATGCACGGCACGCGCGACCGTTCGGCCACCGTCATGTGCGACAGCCGCGTGCCGATGTCCCGCATCGCATCGACCGGCACGACCAGCCCGTCGACCGCCCGGCGGTCATAGGCGGGGAGCCCCAGATGCAGGCTGGCGAGGGTCGTCACCGTGCCGGACGTGCCGAGCAGGCGCGGCGGCGCCTCGGGCTTGGGCAGCGTGGCGGCGAAATCCGCGAAGGCACCGGAGACACGGGCCTTCATCCGCTGATAGGCGGCGAGCGCCTGCGCCGAATCGTCGGAGCGCCGGCCACCCTCGGCTTCGGTCAGCGACACGACCCCCCATGGCGCCGAGAACCAGTCGAGGATGCGGCATCCTTCGGGTGTCGTCTCGACCAGCACCAGCTCGGTCGATCCTCCGCCGATATCGAAGATCAGCGCCGGCCCTTCGCCCTGCGGCAGCAGCGCCTGGCAGCCGAGCACGGCGAGCCGTGCCTCCTCGCCGGGGTTGATGACATCCAGCCGGATGCCCGTCTCGGCATGGACGCGCTGCACGAAGTCGCGCCCGTTGGCCGCCTGGCGGCAGGCCTCGGTCGCCACCGAGCGGACGAGCGTGACGTGGCGACGCTTCAGCTTCTCCGCGCAGATCGTCAGCGCCGCGATGGCGCGTTCGATCGCCGCATCGGACAGCCGTCCGCTCGTCGCGAGCCCTTCGCCCAGACGGACGATTCGGGAAAAGGCATCGATAATCACGAACCCCTCGGGCGAGGGCCTTGCGATCAGCAGCCTGCAATTGTTCGTGCCCAGATCGAGCGCGGCATAGGTGCGCCGCTCGATATCCCGCCGTGGCGGGGGCTTTCGGCCCTGCGTGCCGGGTGCTCCCCCGGCTCGCGGCCTGACGGTGGCGGCTTCTTGCGCCATCGGCCGCATCCTTCAAGTTCAACGTCTCGGCGGACCATCCCGCCGTTGCTTGAGAAGGAAGGTATAGTCGCTTTGTCCTCCCCGCAAGGTGGACACGGAAAAGGGCCGTTGACAGGCCGGGATGGTGATTCTAGATGGCGCGCCTGCCGTCGGTGCCCCGTCGTCTAAAGGTAAGACTACGGACTCTGACTCCGTCAATTGAGGTTCGAATCCTCACGGGGCATCCAGCGGCTTCTTCCCCTCACCATCGCTGCAATCGCTTCGGAAGCCGCCCGGATTCGGAAGGCGGGGAACCAGCCGGCGCTTCCGTCCGTAGGAGGCGTCATGGTGATGCGCGCTTTCCTGCTGGCGATCGGCGATCTCGGCGACCGCCGGGTGCTGGCCATCCTCGGCCGATCGCTGCTGATGACCTTGTTGATCTTCGCCGGCATCGGCGTTGCGCTGGGCTTCGCGCTGGACGGCGCGGACCCCTGTTCGCTCTGGTCGGACGATAGCTGCCCGCTGGGGCCGTCGGCGAGCGGGTTCGGGGCTTTCCTGCTGACCGCGATCGGGCTGTGGTTCCTGTTTCCCGCGATCGCGATCGGGGTGATCTCGGCCTATATGGACCGCATCGTCGCGGCGGTGGAGGCGCGGCATTATCCGGCGGCGCTGGCCTCGGCACGGCCGCTCGGCTGGGCGGGCGGGGCGCTGCTGGGATTGCGATCGTCGCTGCGCGTGATCCTCTACAATCTGATCGCGCTGCCCTTCTACATCCTGCTGCTGGTGACGGGCGTGGGGACGGTGCTGCTGTTCGTCGCGGTGAACGGCGTCGCTTTCGGGCGCGACCTCGGCGAGATGGTGGCGGCGCGGCATCTTGACCGGGCGGGGCGGCGTGCCTGGCTCCGGGAGACGCGCGGCGAGCGGGCGTTGATGGGGGCGATCACGACGGGCGTGTTCGTGCTGCCGGTGGTGAACCTGCTGGCGCCGGTGCTGGGCGCGGCGATGGCGACGCATCTGCTCCAGCTCAGCCGGCGCCCCGAGGCGCCGCCCGCCGCCTGAGGGGAGGGCTCAGCCCTCGCCCATCTCCCCGTCGCCCTTATACTTGATTTCGAGGAAACGGTTCTGCGTGGCGAGCGCTTTCAGATCGCCGTCCGCGAGCCGCGCGTTCATGCGGGCGATCTCCTCGCCGATCGTGCCGAGCCCTTCGGCGAGCTGCTTGTCGGGGGAGGGGCCGCCGTTCATCGGCTGGCGGCGGAGCGACGGCGGCACGCGCTGATAGCCGCGCACCAGCTCGGGCAGCTCGTCGCCGATCAGCCGGCGCGCCTCGATCGCCTCGGGCTGGCGCGGGTCGAGCGCCGCGAGTTGCGGCCCGATCGCCTCCAGGCTGAGCGCAAGCGCGTCCAACTGGCGCTGCGCGGGCGCGGGGAGGGCGGGGCGCTGCTTCTCCAGCCAGTCCTCCGTCTGCGCGGGGAGCTGGGCGAGGTCGCTGGTGGCGAGGCGCTCGGGGGTGGGCTCGGGCGAGCGCGACCACATCAGGATCGCGGCCCACGCCAGCACCATCGCGAGGATGACCGCGAGCAGCCCGTTGATCCCGATCGGGCCGATGATGATCCCCGTCGCCAGCGCCGCGCCGAGAATGACCACGGAGGCCAGCACCAGCCGCCTGGCGATGCGCCGGAACGCCGCCTGCCGCCGCTCGCGCCGCCGCCGGGCCGCGGCGCGTCCCTCGGGCGAGATGCGGCGGAGGAAGTCGGCCGCGTGTTCGATGATGTCGTCGGAGGTGGGCATCATTCGATCCGAAACGGCTCCTCTCGCGACGCGGAGGCCTGCGCCTGCGCGGCGCCCTCGGCCCGAGCGATATAGCCGCGCGACTTCTCGACCTCGTCGGTCAGCACGTTGACCGTGGTCTTCATATTGTCGAGCGCCTGAAGCTTGAACGTGTCGATCGCGTCCATCGTCTGATAGATGTTCTGGAAGGCGCGCTTCAGCGTATCGATCGGGATGGTCGAGGCGGCCGCCTGCTGGTGGATCACGCCGGTCTGCGTGCGCAGTAGCTCGCCGGTCGAATCGATCATGTTCGCGGTCGTGGTGTTGAGCGCGGTGATCTGGTCGAGCACCAGCTTCTGGTTGGTGAGCGCCTGCGCCACCGTCACCGCCGTGCGCAGCGCCGAGACGGTGGTGGTGGACGCGCGATCGACGCCCTTCACCAGCTCGACATTGTTCTTCTTGACCAGATCGAGCGCCAGATAGCCCTGCACCGTCACCGCCATCTGGGTCAGCAGATCCTGCGTGCGCTGGCGGACGTAGAAGAGCGCGCTCTCGCGGATCGCCTTGGCCTTGGCCGGATCGGTCGCGTCGAGATCGAGCGCCTTCTGCTCCAGCCCGGCGTCGAGCGCCTTGGCGACATGGATCATCTGCTCCAGCCGGCCCATCGAGGCCCACAGCCCCTGCCGCTCGACATCGATCGCCGCATTGTCCTTCAGAAGCTCATCCTTGCCGCCGGCGAGGCGGGCGAGGATCGTCGAGATATGGCTCTGGGCGGATTTATAGCCGTCGAAATAGTCGCGCAGCTTGCTGCCGAAGGGGAGGACGCCGAACAGCTTCTTGGGCGCCAGCAGGTTGCCCCGTTTGGCGGGGTCGAGATCCTCGATCGTGCGGCGGAGCGCGGCGAGATCGGTGCCGACATTGCTGTCCTTGTCCATCGCCTTGGTCGGGCGATCGAGGAAGCGGTTGGAGTGGCCGGCGGCCTCGGCGATCTCGCGCCGGCCCATGTTGGTGATCTGGTCGACCTTCTTGCCGAACTCGGGCGAGTTGCTGTCGGCGGCGACCAGTTCGGCGATGAAGCCGTCCACGCGCTCGTCGAGTTTGCTCTTCTGGCCGTCGTCGAGCGGCACGAGCCCGGCGGCGCGCTCGGGCGAGATGGCCGCCACGGGCGTGGGCGGCGTCAACTCGATCGGAGTGTCGGTCGCAGTCTGCGTCGTCGTCGCCATCCGGTGATCCTGCCCTCTCTGTTCAGACAGGAAGATAGGACGGCGACGCTGTTTTATTCAAGTGATACGGTTGCGATCGCATCTTCAGCGTCATCCTGACGAAGGTCAGGATCCATTCGCGCTCCGACGAATGGGAAGCGCTGCGCGAATGGACCCTGAACCAAGTTCAGGGTGACGAAATGCGCTATCCCTGCACCAGCCCCGCCTTGCCCGCCTGCACCGCCCAGCGCGAGGCCGTGCGGATCGGCGCGCCCTTGACGCTCACCGCGTCGACCGCCCGGAAATGGCAGGTCCACGCCTCGCGCGTCACCTCGCTCAGCGCATAGCCGCGGCGATCGCCCGTCCATTTGAGGCAGGGGTTGCGGCGCATCCATGCCTCGTTGCCGGGACGCGTCTCATGGCCGTCGCCGCCCGAGCTGATCGAGGTCGAGACGAACTCGCTTGCCACCACCTTGTCGTGATGGATGAGGTCGTTCGCGAAATTCTGGTGCTCGTCGCCGGTGACGACGACGATGTTGCCGCCTTTATGGGCCGCGAACTGGTCGAACAGGCGGGTGCGGGGGCCTTGGTAACCGGCCCAGCTATCCATGTTGTAGACGGGCTGCGGCTCGTCATGCTCGCGCCGGTCGAGCGGGCAGATCATCACCTGCTGCGCGATGAGCTGCCAGCGCTGGTGGCCGGAGGCGAGGCCTTCGCCGAGCCAATGTTCCTGCTGGGCGCCCAGGATCTGGGCGTCGGCCGCGCTGACGCCGGCGCAGGCGGGCTTGTAGTCGTCGCCGCAGGGCTGGTCGGTGCGATAGAGGCGGGTGTTGAGGAAATGCCCGCGCAGCAGGTCGCCATAATCGGCGCGGCGGCGGAACTCGACCGCGCCGTCCGCCTGGGGGAAAGAGGCGCGGCGCACCGGCATATGCTCATACCATGCCTGCAACGCCTGACGGCGGCGGAGCAGGAAGAGCGCCGGATCGGTGCCGTCCTGATCGCGGTCGGACACCCAGTTGTTGTCCACCTCATGGTCGTCATAGGTGCAGAACCACGGGTGCGCGGCGCGGGCGGCCATCAGGTCGGTGTCCAGCGTCTCCTGTGCGTAGCGGATGCGATAGTCGCCGAGCGTATAGGGCTCGCCGCCGACATAGAGGCGGACCGGATCGATCGGCTGGTGCCGCTCGTTCGTCACCGTTCCGGGATGATATTCGTAGATATAATCGCCGTAATGGAACACGAAATCGAGTTCCTCCTCGGCGACATGGCGATAGGCGGTGTACCAGCCTGCCTCGAAATGCTGGCAGCCGACGGCGGCGAAGCGCACCTTGTCGACGATGGCCCCGATCGCGGGGAGGGTGCGGGCCATGCCGGTGAGGCTCTTCTCGCCCGCGCATTTGAAGCGATACCAGTAAGGCCGGCCGGGCTTCAGCCCCGACACCTCGACATGGACCGAGTGGGCGAGTTCGGGATGCGCCGTCTCGCTGCCTCTGGCGACGACGGTCCTGAAGCCGTCATCCTCCGCCACCTCCCAGTCCACCGCGACCGGGCGGATCGGCATTCCGCCCTGCGGCTCGAGAGGCTTCGGCGCGAGGCGGGTCCAGATCACGAAACCGTCGGGCAGCGCGTCGCCCGACGCGACGCCCAGCGTGAAGGGATAATCCACGAATCCCAGCGTCTGCGCGCGAAGGCCGGCGGGCAGGACGAAGGGGGCGGCGACGAGGCCGCCGATCACGGCGCGGCGCGACGGGGTCAGGAGAGTCATGGCCGCCGACTAACGCGTCCGCGTGACGCATTTGTTGCGCTTCTTGAAGGAAAAGCGCGGAAAAATCGCGTTTCGGACGTGCAATAAACCGGGGTCTGGCCTAAGGCATGAGCAAGGTTGAAATCCGCATCGATACGCGCGGGGGTATACCATCATGCACGATCAGGCCGCGTTGCTGCTCGCGCGAACGCAATTCGCTTTCACCCTGTCCTTTCACTTCATCTTCCCGAGCTTCACGATCGGGCTGGCCAGCTATCTGATGGTGCTGGAGGGGCTGTGGCTGAAGACGAAGCAGGCCGTCTATCTCGACCTCTTCCGCTACTGGACCAAGATCTTCGCGATCAACTTCGCGATGGGCGTCGTCTCCGGTATCGTCATGTCCTACCAGTTCGGCACCAACTGGTCGGTCTTTTCCGATCGCGCCGGGCCGATCGTCGGGCCGCTGATGGCCTATGAGGTGCTGACCGCTTTCTTCCTCGAAGCCGGTTTCCTCGGCGTGATGATCTTCGGGATGAAGAAGGTGGGGCCGGGGCTCCATTATGTCGCGACCTGCGCGGTGGCGCTGGGCACCTGCATCTCGGCCTTCTGGATCATCTCGGCCAATAGCTGGATGCAGACGCCGCAGGGCTGGACGCTCAATTCCGCGCATCAGTTCGTGCCGGCGGGAAGCTGGTGGCCGGTGATCTTCACGCCGAGCTTCCCCTATCGCCTGATCCACACGCTGATCGCCTCCTATCTCACCACCGCGCTGGTGGTGGGGGCGGTGGGCGCGTGGCACCTGATCCGCGGCCACGCCACGCCGCAGGTGAAGAAGATGTTCTCGATGGCGATGTGGATGGCGGCGCTGGTGGCGCCGGTGCAGATCCTCGTCGGCGACCAGCACGGCCTCAACACGCTGGAGCATCAGCCGGCCAAGGTGCTGGCGATGGAGGGCGACTACCGCCCGAGCCCCGACGGCGCGCCGCTGATCCTGTTCGGCCTGCCCGACAGCCGGTCCGCCGAGGTGAAGGCGAAGATCGAAATTCCGCACGCGGGCTCCCTGATCCTGCGCCACGATCCCCATGCTCCGCTTCAGGGCCTGACCGATTTCCCGCGCGACGAATGGCCGCCGGTGCCGATCGTCTTCTGGTCGTTCCGCATCATGGTGGGCCTTGCCTCGCTGATGCTGCTGCTCGGGCTGTCGAGCCTCGCGGCGCGGGCGCGCAGGGGGCTCTATGAGTGGGGCTGGCTGCACCGCTTCGCGCTGGTGATGGGGCCGGCGGGCTTCGTCGCCACCACGGCGGGCTGGATCACCACCGAGGTGGGGCGGCAACCTTACACCATCTTCCACGTCCTGCGTACCGCGGACAGCGTCTCGCCGATCGCGGCGCCGGGCGTCGGCTGGTCGCTGGCGGCCTTCGCCATCGTCTATCTCGCGGCCTTCTCGGCGGGCATCTGGTACATCCTGCGCCTGATGGCGAAGCCTCCGGCGACCGGCGAGCCCGACCACCCCGACCAGCCGACCCACGCCGCCGGCATCACGCCCGCCCCCGCGATCGAAGGAGGCCGCGCATGATCGAGCCCGATCCCACGCTGGCGCTGATCTGGGCCGGCATCATCGCCTTCGCCATCGCCGCCTATGTGTTCATGGACGGCTTCGACCTCGGCATCGGCATCCTCTTCCCGCTGTTCAAGGTCGGCAAGGAGCGCGATCAGGCGATGAACGCGGTCGCCCCCGTATGGGATGGCAACGAGACATGGCTGGTGATGGGCGGCGGAGGCCTGCTGGCGGCCTTCCCGCTGGCCTATTCGATCATCCTGCCGGCGCTCTATCCGCCGATCATCGCAATGCTGCTCGGCCTCGTCTTCCGGGGCGTGGCGTTCGAGTTCCGCTGGCGCGACCCGCGGCATCGCCCGGTGTGGGACTTCGCCTTCTTCTCGGGTTCCGCCGTGACGGCGCTGGCGCAGGGCATCACGCTCGGCGCGCTGTTGCAGGGCATCCATGTCGAGGGCCGCGCCTATGCCGGCGGCTGGTGGGACTGGCTGACGCCTTTCTCGATGCTGACCGGGGTGAGCCTGCTGATCGGCTATGCGCTGCTCGGCGCCTGCTTCCTGCTGTGGAAGACCGAGGGGCTGGTGCATGAGGATGCCCGCAAGCTGGCGAAGATGCTCGCGCCGCTCCTCGTGCTGGCGATCGCGGCGGTGAGCCTCGCGACGCCTTTCCTCTCGGGGCAATATTACAAGCGCTGGTTCGCATGGCCGAGCGTGCTGGCGACGGCGCAGGTGCCGCTGCTGGTCGCGATCGTGGCGGCGCTGCTGCTCTGGACGCTGGCCAAGGGGCGCGAGCGGGCGCCCTTCTTCCTGACGGTCGCGCTGTTCCTGCTGTCGATGGCGGGGCTGGCGGTGTCGATCTTCCCGGATGTGATCCCCGGCCGCGTCTCGATCTATCAGGCGGCGGCGCCCGGCGTCAGTCAGGCGTTCATGCTGGTCGGCGCGATGTTCCTCATACCGATCATCCTTGGCTATACCGGCTGGGCCTATTGGGTCTTCCGGGGCAAGGTGGGCGAAGGGGGATATCATTGATATGTGGGGGCGCCGCCTCGGCTGGTTCGTGGGGCTGTGGGCGCTGGGCGTGGCGACGCTCGGCCTCGTCGCGCTGATACTGGAAATGTGGATCAAGGGATGAGCTGGGATCGCTGGTGGCTGTTCGTGGTGACGGTGTTTCTCATCTCGGGGACGCCGGGGCCGAACATGCTCCATGTCATGACGCGATCGGTGCGCTACGGCTTCGGCCGCTCGGTCTGGGCGATGGCGGGGTGCATGACCGCCGTGCTGATCGCGCTGGCCGCCTCGGCCGCCGGCGTCGGGGCGCTGCTGCTCGCCTCGCCGCGCCTGTTCGACGTGCTGCGCTATGCAGGCGCCGCCTATCTGGCGTGGCTCGGCATCAAGGCGTGGCGCGGGGCGGGCAAGGGCGCGGCGGGGATGGACCCGGACGTGCCCGTGGCGCCCGGCATCTCCACCTTCGCGCTCTATCGGGATGCGCTGCTCACCGGGCTCTCCAACCCCAAGCTGATCCTGTTCGCCGCGGCCCTCTTCCCGCAGTTCATCTCGCAGAAGGCTTATTGGGCGCCGCAGTTCGCGATCCTCGTGGTGACGTTCGCGGCGATCGAGACGAGTTGGTATGTCGCCTATGCGGCCGGCGGACGGCGGCTTTCCGGCTGGCTGGCGGACGGCCGGCGGCAGCGCGCCTTCGATCGTGGCACCGGGGCGCTCTTCTTCATGTTCGGCGCAGGGCTGATCGCCGCGCGCACGGCCTGACCCGCCCGCCCTTGTTGCAGCGCGCCATATCGGCTATGGGCGCGCGCTGAAACTCCTGCAGGATCATAATCTCATGGCGCTCCGCAACGTGGCGATCATCGCCCACGTCGATCACGGCAAGACCACGCTCGTCGACCAGCTCTTCCGTCAGTCCGGTACCTTCCGTGACAACCAGCGCGTCGAAGAGCGCGCCATGGACTCGAACGACCTCGAAAAGGAGCGTGGCATCACGATCCTGGCCAAGCCCACCTCGATCGAGTGGGAAGGCACGCGCATCAACATCGTCGACACCCCCGGCCACGCCGATTTCGGCGGCGAGGTGGAGCGCATCCTCTCGATGGTCGACGGCGTGATCCTGCTGGTGGACTCGTCCGAAGGCGCGATGCCGCAGACCAAGTTCGTGACCGGCAAGGCGCTCGCGCTCGGCCTCAAGCCGATCGTCGTCGTCAACAAGATCGACCGCCCGGATTCGCGCGTGCAGGAAGTGCTGGACGAGGTGTTCGACCTCTTCGTCAGCCTCGACGCGTCCGAAGAGCAGCTCGACTTCCCGGTGCTCTACGCCTCGGGCCGCAACGGCTATGCCTCGACCGACGAGAATGCCCGCGAGGGCACGCTGCGTCCGCTGTTCGAGAAGATCGTCAGCCATGTGCCGGCGCCGTCGGTCGATCTCGAAGCGCCGTTCACCTTCCTGGTGACGCTGCTCGATCGCGACAATTTCATGGGCCGCATCCTCACCGGCCGCGTCAACTCGGGCGTGGTGAAGATCAACCAGCCGATCCACGCGCTCGACGGCGAGGGCAATGTGATCGAAGCGGGCCGCGCGTCCAAGATCATGACCTTCCGCGGCCTCGACCGCGTGCCGGTCGACGAGGCGAAGGCGGGCGACATCATCTCGCTGGCCGGCCTCACCGTCGCGACCGTGGCGAACACCATCGCCGACACCTCGGTCAACACGCCGATCGTCGCGCAGCCGATCGATCCGCCGACGCTGTCCATGCGTTTCGCGGTGAACGATTCGCCCTTCGCCGGACGTGAAGGCTCGAAGGTGACGTCGCGCATGATCCGCGACCGCCTGTTCCGCGAGGCGGAATCGAACGTCGCCGTGAAGGTGACCGAGAGCGCCGACAAGGACAGCTTCGAGGTGGCCGGCCGTGGCGAGCTCCAGCTCGGCGTGCTGATCGAGACGATGCGCCGCGAGGGCTTCGAGCTTGGCATCTCGCGTCCGCGCGTGCTGTTCGGCGAGGACGAGACCGGTGGCCGTACCGAGCCCTACGAGACCGTCGTGATCGACGTGGACGAGGAATTCTCGGGCACGGTCGTCGACAAGATGAACCAGCGCAAGGCCGAGATGACCGACATGCGCCCGTCGGGCGGCGGCAAGACGCGCATCACCTTCTCCGCGCCGTCGCGCGGCCTGATCGGCTATCATGGCGAGTTCCTGTCGGACACCCGCGGCACCGGCATCATGAACCGGCTGTTCGAGAAGTACGGCCCGCACAAGGGCTCGATCGACGGCCGCAAGAACGGCGTTCTGATCTCGAACGGTTCGGGCGAGGCCAACAGCTATGCGCTCGGCCCGCTTGAGGAGCGCGGCATCCTGTTCGTCGGCCATGGCGAGGCGCTCTACGAGGGCATGATCGTCGGCCAGAACGCCAAGGATGACGACCTCGAAGTCAACCCGATGAAGGCGAAGCAGCTCACCAACTTCCGCGCTTCGGGCGGCAAGGACGACGCGATCCGCCTCACCCCGCCGAAGCGGATGACGCTGGAGCAGGCGATCGCCTACATCGACGATGACGAGCTGGTGGAAGTGACGCCGAAGACGATCCGTCTGCGCAAGCGCCACCTCGATCCGCACGAGCGCAAGCGCGCCAAGCGCGCCGCGGCGTAAGCGACTTTATCGGGCCGTCACTCGCTGGAGTGGCGGCCCGAATTGTATCCGGGGATTGCGGGCGGCGAATGCGCCCCTCATCCTCCCCATGCAATGGGGAGGATGTTTAGGCTTCGGCCATCTTCAGCAGCAGCTTCCATTCCTCCGGCTCGACCTTCGACACCGACAGGCGGGACTGCTTCAGCATCATCAGTTCGGCGAGCTTCGGCTCGGCCTTGATCGCGGCCAGCGTCACCGGATGCGCGAGCGGCCGCACCGGCTTCACCGCGACGCTCGCCCATTTGCCGTCGTCGCCGTCCGGCTGCCAGGCGCGCGTCACCTCCATGATGCCGACGGCGGCCTTCTCGGTGTTCGAGTGGTAGAACAGCGCCTGATCGCCGATCGCCATCTCCTTGAGGAAATTGCGCGCGGTGTAGTTGCGCACGCCGTTCCACTCGGTGCCGCCGTCGCGGACGAGATCGTCCCACGAATAGGCATCGGGTTCGGAACGCAGCACCCAGTAGGCCATCTCATTCTCCCTGAGGCGCGCGGCGCAGCATCAGCGTCATGCGCGCGGCCGCGATCGGGCGGCTGCGGTCGTCCTGCCAGGCGAAGGCCTCGACATTGGCGATGCGGTTGCCCAGCCGCGCGATGGTGGCGGCGGCGAAGGTCAGCCGTTCGCGCCCGCCGCGCATGAAGTCGACGGTGACGTTGATCGGCTTGACGCCGACGCCCGCCTCGCCGGCCAGCGCGTCGAGCACCGTGCCGACGGCGGCGATCTCCAGCAGCCCGGCGATGGCGCCGCCGTGGAGGAAGTGCGGGCGGCCGACCACGCGCGTCTCGAACGGCATCTGGAAGAGCGGCCCGCGATCGCCGTCCCGCTCGACCGTGATGCCGAGGAAATGCGCGTAGGGCGGCAGCTTCGTCTCGCACACGGTCATGCCCGTCAGGCCTCGTCCGTCATCATGAAGGTGCCGGCGACGTGCGCGATCGGGTCGTCCGGGTCGCCGTCATGCGCCATGCCGCGCACGAAGGCGACGCGGCGTGTGAGGCGATAGCATTCGCCATGGCCGATGACGGTCCGCCCCGGCGTCGCGGCGCGCAGATAGTCGATGCGCAGGTCCAGCGTCGCCTGCGGCTTGAACGCGCCGCGCCTGATCCAGACGGCGATGCTGGTCGCCATGTCCATCAGCGCGATGATCGGGCCGGAGGCGAGCACACCGGACGCCTCGTCGCCGATCAGGTCCGCGCGATAGTCGAGCGCCAGCTCCGACCAGTCCTCGCCATGCGCCACGAAGCGGGCGCCGAGCGCGCCATTATGACCGAAGGCCGCGACCATGCGGGCGGCGGCGGCGGGGTCGAAGCCCTGGGAGGCGGGATGGGCGGGATCGGCCATGCCCCCGCATGGATAGCGGGCGTCCGCGCACCCCGCAATCGCGCGGGAGGGGAGGGTGGCACTTATGTGACGCTGCCGGAGCGATCGTCCGACGGGTGGTTGCGGCGGGCGAGGCCGGGCGGCAGGGTGCCGGCCGACCTGCCTTGCTGACCGGAGTTGTCCCATGCGTCGCGCTGCCCTGCTGTTGCTCCCCCTGCTCGTCGCCGCCGCGCCGCAGGACTGGAACGCCCGCTTCAAGGCGATCTATTCGGACGAATATGCCTGGCGCCTGCACAGCTTCGCCCAGCCCGAGGGGCCGCGCGGCCAGCGCATCATGAGCGCGCATCTCCCCGACGTGTCTCCGCAGGCGCAGGCGGAGCGTACCGCCATGTGGGAGAAGGTGGAGGGCCAGCTCGCCACCGTCCCGCAGGACAGGCTGACGGCGGAGAACCGCGTCAACTTCGCGGTCTATAAGGGGCAGATCGACGCGTTGCTCGCCGCCCAGCGCTTCCATGAATGGGAGAAGCCCGCCAATTCGGATTCGAGCTTCTGGGGCGATCTTTCCAGCGTCGACGACAAACCGCTGCGTTCGGCGCAGGAATATCGCAACTTCATCGGTCAGCTCACCGAAGTGCCGCGCTATTTCGATCAGCAGATCGTCAACATGAAGGTGGGCGAGGCGCGCGGCTTCACGCCCCCCAAGGTGACGCTGGCCGGCCGTGACGGTTCGATCGCGATGGTGGCCAACGCCAAGTCGGCCGAGGAGACGGGCTTCTGGGCACCGTTCAAGACGATGCCGGCCAACATCCCGGCGGCCGAGCAGGAAACGCTCCGCGCCGAGGCACGCAAGGCGATCATGACGAGCGTGGTGCCTTCCTATGCGAAGCTGCTGACTTACTGGCAGGGCGATTATGTGCCCCACGCCAACCCCGAGCTGGCGGCGGAGAAGCAGCCCGGCGGCGCGGCCTATTACCGCTCCAAGATCCGCGAGTTCACCACGCTCGACCTGACGCCAGACCAGATCCACGCGATCGGCCTTCAGGAAGTCGCCTCGATCCATGCCGAGATGCTGGCGGTGATGAAGCAGGTCGGCTTCAAGGGCGATTTCCCGGCCTTCCTGACCTTCCTGCGCACCGATCCGCGCTTCTACGCCAAGACGCCGGACGAGCTTCTCAAGGACGCGGCGTGGATCGCCAAGACGTTCGACGGCAAGGCCGCCACCTGGTTCGGCCATCTGCCGCGCCGCCGCTTCGCGATCATCCCGGTTCCGGCGGCGATCGCGCCCTTCTACACGGCGGGACGTGGCGGCGACGGCGTCTATCTGGTCAACACCCAGAACCTGCCGAGCCGCCCGCTCTACCAGCTCACCGCGCTGACGCTGCACGAGAGCGCGCCGGGCCACGCCTTCCAGATCCCGCTCGCGGCCGAGGCGAAGGACCAGCCCGAATTCCGCTCGGCCGGCTATATCTCGGCCTATGGGGAGGGTTGGGCGCTCTATTGCGAGCGGCTGGGCGACGAGATGGGCATGTACCAGACGCCTTATGACCGTTTCGGGATGCTGAGCTATCAGATGTGGCGCGCCTCGCGGCTGGTGGTGGACACCGGCGTCCATCATCTCGGCTGGACGCGCGCGCAGGCCATCGCCTTCCTCCACGACAACACCGCGCTCTCCGATCATGAGATCGAGACGGAGGTCGATCGCTACATCTCGTGGCCGGGGCAGGCGCTCAGCTATTATCTCGGCGAGAAGACGATCCGCGACGATCGCGCCAAGGCCGAGAAGGCGCTGGGGCCGAAGTTCAACATCCGCGCTTTCCACGACACGATCCTGGCGCTCGGATCGGTGCCGATGAGCGCGCTCAACGCCCGTGTGGACCAGTTCATTGCCGAAGGCGGCAAGGGGCCGTATCCGGACGAGGAATAAGAGAAGCGAGAGGATAAGAATGTCGTTCTGGGGTCCGTTGAAGTCGATCGAGGCGCCGCCCGCCGACGCCGTGCACAAGCTGCACCGCACGCTCGGCTGGCCGCATCTGGTGGCGCTGGGCGTCGGCGCGATCGTCGGCACCGGCATCCTGACGCTGACCGGCGTCGGCGCCGCGCTGGCGGGGCCGGGCGTCATCCTCTCCTTCCTGATCGCGGGCGCGGTCTGCGCGGCGGCGGCGCTTGCCTATGCCGAGCTCGCGGCGATGATCCCGCAATCCGGCAGCGCCTACACCTATTCCTATGTCGCCGTGGGCGAGACGATCGCCTGGATCGTCGGCTGGAGCCTGATCCTCGAATATTCGGTGGTCTGCTCGACGGTGGCGGTCGGCTGGTCGGGCTATTTCACCGGCTTCATGGACGGCATCGGCTGGACCATCCCCAAGGCGCTGGCGGGCGGGCCGGACGCGGGCGGCCTCGTCAACCTGCCGGCGGTGGGCATCATCGCCGTGGTGGCCGGGCTGCTGCTGGTCGGCACGCGCGAATCGGCGACGCTGAACGCCGCGCTGGTGGCGCTGAAGATCGCGGCGCTGGCGATGTTCGTGGCCGTGACGCTGCCGCATTTCGACGCGGCGAACTTCCATCCCTTCATGCCCTTCGGTTTCTTCCAGTCGCTCGGGCCGGACGGCGCCAAGCATGGCGTGATGGCGGCGGCGTCGATCATCTTCTTCGCCTTCTACGGCTTCGACGCGGTGTCGACGGCGGCCGAGGAGGCCAAGAATCCCGGCCGGGACATGACCATCGGCATCGTCGGATCGATGCTCGCCTGCGTGGTGATCTACATGGGCGTCGCGGCCTGCGCGATCGGCGCGGTGCCGGTGGCGAGCTTCGCCAACTCGGCCGAGCCGCTGGCGCTGGTGCTGCGCACGGTCGGCTCGGCGACCACCGCCAAGATATTCGGTGCAGTGGCCGTGGTGGCGCTGCCGACCGTGATCCTCGCCTTCCTGTTCGGCCAGACCCGCATCTTCTTCGTGATGGCGCGCGACCGGCTGCTTCCCGAGCGGCTCGGCCGCGTCCATCCCAGGAGCGGCGTGCCGGTGGCGGTCACGATCGGGACGGCGATCATCGTCGCGATCATCGCGGCCTTCCTGCCGCTCGCCGAGATCGCGGCGCTGGCCAATGCGGGGACGCTCTGCGCCTTCGTGGCGGTGGGCGCGTCGATGCTGATCCTGAGGAGACGCGAGCCGAACCGCGAGCGCGCCTTCCGCACGCCGCTGGCGCCGCTGGTCGGCGCGGTGGCGATTCTCGGCTGCCTCTATCTGTTCTGGAACCTGCCGTTCGGCACGCAGGTGCGGTTCTTCGCGTGGAACGGGCTCGGGCTGATCGTCTACTTCGCCTATGCGCGGCGGCGCAGCGTGGCGGTGGCCTGAGCCACCGCCCGCCGGTCCGTCAGGCGCGGAGCTTCGAGGCGGCTTCCGCGCGCTGACGGATCGCCGCCTCGTCGATCGTGCCCGAGGGCACCAGCCACGAGCCGCCGACGCACAGCACCGCCTCTTCGGCGAGCCAGCTCGGCGCGCTCTCCAGCGTGATGCCGCCGGTCGGGCAGAAGCGCGCGTCGCGGAACACGCTCGCATAGGCCTTGAGCGCCTTCAGCCCGCCGACCGCCTCGGCCGGGAAGAACTTGAAGCGATTGAGGCCGAGATCCATGCCGGTCATGATATCGGCCGGGTTGGCGACGCCAGGCAGGAAATCGATGTTCGCGGTCTGCGCGGCCCTGGTGAGCGGCACGGTCAGGCCTGGCGAGACGATGAAGGTGGCGCCGGCTTCCTGCGCGGCGTGGAGCTGGCGCTCGTTGAGCACGGTGCCCGCGCCGACGATCGCGCCCGGCACCTTGGACATCGCGCGGATCGCATCGAGAGCGACCGGCGTGCGCAGCGTCACTTCGAGAAGCGGCAGGCCGCCCGCCACCAGCGCCTCGGCGATCGGGGCGGCATCCTCCAGCCGGTCGATCACCAGAACGGGGATCACGGGCGCCTTGCGCATCAGGGCATCGACATCGGCCATCGGGCACTTCCTCAACAAGAATATGGGGCGCCGCCTGCCTAGCGATCTCACCCCCGGAGCGAAAGAGGGGGTGGCTAGGCAAGGCGACGGAGGGAGGGTAGGTTACGGCACCGGCTCATTCCGGGAGGGGAGCGAACGGCCTCTCCGGGAGGCGTCATGCCGAATCCAGGCTTTCGTACTGGTCGGTAACATTTGACTTGCGTGTGGGAAGCGACGGGCTAACGTTGCACCGCAATAAAGGGGATATGGATGATCCGCACATCCACCGCGTTGGTCATGATCGCTCTCCTGGCCGGATGCTCAAAGGGGAATCAGGCGCCGAAAGGCCCGCCGGTTCCGCATGTTTCCGTCGCCCAGCCGCTTCAGCGCGACGTGGTCGACTGGGATGAGTATATCGGCCGCTTCGAGGCGCCGCAGTCGGTCGATCTGCGCGCCCGCGTCACGGGGGTGGTGACGCAGATCCTGTTCCGCAACGGGCAGGATGTGAAAGAGGGCCAGCCGCTCTTCATCATCGATCCGCGCCCCTATCGCGCCGCGCTGGATCAGGCGCTGGCGCAGGTGGCGAGCGCGAAGGCGACGCTCATCAACGCGAAATCCGTCGCCAGCCGCTCGACCGAGCTGGTCAAGGTGCAGGCGGTCAGCAAGGAAGAGCTGGAGAATAACGAAGCCGCCGTGCGCACCGCCGCGGCCAATCTCCAGGCGGCCGAGGCCAATGCCTATAATGCCCGGCTGAACATCGGCTTCACGACGGTGCGCGCGCCGGTGTCGGGCCGCGTGTCGGACAAGCGCGTGTCGCTCGGCGATCAGGTCATCAACGGGCAGACGCTGCTGACCACGGTGGTGTCGCTCGATCCGATCTGGTTCACCTTCGACGGGGCCGAGAGCTTCTATCTCAAATATCTGCGCGAGGCGCAGAAGGGCCAGCGCGATTCCTCGCGGAGCAAGGCCAACCCGGTCGACATCCAGCTTTCCGACGAGACGGGCTATAACTGGCACGGCCGGATGCAGTTCGTGGACAACGCCCTCGATCCGCAGACCGGCACGATTCGCGCTCATGCGGTGGTGGCGAACCCGAATCATTTCCTGACGCCCGGCATGTTCGGCCGCGCCCGTCTGCTCGGTTCGGGCACCTACAAGGCGCTGCTGGTGCCGGACGAGGCGATCACCGCCGATCAGGCCCGCAAGCTCGTCTTCGTGATGGGCCGCGACGGCACCGCCGTGCAGCGCGAGGTGGAGACGGGACCGGAAGTGGAGGGCCTGCGCGCCATCCGCAGCGGCATCGCGCCGACCGATCTCGTGCTGCTCGACGGCATCGCCCAGCTCGCGCCCGGCGCGAAGGTGGATGCGAAGAAGACGGTCATCAAGCCGCGCGCACCCGATACCGGGCCGCAAATGCCGACGGTCACCACGCCGCAGCCGTCCTTCGCCACACCGTCGGCCGGCTGAGGGCGCGGCGATGCGCTTCCCGCATTTCTTCATCGAGCGGCCGATCTTCGCGGCGGTCGTCTCGATCCTCATCGTCATCATCGGCGCGATCGCCTATCCGACGCTGCCGGTCGGCCAATATCCCGAGATCGCGCCGCCGACGGTGACGGTGAACGCCAGCTATCCGGGCGCCACCGCCGAGACGATGGCCGAGACGGTCGCCGTGCCGCTGGAACAGCAGATCAACGGCGTGGAGAACATGATCTACATGTCCTCCTCGTCGATCGGCGACGGATCGCTGACGATCACGATCAGCTTCGCGCTGGGCACGGACATCAACGAGGCGCAGGTTCTGGTGCAGAACCGCGTGTCGGAAGCCGAGCCCCGCCTGCCCGACGAAACGCGATCGATCGGCGTGACGGTGCGCAAGGCGTCGCCCGACATCCTGATGGGCGTGGCCTTCTATTCGCCCGACAAGTCGCTGAGTCAGCAATATATTTCCAACTATATTACGCTTCAGGTCAATGACCGGATCAAGCGCATCCAGGGCGTGGGCGACACGCGCCTCGTCGGCGGCCGTGATTTCTCCATGCGAATCTGGATCGACCCCGATCTCGCCGCGACGCGCGACCTGACGGTGGACGAGGTGGTGGCCGCGATCCGGGCGCAGAATGCGCAGGTCGCCGCCGGCTCGATCGGATCGCCGCCCTTCGGCATCAAGGGCAATGCCTTCCAGCTCGGCGTGCAGACGCTGGGCCGGCTGACCTCGCCCGAGCAGTTCGGCGACATCATCCTCAAGCGCCGTGCCGATGGCGGGCTCACGCGGTTGCGCGACATCGCCCGCATCGAGCTGGGCGCGCAGGACTACACCACCAACGGCATCTTCAATGGCCAGGACGCGACCGTCCTGATCGTGACGCAGCTCCCCGGCTCCAACGCGCTGGCGACCGCGGACAAGGTGAAGGCGGCGCTGGCGGAAGCGTCCACGAGCTTCCCGCCGGGCATGGCCTATAATATCGGCTACCACCCGACCGACTATATCTCGGCCTCGATCAACGAGGTGGAGCACACGCTCTACATCGCGTTGGTTCTCGTGGCGCTGGTGGTGCTGCTGTTCCTCCAGAGCTGGCGGGCGGCGATCGTGCCGCTGATCGCGATTCCGATCTCGCTGGTGGGCAGCTTCGCCTTCATGGCGGGCTTCGGCTTCTCGCTGAACAACCTGTCGCTGTTCGGGCTCGTGCTTGCGATCGGCATCGTCGTCGACGACGCCATCGTGGTGATCGAGAATATCGAACGCCTGATGGAGGAGGAGGGGCTTTCCCCCCGCGAGGCGGCGCACAAGACGATGGACGAGGTGTCCGGCGCGCTGATCGCGATCTGCCTCGTGCTGTGCGGCGTGTTCATCCCTACCGCCTTCATCCCCGGCATCTCGGGCCAGTTCTACAAGCAGTTCGCGCTGACCATCGTGTCGGCGACGGCAATCTCGGCCTTCGTGTCGCTCACCTTGTCGCCCTCGCTGGCGGCGCTGCTGCTCAAGCATCGTCTCGACGAGGATCGGCAGGTGCGCGAGGGCTGGCGCGGCTGGCCGGCGCGCTTCGCCAACGGCTTCAACCATGGCTTCGAGCGCTTGTCCGACCGCTATGGCAAGCTGACCGGGCGGCTGGTGCGCAAGCTGGCGTTGGTCGGCATCGTCTATGTCGGGCTGATCCTGTTCGCGGTGTGGCGCTTCAACGCGACGCCGACCGGCTTCATCCCCGCGCAGGATCAGGGCTATCTCATCAGCGCGGTGCAGATGCCGCCGGGCACCTCGCTCGAGCGGACCACACAGGTCATGCGTCGGGCGATCAAGATCGCGATGAGCCTGCCCGAGGCGCGCGACACCGTGGCCTTCGCGGGCTTCGACGGCGCGACCTTCACCAACGCGCCCAACACCGGCGTGATCTTCGTGCTGATGAAGGAGCAGAAGGACCGCAAGCTCACCGCCGACGAGTTCGCGGTGAAGCTGCGCAAGGCCTATGGCCAGATCACCGCCGGCAACATCCTCGTCATCCCGCCGCCGCCCGTGCGCGGCATCGGCACCGGCGGCGGCTGGAAGATGGAGATCGAGGATCGCACCGGCGAGGGCTATGCCGCGCTCCAGAAGGCCGCGTTCGGCATGATGATGGCGGCCAACAAGGCCGAGGGCATCCAGGCGACCTTCACCACCTTCAACATCCGCACGCCGCGCCTCTACGCCGATATCGACCGCGAGAAGGCCGAGCAGATCGGCGTGCCGGTGCAGAACATCTTCTCCACGCTCGGCACCTATCTGGGCTCGACCTATATCAACGACTTCAACTATCTCGGCCGCACCTGGCGCGTGACGGCGCAGGCGGACGCGCCCTATCGCCAGCAGACTTCCGACGTCGAGCAGTTGCGCACCCGCGCCAGCGGCGGCGGCATGGTGCCGCTGGGCGCGGTGCTGACGATGAAGAATGATTCCGGCCCCTATCGCGTGGTTCGCTACAATCTCTATCCGGCGGCCGAGCTTCAGGGCGATACGGCGCGCGGCTATTCGTCGGGCCAGTCGCTGAAGACGATGGCCGGGCTGGCGGCGAAGCTCCTGCCCAAGGGCATGACCTACGAATGGACCGATCTCGCCTTCCAGCAGGAGCAGGCGGGCAATACCGGCATCTTCGTGTTCGGCCTGGCCGTGCTGTTCGTCTTCCTGCTGCTGGCGGCGCAATATGAGAGCGTGGTCCTGCCGCTGGCGGTGATCCTGATCGTGCCGATGTGCCTGCTGGCCGCGATCCTCGGCGTCGAGCTGATGGGGATGGACAACAACGTTCTCACCCAGATCGGCCTTGTCGTGCTGGTCGGCCTGGCGGCGAAGAACGCGATCCTGATCGTCGAGTTCGCGCGGCAGGGCGAGGATGACGGCCTGTCCCACAGGGACGCGGCGGAGCGGGCGGCGCATCAGCGCCTGCGGCCGATCCTGATGACCTCGATCGCCTTCATTCTCGGCGTGCTGCCGCTGGTGATCTCCAACGGTCCGGGTTCGGAGATGCGCAAGGCGCTGGGCGTGGCGGTGTTCTTCGGGATGATCGGCGTGACGCTGTTCGGCCTGCTCTTCACGCCGAGCTTCTATGTCATCAGCAAGATGCTGGGCGAGCGTGTGTCGGACTGGGCGAAGGGCCTGCGCTCGGGCCGCCGGAGCGGCGGGGCGGCGGCGGAAGGAGGCCTGTCATGAGCCGGATGACGGCGCTGCGCGCGGCCGGCGCGCTGATCCCGGCGATGGCGCTGGCGGGGTGCGCGGTCGGGCCGAACTATCATCGGCCGCAGGTGGCGGCGGATGCGACCCAGCCCTTCATGGAATCGCATTCCGGCCCGATGCTGTCGGGCGGTCCGCTGCCGGCCAAATGGTGGGAGATGTTTCAGGATCCGGTGCTCGACCGGCTGATCCAGGATGCCTTCACCTACAACACCGACATCCGGCAGGCGGCGGGCAATCTCCGCAAGGCGCGCGGCTATCTGTCCGAGGCGCGGGCCGGCCGGCTGCCCAGCACCGATCTTTCGGCGGGCTATCAGCGCGAGCGGATCGGCGCGGACACGGTGCAGAGCCGTACCGGGGCCGGAGCGGATGCGGCCGGCGGGCCGAGCCATTATGATTTCAACTTCTATCAGGCCGGTTTCGACGCGAGCTACGAGGTCGACATTTTCGGCCGCGTGACGCGCTCGATCCAGGCGGCGCATCGCGACGCCGAGGCCGCTGCCGCCGAGCTCGACGGCGCGCGCATCTCGATCGCCGCGCAGGTGGCGCAGAGCTATGCCGACGCCTGCGGCTTCGCGGCGCAGGCTGACGTGGCGCGCGAGACGGCCAAGCTCGAAGGCAATACCCGCGACCTGACGCAGCGCCTGCTCGACGCCGGCCGTGGCACGCGGCGCGACGTCGATCAGGCGACGGTGCTGGTCGAGCAGGCCAATGCGCAGGTGCCGCAACTCGAAGCCGAACGCCGCGCGCAGCTTTACGCGCTCGCGGCGCTGACCGGGCGCCCGCCCGCCGAACTCGATGCCGATGCCGCCCAATGCCGCACCGTGCCCAAGGTGGCGACGGTGATCCCGGTGGGCGACGGCGCGACGCTGCTCGCCCGCCGCCCGGACGTCCGCGCGGCGGAGCGCACGCTCGCCGCCGACACGGCGCGGATCGGCATCGCGACGGCGGCGCTCTTCCCGTCGGTGACGCTCGCCGGCTCGGCCACGCTTGGCGCACCGCATATCGGCGATGTCGGCAAGTCGGCGTCCTTCGGCTATTCGCTCGGGCCGCTGATCTCGTGGACCTTCCCCAACATCGCGGTCGCGCGCGCCCGCATCCGGCAGGCGAAGGGGCAGACCGACGCCTCGCTCGCCGCCTTCCAGGGGACGATCCTGACCGCGCTCAAGGAGACCGAGCAGGCGCTGGCGCGCTATTCGGCGGCGCTGGAGCGCAACGACGCGCTGGCGCGCGCGTCCGCTGCGGCGGACGATGCGGCCAAGCTCTCGCGCATCCGCTTCGACACCGGCCGCGACAATTTTCTCGACCTGCTGGTGGCGGAGCAGAATCGCGCCGAGGCGCGGCAGGCGCTGGCCCAGTCGGAGACCAATGTCGCCGATTCGCAGGTGTCGCTGTTCAAGGCGCTGGGCGGCGGCTGGGAAGGGGCTCCGCCGGTCGCGGCACCGCCCGGCACTCCGCCGCGACAGGCTCTCACCTCACCGCAGGATATTTCGCAGCGCAGCAACTAGCATTCACTGACATGTAATATAATTACGAAACCTCTTTCCACGCTCCTCGCCTGACGCTAGGGAGCGGACAGGCCATCGCGGCGTTCATGCTGAACATGCGAGGGGGCCTGAGGAGGATGAGGATGGCCGACGAGGCGGGCCGCAATCTGCGGTCGCTGACGCTCCATGTGCCCGAGCCGAAGTTCCGGCCGGGCGATGCCGTGTCGTTCGACGACATGGTGTTTCCCGAGGCCGGCAGCGTCGCGCGCCCCTCGGTCGATGCCGATCCGGCCACCATGCGCGATCTGCCCTTCAC
The DNA here is from genome assembly GCF_011762195.1 of Sphingomonas oligoaromativorans. Taxonomy (GTDB): domain Bacteria; phylum Pseudomonadota; class Alphaproteobacteria; order Sphingomonadales; family Sphingomonadaceae; genus Solisphingomonas; species Solisphingomonas oligoaromativorans. The sequence continues at coordinate 197,693 of NZ_JAASQK010000005.1, read as the reverse complement.
GCTGATCCGCGTGCTGGACAAGGACGGCAAGGCCGTCGGCCCGTGGAACCCGCGCCTGCCGGTCGAGCGGGTCAAGCGCATCCTGCGCGGCATGATGCTGACGCGCGCCTATGACGACCGCATGTTCCGCGCGCAGCGTCAGGGCAAGACCAGCTTCTACATGAAATGTACGGGCGAAGAGGCCGTCGCGATCGGCGCCGTCGAGGCGCTGCATCGCGATGACATGTGCTTCCCGTCCTATCGCCAGCAGGGCCTGCTGATCGGGCGCGACTGGCCGCTAGTCGACATGATGTGCCAGGTCTATTCCAATGCCGGCGACCGGCTGAAGGGCCGCCAGTTGCCGATCATGTATTCGGCCAAGGAAGCGGGCTTCTTCTCGATCTCGGGCAACCTCGCCACGCAATATCCGCAGGCGGTGGGCTGGGCGATGGCGAGCGCCGCCAAGGGCGACACGCGCATCGCCGTGAGCTGGGTGGGCGAGGGCTCGACCGCCGAGGGCGACTTCCACGCCGCCTGCACTTTCGCGAGCGTATACCGCGCGCCGGTGATCCTGAACGTCGTCAACAACCAGTGGGCGATCTCGTCCTTCGCGGGCTTCGCGGGCGGCGAGTCGACCACGTTCGCAGCCAGGGGCCTCGGCTATGGCATCGCGGCGCTGCGCATCGACGGCAATGATCCGCTGGCGGTCTTCGCGGCGACCGAGTGGGCCGCCGAGCGCGCGCGCACCAATGCCGGCCCGACGCTGATCGAGCATTTCACCTATCGCGTCGAGGCGCATTCCACGTCGGACGATCCTTCGGCCTATCGCTCGGCGGAAGAGGCGAAGAACTTCCCGCTCGGCGACCCCATCGAGCGGTTGAAGCAGCATCTCATCGGCCTCGGCGAATGGGACGAGGCGAGCCATGACGCGCTCCAGGCCGAGCTGACCGACATGGTCCGCGATGCCGGCCGCGAGGCGGAGAAGCTGGGCGTGCTTTCGGGCACCGGCTTCGTCCACAGCTTCGAGACGATGTTCGAGGACGTGTTCGCCGAGATGCCCGCGCACATCAAGGAACAGAGCGAGCAGATGGCCGAAGAGCGGAGGGCCGCCGGCGTATGACGACCATGAACATGATCCAGGCGATCAACTCCGCCATGGACGTCGCGATGGAGCGCGACTCCGGCGTGATGGTGATGGGCGAGGATGTCGGCTATTTCGGCGGCGTCTTCCGCGCCACCGCCGGCCTCCAGAAGAAATATGGCAAGACGCGCGTGTTCGACGCGCCGATCAACGAATGCGGCATCATCGGCGTCGCGGTGGGCATGGCGGCCTATGGCCTGCGCCCGGTGCCGGAGATCCAGTTCGCCGATTATATCTATCCAGGCATGGACCAGCTCATCTCCGAGGCGGCGCGCCTGCGCTATCGCTCGGCGGGCGAGTTCACCTGCCCGATCACGGTGCGCTCGCCGTTTGGCGGCGGCATCTTCGGCGGCCAGACCCACTCGCAGTCGCCCGAGGGCATCTTCACCCATGTCGCGGGCCTGAAGACGGTGATCCCGTCCAATCCCTATGACGCCAAGGGCCTGCTGATCGCGGCGATCGAAGACCCGGACCCGGTGATCTTCTTCGAGCCCAAACGCATCTATAACGGCCCGTTCGACGGCCATTATGACCGTCCGGTGCAGCCCTGGTCCAAGCACGCATCCTCGGAGGTGCCGGAGGGGCACTACACCGTGCCGCTCGGCAAGGCCGCCGTGGTGCGCGAGGGGGAGGCGGTGACGATCCTCTCCTATGGCACGATGGTCCATGTCGCGCTGGGCGTGGTGGCGGAGAACGGCATCGATGCCGAGGTGATCGACCTGCGCACGCTGCTGCCGCTCGATATCGAGACGATCGCCGCCTCGGTCGAGAAGACCGGCCGCTGCGTGATCGTTCATGAGGCGACGCGCACCTCCGGCTTCGGCGCGGAGCTGTCGGCGCAGGTGCAGGAGCGCTGCTTCCATGTCCTCGAAGCGCCGATCGAGCGCGTCACGGGGTGGGACACGCCTTATCCCCACTCGCTGGAGTGGGCCTATTTTCCGGGGCCGGTGCGGCTCGGTGAAGCGCTCAAGCGCGTGATGAAGGATTGATCGGCATGGCACGCGTCCCTTTCCGTTTGCCCGATATCGGCGAAGGCATTGCCGAGGCCGAGATCGTCACCTGGCATGTCAAGATCGGCGACATGGTCGAGGAGGACCAGCCGGTCGCCGACATGATGACCGACAAGGCGACGGTCGAGATGGCCGCGCCCGTCTCGGGCAAGGTGGTCGAGCTGGCCGGCGCGGTCGGCGACCAGATCGCCATCGGCTCGACGCTGATCGTGTTCGAGACCGAGGGCGGCGAGGCGGCTGCTCCGGTTGTGGTGGAGGCGCCCAAGGCGGAAGCCGCTCCCCTCCCTGAAAGGGAGGGGCCGGGGGAGGGTTCCCCGAAGGAAACCGCTGCGCCCGCCCCGAGCGAACCCACCCCCAACCCCTCCCTTTCGGGGAGGGGAGTCACGGCGCGCAAGGTGCTGGCCTCTCCGGCCGTCCGCCAGCGCGCCAGGGAACTGGGCGTCGATCTCGCCGACGTGCATCCGTCGGCGGGCGATCGGGTGAAGCACTCCGATCTCGATGCTTACCTCAAATATCAGGGCGGTGGTTCGTCGCCGAAGGCCGCGCCGCGCTACGCCCCGGTCGCGGCCGGCCATGACGATGTCGAGGAGATCAAGGTCACCGGCCTGCGCCGCCGCATCGCGGAGAATATGGCCGAGGCCAAGCGCCGCATCCCGCACTTCGCCTATGTCGAGGAAGTCGACGTCACCGCCGTCGAGGCGCTGCGTCAGGCGATGAACGGCACGCGGGGCGAGCGCCCGAAGCTCACCATGCTGCCCTTCCTCATCCGCGCGATGGCGAAGGCGGCGGCGGACTTCCCGATGGTCAACGCGCGCTTCGACGACGAGGCGGGCGTGGTCAGCCGCCACTCGGCGATGCATCTCGGCATGGCGACGCAGACCGACGCGGGCCTCTCCGTGCCGGTGATCCGCGACGCGCAGGCCTATGACGTGTGGGGCCTGGCCTCCGAGATCGTCCGCCTCGCTGACGCCACCCGCCGCGGCAAGGCGAAGCGCGAGGAGCTGTCGGGCTCGACCATCACGCTCACCTCGCTGGGCGCGCTGGGCGGCATCGTCTCGACGCCGGTCATCAATCGCCCGGAGGTCGCCATCGTCGGCGTCAACCGCATGGTGGAGCGTGCCGTGGTGATCGAGGGCCGCATCGAGGTCCGCAAGATGATGAACCTGTCCTCCTCCTTCGACCATCGCGTGGTCGACGGCATGGACGCGGCCAAGTTCATCCAGGCGGTGCGCAGGCTGCTGGAAGTGCCGGCGCTGCTGTTCGCCGACTGACCCTGTCTTCCCGCCATCCCGGATGCCGGTCCGGGATGGCGGACGGGGCCTTACGAGCCCATGCGCGGGTGGAACAGGCGCCCGCCTTCGGTGGCGAACACGATCCCGAGCCCGACGACCCCCGCCACCGCGAAGCCCGCCGTCATCGGCAGGCTGGTTCCGTCGAAGCTCTGGCCGATTCCGAAGCCCAGCAGCGCGCCGCCCACGGTGGTGACGAAGCCCTGTACCGAGGCCGCCGTCCCCGCCACCTCGGCCAGCGGCTCCATCGCCATCGCGCCGAAATTGGCCATCGACAGGCCGAAGCAGAACATCGCCGTCGCCTGGAACAGGGCGAAGCTCAGCAGCGTCTCATGGCCCGTCCAGGCGATCAGGAAATGCCCCAGCTCGATCGCCACGAAGCCGAGCAGCGCGCTGTGCGACACGCGGCGCGTGCCCAGCTTCTCGACGATGCGCGAGTTGATGAGCGAGGCGAGCGCCATCATCCCCGCGATCGCGGCGAACACCAGCGGCATCAGCCTGGGCGCGTGGAAGGCGTCTGCGAAGATCTGCTGCACCGAATTGATGAAACCGTAGAGCGCGCCCGAAATCACCGTCTGGGCGAGCATATAGCCGACCGCCTGCCGCGCGGTGAGCGAGCGGCGGATGGCCGAGAAAATCGATGCGACGTCGACCGGCCGGCGATATTCGGGATGCAGCGTCTCGGGCAGGCGGGTGGTGAGCCAGGTCAGCACGAACAGCCCATAGGCCGCCAGCACCCAGAACAGCCCCCGCCACGGCAGGAACAGCAGGAAGAATTGCCCGATCGACGGCGCCATCACCGGGATGGCCAGGAACACCATGAAGGCGAGGCTCATCACGCGGGCCATCTGCCGCCCGCCATAGCAGTCGCGCACCACCGAGATGGTGACGACGCGGGTGGCGGCCACCGACATGCCCTGAAGCAGGCGGAAAGCCAGCAGCACGCCGAAGCTCGGCGCCAGCGCCACGCCGATGCTGAAGAGGACATAGGCGCCCGTGCCGAACAGGAGCAGCGGGCGGCGCCCGAATCGATCCGACAGCGGGCCATAGATAAGCTGCGCCGAGCCGAGGCCGAGCAGGAAGGCGGTGACGATGAGCTGCCGCTCATTCTCCTGCACGATGCCGAGCGAAGTGCCGATCGCGGGCAGCGCCGGCAGCATCGTGTCGATCGCCAGCGCCACCATCGCCATCATCGAGGCGACGATCCCCACAAATTCCCGGAAACCTATCCCCGCATGAGGCCCCGGCTTCGCGACGGCGGGGTTCATCTGCTCGGCGTGGCTGGTTCCATCCATGCCGCACCTCTACGCCCTTGGTGCAGTGAGGAAAAGCCTCATGCTGCAAGTGCGAAGAGATGCGGCGGGACGGTTCAGCGGCAGTGCTTTTCCGCGAAGGCCGCGGCGGCGCCGAGCAGGCCGGGCTGCTCGTGCGTGATGAGCTTCACCGGGATGCGGGCCATGCGGGCTTCGAAGCGGCCCTTGGCCATATAGCGGCCGGCAAAGCCCGAGATCGGCAGATGATCCGCCACGCGCGCGCCGACGCCGCCGGCGATCACGGTGCCGCTCCACGCGCCATGGGCAAGGGCGAGGTCGCCCGCTACCGCCCCCAATGTCAGGCAGAAGCGGTCGAGCGCCGCCGCCGCGAGGATGTCCTCGCCGCTCAGCGCCAGCTTCCACAGCTCCTTGTCGTCGCCGACGGGGACGATGCGGCCCTCGATCGCGGCCAGCGCCTCATAGATGTTGGAGAGGCCGGGGCCGGAGACGAGGCGCTCGATCGAGACGCGGCGATAACGCTGGCGCAGCCGCTCGAGAATCTGGTCCTCCAGCTTGTCGAGCGGGGCGAAGTCGATATGGCCGCCCTCGGTCTCCACGACCGTGATCCGGCCGTTCTGGCGATGGAGCTGCGCCACGCCGAGCCCGGTGCCGGGGCCGACGACGCTGATCGTGCCCTCCTTGCCGAGCGGCTCGTCCGGGCCGCACAGATGGCGCAGATCCTTGTCCTGCACCCGGCTCACCGCATAGGCGACCGCGCCGAAATCGTTGATGAGGGTGTAGCGCTCCAGCCCCAGCACCGACGGGATCAGCGACGGGCGGATCACCCATGGGCTGTTGGTGAGCTTGATGACGGAGCCATCCACCGGCGCGGCGATGGCGATCGCCCCCGCATCGGGCAGGGGGCGACCGATCTTCTCGGCGAACGCCTCCCACGCGCTGCGCAGGCTGGCATAGGCGTGGGTGTGGAGCGTTACCACTTCGCCCAGATCGATCGAACCATCGTCGCGCACGGTGGCGATGGTGAAACGTGCATTGGTCCCGCCGATATCGACGGCGACGAGTTCGGTCATCCAGCCTCTCCCAGTCGGTCCGCCAGCAGCCCCTCGCCGGCTATGACCGCATGAATGGCACGGCTGTAGCATCCCCGTTCGCGAGATGACAGCGCTTGTCATCCATGCCCTCCTCGAAATAGGGTGGTGGATCGACCGAGGTGCGGCCGCTGATCGCACAGTCCAGGAGAGGTTTCCCATGCGCGCACTCATCACCGCGAGCCTGATCGCGATCGCTGCTGCTTCGTCCGTGCCCGTGCTGGCAGCGCCGGCTTTCGTGCCGTTGCCGGCGAACGCGACCGCGCACCCGGCGCTCTGGCCGGCGGCGCACAGCGTCGGCCTGGTCGACGCGAAGACCGAGGCCTTCGTGACGTCGCTGATGAAGCAGATGAGCCTGCGTGAGAAGGTCGGCCAGATGATCCAGGGCGACATCGCCTCGGTGAAGCCGAAGGAGCTGCGCGAATATCCGCTGGGCTCGGTGCTGGGCGGCGGCAACTCCCCGCCGCTTTCCGGCAATGATCGCGGTCCGGTGGGCGACTGGATCAAGACGGCGGAGGCCTTCCGTCAGGTCTCGATCGAGAAGCGCCCCGGCCATGTGCCGATCCCGACGATCTTCGGCATGGATTCGGTCCACGGCAATTCCAACGTCTTCGGCGCGACCATCTTCCCGCACAATATCGGCCTCGGCGCGATGCGCGATCCGGCGCTGATGGAGAAGATCGGGGCTGCGACGGCGCAGGAGAGCGCGGCGTCGGGCTTCGACTGGGCGTTCGGCCCGACGGTGACGGTGCCGCAGGACGATCGCTGGGGCCGCACCTATGAGGGCTATTCGGAGCGCCCGGACATCACGAAGCTCTATTCCGCCGCGATGGTGCGCGGGCTTCAGGGCGCGCCGGGCACGGGCCGCATCCAGAACGGCAAGGTCGCGGCCTCGATCAAGCATTTCCTCGCCGATGGCGGCACCCACAATGGCATCGATCAGGGTGACGCCCAGATCGACGAGAAGACGCTGATCGAGACGCACGCCCCCGGCTACATCTCCGGCATCGACGCCGGCGCGATGACCGTGATGGCGAGCTTCTCCTCGTGGAACGGCGTCAAGAATCACGGCAACAAGTCACTGCTGACCGATGTGCTGAAGGGCAGGCTCGGCTTCGAGGGCTTCGTGGTCGGCGACTGGAACGCGCATGGTCAGGTGCCGGGCTGCACCACCGCCGACTGCCCGCAGAGCTTCAACGCCGGGCTCGACATGGCGATGGTGCCGTCCGACTGGAAGGCGCTGTTCGACAACACGCTGAAGGAGGTGCAGGACGGCACCATCCCGATGGCCCGCGTCGACGATGCGGTGCGCCGCATCCTGCGCGTGAAGGTGAAGCTCGGCCTGTTCGATCCGGCGCGGCCTTATGAGCAGAAGAATATCCTCGGCTCGCCCGAGCATCGCGCGATCGCACGTCAGGCGGTCGCGGAATCGCTGGTGCTGCTCAAGAACAACAACGCGCTGCTGCCGATCCGGCCGGGCCAGAAGGTGCTCGTCACCGGCACGCACGCCGACGATATCGGGATGCAGACGGGCGGCTGGACGCTCTCGTGGCAGGGCACGGGCAACACCAATGCCGACTTCCCCGGTGCGACCTCGATCTGGGGCGGGCTCAAGTCCGCGATCGAGGCGGCGGGCGGCACCGCGACGCTGAGCCGCGACGGCAAGGTGACGGGTGCCAAGCCGGACGTTGCCGTCGTCGTGTTCGGCGAGACGCCCTATGCCGAGATGGTCGGCGACATTTCGACGCTGGAGTTCCAGCCCGGCGACAAGCAGGCGCTGGCGGAGTTGAAAGCGCTGAAGGCGCAGGGCATCCCGGTCGTCTCGGTGTTCATCTCGGGCCGCCCGCTGTGGGTGAACCCGGAGCTGAACCAGTCCGACGCGTTCGTCGCGGCCTTCCTGCCGGGCTCGGAGGGCGAGGGCGTCGCCGACGTGCTGGTGGCGAAGAAGGACGGCACGCCGAACAAGGATTTCCGGGGCAAGCTCAGCTATAGCTGGCCGAAGACCGCCGGGCAGTTCGCCAACAATGTCGGCCAGCCGGGCTACGATCCGCTCTTCGCTTATGGCTATGGCCTGACCTATGCCGATCACAAGACGATCCCGCAGCTCAGCGAAGTGGCGGGCGTGGATGCCTCGCTCGCCAACATCTCGGTCTATTATGTGCCGGGCAAGGCGGTGGCGCCGTGGAAGCTCGGCAGCGACGGCGCGGTCACGGAGAAGAATGTCGACGGCGGCGGCAAGCAGGAGGGCGCGCGCCAATATGCCTTCACCGGCGCCGGCCATGTCCGCGTCTCCGGTCCGTCGATCGACCTGACGCGCCAGACCAACGCACAGCTCAGCCTCCGCATCGACTATCGCGTCGACACCGCGCCCAAGGGCAAGGTGACGCTGAGCGTCGGCGATCAGGCGACGCCGGTGGATGCCACCAGCCTGTTCGCCGCCGCCACCCCCGGCCAGTGGACGAGCGTGAAGCTGCCGCTCGCCTGCTTCAAGGCGGCGGGCGCGGATGTCGGCCATGTCACCCAGCCCTTCGTGCTGGGCGGTGACGCGGGCTTCACCGTGTCGATCGTGGGCGTGAAGCTCGATACCGATCCGGCGGGCGCGGTCTGCCCCGGCGCACCGGCGGCAAAGTAAGCCGTTCGACTGCCCCGTTCGCGCCGATACGCGAACGGGGCGAGGGGCTCAGACGGTGGCGTTGGCGTCCTGCTGCTCGGCGGCGTCGATCAGCACCAGCACGTCGCGGATGATGTAATCCATCGCGGCCTGCGCCGCCTCGGGATCGCGCGCCTCGATCGCGTCCTTCACGGCGCGATGGGCGGGCAGGCTCGCGGTGCGGCCCTTGAAGCGGTTGGTGAACAGGATCGACGTGCGCAGCGCCGTCACCACCACGTCGCGGAACTGGGCGTAGAAGGGGTTGCCCGACGCCTGAAGGATCGAGACGTGGAAGGCGATGTCCGCGTCCAGCGCGTCATCGCGCCCTTCCTCGGCGGCGACCATGCGGCGATAGCCCGCCTCGATCAGCGCGAGCCCTTCCGGCGTGCCGGCACGGGCGGCGAGCGCGGCGGCGCCCGGTTCGATGGTGACGCGCAACTCGCTGAACTGGCGCAGCAGCACCAGCGAGAATTTCCGCTCCAGCAGCCAGCGCAGAACGTCCGGGTCGAACAGATTCCACGCGGATTCGGGCCGCACCACCGTGCCCTGGCGCGGACGGGCGGAGAGCAGCCCCTTGGCGGTGAGCATCTTCACCGCCTCGCGCGTCACCGAGCGGCTGACGCTGTAATGCTTGGCCAGATCCGCCTCGGTGGGGAAGGGCGTATCGGTGAACGCGCCGGTGACGATCGCCCGGCCCAGCTCGTCGAGCAGGCCATAGGTGAGGTTGCGCCCGGAGAGCGCGCGATTGGTGGGCAGACCCTGTTCCGTCATGGCCCTGTCGTCGCGCATCTGCGGCGACAGGGCAAGATTTGTCAGATCAGGAATGCGTCGATTGCTGGTCGATCGCCTGCCGGCCGATCGCGGGATCGTCGGTGAAGAAGCCGTCGATGCCGGCGGCGAGATAGGCGCGAATCTCCGCCACCGATCCCGCGACATTGCGGGCGGCCGGGCCGTTGGCGTCCTGGAAATCCCTGGCGAGGAAATAGTTTTCCGGCCGGAAGGTCCAGGGCTGGACGAGCAGACCGGCCTTGTGCGCGTCCGCCGTCACCGGCGAAGGCTTGGCGAGACGGCCGTCTGGCCCAAGCGGGATGATGGTCCGCGTGTCGGGCGCGAGGATGTCGGCATAGCGCGCGATCCCGGCGAGGCCCTCGGGCTTCATCAGATCGTTGTAGCTGGTCTTGCCGCCGGCCTTGGCGATGTCGGCGGGGGGCACGTCCTCGCCGGCGGTGAGCTGCATGAGCTGGATGTTCGTGGGGCGGCCGAGCTTCTGGCGGAGATATTTCAGGTTCGCCGTCTCGAACGACTGGATCACCACCGGCGCGGTGCGCGTGTAGTGATGGGCGGCGAGGCTGGCGAGGAAGCGGTCCTCCATCGGCAGGCCGATCGAGGCGAAATAGGTGCTATGCTTGATCTCGGGCACCAGCCCGATGGTGCGGCCGCGCGCGAGCGATTCGGCGGCGGCGAAGTCGATCATCTCGGCCCAGGTCACCAGATCGAACCAGCCGTCCATCGCGGCGTTCTGCGGGCGGAGCTGGCCGAGCCGCTCCTTGGCGCGCAGCCTCTTCAGCTCGGCGAGCGTGAAGTCCTCGGTGAACCAGCCGACCTGCTTCTGCCCGTCGATCACCTTCTCGGTCTTGCGATCCGCGAACTCGGGGTGGCTGGCGATGTCGGTCGTCTCGGCGATGTTGTTCTCGTGCCGGACGATCAGCACGCCGTCCTTGGTGGGGACGAGATCGGGCTCGATGAAGTCCGCCCCGTCGGCGATCGCCTTGGCGTAAGAGGCGAGCGTATGTTCGGGCCGAAGCGCGGAGGCGCCCCGATGGCCGTAGATCGGGATCTTCTTCGCTTCCGCCGCCGCCGCGCGCCCCGCGACGGTGGTGGAGGCGAGGAGGGCGGCGCCGGAAGCCGTCAGCGCTTCGCGTCGTGTCATGCGGATCATCTCCCGGCGCCTTCCTATCAGAACTTGAAGCCGATGGTGCCGAACACTTCGCGCGGCGCCACGGGGAAATAATTGTAGGTGCCGGACGCCGCGCCGATCGACAGCGTGGAAGCCGCCTTCTTGTCGGTGAGGTTGGTCACGTTCAGGCTGAGGTTGAGCTCGTGGATGACGCTGTTGGCGCCCAGCGGCACCTTCGCGCCGAGGCGGGCCGACATGGTGAAATAGCCCGGAACGTGCAGATCGTTGGTGTAGGTGGCGTAGCGCTTGCCCATATAGTCGCCGACGAGCTGCACATCGAAGATGCCGTAATTGGCGGACGCGATGAACTTGTTCAGCCAATCCGGCGAACCCGGCACCTTCTTGCCCTTGGTGAGCACGGTGGTCTGGCTGGCGCCCGAGCCGGTGACGTAGTTATCGTCGAACGCCGAGTTGTTGTACGACAGCGCGTCGTAGAACGAGAAGTGCGGGCCGAAGTGCAGCGTGCCGGCGATGTCGACGCCGTCGGTGGTCACCCCGCCGACATTGTTGATGATCGTGGCGCCGCTGACGATCGCGGTGATCGTCTGGGTCGGGCTGACGGCCAGCAGGCGGTTCTGGAAGTTGACGTGATAATAGCTGAGCTGGCCCTCGAAGCCGGTGATCGGGCCGAGATGCAGCTCATGCTGGGTGCGCGCGCCGAACTCGTAGGTCCAGCTCGTCTCCGGCTTGGTGTTGGCCTTGAAGGCGTCGAACAGCGTCTGGCTGCCCAGCGCGAAGGGCGAGAGGCCGGCCGCGGCGCTCGTCTGGAACTGGCGCATATTCTTCTGGATGTTGAAGAAGAGCTGGTCGTGGCCGGTCACGTCCCAGGTGCCGCCGACCTGCGGCAGGAAGCCGCGGTTGGTCTTGATGCTGCCGTTGGGAAGCTCACGCGAGCCGGAGAAGGAGCCGGGGATCGGCTGCACGGTCACGCGCTGGTTGGCATCCTGGAACTCGCCCTTGAAGCCCGCCTGGAGCGTGATGTTCGGGCGGATGTGCCAGGCGTCCTGCACATGGTACTGATATTCGTTGACCCGCACTTCGCTGCCATATTGCGTGATGAGCGGGTTCGCGAGGTTGAGCGGGCGCTGATAGGGCGTCGTCGGGTTGTCGATATCGAACGCGTACCAGCGGCGATAGGCGGACGTGCTCTGGCGTTCGTACCAGCCGCCGATCTCGATCTCATGATTGCCGAGCGAGGCGCGCAGCGTGGAGATCACGCCGCCGCGATCGATGCGATATTCGGTGGTGCGGGTCGCCATGCCGGAATTGCCGAAGTTCTTCGACAGCCCGGCGAGGTTGGCCGGATCGGTCGCCGGAGCGCCGGGGTTCGGCAGCGGGAAGTAGAAGGAGAAGAGCTGCGGCAGGCCGGCCGCGCCGATCGGGCCGGCGACCACGCCCACGCCGTCGTCATGGTGGAAATAGCCCTGGTTGCTCCAGTGGATCCTGTCGCTGACGTTCCAGTCATATTTGGCGTAGGTCAGATAGTCGGTGCGCTGGGCGTCGCTGTAATAGTTGCGGTAGTTGTCGCCCGCGGCCTGATAGGCGGCCGATCCCTTGAAGCCGTTGGCGGCCGATGGATAATAGGCCTCGGCGGCGGCGAGGTCGCCGTAGAAGAAGGGGCGCGTGTAGGGGGCCTTGGCGACGGTTTCGCCCTTGGCCGGGTTGATGACGGTGGCGTCCTCGTTCGGTTCGGTCTTGTCCGAATAGGCGAAATAATAGGTCAGCTTGCCGGTCGAGTCGTCATGGACGAACTTGACGTCGGCCTGATAGCCGCCCTGCTTGCCGTTGAAGTCCCACGCCTTCGCGTCCTGGCGGACGGCCGAGAAATAGAGCTTGTTGCCGTTGCCGAACGTGCCGGTGTCGATCCGGCCATAGGTGCGGAACGTGTCGTAGCTGCCGAAGGTCTGCTGGATCGTGGTGGTCTGCTCGTCGCGCGGATCGCTGGAGAAGGTGTCGATCGTGCCGCCGAGATTGCTGGTCGACGCGGTACCGAGATCGCCCGCGCCCGACGCCAGCGTCACGCGGCCCACATCTTCCGAGATGATCGCGCGCTGCGGCGAGAGGCCGTTGAAATTGCCGTAGGTCTGGTCGCCGAGCGGCACGCCGTCGAGCGTGTAGCCGAGCTGCTGCGCGTTGAAGCCGTGGACGAAGAGCGAGATGTTCTGCTCGTTATTGCCCCACGGATCGGCCGTCAGGAAGGTGACGCCCGGCAGCGTCTGGATTGCCTTCAGCGGGCTGATGCCGGGCAGGATCTTCTGGATTTCGGGGCCTTCCATCGCGACCACCGAGTGCGTGCGGCGCGAGGTGACGATGATCGAATTGCTGTTGTCCGTGTCGCCGTCGTCGGTGGAGGCGGCCGCCGCGGCAGATCCGTCGCCCGCACGGGCGGCCTGGATCGGCAGGCCGAAAGCGAAGCTCGCCGACAGGGCGAGGAGGGCGGTGTGACGGAACGAACGCATGGAAACCCCTTTTGCTGCGATGCAGTGCAGGGGGCGGGTAGGCCGGCTGTCTGACAGCCCCATGACGTTTGCGTATCGATTTTATGGCTATCCGAAGTTTAATCCCGCCATGCGGGCCGAGCGGCACCGAGGGCCGGAGCGATTGACATCGTTGCGAACCATTATCACTAGCGGTTCCGGCGACAGGGCATGGTCTTTCCCGACCGGCCGCGATGGAAAAGGAATGGCGGGCGATGATGATCGAGATACCGGGCCTACTCGCCGCCGCTGATGTGGCGCGGCTGCGCTCGGTGATCGACGCGGGCGAATGGGCGGACGGCAACGCCACCTCCGGCCCGCAGTCCGCGCTCGCCAAGCGTAACGAACAACTCGCCGAGGACAGTCCCGCCGCCCGCGAAGGGGGCGCGATGGTGATGGATGCGCTCGGCCGCGCCCCGTTGTTCATCGCCGCCGCGCTGCCCGCCAAGGTCTTCCCGCCGCTCTTCAACCGCTATGCCGGCGGGCAGGGCTTCGGCCTGCATATCGACAACGCCATCCGCATGAAGCGCGGCACCGATTTTCGTATCCGCAGCGACTTGTCGGCGACGCTCTTCCTCTCCGATCCCGAGAGCTATGACGGCGGGGAACTGGTGATCGAAGGCGCGTTCGGCGCGCAGGCGGTGAAGCTGCCGGCCGGGCACATGATCCTCTATCCCGCCTCCAGCCTCCACCGGGTCGAGCCGGTGACGCGCGGGGTGCGGGTGGCGAGCTTCTTCTGGCTCCAGTCGATGGTGCGCGACGGCGAGGCGCGGCGGCACCTGTTCGAGCTGGACGAGGCGATCCAGACGCTCGCCGCCGATCGCGGGCAGGGTGATCCGGCGATCATCCAGCTCACCGGGGTCTATCACAATCTGCTGCGCCGCTGGGCCGACGCCTGAACCCGGCGCCGGCCCGTCGGCGAGGCGTCAGCCGGCCTTGCGCGGGCCGACCATGCCGAAGATCGCGCCCTGCGCGTCGAAGGCCTGGATGATCCACATGTCGCCGGGCACCGGCATCGGCCCGTTGAGCAGCTTGCCGCCGGCGTCGGTGAGGCGCTGGTGCGCGGCGTCGATATCGTCGACCACGAAATAATAGAGCCAGAAGGGGCGCGGCGCCTGCGGGTTGTTCATCACCCCCCCGATCGACTGCCCGCCGAGCGCGAAGATCTGGTAACGGCCCTGCGGCCCCATGTCGTAGCTTTCGGCCTGCGTCCAGCCGAACAGCCCGGTGTAGAAAGCGAAACCCGCCTCCCAGTCGGTGGAGTGCAGTTCATGCCAGGCGGGGCGGCCGGGCGTGTTCGGGGCGATCTCGGCGGGCGGCGGGCCGTCGCCGCGGAACAGCATGAACACCGCGCCCTGAGGATCGGCGACGACCGCGAAGCGGCCGACGGTCGGGATGTCGGCGGGCTCGCGATAGATGGCGCCGCCAAAATCCTTCACGCGGCCCGTCATGGCGTCGACATCGTCGACATGGACATAGCCGAGCCATGCGGGCTGCGGATCGGGCATGTCGGGCGGATAGCCCATCATCCCCGCCACCGGCCGGTCGCCCACCTTGGCGAGCGTGTAGCGGATATCGGGCATACCGGAATCGGCCGTCGTCCAGCCGATGACCCCCGAATAGAAATCCTCGGCTGCCGCCGGATCGGCGGTGACCAGCTCATACCAGACGAACGCGCCATGGCCTGTCGTCATGATCCTCTCCTCGGTCGTCGATGGCTGTGGGGCTTGAAGGATCAGGCCGGCTCCGCATGGCAGCAGGCGGCCTTCCGTGCGTCCTCATATTCGTCGTGGCGGCGGACGAAATCCATCGTCCCTTCCTCGTTGCGGCCCCTGGGCGCGCGGTCGAGGATCATCAGCGTGCCGATCAGCGGTTCCGGCCCGCGCGCATAGCTCGAATAGGTGTGGAAGATGCGGCCGGATGTGTCCTGATAGAAGGCGCTCAAGCCCGGCAACTCGTCGAAGCCGTCCTGCGCGGGGATTTGGGTGAAGTTGTAATCGATCGTCTCGGCCGAGAGCTGATCCTCGGTGAAGGAGGCGTGGAAGTCGTAATTGAAGTCGCTGCCCGCCGACGACACCCACGGGAAATGCCAGCCCATGCGGCGCTTGTACGCCTCGATCCTGTCGAGCGGCGCGCGGCTGACGGCCACGAGTGTCACGTCATGATGGTTGAGATGCGGCAGCGTGCCGTCGAGATGATCGGCGAGGAAGGAGCAGCCGGGGCAGCCAGCCTCCCAGTCCGGCCCGAGCATGAAATGATAGACGATGAGCTGGCTGCGCCCGTCGAACAGCCCGGCGAGCGATTTGCCGCCGGCCGGCGTCTCGAAGCGATAGGCCTTGTCCACCTCAACCCACGGCAACGCCAGCCGCTCGGCATTCACCGCATCACGCAGATGCGTCTCCTCCTTCTCGCGCTGGAGCAGCGCGCGGCGGGCCTCGATCCATGCGGAACGCGATACGACGGGATGCTGGTCGGCAAGGTTCGGCATCTGCCCTCTCCCAAGAGACTCGGAACCATCTTGACGTGAAATGTTGGTATCAACATAATTGGGCCGTGTCAAAGATGCCCGTCCCGTTCGAGACAACGCTGGAGGTGCGCGATAGCTGCCTGTGCCTCCATGCCCAGCGGGCCGCGCGCGCGCTGGCGCGCCGGTTCGACGAGGTTTTGCGGCCGGTGGGGCTGACCAACGGGCAATTCTCGCTGCTGATGTCGCTGAACCGGCCGGAGCCTCCGCCGATGAAGCCGGTGGCGGACCTGCTGGCGATGGACCGCACGACGCTCACCGCCGCGTTGAAGCCGCTCGAACGGCGCGGTCTGGTGTCGATCGAAGTGGGGCAGGAGGACCGGCGCAGCCGCCGCCTGAGGCTCACCGATCGGGGCAGGGAAGTGCTGGCCTCGGCCGTGCCGATCTGGCGCGAGACGCACCGCGCGATCGAGGCGGGGTTGCCCGGCCTCGACGCGGATGGCCTGCGCGCGGCGCTGGTGGCGCTCTCCTGACGCCTAGAGGCGGTGGCGGGCGACCTCGGGGAGGAGGACGCGCTCGATCGCCCTGGCGACGCCGTCCTCATCGTTGGTGGCGCTGATCCAGTCCGCCTCGGCCTTCACCGTGGCCGGCGCCTGACCCATGGCGATGGCCATGCCCGCCTGCCGCAGCATCGGGATGTCGTTGGGCATGTCGCCGATCGCCGCCGTCTCTTCCAGCGGGATGTCGAGCGCGGCGGAGAGCGCGGCGATGCCGTGGCCCTTATTGGCCTCCGGGTGGGTGATGTCGCAATAATAGGTCTGCGAGCAGGAGACCTCGGCGCTGCCGCCCAGCGCCGCCTTGCAGTCCGCCTCCAGCTTCGCGACCAGCGGTTCGTCGTCGCTGACGCCGACGAGCTTGTCGATGCGCCCATGGAGGGATTCGAAATCGTCGCGGACGACGGGGGCGACCATCGACGAGCGCTCCTCGCGCGCGAGGTGGGGATTGTCGCCGTCCGAGATGTACCATTGCCCGTCCGCGAAGGCCCAGAGCGAGGCGCCGCTCGCCCGGATCAGCGCAACCGCCGTGCGACTGGCGTCGGCATCGATATGGCGCGCGACGAGAATCTCGCCGTCGGGCGACACCAGCGTGCCGCCGTTGAACGCCGCCAGCGTGCTCGTCAGCCCCAGCGCCCTGGCGAGGGGAAGGATGCCCGAGGGCGGCCGTGCGCTGATGAGCGTCATCGTCACCTGCGCATGGGCGAGGCGATGGGCGGCCTCGATCGTCGCATCGGACAGGCTCTTGTCGCGGCGGACCAGCGTGCCGTCGACATCGGACACGAAGAGACGGATCGGGTGCTTCATCGGTGTCCTGGTCCTCAGTCGACGGGATGCCATTCGCGGCCGTCGCGCTCCATCAGCGCGGCGGCGCCGGCGGGGCCTTGCGAGCCCGCCTTATAGTCCTCGGGATCGCCGTCCTTGGCCCACTGGCGCAGGATCGGCTGCACGATCGCCCAGCCGCGTTCGACCATGTCGGCCCGCTGGAACAGCGCCTGATCGCCGATCAGCACGTCGTAGAGCAAAGTCTCATATCCCGTGCGGTGGCCGAGATCGAAGGCGTCCTTGTAGCGGAAATCCATCATCACCTGACGCGTATCGACCACCGGCCCCGGCTTCTTGGCGTTGAAGTGGAGGTCGATGCCCTCATTGGGCTGAATCTGGATGATGAGCTTGTTGGGCGGGATCTTCGAGATGTCGGCGTTGCGGAACATCGCCAGCGCGATCGGCTTGAACTGGATCACGATCTCGGTGTCGCGGGCGGCCATCGCCTTGCCGGTGCGCAGATAGAAGGGCACGCCCGCCCAGCGCCAGCTATCGATCGCGAGCTTCAAGGCGGCATAGGTCTCGGTCTTGCTGCCCTTCGCGATGTCGCCCGCCTTGAGATAGGGCGTGACCTTCTTCCCGGCGATCGTGCCGCCGGTGTAGCGGCCGCGCACGGCATCGCGCTTGGCCTCGCCCGCCGTCGGGATGCGCACCGCGTCGAGAAGCTTCGCCTTCTCATTGCGGATCGCCTCGGCGCCGAAGCTGTTGGGCGGCTCCATGCCGACCATCGCGAGAATCTGGAAGAGATGGTTGGGCACCATGTCCCTGAGTGCGCCGGTCGCGTCGTAGAAGGCGCCGCGCGTGCCGACGTCGACCGTCTCGGCCGCCGTGATCTGGACATGGTCGATATAGCGGTTGTTCCACACCGCTTCGAGGAAGGCGTTGCCGAAGCGCGCCACCATGATGTTCTGCACCGTTTCCTTGCCGAGGAAATGGTCGATGCGGAAAATCTGGCTCTCCTCCATCACGCCGAGCAAAGTCTTGTTGAGCGCGCGGGCGGTCTTGAGATCGTGGCCGAAGGGCTTCTCCACCACGACGCGGCGAAAACCGTGTGTCTCGCTCAGCAGGCCGACCTTGGCGAGCGCCTCGCAGATCGGCCCGAAGAAGCTCGCCGCCGTGGCGAGGTAGAAGGCGACGTTGCCGCTGTCCTTCAGCCGGTCGGCGAGGCCCGCATAGGTGGCGGGATCGTCGAACTCGCCCTGGAAATAGACGACGCGCTTGCGACGGATCGCCCAGGCAGCCTTGGTCGCCCTGTCGGTGAGATCGAGATGTTCGGCGAGCTGGTCCTGAATCCCCTCGTCGGGGCCTCGGCTGACGACGAGGATGTCCAGCTCGTCCCCGATCAGTCCATCACGGGTCAGATTGACCAGCGCCGGAGTCAAAAGGCGGCGCGAGAGGTCTCCCGCGCCGCCGAAAATGACCAGCGTGGCCGGCGGCGCAGGATCACCGGGGGCGATCTTGGCCGTCCGCGCCATTATTGCGGCATCTCGACATGGCCACCGAAGCCGTGGCGCATGGCGGAGAGCAGCTTGTCCCCGAAGGTGTTGTCCGACCGCGAGCGGTAGCGGGCGAAGAGCGCGGCGGAGAGGACATAGGCGGGCACCGCTTCCTCCATCGCCGCGTCGATCGTCCACTGGCCTTCGCCCGAATCCGCGACCTTGCCGCTATACTGGCTGAGCTCGTGGTTCTCGGTGAGCGCCTGCGCCGACAGATCGAGCAGCCATGACGAGATCACCGAGCCGCGCCGCCAGACCTCGGCGACGTCGGTGAGGTTCAGCTCGAAGCGCTCGTCTTCCGGCAGGCGATCCGAGGCCTTGCTCTTGAGGACGTCGAAGCCCTCGGCGAAGGCCGCCATCAGGCCATATTCGATGCCGTTGTGGACCATCTTCACGAAGTGGCCCGAGCCCGCCGGCCCGGCATGGATATAGCCCTTCTCGGCGCGCGGATCGGCGCCGTTGCGGCCCTTGGTGCGCGGGATGGTGCCGATGCCGGGCGCCAGCGCCTCGAAGATCGGATCGAGCCGGGTGACCGCCTCGTCCGGTCCGCCGATCATCATGCAATAGCCGCGCTCGAGGCCCCAGACGCCGCCGGACGTGCCGACGTCGACATAGTGCAGGCCCTTGGCGGAGAGCGTCTTCGCGCGGCGGATGTCGTCCTTGTAGAAGGTGTTGCCGCCGTCGATGATCGTGTCACCGGCGGAGAGCAGGCCCGACAGCGCCTCGATCGTCTGCTCGGTGGGCGCACCCGCCGGCAGCATCACCCAGACGGTGCGTGGCGCGTCGAGCTTCTGCACCACCTCCGCGAGCGAAGCGGCCCCCGTGGCGCCTTCGCCCACCAGACCGGCGACCGCCGGTTCGTTGCGGTCGAACACGACGGCCTCATGCCCATTCCGCATCAGACGGCGGGCGATGTTCGCCCCCATCCGACCCAGTCCGACGATCCCGATCTGCATAGTCTGCCTTCCCGATTAAGCCGCGAGGGCCGCCTTCAACGCCCGGGCCAATACATCCAGCCCGGTCTTCTCATTCTTCAGATGCACGCGCAGCACACGCTGTCCGCGCGCGTGGAGCACGTCGAGATCGCCGCGCGCCTGTGCGAGCTGCACGGTGCCGAAGCTCGCGCGGTTGCCCGGAATGGCGATATCGGCCGCTGGCTCGCGGGTGATCTCCAGGAACAGCCCGGTCTTGGGGCCGCCCTTATAGGCCTGCCCGGTCGAGTGGAGGAAGCGCGGGCCGAAGCCGGCGACGGTCGCCACCTTCTTCGCGTCGCGCACGGCGACGCGCATCTGCTCGACCACGGCCTCGTCCGCGGCGTTGCGCTCGCAATAGACGAGGAAGCCCGCATAATCGCCGGCCTTGGCCGAGGCGAAATGCGCCTTCAGGATCGCGGCGGCATCGCCGCCCTCGACCTCCGACGGCGCGAAGAAGGCGAAGTCGCCATCCTCGAAGAAGGCCGTCTCGGGCGAGAGCTGGCCTTCCTTCTCATAGGCCTCGATGAGCTGGCGCGTCTGGATCTTGGCGTCCTCGACGTCGGGCTGGTCGAACGGATCGATGCCGATCACCGCGCCTGCAATGGCGGTGGCGACCTCCCAGCGGACGAACTCCTGTCCGATGTCATCCTTGCTCGCGAGATGGATGTGGACGATCGGCTGGCCCGCCGCCTTCAGCGCATCGAGCTTGGCGTGATCGGCCGACATCTCGTCGCCGTCGAGATGGAGATGCACGAACAGGCGATCGTCGCCATAGTCGGCCGGATCGCCGAGCGGCTCCAGATCGACCGGCACGATGCCCTTGCCATGCTTGCCGGTGCTCTCGGCGAGGAGCTGCTCCAGCCACGAGCCGAAGGACTTGAGGCTGGGCGAGGGAACGAGCGTGAGCTTGTCGCGCCCCTTCACCGCCGCGGTGCCGATCAGGACGCCGAGCTTCACGCCGGGGTTGGAAGCGGGCGGCGCGTCGGGGCCGACCGAATTGACCATCGCCTTGGTCGTCTCGAAGAAGCCCGCGACATCGGTGCCGATCGCGGCGGCCGGCACCATGCCGAACACCGAGAGCACCGAGTAACGGCCGCCAATCGCCTTGTCGCCGAGGAAGACGTGGGCGTAGCCGTCCTTCTTCGCCAGCGCTTCGAGCTTCGAGCCCGGATCGGTGACGGCGACGAAGTGCTTGCCGGCCTCGCCCTTGCCGACGGCCTGTTCGCAGCGATCGAAGAAGTAAGCGCGCAGCAGTTCCGGCTCCATCGTCGAGCCCGACTTGGAGGCGACGATGAACAGCGTCCTGGCGAAATCGATCGCGTTCGCGACCGTCGCGACCTGACCCGGATCGGTGCTGTCGAGCGCGTGCAGCTTGGGCGAACCCTGAGCGGCACCGAGGATCTCGCCGATCACCTCCGGCCCGAGGCTGGAGCCGCCCATGCCAAGCAGGACGACATGGCTGTAGGCCTTGGCTTCCTTCGACAGCGCGGCAAGCGCGCCGAAATCGACCTGCTCGCCCTTGGCAGCGGCGAGCCAGCCGAGCCACTTGGCCTCTTCGCCATTGGTCCAGAGCGAGGCGTCCTGCGCCCAGAGCTTGCGCGACCAGCCGCCGGCGCGGGCTTTCTCCAGCCCGTCCTTCACCGCCGCCTCGAGATCGGCGGGGAGGTCGGCCTTCAGGCTGTCGAGCTTCTTGCCGAGGAAGGCGATGCGCTTGTCCGCCACCGCGCCGTAGAGCGTGTCGGCCGCATC
Organism: Sphingomonas oligoaromativorans; assembly: GCF_011762195.1. GTDB lineage: Bacteria > Pseudomonadota > Alphaproteobacteria > Sphingomonadales > Sphingomonadaceae > Solisphingomonas > Solisphingomonas oligoaromativorans. Next base: position 176,766 of record NZ_JAASQK010000005.1, on the reverse strand, counting down.
GGCGAACAGGCGCACGCCGTCTTCGACCAGCTTGGCGGTCACGCCGTCGAGATCGAGGCCGAGGCGCTCGGCTTCGGCGAGGACATGCTTCGCCTCGTCGATGTCGGCGGTCAGCGTCTCGGCCACCTCACCATGATCGCGGAAGGCGTCCATGGTCTTGGGCGGCATGGTGTTGACCGTGTCGCGGCCGATCAGCGTGTCGACATAGAGCACGTCCGAATAAGACGGGTTCTTGGTGCCGGTCGACGCCCAGAGCAGGCGCTGCGGGCGCGCGCCCTTGGCGACGAGCGCCTGCCAGCGCGGCGAGGCGAGCACCTCCAGATAATGCTGGTAGGCGAGCTTGGCGTTGGCGATGGCGACCTTGCCGGCCAGCGCCTTGGCTTCCGCCGTGCCGAGCTTCTCGATCTTGCCGTCGATCACGGCGTCGATGCGGCTGACGAAGAAGCTCGCCACCGATGCGATGCGGTCGATCGGCAGCCCCTTGGCCACGCGCGCCTCAAGGGCGGTGATGTACGCCTCCAGCACCGCCTTGTAGGCATCGAGCGCGAACAGCAGCGTGACGTTGATGTTGACGCCCGCCGTCAGCGCTTCCTGGATGGCGGGGGTGCCGGGCGCGGTGCCGGGGATCTTCACCATCAGGTTGGGCTTGTCGATCGTCGCCCACAGGCGCTTGGCGGCGGCGATGGTCGCTTCCGTTTCCATCGCCAGATAGGGCGAGACCTCGATCGAGACGAAGCCGTCATGGCCGCCGGTGCGATCATAGACGGCGCGCAGCGTGTCGCAGGCGTCCGAGATGTCCTTGATGGCGAGCGCTTCGTAGGCGGTCTCGACCGGCGCGTCGGCCTTGGCGAGATCGGCCTGGAGCTGATCGTCATAGGTGTTGGACTGGGCGATCGCCTTCTCGAAGATCGAGGGGTTGGAGGTGACGCCGGTCAGGCCATCCTCCTCCACCAGCTTCTTGAGCCCGCCCTCGTTCAGGAACTTGCGATCGACGAAATCGAGCCAGACGGCCTGACCGGCCTCACCCAGTGTCTTCAGACGATTGGCCATGATCTTACTTTCCCATCACTTCGCGGGCGACCTTGACGACATTGTCGACGGTGAAACCGAACTTCTGCTGGAGCTTCGGCAGCGGGGCCGATGCGCCGAAGCTGGACATGGTGACGGTCCCGCCGTCAGGGCCGACATAGCGATCCCAGCCGATCGGGCCGGCCTGCTCGACGGCGACGCGCGCCTTGACCGATGGCGGCAGCACGCTGTCGCGATAGGCCTTGTCCTGCTTCTCGAAGAGATACCAGCTCGGCATCGAGACGACGCGGACCTTGGTGCCGTCCTTGGCGAGCGCATCCGCCGCATCGACCGCGAGGCTCAGTTCCGAGCCCGTGGCGATCAGGATCAGATCGGGCGTGCCCTCGTCCTTGGTCAGCACATAGGCGCCCCTGGCGACGCCCTCGGCCGAATTGAACCTGGTGCGGTCCAGCGTCGGCAGCGCCTGACGCGAGAAGATCAGGCAGGTCGGCGTCTCGTGCGACGAGGCCGCGATCTTCCACGCCTGCGTCACTTCATTGGCGTCGCCCGGGCGGATCGTGTCGAGGCCCGGAATGGCGCGCAGCGAGGCGAGATGCTCGATCGGCTGGTGGGTCGGGCCGTCCTCGCCGACGCCGATCGAGTCGTGCGTGAAGACGAAGATCGACGGCAGCTCCATGATCGCCGCCAGGCGGATCGGCGGGCGCATATAGTCGGAGAAGACGAGGAAGGTCGCCCCGAAGCTGCGCAGATAGGAGAGCGCCATGCCGTTGACGATCGCGCCCATCGCGTGCTCGCGCACGCCGAAGTGCATGTTGCGGCCGCCATAGCTGCCCGGCTGAAAGCCTTCCGTGCCGGCGATCAGCGTCTTGGTGGAAGGCGCGAGATCGGCCGAGCCGCCGACCAGCCACGGCACGGTGGCGGCGATGGCGTTCTCCGCCTGGCCGCCCGAGTCACGGCTGGCGAGGCCCTTGGGATCGGCGTCGAACACAGGCAGCTTGTCCGCCCAGCCTTCCGGCAGCTTGCCGGCGAGCATGGTGTCCAGCTCGGCGGCGAGTTCCGGGTGCGCGGTGCGATACTTCGCGACCATCGCTTCCCACGCCTCACGGAGCGGCTGCGCGCGCTTCGTCATCGCGCCCGAGAAGCGCTCGGTCACGCCCTCGGGGACGTAGAAGTCCTTCTGCGGCCAGCCATAGGCTTCCTTGGTGGCCTTGATCGCGTCGACTCCGAGCGGCTCGCCATGGGCCTTCTCGCTGTTCGCCTTGGGGCTGCCCCAGCCGATGATCGACTTGACGAGGATGAAGGTCGGGCGGTCCTGCTCGGCCTTGAACGCCTCGATCGCGCGGCCCAGGGCCGCGGTGTCGTTGGCGTCCTCGACGATGTGCGTCGCCCAGCCATAGGCCTTGAAGCGCGCCGCGACATCCTCGGTGAAGGCGATGTCGGTATGGCCCTCGATCGAGATGGTGTTGCTGTCGTAGATCCAGCAGAGGTTGGAGAGGCCGAGGTGGCCGGCGGTGGACGCCGCCTCGCCCGAGATGCCCTCCATCATGTCGCCGTCGCCGCACAGCGCGTAGACGTCATGCTCGAAGACCGGGAAGCCCTCGCGGTTGAAGTGCGCGGCGAGCCAGCGCTCGGCGACCGCCATGCCGACCGAGTTGCCGCAGCCGGCGCCCAGCGGGCCGGTGGTCGTCTCGACGCCGGTCGTCCAGCGATATTCCGGGTGGCCCGGCGTCTTGCTGTCGAGCTGGCGGAAATGCTCGATGTCGTCGAGGGTGACGGCGAGCCGGCCGGTCGGCTTGCCCGACTTGTCGAACTCCTTCACCTGCGCGAGGTGGAGCAGCGAATAGAGCAGCATCGAGGCATGGCCGACCGACAGCACGAAGCGGTCGCGGTTCGGCCAGAGCGGCTGCGCGGGGTCATAGCGGAGGAACCTGGTCCAAAGCTCGTGGCCGACGGGCGCGAGCGCCATCGGCGTGCCGGGATGGCCGCTGTTCGCCTTCTGGACGGCGTCCATCGACAGCGTGCGGATGGTGTCGATCGCAAGGCGGTCGGGAGAGCCGTCCTCCGCCACGGACGTGGAGGGGCGGAAGGCGGTGTCGGTGTCGTTCATCAGACGAGTCCCCGGAAGCGCAGAATGTGCGCGCGCTCTGCCCCCTCGAACGGCGAGACGCAAGGGTCGGTTCCGGTCTCAGCGCACGGTCGTGCTTCTTTCGCGTCGTTCGATGCCGTTCGGGCCGCCGATCACCAGCGCGTCGATCTCCCGCAGAAACAGCCCGTGGCCCAGCATTCCGGGGATGTCGGAGAGGGCGGCGGCGAGGGCTTCGGGGTCGGCGATCGGGCCGAAGACGCAATCGATCAGGAGATTGCCCTGATCGCTCCGCGCCGGTTCGCCGGTTGGCCCGAGACGGAGTCGGGGCTCCCCGCCGAGTCCGCGCACCGCCTCCGAAACGAAGCTGCGCGCGAAGGGCAGCACCTCGATGGGAAGGGGATGGGCGCCGAGCTGGCGGACCGTCTTGCTCGCGTCGACGATGCAGATCATCCGCCGGGCGGACGCGGCGACGATCTTCTCCCGCAATAGCGCGCCGCCGCCGCCCTTGATGGCGCGGAAGGCGGGATCGATCTCGTCGGCGCCATCGATCGCGATATCGACCTGCGAGACGTCCTCGAAGGGGAGGAGGGGGATGCCCGCCGCCCGCGCCGCCGTCTCGGTGGCGAGCGACGTGGCGACGGCGGACATGCGAAGGCCGCCGGCGATGCGGCGGCCCAGCCCCGCGATCGCATAAGCGGCGGTGCTTCCGGTGCCGAGGCCCACGAGCATGTCGTCGCGGACCTCGGCGATGGCGGCTTCGGCTGCCGCCCGCTTTGCATCATTCTCGGCCATGGCGGCCGGGCATATCAGGCTTCGGTCGCGCCGTCCTGCGTCTTGGTGCGACGCGCGCGGGGCTTGGCCGGGGCCTTCTTCGGCGCGGCAGCGTCTGCCTCGTCCTTCTTGCGGCCGAGGCCGATGGCGCGGGCGAGGCCGCGGCGCTGCTCGGCATAGGCGGGCGCCACCATCGGATAGTCGCGCGGCAGCTTCCATTTGGCGCGATATTCTTCCGGCGTCATGTTGTAGTTGGTGCGCAGATAGCGCTTCAGCATCTTCAGCTTTTTGCCGTCTTCCAGGCACACGATATAGTCGTGCTTGATCGACGAACGGACCGGAACTGCCGGCTGCGGCTCGGGCTCGTCCGCCTTCTTCGGCTCGGTGAGGCCGGCGAGCGCGGCATGAACCTGCGCGATGAGATCCGACACCTCATTTGTCGCGACGCGATTGTTGGCAACATGCGCTGCGACGATATCGGCCGTCAGGCTAAGCAGCTCTGTATTCGTTTCTTCGGACATGGCGCGATCCTCCTGCACCCAGTGTTCGGCAACGACTGACAATACGCGCCGTTGAGCGGGGTGTATCTACGCATTCGCGCTGATGGATCAAGTTCCGTCTACTTAAGAATTAGAAACTTTCCTCGAAACATCGCGAAGGCGAATATGAACAACTGTTCATAACTTATCAGGCGGTAATCGAGATCATTGCGCCGACGGAATAAATTTCCTTGCTGAGGCCCATGCGGAGCGGCTATCGGCTTGCACCCCCTTGCCCGGCGACGGCTGGCATGACATTCGGCCCCCCGCATGACGACGCTCGCGATTTTGCCCGCCAAACCTGTTCCGTGGCCTGCGACGGCGAGGCTCCATCCCTTCGGCGGGACGCCCTCGGGCGAGGCGGTGGGCGCGATCGAGCTGGACAACGGGCGGGGCATCCGCGCGCGCATCCTGACGCTGGGCGCGACGCTCCAGTCCCTCGGCCTGCCGGATCGGGACGGGCGCGTGGCGGATGTGGTGCTCGGCTTCGACGAGGGCGGGCGCTACGCCAGCGAAGGCCATTATCTGGGCTCGACCATCGGTCGTTACGCCAACCGGATCGCCGGCGGGCGCTTCACGCTCGACGGAGTGGAGCATCGCCTGCCGATGAACGACGGCGCGCATCATCTCCATGGCGGGCCGGATGGCTTCCACCGGCGGATGTGGACGGTGGAAGAGATCGGCGGAGGCGAGGCGACGTTCGTGCGGCTGTCGCTGGTGAGCGTCGACGGCGATTCGGGCTATCCGGGGACACTGCGCGCCGAGGCCATCTACAGCCTGTCGGCCGACGGGCTGGCCCTCACCTATCGCGCCACCACCGATCGGCCGACGGTCGTGGGCATGACCAACCATAGCTATTTCAACCTTGCCGGCGCGGGCGGGGACGAGACTGTACTCGGCCATAAGCTGACGATCGCGGCGGATCGCTATCTGCCGGTGGCGCCGGGTGTCATTCCCACGGGAGAGCGTCGCCCGGTGGCGGGGGGCGCCTTCGATTTCCGAGAGAGTGCAATAGTCGGCGCGCGCATCCGCGAGGCCGGCGCGGAGGAGCAGCTCCTGCTCGGCCGCGGCTACGATCATAATTTCATCCTGCGCGACGCCGACGGCAGCTTGCGCCATGCCGCGACGCTGGAGCATCCGGGCTCGGGCCGCGTGCTGGAACTGCACAGCACCGCGCCGGGCGTGCAATTCTATTCCGGCAATTTCCTCGACGGCACGATGACCGGCAAGGGCGGCCGCGCCTATCGCCGTTCGGATGGGCTATGCCTCGAGCCGCAGCCCTTCCCGGACACGCCCAACCGGCCGGACTTCCCCTCGGCCCGGCTCGATCCGGGCGAGGTCTATGAACACCGCATCCTCTGGCGCTTCCGCACCGCCTAGAGCGATTCCGAAGCGGGTGGATGGCCCGTCGGCCCGGAAATCGCGGTAGGCCCTAGCGCAGCAGCGCCAGCGGCACCGCGTCGGCCATCGCCTTGTAGCCCTTGGGCGAGGGGTGGAGATGATCGCCCGAATCGAAGTCCGGGCGGAGATGGTCGGGATGTGCCGGGTCGCGCGTCACCCGGTCGAAATCGACAACGCCGTCGAAATGGCCGGGTTCGCGAATCCAGCGATTGATCGCCTGACGATCGGCCTCGTTGGCGGTATCGGGATGATAATAGCTGTTGCCGCCGTAAGGCAGGATGGTCGCGCCGATTACCTTCACGCCCTGCGCATGGGCGCGCTCGACGATCTGGCGGTAGGCGCCGATGAGCTGCGCCACCAGCGCGGCGTGGCCCTCCGGCGAGGCGGGCGCGTCGCGGGTGAAGGTGCCGAGATCGTTGACGCCTTCGAGCACCACCACCGTTCGCACGCCGGGCTGGGCGAGGATGTCGCGATCGAAGCGGGCGAGCGCGTTGGGGCCGAGCCCGTCGAGCAGCAGCCGATTGCCGCCAATCCCCTGATTGAGCACCGATAGGCCACGCGTCGCGGGCGTCGCCTGGAGCCGCTCGGCGAGCCTGTCGGGCCAGCGATCATTGCCGTTGGTGGTGGCGCCATGGCCGTCGGTGATCGAATCGCCCAGCGTCACGACCGCGCCGGCGGCGGCGGGCGCCTCCACCTCGATGCCGGCGAGCTGATACCAATGATCGACCTTTTGTGCGTTCGCGAGATCGGCGGCGGCGCTCTGGTTGCCGTGGACGAGATAGGAGGTGCTGCGCGATCCGGGATGGCCGGTCTGCCGGTCGGGCGCCTCGGGAAGATGGAGGCTGACGGCGAGCACGGCGAGCGGCGCGGCGGCCATCGCGACAGGATCGGAGAGATAGGAGGCACCCGCCGGAATGGTCACGCTGGCGAGGCCGTTGAACGTCACCGGCCTGTCGCTGGCCTGATCGATCCTCGCTCCAGCGGACGACAGGGCGTGGGCGACATGGACGTTGTCGATCACCAGCGGCTGCGTGCCGAACGCATTGGAGAGGCGCAGCCGGATGCGGTTCCCCCCGGCGCTGAGGCGGATCACCTGCCGCAGCGTCGCGTCGTGGAGGTCGGCGGGGGCGAGCGCGTTCTGCGGCTCGGGCACCTGCTGCGAGGCCGCCCAGCTTCCGACCCAGTGAGGTGGCGCGGCCATGGCCGGCAGCGGGGTGAGCGCGATGAGGGCGGCGACGCAGGCAGTGCGGATCATGCAAGTTGCTCCGGTTCGACGGGCGTATAGTTCGGTACAAGCAGATGGACGACGCCGAGCGCCACGAGATAGGCGCAGGCGGCGACGGCGAAGATCGGCTCGTAGCTGCCCAGCGTCTCCAGGATGACACCCGCGAATTTGGCCATCAGCATCCCTCCGATCGCGCCCGACAGGCCGCCGAGCCCGATGACCGATCCCGCCATGCCGCGCGGGAAGAGATCGCCCGGCAGCGCATAGACATTCGCGGAAAAGCCCTGATGGCAGGCGCAGGCCAGCCCGATCAGCAGCACCGCCCACCACATGCCGGGCACATGGCCCGCCACCGTGATGGGGAGCGCGAAAAGCGCGCAGACGAACATCGCCGTCTTGCGCGCGCGGTTGACGCTCATGCCCCGGCCCAGCAGCCGCGAGGAAAACCAGCCGCCCGCCACCGAGCCCACGTCGGCGAGGATGTAGACCGCAACCAGAGGCGGGCCGAAATCCAGCATCTTCACATGATATTGACGGTTGAAGAAGTCCGGCAGCCAGAACAGGAAGGTCCACCACACCGGATCGATCAGGAAGCGCCCGGCCATATAGGCCCATGTCTGGCGCAGGCGGAGCAGGGTGCGCCACTTGACCGGGCGCTGCGCCTCCATGGGCTCGCTCTCGATCCACGCAAGTTCTTCCGTCGTGACGCGGGGATGCTCCCGCGGGCGGCGATAGAAGCCGAGCCACGCCACGATCCACAGCGCGGTCAGCGCGCCGGTCGCGACGAAGGCCCAGCGCCAGCCGAAGGTGACGGCGATGATCGGCACCACCAGCGGCGTCACGATCGCCCCGACGTTGGAGCCGGCGTTGAAGATGCCGATGGCGAGCGCCCGCTCGCGCTTGGGGAACCATTCGTTGGTGGCGGCGAGCGCGGAGGGGAAGGTGCCCGCCTCGCCGATCGCCATCGGTATGCGCGCGATCAGCATTCCCGTGGTCGAGGTGAACAGCGCATGGGCGATATGGCCGATCGTCCACAGCGTCACCGACACCGCATAGCCGATCCGCGCGCCGACCCGGTCGACCAGCCGCCCGAACAGCACATAAGCGAGGCCGTAGGCGCCCTGGAACCAGATGGCGAGATCGGCATAGCCCGTCTCGCTCCAGCCGTATCGGGCCTGCAATTCAGGCTTGAGCGTGGGCAGCACGAGCCGGTCGATATAGCTCAGCACCACCGCCGCGAAGAGCAGCGAGCACACGATCCAGCGGACCCGCCCCGCTGGTTTGGAAAGAGGCAGGTTCACACGATCACCAGGGGCAAGGGGACGCCGCTCGCACGGCCCCCGAGGAAAGCACGGGGGCCGTCATGATGTCGCACTGGCGAGGCGGGCGCAATCAGCCCGCCACCGTCAGCGTCGTCGTCTGGAGATCGACCGAGTTGGGGCCGACCATGACGTCGAAATCGCCGGGTTCCACCACGCGCTTCATGTCGATGTTCCACATTTCGAGGCTGTGGGGCGTGAGCGTGAAGGTGAGCGTGCGGCTCTCGCCCGGCTGGAGCGTGACGCGCTGGAAGCCCTTCAGCTCCTTCACCGGCCGCGTGACCGACGACACCTTGTCGTGGATGTAGAGCTGCACCGTCTCGTCGCCGGCGCGCTGGCCGGTGTTCTTCACGTCCACCGACACCTGCACCGATCCGGCGATGCCGATCGTCTTTTGCGACAGGCGCGGCGGTGAGATCGCGAAGCTGGTGTAGCTCAAGCCCCAGCCGAACGGGAACAGCGGCTTGGTGGTATCGAACAGATAACCGCGATGGGCGCTGGGCTTGTGGTTGTAGAACATCGGCAACTGGCCGACCGAGCGCGGGATGGTGACGGGCAGCTTGCCGCCGGGGTTCACGTCGCCGAACAGCACGTCGGCCATGGCGTTGCCGCCCTGCTCGCCCAGATACCAGCCTTCGATCAGCGCATCGGCCTCGTCCGCGATCTTCACGGTGGAGGCGGGGCGGCCGTTCAGCAGCACCACCGTCACCGGCTTGCCGAGCGCCTTGATCGCGTCGAACAGATCCTGCTGCTGGCCGACCAGATCGAGGCTGGTGCGGTCGCCCAGATGATTGTCGGCCCAGCCTTCGCGGCTGGTCTGCTCGGTATCGCCGAGGCAGAGGATGATACGGTCGGCGCCCTTGGCGGCTTCCACCGCCTGCCGGATCAGCTTCGCGTTCTCGGCCGGGCTGGCGAGGGTGACCTTGTCCTCCCACCAGTCGTCATTCTCGGTGATCTTCACGCCCTGCGAGAAGATGATGTTCGCACGGTTGCCGACCTTCGCCCTGATCCCGTCGAGGATCGAGACGGTGTGCGGCGGCTGGCCGTAATAGCCGCCCAGTCGCGCGACGGCGGCGTTGGGGCCGATCACGGCGATAGTGGGCTTGGTGGCCGCGCCCGCGGCGGGCAGCGCCAGCGGCAGCATCCCGTCATTCTTGAGGAGGACGATCGATTCCTGCGCGGCCTTGCGCGCCAGCGCGATCGCCTCGGGTGTGTTGGTGACGGCGACGGCATGATTGGCGTCGGCATAGGGATACTCGAACAGGCCGGCGCGGAACTTCAACTCCAGCATCCGGCGCACCGCGACGTCCACCTGCGCCTCGCTGACCTTGCCTTCGCGCACCTGCTTCGTGAGCGTGGAATAGGACAGCCCCTCGGGCAGATCCGAATCGACGCCGGCATCGAGCGCACGACGCGCCGCGCCTTCGAGGTCGGGCGCGATATGGTGGATGCTCATGAGCTGGTCGATGGCCGAATAGTCGCTGACCACGGCACCCCGGAAGCCCCACTCGCCGCGCAGCACATGGCCGAGCAGCCACTTGTTCGCGTGGGAGGGCACGCCGTCGATCTCGTTGTACGATGCCATCACCGCCTCGATCCCGGTGCGCTTCACCACCTCTTCGAAGGGCGGGAAGAAATTCTCGCGCAGCTCGCGCTCGGAGATCGGGGCGGGGCCGACATTGGTGCCGCTCTCGGGCTGGCCATGGCCGGTGAGATGCTTGAGCGTCGCGAAGACATGGCCCGGCGTCACCTGCCGCACGCGGCCGGGGCCTTGCAGGCCCTCCACCGCCGCGACGCCCATCTCACCGACCAGATAGGGGTCTTCGCCGAACGTCTCCTCGATGCGGCCCCAGCGCGGATCGCGCGCCACGTCGACCACCGGCGAGAGTACGAGGCTGACGCCCCGCGCCGAGGCTTCGCGCGCCACCACCGTGTCGATCGAGCGGATCAGGTTCGGATCCCAGGAGGAAGCCTGCGCGATCGCCTGCGGGAAGCTGGTCGCGCCCACCGCGGCATAGCCGTGCAGCCCTTCCTCATGGAACAGGATCGGGATGCCGAGCCGCGTCTGGGTCATCGCCCAATGCTGGAGCCCGTTGACCAGCGCGACCGTCTGGCGGGCGTCGCGGCCGGGGACGACGCGCGGGCTGACCGGCCCTTCCGCGTCGGACGGGCGGGCGAGCTGGCCCATGCCGTTGGGATAGAGCGCGCCGAGCTTGCTCGGATCGAGCTGGAGATGCGCGTCGAAAAAGGCCTTCTTGCCCTCCCACACGGTGGTGATCTGGGCGACCTTCTCCTCCAGCATCATCCGCTTGAGAAGATCGTCGACCCGTGCCTCGACCGGCTGGGAGGCGTCCTTATAGAGAGCGTGGGCCAGCGAATTGTCAGTCGCCGCTGCATGACGCGGTGCAGCATAAACAGCCGACGGGGGCACCATGAGGCCCATGGTCGCAACAGTGGCGGCAAGACGGCTGATGGCGCGCAGGCGCATCCTCTCTCCCTTTCGACTTGCGGATGAGCCCGCTCGACATTCTTGTTGATGTCGTTGTATTGATAACGCTACCATGATCTAAGCCGACAAAGCTTGTCAATGCCGGCTGTCCGGGCGGGAAGGATGCGGACGGGGTGCCCAGGAAGGCTCTCCGCCGAGGATGAGGAGGATCGGCGTGAGATTGTTCCCGTGCGTCTGGCGGCCGCTGGCGGCCGCTGCCCTGCTGGCCGGCATATCCGGCGTGGCCCATGCCGAAGACGGTTACGAACTGTGGCTCCGCTACAAGCCGCTGCCCGCCGCCGAGCAGTCTGCGATGGGCGCGCACGCCAGCGCGATCGTGGCGCCGGGCTCCTCCGACACGGTGCGCGTCGCGGTGGACGAATTGCGGCGTGGTTTCGGCGGGATGACGGGCCATGCGCCGGAGCGCGCGGCCGGTGTGGGGGCGGGGGCGATCCTGCTCGCGACGCCCGGCGAATCGCCGGACGTGGCGGCGCTCAAATTGCCGCTGGACGCGCTCGGCAAGGAAGGCTTCCTGATCCGCAGCATCGCGATCGGCGGCCAGCCGGTGACGCTCGTCACCGCCAACAGCGATATCGGCCTGCTCTACGGCGCCTTCCGCCTGCTGGAACTGGCCGAGGCGGGGCAGTCTCTCGACAAGCTCGATATCCAGTCCGCGCCCAAGCTCCAGCTTCGCGTGCTCGATCATTGGGACAATCTCGATCGCACCGTGGAGCGCGGCTATGCTGGCCAGTCGATCTGGGACTGGTGGAAGCTGCCCGACTGGAAGGCGCCGCGCTACACCGACTATGCCCGCGCTAACGCCTCGATCGGCATCAACGGCGCCGTCCTCAACAACGTCAACGCCCAGCCCGAGAGCCTGACCGCTCCCTTCATCGCCAAGGCGGCGGCGCTGGCGGACGTGTTCCGGCCCTATGGCATCAAGGTCTATCTTTCGCCGCGCTTCTCGGCGCCGATCGAGATCGGCGGGCTCAAGACGGCCGATCCGCTCGACCCCGAGGTGAAGGCCTGGTGGAAGGCCAAGGCTGACGAGATCTATCGCGCCATCCCCGATTTCGGCGGCTTTCTCGTGAAAGCCAACTCCGAAGGCCAGCCCGGCCCGCAGGATTATCACCGCACCCATGCCGACGGCGCCAATGTGCTGGCCGACGCGGTGAGGCCGCATGGCGGCGTCATCATGTACCGCGCCTTCGTCTACAGCGAGAACAACAACGAGGATCGCGCCAAGCAGGCCTATTCGGATTTCAAGCCGATCGACGGGAAGTTCGCCGACAATGTGATCGTGCAGGTGAAGAACGGCGCGATCGACTTCCAGCCGCGCGAGCCCTTCCATCCGCTGTTCGGGGCGATGCCCAAGACGCCGCTGATGATGGAATTCCAGATCACCAAGGAATATCTCGGCTTCGCAACCCACCTCGTCTATCTCGGCCCGCTCTTCCAGGAGACGCTGGAGAGCGACACCTATGCCCACGGCAAGGGCTCGACCGTCGCGCATGTGCTGGAGGGCAAGGTCGATCCCTACCGGCTGACCGGCATGGCCGGCGTCGCCAATATCGGCAGCGATCGCAACTGGTCGGGCTCGGTGTTCAACCAGGCGAACTGGTACGCCTTCGGCCGCTTCGCCTGGAACCCGGATGCCTCGGCCGAGAAGATCGCGACCGAATGGGCGCGGATGACCTTCACACCCGATCCCGCTTTCGTCGCGCCGACGGTGAAGATGATGATGGGCTCGCGCGAAGCGGCGGTGGACTATATGACCCCGCTCGGTCTCGCGCACCAGATGGGGACCAGCCACCATTATGGCCCCGCGCCGTGGGTGAGCGATCTCAAGCGGCCCGAGTGGAACCCGACCTATTACAGCCGCGCCGACGCCAACGGCATCGGCTTCGATCGCACCGCGACCGGCAGCAACGCGGTGGCGCAATATGCCCCGCCGGTGGCGCGGATGTTCGCCAATCCGAAGACCACGCCCGAGACGCTGCTGCTCTGGTTCCATCATATGCCGTGGGACACGCGCATGGCCTCGGGCCGCACGCTCTGGGCGGATCTGATCGCGCATTACGATGCGGGCGTGGCGGATGTCGGCGCGATGCGGGCGGAGTGGGCGCGGCTCCGTCCCTATGTCGACGCGGATCGCTTCGCCGAGACGAGCGTCTTCCTCTCGATCCAGCAGCGTGAGGCGCAATGGTGGCGCGACGCCAGCATCGCTTACTTCCAGAGTGTGTCCAAAAGGCCACTGCCCGCGGGCGTTACGCCGCCGGCACGAACGCTCGAATATTACGAATCCCTGCGGTTTCCCATCCGGCCGGGAAACTAAGCGATATCATCCGTGAAACGGAGTGAAATATCCGACAAATTATAAATGTTGACAGGGAAGAAGACGCAGCGTTAGCTCGCTGATGTGAACGCTACCACGAAGGTAGCGCAGGCTGCCATCCAGATGGCACCCCACGAGACGCTGCAAAAGGCGCGAGGGGAACAGGAGAGGGACTTATCATGACTTATATGTCGTCGACTCGCGTCGCCGTGCGGCGGATTGCCCTGCTTGGCGCTACCATGCTGGCGGGCACCGCCGTCGCTCCCGCCTTCGCGCAGGATCAGGCCGCTCCGGCCGCGCAGCCCGCCCCGCAGGATCAGGCCTCCATCGCCAATCCGTCGGGCGCCGATGCCAGCGCGGGCGATATCATCGTCACCGGCTATCGCCGCAGCCTTGCGCAGTCGATCAACTCCAAGCGCAATTCGATCGGCTTCAGCGATTCCATCTTCGCGGAAGATATCGGCAAGTTCCCGGATACGAACATCGCGGAGAGCCTGAACCGCATCCCCGGCATCACGATCAGCCGCGACATCACCGGCGAGGGCACCAACGTCGCGATCCGCGGCCTCGGTTCGAACTTCACCCAGGTGACGCTGAACGGCGCCCCGATCGCGATCGCGTCGAGCGGCACCACCGACGCGCAGGGCACCGGCCGCGAAGTCGATCTCAGCTTCTTCCCGACCGATCTCTTCACCAAGCTGACGGTCAACAAGAGCTATACCGCCGATCTGCTTGAAGGCGGCGCGGCCGGCAACGTCGACATCCGCACCGCGCGGCCGTTCGATCATCCCGGTACGCACTTCACCTATAATTTCCAGGGCACCAAGCAGAGCGAGGCATCGGGCTGGGGCCAGCGCGGTTCGGCCGTGGCCAGCGCCACCTTCGGCAATTTCGGCATCCTCGCGGGTATCGCGGGCAACCGCACCAAGTCGCGCGTCACCGGCTTCGAGACGATCGGCTGGACCAACCCGAATCTCTCCGCCGCGCAGTGCGGCGCCACCTCGGGCTGCAACTCGACCGGCGGCGGCAACTGGACGATCCCGGCCACCGTGCCGTCCAACGCGGGCAACGGCCTGACGCCGGGCGCGACGGTCGATCAGGCCTTCCTGCTGGCGCACAATCCCGGCCTCACGATCCAGCAGATCGACAATGCCATCATCCCGCGCCTCGGCCGCCCGTCCGACGAGTTCGGCACGCGCAACCGCATCAACGCTGTGGCGAGCGCCGAATGGCGGCCGAGCGATGCGCTGCATTTTTATGTCGACGGCATGTACGGCTGGAAGAAGAACGATCTCCAGCGTATCGACTTGGACTGGGTTGGCCGCAACGGCGCGATGATCCCGCTCAACCTGACGGTCGACAAGTCGGATTGCAGCCAGGGCTGCACGGTGACGTCGGGCACCTTTGCCAACGCGCAATACTTTCTCGAATACCGCCCTTATATCGAGACGACGCGTTATTATGGCGTCAATCCGGGCGCCGAATGGCAGATCGCCGACAAGTTGAAGTTCAACATCCAGGGCAATTACACGCGCAGCACCTTCCACCGCGAATCGCCATCGGTGCTGGTGATAACGCCGCCCAATTCCGGCCTCACCGTCGACTATAAGAATGACGGCGGCATCCCGAGCATCGCCAGCAACGTCGATCTCAACGATCCGGCCAATTTCGGCTGGGCCGGCGGTGGCCGCGTCAACATCCAGGACGAGCGCCGCGTCAACATCACCAAGGGCGTGCGCGGCGACCTGACCTGGGGCGACGAGCATCTCAATATCCGCGTCGGCGGTAATTACGACGACACCTCGCGCCGGATCAGCGCCTTCGACAACAGCCAAGCATGGCAGAATGCGGTTTGCGGCGACAATCCCAGCGTGTTCGTCGGCTCGCCCAATGCGCAGCCGGCCTGCGAGGGTCTGAACGTCGTGGGCACCGCCCCGGCCGGCTATCCGACCTATCCGGGTTACGGCACGGGCTTCACCTCGGGCATGACCGGCCCGGTCACCTATGGCGGCTCGCTGGTTCCGGCCGCGCAGCTCGCGAATTTCCTGACGAAGGGGCCGGATGGCTTCGTCACGGTCGATTGGAACAAGTTCAAGAAGGCGACCAACTACGACGCGTTCCACGCCTCCGAACCGGTGGCGGGCTCGGCCAACACCGGCGCCAGCGGCGGTTATATCCGCGAGAAGTCGCCGGCGGCGTTCATCGAGGTGAACGGCATCCAGCGCATCGCCGACAGCGATCTGCGCTTCAATATCGGCGTGCGCTACGTCCACACGGATCAGACGATCGCCGGTCAGGTGTCGCTGCCCGATCCGCGCAACCCGACCGCCGCTGCCGACATCGCCGCGGCGCAGGGTGGCCTCTATCCGAATATCGTCAACACGGTGACGACGCACAGCAGCTACACCAAGTGGCTGCCGGCGGCGAACTTCGCCTATGACGTGGGCGATCATGCGGTGGCCCGCTTCGCGGTCTCCAAGACGATGACGCGGCCCGATCCGAACGCGCAGCTTCCGGGTGTGAACTTCTCCACCCCGTCGGCGGACGTGGCGACGGTCGGCAACCCGGCG
This sequence comes from Sphingomonas oligoaromativorans, assembly GCF_011762195.1. GTDB lineage: Bacteria > Pseudomonadota > Alphaproteobacteria > Sphingomonadales > Sphingomonadaceae > Solisphingomonas > Solisphingomonas oligoaromativorans. Next base: position 161,003 of record NZ_JAASQK010000005.1, on the reverse strand, counting down.
CTCAAGCCCTACACCTCGACCAACCTCGATCTCGGTATCGAATATTATACCGGGCATGAGGGCCTCATCAGCATGGCGGCCTTCCGCAAGCAGTTGAAGGGCTTCACCACCAACGGCATCGTCACCGTGCCCTTCTCGGCGCTGTCGCTCTACGGCATCACCTACGGTTCGCTGACGCCGACCCAGCAGGCGGCGATCGACGCTCGTGGCGGCCCGGACAACGCGACCGTCCAAGTGCAGCAGCAGGTCAACGCCAGCGGCACGCTGACGGTGAACGGCCTCGAGTTCCAGTGGGTGCAGCCGCTCGACTTCATCACCGAGCGCTTCGGCATCAAGGGCTTCGGCTTCAACGCCAACGCCACGATCGTCGACCAGAAGGGCACCGGTGCGGCGCCTGCGGTGGCGCTGGGCGTCGCCAAGTATACCTATAACATCAGCGCCTATTACGAGAATCACGGCATCAGCCTGCGTCTGTCGGAAACTTTCCAGAAGGGTTCGCAGCAATCGACGGCGAACCAGAATGGTATTCCCAACGCCGCGATCTTCTCCGACAATTATCGCCAGTGGGATTTCTCCTCGATCTTCGACCTGGAGAAGGTGCTGGGTGTCCACAACGCGCCGCAGATCACCTTCGATGTGGTCAACCTGACCAATTCGAAGCTGCGCAGCTACTTCCAGTTCCCGAATGCGACCTTCACCGAATATAAGCCGGGCCGTCAGTTCCTGATCGGCGTGCGCGGCACTTTCTGATCCCCGCTGGGGGCGGCCAGGGACCAAGGGCCGCCCCCTTTTTCCTTCTCGACCGGGCTTGAGTGCGGGCGGCGAAGAGCGCAAATCGCGTTCTTCGCCGCCCGCATGGTCTTGATGGCCTCCGCAGGCTGGGTTAGCGCTAACATGAGGCGTCGCGAGGGCGCCGTGCCAGGAGAGCGCCGTTGGATCGCACACCCGTCAAACCTTTTCGTTCGCGCGACTGGTTCGCCGATCCCGCCCGCTCGGACATGACCGCGCTCTATCTCGAGCGTTTCATGAACTACGGCATCACGCCCGCCGAGCTGCGTTCGGGCCGTCCGATCATCGGCATCGCCCAGACGGGCAGCGATCTTTCACCCTGCAATCGCATCCATGTCGAGCTGGCCAAGCGCGTCCGCGACGGCATCCGTGACGCAGGCGGCATCTGCATGGAATTCCCGGTCCATCCGATCTTCGAGAATTGCAGGCGACCGACCGCCGCGCTCGACCGCAACCTCGCCTATATGGGCCTGGTCGAGATCCTCTACGGTTATCCGATCGACGCGGTCGTCCTCACCACCGGCTGCGACAAGACGACGCCTGCCAATGTGATGGCGGCCTCCACCGTGGATATCCCCGCGATCGTCTTGTCCGGCGGGCCGATGCTCGACGGCTGGCATGAGGGCGAGCTGGTCGGCTCGGGCACGGTGATCTGGCGCTCGCGCCGCAAGCTCGCGGCGGGCGAGATCGACGAGGAGGAGTTCCTCAACCGGGCCTGCGACAGCGCGCCGTCGGCGGGGCATTGCAACACCATGGGCACGGCCTCGACGATGAACGCCGTGGCCGAGGCGCTCGGCCTCTCGCTCACCGGCTGCGCGGCGATCCCGGCGCCGTACCGCGAGCGCGGCCAGATCGCCTATGAGACGGGCAAGCGCATCGTCGAGATGGCCTATGAGGATCTGCGCCCCTCGCGCATCCTGACGCGCGAGAGCTTCCTCAACGCGATCCGCACCGTCAGCGCGCTCGGCGGATCGAGCAACGCCCAGCCGCACATCGCCGCGATGGCGCGCCACGCCGGCGTCGAGCTGCATCATTCGGACTGGACCGAATATGGCTATGACCTGCCGCTGCTGCTCAACATGCAGCCGGCGGGCAAATATCTCGGCGAGCGCTTCCACCGCGCCGGCGGCGTGCCGGCGGTGATGTGGGAGCTGGCCGAGGCCGGCAAGCTCGATGCCGACTGCCTCACCGTCACCGGCCGCACCATGGGTGAGAATATCGCCGGCCGCGAGACGAAGGATCGTGAGGTGATCTTCCCCTTCGCCGCGCCGCTGAAGGAGAAGGCGGGCTTCCTCGCGCTGTCGGGCAACCTGTTCGACTTCGCGATCATGAAGACCAGCGTGATCTCCGACGAGTTCCGCCAGCGCTATCTGGAGCGCCCCGGCGCCGAGGGTGTGTTCGAGGCGCGGGCGGTCGTGTTCGACGGATCGGACGACTATCATCACAATATCGACGATCCCGCGCTCGGCATCGACGAGAATTGCATCCTCGTGATGCGCAGCGCTGGGCCGATCGGCTGGCCGGGCTCGGCCGAGGTGGTGAACATGCAGCCGCCCGCCGCGCTGATCCGCAAGGGCATCATGTGGCTGCCCACGCTGGGCGACGGCCGCCAATCGGGCACGTCGGACAGCCCCTCCATCCTCAACGCCTCGCCGGAGAGCGCGGTGGGCGGCGGCCTGTCCTGGCTGCGCACCGGCGACATGATCCGCGTCGATCTCAACACCGGCGCCTGCAACGCGCTGGTGGACGAGGCCGAGATCGCCCGCCGCAAGGGCGAGGGCCTGCCCGAGGTGCCCGCCAGCCACACGCCGTGGGAGGAGATCTTCCGGGAGAAGACCGGTCAGATGGGCGAGGGCGCGGTGCTGGAGATGGCGGTGAAGTATCGCGGCATCTCGGCGAAGACGCCGCGCCACAACCACTGATACGCTCCTTGATCGTCATGCCGGGTCGAGCCCGGCATGACGGGAAGAGGCGGCGTAGCGGCTCAGCTCCCCTTGCGCAGCCTGTCGATTGCCTGACCGCAGGTCTGCTGGAGCGGGATCGCCTCGTCGAGCCGCTGGAGCACGGCGGCGCGCCCCTCGGGCGTCGGATTGTCGAGCACGGCCATCTGGGCGATGCTGATCTTCTCCTGCGCGTCCACGTCGCGGCGGCAGGCGTCGAGCGTCGCGTCCTTGCCGATCGCGCGGGCTATTTCGGCGCGGGCATCCGAGCAGCGGTTGCGGGCGTCGATCGCGGCATTCATCAGCGCGCGCCGCTCGTTGCGGGCGATCAGCGGCCCAAGCCGGCCGGTGGACGCCGTGCAGGTGGTGACATGACGCTCGACCGTGGTGAGCAGCGCTCTGGTCCGCAGATCGTCGGGCGGGGCCTTCTGCCCGCACGAGCAGGCCAGCAAGCCCGACAGGATGGCGATCCGGCGCATCGCTTCCCTCTACACGGCCCGAACGCGTAACGGAATGGGGGCGCCCCGGAAGGTCGATCCTCCGGGGCGCGGATCACCTCAATGGTGACGGCGGCGATAGTGGTGCCGGTAATAATGGCGGTGATGGCCCTTGTTGATGAGGCCGTTATAGGCCGCACCGCCCGCCGCGCCGACCAGCGCGCCGGTGCCCACCGATAGGCCGGGGATCAGCGCGCCCGCGACGGCGCCGCCCGCGGCACCGATGCCGGCGCCGCGCAGGACGTGGCCCGCGCTCTGGGCATGAGCAGGCATGGCGGCCACGCCGAAGAGCAGGCTGGCGCCGCTCGCGATGATGGCTAGCTTCTTCATGTTACACTCCCTCAATCCACGGTGGTCGGGGACTTCGACGTGCCCGATAACCCTCGTCCACGCCGTTCTGATCCGCCATCCGCGCTGAGGCGTTGCTGAACGCGATCGTCGGCTGGCGTTCATCTTGGGTGGGAGCGGCCGCCTTTTAGGCGGCATTGCGCCTGTCAGAAGGTGGCTCGGATGCCGTGGCGCGATCTTTCACCGCGCTGCTCTGGCGAGGAGGGCGATCCGCCGCGCCAGCCCCGGCCGGCACGACGGATCGACAGGCGGCTCAGCGCCAGCCGGCGTCCACGAAATAGTCGTGGCCGGTGCACATGCGCGCATCGTCGGAGGCGAGGAACAGGGTGAGCGCCGCCACGTCGGCGGGCATCACGCGCTCCTTGAGGCACTGATTGGCGAGGATGCGGGCGGTCTCGCTGTCGTCATGCCACAGCATGTCCTGACGCGGCGTCTTGATGCCGCCCGGCACGATCGTGTTGACGCGGATGCCATGCTCGCCAAGGTCGCGGGCCATCGCGCGGGTCATGCCCTCGATGCCCGCCTTGGCGGTCTGGTAGAGCACGATGTCGGGCAGCGCGAGGTGCCAACTGATCGAGCCGAAGTTCAGGATCACGCCGCCGCCCGCCTGCTTCATCGACGGCGCCACCGCCTGGGCCGCGAAGAACAGATGGCGCAGGTTCACCGCGATGCGGTTGTCCCAATATTCCGGGGTGACGTCGGCGATGGCGTGGCGGTCGTCATTGGCGGCGTTGTTCACCAGCACGTCGACGCCACCGAACTGCTCGACGATGTCGCTGATGACCGAGCGGAGCTGGTCGATGTTGGTGAGGTCGCAATGGCGGTAGAGCGGGGCATGGTCGGTGCCTTCCGCCAGACGCTCGACCAGCGACCGGGATGCCTCGTCGGCGATGTCGACGAAGGCGACGCGCGCGCCCTGACGGACGAAGGCCTCGGTCAGCGCTTCGCCGATCCCCGATCCGCCGCCGGTGACGAGCACGCGCTTGCCGGCGAGGCTGGGGTAGATGGCGGCGCGGGAGGCGGTGAGGGATGCCTGCAACAAGGGGGCGAACTCCGAATACGGGGAAAGGGTCAGGCGCGAACCAGCAGGCCGCGCCCCGCGAGGTTGCGCATGAGGCCGGCGATGCCGAGTGTCCAGGCCGGCGCGGCCTTCGACGTCGTCACGCGGTTGACGAGGCGGCCGAGCTTCGGCGTCGAGATGGTGACGACATCGCCCAGCTTGTGGGTGAAGCCGCGGCCCGGCTCGTCGCGATCCTGGATCGGCGCGAACAGCGTGCCGAGGAAGAGCGTGTAGCCGTCCGGGTAATGATGCTCGCTCATCGCCTGCGCGAGGAGATCCTCGGGGTCGCGGCTGATCTCGCTCATCGTGCTGGTGCCGTTCAGCACATAGCCTTCCTCGCCCTCGATCAGCAGGTCGATCTTGGCGGTGCGGACATCGTCCATCGAGAAGCTGGCATCGAACAGGCGGACGAACGGCCCGATCGCGCAGGATGCGGTGTTGTCCTTGGCCTTGCTGAGCAGCAGGGCGGAGCGGCCCTCGAAGTCACGCAGGTTGACGTCGTTGCCGAGCGTCGCGCCCACCGCCGTGCCGTGGCTGTCGGCGAGCAGCACGACTTCCGGCTCGGGGTTGTTCCAGGTCGAGTCGGACCGCACGCCGATCAGCGCGCCCCAGCCGACGGTCGAGAGCACCGGCGACTTGGTGAAGATCTCGGCGTCAGGCCCGATCGCCACTTCGAGATATTGGGACCACATGCCCTCCTCGATCAGCGTCGCCTTGAGCGTCGCGGCTTCGGGCGAGCCGGGCTTCACGGTGCGGATGCCGCCGCCGATGCGCGTCTCGATGCGCGAGCGGACCTCGGCGGCAGCGCTCGAATCTCCCCGCGCGCGCTCCTCGATCACGCGCTCCAGCGCGGAGACGGCGAAGGTGACCCCGGCGGCCTTCACGCACTGGAGGTCGATCGGGCTCAGCAGGCGATGCGGCGCATCGACCGCGGCGGAGAGGCCAAGCGTCTCCAGATCGCCGAGCGGCTTGCCCGCGGACGGATCGAAGGCCTTGAGCGCGACCAGCTCGGAAACCGTCGCCGCCACCGCTGTCATGTCATAAGCGATGCCGCCCGACACGAGCACGGGCGTAGGGCCTTCGCCCAGATCGATACGCCCCAGAAACAGGCCCGCGCGCCAGTCTTCCGGCAGCGCCTCGGCTGCCACGAACGCCTTGCCGGTCATATCCTCTCGCCTTGTTACAACTTGATAGCGCTACCAATCTTATTGTCCCCGGTTCGTGTCAAGAGGATGGGGTGCCATTGGGGGCGATCGGCCGGAATCCGGCGTTTTCCGCCGCAGGAGAGGCACGGACCGGCGCGCGAGTCTTTACTCTGGAACGGGTGTGGCATGACCTGACGCCATGACGGTGGGGCAGAGGGGAGCGGCGCGCTGCGCGGGGTTGGCGACGGCCCTGCTTCTGGCAGGGTGCGCCCACCATCATCGCGGCAAGCCCGAGGCGCCTCGGCCGGCTGCGCCTCCCGCCGCCGAGCCGCAGCCGCCGGCGGGCTCCGCGGCCGGCCAGACGGTGCCCGAACCAGGCAGCGACGGGCGCTTCGAGACGATCAACAGCCACATCGGCACGGAAGAGGCGTTGTGGCATGTCCGTGCCGCCCTCAATGTCGCGGCGCTGAGCTGCGGCGGGCGGCCTGGCGGGGCGGCGATCGTCGCGCGCTACAATGCGCTGCTCACCCAGCGGAAGGCAGTCTTCGCCACCGCTTATGCCTCCGAGACGGGGCGATCCGGCGGTAGTGCCCTCGATCAGCATATGACGCGCCTGTATAATTTCTTCGCGCAGCCGCCGGCGCAGGCGGCCTTCTGCCGCGCCGCCGCCGAGGTGTCCGAGCAGGCCGCGGCCCAGCCCGCCAGCGGATTGCCGCAGTTCGCGCCGGGGGCGCTCGACAAACTCGAAGCGCCGATCCTCGATTATTATCGCGCTTATGCGAGCTATCGGCGCGATCTGGCCGCCTGGCAGGCCGGGCGCCGGGCCGCGCCGCCACCGACGCAGCTCGCCGCCAGGGTCGCGACGCCTCGGGAAACGGCGGTCGCGGCGGTCGTGGCGGCGCATACGGATATAGGCGCGTCGTGGCGCATTCAGCTCGGGGCGTTCACCGGCAAGCCAGCGGCGGAGGCGGCGTGGACGCGGGCGCGGGGCAGATTGCCGTCGCTGGCGGCCTATCATCCCCATTATGAGGATGTGCCGCACAGCCCGCTCGTCCGGCTTCAGGTGGGCGCGGCGGACGACAAGGCGGGGGCGCTCCGCCTGTGCGCGGCGGCGGCGGCGGGTGGTTTCGACTGCCTGCCCGTGCCGCGCTCCTGATTAGCGCCCGTTGAGCGCCGCGACGACCGAGTCGCGTAGCGACCGCACCTGATCGTTGAGCGCGCCGATCTGGGCTATCGACAGGCCGGACGTCTCCAGCATCGTCTCGGCCAGACAGACCGACCGGGCGTGCAGCGCGCGGCCCTTCTCGGTGAGCTGGATCAGCACCTGGCGCTCATCCTCGGGATTGCGCGTGCGCCGGACCATGCCCGACGCCTCCAGCCGCTTGAGCAGCGGGGTGAGCGTGCTCGACTCAAGCAAAAGGCGGTCCGCGATCATCCCGACGGGTAGGTTGTCCTTCTCCCACAGAACACTCAGGACGAGATATTGCGGGTAAGTGATTCCCATCGCGTCGAGCATCGGCTTGTAGGCGCGGCCGATCGCGAGACTCGTCGAATAAAGGGAGTAGCAGAGGTGCTGGTCGAGGCTGAGCGGGGGGATGGCGGACATGGCGTTTCTCCGTGCGGGGCGGCCTCCATATAGCGCAATGGATTTTTGAGATAAAGATTGGCGCGATAAATAATCGCTGGACACCCAGCCGAATCGCGCTTAGAAGGATTTTCATATCGCGATAACAGTTATCGCGAAATAGAGGGCCGGCAGCGGCCACATGAAGGAGCAAGGCGATGAACGTTCTGTACAAGACCGAAGCCACGGCCACCGGCGGCCGCACCGGCAGCGCCGCCACCACGGACGGCGCCTTCAAGGTGACGCTGGACACGCCGAAGGAGCTGGGCGGCGCCGGTGGCCCCGGCAACAACCCGGAGCAGCTCTTCGCCGCCGGCTATTCGGCCTGCTTCCTCGGCGCGCTGAAGTTCGTCGCCGCGCAGAAGAAGGTGAAGATCGCGGAGGACACCACCGTCACCGCGCAGGTCGGCATCGGCCCGCGTGACGATGGTCAGGGCTTTGGCCTCGATGTCGCGCTGGCGATCCACATTCCGGGCGTCGAGAAGGCCGAGGCCGAGGCGCTGGTCGCCGCCGCCCACGTCGTCTGCCCGTATTCGCACGCGACGAAGGGCAGCCTGGACGTTCGCCTCTCGGTGATCTGATCCCGGACGGGGGAGCGGCCAAGAGGTCGCTCCCCGTTCGCCCGTTCAGGACGGGGCCATCGCCTTGTCCGCGCCGAAGGCCAGTTCGAGCCGGATGCCGTTCGGATCGCTGAGCACGATCTGGGTGAGCCCCGCCACACGGGTGGCGCGCTTCACGAAAGGCACGCCGAACGCCGTCAGCCGGCGCTCCATTTCCCCGACATCGCTGCAATCGAAGGCGATATGATCGAGCCGCGCACGCACCCCCGGCGGGATCGGCGCTTCGCCGTCCGGCGGGCTGTTGACGTGGATGATCGCGCGGCCATCCTTGCCGTAAAGCCAGGCGTGCATCTCCTGATGCCCCATCGTCTGGGCGGGGCCGGCCACGAGATCGAACAGCTCCTCGTAGAAGCGGATCGTCTCCTTGAGGATCGGCGTGCGGATGTTGATATGGCCAATGCGTTCGATCATGGCTGTGATGAATAGCCGATAGGCGGTTTCTGACCAGCCCTCCTGCGGGCTTGTATTTTGCGCGGCTCTTGCGCAACCCAGGGCGCATGGATCTCGACGCCCTTCTCCAGCATTATTTCGGCACGACCGATCTCGATTCCCTCGATGACGAGGCGATCGATCGCGGTGTGCAATGGCTCCGCATCGCCTTCGGGACGGAGACGGAGCCCGGCCGCCGCTTCGCCATGTGGGTGGTGCTGCACGGGCTCGACGAGGCGCCGGAGCCCTCGGTCGCCTTCAAGGATGCGCAGGAGCGCGCCGCGGCCGAGGCCTATATCCGCGCCATGGACGAGGCCGAACGCTCTGAGTGAGCGGCTGACGGCGGCGGCCGCGCGGCGCATCGCGCTCGCCGCGCAGGGCTTCGGTGCCGCGCGGCCCGAGCAGGCCGACGCCGGCCATCTGCGCCGCACCGTGGAGCGGCTGGCGCTCCACCAGATCGACAGCGTCAATGTCGTGGTGCGCGCGCATTATCTGCCCGCCTTCTCGCGGCTGGGCGTCTATGACCGCGCGCTGATCGACAAAGCGGCGTGGGGACGCAGGTCCGAGCGCAAATTGTTCGAATATTGGGCGCACGAGGCTTCGCTGCTGCCTTTCGCGCTGCATCCGCTGCTGCGCTGGCGGATGGCGGCGGCGGATCGGGGCGAGACAGGCTGGGGCGGCCTGCGTCCCTTCGCCACCGAGCGCCGGGCCGAGGCGATGGCCGTGCTCGACCGCATCCGCGCCGAGGGACCGATGGCCGCCTCCGACTTCGAGGAGAGCCGGGGCCGCAGCGGCTGGTGGGAGTGGGGCGACACCAAGCGCGCGCTCGAATGGCTGTTCTGGGCGGGGCACATCACGACGGCGGAGCGGCGCGGCAGCTTCGAGCGTGTCTATGATCTGAGCGAGCGGGTCATCCCGCCGGCGATCTTCGCGCTTCCCGCACCGGATGAGGCGGAGGCCCATCGCGCGCTCATCGCCCACGCCGCCCGTGCGCTGGGCGTCGCCACCGCCACCGACCTGCGCGACTATTTCCGCCAGCCGCCCGAGGAGGCCCGGCGGGCGATCGCGGAGCTGGTCGAGGCGGAGGAATTGCTGCCCGTCACGGTCGAGGGCTGGAACCGCCCGGCCTTCCTCCACTGCGATGCCCGCCGTCCGCGCCGCATCGCGGCCCGCGCACTGCTCGCCCCGTTCGATCCATTGATCTGGGAGCGTTCGCGCACGGAAAGGCTGTTCGATTTCCACTACCGGATCGGCATCTACACCCCCGCCGAGCGGCGCACGCACGGCTATTACGACCTGCCCTTCCTGCTCGGTGACCGGCTGGTCGGCCGGGTCGATCTCAAGGCCGATCGGGCGCTCAGGGAACTTCGGGTGCTGCGTATCCATTTCGAGCCTGATGCACCGGCCGAAGCCGGAGAGGCGCTGGATGCCGAGATCGCCGACATGGCGCGCTGGCTCGGCCTCTCTTCGGGTGTGAGGCCGGCGCACAAGTAGCGTTTGGGTCCGTCACCAGGGAGTTGGAGGAGGTTGCACGACGATGCGTCGCTCCATCTCGCTGTTCGCCATCACAGGGCTGCTGCCGGTCGTCGTGCTGGGCGGGATCGTCGGCACCGCCACCTTCCGAAGCCAGCGGGACGCGATCGCGCAGCAGGCGCGGGCACGCGTCACCTTCACCGCCGCGCTGCTCGCCCGTGAGCTGGACGCGGATCGCCGGGCGGCACGCGCGCTCTCGTCATCGACGGTCTTCGACGGCGCCTGGAACGAAGGGGCGGTGCGGGCGCTGGCCGCGCGCGCGATCGAGGCGGACGGGCGATGGCGGTCGATCCGGGTCAGCGATCTTTCCGGCCGGCCGCTGATTACGGTTCCCGCCGGCCCGGAGGCCGGCGACGCCGACAGTCTGGCGCGCGCGGTGGCGACGGGGCGGCCGATCGTCGGCGGGGTGGTGACGGAGCCGGACGGAAGCCAGGCCTTCGCCGTCCATGCGCCGATCGTCCGGGATGGCAGGATCGTTCGGATGCTGACCCTGATGGTTCCCTCGCGCTCGCTCAGCGGATTGCTGGCGACGCAGTCGCTGGCGGCCGGATGGCGTTCGGGAATCCTCGATGGCAGCGGCGATATCGTCGCCAATGCGGGCTTCGACTGGCATCGTGTCGGCCGACCCGCCAATCCCGCCGTGATCGCCGCGCAGCGCAAGGGCGTACTCAATCTCTATCGCTTCCGCAGGCTCGACGGATCGCTGGCGGTCGGCACATGGGCGCCGGTCGCGGGGACGGACTGGGCGGTGTATCTCTCGGCCCCGGCGCATGATTATTCGGGGCCGCTGCGTCATGCGATCGCCCTGCTGGCGGGGGCGGCGGTCATCAGCCTGCTGCTCTTCGCGCTGCTGGCACGGCTGCTGATCGTGGAGCTGCGCCATTATCGCGCACGCGAGCGGGGCGAGCTTCAGCGGCAGCGGATGGAGGCGCTGGGCCGGCTGACGGGCGGCGTGGCGCATGACTTCAACAATCTGCTGACGCCGGTGATGGGCGGGCTCGACCTGCTGCGCCGGCGCGTGCCCGACGATCCGAAGGCCCAGCATTATATCGAGACAGCGATGGCTAGCGCCGAGCGCGCGCGGACGCTGATCGGCCGGCTGTTGGCCTTTTCGCGGCGGCAGGCGCTGGCGCCGCGCAACATCGATGTGGGGGCGCTGCTGACGGGGCTTTCCGATCTCATCCGCCAGTCGGTGACGGCGCAGGTGCGGCTGGAATGGTCGATCGCGGATCGCCTGCCGCCGGTGCTGGTCGATCCCGCGCAGCTCGAACTCGCGATCCTCAACCTGGCGATCAACGCGCGCGATGCGATGCCCAATGGCGGCGCGATCACCATCAGCGCGCAGCGGGCGACGGAAGCCGAGACGCTCGATCTGCCGTCGAAGGATTATGTCAGCATCGCGGTGGCGGATACCGGCGTCGGCATGGACGAGGCGACGGCACGGCAGGCGATCGACCCTTTCTTCACCACCAAGGCGATGGGCAAGGGCACGGGGCTCGGCCTGTCGATGGTCCATGGCTTCGCCGCGCAGTCGGGCGGGGTGCTTCATATCGCGAGCCGGGTCGGGGTCGGCACCGTGGCGAAGATCGTGCTGCCGGCGGGCACCGGCGAGCCGGCCGGCGAGAAGGCCGCGCCCGACGTCGCCCGGCTGACGCGTCGGCGCATTCTCGTGGTCGACGACGACCAGGCCGTCCGCGCCTCGACGGCCGAGATGCTGACCACCGCCGGGCATGACGTGATCGAGGCCGCGAGCGTCGATCAGGCGCTGGCGATCCTCGACGAGATGCCGGACATGGACGCCGTGGTGACCGATTATCTGATGCCGCTGCGCACCGGCGCCGATCTGATCCGCGAGGTGCGCAGGCGTCGGCCGGAGACGCCGGTGCTGCTCGTCACCGGTTACGCCAGCGTCGCGGGCGATGTGCCGGCCAATGTGGCGCGGCTGGCCAAGCCGTTCCGCGCGGACGAGTTGCTGGCGGGCCTGACGCGCATCTTCGGGCGAGGGGCGCTCGCCTGACGGGGGGCGATCCCGGCAATCTTCGCTGATGAACGGAAATATTCGCTAATGTGGCGATCCGGGAAACCGCGCGTGCGTTCGGCCCCATGAGATCGGCGGTCTGTAGTCCCCCATGCCGGTCTCCTGTCCCTATCCCACAGCCCCGCCGGCGCCCCACCGCCGGCGGGGCCTCTTTTCGGAGGCCGCAGGGCTTAGCGGAACGCGACCTGGGCGGCGCGCGGCGTGATCGTCATCACGCCATTCTCGATGACGATGCGGCCGAGGCGGTTGATCTCGGTCTGGCCGAGCAGCGTGTAGGGAATGCCCTCCTGCCCGATCGCGGCGGTGAAGCTGCCGAGATCCTGCCCGGCAACCTCCATCGAGCGGAGCCGTGCGACGCTGAGCATGGTGTAGCCGCCGATGCCGGCCATCGGCTCGGAACGGACGATGTTCCGGGCGGCGCCGGTGGCGCGCGCGTCGCGGGCGGAGAGGATGGTATCCTGCGCGCCGGTATCGACGATCGCCTGGATGATGACGCCGTTGATGCGGATCGGGGCGATGAAATGGCCCGTGCGCGGATCGCGATGGATGCTGAGCGGCTGCGGCGTGGCGGGCGTCAGCACGGCGAGGCGGTAATCGGGCGCGGGGACGGCCTGCGCGGCCTGGATCGGCACGACCATGGGCGGCGCCCGCAGCAGCACGGGCAAAGTGAAGGAATCGAAATCGCCGGCACGGATCGGCACATGCTGCGCGAGATCGACGGGCGCGGCCTCCGCAGGCCCGAAATCGGAGGCGGGAATGTCGAGCGCGGTCTGGAGGAAGGGCTCCGCATCCGCATCCGCATCCGCCGCATCCTCGTCGTCGGACGAGGGGGGCAGGAGGCTGGCGAGCATCGGCCCGTCGACATGCGGCGGCTGGATCGGCTGCGCCGCCCGTGCGGGCGCATAGACCATCTGCGGCCCCCGCGGCGTGTAGGCGAAGCCGGCGAGCGGCTCGAGCCGCGTCTCGACCGTGGTGCGGATCGGGTTGCCGTCCTCGTCTTCCTCGGTTGTCTGGACGGTCACCACCTGAACCGGCTGGATGTCCTGCCGGCCCGTATAGGGCCGGTCGACCACCACAGGATGCCCGTCGGCCGCGAAGCTGATCGTGCGCATCACGCCGGGCGGGATGTCGGTCAGCGACGGATCGAGGGTACGCGTCTGCGCGGTGGCCGATGTGGCGGCGGCCCCGGCGGAAAGCGTCAGCGCGAGCAGGGCGAGTTTGGGAGCCATGGGTTTCCCTTCCAAACCCGAGTCTAGACCGATCGCCCCTAATCTCTGGTAAACGATCCGGCCTTTTGTCGGGTTGGCGGCGTGGTGGGCGGAACCGGGCAGGCCTCCGCTGCGTCTCCGGTTCGCTGAGCGTGAGGAGAGCCGCGATGTCGCACACCGCCGTCACCGGACAGCCGGATGCCTGTCCGCGGCTCTCCTTTCCGGTCGACCGGCTGGTGCTGACGCCCGACGACATCGATCTGGCCCGCTCGCCGATGGCGGGGCATTTCGACGCCGAAACCTATGTACTCGGCGCCTTCAATCCGGGCCTGACGCGTCTGCCCAACGGCAACCTGCTGATGATGGTGCGGATCGCCGAGGCGCTTCGCGAGCCGATCCACGACGGGCATATCCATGCGATCCGCTGGGATGCGGGGCGCTATGGTCTCGACGCCTGGCCGCTCGACATGGTCGACACGGCGGACCCGCGCAAATTCGCGATCCTCGGTGGTGGCTGGCCGGTCATGGCGCTGACCTCGCTGTCCTGGCTGCTGCCGGTGGAGTTCGATCCCGACGGGCTGCGCGTGGAGGCGATCCACTATGACCGCGCCGTCGCGCCACAACACCCTTTCCAATGCTATGGGGTAGAGGATGCGCGGATCAGCCATGTCGAGGGGCGCTGGCTGATGACGAGCTGCTCGGTCAGCCCCGAACGTCATTCCACGACGCTCTACAGTTCGACCAATGGACTGGACTGGACGTTCGAGGACATCGTGCTCGATCACCAGAACAAGGACATGCTGATCTTCGAAGGCCGGATCGGTGGCCGCTACTGGGCGCAGACGCGGCCGCTCGGCAGCCTCTATTTCGCCTATCCGCCGGGCAGCGAGTGGAAGGCCGGCCCTTCGATCAACCTCGCCACCTCACCCGACCTGCTGCACTGGAAGCCGCATCGCGAGCCCGGCATCCGCCCGCATTCGGGCACGGTGGCGACGGCGCGGATGGGCGGCGGCGCGCCACCGATCCTGACAGACGAGGGCTGGCTCAGCCTGTGGCATGGCGTCGAGCCGCGTGAGATCGTGGGCGTCTATCGCACCTACTGGTCGCTGCTCGACCGGGACGATCCGAGCCGCATCCTCCACACCGGGAACAGGCCGCTGCTGGACCCCGCACCCGATCTCACGGCGCCGATCGATCATCAGATGTACGTCCATGGCGTGGTGTTCACGACCGGCATCGCCGATGCGGGGGATCATTATGTCGTGGCCTCCGGCGAGGCGGACCTCGCCTGCCGGATCACCCATATCCCCAAGAGCCTGTTCCGCCGGCTCTGATCCTTCATCGTCATCCCGGACTTGATCCGGGGTCCAGAGCCAAGGGCGGTGTCGTTCGAAGCTCTGGATGCCGGATCAATTCCGGCATGACGATTGAGGCTTACCGGCCCCGACCATGCTGAGCGCCACGGCTTCCGCGATCTTGATGCCGTCGATCGCGGCGGAGAGGATGCCGCCCGCATAGCCCGCGCCCTCGCCGGCGGGGAAGAGACCGGGCAGGTTGAGGCTCTGCATATCCTTGCCGCGCGTGATGCGGATCGGCGAGGAGGTGCGCGTCTCCACCCCGGTCATCATCGCATCGGGGTGGTCGTAGTTCGCGATCTGGCGGCCGAAGACGGGCAGCGCCTCGCGGAAGGCCTCCACCACGAAATCCGGCAGCACGGTGGCGAGATCGGCCGGCGTCACGCCGGGCTTGTAGGAAGGCTGCACCACGCCGAACCCGGTGGACGGCCGCCCGGCAAGGAAATCCTCCACGCGCTGGCCGGGCGCCGCATAGCTGGAGCCGCCCGCCACGAACGCCTTCTCCTCCAGCGCGCGCTGGAGATGGATGCCGGCGAGCGGGTGGCCCGGATAGTCGGTCGCCGGATCGATGCCGACGACGAAGCCCGAATTGGCGTTGAACTCGGCGCGCGAATATTGGCTCATGCCGTTGGTGACGACGCGGCCGACCTCCGACGTCGCCGCCACCACGCGCCCGCCGGGGCACATGCAGAAGCTGTAGACGGTGCGCCCGTTCCTGCAGTGGTGCGAGAGGGCGTAGGCCGCCGCGCCGAGGATCGGATGCCCCGCGCATTCGCCGAAACGCGCCCGGTCGATCCAGCTTTGCGGATGCTCGATGCGCACGCCGATCGAGAAGGGCTTGGCCTCGATATGGACGCCGCGCTCGTGGAGCATCCCGAACGTATCACGCGCGCTGTGGCCGACGGCCAGCACGACATGATCGGCCTCCAGATGCTCCCCGGTGTGAAGGTGCAGGCCGCGCAGGCGGCGCGAGCCGTCGGCGCGCGTCTCGATGTCGATGTCCTCGACGCGCCGCTGCCAGCGATATTCGCCGCCGAGGCTCTGGATCGTCTCGCGCATATTCTCGACCATCGACACCAGCCGGAAGGTGCCGATATGCGGATGCGCCTCGGTGAGAATCTCCTCCGGCGCGCCGGCCTTGACGAACTCCTCCAACACCTTGCGGCCGAGGAAGCGCGGATCCTTGATCTGGCTGTAGAGCTTTCCGTCGGAGAAGGTGCCCGCGCCGCCTTCGCCGAACTGGACGTTGCTCTCGGGGTTCAGCTCGCTGCGGCGCCACAGGCCCCATGTATCCTTGGTCCGCTCGCGCACCACCTTGCCGCGATCGATGATGATCGGGCGGAAGCCCATCTGGGCGAGGATCAGCCCCGCGAACAGGCCGCAGGGGCCGGCGCCGATCACCACCGGGCGCTTCTCCAGCGTCTCCGGCGCGCGGGCGACGAAGCGATAGGCGGTGTCGGGGGTGGGCTTCACATCCTTGTCGCCGGCGAAGCGGGCGAGGATCGCGGCCTCGTCCTTCACCGTCACGTCGATCGAATAGACGAGCAGGATCGCCGATTTGCGCCGCGCGTCGTTGGCGCGGCGGGCGACGGTGAAGTCGATCAGCGCGTCCGGCTCGATCCCCAGCCGCTCCAGGATGGCGGCGCGCAGCGCCTCGGGCGGATGATCGAGGGGGAGCTTGATTTCGGTGAGGCGGAGCATGGCGTGCCTTTAGCCGCAAGGCCCGCTTCGCGCCATCCGCCCGTGCGCCGGGGCTTCCGGCCGGGATCGTTAGCTTTCTGTTAGAGATAAATGGTTACAAAATCCGGGCGCTTGCGAATGGCGCATCGATCAGGAGCCGGAAGCCCTTGCGCCAGAAGGCAAGCCGGCCGTGTTGCGGGGCTGGAGCCGCGTTGTATGAAAAGTCTGACCATCCGCCTCCGAATCCTGATGAGTTTCGGGCTCATCCTCGCCGTGATGATGACGGTCGGCGTCGCCGCCTGGTTGCGGCTCAGCAGCATCGAGCGGGAAGCGGCCCATGTTCAGGGCGATGCCATTCCGGGCCTCGTCGCCAACGAGGCGTTCAAGGACGCGTTGACCAGCGACTATATGCTGAGCGCGCGGAGCGCGGCGGGCGGCGATGTCCGCGCCAGTCATGACGCGCTGCGCGACACGCTCGGCCGCTTCGAGGCGACGGTCAATTCCGCCGACGAGCGCCAGCATTTCGACCAGCTCAAGCTGCGGTTCGATGATTATGTCCGCGCGCGGGATGGTGGAGCGGGCGGGCTCGACGCGGCCTTTACTGGTGTGCTCGCCGAGGCGCGCACCTTCACCGCCAGCGACAGCCGCTTCGGCTATGCCGCCGCCGGGCGGGTGAACCACGATCTCACGGGGCTGGGCGCCTCGCTGATCGTCTGCGTGCTGGCCGTGCTGCTGATCGCGCTGGTGAGCGGGACATTGCTGATGCGCGCCATCATGGCGCCGCTCCAGCGCCTCGCCCCGATCATGGACGCGATGCGCGGCGGCGACTTCACCCAGAGGATGCCGATCGAGCGGCACGACGAGTTCGGCGATCTCGCCGACGGCTTCAACCGCATGGCCGACGACATGATGGAGCTGGTGGGGCAGGTGCAGAAATCGGGCATCCGCGTCAGCACCTCGATGACCGAGATCGCCGCCACCGCCAAGCAGCAGCAGGCGACGGCCACCGAGGTCGCCGCCACCACCACCGAGATCGGCGCCACCAGCCGCGAGATTTCCGCGACCTCCAAGGAGCTGGCGCGGACCATGAACGAGGTGACGTCGGTCGCCGAGCGCGCCGCCGATCTCGCCAGCAGCGGGCAGGCCGAGCTTTCCCACATGGAAGGCACGATGGCGCAGATCATGGACGCCGCCGCCTCGATCAACGCCAAGCTCGCCGTGCTCAACGAGAAGGCGGGCGGCATCAACCAGGTCGTCACCACCATCACCAAGGTGGCCGACCAGACCAACCTCCTCTCGCTCAACGCCGCGATCGAGGCCGAGAAGGCCGGCGAATATGGCCGCGGCTTCGCGGTCGTCTCGTCCGAGATCCGCCGCCTGGCCGACCAGACGGCCGTCGCCACCTACGACATCGAGCAGATGGTGACCGAGATTCAGGCCGCCGTGTCGGCCGGCGTGATGGGGATGGACAAGTTCGCGGAAGAGGTCCGCCGCGGGATGCACGACGTGCATGAGATCGGCGGCAAGCTCTCCGACGTGATCCAGCATGTCCAGACGCTGGCGCCGCGTTTCGAGACGGTGAACGACGGCATGGAGGCGCAGGCCACGGGTGCCGAGCAGATCAGCGAGGCGCTCCAGCAGTTGAGCGAGGCGACCCAGCAGACGGTGGAATCGCTCCGCCAGTCCAGCTCGGCGATCGACGATCTGAGCCAGGTGTCGGGCAATCTGCACGGCAGCATCTCGCGCTTCCGCCTCGCGACGGGCTGAGCGGCCATGCTGTTCGTCCTCTTCCAGATCGGCGACGCCGGCTATGCGCTGGCGGCCTCACGGGTGGTCGAGATGCTGCCGATGATGGAGCTGCGGGCGGTGCGCGGCGCGCCGGAGGGGATGGCGGGCTCGCTGCGTTATCGCGGGGCGTTCATCCCGGCGGTCGATCTCTGCGCGCTGGAGCTGGGCGAGCCGGCGCGTGACCGGATGAGCACCCGCATCATCGTCACGCGCGTGCCGGATCGTGAGGGCGTCGAACGGCCGCTCGGCCTCATCGTCGAGAACGCCACCGACATCCTGCGCTGCGAGCCGGAGGACTTCGCGCCCTTCGCCACGGGGCCGCGCGGGCTGGTCGAGCGGGCCGAGGTGGACGCGCTGGTGCCGGAACATCTGCGCTCCGCCCTGTTCGACGCGATGGCGGTGGCATGACGCTCGTCCGCTTCCAGACTCTGCTCAAGCAGGCGATGGGGCTCGACAGCGAGTCCATCGGCATCTCCGCGATCGAACGGGCGGTGCAGGCACGGCAGCGGGCGTGCGGGATCGCCTCCGACGACGCCTATTATGCGCTCGCCACCGGCTCGCGCGCCGAGCTTCAGCAACTGGTCGAGGCGGTGGCCGTTCCCGAGACCTGGTTCTTCCGCGACAGGCAGGCCTTCGCGGCGATGACGCGCTTCGCGGTCGAGCAATGGCTTCCCGCGCACCCGGAGGGGATGTTGAGGCTGCTCAGCCTGCCCTGCTCGACGGGGGAGGAGCCCTATACGATGGCGATGGCGCTGCTCGACGCGGGCTTCCCCGCCGGGCGTTTCCGCATCGACGCCTTCGACATCAGCGAGAAGGTGCTCGGCCATGCCCGCGAGGGCGTCTATGGCCGCAACTCCTTCCGGGGCGGCGACCTGGGCTTTCGCGATCGCTTCTTCGAGCAGGTGGGCAATATGCATCGCCTGTCCGCGAAGGTGCGCGAGGAGGTCCGTTTCGCGCCGGGCAATCTGATGGACCCGCTGTTCGGGCAGGGCGCGGAATATGACGTGGTCTTCTGCCGCAACCTGTTGATCTATTTCGATGCGGCCGATCAGGCGCGCGCCGTGGCGACGCTCGGGCGGATGCTGGCGGCGGACGGGATGTTCTTCGTCGGTCATTCGGAATCGGGCATCCTCATCGACAAGGGCTTCGAATCCGCCCGCATCCCGCTCGCTTTCGCGTTCCGCAAGGCGGCCGCCAAAACAGCACGCCCGCGCGGACCCATGCCGATTCCCCGCACGGCTCCGGTCGCGGCCCGCCCGAGAGCGGTCGCGACGCGCGTGGCGGCGATGCCCCGCCGGACGGTGGCGGAGCTGCCCGAAATCCAGCGCCTCGCCGATCAGGGGCGCCTCGCCGAGGCGGCGAGTGCGTGCGAGGCCTATCTCGGCTGGCACGGCCCTTCGGCGGACGCGCTCTATCTGCTCGGCGTCATCAGCGATGCGGCGGGCAACCAACCGCGCGCGGCCGATTGCTACCGCAAGGTTCTTTATCTCGACCCGCTGCACCATGAGGCACTGGGTCATCTGGCGCTGCTGCTCGAACGGCGCGGCGACGTGGCCGGGGCGAAGCGGCTGAACGCACGCACGGCCCGCCTGCAACAGGGCGGGGGGCGGTAAATGGACCAGGCGCTCCTTGCCGGACGCGAGGTCCATGATTGCTGGAACAGCATCGGCGTGCGCGGGGACAAGAGCTGCCCCGAACTCGCCCGCCACGCCCATTGCCGCAACTGCCCGGCCTATGCCGCCACCGCCGCGACCCTGCTCGACCGCGACCAGCGCGGGCCGGCGGGCGGCGACTGGAAGCGCGACTTCGCCGCCGAGGCTCCGGCCGGGCAGCGCGAGATGCGCTCCGCCATCCTGGCGCGGATCGGCCAGGAATGGTTCGCGCTGCCGATCCTGCTGCTCGATCAGGTGACCGGGCATCGCCGCATCCACTCGCTGCCGCACCGGCGGAGCCCCGCTTTGCTCGGCATGGTGAACGTGCGCGGGCAGCTCCTCCTCTGCGTGTCGCTGGCGCATGTGCTGGGGATCGCCGACGAGAGCATGAGCGACGAGCGGCGCCGGATGATCGTGATCCGCTGTGCTGGCGGGCGGGTCGTCGTGCCGGTCGACGAGGTGCAGCATCATTGCCGCTTCCACGAGGGCGAGGTGCTGCCCACGCCTGCCACGGTCCGCAAGGCGCAGGCCGCCTATGTGACGGGCCTGCTCAGGGTCGCGCAGGGGACGGCGGCGCTGATTGATGGCGATCGGCTGGCCGAGGCGGTGGAGCAGAGCCTCGCATGACGGACCTCAGCCAGTTCTCGATGCGAGACCTGTTCGGCGTGGAGCTGGACAATCAGGCGCAGGTGCTTGTCGCCGGGCTGCTCGCGCTGGAGCAGAATCCGGCGCAGGCGGATCAGCTCGAAGCCTGTATGCGGGCCGCCCACTCGCTGAAGGGCGCGGCCCGGATCGTCGACATGGCGGCCGCCGTCACGCTGGCCCATGCGATGGAGGAGCTGTTCGTCGCCGCGCAGGCCGGGCGGCTGATCCTCGACCGCGCGCACATCGACAAGCTGTTGCAGGGCGTCGACCTGCTCAAGGCGATCGCGCTGGAGGAGGATGCGGGCGGCATCTGGCAGGTCCGCGCCGAGGCGTTCGTGACGGAGCTGGAAGGCGGTCTCGAACGGGCGCCCGTCGCGCAGCCGGTCCGCGCGCCCGAGCCGCCGCCCGCGCCGGTCCGTATGGCCGAGGCGGCCGATCGCGCGCTGCGCGTGAGCGTCGACAGCCTCAACCAGTTGCTCGATCTCTCCGGCGAGGCGCTGGTCGAATCCCGTCGCCTCAAGCCGTTCGGGCAGGCGCTTCATCAGGTGAAGCGGCTCCAGCACGAAGCCGCCAAGGCCCTCGAAGCGCTGCGCGACGCCTTGCCTCGCGAGGCGATGACCGATGCCGTCGCGATGGCGCTCACCAACGCGCAGAACCGCATGGGCGCCTGCCGCCACGCGCTCGCCGACCGGATCGCGGAGGTGGAGGGTTGGGACCAGCAGTCGGGCGCGCTGGCGCACCGGCTCTACGATCAGGCGCTCAAGGTTCGGATGCGGCCCTTCGCCGATGGCGTGCAGGCGCTGCCGCGCATGGTTCGCGACGTGGCGCACAGCCTCGGCAAGGACGTCCGGCTGGAGATCGCGGGCGAGGCGACGCAGGTCGATCGCGACATCCTCGAACGGCTGGACGCGCCGCTCGGCCATCTGCTGCGCAACGCGGTGGATCATGGCATCGAGGCGCCCGAGGAGCGGCGCCTGCTCGGCAAGCCCGAGGAAGGGCGCATCCGGCTGGAGGCCTATCACAGCGCGGGCACGCTTCAGGTGGTGCTGTCCGACGATGGGCGCGGTGTCGATCCCGAGCGAATCCGGCAGGCGGTGCTGGCGCGTGGCCTCGCGCCGGCCGATGTGGCGGCGAAGCTGGGCGAGGCGGAGCTGTTCGAATTCCTCTTCCTGCCCGGCTTCTCGATGAAGGAGAGCGTCAGCGAGATTTCGGGGCGCGGCGTCGGGCTGGACGCGGTGCAGGACATGATCCGGCAGGTCGGCGGGCGGGTGCGCGTCTCGTCCGAGATCGGCGGGGGAACGCGCTTCCAGTTGCAGTTGCCGCTCACCCTCTCGGTGACGCGCGCGCTGCTCGTCGAGATCGGCGGCGAGCCTTATGCCTTCCCCTTCGCGCGCATCCTGCGGACGCTCAAGGTGGCGCGCTCGGACATCTCGACGCTCGGCGGGCGGGAGTATTTCAGCCTCGACGACAGGCAGATCGGCCTCGTCTCGGCGCATCAGGTGCTGGATTGCGGACCATCCGCGACGGCAACGGAGGAGCTTTCGGTCGTGATGCTGGGCTCGGGCCAGTCGATCTACGGCCTCGTGGTCGATCGCTTCCTCGGCGGGCGCGAGCTGGTGGTGCAGCCGCTCGATCCGCGCCTCGGCAAGGTGAAGGACATCGCCGCCGGCGCGCTGATGGAGGACGGCTCGCCGCTGCTGATCGTCGATGTCGAGGACATGGTCCGCTCGATGGAGAAGCTGGCGGCGGCCGACCGGCTGAAGGGCGTCGAGCGCGACGCCGGCCCCTCGGCCGTCGGGCATCGGCGCCGCATCCTGATCGTCGACGACAGCTTCACGGTGCGCGAGCTTCAGCGCAAGGTGCTGGAGCAGCAGGGCTATGAGGTGGAGGTCGCGGTCGACGGCATGGACGGCTGGAACGTCGTGCGCACCGGCGGTTTCGATCTGGTCATCACCGATATCGACATGCCGCGCATGGACGGAATCGGGCTTGTCGGCCTGATCCGCCAGCACGCCGGGCTCGGTTCGCTGCCGGTGATGATCCTCTCCTACAAGGACCGCGAGGAGGATCGGCGGCGCGGGCTCGACGCCGGGGCCGATTATTATCTCACCAAGGGCAGCTTCCACAGCGACGGGCTGATCCAGGCGGTGAACGATCTCATCGGCGGGGCGGCGGCATGAGGATCGGGATCGTCAACGATATGGTGACGGCGACCGAGGCGCTCCGCCGCATCGTGGCGACGGCGCCGGAGCATCAGGTCGTCTGGACGGCCGTCAACGGCGCGGAGGCCGTGCGGATGTGCGCCGCCGACCTGCCCGATCTGGTGCTGATGGATCTCATCATGCCGGAGATGGACGGCGTGGAGGCCACGCGCCGGATCATGGCGGAAACGCCGTGCCCGATCCTGATCGTCACCTCCAGCGTGGAGGATCAGGCCGCGCGCGTGTTCGCCGCGATGGGGCATGGCGCGCTCGATGCGATCGACACGCCGGCGCTCGGCTCGGCCGATCCGCAATGGGCGGCGCGGCCGCTGCTGGCGAAGATCCGCGCGCTCAACGGGCTTACGGGCGGGGTTCGGCCGGCGGAAGGCCGCCAGACCGCGCCGCGCCGCCGCTCGGGCGCGCCGCTGATTGCGATCGGCGCCTCGGCGGGCGGGCCGGCGGCGCTGGCGATGATCCTCGAGACGCTGCCCCGGGATTTTCCGGCCGCCATCGCCATCGTCCAGCATATCGACGAGCGTTTCGCCGCCGGCATGGCGGGCTGGCTCGCCATGCACAGCGCCGTTCCCGTCCGCATCGCGGCCGAGGGGGCGGTGCCGCAGGCCGGCACGGCGCTGCTGGCGGGCACGAGCGACCATATGGTGGCGAAGGCCGGAGGGCGGCTCGGTTACACGCAGCGGCCCGCGGAGGCCATCTACCGCCCTTCGATCGATGTCTTCTTCGACAGCCTGTGCGCCCATTGGTCCGGCGAGATCGTGGGCGTGCTGCTGACCGGCATGGGGTCCGACGGTGCGCGCGGCCTGAAGGCTTTGCGCGACGCCGGGCATCATACTATCGCGCAGGACCGCGCGACGAGCGCGGTCTACGGAATGCCCAAGGCGGCCGCGGCGCTGTCCGCCGCCGTCGAGATTCTGCCGCTGGACGGGATCGCGCCGGCGCTGGCCGGCCTGTTCACCCAGGGCCATCGAAAAGGAGGAAGCCGATGGACGTGTTGACCGACGCCGAGGCGCGGTCGGTGCTCGGCTCGCTGTCAAAGGAGCAGGCCATCATGGTGCTGCTCGTCGACGATCAGATCGTGGTGGGCGAGGCGATCCGGCGCGCCCTGATCGATCAGCCCGGCATCGAATTCCACTATTGCTCCGATCCGCTCGATGCCTTGTCGGTGGCGAAGAAGGTGCGCCCGACGGTGATCCTTCAGGATCTGGTGATGCCGTCGGTCAACGGGCTCGACCTCGTGCGCGACTATCGCGCCGATCCGGTGACGGCGAACATCCCGGTGATCGTGCTCTCCACCAAGGAGGAGGCGACCGTGAAGCGCGACGCCTTCCGCATCGGCGCCAACGACTATCTGGTGAAGCTGCCCGACGCGATCGAGCTGGTCGCACGCATCCGCTATCACTCGCATGCCTATCAGATGCAGATCCAGCGCGACGAGGCCTATCGCGCGCTCCGCAAGAGCCAGCGGGAATTGCTGGAGACCAACCTCCAGCTCCAGCGGCTCACCAATGTCGACGGGCTGACGGGCCTCAGCAGCCGGCGCTATTTCAACGACTATATGGAGATGCAGTGGCGCACCGCGCTGCGCGGGCAATATCCGATCTCGCTGCTGATGATCGATATCGATCATTTCAAGCAGTATAACGATCATTACGGCCATCTGGCGGGGGACGAAGTGCTCCGTTCGGTCGCCGACGCGCTGCGCCGGAACTGCAAGCGCGCCACCGACGTGGCGGCGCGCTTCGGCGGCGAGGAGTTCGTGATCGCGCTGCCGCTGACCGGTGCCGCCGAGCTGGAGCATCTGGCGAAGGGCTTTCCCGCCATCATCGAGGGGCTCGGCATCCCCCATGCGGCGTCGACCGTCGGCCCGTGCGTGACGATCAGTGTCGGCGGCGCCAGCGCCATCCCCGATCAGGAGAATTATTCGAGCCTGATCGAGGCGGCCGACAAGGCGCTCTATCAGGCCAAGCGCGCGGGCAGGAACCGGGCCGTCGTCAGCGTGTGAGGCATGAGCCGGGGAGGGGAGCCCCGGCCTCGCGCGCGATCAGTGCTGGGCGGGATTGCCTTCGTTGTCGGGCGAGCCGGAGGCATTGTCGCTGCGGCTCGACACGCGGGACGTCATGCCCGTGGCTTCCGCATCCTCGCGCATCTGCTCATCCTCCGAGATATCGGTGGCGGCGGGGAGGACGACCTTGTTCTCCACTTTCGGCCGGGAAGCCGGTTCCGGCGCGGGAGTCGGCGGCGCGGGGGGCTGCGCCGGCGTTTCGGGCAGTTCCATGGTCATGTTCTGCGGCGGCTGTTCCGGGGCCTTGCGGCAACCGGGCAGCAGCAGCGTCACGGCGGCCAGCGCCACCAACGGCAGGGGAAGGGCGGCGCGGGGGGTGATCTTGCTCATGTCCATTCCCTTCATCGGCCGGAGGCCAGCACCGGCGCGCGATCGGCACGCGCCTCGATCCGGCTGGCCAGGATCGAATCCCAGCCATAGGGATCGTCGCGGAAGCTCATCTTGCCGTCCGCGCTGCCGAAGGCCGTCCAGTAGAGCAGATAGACGGCGATCCGCTCGGGGAGGCGGGCGCGCACCGTGTCGCCCTTGGCCAGCGTCGCGTCGATCGCCTCCGGCGTCCAGTCGGTCGAATCCTTGAGCACCAGCTTGGCCAGCGCCAGCGGATGCGCCAGCCGGACGCAGCCATGGCTGGCGAGGCGGCTGTAGCGGTCGAACGTCCCCTGCGTCGGCGTGTCGTGCAGATAGACGCCATAGGGATTGTCGAAATCGAACTTGATCCGGCCGAGCGCGCTCTGCTTGCCGGCGCGCTGCTGGAGGCGCTTGCCGCCGTCGGGCGTCGAGATCACGCGGAAGTCGTGCTTCCTGAAATAGCCCGGATGCGCCCGTTCCTTGGGCCACAGCTCCTTCGTGGCGATCGAGGTGGGGACGTTCCACGGCGGATTGAGCACCACGCTATGCACTTCGGACTGGAGCATCGGCGTCTCGTCGCCCGGCCGCCCGGTGACGGCGCGCATCGACAGCACCGGACTGTCCGCCTCGAACACGGTGAGCACGGCGGCGGCGATGTTCACCTGGATGCGGTGCGTCGGCAGCTCCTGCGGCAGCCAGCGCCAGCGCTCCATATTGGCGACGATCTGGCGGACGCGCTCATGCGCGGACACGTTGAGCGCCGCCGTCGTCCCCGCGTTGAGCGTGCCGGTCGGCTCCAGCCCATAGCGCCGCTGCGCCCGGCGGACGGCCTCCACCATCGCCGTGTCGTAGCGGGCGGGGCCTTGCGTCGAGACCTCCTTGTCCTCGACGGCGAGGCGTTTGCGCAGCGCCTCCACCCGATCGCCGGTCGCGCCCAGCGTCAGCACCGGGCCGGACGCCAGCGTGCCCCAGCCTCCGGCCGCATCGATCTTGCGATAGGCGGCGAGACCGGCCTTCAGCGTCTCATAGCCCGTATAAGGCGGCGGCAGCGCGGCGATCCATTGGGCGAGCTTGTCCTGCTGCACGGCGGCGGTGAAGCCCGGCCACGGATCATAGGCGGCGGGCCGCAGCCCCCAGTCCCTCAGGAAGTCGGACGGATCGAGCCGGCCGCTGTGCAGCGCCTTGGCATAGTCCATCGCCGCCTGAACCAGCGCGTTGTCGTCGTCGGTGCCGGCTGTCGCGGTGTCGGCGTCGGCCGTCTGCCGGGCGATGCCGTTCGCCCTGGCATCGTCCAGCATCGCGCGGAGCTGGCCCTTCTGCGCGTCGGTGAGCTGGGGCACGACGTGCGGCGCCGGTGGCGGGGGAAGCGGCTGGGCGGTCGGCGGCTGCGCGAATGCGGGCGGCAGCAGCGGCGTGGGCGGCGGCACCGGAGCCTGCGCCTGGCCCGGCGTCGCGGGCAGGAGGGCGATGCCGAGGGTCGCGGCGAAGATCCGGCGGTGCATCGTGTCAGACACGGGACAAGCAGACTCCAGCACGGGAGAGAAACTCCCCTCCCATTCCCCACAATGCGGATGGAACGGGCGGACGCAATGCGAAAGATGCATCCTCGTCCGTTCGAGGCGGCGGAACGAGGGCTGTCGAGCCGTTGCTTCGCGCCGACGAACGGGGGCTCCGATCGTGTGGCGTCAGCCCTTGAGCCTGAGCGGCAGGCCGGCGGCGACGAACACGGCCTCCGCGACGATCTCGGCGACCGCCTGGTTGATCCGCCCCGCGACGTCGCGGAAGCGGCGTGCCAGCGCATTCTCCGGCACGATGCCGAGGCCGACCTCGTTGGAGACGAGGATCAGCGGCCCCCGCGCGGCCCGGATCGCCTCGGCGAGATGCTTCGTCTCCGCCTCGATGTCCTGTTCGCCCAGCATCAGATGCGAGGCCCACAGCGTCAGGCAGTCGACGAGCACCACCTGCCCCGGCCGGGCCTCGGCGGCGATCGCCCCGGCCAGCGTGAGGGGGGCCTCGACCGTCCGCCAGCGCGGGCCGCGATCGGCGCGGTGGCGCTCGATCCGCTCGGCCATTTCGGTGTCGAAGGCCTGCCCCGTGGCGATGTAGACCAGCGCGCCTTCTTCCGCCTCCGCGCGCGCCTGTGCAAAGCGGCTCTTGCCCGAACGCGCGCCGCCCAGCACCAGAAGCGTCGAAGTCGTCATGCCCGATCCTCGTCATCGGGCTTGCGGCCCGGCCTGCTTTGGCGATTAGAGCAGGCCGGGGGCGACGGAAAGGGAGCGGGCTTGGACGGTTGGCGACTTCATGGGGGGCGGCTGGCGGCGGCGCGGGCGGCGTGGCCCGATGCGCCGGAGCCGTGGCTCGATCTTTCGACGGGCATCAATCCCACGCCCTGGCCGGTCGATCGCGCCGGGTCGATCGACTGGACGCGCCTGCCCGACGAGGAGGCGCTTGCCGGGCTGGAGGCCGCGGCGGCGCGTCGCTTCGGCGTGGCGGCGGAGCGGGTCTGCGCGCTGCCGGGGAGCGAGATCGGGTTGCGCCTGCTGGGGGTGTTCGGCCTGCCGGAGCCGGTGCGGCACCAGTCGCCGGGCTATCGCACCCACGCCGAGGCGTTCGGGACAAGCACGCCTGTTGATGCCGCCGACCTTGTGGCGGAAGCCGGGCGGGGCGGGACGATCCTGCTCGCCAACCCTTCCAACCCGGATGGCCGCCTCCATTCGCCGCTGGCGCTCGCGGCGCTGTCGGACCGGCTCGCGGCGGCGGGCGGGCGGCTGATCGTCGACGAGGCCTTCGCCGATGCCATGCCCGGCACGAGCCTGCTGCCGCTGATCGAGGCGGGCGGCGCGCGGGAGGCGATCGTGCTGCGCTCCTTCGGCAAGATATATGGGCTGGCGGGCGTGCGGCTCGGCTTCATGGTGGCGGCGCCCGAATGGCTGGCGGCGATGCGGCGGAGATTGGGAAGCTGGCCGGTGTCGGCGGCGGCGATCACGATCGGAACGGCGGCCTATCGCGACGACGCATGGCTGGCCGGGATAAGCGAGCGGCTGCCGTCCGAGCGGGACAGGCTCGACGCCGTGCTGCGCCGGCACGGACTGGAGCCCGAGGGGGCTTGCCCGCTGTTCCGCCTGGTGCGGACGCCGGATGCGGGCGCGCTGTTCGAGCGGCTGGCGCGGCGGGGCATCCTGACGCGGCCGTTCGATTATGCGCCCGACTGGCTCCGCATCGGCCTGCCGGGCGGAGAGGCGGCGTTGGCGCGGCTCGACGAGGCGCTGGCGCATGGCTGAGCCTCTCGCCATCGCGGCGCTGGCGATCGAGGCGGTGGTCGGCTGGCCCGACGCGCTCTACCGGCGGATCGGCCATCCGGTCGGCTTCTTCGCGCGGCTGATCGACACCGCCGAGCGGCACGGGAACAGGCCCGGCTGGCCGGATGCGATACGGCGCGTCGCCGGGATCGTGCTGGTCCTGCTGTTGCTCGGGCTGGTCGGCGGGGGGGCGTGGCTGGTTGAGCGCGAGGTCAGGGCCTTGTGCGGCGTCTGGGCTTGGCCGGTGCTGGCGCTGCTCGCGGTGCCGGGGCTCGCCCAGCGAAGCCTCAGCGATCATGTCGCCCCCGTCGCCCGCGCGCTGGAGAAGGGCGATGTGACGGGCGCTCGCGTCGCCGTCTCGCGGATCGTCGGGCGCGACACGGCGAGCCTTGGCCCGGCCGGCATCGCCCGCGCCGCGATCGAGAGCCTCGCCGAAAGCTTTTGCGACGGCGTGGCGGCGCCGCTCTTCTGGCTGCTGATCGGGGGCTTGCCGGGGATCTGGGCCTATAAGGCGCTCAACACCGCCGACAGCCTGATCGGTCATCGCGAACCACGCTGGCGCGCCTTCGGCTGGGCGGCGGCGCGGGCGGACGATGCCGCCAATTGGGTGCCGGCGCGGCTTGCGGGGCTG
The DNA here is from genome assembly GCF_011762195.1 of Sphingomonas oligoaromativorans. Taxonomy (GTDB): domain Bacteria; phylum Pseudomonadota; class Alphaproteobacteria; order Sphingomonadales; family Sphingomonadaceae; genus Solisphingomonas; species Solisphingomonas oligoaromativorans. The sequence continues at coordinate 132,093 of NZ_JAASQK010000005.1, read as the reverse complement.
CTGATCTGCCTCGGTGCGGCGCGGGGCTTCATGACGATGTGGAGGGACTGCCGCCGCCATGCCTCGCCCAATGCAGGCTGGCCCGAGGCGGCGATGGCGGGCGCGCTCGGCATCCGGCTGGCGGGGCCGGTCGCCTATGACGGCGTGACGCACGTCAAGCCGTGGATCGGCGATGGGCGGAGCGAGGCGACGGCGGCCGATATCGTCCAGGCGCTCGGTTTCTATCGCCGCGCCTGCCTGTTGTTGTGGCTGATCGCGGGAGGCGTGGCATGGGCGCTCTGATGGTGCAGGGCACCGGATCGGATGTCGGCAAGTCCGTGCTGGTGGCGGGGCTGTGCCGGGCGTTCGCCAACCGGGGGCTCCGCGTCCGCCCGTTCAAGCCGCAGAACATGTCGAACAACGCCGCCGTCGCCGCCGATGGCGGCGAGATCGGCCGCGCGCAGGCGACGCAGGCCATCGCCTGCCGGGTCGAGCCGACCACGGACATGAATCCGGTGCTGCTGAAACCGCAGGCCGATCGGACATCGCAGCTCATCGTCCATGGCACGGTGAGGGGCACGCTCGGCTCCGGCAATTTCCGCGCGGCGCGGGGGGCGCTGCTGGGCGATGTGCTGGAGAGCTATCGCAGACTGCGGACGCAATGCGATGTGGTGGTGGTGGAGGGCGCCGGCTCGCCCGCGGAGGTCAACCTCCGCGGCGGCGACATCGCCAACATGGGCTTCGCGCGGGCGGCGGGCGTGCCGGTGCTGCTGGTCGGCGATATCGATCGGGGCGGCGTGATCGCGGCGATCGCGGGGACGCGCGCGGTGATCGATCCGGCCGACGCGGCGATGATCCGGGGCTTCCTCATCAACAAGTTCCGTGGCGATCCGGCGCTGTTCGAGGATGGCTATCGCGATATCGAGCAATTGTCCGGCTGGCGGGGCTTCGGCGTGGTGCCGTGGCTGAGCGAGGCCGTCCGCCTGCCGAGCGAGGATGCGGTGGTGCTGGAGCGGGGCACCCGGCGGAAGGCCGGCAAGCTCGTGGTCGCCTGCCCGATCCTGCCGCGCATCTCCAATTTCGACGATCTCGACCCGCTGCGGCTGGAGCCGGATGTCGAGCTGGTGATGGTGCCGCCGGGACGGCCCATCCCGGCCGAGGCCGCGCTGGTCGTATTGGCGGGCTCCAAGGCGACCATCGCCGATCTGGCCGCGCTCCGCGCGGAGGGCTGGGATATCGATATCCTTGCGCATCATCGGCGTGGCGGGGCGGTGCTCGGGCTGTGTGGGGGGTATCAGATGCTCGGCCGCCGGATCGCCGATCCGCTCGGGATCGAGGGGCCGATGGGGGACGTCGAGGGGCTCGGGCTGCTCGATGTCGAGACGGTGCTGGCCGGCGACAAGGCGCTCCGGCGGGTGGCGGGCGAGGCGCTGGGCGCGCGCTTCACCGGCTATGAGATGCATATGGGCGAGACGACGGGCGCGGCCCGGCCGCTGGCGCGCTTCGACGACGGGCGTTCGGATGGCGCCGTCAGCTCGGATGGGCTGGTGGCGGGGAGCTATGTCCATGGCCTGCTGGCCGATCCGGCACAGCGCGCGGCGTGGCTTCGGCGGATCGGCGGAGAGGGGAGCGGAGCGGACTATCGCGCCTCGGTGGACGCCGCGCTCGACGTGATCGCCGCGACGCTGGAAGCGCATTGCGACATCGATGCGATGCTCAGCCTCTCAGAGGAGGCAGGCGAGCAGCAGCCCGGTCTCGACGAGTTCGATTCCGGCGCCATGCCCGTCACCTGAGATGCCGCCGATCTTCCGCCGCAGCCACAGCGCCCAGAGCGGGACCAGCACGGCCGTCGCGAGCAGGCCCGGCACGGCCCATGCGGCGGCGAGCAGCAGGGCGGTCCAGACGATCAGATGCGGCGCCCCGACCGCTCCGGCGAACCTCGAGCCGAGGCCGGCGTGGAGAGGAGGCAGCCAGCGTGCCCAGAAGAGTGGCCCGATCCGCGCGGCGAAGGGGATGAGGATCAGCGCCGGCCAATGGCCGCCCGACGCATGGAGCAGCACCAGCTTGGCGAGGAGCTGAAGCCCGATCGCCACCACGCCGAAGCTGCCGACATGCGGATCGGCCATCACCGCGAGCAGCCGGTCGCGATCGCCATGCGCGGCGCCGCATCCGTCGGCGAGGTCGGAGAGGCCGTCGAGATGGAGCGCGCCCGTCACCATCACCCACGCCGCCAGCGCTGCCATCGCCCCCACCCATGGATCGATCCGTGCGCCGAGCCAGCCCGAACCCGCCACGATCGCGCCCACCAGCAGACCGACCGCCGGGAACCAGCGGATCGAGGCGGCGAAGTCCGCCGCATCGCTCGCCATGCGCGGCGTCGGCAGGCGGGTGAGGAACTGGACCGCGACGATCAGCCGCTTCACGGGCGCAGCGCCACGATCTGCGCGGAGGGCGGATCGCCCGGCCAGACCCGGAGCGTCAGCAGTGCCGCATAGGGCAGGTCGATCGCCCAGAGCGCGCGCTGGTCCATCCCGCACAGCACCGCCATCGCCGCCCGCATCGCGCCGGCGTGGGTGACGATCAGCACCGGCCCGTCCGGGAGCGCGGCCAGCGCCTCGCTCACCCGCGCGACGAGGGTGGACCAGCGTTCGCCGCCGGGCGGCGGATTGGCGTCGGGATCGCGCCAGAAGCGACCGAGCGCGTCGGCATCGACGGCGGTGGCCGGAAGCCCGTCCCACGCCCCGAAGTCCAGCTCCCGCCAGCGCGGATCGATCGTCGCCGGCCGACCCAGCGCGCTCGCCGCCGCCTCGGCCGAGGCGCGGGCGCGGAGCAGATCGGAGGAGACGATCGCGTTCACCTCCAGCCCTTCCACCTGATCGGCGCAGGAGGTGATCCCCTCCGCCGTCGCGGCGGCGTCGGTGCGGCCGAGCAGGCGCCCGGCACCCTCCGGCGCGCCATGGCGCATCAGGTGGAGCAGGCGCGGCGTCATGCGCCGTTCGAGACGCCGGCCTCGGCGAAGGTCGCCATGCCGTTGTGCGCGGCGAGCGCGGCGCGGATCAGGGCCACCGCCACCGCGGCACCGCTGCCTTCGCCCAGCCGCATGTCGAGCTTGAGCAGCGGCTCCAGCCCGAGCTTGTCGAGAAGCTTCGCATGGCCGGGCTCGGCCGACTGGTGTCCGGCGATGCAATGCACCGTGATCGCCGGGTGATGCCGTGCGAGCGGGGCGACGGCCGAGCAACTGATGAACCCGTCCAGCACCACGGGGATGCGCCTCTGCCGCGCCGCGACCACCGCGCCGGCGATGGCCGCGATCTCGCGCCCGCCAAGCCGGCGGAGAATCTCGAAGGCGCTGGTCGCGGCTTCCCGATGGGTGGCGATGCCGGCGGTCACCACCGCTGCCTTGCGGGCGAGGCCGTGGCGATCGACGCCCGTGCCGGGGCCGACCCACGCGTCCGCCTCGCCGCCGAAGCTGCACGCGGCGAGAGCGGCGGCGGCGGTGCTGTTGCCGATGCCCATCTCGCCGACGACGATCAGGTCCAGCCCGTCCTCGACGGCGGCCGCGCCGGCCGAGAGCGCCTCGAGGCATTCCTGCGCGGTCATCGCCGGCTGCTCGGTGAAGTCGGCGGTCGGGCGGTCGAGGTCGAGCGGGACGACGCGCAGCTCCAGCCCCGCCGCGCGGGCGAGCGCGTTGATGGCGGCGCCGCCGGCCTCGAAATTGGCGACCATCTGGCGGGTCACGTCCGCCGGATAGGCGCTGACGCCGAGCGAGGCGATGCCGTGATTGCCCGCGAAAACCAGCACCCGGCCGCGATCGATCTGCGGCCGCGCATGGCCCTGCCAGCCCGCGAGGAAGCAGGCGATGTCCTCCAGCCTGCCGAGCGAGCCCGGCGGCTTGGTCAGCTCCGCCTGCCGCGCGCGGGCTTCGGCCAGCGCGGCGGAGTCATGTTCGGGCAGATCGGCGAGCGCCTGCTCGAAGGCGGGGATGGACGCGAAGCCGTTCACTGGACGACAAACCCTTCCGGTGGAACGCGGACGATGAAATGGCCTTTCACGCCTTCGGGCCATTGACGATAGGGCACGCTGCCTTCCTCGCTCTCGGCATGGGCCAGCGCATAGTCGAGGATCGACCGTGCGGCCTCCACGTCGGGACGGAAGCGGCCCAGCACATAGCCCATTTTGCCCGGCGCGCGCAGATGCACGGTGCAATGCTGGGCGCAGGCGAAGAGGCAGGCCATCTCCTCGATGGCGATCGAGGCATAGCGCGGGTCGGCGGCCCGCACCTCGCGCAGCGCCTCGGCGAGCCGCGCGCCGCCGCGCCGGCCTGTCTCGTCGGTCTGCGCCTCGGCCGAGTGGCGGCAGGTGGAGCAGGCGACGACACTGGGGCCGGCCGGCGCCGGGCGGAGCAGCGTCACAGCCGCGCCCGCACGCCGGCATAGACGCTGCGGCCGAGCGAGCCGAACTGGAAGGCCGTCTCATAATGCTTGTCGAGCAGGTTCTCGGCGCGGGCGAACAGCGTGAAGCGGCCCGCGACGGGCACCTCGGCGCGCAAATCCACCAGCGTGTAGCCGGCGAGGCGGGTGAGGTTGGCCGCGTCGTCGAAGCTGTGCCCGGCCCAGCGCACCGCCACCGCCGTGCTGATGTCCAGCGGCCAGCGATAGCTGATCGATCCGTTCGCCTCCTCGCGCGGGCGGCGGGGGAGCCAGTTGCCGTGCGTCGCGCCGGACGAGCGGTCCTCCGCCATCGTCCAGCTATAATTGCCGTCGAGGGTGAGGCGGTCGGTGGGCTTGATCGAGCCCGTCAGCTCCACGCCATGCGCCACCGCGCGGGCGAGGTTGAGATAATAGCCGAAGCGCGGCGCGCCCGTGCCCGTGCCCGGCGTCAGGCAGAGCGGATCGGTCGAGACGAAATCGCAGGAGTTGAAGATGATCTGCTGGCGGGTGCGGCGCTCGAAATAGCTGGCGCCGACGGCGATGCGATCCGCCCAGAGATGCTGCTCGACGCCCGCTTCCCAGCCGGTCGACCTGGCGGGCTTGAGGGTCGTGTTCCCATATTGCGAATAGAGCTGGTAGAGCGACGGCGCCTTGAAGCCCTCGCCATAGCTCGCGCGCAGGACGGTGCCGGTCCTGAGCTTCCACGCCGCGCCGCCGGAGAAGAGGAAGCGGCTGCCATAGCTGGTATAATGATCGTGGCGCACGCCGCCGGTGAGCGTCAGGCCCTGCACCAGCTCGCCATTCACCTGCACATATTCGTCGGTGAGCGAGGCCGAGCCCTGATCCGGGTCGATCTGGAACTGCGGGGAGATCGAGCGGAAGCGCGAATGCTCATGCTCGACGCCGAACACCGCGTTCCATCCCTCAACGATGGCGAGCGTGCCCTGATAGTCGATGCGCTGCGTGCTGCCGGTCGCGTGGAAAGTGGTCTGCGCGCCCGCCGGCTGCGACGGATCATAGTTGTTCCGATGCGTATCGGTGTAGCTGTAGCCGATCCGGTTGCGCAGGCGGCCGCCGAACAGATCCGCGTTCAGCCCCACATAGCCGAGGAGCTGGCGGTTCGTTTCATATTCGGCGGTGTCGACGGGCGCGAAGGTGACGGGATCGAAGCCGTCGAGGTCGGTGCGGCCGCGTGCGTAATAGCCGCGCAGGTCGGCGCTGATGTCGTCGGTGAGCGCGATCTCGACGCGGCCCGTCGCGGTGCGGTTGGTGTAGCCGTCGCGCTCCTTGCCGCCGAAGCGCGTGTCGAGCGCGGAGATGCCGTCGGTGGTGAAGGCCTCGCCGGCCAGACGCCACGTCACCCGGCCATCCTTGCCGCCGATGCCGGCACGAGCGTCGACGGTGTCGCGCGATCCGCCCTCGATGTCGAAGCTGCCTTCCAGCGGCTTGGCGGGGAGGGCGGTGACGATGTTGACCACGCCGCCGATCGCCTGGCTGCCCCAGAGCGTCGACTGCGGCCCGCGCAGGATCTCGACGCGCTGGGCGTCGCCCGTCAGCAGGTTGCCGAGGTTGAAGGCCCCGTCGGGCGAGGCAGGGTCGGTGAGCTTCACGCCGTCGAGCACGATGACGGTCTGGTCGCCCTCCGCACCGCGCAGGTGGAGCGTCGTGTCGGTGCCATAGCCGCCGTTGCGCACGATGCTGATGCCGGGCGTGCGCAGCAGCAGCTCGGAGATGCCGATATCCTGCGTGGCGTCGATCGCCGCCTTGTCGAGCACGGTGACGGAGGACGCGACCTGATCGATCGGCGTCGGCGTGCGCGTGGCGGTGACGGTGATCGCCGATGCGCCGGGATCGGCGGCGGCATCCGGCGTCGGCGCGACCTGCGCGAGCGCGCCTGTGGACAGCGTGGTGAGAACGAGAAGAACGGCTTTGGCCATGGTGAACCCCTTTGGACAACGGACCCGGCTCGCCTCGGCGGCGATACGGGCTGCATTGTCGTCACGCGGGTTTTCACCCCGTTCGTTCGGCGCACCCTGGCCGGACGAAGGACGACCGCGACGGGCAGGTCTCCTGGCTCGCGGGTCATTGCCTTGTTCGCGTCGCCTTCTCGGAGCCGGGGCTCCAATGGCGTGTGACGCGATAGCTCGCCGCTTACAGTTGCAGGGGCAGCCGGGGCCTTGAACCCCGTTCCCTTTTGATCCCCGTCTCCGGGGAACCTGTCGCAGCGCCGCGATAGGCGCGGGGCAGGGCGGGCGTCAACTGCGGCCGAGCGGGACCAGCAGCGGCGTGCCCCCGGCCGTTCCGCGCCAGGCGGTGATGCCGTAGACCTCCGCCAGCGCGGCGTCGGTCAGCACGGTGTCGGGCGATCCGTCCGCCATCAGCCGGCCTTGGGAGAGCAGTAGCAGCCGGTCGCAGAAGCGCGCCGCCATGGTGAGATCGTGCAGCACGACCACCACCAGCGTCCCCGCCCGAGCGCGTTCGGCGAGCAGCTCCATCATCTCCATCTGATGGCTCGGGTCGAGCGAGGCGAGCGGCTCGTCGGCGATGAGGGCTTGCGCCTCCACCGCCAGCGCGCGGGCCAGCATCACGCGAGCGCGCTCGCCGCCGGAAAGCTCGGTCGCGTCGCGGGTGCGCAGGTCGAGCGTGCCGGTTGCGGCCATTGCCGCCTCGATCGCGGCGGTGTCGGCGGCGGAGAGGCGCGAGAAGGGCGCGAGATGCGGCATCCGCCCCAACGCCACCAGCCGCTCGACCGAAAGCGGCCAGTGCAGGGTCTGCCCCTGCGGCAGATAAGCGATGGTCCGTGCCCGGTCGGCGGGGCGGAGCGTCCCCACCTCTGCTCCATCGAGCAGCACGCGGCCGGAGAGCGGCTTCAGCAACCCGAGCATCGCGCGGGCCAGCGTCGATTTGCCGGCGCCGTTGGGACCGATCACGCCGATCAGCCCGCCACCGGTCATTTCGGTGTCGATGCCGGCCAGCACCCGGCGATCGCCGAGCGCGACGTCCAGCGCCTCGATGCGGATCGTCACCACAGGCGGCGCTCCCGTACCAGGTGGAACACGAACACCGGCACGCCGAGGAAGGCGGTGACGACGCCGAGCTTCAGGGGCGCGTTGGTCGGGATCAGCCGCACCGCGACATCGGCTGCGGTGAGCAGCGCTGCGCCTGCGATAGTGGAGGGGATCAGCACCGACGACGGCCGGCGATCGGTGAAGGGGCGCACCAGATGCGGCACGATCAGCCCGACGAAGCCGATCGCCCCGGACACCGCCACCGCCCCGCCGACGCCCACCGCGAGCCCGATCAGCATCCGCACCCGCACCCGGCGGAGATCGATGCCGAGCGTGCGCGCGCTGTCCTCGCCCAGCGTCAGCGCGTCGAGCGCGCGGCCGTCCCACAGCAGCAGCGCGAGGCCGACGGCGATGCAGGGCGCCGCCAGCCAGACATGCTGCGGCGTGCGATCCTCCAGAGAACCGAGCAGCCAGCTCATGATCTCCATGGCGGCGAAGGGGTTGGGCGAGAGATTGAGCGCGAGGCTGATCCCGGCACCGGCCAGCGTCGCCACCGCGATGCCGGCGAGGATCAGGCCGAGCGGGCTCTCGCTCCGCCCCGCGAGGCCGAACAGCGGCGCCAGCGCCGCCAGCGCGGCGAGGATGGCGAGCAGCGGCAACGCCATGGGATGCGCCTGCGCGAGGCCGAAATAGAGCGCCACCACCGCTCCCAACGCCGCCGCGTTGGAGGCGCCCAGCACCGAGGGCTCGGCCAGCGGATTGCGCAGATAGCCTTGCAGCGAGGCCCCGCCCGCGCCCAGCATCGCCCCCACCAGCAATCCCAGCGCGACGCGCGGCAGGCGCAGCTCGAACAGGATGGCGCGGACGATCGGATCGCCATGCCCGGAGAGCGCCGCGAGGCTGTCCGCCACCGGAATGCCCGCCGGGCCGATGAACAGCGAGGCCAGCGCGGCCAGAATCGCCGCAAGGCTTGGCAGGCCGATCAGCAGGACAGGTGGGGTGCCCCGCGCGGGCGGCATGTGCAGCACAAGCTGTCCTCGTCCAGAGCGTGCCGCGCGACGATTGTATCGCGGGCCGGTTCGCGGCATCCGTAGCGCCCGCGTCACGATTGAGGAAGCCCGGCCACCGTGTTTCGCCTGCCCCTGTTGTTCCTTGCCGGCCTTCTGGCGCTTTCGCCCGCCATGGGCCGGGCAGCGCCGCCGCGCCGGATCGTGTCGCTCAACCTTTGCGCGGACCAATATCTGCTGGCGCTGGCGGACCCGGCGCAGATCGCCGGGCTCACCGAATGGGCGCGGGATCCCGACATGTCCTATTATGCCGGGAAGGCCCGGACGCTGCCCTTCACCCACCGCACCGCCGAGGAGGTGCTGACGCTCCGCCCGGATCTCGTGATCGGCGCGCCGTTCGTCACCCGCCATGCGCTCGCGCCGCTTCAGAAGAGCGGGGTGCCGATGATCGATCTGCCCTTCGACACCGATCTGCCCTCGATCGAAGCCTCGATCCGGCGGGTCGCCGCGGCGGTGGGGCACAAGGCGCGCGGCGAGGCGATGATCGCCGCCATGCATGTGGACCTTGCGCGGATCGGCCCGCCGCCGGGGCGGGGGAGGGTGGCGGCCTATTATCAGCGGCAGGGCTATCTCACCGGCACCGGCACGCTGGTGGACGACATGATGCGGCGCGTCGGGCTCACCAACCTCGCGGCGCGGCTGGGCAAGCCGTCGCTCTCGCAACTCCCGCTGGAGACGCTGGCGATGGCCCGGCCGGACTTCCTGATCGTCGAGGCGCGCACCGATGTCGTGGCCGACAAGGGGAGCGAGATGCTCCACCATCCGCTGCTCGATCGGGTGGTGGCGCCGGGGCATCGCCTCACCCTCCCGCAGGCGATGACGGTGTGCGGCGGGCCTTTCTATCCGCAGGCGGTGGCGGCGCTCGCGGCGCAGGTCCGCGCGGCCGACCGAATGAAGCGCTAGCGGGTGAAGATCCGCTCGCCGCGGCTCTCGCGCTTCTGCCAGCCGCGCCGTTCGAGTTCCGGCGTGTCGGAGGGCTCGCTCGGATAGCCGATGCAGAGCAGCGCCACCATCGTCCAATGGGCCGGCACGTCGAGCAGGGCCGCGACCGGAGCGGGATCGAGGATCGATACCCAGCCGAGCCCGATCCCTTCCGCCCGCGCCGCGAGCCAGAGCGTGTGGATCGCCATCACCGTCGAATAACGCAATGCCTCGGGCATGGTCTGGATGCCGAGGCCATGGCCAGCGGCGGGGGCCTCGTCGCTGAACACCGCGACGATCTCCGGCGCCTCGCGCAGGCCGTGGAGCTTCAGCGCGCGATAGGCGGCGGCGCGCTCTTCGTCATAGCGCTCGGCGGCTCGGGCGCTGGCGGCGTCGACATGGGCGGCGAGCGCCTCGCGCAACCCCGGCGCGCCGATGCGGACGAAGCGCCAGGGCTGCGAATTGCCCACGGACGGAGCGAGCTGCGCCAGCGTCAGCAGCCGGTCCATGGCGCCTTCCGGCAAAGGATCGGCACGGAAATGGCGGACGTCGCGGCGCCAGATGAAGAGGGCCTCCAGCCCGGCGCGGAAACTCTCGTCGAAGATCGGGGCGTCGTTCACCCCATTCCCATAAGCGAGGGAACCCCGGCACGGGAAGGGGCCGCCCCGACGGATCGGAACGGCCCCTCGTGAAACCGGAAAGCGGGGTGGGACGTCAGGCGACCTGGGCCGCGGCCACGTCGTTGGGATCGCGCAGCACATAGCCGCGGCCCCACACCGTCTCGATGTAGTTCTCACCCTCGCAGGCGAGGCTGAGCTTCTTGCGCAGCTTGCAGATGAACACGTCGATGATCTTAAGTTCGGGCTCGTCCATCCCGCCGTAGAGATGGTTCAGGAACATCTCCTTGGTGAGCGTCGTGCCCTTGCGGAGCGACAGCAGCTCCAGCATCGCATATTCCTTGCCGGTCAGATGCACGCGGGCGCTATCGACCTCGACCGTCTTAGCGTCGAGATTGACCGAGAGCTTGCCTGTCTTGATGACCGACTGCGAATGGCCCTTGGAACGGCGCACGATCGCATGGATGCGGGCGACCAGCTCCTCGCGATGGAAGGGCTTGGTGACATAATCGTCCGCGCCGAAGCCGAGCGCGCGGACCTTGCTGTCCATCTCGGACACGCCGGAGAGGATCAGCACCGGCGTCTGCACCTTGGCGACGCGCAGGCGCTTGAGCACCTCATAACCGTGCATGTCGGGCAAGTTGAGATCGAGGCAGATGATGTCGTAATCGTACAGTTTGCCCAGATCGAGGCCTTCCTCGCCCAGGTCCGTCGTATAGACGTTGAAACCTTCGGCGCCGAGCATCAGCTCGATGGCCTTCGCCGTCGTGGGATCATCTTCGATCAGAAGAACGCGCATGGTTCGTCCCCGTTCGCCCCGTCACGCCACCCCGCGCAACCGCACTGGCATTAACCATTACAGAGATGAATTAGAAAGGTTAATGACGAGTAAAGTGGTAAATGACGGGCCGTGCGGGGAATTTGCCGTGGCGTTACCGCCATGGCACAGGGGCCGGATGCTGGCCGACCATATCCTCTTCATCGACGCCGAAGCGATCCTGCTGGACAAGCCGGCGGGCCTTCCCGTCGATGCGCCCCGCGCGGGCGGGGCGAGCGTCGAATCTGCGCTGGAATCCTTGCGTTTTGGTTTCCAGCGCGATCCGGCGGCGGTGCATCGGCTGGATCGCGATACGTCGGGCTGCCTCCTTCTTGCGCGCAATCCCAGGGCGCACAGGCGCTTCGCCGCCGCCTTCGAGGAAGGCCTCGCGGAGAAGACCTATCTCGCCGTCCTCGATGGCGTGCCGGAAAGCGAATCGGGCCGAATCAGTCTGGCGCTCGCCAAGCGGTCGACTCGGGAGGAGGGCTGGCGGATGGTGCCCGACCGGAAGGGGAAGCCCGCCTTCACCGACTGGCGCCTGCTCGGGCAGGTGGGCGGGCAGGCGCTCGTCGAGTTCCGTCCGCGCACCGGGCGGACCCACCAGCTCCGCGTCCATGCCGCCGAGGGGCTGGGGCTCCCGATCGTCGGCGATCCCGTCTACGGGCGGGGCGGGCCGTCGATGCTGCTCCACGCGCAGCGCCTGCGCCTGCCGCGCGATCCCAAGGCGGCGATCGAGGGCGAGGCGCCGCTGCCCGAACGCTTCGCGCGCTGGGCCGAACTCCTGATCCCGGAAGCCTAGTCGCGGACCTTTCCGCGCAGGCTCTTGACCGTGCCGCGCCGCCCCTTGGAATCCATCCGTCGCGCCTGGCTGGCGCGGGTCGGCTTGGTGGCCTTGCGCTTCTTGGGGATGAAGGTCGCCTCGCGGATCATCGCGAACAGCCGCTCGCGAACCTCCTCGCGATTGAGAAGTTGCGACCGGGCGCCTTCGGACCGGAGGATCAGGATGCCATCCTTGGTGATCCGGGAACCGGCCATGTCGGTCAGGCGGTGCTTCACCATGTCCGGGAGGCTGGGCGATCCCCACACGTCGAAGCGGAGCTGGACGGCCGAATCCGTCGTGTTCACATGCTGGCCGCCCGGTCCGCTCGATCGGGTGAAGGACTCCTCGATCTCGTCCGAATCGATCGAGATGGAGCGGGTGACGGGGATGGCGACCATGATGGGGAGCCTCTACGGCGCGGGGGCGGCATAGGAAAGCGTGCCGCCCCGATCGCCGTCGCTCCGGGGCGAGGCGCCTGAAAGGGAAACTTGCCGGGCGGACCGCTTTTCCAGTGACCGCAGAGTGATTATGTGCGGCGCCAACCAAGGAGCCGTCATGTTCGATTTCAAACCGCAGGCCGATGCCGACAAGGCCACCATCTGGGGTGATGTGCTGGGCGCCGCCGACGGCGTGACCAGCGGCGAGCGTGATGCCATCGCGAACATGGCCAATATCTCCGCTTTGCTGTGGGAGCTGCTGCCCGATCTCAACTGGGCGGGCTTCTACCGCATGGTCGACGGCGAGCTGGTGCTCGGGCCGTTCCAGGGCCGCGCCGCCTGCATCCGCATCGCGCTCGGCAGGGGCGTGTGCGGGACCGCCGCGGCGACCGGAGAGACGCAGGTGGTGGAGGATGTCCACGCCTTCCCCGGCCACATCGCCTGCGATGCCGCCTCGGCCTCGGAGCTGGTGGTGCCGGTCGTGGTGGACGGCCATGTGATCGGCGTGCTCGATCTCGACAGCCCCAGCGTCGGCCGGTTCGACGCCGAGGATGCGGCCGGGGCCGAGCGCCTCTGCGCGCTGCTGGCGGAGCGGCTTGCCGCCTGACCCGAAACGGGACTCGCGTGACAGGAGGCTGCTTGGGCGACGTCGGTCGCGGGTGATAGCTTCGGCTGCATAGGGGGTCCGCGTGCTCGACACGATCTTCGCGACCCGGCAGACGAGGGATGGCGAAGATGCTCAGGATCGACTTTCTCGCGGGGGCGGTGCTGCTCGGCTGCGTGCCGGCGATGGCCTCGGCGGATGTGGCGGCGACGCCTGCGCCGCCCGCCGGTGCGCCGGTCGGCCTGTCCACCGAGCAGGGCGGCTGGGGCCAGAACGGGTGGCAGACGGGGGCCGTGCCCGCGGCGAAGGTCCATTCCGGCAAGAAGGTCGGCGCGTACAAGCGGCCCGAACCCGGCGCGACGCTGCCGCAGATCTGGCTGAACCCGGACTACACGGTCAAGGACTGGCGGGGCTGGGGCCTCGCCGCGCCGGCGCAGGGCACGCGCTGGGTCCGCTATTATGACGACGCCGTGCTGATCGACGACGCCGCCAAGGTGAAGGATGTGCGTTACGCCGTCGACTGGAAGGGCGGCTATCGCACGGCCGCCTATGCCGGCTCGCCAGTGCGGAGCGCGCCGTTCGCGGTCAACGGCACGCCGCGCGTCACCACCGTTCAGAAGGATGCCGACACCGTCGTCACCACCTCGGTGGTGGAGGTCGCGCCGACCTTCTCGGCGCCGGTGGCGGGCTATGCGGCCGAAGGGGCGGGTGGCGATGCGGCTTATGCGGGGGGTGACATGCAGGTGGTCGGCTATACGCCCGGCACCATCACCACCGTCACCACGACGCACACGATTCCGGCCAAGGGACGCTAGGCCGCAAGCGCGGGCTTCAGCTCAGCCGGTCGAGCGCCTCGTCGTCCAGCGAGCCGGGGACGATCATCAGCGGACAATGGAGCTGCCCGGACTGCGGCCCTGCGAAATAGGAGACGAGCGGACCCGGCCCGCCCGATTCCTGCGCGCCGAGCACCAGCGCGGCGATTCCCGGCCGCTCCTCCAGCAGCGCGCGAACCGCTTTGACGCGCTCGCCCTGCCGCACGGTGAGGTCGGGCTTGAGGCCCAGTTCCTCGATGATCTCGCCTGCCGCCTGATGGAGCAATGCTTCGGCATGGAGGCGGGCTTCCTCCTCCAGCGCGGCCTGCACGCCGCCCCATTGCACGAACTCCGGCGGCTCGACGATCGCGAGCATTTCCACGCGTCCGCCGGTCTTGGCGGCGCGGCGCGCGGCGAAGCGGAGCGCCACCCGCGCTTCGGGGCTCCCGTCCAGCACGACGAGGTAGGTACGGGGGGTCTGGGCGTCGTCCATGGAGGGGACGGTGCGGCATTGCGCCATTTCACGCAAGCGTCAGCCTTGACCATCAGGCGTCGAGAGCCGAAATGGCACACTCGCTAGACCGACTGCCAGAGAGGCCCTCGCCGCGATGCCCATCGAACTGAAGATGCCTGCCCTGTCCCCGACGATGGAGGAGGGCACCCTTGCCAAATGGTTGGTGAAGGAGGGCGACGAGGTGAAGTCCGGCGATATCCTCGCCGAGATCGAAACCGACAAGGCCACCATGGAATTTGAAGCCGTCGACGAGGGCACGATCGCCAAGATCCTCGTGCCCGAAGGGTCGGACGGCGTGAAGGTGGGCGTCGCCATCGCGATTCTCGCGGGCGAGGGCGAAGACGCCTCCGCCGTGACGAGCGCGCCGGCCGCGGCGCCCGCCGCCAAGGCGGAAGCGCCCGCGCCGAAGCAGGAGGAGGCCCCCAAGGCCGCCGCGCCGGCTCCGGCCGCTGCCGCCGCCCCGGCGGCCGCCGCCTCGGGTGATCGCGTGAAGGCGAGCCCGCTCGCCCGCCGTCTCGCCGGGCAGCAGGGCATCGACCTTGCCGCCGTCGCGGGCTCCGGCCCGAACGGCCGCATCGTCAAGGCCGACCTCGCCGGCGCCAGGCCCGGTGCCGCCGCGCCGGCCGCTGCCTCTGCCCCGACGGCCGCCGCTGCTCCGGCTGCGATCGCCGCTCCGGCGCCCGCGCAGATCCCCGACATCCCGCATGAGAGCGCCAAGCTCTCCAACATGCGCAAGACGATCGCCCGCCGCCTCACCGAATCGAAGCAGCAGGTGCCGCATATCTACCTCACGGTGGACATCCAGCTCGACGCGCTGCTCAAGCTGCGTGGCGAGCTGAACAAGGGGCTGGAGAGCCGCGGCGTGAAGCTGTCGGTGAACGACATGCTGGTGAAGGCGCTGGCCGGCGCGCTCATGGAGGTGCCGAGCTGCAACGTGATGCTTGCCGGCGACCAGCTCGTCACCTTCCAGCGCGCGGACATCTCGGTCGCGGTGTCGATCCCCAACGGCCTCATCACCCCGGTGGTGACGTCCGCCGACACCAAGAGCCTCTCGGCGATCGCCGCCGAGATCAAGGATCTCGCCGCCCGCGCCAAGGACGGCAAGCTCCAGCCGCATGAATATGCCGGCGGCACCGCCAGCATCTCGAACATGGGCATGTACGGCATCAAGCAGTTCGAGGCGGTCATCAACCCGCCGCAGGGCATGATTATGGCGATCGGCGCGGGCGAGAAGCGCCCCTATGTCGTCAATGACGAGCTGGCCGTCGCCACCGTCATGTCGGCGACCGGCAGCTTCGACCATCGCGCCATCGACGGCGCGGACGGCGCCAAGCTGATGCAGGCGTTCAAGCGCCTCGTCGAGAACCCGCTGGGTATGCTCGCGTGAAGAAGCCGCTCGACGACCAGCCGCCTGTCGAGGCGCCGGCGGTCCGCGTGGTCGCCATGCCGGCCGACACCAATCCCTACGGGGATATCTTCGGCGGCTGGCTGATGAGCATGATGGACTCGGCCGCCGGCTCGGTGGCCTCGCGCCACAGCCACGGCCGGGCGGTCACCATCGCGATGGAGGGCATGACCTTCCATCGCCCGGTGTTCGTCGGCGACGAAGTCTCCGTCTACGCCACGCTCCTCTCCACGGGACGGACCTCGATGAAGATCGCGGTCGAGGCCTGGCGTCGGGCGCGGCATGACGAGAGCAGCTACAAGGTGACGGAGGCGACGTTCATCTTCGTCGCGGTGGGCGAGGATCGCCAGCCGCGGCGGGTGCCGCCGATGCCCGTCGACGGCGAAGTGGCGGCCTGATCCATGGCCGGCCTCGCCCCCGCTGCCTTCATAGGAGCGGTGGCGGGGGTGGCCGTCCCTTGGATCGCGGAGCGCAACGAGGCGACGCTGGATGGCCTTCTGGCGGGCCGGCTCGTCCATCTCCCGATCGGCGGCGGCATCGCGTTGCCCTGGTCCTGGCTGGTGTTCGCTGGCGTGACGTTGATCGCATGGGCCGCCATCGCGGTGGCCCGACTCGAATAGAAGATTGATCCCACCCTTCGGGGGCGGGTGCCTGAGGAAGGACAAGCATGGCTGACACCTACGATCTTATCGTGCTGGGCTCGGGGCCGGGCGGCTATGTCGCGGCGATCCGCGCGGCGCAGCTCGGCCTCAAGGTCGCGATCGTGGAGCGCGAGTTGCTGGGCGGTATCTGCCTCAACTGGGGCTGCATTCCCACCAAGGCGCTGCTCCGCACGTCGGAAATCTACCATTACATGACCCACGCCGAGGCCTATGGCCTCTCGAACGAGAAGCCGGGCTTCGACCTCGCCAAGGTCGTGAAGCGCTCGCGCGGCGTCGCGGGCCAGCTCAATGCCGGCGTCAAGGGCCTGATGAAGAAGAACAAGATCACCGTGGTCGAAGGCCTCGGCACGATCGCCGCCAAGGGCAAGCTCATCGTCGACAAGGACGGCAAGAAGACCGAATTGGCCGCCAAGGACATCATCATCGCGACCGGCGCCCGCGCCCGCGACCTGCCCTTCGCCAAGGCGGACGGCGAGCGCATCTGGACCTATCGCCATGCCATGACGCCCAAGGAGATGCCGACCAAGCTGCTCGTCATCGGCTCGGGCGCGATCGGCGTCGAGTTTGCGAGCTTCTATTCGGACATGGGCGCCGAGGTGACGATCGTCGAGATGCTCGATCGGATCGTGCCGGTGGAGGACCATGAGGTCTCCGAATTCCTGACCAAGCAGCTCACCAAGCAGGGCATGAAGGTCATCACCAAGGCCGGCGTCCAGAGCCTCGTCAACACGGGCAAGGGCGTGAAGGCCGAGATCAAGCTCGCCGACGGCAAGATCGAGACGAACGAGTACAGCCACGCGATCGTCGCGGTCGGCATCGTGCCGAACACCGAGAATATCGGCCTCGAAGCGCTCGGCGTGAAGACGACCAAGGGGCATATCGACACCGACGGCCAGTGCCGCACCAGCGTGCCGGGGCTGTGGGCGATCGGCGACGTCACCGCGCCGCCGTGGCTGGCCCACAAGGCGAGCCATGAGGGCATCATCGCCGCCGAGGCGATCGCCGGCAAGCATCCGCACGCGATGGACGTCCGCAACATTCCGGGCTGCACCTATTCGCGTCCGCAGATCGCCTCGGTCGGCCTCACCGAGGCGAAGGCCAAGGAAGCGGGCTACGAGGTGAAGGTCGGCAAGTTCCCCTTCATCGGCAACGGCAAGGCGATCGCGCTGGGCGAGGCGGAAGGCTTCGTGAAGACGGTGTTCGACGCCAAGACCGGCGAACTGCTCGGCGCCCACATGATTGGCGCCGAGGTCACCGAGCTGATCGAGGGCTACACGGTCGCCAAGCAGCTCGAAACCACCGAGGCGGAGCTGATCGAGACGGTGTTCCCCCACCCGACGCTCAGCGAGATGATGCACGAGAGCGTGCTCTCCGCCTATGGGCGCGCGCTGCATTTCTAGGGATTCGGCGCCCGGAGTCAGGAGCCGTTCACGCGGGCCTTGAAAAGGGGGACTGCCTGAAGCGGTCCCGGTTCCGGGGCCGGTCATGGAAGCGACCGGGGAGCGAAACGAAGCCGGATTTCAACCGGGTTCGGCAACTCCCCGCTTGACGACGACCGCATTTATCGCGTTTTTCGGAACGGCTGCGGACGTGCTGCGTTGCCGAAGTCCGCTGGTGACGGAATAGGAGATAGTTAATGAAGAAGGCTTTCACGATCGCCGCGGTTGCGGCCCTCGCGCTTGGCGCCGCCGCTTGCCACAACAAGTCGGCTGAGCCGACCACCAACGTTTCGGCCGAGGACAACATGCTCGTCCCCGCCGACGAGAACGCCATGGGCGACATGAACGCTTCGATGAGCGCGACCGACAACATGGCGATGGACAACGGCGCGATGGCCGACACCAACGCCGCTGCGACCACCAACGCGCAGTAATTTCGCGATGCGGCCGGCGGCGCCGACAGGCTGCCGCCGGCCGCACGCAATCCCGGCCTCGCCCGCGATGCGGACGGACCGGAGGGCGGGCTTCGCGGCCTGACATATCGGCGGCCCGAGCCGCCCGGCCCGGCGACGGCACCGGCCCCACAAAACTGTCTCATTTGGCGACGAGTCGTTCTCCCGGCGGGGCTGGGCGAGGCCTGCATTGCCGTCTAACGAATGCGATCTATGGTTAACGCCGCCCGGCGGCACCGGAGATTGCCCTTGCGACGCGCCCTGCTTTCCGTGTTCCTCGCACCGCTCCTGCTCTCCTCGCCGACCGCCGCGGCGCCGGCTCCGAAGTCCACCGCCGGCGCATCCTATGGCGCCCGGCTGGAGGGCTTCGACTATCCGTTCCCGGTCCATATGTTCCGCACGACGGCACAGGGGCAGGCGGTCGAGATGGCCTATATGGAGCTGGCCCCGGCCAAGCCGAACGGGCGCACCATCGTGCTCCTCCACGGCAAGAATTTCTGCGGCGCGACCTGGGGCGACACGGCGCGCGTGCTGGCGGCGGCGGGCTATCGGGTGATCGTCCCGGATCAGGTCGGCTTCTGCAAATCCTCCAAGCCGAAGGGCTTCCAGTATAGCGTTCAGGGGCTGGCGACGCTCACCGAGGCGATGCTGCGCTCACGCGGGGCGGGGAAGGTGACGCTGGTCGGCCACTCGATGGGCGGGCTGATCGCGATGCGGATGGCGATCGCCATGCCGCAGCTCGTCGACCAGATGGTGCTGGTCGATCCGCTCGGCCTCGCCGACGGTCTGGCGCAGCGCGTGCCCTATATCGGCGTGGACCATGTCGCCGCGCTGGAGCGCGGCAAGACCGCCGCGACGATCAGGGCCGCCCAGCGGGCGTCCTATTATCACGGCACCTGGCGGCATGATTATGATCGCTGGGTGGACATGCTGGCCGGCCTGTATGCGGGGCCGGGCCGCGAGGCGGTGATCGACGCGCAGGCGCGCACCACCGAGATGATCGAGACCCAGCCCGTCGCCCATGATCTCGCGCGCATCGCCGCGCCGACGGTGCTGATGGTCGGCACGCAGGATCGCAATCTGTTCGGGCGCGCCTGGGCGCCGGCCGAGGTGGCCAACCAGATTCCCGACAATGCGACTCTGGGCGAGCGGGCGGTGGCGAAGATGCGCCATGGCCGCTTCGTGCCGCTGCCGGGGCTCGGCCATGTGCCGCAGGTGGAAGACCCGGCGCGCTTTCAGGTGGCGCTGATTCAGGCGCTGAGCGGCGAGTTCGATTGACGTTTCGCCGGGCCGGGGAGGGCGGTCCGGGAGTCCGGTTGACCCCGTAAGACTCCCCCGCTATAGGCGCCGCTCGCTCCGGGCCGATGGTCACGGCCATGACTCGTGGGCGAACGCTTGAACATTGCCGATGCGTGGACGGGCTCGGGCGGGTCTCATGGCCCCCGGAGCCTTCGTGCATTCCAGCACGATATCCGCGTGTGCAGTCCGGGCACTCGGTAAAGTAACCATTTGGAAGGTGAAGGGCTTCATGCCGACGATCAACCAGTTGGTCCGTAAGGGCCGCGAGCCGCAGAAGGCCAAGTCCAAGGTTCCTGCGATGGAGCAGAACCCGCAGAAGCGCGGCGTCTGCACCCGTGTCTACACCACGACCCCGAAGAAGCCGAACTCGGCTCTGCGCAAGGTGGCCAAGGTTCGCCTGACCAACCAGCGCGAAGTCATCAGCTACATTCCGGGCGAAGGCCACAACCTCCAGGAGCACTCGGTTGTGCTGATCCGTGGCGGCCGTGTGCGCGATCTTCCCGGCGTTCGTTACCACGTCCTGCGCGGCGTGCTCGATACGCAGGGTGTCAAGGACCGCAAGCAGTCGCGCTCCAAGTATGGTGCGAAGCGCCCGAAGTAATTCGGCGACGCTCCCCCTTACGCTCAGATCAGAAGGTAGACACAAATGTCCCGTCGTCGTCGCCCCGAGAAGCGCGAGATCCTGCCGGACCCGAAGTTCGGTGATATCGTCCTCTCCAAGTTCATGAATTCGGTCATGCTGGACGGCAAGAAGGCCGTCGCCGAAGGCATCCTCTATTCCGCTCTCGACACCATCGAGGCGCGCGCCAAGCGTGACCCGCTCCAGGTGTTCCACGACGCACTGGCCAATGTGAAGCCGGGCATCGAGGTCCGCAGCCGCCGCGTCGGCGGCGCGACCTACCAGGTTCCGGTCGAAGTTCGCCCGGAGCGTGCGCAGGCGCTCGCGATTCGCTGGCTCATCTCGGCGGCGCGTGCCCGCTCGGAGCACACCATGGATGCCCGCCTGTCGGCCGAGCTGATGGACGCTGCCAACAACCGCGGCAACGCCGTGAAGAAGCGCGAAGACACGCACCGCATGGCGGAAGCGAACCGCGCCTTCTCGCACTACCGTTGGTAACAACGGTATTTATCGGCTTCCGCTGGTAATCGCGAAGAGACTCGAAAGAGTCACACTTCGTTCCCATATCGTCGGGGCAAGGCCGCAAGCCTTCCCCGACATCGGAGTTTAAGACCATGGCCCGCAGCCATCCGCTCGAGAAATACCGTAACATCGGCATCATGGCCCACATCGATGCCGGTAAGACGACGACGACCGAGCGCATCCTCTATTACACCGGCAAGTCCTACAAGATCGGCGAAGTGCATGAAGGCACCGCGACGATGGACTGGATGGAGCAGGAGCAGGAGCGCGGCATCACGATCACGTCGGCCGCGACGACCTGCTTCTGGAACGATCACCGCATCAACATCATCGACACCCCCGGCCACGTCGACTTCACCATCGAAGTCGAGCGTTCGCTGCGCGTGCTCGACGGCGCGGTTGCGTGCTTCGACGGCGTTGCCGGCGTGGAGCCGCAGTCCGAGACGGTGTGGCGTCAGGCTGAGAAGTACCGCGTTC
Source organism: Sphingomonas oligoaromativorans (assembly GCF_011762195.1). Classification (GTDB taxonomy): domain Bacteria; phylum Pseudomonadota; class Alphaproteobacteria; order Sphingomonadales; family Sphingomonadaceae; genus Solisphingomonas; species Solisphingomonas oligoaromativorans. The sequence goes on along the minus strand of NZ_JAASQK010000005.1, from coordinate 111,192 downwards.
CGCGCATGTGCTTCGTCAACAAGCTCGACCGCACCGGCGCGAACTTCGAGATGTGCGTCGGCATGATTAAGGATCGCCTGGGCGCCCGCCCGGCCGTCCTCTATTTCCCGATCGGCATCGAGGGTGGCTTCAAGGGCCTCGTCGACCTGGTCGAGAACCGCGCGATCATCTGGCTCGAGGAGTCGCTGGGCGCCAAGTTCGAATATCAGGCGATCCCGGAAGAGCTGGCCGACAAGGCCGCCACGATGCGCGCCGAGCTCATCGAAATGGCCGTCGAGCAGGACGATGCTCTGATGGAAGCCTATCTCGAGGGCACCGAGCCGACCACCGAGCAGCTCAAGGCGCTGATCCGCAAGGGCACGCTGAACTTCGCGTTCGTGCCGGTTCTCTGCGGCTCGGCGTTCAAGAACAAGGGCGTGCAGCCGCTCCTCGACGCCGTCGTGGACTATCTGCCGTCCCCGCTCGACATTCCGCCGGTGCAGGGCGTCAAGCTCGACGGCGAGACCCCGGACGAGCGTCCGGCCGACGACTCGGCTCCGATGTCCGCTCTCGCGTTCAAGATCATGAACGATCCGTTCGTCGGCTCGCTCACCTTCGCGCGCATCTACTCGGGCAAGCTCGAGAAGGGCTCGTACCTGAACTCGGTGAAGGACAAGAAGGAAAAGATCGGCCGTATGCTCCTCATGCACGCGAACTCGCGTGAGGACATCGATGAGGCCTTCGCGGGCGACATCGTGGCGATCGCGGGCCTCAAGGAGACGACGACCGGCGACACGCTGTGCGACGCCGCCAAGCCGATCATCCTGGAGCGCATGGAGTTCCCCGAGCCCGTCATCGAGCTTTCGGTGGAGCCGAAGACCAAGGCCGACCAGGAGAAGATGGGCCTCGCGCTCAATCGTCTCGCGGCGGAGGATCCCTCGTTCCGCGTGTCGACCGATCACGAATCGGGCCAGACGATCATCAAGGGCATGGGCGAGCTTCACCTCGAGATCCTCGTCGATCGCATGAAGCGCGAGTTCAAGGTGGAAGCGAACGTCGGCGCGCCGCAGGTGGCGTACCGCGAGTCGCTCGCCAAGAAGGTCGATGTCGACTACACCCACAAAAAGCAGTCGGGCGGCTCCGGTCAGTTCGGCCGCATCAAGTTCACGGTGGAGCCGGGCGAGCGTGGCCAGGGCGTCATCTTCAAGGACGAAGTGAAGGGCGGCAACATCCCGAAGGAATATATTCCTTCCGTGGAGAAGGGTATCCGCGAGATCGCGGCGACCGGCTCGCTGATCGGCTTCCCGCTGATCGACTTCACCGCGACCCTGTACGACGGCGCGTATCACGACGTCGACTCATCGGCGCTGGCGTTCGAGATCACCGGCCGCGCCGGTATGCGTGAAGCCGCCCAGAAGGCCGGCATCAAGCTGCTCGAACCGATCATGAAGGTCGAGGTCGTCACCCCCGAGGATTATCTCGGCGACGTCATCGGCGACATGAACAGCCGTCGTGGCCAGATTCAGGGCACCGACACCCGCGGCAACGCGCAGGTCGTCGAGGCCATGGTGCCGCTGGCGAACATGTTCGGCTATGTGAACCAGCTCCGCTCGTTCACCCAGGGCCGGGCGCAGTACTCGATGCAGTTCTCGCATTATGACGAAGTCCCGACCAACGTCGCGGACGAAATCAAGGCGAAGCTGGCGTAACGCCGAAACATTGGTTATGGGGCTCGCCGCTTGTAGGCGGCGAGTCCGCTGAGAGATTCGAAAGAAGGTAGGACAAAATGGCGAAAGCGAAGTTCGAGCGGACCAAGCCGCACTGCAACATCGGCACCATCGGCCACGTCGACCATGGCAAGACGTCGCTGACGGCCGCCATCACCAAGGTGCTGGCCGAGACCGGCGGCGCGACGTTCGTCGACTACGCCAACATCGACAAGGCGCCGGAAGAGCGTGAGCGCGGCATCACCATCTCGACCGCGCACGTCGAGTATGAGACCAACGACCGCCACTATGCGCACGTCGACTGCCCGGGCCACGCCGATTATGTGAAGAACATGATTACGGGCGCCGCGCAGATGGACGGCGCGATCCTCGTCGTGTCGGCGACCGACGGCCCGATGCCGCAGACCCGTGAGCACATCCTGCTCGCCCGTCAGGTCGGCGTGCCGCAGCTCGTCGTGTTCATGAACAAGGTCGATCTGGTCGACGATCCCGAGATCCTGGAGCTCGTCGAGCTCGAGATCCGCGAGCTGCTCTCGAAGTATGACTTCGACGGCGACAACATCCCGGTCGTCAAGGGTTCGGCCGTGAAGGCGCTCGACGGTTCGGACGACGTGATCGGCCGCCAGGCCGTTCTCGAGCTGATGACCGCCGTGGACACCTGGATCCCGCAGCCGGAGCGTCCGCTCGACAAGACCTTCCTGATGCCGATCGAAGACGTGTTCTCGATCTCGGGCCGCGGCACCGTGGTGACCGGCCGCGTCGAGACCGGCATCGTCAAGGTGGGCGAGGAAGTCGAGATCGTCGGCATCAACGACACCCGCAAGACCGTCGTGACCGGCGTCGAAATGTTCCGCAAGCTGCTCGACCAGGGGCAGGCCGGCGACAACATCGGCGCGCTGCTCCGTGGCGTCGGCCGTGAGGACGTCGAGCGTGGCCAGGTTCTGGCCAAGCCGGGTTCGATCACGCCGCACACCGAGTTCAAGGCCGAAGTGTACGTGCTGTCGAAGGACGAGGGTGGCCGTCACACGCCGTTCTTCGCCAACTATCGTCCGCAGTTCTACTTCCGCACGACCGACGTGACCGGCACCGTCGAGCTGCCCGAGGGCACCGAGATGGTCATGCCGGGCGACAACGTCTCGATCGGCGTGAAGCTGATCGCGCCGATCGCGATGGACCAGGGCCTCCGTTTCGCTATCCGTGAGGGTGGCCGTACGGTCGGCGCCGGCGTCGTCGGTCAGATCTCGAAGTAATGACCTGCCGGCCGCCCGGCCCCTTTCGAGGGGCCGGGCGGCCACTTTTGTTTGCCCCGTGTAGCGCCCGAACGGGCAGGGGCATGGCTCTTTCGCATCGGTGATGGACATGGACACGCAGAACATTCGTATTCGTCTGAAGGGCTTCGATCATCGAGTGCTCGATCAGGCGACCGGCGAGATCGCCGACACCGCCCGCCGCACGGGCGCCCTCATCCGCGGTCCGATTCCGCTGCCGACGCACGTCGACAAGTTCACGGTCAACCGTGGCCCGCATATCGACAAGAAGTCGCGCGAGCAGTTCGAGGTCCGCACCTACAAGCGCCTCCTGGACATCGTGCAGCCCACCCCGCAGACCGTCGACGCGCTGATGAAGCTCGACCTCGCGGCCGGTGTTGCAGTCGAGATCAAACTGGCCTAAAGGGCCTGCACCGCGCGGGACGAATCGTCCTGCGCGGATTCGTTTCCTGCCCTTTGGATTGTTCCAAAGGGTGGTCGAGACGGACGAAAAGCTAAGGGATACCGAACGGCGTATCTCCCCGGTTCCGCCGGGATGCCGTTGTCCTGGTCCCCGCCTTTCATGGACCGTTGCCCCGGCAGCGTAAGTGGAGACCAAGCCCAGGGCGGGGGTATAGCTTTCACGGGCTGGAGGTCTGCGGCGACGCAGGCCTTTTTCGTTGGCACGCTTGCCGGAGCGATCAGGCAAGCCTCTGTTTGAGGAGTTGGTCATGCGTACTGGCGTGATCGCAAAGAAGATGGGCATGACCCGGCTGTTTCAGGAGGATGGGCGCCATGTGCCCGTCACCGTGCTTCAGCTTGAGAATGTTCAGGTAGTTGCCCGTCGCGAGACGGATCGTGACGGCTATACGGCCGTCCAGCTTGGCGCGGGCAGCGCCAAGGCCAAGAATCTCAGCAAGCCCGAGCGCGGCCACTTCGGCAAGGCCGAGGTTGAGCCCAAGGCGGTCGTCGCCGAATTCCGCGTGACCGAGGACAATCTCCTCGACGTCGGCGTGGAAATCTCGGCCGATCACTATGTCGCCGGGCAGCTCGTCGATATCCAGGGTCGCACCCAGGGCAAGGGCTTCGCGGGCGCCATGAAGCGCTGGAACTTCGGTGGTCTGCGCGCCACGCACGGCGTGTCCGTGTCGCACCGTTCGCACGGTTCGACGGGTAACCGTCAGGATCCGGGCCGCGTCTTCAAGAACAAGAAGATGGCCGGCCACATGGGCGACCGCAACCGCACCCAGCAGAACCTCGAGATCGTGCGCACCGACGCCGAGCGCGGCCTGCTCTTCGTCAAGGGCTCGGTGCCCGGCTCGAAGGGTGGCTGGCTGTTCGTGAAGGACGCCGTCAAGGTGAAGCTCCCTGAGGGTGTTCCGTTCCCGGCCGCGATCCGCGACCGCAACGCGATCAACGCCGAAGCGCAGGTGACGGAAGTCCCGGCGGCCGGCGAGAGCCAGGAGGGCTGAGCGCCATGAAGATCAAGGTTCTCAAGCTCGACGCCAGCTCCGCCGGCGACATCGAGCTCAACGATGCGGTGTTCGGCCTCGAGCCGCGCGCCGACATCCTCCACCGGGTCGTGACCTGGCAGCTCGAGAAGCGTCGCGGCACCGCCCGCGCCACGCGCGAGCGTGCTGACGTTGCGCGTTCGGGCAAGAAGCTGGGCAACCAGAAGGGCGGCGGTGCCGCTCGTCACGGTGATCGCCGCGCTCCCGTCTTCATCGGCGGTGGTAAGGCTCATGGTGCCCGCCTGCGTGACTTCAACCCGTCGCTGAACAAGAAGGTTCGCGCGATGGGCCTGAAGATGGCGCTCTCGGCCAAGGCCAAGGACGGCTCGCTGATCGTCGTCGACGCGCTCGACGTGGCGGACGGCAAGACCAAGGTGCTCGCGGGTCAGCTCGCGGCGCTCGGCTTCGGCAAGAAGGCGCTGGTCATCGACGGCGAGGCGCTGAACATCTCGTTCGCGCACGCTTCGTCGAACATCCCGGGTGTCAACCTGCTGCCGGCGATCGGTGCCAATGTGTACGACATCCTGAACCATGACACGCTCGTGCTGACGCGCGCCGCTGTCGAGAAGCTGGAGGCGCGCTTCCATGGCTAAGAAGCAGGAGCAGGGCGCGATCGACATCCGTCATTATGACGTGATCGTCGGCCCGCACATCACCGAGAAGTCGACCCTCGTGTCCGAGCACAACGCCGTTGTGTTCAAGGTCGCGGGCGATGCCACGAAGCCGGCCATCAAGGCCGCCGTCGAGGCGCTGTTCGGTGTCACCGTGAAGGCCGTCAACACGATGGTCGTCAAGGGCAAGACCAAGCGCTGGAAGGGTGCTCCCTACAAGCGTTCGGACGTGAAGAAGGCGGTTGTGACGCTGGCCGAGGGCCAGTCGATCGACGTCACGACGGGGATCTGAGACGATGGCGCTCAAGCATTATAACCCCACCTCGCCGGCGCGCCGCGGCCTCATCCTGGTCGACCGTTCGTCGCTGTGGAAGGGCAAGCCGGTCAAGGCTCTGGTCGAAGGTCTCCGCAAGTCGGGCGGCCGCAACAACCAGGGTCATGCCACGGCGCGCGGTATCGCGGGTGGTCACAAGCAGAAGTATCGCTTCGTCGACTTCAAGCGTCGCAAGTTCGATCAGACGGCGACCGTCGAGCGTCTCGAGTACGATCCCAACCGTTCGGCCTTCATCGCCCTGGTGAAGTATGAGGACGGCGAGCTGTCGTACATCCTGGCGCCGCAGCGTCTCGCTCCGGGCGACGTCGTCGTCTCGGGCAAGAAGACCGACGTGAAGCCGGGCAACGCGATGGAAATCGGCCAGACCCCGGTCGGCACGATCGTCCACAACGTCGAGCTGAAGCCCGGCAAGGGTGGCCAGATCGCCCGCGCCGCCGGCACCTATGTGCAGGTGGTGGGTCGCGATCGCGGCATGGTGATCGTTCGCCTGAACTCGGGCGAGCAGCGCTTCATCCGCTCGGATTGCATGTGCACGGTGGGCGCGGTGTCGAACCCCGACAACGCCAACACCAACCTCGCGAAGGCGGGTCGCAACCGTTGGCTCGGCTATCGTCCGCTTACCCGCGGCGTTGCCAAGAACCCGGTCGACCACCCGCACGGCGGTGGTGAAGGCCGCACCTCGGGCGGCCGTCATCCGGTCACCCCGTGGGGCAAGCCGACGAAGGGCGCCAAGACGCGTCACAACAAGGCGACGGACAAGATGATTATCCGTAGCCGTCACGCGAAGAAGAAGAGGTAAGCGAGATGGCTCGTTCCGTCTGGAAAGGTCCGTTCGTCGACCTGCACCTTCTGAAGAAGGCGCAGACCGCGCATGAGACCGGCGCCCGCGCTCCGATCAAGACCTGGTCGCGTCGTTCGACGATCCTCCCGGATTTCGTCGGCCTGACCTTCAACCTGTACAACGGCCGCAAGTTCGTGCCGATCACTGTCAATGAAGACATGGTCGGCCACAAGCTGGGTGAATTCGCGCCGACGCGCTACTTCCCCGGCCACGCCGCCGACAAGAAGGGCAAGCGCTGATGTCCAAGCCCGCATCCCCCCGCAAGGTCGGTGAGAAGGAGGCCCTTGCGGTCGCCACCTCCGTCCGTGGCAGCCCGCAGAAGCTCAACCTTGTTGCGGGCCTGATCCGCAACAAGAAGGCCGGCGACGCGCTCAACATCCTCGCCTTCTCGACGAAGGCGATGGCGGTTGACGTCCGCAAGTGCCTCGCGTCCGCGATCGCCAACGCCGAGAACAACCACAATCTCGACGTGGACTCGCTGGTCGTGAAGGAAGCTTCGGTCGGCAAGGGCCTCGTGATGAAGCGCTTCGCCACCCGCGCCCGTGGTCGTTCGGCCCGGATCATCAAGCCGTTCTCGCGGCTGCGCATCGTCGTGCGTGAGCAGGAGGCCGAATAATGGGTCACAAGTCCAATCCGATCGGCATGCGCCTGCAGATCAACCGTACCTGGGACAGCCGCTGGTACGCTGATGGCGAGGAATATGGCCGGATGCTGCTGGAGGATCTCCGCATCCGCCAGCACATCTTCAAGTCGCTGCCGCAGGCCGCGATCTCGAAGGTCGTGATCGAGCGCCCGGCGAAGCTGGCCCGCATTTCGATCTACGCTGCTCGTCCCGGTGTCATCATCGGCAAGAAGGGCGCGGACATCGAGAAGCTGCGCAAGGCTCTCGGCAAGATGACCAGCGCCGACGTGTCGCTGAACATCGTCGAGATCCGCAAGCCGGAGATCGACTCGAAGCTCGTGGCGCAGTCGGTTGCCGACCAGCTCGAGCGCCGCGTTGCGTTCCGTCGCGCGATGAAGCGCGCGGTGCAGTCGGCTCTCCGCCTCGGCGCCGAGGGCATCCGCATCACCTGCGCCGGCCGTCTGGGCGGCGCGGAGATCGCGCGCACCGAGTGGTATCGTGAGGGCCGCGTGCCGCTCCATACGCTCCGCGCCAATATCGACTATGCCGAGGCCGAGGCGCACACCGCCTATGGCGTCTGCGGGATCAAGGTCTGGATCTTCAAGGGTGAGATCCTGGGTCATGATCCGCTCGCGCAGGATCGGCTGATGATGGAAGCTCAGACGTCCGGAGTTCGTCCGGCGCGCTGATAGGGGCTTCCCCTACAGCTAGCCTGATCGACCGTCGTCACGGTGTCAGAAGGTTAGAGAACAATGCTGCAACCGAAGCGCACCAAGTTCCGCAAGGCGTTCAAGGGCCGTATCCACGGCGACGCCAAGAGCGGAACTACGCTGAACCAGGGCGCCTATGGCCTCAAGGCCATGGAGCCCGAGCGGATCACCGCTCGCCAGATCGAAGCGGCTCGCCGCGCGATCACGCGCCACATCAAGCGCCAGGGCCGCCTGCACATCCGTATTTTCCCGGACGTGCCGGTGTCGTCCAAGCCCGCCGAAGTCCGCATGGGCTCGGGTAAGGGTGCCCCGGAATACTGGGTCGCCCGCGTCAAGCCGGGCCGTATCCTGTTCGAGCTGGAAGGCGTTGCCGGCCCGCTCGCGGCGGAGGCGTTCAGCCGTGCGGCTGAGAAGCTGCCGATCAAAGTGAAGGTCGTCGCCCGCCTCGGCGACACCAGCCACCTTGGTGGCGAGGAGGCATAAGCCATGGCGAAGAACGACGACATCAAGGTGGCGACTGACGATCAGCTCGCCACCCAGCTTTCCGAGCTGAAGCGCGAGCAGTTCAACCTGCGCTTCCAGGCCGCGACCGGCCAGCTCGAGAAGCCGAGCCGCGTGGGTGAGGTCCGCAAGACCATCGCCCGCATCAAGACCGCCCAGACGCAGCGTGCCGCTGCGGCCAAGGCCTGAAGGAGCAACCAGCCATGCCGAAGCGCGTGCTGACCGGAACGGTGGTCTCCGACAAGACCGACAAGACCGTGGTGGTTTCCGTGGAGCGTCGTGTGAAGCACGAACTCTACGGGAAGATCATCAAGCGTTCGAAGAAGTATCACGCCCACGACGAGGCGAACGAGTATCACACCGGTGAGACCGTTCGCATCGAGGAGTGTGCGCCGATCTCGAAGCTCAAGACCTGGAAGGCGATTGGCCGCGTTGGCGCGGCGATCACCTCTCCGATCCCCACTGACAACGCGTAAAGGAAGGGCTGACACATGATCCAGATGCAGTCCAACCTGGACGTCGCCGACAACTCGGGCGCCAAGCGCGTCCAGTGCATCAAGGTGCTCGGCGGCTCCAAGCGTCGTTTCGCGACCGTGGGCGACATCATCGTCGTCTCGATCAAGGAAGCGGCGCCGCGCGGCAAGGTCAAGAAGGGTGACGTTCACCGTGCGGTGATCGTGCGTACCGCGAAGGACATCCATCGCGCCGACGGCTCGACCATCCGCTTCGACGGCAATGCCGCCGTCCTCGTCAACAAGAACGAGGAGCCGATCGGCACCCGTATCTTCGGCCCGGTCGTGCGCGAGCTCCGTGCCCGGAACCACATGAAGATCATCTCGCTCGCGCCTGAGGTGCTGTAATGAGCGCGTTGAAGATCAAGAAGGGCGACAAGGTCGTCGTCCTGTCCGGCAAGGACAAGGGCAAGACCGGTGAGGTCACCAAGGCTCTCCCGCAGGAGGGCAAGGTGATCGTCGCCGGCGTGAACGTGGCGACCCGCCATCGCAAGCCGACCCAGGCGAACCCGCAGGGTGGCCTGGAGCGCATCGAAGCGCCGCTGCATGTCTCGAAGGTCGCGATCGCGACCGCCGACGGCAAGCCGACCCGCGTGCGTTTCGAGACGCAGGACGGCAAGAAGGTCCGCGTGGCCGTCAAGACCGGGGAGAAGATCGATGGCTGATGCCTACAAGGCCCGGCTTCAGAAGCTCTACGAGGACAAGATCGTCAAGGCGATGACCGAGAAGTTCGGTTACGCCAACCCGATGATGGTCCCGAAGATCGAGAAGATCGTCATCAACATGGGTGTCGGCGACGCCACCCAGGACAAGAAGCGTGTCGACCAGGCCGCTGCCGAGATGGAACTCATCGCGGGCCAGAAGCCGGTCATCACCAAGGCGAAGAAGTCGATCGCGCAGTTCAAGCTGCGCGAGGGTATGCCGATCGGTTGCAAGGTCACCCTGCGCCGTGAGCGTATGTACGAGTTCCTCGACCGCTTCGTGACCGTGGCTCTGCCGCGCGTCCGCGACTTCCGGGGCCTGAACCCGAAGTCGTTCGACGGCCGTGGCAATTATGCGACCGGCCTCAAGGAGCAGTTGATTTTCCCGGAAATCAGCTACGACAAGGTCGACCGTATCCGTGGCATGGACGTGATCGTCACGACCACCGCCAACACCGACGACGAGGCTCGCGAGCTTCTGCGCCTGTTCGGTTTCCCCTTCGTGGGCGACGCCGAGCAGAAGCAGGCCGCGTAAGCTAGAAAGAGAACTTAAGTCATGGCGAAACTGAGTTCGATCCTGAAGAACGAGCGTCGCAAGAAGCTCGTTCAGAAGACGGCACCGAAGTACGCGAAGCTGAAGGCCATTGCGGCCGACAAGAGCCTGGACGAAGGCGAGCGCCTGATCGCGCGCCTCCGCATGGCCGAGCTTCCCCGCAACGGCAACCCGACCCGCATCCGCAATCGTTGCGAGCTGACGGGGCGTCCGCGCGGTTATTACCGCAAGTTCAAGCTCGCGCGCGTCATGCTGCGCGATCTCGCCAACAAGGGGATGATCCCCGGCGTGACCAAGTCGAGCTGGTAAGGGCAGACAGATGGCGATCAACGATCCCGTGGGCGATCTGCTCACCCGCATCCGCAACGGCCAGCGCGCGCGCAAGGACTCGGTCCTTTCGCCCGCCTCGCGCCTGCGCACCCGCGTTCTCGACGTGCTCCAGCGCGAGGGTTACATCCGCGGCTATTCCGACGAGAAGCTGGGCGAACACCCCGGCATCCGCATCGAGCTGAAATATTTCGAGGGCCAGCCCGCGATCCAGCACGTTGCGCGCGTCTCGAAGCCGGGCCGCCGCGTTTACAGCGGCTCCAAGGAGCTGCCGGTGATCCGCAACGGTCTCGGCATCACCATCGTCTCGACGCCGAAGGGCGTTCTCTCGGACGCGGAAGCGCGCGAGCAGAATGTCGGCGGCGAAGTGCTGGCGGAGGTGTTCTGATGAGCCGCATCGGTAAGAAGGCCGTCGTCGTGCCTGCTGGCGTCACCGCCAGCATCGCCGACGGCAAGCTGTCGATGAAGGGGCCGAAGGGCACCCTCTCGATCGATCTCGCCAACGAGGTGACCTATGCCGTCGAGGACGGTTCGGTCTCCGTGCAGCCGGCCAACCAGGGCAAGCGCGCTCGCTCGTTCTGGGGTATGCAGCGCACGCTCGTGCAGAACCTCGTCACTGGCGTGACCGAGGGCTTCTCGAAGACGCTCCAGATCACCGGCGTTGGCTACCGCGCGGCGGTTCAGGGCAAGAACCTGAAGCTCCAGCTCGGCTACAGCCACGATGTCGATTTCGCGATCCCGGAAGGCATCACCATCGTGACGCCCGATCCCGTGACCGTGAACATCTCGGGCATCGACAAGCAGCAGGTCGGCCAGGTTGCCGCCGAGATCCGTCGCTGGCGCAAGCCCGAGCCGTATAAGGGCAAGGGCATCAAGTACGCGGGCGAGTATATCTTCCGCAAGGAAGGGAAGAAGAAGTAAGATGGCTAAGCTCTCTCTCTTCGCGAAGCGCCGCCAGCGTGTCCGCACGCAGTTGCGCGCCAAGGCCGGCGGGCGTCCGCGCCTGTCGATCCATCGCTCGGGTCAGCACATCTACGCGCAGATCATCGACGATGCGGCGGGTCGTACCGTCGCTTCGGCGTCCACCCTCGAGAAGGAGGTGCGCAGCACCTCCGGCGCCGGCGTCAAGGCGGCGGTCGAGGTTGGCAAGCGCGTTGCCGAGCGCGCCAAGGCGGCCGGTGTGTCGCTGGTCGTGTTCGATCGTGGCGGCTTCCTCTTCCATGGGCGTGTCAAGGCGCTCGCTGACGCCGCCCGTGAGGGTGGTCTGGAGTTCTGATGATGGCCGATGAAGTGCAGAACCAGGCGCCCGGCGCCGAGCAGCCGGCCGGCACCGAAGGCGCGCCCCGCGAGGGTCGTGGCCCGCGCGGCGGCCGTGGCCGTGGTCCGGGTGGCGATCGTGGCGGCCGTGGCCGTGACGGCAATCGTGGCCGTCGTGACGACCGCCGCAACAACGCCGAGGAAGGTGGCGAGGAGCTGATCGAAAAGCTCGTCCACATCAACCGCGTCTCGAAGACCGTGAAGGGTGGTAAGCGTTTCGGCTTCGCCGCTCTGGTCGTGGTCGGCGACGGGAAGGGTCGTTCGGGCTTCGGCCACGGCAAGGCCCGCGAAGTGCCGGAAGCGATCTCGAAGGCGACCGCCGCCGCCAAGAAGGCGATGGTCCGCGTTCCGCTGAAGGACGGCCGCACCCTCCATCACGACGGCAACGGCCACTTCGGTGCCGGCCGCGTGACCGTCCGCTCGGCGCCGCAGGGCACCGGCATCATCGCGGGTGGCCCGATGCGCGCCATCTTCGAGAGCCTGGGCGTTCATGACGTGGTGACCAAGTCGGTCGGTACGTCGAACCCGTACAACATGATCCGCGCGACCTTCGAGGCGCTCAAGGATCAGACCAGCCCGAAGTCGGTCGCGGCTCGCCGTGGCAAGAAGATTGCGGACCTGCTCGGCCGCGGTGGTTCCCAGACCGCCGAAGCCGATGCCGCCGCGATCGTGGAGTAATCGATCATGGCGACCATCAAGGTGACGCAGACCGGTTCGCCGATCCGTCGTACCGCTGACCAGCGCGCGACTCTGGTCGGCCTCGGCCTCAACAAGATGCACCGGACCCGCGAACTCGAGGATTCCCCCGAGGTTCGCGGCATGATCCGCAAGGTGCAGCACATGGTGAAGGTGGAGGGCTAAGCCCTTCGCCCGATCACCGGGTGTCAGAAACAGGGGCTCCGCTGCCGATGAGGTAGCGGAGCCCTTGTCTTATCCGGGACATCCCCTCCGGGATGCCCTAACGAGAAGCGTGGGGCCGGACGCGCCCACGCCGAGGCGGTGCGAGAGGCGATGCAGGCGGACAAGCGCATATTCCTGACGCTGGATGGGTTGCGGGGCATCGCCGCGATCATGATCGTGCTGTTCCATTCGCGGGCGATCGTCGGGCATTTCCATCCGGCGTCGGCCTATCTGTCGGTGGACCTCTTCTTCGCGCTCTCCGGCTGCGTCCTGGAGGCCTCCTATCGCGGGCGGCTGGCCGAGGGGCTCTCGACGCGGGCGTTCATGCGCATCCGCTTCATCCGCCTCTGGCCGCTGTTCGCGCTGAGCCTGATGATCGGGCTCGCCTTCGCGCTGGTGCGCCTCGCCATGGGGGTGGGGGGAGACACGCCCGCCAGCATCGCCCTGGCGCTGGTGACGGGCCTCGCGATGCTGCCGTCCCCGTCGCTTTCGGGGCATGACTGGGTGATGCCGCTCAACGTCGCAGGCTGGTCGCTGGTGCTCGAACTGGCGATCAACGCGCTCTACGCCTGGCAATGGCGGCGGCTGTCGAACCGCCTGCTGTGGCTCGTCGTGACGGTGTCGGGGCTGGTGCTCACCGCCGCGAGCCTGGCGCATGGCGGCGTCGACATGGGCTCGACCTGGGGCTCGGTCGCCGGTGGGCTGGTGCGGGTGCTTTATTCCTTCTCGCTCGGCGTGCTGATCTTCCGGGCCTATGACGGGCGTGTCCGGCGGGGCTGGGTGGCCGCGCTGGTGCCGCTGCTGCTCATCCCGATCCTCGCCACGGGCGGCGGCGGGCCGCTGTTCGATCTCGCCTGCGCGCTGTTCGTGCTGCCGCTGCTGGTGTGGGCGGGGCTGAGGCTGGAGCCCGCGCCGGGGCTGGACCGGCTGTTCCGCTGGGCCGGGCTCACCTCCTACGCGGTCTATGTGCTGCATGGGCCGGTGCTCCAGTTCGCGAAGCTGGCGATCTTCCATTATTGGCGTCCCCGGACGGATGCCGTCTGGATGGCGGGCCTCGCGGCGATCGCGGCGCTGGTGCTGCTGAGCGCGGCGGTCGACCGCTGGTATGACACGCCCGTCCGGCGGAAGCTCTCGGCGCATCTGCGCCGCCGCGCCGAGGCCGCCAGAGGCGAGCGGGCGATGACCGCGTCCTGATTCCTCGGGAATCGGGTTGGCAAACGGATCGAATGTCGTTAAGGGCCGCCGCTTCCTATCCGCGCGACAAAAGCGAAAGCGAGTGCATATCATGAAACTGAACGACATCCGCGACAACGAAGGCGCCCGTCATCGCCGTATGCGCGTGGGCCGTGGCATCGGCTCCGGCAAGGGCAAGACCGCCGGTCGCGGTCAGAAGGGTCAGAAGTCCCGCGAGGGCGTCTCGATCAACGGGTTCGAGGGCGGTCAGATGCCGCTCCACATGCGTATCCCGAAGCGCGGCTTCAACAACATCTTCGCGAAGGACTTCGCCGAGGTGAACCTCGGCCAGATCCAGAAGCTGGTCGACGCCAAGAAGCTCGATGCGGCGGCGCTGATCGATCACGCGGCGCTGAAGGCGGCCGGCGTGGCCCGTGGCGGCAAGGACGGCGTGCGCGTTCTCGCCAAGGGCGAGCTGACCGCGAAGCTGTCGTTCAAGATCGCCGGCGTCTCGGCTTCGGCCAAGGCGGCGATCGAGAAGGCCGGTGGTTCGGTCGAGGTGATCGAGGTGGTTCCGGCCGCCGAGAAGGCCGCGGCCAAGAAGAACAGCGTCCGCGACGCGAAGCGCGCCGCCCGCGCCTGAGCCGGGATCGGTTCGAACCTTTTGCCGCATAGGGCTTAGACAAGCTCGATTGAGGCTTATATGGAAGCGGCGGGCGCATTGATGCACCCGCCGCTTTTCGTTTTTCGGGGACGTTCAATTCATGGCATCCGCCGCCAATCAGACGGCCGCAGGGCTTAGCCTGTCGAAGTTCTCGCAGGCCACCGATCTCAAGAAGCGGCTGTGGTTCACGCTGGGCGCGCTGGTCGTGTTCCGCCTGCTGAGCTTCGTGCCGCTGCCGGGCATCGATCCGCGCGCGCTCAACTCGCTGTTCCAGAAGACGAACGGCGGCGTGCTCGATTTCTTCAACAACTTCTCGGGCGGCGCGCTCCACCGCATGTCGGTGGTGGCGCTGGGCGTGATGCCCTACATCACCGCCTCGATCGTCGTGCAGCTCGCCACCTCGCTTTCGCCCCAGCTCGAGGCGATCAAGAAGGAAGGCGAGACCGGCCGCAAGAAGCTCAACCAGTATACCCGCTACCTCACCGTCTTCCTGACGGTGGTGCAGGGTTATTTCATCTCCGTCGGCCTGGAGAGCTGGGGCGCCTCGTCGGGCGTGTCGGCGGTGGTCGAGCCGGGGATGCTGTTCCGCATCACCACGGTGATCTCGCTGGTCGGCGGCACCATGTTCCTGATGTGGCTGGGTGAGCAGATCACCTCGCGCGGCATCGGCAACGGCGTGTCGCTCATCATCATGGCCGGCATCGTCAGCCAGTTCCCGACCGTCGTGTCGAACCTGCTGGAGAGCGGCCGCACCGGCTCGATCTCGCCGCTGACGATCATCGCCGCCTTCGTGATCGCGTTCGGCATGATCTATTTCATCTGCTTCATGGAACATGCGATGCGCCGGGTGCTGATCCAGTACCCCAAGCGACAGACCGCGCGCGGCATGATGCAGGGCGAGAAGAGCTACCTGCCGCTCAAGATCAACACCTCGGGCGTGATCCCGCCGATCTTCGCTTCGTCGCTGCTGCTGATGCCGCTGACGATCGCGCAGTTCGCCGGCAGCCATGCCCAGGGCTCCGGCCGCTGGAACGACATCCTTCTGTCGATCAGCACCGCGCTCCAGCATGGATCGCCGCTGTACCTGTCGCTCTACGCGATCGGCATCATCTTCTTCTGCTTCTTCTACACGGCCGTGGTGTTCAACCCGGAGGAGACGGCGGACAATCTGAAGCGTTATGGCGGCTTCATTCCGGGCATCCGTCCGGGCAAGGCGACCGGCGACTATCTGGATTACGTCCTCACCCGCATCACGGTGATCGGTGCCGCTTATCTGGCCGCGATCTGCCTCGTGCCCGAGGCCGTCATCAAGGCGTTCGGCCTGCCGCAGATGCCGCTGACCGGCACCAGCCTGCTCATCGTCGTCAACGTGACGATGGATACCGTGACGCAGATCCAGAGCCATCTGCTCGCCCATCAATATGGCGACCTCATCAAGAAGGCGAAGCTCAAGGGCGGTGCGCAGCGCCGCTGAGGCGGCCGCCGACACCTTGGGTAAGAAGAGGGGGAAGGAATATA
This sequence comes from Sphingomonas oligoaromativorans, assembly GCF_011762195.1. Lineage (GTDB taxonomy): Bacteria > Pseudomonadota > Alphaproteobacteria > Sphingomonadales > Sphingomonadaceae > Solisphingomonas > Solisphingomonas oligoaromativorans. Next base: position 95,444 of record NZ_JAASQK010000005.1, on the reverse strand, counting down.
TGAACATCATCCTGCTCGGGCCGCCCGGTGCTGGTAAGGGAACGCAGGCGACCCGGCTGGTCGAGACGCGCGGCATGGTGCAGCTATCGACGGGCGACATGCTGCGCGCCGCGGTGAAGGCGGGGACGCCCACCGGCCTTCAGGCCAAGGCGGTGATGGATGCCGGGCAGCTCGTCTCGGACGAGATCGTGTCGGGCATCATCGGCGACGCGCTGGACGCGCTGCCGCAGGAGACGGGCGTGATCTTCGACGGCTATCCGCGCACCCATGCGCAGGCCGTCGCGCTCGACGCCATCCTTGGCGAGCGTGGCCGCAAGCTCGGCCATGTGATCGAGCTGGCGGTCGACGAGGATGCGCTGGTCGAGCGCATCGTCGGCCGTTTCACCTGCGCCACCTGTGGCGCCGGCTATCACGACCATTTCAAGCAGCCCAAGGTCGAGGGCATCTGCGACGTCTGCGGCGGGCACGAGTTCAAGCGCCGGCCGGACGACAATGAGGAGACGGTGCGCACCCGCATGGCGGAGTATCGCGCCAAGACCGCGCCGATCCTTCCCTATTACGAGGCGAAGGGTCTGGTGAACCGGGTCGACGGCATGGCGGACATCGCCCATGTCGGCGAGGCCATCGATGCCATTCTGGATCGCGTGCCGGCCTGAGCGGACGTCATGCGGACCAGCGCAGGAGGGGAGGGGTTCCGATGGGGCCGCTCCCCTTTTCCCGTTGGGGATCGACTCGCTTGACAGGCGCTGAGTCGATCATTAGGTGCAGCCAATCCCGCAACCCGGCATCCCGTCGGCGCCTTGTCGCGCGTCGTTTGGGTGGCGTTGCGGGTCGAAGCGACGAGATGGGGCGCCTTGCCCGAGGCGCCCTGTGGAGCAGGAGAAGAACACAGTGGCTCGTATTGCGGGTGTCAACATCCCGACCAACAAGCGCGTCGAAATCGCGCTGACCTACATCCATGGCATTGGCCCGGCCAAGGCCAAGGAAATCACCGCCAAGCTCGGCCTTGAGCCGCAGCGCCGCGTGCAGGATCTGTCCGATCAGGAAGTCCTCCAGATCCGTGAGGCGATCGACGCCGGCTACACCGTGGAAGGCGATCTGCGTCGCCAGACCGCGATGAACATCAAGCGTCTGATGGACCTCGCCTGCTATCGCGGCCTCCGCCATCGCAAGGGCCTGCCGGTCCGCGGCCAGCGCACGCACACCAATGCGCGCACCCGCAAGGGCAAGGCCAAGCCGATCGCCGGCAAGAAGAAGTGATGACGCCGGCCGGGGCTCGCCTCGGCCACGGTGTCCCTCAGGTAGGATCAGCAGAAAATGGCTCGTGAACCGCAGCGCATTCGCCGTCGCGAACGCAAGAACATCACCGCCGGCGTCGCCCATGTGAACGCCAGCTTCAACAACACCATGATCACCATCACCGACGCGCAGGGCAACGCCATCGCGTGGTCGTCGGCGGGCATGATGGGCTTCAAGGGCTCGCGCAAGTCGACCCCGTACGCCGCCCAGGTCGCCGCCGAGGACGCGGGCAAGAAGGCCGCCGAGCACGGCGTCCGCACGCTCGAGGTCGAGGTGAAGGGTCCGGGTTCGGGCCGTGAGTCGGCGCTCCGCGCCCTCCAGGCGGTCGGTTTCCAGATCACGTCGATCCGCGACGTGACCCCGATCCCGCACAACGGCGTTCGCCCGTCCAAGCGTCGTCGCGTCTGATCGTACTTCCGACGCGGCCGCTCATCCGGCCGCGTCGACCTTCCGGCCGGGGGTGGACGCACCCCCTGTAAAGCCCAACCCTTGAGGGAAGACATATGGCCGTCAACGCCAAGAACTGGCAGGAACTGAAGAAGCCCAACGGCCTCGAGAAGAAGGCTGGCGGCGATGGCAAGCGTCGCGCCACTTTCGTCGCTGAGCCGCTGGAGCGTGGTTTCGGCCTGACGCTGGGCAACGCGCTGCGCCGCGTTCTGCTCTCGTCGCTCCAGGGTGCCGCCGTCACCTCGATCAAGATCGAGAATGTGCTGCACGAGTTCTCGTCGCTCGCGGGCGTCCGCGAAGACGTCACCGACATCGTGCTGAACGTCAAGCAGATCGCGCTCAAGATGCAGGGCGAGGGCGCCAAGCGCCTCCAGCTCTCCGCGACCGGCCCGGCCGAAGTCACCGCGGGCATGATCGCCACCACCGGCGACATCGAGGTGATGAACCCGGATCTGGTGATCTGCCATCTCGACGACGGCGCGACGCTCAACATGGAGCTGACCGCCGCGACGGGTAAGGGCTATGTCGCCGCCGCGCTGAACCGTCCGGCCGATGCGCCGATCGGCCTCATCCCGGTCGACGCGCTCTATTCGCCGGTCCGTCAGGTCGCCTACAAGGTGGAGAACACCCGCGTCGGCCAGGAACTCGATTACGACAAGCTCACGCTGACGATCGAGACCGACGGCACCGTCACCCCGGAAGATGGCCTGGCCTATGCCGCGCGCATCCTTCAGGACCAGCTCCAGCTCTTCGTCCACTTCGACGACGGCCTGACGCTCCAGACCTCGATCCCGTCGGTTGCCGGCGTGGCCGTGCCGTCTGCCGGTGCCGAGCCGGAGACGGACGCCAACCAGCTCAACCGCTACCTCCTCAAGAAGGTGGACGAGCTGGAACTGTCGGTCCGTTCGGCGAACTGCCTGAAGAACGACAACATCATCTACATCGGCGACCTGGTCCAGAAGACCGAGGCCGAGATGCTCCGCACGCCGAACTTCGGCCGCAAGTCGCTCAACGAGATCAAGGAAGTGCTCTCGTCGATGGGCCTGCGCCTCGGCATGGACATCCCCGGCTGGCCGCCGGAGAACATCGAGGAAATGGCGAAGAAGCTCGAGCAGGAATATTGATCCTGACGCGGGGGCTCCGGCCCCCGCGGCGAGTTTCCAAGTCGATCAGGGGTATGGGCGGTGCCCCGTTTCACCGCCTGGCCCGCAGTACCTCGGACGGCTGCGGGACGAACATGAAGGAAGAAAACCATGCGTCATCGCGTCGGCGGCCGTAAGCTTCAGCGCACCGCCTCCCATCGTACCGCCCTGTTCCGCAACCAGTCGGCGGCGCTCATCAAGCATGAGCAGATCACGACGACCCTCGCCAAGGCGAAGGAGCTTCGTCCCTATGTCGAGAAGCTCGTCACCCTCGCCAAGAAGGGTGGCCTGTCGAACCGTCGTCTGGCCCACGCCCGTCTCCAGGACGATGCGCAGCTCGTGAAGCTGTTCGACGTGCTGGCCGAGCGCTACGCCTCGCGCGCGGGCGGCTACACCCGCATCATCAAGGCCGGCATCCGCGCTTCGGACGCCGCCCCGATGGCGATCATCGAGTTCGTCGACCGCGACACGTCGGCCAAGGGCCAGGACTCGGGTCCGGTCGAGGTTGCCGACGAGCTGGAGGATGCGGCCTAAGCTGCTCCCCTTCGGTCTCATCGCCGAAACAGTGGAAAGGGCCGTCCCGGATCGGGGCGGCCCTTTTTGCTTGTGGGCGGCGCATGGTTGAATCACCCGCCCGCCGGGTTAGAGCGGAAGCCGGGAAAGAACGGCGCAGCAAAGGAAGCCTCATCGATGAGCCCGGACGGACCGATCGCCTATCCCCCGACGACGCGTGGCGACATCGTCGACACGCTGTTTGGCCGGACGGTCAGCGATCCCTACCGCTGGCTGGAGGGCGATGTCCGTCATGATGAGCGGGTGCGGGCGTGGGTGGAGGCCGAGGCGGGGCTGACCGAAGCCTATCTCGCGAAGCTGCCCGGCCGCGAGGCGATCCGCGAGCGGCTGACGCGGCTGTGGAATTACGAGCGCGTGTCGCTGCTGCTCAAGCGGGGCGGGCGCTATTTCCATCTGCGCAACAGCGGGCTGGATGCGCAGCCGGTACTCTGCATGCGCGACAGGCTCGCCGCCGAACCGCGCGTGTTGATCGATCCGAACCATTGGTCCGAGGATGGCGCGACCGCGCTCGGCGAGTGGGAAGTGTCGCGCGACGGCCGTCGCATCGCTTATGCCGTGCAGGATGGCGGCAGCGACTGGCGGACGGTTCGCGTCCTCGACGTTGACGGCGGCGAGACGCTGTCCGACGAGGTGCATTGGGTGAAGTTCAGTGGGCTCGCCTGGGCGGGCAATGGCTCGGGCTTCTTCTACTCGCGTTTCCCCGAGCCGGAGGCGGGGGCGGAGCATCAGGCCTCGAACCTCGATCATTCGGTGTGGTTCCACCGCCTCGGCACGCGTCAGGAGCAGGACTTCCTCGTTTATGCGACGCCGGATCGTCCGCGCCTCACCCATGTCGCGGAAGTGACGCAGGACGGGCGCTGGCTGCTGATCTCGTCCGCCGAAGGGACGGAGGTCCGCACCGAGCTGACGCTGATCGATCTCACCGCCGAGAAGCTGCAATCCCGCACGCTGGTGCGCGGGCTGGAGAATGACTGGCGGCTGGCGGGCGCGGCCGGCGACCTCTTCTATTTCGTCACCGATCTGGAGGCGCCGCGCCGCCGCATCGTCTCGATCGATGTCGCATCCGAGATGCGCCGCCGCCGCGAGATCGTCGCCGAGGGGCATGATCTGATCGCCGATGCGCGGCTGGTCGGTGATCGGCTGCTCGTCTCCGTCCTGCGCGACGTGGCGAGCGAGCTGCGCGTCTATGACCTCGAAGGGCGGCTGATGGACCATGTCGGCCTGCCCGCCGTCGGCGCGATCGCGGCGATGGACGGGGAGGGCGGCGACCCGGAGGCCTTCTTCGCCTTCACCAGCTATGACCGGCCGACGGAAATCCACCGTCTCGACGTCGCCACCGGTGCGACGAGCATGTTCGCGCGCCCGCCGCTCTCCTTCGATCCGGCGGAGTTCGTCGTCGAGCAGACCGCCTGCACGTCGAAGGACGGCACGGTGGTGCCGATCTTCGTGCTGCGCCGTCGCGATGTCGTCTCGCCCGCGCCGACGATCCTCTATGGCTATGGCGGATTCGAGATCTCGCTGACGCCGGGCTTCTCGCCGGCCGCGCTCGGCTGGGCGGCGATGGGCGGCGTCTATGCCGTCGCCAACATCCGGGGCGGGGGCGAATATGGCAAGGCCTGGCACGACGCCGGTCGCCGCGCCAACAAGCAGAATGTGTTCGACGACTTCATCGCCGCCGCCGAGCATCTGATGGCGCGGGGGATCGCGGCGCGGAACGGGCTCGTCGTCCACGGCCATTCCAATGGCGGGCTGCTCGTCGCTGCCGTCACCAACCAGCGGCCGGACCTGTTCGCGGCGGCGCTGCCGGGGGTGGGCGTGCATGACATGCTGCGCTTCCATCGCTTCACGGCGGGGCGCTACTGGATCGACGATTATGGCGATCCGGGCGTGGAGGAGGATTTCGCGACGCTGCTCGGCTATTCGCCGATCCACAATATCTGCCACGGGGCGGACTATCCCGCGATCCTGATCGCCACCGCCGATACCGACGATCGCGTGGTGCCGGCGCACAGCTTCAAATATGCCGCCGCGCTCCAGGCCGCGGACATCGGGCCGAGGCCTCACCTGATCCGCATCGAGACGCGGGCCGGCCATGGCGCGGGCAAGCCGCTCGCCAAGCAGATCGAGGAGATCGCAGACCTCTGGGCGTTTGCCGCCTATTGGTCGGGCCTGCGACTCTAGGCGGCCTTTGCCGCTTCCTGCGTGCCGGATAGCATTTCGGCGATCTCGCGCTCGCCCGGCACGCGCTGTTCGATCACGCAGCGCAGCTTGAGGCCATCGAAGCCGTTGGCCGGGATCGCCATCGCCTGTGCGACGATCGATTCGTCCCGCGTCTCGACATGGCGCCCCTCGGCGAGGCCGGCGCCCGCGATACGGAGCAGCTCGTTGAAGGCGTAGTGGCCCGTGGTGGCCACCACCCGATCCTGCTCGTCGACGATGCTGACCAGCGCGTTGGCGTTCGCCTGCCCGATACTGTGGAGGATCGCGTCGGCCTGCCCCTGCCAGTCATATTCGAGATAGCAGACGCCGACATTGCGCCCATCCTGCCGGATCGGGGCGACATAGATCAGCACATGGCGATTGTTGGAGAAGGGATTCTCCCACACCTCGTCGGTGAACCAGTCATCCATGCCCATCGCGGCGAGCGCCATGTTGTACTGCGGCTCGTTGCGCAGATTGTGGGTGCGGACCTCGGCATTGGCGTGGGCGCAGGCGACGATATTGCCCTTGTTGTCGGCGACGAAGGCGTTGAGGAAATAGGGCGAGAAATGGAGCATCGCGCGCAGCCGGTCGAGCGCGCGTTGCTCCGCCACCGGATCGGTGAGCGCCTCTGCCGCGCCCGCGACCACGGCGGGATCGGTCGCCAGCATCCGCACGTCGATCGAGCGATCATAAAGCGAGCGTGCGACCGTCTGGATGATCGACTGGGCCAGCTCGGCGAGGCGCGCGCCCTCCACCTCGCCGACCAGCTCGTCCGCGATATGGGCGCCCTGCGCGAGGCGATCGAGCACCTCGGCGCGGAAATTGGCCGCGCTGGAGCGGGCCTGGCCGGCCAGCGCCTTCACCTCCTGCGCCACCACCGAGAAGCCGCGCCCGGCCTCGCCCGAGCGCGCCGCCTCGATCGTGGCGTTGAGCGCCAGCAGATTGGTCCGCCCGGCGATCGCCTCCGTTTCGGAGGCGTAATGCTGCACCTCCTCGCGGAGCGTGGAGAGCAGCGAGCGGATACGACGCGGCATTCGGGAATCCCCCACCGAAACTGTTGTCGTTCGACTTAAGTCCCATATGTAAACGAAGCGTTGACCATGCCGCCGCGGCTGGACAGGGGAGGCCTCGCGCTTTAGGGGCTCGCCATGACCGTCACCCCGCAAGACTGCATCCTCATCGTCGATTTCGGCAGCCAGGTGACCCAGCTCATCGCGCGTCGCGTGCGTGAAGCGGGCGTCTATTGCGAGATCGCGCCCTTCCAGTCCGCCGATGCCGCGTTCGACCGGCTGAAGCCCGCCGGCCTGATCTTCTCGGGCGGGCCTGCTTCGGTGACGGAGGAGAACGCGCCCTCCGCGCCGCAGCGCTTCTTCGAGGCGGGGCTGCCGATCCTCGGCATCTGCTATGGCCAGCAGACGATGTGCAAGCAGCTTGGCGGCGAAGTGGTCGTTTCGGGCGAGGGCGGCGAGTTCGGCCGCGCCTTCGTCGAGGTGAAGGACCGCTCGGCGCTGTTCGACGGGCTCTGGCAGGAGGGCGAGCGCCATCAGGTCTGGATGAGCCATGGCGACAAGGTGACGCGCCTGCCGGAGGGCTTCCACCCGATCGCGGTCTCCGAGGGCGCGCCCTTCGCCATCACGGCGGACGAGAGCCGCCGCTTCTACGGCGTGCAGTTCCACCCCGAGGTGGTCCACACGCCCGATGGCGGCAAGCTGATCGCCAACTTCGTCCGCCATGTCTGCGGGCTGGAGGGCGACTGGTCGATGGCCGGCTTCCGCGCCGCCAAGATCGAGGAAATCCGCCAGCAGGTCGGCAAGGGCAAGGTGATCTGCGGCCTGTCGGGCGGCGTCGACTCGTCGGTCGCGGCGGTGCTGATCCACGAGGCGATTGGGGATCAGCTCACCTGCGTCTATGTCGATCACGGCCTGATGCGCGCCGGCGAGAGCGAGCAGGTCGTCTCGCTGTTCCGCAACCACTACAATATCCCGCTCATCCATGTGGATGCCGAGACGCTGTTCATGAAGGGGCTGGAGGGCGTCACCGATCCCGAGGCCAAGCGCAAGTTCATCGGCAAGACCTTCATCGAGGTGTTCGAGACCGAGGCGAAGAAGATCGGCGGCGCCGAGTTCCTGGCGCAGGGCACGCTCTACCCGGACGTGATCGAGAGCGTCAGCTTCACCGGCGGGCCTTCCGTCACGATCAAGAGCCACCACAATGTCGGCGGCCTGCCGGAGCGGATGAACCTCAAGCTGGTCGAGCCGCTGCGCGAGCTGTTCAAGGACGAGGTCCGCCTGCTCGGCCGCGAACTGGGCCTGACCGAGGCCTTCGTCGGCCGCCACCCGTTCCCCGGACCGGGCCTCGCGATCCGCATCCCCGGCGAGGTGACGAAGGAGCGTTGCGACATCCTGCGCAAGGCCGACGCCATCTATCTCGAAGAGATCCGCAACGCCGGGCTCTACGATGCGATCTGGCAGGCTTTCGCGGTGCTGCTGCCGGTGCGCACCGTCGGCGTGATGGGCGATCACCGCACCTATGATTCGGTGTGCGGCCTGCGCGCGGTCACCTCGGTCGACGGCATGACGGCGGACGTCTATCCGTTCGACGCTGGCTTCCTGAGCCGGGTGGCGACCCGCATCGTCAACGAGGTGCAGGGCATCAACCGCGTGGTCTACGACTTCACGTCGAAGCCGCCGGGGACGATCGAGTGGGAGTGAAGCGGAAAGCGGGAATGTCCAGGGGGCATTCCTTCGCTTCATTCGGCGGCATCTGCCGCCGCGCGGCGCTGCTTGCCGTGCTTCTGTCCGCTGCCCCCGTGGCGGCCGACACGCCCGATCCCGCCAACTGGACCCAGCCGATCGCGCCGTTCCATCTGATCGGGCCGATCGACTATGTCGGCAGCGCCGGGATCGCGGCCTATCTGATCCACACTCCCGCCGGCGCCATCCTCATCGACGGCACGCCGGAGCCGAACGCCGCGATGATCCGCCAGCATATCGAGGCGATGGGCGTGCCGATCCATGGCGTGAAGTGGATTTTCGTCAGCCACGCCCATTTCGATCATGCCGGCGCCGTGGCGGCGCTGGCGCGCGACAGCGGCGCGAAGGTGGCGGCGGGCGCGGGCGACGTCGCGGCCCTGGAACGGGGGCGCTCGCCCGGCGAGGTGCTCTACACGCCCAGGCCCTATCCGCCGGTGCATGTCGATCGGCCGATCCGGGATGGTGACCGGGTGACGCTGGGCGGCGTCACGCTCACCGCCCGCGCCACGCCCGGCCACACGCCGGGCTGCACGAGCTGGACCATGCAGGTGCGCGAGAAGGGGCGGCCGCTGGCCATCGTCTTCCCGTGCAGCGTGAGCGTCGCGGGCAACAGGCTGGTCGGGAACAAGGCCTATCCCGGCATCGTCGGCGATTTCCGCAGGAGCTTCGACAGGCTCGGCGCGATGAAGGCAGATGTGGTGCTGCCCGCCCATCCCGAGGTGGCGGACGTGATCGGCCGTGCCCGTCGCGGTGCGCTGGTCGATCCGGCGCTGCTCGGGCGGATCGTCGCCAAGTCCCGCGCCGATTTCGCCACCGCGCTCCAGAAACAGCAAAAGACGAACCATGACTGACGCGATCACCATCTACGGCATCAAGGCCTGCGACACGATGAAGAAGGCCCGCAACTGGCTCGACGAACATGGCGTCGCCTACGGTTTCCACGATTACAAGGCCGCCGGCATCGACCGTGTGACGCTGTCGGGCTGGGTGGCCGAGCATGGCTGGGAGAAGATCCTCAACCGCACCGGCACGACCTTCCGCAAGCTTCCCGATGCCGATCGCGAGGGGATCGACGCCGACAAGGCGATCGACCTGATGCTGGCCCAGCCGTCCATGATTAAGCGTCCGGTGCTCGATCTCGGCGGGCGCACGCTGGTCGGCTTCAAGGCGGAACATTATGCCGAGGCGCTGGCCTGATCGCCGCCCGGCGATTTGCCCCTGAGCGCCGAAGCCGCTAGTCCAAGGCCATGTCCACGACCTTCACGCTCGACACCTCGACCAGCCGGGCGAACCCGACGCCAGCGCCGGTCAAGCGCCTGACCGTCCCCGCGATTCGCGGCCGCAAGACGCAGGGGCAGCCCGTCGCCGAGCCGATCGTGATGCTCACCGCCTATACGGCGCGCATGGCGCAGATCCTCGATCCGCATTGCGACATGCTGCTGGTCGGCGACAGTCTGGGGCAGGTGATCTACGGCCTGCCGTCGACCATTCCGGTCAGCATGGAGATGATGTGCGCCCATGGCGCCGCCGTCGTGCGCGGGAGCTGGCACAGCGTCGTCGCCATCGACATGCCGTTCGGCAGCTATGAGGCCTCGCCCGAGCAGGCGTTCCGGTCGGCGTCGCGTCTCCTCAAGGAGACGGGGGCTGCGGCCGTGAAGCTCGAGGGCGGGGAGGCGATGGCCGAGACGGTCGCCTTTCTCTCGGCGCGCGGGATTCCCGTTGTGGGACATGTCGGCCTCACTCCGCAGGCGGTGAACGTGCTCGGCGGCTATGCCGCGCGCGGCCGCAGCGAGGCGGAGGCCGAGAAGATCGTCCGCGACGCGCGCGCCATCGCGGATGCCGGTGCCTTCACGCTGGTGATCGAGGGCGTGGTCGAGCCGATCGCCGCCCTCATCACGCAGGAAATCGCCTGCCCCACCATCGGCATCGGCGCGTCCGCCCAATGTGACGGGCAGGTGCTGGTGATCGACGACATGCTGGGCATGTTCGAGCGCACTGCCCGTTTCGTGAAGCGCTATGACGATCTGGCGCCGCGTATCGCGGCTGCGGCGGAGGCTTATGCGGGCGAAGTCCGCGCCCGCGCCTTCCCGACGGCGGCGGAAACATACGCCCCCAAGTGATAGCTGTTCCGTTCCCGCGCGCGCGCCGCTAAGGTCCGCCGCGTTTTCGGGCCTTGTCGCCCCATGGAGATGTTGATTGGCACTCACCCCGCAGAGCAATGAAGCCTTCTTCCGCGAGGTGGACGACGAGGTTCGGCGCGAGCGCGTCGAGAAGGCCGCGCGCCGGTATGGCGTGATCGTCGGCGTCATCGTGCTGCTTGCGCTGATCGCGTTCGGCGGCACCTTGTGGTGGCGCTCGCATCAGCAGGATATCGCCGGCGAGAAGGGCGAGAAGATCGTCCAGGCGATGTCCTCGCTCACCGCCGGCAACGAAGCCGATGCCCGCAAGCAGCTCCAGGCGCTCGCGGACGAAGGCTCGAAGGGTTATGCGCCGCTCTCGCGGATGCTGCTCGCCGACATGCTGGTGCGCGACGGCAAGCTGCCGGAGGCCTCCGCCGCCTTTGCCGGGATCGCCGCCGATGGCAGCGTTCCGCAGCAGCTTCGCGACGTCGCCGTGCTGCGCGGCACGACGCTCGACTTCGACAAGCTGCCGCCCGCCGAGGTGGTCAAGCGCCTGAAGCCGCTCGCCGTGCCCGGCAACCCGTGGTTCGGCAGCGCCGGCGAGATGAGCGGCATCGCCTATATGAAGCTGAACCAGCCCAAGCAGGCCGGCGCGCTCTTCGCCGCGATCGCCAGGGACAAGTCGGTCCCGCGCTCGCTGCGCGCGCGCGTGTCGCAGCTTGCGGCCGATCTCGGCGTCGACGCCGTTCAGCCTACCGACAGCGCGGATTCCTGATTGCGGCTTGCCGCGTGGCCCGGCGGGCGGGGAGCCCGGGGCCTGGACATGGATGTGAGACGAACATGATGGGGCGGGGATTGACGGATCGAAAGCGGGCTTCGCTCGGGGCGGCGCTCACGGCGGCGACGCTGCTGTCGGGCTGCGGCATCTTCCACGGTGGCGACAAAAGGCCGAAGACGGCCGTGCTGGGCGAGCGCATCCCCGTGCTGACCGTGGAAAGCAGCGCGGGCACCGACGCTTCGATCTCCGCGATGCCGGTCACCGTGCCGGCGGCCGACGCGAATGCGATGTGGATGCAGCCGGGCGGCGATGCGCAGAAGGCGATGGGCAATGTCGCGCTGGCCGAAAATCCTGGCCGCGTCTGGATGGCGCAGCTCAGCAAGGCCGGCAAGAATGAGCGCCTCGCGGCGACGCCGGTGATCGCCAACGGTCATGTCTATGTGATCGACACCATGGCCAATGTCCGCTCGTTCGACGCGCAGACCGGGCGGCAGTTATGGTCGGTGCAGATCAAGGGCAAGATGGGGCCGGCGCTCAAGCAGGCGGGCGTGATGGGGCTGCTCGGCCGCAAGGAGCACAAGCGTTACACCGCCTCGCTGTTCGGCGGCGGCGTCAGCTTCGATGATGGCAAGCTTTATGCGACGACCGGCCTCGGCGACGTCGCGCAGCTCGACGCGGCGACCGGCAAGATCGGCTGGAAGGTGACGCCGGGCGGCCCGCTGCGCGGTGCGCCCTCGATCGCCGGCGGCTCGGCCTATGTGATGAGCCAGGACAACCAGCTCTTCGCGCTCAGCCTCGCCGATGGCTCCACCCAGTGGACCGCGAGCGGCCCGCTGGAGACGGCCGGCGTGTTCGGCGCGGCGGCGCCCGCCATCGCGCACAGCACCGTCATCGCGGGGTATTCGTCGGGCGATCTCGACGCCTATCGCTACGAGAATGGCCGCGTCGTGTGGCAGGACGCGCTGACCCGCACCAGCATGTCCACGACGGTGGGCGACGTCACCGACGTCGACGCGAGCCCGGTGGTGGACGACACGCGCGTCTATGCCGTGGGCGCGGGCGGTCGCATGGTGGCGCTCGATCTCGTGACCGGCCAGCGCCTGTGGGAAATCAATGTCGGCGGCATCTCGACCCCGGCGCTCGGCGGCGACTGGCTGTTCATGGTGGGCGACGATGCGCGTCTCTACTGCATCCAGCGCACCACGGGTAAGATCCGCTGGTCGACCCAGCTCAAGCACTGGAAGAACCCGGACAAGAAGAACAAGCTCGTCTTCTGGAACGGCCCGGTGCTGGCGGGCGGCCGCCTGATCCTCACCAATTCGCTCGGTGAGCTCGCCTATGTGTCGGTCGCCGACGGCAAGGTGCAGACCATCCGGCAGGTGAGCAAAAAGCCCTTCACGCTGCCGCCGGTGGTGGCGGCGGGCACGATGTATCTGCTCTCCAGCGACGGCAAGCTGTCGGCCTGGCGCTAGGTTCCCGGACGTCCTGGGCTGAATCGGCCTGGGGCGCGGCTTATTCCTCCGCCCCATGGCCAAAACCGTCATCACGCCCTAGGGCGAAGCGCGAACCGCTTCGACCTGGGGCGGATTGGCTTTATGGAAGTGCCGCCGGGCGTCGATCGCTGGACTGCGAACGACGGTCAAGCCGGCTGCGGAGATAGTATGGCGAAGCTGCCCACCGTCGCGATCATCGGCCGGCCGAATGTCGGCAAGTCGACCCTGTTCAACCGCCTCGTCGGCAAGCGCATCGCGCTGGTCGACGATCGCCCCGGCGTGACGCGCGACCGTCGCGAGGGCGACGCCGAGCTTCTGGGCGTGTCGTTCAAGGTGGTCGACACCGCCGGTTTCGAGAGCGACGATCCGCAGTCGCTGCCCGGCCGAATGCGCGCGCAGACGGAGGCCGCCGTCGCGCAGGCCGACGCGGCGCTGTTCATGATCGACGCCCGCGCCGGCGTGACCCCGCTCGACGAAACCGTGGCGAACTGGCTGCGCGGTTCGGATACGCCGATCATCCTCGTCTGCAACAAGGCGGAAGGGAAGGCGGCGGAGCCCGGCGTCTATGAGAGCTTCGGCCTCGGCCTCGGCGATCCGATCGCGCTCTCGGCCGAGCATGGCGAGGGCATGGGCGACCTGTTCACGGCGCTGCTCCCCTATGTCGACCGCGAGGATTTCGAGGAGGAAGAGGAGGGGGACGACAACCCCGACGCCATCCTCAAGCTGGCCATCGTCGGCCGCCCGAACGCCGGCAAGTCGACGCTGGTCAACACGATGCTGGGCGAGGACCGGATGATTACCGGCCCGGAAGCCGGCATCACCCGCGATTCGATCGCGGTCGACTGGCAGTGGCCCAGCCCCGACGGCCGCATCCGCGACGTCCGCCTGATCGACACGGCCGGGCTGCGCAAGAAGGCCAAGATCGAGGACAAGCTGGAGAAGCTCTCCGCCTCCGACACGATGCGCGCGGTGGATTTCGCCGAAGTGGTCGTGCTGCTGCTCGACGCCACGCGCGGGCTGGAGGCGCAGGATCTGCGCATCGCCGACAAGGTGCTCGAAGAGGGCCGTGCGCTCGTCATCGCGCTCAACAAGTGGGATGTGGCGGAGAACCAGTCCTCGCTGTTCAACGGCGTCAAGGCGGCGCTGGAGGAGGGGCTCAGCCAGGTGAAGGGCGTGCCGCTGATCGCGGTGTCGGCGGCCACCGGCAAGGGGCTGGACCAGCTTCTCGGCGCCGCGTTCGAGACGCGCGACGCGTGGTCGCGCCGCGTGTCGACCGGCGTGCTCAACCGCTGGTTCGAGAAGGCGGTCGAGAAGAACCCGCCGCCCGCGCCCGGCGGCAAGCGCATCAAGCTGCGCTTCCTCACCCAGGCCAAGACGCGCCCGCCGGGCTTCGTGCTGTTCGGCACGCGCGTCGATCAGCTCCCGACGAGCTATCAGCGCTATCTCATCAACGGCATCCGCAAGGAGCTGGGCTTCGGCGCGGTGCCGGTGCGGCTGACGCTGCGCGCGCCGAAGAACCCCTATGGGGCGAAGAAGCCCGGCGAGGAATGAGCGAGGCGCTGCTCGATCTGCGCGGCCTGCGCTGTCCCTGGCCGGCGATTCGGGTGGCGCGCGCGATCCGGGAGGCCGGGGAGGATGCGGTCATCGTCGCGGTGGCCGACGATCCCGCCGCCCCGCGCGAGATCGGTGCCGTCGCGACCGAGCGCGGATGGCGCTTTTCCGATATCGAAAGCCCGATCGGGCCGGGCCTTCGACTAATTGCGGATCGCGCGTAACCCTCTCTTTACCCGAAACGCTGCATAGGCGTGTCAACAGGTGTGAGTATTGGGGGATCTGCTCGTGGCGATGGGAGCCGCCGAACTGGTCGATTGGAACGCGTTTGCCCGCGTTCGTGCGGAGCTGGGCACCGGCTTCGTGCGAATCCTCGGCTATTTCCGGGAAGACGGCGCCAAGGCCGTCGATGCGATCGAAGCGGCCATCCGGGAACGGAATGCCGCCGCCCTCGTGCTGCCCGCGCATACGCTGAAGGGCGAATCGCGCCAGTTCGGCGCCGAACCGCTGGCGGCACTGGCCGAAGTGATCGAGATGACCTCCCGCCGCTGCGTGGAAGCCCGCGAGACGCCCGAAGAGCTGATCGAGCGCGTGGTGGAGCTGCGCCCCCTGTTCGACGCCACGCTGCGCCTGTTCGATCGCGAGGTGAGTCCGCTCGCCGATCGTCGCCCCGCTTTCGGCCGCAAGCCCGCCGGCGGCTTCGGTATCGCCCAGCGCTGACACCGGTTTGCCGCGCTGCCCCCAGGGGAGCGGCGCGACGGAATGATTGCCCTCAATCGCCGGTGGTGGTGCCTTCCTCGTCGGCGGCCTTGGACTGAAGCTGGACATAGTTCTGGATGCCCATCAGCTTGATGAGATCGAACTGCTTCTCCAGATAGTCGATATGCTCCTCCTCGTTGGCGAGGATCTTCACGAACAGGTCGCGGCTGACGAAATCGCGCACGGCTTCGGCCTGGACGATGCCTTCGCGCAGCACGGGCACGGCCTCTTCCTCGGCGGCGAGGTCCGCCTTGAGGATCTCCTCCACCGTCTCGCCGACGCGCAGGCGGCCGAGCATCTGGAAATTGGGAAGGCCGTCGAGGAACAGGATGCGCTCGGCCAGCAGATCGGCGTGCTTCATCTCGTCGATCGATTCGTGCCGCTCGAAATCGGCCAGCTTCTGAACGCCCCAATTGTCGAGCAGGCGATAATGCAGCCAATATTGGTTGACCGCCGTCAGCTCATTCTTGAGCGCGAGGTTCAGCAGCTCGATAACCTTCGCGTCGCCCTTCATCATCGGCCTCCATACCTCGGAAAGCCGGCGTTTTACCGCTTGTAGGGCGATAATCCCACCGCGAACGACTCGCGCAAGCGGTTCTCAGGAGGAAGGTCAGCCGTCCTGCTGCTCGGTGGCGATCAGGTCTCGGGCGAAGGGAACGCACTGGCCACAGCGCGGGCGGCAACCAAGCGACGCGTAGGCGGACAGCGGATCCCGGCAACCGGCGCGGGCTGCCTCGCGGACTTCACGCTCCTTCAACGCGTTGCAAACACAGACGATCATAGGGCCTCCGTGGCGACGGAGCCTCTATAGGGCTATTGCGATACAATCTCAATATCGGTTCGTCGCATCGGCTGGGCCTTTCCACGCGCCAGCGAGCGCCATGCCCATTCGAGCGGGCCGTAGCGATAACGGGCGAGCCAGGCGGGGCTCCACAGCAGCATCGACAGCCAGACGAGCGCCACGACGGGATAGAGCGCCAGCCGCCCGAGTCGGTCGAACAGGCCGAGGCCCCAGCCGTAGAAGAGGAAGGTCATGGCGAGGCTGGTGCCGAGATAATTGCTGAACGCCATCCGCCCGGCGGCGCGCAGGCGGGCCTTGAGGCCGCTCTCGCCACCCGCGAGCCATGCGAGCGCGAGGCTGGCTTCCGCGAGCGCGAGGATGGGGCGGAAGGGGATGCCGCCCTCGGTCGCCGCCGCGAAGGTGGTGAGCGTGTCGAAGCCGCTCTGGAAGCACCACCAGCAGAGCGCGACGGTCGGCGGCAGCCCGATGGCGAAGCCGATCGCGGCGGCCTTCAGATAGCGTCCGCGCGTCCACTGGCCGGTGAGGAAGCCCGAACGGAGCGCCGCCATGCCGATCAGCATGAAGCCCAGCGTTTCCGGCCCGTCGAAGGCGAGCAGGAAGAGCGGCCCATCGAGCGCGTGGGAGAGATTGTCGGCGACGATGCCGCTCCATGGCCCGCGCAGGCGTGCGATCTCTCTGGCGACATCCTGGGGCGCACCGACGCCGACACCGGCCGCGAAGTCCCGCCAGGCGGAGACAGTGGCGGCGTCCGCGCCCGGAAGCTGGGCGGCGTGGCGCAGCGCCACGAAGCTGCCGAGGAAGGCCGCGCCGATGACGAGTTGGATCAGGAGCAGCATCACCCCGATGCGAAGCTGCTGGCGGCTCTCCAGCGCCACGAAGGGCAGGGCGATGAGGCCCACCAGCGCATAATGGAGCAGGATGTCGCCCGGCCAGACGAAGAGCAGGTGCGCGGCCCCGAACAGCGCCAGCGTCGCCATGCGCAGGCCGTGGGTGCGCGGGCCGCTGCGCCCGGCGGCTTCGGCGCGCTCGACCACGATCAGCGTCGAGGCGCCGAACAGGATCGAAAAGAGCGCGCGCATCTTGCCGTCGACAAGCACGAAGCCCGCGGCCCAGACGGCAAGATCGGCCGGTCCGGTGCCGCCGCCCGCCAGCGGATTGAAATAGGCGCCGGACGGCAGGGCGAAGCCGGCGATGTTCATGAGCAGGATGCCCATCACCGCCAGCCCGCGAAGGCCGTCGATCGTGGCGTGGCGCGGCGATGGGTTCATGGCGCGGACCTGTCGGTTCGCCGCGCGCCCGTCAAGCGGTGAGCCGCTTCGATGGGAAGGGAGCCGGCGGCCCGGCGTTCACCGGGCCGCCGGGCGGGTCACTTGCCCTTGACGGGCGTGGCGCCGGGTGTGCCGCACTTGGCGAACTTGCCCCTGGCGTCCTTGCACCGCGTGGCCGGCGCGGCCTTGGCCGGCGGGCATTTGGTGAACTTGCCCTTGGCATCCTTGCAGGGCGCGGCGAACGCGGGCGCGCTCGTCAGCGCGAGGACGGCGGCGGCGGTCATCAGCTTACGGATCATGCTCTTCTCCCCTGAGTCGAAGCGCGCACAGACGACTGCAAGACGACCGCCGCGTCAATCCGCGCCATCAGGCGAGCGCGGCGTCGGCACCCATCAGCGTCGGGAAGAAGCCCTCATGCGCGCGGCGGAGGTCCGCCAGCGCCACCGAGGAGACGCCGCCGCGCCCGACGAGGTCGAACGCCACCGCGTTGCCGCCGGTCACGCCGATCGCGATGCAGTTGACGCCCGCCGCCTCGGCGCGCTTGCGGAGCGCTTCGGGGTCGGTGGTGGTGACGATGTAGCGGCCCTGGTCCTCGCCGAAGAGCAGGCCGGTGGGCGCGGGCGCATCGGCCACGACGGGCACGGTGACGCCGATGTTCGACGCCAGCGCCATCTCCGCGACGGCAACCGCGACGCCGCCGTCCGAGCAGTCATGCACGGCGGAGACGAGGCCGTCGTTGATGAGGCCACGGACCAGTTCGCCCGCCGCCTTCTCGGCCTTGAGGTCGACCGACGGGGCCGGGCCGGCGTCGCGGCCGTCGAGGCCGGCGATCTCGCGCAGCCACAGCGACTGGCCGAGATGGCTGTGCGAATGGCAGAGTAGGAAGACTTCCTCGCCCTCGGCCTTGAAGGCGATGGTGGCGGACTTCGTCCAGTCTGCGAGCAGGCCGACGCCGCCGATCGCAGGCGTCGGCAGGATCGCCGAGCCGGTGCCGTCCTCGCCCTTCGTCTCGTTGTAGAGCGAGACGTTGCCCGAGACGATCGGGAAGTCGAGCGCGGCGCAGGCTTCGGCCATGCCCTCGATGCAGCCCACGAACTGGCCCATGATCTCCGGGCGCTGCGGGTTGCCGAAGTTCATGCAGTCGGTCGTGGCGAGCGGGAGCGCGCCGACGGCCGAGATGTTGCGATAGCATTCCGCGATCGCCTGCTTGCCGCCCTCGAACGGGTCCGCATAGCAATAGCGCGGGGTGCAGTCGGTGCTGATCGCGAGGCCCTTCTGGGTGCCGTGGACGCGCACCACCGCCGCGTCGCCGCCGGGGCGCTGCACGGTGTCGGCACCGACCATGTGGTCATACTGCTCCCAGATCCAGCGGCGCGAGGCGAGATCGGCCGAGCCCATCAGCGTCACGAGATCGGCTGCGATGTCCTTCGATTCGAAGGTCTGGGCGAGCGGGGCGGGGGCCTCGGTCTTCACCCAGGGGCGATCGTAGAGCGGGGCGTCGTCGGCCAGCGGGCCGAGCGGGATGTCGCACACCGTCTCGCCGTTGAAGGTCAGCACCATGCGGCCGGTGTCGGTGACGGTGCCGATCACGGCGAAGTCCAGCTCCCATTTGCGGAAGATGGCTTCGGCGAAGGCTTCGCGGCCGGGCTTGAGCACCATGAGCATCCGCTCCTGGCTCTCCGACAGCATCATCTCATAGGGGGTCATGCCCACTTCGCGCTGGGGCACCTTGTTCATGTCCAGCTCGATGCCGACGCCGCCCTTGGACGCCATCTCGACCGAGGAGGAGGTGAGGCCGGCGGCGCCCATGTCCTGAATGGCGACGATCGCGTCGGACGCCATCAGTTCGAGGCAGGCTTCGATGAGGAGCTTCTCGGTGAAGGGATCGCCGACCTGCACGGTCGGGCGCTTCTCTTCCGAATCCTCGTCGAAGTCGGCGGAGGCCATGGTCGCGCCATGGATGCCGTCGCGGCCGGTCTTGGAGCCGACATAGACGATCGGATTGCCGACGCCGGAGGCGGCCGAATAGAAGATCTTGTCGGTATCCGCGACGCCAACCGTCATCGCGTTGACGAGGATGTTGCCGTCATAAGCCTTGTCGAAATTGGTCTCGCCGCCGACGGTCGGCACGCCGACGCAGTTGCCGTAGCCGCCGATGCCGTGGACGACGCCGGCGATCAGGTGGCGCATCTTGGGGTGGTCGGGCCGGCCGAATCGCAGCGCGTTCATGTTGGCGACCGGGCGGGCGCCCATGGTGAACACGTCGCGCAGGATGCCGCCGACGCCGGTGGCCGCGCCCTGATAGGGCTCGATGTAGCTGGGGTGGTTGTGGCTCTCCATCTTGAAGATGGCGGCCTGTCCGTCGCCGATGTCGATCACGCCGGCATTCTCGCCGGGGCCGCAGATCACCTGCGGGCCTTTGGTCGGCAGCTTCTTCAGATGAAGGCGGCTCGACTTGTAGGAGCAATGCTCCGACCACATCACCGAGAAGATGCCCAGCTCCGTGAGATTGGGCTCTCGGCCGAGCGCGTTGAGGACGCGCTCATATTCTTCCGGGGAAAGCCCGTGCTGGGCGACGACTTCGGGGGTGATGGCGGTGGCGTCGGTCATGGCCCGGCCCGATAGCGCGCGGCGGGCTTCCGGGCAAAGAAAAAGGCCGGCGGGGATGCCGCCGGCCCGTTTGATTGTTCCCGAAACGCGGGCGATGCGATCAGTTGCTGTCGCAATCCTGCTTCGGCTTGCCCGGAACCGTGAGCGAAATGGTCGAGGCGGACGCGCTGCCCGTCAGCTCGTAACCGCCATCGGCGACCATCGGCTGGCCGGCCGCCGGCGCCCGCAGGATGTTGGCGATCGTGTTCTTCTTCAGGTGCAGGCCGGCGCTCTTGCCGTCCGAATAGAAATCCACATAGACGACGCTGTTGTCCTTGCAGCGGAACGTCTTGGTGGCCTGGATGGAAGGCGGCAGCTCGACCGGCTTGGCGGCGGCGAGTTCCGCCTTCATGTCGTCCTGCGGGCCGACCACGATATTCTCGGGCTGGCTGTTGCAGGCGGCAAGGGCAAGGAAGAGCAGGCCCGAGAGGGCCGGCGCGGCGCGGAGGGGAAGGAGGGGGGTTCGCATAGCGTCAACGCTGATTCCGAACGTCGCCGCTCAGGTCAAGCCACTTGTGGTCGGATACCACAAATTTACGGCCGCCAACGTCCCGGAATCGGGCGGCGTGACACATATTTCATGCATGACATGCTGAACCTCTTGGCCCGCGTCAAGCAAAGCTCCGTTGCGGCCGCGCCTGCCGCCGCCTATGTCCAGCCGATGACCAAGGTTGCGTCCGATGCGCTCTCGCTGATCGGCAATACGCCGCTCGTCCGTCTCGCTGGCCCCAGTGCGGAGACCGGGTGCGAGATTCTCGCCAAGTGCGAGTTCATGAACCCCGGCGGCTCGGTGAAGGACCGTGCGGCCCTCTTCATCGTCGAGGATGCCGAGGCGCGGGGCCTGCTGAAGGCCGGCGGCACGATCGTCGAGGGCACGGCCGGCAATACCGGCATCGGCCTGGCGCTGGTGGCGAACGCCAAGGGCTATCGCACCATCATCGTCATCCCCGAGACGCAGAGCCAGGAAAAGAAGGACACGCTGCGCGCGCTCGGCGCCGAACTGGTCGAGGTGCCGCCGACGGCCTATTCGAATCCCGCCCACTACGTCCACACCTCCCGCCGAATCGCGGAGGAGACGGAGGGCGGCTTCTGGTCAAACCAATTCGACAACACCGCCAACCGCATGGCCCATATCCGCACCACCGCGCGCGAGATCTGGGCGCAGACCGAGGGCAGGGTGGACGGCTTCACCTGCGCGGCCGGCACCGGCGGCACGCTGGCGGGCGTGGGGCTCGGCCTCAAGGAATATCGTGAGGATGTGACGATCGCGCTCACCGATCCGCATGGCGCCTCGCTTTATAATTATTACGCCTGCGGGGAATTGCGCGCCGAGGGCAATTCGGTAGCCGAGGGGATCGGCCAGAGCCGCATCACCGCCAATCTCGACGGCGCGCCGGTCGACACGCAGTTCCGCGTCTCCGACGAGGCGGGGCTGCGCTGGGTCCACCGGCTGCTGACCGAGGAGGGGCTCCATATCGGCCTGTCCTCCGGCATCAACGTCGCGGGCGCCGTGGAGCTGGCGAAGCAGCTCGGCCCCGACAAAACGGTGGTGACGATGCTGTGCGATTCGGGAATGCGCTATCTCTCGACGCTGTCGAACCCGGACTGGCTGCGCGCGAAGGGTTTCGAAGTCCCGTCCTGGCTGGAGCGCCGGTGAAGCCTGCGATAGAAGGGGGCATGGCCGAAGAGGAAGGCGCCCCCGCCCGAGAGCAGCGTGACGCGATCATCCAGCGCGTCCGCGTGGGGCTGACCGGCCTCGCCGCGGTGTTCCTGCTGACATTGCTGGCGGCCTCGATCTTCAATCTGCTCGGGCAGGACGACCAGCACGGGGCGCGGCTCGCCAATGGTGCGGTCGCCTCCAACATGGCCGCGAGCGACGAGCAGCCCAAGGAGCCGCTGGCCGAACTGGGCGTGGCGCCCGGCGGCAACATGCCCAAGGCGGCGACGCCGGCCCAGCCCGGCAAGGCCATCCCCACCCTATCGCCCCCGGCGCCCATCCTTCCGGCGCCGCAGCAGGCGCCCGCCGCCGGCGTCCCGACGGCCGCCGCCACGCACCATGAGGCTCCCCCCGCGCCGCGGGGCTGAGGCCTGGCGGGCCGCTCCGGCCCCGCTCTTATCCACATCCGAGTCACGGGACGGCATGGGTTTCCATGGCCGGCCCCCGGAGATTCGCGCCCGATTCCGCCGCTTGAGCCGGATTCGGGCGCCCAGCCGCCTGTGGACGAAGATTGTAATCAACGAAGTTATCCACAGGCTTATCGCAAGAACAAACGCGGAATAAGCGCGGTTTTCCGCACTTTCATCACCAGTCCTTCGGCCAGAGCTGCCCAGGAAATGCACAGAGATACCCATGCAGTGGTATTGAAACCCATGTCTCACCCATGATACTCCCACGTCGTCCGCGAGGGGGCCGTCGGGGAGCGGGGGTCATCGGGATCGTGGAAGGGGGACGGGGCGAGGCCGTCGCCGATCGGGGCAGAGCTTGGACATCGGCCATCTCTTTCAGGGCCATGCGCTGAACGCGGTGGACGCGAAGGGACGGGTGTCCGTGCCCGCCGGGTTCCGCTCGCTCATCGAAAAGCGCGCGCTCAGGAACGCTCTCGATCCCGACAACACGCTGATGATCGGCGAGCATTCGAGCGGGCATTGCCTGACCGCGCTCGACGCCGTCGCCTCGGCCGAATTCGACCAGCAGCTTCGCGACGGCGTCGCCGACCTGCCCGCCGCCGAGCGCCTCTCCGCGCTGGAGGAGGCTCGCGTCGATGCCTTCGGCAGCCTCGAAGCCGTGAAGTTCGACGGCGCCGGCCGCATGGTGCTCTCCCCCATGCTGCGCGCGGTCGGCGAGATCGAGGATCTGGCCTTCTTCCTCGGCGCGGGTTCGTCCTTCCAGATCTGGAACCCGGTGAAGGCGCTCGCCGCCTTCCCGGACGGCTCGCGTAACCGCAAGACGCTGGCCTTCCTCCTCAAGGAGCGAGGCATCCCGGCATGACCGACGCTCCCCACATCCCCGTGCTTCTCGACGAGGTGATGGACGCGCTGGCGGTGAAGCCGGGCGACACGATCGTCGACGGCACCTTCGGCGCGGGCGGCTACACGCGGGCGATCCTCGCCGCGGGGGCCGCGCGCGTGTTCGCGTTCGACAGAGATCCCGACGCCATCGCCAACGGCCGCGCGCTGGAGGCGGAGAGCGGGGGCAGGCTCGTACTGGTTGCGGAGCGTTTTTCCCGGATGTTCCAGACACTGGCCGCGCGCGGCGTGGAGCAGGTGGACGGCGTGACGCTCGATATCGGCGTATCGTCCATGCAGCTCGATCAGGCCGCGCGCGGCTTTTCCTTCCAGGGCGACGGGCCGCTGGACATGCGGATGGAGCAGGCCGGCACCAGCGCCGCCGACTTCGTGAACGAGGCCGACGAGGCCGAGATCGCCGATGTCCTCTACATCTATGGCGAGGAAACCCGCGCGCGCCGTATCGCCCGCGCGATCGTCGCGGCGCGTCCGCTGACGCGCACCGGCGAGCTGGCCGAGGTCGTGCGCCGCGCGGTCGGCCATCATCCGGGGATGCCGAAAGACCCGGCGACCCGCACCTTCCAGGCGATCCGCATCCACCTCAACCGCGAGCTGGACGAGCTGGACGAGGGGCTGGCCGGCGCCGAATCGCTGCTCGCGCCCGGCGGGCGTCTCGCGGTGGTGAGCTTCCACAGCCTCGAGGACCGCATGGTGAAGCGCTTCCTCAATGCGCGCGGCAAGCCCGCGCCGGCCGGCTCGCGCCATATGCCGGCGGCGGCGCAAGGCCCCGCGCCCAGCTTCGAGTCCGTGTCGCGTGGCATCCGTGCCAGTGCGCTTGAGCTTACCCGTAACCCGCGTTCCCGCTCGGCGACTTTGCGCGCCGCGCACCGCACCGCAGCGCCGGCCTGGCCTGCGGAACCCCAGGCACCCACCCGCCAGGCGAAGCCCGGCCGCAGCAGCGCCGCCCGCCGAGGAGCAAGATCATGATCGCGACACGTTTCCGCACCGTGGGATGGGTCGCCAGCGTCGCAGTCGCGGCGCTCGGCTGCTACCTTGTCTCGCTCCGCGTGGCGGCGGAGCGGGCGCAGGTCGATCAGCTCACCCGCCGCGTGGTGGCGGCCCGCGAGGACATCCGCTCGCTCCAGACCGAATTGAACACGCGGAGCCGGCTTGTGCAGTTGGAGCGGTGGAACGCCGACGTGCTGTCGTTGACCGCCCCCAAGGCACACCAGTATCTGGCGGGTGAGATGCAGCTTGCCAGCCTTGCCACCCCTGCCGTCGCGGCGTCCGCCGTGGCCGTCGCCGACGCATCCGGTCTTCAGGCGCCCGCCGCCGTGGCGCAGGTGGCCTATCGTCGCGTGACCGACGCGCCGGCGACGCGGCTGGTGCATTCGGTGTCGCTCGATCTGGACGCGCCGGCGGATCAGCAGCCGGTGCTGCGCCATGTGGCGCTGCGCCGCCCGGCGTCCGACGCGCTGGGCGGGGCTTCGCGGATGGCGTATCTCGACACGGGCGCGAAGACGCGGCGGCCGTGACCGCAACCGTCACGCGCCCAGACAGGGTCCGGCTCGCCGGTCAGCGCCAGCAATCGCTGGCGCTTGTTCATTTCCGCCTGATGGTGGTGATGCTGCTGTTCCTGGGCGTGGTCGGCGTGATCGCGCTCCGCCTGCTGTGGATATCGATCTTTGCGGGCAGCGCGCCCTCCACGCCGGCCGCCGACGGCCTGCTGCCGGCGCGGGGCGACATCGTGGACCGCAACGGCGTGCCGCTGGCGCGCACCATCCAGGCCTGGTCGATCGGCCTGCATCCGAAGCAGCTCGTCAACGATCCGATGGAGGTGGCGAAGAAGCTCGCCGCCGTGATGCCCGAGCACAGCGTCGCCGATTATTATGCGATGCTGAAGTCGAACAAGAACTTCATCTATCTGCGCCGCCGCGCGACGCCTGAGCTGGTGGCCGAGGTCAACACGATCGGCGAGCCCGCCATCGCGCTCGCCCGCGAGCCGGAGCGCCTCTATCCGCAGACCACGCTCGCCGCCCATGTGCTCGGCTGGACCGACATCGACGGCCGGGGCGTGTTCGGCATGGAGAAGGTACTGAACAACCGCCTGCTCGATCCGAACAAGCGCGGCACCCCGGTGGCGCTGTCGATCGACAGCCGCGTGCAGGCGGCGATGGAGGCGGAGCTGGGCGCCGCCGTGCAGAAGTTCACCGCGGCGGGCGGCGAGGGCCTCGTGCTCGACGTGCGGACGGGCGAGGTGATCGCGATGACCTCGTTCCCGACCTTCAATCCCAACGATCCGGGCGCGACGCCGATCGCGGCGTTGAAGAACAACGCCACCCAGTCGGTGTATGAGCTGGGCTCCACCTTCAAGGCGATCACCATCGCCAACGCCATCGACAGCGGCGTGGTCACGTCGATGACGAAGAAATATGACGCGACCCAGCCGCTCCAGATCGGCCGCTACAAGATCCATGACGACCATCCCGCCAATCGCTGGCTGAACGTGCCGGAGATGATGGTGCTGTCGTCAAACATCGTGACCGCCCGCATCGCCGATGAGCTCGGCAAGGATCGCGAGGTGGCGATGTTCAAGAAGCTCGGCTTCGATAAGCCGCCGGCCGTGGAATTGACTGCCTCTGCGCGGCCGCTGTGGCCAACCTATTGGGGGCGCACCACGGTGATGACCGTCGGCTTCGGCCATGGCATCGCCGTGACGCCGCTCAACCTCGCCATCGCCTATGCCGCGCTGGTCAACGGCGGCGTCTATCACCCCGCGACGCTGCTCAAGCGCGGGCCGGACAATCCCGTGCCCGAAGGCCATCGCGTCATCTCCGAGGCGACCAGCGCGCGCGTGCGGCAGTTGCTGCGCCTCGTCGTGCTGCCCGTGGCGGATGGCACCGGCAAGAAGGCGGATGTTCCCGGCTTCCGGCTCGGTGGCAAGACGGGCACGGCCGAGGTGGCGCAGGGCGGCGGCTACAACCACAAGCTGAACGTCTCGACCTTTGCGGGCGTCTTCCCGATGGACGATCCGCGCTATGTCATCATGATGACGCTCGACAGCCCGCATGGCACGAAAGACACGTTCGGCTTCACGACGGCGGCCTGGGTGGTCGGCCCCGCCATCGCGCACACGGTGGCGCGGATCGGGCCGTTGCTGGGCGTGATCCCCGACGAGCGGCACGATGTCGACGAAAGCGAGTTGCTGCCGCTGCTCTGGCGGCCCGACAAGGCAAAGAAGGCCGCATTGACCGGCGCCGCCGCGGCGGCACACGACAAGGACTGAGATCGAAGGCATGAAACTGGGCGAATTGATCGAAGGACTGTCCGGCCCTGAGGGCGAGGCACGGGTGACAGGCTGCGCGATCGATCATCGCAAGGTGGCGCCGGGGACGATCTTCGGCGCCTTCCGCGGCGTGGTCCGCAACGGCGAGGATTTCATCGACGGCGCTGTGCAGGCCGGGGCCGTCGCCATCGTCGCGCGGCCCGAGGCGAACGTGCCGCCGGGCGCGCTGCACATCGCGGCCGCCGAGCCGCGCCGCGCGTTCGCCCGGATCGCGGCGCATTTCTTCGCGCCCTTCCCGGAGACGGTGGTCGCCGTCACCGGCACCAACGGCAAGACCTCGACGGTCGAGCTGACCCGCCAGCTCTGGCGGATGCAGGGCCATTCGGCCGCCTCGATCGGCACGCTCGGCGTCACCACCACCGACAGCGAGGGGCACGCCCAGCAGGTCTCGACCGGGCTCACCACGCCTGACATCGTGACCTTCCTCTCCAACATGGCCGGGCTGCGGAAGGAGGGCATCACCCACGCCGCGTTCGAGGCGTCCAGCCACGGCCTCGCCCAGTTCCGCACCGAGGGATTGCCGGTCCGCGTCGCCGCGTTCACCAATCTCACGCGCGATCATCTCGATTATCACGGCACGATGGAGGCCTATCTCGAGGCCAAGCTCCGTCTGTTCAGCGAGGTGGTGGATCGCGACGGCACGGCGGTGGTGTGGGCGGACGATCCGGCCTCCTCGCGTGTCAGCGAGATCGCGCGGGAGCGGGGGCTCAAGCTCATCAGCGTCGGCACCAAGGGGGAGACGCTGAAGCTCGTCGATCGCCAGCCGACCCAGCTCGGCCAGCTTCTGATGATTGAGGCGGAGGGCAAGGCGCACAAGGTCAACCTGCCGCTGATCGGCGCCTATCAGGCGGCGAACGCGCTGGTCGCCGCCGGTTTCGCACTGGCGACGGGCGGCAAGCTCGCCGACGTGTTGGCGGGCGTGTCGCGGCTCCAGCCGGTGCGCGGCCGTCTCGAACGCGCGGTCATCACGGCGAAGGGCGCGCCAGTCTATGTCGATTACGCCCACACGCCGGACGGTCTCCAGGCCGCGATCGAGGCGCTCAAGCCCCATGCGAAGGATCGGCTGATCGTCGTGTTCGGCGCGGGCGGGGATCGCGACACCGGCAAGCGCCCCGAGATGGGCGCGATCGCCGCGAAGATGGCGGACGTCGCCATCGTCACCGACGACAATCCACGCACCGAAGACCCGGCCTCGATCCGCTCGGCGATCATGGCGGCGGCGCCCGGCGCCCGCGAGATTGGCGATCGTCGCTCCGCCATCGCCGCCGCCATCGCCGAGGCGGGCGAAGGCGATATCGTGCTCATCGCCGGCAAGGGCCATGAGACGGGCCAGATCGTCGGCGATCTCGTGCTGCCGTTCGACGACGTGGCCGTCGCGCGCGAGGCCGCGGCATGAGCCTCTGGACCTCCGCCACCGTTGCGGCCGCAACCGGCGGCAAGGCGTCGGGCGACTTCGCCATTTCGGGCGTCGCCTATGACTCGCGCGAAGTCGGCCCCGGCGACCTGTTCGTTGCGTTGAAGGGTGAGGCGACCGACGGTCATCGCTTCGTGGCGCAGGCCTTCGGGCAGGGCGCGGCGGGCGTGCTGGTGTCCGAGCCGGCGGATGGTCCGTACATCCTCGTCGCGGATACGACCGTCGCCCTGAATGCGCTCGGTGCCGCGTCGCGGGCGCGGACGGAGGCGAAGATCATCGGCGTCACCGGATCGGTGGGCAAAACGGGCACCAAGGAGGCGCTGTTCGCCGCCCTCGACCGCGCCGTGCCCGGCCGCGCGCATCGTTCGGTGAAGAGCTACAACAACCATGTCGGCGTGCCGCTCAGCCTCGCGCGGATGCCGGCGGGGATGCGCTTCGGCGTGTTCGAGATGGGCATGAACCATGCCGGCGAGCTGGATGCGCTGACGAGGCTCGTCCGCCCGCATGTCGCGCTGGTGACGGCGATCGCGCCGGCGCATTCGGCCTTCTTCTCGGGCGAGGAGGCGATTGCCGACGCCAAGGGCGAGATCTTCCGCGGCCTCGAACTCGGCGGCACCGCGATCGTTCCCTTCGACAGCCCGCACCGGGATCGGCTGATCGCGGCGGCCGAGCCTTATGCGGCGCATATCGTCACCTTCGGGCGCGGCGTCGGCGCCGATGTCCGCGCGACCGAGGCGGTGCGCAGCGCGGCCGGAACGCTGGTCAACGTCACGCTGCCCAAGGGCAACCTCACCTGCACGATCGGGCTGCCCGGCGAGCATTGGGTGTCGAACGCGCTGGCGGTGCTGGCGGCGGTCGAGGCGGTGGGGGGCGATCTCGCCGCCGCCGGGCTCGCGCTCGGCGAGATGGCGGGGCTTCCCGGCCGGGGCGCGCGCCGGACCGTCCCGCTGGAAGGCGGCGAGGCGCTGCTGATCGACGAGAGCTACAACGCCAACCCCGCCTCCATGGCCGCGACCATCCGCGAACTGGGGCAGGAGAAGGCCACCCGCCGCATCGCGCTGCTCGGCGAGATGCGCGAGCTGGGCGACGGATCGGCCGGCTATCATGCGGCGCTCGCCCAGCCGCTGATCGAGGCGCAGGCGCAGGCCGTGATCCTCGTCGGCGAGGGCATGGCCCCGCTGGCCGAATCGCTTGCGGGCCACATGGATGTCGCGCATGTCGCCGACGCTGCAACCGCGAAGGACCGGCTGGCGGAGATGCTCCGCCCCGGTGACGCGGTGCTCGTCAAAGGTTCCAACGCCATCGGGCTCGCGCGCGTCGTTCAGGCGCTGGCGGGGGAAATCGCCTAATGCTGTATCTGATCGCCGAATATCTGGGTTTTCCCCACGCGCTCAATCTGGTGCGCTACATCACCTTCCGCGCGGGCGCGGCGGCGCTGACGGCGCTGTTCCTCGGCCTCATCATCGGGCCGCGCTTCATCGGCTGGCTGCGCATCCGGCAGGGCAAGGGTCAGCCGATCCGCACCGACGGCCCGCAGAGCCACCTCGCCAAGCGCGGCACGCCGACGATGGGCGGGCTGATGATCCTGACCAGCCTCGTCGTCTCGATGCTGCTGTGGATGGACCTCACCAACCGCTACACCTGGGCGGTGCTGTTCGTGACGCTGGGCTTCGGCGCGATCGGCTTCCTCGACGATTACGACAAGGTGAAGAAGCGCTCGACCAAGGGCGTGTCCGGCAAGGCGCGCCTTGCGGCCGAGTTCCTGATCGCGGGCATCGCCAGCTATCTCATCATCAACATGGGCAACACCCATCTCTACCTGCCCTTCTACAACGGGCCGGTGATCGATCTGGGCTGGTTCTATGTCCCGTTCGCCGCCTTCACGATCGTGTCGTTCGGCAATGCGGTGAACCTGACGGACGGGCTCGACGGCCTCGCGACCATGCCGGTCATCATCGCCTGCCTCGCCTTCTTCGTGATCTCATACCTCGTGGGCAACGCGAAGTTCGCGACCTATCTGGGCATCCCGCATGTGCCGGGCGCGGGCGAGCTGACGCTGATCTGCGCGGCGATCATCGGGGCGGGCCTTGCCTTCCTGTGGTTCAACGCGCCGCCGGCCGCCGTCTTCATGGGCGACACCGGCAGCCTCGCGCTCGGCGGCGCGCTCGGCACCATCGCGGTGGTGGCGCATCACGAGATCGTGCTGGGGATCGTCGGCGGCCTGTTCGTGGTCGAGGCGATGAGCGTCATCATCCAGGTGTTCTTCTACAAGCGCACCGGCAAGCGGGTGTTCAAGATGGCCCCCATCCACCATCATTTCGAGCAGATCGGCTGGTCCGAGCCGACCGTGGTGATCCGCTTCTGGATCATCGCCTTCGTGCTGGCGCTGGCCGGCCTCGCCACGTTGAAGCTCCGGTGATCGTCTCGCCCGCCTTCTGGGGGAAGCGCTTTGCGGTGCTGGGGCTCGCGCGCTCCGGCCTCGCGACGGTGCGTACGCTCGTCGAGAGCGGCGCCAGCATCACCGCGTGGGACAGCCGCGAGGAAGCGCGCGCCATCGTGCCGGCGGGCGCGAAGCTCGGCGATCCGATGAAGATCGATCTTGCGGGCTTCGCGGGCATCGTCGTCTCGCCGGGGGTGCCGCTCAACACGCATCCGATCGCGGCCCGCGCGAAGGAAGCGGGCGTGCCGGTGATCGGCGATATCGAGCTGTTCGCCATGGCGCGCGCCTCGCTGCCCCAGCACAAGGTGGTCGGCATCACCGGCACCAACGGCAAGTCGACCACCACCGCGCTCATCCACCATATCCTGAAGACGGCGGGCGTGCCGGCGACGATGGGCGGCAATATCGGGCTTCCCATCCTCGGGCAGGAGCCTCTGCCGGCGGGTGGCGTCTATGTGCTGGAGCTGTCGAGCTTCCAGATCGACCTGACGCACAGCCTTGCCTGCGACGTGGCGGTCATCACCAACATCACGCCGGATCATCTCGATCGCTATGATGGCTTCGGAGGCTATGCCGCCTCCAAGGCGCGGCTGTTCGCGATGCAGCAGCCGGGGCAGGTGGCCGTGATCGCCATCGACGACGACGAGACGCGCGCGCTGGCCGAACGCCTCTCCACGCCGCCCGCGCTGCCGCTGGCGATGGAAGGGATGCTGGGCTCGGCGATCCCGATGCCGATGCCCGCGACCGGGCCGACGGTGGTCGAGGTGACGGCGGGCACGGTGAAGGACCAGTCCGCCTGGCCGGCGCTCCAGGGGCCGCACAACGCACAGAACGTCGCGGTGGCGGTGGCCGTCGCGCGGGCGCTGCGCATCACCAAGGCGGTGATTCAGCGCGCTCTGGAGACCTATCCCGGCCTGCCGCACCGCATGGAACGCGTGGCCGAGATCGGCGGCGTGCTCTACGTCAACGACAGCAAGGCCACCAACGCCACGTCGGCGGCGCCCGCGCTCGGCGCCTATCCGCGCATCCACTGGATACTCGGCGGCCGCCGCAAGACGGACGATCTGGACGCCTGCAAGCCCTTCTATGGCCATGTCGTCGCGGCCTATACGATCGGCGAATCGGCCGAGCTGTTCGAGAAGATCCTGCTCGAAGCCGGTATCCACGCCACCAATTGCGGCACGCTGGAAAGCGCGGTGAGGCAGGCGGCGAACGTGGCGCGCCTAGGCGAGACGGTGCTGCTGTCGCCGGCCTGCGCCTCCTACGATCAGTTCAGCGATTATGAGGCACGGGGCGAGGCCTTCCGCGTCGCCGTGGCCGGGCTGGAGGCGCGCTGATGAAGATGGATGCGGTCACCACGACGAGCAGCCGCAAGGGCAAGCTCCGCAACGGCAAGGCCCCGCGCCTCGGCCGGGCGGATCGCTCGGCGCTGGGCCGCTGGTTCTGGGAGATCGATCTCGTCCTGCTCGCGCTGGTGACGGTGCTGATCGGCATCGGCCTGATCGCGGTGGCCGCCGCCTCGCCGGCCGCGGGCGTGCGCTATTCGGATGGCGCGGTGCAGTTCCCGCCGCTCTATTATTTCTACCGGCAGTGCATCTGGCTCGCCATCGGCGTGCCGGTGATGTTCGTCGTCTCGATGCTGCCCAAGGATCTGGCGCGGCGGCTCTGCCTGATCGGGGCGGCGGTGTTCGTGGTGGCGTTGATGCTGACGCCCTTCATCGGCCATCAGGTGAACGGCGCGCGGCGCTGGCTCGGCGTCGGCGGGTTGCAGATTCAGCCGTCGGAGTTCCTGAAGCCGCTTTATGTCGTGGCGATGGCCTGGCTGCTGTCCTTGAAGCAGCATGACCGCACGCTGCCGGTCGTGCCGCTCAGCTTCCTCGCCACGGGCTTCATCGCCGCCTGCCTGATGAAGCAGCCGGATTTCGGCCAGACGGTCATCTTCCTGCTGATGTGGACGGCGCTGCTGACGCTCTCGGGCGCGCCGCTGAAGGGGCTGGCGGCGCTGGCGGGGCTGGGCGTGGCGGCGGTGGTCGCGGCCTATCTCTTCTATCCGGTGGCGACTCTGCGCATCAACAACTTCCTCTTCCAGTCGGGCGACACCTATCAGGTGGATTCGGCCCGCCGCACGCTGATGCATGGCGGCCTGTTCGGCACCGGGCCGGGCGCCGGCACGATGAAGTTCAAGCTGCCCGAGCCGCACACCGATTACATCTTCTCGGTGATCGGCGAGGAGTTCGGCCTGATCGCCTGCCTCGCCATCGCGCTGATCTATGTGGCGATCCTCGTGCGCGTGTTCGTGAAGCTGCTCGACGAGGAGGATACGTTCATCCTGCTCGCCGGCGCCGGCCTCGCCACCCAGTTCGGCGCGCAGGCGATCATCAACATGGCGGTGAACGTCCAGCTCGCGCCGTCCAAGGGCATGACGCTGCCGTTCATCTCCTATGGCGGCTCGTCAATGGTGGCGCTGTCGATGGGCTTTGGACTGCTGCTGGCGTTCACGCGCCGGAACCCGTATCTCTCGCGCTCCCCCTATGTCGTGACATGGAACCAGAGCCGGTGAGCCACACGCCCGCCCAGATCAGACGTCGTTTCCTGCTGGCTGCCGGCGGCACCGGCGGACACATGATTCCCGCCCACGCGCTGGCCGAGGAGCTGATGCGCCGTGGCCATAAGGTCGCGCTGGTGACGGACGCGCGGGGGGCGAAGATCCCCGGCCTGTTCGACGGCGTGGACGTGCATGTCCTGCCGGCCGGTCGGCTCGGTGGCGGCATCCTCGGCTGGATCAAGGCGGCGGGCGGCATCTGGCGCGGCCGGAAAGCGGCGCGCGCGCTGATCCGCGGGTTCGAGCCCGCGGCCGTCGTGGGCTTCGGCGGCTATCCCGCGCTCCCGACCCTGCTCGCCGCGCTGTCGCTCAAGGTGCCGACCGCGCTCCATGAGCAGAACGCCGTGCTGGGCCGCGTCAACCGCCTGCTCGCGCGCCGCGTCGATGCGCTGGCGACGGCCTATCATCAGGTCGATCGCGTGCCGAACGGTGTCGAGCCGATCGTGGTCGGCAATCCCGTCCGCGCCGAGATTCTCGCGCTGCGCGACCAACCTTATCCGCCGCTTTCCGAAGACGGCATCTTCCGCCTGCTGGTGACGGGCGGCTCGCAGGGCGCGTCGGTGCTCTCGACCGTGGTGCCCGATGCGCTGGGGCTGCTCCCGATCGTGCTGCGCCAGCGCTTGCAGGTGACGCAGCAGTGCCGGCCCGAGGACATCGACAAGGTCCGCGCGCGCTATGCGGAGCTGGACATCCCGGCCGATCTCGCCACCTATCTCGGCGATCTGCCCGAGCGGCTGGGCTGGGCGCATCTCTTCGTCGGCCGCTCGGGCGCGTCGAGCATCGCGGAGCTGACCGCCGCCGGTCGCCCCGCCATCCTCGTGCCGCTGCCCTCCGCCATGGACGACCACCAGACCGCCAATGCGCGCGAGATGGCGGCATCCGGCGGGGCGCGCTCGATCCCGCAGGCGCGCTTCACCCCGGTGGAACTCGCCAAGCAGATGCAGAAGATGGCGCTCGAACCGGGCGCCCTCGAAAATGCAGCCCGCCGTGCCCGCGAGGCCGGCTACCCCAATGCGACGTCGGACCTGGCCGACCTCGTCGAAAATCTCAGCGGGCCGACTGCGGCTCCGATCCAACCCACTTCAGATCTCAAGGAAGCATTCGCGTGAAGGGCGTCGCCACCGACATCGGGACCATCCATTTCATCGGCATCGGCGGCATCGGCATGTCGGGCATCGCCGAGGTGATGCACAATCTCGGCTATTCCGTGCAGGGCTCCGACGTGGCCGAGGGCTATGTCGTCGAGGGCCTGCGCAAGCGCGGCATCAAGGTGATGATCGGCCATGACGCCGCCAATCTGGGCGACGCGGCAGTGGTCGTCACCTCGACCGCGATCAAGCGCGGCAATCCCGAGGTGGAGAAGGCGCTGGAGGAACGCATCCCCGTCGTCCGCCGCGCGGAAATGCTGGCCGAGCTGATGCGCCTGAAGTCCACCGTCGCGGTGGCCGGCACGCACGGCAAGACGACCACCACCTCGATGGTGGCGGCGCTGCTCGACGCGGGTGGGGTGGACCCGACCGTCATCAACGGCGGCATCATCAACAGCTATGGCTCGAACGCCCGCCTCGGCGCGAGCGACTGGATGGTCGTCGAGGCCGACGAGAGCGACGGCAGCTTCCTCCGCCTCGACGGCACCTATGCCATTGTCACCAACATCGATCCCGAGCATCTCGATCACTACGGCTCGTTCGATGCGGTGAAGGATGCGTTCGTCGAGTTCATCGAGAATGTGCCCTTCTACGGCGCGGCGCTGCTCTGCCTCGATCATCCCGAGGTGCAGAAGCTGATCCCGCGCGTCCGCGATCGCCGGGTCGTGACCTATGGTTTCTCGGCGCAGGCCGACGTCCGCGCGGTCAACGTGACCCCGATCCCGGGCGGCAACCGCTTCGAGGTCATCATCCGCCACCGCGACGGCACCAGCCGCTCGATCGAGGGCGTCGAGATGCCGATGCCGGGCCGCCACAACGTCTCCAACGCGCTGGCTGCGATCGGCGTGGCGCTGGAGCTGGGCGTCAAGGACGAGGTCATCAAGACCGGCTTCGCCAAGTTCGGCGGCGTCAAGCGGCGCTTCACCAAGGTGGGTGAAGTCGGCGGGGCGATCGTCATCGACGATTATGGCCACCACCCGGTCGAGATCCGCGCCGTGCTCTCCGCCGCGCGCGAGGGGGCGCAGGGTCGCGTGATCGCGGTCGTCCAGCCGCACCGCTTCACCCGCCTGCGCGACCTGATGGATGACTTCCAGCAGGCGTTCAACGACGCCGACATCGTGTATGTCGCCCCGGTCTATCCGGCGGGCGAGCAGCCGATCGAGGGCGTCGACGCCGCTGCGCTTGCGGCGGGCCTGCGTATGCGCGGCCACCGTTCGGCGGGTGAGATCGCGGGCGCAGATGCGCTGGCGAAGGAACTGGCGGGCATGCTCAAGCCCGACGATATGGTGATCTGCCTCGGTGCTGGCGACATCACCAAGTGGGCCGCCGGCCTCGCCACCGCCATCGAGGCGGAGCGCAGCAAGGTCGCGGAGACGGCCGAGTGAGCGAACTCGCCCTCTTGCCCAAAGCCGCCGGGCGCCTGACGAAGCAGGCGCCGCTGGCGCCGCTCGTCTGGTTCAAGTCGGGCGGCGCGGCGGAATGGCTGTTCGAGCCCAAGGACATCGACGATCTGTGCGGCTTCCTCGCCGATCTCGATCCGGCGGTGCCGGTGATGGGGCTGGGGCTCGGCTCCAACATGATCGTGCGCGACGGCGGCGTGTCGGGCGTGGTGGTGCGCCTCGGCAAGGCGTTCGCGCAGGTCGAACGGATCGACGCCACGACGCTGAAATGCGGTGGCGGGGCGAGCGGCATCCTCGTCTCCTCGGCGGCGCGCGATGCAGGGATCGCGGGCGTGGAGTTTCTGCGCTCAATCCCCGGCACGGTCGGCGGCTTCGTGCGGATGAACGGCGGCGCTTATGGACGCGAGGTGAAGGACATCCTCGTCGAAGCCGAGGTCGTGCTGCGCTCGGGCGAGCGGCGGACGCTGGCGCTCGGCGATCTCGGCTACACCTATCGCCACAGCGAACTGCCCGAGGGCGCGATCGTCGTCTCGGCGACCTTCCGGGGCATTCCCGGCGATCCGGCCGCCGTTCAGGCCGAGATGGACCGCATCGCCGCCGAGCGCGAGGCCAGCCAGCCGCTCCGCTCCAGGACCGGCGGCTCGACCTTCAAGAATCCGCAAGGGCACAAGGCCTGGGCGCTGGTCGATGCGGCGGGGTGCCGCGGGCTCACGGTCGGCGAGGCGCAGGTGTCGGAGAAGCATTGCAACTTCCTGCTCAACCTCGGTTCAGCAAGCTCCGCCGACATCGAGGCACTGGGCGAGGAAGTCCGCCGACGCGTGAAGGCGCAGTCCGGCGTCGAACTGGAATGGGAGATTCAGCGCGTGGGTGTGGCGAAGTGAGCGACGTGAAGCCTTTTCACGTCGCCGTCCTGATGGGCGGCTGGTCGGCGGAGCGCGAGGTGTCGCTTTCGTCCGGGCGCGGCGTGGCCAAGGCGCTCGACAATCTCGGCCATCGCGTCGTCGCGATCGACATGGAGCGCGACATCGCCGCCAAGCTGACGCTGGCTGCCCCCGATGTCGTGTTCAACGCGCTGCACGGAACACCCGGCGAGGATGGCTCGGTGCAGGGGATGCTCGACATCATGGGCCTCGCCTATACGCATTCGGGCCTCACCACCTCGGTCATCGCGATCGACAAGGAGCTGACCAAGCAGGCGCTCGTCCCCCACGGCATCCGTATGCCGGCGGGCAAGGTGGTATCGAGCGAGAGCCTCTACGCAGGCGATCCGCTGCCCCGTCCCTATGTGCTGAAACCTGTCAACGAGGGCAGCTCGGTCGGCGTCGCGATCGTCACCGACGCCAGCAACTATGGCAACCCGATCGCCCGCGAGGCCGAGGGGCCGTGGAAGCATTTCGACCATCTGCTCGCCGAGCCCTTCGTCGCCGGCAAGGAGCTGACCGTCGCCGTGCTCGACGAGAAGGACGGCCCGCGCGCGCTCGCCGTCACCGAGCTGAAGATCGACAGCGGCTTCTACGACTACGAGCACAAATATACCGACGGCATCACCACTCATGTCTGCCCGGCCGAAATCCCGGCGGACATCGCGGAAGCCGCGATGCGGATGGCCGCGGAGGCGCATCGCCTGCTCGGTTGCCATGGCTGCTCGCGCTCGGATTTCCGCTGGGACGACACCCAAGGCGAGGCGGGCCTCTATCTGCTGGAGGTCAACACCCAGCCCGGCATGACGCCGCTCAGCCTCGTGCCGGAGCAGGCGCGGCATGTCGGCATGAGCTATGAGGCGCTTGTGCAGCGCCTGATCGAGGAGGCGTTGGAGCGCAAGGCGCTGGATCGGGGGACGAAGGCGTGAGCGGACAGGCCCGGATCAGGCGAGGCGCGCAGCCGCGACACAAGCGGCCGACGGCGGCGCGGCGCGGTGCCGCCGCCGCCAATGCGCGCGCTCGCAAGATGACGGGCAAGGCGCTGGCGACCATCCCCGTTCCCGCGGAGCAGCTTCTGCGCCTCGGCCAGAAGCTGGCATGGCTGGCGGCGGGCGTCGCGGCGATCGGCGGGCTCTTCTATCTCGGCCTGCCGCAGATGGCGGGCACGGAAGCCGGCGAGCTGGTCGGCAAGGCTGGCTTCGCCGTGAAGCGCGTCGAGATTCAGGGCATCCATCATATGGATCGGCTGCCGGTCTATTCGGTGGCGCTGGACCAGACCTCGACCGCGATGCCGCTGCTCGATCTCGGTGAAATCCGCCGCAAGTTGCTCCAGTTCGGCTGGGTGGCCGATGCGCGCGTCTCTCGCCGCCTGCCGGATACGCTGGTGGTCGACGTGGTGGAGCGCCAGCCGGCGGCGATCTGGCAGTATCAGGGCAAGCTCAGCCTGATCGACAAGGACGGCGTCGTTCTCCAGTCGGTCGATCCGCACGCGATGCCGGATCTGCCGGTCGTGGTCGGCCCCGGCGCCAACAGCCAGGCCACGCAGCTCTCCGCGCTGATCGACGCGGCGCCGCGCCTCAAGCCCATGCTGGCGGGCGCGACCTGGGTGGGGATGCGCCGCTGGGACATCCGCTTCCAGTCGGGCGAGACGCTGTCGCTGCCCGAAGGCGATGACGCCGCCAGGACGGCCTATACCAAGTTCGATCGCATGGATCAGGCCGCGCGCCTGCTGGGGCAGGGCTTCGTGCATTTCGACATGAGAATACCGGGCAAGTTCGTGGTTCGCGTCTCCAAGGAGCCGGGCCATGAGGTGACCGATCCCTCGACCGTTCCGCCGCCGGCGCCCGCCGGCACGGACGCGATCTGAGGGCCGGGGGGCAAATGGCGCAGGGACGCAACGAAAAACTCATCACCGCTCTCGATATCGGCTCTTCCAAGGTCTGCGCGCTGATCGCGGAGAAGAGCGACGGGGGCGAACTGACCGTGCTCGGCACCGGCCAGCGCGAGAGCCGGGGCGTGCGCCGCGGCTATATCGCCGACATGGAGCGCACCGAGGTCGCGATCCGCGAGGCGGTGGAGCAGGCCGAGCGCATCGCGGGCGTGAACATCGAGGAGGCGTGGGTCGGCTTCTCGGCGGGCGGGCTGGTCAGCCGCGTGGCCTCGGTCGAGGTCGAGCTGGGCGGCCATCGCATCGAGCAGAGCGACATCGACGACCTGCTCGACGCCGGGCGCAACTCGATCGACCCGGAAGGGCGCATGGTGCTGCACGCACAGCCGACGCTCTACACGCTCGACGATGTGCGCGGCGTCAAGAAGCCGCTCGGCCTCCATGCCGACAAGCTGGGCGTGGACATCCACGTCATCGCCGCCGACGCCTCGCCGGTGCGCAACCTCGACCTGTCGGTGCGCTCGGCGCATCTGGCGGTGAAGTCGATCGTGGCGGCACCGATCGCGACGGGGCTCGCCTGTCTCTCCGACGAGGAACGGGAACTGGGCGTCGCGCTGGTCGAGCTGGGCGCGGGCGTCACCAACGTCTCGCTGTTCGCGGGCGGGATGCTCGTCGGG
The DNA here is from genome assembly GCF_011762195.1 of Sphingomonas oligoaromativorans. Lineage (GTDB taxonomy): Bacteria > Pseudomonadota > Alphaproteobacteria > Sphingomonadales > Sphingomonadaceae > Solisphingomonas > Solisphingomonas oligoaromativorans. Next base: position 56,767 of record NZ_JAASQK010000005.1, on the reverse strand, counting down.
CTGGCGGCGATCCCCTATGGCGGCTCCGACATCACCGACGACATCGCCTCCGCCTTCGGCACGCGCCGCTCGCAGGCAGAGCGGATCAAGTGCTTCTACGGCTCCGCCACCACCTCGCCCCGCGACAATCACGACATGATCGATGTCGCGCCGATGGCCGGCGGCGAGGAGGGGACGGAGCCGCAGCGCATCACCCGCGCGCAGCTCATCTCGGTGATCCGCCAGCGGCTCGACCTGCTCTCGGGCGACATCGCGGCGGCGCTGAAGCAGCTCGGTTTCGCCGGGCCGGTCGGCCGGCAGATCGTGCTGACCGGTGGCGGGGCAGAGCTGAAGGGCATTGCCGATTATATCCAGGGCGTGCTCGGCCGGGCCGTCAGGATCGGCCGGCCGCGCGGGCTGGCGGGGCTGCCGGAGGCCCATGCCGGGCCGGCCTTCGCCACGCTGTCGGGGCTGGCGCTCTATGCGTCGTCCAATCCGATGGACCTGCGCGGCGCCGATCCGACACGGCCCATGCCCGAGCGCGTGACGCCGACGGGGCTGGTGAACCGGCTGATCGCGGCGTTCAGGAGCGGATATTGAACGGCTCGCCTGAGAAATATGTGGATTGTTAGTCTTTTTGCGTGCGTCCGAGTACGGGATTTGGCAGAATCGGCCCGCGATAGGTGTTTTGGGGCATTCCGGGCGTTCGGGGAGTTTGAGGTATGAGCATCGAATTCGTTCGGCCGGAAGTGGATGAGCTTCGGCCCCGCATCAGCGTGATCGGCGTCGGCGGCGCGGGCGGCAACGCCATCGCCAACATGATCGACGCGGAAGTTCAGGGCGTGGACTTCCTGGTCGCGAACACCGACGCGCAGGCGCTGAACCATTCGCCGGCGGAACGCCGCATCCAGCTTGGCCTGCGCATCACGCAGGGCCTCGGCGCGGGCTCGCGGCCCGAGATCGGCCGCGCGGCCGCCGAGGAGACGATCGAGCAGATCGAGAAGGCGCTGGAAGGCGCGCACATGTGCTTCATCGCGGCCGGCATGGGCGGCGGCACCGGCACCGGCGCGGCCCCGGTCATCGCCAAGGCGGCGCGGGATCGCGGCATCCTGACCGTCGGCGTCGTCACCAAGCCCTTCTCGTTCGAGGGCAGCCGCCGGATGCGTTCGGCCGATAGCGGCATCGAGGAGCTTCAGAAGCACGTCGATACGCTGATCGTCATCCCGAACCAGAACCTGTTCCTGATCGCCAACCCGAACACGACCTTCAAGGAAGCGTTCAAGATGGCGGACGAGGTGCTCCAGCAGGGCGTGCGCGGCATCACCGACCTGATGGTCATGCCGGGCCTCATCAACCTCGACTTCGCCGACGTCCGTTCGGTGATGGGCGAGATGGGCAAGGCGATGATGGGTACGGGCGAAGCCTCGGGCGACAACCGCGCCATCGAGGCGGCGGAGAAGGCGATCGCCAACCCGCTGCTCGACGGCGTGTCGATGAAGGGCGCCAAGGGCGTCATCGTCTCGATCACCGGCGGCGAGGACATGCGCCTGATGGAGGTCGACGAGGCCGCCAACCATATCCGCGAGCTGGTCGATCCCGACGCGAACATCATCTGGGGTTCGGCGTTCAACAACGATCTCGACGGCAAGATCCGCGTGTCGGTCGTCGCGACCGGCATCGAGGCCGAGGCCGGCGCCCATGCCGAGCCTGCCAAGGTGTTCAGCTTCCCGTCCGCCAAGCCACGCGTCGAGGCTGCTCCGGTGGCGCCGCCGCCGGTGGCCGCTCCCGCCCCGGTCGAGGCTCCGGCCGCCGCTGCTCCGGCTCCCGAGCCGCAGCCGGAGCCGGCCGAGGACGAGCTGCTGCTCGGCAGCGAGACCATGCTGACCCCGCAGGCCGAGGAGCCGCAGCCGGAGCACCCGGCCGCCGCCGAAGCCGAGGAGACGCCTGCCGGTCGTCGCTGGCTCAGCTCCGGTGCCGATATCGAGCCGACCCGCACCGCGCGCACCACGGGCACGGGCGGCAGCGGCGGCACGCTGTTCGAGCGCATGTCGTCCATCGCCCGCGGCGCGGCCAAGGCGCAGGTGGACGAGGATCGCCCGAGCGAGCGCCGGGACTCGAACGATCTGCCGGGCTTCCTGAACCGCCAGAACAACCAGTAACTCCCCCTCTGCGGGGATGGTGAGGGCGCCGGGCCGCAAGGTTCCGGCGCCCTTTTCCGTGGGGCCGCCGGCGCATCGGATCGCCGCGCGCGGAAGCGTGCCCGCCGTGAAGCGGGCCGGAGCCCCTTGCGCGCGCCGTCGTCCTCGCCCAAAGCCATGAGCCATGCCGATCCTGCCTTCGTCCGGTGCGCTGCGCCGGTTCATGCTTCCCGTTCTGCTTTTCGCGGCGACGCCCATCGTGCTGGCGCAAGCGCCCACGCCCACGCCTGTCGCGCAACAGAATGAAGACCCGAGCGAGCTGCTCGCCCGCGCGCTGCGCACGCTGGCGACCGAGCCCAACAATCTCGAGGCGCTGACCGTCGCCGGCCATAATGCGCTGGTGCTCGGCGATGCGAACGCGGCGGTGGGCTTCTTCGGCCGCGCGCAGGAGATCTCCCCGCGCGACGGGCGGGTGAAGGCGGGCCTCGGCTCGGCACTGGTGCAGCTCGAAAAGCCGCAGGAGGCGCTCCGCCTGTTCGGCGAGGCAAGCCGGCTCGGCGTGCCGGAGGCCGATTTCGCGGTGGATCGCGGCCTCGCTTACGATCTGACCGGCGATTTCAGGAAGGCGCAGCGCGATTATGCGACGGCGCTGACCGCGCATCCGACGGACGCCACCGCGCGCCGCCGTCTTGCGCTGTCGCAGGGCATTTCGGGCGATCAGGCGGCGGCGCTCGCCACGCTCGATCCGCTGCTCCGCCAGCGCGACATCGCGGGCTGGCGCGACAAGACCTTCGTGCTGGCGATGACCGGCGACGCCAAGGGCGCCAGCGACATCACCCACATCATGATGCCGCAGCAGGCGGACATGTTGCAGCCTTTCCTCGTGCGCCTCGGCACGCTTTCGCCGACGGCGAAGGCGAAGGCGGTGCATTTCGGCGAGATGCCGGCGGCCGGCCACAACTACACGCCGACGCAACTCGCCAATATCGGCGCGCCGCCCACTTATGCGGGTTCGACGGCCACGGCGCCGCGCAGCGACCTAGCGCCGATCAAGCCGGCGACGCCGGGCACGATCGTGGCGTCGCAGTCGAGCGATCTCGCCAATGCGCCGGCGCTGGCGCCCGTCCACACCACGACGCTGCCGCCCGCGACCGCGCCGGCAACCGCCCTCACGCCGCCGCAGGTGGACATCGGGATGCCGAGCCCGGCCGCGACCGGCCATTATGACCTGCCGCATGTCGCCGCCGATCGCCGCACGGTCGGCACGCCGGTCTATCATGGCGACAGCAGCGCCCGCCGCGCCTCGTCCGCGAGCGACGAGGAGGATTGCACCCGCGTGAAGGTACCGGCCGTCCGCGCCACGCGCCATCACCGGGGCAAGCGGGCGACGACCAGGCTGGTCTGCAAGGCATCGGGTTCGAAATCGTCCGGGAGCGCCTCGTCCAGCCGCGGCAAGGCCGATGAGGATTGCACCGCGGTCAGGACGACCTCGAAGGGCAGCCGTCACCACAAGGGCCACACCGTCACGAAGACGGTGTGCAAGGCCCGCAGCGACGACGGCGCGTCGGCGAAGTCGGCCGGCAAGTCGGGCTCGCGCGCCGACGAGGATTGCACGACCGTGAAGACGACCGCGAAGGGGCGTCATCACCACAAGGGCAAGGCCACGACCAAGACGGTCTGCAAGCCGCGCGCGGACGACGATGCCGCGCCGTCCAAGGCCTCGGCGGGCAAGTCCGCGTCGCACGCCGATGAGGACTGCACCACGGTGCGCGTGCGCGCCAAGGGGCGTCACGGGAAGGCGACCACCAAACAGGTCTGCAAGCCCCGCGATGCCGACGACAGCGCCACCGCCAAAGTCTCGTCGCGCAGCACCAAATCCGCGAGCGCGGACGAGGATTGCAGGTCGGTGAAGTCCATAGTGAAGGGGCGCCATGGCAAGAGCCACAGCGTCACCAGGACGGTGTGCAAGCCCGCCGACGACGACAAGACCACCGCGAAGAAGGGCGGCAAGGCCGCGTCCGACGACGCCGACGACAGCAGCGCCAAGGGCAGGAAGGCCACGGCCGCCCATAAGGGCAAGGCATCGGACGATGAGGACGACACCAAGGCTTCCGTCAAGGGCAGCCGCATCTACGTCCAGGTGGCGGGCGGCGCGAACAAGGCGGACATGGACAAGGCCTGGGCGGGCGTGAAGAAGAAGGCGCCCGAGCTGATGAAGGGCAAGTCGCCTTCCACCACGCCGCTGCGCGCGACGCACCGCCTGATGGTCGGCCCGTTCAAGGACGAGGCGGAGGCGCAGGCCTTCGTCAACAAGATGTCGGGCAAGGGCCTTTCCGGCTTCGTCGTCAAGACCAGCAAGGGCCAGAAGGTCGAGAAGGTCGGCAACGGCAAATGAGGTGGACGGCTCCCCAGGCGGCGGACCCGGCGAGGAGCAGGGGCCGCCGTCATGCCGAGCCCGGCGGCGAGACGCGCGGTCCGCGCGACGCCTTCCAGCGCGATCGGGATCGCATCGTCCACGCCATCGCCTTCCGGCGGCTGCGCCACAAGACGCAGGTGTTCGTTGCGCCCGACGGCGACCATTTCCGCGTGCGCCTCACCCACAGCCTCGAAGTGGCGCAGATCGGGCGGACGATCGCGCGTCAGCTCGGATTGAACGAGGATCTGACCGAGGCGCTCTGCCTCGCGCACGATATCGGCCATCCGCCCTTCGGTCATGCCGGCGAGGATGCGCTGAAGGCGGCCACGATGCCGGCGGGCGGCTTCGATCACAACGCCCACACGCTGCGTATCCTCACCAGGCTCGAAAGCCCTTATCCGCGCTGGCCGGGCCTCAATCTGAGCTGGGACATGCTGGAGGGCCTCGCCAAGCATAACGGCCCGGTCCGTCACCCGAGCTGGGCCTTGGCCGAGGCGGACGCGGACTATCCGCTCGAACTCGGCCAATGGGCCTCGCTGGAGGCGCAGGTCGCGGCGATCGCCGACGACATCGCCTATGACAATCACGACATCGACGACGGCCTGCGCGCGGGCATCCTCGATCTCGACGCGCTGTGCGGGGTGCCGCTGGTGGCGTCGCGCTGGCGGGCGGTGTGCGATCGCCATGCGGACGTTCCGCTTGCGAAGCTCCGGCCGGAGCTGGTGCGCGACCAGATCGGCGTGATGGTCAACGACGTGATCGAGGAGAGCCGCCGCCGCATCGCCGAAGCCGGCGTCGAGACGGTGGACGATGTCCGCGCCGCCGGCCGTCAACTCGTCGGCTTCTCGCCCGAGATGGCGCAGGCCGAACGCACGCTCAAGCGCTTCATGTACGCGACGCTCTATCACAGCCCCTCACAGCTCGCGGCGGCCGAGGTGGCGCGGGGGCTGCTCTCGCGGCTGTTCGCGGCTTACGCGGCGGACCCGTCGCTGCTGCCGGATGAGTGGCGCGCCGCGCTTCCCGAAGCGGAGCCGCAGCGGACCCGCCATATCGCCGACTTCATCGCCGGCATGACCGACCGCTACGCCATCGCGCGGCACAAGGAGGTGGTCGGCCCGGTGGATTTGCCGGAGGGCTTCTGATCGTCGTGGCGGAGCGCCTCACCAGTTGTTAATATCGACCTTGGTAGAAGTCTCACCATGGCGGGGAGATTGCCATCGTGACGCCCGCACGGCCCTTGCAACTCGATCATAGCTGGCCGCTGTTCGAACGTGGGCAGCGCTTCGAGCTGGGCTTCGTCGGCGATGGCGAGGGGCTCCTGCTGCCGGAGCCTGTGCCTTTCCCGGCCGATGCGCGCCTTCCGGCCGATCAGGGCATCGGCCTGTGGCAATGCGATCTCGCCGACAACAGCCTCATCTGGTCGGCGGAGGTGTTCGATCTGTTCGGCCTGCCGCGCGACGCCGTGCTGTCCCGCCCGGAGATCGTGGCGCTCTATGGCGAGGGTTCGCGCGCGGCGATGGAACGGCTGCGCGCCTATGCCATCAAGCATCGTCGCGGCTTCACGCTGGATGCCGAAATCCGCACCATCGGCGGCGAGCATCGCTGGATGCGGCTGATGGGCGCGCCGATATGCGCAGGCGGGCGCGTGGTGCGGCTGCACGGCCTGAAGCGGGACGTCAGCCACGAATATCGCTGACGGCCTCTGATTTGCCCCGGCGGCCCGGCCGCGCTAAGGGCGCGGGCTCACTCCATCAACAGAACCGGACGCCCGTGACGCTCTATAATCGCTTCGCCGAGGAGATCGGCCGCATTCTCGACAGCCTCGAAGCCGAGGGGGCTATCCCCGCCGGCCTGTCGCGACGCGCCATCACCATCGAGCCGCCGCGCGATCCGAGCCATGGCGATCTCGCCACCAACGCCGCGATGGTGCTCGCCAAGCCGGCGGGCAGCAATCCGCGCGCGCTGGCGGGGCTGCTCGCGCCGAAGCTGGAGCAGGTGGAGGGAGTCACCGCCGTCGAGATCGCCGGCCCCGGCTTCCTCAACCTGCGCCTCGCCGACGAGGTGTGGCATGAGGAACTGGCGACCATCCTCGGCGAGGGCGGTGACTATGGCCGCTCGACCGCCGGCAACGGCCATCGCGTCAACGTCGAATATGTCTCGGCCAACCCGACCGGGCCGATGCACATGGGCCATTGCCGGGGCGCGGTGGTGGGCGATGCGCTCGCCAGCCTGCTCGCCTTCGTCGGCCATCCGGTGACGCGCGAATATTACATCAACGACGCCGGTGCGCAGGTGCAGACGCTCGCCCGTTCGGCGCACCTGCGTTACCGCGAGGCGCTCGGCGAGGATATCGGCGAAATCCCCGAGGGCTTCTATCCGGGCGACTATCTGAAGCCGGTGGGCATCGCTTTCGCCGCCGAGTTCGGCACCAAATATGTCGATGCGCCCGAAAGCGAATGGCTCGCGCTGTTCCGCACCAGGGCGGTCGCCGCGATGATGGACATGATCCGGGCGGACCTGTCGCTGCTCGGCATCCATCATGACGTGTTCGCCTCCGAGGCGGCGGTGCAGGATGCGGGCAAGGTCGAGGCGGCCTTCGCGGAACTGCGCGGCAAGGGCCTGCTCTACGAAGGCGTGCTGGAAGCTCCCAAGGGCGAACTGCCCGACGATTGGGAGCCGACCGAGATGACGCTCTTCAAGGCGACCGAGTTCGGCGACGATCAGGATCGCCCGGTGCGCAAGTCGGACGGCGGGCTCACCTATTTCGGCACCGACCTCGCTTACCATGCGCAGAAGGCGTCGCAAGCGGACGAGCTGATCGACATATGGGGCGCCGACCATGCCGGCACCGTCAAGCGCATCCAGGCGGCCGTCGCGGCGCTGACCGGCGGCAAGCGTTTCGACGTGAAGCTCGTCCAGATGGTCAAGCTGCTGCGCAACGGCGAGCCGGTGAAGATGTCCAAGCGCGCCGGCACCTTCGTGACGCTGGCCGATGTGGTGAACGAAGTGGGCCGTGACGTGGTCCGCTTCACCATGCTCAGCCGCAAGGCCGACGCGCAGATGGATTTCGACTTCGCCAAGGTGGTCGAGGCGTCGAAGGATAACCCGGTCTTCTACGTCCAGTACGCCCATGCCCGCGTCCGCTCGGTGCAGCGCAAGGCGAAGGAGATGGGGCTGGCGGACGGCGCGTCCGACATCACGCTGCTCGACAGCGAGGAGCTGGAGCTGGTCAAGCTCGCCGCCCAGTTCCCCCGCATCGTCGAGCAGGCGGCCAACACCCGCGAGCCGCACCGCGTCGCCTTCTATCTCTATGATCTGGCGGCGGCCTTCCATGCGCTGTGGAACCGCGGCAACGATCGCCCGGATCGTCGCTTTTTGGTTCAGGACGACCCTGAAATCACCCGCGCGCGGCTTTCCCTCGCCGAAGGCTTGGGGCAGATTGTCCGCAATGGGCTGGCGATCATGGGGGTCGCCGCGGCCGAGGAGATGTAAGCGAATGTCCGATCTGGGGCGTGGCATGGGCGGAGCGGCGGATGAGGATCGTCTGCCGTGGCTTGAGCCTGTCGAAGACGAGGGCGGCGACGAGGGGGTATCCGCGGGTCGGCTGGTGGCCGGCCTGGTGGTGGCGCTGGTCGCGCTCGGCCTGATCGTCGGCGGCGTCTATTGGCTCAAGCAGCGTGCGGACGGTTCGGCGGGCGCGAAGGGCGACCCGACGCTGATCGCGGCGCAGCCCGGCGCCTACAAGGTCAAGCCGACCGAGCCCGGCGGCATGGACGTGAAGGGGCAGGGCGACAGCAGCTACGCCGCCAGCGAAGGCGCGGACCCGGACGGCAAGATCGACCTCTCGGCGATCCCCGAAGCCCCGATCGCGCGCGACACCGGCAAGCCCGCGCCGCAGCAGGCCGCCGCGCCGACGGCCGCTCCGGCCAAGCCGGCCGAGGTGGCGAAGGCCGTGCCGACGCCGACGCCCGTGAAGACGGTTCCGTTGCCGGCGTCCAAGCCCGCACCGGCACCCGCCGTGAAGCCAGAGGTCGCCAAGGCCGCGCCGGTGAAGGCCGAGCCGAAGCCTGCGCCTCTGAAGGAAGAGAAGGCTGCGGCCCCGTCATCCGGTGGCGCGCAAATCCAGCTCGGTGCCTTCTCCAGCGAGGCCAAGGCGAACGAGGCGTGGAAGTCGCTCTCGGGCCGCTTCGGCTATCTGGGCGCGCTCGGCAAGTCGATCGTGCCGGTCACGTCGAACGGCAAGACGGTCTATCGCCTCCGCGCGTCGGCGGGCGGTCAGGCCTCGTCGATCTGCTCGAAGCTCAAGATCGCGGGCGAGGCTTGCGTCGTGGTGGGGTGAGGCTTACCGCCTCACTCTTATGATACCAGCGTTCTTCGGCCTCGCCGGCCCGGCGCTCGGCGAGGCCGAGCGGGCTTTCTTCCGCTCGGTGGAGCCGGCGGGGTTCATCCTCTTCAGGCGCAACTGCACCGACCGGGCGCAGATGAAGGCATTGACGGACGAACTCCGCTCGCTCTCGGGTCGCGACGACGTGCCGATCCTGATCGATCAGGAAGGCGGCCGGGTGCAGCGCATGGGGCCGCCCGAGTGGCCGAAGCTGCCCGCCGCCGAACCCTTCGCCAGACTCTATGAGAAGGCGCCCGTCTCCGCGATGGAGGCGGCGCGGCTCAACGCCAAGGCGATCGCGACGATGCTCCGCGAGGTGGGCGTCAATGTCGATTGCCTGCCGCTGCTCGACGTGCGCCGCCCCGATGCGGACGCGATCATCGGCGACCGGGCGCTCGGTTCCGACCCGATGCAGGTGGCGGCGCTCGGCCGGCTGGTGATCGACGGACTGCGCGAGGGCGGGGTGGTCGGCGTCGTCAAGCATATGCCCGGCCACGGCCGCGCCATGGCGGACAGCCACAAGGAGCTTCCCGTCGTCGAGGCACCCGAGGCGGAGCTGGCGGAGGATGTCGCGCCGTTCGTCGGCTTGCGGGACGCAGCCATGGGGATGACCGCGCACGTCGTCTACACCGCGTGGGACAAGGAACGTTGCGCCAGCCTCTCGCCCGTGGTGATCGGCGAGATCATCCGGGGGCGGATCGGCTTCGACGGGCTGCTGATGTCCGACGATCTCGGGATGCACGCGCTCTCCGGCGGCTTTGCCGAGCGGGCGGCGGGTGTGATCGCGGCGGGATGCGATATCGCGCTCCATTGCTCGGGCGACATGGCCGAGATGGAAGCGGTGGCTGGCGCGCTCGGGCCGATCGCGGCGGTCAGCCATGATCGCCTCCAGCGCGCGATGGCGACGGTGGCGGCGCAGGCTCCGTTCGAGAGCTTCGAGGAACTCGCCGCCCGGCGCGATTCGCTGCTGGCGCTCGCCTGACGCTTTGCTAGGCTCATCCGATGGATGAGACGGGGGATAGGCTCACCATCGATATCGACGGGTGGGAGGGGCCGCTCGACCTGCTGCTGGCGCTGGCCCGGCAGCAGAAGGTCGACCTGCGCGAGCTGTCGATCCTTGCGCTGGTCGAGCAATATCTCGCCTTCATCGAGGGCGCGAAGGCGTTCAAGCTGGAGATCGCCGCCGATTATCTCGTGATGGCGGCGTGGCTCGCCTACCTCAAATCCGGCCTGCTTCTGCCCCGCGATCCCGAGGTGGAGCCCAGCCCCGAGGAACTGGCGCTGCGCCTGCAACTGCGCCTCCAGCGGCTCGACGCGATGCGCGAGGCGGGCGCGCGGCTGATGGGGCGCGACAGGCTTGGCCGCGACGTCTTCCCGCGCGGCGCGCCCGAGGGGCTGAGGGTGGTGCGCAAGGCGGCATGGCAGGCGGACCTGTTCGATCTGATCGCCGCTTACGGGGCCATCACCGCGCGCAACCGGCCGGTGATGCACGTCGTCTCGCGCCGCCCGGTGATGACGCTGGAGGTGGCGCTCCAGCGTGTCGAGGCGATGCTGGGGCAGGCGCTCGACTGGACGACGCTGGAACGCTTCCTGCCCGCCACCGCCGATCCGTCGCTGGCGCGCTCGTCTCGGGCATCGAGCTTCCTCGCGATGCTCGAGCTGGCCAAGCAGGGTCGACTGGAGCTGAGGCAGGAGAGCGCCTTCGACACGCTCTGGGTCCGCGCGGCGTGAACCCGCCGGGGCATGACGAGCGGGCCGTCGAGGCCGTGCTGTTCGCCGCCGAGGCGCCGATGACGCTGGCCGAGATCAAGGCGGCGGCGGGAGAGGGCATCGATGTCGTGGAAGGGTTGCGCGCGCTGGCGGAAAGCTATGCGCCTCGCGGCATCCACCCGGTCGAGCGCGGCGGGCGCTGGCATTTCCAGACCGCGCCGGATCTCGCCCACATCCTCCGCCGCACCCGCGAGGAGCCGCGCAAGCTCAGCCGCGCGGCGATCGAGACGCTCGCCATCATCGCCTATCACGAGCCGGTCAGCCGTGCGGAGATCGAGGCCATTCGCGGCGTCCAGATCTCCAAGGGCACGCTCGACGTGCTGATGGAGGCAGGCTGGGTGCGCCCCGCCGGTCGCCGCGAAGTGCCCGGCCGGCCGCTCATTTACGCGACCACGCCCGCCTTCCTCACCCATTTCGGCCTCACCAGCCGCCGCGACCTGCCCGGCATCGACGATCTGCGCGCCGCCGGCCTGCTCGATCCGATTGATGAGGCGATGCTCAACGTCGAGGTGGAAAGCGGCGACGATGAGGGCTAGATAGATAAGACTTAGGAGAAAGTGTCATGGGTTTCGGTTCGCCAATTCACTGGATCATCCTCGGGATCATCGCGATCGTGCTGTTTGGCGGCGGCCGTTTTCCCTCGATGATGGGCGATGTCGCCAAGGGGCTGAAGAGCTTCAAGAAAGGCATGGCCGACGAGGACGACGATCAGCCCAAGCCGGCGCAGCGCCTTCAGGCGCAGGCCCCGCTGGAGCCGAACGCCGACCGCGATCTTCAGCCGATGCCGGAAGACCGGCCGCGGACCTGAGCGCCATCGACTGACGAAGCGCAGCGCCGATGTTCGATATCGCGCCCTCCGAGATGCTGATCGTGGCGCTGGTCGCGATCGTGCTGATCGGGCCGAAGGATTTGCCGCGCGTGATGCGGGTGGTGGGGCAATGGGTCGGCCGTGGCCGCACCATGGCCCGCCATTTCCGCGGCGCGATCGACGACATGATCCGCGAGTCCGAGCTTCAGGAGATGGAGAAGAAATGGAAGGCGGAGAATGAGCGGATCATGCGCGAGCATTCCGATCTGATCGGCTCCGCCAACAGCACGCCCGAGCCGGCGACCACGGCCCAGCCGCAGATGCTGCCGCTGGAGGCTCCGTCCGCTCCGGCTCCGGCCCCGGAAGCCGCCGATCCCACACCCCCCATCGCGACGCCCGCCGACGCGCAACGCCAGGGCTGAAGACGATGGCCGACGTCGAAGACGAACTCGAAGACACGCGCGCGCCGCTGCTGGATCACCTCATCGAGCTGCGCAAGCGGCTGATCTGGAGCTTCCTCGCGCTGGGCGCGGCGTTCCTCGTCTGCCTCTATTTCGCCAAGCCGATCTTCGCCTTCCTCGTCCAGCCGCTGCTGCACGCGGGGCAGGGGAAGCTGATCTACACAGACGTGTTCGAGGCCTTCTTCGCACAGATGAAGGTGGCCTTCTTCTCGGCGATCATGCTGAGCTTTCCGGTGGTGGCGAACCAGCTCTGGCGTTTCATCGCGCCGGGGCTCTACGCCAAGGAGAAGCGGGCGCTGCGCCCGTTCCTGCTGCTGACGCCGGTGCTGTTCCTGTCGGGAGCGGCGATGGCCTATTTCATCGCGATGCCGCTGGCGCTGCACTTCCTGCTCGGCTTCCAGGGCAATATCGGCGGCGTGCAGCAGGAAGCGCTGCCCGCCATCGGCAACTATCTGGGTTTCGTCACCAAGTTCATGTTCGGTTTCGGCGTGGCTTTCCTGCTGCCGGTGCTGCTGATGCTGCTCGAACGGACCGGGATCGTCAGCCGCAAGCAACTCGTGAAGGGGCGGCGCTATTCCTACGTCGGCTCGTTCGCGCTGGCGGCGGTGCTGAGCCCGCCGGACGCGGTGTCGATGCTGCTGCTCGCGGTGCCGCTCTGCCTGCTTTATGAGCTGGCGCTGATCGCGATCTGGTTCACCGAGCGCAAGCGCGCGCGGGAGGCGGAGGGCGCCACCGCCTGAGCGCAAAAAGGGCGCCGCCGAAATCCCTCGGCGCCGCCCTGCCTGCTGCCTGCCGAAGCGCTGCCTATTTCGCGTTGTCCGCCGCATTGGCGACCGCGTTGCCGGCCGAGGAGACATCCTTGCCCGCCCCGTGGATCGTGTTGCACGCGGTGACGAGCAGTGCGGCCGAGATGAGCCCGGCGCCGATGAGCTTGCGAACCAAGTTCCCACTCCTTCTCATGCACGGAAGTCTGGGTTCCGTTGGGAAGACAATGCGGGGCGTCGCGTTATGGTTCCGTCCTATCGCCGGAAGCGACGGCCAAGCCCTTGATCCCAAAGAATTTGGACCCGGCCACGCAGCCGGGGGGAGGGCGGCGTGACCGGGTCCATTTCATGTGCGGATAGCGAGAGCGGGGGGGCAAAAGGTCGCTATCCGGGGTGCAAAACGGCCCGGCGCGGCGCTGGTTCCCGGCTCCCCCAAATTTATTCGAAGCGGGGGGAGCCGCCGTGCCGTAGCGTCAACGAAGGTTCGGATCGGGCATCACCATGATCTCGATCGCGACGATGCCGATGCCCTCGTCTCGCTCCAGAGGCGAGCGGAGCTGGCGGGCGAGGCCACCGATCACGCGCTCGAACTGCTCGAAATGCGGGTCCACCGGGGCGGCGTCGCGGCGCAGGGCGGGGGATCGCGCGGTCAGCCGGGCGCGCTCGGGCTGATCCTCCACCTCGTCGAGCGAGATGGCGATGCTGGTGCCCGGCACGCGCATCATCGCCGTTTCGATCAGCTCGACGAGCAGGAAAGCCACCGAGACGGCGACATCCTGATGGGCACAGGCCTGCGCGAGATCGAGCGTCACGGTGGGCGACGGCATACCGGCGGGGATGGAGGCGCGCAGATTGGAGGCCAGTTCCCCGATCATCGGGCGCAGGGCGATGCCGTGGTTGACCTCCAGCTCCGCGAAATGGCTGCGGTGGACGATCGCCAGCGCGTCGACACGGCGCTGGATGGTGGCGAAGGCGTCGATCGCCTCGGGCGTCTCGGCGCTGCGGGCGTGGATGTTGAGCAGGCTGGCGATCACCTGGAGATTGTTCTTCACCCGGTGATGCACCTCGCGGGTGAGGCGCGTCTGCCGGGCGAGGCCGTCCTCCAGCTCTGCCTCGTGGCGCGAGATGGTCATGGCGGCGCGCAGGAAGGCGCGGCCCAGCGTGCGGATTTCGAAGGCCGGCGTGGTGAGCGGCGGCATCTCGAAGCGGCCGCTGATGCGGTATCGCTCGATCGCGTCCTGCATCGAGGCGAGGGGGCGCAGGATCAGCCGGTCCACCACAAGCCAGCCGATCGCGGCGCCCGCCACCCACATCAGGATCGGCAACAGCGTCAACAGAATCTCGTTGGCGCTGAGCGGCGCGGTCGCCACCGTCATCGACAGGCGGAGTTGGCCGCCTGCGATGGGAAGGTCCGCCAGCACATCGCGGCCGAGCGGCACGGTCTGCATCGTGGCGACGTTGATCTGCTGCCCGACGGTATCGGAGAGGCGGAGCGAATAGCTGCCGTCGAGCGCGTGCGGGTGGGCGGCCTCGGCGAGCAGATCGCGCGGCAGCTCGGCCATCGCCCAGCCCGGCGTCTCGCTCGAGCTGGCGATGACGCGGACGGTCTCGTCCTCCCCGTCGATCAGGACGATCGGGGCGGTGTCGGTGCGGCGCAGCGGCAGGCTGGCGGTGAGCGGGCGCGAGGAACAGACGAGGCGGCCGGTGCCGTCGAACACGGCCGCCGCCGAGCCCGCGCCGATCGCGGCGATCGCGCGGCGGCATCCTTCCGGCCCCCGCCGCTGGGCAGCGTGGAGGATGGACGTGACCCGGTCGACGGCGAGATTGAAGCGCTCGGCGCTGTCGGTGACGAGAAGCCGGGCGGCGGCCTCCCGGTTGGCGCGATTGGCCTTGGCGGTTTCCAGCGATGCCAGCGATGCGATCATGCCCAGCGGCAGCAGCGCGAGCGACAGGACGATCAGGATCTTGAGACTGGTCGACAGCCGCGTGAACAGACGAACAGCCGGCGATGGTGGCGGCAGCGTCGAACGGGAGGTGGTATGCAGCGGCGCCCCCGCTAGCTGAGCTTGCCCAGCAGATCGAGCAGCTCTGCCGGAATATCCTCGCTTACGGTCCTTGCATAGACGGAACGAAGGGCGTGTCCCACATCCCGATCCGAACCCGCCCGTTCAGAGCCGGACCGGCGCGAGGAGGACGATGTCGGGGCGATGCCCTGGCCCTTGTTGGTCTTTTTGTCGTCGCTCAACGCCAACTCGCCCTATCCCCTGTCGATCGCAGCATGGTGTGCGCCTCTATCCACAGTGACGCGCCGACGACGGGGCGAATAGTCGCTCCATCGGGTCACGCGATAAAATCCTCTCGTGGCCGTGGAAACAAAAAAGTCGCAGGATGGTTCCTCGCTGAACGGCTCCTTACGATATCGGGAGGGGCCGGCCGGGGGAAGCGAGGCATCGCATGATGTCGACCCATCTCCGGTCGAAAAGGGTTTCGCACAGGAGTTGGATAGAAATATGTCGCTTGGACAGGAACTTGCGCCTCACCTCCCGTTCCTGCGCCGCTATGCGCGTGCGCTCACGGGAACTCAGAAACAGGGTGACGCCTATGTCCGTGCGGCGCTGGAGGCGATCGTTGCGGACCCGGAAGAATTTCCCCGCGATGTCGATCCGCGACTCGGGCTCTACAAGACGTTTCAGGCGATCTGGTCCTCGAGCACGGTCGGGACAGGCGTGGACGGCGGGCAGGAGGGCAGCACGCCCGAGGTGATCGCGCAGGCGCGCCTGGCCCGAATCACGCCCCGCTCGCGTCAGGCCCTGCTGCTGACGGCGATGGAGGGGTTCACCAACGAGGATACCGCCTTCCTGATCGGTGTCGGCGATACCGAAGTGGAGGTGCTGGTGGCCGACGCACTGGCGGAGATCGAGCGACAGACCCATGCCGATGTGCTCATCATCGAGGATGAGCCGATCATCGCGATGGACCTTGAGACGATCGTCCGCGATCTCGGCCATGGCGTGACCGGCGTGGCGGTGACCCGCGACGAGGCGGTGACGCAGGCGATGGCGCGGCGCCCCGGCCTGGTGCTGGCGGACATCCAGCTCGCCGACGACAGCTCGGGCATCGACGCGGTGAAGGACATCCTCGCCCAGTTCGAGGTGCCGGTGATCTTCATCACCGCCTTCCCCGAGCGCCTGCTCACCGGCGAGCGGCCGGAGCCGACCTTCCTCATCACCAAGCCGTTCCAGCGGTCGACGGTGAAGGCGGCGATCGCGCAAGCGCTGTTCTTCGACAGCTCCACCGTCCCGGCCTGAACGGAACCGCTCGCATCACCCGACCGTTGGCAGCGCGTGACGATCGGGAGATGCGCGATGGATCAGAGTGGACCGCATCTGTCCGGCACCGAGGCGCGTGCCGGGCGAAAGGCCAACGTGGTGCGCTATGTGCTGGGGATTTCCCTGGCGGCGATCGTCCTGGTCTTCGCCATCATGCTGATTCTCAACCGCTAATATGGATAAAGTGGCGCGCCCACTGGCGCAGGCAGATTCGGCGGACTATCTCAAACGGGAGGATGCAGCCATTGTCCGTGGCAAGGAGCAAGGGGGAGCGATGACCAAGACCGTTCCTTCCGAAGCGAAGAATGAGGATGAGGCTGTCGAGGCTCCGGTCGTTCACACGCCGTTGCCGGATAACGAGTTCAAGGAGCAGCTCGCGCAGGTGATCCCGCATCTGCGCGCCTTCGGCCGCTCGCTGTCGGGCAATCGCGATCTGGCGGACGATCTGGTGCAGGAGACGCTGCTCAAGGCATGGGCGGCGCGCCAGCGCTTCCAGGCCGGCACCAACATGCGCGCCTGGACCTTCATCATCCTGCGCAACCTGTTCCTCAGCCAGATGCGCCGTGCCCGCTTCAAGGGCGAGTGGGACGAGATCACCGCCTCCAAGCTGCTGGCCGCGCCGGCCAGCCAGGATCGACATGTCGAGCTGGGCGACATGCAGCGTGCGCTGTTGCACCTGCCGCAGCCGCAGCGCGAGGCGCTGATCCTCGTCGGCGCGGGCGGCTTCGCTTATGAGGAGGCGGCGGAGATCTGCGGCTGCGCGGTCGGCACGATCAAGAGCCGCGTCGCGCGGGGACGTGTCGCGCTGGAGGCGCTGCTGTCGGAAGGCAAGCTGCCTTCACGCCGCACCCACAAGACGGACAGCAACACCACCGCGCTCCAGACGATCATGGATCAGGTCGACGAACTGAGCCGCGACGGCCCCTCCGATCGATAGATGAAAGGCCGCGTCAGCGGATTTGCGACAGCAGGGCCTGAAAATCCGCCGGCGTGTCGAGCGTGCCGTTGAACGCCCCGCGCAGCGCGTCGCGGATGCCCTGATGCTGGAGGGGCGTCGTCACCGGCTGCGCCCGTTCCGCCAGGCGCCCGGATTGGCCTTGTGATTTTCCGTCGAACCTCATCATGATCGCATAACGCCGGATCGATGAGGGGGTTGCGTGTCGATCCGCGGCCCGGCAACCCGTCGGGATGAGCGACATGAATGCCACAGCCGTTCGCGATGCGCTGGAGCGTGCCCGAGCCCATGCCCCCTTCCTGCGCCGCATGGCCGGGCGGGAGCCCGCGGTGGTGGCGGCGCTGGAAGCGGGCGATCTCGCGGGCGCGCTGGCGCTGGCCGGGGCGCCGGTGGAGGCCGAGGCGACCGTCGCCGCCCAGCTTCGCGGCGAGCGGCGGCGGCTGGCGCTGGCGCTGGCGGTGGGCGATCTCTCGGGCCTGCTGTCGCTGGAGGAGGTGACGCGGCGCCTCTCCGATTTCGCCGACCGCGCGCTGGATCGTGCCATCCGCGCGGCGATCGAGGAGCGCACGCCGGGCGTCGAGGCACGGGGCTTCGTGGCGCTGGCGCTCGGCAAGCATGGCAGCCAGGAGCTGAACTACTCGTCGGACATCGACCCGATCCTGATCTTCGATCCCGAGACCTTGCCCCGCCGCCCGCGGGAAGAGCCGGTGGAAGCCGCCGTCCGCATCGCGCGGCGCGTGGTCGAGCTGATGCAGACGCTGGACGGCGACGGCCATGTCTTCCGCATCGACCTGCGCCTGCGTCCCTCGCCGGAGGCCACCCCGCTGGCGCTGCCCGAGGCGGCGGCGATCACTTATTATGAATCGAGCGCGCTGCCGTGGGAGCGCGCCGCCTTCATCCGCGCGCGGGCGGCGGCGGGGGATATCGCGCTGGGCGAGCGCTTCCTCGCCGCGATCCGCCCTTTCGTGTGGCGGCGCGCTCTGGATTTCGGCGCGATCGGGGAACTGCGCGCGCTCTCGCGGCGCATCCGCAGCCATTATCACGCCGGCCAGCGCTTCGGCCCCGGCTATGATCTGAAGCGCGGGCGCGGCGGCATCCGCGAGATCGAGTTCTTCGCCCAGATCCACCAGCTCATCCATGGCGGCCGCGAGCCGGCGCTGCGCGTGCCCGCGACGCTGGACGCGCTGGCGGCGCTTGGGGACGGCGGACGGATCGAGCAGGCCGACGCGGCGATGCTGGCCGATGCCTATCGCCTGTTCCGCACCGTCGAGCATCGCTTGCAGATGGTCGAGGATCGGCAGACGCACAGCCTGCCGGGCGACGCGGCGGCGCTCGACAATGTCGCCCGGCTCGACGGCCGCGCGGACGGGGCGGCGTTGCTCGATGCGCTGCGCGGGCCGGTCGAGCGGGTGGGGGCGCTGTACGATTCGCTCGATCCGCCGGGGGATCGCGCGCTGCCGACGGATCATGACGCGCTGCTGGCGGCGCTGTCGGAGGCGGGCTTCGCCGATGCCGAGGCCGCCGCCACGCGGATCGTCCAATGGCGCGGCGGCGGGGCGCGGGCGCTGCGTTCGGCGGCGGCGCAGGCGGCGCTGGAGGCGGTGCTGCCGGGGCTGGTCGAGGCGCTCGGCGCCGCGCCCGATCCGGGGACGGCGCTCAACCGTTTCGATGCGATGGTGGCGAAGCTGCCGTCGGCCATCAACCTGTTCCGCTTGCTGGAGGCGCGGCCGCAGCTCGCGCGGCTGGTCGGCGACGTGCTGAGCCTCGCGCCGACGCTGGCCGAGATGCTGGGGCGGCGCCCCGAGCTGATCGACGGGCTGATCGACGCCACCGCGCTTCGGCCGCCGCCCGATGTTCCGGCGCTGGCCGCGCGCTTCGCCCGCACGGGCGACGAGGATTATCAGGCGATGCTCGATCGCGTGCGCCGCGCGGTGGGCGAGCTGCGGTTCGCGCAGGGCGTGCAGCTCGTTTCGGGTAGCAGCGATCCGCTGGAGGTGGCGGGCGGCTATGCCCGCATCGCCGAAGCCGCGCTGGAA
Organism: Sphingomonas oligoaromativorans; assembly: GCF_011762195.1. GTDB lineage: Bacteria > Pseudomonadota > Alphaproteobacteria > Sphingomonadales > Sphingomonadaceae > Solisphingomonas > Solisphingomonas oligoaromativorans. Next base: position 37,727 of record NZ_JAASQK010000005.1, on the reverse strand, counting down.
GCGCTGGCAAGCGCCACCGTGGCCGAGTTCGAGGCGGCGCATGGCCGCGTGCCTGAGGGCGAGCTTGTCGTGCTGGCGCTCGGCCGCTTCGGCGGGGGGGCGCTGACCCACGCGTCGGACCTCGACATCGTCTATCTCTTCACCGGCGATCATCTGGCGGAATCGGACGGGCCGAAGCCGCTCGGCGCCACGCAATATTTCAACCGCCTCGCCCAGCGCGTCACCGCCGCGCTCTCGGTCGCGACCCCCGCCGGGCCGCTCTACGAGGTGGATACGCGGCTCAGGCCGTCGGGCGGGCAGGGGCTGCTCGCCGTCTCGCTCGACAGCTTCGCCCGCTATCAGCGCGAGGGCGCGTGGACGTGGGAGCATATGGCCCTCGCCCGCGCCCGGCCGGTCTTCGGATCGGAGGCGGCGCGGGGGGCGCTGGGCGGGATCATCGCCGATACGCTCGGCGGCGAGCGGGACGCCACCCGCCTCCTCGCCGACGCGGTGAAGATGCGCGGCGACATCGCCCGCCACAAGCCGCCGGCCGGGCCGCTCGACGTCAAGCTGCTCGACGGCGGGTTGGTCGATCTGGAGTTCGTCGTCCACGTCACCCAGCTCCAGCACCGCACCGGCTTCGCGCCGCAGCTCGATGAAGCGATCGCCAGGCTGACGGGGGCGGGGCTGCTGCCCGCGGCCCTGCTGCCGGCGCATGATCTGCTCACCCGCATCCTCGTCGCGATGCGGCTGATGTCGCCCAACGCGGCCGAGCCTCCGGCCCCCGCGCGCGCGGCCATTGCCCAGGCCTGCGGTCAGGCGGACTGGGCGGCGCTGCTTGCGGCACTCGATGTCGCGCGGCAGAGCGTCGGCGAAGCCTGGCGGCGCATCGCCGCCCAAGCGGGAGAAGAATGATGGTAGCGGACCTCCAGCCGGGCGACATGGCCCCCGACGTCACCCTGACGACGCCCGACGGCGGCGCGCTGACGCTGGCCAGCCTGCGCGGGCGGCCGTTGGTGCTCTATTTCTATCCCAAGGACGACACCGCCGGCTGCACGCGCGAGGCGCAGGATTTCTCCGCCGCGAAGGCGGTGTTCGAGCTGGCGGGGGTGCAGGTGCTCGGCGTCTCGAAAGACCCGCCCGCCAAGCACCGGAAGTTCGTGACGAAATATGACCTCACCGTCAGCCTCGCCAGCGACGAGGACGGATCGGTGTGCGAGGCGTTCGGCACCTGGATCGAGAAGAGCCTCTACGGCCGCAAATATATGGGCATCGACCGCGCGACCTTCCTGATCGACGCGGACGGCCGCATCGCGAAGCTGTGGCGCAAGGTGAAGGTGCCGGGCCATGTCGAGCAGGTGCTCGCTGCTGCCGAGGCACTGGCCAGCCGGTGAATGGGGGCATGAGCGAGGCCGGCCGTTCGGGGGTGATTGCTGCGCGCAGCATCGCGGAGGCGTGCCGCGCGGTGCTGTTCACCGCCGATCCGCGCGAGAAGGCGATGGCGGCGCGGGCGGTGGCGCGGGCGTGGCATTCGGGGCGGCTGGCGCACGTTTTCGACGTCGCCATGCCCGACCGGCCGCTCCGCCCCGAGAAGCCGGAGCTGCTCCCGCCCAACCGGATGCCCAAGCGCGGCCGGGCCGGTTCGGAGCGTGCGCGCATCGCCATGCTGCACGCGCTCGCGCACATCGAATATGTCGCGATCGATCTCGCCTTCGATTGTGCGGGGCGGTTCGGCGCAGCATTGCCGCGCGATTTCGTCGACGACTGGATCGGCGTCGGCGCGGACGAGGCGATGCATTTCGCGCTGCTCGACCGTCGGCTGCGCGCGATGGGCAGCTTCTATGGCGCCCACCCCGCGCATGACGGGCTGTGGGAGACGGCCGAGAAGACGCGCGACGACCTCACCGCCCGCCTCGCTCTGGTGCCGATGGCGCTGGAGGCGCGGGGTCTGGACGTCACGCCGGCGACCGTCGCGCGGTTCGAGGCGGCGGGTGATAGCGCTTCCGCCCGCATCCTGACGCGCATCTATGCCGACGAGATCCGCCATGTCGCGGCGGGAACCAAATGGTTCGAATCATGGTGCGAAATGGCCGGCCATATTCCAACGGAAACGTGGCAGGCCTTGATAGCGCAACATTTTCTGGGGGTTGTGAAACCGCCGTTCAACGACTCAGCGCGTCATGCGGCCGGTTTGACGCTGGACTATTACGGCACACTTGCGGCAGCCCGCTGAGCGGGTCACACCCCTGAAAGCCGGACTGCGGGAGGGGCATTCCACCAGCGGCAAGACAAAAGAAGCGCCACGCGCCGGGGGGAGGGGCCCTCTGACGGGGGTCTGTGCAAGGTGGATCGTATCGTGAGCTTGACAATCAACCATGACATCAACGCGGCCGGCATCGTTCGGTTCCCCGCGCTTCGCCGCTCCGTGAAAATCATTTCCACCGCTGCACTGGCGATGGGCGTGCTGGCGGCGAGCCCGGCGCTGGCCGCCGATCCGGCGACCGCGACCGCCACGGCTTCGGTCGGCGCCTTCGACGCCGTCTCCACCACCACGCTCGGCGCCAAGGCCGATCCCATGTTCCGCTCGCTGTTCGATAGCTGGAAGCGCATGGACGCGGTGCCCCATGGCGGCCTGGTTTCTGTCCCCTCCCAGAAGCCGGTCAAGGAATTCCGCTACACCTCGTCCTTCGGAGTCCGCACCGATCCGTTCCGCGGTACCGCGGCGATGCATCCGGGCCTCGACATGGCGGCGCCGGTCGGCACCCCGGTCTATGCGACCGCCGACGGCATCGTCAGCCGCGCCGAGCGCGCCGGCGGCTATGGCAACCTCGTCCAGATCGAGCATGGCAAGGGCCTTGAGACCCGTTACGGCCATCTCTCGCAGATTCTCGTACATGACGGCCAGCGCGTGCATCGCGGCGACCTGATCGCGCTGATGGGTTCGACCGGCCGTTCGACCGGCAGCCATCTCCATTACGAAGTCCGCATCGACGGCCGCGCCGTGAACCCGATGCCCTTCCTCCAGACCGCCGATTACCTGACCGCCCTCCAGAACCGCACCGCGCCGACCCGCAAGGGCGAGCCGCAGATGGCGATGGGCGGCCCCGAAGACCCCGACGCCGACTGATCGACCCGTTGATCCGACGCCCTCGGGCTCCTATCTCGCTTCCATGACCGAACAGACCGCCATCGACCTGGCTCCGATCGACCTGACCGCCGCCGCCGCCGCCCGCGTGGCCGCGATCGCCGCGAAGCAGGGCAAGCCCGCGATGCTGCGCCTGTCGGTGGACGGCGGCGGCTGCGCCGGTTTCCAATATGTCTTCGGCCTGGCCGATACGGTGGCCGAGGATGATGTCACGGCCATCCGTGACGGCGTGACGCTGGTGGTGGATTCGGTCAGCCTCGATCTCGTGCGCGGCTCGCACGTCGATTATGTGGAGTCGCTCGGCGGCGCGGCCTTCCGCGTCGAGAATCCGCAGGCGGCCTCCGGCTGCGGCTGCGGTTCCAGCTTCTCGATCTGACCCTTCCGGCGGGCGCGTGACCGGGCTAGGAATGCCCGGATGCGTATCGCCACATTCAACGTCAACGGGATCAATGCCCGCCTGCCTCGCCTGCTCGAATGGCTGGAGGAGGCGAAGCCCGACGTCGCCTGCCTTCAGGAGCTGAAGGCCGAGGGCGACAAATTCCCCCAATCCGCCATCGAGGATGCCGGCTATGGCGTCGTCTGGCATGGCCAGAAGGGCTTCAACGGCGTGGCGGTGCTCGCGCGGGGGCAGTTGCCGGCCGAGCGGCGGCGCGGGCTGCCGGGCGATCCCGAGGATGTGCAGAGCCGCTATATCGAGGCGGAGGTGGACGGCGTGGTCGTCGCCTCGATCTACCTGCCTAACGGCAATCCGCAGCCCGGCCCCAAGTTCGACTACAAGCTCGACTGGATGCGCCGCCTCCAGATCCACGCGCGCGAGTTGCTGGCCGAGGAGCGGCCGGTGGTGCTGGCGGGCGACTACAACGTCATCCCGACCGATCTCGACACCTTCTCGGTCAGCGCCATGGCCAGTGACGCGCTGATGCAGCCGGAGAGCCGGGCGGCGTTCCGATCGCTGATCCATCAGGGCTGGACCGACGCGATCCGCGCCCGCCATCCCGAGCCCGCGCGGATGTACAGCTTCTGGGACTATCAGGCCGGTGCCTGGGCGCGCGATGCGGGCTTCCGCATCGACCATCTGCTGCTCTCCCCGCAGGCGGCGGACCGGCTGGTGGACGCCAATATCGACAAGCATGTGCGCGGGCGCGAGAAGGCGTCCGATCACGCGCCTGCCTGGGTAGAGCTGCGCTGAGCGAGGGCGGGCGCGTCGTGCGGGTCGGGGCGCTGCTGCTGGCAGTCCTCGTCACGCTGTTCATCGGCCTCCGGGCGGCGATGCCGCCGTCCGTCGTCCCGGCGTCGGCACCGCCCACGGTCTTCTCGGCCGGGCGGGCGATGGCGGACGTCCATGCGATCGCGATGCGCCCGCATCCCACCGGCAGCGCCGACAATGCGCGGGTTCGGGATCATCTCGTCACCCGCCTGCGCGCGCTCGGGCTGAGCCCGGAGGAGCGGCGCTATCTGATCGATCCGCGTGGCGCGAAGACGCTCCGCCGCTGGACCGGCGCGGAGGTGATCTCCAACGACGTGGTCAACCTGCTCGCGGTGTTGCCGGGACGGGATCGCACGCTGCCCGCCGTCGCCCTGATGGCGCATTACGACACGGTCTGGGGCTCGCCCGGCAGCGGCGACGACAGCATCGGCGTCGCATCGGCGCTGGAGATTCTTCGCGCGATCAAGGCGAAGGGCGCGCCGGCGCGCGACGTGGTCGTGCTATTCACCGACGGCGAGGAGATCGGCCTCTCCGGCGCGCGGGACTTCTGGCCTCGCGACGGCGCGGCGGCGCATGTCGGCGTGGTGGTGAATCTGGAGGCGCGGGGCGCCGGCGGTCGCGCCACCATGTTCGAGACGGGGGCTGCCAACGGCGCGATGATGGCGCTGTTCGCGAAGAGCGTCGCGCATCCGGTGGCCAACTCGCTGTCCGTCATGGCCTATCGCCGGATGCCCAACGACACCGATTTCACGCTCGTGCGCGAGAAGGGGCTGCCGGGCTTCAACTTCGCCATCATGGGGCGGCCGCAATATTATCATTCGCCGCGCGCGACGATCGATCGGCTCGATCCGCGATCCGTGCAGGACATGGGCGATCAGGCGCTGGGCATCGTCTCCGCGCTCGCCTTCGCGCCGACGCTGCCGGGGCGGAGCGCGGATGCCGTCTTCTTCGACATCGGCGGCGCGGGGATGGCCCATTATGGCATCGCGACCGGCTGGTGGCTGCTGATCGGCGCGGCGGTGGCGCTGTTCGTGGCGGGGCTGGGCGTTCGACGGGCGGGTCTGCTGAGCTTGCGATCCGTCGGTGAGGGGCTGGCGCTGCCGGTCTGGCTCATGAGCCACGCGACGCTGGCCCTGAACGCGCTGAACCTGCTCTCCGGCAGTGCCCGGCACCCGAATTATTATGATCGTCTGGCGGCCCTCCCTATGCTGGAGGCGCAGGCGGTGCTGGCCGGTCTGGCGGTGCTGGGCGGCATGGTCCTGCTGCGACGGTCGCGCTATCGGGCGGTGGGCCTGCTGCCCATCCTCGCGCTGGGGCTGCTCGATCTGGTGCTGGGAGGGCGGCTCGGGCTGGTGCTGCCCTGCTTGCTGGCGGGGATGGCGGCGGCGTGGTTCGCGCCTCGTGCAGGGGAAGGGCTATGGGGCGGCTGGCTCGCGCTGATCGGCGTGCTGTTGCTGGGGGCGTTGGGCGCGCAGGCGGCGGCGCCGCTGGCGGCGTGGCTGCTGGCCGTTCCCGCGCTCTTGCTGGCGCTCGTCGCGATGATCGTTGCCTGGGTGGACGCGCCGCTCGCGCGTGCCGCAGGCTGGATGGTCGTCGCCGCGGGCGCGGCGGCGGTGAGCGCACCGCTGCTGCCGCTGGCCCATCTCGCCTTCCTCGGCATCGGCGCGGGGCTGCCGGAGATGGTCGCCCTCTTCCTGCTCGTGCTGGCTGCGGCCTTCTGGCCGCTGGCGCGGTGCGAGCGGGCGCCGCGCTGGGCGCTGGTGGTGCCTGCCGTGCTGCTGGTGATGGCGGGCGCGATCGCGATGCATGTCCGCACCGATCCGATCGCGCCGACGATCCCGGCCTACAGCCTCGACAAATAAGACCCGCTCAGAGCGCCTTGTCGTAGATGCGGTAGACGCGGTTGATATGGCTGTCGATCGCCTCCGCGATCGAGACCATCCCCTGATTGTCTTCCAGGATCCAGCCGATCTCGCCGCGCGAGGCGCCGAACTTGGCGACTGAATCGCGGCGGATATATTCGATCATCATGAAGGCGAGCTGCGAGGCGAGGCGCGTCGCCTGGAGCTTCTTCTTCACGCCCATCAGCGGCACGCGCATCGTGCGCACCTGCGGCTTGCCCGAGAAGCCGCCATTGAGGCGCCACAACAGCTTGATGAAGCCGAACGGGAAGAGTTCGCCGTTCAGGTCCGCCTGCATCTCGTTGAGGTCCGGCAGCGTCATCATGAAGGCGACAGGCTCGCCCTCCACCTCGGCGATGCGGATCAGCTCGTTGAAGACGATCGGCTTCAGCTTCTTGCCGGCATAGGCGATCTCGTCGTCGGTCAGCGGCACGAAGCCCCAGTTGTCCGACCAGGCATCGTTGAGGATCGAGAGCACCAGCGCCGCTTCCTCCGCGAACCTGGTCTTGTCCACCATGCGGATGGTGATGCGCGGATTGCGCTCGCCCGACGCCACGATGCGCTGGATCAGCGGCGGAAACTGCTTCGAGATGTCCAGCTCATAGGTGTGGAGATCCTTGATCCCCTTGTAGCCGGCGGCCTCGATCCACTGTTCGTAGATGGCCTTGTTGTGGCCCATCATCACGGTGGGGGAGTGGTCGTGCCCCTTCACCAGCAGGCCGGGCTCGTCCCAGATGGAGATGGAGATCGGGCCGACGGCGCGGTTCATACCCTCCTTGCGCAGCCACGCCTCGGCATGGGCGATGAGGGCCGCGCCGACCTCGGCATCCTCCGCCTCGAACATGCCCCAGTTGCCGGTGGCTTTGCCGCCGCCTTGGCTTTCGGGCATGTCGGCCCAGAGATGGTCGATCTGGGCGGAGATGCGGCCGACGTCGCGGCCGTCGCGGGTGGCGATGAAGAAGCCGCCATGGCCGTGGCCGAACCAGGGATTCTCGCCCGGCGTGATGAGGCCCATCACCTCGGCCTTGAGCGGCGGAATCCAGGCGGGGTCGCTGGAATTGAGGCGGAACTGGACGTCGACGTAGCGCTTTTTCTCGGCCTTCGTCTTCGCCTCGATGATCTGGATCGCGCCCGCCATTGTCAGTCCCTTAGCTTCCCGTTCTCGGGGCGGAGCCTTAGGCGATGACGGGCGCGTGTCTAGGCGTTTGTTGTTCAGCCGGCCTTGTTGCGGCGGCGGAATTCGGCCGTGGAGGTGATGCCGCCCGAAAGATCGCGCACCTTCGGGTATTTCTCGGCGATCTCGTCGGTATAGCCGAGGTTGAAGACGGTCGGGCTCTTCTTGCGGGCGGACGCGCCGGCATAATAGGTGCCGGCCAGATGGTCCCACCAATAGTTGGTGATGCCGTAATTGCCGTTCTCGTCGTGGAAATGATGCTCCATGTGGCGCTGCTTAATCATCGACAGCCACTTGTTCTTCGGCTTGTACGCGAGGTGCTGGATGCAGTGGAAGAACTCGTTCACGCAGGTCTGGATCAGGCCCGTCGCGAACGCCGCCGCAGCGCCGCCGAAGCCGCCGATCGCGTAACCGACCGGAATGGTCGCGAGAGCGACGGTCGGCACGACGTTGGCCGGCGAGCCGAACAGCACCTCGAGATGGTTCGGATCCTGGTGGTGATCGTAATGGATGCGCTTCCAGGTGCCAGCCAGCCACGGCACCTTCCACATCCACTGCGAATGCAGCACCCAGCGATGCAGGAAATACCAGACCACGGGGAAGAGCAGCACCGACACCGCGATCGCCAGCAGCGAGCGGCCGATCGAGGCGGGCTGATAGAACCAGGCGCCGATCGAGACGGCGGCGAGGCCGAGATAGATGATGATCGCCGGATACTGGAGGTAGGCGACCACCAGATCCTTGAAGGTCATCCGGTCGAGATAATGCGACTGGGACCAGAAGCCTTTGCGGCGGATGGTGGTGGTGCTCACTTACTCAACGTCCTTGTGCCGTGCGCTTGCCTCGACTCCCCAGCCAGGCCCTATGCTCGGGCAATGCGGCGCGATTGGGGCAGGCTTGTGACGGGGATGGCAGCGCGCAAGGCGGCTGCCGCCGGTCATTCCTCGGTGCGGATCAGCACCGTCTCGCCGATGAGGAAGAACAGGAGGAAAGGCGCCCACGCCGCGAGGAAGGGCGGATAGGCGCCAAGATTGCCCATGGCGACGGCGAAATTGTCCGCCACGAAATAGGCGAAGCCGAGCGCCATGCCGATCACCGCGCGGACGAACAGCGCGCCCGATCGCGCGAGGCCGAACGCCGCCACGCCCGCCAGCAGCGGCATCAGCAGCGAGGAGAGCGGGCCGGATATCTTATGCCACCAGCCCGTGCGCAGCGGCCCCGTCGGACGGCCGGCCTCGCTCAGATCGTCGATGGCGGAGCCGAGATCCGACAGCGAGCGCTCGTCGGCGGAAATGTCGGCCAGCGTGAACTGGTCGGGCGTGACGTGGGCGCCGAACGCATAGGTCGGGAATTTCCGCTCGGTGCCGGTGACGACGTCGAACATGGTGACGTCGGTGGCCGTCCAGCCGGCGGTCGTGCCGTTGGGGCCGGGCTTGGCGACGGCGGAGGCCACCTTGAAGATGCGGCGCAGCTCGCCGCCGTCACGATCATAGACGGTCACGCCGGTGAGGTGGACGCCGTTGCCGTGGCCGGTCGCCTGATCGGCATGGACGATGTCGTCCCCGTCGCGCACCCATACGTTGGTGGGGATGCCGCGGCCCTTGGGGGCGGGGCCGTAATTCACGTCCTGCCACGCGTTCAGCGTCGCGGTGGCGCGGGTGACGATGCGCTCGTTGAAGGTGAAGGACAGCACCGCGATGCCCATGCTGGCGATCACCAGCGGGGCGAGGATCTGGTGCGCGGAAACGCCGCCCGCCTTCATCGCGATCACTTCCGAATTCTGGTTGAGCGTCACCAGCGTGATGAGCGTCCCCAGCAGCACCGAGAAGGGCAGGAAGCGCGCGATGATCTGCGGCAGCCGCAGCGCCACATAATGCCACAACTGCGCGTCGCCATTGCCCTGATAGGCGAGGATATCCCCCGATTCGCCGAGCAGATCGAGCGTCTGGAGCACGATCACCAGCGCCGCCAGCACGGCGGCCGAGCGGATCAGGAAGGCCTTGGCCATGTACCAGGAGAGTGTCCTGGACGGGAAGAACTGGAACTCGGGCGTCATCAGGCGGTCACCTGGCTGCGGCGGCGGCCGAAATTGGTCCAGCGCTTGACGAACTTGCCCGTCCGCGCGGCGACGCGCTCCAGCGCGCCGATCGGCTGGCCGCCCGGCTTGTGCGCCAGCGTGTGGTACATCCACCAGATCAGCAGCGAGAACAGCGCGAAGGGCACCCACAGCGCGAGGATCGGGTTGATCTTGCCCAGCGCGGCCACGGCGGCGGCATATTGGTTGATCTTGTGATAGGTCACGATCATCACGATCGACAGGAACACGCCGAGCGCCGAGGACGAGCGCTTGGGCGGCACGGCCAGCGCCACCGACAGCATCGGCAGCAGGAACATGATCGCCACCTCCACCATGCGGAAGTGGAATTCGGCACGGCTCTGCGCGCGTTCCTGCGGGGTCACCTTGCCGCTATGCCCGGTGCGGACCAGCTCGGGCACGGTCAGCTCCTCGTTGATGCCGCCGCGATGGCGAAAGCTGTCCACCTTGGGCAGCTCGACCGGCAGATCGTGGCTGGTGAAGGAGAGCACGCGCGGCGTCTTGAAATTGGGCGCGTTGTTGACGAGCACGCCGTTGTGCAGGCGGAAGATGATCGTGTCGGGATCGTCCGTCGCGAGGAAGGTGCCGTGCTCGGCGGTCACGGCGAAGGTCTTGCCGCCTTCGCCCTCGGCGTGGACGAAGATGCCCGACAGGTCGCGCCCGCCATTCTGGCTGCGCTCGATGCGGAGCGTCTCCTTCCTGCCGAGCTTGGTGAACTCGCCGACCTTGATCGAGGCGCCGAGCGCGCCCGACCGCAGCTCGTAGCGCAGGCCTTCATAGGCATAATGCGAATAAGGCTGGACGAAGCCGACGATCAGCAGATTCACGAGCGCAAGGCCGATCGCGTAGAGATAGGGCACCTTGAGCAGCCGGCCATAGCTCACCCCCAGCGCGCGCAGCACGTCCAGCTCGGAGGAGAGCGCCAGCTTGCGGAAGGCGAGCAGGGTGCCGAGCATCAAACCGATCGGGATGCCCAGCGACATATATTCGGGGATGGTGTTGGCAAGCATCTCCCACACGACGCTCACCGGCCCGCCTTCGCGCACCACGAAATCGAACAGCCGGAGCATCTTGTCGAGCAGCAGCAGCATCGCCGCGAGCAGCAGCGTGGCGACGAGCGGCACTGCGATGAGCCGGGCCACATAGCGATCGTTCAGCGTCAGAAATCTCAAGGTTTGGACGCCTCATGACCATTTTCCGGCCGCAATTGCAGCCGATCTAGCACCCGTGGAGAGAGGACAGGATCGTCGATCCCGTCCGCCCGATCCACGAGCCTATAGCTTCCGGGAGATGCGAGGTCATGTCCAAAGTTCGGGTCCGTGCCGTTGCCGTGATGCTGGCCGCCGCCATGGCGCTGCCGGTCGTGGCGCGCGCCGCTCCGGGCACGACGACCGCGCCCGCCGTCTGCCCCGCCGGCGAACCGGCGATGCTGGTCCATATCACCGGCTTCAAGGCCCGCACCGGCACCATCCGCGTGCAATCCTATGGCGGCGATCCCGAGCATTATTTCGACAAGGGCACCTATCTGAAGCGCGTCGAGGTGAAGGTGCCGGACTCCGGCCCGCTCGACGTCTGCATGACGGTGCCGGGGCCGGGCCGCTATGCGGTGTCGGTGCGCCATGACGTGGACGGCACGGGCAAGACCGGCAAGTCCGACGGCGGCGGCATGTCGGGCAATCCGCACCTTTCGCTGTTCGACCTGATGCTGAAGCGCAAGCCGGCGCCGAGCGAGGTGTCGGTCGAGGTCGGTCATGGCGTGAAGACGGTTCCGATCACGCTCAACTATCTGGCGGGCGGCTCCTTCCGCCCGGTCGAGGCGGCTAGCTGATGGCTCGTGTTGCTCTTCTTTCCAATCCGCGGTCGACCGGCAACCGGTCGCTGTTGCCGCGGGTGCGTGCGTTCTGCGCCGAACATCGCGACGTGTTCCATTATGAGGTCGAGGAGGTCGAGCAGATCGGCGATGCGCTGCGCACCATCGCGCGCGTCCGGCCCAAGATCCTCGTCATCAACGGTGGCGACGGCACCGTCCAGGCGACGCTGACCGAACTCTATCATGGCGACCATTTCGGCACCACGCCGCCGCCGGTCGCGGTGCTGCCCAACGGCAAGACCAACCTGATCGCGCTCGATCTGGGCGCGGTCGGCGATCCGCTGGCCGCGCTGGAGCGGATCATGGAGATCGCGCGCACCGATCTCGCGCCGCATATCGTGGCGCGCGAGCTGATCGCGCTGTCGAACGGCGAGGCCAATCAGCGGCCGGTGCTGGGCATGTTCCTCGGCGGCGCCGGGCTCGCCGATTCGATGCTCTATTGCCGCAACAAGATCTATCCGCTGGGCCTGCCCAACACGATCAGCCATGTGCTGACCGCGGTCGCGATCCTGTTCACGATGATCTTCGGCGTGCGCGCGCATTTCCTGCCGCCCAAGCCCAAGACGGTTTCCGTCTCGGTGCTCAAACAGGGCGTGGTGACCGGCACCTTCGCGCTGCTGATCGTGACGACGCTGCATCGGCTGCTGCTCGGCTGGAAGCAGGCGCAGGGCGACAAGGCGGGCAAGCTCCAGCTCATGATGGTGGAGCAGCGGCCGGGTTCGCTGCTGGGCGCCACCTTCGCCAGCATCTTCGGCCGGCTCGGCCGCCAGCGGCTGAACGGCGTCCATATCGAGCGCGGCGACGAGATCCGCATCGAGGGCGAGCGTTCCAGCGTGATCCTCGACGGCGAGCTGTTCGAGGCGCGCAATGGCGGCGCGATCGTGCTGAAGCCCACCGATCCGGTGCCGTTCCTCAGCCTCGCGGCGTAATTTCCCGTGGCGGAGGCGCTGTCGCGGCTGGTCGCCGCCGAGCTGGCGGAGCCGATCGAGCCGCGCGCGGCGGCGCTCGCGGCGGCGGTGGCGGCCCGCTATCCGGGGGTCGCGAGGGCGGTGCTGTTCTATGGTTCCTGCCTGCGCGAGAGCCAGCTCGACGGGCTGATGCTCGATTTCTACCTGATCGTGTCGGATTATCGCGCGGCCTATGGCGGCGGCTGGCTGGCGACGGCGAACCGGCTGGTGCCGCCCAATGTCTTCCCCTTCGAGGCGGACGGGCTGGCGGCCAAATATGCCGTGCTGAGCGAGGCGGACTTCGCGCGGCTCACCGGGGTGGAGACGGACAATCCCTCGGTCTGGGCGCGTTTCGCCCAGCCGGCGCGGCTGGCCTGGGTGGCCGACGAGGCGGCGCGGAGAGCGGTGATCGCGGCGGTGGCTCGGGCCGCGCCGACATTGATCGCGCGCACATTGCCGACGCTGGACCCGGAGCCTTCGGAACCGCTCGATCTGTGGCGCGCGGCCTTCGCGCTGACCTACGCCGCCGAGCTGCGCGCCGAGCGCAAGACGCGCTCCGGCAGCATCGTCGATGCCGACCCCGAGCGCTATCGCCGTTTCACCGCGCCAGTGCTGGAGGAGGCGAGGGCGCTTCCCACCGCGAAGCAGCCGCGCGACGCCGCCCTCAAGGGCTGGCGGCGGACCCAGCGGCGCGGCAAGCGGCTCACCTTGCTGCGGCTCGCCAAGGCCAGCGCCACCTTCGCTGGCGGGATCGATTATCTGGCGTGGAAGATCAATCGCCACGCCGGCACCGCGATCACAATCAAGCCGTGGCAGCGCCGCTGGCCGATCCTCGGTGCGATCACTCTGCTGCCGCGGCTCCTCTCGGGAGGTGCGGTGCGTTAGCCAGCGCGTCGCCGACGGCGCGTTCAAGCGCGGAGACGGTGAACGGCTTGCGCAGCACGGCCTGCCCCGCGAGATCGCTTTCCCCGGCCTCGCCGGCATAACCCGTCACGAACAGGATCGCGATATGCGGGTGGCGCTTGCGGACGGCGGCGCCGAGTTCCGGGCCGGTCATCCCCGGCATCACCACGTCGGTTATCATCAGGCGGACGTCGCCTTCGCTGGCGAGCAGGTCGAGCGCCTCCTCGCCGCTGGAGCAGCCGATCGCGCGGTAGCCCAGCTCCTCGATGGCGGCGATGGTGGCGACGCGGACGCGCGGATCGTCCTCCACCACCAGTACGGGCTCGCCCTGCGGATCGGTGGGCTCGGTGGCGCGGACGGGCAGCCGCTCGGGCGGGCGCGGGGCGATGGTGGCGGGCGCGATCGCGGGCAACGCCTTGCCGCGGCCGCGCGGCAGGTAGAGCGAGACGGTGGTGCCTTCGCCCACCGCCGAACGGATCGCCACCTCGCCCGCGGACTGGCGCACGAAGCCGAAGATCTGGCTGAGGCCGAGGCCCGTGCCCTTGCCCACCGGCTTGGTGGTGAAGAAGGGCTCGAACACGCGCTCCTGCACCTCGGGCGTCATGCCGGAGCCATTGTCGGTGACGGCGATGCGGACATAGTCGCCCGCCGGCGCCTGCCCCACCTCGCGCGCCGCCAGCGTGCAGTTGGCGACCGCGATCTCGAGCAGGCCGGCACCGTCCATGGCATCGCGGGCGTTGACGGCGAGGTTGAGGATCGCATTCTCGAGCTGGAGCGGATCGACCCACACCGGCCAGACGTCCCGCTCGACGATCGTCTCCACCGTCACGCGCTCGCCCAGCGTGCGATCGATCAGCTCGGACATGCCCTCGATCAGCTCGCTGGGATTGATCGCCTCGGGCAGCAGCGGCTCGGCGCGGGCGAAGCCGAGCAGGCGGCGGGTGAGCGCGGCGGCGCGGTTGGCGCCTTCCATGGCGTTGTCGATATGGCGGCCGACTTCCTCGGCTTCGGTCTCCAGCCGGCGCTTGGCGAGATCGAGGCCGCCGACGACGACGGCAAGCATGTTGTTGAAGTCGTGCGCGATGCCGCCGGTGAGCTGGCCCACGGCCTCCATCTTCTGCATCTGGCGGAGCTGCGCCTCGGCCGCCGCGCGCTCGGTCATCTCACGGTGGAGGCGATCATTGGCGTCGGAGAGGGCGCGGGTGCGCTCGGCGACGGCATGTTCGAGCCACGCGGCACGATCGTCGGCGGCTTCGGCCTCCTCGCGGGCGTGGCGCCGGGTGACGATCGCATTCCACGCCAGCCACGCCAGGATGCCTGCCGCCACCACCAGCAGCACGCCGGTCAGCGACAGCAGCTTGGCGAGATGGTTGGACTGGCTGGCCGCCGCGTCCGACTGGTCGTAGCGGCTCTGGAGGACGTCGCGCTCATGCTCGGTGATGGCGTCGAGCGAGCGCTTGATGTCCGAGATCAGCTTGGAATGGCCGGCATTGTTGAACAGCAGCAGCGCGGGCCAGCCCTGCTTGTAATAAGCGCGCGTCGCCGTGAGGCCGAGTTCGCGGCCCCGCGCGTCGTAGAGCGTGCGGAGCTGGCGGACGAGCCGCGTCTCGTCGGGATCATGGCTCGCCATGTCCTGAAGCTGGGTGATGAGCGTGCCGGCCTGAAGCCAGTCGTTGTAATAGCTCGTGCCCATGCCGCGATCGCCGCTGGTGGCGAAGCGGCCGAGCGAGGCCTCGGCGCGGGCCATGGCGCTGTCGATCGAGCGCGTGACCAGCATGACGTCGTAGCTGTGGCGCTCACGTTCGAGCGCGCGGTCGCGGTCGGTGTTGGAGGCCGCGACCTGGATGATGAGGACGATGATGAATGTGGCAGCCAGCAGCGCGCCGACCAGAAGGCCGACGTTGAGCGGCGTGATCCAGCGGCGATAGGCCGCGGGATCGTCCGTCCCATTCCCGCTGAAGACCGGCTGGTCCACGCGTTCGCTCTCCCCTAGGCCCATATCCCGATTTTAGGCCGGGAAACGCAATTGGGGAAGGCCCGAACCGCAGAGGCGGTCCGGGCTGACCCTTCAGGCGATGCAACCCACGGTTCGGCCGGCCTTGGCGAACATCTCGATGATCTGCCCGACCTGCTCGTCACGGTGTTCCGCGCACAGCGAACAGCGCAGCAGGAAGGTTCCCGCAGGCGTCGCGGGCGGGCGGGCCATGTTCACATAGAGGCCGAGTTCGAGCAGCGTCGCCCACATGCCGACCGCCTGCTCCTGATCGGGCAGGATGACGGCGATGATGGCCGACTGCGCCTCCTCGGTGCCGAGCGTGAAGCCCAGATCGCGCAGGCCCTTGTGGAGGCGGCGGCTGTTCTTCCACAGATGCTCACGCTTGTCCTGCGCGTGCATCAACTTGCGGATCGAGGTGGCGGCCGTCGCCACCACCGACGGCGGCAGTGAGGCGGTGAAGACGTACGGACGGCAGACGAGGCGCAGCACGTCGAACTTCGGATGGTTCGACACGCAGAAGCCGCCCACCGTGCCGACCGACTTGGAGAAGGTGCCGACCACGAAGTCGATATCCTTCTCGACGCCCATCTGCTCATAGACGCCGCGGCCATGCTCGCCGAAGAAGCCCATGCCATGGGCCTCGTCGCACAGGATCATCGCGCCATGCTTCTTGGCGACGGCGACCATCTCGGGCAGCGGCGCGATGTCGCCGAGCATCGAGTAGACGCCCTCCAGCACCACCAGCTTGCCCGCTTCCTTGGGCAGGCGGCCGAGGCGCTTGTCGAGGTCTTCCACCGAATTGTGGCGGAAGCGCACGATCTCGGCATTGCCGAGCCAGCAGCCGTCATAGATCGAGGCGTGGCTGTCGGCGTCGAGGATGATGTAGTCGCCCTTGCCGGCCAGCGTCGAGATCATGCCGAGATTGGCCTGATAGCCGGTCGAGAAGACCATGGCGTGCTCGGTCCCGTAGAACTCCTTGAGCGCGTCCTCGCATTCCTTGTGCGTCTGGTAGGTGCCGTTCAGCACGCGGCTGCCCGTGGTGCCCGAGCCGAACTCGTCCAGCGCCTTCTTGCCGGCGGCGATGACGTCCGGGTCGAACGTCATGCCCATATAGTTGTATGTGCCGAGCAGGATGGTGGGCTTGCCCTGGATGATCGCCTCGGTGGGCGAGAGCACCTTGTCCATCACGATCGCGAAGGGATCGCGCACGCCGGTGGAGAGCAGCGCCTCGCGCTCGGCGATCAGGCCGTCGAACTTCGAGAAGAGGTCCGGCGCCTGCACCGGCGCGTCGGCGGACTGGAGGGCTGTTTCGCTCATGCCTTGGCCTTCAGCGTTTCGACCGCGTCGACGAGCTGGCCGATGGTCTCGATCTCGGCCTGCATGTTCATCGTGATGATGATGTCGAACTCATCCTCGATCGCGGCCACGAAATCCATGACGGTGAGGCTGTCCCACTCCAGATCCTGGGCGAAGCGGGTGGTCTCGCTGAGCGCGATGCCCTTCTTGTTGAAGGGGGCGATCAGCTCCTCCACCTTGGCGAAGGTTTCGGCACGGTCGGTCATGGGGTCAGATCCTTAGTCTCGGCGAGGGCTGCTTGCCAAGCGATTGCGGCGGTAACGGGGCAGGGGCGTGGCGGCGCCGTTCAGGCGAGCAGCCCTTCCTCGCGATAGCTTTCGGCGGCGATGGCCAGCCCGTCGACGGTGGCGAGCTGAGGCCGCCACAGATGCGCGGGCGGGCGGAAATCGGGGTTCACGACCCAGTCGTCGTGCAGGAAATAGCGCACCCGATCCTCGGTCAGCTTGGCGTTGGCGCCGCGCAGCAGGGCATCGATCCTGGCGCCCGCGCGCATCGCCCAGGCGGGGACGGGCTGAGGCCGCACGCGCTTGCCGACCGCGTGCCCGATCGCCTGCGCGAACTCGGCATGGGTCCAGCCGCCGGGGCGGCCGTCGTCGGGTTCGTAGATGGCGGCGTGGCTGTCCTCGCCGTCGGGCAGCACGGCCAGCAGCAGGCGCACCAGATCCTGTGCCGCGATCACCGAGAGATTGCCGCCGGGGGGCAGCGGCACGATGCCGCGCCGGGCGGCGCGGAACAGCTCCAGCATCTCGCGATCGCCGGGGCCGAAGACGGCGGGCGGGCGCACGATCGTCCAGTCCAGCGCGGACGCCGCGACGATGATCTCCGAGCGCGCCTTGGACCAGCCATAATGCGACAGTTTCGGCTCCCGCGCGGCGAGCGAGGAGACATGGACGAAGCGTCGGATGCCTGCGGCGCGCGTCGCATCCACCATCGCCAGCGTGCCCTCGACATTGCCGAGCGCGAAGCCGGCCTTGTCGGGCGCGTTGATCGTGCCGGCGACATGGATCACCGCGTCGGCGCCCGCGACGAGCTGGCCCAGCGCCTGCGGCTTCTCCAGCGAGCCGTAGATCCACTGCACGCCGTCGCGCGGCGGGCGGGGCGAGCGGGTGAGCGCGCGGACGAGATGGCCCTGCGCCAGCGCCGCGTCGATCAGGTGGCGGCCGACAAAGCCGGTGCCGCCGGTGATGGCGAGCGTGCGATACCGGTTCCTCACAGCATCACCATATGGTCGCGGTGGACCAGCGCGGCGCGCGGCGCGTGGCCGAGGATGTCGGCCAGCTCGCCCGTGCGGCGGCCGGCGATCATGCGGGCTTCATCGGTATCATATTCGGAAAGGCCTCGGGCGATGGCATGGCCGTCGGGGCCGAGGATATCCACCACGTCGCCACGATCGAACACGCCCTCGATGGCGGTCGCGCCGGCCGAGAGCAGGCTCGCGCCATTGCGGAGCGCTTCCGCCGCACCGGCGTCGATCAGGATGCGCCCGCGTGCGGTCAGCCGCCCGGCGAGCCATGCCTTGCGCGCGCCCGAACCACCGGCGGCCGGGAAGATCGTGCCGCGCCCGTCGGCGGCGAAGGCGGCGAGCGGATGGTCGCGCCGGCCGGTGACGATGGCGAGGTGCGCGCCCGCCGCATGGGCGATGCGCGCGGCCTGCAACTTGGCGACCATGCCGCCCGAACCCATGCCCGAGGCCGAGCCGGTGTCCGCCATCGCCATGGTGGCGGCGTCGAGCACGGGGACTTCCTCGATCAGCTTGGCGTTCGGATCGCGCTGCGGATTGGCGGTGTAGAGGCCGTCGACGTCGGAGAGCAGGATCACGCCGCCCGCGCCGGACGCCTGCGCCACGCGCGCGGCAAGCCGGTCATTGTCGCCGAAGCGGATTTCCTCGGTCGCGACCGTATCGTTCTCGTTGACCACGGGCACCACGCCCAGCGAGAGCAGGCGCGCGAAGGTGGCGCTGGCGTTGAGATAGCGACGGCGATCCTCCAGATCGTCGAGCGTCACCAGCATCTGCGCGGCGGTGAGGCCATGGCTGCCGAGCAGCTCCGCCCAGCAATGGGACAGCGCGATCTGGCCGGTCGCGGCGGCGGCCTGCGCGTCTTCGAGGCTGGCGCGCCCGCCGCCCGGAAGCCCGAGACGGCGCGCACCGAGCGCGATCGCGCCCGAGGAGACGACGATGATGCGCTGGCCGGCGGCGTGCGCCGCGGCGATATCGGCGACGACGCCCGCCAGCCAGTCCCGCCGGACATGGCCGGCCGGATCGACGAGCAGCGCCGAGCCGATCTTGACGACCAGCACGGGACAGGAAGCAGGGGCAAAGCGTTCGGCGCGAGTCATCGTGTCAGCAGACGCCACCGGCAAGAAACAGGAGGGAACCGTTCGCTTAGGCGGAACGGCGCCGCCTCACAATGGGGACCAGGGCGTCTCTTCGTCCGTCGCGCTCGAATGGGCGCTTTCTGCGGACGTGCCGCCGACCGGACCGATCGCCTCGATCAGCCGGTCGAGCACGGCGGCGAGGCCTTCGCCGGTCGCGCCGGAGAGGGGGAGGGGGCGCACGCCGCTCTCCTCCTCCAGCATGTCCATCAGCTCCTCGCGCATCTCTTCGTCGTCGATCGCATCGATCTTGTTGAGCGCGAGCACCTCGATCTTGTCGTCCAGGCCTGCGCCATAGGCCGCCAGCTCCTCGCGTACGACGCGATAGGCCTCGATCGGGTCTTCGCCATCGGCGTCGACCAGATGGAGCAGCACGCGGCACCGCTCGATATGGCCGAGGAAGCGGTCGCCGATGCCGGCGCCGTCCGCCGCACCTTCGATCAGGCCGGGAATGTCGGCCAGCACGAACTCGCGATCACGATGGCTGACCACGCCGAGCTGCGGGCGCACGGTGGTGAAGGGATAGTCGCCTACCTTCGCCTTGGCATTGGTGACGGCGTTGATGAAGGTCGACTTGCCGGCGTTGGGCAGGCCGACGAGGCCCGCGTCCGCCAGCAGCTTCAGGCGCAGCCACACCCACATCTCCTCGCCCGGCCAGCCCGGCCCGTGCTGGCGCGGGGCGCGGTTGGTGGAGGTCTTGTAGGTAAGGTTGCCGCGCCCGCCATCGCCGCCGCGCAGGAAGATCTGCCGCTGGCCGGGAACGGTGAAGTCCGCCAGCACCGTCTCGCGATCCTCGTCGAGAAGCTGGGTGCCGACGGGGACGCGGATGATGAGATCGTCGCCGCCGCCGCCTGTGCGGTTCGAGCCCGAGCCGCCCTTGCCGCGCGGGGCGCGGAAATGCTGGGTGTAGCGGAAGTCGATCAGCGTGTTCAGGCCGGGTACGGCCTCGAAGACGATATCGCCGCCCTTGCCGCCGTTGCCGCCGTCCGGGCCGCCATATTCGACGAACTTCTCGCGCCGGAAGGAGACCGCGCCGGGGCCGCCGGCGCCGGAGCGGATGAAGATCTTGGCCTGGTCGAGAAAATGCATGGGCGGTCCAACGGTCGGCGTGGCGACAAGGCGGATCGCCCCGGATCGAGCCGGGCGACAAGGCCATTCGTCGCGAAAGGGCGGCCCATAGCGGGAATCGGCTTCCAGCGCCACCCCCGCGGATGCGCAGCGCCGCGCGCCGGCGATTCGCGGATCGGGCGAGGGTAGCCCGCGTCCCGAATCGGTGGCGAGCGAGGCGGGGAGGATGCGCCGCTCCCCGCCGGATCGCTCAGGCGGCGAGGGCGTACATCAGGCAGTCCACCTTCTCGCCCCGCACCGCGCTCCAGCGCTTCTCGACTTCACCCGTGGGAACGAAGCCGAGCTTCTCGAGCACGCGGCCGGACGCGGGATTGTCCGCGAAATGGCCGGACCGCAGCGACCGCAGCCGAAGCCCCTCGCGCGCCATGTCGACCACCGCCTTGCCAGCCTCGGTGGCGAAGCCGAGCCCCCAGCAGGGGCGCGCGATCCAGTAATCCAGCTCCGCGCTGTCCTCGCCATCCTCGCGCAGCGCGATGCCGCCGACGAGCCGGGGCGCGCCGTGCGTGCGGGCATAGATCAGCAGTTCCGGCAGATCGCCCGGCGCCTTGTCCCGCGCGAGATAGGCTTCGGCGTCTTCGGCGCGATAGGGCCAGGGCGTGCCCGGCAGCTTGTCGACGATCGCCTCATCCGCGATCGCGTTGAAAAAGGCCGGGGCATCCTCGCCCCAACCCGGCCGCAGCAGCAGCCGTTCGGTCCTTGCAAACATGGCGGTATCTCTTTTTTGCCTCTCCGCACCCCTCCGCCCGACAACGCCTTTAGGCGAAGGAGGTTACGGGGTTACGACAGAAAGTTTCAGCGGGGAGACAAAAAGAAAGGGAGACGGGGCGACCCGTCTCCCTCTTGGATTCCGCCCTTAAAGCAGAACCCGGAGATCGCCCCTGCGGACGATCCCCATGATCGTCCGACTTACTCGGCAGCCTGCGCGAGCTGGTCTACCGACACATATTTGCGGCCAAGCTTGCCGTCATGGAAACGCACGCGGCCGTCGGTCAGCGCGAACAGGGTGTGGTCCTTGCCCATGCCGACGTTCACGCCGGCGTACACCTTGGTGCCGCGCTGGCGGATAATGATGTTGCCGCCGATGACCTCCTGGCCACCGAACTTCTTGACGCCGAGGCGACGGCCAGCCGAATCGCGACCGTTGCGCGAGGAGCCGCCTGCTTTCTTATGTGCCATTGTCGATTACTCCTTGGGCTCGTTCGCGCTCAGGCTTCCGCCGCCGCGGCGGTTTCGGCCTTGGCCTTCTTCGCCTTCGGGGCCGCGCCGCCGACCGACACGATCTCGAGGATCGTGTGATACTGGCGATGGCCGTTGCGGCGACGATAGTTGTGGCGGCGACGCTTCTTGAAAACGATCACCTTCTCACCGCGCGCCTGCGCAATGATCTTGGCGGACACCGAGAGGCCATCGGTCGCCTTGGCTTCGCCGTTCTCGCCGGCGAACAGAACGTCGTCCAGCGTCACAGTCTCGCCGGCTTCGCCCGCGAGCTTCTCGACGACAATCTTGTCTCCGGCGGCGACGCGATACTGCTTGCCGCCCGTGCGCACGATAGCGAACATGGCTCTCTCTTCAGTTCTAGACTTGGCACGCGGGATGAGGCGGGTCGCCCCGCGGCCCCACGCGGAAAGCTGGCCCGCTAAGGGATTCGGGCCTGACTGTCAATGAAAAGCGACGGTGGATGGCGCTCAGTGGCGATGCTCGCGCCGCAGCGTGTAGCGCCCTTCGGTGAATCCCTCGAACAGGCCCTCGAGCGCGGGATGCTCGACCGGCTCCTCGCTGCGATCGGCCACCAGATTCTGCTGGCTGACATAGGCGACATAGCTCGATTCGGCGTTCTCGGCGAGCAGATGATAGAAGGGCTGGTCCTTGGGCGGCCGGATCGTCTCGGGAATCGCCTGATACCATTCCTCGGTGTTGGCGAAGACGGGATCGATGTCGAACACGACGCCGCGAAAATCGAGCAGCCGGTGGCGCACGATGTCGCCGACCGAGAATCGCGCATGGACGATGCTGGGCGCCGCCAGCAGGGCTTCGGGGGCGTTGGAGGGGCGCACGGCAATGTCGGAATGAGTGTCCATGGATCTTATCTAGGGCGCTTATTGTGCGAGGCAAGCGATTGACGCTTGGCAAGCCCGGAAAGTGTCGCTAATGGCCGCGCCTCACGACCATGACGGCGCCTTTGACGGCCCGTCAGCGATCTCGCGGAGAGGTGCCAGAGTGGTCGATTGGGACGGTCTCGAAAACCGTTGTGGGTGCAAGCTCACCGTGGGTTCGAATCCCACCCTCTCCGCCATTCGCTCGTTCCCAGGGGTTCGCCCCAGTCCACCCACATTGACAAAAAGTTCCGGTTTCCGGAGGGTTTCGGGGCCTCGTCGGCCCTGAGCGTTCGCACGCCTCCACGCGAACCGAGGGTGTCAGGCGGGGTATCGATTCCTGGAAATGGGGTATCGGATCGCCAATGCTCTCGGATGCCAAGATACGAGCGGCCGCGCCGCGCGAGAAACCCTACAAGCTCTTCGACGCGCATCAGCTCTACCTCGCCGTCTCGCCCGCCGGTGGCCGCCATTGGCGCTGGAAGTATCGCTTCGATGGGAGGGAGAAGCTCCTCTCGATCGGGGCCTATCCGCTCATCAGCCTAGCGGCTGCTCGCGAGCAGCGTGATGAGGCGAGGCGATTGCTCTCGGCGGGGCTGGATCCGGGCGTCGCGAGGAAATTGAGGAAGCAGGCTAACATCGAGGCGTCGCGACTGACTTTCGAGAAGGTTGCTCGGGAGTGGCATGACATCAATGCGTCGCAGTGGGCGAAGGTGCATGCGGCCGATATCCTTCGAAGTCTGGAGCGCGACGTTTTTCCGAAGATAGGCTCCTTGCCGCTCCGCGATCTGACACCCCCTGTGATTCTCCAGGTGCTCCGTTCGATCGAAGATCGCTCGGCGATCGAAACGGCCAGGCGGACGCGGCAGCGAATCTCGGCTGTCTTCTCTTACGCCATCGCCGGTGGGCTGGCGGATCACGACCCGGCGGAAAAGGTGGGGGCGGCCTTGAAGCCCATGCCCAGGAAGGGGCGGCAGCCAGCGATTACCAATATCGTGGCGCTCCGGAAGATGCTGGCGGCGGTGGATGAAGATCCCGCCAGACCGGTGACGAGGCTGGCGCTGAGATTCATTGCGCTGACAGCCGTGCGACCGAGCGAACTACGCGGTGCCGTCTGGGACGAGTTCGAGGAACTCGACGGGAAGGCTCCCCTATGGCGGATCCCCGCGAGCCGGATGAAGGGGACGTTGGATCGCAAGGACGAACTGGATGGGGATCACCTCGTGCCGCTCGCACCGCAGAGCGTCGCAGTGCTGAGAGAGGTGCGGCGAATTAGCGGTGGAGGGAAGCTCGTGTTTCCGAATGCGCGCCATAGCCACAGGCCGATGAGCGAGAATGCCTTGGGCTATCTCTTGAACCGCGCGGGTTACCACGGCCGCCATGTTCCTCATGGGTTTCGCGCTGTCTTTTCCACCATCATGAACGAGTGGGCGCAGCGGCACGGACGACCTGATGATCGAGCGGTGATCGACCTCATGCTCGCGCACGTTCCAACCAATAAAGTCGAGAAAGCCTATAACCGGGCGGCCTACATGCCTCGTCGCCGTGAATTGGCGAACGCGTGGGCAGACATGATCGCTGCAGATCTTGTCGCTCCAACCGAACTGATCCAGTTGTCTCGCAGGCACAATATCCGCGGCATCGACGATATGCCGCGGAGGGCGGTGCGCGCTTAGAACAGCCCAATTTGACATCGGTCGTGTTCAATTGTGCATCAGGCCCGCAACTGTTCGCGGCGACTTGTACGGCATTTGAATGCGATGTTTGAGGAAATGTCTCGCCTTTAGGGGCGCGTTGATCTGAGTCTCGATGGCACCCTCTGGGACGGGGCCGCCATTCCCCATGACGCCCGTCAACGGTAGCTTCCGTCAGAAGCGGACATCCCCCGCTTGAGCGTACCGTGGCCGGATATGGCCCAGAGCAGCATCGAGCGCATTCTCGATTACAAACCAGCTTTCGATTGCGGGGCAAGAACCGGAGTTCTGTCGGTTCGGTCCGCGTCTAGCTCCCGGCTAGGCGCGGCGGACTTTCCGAGGTGCCTCGCGAGACACCCACGAGGGAGAAATTTCCATGAGCAAGGAAGAAGGCAACAAGGCCATCGTTGTTCGCTGGTTCACCGAATTCTGGGGCAAAGACGTCGACCTTTCGGTCGTCGACGCGATCGCCGCGCCGGATATGCTACTTCGATATTCGCTGCACGAGCCGCGCCGCGGCCATGACGACATCAAGGCGTTCATGACCGATTTCCGCGCGGCTTTCCCCGATCTCAATTTCTGGGGCACGGCCGATCTGATTGCCGAGGGCGACTATGTCGTCGGCCAGTGGGAAGGCGGCGGTACCCATACGGGGCCGGCCTTCGACGACTTCCTGGTCGGCGGCCTGCCGGCGGCGACCGGCCGCAAGATGCACTTCACCGGCACCACCGTTCTCAAGGTGGTGGATGGCAAGATCGTGGAGGAGATCGGCCTCGACGACGGCGTCACCGCGCTGACCCAGCTCGGCCTGATCGCGGCCGTTTCAGGCGTTCCCGATGCTTAAAGCCATAGACAGTCCGACAACCTTCGGGCGCCGGATCAGGCTCGCGCAATCGCGTGAGCCTGATTTGTTTCACCTAGCCAGGGTCGCTCTATCGACGGGGGCAGAATTCGATTTGAAAGCAAGGGCCGGAGCGTGGGTCTGACATCCCGCAGGCAGAGTCCCCGACGTCAAATGAAGGGGGAAACGTTATGTCCACGCCAATCGAATCCGAGACCACGCAGGTCAGCCGATATGAACCTTTCGAGCTACCCGAAACCGGCCGCCTGATCGGCTTCAGCGACGCGGCTTTCTCAATCATCATCACCTTGCTGGTGCTGGAGATCCATCGCCCGCAGGCGGCGCCCGGGCATCTGGGCGCGGAACTGCTGGCCGAATGGGCGTCCTATGCAGCCTATGCGGTGGCCTTCATCTATGTCGGCGTGATCTGGCTCAACCATCATTATATGATCGACCGGATCTGCAAGATCGACCCGTCGTTCAACTGGATCAATCTCGGGATCGTCGGCACCACCGCGCTGATCCCTTTCTCGACCGGCGTGCTGGCCGATGCCTTTCGCGAAGGCGATCTCGCCGACCAGAAGGCGGCCGCGCTGCTCTATGCCCTGATCGCCGCCATGATGTCGGCGGCCTGGATTCCGGCCTTTCGCTACCTCTACCGGCATCCCGAACTCATGAAGCCGCACCTGCCACGGACGGTCTTCGTCGCCCAGGTCTTGCGGCCCGTCATCGGCATCGGGCTCTACGCCATTGCCGCTGCGTTGGGCTGGTTCGTTCATCCCTTGCTTGCGGTCGCGATCTTCGTCGCTGTCGTCGCCCTCTACGCCTGGACGAGCCAAGGCATACATGCCGGGCGCTGAAAGCCGCCGCGCGATCCGACGATCGATTCAAGGTCAAGGATCGGAGTGCGCAAAATCGAAAACGACGCCATCGTCTCCGCAGACAAGCGTAAGAAGTGCAAAGCAATGACCAAGCCGAAAGCCCCTCAGCCCATATCCTCTTCCGTCACGGATGATCCGCGCTGGGCGCGCATCGTCGCGCGCGACAAAAGTGCCGATGGCCAATTCTGGTTCTCGGTCGCGACCACCGGCATCTATTGCCGCCCGTCCTGCCCCTCGCGCACCGCCAATCCGAAGAATGTCCAGATCCACGACACGCTCGAAGATGCGAGGGCGACAGGTTTCCGGCCGTGCCAGCGCTGCAAGCCGGAAGGGCTGACGGTCGAGGCCGAGAATGCGGTGCTGATCGCCAGAGCGTGCCGGATCATCGAGGAGAGCGAGGAAGAAGCTTCGCTGGAGGCATTGGCGGCAGCAGTCGGCCGCAGCCCGAGCTATTTCCATCGCTTGTTCAGGGCAACGACCGGGCTGACCCCCAAAGACTATGCCGCCGCGCATCGCGCGAAGAAGGTGCGCGAGGAACTGGCGGCCGGCAGCACTGTCACGCAGGCGATCTATGGCGCGGGCTTCAACTCCAGCGGGCGTTTCTACGAGAAATCGACCGACATGCTGGGCATGACGCCGACCCGCTACCGCGACGGTGGTGTCCATGAGGAGATCAGGTTCGCGGTCGGGCAAACCTCGCTGGGCGCCATCCTGGTCGCCTCCAGTGACAAAGGCGTTGCCGCGATCCTGCTCGGCGATGACCCGGAGGCCCTGGTCCGCGATCTTCAGGACCGTTTCCCGAAGGCGCGGCTGATTGGCGCCGATCCAGACTACGAGGCGCGGATCGCGAAGGTGGTCGGCTTCGTGGAAGCGCCCGGCACAGGTCTCGACTTGCCTCTCGATGTCCGCGGCACGGCGTTCCAGCAGCGCGTCTGGCAGGCGCTGCGTGACATCCCCACCGGCGAGACCCGATCCTATGCCGCGGTGGCGCGGGCCATCGGTTCGCCGAAATCCGTTCGCGCGGTCGCGGGCGCCTGCGCGGCGAACAATCTCGCGGTCGCCATTCCCTGCCACCGCGTGATCCGCAACGACGGCGCGCTGTCGGGCTATGCCTGGGGCGTCGAACGCAAGCGCGTCCTCCTCGACCGCGAGATGCGGTGATGGGCCTGAATGAGGCCGCGCGATATGCGGAATCGACTGCGTTCCTTGCGGCTCTCGATGACGATTGGGCCGCGCTGATCGACCGGGTCGGACCTTGCCGACACGATCCCAAGGCCGCGCGCGAGCCCTATGAGGCGCTCGTCCGAGCGATTGCCTACCAGCAGCTCACCGCCAAGGCCGGCGACGCCATGATCAATCGATTGAAAGCGATTGCCCCCGAGGGCGGCTTCCCGGCACCGCAGCATCTTGTGGATGCCGAATTCGATGCGCTGCGTGGGTGCGGCTTCTCCGCAGCCAAGATCGCGACGATCAAGGGTATCGGCCGTTGGACCGTGGAGATGCTGCTCATGTATTCGCTGGAACGCCTCGACATCTTGCCGGCAGACGATTTCGGCGTGCGGGAAGGCTATCGCGTGCTCAAGTCGCTGGCTGGGCAGCCCAAGCCCAGGGAATTGCGCAAAACGGCTGAGCAGTGGGCGCCGCACCGCACTGTCGCGGCTTGGTATCTTTGGCGCGTCCCCCCCCCCCCCCCCGCATGCGGCATCGCGCTGGAATAGTAGCGATGCCTCTCCAGAACCGCGTGACGCCCTTCGGCGAGATCGTCGCAATTGCCCAGCGCGGCCTGTTCACCGGCAATCGCGGCATCCTTCACGATCCGGCGACGAGGACGTTGCTGAAGCGCCGCTGGGCGAGCAAGGCGTGGCTTGTCTGCAGTTGCACCTATAGGAGCCGCCGCCGATCGGTCATGGGCGGGCGGAGCTGGACCGAACTGTTCTTCCTCGATGAGGCGATTGCGCTCGCGGCCGGGCATCGTCCCTGCTTTCTCTGCCGGCGCGAAGCGGCCGAACGATTCCGGAATGCCTGGGCGACGGCCCGGAGCGAACCTCGTCCACTCGCGGCGGCCATGGACAGCATCCTGCACCAGGAACGGATCGCGGACGGCCGCAAGCGTGTTCATCGCATTATGGCGTCCCTGGATGCGCTCCCCGATGGCTCTGTCGTGGCAGTGGGGGAATGCGCCTATACGCTGCGCGCGGGTCATGCATATCGCTGGACGCCTGAAGGCTATGCGGACCCGAGGCGGCTCGATCGGGCCGATGGGCTGTTGACGCCGCCCTCGACGCTGGGTGCGCTGGCGGCTGGCTATCGGCCAATGCTCCATCCTTCCATCGCCGCGCCAAGAGAGGGGCATGGCCATGCTTGACCTGCTCGACGGTCTGCTGCCACCCGAGCCGGCCCAGGAGACCATCGGCGACGGCGCCATGCTGCTGCGCGGTGCCGCGCTGCCTTATGAGGCGGCGTTGCTGGTCGCGCTGGACCGTATCACGACCCGGTCGCCCTTTCGGCATATGGTCACGCCCGGCGGGTTCCGCATGTCGGTCGCCATGACCAATTGCGGCGCGGCCGGATGGGTCACCGACCGGACGGGCTATCGCTATGATGCGATCGACCCGGAGACCGGATTGCCGTGGCCGCTCATGCCGGACTGTTTTCTCGACCTTGCGATTACCGCGGCGTCGCAGGCCGGCTATCCGGCCTTCCGCCCCGACGCCTGCCTCGTCAATCGCTACGAGCCCGGCGCACGCCTGTCCTTGCATCAAGACCGGAATGAGCATGATTTCGCACATCCTATCGTCTCGGTGTCGCTGGGACTGCCGGCGACCTTCCTGTTCGGCGGGCTGACGCGGGGCGATCCCGTGACGCGCTTCGCGTTGCGGCACGGCGACGTTGTCGTGTGGGGTGGCCCTTCGCGTCTGCGCTATCATGGCGTGGCCGAACTGAAGGAGGGCACCCACGAGCTGCTTGGCCACAGGCGCATCAACCTGACGTTTCGCAAGGCGCTCGCATGATCCCGCGCGATCCGATCGAGGTAGACGCGCGACGGCGGCTTTGCGGGACCAGGGCGACGGACGATCCTTTCTCCGAAATCGCGCGGGGCGATCCCGACAAGGCCGCCGTGATGCGTTGGGTCGCCGGGCTGGTCGCCGATGGCACTGCCGAATGGGACACGCTCGACAACGGGAATATACGGCTCCGCTTCAAGTCGGGCGAGATCTATCTCCTTGCCGACAGGCGCGTCGTCCGGGTCGCCTGACTGGGCGGCGACATTCTTCGATTCAAAAGCAAGGACCGGAGTTAGGGCAGTCCGAGGCCCGACTAATTCCTCTCAGGAACACAGAGCAAGGAGTTAGATCGATGTCCCTGATGACTGCACAGAACGTCTCGAAGCCCACGCGCCGGGCGATGCCGGGCGCCGCGACCGCAACCCTTTCCTATGCCGTGGAAGAGACGGCGATCGGCCAGATCCTCGTCGCACGCAGCGCGCAGGGGGTTTGCGCGATCCTGATCGGTACCGATCGCGACGAGCTGGAAGTCGACCTCGCGGCACGCTTCCCGGGCGCGAACCTGACCCCGGACGAAAGCCTCGTTCATGACGATCTCGCCAAGGTGACGCACTTCGTGGACAAGCCCGCCGATGGTCTCGACCTGTGGCTGGATATGCGCGGCACGGATTTCCAGCGCCGCGTCTGGGAGGCGCTGCGCGCGATCCCGGTCGGCACCACCACGACCTATACGGAGATCGCGAACTGGATCGGTTTACCGCACGCGGCTCGTGCTGTCGCTAGCGCCTGCGCCGCCAATCCGCTGGCGCTCGCCATTCCCTGCCATCGTGTCGTGCGCAGCGACGGCGGCCTCGCGGACTATCGCTGGGGCGTCGAGCGCAAACGCGCCCTGATCGCGAAGGAGATGCAGGCGTGAACGCGTCGGCAGCCTCCTCTCTCCCGGTCTCCGCGGCGATGCCCGCGGAGGTGCGGGTCGCCGCCTATGATTGGCGGGCGCTCACGGCCGAGCTCGACGGTTTCGGCTGCGCGATCCTGCCCAAGCTGCTATCGCCCGACGAATGCCGGGCGATCGCCGGCCTCTATTCGGACGAGAGCCACTTCCGCAGCCGCGTCGTCATGGCCCGGCACGGCTTCGGGAAAGGGGAATATCGCTATTTCAGCTATCCGTTGCCCGATCTGATCGGCGACCTGCGGACGGCGATCTTTCCGCACCTTTCCGGTTTGGCCAACGCCTGGAACGAGAGGATGGGGATTGGCCAGCGTTATCCGCAAGATCACGCTTCCTATCTCGCGCGCTGCCACGAAGCGGGCCAGGTGCGACCGACGCCGCTGCTGCTCCAATATGGCCCTGGCGACTATAACTGCCTGCATCAGGATCTCTATGGCGACCTTGTCTTTCCGATCCAGGTCGCGATCCTGCTCTCCGAGCCAAGCGAGGACTTCACCGGAGGCGAGTTCGTCCTGACCGAGCAGCGGCCGCGCATGCAGAGCCGGGCCGAAGTGGTGTCGCTTCGCCGAGGCGATGCCGTCGCCTTCGCGGTCAATAATCGCCCGGTGCAGGGGACGCGTGGCACCTATCGCGTCAACATGCGCCACGGGGTGAGCCGAGTCCGCACCGGCACGCGCCACACCGTCGGGATCATTTTCCACGATGCACCATGATGATGGGGAGACGTTCGGCGTCTCCCACCACGGCGCCCGAACCGGGCAAAATCAAAAGGTGGAAACGATGCAAGAGACCATCCGCTTCGCATGGGGAACGAGTTCCCTCGGAAACTTCCTGGCTGCCCTGTCCGACAAGGGGATCGTTGCCCTCGAATTCGGCTCGAATCGTCCGGTAATGGAGCAGGCCCTGCGCGCCCGTTTTCCCGAGGCCGATATTGTGGAGAGCCAAGAGGATTTATCAACCATCCTCGCCGGGCTGACCCGCGCGATCGAAGAGCCGGGATTCGATCCAGGCATGCCGCTCGATCTGCGCGGGACGTCATATGAGATCGGCGTCTGGGAAATGCTCCGCGAAATTCCAGCGGGCGAGACCACCAACTACGGCACCTTCGCCGCCAGGCTCGGCACACGCGACGCGCGCGACGTGACTGCTGCAATCGCCAACAATTCGGTGGCGGTCCTGGTGCCGTGTCATCGCGTCATCAAGAAGGACGGCTCCATCTCGGGCTACCGCTGGGGCTTCAAGCGGAAACGCGAGCTACTGGCACGTGAGCAACGCCGTGGGATCTTCCAACTCGTCCCGCCCAAGGATCAATGATCGTCACAAGAATTGGTATTCAGTCCATGTATTCTGGAGAAAGGGCCGGCACTCATGTCAATCACCGGAAGCAACAGCTTAGTGCCTTGAACGACCCGCGAGGACGGACGTTACCAAGTTGAGCGTATAGCTCGCCTTCGCACAGGCGCGCTAAACGGCGACAGTTGGGGCGCGTTGGTATCTGGCGGGTTTGCAAGAGACGAATGGCAGGTTCCAGCACGAGCGGTCGTTCAATCCCCAGCCGCTGAAGGTCTAGTGTTGGTCGTGGGGCGTCGCGCGGACCTCGCTCAAAGAGTTTCAATTAAATTGGCCCTATCCCGAGCCGAGCAGCCCGGCTGGTGAGCGTCTCAAGTCGGCCATAGCGGCGCTCTTTAGCCGCCCCCCATTGCCGACCGTCTGGTCTTCGGCGGTTTGCACGGTGGCGATGGCCCCGGGAACGCCCGAGTTTGGGAAACATTCTTGCCATTCCCGCCGTACGCGGTGAACGGCAGCTCACGGCAGGAGAAGACGTTCGCGCGATTGTTCGACCACACCGATCTACGAGCAGAGCTGGCCGGTTGCAGTCGGGCAGGTTTCGGGGTGAGATAAGGATAGCCGCCGCTCTTGGCTTCTGTGGGCCTGAATGTGATCTGCGCCGTCGTCCCCGGCGGCGGAAGACGACGGTGTCGGATTCGCCGAGGATGATTGGCGTGTCCTGGTTGCTGTGACCTGAATCCGCGATCAGACCGGTCAGTGGCGGTCAGGCGCGCGTGGCGTCCCAATCTGGTGCGAAGGGCGGCCGGACGTATCGCTGATCCTTCGGCAGGCTCGCGATTGCCGCACGGTCCTCGTCGTCCAGTCGGATCTTGAGCGCATCGAGATTGGACTGCTGGCTTTCCTGACGCGCTGCCTTGGGGATCGCGATGACGCCCTCCTGGTCGAGCAACCACGCGATCGCAATCTGAGCTGCCGTTGCGCCGTGCTTTTTCCCGATGCCGGCGAGTGTGGGGTTGTTGGCGGCGCGGCCTTGGGCCAGGGGCGCATAGGCCGTCAGCGGGATGCTCCGGCTGCGCAGATAGACTAACATGGCGGTCTGCGCCAAGAACGGGTGGTATTCGATCTGGTGCGCAGCGATGGGCGCGCCGATCTCGTCCACGGCGCGTCGGATCATCGGCAGGTTGAAATTGCACACGCCAATGGCCCGAGTGCGGCCGCTTTCACGCAGGGCCATCAAGGCCTCCAGCGTCGTCGCCATGTCCATATCCCGCGCCGGCCAATGGACCATATAGAGATCCACATAGTCGATCCCGAGCTTGGCCAGGCTGTCATCAAAGGCGCGCCGCAGGGCGTCGGGCGCCAGTTGGTCGTGCCATACCTTCGTGGTCACGAAAAGCTCATCCCGCGCGATACCAGAGGTGGCGAGGGCCGCTCCCACCGCGGCTTCGTTTTCGTACATGGCGGCGGTGTCGATATGCCGAAAGCCGAGGGCCAGGGCCGTTTCAACCACTGGCTGCGCTCCGCCGCCCGGCATACGGAATGTGCCAAAGCCCAGGCGCGGGATAGTGATGCCCTGCGTTTTGATGGTGTCCAAGTGAACCTCCATTGTTGAGGTGAGCGCCGCGCGGCGGGGTTGGGACGTGTCGAGACGGCGACCCGCCTCAGGCGGGCTGGGCCGGCTCGACGTGTGCCACAAGACCGCGGATCACGTCTGCCAATGACGTCCGCCCCCGGACACGCCGGGAGTCATCCTCTCCGAAGCGAATCCAGCCTTCGTTGAAGCCGTCGATCATGCGGATCCGTGGGATCGGGTGCCGCATGCCTTGCTCCCGGAACAGATCCTCCCAGGTTTCGCGAGGCGCGACCTCCACCCTGACGGGCCTGCCGAGCGCCTCGGCGAAGGCTTGGGCCAGATCATTGGGCGACACCCGGGCCGGGCCTTCCAATTCGACGATCCGCTCGCCCGTCCAGCTCTGCTGGATCAGCTCAGCCGCGACGCATCCGACGTCGCCGGTCGCCACCATGGGGAAGGCCTTGTCGGCGGGCTGTAGAAAGCTTCTGAGCACGCCTTCGTCACGAGCGGCGGGAACATCCCATGCCGCATTCTCCATGAACCAGCCGGGGCGCAGAAATGTCACCGGAAGATCGAGCCGGCGCAGCGCCGCTTCCATCAGCGTCCGCTGGGAAAGAAGATTGTCGTGCGGAGCGTCCGCCCCGATCGTCGACAGGCAGAGCACGCGGCCGGGGCGCGCGGCGGCGAGCGCCGTCACGACGGCGTCGATCACCTTGCGGGCCTCCGGGTAGCCGGGCTGCGGATCAAAGTCGGACGGCGGCAGGATGAACACGGCCTCCGCGCCGTGGAAGGCGGTCGTCAGCGTCGCGGCGTCCGTCATGTCGGCGATGGCCAACTCGCACCCTTTCGCGGCCCAGACGGTGCCCCTGGCTTCGTTGCGCACGACGGCGCGGACGGGCCGGCCCGCCGCCAGCAACGCGCTCGCGAGGGCGCCGCCCACTTTTCCTGTAATTCCCGTGATTGCGTACATGGCTCATCATCCTTGAAGTTGGAGAGAAAACCCGCACGTCGGGCTTCCGAGGGTTCGCTGTGGCGGCCTACCGGCGCGCCATCCGGAAACCGCGCGAGATCCTTAGTCCCGAAACTCAGGATGATGCACGCGCATAAAAATCACTGTTTCGATGATATAGAGTCATCATCCGAGCACCGGCTGACGACCCGATGGGAAGCGCGCCGCGACGCCGGCGCAGATTTGTCGCAGGGAGAGCGAGATGAGTTTCGATGCCCGGCTGCTCACGGGGGTCGGCGTGCTGGCGGCGGTGAACGAGGCCGGCAATTTCGCTAGAGCCGCCGAAACCCTGGGCCTGACGCCCTCCGGCGTCAGCCGGGCCATCGCGCGACTGGAGGCGCGGGTCGGCGTCCGGCTGTTCGACCGCAGCCCGCGCGCCGTGACCCTCACCGAGGAAGGGGCGCGTTTCCACGCTCAGGTCATGCCGCTGCTGGCCGGCCTCGAGGAAGCCGCCACGGAAGCTGCAGGCGCCGCGGTGGCGATCTGCGGACGCCTGCGGGCCAATGTCGATCCCTGGTTTGCGCGGATGGTGCTGGCGCCGCGGCTCCCCGAGTTCATGGCGCGCCATCCGCTCCTGTCTCTGGAGCTGACGGTGAGTAATCATCGTGAGGAGATGATGAAGGGCATGGACGTCGCCGTGCGATTTGGTCCGCCGGACGCCCCCTCGCTGATCGTGCGCAAGCTGGGCGACACCCGGGTTCTCACCTGCGCCGCGCGGAGCTATCTGGCTCAGCATGGAACGCCTCGGACGCCGCATGACCTGGCCCATCACGAAGGCGTGCTGTTCCGCGATCCCCAGACCGGGCGGCCCTTCGCCTGGGAATTCCATCGCGGCGCCGAGATCGTGACGGTGAGCCTTCAGGGGCGCGTGAACATGGACGATCCATCGGTCGCCGTCGCCGCCTGCGTAGCCGGGCAGGGCGTCTTCCAGAGCCTCGAGATCGGCTTGCGTCCCTGGCTGGACCGTGGGGACTTGGTCCAAATTCTCCCGGAATGGGCTGATGAGCGATTTCCGCTCTACGCCTACCACCCGTCCCGACACCTGCCGCCGGCCAAGGTTCGGGCCTTTGTCGACTTCGCGCGGGACATCGTGGCGCAGGACGCGGCCATAGCCGGCCGTGCGCCTAGACCTCGACCGGATGCGCGTCGCCGGCATCATTGAGCTTTGCTGGATCGCCAAATGGGGATCGGCAATACTCGCGACGCGAAGTCGGATGGAAAGTGTCAAATATGGCGGGACCGGGTGGATTTTTGCCAGATCGCTCTTGGCGATTATCCTGTTTGCAGCGGTCGGTCCGGTTCAGACCGTCACGCTGAGCCCCTACAACGATCTGCCGGCAACCGTGCCAGCGGCTTCCTTGCTGCTCGTCACCTTCAACTTCCGGCGCGCGTCGCGAAGGTGCTTGTTGACGGTGTGGATCGACAGGTCAAGACGGGGGGGCGATCGACTTCGCGTCGTGGCCGACCAGAAGGAGCCTGAGCGTCTCCTTCTCACGCTTGGTAAGCGAATCGATGCCGTCGACCACCAAAGGTCAGCCTCCAGGACGTTCCATGGGGACATGGAAGCGGACGCGGCGCACGCAGCCGACGTGGCCGACATCGCTGGTCTGAATCTTGGCGCTGAACAGCGCGTTCCTTGCCGCCTGACCGAAAGCCTGATCGGGCTCCGACGCGATGACATGGACATTGCCGATCGCGCCCCAAGGCGCCGTGTCGTAGCCGACGATCGCATAACCCTCAATCCGACGGGCAGCCTCGGCGGTCGGATAGGCATTCCCGTTGAACAGCGTCGAGATCGTCTTCGGATCGATCGAGCAGGCCGGGATCTCGCCGTTGTCGGCTGGGGCATCCGCCGGCATCGGAGGTGCCGAAACGGGCGTTCCTGAAAGCCGATAGTAGTGATAGGTGCAGCCGTGCAGTGCGCGCCCGGGCGCGTAGCGGTTCTGAGACAGCGCTTTGGCGCCGCCACGGTCAAGTGCCGTATTGCCCGACGACGCAAGGACCGAGGCCGAGGCGGAACTCGTCGTCGGGAAGCTGGAGCAGGATCGGCACGTCGATGCGATCGGCATTGGCGGCGAGCGAGTATCGCCGCCAGAACGTGGGATTCGCGGTGCCCAGTTCGGGATAGCCCCAGGCGGTGGTGTCGTTGAGGTAACCGAGGCCGGCGGCGAAGTGGACGCTGCTCGGATCGTCGCAGCACGAGCTCATCGCCGCCGCCCGGAACCGGGTTGAATTGATGAGTGCGAACTGGACGCTCACCGCGCCGTCGCTGAGGCCCGAGATGCCGATCCGGGCGGGATCGACCACGCCCAATGCGATGCTCCGGTCGATGCCGGTTTCGATCGCCGACAGCATGCGCCTGCGCTCGGCGAATCCGGTCATGCCGATCCGGATGAAGCCGGCCAAGTCGCGCGCGCCGGAATCGCTGGCATAGGGCCGGACGCGGTTGAAGCTCAGCACCGCGAAGCCGCGGCTGGCCAAGGCATGGATCGGATATTCGTCGCCGGTCCCGCCACGCAGGAAGCCGCGGCTCTGGTATTGGACAATGACGAGCGGTGCCGGTCGCCGGGGCGATGCCCGGGCGGAAGAACGAGATCGCCATAGCCGGCGACGCCTTGCGTGTCCGTCCATCGCAGCCGCTGGACGTGGCCGACGTGCAGCCGTCCGAAGGCGGGATTGGGATCGTAGATCGTCGTTGAATGCCCCGTGTCCGGGTCGAGGCTGACGATCACCCGCGGATGCGTCGGCGTCTCGCGCGCGCAGATCAGGCATCGGGCGAGAAGCTGGCAGCCGATCAGGGCATCGCTGGTGGCGAGCTCAGACTAATGTTCCGAAGACGATATGAACCGCCCCGGGTTCGTCGGAGGCTCCAAGGGTTAAGTTAGGCTGCCATGCGGGTGTCGTCGAGCATGGCATAGTATCGCTCTTCGGCCTCGGTAGGCGGGATGTTGCCGATGGGCTCGAGCAGGCGGCGGTGGTTGAACCAGTCGACCCATTCGAGTGTGGCGTATTCGACGGCTTCAAAGCTGCGCCACGGCCCGCGCCTGTGGATCACATCGGCCTTGTAGAGGCCGTTGATCGTCTCGGCCAAAGCGTTGTCGTAGCTATCTCCGACGCTGCCGACCGACGGCTCGATCCCGGCTTCGGCGAGGCGCTCGGTGTACTTGATAGACACGTATTGCGACCCACGATCGCTATGGTGGATGAGGCCGCCACGGTGCGCCGGACGGCGATCATGCAGCGCCTGTTCATCGAGGACGAAACTGGCATGCGCCCTCCTGCTGGCCTGCCACCCGACGATCCGCCTGGCGTAGGTATCAATGACGAAGGCAACGTAGACGAACCCCGCCCAGGTCGCGACGTAGGTGAAGTCCGACACCCACAGCATGTTCGGGGCTGGCGCATAGAACCTGCGATTGACGTGATCGAGCGGGCACGGCGCAGCCTTGTCGCTGACCGTCGTGCGAACCGGCTTGCCCCGGATTACACCTGCCAAACCCATCTCGCGTATCAACCGCGCGACCGTACAACGGGCGACCGGAAAGCCCTCCCGCATCATCTGCCGCCAGACCTTGCGTACGCCGTAGACCGCGAAGTTCTCGGCGAACACGCGTGCGATCTCGGGCTTGAGAGCCGCATCCTGTCGTGCCCGCGTCGACAGGCGTGTTGGATCCTGCCGTTTCGCGACGCGCTCGTGGTAGGTGGATGGGGCGATCGGCAGAACACGGCAGATCGGCTCGACCCCATAGGCATCGCGGTGATCGTCGATGAAGGCGATCATCGCCGGAACGGGCGGTCGAGCTCCGCCTGCGCAAATATGCCGACGCCTTGCGGAGAATCTCGTTAGCCTGCCGCAACTCGCGGACTTCGCGCTCCAGCGCCTTCACCTTGTCCGCAACTTCGGTCGGGACGCCAGCCCGCTTGCCTATCGACCTCGGCTTTCTTCACCCATTCAAACAACGTCTGCGGAACACAGCCGATCTTCTCTAAGATCGAAACGATAGCAGCCCAGCGTGAGGAATGATCAGCTTCTTGGTCCAGCACCATCCGCACTGCGCGCTCGCGGACCTCAGGCGCAAATTTGTTCGTCGTCTTGCTCATACAGGCTCCACCTTCCCAGGAGTTGGAGCCTCCGGCAAACCCGGCGCGGTTCAGTTACGCGTAACCGCCATTCGTGCTCGGGCGTAATCTCGATTGCGATGGCGTTTTGGAAAGGCTGTTACCTAGGTTGCGTTGACAAAGTGGATTCCCAAACGGCCTGAAGTTTGATTCAAGGCAGCTCTTTGCGGGGAGCAGCGATGGCGCGTGGGGATCTGAC
>NZ_JAASQK010000004.1 GCF_011762195.1 Sphingomonas oligoaromativorans | reverse complement strand
GGCGCTGTAGCGCTTCCTCGTCGTCTTCATTCCCGTACCAATCCATCAGGTCGGGAGTAGCTTAACACCCTGTCCAGAAAACCGGCACCACCTCACTAGCACTATACCAGCAACAAAGGAACAGCTACGACAAGCACCCACAATCAAGCAACGATAAAAAGCACGCAATATCAAGGGTTAGAACAGCTAGCATAAGCTGTCGCAATCTAGCGCAATGACGTGATTCCAAAACTCTTAATCAGCGGGTCCTTGGTTCGAGCCCAAGTGCGTCCACCATTTTCCTCTCATTGATCTTCAGGCAGGTCCGTGGAGGACCATGACGGCGCCGCCGATACCATAACCCTCTTTCCATGAGGCGAGCGCGATGCGGCGGGGGCGATCGCCGCCGTCGACCAGCAGGCAGGCATCCAGCGCCTCCACCTTGGCGCCGCCCATGACCTTCTCCAGCGCAGCGCTTACCGCATCGCGGGAGGCCATGGCGAACAGATCGGTCACGCGCGCGCCCGCCAGCCGGTCGGGAGCGATGCCCACGATGCTGGCAAAGCTCGCGTCCACCTCGGCGATGGACGCACGGACAGTCAGTTGCGCCGTCCCGATATTCCCATGCGTCTCCAGGGCCGCCGATAGCGCGCGGGCACGGGCAAGCTCGTTTTCCGCTTCATCCTCCGACGATGCCGACTGCAAAGTCAGCGCCATTCCCGTCGGCCAGGGGAAAGCATGGAGATGGATGGAGCGCTCATCCTGCCCAACCAGCGAGAATCGCGCCGGCGCCGCGCTGCGCAGCACCCGTCGGATCTGTGTGTGATAAGGATCTTCCGCCAGCCTCGGGAGCAGATCGAGGATCGATGTGCCGATCAGCCTGTCCCGGCTTCTGCCGAGCATCACCGAGGCCAGCGTGTTCAGTTCCTGCATCCGAAGCGATTTGTCGAGCACGACGAAACCGACATCGATCCGTTCCGACAGAAGCGCATGATCGACGGCAATCTCGCTCTCCTGCGCTTCGCTCCGAGAGAATTGCGCATATGCATCCGCGGCGAGAAGAACGCAGCGTGGCCGTCCATGATGCGTAACCACTAAAGGGCCACGCGCCGCGCGATCCTGCCACGCGCCGAAATTTCGCGTAAGTTCCGCGGATGACACGCATTGCATGGGCTGGATCTGTGTCATACGCCCCTCCTCTTCCGTTTAAGTGACGGAATCCCGGGCGATCATCAACTAGACTTAGATCGAATTTTCCGCGTTATTCAGGCATTTTGCGTAAACTTCGCAGAAACTCGATCTGCATGACGAAGCCATAGACTGGCGACATGGTTCGACGGCTCGCCGCTCGCCCTCATGAGGCCAAAGCCGGCACCCTGTGTGCCGATGCGCGGGGGGTAGCCGCCATCGAGATGGCCTTTGTCCTCCCGATCCTGCTGACCCTCATCATGGGCGTCATCTCCTATGGGGACTGGTTCCTCACGGCGCACACCGTTCAACAGGCGGCCAATGATGCCGCGCGCGCCTCCATCGCCGGCCTGACATCCGATGAGCGCAGCGATCTGGCGGTCAGCAACGTGAAGACCATGCTCGCGCGCGGCGGCGCACTCGACCCGGATAAGGCCACGACCAGCGTGAGCGACGATCAGACGACGCTCACCGTGAACGTCTTCTACGATGCTTCACAGGATCCCCTCCTCCACATGAGCTTCGTGGTTCCGCCGCCAACCAGCATCCATCGGAGCGCGGCGATCAGTCTTGGAGGCCTATGATGCTTGTGTTCAAGCGACATCTCCGAGGGATTGCCCATGATCGGCGAGGTTCGGTCACGATCCTCACCGTCGCGGCGATGACGGCGCTGCTCGCCTCGACCGCATTCGCCGTGGACATGGGCTCGGTCTACCTCGCCAACCGCAAGTTGCAGGGCGTCGCCGACGCGGCGGCTCTGGCGGCGGTCGGCACATCCGGCGCTGCAACCGCGGCCGCCCAGCAAGTCATCGCCGACAACAGGCTGACGGACGCGCAGATTGCCGCACTCGTACCCGGAACCTATACGCCGGACGGGTCGATCAAGCCGGCGCAGCGCTTCGTGCCCGGTACGCCCTCCACCAACGCCGTACAGGTGACGCTGG
This sequence comes from Sphingomonas oligoaromativorans, assembly GCF_011762195.1. GTDB lineage: Bacteria > Pseudomonadota > Alphaproteobacteria > Sphingomonadales > Sphingomonadaceae > Solisphingomonas > Solisphingomonas oligoaromativorans. Next base: position 432,195 of record NZ_JAASQK010000004.1, on the reverse strand, counting down.
TGCAATCGGTGCCGCTGTTCTTCGGCGGCGCGATCACCGGCCGCCGGTCCACACAAGTCCGCGCGACGGCGCTGGCCGCTCGTATCGATTATGCCGCCTTCTCCATCGGCACCCGATTGGCATCCGTGCAGGGCGGGCTGCCCGGTGCATTGCTGGACGCGCTGGCGGGGACGAAGCTGAACCTGTCCGTAGCGGATTATAATGCGCTGGTGGGAACGCAGATCGACCTGCTGAGCTTCTCCAAGCAGCTCGCCACCAAGCTGGATCTGACGGGTGCCAGCTTCAACGACACGCTCAATGCCAAGGCGACCTTGCCGCAGATATTGTCGGCGCTGGCAGACGCCTCCACCAACCCCGCGGCCACCTCAGCGCTGAATGCGCTGTCGCTTCGGGTTCCGTCGACGACGGTCCAGCTTTCCAACCTGATCGACCTCGGCCCCTATGGCTCGCAGGACCATGCCGATCCGTCCACGGTCATCTCAAGCGACGGATATTCGATCGTGCGCGAGATGCTTCAGCTCGCCAATGGATCGCGTCAGGTATCGACGGACCTCGGCGTCGATCTGCCGGGAGCCGCCAGCACCAATCTCACTCTCGCCATCGGGCAACGGGCAGAGCACTCGCCCTGGCTGTCGGTCGCGCAGGGCGGGAACGTCACCGTCCATACCTCGCAGGCCCGGCTTTATCTCGACACGAAGCTTCTGGACGGATCGGGCCTCGCCTCGGTACATCTGCCGCTCTATGTCGAGCTGGCGGAAGCGCAGGCCAAGCTCAGCAGCATCACCTGCCAGAAGCGGGACAACGCCACGGTCGGACTTAGCGTACTGCCTTCGCTCGGCAATGTCGCGATCGGCGCGGTGGACATGTCGAAGCTGAACGATTTCAGCACTCCCGAGACGCCAGGCCCCGTTTCGGTCGCGAATGTGTTGTCGCTCCTCGGCATCAATGTCGCGAATGTGACGGCCCAATCACAAATCCAGTTGGGCGGAGCCAGCCCGAACTGGCAAACGCTGGCATTCAATCAATCCCAGATCGACTCCCACACGGTTCAAACCGTTCAGACCCCCGATCTCGTTCAGGGCATTACGGCGTCGCTCGTGAGCAATATGAAGCTCAAGGTGCAGGTTCTGGGGCTTGGCCTTGATGTCGGCGGTATCACCAAAAGCGTCGGATCGCTTCTGACCCCGGTTGCGCCGGCACTGGATGGGCTGCTCGATCAGGTCACGAACCTGCTTGGCGTGCATATCGGGGAGGCCGATCTCCAGGTGAACGGCGTACGCTGCGGCACGCCCTCGCTGGTTGCGTGATGGCATCGAAGGTAGAGCGCCAGTCTCCCGTCACGCTCGGCGGCGTGGCGGCGATGGGCGGAGCGATCGCGCTCTGCCTGGTGGGCCTTGGGCAGACCACGCGGGCCACGCCGACGCCGCCTTCGCTGCTGTTTCTCGGCTGGGTCGGCGCGGCGGGCCTTATCATCGTCCTGTGCCGCGTGCGGCTGCCACGGGCGGTGCGCCTCGGATGCATCATCGCGACGCTGGGCGTGATGTTCCTTCTCGCCGCTCAAAGCGACATGTTCGCGATGAAGAAGGTATCGAGGAAGATCGCCGATCCTCTGGCCGCCGCCGGCGAAAATGGCGCCGACATGACCGGCGGCAGTGCCTCGCGCTCGTCCGGGCGAGCCGGAGCGATGATCCATCTACGCGCCTCTGCGCGAGGCGACCTCGGATGGACCGGGCGGCTGGATGCCATGCTGGCAGGCAACATCGGAAGCGCATCCGCCTCCTGGCTGACGATCGATGGCAGCGTCGCCGCGCAAGAGCAGGAGGGGCGGACGGCCGTCACGGTCGAATGGCGGATCAGCGGCTCCGGGAAGGCCTCCGACTGTGGCATCACTTCCGTCGTCAGCGGGGACGAGAAGGCGGTCGGCATCGCCGTTCGCGATGCCTTTGAAACCGCCGCGCTCCGTTCGATCCAGCGCGCTCAACCCGTCTGCTTCTGAGAGGGCGGCGCCTACTCGGCGATGGCCATCCCGATCAGCACCGCCGTCGCCGCCAAGGTGGCGAACAACAGCCCGACCCTGGCAAACGCGGGCACGCCCCGTGACGAGCTATATTCGCTGGGGTCATCCTCGGAGCCGATGTTCCGCGAATGGCTCGGATCGTCCAGCGGCAGGTTGTCATTCTCCGTAGCCATGGTTCCGGTCTCCTCGCCTGTCGGCCAAGGGCAAAACGCCCCGATACCCAGAAGGAGCCCCGATAAACGACAAGCTGCCGAGGCCGCCTGAGCCCCGTCATCATACCCCCGTGTGGGCCGGGCTGTCACCGAAGATCAGCCTCCTGTCGCGCCGGATGGAGCGATCGCGTCCGTCGATGTGCCCGAAAAGGCGCGCCGCCGGGCTGGGCGCGGCGTTTCGGAGACGATAGGAAGGGCCGCATGATCGCCCGCCTCCTCGTGCTGCTCTCCCTTCTCGTCGCCGGTCCGGCCTTTGCGCAGGAATCCGATCCCATCACCGGAGCCACTCGAACGCTCGATCAGGCTTCAGCCGAGTTCAGCGCGATCGACAGCGCGTTCAACGAGCGAACCAGCCCAGCCGAGCGGCAGGCGCTGCTCGATCGGGCGACGGCCGTGAAGAAGGCGTCCGACGACCAGATTGCGATACTCGGCGACCAGCTCGGGATGATCGACGCGCGGATCGCCCAGCTCGGCCCGGTGCCTGCCGGCATCACCGAGGCGCCGGATATCCGTGCCCAGCGCCGGCTGCTTGCCGGTCAGCGATCGACCGTGGATTCGGCCATCAAACGTGGAAAGCTGCTCGGCGTCGAGGCGGACCAACTCACAGGCGAAATCACCGAAAGCCAGAGCGACGCCTTCAGCGAGCGCATGTCCGAACGAGTCGCGTCGCCCCTGACGCCGGGCTTCTGGGAGCCGCTGGTCCATTCCCTGCCCCGTGACGGGAAGCGCATATCGCTCTTCCTGAAGGTCGAGGCCAATGCTTTCCAGAATGGCATCGCGAACGGCGGGCTTCCCTCGGCGTTCGTCGGCTTCATCATCGCCCTGCTGCTGATCGGCCCGGCGCGGAGCCTCCTGAAGCGCGCGGGGCGACGCTATGTCATCGCGCATGTGCCGGGCAGCCGCATCCGCCGCTCGGGCCTCGCCCTCTGGCTGGTCGCGGTCGGCGTGTTGCTGCCGGGGCTTGCGTCCATGGCGTTGGTGGGGGGCTTCCACTCGGCCGGGATGATTGCACCGGCATGGGAAAGCGTGGCCCGCTCCTTCCAGAGGGTGACGTTCGTGGCGGCGTTGATCTCCGCCCTCGGCGGCGCCCTGCTCCAGCGGGGGCAAAGCTCGTGGCGTCTCCTGCCGATCTCCGATGAGTCGGCATCCGGCTTGCGGCCATGGACCTTCGCCGCAACGGGCGTCGTCATCGCGAGCGTGCTGCTCACCGCCATCCGCGAAGCAGCCGGAGCGAGCGGTCCGGCCACGGCAGCGGCGGACTCCGCCTCTGCCGTTCTCAACATCGGGCTGATCCTGGGCGTGCTCGTCACGATCGGCCGCCTGCGCGCCCGCGCCATGCGTGCCCATGGCGAGGATCGAACGGATCAGGCCGGCGTCGCCTTTTTCGCGCTGGCCGCCTGGGCCATTCTGGCCATCGCCGTGATGGCGCTGCTGGCGGGCTATATCAGCCTGGCCTATCTCCTCTCCCGTTCGCTCGTATGGGTGACCGTGGTGGCGGGCGCGCTCTATCTCAGCCTGATCGCAACGGACGACATCTGCTCCAGCCTCTTCGCCCGCGAAGGCCGGCTTGCGACCGTCATGCACGACGGCTTCGGCCTGCGCCGCAGCCTCGTCGACCAGCTCGGGGTCGCTCTTTCCGCCGCGTTGCGACTGGCGATGATCGTGGTCGCGGCGGGGTTCGTCTTCCGCCCCTTCGGTTCGAACGTCACCACGCTGTTCGGCGAGATCGGGCGCATCGCGCAGGGCGTCACCATTGGCGAGATCACCATCTCTCCCGGTGCGATCCTGCGCTCCGGCGCGGTGCTGCTCGTCGGGCTGTTCATCGTCCGCAGCAGCCAGCGCTGGCTGACCAGCCGCTACCTGCCCGCGACCGAGCTGGATGCCGGCGCCCGCAATTCGATCAGCATGGTGGCGCGCTACACCGGGCTCATCCTTGCGGTGCTCTGGTCGCTGGCGTCGCTGGGCATCGGCGTCGAGCGGATCGCCCTGCTGCTTTCGGCACTGTCCGTCGGCATCGGCTTCGGCCTTCAGGCGATCACGCAGAACTTTGTCTCGGGCCTGATCCTGCTGGCGGAGCGCCCGGTGAAGATCGGCGACCTTGTCCGCATCGGAGATCAGGAAGGCGATGTGAAGCGCATCAGCGTGCGCGCGACCGAAATCCAGATCGCGGATCGCTCCACCCTGATCGTCCCCAATTCGGAGCTGATTACCAAGACGATCCGCAACATGACGCTGGCGGACCCGATCGGCCGCGTTCAGCTCAAATTCTCGGTGCCGATGGGGAGCGACATCCGTCAGGTCCGCGAGATGGCGCTGGCGATCTTCCACGAGGCGCCGGCGGTGCTCGACACGCCCGCGCCGAGCATCTTCATCGACTCCATCGCCGACGGGCGGATCAACATCAACGGCTTCGCCTATGTGCGCAGCCCGCGCGACGTGTACGGGACGAAGAGCGAGATCCTCTTCCATCTGCTCGATCGATTGCCGGCCGCAGGCATCGAGTTGGGCACCACGCCGCAACAGTTCCAGTTCATCGGCCATATCCCCCCGGCCGCGGAGGGCGAACCTATCGGAGGCTAGAGCGCCTGCCCCGCGGCGTGGCCGCTCGCCCACGCCCACTGGAAGTTATAGCCGCCGAGCCAGCCGGTGACGTCCACCGCCTCGCCGATAGCATAGAGGCCGGGGACCGTCCGCGCCTCCATGGTCTGCGAGGACAGGCCCGCCGTGGAGATGCCGCCGACCGTCACCTCCGCCTTGGCGAAGCCTTCCGTTCCGTTGGGCATGAAGCGCCAGTCGCCGAGCCGCTGTTCGGCCGCTTCGAGCGCGCGGTCCGGCAGATTGGCCAGTTCGCCCGCAAGGTCGAGGCGCTCGGCCAAGGCCTCCGCGAGCCGATCCGGGAGCATGGCCGCCATGATGGAGCGGATCGTCGCCCTCGGCCGCGCCCGCTTGGCCTCGCGCAGCCAGCCGCCCGGCTGATCCGGCAGAAAATCGAGCCCTATGCTCTCGCCATGTCGCCAGTAGGAGGAAATCTGGAGGATTGCCGGGCCGGACAGGCCCCGATGGGTCAGCAATGCGGCCTCGCGGAAGGCGGTTTTCCCGCTCTTCGCCACGACCTCCGTCGCCACGCCTGAAAGCGAGCGGAACAGCGCCTCCTCCTCGCCGAGTGTCAGCGGCACGAGCGCGGGGCGAGGCTCCACGACCTTCATTCCGAACCGGCGGGCGATGTCATAGGCGAACCCCGTCGCGCCCATTTTCGGGATCGACGGGCCGCCCGTCGCGATCACCAGCGCGGGGGCCGAAGCCTGCTGCCCGCCACAGGAGACCGTGAACCGACCATCCGCATGATCGATCGCCCGAACCTCTTGTCCGCAGCGGATCGTGACGTCGCCCTGCGCGCATTCGTCGAGCAGCATCGTCACGATCTGCCGCGCCGATCCATCGCAGAAGAGCTGGCCGAGTGTTTTCTCGTGCCAGGCGATCCCATGGCGTTCCACCATCGCAATGAACTGTTCCGGTCGATACCGCCCCAGCGCGGACTTGGCGAAGTGCGGGTTCGCGGACAGATACCGGTCCGGCGCCGTATGGATATTGGTGAAGTTGCAGCGGCCTCCGCCGGAAATCAGAATCTTCCGTCCCGGCTCGTCCGCATGATCAACCACCAGCACGCGCCGCCCACGTTGTCCTGCGATAGCCGCGCACATCAGGCCCGCCCCACCGGCGCCGAGGATGATGGCGTCGAAAGGTTCGGCCGGGCTCGTCATGGGGAGCGCCCATTCCATATCTGGCGCCGAAGGGAAAGCGCGATGAGCCCGCTGTCATCGGAGGGACATCATCCCGCGCTAGCGATCGCCGCATGACCAACTACGCCTCTGATCTCGATCGTATCCGCGAGGAGCTGGCCGACAGCTTCGACGAAGAGCTGGAGATGGAGCTTGACGAAAGCAGGCTCGAAAGCCTGCTGATCGACGCCCCGGACAGGGAGCAGACGCTCGATCGCGGCGTCTATTTCCGTTCGCTCTTCAAGCTCCAGCACGAGCTGGTCCGCCTTCAGGACTGGGTGCAGAACAAGGGGCTGAAGGTCGTCATCCTGTTCGAGGGCCGGGACTCGGCCGGCAAGGGCGGCGTCATCAAGCGCATCACGCAGCGGCTCAACCCGCGCGTCTGCCGCGTGGCCGCCCTCCCCGCGCCGAACGAGCGCGAGCGGACGCAATGGTATTTCCAGCGCTACGCCGCGCACCTGCCGGCGGCGGGCGAGATCGTCCTGTTCGACAGGAGCTGGTACAACCGCGCCGGCGTCGAGCGAGTGATGGGCTTCTGCACGGACGACGAGGTGGAGGAGTTTTTCCGCTCCGTGCCGGAGTTCGAGCGGATGCTGATCCGCTCGGGCATCATCCTGCTCAAATACTGGTTCTCGATCACCGACGACGAGCAGCAGTTCCGCTTCGCCATGCGTATTCACGATCCGCTGAAGCAGTGGAAGCTGTCGCCGATGGACGTGGAATCCCGTCGCCGCTGGGAAGATTATACCCGCGCCAAGGAGGAGATGCTGGAGCGCTCGCATATCCCGGAAGCGCCGTGGTGGGTGGTCGAGGCGGTGGACAAGAAGCGCGCCCGGCTCAATTGCATCAGCCATATCCTCACGCAGATCCCGTATGACGAGATCGAGCGCGCGCCTGTCGTGCTGCCCGATCGCGTGCGCCACGAGGATTATGAGCGGCATCCCGTCCCGCGTGGAATGTACGTCCCCGAACTCTATTGACCGGCAGGCCTATTGCCGCCGGACGAGGCCCATCAGCTTCAGCAGCCAATAGGAACCGCCCGCCGAGACGAGCGCCACGATCGTGGCCATCAGCGTGCCGTGCTGCCCCTGCGCGAACGGCAGGCCGCTGGTATTCATCCCGAAAAAGCCCGTCACCAGCGTGGCGGGCATCATCAGCGCGGTCAGGATCGAGAGCAGGTAGATATTCGAATTGATCCGCTGCGCCGCCTGAAGATCGAGTTCGTCGCGAAGCAGCTTGAGTTGGTTCTGCGCGGCGACGATGTCCGTATCAAGGGCCGAGAGGCGCGGCTGGAAACGCTGCGCGACCGGCGCCAGCTCCGGCGGGAGGCCCGGCTGCCGCTCAAGCCGCTGGAGTGTCGCGCGCATTCCGCCGATCATCCGGTGCAACTGCGCAGCGCGCCGACGGGCCGCGATCAGGCGCCGAGTATCGGGCGCGAGATCGTCCACCAGCAGATTTTCCTCCGCATCCAGTAGTTCGGTCGTGAGATCGAGAACGAGCGAGCCCATGCTGTCCGTGAGCGTAGCGAGCAGGACGCCGAGCGCGGTTTCGGCATCCTCCGCAGCCTCCCCCTCCTCCAGCCGCGCGCGGAAAAGATCCGCACTGTGGAGGGGGCGATAGCGCCCGGTCACCAGAAGGCCGTCGCTCAGCGCGACATGCAGGCTCCCGATTCGGCCGACGCTCGACGGATCGAAGCCTCGTTCGAAATCATGCAGCAACAGCCCCACCACGCCACCTTCGACCACGCAGCGCTGATGGCTGTCGCGCGTGAGCATCAGCGCATGGATCGACGGTCCGAATTCCGGGCGCTCCTCCAGCCAGCGTAGGCTGCGCTGGTCGGAAAGGTTGAGGTGTATCCAGCGGAAAGGCGTATCCGGCGGCGGGAGAGCCGCGTCGAGCACGCTCACCCCCTTCTCGTCGCATCGATAGCACCACACCAGACCGGGCTCGCGCGCGGTCTTCTGAAGGCCCGTGCCGCGATCATCTCCGTCCAAACGGCACCTTTTCCGAAATCCGTGGGCGGGACGGAGGGATATCATGCCGGCCCGACACGGGGAACCGGAAGATCGCTCAGCCGGCGATCGAACCTCCCAATGCCCGCACGCTGTCGACCGACGTCGTCAACTGACGGGTATGGAGATCGAGCAACGCGCGCTCCGCGTCCAGCGCGGCGGTCTGGGCCGTCACGACCTCCAGATAATCCGATGCGCCGTCCCGATACCGGGTGAGCGCCAGATCGCGGGTCCGCTCGGCGGCGGCGACGGCTTCCGCCTGCTCATGCTCCTCCAGCCGGAGATCGCGATCACGGGCGATATCGTCCTCCACCTCGCGGAAGGCGTTGAGCACCGTCTGCTTGTAGTTCGCGGACGCTTCCCGGAACTCCGCCCGTGCGATACGGACGCGAGCGGCACGGGCACCGCCATCGAACACCGTCAGCGCGGCTGAGGCAGGCCCCAGTGCCCAGAAGCTGCTCGCGGTACTCAGCAGATTGGGGCCGGTCGTCTCCCAACCGCCGCCGCCGCCCAGCGTCAGCGTCGGGAAGAACGCGGCGCGGGCCACGCCGATGCGGGAATTGGCGGCCGCCACGCGACGTTCGGCCGCATCGATATCCGGTCGGCGCTGGAGCAGCGTGGACGGAGTGCCCGTCGCGAAGGCCGGCGCCGCGCCCAACGTCGGGTCAGCCGCGATCGAAAAGCTGGATGCAGGCTCGCCGACAAGCACCGCGATAGCATGTTCGAACGCCGCGCGCTGGGCGTGGACTTCGAACAGCTCCGCCTTGGCCGAGGCGAGCTGGGTGCGTGCCCTGTTGGTGTCGAGCCCGGACGCCGCGCCGCCCTCGTGGCGGGCATTCGTCAGATCATAGGCGCGCTGATAGGCATCGACCGTCTGGCGGAGCAGACCTTCGCGCGCATCGAGCCCGCGCATCTGGAAATAGGCGGTGGCGAGACTGGTTTGCAGGCCCAGCCGCACGCCGGCCACATCCGCGGCGCTTGCCTGTGCCTCGGCATGGCTGGCCTTGATCGAGTTGCGGATGCGGCCGAACAGGTCGATCTCCCAGATCATGGAAGCGCCGGCCTTGTAGTCGTTATAGGTTCCGGCCTGCCCGTTCGGGGACAACGGGCGGTTGGCCGAAACCCGATCCCGCGCCGCGCTTCCGCCAACGCCGATTTCCGGGAAGAGATCGGCTCGGGCCTCATGCAGAGCCCCCCTCGCCTCGTCATAGCGCGCGACAGCCGCCGCGAGCGAGGGACTGCCAGCCTCGATGCGTTTCTCCAGTCCCGTCAGGACGGGATCGCCGAAAACGTCCCACCAGGCCGCGCGAGGAGCGTCCGCCGCGGGAGCGGCGACCGACCAGCCCTCCGGCACCTCCTTGTAGGCCGTCGGCGTCGTGATGGACGGACGGTGATAATCCGGCGCCAGCGAACAGCCCGACAGGAGCGCGGCCAGCGCGAAGGCGGAAACCGCCCGCTCAGTGCTTCGCATCGGCGGGTGCATCCTTCGCGATCTGAACCTGGTCGCCGTTCTGGATGGCGTCCGGCGGGCTGTCGATCACCTGATCGGCTGCCGTGAGGCCCGCGACGATTTCCAGCTTATCGCCCGAATCCCGCCCGATCCGAACCTGATGCAGCTTCACGCGGCCCTGCGCATCCACCACGGCGGCGAGCGTTCCGTCGCTGCGATAGATCACCGCGCTGGCCGGAAGCGTAACCGCATTGGCCGTCCCCGAAATCGGGAAGCGCACCTGCGCATAGGCGCCCGGCTTCAGGGCGCCATCAGGGTTCGCGGCCTGAAGCTCGACCAGTTCCGTGCCGGACTGCTGATCCACGGCCTCCGCCGCGCGCGTCAGCACCGCGTCGAAGTTGCGGCCGGGAAATTCCGGCAGCGTCAGAGTGACATGGAGACCCGGCTTGATCTGGCCGGAGGATGATTGCGGCACACGCACATAGATGCGCACGCGGCTCACGTCCGATACGGTGAAGAGCGGTTGGGAAGCGGCGGTGCCCGCCGTCACGAGCTGGCCGATCTGGGTGGAGCGGCTGGTCACCACGCCGGCGAAAGGCGCCTCGATCCGGGTGAAGCCCTGCAACGCCACCAGCCGCCGGACATTCGCCATCTGCGCATTCGAGAGCGCAGCCTTCGCCGCCAGATCGCCCTGCTTCTCGTCCGCCTCCTGCTTGGAGACGGCATCCTTGGCGAGCAGCGTCGACCAGCGGGTGGCAGTCGTCCGGGCGAGCGCCTCATTGGCGTGCGCGGTCTGGAGATCGGCGCGGGCCTGGGCGAGCTGCTGGTCCACTTCCGGCGCGTCGATCAGCGCGAGAAGCTGGCCGGGCTTCACCGGCGAGCCGATATCCACGAACCACTTGCGGACATAGCCGTTGGTCCGCGCATAGATCGGCGCACTGTTCAGCGCCTGCACATTGCCCGGCAGCACCAATGCGCCCGTTCCAGCCTCCGACTGGGGTTTCACCACGGCGACGGTCGGCACCGACTGGGCCTTGGTCCAGTCCGCCAGCTCCGCATCGGAATGATGGCGGGCATGAATGCCCCACGCGACCGCGGCGATCGCGACCACGGCGGCCGCGACGCCCACGCGCTTCAGCGAACGCGAGTCCTCCGGCGGCGCGCTCCGCACGGACGAGGTGTCATGCATGGATTTCCTCCAGTCGGGCGGCGGACGAAACGGGCCGGCCCTTGCGATGGGCGACGCTGAAGACGACGGGCACGAACATCAGCGTGGCGAAAGTGGCAACGAGGAGGCCGCCGATCACGGCACGGCCGAGCGGCGCGTTCTGCTCGCCGCCCTCGCCGAGGCCGAGCGCCATGGGCAACATGCCGATCACCATGGCGAGCGCGGTCATCAGCACCGGGCGGAAGCGGGTCATCCCGGCCTCGAATGCCGCCTTGGTGGCATCGCCCAGCTCCTCCAGCTTCTCGCGGGCGAAGCTCACGACCAGGATCGAGTTGGCGGTCGCCACGCCCATGCACATGATCGCGCCGATGAGCGCCGGCACCGACAGCGTCGTGCCCGTCAGGAACAGCATCCAGATGATGCCGGCGATGGCACCGGGCAGCGCGGTGATGATGACGAACGGATCGAGCCAGCTCTGGAAGTTCACGACGATGAGCAGGTAGATCAGCACGATCGCGCCGATCAGCCCGAAGAAGAGGCCCGAGAAGGCGATATTCATCGTCTGATACTGGCCGCGCAGTGTCACCGTGGTGCCCTTCGGCGCCTCCTTCTTCAAATCCCGCAACACCTTGTTGATGTCTCCGGCGACGGCCCCGAGGTCGCGCCCGGAAGGCGTCGCGTAGATGTCGAGCACCGGCACGATGTTGTAATGGTTGACCACCGCATCGGTGTTGTCGCGGGTGAAATTGGCGATGCCGCCGATGATCTGCGGTTGGGTGGCGCCGCCGCCCGTCACCGGAATGTTGCTCAGTTCCTGCAACGTGCGGACGCGATATTCCGGTGCCTGTGCGGTGACCGTATAGGACACGCCGTTCTCCGGGTTCACGAAATAGACCGGTGCGGTCTGCGAGGTGCCCGCCAGCGCGTTGGCGAGGCTGGTGGTGACGTCCTTCTCGGTCAGCCCGAACTGACCGATGCGGGTCCGGTCGACGTTGACGCGCAGCTCCGGGTAAGCGGACGACTGCTGGATGCGGCCATCAGCCGCGCCGGGGATCGCCTTCACGCGCCGCAGTATCTTCTGCGCATAGGCCATGTTCGCCTTGGCGTCCTTGCCGACGATCTGGATATCGATCGGAGCCGGAGCGCCGAAGTTCAGGATCTGGCTGGTGATGTCCGCCGGCAGGAAGCCGAAGGTGACGCCGGGGAAGGCCCGCGGCAGTTCCTCGCGCAGGCGCGTGACATACCCCGCGGTCGGCTTGTGATCCTCGCTGAGCGTGATGAGGATATCGCCATCCTGCGGGCCGATGGTGCCCGAGTTGTTGTAGGTCGTGTTGATCGACGACACCGGCAAGCCGATATTGTCGACCATCGTCACCAGTTCGTCCTTGGGGATGATCTGGCGGATGCGGCGTTCGATCTGGTCGAACTTGGCCGACGTATCCTCGATGCGCGAGCCCACCGGCGCACGGACGTGCAGCGTGATCTGCCCGGCATCCACCGACGGGAAGAAGTTCCGCCCGAGAAACGGCACCAGCAGGAAAGACACCGCAACGATCGCGAGGAAGCCGATAGCAAAGGGCTTGCGCGCGCCGAGCGCCCGGCCCAGCAGCCCGCCATAACCCTTGCGCAGCCGCTCGAACCGCGCCTCGAAGCCCCGCTGGAAGCGGACGAGCGGGTTACGCGTCTCCTCGCGATGCTCGGCATGGACGTGCGGCTTCAGCAGATACATGGCCATCGTCGGCACCAGCGTGCGCGACAGGATGAACGAGCCGATCATCGCGAACACCACCGCCAGCGCCAGCGGCACGAACAGGAAGCCCGCCACGCCCGGCAGGAAGAACATCGGCACGAACACGATGCAGATGCAAAGCAACGACACGAAAGCCGGTGTCACGATCTGCGCTGCACCGTCGAGGATGGAGCGGATGACGCTCTTCCCCTGCTCCAGATGGTAGGTGATGCTCTCGATGGTGACGGTCGCGTCGTCGACGAGGATGCCGACCGCGAGGCTCAACCCGCCCAGCGTCATGATGTTGAGCGTGTTGCCGGTCGCGCCGAGGAAGATCACCGCGAACAGGATCGCCAACGGGATCGAGATCGCGATGATGACGGTCGAGCGCCACGAGCCCAGGAAGAGCAGGATCATCAGCGAGGTGAGCGCGGCGGCGATGGCGCCTTCCTTGATGACGCCCTGGATGGCGGCGCGCACGAACACCGACTGATCGCCGATCGGCAGCACCTTCAGCGTCGAGGGCAGCGTCTCGGTGATGCTCGGGAGCTTGTCCTTCACGCCCTGCACGATCGACAGGGTCGAGGTTGCGCCGTTCTTGAGGATCGTCATCAGCACGGAGCGCGTGCCATCGACATGCACGACGTTCTGCTGCGGCGCAGAGCCATCGCGGACGTGGGCGACGTCGCGCAGATAGATGGTCGCGCCGTTGACCGTCTTCACCGGCAGATCGTTGAGGCCTTCGATCGAGTTCGGCGCATTGTTGAGCGCGACGTTATACTGGAAGGTGCCGATCTTGGCGAAGCCGGCCGGATTGATCTGGTTCTGGTTGGCGATGGCGTTGCCGACGTCCTGCGCCGACAGACCCTTGGACTGAAGCGCCTCGGGATCGATATCCACCTGCACCTGGCGCTGCTTGCCGCCCGAGGGATAAGGCAGCGCCGCGCCCGGCACCGTCACCAGACCGGGGCGGATCTGGTTCTGCGACAGGTCGAACAGCTTCTGCTCGGACAGCCCCTTGCCCGACACGGCGAGCTGGAGGATCGGCACCGTCGACGCGTTATAGTTGAGGATCAGCGGCGGCGTGACGCCGGGCGGGAGCTGCTTCAGGATGGTCTGGGAGACGGATGTCACCTGCGCGGTCGCCGTCTGGATGTTCGCGCCCGGCTGGAAATAGATCTTCACCACGCCGATGCCCTGCATCGACTGGCTCTCGATATGGTCGATGTCGTTGACCGTGGTGGTCAGCACGCGCTCGAACGGAGTGATGATACGACCCGACATGTCGTCCGACGACAGCCCGGCATATTGCCAGGCGGTCGCGATCACGGGCACGCCGATGTTCGGGAAGATGTCGACCGGAGTGCGGGCCGCCTGAAGAACGCCGACGATGGCGATGAGAATCGACATCACGATGAAGGTCAGCGGGCGGGCCAGGGCTATCCGGACGATGCCGTTCATCACGCTCTCTCAACTCGAAGTCGCCCACAGGGTGGAGCGCAAAGGAGGCGTCGAACCCTGCGCGCGCGCCGTGGAGGGGGGGAACTACGGGGGCGCAGGGTCCGAACGCGTTTGATGTGCGCGCGCTGTCAACCGAGGTCCAGTATGGATTTAGGACCGATCGATATGTAATGCATATCGATCATGGAATTGCGCCATCTCCGCTACTTCGTCCGTGTCGCGAGCGAACTTCATTTCGGTCGCGCGGCCGAACAGCTCGGCATCTCCCAGCCCCCACTCAGCCAGCAGATCCGGCAGCTAGAGGGGGAACTGGGTGTCCAGCTCTTCGAACGCTCCAGCCGCCGGGTCAGGCTCACGCTCGCGGGCCGATTGTTCCTCGAAGAGGCCAGGGCGACGCTGGAACGCGCCGAACATGCCATCAACGTCACGCGCCGGGCCGCCAGCGGAGAGATCGGCGAACTGAGCATCGGCCTTTCGGCATCGGCGTTGTTCATGCCGATCTTCTCGGAATCCGTGACCGATTTCCGCCGCCTCCATCCCGAGGTGCATCTCGATCTTTCCGAGAAGTCGCTCGCCGCCCAGCGCGAGGGCGTGGCCGGCGGCGCGCTCGACATCGGCCTGATCCGCAGCGGCCGGCGACCGACCCTGCCTTCCGACCTCACCGCCATGGCGATCGCCGTGGATCGCATGTATGTCGCCATGCCTACGGGCCATCGCCTCGCCAATACCTCCGATCCGATCGACGTCGCCGATCTCGGTGGCGAACCGATGGTTCATTATCCCTATGACCGTGAGGGGTTTCAGGAGGATCTGTGGCGGCTGTTCGGCAGTGCCGGGCTCCATCCGCGTCTGGTGCAGGAGACGCATGAGATGTCCACGCTGCTGGGCCTCGTCTCGGCGGGGCTTGGCATCACGGTGCTGCCGGCGTCGCTGCGCCGTCTGCATGTCGCGAACCTTCACTATCGCGAGATCAGCGGAGATCGGGCGCTCAGCCGCATGTGGGTGATCCACAATGTCGAGCGGACCCGGCCGACCACCCTCGCCTTCCTCGACGTGCTGCTGCCGCGGGTGGACAGCCTTCCCTGTCAGGAGAAGTTCGAGGACGTGGCCTAGCCCAGCCGGGCTGCGTGCCAGCGCAGATGCTCGGCCATGAAGGTCGAGATGAAATAATAGCTGTGATCGTAGCCCGGCTGGAGCCGAAGCGTCAGGGAAATGCCCGCACGAGCACAGGCGGCCTCCAGCAATTCGGGGCGGAGCTGCTCCTTCAGGAAGCCGTCCGCCTCGCCTTGATCGACCAGCAGGGCCGGCACGCGCGCGCCGTCCTCGATGAGCGCGACGGCGTCATGCCGGCGCCACGCGGCCCGATCCGCGCCGAGATAGCCGGACAGCGCCTTCTCTCCCCAAGGCACCTGCGAGGGCGCCACGATGGGCGCGAAGGCGGAGACGGCCTTGAAGCGATCGGCGAGGCTCAGCCCGATGGTCAGCGCGCCGTGGCCACCCATAGAATGGCCCATGATGGACTGGCGCGCCATGTCCGCCGGAAACTCCGCCGCGATCAGCGCCGGCAGTTCCTCGGTGACATAGCTCCACATGCGGTAATGCGGGGCGTAAGGTTGTTCGGTCGCATCGACATAGAAGCCCGCGCCCAGCCCGAAATCATAGGCGCCCGCCGGATCGTCCGCCACGCCCTCGCCGCGCGGCGAGGTGTCGGGCGCCACGAAGATCAGGCCCAGCTCCGCGCAGGCGGCGCGGAACTCGCCCTTCTCCGTCACATTCGCATGGGTGCAGGTGAGGCCCGAGAGATACCAGACGACCGGCAGCTTCGCGCCCTCTTCGTGCGGCGGAACGTAGACCGAGAAGGTCATGTCCGTGCCCGTCTCATGCGAGGCGTGGCGATAGACGCCCTGAACGCCGCCGAACGCCCGGTTGGTCGAGACCGTCTCCATGCCTGCTCCTATCGGAAAACCACGGTGCGCTGGCCGTTCAGGAACACCCGTCGTTCCGCCACCCAGCCGACCGCGCGGGCCAGCACCTGCGCTTCGATGTCGCGGCCGATCCGCGCGAGATCGGCGGCGGTGGAGCGATGATCGACCCGCTCGACCGCCTGCTCGATGATCGGCCCCTCGTCGAGATCGCCGGTGACGAAGTGAGCCGTCGCACCGATCAGCTTCACGCCCCGCGCGTGCGCCCGCTCATAGGGTCGGGCGCCCTTGAAGCTTGGCAGGAAGCTGTGGTGAATGTTGACGCAGCGCCCTTCCAGTTCGCTCACCAGAGTAGGCGACAACACCTGCATGTAGCGCGCGAGCACCATCAGTTCCGCCCGCTCGGCGCGGAACAGGTCGACGATGGCGCGCTCCTGCCGGTCGCGCGTGTCGGCCGTCACCGGGAGATGGTGGTAGGGCACGCCATGCCAGCGGGTGATCGGCTCCAGATCGATATGATTGGAAACGACACCGACGATGTCGATCGGCAGCACGCCCGTCCGCCAGCGGTGGAGCAAGTCCACGAGGCAATGCGAACCCTTGGACACCGCGATCAGCACGCGTGGCTTTTCGTCAGCCCGATGGAGTTGCCAGTCCAGCGCGAAACGCTCCGCGACCGGCGTCAGCGCCGCGTTCAACCCGGCCTCATCGGCAGGGAAACGCTCGCCGCCCTTCATGAAGGCGAGCCGCATGAAGAAGCGCCCCGTCTCCAGATCGGCATATTGCTGGCTGTCGAGGATGAACCCGTCCACCCCCGCCAGCGCACCCGATACACCCGCCACGATCCCCACGCTGTCCGCGCAGGTGAGCGTCAGAATCCAGCCTTGGCTCACCTCAGAAAACCACCACCGAACGGATGCTCTCACCGGCATGCATCAGGTCGAAGCCCTTGTTGATCTCGTCCAGCGTCAGCACATGGGTAATCATCGGGTCGATCTCGATCTTGCCGTTCATGTACCAGTCGACGATCTTCGGCACGTCGGTGCGCCCCTTGGCGCCGCCGAAGGCCGAGCCCTTCCACACGCGACCGGTGACGAGCTGGAACGGACGGGTGCTGATCTCCTTGCCCGCCTCCGCCACGCCGATGATGATGCTCTCGCCCCAGCCGCGATGGCAGGCTTCCAGCGCGGTGCGCATCACCTGCGTATTGCCGGTGCAGTCGAAGGTGTAGTCCGCCCCGCCATCGGTCAGCGCCACGAGGTGGGCGACGAGATCGCCCTCCACCTTCGTGGGGTTCACGAAGTCGGTCATGCCGAACTTGCGGCCCCATTCCTCCTTGGAGTCGTTGATGTCGACGCCGATGATCTTGTCCGCGCCGACCATCTTGGCGCCCTGGATCACGTTGAGGCCGATGCCGCCCAGGCCGAAGACGATCACGTTTGAGCCTGGTGTCACCTTGGCCGTCTTCACCACCGCACCGACGCCGGTCGTCACGCCGCAGCCGATATAGCAGCTCGACTGGAAGGGCGCGTCCTCGCGGATCCTGGCGACCGCGATTTCGGGCAGGACGGTGAAGTTCGAAAAGGTCGAGCAGCCCATATAATGATAGATCGGCTGCCCCTTGTAGCTGAAGCGCGTGGTGCCGTCGGGCATCAGCCCCTTGCCCTGCGTGGCGCGGATCGCCGTGCAGAGGTTGGTCTTGCCCGAGAGGCAGCTTTTGCACTGGCGGCATTCCGGCGTGTAGAGCGGGATGACGTGGTCGCCCGGCTTCACCGAGGTGACGCCCGCGCCCACCTCGCGCACGATGCCCGCACCCTCATGGCCGAGGATCGAGGGGAACAGGCCCTCGCTGTCGAGCCCATCGAGCGTATAGGCGTCGGTATGGCAGATGCCCGTCGCCATGATCTCGACCAGCACCTCGCCGGGCTTCGGGCCTTCAAGGTCCAGCTCGACGATCTCCAGGGGCTTCTTCGCTTCGAATGCCACAGCCGCCCGTGTCTTCATCGTCTCGATCCTTCCGCCAGTTCCGGCTGGCTGACATACACGATTTGGCCGTCTCGCAAATCCTTCCGCAAGAGTGTTGCGATCCGCTGTTCCGGGCGCCGTTCGGATGCTACCGCGCGGGGATGAAGCACCCCGCCTCCATCGGCATCGTGATGCATGACTTCCCGCTCGGCGGCACGGAGCGGATCGCTCTGCGCCTCGCGCGGGAGTGGATCAGCCGCGGGGTAGCCGTCACCATCTTCTGCGGCGACGAACATGGGCCGCTGCGGGCCATGGTGCCCGAGGACGCCCGGTTGATCCCGGCCGAGCCGCCCATTCCGCGCGGCACGCGATCACGTCAGCGATTGGGCCGGGCAGCCGCGCGCTACTTCAGGGCGCACCCCGTCGATGCGCTCTTCGTGACCGGAAACTTCCACTGGGAAGTTGTGCCGGCGCTGAGCCGCATCAGGCCGCGCCCGACGATCCTCGTCCAGATCAGCTCGCCTCTGGAGATGCCGCGACGCCGGCGGCTGCGTCAGGCGCTGTTCCGGCGTCGAATGCGGCGCCTGCTCGCCCGCGCGGATGCGCTCGTCGCTATGGACGAAGCCGCTCGACGGAGCGCGGACGCCATGATGAAGCGCCCGATCGCCACGACCATTCCCTTGCCGGCGCTCGATGATGACCATCCGCCGGCCGCCCCCGCATCGGGACGCACGATCCTCGCGGCCGGACGCCTGATCCACCAGAAGGGTTTTGATCTTCTGATCGAAGCCTTCCGTCAGCTCGGCGATCGCGATGCCCGGCTTATGATCGCCGGAAGCGGCCCGGAGGAAGAGGCGCTTCGGCGGCAGATTGCGGCGGCGGGGCTCGCCGATCGGGTCCGACTGGCAGGCTATGCGCCCGATATCCGCCCCCTTCTCGATGAGGCGCGGCTGTTCGTGCTGCCTTCGCGTTTCGAGGGCTATGGCGCCGTGATCGTCGAAGCGCTGGGCGCCGGGCGACCCGTCATCGCCACGGCGTCGACGCCGGCCGTGGAGGACGTCCTGACCGACCCCGCGCGAGGGCTTGTCGTGCCGATCGAGGATATCCCGGCCCTCACCCATGCCCTCCGCGAATTGCTCGACCGGCCCGCGCCGGACCCGGCGGCACTGGCGGAGGCTGTCGCTCCCTATCGGATAGGCGCGGGTGCAACGGCCTATCTCGACCTCTTTGCTCGGGCAAAATCCTGATGCGCATCGCTTATGTCATCAATTCGGTCGAGGGCGGCGGAGCGGCGCTGCCCGTGCCGGCCGTCACGGACGTCCTGCGCCGGGGCGGTGCGGAGATCCGCATCCTCGCCCTCACCCGCCGCGACGGCCGGGCGATCCCCCCGATGGAGGCGGCCGGGCTCGACGTCATCGTCAGGGAGGGCGGCGAGAAGGATCATGTCGCCGCGCTGAGGTGGCTCGATCGCCAGATCATCGCAACGCGACCGACGCATCTCTGGACATCGCTGAGCCGTGCGACGCTACTGGGGCAACTCGCCGGTGCGCGGCGGCGCATACCTGTCGTGAGCTGGCAGCACGCGGCCTATCTCAAGCCCGCCAATCGTCGGCTGCTCCGCGCCATGCAGGGAATGTCGCGCCTCTGGGTGGGCGATTCCGATGCCGTGACGCGGCTGACCGCCGAACGTCTCAGGGTGCCGCCGGAGCGCCTCGTGCAATGGTCGATCTTCCGCGCGGACCCAAGCGCCCCTCAGGCGAAGCCGTGGCAAGCGGGTGAGGTCTTGCGGATCGGAACGCTCGGCCGCCTGCATCCGGTGAAGGGATATGACGTCCTGATCGACGCGCTCGCGCAACTGCCGGCGACGGGCTTGCCGATCGAGGTTTCAATCGCAGGGGAAGGCGCCGAGCGGGAGGCGCTGGCGGCCCGCGCGCGGGCGCTGGGCGTCACCTCGCTCCGACTAGCCGGATATACGGAGAACCCGCGTGCCTATCTCGCCGGGCTGCATCTCTATCTTCAGCCTTCGCGCTCGGAGGGGCTGTGCGTCGCTGTCCACGAAGCCATGCAGGCGGGGCTCCCGGTGATCGCGAGCGGCGTGGGCCAGCTTCCCTATTCGATCGATCCGGGCAAGACTGGAGCGCTCGTGCCTCCCGGCGATGCTGGCGCGCTCACCGGCGCACTGGCGACCATGCTCGCGAGGCCCGAACAGCTCGAGGCCATGGGCGCCCTCGCCCGCACCACCGTGCTGGATCGCTTCAGCGCTGCCCGGTTCGAGGCCGCCGGCCTGGCGATCCTCGACCGGATGCGAGGCTTCTGACCGATCAGGCCGCCGCCGCGGTGGGGCGCTTGGAGTGGCGGCCCGCGCCACTGCTGATCGCCGGCACGATCTGCTGCACCGGCCGCGCGAGGCTGCCGAGAATGGCCCTTGCCGCGCGATCGGCCGAACTCTCCTCGGTCAGATCGAAGCTGCGGCGGAACAATTCCTGCTGCATGGGCAGATAATGCGCATGTTCGGCAACGGCGCGATCCAGCGCCGCACCGAGATCGGTCGGATCGGCAATGACTTCGCCGGTCTGCCAATGGGCATAGTTGGGGTTGCCCCGCCATTCCGCGTTCTGGCTGTTGAGGAACAGGCACGGGCGCGGACGATACAGGAACTCGTAGACCTGACTGCTCACGTCGCCGAGATAGATGTCGGCGGCGGAGGTATAGGTCATGTCCGTGGAGGCCCGGCTGCCCAGATCGACGTGGATGTTCGGCGCTTCCTTCACCCGGCGGTCGATCAGGCCGGGCCGATCGATGCGCAGCTTGTCGATGGTCAGCACGAAACGCCGGTGGAACAGCATCACATGCGGCGCGAAGATCAGGTTGTAGCGGTCGTCGTTCAGGAAATGGTCGAGCACCGCACGGCCGTGCCGATACCATGACGACAGATGCGGCGACGGATGCGGATTATAGAGCACCGTCGGCTTGCCATTGTCCTGAAACGGCAGGCGCACGGGCACCTTCGGCAGCAGATCGAACTTCGGATAGCCGACCGTCGACAGGCGATCCGGGGAAAGCCCCGCTTCCTCGATCAGCCGCTCGCGGATCTTCGGCCCCGACACCAGCACATGATCGAACTTCGCGCTCGCCTTGTCGAACCCGATCGCCCGATCGCCCGCGCCGTGGCGGGTATGGATGATACGCAGATTGTCGAGATGATAATGGCTCTTGAGCAGCAGCGAGGTCTTCTCCGCCACCACCAGCATGTCCAGCGAGGCGAAGAAATCGAGATTGTCGCGATAGATGCCGAGCTTGGTGATCGGCAGGATCGCCTCCAGGCGCCGCGCGAAACGGGTGAGCGGCCGGCGCAACGTCAATTCGACCGACGGCAGCGTCACCCCATGCGCCGCGCTGATCCGCCGGACTTCGGCCGAGAGACGCTCGTTGGTGGTCGCCACGACGATATCGACATGGGGCGCCACGCGGGCCAGCGCCATCGCGATGGGCAGCGAGTGGGCGACCTGATGGATCTGGTCGTGGTTGAACAAAAATCCGATTTTCATAAATGCTCGAAACCGATGCTCGCCTATCGGAAGAGACGTAGCCGATTGGCCATTCCCGCAGCTTTTCCCGTTATTAAATAGCGTTCATGGAAAGATTCGTGACTCCCGCCACCGTGCATTTGGCACGGCACAAGGGTAGAGCGCCCGCATGACCGCCCCAGTTGCACCCGGCCGAACGCCAGTTGCGTCCTCGCCCGCCAAAGAGACCAGACAAGCTGAATCGGGCCTGAAGAGAGTGGTCGCCAATCTGGCGCACCTGCTCGGTGGCAAGGCGGCGGCCGGGCTGATGAGCCTGGTCTATCTCATCATCGTCGCGCGGACGCTCGGCGTGCGCGATTATGGGATGCTCGTGCTGGTGAACAGCTATGCCCTGTTCGTCGGCAGCCTGCTGGCCTTTTCCGGTTTCCACGGGGTGGTCCGCTACGGATCGCTGGCGGCGGCGGAGAACGATCCGGCGCGGCTGGCGCGGATCGTTCGCTTCATGGCCGTGGTGGAACTGGGCTTCGGATTGCTGGCCGTGCTCGTCACCGCGGCGGCCGTGCCTCTGGTCGGGCCGAGGCTTGGCTGGTCGCCGGATGCGATGCGGATCGCCGTGCCCTACAGCCTCGCCGTGCTCGCGACGGTTCGCGCCACGCCCCAGGGACTGCTCCAGGTCGCCGGACGCTTCGACCTGATCGGCATCCACCAGGCGGTGTCGCCGACCGTGCGGCTGTTCGGGACGCTTATCATATGGACGATCGGCGGCGGACTGGACGGCTTCCTGCTCGTCTGGCTCCTGTCCAGCGTCGCCGAGGGCGTCGCGATGTGGGCGCTCGGCCTGATCGCGTGGCGCAAGCTGATGGCCTCCGAGCCGCTTCGCGGGCCGTGGCGCGGGCTGCTGCGGGAGCCGACCGGCTTCGGCCGCTTCATCCTCGTGACCAATCTCGACATCACTTTGCGCGAGTTGGCGCCCAATCTCGCTCCCCTGACGATCGGCTGGATGCTGGGGCCGGTGGCGGCCGGCCTGCTATCGCTGGCCCAGAGAGCGACGACGCTGCTGGATCAGCCCTCCAAGCTGCTCAGCCAGGCGAGCTATGCGGTGCTCGCCGATCAGGTCGCGCACGGACGGTTCGATCAGCTCCGCCATACCGTCTGGCGGAGCGCCACCATTGCCGGCGCCCTCGCCGCGCCGATCGTCGTCGCGTTCTGGGCAGCGGGCAACCACCTCCTGCCCTTCCTGGGCGGCCACACCTTTCAGGGTGGCGCGGTCATCGTCACGCTGATCGCGGGGGCGAGGCTCGCGGCCCTGATCGCCTCGCCCATCGCGGCGGGACTGACGGCGCTCGGCAAGCCCCAGCGATCCATGGCGGTGACGCTGGTGACCAATCTCGCGCTCTATCCGCTGCTGCCGCTGCTGGTGTTGTGGCTGGGGCTCCATGGCGCGGGGCTTCACGCGCTATTCCAGAATGTGATCGCGACGGCGATGCTGATCTTCTTCTTCGCAAAGGATGCCCGCGATCCGCCGCCACGCCCGGTTTCATGAGGAGGCGGCAGGCGGCGCGGTGCTCTCGCGGGTGATGAGGGCATAGGACAGTTCGCGCTGGAAACGCGGATCGCCGGGCGCGTTGCGATAGACGGGATCGATGAGGATATCGACGGCAGCCGCCGCCATCTCCTCCATCGGCTGGCGAACCGTGGTGATGGGCGGCCAGGCGATCCGCGCCGTCGCGGTGTCGTCGAAGCCCGCGATGGAAAGGTCCGTCGGCACGGTCAGGCCCAGCTTGGCCGCCGCCGCCGACACGCCCAACGCCATGTCGTCATTGCTGGCGAAGATCGCGGTGGGACGGGACGGGCCGCGCAGCATCGCCTCGCCCGCCTCGATTCCGCTACGGAAGGTGAAATCCCCCGGCGCGACATGATCCGGGATGACGCTCAATCCCGCCCGGCGCATCGCCTCCAGATAACCCTTCAGTCGCTTCGGAGTCGCCGCGTGGCTGGGGATGCCCTTGATAAATCCGATATCCCGATGGCCAAGATCGATCAGACTGCGCGTCATGTCATAGGCCGCCCGCTCCTCGTCGATGTCGACGACGCCGGAGCGCTCCAAACGCTCCCCCGGCGAAATGCGGACATAAGGCAGCTTCAATGCCTCCAGCCGATCCAGCAGCGGGCCATGGCGGCAGACCGGCGGCGTCAGGATCGCGCCGTCCAGTCTCAGCGCGTCGATGCTCGTCATCATCTGCCGCTCCCATCCCTCCGACGAGATGTCGAGCGGCTCGACGACAAGATGATAATTCCGCTTCCGGCATTGCATCAGCGCGCCGCGCTGCATCGCCACGGCGTAGCTCGACCAGGCGGGATCGTGGAGGAACAAACCGAGCAGATAGGACCGAGAGCTCGAAAGGCTGCGTGCAAAGGCATTGGGTCGATAACCAAGCGCCTCGACCACTTTCATCACCGCATCGCGCAGTTCGGGACGGACATGCGCCTCCTGGTTGATGACGCGGGAGACGGTCTTCGCAGAGACGCCGGCCTGCGCGGCAACGTCCTTGATAGTAATGGTCACGACAGCTCCCGGTTGCGAGACGAGCGGTAGAGTGCGAACGCAACGATCACGATATAACACGCCCCCGGAACCAGGAGCGAAAACACCAGCCCGCGCGCATCGGCGACATAGCCCGTCAATACCGGTATTACCGCGCCACCCACGACGGCCATGCACAGCAACATCGAGGCCAGCGGCATGTCCGCCTCGTCGTCCGGCATAGCGAGCGCGTAGCCGAGCGGGAACATGACGGAGTTGCACAACCCGATCGCCAGGATCGCGATGGCTCCGGCCATTCCACCGACACCGATCACGACCGCCAACAGCAGCAACGCTCCGCAGGCCGCGAGCATCAGCATCCGCGCCGCCGCGATCCGCCGGAGCAGCCAGGAACCGGCGAAGCGGCCGATCATCGCTCCGCCCCAGTACAGGCTGACGAGCCGTCCGGCGAAAACCGCTCCGGCACCGATCGTATCCGGCAGCATGAGATAATTGACCGCCAGCGTCCCGACCGTCACCTCCGCACCGACATAAGCGAAGATCACGATCACGCCGGCCTGCATCGGCCGATGGGCCAGCAAGCGGCGGATGCGCGTGAAGCTCGGCGTTGCCGCGCCGGAACCGGCGGTGCGCGGCAGGAGATCGCGGCCAAGGAAAAAGCCGAGGGCCAGGCAGAGCAGTCCCGCGCCCATCGCCAGAAAGGGCAGCTCCGGCATCAGCCGGCCCTGCCATGCACCGAGCAGGAACCACGCGCCGATCAGCGGCCCCAAAACGGTGCCCAACGAATTGAACGCCTGAAGCAATGTGAAGCGCGACGCCATGGCCGAACCCGAACCCGCGGCCGCCACCACGGCATTCCCAGCGATCTGGAGCACCGTCGCGCCCGACGACAGCAACAGCAGCGAAGCCAGCATGGAGGGATAATCCCGCGCGCCGTTGGCGATCGACAGGAGCAGACACCCCGCCCCCACCACGGCAAGACCGGCCGCGATGGCCCTCAGATAGCCGATACGCACGACGGCGAGCGCGATCGGCAGCGCGAACAGCAGATAGCTCGAATAATAAGCCAACTGCACCGTCAGCGCCTGATGATAGTTCAGCCCCAGCGTCAGCCGGAGCCGCGGCACGAGCAGGTTCACCATGGAGTTGAGCAGGCCGCCGCCGAGATAAACCCCGACAAGCAACCGAAACAGCCGGTCAGCCCGACCGTCCTGCGGCGTCCCTCTCTCCCCCATCATGCGGTAACGCTACCATTCGGCTCGACAAGCACAAGTCTCCTTCGTTCCGGCTGCTTTTTACCAGACAACGATGTCAAATTTTCTTTGACATCGTTGTCTGGTTCTGTTTGAAGGCGGCCAAGCCCCATCAACTGGGCGATTTCTGGGAGGGATGCATGACCCGGCATATTCTTGCCGCGAGCACTGCGCTTGCGGCCACGCTTTTCGTTACCTCGACTGCCTTCGCGCAGGACAGCGCCCCCGCCACGCCCGCTCCAGCGGCCGAGGCCGGCCAGATCCAGGAAATCACCGTCACCGCGACCAAGCGCGAGACGAGCCTCGAGCGCACGCCGATCGCCATCTCGGCTTTCGGTCAGGGCCAGCTCGATAAGCAGCAGGTCAAGGACGTCACCGGCCTCGCCGATTTCGTGCCCAGCCTTCATTTCGCCCAGCAGGGCGATCAGGGCGCCATTCTGCTCACGATGCGCGGCATCGGCAATGACAGCGCTTACACGGAAGTCGCCGACCCCGAGGTCGCGATCTACGTCGACGGCATCTATTCGCCGCGCGCGCAGGGCGCTTCCGTCCTGCTGTACGATATGGAGCGCGTCGAAGTGCTGCGTGGCCCGCAGGGCACGCTGTTCGGCCGCAACGCGACCGTCGGCGCGATCAACATGGTGACCGCCAAGCCGAAGCTCGATGACTTCCACGCCAGCCTTGAGGCGGTGGGCGGCAGCTACAACCGCTTCGGCGTGCGCGGGATGGTCAACATCCCGGTGACGAGCAACTTCGCCCTGCGCGCTGCCTTCATCACGGATCGTCATGACGGCTACATCAGCTATCAGCAGGCGCCGAATATTCCCGGCCTCAACCGTTCCGCCTTCGTCACCAGCGGCAAGCGCTATGGCGCGGCGGATCAGAAGTCGGCACGTCTCAGCGCTCTGTGGGATCTCGGCCGCTTCAAGTGGAATCTGAGCGGCGAATATTACAAGGATGACGGTGCGCCCATCCTGTCGCTGATGCAGCATCCGCGGGCCGGCCAGAAGTTCTGGTCCGCGCTGGTCGACACCGCGCCGCAGACCAACCGCTATTCGGGCGGCGTCCGCTCGAACATGACCTATGACTTCAGCGATCATATCGAAGCGGCTTACATCGCCGGCTGGTCGCGGGTCGGCGGCAATGCGGACTCGGATGCCGATGCCGGCGCGCATCCGCCGACGCAGAATGCGGATGGTTCGATCAACCTGCCGAACGACAGTTTCGGCGAGAACCGGACGACCTTCTCGCGCTATGACTCCTGGAGCCAGGAAGTTCAGTTGAAGTCGATCGGCAAGAACACGATCGACTGGATTCTCGGCGGCTATTACAGCCACGAAAAGAACCAGATTCGCTTCGATATCGACCAGCGCAACGGCTATCGCGACGGCACCTTCAACTGGGCGGGCACGTTCATCCAGGCTGATCGCACCATCGATTCGCGCGCCGCGTTCGGCCAGGCGATCTGGCATGTGAACAACTGGATCAACCTGACCGGCGGCATTCGCTACACGTCCGACGAGAAGCGGGACGTCGGCGGCCGCAACATCACCTACTGCGGTGGCACGGTCGCGGCTGGCAATCCCAACTGCTACAACACGCCTGGCCTGCCGGGGATTTTCGGCATTGCCAACAATGGCGCGGGCAACGCCCAGCAGGTCGTCGACCAGTTGAACGCCGAGAGCAGCGCGCTCGGCTACGGCAACCTGTGGGATATCTCCAAGAACGACACCCACGGCAAGTGGAACAAGGTGACCTGGCTGGCCCGCGCCGACGCGCAGGTGACCGACACCACCCTTGTCTACGGCTCGGTGAGCACGGGCTTCAAGTCGGGCAACATCGAGGACGGCGGCCTGCTCGCTGGCCCGGAGACGCTGACCAACTATGAAGTCGGCTCCAAGTCGCGGCTGTTCGGCGGACGTGCCACGGTCAACCTCGCGGCCTATTATGAGGACTTCAAGGGCTATCAGGTCAACCAGGCGATCACGACGCAGGATGCGAACGGCAACATCACGGGCAGCCAGCTCGTGACGACCAACGCCAAGGGCGCGAAGGCCTGGGGTATCGAAGCCGAAATCACGGCCAACATCACCCGGACCGACCGCATCAACTTCGCGGGCACCTATCAGCACACCAAGCTGGATCACCTCGTCACGATCGACAACCGTATCTATCCGACGGCTGAAGAGAATTTCGAGAATCTGGCGGGCAACCAGCTCCCGCACGCGCCGCATTTCTCGATGACGGCCACCTACGAGCATGATTTCCTGCTGCCGAACGAAGGCCGCCTCACGCCGCGCTTCACCGTCCATTACGAGACGCGGAGTTGGCTGAGCTACTTCAACGGCGACGTGGCATCGCGCTACAAGCCGGACGATCAGGCCGGCAAGGGCCTGCTCGGCACCGAGTTCGACCAGCAGAAGGCCTATGCCAAGATCGATCTCGGCATGACCTACGCGGCTCCGGGCGACAAGTACGAGATCGAGGCGTTTGGTCAGAACGTGACCAACCATCGCATCCGCACCAGCGCGGGCGTCAGCGGGACGACCAACGGCCTCTCCGCGGTGTTCCTGTCGAACTATGAGGCTCCCTCGACCTGGGGCGTGCGCGTCCGCGCGAAGTTCTAAACTTCCCCCACCCGGCTTGCGTTTCGCCGGGTACTGCGGCCATCGTTCGTGATCGGACGATGGCCGCCATTTCTTTCCTTGGACCTCCGGCTCCTTTCAGCAGAGGCTGAAGACGCATGACGCAGAAGCGTATCGTGATCGTGGGAGGCGGAACGGCGGGCTGGCTCACCGCGGCCTATCTGTCCCGCAATCTGCCTGGGGCCGGGCGGCCGCATGGCTGGGCGATCACGCTCGTCGAATCCCCCGACATCGGCGCGATCGGCGTCGGCGAGGGAAGCTTCCCGACACTCCGTTCGACGCTTGCCACCCTGGGCCGCAGCGAGGCCGAGTTCCTCCGCGCCAGCCACGCGACCTTCAAGCAGGGCGTGCGCTTCGTCGACTGGGCTGCCGGACCGACGCCGGGCTCCGGCGCGGACGACTATTTCCACCCCTTCAACCTGCCCTTCGGCGGCGATGCGCCCGGTCTTTTGCCGTTCTGGCTGGACAGCGCATCCGATCCGGCGCGCCCGGCCTATGCCGATGCCGTCACCGCGCAGGAGCGCGTGATCCGCGCCGGACGCGGCCCCAAGCGGGCTCAAGACCCCGATTTCGACGGCCCGATGAATTATGCCTATCATTTCGATGCGGCGCGCCTCGCGGATTTCCTCCGCGATGTCGCGACCTCGAACGGCGTCGAGAGGATCGAGGCCACGATCGCGACCGTCGACCGCACCGAGCAGGGCGGCATCGCGGCCGTGCGCGCGGCCGATGGCGGGCCGGCGATTGCGGGAGATTTCTTCGTCGACTGCTCGGGCTTCCGGGCGCTGCTGATCGGCGATACGCTCGGCGCCCGTTTCAAGAGCGTCGAGGATGTGCTGTTCAACGATCGCGCCATCGCGCTCCAGATCCCGCACGAGCGGCCGGACACACCGATCGCGCCCTATACGCTGGCGACGGCGCATGAAGGCGGCTGGATCTGGGATATCGGCCTGATCGATCGCCGCGGCACCGGCTGCGTCTATTCGAGCCGCCATATGTCCGACGACGAGGCCGAGGCGGTGATCCGTCGCTATGCCGGCCCGGCGGAGAAGGGGCTTCAGACCGGGCGGCTCCAGTTCCGCACCGGCTATCGTGAGCAGCAATGGATCGGCAACTGCATGGCGATCGGGCTTTCCGCCGGCTTTTTCGAGCCGCTGGAATCGACCGGCATCATGTTGATCGAAGTCGCCGCCCGGATGCTCGCCGAGATGCTGAACGGCCCGGTCGACCGCGCCGCGCTTGAAGGGGCCGCGCGCAACTTCAACCGGCAGATGCCGGCCCGTTTCGACGCCATCGTCGAGTTCCTGAAGCTCCATTATGCGGTCAGCCGCCGCGCCGACACCGCCTATTGGCGCGACAACACCGATCCCGCTTCCTGGCCGGAAGGGCTCCGCGACAAGATCGCCCAATGGCGCCGCCGGCTCCCTTCCCGCTTCGATTTCGTGGTGGATCACGAGACCTTCCTGCCGCCGAGCTGGGCCTTCATCCTGCACGGCCTCGGCTTCGGGACGCAGGCGGGGGCCGGTGCCTTCGCCGCCTCCCCACAGGATGGCGCGGATGCGCGCACGGCTTTCGACAGGGTGCGACAGGCCGGCGCGCAGGCGGTCGACGCCCTGCCCGACCACCGAGCCCTGCTCGACCATTATCAACGACAGAACTGAGAGAGAGGCCTTCATGAGCGAGACCCGTTTCCCGATCCTGCGATGCATCCTGCTGGCGGGCGCTGCGCTCTCGCTGACGGCGCCTGTGCTGGCTGCGGCGCCTCAGGCGGCCAAGCCGTGGCTGAATCGCAAGCTCGGGACGGAGGCGCGCGCCTCCGCGCTGGTCGCCGCGATGACGGAGGACGAGAAGCTCCAGCTCGTCCGCACCTGGTTCCCGCCCTTCGCGCAGGGCAAGCCGGGCGCGCCGACCGATATGGTCCCATCCGCCGGTGAGATGGTCGGCGTGCCGCGCCTCGGCATTCCGACGCTGCGTGAGAGCGACGCCAGCCTCGGCGTCGCCAATCAGGTCGAGCAGCGCAAGGGCGACGTCGCGACGGCGCTCCCGGCCGGCCTCGCCACGGCGGCCAGCTTCGATCCCGAGGTCGCCTATGCGGGCGGCGCGATGATCGGCTCCGAAGCGCGGGCCAAGCGCTTCAACGTCCTGCTCGCCGGCGGCGTCAACCTGACGCGCGATCCGTGGGGCGGGCGCGACTTCGAATATCTCGGCGAAGACCCGCTGCTGGCCGGCGTGATCGATGGCGCGCACATCAAGGGCGTGCAGAGCAACCACATCGTCTCGACCATCAAGCATTTCGCCCTTAATTCGCAGGAAACCGGCCGCATGGTGGCGGATGCGAAGCTCGACTGGACGTCGCTCCACGAGAGCGATCTGCTCGCGTTCAAGATCGCCATCGATCAGGGTCGTCCGGGCTCGGTGATGTGCGCCTACAACCTCGTCAACGGCGATTATGCCTGCGAGAACAAGGAGCTGCTGACCACCATCCTGCGTGGGGATTGGGGCTATAAGGGCTTCGTGATGTCCGACTGGGGGGCGGTACACTCGACGGCCAAGGCCGCCAATGCCGGCCTCGATCAGGACAGCGGCGCCGAACTCGACAAGATGATCTATTTCGGCGCGCCGCTGAAGGAGGCGCTGGCGAAGGGCGAGGTGCCGAAGGCCCGCCTCGACGAGATGGCCAAGCGCGTGCTGACCGGCATCATCGAGACTGGCCTCTACGACGATCCGGCGCCCGCCACCAACCAGCCGATCGATTATGCCGCCCACGCGCTCGTCGCCCAGAAGGCGGCCGAGGAAGGCATCGTCCTGCTGCGCAACGAGGGAGACATGCTCCCGCTCGCGACACAGGCGAAGCGCATCGTCGTGATCGGCGGCCATGCCGATGTCGGCGTGCTGTCGGGCGGCGGTTCGTCGCAGGTCCGCTCGGTCGGCGGCGTGCCGGTCGAGATTCCGCTGAAGAGCGGCCCGGCAGCCTCCTTCGCGCGGACGACCTGGCATAATTCCTCGCCGATGAAGGCCATTCAGGCGCTCGTGCCCGGCGCGGAGGTCACCTATGTCGACGGCAGCGATCCGGCTGCGGCAGCAGCGGCGGCAAAGGCGGCGGACATCGCCATCGTCTTCGCGACGCAGTGGCGCACCGAGGCGGAAGACATCCACAACCTCACCCTTCCGAACGATCAGGACGCGCTGATCGACGCGGTCGCGGCGGCCAACCCGAAGACTGCGGTGGTGCTCGAAACCGGCGGCCCGGTGCTGATGTCGTGGCTCGAGAAGGTGCCGGCGGTGCTCGCCGCCTGGTATCCGGGCCAGCGCGGCGGCGAGGCGATCGCCAACATCCTGTTCGGCAAGGTGAACCCCTCGGGCCGCCTGCCTATCACCTTCCCGGTCGCCGAAAAGCAGGCCCCTCGCCCCGCGCCGGTCAACCTCGCGGCGATCGAGGCGAACGACGCGGCTTCCAACGCGGGCAGCGCCGGCGCGCAGGCGGCGATCTTCCCGATCGAATACCCGGAAGGCGCGAATGTCGGCTATCGCTGGTTCGAAGCGCAGAAGGAGAAGCCGCTCTTCCCGTTCGGCTATGGGCTTTCCTACACACACTTCGCGTACAAGAACCTCAAGGTGACCGGCGGCGCGACGCTCGCCATCAGCTTCGACGTGACCAACAGCGGCGCCCGCGCCGGTGCGGATGTCCCGCAGGTCTATGTCGCGGCGGATGGCCAGACGGCGCGCCTCGCCGCCTTCCAGCGCGTCGAGTTGAAGCCGGGCGAGACCCGTCATGTGACGCTGACCGCCGAGCGGCGCATCCTGTCGCGCTGGGACGACAAGGCGCGGGGCTGGCATCTTGTGGGCGGGCGTTACCATGTCGCCCTTGCCCGTGCCGCGGGCGACGCGGCGTTGACCGCCGATGCCACCATGACCGATCAGCGCTTCCGCCCCTGATCCTGGAGGCGGCGCGGGCCATGGCCGCCTGCGCCGCCTTACTCAAGCTCCGGCGATCACCCCGGTTGACTTCGCGCCCGATCCCGATAGGGCAGCGCGCCCCGCCGAGGAACGCCCCGCGAACATGATCGAGAATGCCGACGTCCCGAATATCCAGTTGAGTTTCGATCTCGGTGATCTCGACCCGTTGCTGGAGCGGATCGCGGGCGGGGAATCCCTGCTGCGCGTCTGTCGGGATTGCCGGATGAGCTTCAAGGGCTTCCTGCGGCTCGCGGACCAGGATCCAGCCTTCGCCGCCCGACTCGAACGGGCGCGGGAGCGCGGCATGGACATCCTGCGCGAACGCCGTGAGCAAATCGACGGGGATGCCCTCAAGGCACTGAGCTGGATCGTGCGGCGAAGGCTGGGCGCGTCCGCGGGCTGATCCGCGCCTGGCGACGCGGGGGGTCGAGCAACAAAATCTCGATCGCCCCTCTTGACCTTCCCAACATGACAAGCCCCATCGGGTTCGCGGTGAAGAGCGACGGGGCCGGTTTCAGATGACTTCCAGTACGACACGCGCACTCGGTTCCGAGCGGATCGTCGACCGGCGGCGGTTGCTGCTCGGCTCCACGCTGTTCGGGGGAAGTGCGGTCGCGTCGGCATGGACGCCGGCATGGGCCAAGCGGATTTCTACGGGGATCGGGAGCGAAGCGCGCCCTCTTTCCGGTGAGGACATCACGCTGCGTATCGCCCGCCAGACGATGCGGATCGACGGACGCCCTTCACGCGCCGTCGGCATCAACGGCTTCGCGCCTGCGCCGCTCATCCGTCTGCGGCAAGGGCAGAATGTCCGCCTGCGCGTCGTCAACGAACTGGACGAGGACAGCTCGATCCACTGGCACGGCCTGCTGGTGCCGGCGCAGTTCGACGGTGTGCCCGGCATCTCCTTCCCCGGCATCCGCGCACGTTCGACCTTCGTGTATGAATTCCCGATCCGGCAGGCGGGCACCTACTGGTATCACAGCCATTCGGGCTTTCAGGAGCAGCTTGGCCTTTACGGCCCGCTGGTGATCGAGCCGGCCGGCCCGGAGTGCGCGCCTTTCGACCGCGAGCACGTCATCCTGCTCTCCGATCATAGCCATGAGGCGCCTGAGACGATCTTCCGCCACCTCAAGCTGATGCCCGAATATTATAACCGGGAGCAGCAGACGCTCTCCGGCCTGCTCGCGGGCAAGGACCAGCCACTCGCCGAACGCCTCAAATGGGGCGGGATGCGGATGGAGCCCACCGACATCGCCGATGTCACCGGGGCGACCTACACCTATCTCGTCAACGGCCATGGCCCGCAGGATAACTGGACCGGACTCTTCACGCCCGGCGAGCGCGTTCGCCTGCGCATTATCAACGCCTCGTCGATGACGACC
This sequence comes from Sphingomonas oligoaromativorans, assembly GCF_011762195.1. Lineage (GTDB taxonomy): Bacteria > Pseudomonadota > Alphaproteobacteria > Sphingomonadales > Sphingomonadaceae > Solisphingomonas > Solisphingomonas oligoaromativorans. The sequence goes on along the minus strand of NZ_JAASQK010000004.1, from coordinate 399,168 downwards.
TTCAACCTGCGCATCCCCGGTTTGCCGATGACGGTCGTTCAGGCGGATGGTCAGGATGTCCACCCGGTCGAGGTCGACGAGTTCCAGATCGGCATCGCCGAAACCTACGACGCCATCGTCATTCCCCAGGAGGATCGCGCCTACACCCTTGTCGCCGAGAGCATCGACCGGTCCGGCATGGCGCGGGCGACGCTCGCCCCACGCGCCGGCATGATAGCGGAGATGCCCCCGCTCCGGGCACGGCCCCTGCTTTCCATGGCCGACATGGGCATGGGCGCGATGGGCGGCGACATGGGCGGCATGGACATGAGTATGCGCAATTTCGCCCATGCCCTGCAGGTGAAGCGTGGCCCCGGCGTGCAGACGCTCGCCCCCATGCCGGTCGACCGAACCGGCGATCCCGGTGTGGGGCTGGCCGGCGTCGGGCATCGCGTGCTGACCTATCGTGACCTGATGGCGCTCGATCGCAATCCCGATATCCGTGCCCCGTCCCGCTCGATCGAGGTTCATCTGACCGGCAACATGGAGCGCTTCATGTGGTCGTTCGATGGCAAGGCCATGTCCGATATGATGGAGCCCATCCCCTTCACCGAGGGCGAGCGGGTGCGCGTGACGCTCATCAACGACACGATGATGGGCCACCCCATCCACCTGCACGGCCATTTCTTCGAGCTGGTGACGGGCCATGGCGATCATGCGCCGCGCAAGCATACGGTGCTGGTCCAGCCGGGTGGGACGCTGAGCTTCGATCTTACCGCCGACGCCCCCGGCGACTGGGCGTTCCATTGCCATCTTCTCTATCACATGACCGCCGGCATGATGCGCGTCGTGAGCGTCCGTCCGCGCGGAGACGCCGCATGATCCACCGCCCTCTGCTGCTCGGCATGGCCTTCCTCGCCGCGCCTTCCCTTGCGCAATCGATGCCGGGAATGGACATGAAAGGCATGGTGATGCCCGCGCCGCCCAAGGCACCGGCTCATCATCGAAAGACGCCACCCGCGAAACCGGCCGCCAAGGCGGCCCCTCATCATGCGATGTCCCACGATCATGGCGATATGACCATGCCGATGGGACACGACATGCCCGAGCCCCCTGCGGCCCATGACATGACCGCGATGGATGGCGTGGCGATGACGGGCACCTCGCTCCCCGCAGGCAACGCGCCGGCACCTTCGATGCCGATGGATCATTATGCGGACCGCTTCTACGCTCCGGCGGACATGGAACGCTCCCGCCGGCAGATGATGCGGGAGGATGGCGGCGGGCTCCACCATCAACTGCTCTTCAACATCGCGGAGATACAGGCTCAACAAGGGCATGAAGGCTATCGCTGGGATGCCGATGGCTTCGTCGGGGGCGATATCAACCGCCTCTGGATCAAGAGCGAAGGCGAAGGCCGGTTCCACGACGGCGTCGATCATGCCGAGGTGCAGGCGCTCTACGGGCGCGCCATTGGCCCTTATTACAATCTCCAGCTCGGTGTGCGGCAGGATATCCGCCCCTCCCCGTCGCGGACCTACGCCGCGTTGAGCATCGAAGGCCTCGCCCCCTACAGGTTCGAGACGGAGGCGGCGCTGTTCGTCTCGACGCGCGGTGACGTGCTGGGCCGGATCGAGGCGCTGTACGACCAGCGGATCACACAGCGGCTCGTCCTTCAGCCTCGCGTCGAACTCAATCTCTCCGCGCAGGATGTGCCACAGGGTCGCTATGGTGCCGGATTGGTCGACGCCGAACTCGGCCTGAGGCTGCGTTATGAGATCCGGCGGGAATTCGCCCCCTATGTCGGCGTGAGTTGGGAACGCAAGGCGGGCAAAAGCGCCGACTATGCCCGCGCCGATGGGGACAGGATATCCTCGGCGAGCTTCGTGGCGGGCGTGAGAGGCTGGTTTTGAGCCATGTCCGCATCACTCAGCCCCAAAGCGGCGAGGAATTTTCCGGCGATCCTGTCCGGGTCGAAACGCCGCGCCGCTGCGCGCTGACTGTCGGGATCGGGAGGGCAGGCCAGTTGCCTCTCGATGGCGGCGGCGAGCGCGGCGGCATCGCCTGTCGGCACGATGGCCCCGTGGTGACCATCCATCAGAATTTCCCGCACGCCGTCTCCGCAATCGGTACTGACGACCGCGAGCCCCGCATGAAGCGCCTCGATGAGAACGGTCGGCAGCCCCTCGCGATCGGAGGAAAGGGCCAGGAGATCGGCCTGCTCCATATGGTCGTAGGGCGACGGCTGAAAGCCGAGAAAGCGGATCTGACGGCTCATGCCCAACACCTGCACGCGTTCTTCAAGGCTGCTCCGTAGCGGGCCGTCGCCCAGGATATCGAGGTGGAGATTCTTCCCGCGCATCCGGGTGAACGCATCGATCATGAGGCCGGGATTTTTCGGCCGGTCCAACCGTCCGATCCATAATATTCGCTTTCCCGGCCCCCGCGCCACCGACGATTGGGGCGGAGGCGGAACAGGATTGAAGATCGGAACGACCCGACCGTCTAGACCGATGGTCATGCCGCGGACATCGCGTGCCACGCCGCCCGACACGGCGATCACCTTGGTCGCCAGGCGGTAGAGGACGCTCGCGCTCAGGAAATAAGCCCAGCGCGGACTGTTGGCGCTGCGGCTCGGCGGCGAATGCTCCCATACCAGCAGCCGAGTGCCCGGCGACACTATCCGGCCAAGGCAGGCACAGAGATTGAGCTTCCAGAAACTGGAGATCAGCGCGACCGGCCGCCGTTCCCGAAGGTAACGCACCAGCCGGCCGGGAAGTCGCCATGTCCGTTCGCACCGAAGGTCCACGACAGTGAAATCGCGCGCCGCCTCTTCCAGCAGTTCGCCGGCGGATTGCATCAGCAGGATATCGATCGCATAGCCCCGTCGCTGGAGCGCCGCCGCCAGATATAACGCCACCCGCTCGCCTCCCCCGAACTTCAGGCTCGAAAGGAGGAACGCGATCCGTGGCGGCGGCTGGCCGTTCATGTTCCACGGACCTCCGCCCAGAGCCGCTTGCCAGCCAGATAGGGCGGCAGGAGCATCCGCTCCACTCGACCGCGTGCGAGGAACCCATGATGATATCCCCGATCGAGAAGGCTCCGGGGGCGTGATCGCAACGACAGATCCTGCAACGCCACCAGCCGCTCCCGATAATAAGGCTGCGACAGCGCCCGCCGCAGCCGATCCATATCCGCAGGCGTCATGCTGTTGGGATGGAGGCAGATCGTCCATGTTCCCCACCGGCGCGGCCGGGGGAACCATAGTTGCTGGGGCACCCAGGCGAACCCGTCCTCTTCGAAGCTGTCGAGGCTCAGGCCGTCGCTGATGATGCGGATCGGTGTCGCTTCCCGGAGCGCGCGCAGAGTAGCCCGATCGAACGCATGTCCGGGCGCGATCCACGCCGTCGGCCGAATGCCCTGCGCCACGAAAGCCGTCCAGGCGCGGACCAGCAGCCTCTTCTGCGCGTCCTCATCCAACCCGGCAAATTCGCTGCGATCATGGAACGGGACGATCAGCGTGCGGCGGTCCACCGGATGCTGACGATGGTGCAGGCCATGCATCGCAATCGCCCAACCTTTCGCCTCCCAGGCCCGGACACGATCCCAGAACAGCGGGTCCACCGGCCCCCGCACCAGATCCGTATCGCGATTTTCCGGTACGACCGCGACGATCGGCCGCGCCGCCAATGCATCGAGCATAGCCTCCATCGCAGCCCAGCGCTCCCGATCCATGGTCGGACATGCATCGTCGAGCCGCAGGAGATAGCGCGCCGCCATCAAAGCACCTCGTACAGGACGAAGAGCCGATGCTCCTCATCGAAGCGCTCGACCCGTGCCGCCACGGCCAGCCCATCGAGGAAGGCGAAATCATGATGATGGCGATAAGGCAGCGGACTCGTCGGCTCGACACGATCCATCAGCACATGGCGCGTCTTCGGCAGAAGCGGCCTCAGCCACGCCGCCACCTGATCCGGCGCGAAATCATGTAGCCAGTTCACGGCGATGAGCACGTCGATCGCCGGCTCCTCCACATCATCGAAGCTGCCTTCGCGAAATGTCACGGCCCGCCCGTGCCGGAGCCGGGCCGCCCGCAGCACGGCGCGATCGACGTCGTAGCCGATGCGTTCCGCCGCGCTCACCCGCGAGAGGATCGATCCGAGCCCGCAACCGACCTCCACGACGCAACGCGGCCGCAGCCCGTTGGCAAGCATCGCGACGCCACGGCGATAGGCCCGCCGGGATGTGGGGGACGACATATGCCATGGAGGGAAACCGAACAGCAGCCGCAAGCCTCCAAGCGCCACCTGATCGATCGCGATCCTCATCGAGCGGACCAGCCCCCGTGCCCGCGCGCGCCTCCATCGGCCGGCCAGTCCATCCTTCTTCGCGGACCAGCTCCCGGATATCCAATGAGCGGGATCGTTCACCATCACATCGCGCAGGCAAGGCTGACGACATAACCGTCGAAATGCATGAACTCCCGCTCGCGGGAAGCCATGGCGGAGAGGAAATGGCGGGCCACCCGCCTGCGGGGCAGCATCCACTCATGAAGCTCGATCAGCAGGATCGGAAAGCAGTCGATCCAATCCGTGTTCGACGCGAATAGCGTTTCCTCGAAGCCCTCGATGTCGATCTTGATGAGGAAGGGAATGCATCCGACCGCCTGATCGAGAATATCCGGCACGGTCGTGAAGGGAATGGTTCCGTCGGCGTCCGGCCGTACCTGGAATCCGCAATTCCGGCCCGTGACGACAAGCCGTCCCTGGCCGCTATGGCTGGATATCGCCGCTTCGAGAAGCGTCGCTCCCGCTGGAAGGTTATGGCGAGCTATCGCGCAATTGCCCGCATCCGGCTCCACGGCGACCAGCTCCGCGCCCGGAAACACTTCCCGGAAATAGCGCGATGCGAGCCCGATATTCGCCCCCAGGTCGACGATGAGGGGTGTGCCCCTTTGCTCCAGAATTCGGCCATAAAGCGCGCCCATCTGATCCGCCCGACCGGTAGCGCTCAGTTCGAAGCCTTCGTTCAGGAAGATGTGCTCGATCTGCACCCAGTCATCGCCGTCGCGGATCGTGAAGCGTAGCCAACGCCGCTGCCTTCGATCGAAAATCCATTGCCGGCGCAGGAAAGGTGGTGTGACGCCAATAAATCTACGCCGCCCGAGCAGGCCTCGCACCAGATAGATCAGCCAGATCCGCACCAGCCGCATCGCGCTTGTCCCAGCCCCGATCACATCCGCCGTCAGCCGCCCGTCATGGCGACCTGAGCTTGCCGCAGAAGCCCTCCCATGGCCACGATCCACGGAAGCAGATGCCACCAATGTGAAGATATCTTCTTGAAATGACGACGAATACTACGCCCTCATCAAACATGCATTGATTGCGGCCCTTCTTCTCGATTGCTAATATTGTTCGAGAGGGAGGCGTGCATGGGATATGGCGTGCATATGGCGGCCTGGTTCCGGTTATCGGGGTTCAAGCGCCTCTCCACGGCGATTATTGGTGCCTCCTGCCTGCTGCTCCCCGCTTGCGCGGGAAGCCTCGGCCAGAACGTCGCGCAGAACCCGGCGAACTTTCGCGCGCCCGACCCGGCGCCGCTGCCGCAACTGTCGACGGATCGGAAATTGCTGGTCGGCGACGTCATCAATGTTCGTGTTTACAAGGCCGACGCCTTTTCAGGTGACCAGACGGTCGACAGCGCCGGCCGGATCAACATTCCCCTGATCGGATATGTCCCCGCCGCGGGCCATACCACCACGGAGATCGAAACCGCGCTGGCTCAGGCGCTCGGCGCCAAATATCTGGTGTCGCCCAGCGTCTCCGTCACGCTCAAGACGGCCGTGCAGAACATGATTACGATCGACGGTTCGGTGCAGCAGCCCGGCGTCTATCCGCTGGATCCGGACGCCACGCTGGTCCGCGCCATCGCCATGGCGCGGGGCACGGCAGACGGCGCGAATCCACGGCGTGTCGTGGTGTTCCGTCGGATCGATGGGCAGAGGATGGCTGCGTCCTTCGATCTGACGAGCATCCGGCGCGGCAAGAGCCCGGACCCTCCGGTCTATGCCAATGATATCGTGGTGGTAGACGGTTCGGCACTGGCAAAGACGCTCAAGACATCCCTCGAGACATTGCCTTTCGTGACACTTTTCCGGCCGTTCTAGACAAGCATGAACGATACTTTCGTCTAATTCCCTCAATTAGGGGCGATCTCGATCATCGATCGGTGACAATTTCGTCGCTTATGGATTATAAGGCGAGCCAACGCTCTACGGAGACCAGAATGGTCGGCAGCAAAATCTCTTCGGCGGTCGCGATCCTCGCTCTGATGAGTTGGTCGGCCCCGGCCCTGTCCGCTGAAAGCGCCAGCGGGATAGCCAGCAACCGCATGGCACTGGCGATGCCCATCGCACCGGAAGGCGCTGTCCCGTGCTCGTCCAACGCGGCCGGAGATGCCGCCCCCTGCGATGCCGTGGCCGGACACGCCTCCTCCTGGCCCACCATGCGGTTCCTGCTGATCGGGATCGCGGCGGCCGGCGCCGTCGCCGTGGCGGCGGGCACCAGCGGCGGCGGGCACCATTCGGCGGGCGGTGGCACGTCTCCCGTCAGCCCCTGAGCAGGTGAAGAACGCGCCGCCGAAACATCGTCGGCATCTCGCGATTTCAGAGGCGACCGGCGTATCTCGGTATCTCGCCGGGCTCCGAGGCATATCGACAGGAGCGGGCGATCATTTCCTTCCTCCGCCTCTATAGCGCTCCCCTCTTTCTGTTCATGTGCCTCGTGCTGGGCGGAGCGAGCGCGGCCGGCGTTATGGCCAACGCCTTCCTCCAGATCGTCTCCATCGGGCTGATTATCGCCGTGATGCTGAGTGGCGCGCTGCCTCCCGTGCCGCGCCCCGCTCGCCGCCTGTTCATATTGGGAGGCCTCTGGGCAACGCTTCTCGTAGTGCAACTGATTCCGCTTCCACCATTGCTCTGGGAGCATCTTCCCGGTCGGCTCGACGCCCTGCACGCTTTCCGTCTCGCGGATATCAGGCCCGGCTGGCAGCCCATCTCGCTGGTCCCCGATGCGACGATCGCCGTGTTCCTGTCCCTGCTGCCCCCCACGGCGATGATCCTGATTACGCTCGCGTCGACGAGGTCAGGCAGGCGCGTCGCCGTTTGGGCACTGGCAGGCGTTGCCGTCGTTTCCGTGCTTCTGGGATTGTGCCAGAAGGCTGGCGGAGCGCTCTCCCCTCTTTATCCTTATGCGATCACCAATGCGGGGAGCCCGGTTGGTTTCTTCGCCAATCGCAATCATCTCGGCACATTGCTGCTCTGCGCATTGCCCTTCATTCCGGCGGCTCTCCTGCCCTCGCAGGGTGATGCGCGGCCATGGCGGAACTGGGCTGTCGCGGCGCTGATCCTGGTTCTTGCCGGGAGCGCGGCCCTGACAGGATCGACTGCGGCCATATTGCTGCTGGCGCCGGCAGCCGCGGGATGCTGGTTCGTTGCCTCGGACGGACGCGGACGACGCCTTTCCCGCCTCGGCGGCGGCATCGTCCTTGCGCTGCTGGTCATGGCCGCCTTTGCCTGTGCCTGGAACTTTCCGGCGAACGGGAAGAGCGACATTTCCCAGCATCGCTGGATCATTACATCGCTGACGGTGCGGGCCGCGCTGGATTTCATGCCGTTCGGCAGCGGCGGCGGGAGCTTCAGGCAAATCTATCCGGCCTATGAGAACCCGGAGGACGCCTCGCCGGAGTTCATCAATCACGCGCACGATGATTATGCGGAAATCGCGCTGGAATATGGCGCGCCCGGCATTCTGCTCGCACTGGGAGCTGTCGGCCTGTGGGGCGAGCGAATGCGGGTGCTGTGGCGATCGCCGAGGAACGGGCAGCGTATCGCTCGCGCCGGGGGTGTCGCCGTGGGCATCGTGTTGCTTCACAGTCTGGTCGACTATCCCGCGCGCACGGCCGCCATCGCAGTTCTGATGGCCTTTGCCGCGACGTTGATGGCAACCCCTTCCGCACTCGTCGAGGAACCGCCGCGAAGGCTCCGGTCTCGCCGGGCGCGTTCGGGATCGCTGATGGTGATGATCGATGACCTGTGACCATCGCAGGCCTCCGGCAAGGCCGGCAGGCGCTTCGATTGTGGCCGCGGCGTTTGATGATGTCGTGATCGGTTCGATCGGTCCTTTCGGGAGACGACGGGCCAATGAGGGGGCGGGCAGAGGCGCATGAACGAACTCACCAACGATCTCGGCTTCGCCGGGCCACGACGCCCCGGCGACACCGGCCGCCGCGTGGCGATCCTGACCGCCGGACAACAGATCGCCGCCATGGCGGAGGAGCGGAGCGCCAATCCGCAGATCGATGTCGCGGATCTGCTGCGCATCCTCTTCAAGTGGAAATGGCTGATCCTTGGCGCGATGGCGGCCGGCGCCGCGCTGGCGCTGGTTGTCACGATGCTGTCCACCCGTGTCTATCGATCGACGGTGACGCTGGATATCAACACGGCGCCGGTTGAGATCATGGCCGCGGAAAAGGGGTTCCAGCCCCGCATCCGCAACGAGGACCAGTTCCTCCAGACCGAATATGGCCTGCTCAGAAGCCGCTCTCTCGCCACGCGCGTGGCGAAGACCCTCAATCTCGCCGATGATCCCCGCTTCGTCTCCCCCACCGTTCCGCCGGACAGGCGCGAACTGGCGGCGACGTTCCGATTGATGAGGGGCCTCCAGGTCGAGCCCGTGCGAGGCAGTCACCTGGTTCATCTCTATTATCAGGACGTCGATCCCAATCGCGCCCCGCGCATCGCCAACGCCTTTGCCGAGGGCTTCATCGCTTCCACGGCGGAGCAACGCTACAACGCCACCGCTTATGCGCGCAGCTTTCTGCAAACGCGGCTGACCGCCACGCGAGAAAAGCTGGAGGCCAGCGAACGGCAGCTTGTCAACTATGCCCAGCAACAGGGCATCGTGCAGCTAGACCGTGGCGATGCCGGAACCGCCTCTTCCGCCCGCGCCGGTGACGGCCCCACCAGTAATGGGGGGGACACGCTCTCCGCCCAGTCGCTGACGGCGTTGAATGCCGCGCTTTCCTCCGCGATCAGCGACCGGATCGCCGCGGAGCAACGTTATCGGCAGGCGGTTGCCAATCCCACGGCCAACGAAGTGTTGCAAAGCGCCGCCGTCCAATCCCTGCGTACCGATCGGGACAAGCTGGAAGCCGACTATCGCGAGCGCCTCTCCACCTTCCAGCCGGATTACCCGGAAATGGTGTCGCTGAAGAACCGGATCGCGCAGATCGACCAATCGATCGCGCATGAGACACGCGATATGGCGGCCTCGCTCCATTCCGCTTACCTCGCGGCCCTTGGGCGCGAGGCGGAGTTGCGCAAGCAGGTCGATCAATATCGCGGGCAGGTTCTCGATCTGCGCAATCGTGGGATCGAATACACCATCCTCCAGCGCGAGGTGGATACCAATCGCGTCCTCTATGACGCGCTGCTCCAGCGCTTCAAGGAGATCGGCATCGTCGGCGGGCTCGGCGAAAGCGATGCCGCCATTGTCGACAGCGCACTTCCGTCCTATTCGCCGTTCGAGCCGAGGCCTTTTCGAAACCTGTTGATCGGCGTGGCGGGCGGCCTCGCGCTTGGTCTGGCGATCGCCTTCATCATCGAGTTCATCGACGATACGATCAAGACGCCCGAGGACGTCGACGAGAAGCTGCACCTGCCCGTGCTCGGCATGGTGCCGCGCATGGGCAAGGCGCAGTCGATGACGGCCGAACTCGCCAGCCCGCGCTCGCAGGTGGCGGAGGCCTATTATTCGGTGACGAGCGCGCTCCAGCTCAATTCCAACGACGGCAATCCGCGCTCCATCCTCGTCACCAGCTCACGCCCCGGCGAGGGGAAATCGAGCACCTCACTTGCGCTCGCCCAGAATTTCGCGCGTGTGGGGCGGACCGTGCTGCTGATCGATGCGGACTTGCGCAAGCCCTCCTTCTCTTCCGCCACTGCGGGCGAAAAGGGTCTGTCACGCCTGCTCACCAGCGCCGATGCTCTCCAGCCTCATGTCGTTCAGAGCAATATCACGGGCCTTTCGCTGCTGCCGAGCGGCCCCATCCCGCCGAACCCTGCCGAACTGCTCGTCACCAACCGCATCAGCGTCATCGTCGACGAGGCAACGCGTCATTTCGAGGTCGTCATCGTCGACGCGCCGCCGGTGTTGGGCCTTGCCGATGCGCCCATCCTGAGTTCCATCTGCGAGGCCACTCTGGTCGTGATCGAGGCAGGCTCGATCCGGCGGACGGTGGCGCGAGCGGCAATGAGCCGCCTCCTCGCGGCGGGCGCCCGGATCGCAGGCGTGGTGCTCACCAAATATAACCCGAAGACGACCGGCTATGGGTATGGATACGGTTATGGATATGGTTACGGCACCCGCGAAAATGCCGAGGCCAAGCCGTCCCTGATGCTGGACATCGCGTCATGACGACATTGCCGCTTCGGGCGCGGATGTCGTGGCCGGCGCGCTTGATCGCGATTATGATGAGCCTGCTGGTGATGTGGCTGGTCGTCCGCAATGCCGCGCTCGAGCTTTTGTCGGAACGGGAGCCGACCGCGGCGATCGGCTTTCTGCCTGCGGGGAGCGGGGCGCTGGCCGCCGATGGCTGGTCACGCGTGGCCGCGTCGGGGGGACGCGTCGATCCGGTCGCGCGTCGACGGGCAGCGGAGGCTCTGCGGCGCGAGCCGGTCAATGCCTCGGCCCTCGCCCTGATCGGTCTGGCCGCGAGTGCCGATGGCCGGCTCGATCAGGCCCGCTTGCTGATGGAGGCCGCGCGGGATCGCGATCCGCGCCTGCCCGCCGCGCGTTACTGGCTGCTCGATCATGACATGCGCAGCGGCGATTATGCGGCCGGCCTGAATGAGGTCGGCCCGGCGCTTCGCCTTCGTCCGGGGACGGGCGACGCGATCATGGCGCTGGTCATGGGATTGCTCGGAAGACCCGATGGTGCGCGGGCGGTGCGGGCCAAGCTGGCCGAAAATCCGTTCTGGCGAACGGAATTCTTCCGAACACAAGCCTATCAGCCGGGCCATGCGCAGCCACTTCTGACGCTGCTGCGATCCCTCCCCCCGGCCAGCGATCCCCCCAACGACGCCATCGAACAGCATGTGGTGCTGACCGCCGCCCTGATCGGCGGGAGCCCCGACGATGCCTATCGCCTGTGGCTGTCGCGGACACCCGGCGCCGGGCAGGTTCCGCCCCAGGCGATCTACGATCCCGATTTCCGGGGTCTGGTCGGCACGCCGCCCTTCAATTGGGCGCTCACGCAAAACGACGACGCCAGCGCAGCCATGCGGATCGCCCCCGATCTGCCGGAGGGCCACGCCCTCGCCCTTTCCTATCGGGGCACGACATCCCCCCTGCTCGCCGAGCAATATCGGCTTGCCGATGCAGGGCATTATCGCTTCCAGCTTCGCGCCCGGCGCATCTCGGGAGAGTCCGGTCAACTCATCGCGCAGCTCCGTTGCGCCACCGGCGATCGGCCATTGGCCAATCTCAAGATCGATCCCCGCACCACCATGGGGGCGTATCAGACGGGGTTCGACGTCCCCGCCTCCTGCCCCGCTCTCCATATCGCGTTCGTCGGAGAAGCCGGCGATCGGCCGGGCTCCGTGGAGATGCAGATCACGGGCGTGCATCTCGCCCGGGTTCAGGACAGCAAGTGACGGCGCGTTCGCCTGTCGACCCTGCCACCCGCGTGGCGCCGCCCCGTCGCCGAAGCGCGTGGCGGGCGGCGGGCATCGTCTATGCCCATCTCGACGACCGCCGCCGTCGTGACCTGATGGCGACACTCGTGCTGATGGTGATCGGAGCCTTTGCCGAACTTGTGACCGTCGGCGCGGTGCTGCCCTTCCTTGCGGCCGTAAGCGGCGCGGGAGCCAGGCATTATCCGCTTGCCATCGCCTTCGCCCGAGCCGCCGGTCAGGCAAGCGGCCTTGGCATGGTGGGCTTCTCCGCGGCTCTGCTGATCCTCGTCGCGATCCTTTCCGCCATCCTTCGGTTGACCCTTGTGCATGTCAGCCAGAACTTCGTGTTCGCTATGGCCCATGATCTGGCCGGCGAGATCTACGCGCGCACGCTGCATCAGCCCTACGACTTCCATATCGTGCATAACAGCAGCCGGACCATCGCCAGCATCGAGAAGGTGCAGCATCTGCTGGGTGCCGTCCTGTTGCCCGCCATGCAGGGGGCGACGGCGGCGCTCGTCTCGCTGTTCGTCTTTGCCGCGCTGCTGGCGGTTGCGCCGGGGATGTCGATCGTCGCGGGTGCGTGCTTCGGCTTGCTCTATGTGCTGGTGAGCCTCGTCAGCCGGCGCAGGCTCTATCGCAACGCCGATGTGATTACGGAGATGCTCCACGCGCGCGTGCAGACCCTTCAGGAGGGGCTCGGCGGCATCAGGGACGTGCTGCTCGACCGGTCACAGGCGATGTTCCTCGCGAAGTTCCGCCGGATCGACGCCCGCTTCCGCCACGCGCAGGCTTCCAATCATTTCATCGGCGCGGCACCGCGTTATGTCGTGGAAGCGGGTGGCGTGGTGCTGATCGCGGTGCTGACAGCCTATGTCGGGGGCCGGCCGGGCGGACTCGTCGCGGCGCTGCCGATGCTGGGCGCGCTGGCACTGGGTGCGCAAAGGCTGCTCCCGCTGGTGCAGCAGATCTATTTTAGCTGGTCCCAGATCCATGGCAATCGAAGCGCGATAGAGGAGGTCGCCGCGCTGCTCGAAATGCCGCAGCAGGCGGACGAGCAGCCCCATGCGTCCGTCCGTTTCGAGACCGCACTTGAGCTGAAGGCGGTGGGCTACACCTATCCGGGCTGTACCGCCCCCGTCCTGCGGGACATCTCGCTCACCATCCATCGGGGGATGCGGATCGGGATCATCGGCAAATCGGGAAGCGGGAAGAGCACGCTCGTGGATGTCGTCATGGGTCTGCTCGATCCCACTGCCGGGCGCATGGAGGTTGACGGGCGGACGCTAGCGGCGTCACGGAAGCACGGCTGGCAGTCGCAGATCGCCCATGTGCCGCAGGCGCTGTTCCTCGCCGACTGTTCGATCGCGAACAATATCGCCTTTGGCCGTGAAGATACGATGGTCGACATGGCACGCATCGAGGATGCCGCCCGCAAGGCGGATCTGCACGATTTCATCGCGAGCCTGCCGTGCGGCTATGACTCGCTGGTCGGCGAGCGGGGCATCCGCCTGTCGGGCGGACAACGGCAACGGATCGGCATTGCTCGGGCTCTCTACAAGCGCGCCGCCATCCTCGTGCTCGACGAGGCGACCAGTGCGCTCGATGGCGAGACGGAGGCCTCGGTGATGGCCGCGCTGGCTGGGCTTTCCCGGGATCTCACCATCATCTCGATCGCGCACCGTGTCTCGTCTCTGCGGATGTGCGACCGGATCATCCATCTCGACGGCGGACGCATCCGGGCCATCGGATCCTATGACGCCATTCTGGCGGGCTGGTCGGGCGTTTGAGGGACGAACGCCCGATCCTGCTGGTCAGCCCGCTCGATGAAACCATGATCCGAGGTGGCCGGGACATGGTTTCCGCCATGAACCTGGCGATCCTGACCGATCTCCATGGCGATCGCCTGCTGCGTTACCGACTGTCGGCTGCGAAGGTTCGCCGGCAGCCCGCGCTTCTGCACGGGCATATCGACGGCATCGACGATCACAGCATCGCGGCCATCGATCGGATCGTGGGGGAACGCAACATGGGCCAGGTCTTCCTCGATGGCTCGAACCTCGGCGGCCTCGCCCGTGCGATCCGCCGGCGGCGGCCGGGCGTCCGCATCATCACCTTCTGCCACAATGTCGAGACGAGCTTCTTCTTCGGCGCGCTCCGCTCTCATCGCACGCCCAAGGCCGCCGCCGTCCTGCTCGCCAACGCCCTGGCCGAGCGGTCCGCCGTTCGGTCGAGCGACATCCTCTTTTGCCTCAGCGAACGCGACGGGCGGATCATGCGGCGTCTCCACGGCCGTATGCCCGACGCTGTTCTGCCTCTGGCGATCGCCGACAGCTACAGGGAGGAGGAGGAAATCTCCGCCGACATGCCGAAGGAGCGCTACGCCTTGTTTGTCGGAGGCGGCTTTTATGCGAATATCGATGGCATCCGCTGGTATCTGCGGAAGGTCGCGCCGCAAGCCGGGCTGAAGACGGTGATCGTCGGCCGCGGAATGGAGAGGCTGCGTGACCTGTGCCGGGAACGCGATGCCTGTCTTGTGGGCCAAGTGGCCGATCTCGCACCCTGGTATCGCGCCGCGCATGTCGTGATCGCGCCCATCCTCGGCGGGTCTGGCATGAAGACCAAGGTCGCCGAGGCGCTGATGCACGGCAAGCGGGTGATCGGCACGGCGGAAGCCTTTTCAGGTTATGGCCCGGCGGTTCTCGCGTCAGGCGATCTGTGCCGCGATGCCGGAAGCTTCGCCCAAGCGATCCGGCACGCCGCCACCCTCGATCTGCCCGCCTTCGATCCGGCGCTGAGGGCGCTCTATGAGCGCTTCCACTCCTTTACGTCCGCGCGCGAGCGGATGGCCGATGCGCTTGCCAGTTCCCGATAGAGTGCGCCGATGCGCCGCGCAGGCGTCTCGATATCGAAGCTCTTCACCCGCTCTGCCCCATGGGCAACGAGCCGCGCCCTCTCCCCGGCATCGCTCCAGATGCGTTCGATCACAACAGCGGCGGCTTTCGCATCGTCGACGGGGAAGCAGGTTCCCCACTCTTCGGTGAGTTCCCGAAAGACGGGGATATCGCTCGTCACCAGAGCCCGGCGCGCGGCCATGGCTTCGAGCAGCGGTATCCCGAACCCCTCGTAACGCGACGGGACAGCGACCATGCGGCAGCGCTCGTACAGCGCCCGCACGGCACCATGGTCCGCATCCTCGATGATCGTGACGAGATCGCCCACCCCCTGCCCCGCGATCCGCCGCCGGAGCGTCGCCATCCCTCCGCCATCGCGACCGACGAGGACGAGGGGCCGCGCCAGCCCCTGCGCACGCAGCAACGCCACCGCATCCACCAGCAGGCCGAAATTCTTTCGCGGTTCGATATGGCCCACGCTCAGCAGAAACTCCTGCGGCACGGCCCAACGACAGCCCATATCGGGCGTAGCGAACGCGCCGACGTCGATGCCGTTATACACCGTCGATACGGCGACCCCGCGACGGATGGAGGAAATCTCGTCCTTCACCGTTTCCGACACCGCGATCACATGCCGGGCGGCCGAGAAACCATGATGCAGCACCGCCTTCGCCATCAGCCGCGCGATCAAAGGCTCCTCCCTGCGGATCGGCCGAAGGTCGTGGATCGTCAGCAGCATCGGACAAGGCGCGCCGATGATGACTGGCAGGCTGAATGTCTCGAACAGGTCCAGCCCGTCCGCCGGGAGTGTCCTGGGCCAGAAGGCCGCCCCCCTCAGCGTCCGCTCGATACGACCGACGCTCGGCAGCGGGGTGGGCCGGGCGATCACGTTCGCGGCCCCCGAGAAGTGGCGCGCCGCGGGGTAATCGGCGGCTTCGTAGATGAAAAACTCGATTTCCGGGTTCTGGCGGATCACCTCCCCGTAGATCGAAAAGAAGCGTCGGTTCGCACCGGAAGGGCGATCGTTGAAACAGGTCGCGTTGAGCCCGATGCGCATCGTCAGCCGCCGTCGAGACCCAGCAACTCGAAATGCCGCCGGATCACGGCCGTTTCCTCAAAGGGCGCCACGGCGCGGGCGAGTTCTTCCGGTGGGATCGGCCGATCGAGCGCCTCCGCCATCCCCTCCGCCAACCGGACCGGATCGCCAACCGGAACCAGATAGCCGAAGCGCCCATCCTGCAACACTTCGCGAGGCCCGGTCGGGCAGCAGGTGGCCACCGGCGTGCAGCCGCACAGCATCGCCTCGACAAGCACGTTGGGGAGCCCCTCGACGTGTGATGACAGGACGAACAGATCGGCTTTCGCGAAATATTTGAGAGGATTTTCAACGCGGCCGGGCAAACAGACATGCTCCGCGATCCCGAGTTGCGAGATACGCTGTTCCAGTTCGCTCCTTAGGGGGCCTTCGCCCAGGATGACCAGCCGCGCCCGCCGGCCGGACCGTAGCAGCAGGGCCATGGCCTCGATGAGATCGCCAAACCCCTTCCATGGCGCCAGCATTCCCGCCGCGACGATGATCGACCCGCCGTCGCCCTTGAACCATTCGTCCTCGACCGGTTCCGTCATCCGCGCCCGCGCGGCCGGCTCGTCGAGGATGTTGTAGACGCAGACCTGGCGACCATGCGGGAACAGCGTGCGATATTGCCCGACCATATCCTGCGAGACGCATGTCAGCGCGTCCGCTCGCCATGCCACGGCGCGCGCGCACCATTTCAGCGCCCAGCGCTTGGTGAAGAGCCTGTCAGAATAGGTATCGAACGGCGATACCCGCGACGACCCGCTGATCCGGGCGCCCGAGCGCGCCATGATGGCGGTCGCGAGCAGGACGGTGTTGAGATGGTCCTCCGCCGAAAACAGCACGTCGGGCCGTTCGCGTCGAAGGTAGCGGAAAAGCGGCTTCGCCATTCCGAGCGTCCGTTCCACGCCCAGCACATGGATCGCCACGCCCGGCGCATCGGGAACATCGAGATCCTCGTCGCATCGGCCGACGATGAGGTCCACTCGATGCCCGCGCCGCGCCAACGCCGCCGCAAAGCGCCATTGGGCGAGCGAGACCCCGGAAATCGTATAGCGCGGCGTGACGACCGCAATTCTCAACCCCTGCATCCGACGCAAGCCCGCCGCCGAAACGAGCTTCCATATGGCGGTCTGAGACATCCTCCACCAAGACAAACTCCGCCAGATTTAGGGTAATTCTTCCGATATCCCCGTGCCCGGCGGGATCGGTCGATCCCAGGGGCAATATTCCCGATCAAGGCGACTGGACATTTCTCTTTCGCTGAGGCTCCTTCCATTTCGGTTCGTGTGCGTTGCGGGGGCTCGGCATATGTGCGGCGTCGCAGGTTTGTGGACACGCGGCTCCGTCCATGCCGCCGATGCCCGCACCATGGCGGACACGCTGTCCCATCGCGGGCCGGACGATGCCGGCGTCTGGGCGGACCCGGACGCCGGCATCGCGATCGCCCATCGCAGGTTGTCGATCATCGATCCATCGCCGGCGGGGCATCAGCCGATGCTGTCGCCCTGCGGTCGCTTCGTGCTGAGCTTCAACGGCGAAATCTATAACCATCCAAGCCTTCGGCAACAGCTCGGCGAGTTCGAATGGCGCGGCCGCTCCGATACCGAGACGCTGCTCCACGCCATTGCGCGCTGGGGGCTGGCCGGTGCGCTGGCCCGATCGACCGGCATGTTCGCGCTGGCGCTATGGGACAGGCAGACCCGAACGCTCGCGCTCGCCCGGGATCGGATCGGGGAGAAACCGCTCTATTTCGGCTGGACGGAGGATGCGATCCTGTTCGGTTCGGAGCTGAAGGCGCTCCGGGCTGCGCCCCATTTTCGGGCGGAAGTCTCCCCTCAGGCCCTGTCGCTCTATCTGCGATACAATTATGTCCCGGCGCCCTGGTCGATCTTCCGGCATGTCTTCAAGGTGGAGCCCGGCACAATCGTGACGCTGGATGCTGAAGCGCTCGGCCATCCTTCAGGCGAACCGCCCCGTGCCGATGATCGCGATCTGTCAGTGGGCATCCGTTGCGAGCGCTTCTGGTCGCTGGATGCGATGCTCGATCGAGGTAATGACGAAAGGGTGGACGCCGCGGAAGCGATCGATCGCGTCCATGCCTGTCTGCGCGACGCCGTGCTACGGCAGAGCATGGCGGACATGCCGGTCGGAGCCTTCCTTTCGGGAGGGATCGATTCCTCGACCATCGTCGCGATGATGCGCGAGATTTCGGATCGGCCGGTGCGGACCTTCACCATCGGCTTTCGGGAGGCGGGCTTTGACGAGGCGCCTTTTGCCCGTGCGGTCGCGGATCATCTCGGCACCGAACATAGCGAACTCCAGGTCGATCCGTCGGACATCCTCGCGATCATCCCCGATATCCCCACCATCTACGACGAACCCTTCGCGGACTCCTCACAGCTTCCTTCCGTCCTGCTGAGCCGCATGGCGCGGCAATCCGTCACCGTCGCGCTATCCGGCGACGGCGGAGACGAACTGTTCTGCGGCTACAACCGCTATCTCTTTCCACAGAGGCTTTGGAGCATGGCGGAGGCACTGCCCGGCCCTCTCCGCCGGTCGATCGGTTCCACGATCACCGCCATCGCCCCGGAGCGCTGGGACCGGCTGGCGCGGGCGATCCCGATGGCGGGCGTCAAGGCGCACAAGATCGGCCGAATGTTGCAGACACCCGCACGGACCATCGACATCTATCGTGCCGCCACCGAGGAATGGCAGGACGGCCTGCCGATCCGCGCGACTTTCCCCGTGCCGTCCCTGCTGAACGAGCACGCCGCCGCCGGCCGCGTGCCGGAGGAACGGATGATGCGGTGGGATATGATCGGTTATCTGCCCGGCGACATCCTCACCAAGCTCGATCGCGCGAGCATGTCCGCCGGCCTGGAGGCCCGCGCACCCTTTCTCGATCATCACGTCGTGGAGCAGGCCTGGCGCACTCCGATCGCCTTCAAGAAGCGCGAAGGCCAGGGCAAATGGGTTCTCCGGCAGATCCTGCGACGCCATCTGCCCGACACGCTGATCGACCGCCCCAAGGCCGGCTTCGCGCTGCCGCTCGGCCAATGGCTGCGCGCGGAGCTGCGCGACTGGGGAGAGGCCCTGCTGGGGGATGCGCTCCGCGACGATCCCCTGCTCGATGCCGCGAGGATAGGGCAGCGATGGGCCGAGCATCAGCGCGGCTCACATGACTGGACACCCTCGCTCTGGGGCATCCTCATGTACCGGGCATGGGCGGCGACATGCTGATCTACTGGCTGATGTTCGCTTTCCCCTCGGCTATGGCCCTCGTCGAGCAATCGGACGAACGACATCGCCAGCGCTTCGGCTTCGCATGGATATTCGCGATGCTGGGGCTGATCCTCCTCATCGGCTTCCGGTGGGAGACCGGTGGCGATTGGGGCAATTACAGTCGCATGGTGGAGCAGGCGCTGTGGTATCCCACGCACTTCTCTCCGCTGGGCGACCCCGGCTTCTCCCTGCTCATCACCTATGCCGCGCATACCAGCCTCGGATTGCTCCTGATAACGGCGGCGAGCGGGGTATTGATGGGGATCGCCCTCACCCGTTTCTGCATCCACCAGCCGCGCCCCTGGCTCTGCCTTGCGGTCGCCGTGCCTTATCTCGTCGTGGTGATGGGCATGGGCTACATCCGGCAGGGGATGGCGATCTCCTTCCTGCTCATGGGGTTGGTATCGTTGAAGGAGGGGCGCACGCTCCGCTATTGCGCTTGGGTGTGCTGCGGCGCGCTGTTCCATTCGACGGTGCTGATCCTGCTGCCGCTCGGCGTGATGGTGATGACGCGGAACATCCTGCTGCAAGGGCTGCTCGGCCTCGCTTCGCTGGGGTTGCTGGCGCGCGCCATCCTGCTGGCTCATGCCGATACCTATGTGGTGAACTATATCGACAGCGAGATGTCCTCCTCAGGCGCGATGGTGCGCCTCGCGATGACGGCATTGCCGGCTGCGATCTTCCTCGCCTTTCCCGGCCGGTTCGAGCTGAACGATCGGGAACGCAGCGTGTGGAAAGGGCTGAGCCTCGCCGCCATCGTGGCGTTCGTCGCCCTCTTCTTTTCTCCATCGTCGACGGTGATCGACCGGCTCGGCCTGTATCTGATCCCGGTCCAATGCTTCGTCTATTGCCGCCTCCCGGATGCCTTCGCCGGGAACCGCAGGATGAAAAGCCTCGTCACCGTCGCCGTGATCTTGGGCTACGCACTGGCCTTCTTCGTCTGGCTCACCTTCGCGGTGAACGTCGAATATTGGCTGCCTTATCGATCCTATTTCTTCGAAGACGGCATATGCCTCGAGTGCTGATGTCCGCGAACCAAGGCTGGAACATCCTCAACTTCCGGGCGGGCCTCGTCCGCGCCCTGATCGCGGACGGGCATGAGGTGATCGCCGCAGCCGGTGACGACGGAACATTTCCGAAGCTCCGGCAACTCGGCGTCCGCCCCATCGCTCTGCCGATCGACGGCGCCGGCACCTCCATCGTCCGGGATGCGTGGCTTTTCCTTCGCTATTGGGAACTGATGCGGCGTGAGCGGCCGGACATCTTCCTCGGCTGGACGATCAAGCCGAATATCTATGGATCACTCGCCGCCGCGCTCTGCGGCATACCGTGCATCAACAACATCTCCGGGCTGGGGACAGCCTTCCTTCGGCCCGGCTGGCTTACGGCGGTGGCCCGCTCTCTCTATCGTCCAGGCCTACGCCGCTCAGCCACCATCTTCTTCCAGAACGAGGCGGACCGGGCCTTGTTCATCGAACGAGGGATCGTCCGGCCGGAACAAGCGCAACGCATCCCCGGCTCCGGGATCGACACGACATGGTTCGATCCCTCGACCTATCCCGAGCCGCCGGGCAATCCCGTTCGCTTCCTGATGGTCGCCCGGCTGATCCGGGACAAGGGCGTGCTGGAATATGTCGAAGCGGCGCGTCGCTTGCGGCACCATCACCGCGACGTCCGCTTCGAGCTTCTGGGCTCCCTCGACATCCCCAACAGAACGGCGATCGGGCGGGAAATGCTCCAGCAATGGATCGACGAGGGCATCATCGACTATCTCGGCACGATGGACGACGTCCGGCCGGCCCTGGCGCGCGCCGACTGCGTCGTTCTGCCCTCCTATCGTGAAGGCCTGCCCCGCGTGCTGATCGAAGCGGCCGCGATGGCGCGTCCCGCGATCGCAACCGACGTGCCCGGATGTCGCGACGTCATCATAGAGGGCGCCACCGGATTTCTCTGCCGACCACGCGATACCATCGATCTCGCGGACAGGATGGAAGCGATGCTCCGCCTGTCATCCGCAGGTCGAAAGGCCATGGGCGATGCCGGTCGCATTCATATTGAGGCCAGTTTCCACGAAAAAATCGTCACGGAAATGTACAGACAAGAGATTGATCGAGTCATCCTACGGAGCGATCGAAAACGGCAACGGGTACGATTGCCGATCAATATATGAATATCGGGGTATTGGTGCGGGGTTCAACCGGATGGCAACGACACTTGTCACGGGCGTGGCCGGATTCATCGGAATGCATGCGGCGGATGCGCTCCTGTCCCGTGGCGATCGGGTGCTCGGCATCGACATCCTCAACGATTATTATGACCCGCGATTGAAATACGCGCGCCTTGAGCGACTGTCGGAGCGGCATGGGCGCTCTTTCCACTTCGAGCGCGTCGATTTTGCCGACCGGCACGATCTGGACGCGGTGCTCAGCGCCCATCGCTTCGACCGCATCCTCCATCTGGGAGCGCAAGCGGGTGTGCGCTATTCGATCGACAACCCCCATGCCTATGTCCAATCCAATCTGGTAGGTCATCTGAACCTACTCGAGATCGCACGCGCGCGGCGGGTCGAGCATCTCGTCTATGCTTCGTCATCCTCCGTCTATGGCGGCAACCGCACTTTTCCGTTTCGCGTCGAGGATCGCGTCGAGCGCCCCCTTTCCCTCTACGCGGCGACCAAAAAAGCCGACGAGTTGATGAGCGAGAGCTACGCTCATCTCTATCGTCTGCCGCAGACAGGGCTGCGCTTCTTCACCGTCTATGGGCCGTGGGGGCGGCCGGATATGGTGATGTGGATTTTCACCAGAGCCATTCTGGCGGGTGAGCCGATCGCGCTGTTCAATCATGGCGAGATGGAGCGCGACTTCACCTATGTCGACGACATCGTTGCCGGAATCGTCGCGGCGCTCGATCGTCCGCCTGCCGATGACGGTTCCGAGAAGCCCGGTGGCAGCATCGGCCCCCACGCTCTCTACAATATCGGCAACAATCGAGCCGAGCCACTCGGTCGCATGATCGATCTGCTGGAGGCCGAGATCGGCCGCCCCGCCATCCGTCGCCATCTTCCCATGCAGCCGGGCGATGTTTCCAGCACTTGCGCGGAGATCGCGCCGATCCAGAGCCAGCTCGGCTTCGTGCCCCGAACGACGATCGACGAGGGCATCCCGAAATTCGTTCGCTGGTATCGGGAATTCCACGGCCTCGATGACCAACGTGGGATGTCGCCGACATCATCCATGGCGACGGCTTCTCCTCGGGAAATGGTCGGCTAGGCGGCGGAGGGTGTCAGGCAGGCTCCCTCTCGCCAGGCTGCGCCTCTGGCATCGGGGCGATCTCCATCTTGCGGGTGCGCTGCTGCTTGGCGTGGCGCTGCCCTTTTCCATCGCGGCGATCCTCGAACCGAGATTGCTCGGCCTTCACCTCTTCTTCGTGTCGCTGGGCGGCAGCATCGTGGCGATCACGATGGGCGCATGGCTGTTTCGAAACCTCATCGCCTTCCCCGGCATCCGCGCGAGCTATTATGTATTGCCGGTCTTCCTCTCGACCTTCGCCGCGGTTTTCGCCGCCTGCCTGCTCACGCGAGCGCAATATAGCCGGCCGCTGCTCGTCTCCTCGCTCGGGCTGGCGGTAGCGTGGCATTATCTCGTCTATACGATGGTCCAGCGGCGCCAGCGGCTGGCGATCGCAGTGGTGCCGTTCGGGCGGGCCGAAAGCCTGTTGTCCATCGAGAACGTCATATGGGTCCGGCTGGACCGGCCGTCGCTGCCGCCCGGTTTCGCCATGCTGGCCGCCGACTTCGATCAGGATCTCACGCCCGAGTGGGAGAAGCTGCTCGCCGAATGCGCGCTGAACGGCATTTCGGTCCTCCACTATAAGCAGCTCCACCAGTCCCTTACCGGACAAGTCCAGATGGAGCGCCTGTCCGAAAACGCCTTCGGATCGCTGATGCCGGATACGACCTATCTCGCGGTGAAACGCATCGCCGATCTTCTGATGGCGCTGATGCTGATGCCGCTCTTGCTGCCCCCTTTGCTGCTCATTGCCTTGCTCGTCCGGCTCGACTCCCCTGGCCCGGCCTTTTTCCGGCAAGTCCGCATCGGTTATCGTGGCGAGCCCTTCTCGCTCTGGAAATTTCGCACGATGCGCGAGATGCCGTCCGCCGAGCTGCCCGGAGAACATCAGGCCCGTCAATCGGCCATGACCCGCAGCAACGACAGGCGTATCACCCGAATAGGCCGTATCCTGCGCCGTACACGGATCGACGAACTCCCGCAGATCATCAACATCCTGCGCGGCGAGATGAGCTGGATCGGCCCGCGCCCCGAAGCGGCCGTGCTGTCACAATGGTATGAGCGTGAAATTCCCTTCTATCGCTATCGCCATATCGTTCGACCGGGAGTCTCCGGTTGGGCGCAGGTCAATCAAGGGCATGTCACCGATATCGGCGATATCACCACCAAGCTCAGCTACGATTTCTTCTATATCAGCCGCTTCACCTTCTGGATCGACATGCTGATCCTGGCCCGGACGGTCAAAACCCTGTTCACCGGCTTCGGCTCGCGATAGCCGGTCGATCTCCGCGCCGATCGTCGCCAGCGACGGACAATCAGGAGCGGAATGCGCAATAACGGATAGAGAAAGCTCAATGCCATCGGCAATCCGAGCGCCCCGATATCCTCTGCCGAAAACAGCACTCGTCGAACGACCGAAAGCAGGTTCGCCATTCCAGGCGCGATCAACAGCTTGGCCGTCAATTCGGCCCAGCCCCGATAAGCGGTGTCCGCCAGATCGCGCTCCCCGTCGCCAGCCCTTATCACGCGCAGAGTCAGCCAGTTCAGCGCCTGAACACGCAACGGCCGCGACACCGGAAAGCCTTCCGGCAATGGCCGTCCCATCAATTCGTTCAGCAGAAAGAAGGCAGACGCGGCCGCCCGCCCTGCGCCGGAAGCCTGTGCCCGCGCCCAATATCGCATCCCGCCGTCATCACTCGCGGAGATCATCGCTCCGACATCCACCAGCCATTTCAATCTGGCCCAAAGATGCGCGGCACCATGCGTGCAGAGGTAGATGAACAATTCCTCGTCCGCGAGCGTCGCCAATGGCTCCCCGCGCATTGCCGCAACCTCCTGCCATCGCCGCAGGGGTGGCACGCCCGGATCGGGCAGGTCATCGGACAGGCGCCAGTGGAGCTCGACCACCATCCCATGATCGCCATGACGGTGGAAACTGTCCTTGGCCGCCCAGACGAACAGCCGCCGTGTCTCCGGCGACAGTTCCTGCCGGGGAATGATCCGCCGATAGCCTGCCTGATCCAGAATCCGCCAGGCCGATGGCAGATTATCGGCTGCAACGGCCAGATCGATGTCGACCGCATCACGAAGCTCGATACGGCCGAAAAGACGGACCGCGAGCGCCGTTCCCTTCAGGAACAGGACGGGGATATCCGCGTCGGCAAAGCATTTCCGTAACCGCACCGCCTCTCCCGCCTGGCGGAGCGTCGCCGTGACGCGGCGACGTGCGACCCGGAGCAATCGGTCCGGCACCGCAATATCCGCCTGCTCCAACGCGTCGACGACCAGCGCGGAGACACCATGACGAACGGCGATACGGGCAACGCGATCCCAATCGACATGCTCGCCCGCGAGCGCCCGGACGCGTGCCGTCTGCGCCGCCGATCGCGGCCAGACGGAGCAAGCCACCACCAGATCGAACTCCGCGAGGTTCGGCCTATCGGCCATGTCTCCACACTCCGATGACTAGCAAGCCGCGGACAATCGAGCGCAAAATGGATGTATTACCACTGCTCTCCCCGCTTCTTCTCGATTATGGACCATGCCTGCGGATCAAAAGCCATCGGCATTGCGAAAGGCGCCACTTTCGATGATCGTTCAGCCGATTTCACATGAAGATTTCGAACCTCTTACGGGCAGCCGGTTCGCCGTGCTCGATGCTGGCCACCCGTCAGCGATGCTCGATCTGATCGAGGTGACGCCGCTCAAGAATTACGGCACCCCCGACAGCCTGCGCACCCCTTTTTCATTGCTGTTCAAGAGCAGCGATCGGTCGGCGGATATCATGCCTCAGCGGCTCTATCGCCTGTCGCACGACGATATGGGCGAACTGGAGATATTCCTCGTCCCCATTGGACGAGATGAAACGGGCGTCACCTACGAAGCCGCGTTCAACTGACGAGTTGCGGCGGCGCATCGACAAGACGCTCCATTTCCAGATAGATGTCGGTCTGACTGACCGGTACGAAGCCGAGACGATGATATAGCCGCAAAGCGGGGTTATATCTTTCGACAAATATCCCGATACCTTTACCGCGAGCCGCCGCCGCATCCGCCAGCGCCAGAAGCAAGACCGTGCCGATGCCTCGCCCTCGGTGCGAGGGCATCAGGGCGATATCCACGACATGCACCTGCGTCACGCGCTCTTCGATATAGAGCCGACCGACCGGTTCCCCGTCACACAGGACGATCTGGTAGATGCAGTTCGGGATATGGCTGCGATAATGAAGACGCTGGGCCGCGAACTGCTGATCGCAAAAGGCCCGCTTGTCCGCGACACTCCAGTCCGAAAGGGCCGAGAGTTCCTGTTCCCGCGTGGACGCGTAGAGACCCTGCAAAAAGGGAATATCCTGCTCGACCTCCGCTCTCAGCCGATAACCGTGGGCCAGGAGTCCATCCGGCAGCGCGAAATCCATCGATCAATTTCGCGCCGGAAACACGCCATTCAGGGCGATCACGAAGTTCAGCGCGAGGACCGGCTGCATGTTGTCGTGCGGCTGGGAACCTCCCGTCACGCCGATGACCGTGGGCGCCAGCGTGACCGGCGGCGTCGCGACATCGCTATAGGCTTTCCCTGGCCCGGAGGTGGAGAACATCGCCTGGCTGGCAGGCGCCGCGACATTCTGCGCGGTATTCGGCGGAGATGCGGCACCGCCGTTGAGCGCGTGCGTATGGCTCGGCATTTGGTCGTCGGTCAGCGTGACTGTCGCGCTCCCCGATTGCTCGCCGATGGTACGCGGCGTGAGCGACGGCCCATTGCCCCAGCCCATCGGCGCCGTCCCCTGAAGGTTGGGCAGCGCGAACGTGGTCTGGCCGTTGCCGCCATAGGTCGTGCCGAGGATGGCGAACAATGCCGAATTCTGGCTGATCGACAGCAACTGGCCATTGCAGAACGCAAAATCTCGCGGGGGGAAGTTGAACCCGACGATCTTGATCTCGCCGATGAACGGAGTGGCCATGTTCCATGCCTCCTGAGATTAGTTCCGGCTCGGGAAGATGCCCGCGAGCGCGATGATGAAGCTGACGCACAGGGAAGGCATGATGTTGGGATGCGGTTGGCTTCCTCCATCGGTTGCGATGCTGCTCGCCGCCATGGCTGCGGGCGCGATGCCGCTCGTGCCCGGCACCACATAGAATTCCGCCGCTCCCTGCGGTGTGGCAGGGACATTATTGGCAGGCCCCGGCTGGCTCCCGGCGTCGGGGCTCGCCATTGCAGCATGGTTATGCTGCGGAATTTGCGTCACGAGCAGGGTGACGTTCTCCGTTCCCGCCTTTTCCCCTATGGTGCGAGACGTCAGGCCGTTGCCCTGCCCCTGATGGATCGGCACGCGGCCCCGCATATCGGGCAAAGCGAAGGTGGTGGTGCCATCGCCGCCATAGATGGTTCCGAGCAGCGCATAGAGCGTGGAATACTGCGCGATGCTCAACAGGCGCCCATCACAAAGAGCCCAGCCGCGGGGAGCGAAATTCCCCCCGAACATGCGAACCTCGCCGAGATACTGATCGGACATGCAATCCTCCTGACCTTTGCCGGCTCAGTTGCGCGAAGGGAAAACGCCGTTCAGCGCGATGCAGTAATTCATCACCAGATAGGGCTGCATATTCTCGTGCGGCTGGCTTCCTCCCGTCAGCCCGATGGTTTGCGGGCTGATGGCGATGAGGTTCGTGCTGGCCGCATAGAAATCCGCGACGGTCGACGTATCATTGGCGAAACTGCCCCCATTGGGAGCCCGACTGTCGGCCGTCGTCGAGGTGCCCCGGAGGAGATGCATGTGCCTCGGCATGGTCTGCACCGTCAGCGTCACCGCCTCCTCTCCCACCGGGGCGCCCTGCGGCAAGGTCGAAGAGAAATGCATGGGCGTGCGACTGCGCAGATCAGGCAAGGCAAAATTGACCGTGCCGTTCCCTCCATAGGTGGTTCCCAGCAGGGAAAAGAGCGCCTGATTCTGGGCGATCGGCAAAATCTGCCCATTGCAGAGCGCATAGCCTCTCGGTGCGAAAGGAAATCCGAAAAGCTTGATCTCACCAACAAAAGGCTGTGACATGGCACCCCCTTACGCGGCAGGGAAACCTCCGCTCAAATACCGTAAACTGGCATCAAAAAGTCACCCGCCATAAACGACGGAATGGCACCATAGACTAAAGGCGAATCCATCGAATCTTTCGATCGAACATCAGGTATATATTTTACGGAGATCCTTGGAATCATAGCCCAAGAATGAACCGATATGATTGCATATCAGCGGAAATTCTGCCATCGATCCTCTCCATAAGCGGGCTGGAGGGATGCGTGAGCTTCAATTCCACTGAAACTCCGGGAAGGCACACGACTGTGTCGCCGCTTGCCGAAACAGGCGATGCGCAACGGACACGCAAGCCTTGGTCGACTCCCACTGTCATCCGATCCGAGCTTTCACAGACAGCCGCGCATGTGACGCGCTTCACGGACGGCAGCCACGCCGGCATCAGCTACGGCTCCTGATCCCGCGCCCACGCTAGGCATTACTTGCTTCGAACCAGGCGACGAACCGCGCGCAGATCAGCGCACGGATCGCAAAGCTGAGCCGCGCATGATCGCGCATCTTCTCTTCGCGCGTGCCGGCCAGCATCTTTTCCAGCGTTCCGAAATCGAGATAGCGCGAGAGTCGCCCGCCCCGATCCAGTGAACGCGCTTCGGCCAGCGCGTCAGGTGCCGAGGCCATGGCCATTCGATACATGTCGGGATCGAGGGAATCGTTGCCGGGGCCGCTCGCCAGCAGCCGTTCGGGCAGGCAATCGCGAAAGGCCTCACGGGCGAGATACCGCTCCAGCCCGTTACGGAAGTGGAGCGCCTCCGGCAAGGCCAGCGCAAACTCCACAACCCGCTTGTCATGGTAAGGGCGCGAGAAATCCAGCCCCCTTGCCGCCGCCAGCAGTGACTGGACCGGTTCCGCCGCCGCATTGGAGGCAAGGAACTCCCGCCAACGCGCCTCCCACCGGGTGCGGGCATGGCCGGCGCGACGCAGGCGGGATGGATCGATCTCTCCCCGCCTGAAGAGGGATCGCGCGAAATCGCGATCCACCGGCTTCGTCTTCCAGAGCGGCCGGAATCCATTCCGGCCTGAATGCAGCGCCCCGATAAGGGGCAAGGGGATCAAGGCCAGCAAGACGTCGTCGCGCCAGATTTGAACTCGGGAGCGGCCGGTCGCGCGGCGCCGCGCGCGATATTCACGGACGAACCGCCCGATATGCCCGCGCCGCAGGATGCGGCCCAGCATGGCGCCCGCCCGGACGTTGATCGTGTAGTCGCCGCCCATGCCATCCAGCACCAGTCGCACGCCGGAGGACGCCACCCGGTCGAACAATTCCCGACGAACATAGGATGTGCCGCCCATATCGTCGCTCTGGGCAAAGGCGGTTTCGATGTGGGAGAAGGCGGTTTCGTCACGACGGACGAAATAACGCACGTCCATATAGGGAAAGGCGCTGAATGCCTCCACGGCGGCGCGGGCATCGCGTGTGGCACGCCGCTCGCCTTTCGCCAGCACCGAGGAGACGGCCACGATCCTCCGCCCCTGCGCCGCGACGATCGGCCCCGCCATCGCCGCGACGATGCCGCTGTCGAAGCCGCCGCTGAACAGCAGGCCCGGCGCATGGATCAGCCGCCTGACACGACAACCGACCACCTCTTCCATGAGACGCCGATAGGTCTCGATATAATACTGCTCGTCCTGCTCCAGGTGCTGGGGCGCGGGCTGCATCTCCCAATAACGGCGACGGTGCAGAGCCCCCTGCCCATCGAGCTGCGCCGTCTCGCCACCCGGCAGGATGGCGATACCGTCGTACAGCGTCACGCCCGGCACATGATCGACGGCCTGGAGAAGCCGTCGGCCGATCTCCCTCTCCAGCAATCGCCGCGGCACGCCTTCCACCGCCCACAAGGCCTTGGGCTCGCTCGCGAAGGCGAGGAAGCCGTCGCCATGATGATAGTATAGCCCGCGCTGCCCCATATGGTCCCGCGCGAGCAGCAGGCTGCGGGTGCGCCGGTTCCAGACGGCGAAGGCGAAGTCGCCCAGCAGATGCTCGGCGCACGCCTCTCCCCAATGCCGATAGGCCGCCAGGAGAAGCGCACTGTCGGACATCTCCGCCAGCACCTCCGGCGCGATGCCGATCCGCTGGGCCAGATCTTCCCGATTGTCGATCCGCGCATCCGCGACCAGTTCCACATCCATGGCGGGATCGTGCAGCGGCTGCGCCTCGAAGACGTCCTCCCGATGGACGCGCATCAAGGCATGGCCGAGCCCCGCGGAACCGTGAACCGAGATGCGCCGGCCGTCCCGCCCGCGGTGCGCGAGCGTATTGCCCATCCGCTCGATCTCCCGCGGCGAGACGGGCCGGCCATCCCAGCGCACCACCCCGAATATGCCGCTCATGCGCGGGACAATGCCGGATCGGCGGACGGCACCGGATCGATCGCGCCGTTCTCCGCCAGTTCCTCCAGAAAGGAACGGACCTCCTTCTCGCAAACCTCCCGGTCGACCTCGAACTCCGTCTCGAGCTGGCGGCAGATCGGCTCGAACAGCCCCAGCTCGTCGACCAGCTCCCAAATTCGCGCGCCGGTTTCGCTGAGCCCCAGATAAAGGCCCTTCTCCATGCTCATCATCAGGATTTCGGGGCCGACCCTCGCGGCGAGCCAGTCGCCTCTCTTGCTGACGATCATGTCCGCTCCTCCCCTGGCGCCGTTCATGCCGACGCAAATTCTTCCGTGATGGCCGCCCCCGAGACGGCCTCCAGATGGCGATGGACGTCGCCGAGGACGGCCTCCGCCGCCGATCGGAGAGCGGGGCCGGCTTCCGCCTGCTTGCTCGTCTCGTCGCGTTCGAAGGCCGTGCGGGGCATTTTCGCGTTCCGTTGCGCTGCCATGGCCATCGCCCGGAGCATTCCGTCGTCCGGCGCGATGCCGAAATGCGGCAGGATGCGCGTCTCGACGGCCCGTGGCAGTTCCCGATAGTTGACGAAGAGCCCCCGCCCCAGCGGGCGATGCGTCAGCGCCGCCTCGCAGATGCGGGCAAGCACATGGGCGACATAGGTCTCCACCGCCATCCGCTCGCCGCCGGCGATGCCGTAGAGGTCGCCCATGGCGCCGGGCACCGTCTGAAAGCCGCGCATCCGCATATGCGATACGAGCACCTCGACGGGGTCACGATAGAGGAACAGCCACGGCGTGTCGGGAAAGGCCCGGCGAAACAGCGGGAGGGCCAACGTATGCCAGCTATCGAGCTTGACGAAATAGCGGCGGCGCCGCGCATCCGGCCCCTGCCCCAGCGCGCCCACCATCGCCCTGAGCAACGCGACCCGCTCGTCCATCGAGGCGTCGCGCCGGCCATGGGCGAGCTGGACCACCGCATCCAGCGGCGGCGCCTCGGAAAGAACGAGATGCCGTTCGTCGGCCGCCAGCATCTGGGCCACAAGCGTCGAGCCGCACCGGGACATATGGAATATGAAACCATCGGGAGCGACATCCGGCCGACCACCCCCATTCGACACGAGATCCGCCAGAGCGGTCCGGTGTCGCAGCAGCATGTTGATCGGCCTCTGCCGAGCCCGCCTCAGCGAGTCCTCGAAGAAGGGCTCGATCAGGGGACGCCCCCCGAAATGGACCCAGTCGACGGCCAGCGCCTCCCCACTCGACACGACGGCCCCCGGCAACCAATGCCCGGCCGGCCGGCCGGATGCCCTCGGTGGCCGATCATCGAAGCGATCCAGCCCAAGCGGGTCCGGCTTCAGGGCGGCGCGGATCTCATCCGGTGTGAGCGCCAGCCCCGCCTTATCGGCGCACCAAGCGGCAGCGACGGCGAAATCTTCCACATCCTCGATCGCCGCCAGATGCCGCTCCAGTTCGATGTCGGACGAGATGCTCGCTCGCAAGCGATCCAGCGCTGGGGGTGTCATGACCTCGCCCCGATCCGTCATCCGACACATCCCGATCTGTTCCGGGCGACGCCCTTCCAGTAAACCGAGCGATGATGATCGACCATTTAGGGATCGGAAGCACCCTCATGCCGGACATATTGCGTCAGACTGAGGCCATCTTTCCCGACCGGATGCGCCTTCCCTTCGCGTTCGATGCCGCTCGTCTGCGATCGGACCTGCAACGGCTGGAGCACCATCCCTGGATCGATCACCTCGTGCGGCAGAACTATGAAGGCGAGTGGAGCGTCATCCCGTTGCGCATGGCCGCCGGGGCAACGCATCCCGTCATGATGATCTATGCCGATCCCGGCGCTACGCGTTTCGAGGATGCTCCTCCGCTTGGCCATGCGCCCTATCTCCGGGAGGTGCTCGCCTGCTTCCGATGCCCCTTGCAGACGGCGCGGCTGATGCGCCTGACGCCGGGATCGATCATTCGGGAGCATCGCGATCACGATCTCGCCGCCGAATGGGGAATGGCGCGCATCCACATACCGATCGCGACGAACGACAAGGTCGACTTCCGCCTCAATGGCCACCCCGTGACGATGGCCCCCGGTGAGGCCTGGTATCTTCGCCTGTCGGACCCTCACAGCGTCGCCAATCGCGGGGTGACGGATCGCGTCCATCTCGTGATCGACTGCGTGGTCGACGACTGGCTTCGCCACCAGCTCGCCTCGTCATCCGATCAGACGAGACACCCCAATTCTGTCAGCGCCGGATCAAGCGGATAGCCGATGACCGGCACTCCGGCCGCATCCAGCCAGGCGTGCGCGTCGAGCCGCGTCTCTCCCTGCTTCACCGCGCCGAAATGGAGAACGCTCGCGATGCCTCGCCGTCCGAGCATCGCACGGGCTGCCATCGCCTGCTGAAGACAGACCGCCCGGAATGGCACCAGCGACGCCACCCGACCGACGGCCCAGCCGATCGCCGCAGCGGTCATGGCCTGATCGGGTTGCCCTCCCGATCGGCACCGGGACACCCTTCGATCCGTTGGCGAGACGAAGACGCCCAGCCTTCGCGTGATCCGATCGATCGGCACCAGCGCGATCCAGACGCGCGCGCCAAGAAGGCTCCATGCGGCCTCCAGCAATAGCCGGCGACGCTCCGGTGTCATGCACCTCAACGTCCGCAACTTCCGTATGAATGTGCCGGGCGGCATCATCCGGCCGCAACCTTCACGGTCTGGGCGCGAGGATAGCCGAGCCTGTCCATCATTCCGGCATGATCCTCCTCGATCCGGGCGACCTGCGTGACGCTCAACTCCTGCTGCCACGCCGCGACCTGACCGCGCCGGAAGAAAGGGGCGCTGCGGCCCACCGGAGCTTCCCGGAAGCCGCTCCGCAATTCCTGTGCTCGCAGGAGCGTGAAGCTCGCGAACTCCACCGCGCGCTCCATCGCCCCGAAGTCCAGGGCCACGCCGGCAAAGGCCAGCGCCCCGGCAAAGATCCCCAGCGTATCCGTATGCAGATCCTCATAGCGGACGAGATGCACCGGTATCTCGTCCTGATCGAGCCACGATCGGTTGAACCCGCTCCAACCGGGAAGCCGCTGGCGAAGCTGGCTATGCTGTCGATCGGCACGCCCGCAGAACATGCCTTCGGGATCGGCCATGAACCGGATGCTCTGATCGATCGTCTGGCCGCCATGATTGGCCAGCGACGGCGCGACATCGCGCGGATCGCGCACGATCAGGATAGCGCCCTTCACGCCCGGACCGGCACCGAGCAACGGCACGCCGTCCGTCGTATAGGTCCATGCGTCATGCGTCTTGATGAAGAGCGGCTGTCCGGGCGGAGCCTCATCGTCGATATTGGCGGAAAGCCAATCTCGTCCCGCCATCGCCTCATAAAGCCCCGGACGGAGCCGATCGCATTCCTCATGCGTCAGCAGGCCGGAGGGAAACAGCATCATATTGTCGAACCGCGCGCGCGCGCTGGCTATTCCACCCCGTTCGGGAAGCGCGTTGATATCGACCGGAGCCTCGGCCCGAAGATTGGCCAGCAGCAGGCGAAACCATGTGTTGCCCGATTTCGGATAAGAGGCGAGCCAGATCCCTCCGCTCAAGCGACCGGCTCCATCATGCCGAGTTCCTCCCAATGGGCCTGGAGGTTCTCGATCAAAGCCGGCATCCGGCCGAAGCCGAGTTCGCGGGTGAAGGTGAAGATGCCGGCCTGCTGCGCGATCGCCGCCGCCGCCTGGAAATAGAGCCCCTCCTGCCCCATCCGGCGAACCATTGCCGGCCTGTAGGCATTGCTGCGGATCAACAGCGCGCCGTCGACGATATTCGATCGAACGATGCCCGGCGGCTCGGGCGGCCGTGCCTCACGCAACATATAGACCGCGGCGATCGGCAGGGGCTGACGGGCCGCCGAAGGGGGATCGACATAGAATTTCTGAAGCTGCCGTCGTACAGGCTCCGCCATTCGCCCGCCGAGCGCGAGATGGTCGATGGCGTTGCGCCACAGCTTGAGCTGCCGCACGTCGGGGCACACGATGGCCGGCCCCGATGGAGGCAGCGAGACACCGCAAAAATCGTCCGCCAGAAGATCATGGCCATGATTGGCAAGCGCCGCCGCCAGCGTCGATTTGCCCGCACCGGAGGGACCGCAGAACAGCACCGCGCCATTCCCCACACGGACGGCGCTGGCATGAAGGAGTATCTGTCGCCGTTGGTGGAGCAGGATGCCCATGCCGGTTCCGCTCAGGAAGACGGTGGCGTCATCGGCCATCACACCCGCGTCGATCTCGTAGCGGAGTTCCCGGCCTTTGGTGAGAAGCATCCGAACGATGCCGGGCACCGCGATGAGAAAGCGATCCTTCGCCAGTTCCCAGTTCGGTCCGCAGGCGTCCGCATTCTGCAATTCGGAG
Source organism: Sphingomonas oligoaromativorans (assembly GCF_011762195.1). Classification (GTDB taxonomy): domain Bacteria; phylum Pseudomonadota; class Alphaproteobacteria; order Sphingomonadales; family Sphingomonadaceae; genus Solisphingomonas; species Solisphingomonas oligoaromativorans. The sequence continues at coordinate 365,094 of NZ_JAASQK010000004.1, read as the reverse complement.
GGGACGCCCCCGCGCCGAATGCGGATGTCCGGTTCCTCCTGCGGGCCGCAGGGAACCAGGCCGCCAAGGCGCAGGTCGCTTTCCACCGACAGGCCGGAGACGACATAATGAAACATGCGACCCCCGATCACCGGACAGGCCGGATAACGATCCCCGTTCCGATCCCGACCTTGGCCGACGATAGCGCGGCCCGCGGAAAATTCGGTCGCGGATAGCCCCGTTCATGGGGCAACTCCGAGGTTTTTTGGGGAGCGCGATCGCTTCGACGCATGTGCAAGCGCCCGATGAACGCCATCGGCTACAGGCTTGCGGGATATAATGGAAATTGGCGCGCCCGGAACGATTCGAACGTCCGACCCTCAGATTCGTAGTCTGATGCTCTATCCAGCTGAGCTACGGGCGCGCTGCGAGGCGGGTCTCTATAAGGGGTTTCGCGAACGTGCAACCCCATTGCGACAAGAAATCCGCGCCCCTAGACCAAAACCATGTCCAGCCCCTCCAAGCTCCGCGCGCGCATCGGCGCGATCCTGCCTCTCCTGCTGACATTGGCCGCATGTACCGGCCCGGAATCCGGCTATCCGTCGCTGGCGCCCCGGCCGATCGAATCCATGTCGCTCGCCGAACCCATGCGCCCGGCAGCCGCACCGCCTGTCGCCGATCCATCGGCGCTGGCGCGCTACGCTCCGGTCCTCAAGCAGGCGCACGCCGATGATGCGACCTTCCGCGAGACCCTGAAGCAGGAGCGCGAAACGCTCGAACGCGGCCGGAACGCGCCGCGCGGCAGCGATGCATGGACCGCCGCGCAGACGTCCCTCTCCCGGGTCGAGGCCGCGCGAGCCCCCGTCGCGCGGGCGCTCTCCGATCTCGACGCCGCGCGCAGCAGCACTCCCACCGAGGAGAATACCGGCCAGGCCGTGGCCGCGAGCCAGGCGTTCGAGCAGGTGCAGGCTCTCGACAAGGCCGAGACGGAAGCGCTCTCGAGCCTCATGCCGCCCGGACAGTAAATCGCTGCGAACACCCGCGGATGCGGAAGGCTCGCAGGCTCTCCGCAAAAGGCATGGGGTTTGTTCATCCAGGATGCGCTATGGGGCCGCCGCGATGAATCGATACCCCCTCCCCAAAGCCCGCGATGACCACGACATCATCTACCCCTCCGCCATCCCCTTCCTCCTGATCCATCTGGCCTGCTTCGCCGCGTTCTGGACGGGCATCAGCACCAGCGCGCTGTGGCTGTGCTTCGGGCTGTATTGGCTGCGGATGTTCGGAGTGACGGCGGGCTATCACCGCTATTTCTCGCATCGCACCTATACGACGAGCCGGGCCTTCCAGTTCCTGCTCGCCCTGATCGCGCAGAGCACCTTCCAGAAGAGCGTCCTCTGGTGGGCCGCGAAACATCGGCATCACCATCTCCACTCCGACACCGAAGAAGACGTCCACTCCCCGCGTCTGACCGGCTTCGTCTACAGCCATCTCGGCTGGGTCTTCGCACGGCAGCACGATACCGCCGATCTCGGCGTGGTGCCGGACCTCGCCAAATATCCCGAGCTGCGCTGGCTCCATCGCCACGAATGGGTGCCTGGCATCGCCCTCGGGACGCTGTGCTGGCTTGTGGCGGGCTGGTCGGGCCTCATCGTCGGGTTCGTGTGGAGTACCGTGCTCGTCTATCACGCGACCTTTTGCATCAACTCGCTCGCGCATGTCCGCGGCACGCAGCGCTATGTGACCGGCGACGATTCCCGCAACAACCCGATCCTCGCCATCCTCACCATGGGCGAGGGCTGGCACAACAACCACCACGCCTTCCAGAGCAGCGCCCGGCAAGGCTTCCGCTGGTGGGAGATGGACCTGACCTTCTACATCCTGCGCGCGCTGAGCGTCGTGCGGGTCGTCGGCGGACTGAAGCCTCCCCCCATCGCCGTGATCCGCAACGAGCAGCGGCTCGGTGCCAAGATCATCGGCCGTTCCGCGACGCGGCTGGCCGAGCGCTACAATCCCGAGCGGATCGCCCACTCGCTGCGATCGGTGCTGCCGGACTATGAGCTGGCGGCGCTGCTCGAAGCGCTCGAACATACGCAGGAGCGGGTCGCCGCGCGCTGGGCGGAGGTCGCCTCGCATATGCCCAGCCGGGAAGACATGCTGGTCGAAGCGCGCAAGCTCTTCGCCAAGACGCCCTCGATGGAGGAGATCGTCGATCGCGCGCATCGCCTCGTGCTGCACGCCGTCGGCAGGCAGCTCAGCGCCAACGCCGCGACGGCCTGACGACGACGGCAGGGGGCCGGCGCTTCGCCCCCTGCCCCGCCTCAAGGAAGGCGGCGTGCGGTCAATATCCTGATCGGGTGGAGCATCGACTGGCCCACCGTCAGCTTGGACCAGCCGCCCTTGAAAGTGGGCCGCGCCAGCATCCTGCGGACCAGCGGCATCCCGCTCACCACATGGCCGAAAGCCGCATAGCCGGGGTCTTTCTTGCTGGCATCGAGATAGGTGCCGTCGCCGACCACGATGAAGAAATCCCCCATCGCCGTTCCCGGCTCGTCGCGCGCCATGGAAACGGTGCCGTCGAGGTGATGGATGCCCGTCCTGCTGGTCGGTTCATGGGCGATCGGCTTCAGCGAATGGCCCATGGAATTGTTGATTCCGCCTTCGACGAAACCTTCCTTCGTGTTGGGCGTGCCGCGCGCGGCCCTATAGAAGCTCGTATTGTCGAACAGCTTCCGGTCCACATAAGCGAGGAAGTTGTTGGAGGTGATCGGCGCGCGCTTCATCTCCAGCGCGATCACGATCGGCCCCTCCGTCGTCTCGATCTTCACCCGGACGGGCGGCGTTGGACGGGGCGCGGCCGCGACCGGGAACGCCACGGCCAACGCGAGGAGCGGAATGAGGGATCGACGAATCATGGGGACCGGAATGTCGCCACGCCCTTCTCCGCCGCAAGCGAAAATGAGGCCGAACGGCTCGCGCGATGCGCTGCGGTGCGGTAAACGGGTGCATGACCATCGCGCTCGCCGATTTCGCCGCCAGCCTGCCCAAGGCCGAACTCCACCTCCACATCGAAGGATCGCTCGAGCCCGAGCTGATGTTCGCGCTGGCCGAGCGCAACAAGGTGGCGATCCCCTTCGCCTCGGTGGAGGAGGTGCGCGCCGCCTATCGGTTCAGCCGCCTCCAGGATTTCCTCGATATCTATTATCAGGGTGCGCAGGTGCTCCGCGAGGAAGAGGATTTCCGCGACCTCGCGGTTGCCTATTTCGATCGCGCGGCGGCCGATAACGTCGTCCACGCCGAGATCTTCTTCGATCCGCAGACGCACACCGATCGCGGCATCCCGTTCCAGACCGTGCTGAACGGCCTGCACGCCGGCATGGTGGAAGCCGAGAAGAAGCACGGCCTCACCTCCAAGCTCATCCTCTGCTTCCTGCGCCACCTCGACGAAAAAGCCGCCCTCGACACGCTCAAGGCCGCCGAGCCCTTCCTGGACCGTATCGCCGGCGTCGGCCTCGACTCCTCGGAACTGGGCCACCCGCCCGAGAAGTTTGCCCGCGTCTTCGCGGCGGCGGGTGCGATGGGGCTGAAGCGCGTCGCCCATGCCGGTGAGGAAGGCCCGCCGGACTATGTCCATCAGGCGCTCGATATCCTCGAGATCGACCGGCTCGACCATGGCAATCGCGCGCTGGAAGACGGGTTCCTCACCACCCGCCTTGCCCGCGAGGCGATGACGCTGACCGTTTGCCCGCTATCCAACCTCAAGCTCTGTGTGGTCGATCATATCGACGCTCATCCGATGAAGCGGATGCTCGACGCGGGCCTGCGCGCGACGGTGAACTCCGACGATCCCGCCTATTTCGGCGGTTATGTGAACGACAATGTCCGCGCGCTGGCCGGCACCGGACAGCTCAGCCGCGAGGATTTCGTGACGCTGGCGCGCAACAGCTTCCTCGGCTCTTTCCTGCCCGACGAAGCGATCGCTCGTCACCTCTCGGCGCTCGCCGCCCACGTCACCACCGCCTGAAAGGACAGAGCCGATGTCGCAACCGACCCTGACCTACATTCCCCACGAGGATTTCCTCGCGGCGATCCGCACGCTGGCGGCACAGGTGGAGAAGAGTGGCTGGCGGCCAAGCTTCATCATCGGCGTGGGGCGCGGCGGGCTGGTGCCGAGCACCTTCCTCAGCCACGCGACCGGCTGGCCGATGCTCTCGGTCGATTATTCGGCGCAGGTGCCCGGCTTCTCCGACGAGCCCCTCGCCCGCCTCAGCCAGATGGCGGCGAATGGCGAGCGGCTGCTGTTCGTCGACGACATCAACGACACGGGGCGGACCATCCGCCATCTGCGCGAACTGCTCGCCGTGGCATCCCCGCCGGAGGACGGCATCCGCTTCGCCGTGATGATCGACAATATCCGTTCGATGGAGAAGGTCGACTATCAGTCGCAGATCATCGACCGGGCCGTGACCAAGGACTGGTTTGTCTTCCCGTGGGAAGCGATCTCCAGCCACAGCACGATCCTGACCGACGCCGCCGCCGTGCCCGAACGGACCGCCTAATCCGGTTGCCCGAGACCGTCCTCGCAGGCAGAAGGGCGGGAATGGATAAGGAGAGGGCATGAAGCTCGCATCGCTCAAAGCCGGCCGGGATGGCCGCCTCGTCGTCGTCTCGGACAATCTCGCCTGGTATGCCGACGCCACCCACATCGCGCCGACGCTTCAGGCCGCGCTGGATGATTGGGATCATGCCGGCCCCGCGCTCGCCAATCTCGCGACTGACCTCGCGCATGAGGTGATCCCCATGCAGCGCTTCCACGAGCATGAGGCCGCTGCCCCGCTGCCCCGCGCCTATCAGTGGGCGGACGGCTCGGCCTATGTGAACCATGTCGAGCTGGTGCGGCGCGCGCGCGGCGCGGAGATGCCGGAAAGCTTCTGGACCGATCCGCTGATGTATCAGGGCGGCTCGGATGGCTTCCTCGGCGCCCGCGACGCGATCCCGCTCGCCGATCCCGCCTGGGGCTGCGATCTGGAGGCCGAGATCGCCGTCATCGTGGGCGACGTGCCGCAGGGCGCGACCCGCGAGCAGGCGCTGGAGGCGATCCGCCTCATCTGCCTGGTCAACGACGTGTCGCTGCGCAACCTCATCCCGAACGAGTTGGCCAAAGGCTTCGGCTTCTTCCAGTCCAAGCCTTCCTCCGCCCTGTCGCCCGTCGCGGTGACGCCGGATGCGCTGGGCGATGCGTGGAAGGACGGCAAGCTTCACCTGCCGCTGCTCGTGTCGCTCAACGGCGCCCCTTTCGGCAAGGCGGATGCCGGCGTCGACATGACCTTCGATTTCGGCCAGCTCATCGCCCACGCCGCCAAGACGCGCGCGCTTTCGGCCGGCACGGTGATCGGCTCCGGCACCGTCTCCAATCGCGGCGAAGGCAATTCGCCCGGCAAGCCGATCGCGGAAGGCGGCCTCGGCTATAGCTGCATCGCGGAGATCCGCACCGTCGAGACGATCCTGCGCGGCCAGCCGGAAACGCCTTTCCTCCAGCATGGCGACACCATCCGCATCGAGATGAAGGACGCGCACGGCCACAGCATCTTCGGCGCGATCGAACAGACCGTCGACTGACCCGCTTATCCCAGCTAGATTGACGCAAACGTCAAGGAGTCGACGATATGGTCAAGAGGCTGGGAGAGGCCGAGCGGGCGGAGTTGCTGCCGACGCTTGGTGGATGGGAGCATGAGCCGAAGCGCGACGGCATCACCAAGCGCTTCGTCTTCGCAGACTTCGTGGCGGCGTTCGGGTTCATGACCCGCGTCGCCCTGCTCGCCGAGAAGGCGGATCATCATCCCGAATGGTCCAATGTGTGGAACCGGGTCGACATCCTGCTGACCACGCATGATGCCGACGGCCTGTCGATGCGCGACATCGAACTGGCCCGCGCGATCGACAAGGCGGCGGAAGGAGCGCGCGCATGAGCCTGCCGCCGATCTTCGACCGCCTCCGCCTGCCGGTGATCGCCTCGCCGATGTTCATCGTCTCCGGGCCGGAACTGGTGATCGCCCAGTGCAAGGCCGGCATCGTCGGCTCCTTCCCGGCGCTGAACGCCCGTCCGCAGAGCCAGCTCGACGAGTGGCTGCACCGGATCGAGGAGGAACTGGCCGCCTGGGATCGCGATCATCCCGACACGCCCTCCGCGCCCTATGCGGTGAACCAGATCGTCCACCGCAGCAATCCGCGACTGGAGGAGGATCTCGCCACCTGCGCCAGCCGCAAGGTGCCGATCATCATCACCTCGCTCGGCGCGCGCGAGGACTTGAATACCGCCGTCCATGGCTGGGGCGGCGTGACGCTCCACGACATCATCGACGACCGCTTCGCCCGCAAGGCGATCGAAAAGGGCGCGACCGGCCTGATCGCCGTCGCGAGCGGCGCGGGCGGCCATGCGGGGCGCCTTTCCCCCTTCGCGCTGGTGCAGGAAATCCGCGAGTGGTTCGAAGGCCCGCTGGTCCTCTCGGGCGCGATCGCCAACGGCCATTCGATCCTCGCCGCGCAGGCGATGGGGGCGGATCTCGCCTATATCGGCTCGCCCTTCATCGCGACCAGCGAGGCTCACGCGGCCGAAAGCTACAAGCAGGGCATCGTCGAGGGCCGGGCGGCGGATATCGTCTACACCGATCTCTTCACGGGCGTGCATGGCAATTATCTGCGCGCCTCGATCGTCGCGGCGGGGCTCGACCCCGATCATCTGCCGACGAGCGATCCGAGCAAGATGGACTTCGGCGGCGGCGCGGCCAAGGCCTGGCGCGACATCTGGGGTTCGGGCCAGGGCATCGGCGCGGTCCATGCCGTCGAGCCCGTGGCGGAGCGCGTCTCGCGGCTGGCGATGGAATATCGGGCGGCGCAGGCCGAACTGAAGGCGAAGAGCCTCTGAGGATCAGGCGGCGGGCGCAGCGTGGTGGATCATCTGCCCGCCACCCAGCGCGCCCGCCAGCCGCGACGATCCGAACGCCCGCTCCAATTGCCCCATCAGGCTCAGCACCGGGCTTTCCGGTGTCGCGGTGCGGCGGATACCGCTGTCAAGTCGGAGCACGCGAGCGTACAGATCTTCGGTCGCGGCGATGATCTGCTGCGCCGGCCTCGGCAGCGCTTCTATCGCGGCAGGATCGCTTTCGGGAACATGGCCCAGCTTCCGTTCGGGCGCGGAGGCCTGTTCCGCGCCGATCTCCCCGCTGGCGAGCGCGCGGCGGACAAGGAGCCACGCGATCACATGCATCAGCCGCGTCGTCACGCGCAGCGACTCGCAGGAGAAGCCGACGCGCAGCAGCGGCGGAAGATCGTCCCGATCGGCCCGACCGGCGGCATCGAAATAGCCGCGCGCTTCGTCCGCCAGAAGCATCGCCTCGACATAGAGCGAATCGACCAGCCGCCGGCTGATCCCGTCTTGAAGAGCAATAATCATGGCGTGGGTGTGCCATAGCATTTGCCCGCAAAATACGCTCGTGACGGAAGCGAAACCGCGGGACCGTCCCACACCAGAACACCCACTTGAAAGAGTGATGGCGCTATCCATCTTGGGTAGGTCGAGGCGCCGCCATCCGGGGTGCCGCGACGGGCCTGGCGGATAGTCCGCGGGCTTTATCGTCGTTCATTCGCCCAAGGAGGGTCTGAACCTATGCGTACGCTTGATTTCGCGCCCCTGTTGCGCTCGTCCATCGGCTTCGAAAATCTCAATCGCCTCGTCGATTTCGCCACACGCGGCGAAGGCGATGCCTACCCGCCCTACAATATCGAGAAGCTGGCCGAGGACAGTTACCGCATCTCCATGGCCGTCGCCGGCTTCTCGCGCGATGAACTGGAGCTGACGGTGCAGGACAATGTGCTGATCGTGATCGGCAAGGCCGAGCCCAAGGCTGGCGAAGCCGAGCGCGAGTTCCTCCATCGCGGTATCGCGAAGCGCGCTTTCGAGCGCCGCTTCCAGCTCGCCGACACCATCAAGGTCACGGGCGCCGGCTATGTCGACGGCCTGCTCAACATCGAGTTGAAGCGCGAAGTGCCTGAGCACAAGAAGCCGCGCCGGATCGCGATCGACGGCCAGGCGACCGATGGCACCGAAAGCCTCATTACGGCCTGATCGCCGCTCATACGAAAGAGGCCGGTCCGATCCGTCGGGCCGGCCTTTTTTCGTATCAGGCGATGATATCGGGGATCAGCGTATCCCCCAGCACGGAAATCTCGTCCTTGATGCGGAGCTTGCGCTTCTTGAGACGCGCGATCTGGAGCTGATCGGGTTGCGGCAGATCGCCCAGCGCCTGAATGGCGGCATCGAGATCACGATGCTCCGTGCGCAGCAGGGCGAGCCTGCGGCTGATCTCCTCCTCGGCATCCATCCCGACTGTCCCCGTACCGGTCGACTCCCGTCGACGCGGGTGGTCTCGTTCCAGCGATGCTCCCTTGGCTGGCTCGCTGCAAGCCCGGAATCCGCCTGCGCGGTCACCGCCCACGGATCGTCGCATTTGTGAAACCCGTTTGCCGCTTTCGCTCTTTGTTCACGCGACAGCCCGGCGATTTGGTGATTTAGTGGAGGATGCTGACACTAGCTAGCGAGGAGGTATCGAATGGCCGATCCACATTCCAGCGCTTTGCTGTCCCGTCACGCGGGACTGGACGCTCGAATTGCTGACGAAGAACGGCGACCCGCTCCCGATCAGGGCATGATTGCCAGCCTCAAGAAACAGAAACTGAAGATCAAGGAAGCCCTCGCGGGGCTTTGAACCGCACGCGGTCCGCCGGTGTCGAAAGGACACCGCGGGCCGCCCGAAATCCCATATTGTCAATGCATCGGCAACGGGCACCGCGCGGCGTCGCCGCTTCAGCGAGCCTTCAGGCCGGGACGGCGATAATCCAGCGTCGTCGGCCGGAACAGATCCTCATCCGCCTTCGCCGCACGAGGCTTGCGTGCCAGGGTCTTGTCGATCGGATGATCGAACGCCACGCCGATGCGGCCGGACTCGGCCCAGGCCACCGCCCCGCGCACGAGCCCCACACCCTCAAGCATGATTTCGACTCGCGCCGCCTGCCGGAAGTCCTCCGGCGCATCCGCCATCAGACCACCGGACGAGACGTTGCGGACCCGCACATTATGGCCCTCGCCGGCCTGGCCTTCATGTTTGAGACGGGCGAAGACGAACAGGCTGTCCCGTTCGTCACGACGCTGCGAGTCCGTGCCACCTTGCGGTGTATCGCTACCCAAAGCTTCTTTCACCTCTGCTCAACCCTGCAAACGCCCTAACGATCTGGCCATACTAGCAAAATCGAGCCGCCGCGACCAAAGCCTAATTCGGCCGCCAGTCCCTCATCGGCACCGATCCGGCTCAGTCGTCGCGCGAAATCTTCTCGTTACGTTCGTGCCGCTCCTGCGCTTCCACCGTCATCGTGGCGATCGGGCGGGCTTCGAGGCGCGCCAGCGAGATCGGTTCCCCCGACACCTCGCAATAGCCATATTCGCCTTCGTCGATCCGCCGAAGCGCCGCATCGATCTTGGAGATCAGCTTGCGTTGCCGGTCGCGGGTACGCAGTTCGATCGACCAGTCCGTCTCGCTCGATGCGCGATCGGTGATGTCGGGCTCGCGCAGCGAATCGGTCTGAAGCTGCGCGAGCGTTTCCTTCGCCTCGCGCAGGATGGAATCCTTCCATGCGAGCAGCTTGCGCCGAAAATAGATTGTCTGCCTAGGCCCCATGAAGGGCTCGTCGGAAGCAGGACGATAGTCCTCTGGAAGCGTGTCGGCTTCCTGCTCTGCCCCCACGGTATCAACCGCCGTCGCCATGCAACTCTCCGCTCCTCTGCGGAGCCTGCGATCAGGCTGTTGGACGCCCTCACGCGAGATGCTCCTGTCCCCGGGCCGCCCTATAGCCAGCCGCGAAACCGCATACAAGCGCCGCCTTGTGCAAACCGAGGCGCCGCAAGACCAGAAAACCCACGGCGCTGCAACGCCGTCACAGTCCTTTCAGATCCAAATGCGTGTCTTTCCTGACGCAAAACGGGACATTAACCAGGCGACGTCTAATCACCTCCCTTCCCATTCCTCGTTGAACAGGCGAGGAGGGATCGGAAACATGCGCTCACAGGGTTTTGTAGCGCTTCGGCAAGCGAGCGGATGGCGCAACCGGCCGTAACGGCCTGGAGTTCGGCGACATCCGCCAAGCAGGGGGCGAGAGGGAAGCGATGTCTGTTAGAATGGCGGTCGCGAAATTATGCGCCTGCGCCTGTGGCGGCGCGGCCATCGGCGGTGGCGCCGTTCACTATGCGGAGCATCCGCGACCGGCGCATCATCGCGTGGCGCCCAAGCCCGTACACCGCGTCGCAGCCGCTCCGGCGCGCAAGGTGGTAACCACCACCACGACCTGCACGCCCGGCACGATCACGCTGGCTCGCGCCCCTGAAGCGGCGCCTCCGGCTTATGCGGGCGGGGCGGTCGCTCCTGCGGCGACCACGACCGGGGGCAGCTCGGGCGGCTTCATCGGCGGCCCCGGCTTCTTCGGCGGCGGCTTCTTCGGCGGAAGCACCGGCAGCGGCGGCTTCCTCGTTTCCACGACATCATCGAGCAGCGGAGGATCGACCTCCACCTCGAGCGGCGGCTCCTCCACCTCCACGGGCGGATCGTCCACCTCCACGTCAACGGGTGGCTCCTCCACGTCGACATCGACGGGCGGCTCCTCCACCTCCACCTCGACGGGCGGGATCACGAGCACGACGACTTCGTCCAGTTCCACGGGCTCCTCGACGTCGAGTTCCACCTCCTCGTCGACTTCGTCTTCGACCTCCTCCTCGTCGTCGACCAGCTCCAGCACGTCGGGGTCGAGCAGCACCAGTTCCTCGACGAGCGGCGGCTCGACCACCACGACCACCACCGGCGGCCCGCCGACCGACGTGCCGGCTCCGCCGATGCTCGTGCTGTTCGGCGGTGCCGCGGCGGCGCTTGTCGCCCGACGCGCCGTCGCGCGGCGCAAGAACCGCGAATAACCACAGGCGATCAGACATAAGAAAAGGGCCGCGACGCATCAGCGCGTCGCGGCCCTTATTCCTTTCGGGCAGGCGCTTAGTGCAAGCCGCCCGCCCCACCACCGCTGGCGCCGGCCGCCGCACTGAGCTGCTGCGCGGTCATCGCGATGCGGAGGCCGCCATTGCTGCCCGCGCCGAAAGCCGTGACCGGGAGGCGGACCTTGCCGCCGCTGGCAAGCTCCACCGTGGCGAACTGGGCATCGACCGTCGCGATCGTGCCGACCGCGCCGCCCTGCATATCGGCGACCGCCGCGCCCTGCGTGACGTCAGGCTTGGCCGCGGCCGCCTGAGGTGCCGGCGCCGCCTGCGCGACCGCCGCGTCGATCTGGGCCGCCGTCATCGCGATCACCGGGCCGTTCGGCCCCAGGGCGAAGCTGGTCTTGGGCAGGCGCACCTTGCTCTTGCTCGTCGCGAGCACGACGAAATCGCCATCGATGCTCTCGATCGTGCCAACCGTGCCGCCCGACGTATCGAGCACCTTGGCACCCGTCTCAAGAGCGCTCGGCGTCGTCGCCGGAGCGGTGGCCGCGGGAGGCGTCGAACCGGCAGCCGCGCCGGCGGACGGAGCCGTTGTCTGGGCGAATGCCAGAGACGGCAACATCACCGTGGCAGCCCCCAGCATCAACCCCGTCTTCGTGAACTTCATCGTCTAACCCTCCATGGATTTCATCCAAACTGGAGCATCAACACATTCAAACGCCCGATGAGGGAACCTCTGAGAGACGAACCGAGACTGAGAAACGACGAGACGTAAAATCACGTCAATCCAGCGCCGTCAGAACCTTCTCGATCTCTCCAACGGGGCTTCCCGTCATATCCTTGCCGACCTCCCGGAGAATCCTGTTCTCCACATCACGATGATAATGCTTGCGGAGCTGCCCCAGCGTCTTGGGCGGCGCCATCACGATCAGATCCGAAAACTCGCCGGATTGCACGCCTCGGGACAATATCTCCGCCGTATCCGCCGCGAAGCGCAGCCCCTCGATCTCATGCGCGTCCGCCGATGGAAAGGCCCCTCCCCCGGCGTTGGGCGCAAAGGAGCGGCCGGGCGAATCGGTCACCATCTCGCGGGTCTTGCTCGCGGCTTCCTCGACAGCGCTCATGACGGTGAGATTCAGCGCCTCGGCATCTCCCCCGTTGCGCAGGAGGAGGCGTTTGCGGCCGTCGGCGACGAGAATGACGCTGTTGCGGGGGACGCGCATGGCATTTCTCCGATATGGGCGTGCATCGGATAAACGCGACCGCCGGGTGAGGGTTGCGAAGGCGGCGGCCTCCCGCCATAGCCCGTGCCATGCATGACATTCGCCTGCTCCGCGACGATCCCGCCGCCTTCGCTGCCGAGATGCAGCGCCGTGGCACCGCCTTTGACGCCGACGCCTTCACCGCGCTCGACGCCGACCGCCGGCACGCGGCGCTGTCGGTCGAAACCGCCCAGGCAGAGCGCAATCGGCTGTCGAAAGAGATCGGCAAGGCGTTCTCCACCGGCGATCGCGCCGGCGGCGAGGCGATGCAGGCCGAAGTCGCGCGCCTCAAGCAGGTGATCGCCGATGGCGAGACGCAGGAAGCCGCCATCGCAGAGCAGCTCAACGCCCGCCTCGCAGAGATCCCGAACCGCGCCGCCGCCAACGTGCCTCAGGGCGCGGACGAGAACGACAATGTCCTCGTCTCCCATTGGGGCGAGCCGGAAGCGCCGGCCTTCACGCCGCGCGAGCACGACGATCTCGGCCGCGCGCTGGGCATGGACTTCGACGCCGCCGGTTCGGTGTCGGGCGCGCGCTTCGTCTATCTCAAGGGCCAGATCGCCCGCCTCAACCGCGCGCTGGGCCAGTTCATGCTGGATCACCAGACGCAGCGGCACGGCTATATCGAGGTGGCGCCTCCGCTCCTCGTCCGCACCGAGGCGATGTTCGGCACCGGCCAGCTCCCCAAGTTCGCCGAGGACTTGTTCCAGACGACCGACGGCCGCTGGCTGATCCCGACCGCCGAGGTGAGCCTCACCAACTATGTGCGCGACCAGATCCTCTCCGAGCAGGAGCTGCCGCTGCGCATGACGGCGCTCACCAACTGCTTCCGGGCCGAGGCCGGCGCGGCCGGGCGCGACACGCGCGGTATCATCCGCCAGCACCAGTTCGAGAAGGTCGAACTGGTCTCGATCGTCACCCCCGAACAGTCCGAGGACGAGCATGAGCGGATGACCCGCGCGGCCGAAACCGTGCTGGAGGCACTCGGCCTGCCCTATCGCCGGATGCTGCTCTGCACGGGCGACATGGGCTTCTCGGCGGCACGGACCTATGATCTGGAGGTGTGGCTGCCCGGCCAGCAGCGCTATCGCGAAATCTCGTCCTGTTCGAACTGCACGGATTTCCAGGCGCGCCGCATGAACACGCGCTTCCGCCCGGCGAGGGAGACCAAGGGCACGCGCTTCGTCCACACGCTGAACGGCTCGGGCCTCGCCGTCGGCCGCACGCTGGTCGCGGTGATGGAGAATTACCAGACCGCCGATGGCGCGGTGCGGATTCCCGAAGTGCTGCGCCCCTATCTGGGCGGGCTTGAGGCGATCGAGCCGGCCTGACGGTGCGCATCCTCGTCACCAACGACGATGGCATCCACGCGCGCGGCCTGGGCGTCGCGGAGACGATCGCGCGCCGGTTCAGCGACGACATCTGGGTGGTGGCACCGGCGGAGGAGCAATCGGGCGCGGGGCACTCGCTGACGCTCACCCGGCCACTCCGCCTGCGCCAGCATGGCGAGCGGCGCTTCTCGGTGACAGGCACGCCCACCGACGCGGTGATGATGGCGCTGCTGGAGGTGCTCGACGGCCCGCCGGACCTGATCCTCTCCGGCGTCAACCGCGGCGCCAATCTGGGCGAGGACGTGACCTATTCGGGCACCGTCTCGGCCGCCATGGAGGGCGCGCTGGCGGGCATCCGCTCGGTCGCCCTGAGCCAGGTCCATGCCCGGCAGGCAGCCGGCGAGGATGTCTCCTTCGCCGTCGCGGAGGCGTGGGGCGAGCGCGCGATCCGTCCGCTGCTCGATACGCCGTTCGCGCCGGGAATGCTGGTCAACATCAACTTCCCGGCGCTTCCACCCGAAGAAGTGAAGGGCATCCGCGTCGTGGAGCAAGGCATTCGCGACTATGGACGGGCGCGCATGGTCCGCCACACCGATCCGCGCGGATTTCCCTATTACTGGCTGCACTTCGGCGGGATCGTTTACACCGCGGCTCAGGATACCGATCTGGAGGCGATCGCGGGCGGCCATGTCACCGTGACGCCGCTCCACCTCGATCTCACCTATCGCGAGGCGTTGTCATCCCTTGCCGCAAGCTATTGACCACGCGTCTCTTGGCAGCGCCCCTTTCCACCAGTAAGGCACCGCGAGAATAGCTGCGGGGTTTGGGGCATGACGGCGCGTTCCGGTCGTTGGGTAATGGCGATCGCGCTTCTCGCGACCAGCGGCTGCATCCCGCGCGGCGCTCCGCCGGAGTCCTACGGCGACAAGGGCGGCACGCCCCCGCCCTCCTCACGCTCGACACGCCCTCTCTCGACCGAACTGCCGGCTTCCCGTCGCGGGCATATCCGCACCGTCGACATCCCGAGTTCGGTCAAGCAGCCGACGCCTTCGTGGCTGACACGGCAGGTGACCGCGGACGCCAGGACCATCCCCGATTCGACCTATGTCGTGAAATCCGGCGACACGATCCGCTCGATCGGCAACCAGACCGGCGCGGGATCGGAAGCCATCGCCCGCGCCAACAACATCCCCGCGCCGTTCGTGGTGCGTACCGGGCAACGCCTGAAGATACCGGGCGGCCGCTATCACATCGTCCGCGAGGGGCAGAGCGGCATCGCCATCGCGCGCGCCTATGGCATCGAATGGTCCCGGATCGCGGACCTGAACGACCTCCAGCCGCCTTATGTGCTGCGCAACGGCCAGCGGCTCCTGCTGCCGAGCGCGCCGGAAACCGCGCAGATGACGGTCGAGCAGCGCGCCCATGCCTTCAGCCTCGATATCGACGATCTGGCGACCGGCTCCGAGCCCGCCATCGCGACCGACGCCGCGCCGAAGGCGCCGACCGCGACGCCCAGGAAGCCGCTCCACACCGATGTCGCCATCGCCGAGCCGCACGCTTTCTCGGGCAAGTTCGACTGGCCGCTCTCGGGCCAGATCATCGGCCGCTTCGGCCCGTCGGGGGACGGCCGCCGCAACGACGGCATCAACATCGCCGCCAACCGGGGCGATCCGATCCGGGCGGCGGCGGATGGCGTGGTGGCCTATGCGGGCTCCGCCATCGCCGTCTATGGCGGCCTGATCCTCATCAAGCATGGCGATGGCTGGATCACCGCTTACGGTCATGCCGAGCAGATTCTCGTGACGCGCGGCCAGTCCGTTCATCGCGGCGACGTGATCGCGCGCGCCGGCGCGACCGGCTCGGTGAACAAGCCGCAGCTCCATTTCGAGATCCGCGACAAGCGGACGCCCGTCGATCCGCTGCGCTACCTGCCCGCCGCCCGCGAATAGGGCCGGACCATTGGGGGCGGAGGATATTCAGGCGAGCGTCGTCATCTCGGTGGCGATGCTGGTCATCAGCCTCGTGCTGGGCACGGCGATGGCGATCGGCTGGGCCTGCTTCGGACGGCCACGTCATGCGCTGAGCTGGTCGATCGCCTACTTCCTCTACGGGATCGAGATTCTCGCCGTCGCGGTGGGCACCGCCCGGCCGAGCCTCTATCCCATTCTGGAAATGGTGGAGTTCGCCTGCATCCTCGCGGCGGCCTCGCTGGTGGCGATCGGGGCACGACAGCGGGCGAAACTCGACAGCCGGGCGCGCGGCATCGGCATCGCCTTCGCCACCGTGTTCATCGTCTACGAGGCTTTACGCCACAGCGTGCATCCCTGGTGGCTGTCGGCGACCGACGGGCTCTTCACCTCGGTGATGCTGGGCATCGCGATCGCCGCCATCCGCCCCCGCGATCGGGAACCGGAGGCCGCAGAATGGGCCACCATGACCACGCTCGCGGTGTTCGTGCTGTTCGAGCTGCTGCTCGTCTTCCTCGATATGAAGGGCCGTCTCCACCCGGAAGACCATCGGCTGGCGAGCTTCTTCATGGACTTCTACCTCGCCGGCCTGACGCCGGTGTTCGTCGCCAACGGCGTGGCGGCCAATCTGCTCATCGCGTCCGATCTGGCGGCGAAGCTCCGCACTCTGGCCGCGAGCGATGGATTGACCGGCGTGTTCAACCGGCGCGGATTTCATGAGGCGGCGGTCCGTGCCGTTTCGAACGGGCGCCGGCATCGTCAGCCGATCGCGATCGCCCTGGTCGATATCGATCATTTCAAGAGCATCAACGACCGTTTCGGCCATACCGCCGGCGACCGGACGCTGCGCTTCATCGCGCGGAGCCTGTCCCGTGCGCTGCGCAAGGGCGATCTGGTGGGCCGCATCGGCGGCGAGGAATTTGCCCTGCTGCTGGTGAACAGCAGCGCGGAAGAGGCTGTCGAGGTGATGGACCGCGTCCGCGCGGGCATTGCGGCGGGGTTCCTCAACGAGGATATGCCCGTGCCCGTCACCGCCAGCTTCGGTGTCACCTCGGTGGAACTCGGCGGCGGAGCGGCGGAAGACATGCTGGCCCAGGCGCTCGACCAGGCCGACCGGGCGCTGTACCGCTCCAAGATCGAGGGCCGCAACCGCACGACGCTCGCGCTTTTGACCGAGGCCTAGTAAAATGTGCCGCGTTGCACTATGTGCGCGGCCGCTCCCATGACCATAGAACTCCCCTCCCCGCCGAAGATCGGCATGGTATCGCTTGGCTGTCCGAAGAACCTCGTCGACAGCGAGCGCATCCTCACCAAGCTCCGCTCGGATGGCTACGCCATGTCCGGCGACTATGCGGGCGCGGACGTCGTGCTCGTCAACACCTGCGGCTTCCTCGATTCCGCCAAGGAAGAGAGCCTCGAAGCGATTGGCGAGGCGATCGCGGAGAATGGCCGCGTCATCGTCACCGGCTGCATGGGCAAGGAAGCCGAGCTGATCCGCGAGCGCTTCCCGGACGTGCTCGCCGTCACCGGCGCGCATCAATATGAGCAGGTGGTCGGCGCGGTGCATGAGGCGGCACCCGTCGTCGCCTCGCCCTATCTCGATCTGGTGCCCGAGCGTGACCTCAAGCTCACGCCCAAGCACTACAGCTATCTGAAGATCTCGGAAGGCTGCAACCACCGCTGCTCCTTCTGCATCATCCCGAGCCTGCGCGGCGATCTCGTCAGCCGCCGCCCGGATGCGATCCTGCGCGAGGCGGAGAAGCTCGTCGCGGCGGGCACGAAGGAACTGCTGGTCATCAGCCAGGACACCTCGGCCTATGGCGTCGACCTGCGCCACGCCTCCTATCCGCTGAAGTCCGGCGGCGAGGTGCGCGCGCACATGACCGACCTCGCGCGCGAGCTGGGCAAGCTCGATGCGTGGGTGCGCCTGCATTATGTCTATCCCTATCCGCATGTGGATCATGTGATCCCGCTGATGGCGGAGGGGCTGGTGCTCCCCTATCTCGACATCCCCTTCCAGCACGCGTCGCCCAAGGTGCTGCGCGCCATGAAGCGCCCCGGCAACGACGCCAAGGTGCTGGAGCGCATCAAGAACTGGCGGACGATCGCCCCGGACATCGCGATCCGCTCGACCTTCGTGGTCGGTTTCCCCGGAGAAACGGAGGAGGACTTCCAGTATCTCCTCGACTGGCTCGACGAAGCCCAGCTCGATCGCGTCGGCGCGTTCCGTTTCGAGCCGGTCGAGGGCGCAGCGGCGAACGACCTGCCCGATCCGGTGCCCGAAGAGGTGAAGGAAGAGCGTTATCAGCGCATCATGGAGAAGACGGCCGCGATCTCGGCCGCCAAGCTCCAGGCCAAGATCGGCCGCACGCTCGATGTCATCATCGACGCGGTGGACGAAGATGGCGGCGCGACCGGCCGCTCCAAGGCGGATGCGCCCGAGATCGACGGCGAGGTCTTCCTCCGCGACGCGGGCCACCTCAAGGCGGGCGACATCGTCCGTGTCGAGGTGGAGGATGCCGACGAGCACGATCTCTACGGCGTGCCGGCCTGACATCGGCGATCACCCCTTCGAGGTGATGCGAAAGGGTGCCCACCCTCCACCGGGCAGCCGCCGGAATCCGCCACTTCCGGGTGACGCGCGCGCCGTCCCGTTGTAGGTTGGCGTCATGACTGATTTTGCCTCGCTGCTTCAGGCCGATCGCGGCCAGCCCGCCCATGTCCTCCATCTCGTGCATCCGGGCGGCTTCGAGGAATGGTTGAACGCGCAGCCGGAACGTATCCGCGCGGCCGCAGCGGCGGCTGGTTTCCGGGGCAAGCCCGGCGAGTTCGCTTTCGTTCCCGGCAACAAGGCCGACGAATGGGCCGGTGTGGTCGGAATGCCGGAGAAGCCTGGCCCCTGGGATCTGGCCGCAGCGGTCGCGAAATTGCCGGACGGCACGTTCCGCCTTTCCGAGGGGACGCCGGGCGTAACCGCGCTCGGCTGGCTGCTCGCCCAGCATCGCTTCGATCGCTATCGCAAGGATGCCGATCCGGCGAAGCGCCGCGTGCTGCTCACCCCCGAGGCGGCGCGGATCGACGAGACGGTTGCGATTGCCTCGGCGGTCGCGCTCGTCCGCGATCTGGTCGATACGCCCGCCAACGACATGGGGCCGGCCAATCTCCAGGCGGCCGCCGAGGATATCGCCAACCGGCATGGCGCCAGCACCCGTGTCATCCGGGGCGATGCGCTGGAGCATGACTACCCGATGGTCGCCGCCGTCGGCCGTGCCGCCGCGACCGCGCGGGGGCCGCGCCTCATCGAGTTGGAATGGGGCGATCCGGGCCATCCGCGTGTCGCCATCGTCGGCAAGGGCGTGTGCTTCGATTCCGGCGGGCTCGACATCAAGCCCGCATCGGGAATGCGGATCATGAAGAAGGATATGGGCGGCGCGGCGCACGCGCTGGCGCTGGCGGACCTCATCATGGGCGCGAAGCTGCCGGTGCGGCTCCATCTCCTCATCCCGGCGGTCGAGAACGCCATTGCGGGCGACGCGATGCGGCCGGGCGACATCCTCATCTCGCGCAAGGGGCTGAGCGTCGAGATCGCCAATACCGATGCAGAAGGCCGCCTGATCCTCGCGGATGCACTCACTCGGGCGGCGGAAGGCGAAGGCGGTGTCCGTCCCGACCTGATCCTCGATTTCGCGACGCTCACCGGCGCCGCCCGTGTCGCCTTGGGGCCGGACCTTCCCGCGATGTTCGCCAATGACGAGGCGATCGCCACCGCCCTCCTCTCCGCCGGCGAGGAGAGCGCCGACCCGCTGTGGCGCCTGCCGCTCTGGGCCGGCTATCGCGACATGCTGAAGTCCGACGTGGCGGACCTCAACAATGCCCCCGAGGGCGGCTTCGCGGGCAGCATCACGGCGGCGCTCTTCCTCGAAAAGTTCGTGCCCGCGGACATTCCCTGGGCGCATTTCGACACCTTCGCCTGGATGCCGTCCGCCAAGCCGGGCCGTCCGAAAGGCGGGGAAGCGCTGGGCCTGCGCGCCGCGTGGAGCATGTTGCGCCGCCGTTATGGGGGCGGCTGACGGGCTTGCCCAAAATCCTTTTCGAACGGCAAGGAAACGATCGGCGCTTTCGCGTGTTTCTGATATGATCCGGCGGCAGGGGTCGCGGGACTATACGGGACATCCGAAGCGTGAAGAACGAACCGCTCAGCACATGGATGGAGGCACTGGTCGCCTACGTCCGGTCGGGCCAGCCGGACCTCACCAACCGCCAGATGGCGCTCCTGCTGCTCGTCTATCGAACCAGCGGCCCCCATACGGTGCGAGGCCTGGCCGGGACACTCGGCGTATCGAAACCGGTCGTCACACGCGCCTTGAATACGCTGGGCCGCCTCGGCTATCTGCGCCGCGAACGTGACGAACGCGATCGTCGCAACATCTTCGTGACACGCACCAGCCTGGGAGCGGAATTCCTTGAAGGCTTCAAAGCCCTCATCGCCGGCAAGGAGCGCCGCCGGCCTCAGCCAGTCTCCCACGCCACGCACGCCTGAGAGGTTCAGTCTTGCGGGCCCGTCGCTGCGCCTCGACCCGCGCGTCCATGCCGTGCGCAAGGATATCGCAGACGTCGCGCTGGCGGATCGGGTGTTCGCGCCACATTATGCGCGTCCGCTGATCCATGGTTGCACGGCCGCCGCGACACCGATGCGGGCCGCGCCCGGCCATGGCGCGACTGCGGTATCCGAACTGCTGAAAGGCGAAGGCTTCGCCGTCATCGACAGCAGCGGGGACTGGGCGTGGGGCTACAGCCTGCACGACGGCTATGTGGGCTATGTCGCGATCGATGCGCTCGGCCTCGCGCTGGAGCCGACCCACATCGTCTCGCAACCCGCCGCGCTCGTCTTCGCCGCACCGGACATCAAGTCTCCGGTGGTGGAGTGGCTGCCCATGGGCGCCCGGCTCGCCGTGACCGGGGAGGATGGCCGCTTCCTCGCCGTCGCCAACGGCTTCGTCCACCAGCGTCACGTCGCCCCGCTGGGCGAGGCCGCGCCCGATTATGTCGAAGTCGCCACCCGGCTGACCGGCACGCCCTATCGCTGGGGCGGACGGTCTGGCGACGGGATCGACTGCTCCGGCCTCGTGCAGCTCGCGCTCGCCTTCGCCGGCATCGCCGCGCCGCGCGATTCCGATCAGCAGGCCGCGGCGCTTGGCGAGGCGCTGGCCGAGGGCAGCACGCTCCGACGAGGCGATTTCGTCTTCCTGCCCGGCCATGTTGGCATGATGGCGGACGATACCCATCTGCTCCACGCCAACGCCCACTGGATGCGGGTGGTGACGGAGCCCCTTCAGGACGTATTAGCGCGCCAGCCCGAAGGTAAGGACATCACGGCGCTTCGGAGACTGGGATGACTGTACGCGTGTTCGTCGACGGCGGGGCCGGCACCACGGGGATCGAGATCGTCGATCGCCTCTCGGGCCGCCGCGACGTGACGCTGAGCCTGCTGCCGGACGATCGCCGCAAGGATGCAGGCGCGCGCGCCGACGCGCTGGCGGCCGCCGACATCGCGATCCTCTGCCTGCCCGATGATGCCGCCCGCGAGGCGGTTGCGCTGGCGGACGGCCTCTCCACCCGCTTCATCGACGCATCGACCGCGCACCGCACCGCCGAGGGCTGGACCTACGGCTTCGCGGAGATCGAGCCCGAGCGCCGCGATGAGCTGCGCGCCGCCCGTTTCGTCTCCAATCCGGGCTGCTATCCGACCGGTTTTCTGGCGCTCGTCCGCCCGCTGGTCCGCGAAGGGCTGCTGAGCGCGGAGACGCCGCTCAGCGTCAATGCCGCTTCGGGCTATTCGGGCGGCGGCAAGGCCATGATCGCCGAGTTCGAGGCCGGCGCCGCGCCGACCGCCTTCCGCCCCTACGGCCTCTCCCTCGCGCATAAGCATGTGCCGGAGATGCAACGTCATTCGGGCCTTGCCGTCCCGCCGATCTTCGCGCCGTCGGTGGTCAGCACCTATCGCGGCATGATCGTGGAAGTGCCGCTCCATCTGTCGCAACTCGCGAGCGGCGCGACGGTCGAACAGGTCCACGCCGCGATCGCGGAGAGCTATGCGGGCTCGCCGCTCGTCAGCGTCGCTTCGCTGGAGGAGAGCGCCGCCCTGGGCACGCTTTCGATCGAGCATGTCGGAGATACGGACCGCCTCGCCCTGTTCGTCTTCGCCAATCCGAAGACGGGGCATATCCGCCTCGCCGCCGCGCTCGACAATCTCGGCAAGGGCGCGAGCGGGGCGGCCGTGCAGAACCTCAACCTGATGGCCGGCCTGCCCGAGACGGAAGGCCTGCGGATCTGATCCGTCTGGAGCGGGCGCCCTCTCCGGCGGGCGCCCCTCCCTCAGCCTGTCGCGGCGGCGGCTCTGCGAAACACCAGCCAGCGCGAGAGCGAGAAGTTCAGCACCACCGTTCCGCAGATGGCGACTGCCTTGGCGGGCAGCGACCCCAGTTGCGGTGCCAGCGTCCACAGCACCGCCGTCGACAGCGCCAGCCCCGCACAGCACATCAGGGCGAAGCGAAGCGCCTGCCCGCCGGCCGGCTCCTCCCGCGCGGCGAAGGTCCAGCTTCGATGAAGCAGGAAGGCCAGCACCGCCGACAGCGGGAAGGAGATCATGTTCGCCAGCCGGGGATCGAGCCCGCCTGCCACCAGCATCGCGAAGATCAACGCGTCGGTGAGCGTCGCCAGGCCGCCCACGACGAGGAAGCGCAGCACCTGCCCGGCGGCGACCTTCACGGCGACGCCTCTTCTCCGATCCGCGACGGCACGACATTGAGTGCCACCTCCACGAGCGGTGACGGACGATGCTTCGCCTGCATGAAAACGCGGCCGAGATATTCGCCGATGATGCCGAGGAAGAGCGCGTTGAGCGTGATCGACATCAGGAGGAGCAGCGTCGTGGTGGCGAAACCCGCCGGCCAGCCCGCTCCCAATGTCAGCCGTAGGAGCAGATAGACGAAGATCAGCAGGAAGGTGATGCTGCCCACGAACAGCCCCACGGCCGACGCGATCCTGAGCGGCAGTAGCGAGTGGTTGAGCAGCCCGTCCACCGCGAGCGCGATCATCTGCCGCAGGGGGAATTTGCTCTGCCCGGCCGTGCGGATACCCCGATCATAGGGGATGCCGACCTGCGAAAAGCCCATCGAACCGATGAGACCCCGCAGATAGGGCGAAGTGTCCTGGACATGACGCAGCTCATCGAGGATGCATCGATCGACCAGTCGGAACTCACCCGCATCGACCGGCAGATCGTCCTCGCTCAGCGCGGCGATGAGGCGGTAGAAGGCTCGCCGTGCAAAGGCGGTGCCCGCTCGATCGCGAAGCGAACGGCGGATGCCGTAGACCACCTGATGCCCCTCCCGCCAGCGCGCCAGCATCCGGGGGATCAGTTCGGGCGGGTCTTGAAGATCGCAATCGAGCTGGATCGCGCAGGCGCCGTCCGCATTCTTGTAACCCACCAGCAGCGAACGCTGATAACCATAGTTCCGCGCGAGGCGGATCACCCGCACCCTGGCGTCTCGCGCGGCGATCCCGGCCAGGATCGGGAATGTCCGGTCGGTCGAATGATTGTCGGTGAAGATGATCTCATAATCATAGCCGGGCAGGCCGGCGAAGACGTCCACAATGGCCTGGTAGCAGCGCTCGACGGTCTCCTCCTCCTGATAGACGGGGACGAGCACGGACACGCGCGCCGGAATGGGTTCGATGGCGTTCATGCGGCTTCCGCCACGCGCCCGCGACGCATGTCCCCGATAAGCGCGGCGAGCCCCTCGTCGAGGCCGATCCGGGGGCTCCAGCCGGTGAGCGCCTTCATGCGATCGGTGGCGAGGTGCAGCGTCACCGGATCGGCCTGCGGTGCGCGGAGGAGATGGTCGGTGCCGGTTCCCGCCAGTCGGGCGATGCGCTCGGCAAGCTCGGCCACACCGACGGTCCGGCCCGAACCGACGTTGACGATCGTGCCACCCGCCAGCGCCGCCTCCGGGAGCCGGCAAAGCGCAGCGACGGCATCTTCGACATGGATCAGATCACGGCGATCCAGCGGCCGGTGGATCGTGAAGGGCCGGCGCGAAAGGCAGGCCGACACCAGCCCCGGCACGAGGAAATCCGTCGCCTGCCCCACCCCATAGACCAACGCCAGCCGAGCAGTCACGAGCGGGAACGGCAATGCGGGCGCCATCGCCCCCGCATAGTGGGTGCCAGCGACCATGGCGGCTGCGTAGCCCGTGCTGGGCTGCTCGCGCTGCTCTTCGCGGAAAGGCGTGCGTGTCTCGCCATATTCCGCGATGGAACCGGTGCGTAGGAAGAAGCGCGGAGGCGGAGAGCTGTCGGCAGCCTCCTCCACCAGCGTCAGCAGGTCCACAAGATCGCCCACCAAGGCCACCGCACTGGCGAGGCTTCGGTCGTGTCGCCGTGCGGTGCTACAGGCGAGATGATAGATATGCGTCGGCCGTGCCTCGTCGAGGCAGGCGCGGAGAGCACCACGGTCTCCGATCGCCAGCCGATGCACGCGGATCACGGGGAGGATATCCTCCAGCCGCCCCGCATCGGTTTCGGGCCGGAGCAGGACATGAACCTCCTGCCCCTCCTCCGCACAGCGCCGCGTCAGATGCGAGCCGACGAACCCCGCCGCCCCGGTGATGAGCACGCGCCTGCCTGTCGAGGCCGGATCAGGCGGCGCAAGCGGCATGGCTCGATCGGGACGAGGCGCGGCGGTCTGCGAAGGACCGGAAGCTCCGGTGCATATGGGCGATCTGCGCCTCATCCAGGCCATGGTGGCAGGCAAGCAGGATGCCGCCCCGCATCACCGCGTCTGCGATCGGATATCCTTCCGGCGCGGCCCGATGGCGGACATTCGCCATGGCCGGCTGGCGCAGAACATTGCCGGTGAAGACTGGCCGGGTCTGGATGTCATGCTCTTCCATCCACATCTGCATCTCGCGCCGCGTGAAGGGCGCCCCGTCCCGGATGGTGAGCGGGAAGGCCAGCCATCCGCTCCGTGCCGTCTCCAGCGGGCGAGGCAGGATGAACCAGTCCTCATAGTCGGCGAAGAAGGCCTGCTGACGTTCGACATGCTCGATGCGGCGGCGGATATTGTCCTCCAGACGATCGAGCTGGACGAGGCCGAAGGCCGCGCCCATCTCCGACGGTTCGAGATTATAGCCCAGCGCTTCGAACACGAACTTCGCATCATAGGGGATGCCGTCCACCGCGATGTCGAACCGCGCCTCGGCCGCTTCGGAATCCACGAACAGCGAGGAGGTCCGCCCCCAGGAGCGCAACAGCCTGGCCCGCCGCGCCAGCTCGTCGTCACGCACGCAGATCATGCCGCCATTGCCCGCCGCGTTGATGACGTGCGAGCCGTAGAAGCTGGTCGTGCTGATCTCGGACCGGGCGCCCGTGCTCCGGCCATCCAGCGTCGCACCCAGCGTATCGGCGCTGTCCTCCACCACCGCCAGCCCATGATGGTCCGCGATGGCGCGGATGCGGTCCCAGTCGGGCAGATTGCCGATCAGCGAAGGGATCATCATCGCCCGTGTGTTCGGGCCGATCATCGCCTCGATCCGCCCGGCATCGATATTGTAGGTGCCCTCCTCCACGTCGACGAAGGCCGGCACGAGCCGATGCCGCACGATCGGCGCGACGGTGGTGGCGAAGGTGAGCGCCGGCGTGATGATCTCGCTGCCCTCGGGGAGGCCGAGCAATTCGATCGCCAGATGATTGGCGGAGGAGCCCGAATTGACCATGACGCCGTGGCGCTTGTCGAACAAGGCGGACACCCGCGTCTCCATCGCGCGCACCCGCTCGCCCATCTGGGTCGAGCCGCGCAGCACGCTCACCACGGCGTCGATCTCCGCTTCGGAATGGACGCTCTGTCCGTAGTTCACGCGCATCGGCGGAGCCCCTCCCTGCCGATCGAGGAACGGGGTTCGAGATAGGCGGCGAGTTGTGCGCGGCTGATCTCCCGCATGTCCGCCCCGCCGCGCAGATAAGCGGCATACCATTCGGCGGTGAGGCCAAGCGTCCGCTCCACCGTCAGCCGGGGCGACCAGCCCAGTTCCGCATGGGCCTTGCTGCTGTCGAGCCTGAGCACGCTTGCCTCGTGCGGCGCGTCGATCTCTGCCCCGAAGCGGATCGGCAGATCGAGTTCGCGCGAACAGGCCATGATCGCCCGCGCCAGCGTCTCGACATCGACCGTCTGCTCCCCCGAAGGTCCGAAATTCCAGGCACCGGCAAAGGACGCTCCGTCGCTCGACAGAAGCCGGGTGGCCAGCAGCAGATAACCGGAGAGCGCCTCCAGCACATGCTGCCACGGGCGGATGCTGCGCGGGTTGCGGATGAAGAGCGGCAGCTTGTTGCTGGCCGCCCGCACGATGTCGGGCACCAGCCGGTCCTCCGCCCAGTCGCCTCCACCGATGACGTTGCCCGCGCGGGCCGTCGCCAGTTGCGGACCTGCGGGATCGGCGAACCACAGCCGGCGATAGCATTCCGCTACCAGCTCGGCGCAGGCCTTGGAGGCGCTATAGGGGTCGGTGCCGCCCAACCGGTCGGTCTCGCGATAGGACCAGTTCCAGCCGCGATTTTCGTAGCATTTGTCGCTGGTGACGACGACGACGGCCTTGAGCGACGGCATCGCCCGCGCAACGTCGAGGACGTTGGCCGTGCCGGTGACGTTGGTGGCGAAGGTCTCCGCCGGGAAGCGGTGGGAACGCCGCACGATCGGCTGCGCAGCGAGGTGGAAGACCAGCTCCGCGTCGACGCCGCTCGCCGCCCGCCCCAACGCCTCGGGATCGCGGATATCGGCGAAACGGCCGTCGATCAGCCTGTCGAGGCCGACCGCTTCGTAGAAGGAAGGCTTCGTCGGCGGCGGGAGGGAGATGCCCACCACCTGCGCACCCATATGCTCCAGCCAGAGGCACAGCCAGCCGCCCTTGAAGCCGCTATGCCCCGTGACGAGCACCCTGCGTCCGGCGAGCATCTCGGCCAGCCGGTCATCCTCGCCCGGCGCCTCAGGCATAGATCATCGGGCGGACAACAGGATCGGAGCGCTGCTCGAACCGGAGCCAGGGCGGCGTACCCTCGGCGCAGAGCCGCTCCAACTGCTCGCGGTCGCGCACCGTGTCCATCGGGTGCCAGAAGCCCTTGTGCTTGAACGCGAAGAGCTGGCCATCGGCCGCCAGCCGGGCGAGCGGCGATTGTTCCAGCGGTTCATGGTCCCCTTCGAGATAATCGAACACGCCGGGCTCGAAGACGAAGAAACCGCCGTTGATCCACGTCTCGTAATTCTGGACCTTCTCGGTGAAGGCCGCGACGCGATCGCCCTTCGCCAGCTCCAGATTGCCGAAGCGCGCGGGCGGCTGCACCGCCGTCACCGTGGCGAGCCCGCCATGCGCGCGGTGGAACGCCAGCAGCGCGTCGATGTCGATATTCCCCACGCCATCGGAGTAGGTGACCATGAAGGTCTCGTCGCCGATCCAGTCCCGCAGGCGAAGCAGGCGGCCGCCCGTCATCGTCGCCTCGCCGGTGTCGACCACCGACACGTTCCACTCCATCTTGCGGCAGGGGCGCAGGTTCATCCGCCCGGTGCCGAGCCTGACCGTGAAATCATTGTTCATGAGATGAAGGTTGTTGAAAAACGCCTTCATCATCATGCACTTGTAGCCGCAGGCGACGATGAAATCATGCTGGCCCCAATGGTCGTAGATATCCATGACATGGAGCATGATCGGTCGCCCGCCGACCTCGACCATGGGCTTGGGAATCCGCACCGTCTCTTCGGAAAGCCGGGATCCCAGTCCCCCTGCCAGAAGCACCGTTTGCATGGTGTCCCCCCGACCAATCGGCCGGCGGCGTGCCGGCTGGAGGAAGGATAGCGCGTTCGCCGGCCCCGCCGCCCTGCGCAGGGGAATTAGTGCCCGGCCCCGTAGGCAACTATACCATCGGCGTCATGCTCACCCGAAAGGTCTACGGCATCGGAGCAACGGGGGCGGACCCGACAACGGGGCGGATGAAGAGCTGCATCTGCGGATACCCCGTCACCACCTCGGCATAGCCACGGGAGCGCGCATAGGCGACGAAGGCCGGGTCGAGCACCGCCTCGCGCCCCGTGACGATCGCGGCGGGGGGATCGGCGTCGAGGAAAGTTGGAAGGGCTCCCGGCGATGTCGTTGTGAAGAAGCGCCGGTCGGCGGGCGCGATATAGTCCGCGACCCGATAGATGAAGGGGCCTGCCTCGAACTCCCGATAAAGGGGAAGCCGCCCTTCCAGCGGCAGGATCGGCTGCAACGTCACCACCTTCCCCCGTTCGCCTCTGGCTGCGAGTTCCGTGCGGATGCGCTCTCCCTCGGCATGGATCTTCGTCCCCGTCCAGCGCGATGGATGCGCGATCGCGGTCATGTGAGGCAGAAGCCTTGGCGTGATGAGCCCCAGCGCCAGCACCGATACGCCCACCAGCAGCGGCCGCAGACGATGCCGGACGGGCTCATCCATCTCCCCATACAGCATGATGGCGAGCAGCAGCACGAAGGGCACGGGCGGCTCATAATATTGGGGGAAGGCCGGCGTCGGCACGAAGGAGAGCGGCGCCGCGATGCCGATGATCGCGATCAGGAAGAGAACCGGCCAGCGGAACAGCCGAGTTGGATCATGCCGCCGGATGATCCAGCCGAAACTCAGCGCCAGCACGCTGGACAGCAAGCCCGAACTCAACAGCCAGACGCTTCCCGCCAGGGCCAGCTTCTCCCCGAGGCTCATCACCTTGGGCGCCGTGGAATGCTCCCAATAAGCGAGATGCCCGCCGGTGAAATAGCGCACGGTATGCGCAAGCAGCATCTGCGGATCGCTCGCCCCGACGATAAGGATCGGAAGCCCTCCCGACACCCCGCCCGCCAGCAGCGGCAGCAGCACCCGCCGGATGCGGTCGACGGGCGTCAGGCCGCGCGGCACGATCATCGCCGCGATCACCACGGGGGGAAGAAGCATCACATAGCTGATCTTCAGCAAGATCGCGCCGCCCACCGCGCATCCGGCGAGGAAGACGAGCCATGGCCGCACCCGCCCGCCATCGAGCGCGAGGATGAAGCAATGCGCGCCCAGCAGGGCGAAGGGGACGGGCAGGAAATTGTTGGTGGTCACCATCCCCGCCGGCCCGAGCAGCGTCCCCGCCCCCAGCACGAGCATCGCGACCAGCAGCATGGCCGGCCCGCCTCGGTAATGGCGGACGATCAGCCACCAAGCCCCTGCCGTCGCCAGCCAGCAGCCGAAGATCAGCAAGCGCCCTGCCAGCAGGAGGGAGGTCGTGCCCGTCACCGCATAGATGCCGCCGAGAAGCAGCGGCAGCCCCGGCAGATGGTTGTAGCCGACCACGCCGTAGAGCGGTTCGTGAAAGATCAGTCGCGCGGCGGAGACATGGATCTGCTCGTCATGCGAGAGGGGATAGGTCATGACGCGGCCGAACAGGCCGACAAGCAGCAGCACGGCCAGAGCCCAGGCCGCGATCCGCAAAGCCACGGCCCGGCCGGCATTCGCCGTCCCCGGCGCTCGGGCAACGACCCCCACGGAGGCCATCAGCGCCCCTCCCCGCCCGATGCCGTCGCCCCCATCCGGCCTCCGACCAGCAAATCCTGATATTGCGCCATGATCGCATCGGCATGTTTCGCCTCGCCGAACCGTTCACCGGCATCCGCGCGCGCCGCATCCGCGATGGCGGTCCGGCGAGCGGGATCGGACAGCAGACGGAGGCACGCCGCCGCCAGCCCTTCGGCGTCCTCGGACGGCACCAGCAGCCCGGTCACCCCGTCACGGATCGCCTCGACATTGCCCCCCGATGCCGTCGCCACCACCGGCGTGCCGACCAGCATCGCCTCGATCAGCGTCCGTCCGAAGGGCTCGTCGATCGCCGGCACCATCAGCAGGTCGCATCCGGCCAGCCATTGTGCGCCCGGCGTCTGAAAGCCGAGGAAGTGGAGCCGGTCGCCCATCCCCCGCTCCGCCGCCAATGCGTGGACACGCTCCAGCATATCGTCGAGCGCCTCGCCGAGCATGACGCCGCGTATGTCCCGATCCGGCGCCAGCCGCCGAAGCGCCGCCATCGCCTTCACGAAAAGCAGCGGCCGCTTGCGATCGATCAGCGCACCGGAAAAGGCCACCATGCGCGTATCCGGCCCGGCGCCCGGCAACAGCGCCAGCACGGCTTGTCTCGAAGCCTCACGGTCGTAGCGGGTCTGCGTATCGAACGGGCTCGGGATGATCCGGGTGCGGGAGGCGGCCGAATACCAGCCGGGTTCCGGCGCGGCGAAGCGTGAGACGGTTGCCACCCGGTCCGCCAGCACAGGCGCGACGAACCGCAACCCGGCTGCACGGGGCGATCCGCGGTGGTGCCAGAACAGCCGCGCGCCAGCGAGTTTCGTCGGCAAGGCCCAGGTCGCCAGCGTCCGCCCATCGTTGCAATGGACGATCCCGATCCCGCGCTGCCGGAGGAAGCGCGCGAGGCGCGGCACGGACGACAGCAAACGGAGCGCGGTCGCGGGGCCGATCGGCCGGCCATGCTCCAGAGCGGGTGTGACCGGACCCACTTCGCAGGAGAGCCCCGCCCCCGCGAACAGATCGGCGATCGCGCCTTCTCCGTGCTGAAGCAGGATGAGCGGCCGGAAACGCTGCGGATCGAGCCCGCGGATCAACCCGAGCGCGGAGATGTGGCTCCCCCCCACAAGCTCACCGACGAACGGGAAGCAGATCGTCGCCGGCATCATGATGCCTCCATCCTCCGGAACGGCAGCGGCGCCCACAGCGCCAGCCGCTCGACCTCCGATCCGCCGCCGATCCTGTCCACCACCAGCAACCGCCGCCCGTCGGGCGCCACGCGGAACAGCGTCGCGACATTGGCGGCGCCGTTGGTCCGCGCCACCAGCAACCAGGCACCGGGGCCGGAAAGATAGCTCACCACATTGGCGAAACCGCGCCGAAGCGTCGTCTCGTCGAAATAGCCGCGATTGAGGATATTGGCGGCGCGGATGAAATCGAACCGCTCGATAAAATGACCGGTACGGCTGAAGATATCGTTCTTCTCGATGCGGATGTCCGCCCGGTTCCGCAGTCTGGGGCTCAGAAGCTGGAGCGGGCGGAGCGATCCGTCATGTTCGTGCAGCCGGCGATGCACCCGATCCTCGCACAGGAAATGGAGAAGGCCGCGCACAAGGATCATGCCGGTGACATAGTCCGCGCGCCGGCCCCATGCCCGGATCGCCTTGCCGAACAGCTCATATTGCAGCGGATGCCCGTTCTCGTCGACGAGCGCACGCAGCCACGGCGTCACCTGCATGAGATAGCCGGTCAGCGACAGGTCCGTCCCCACGATCCGCGCCGACTGCCCGGCGGCGTGCAGCCGGTCGCTCAAATCCAGCGTGGTGCTGCCCGACGAGACGCCGATGTCGAGCACCTCCCCCAGCCTGACGCCCATCTCGTCGAAATGGCGCACGCAGCAATCGTCGAGGTCGTGGAAGCGATGGCTCGCCGTCCGCTTGAAGGTGTTGTTGTAGGTCTTGAGATCCGTGAAGAAGCGGTCCTCCACGTCCGGCGTCAGGCGCGCGGGATCGAGCGAAAAGAATTTGGTTGCCGTGATCGCCATGACCACCCTCCCGCGATTTTGTAACCGCGCGAGGCCTTCGCGGGCGCGAGGAATTTCGGATTACGACGGCTGACAGGCTGCACCCGGCGCGCATGACGGCCCATCGATTTCATACGGGCCAGAAGGGGCGAATGATGACCGATGGGGATATCGGCGCCGGGCAGGTTCGTTCCAGCCATCCGTCGGGGCGAGCCTTCGCCGCCCTTCGCCACCATCGGGTCCGTTCGGTCGGCCATCTGCTGACCGGCACCTCCGCCACCGTATGCCTCAGTCTGCTGTCGATCGCGCTTGCCGCCCGTGCGCTGGGGCCGAAGGATTATGGCGTGCTGGCCCTGATCCTGACGCTGGGGCAGGCCTGCGAGCGGTTGCTGAGCTTCCAGTCGTGGCAACCCCTGATCCGCTATGGCGCGACGCTGGACCCGCAATCACAGCGCGACGATCTGCGCTCGCTCTACAAGTTCGGGCTGATGCTGGACGGCATGGGAAGCACCGGCGCGTGGGCCGTCGCGAGCCTTCTCTCTGTCGCGGCGCATTTCGTGTTCGGCATCGGCTGGGCGGCGGTGGGGACGGCGCTCATCTACATGGTCTCGCTCCTGTTCAACATGAACGGGACCGCGACCGCCATCTTCCGGCTGACCGGCCGCTTCCGCATCATCGCGCGGCTTCAGGTCATCACCGCTCTTGCCCGCCTTGCCGCGAGCGCGCTGGCGTTCGTTCTGGGCGCCGGCCTGCCCGGCTTCGTGATCGTGTGGGCGGCGACGCAGATCCTCGGTACGCTGCTCAACATCCTCGTCGGTATGCGGACGCTCCATCGCGAGGGGACCACGCGCATCCTCCGCGCAAGCCTCACCGGCATGTCCAGCCGCTTCCCGGACCTCTGGCGCTTCACCTGGGGCGCCAATTTCTCGCTCACCATCTGGGCGAGCGCGCAACAGCTCGACACGCTGATCGTGGGCTGGCTGGCGGACCCCGCCTCGGCCGGCATGTTCCACATCGCCAAGCGGGTGAGCCGCGTCGTGCAGCAGGTCGGGAGCCAGGTCGAGGCCGTGGTCTATCCCGATCTCAGCCGGATGTGGGCGGCCGGACAGCGCAAGAGCTTCCTCCGCCTCATCCTCCAGACCGAACTGGTGCTGGCGAGCTTCGGCGCGGCCTGCTTCCTCGGCGCGCTTCTATTGGGCGGATGGGCGATCGAGATGGCCGCCGGCGCCCGCTTCGCCGCTGCCGGGCCGCTGCTGACCGTCCAGATCTTCGCGGTGGCGCTCACCATCAGCGGGGCGGCGAGCCGGGCGGCGCTGTTGGCGATGGGAAGGCAACCGGCCGTCCTGCGCACCGTGCTCGCGGCGGCGGCGACCTTCTACGGGCTGGTGGCGCCACTCATCTATCTGTTGGGGGCGATGGGCGCGAACATGGCTCATGTGCTGTTCGGCACGGTGTGGCTTGCCGGCCTGACGCTCTCCCTGCGGCGAGGGCTGAGGGAGGAGCGTACCGTCACCGCGGGCGCCGTCCTCACGCGAGATGCAGCGCCTCGGCCGTCCGGCTGATGCCCCGGCGGAAGCGGCGACGCATGCGGCGGAGCCAGCCCCAGCGCCCCCGATCCGGCTCTGGATCATAATAGGCCATCGACTGCGCGACATGGTGGATCGCGTCGCCATAGCGGCGATTGGCGTGAACCTCATAATCGACCCTGTTGAGCACGGCGCCCGTCACCGGCCGATCGAAGATATCCATGGCGGCGGCCGCCGCCTCGGGGCTGGTCCGCCCCCAGCGCAGCACCAGCAGCGTCGCGTCGGCATGGTCCGACAGCGTCTTGGCGTCGCGGACCGGCAGGATCGGCGGCGCGTTGAGGATCACCAGCTCGAAGCGCTGGCGCAGTTGATCCAGCAGCTCCGGCAGGCGGGGCGAGGCGATGAGCGCGCCCGGATCGGCCGCCGACTCGCCCACGCCGATCACCGCGAAATGCTGCTCGTCCTCCGCGATCGCGAGTTCGTCGACATGCGCCCGATCGGCGAGATAGGCGACGACACCCGCGCCATTCGGCACCGGCAGCGTGTTCGAGCCCGTGGATTCCGGCCGGCGCAGATCGAAATCGACCACGACCGCATGGCGACCGATCACCGCCGCCGCCGCGCCCAGGCTGGCGGCGATGGTGTTCTTGCCCTCGTCTTCCAGCGGCGAAGTCACGACGACGATCTTCGGCCCGTCCTTCTCGATACGGGATTCCAGCTCGATCAGCAGGTTGCGCATCGCCTCGGCGAAGCGGGAGCGCGGCCGGCCGGCGACGATCGAATGCACCGGCCCCTCATCGTCCTCCATCTCCGGGATCATCGCGAGGGTCGGGATGCCGAGCAGGCGCTGCACCTGTTCGGAGGTCCGCAGCTTGGTGTCCATCGCCTCGATCACGAACGCCAGCAGCGTACCGAGCGCCAGCGCCGCGACGAAGGTGACCGCCAGCACGCGCTTGGGCAGCGGATAGCTCGGCTCGTCCGGCACCGGCGCGCGGGAGATGCGGGTGATGTCCGGGTCGAGATCGGGCGTCTGGCCGATCTTGGCGTTCAACTGGTTGAGCAGCGTCGTATAGAGCGTGTTGACCGCATCCGAATTGCGTTCGAGCGCGCGGAGCGGCACGGCCGTGGTGTCGTCGTTGAACGAGCGGCTGCGCAGCCCTGCGATCGCCGCACTGAGCGAGCCGGATCGCGCCTGGCTGGCCGAGGCCTGACTGTTCAGATCCGCCGTGAGGCGCGCCGTTTCCTGATCGATGCGGGCACGCAGCGCCGTCAGCTCGGCCTGCGTCTTGGCGACGTCGGGATAGCCGGGGCCGTAGAAGCTGGTGAGCTCACCGAGCTTGCGGGTGAGGAGCGCCTCCTGTCCGCGCAGATCGGTCAGCAACACCGACGAGGCCGAGACGCCGCCGTCAGGCATCACGGCAGGCGCGGCCTTGCGCGCATCCGAAGCGGTATCCGCCTGCGCCTGTGCCAGAAGACCCGCGATCTGCGTCGCCTGAAGCGAGCCGCTGTCCTCCGGGCGGGAGTTCATGAGGCCATGCTGCTTGCGATAGGATGCCGCCGCCATGTCCGCATTCTGGAGGTAGCCGCGCACTTCCTTCACCCGTTCGGAAAGCGCCTTGATCTCCTGCGAACGGGTCTCGTTCGCGTCGTCGATCTGGCCGCGGATGTATGTGTCGACCAGCCGGTTCGCGATGCGCGCCGCCTTGACGGGATCGGCCGAGGACGCGGTGATGCTGATGACGTTGGAGCGCCCGTCCCGCGCCACGCTGAGATGCGCCATCAGATGATCGGTCACCGCCTCGGAACGCGCGCGCTCCGCCGCGAGCGCCTTCTGGCTGGGCGAGAGCGCGACCGTCACGCCGGGTTGCAGGAAGCTCAGGAAGCGATCGACGAAGCCCGGCCCGCCAAGGCCCGGTGCGAATTCGGGATCGTGGGACAGTTGCAGGCTCTCGGCCGTCTGCCGCGCCAGCGAGCGCGACTGGAGAAGCTCCACCCGCGTCTGGATCGCCGTTTCCTCGTTCGGGCTCGGCGCGAGCGTCGGCGCGCCGGGGGCGGACTGCACATTCTGGTCGGGCGGCGGCACCATCACGGTGGTGGTGCTGCTGTAGATCGGCTGGGTCTGCGACAGATAGAGCATGGTCAGCAGCACGACCGCCGCCACCACCAGCAGGATCAGCCACCGCCGCCGCCGGATGATCCTGAGCGAGTCCGCGATCCCCAGATAACCGGTTCGCGTGCCCGGCTGCTGGTGCGCGCCCCGCATCGTATATGCCTGACCGTCAAGGCCTTGCCCTGGCATGATGAGGGCATTGGCATTCTGCATCCCGTCCCCCTCGATAGATCGTCCGAGCCGAGCTTCCGTCAGCCGAGATAGGCGCCTCCGCCTCCGAAAGCTCCGCCGCCGGCACCGTTCATCATTCCGCCCGCCGACGCCGCGACGGGGGCGCTCTGGAGGCCTCCGGTCAACCCGTGGCTCATTCCCCAGATCGCGGCCTGCGTCCGGTTCATCACGCCGAGCTTGCGGAGGATCGACTTGACGTGGACCTTGACGGTGGCCTCGGTAATCAGCAGCCGGCGCGAGATCACCTTGTTCGGTTCGCCCCGGATCAGCCCCTTGAGAATCTCGATCTCGCGATCGGAAAGATTGGCGTCCCCGGTCGAGACCTTGATCTCGTCGAGGCCGCCATCCGCCTTGAGCGAGGCGAGATCGAAGATCACCTGCGACGGGATCATCTTCTCGCCCAGCGCCACCAGCTTCAGCATCTCGGCCAGGCTGGCGCAGGAAATATGCTTGCCGACATAACCGTCTATTCCGGCATGGAAGGCCTCCGCCACGGCGCGGCTCTGGCAGTCGGTGGCGATGATGACGATCTTGCACCGAGGCCAGCGGTCATGGACATAGCGGCACGTCTCGAGCCCTTCCTCCTCGCTGTTGGCATCGATGATGACGAGGGGGACGCTGCCCGGCGCGTCGTCCCAATGCCCCAGATCGAGGGCGAGGCAGTCGCGATGGACGCCGACGACGTCGAAGGACTGCTCCGTCAATATCCGACGGAGGCCTTCGCCCTCGATCTCGTTCTGGCTGACGATCGCGATATTGAGATGTGCGTGCAAGGCTGCCCCCTTTGCACCGTAAAGGAATGGAGGCCAGCAAATCCGTGAAGGAATCCCCGGATCACGGACAGAGCGCAACGCACGCACGACTTGATGCGCTCAAATAATCGATGGACCCACACTCCCCCCGGCGCCACTCTGTTGGGTTCATCGCATGATCCACGCGAGAACTCGTCATCCGAGGTTGTCACTCGATGTCGTCTATGCATCACGCCGTAGCGTAAAGCGACCTCCCAGTAAGTCTGCGCAAGGTGCATGTGGATATCGGTCCGGCATCCGAAATGGGTACGCCTCTTCCGGCGGGAACTTTTCCCGCGCGAGCCCTTCAGGCCAGCAGTCCGTCGAAACTGTCGATCTCCCGTTCAGCGGGGTCGATCGGGGCCGTCACGCCTTCATGCAGGCGGCCGGGGCGGTTGATCTGCACGGTCCGCCAACCCATGCGCCGGGGCGCGACGAAATCCTTTTCGGGATTGTCGGCGACATAGGCGAAGGCACCGGCCGGCAGGGCAAAGAAGGACTGGACATGCTCGAAGGCGCGGCACGCGGGCTTCCAGCCCTGCCGCCCCCAGCGATCGGTGCAGACAGCCATCTCCACGCCGAGCCGATGGAGGCCGAGCGCACGGATCTTGCGGCGCTGCGCGTCCAGATAGCCGTCGGTGATGATGGCGAATCCGGTCCGCTCCGGCCGGTGCGAGAGGAAACGCGCCGCATCCTGCGCCAACCTGATGGTGGGCCGGTGCTGCCGATAGACCTGCACCATTCGCGGTATCAGTTCTTCCGCCCCCGAAACTCCCGCCGAAGCGAGCGCCGTATCGAAGAGATGCCCCCGCGCGCCCGCGCGGAAATTCTCCACCATCGCGCCGCCGGCATCGACGACGCCGAGCTGCCGCTCCATCCATCGGCCCACGGCATGGAGGCCGCTCTCCACATAGTCGCGCTCCAGATAGAGGGTGTCGTCGAGGTCGAACACGATCACGGTGTCGATCGCGGGGCGGCAGGTCACACGAACACCGCGTCGTCGTAGCGCAGCATCACCACGCCGGCCTGCCATGCGTCATGGGCCGTGCGCGGCAGGTCCAGCACCTGTTCGAGCAGCCAGCGGGTGAAGGTCGCCCCCGCCTGATGCGCCAGCGGATAGCCTCCGCCGAAGCGGGCGTTGATCTCGAACAGCGAGGCACGGCCCTCGCCATCCATGATCGCCTGGAAGCACATCGCGCCGAACGGCCCATCCAGCGCGGCGCCGAGATCGCGCGCCATCCCGCACAACACCGGATCGCGGATCGTCACCGCCTTCTCCACCTCGCCGGCACGCACCTTCAGCCGCTCGTGCGGGATGGCGCTGCGCAGCCGGCCATGCTCGTCGAAAAAGAGGTTCACCGTGAATTCGCGCCCGCGCAGCATTTCCTGCACGACATAGGGCTCCACGGCCGTCAGGGGCCGCAATTCCTCGCGATCGTGGATGATCTGGATGCCTCGGCTCGAACTGCCGTGGCGCGGTTTGGCGAGCAGCGGCCAGGGCCAGTCCGCGTCGCCACCGAGCAGTTCCTCGGCGCTGGCCGTCCGGGGCGAGGCGATGCCCGCCGCCGCAAGGAAACGCGCCGTCGCCAGCTTGTCCCGCGCCATCTCGACGATCGCGGGGCTTCCGATGGAGACCGTCGCACCGATTGCCGCGAAGCGATCGCGGGCGTGGCTGTATTGCACAAGCTCGGTGTCGATCGTCGGCACCACCAGAGCGATGCCGTGGCGCTCGCAGATGCCCAGCACCGCGTCGATATAGTCGGGCGATGGTGCGGGAGGAACGGCGAAGGCCCGATCCGCCTCGCGGCAGGCCGAGCTCCATTCCGGTTCCAGATCGCAGGCGATGATTTCGAGTGCGATGCCCAGCTCTTCGGCGGCGGAACGGAATGCCCGCAACAGACCGACGCGCCGCCCCGCCGAGCTGAGCAGCATCCGCACGGAACGGCTTCCGTTGCGCTCCCCGGATCGCCCGGAGAAACGATCGGAGGAGGCGTCCATCACCCCACCTCCCGGATCAGCATGAAAGCCTCCGCCGCCGCCCGTGTCACCGTCGAGCCGCGTACCGTCGCCAGCGCGCGCAGCGTCTCGAGCGAACGCTCGTCGGGCGGTGGCCGGCACTGGGACTCGAAGCAGGCGAAGGCGGTGAGCTTCGCTTCCAGATGATCCCCGATGTCGATGAAGATGTTGGGCTGGAAGGCCGGCGCGAGCGTCGGGGCGGACCAGTTCGTCTCGGACACCGTCTCGTAGGCCAGAATGCGCCGGGGGTAATGCTCCCCTCTTGGCCGCGCGGCGACCAGTGCTGCATCGAACACCAGCCGGTGATCGATGTGCAGATCACCCACGAAAGGCACGAACAGCGTATCGGGCCGCACCGTCTCCACGACGCGGGCGATGGCGTGGTTGAGGTCCGCCTGCGCCATGCGATCGAGTTCGGCAGCCGGCAGATCGAGGAAATGCGTGCGCGCGACGCCGAGCCTTCGGTGCGCGCGTTCGGCCTCGGCGCGCACCCGATCGGCCTGCGCCTCGTCGAACCGGGGCGGACGGCCGCGCGTGACGACCGCGACCTCCACCACTCCGCCTTCCGAGACGATCCGCGCCATCGTGCCGCCGCAGCCCAGCACCTCATCGTCCGGGTGCGGCGCCAGCACCAGAGCGCGGGCGATGCGAGAGACCAGCGTCATCATGCCCCCCGCAGCCGGACATGGATCGACGGCCGGGCGCCGCGCCACTCCGTCACCAGCACCCCCCGCCCGTCGCCGCAACGGACGGTGAAGCCCTGCTCCGACCGTTCCACCACCTGCCCGGCCAACGCGGCACGGTGATGCAAGAGATCGACCGGTTCGGCCTTCAGGATCACCAGCCGCTCCTCGCCCAGCATCGTCCAGGCGCCCGGATAGGGATCGCCACACGCCCGCACCATCCGCCAGATCGCCACCGCATCGTCATGCCAGTCGATCACGCCGTCCTCCGGCCGTCGCCGCGCCGCCCATGTGGCATAGCGCTCGTCCTGCGGGCGGGGCTCCACCGTCCCGGCGGCGAGGCCGGAGAGAAGCCCCG
This sequence comes from Sphingomonas oligoaromativorans, assembly GCF_011762195.1. Classification (GTDB taxonomy): domain Bacteria; phylum Pseudomonadota; class Alphaproteobacteria; order Sphingomonadales; family Sphingomonadaceae; genus Solisphingomonas; species Solisphingomonas oligoaromativorans. The sequence goes on along the minus strand of NZ_JAASQK010000004.1, from coordinate 326,174 downwards.
GCAGCATCGCCTCCAACACCGCTATATGCCTGGCGTAGAGCGTCGCGGCGGTCTCGTCGGGAGCGACATGGAAGAAATGCTGGGCGAGGATCGCGCCGCTGTCCGTCCCCTCGTCGATCAGGAAGAGCGTGCCGGCGGTGATCGGCTCGTCCAGCAGGATGGTCCATGGGATGACGCCACGCCCGCGCAATCGCGGCAACGGAGCCGGATGATAGCCGACCACCCGCCCCGGCGCGAGCGCGCGCATCGCCTCCCCGCAAAGCTGGGACCAGCCGATCACGAAGAGATAATCGGGCGCGAGCGCCGCGATGGCCGTTCGCGCCTCCTCCGCATTGGCGTTGGCGGTACGGAGCATAGGGCAGCCGATGGCACGGGCCTCGGCCTCCAGATCGACGAAATCCGAATGCCGCCCGGCAAGATCGAGGGGCAGCGTCACCAGTCCGGCCAGCGTCCAGCCCGGCGCATCCGCCAGCGCGCGGAGCGCCACGCGCGTGCTCTCAACCGCGCCGATGAGAAGCGCCCGCATGTGCCCTCCCGATCGCCGCCGCATCGCGCCGCTCGCCCAGCAGGCTGACGAGCAGCGTCCGTCCGATGATCCGCAGGTCCAGCGCGGCCGTGCGGTTGCGGATATACCAGAGATCGAGCGCGATCTTGTCGGCGTCGCTGAGCAGCGTATTGCCGTTGACCTGCGCCCAGCCCGTCATGCCGGGGCGGACCCGTCCGCGTTCCCGCCCCGCCTCTCCGGCCGCGGCGACGGTGACGGGCAGCAGCGGCCGGGGGCCGATCAGGCTCATATCCCCGAGCAGCACGTTCCAGAGCTGGGGCAGTTCATCGATGCGTGCGGCGCGGAGCAGGCGGCCGCTGGGGGTTGTCCGCTCGGCATCGGGCAGGAGCGCGCCGCAGGCGCCCCGCGCCTCGTTCATGGAACGGAACTTCACCAGCCGGAATGGCCGCCCCCCGAGGCCGCTTCGGGTCTGCACGAAGAGCACCGGGCTTCCATCCAGCAGCAGAAGGGCCACTCCGGTCAGAAGCAGCAACGGCGCAAGCAGGCCCAGCGCCGCCACCGCCACCAGCATGTCGGCACAGCGCCGGACCGTCATGATGCGACACCCGCCAGCGCGGCGGCGGCGCCCCTTCCCGAGGGTCGCGAGGGCACGTCGGCCCGGAGCCGCATGGTGGAGAGGAGAATATCGTTCACCCGCTCGACCGAGAAGCGCTCCACCGCCGTTTCGCGGGCGCGGCCGCCCATCCGGGCAACCAGCTCGGGCCGCAGGAGGAAGCGCTCCATCGCCATGGTCAGCGCTTCCGCGTCGCGGGGTGGGACGATGTAGCCGTTGACGCCCGGATCGATCGGCTCGCGGCATCCGGGCATGTCCGTGGTGATGACCGCCCGGCCCGTGGCCATCGCCTCCAGGATCGTGCGGGGCAGCCCCTCGCGATACCAGCTCGGCAGCACGAACACGCTGGCGGCGGCGAGATAGGGGCGGACGTCCCGCGCCTCGCCCAGATAGCGGATCGCGCCCTCGCGCCGCCATTGCTCCACCTGCGCGGCATCGACGCCGGCGGGGCTGGGATCGGGCGGCCCCAGCAGGGCGAACCACGCCTCGGGATAGCGGCCGCGCAGGCGCCGCGCCGCCTCGGCATATTCGGACAGGCCCTTGCTGTGCAGCAGCCGCGCGATCATCAGGAAGCGGACCGGACCGGCGGGTATCGGCGCGGCGCCGTAATGGTCGAGGTCCACCCCCGAGCCCGGCACGCGCACCACGTTCGCGTCCGCCCGGATCATGCGGTGGCGGAGCATCTCCTCCCGATCGTCCGCATTGAAGACGAAGACGCCCTCCGCCCGCTTCAGCGCGATACGATAGAGAAGCGCCACCACGGCGCGCAGCCAGCGCCCGCCCTCTTCTCCGAAGGCGAGCCCCAGCCCGCTCACCATCGCGAAATAGCGCGGCACGCGCGTGATACGGCTGGCTATCCCCGCATAGACGATCGGCTTCTGCGTATAGGCAAGCACCAGCCCCGGCCGCTGGGCACGGAACAGGCCGACGAGCCAGCCCAGCGTACGCAGATCCGCGAAGGGATTGAGCCCGGAACGTGCCATGGGCATCACGCGATAGGATACACCCATCGTCCTCAGCTCGCGTGCGACCTCCCGGTCCTCCTCGGGCGCGCAGGCCAGCACCTCATGGCCGCACGCCACCATGTCGGCGAGCAGACGCTTGCGGAAGTTGACGAGGGAGAAGGCCAGGCTGGCCACCACGACGATCCTCATCGCGCGCCCTCCGCCCATGCCGCAGCCGGAAGGCGCGAAGGCGCCTGCCCGCCATGCTCGCGGAACAAGGCGGCATAGCGCTGCACCACACCGGACAGCGAGAAATGCTCCTCGATCCGTGCGCAGGCGGCGCACCCCAGCGTGGCGCGCCGCTCCGGCCCCAGATCGGCGAGATCGAGCAGCGCCTTCGCCAGCGCGTCCGCGTCGCGCGGAGGGACGGCGCGGCCGGTTTCGCCCACCACCCATGCCGCATCGCCCACGTCGGTTGCGACGCAGGGGACTCCCGCCGCCATGGCCTCGCCGATGATGTTCGGGAAACCCTCGCCCCACGCCGAAGGCAGCGCCACCATATCCAGCCCGGCCAGCCATGCCGGAACATCGGTGCGATGCCCCGCCAGCGTCCAGCTTCCCGGCGAGAGGCGATCGAGCCACGCCGCCATGTCGCCGGAGGGCGCATCCATCCCCTCACCCGCGATCAACAGATGCGTATCCGGGCGGCGCTCCCGCACCTTCGCGAACGCTGCGAGCAGGTTGGGGACATCCTTCATCGGATGGTTGCGGGCGATCATGCCGATCGACACCGCCCCTTCAGGCAGACCGAACAGCGCGTGGAGCGTCCGGCGGGCGGGTTCGCGCGGTGCGAAGCCCTGAGCGTCGAAGCCATTGGGGATGACGAGATCCCGCCGCGCCCGATAGCCGAACGTCCGATATTGCACCCGCGCCGCGCGCGAATTGTAGACGATGGCGGAGGGCGCGCCCGACAGCCACGCCCCCATGCGCAGGATCATCCGGCTGAAGCGCTTCTCCTGCCGGTAACCACTGAGCGAGTGGCGGACGTTCCAGATCACCGGCACCCGGCCGGGCGCCGCCAGCGCGCCCAGACTGGCCGCGAGCTGGCCATGATGCATCCATCCCATGATGAGATCGGGGCGAACCTCATGCATCACGGTCACCAGACGGGTCATCGCTCCCGGCAAGGGCAGCCTGCCACGCATTTCGAGGCTCCGCACCCGCGTCCCCGTCGCCGCGATGCGCTCGCCCGCCACGCCCGGCGTCATCAGCGACAACACCTCCGGCCGGATATCAGGCATGAGATCGCGGCTCTCCAGCAGGCGGGCGAGCATCGTCTCCGCCCCTCCGACGTTCAGGCCCGTAATGACGTGAAGCAGCTTCACGCCTCCGCCTCCTTCGCCAAGATGCCGGCTCTCTCGCCCATAGCCCCCTGCGCGCAGACGATTTTCGGAAAGCCTAGGCGAAAGCCGTCTGCGAGGGCCTGGCAATTTCGGGCATCATCCCTTCGCTTCCAAAGGAGGGATGCCAGGCCCGCCAGACACCTCCTTTGGCGAGGCCGCGATCGACCGGCCGGATATTCCCCTCCCAAATGGCGTGAATCCGCCCCCTAGGCGGTGGCCCCCGGATGCGCCTTTCCGCGGGGCGATCCCGCCCATCTATGTTTCTCGCCAAGCCGAGCGGCGTCGACGGAAACCACACGCGCCGCGCGTCAAGTTGGGCCGACTTCGCGCCGAAGGGGAACGTGGTCGTATGAAAGCCATCCCGACCATAGGGCACTGCGCCGCGCGGAGGATCGGCTATATCCTCTATGACGCCGGCGCGATCGCCCTCGCGCTGACGCTGGCGCTGGCGCTCCGCATGAACGGCTCGATCCCTCCGAAGATGTGGGAGGGGCTCGTCGCCAATCTGCCGATCTTCATCGTGAGCGGCCTCATCACCTTCCATGTCTTCGGCCTCTACAGGCGCGTCTGGCGGATGCCTTCGCTGTCGGATCTGAGTTCGCTGCTCGAAGCCGCGTCGATATCGATCGCGGTGCCGGTGCTCGTGCTGGTGGCGGTTTCCCGCGCGCGTTGGCTGCCGACGTCCGTGCCGATCATCCAGTGGCTGGTGCTGGTGGCGATCCTCGTCGTGGGGCGGATCGGGCGGCGCATCCTGAGCGACCGGCTGCGCGAGATCCGCCGCCAGCATCATATCGCCCCGGCCTCCCCGGAGCCGGCGCACGCCGCGCCCAAACGCGCGCTGATCGTCGGCCTGCCGGAGCAGGTGGCGGTGCTGTTGCGCCAGATCGAGGCGACGCCCAACCCCGGCTATGTCCCCGTCGGCATCATCGACACGGGCGAACGCGACGTCGAGCTGCGGCTGCGCGACGTGCCCATCCTCGGCGGGATCGACGCGCTGGAGCATGTCGTCGGCAAGCTCGCCGCCCGTGAAGAACGGCCGAGCTGCCTGATCCTCGCGGAAGGCGCCGCCGTGCCGGGCAACAGCCGTCTCCGCCTCGTGGCGGCGGCCGAGACGCTGGGCCTCTCGGTGCTGCACGCGCCGTCACCGACCGAGATCGGTCAGCCGTTGGACCTTGAGGTGATCGACCTCGCCGATCTGCTCGGCCGCCCGCAGGCCGAGCTGGACGAAGATGTCGTGCTCCGCGCCCTCAAGGGGCAACGCGTGATGGTCACGGGCGCGGGCGGCACGATCGGCCGCGAGCTCGTCCGCCAGATCGCCACCATGGACCCGGCCGAGATCATCCTGCTCGAATGCGGGGAGTTCAATCTCTACTCGGTCGAGCTGGAGCTGCGCGAGAATTATCCGCACATCCCCTGTACGCCGCTGCTCTGCTCGATCCGCCAGCGCCGCAGCGTGATGGCCGCCTTCGAACAGCATCGGCCGGACTTCGTCTTCCATGCCGCCGCGCTCAAGCATGTGCCGCTGGTCGAGACGAACATCTGCGCGGGCGTGCAGACCAACGTGCTCGGCACCCGCAACGTGGCCGACGCCGCCCAGCGCTATGGCGTGCGTGCGATGGTGCAGGTCTCCACGGACAAGGCGGTGAACCCCGTCGGCATCATGGGCGCCAGCAAGCGGCTGGGCGAACTTTATTGTCAGGCCCTCGATCTCGACGGTGCCGGCGATCCGGGCGCGGCGCGGTTCATGACCGTGCGGTTCGGCAATGTGCTGGGATCGAGCGGCTCGCTCATCCCGCTCTTCCAGCGGCAGCTCAAGCGCCGCGCCCCGCTCACCGTCACGCATCCCGAGATCACGCGCTATTTCATGACCGTCCACGAGGCCGTGCAGCTCGTGCTCCACAGCATGGCGCGGGCGATGGAGTGCGACGTGCGGCGCGGCCGGATCGTCGTGCTCGACATGGGCGAGCCGGTGAAGATCATCGATATCGCGCGTCGCATGATCCGCCTCGCGGGGCTGGAGCCGGACAGGGACGTGCCGATCCAGATCGTCGGCCTGCGCCCCGGCGAGAAGCTCTACGAGGAATTGTTCGACGAGCGCGAGCAGCGCCTGCCTTCCGCGCTTCCCGGCGTGTTCGAGGCCCAGCCGTCGCCCGTGCCGATCGAGGTGCTGCGCGAAGGGCTGGAGGCGCTCGCCCGCGCGATCATGGCCCATCAGGAGGAGAGCGTGAAGCATATCCTCTTCTCGATGATCGAGCCGGACGGCGGCGACATGCTTCAGGTCGCGCCGAAGCAGCCCGCCGCGACGGGTCGCGCCAGCGCCGCCTGGCCGCCCGAAGCGCTCGTCCCGCAATCCTTGTAGCGCTGCCATGGCCAGCATCCTGCCCGACATCGGAGACATGGACGACGCCTCGCCCTACGATGTGGTGAAGCTCGCGCGCATCCGTTCGCGCTGGCCGGTCTATGCCGAGGACGAGATCGAGGCGGTGGCCGAGGTGCTGCGCTCCGGGCGGGTGAACTCGCTCCACCATGGCGAGAAATGCGCTGCCTTCGAGGCCGCCTTCGCCCGGATGTGCGACCAGCCCCACGCCATCGCGCTCGCCAACGGCACATTGGCGTTGGAAGTGGCGCTCAAGACCTTTGGTATCGGGCCGGGTGACGAGGTGATCGTGCCCGCACGAAGCTTCGTCGCCTCGGCGAGCTGTGTCGTGGCGTGCGGGGCCACCCCGGTCTTCAGCGACATCGATCCCGAGACGCAGGGACTCACGGCCGATCTCGTCGCCCGCGCGCTGACCGGGCGGACGAAGGCGATCATCCTCGTCCATCTCGGCGGCTATCCGGCCGCGGCGGACGAGATCGCGACGCTGGCCGAGCGGCATGGCGTGAAGCTCATCGAGGATTGCGCCCAGGCCCATGGCGCGACGCTGGGCGGCCGCCCGGTGGGCAGCTTCGGCGACGCGGCGGCCTTCTCCTTCTGCACGGACAAGATCATCTCGACCGGCGGCGAAGGCGGGATGCTGCTGCTGCGCGATGCGGCGACGGCACGGCGGGCCTGGTCGCTCAAGGATCATGGCAAGGATCAGCAGGACGCCCATGCCGTCGTCGCGGGCCATGGCTTCCGCTGGCTCCACCGCGAATTTGGCAGCAACTATCGGCTGACCGAGATGCAGGCCGCCATCGGCCTCGCCCAGCTTCAGAAGCTCCCGCTCTGGACCGGTACCCGGCGTCGCAACGCGGCGATCCTGATCGAGGAGCTGTCCGACAGCGCCGTCCTCCGTCAGGTGCATCCGCCGGAGAATGTCGGCCACGCCTATTACAAGTTCTACGCCTTCGTGCGGCCGGACACGCTCCACCCGCGCTGGAGCCGCGACCGCATCGTGGAGGAGGCCTGGCATCTCGGCATCCCCTGCCAGACGGGGATATGCCCGGAAATCTACCGCGAACGCGCGTTCGCAGACGCCGGCATCGGGCCGGAGCGCCGCCTGCCCGTCGCCCACATGCTGGGGGAAACCAGCCTGATGCTTCCGGTCGACCCGACGCTGGACGAGGAAAGCTGCCGCACCATGGGACGCATCCTGCGCTCCGTGCTGGACGAGGCGGGGCGCTGACATGGCCGACGGACGGCTCCCCTCCTTCCTCGTGATCGGTGCCGTCAAGGCGGCGACCACCTGGATCGGCCACCAGCTCCGCCATCATCCGATGCTGTGGCTGCCCACGGCCGAGCCGCATTTCTTCAGCACCGAATATGCGCGCGGCGTGGACTGGTATCGCTCGCTCTTCGCCGAGGCGCCGGCGGACCCCATCGTCGGGGAGAAATCCGCCGACTATCTCGCCCACCCCGATGCGGCCCGGCGCATCGCCGCGCTGCTGCCCGGCATCCCGCTGATCGTGCAGCTCCGCGATCCGGTCGAGCGCGCTTATTCGGATTATTGCATGCTCTATCGACGCGGACAGGTGAGCAGCGATCCCCGCCGCTACCTCGACGGCCGTGTCGCCGCCGGGGGGCGCTTCCTCGAAGGCGGGCGCTACGCCCATCATATCCGCCGGCTCTACGAGCATATTCCCGCCGAGCGGCTCCAGATCATCCTCTACGAGGATATCCGCCGCGAGCCGGAGGCGGTGATCGCGCGGGTATGCGGGCATATCGGCGTGCCCACCCATATCGCGCCCGAGGCCGTGGACGATCGCCGCAACGACAGCCGCGCGCCGACGCTCCCCCTGCCGCTACGCCGCATTCTCCGGCCGGCGCGGCCACTGCTCGATCCGATGCGATCCAACCCGTGGCTGGCGCGGGTGTGGACCTCGCTCGCCCGGCCGGTGCGCTACCCGCCGCTCACCGAGGAGCTTCGGGCGATGCTACGCGATTATTATCGCGACGATATCCGCGACCTGGCCAATCTTCTGAAGCGAGACTTGTCCGGCTGGTTGTGCGATGATCGCGCCGTCGCATGAGCGGGGGTTATGCCATGCGATGAGTCGATACCGCCGTTTCCCTGCCCGCAAGGCAGGGAGGAAATCTTCGGATCGCGGGCCGACCGATGGAAGCCATGGGCCGCACCGCGATCTTCCGCCGAAGAGGAGGGGGCAGTGACGAAACATCGGTTCATCGCGATCTCGGCAGCCATCCTGATGCTGGCCGGCACCGGCGGAGCAAGCGGCGCGCGCCTGCCCGAAATGTCGATGACGGCGCCGGGCGTCTATCAGCTCGGGCCGGGCGACCAGATCCGCATCACGGTCTTCGGCCTCGACGCCATCACCAACACCTATCTGATCGACGATACCGGCGAGGTGGCGCTGCCCATGCTCGATCCCGTCAAGGTCGCGGGCAAGACGCTCCGGCAGGCGGAAGCCTCTATCGCCTCGCAGATCCGCGCCAAGCAGCTCGTCAACGATCCCAAGGTCAGCGCCCAGATCATCGCCTATCGCCCCTTCTACATCGCGGGTGAGGTGCAGAAGCCGGGGCAATATCCCTATGTGCCGGGCATGTCGCTGATGACGGCCGTATCGATCGCGGGGGGCTATACCTTCCGCGCCAACACCCGCTCCGCGACGATCACCCGCGCCTCGCAGAAAGGGAGCGCGACGGCGGACACGCCCGTGCTGCCCGGCGACATGATCGTGGTCCGGGAAAGCTGGTTCTAGGCCTGTGAGCCGCGGGATCAGGCTCTTCGGAGCGGCGCTTGTGCCGGGGGCCGGCCCGGTGCTGGCCCTTTCCATCCTCTGTCTGGGTGCCACCCCGCTGATGGGGCAGGACGAGCAGCGCGACATGTCGATCATGAGCCTGCCCCGCCCCGGCTACGAGCCGCGCACGCTGACGGCCGGCGGCTTCCTCCTCGTGCCGAGCCTCGAGGCGGACGCCACCTACAACGACAATATCTTCGCCACGCCCGATCGGCGAAAGGGCGACACCGTCTTCGACATCCAGCCGCGCCTGACCGGCGAACTCAAGCGCTCCACCTTCGATCTCAAGACGGACCTCCACGCCGATCTCATCCGCTACGCCGATACGCCGCGGGAGAACGTCAACACCTTCGGCGCCAAGGCCGATGCCACCAAGACGTTCGGCGCCAGCCAGACGCTCAACGCCACCGTCACCTTCGACCGCACCTATGAGCGCCGGAGCGATCCCGAGGCGGACTTCGACCGATCCCTGCCGCCCGCGCTCATCAACCTCGCGACGGGTGATTTCAGCTATGCCTACAAGGGCGGGCGGGCCGGCGTGATCGCGCGCGTCGCCATCAGCCATCTGGACTATCTGCCGACGGTTGACGCGGACCGCGACCTGACGACCTATCGCGCCTCCGTGCGGGGCCTGCTGAACGTCACGCAGCGCGTGGCTGTCTATATCGAGCCGTTCGTCAACCGCCGCGACGCGCGCCTGCGCGTCGATCGCAACGGCATCAACCGCGACACGACCACGAGCGGCGCGCTGGCAGGCCTGTCCTTCGACATCACCAACCGGCTTCAGGGCAATATCGGGGCCGGTGTCTTCTCCTCCGATCCCGACGATCGCCGGCTCAAATCCTTCACCGGGCTCGCCGCGAGCGGCCGGCTCGTCTGGCACCCACGCGTGCGGACGACCGTGGTGGCGGACGTGTTCCGGGGCGACGTCGCCACGATCCGCAACGGTGCGATCGGCCGCATCGATACGCGAGCCGGCGTCTCCATCGATCAGGAGGCGCGGCACAACCTGATCCTCCATGCCGGCGTCGCGATCGACAACATCCACTATCGCGGCTCGATCGACCACGATCAGCGCTACATCAGCGGCACGGCCGAGGCCCGCTATCTGATGAACCGCTTCCTCACGCTGATCCTGAACACCACCTACACGCATCGCGGCGCGGACCAGCAGGTGGATCGCTTCCACCGCTGGCAGACACAGCTCGGAATACGCTTCGCCTATTGAGGGACAGGCACATGGACCGGAAACGGCTGCTGCTCTGGGGCATGGCCATGCTGCTGATGCTGCTCGGCGAAGCGGCCGCCGCCGCGCCCGTGGCGCAGAAGGAGGCGTTTCCGGGTGCCGAAGGCTATGGCCGCACCTCGATCGGCGGCCGCGGCGGGCGGATCATCCCGGTCACCACGCTGGCGGATTCCGGCCCCGGATCGCTCCGCGCCTGCATCGACGCGCGCGGCCCGAGGGTATGCACCTTCCGCGTGGGCGGCGTGATCCGCTACACGAGCAGGCGGCCGATCATCGTCAATCCCTACATCACCATCGCGGGGCAGACCGCGCCGGGCGGCGGCATCCTCCTCACGCACAATGGCGGGCCGGACGGCTTCACCCCGCTCGTCATCAAGAACACCCACGACGTCATCATCCGTTACATCCGGGTGCGGCCGGACCGGCGCGGCGAGCAGCGCGAGTCCAACAGCGGCATCACCATCGAGAACAGCCGCCGCGTGATGATCGACCATGTCAGCACGTCCTGGTCGCTGGATGAGAATATCGGCGGCTATGCCCAGAATGACGAGATCACCATCTCCAACTCGATCTTCGCCGAGGGCATTCCCAGGCACGACAAATGCGCGCTGCTGGCCAGCGATCCGAAAGGCCCGCAGCATGTCAGCTTCATCCGCAACCTCTGCGCCCACAACGGCGATCGGAACCCGGACATCAACTTCCCGCGCGGCTCCTGCGTCGAGATCGTGAACAACGTGCTGTATAACGGCGTGGTCGAGTTCGCGGAAATCTGGGAAAGCTACGGCGGCACGCCCGTCAGCATCGTCGGCAATTATTTCCGCGCCGGCCCCAACAGCAAGGTCGGCTATGCCCATGCGCTGGTCTATCATGCGCTCGGAAGCACCGGCCATGCCCGCCTGTACGACAAGGGCAATGTCTTCGACGGATTGCTGGCCGAGAATGAGGGCGTGGCGGCCGTCCGCGTGCCATCTCCCCCCTGCCCGATCACCGTTCCCGTCACCAGCGCGCAGGCAGCCTATGACGAAGTGCTCGCCCATTCCGGCGCGCTGCCCCGCGACGCGGTCGACCGCCGGATCGTTTCCGAGGTTCGCAGCCGGTCGGGCCATATCGTTTCGGGTTTCGGCGATCTGCCGGTGATCGCCTCCGGCAAGCCCTATCCCGATCGCGACAATGACGGAATGGCCGACGACTGGGAAGTTGCTCACGGCCTCAACCCGGACAAGTTCGATGCGTGGGGCCACCATGACGCCAGCGGCTGGACCAATCTGGACGAGTTCCTCGACGATCTCAGCAAGGAACGGATCGCGCACCCCTGATCGATCGGCGGATGTCCATTCCGGCCAGCAGATCGTCCCAGCGCTGCTGGATCGCCTCCGGGCGATAGCGCCGGGCGGATCGCCGCGCGGCCTCGCCCAGCCGGGCGCGGAGTTCCCCGTCGCCCATCAGCCGCCCGAGCGCACCCGCCAGCCCCGGAACATCGCCACAGGGGACGAGCAGGCCGTCCTCCTCCGGCCGGATCATCTCAGCGGGTCCGAAGTCGCAATTGAAGGCCGCCACCGGAAGCCCCCCCGCCATCGCCTCGCCGAGGACATTGCCGAACCCCTCGTAGCGGGAGGAAAGCACGAAGGCGTCCGCCTGCCCCACCCATTCGTCGGGCGAACGGCTGTTGCCGCGCAGGCTGATCCGATCCGCCATCCGATGCCGCGCAATCCGCTTCTCCAGCAGCGGGCGATCCTCGCCCTCGCCCCAGATCGCCAGCGTCCAGTCGGGATAGGCCGGTGCGACGAGCGCGAAGGCGTCGATCAGCATGTCGAAGCCCTTCTGCCATGTCAGCCGCCCCGTCGCCGCCAGCACATGACCGTCGCGGGGCGGCCCCTCGACCGGGTGGACGGAGATCGGGTTGGGGATGACGGACGCCCGCCTTCGCGCCGCCGCGCCAAGGCAGGCGAGGCTTGCCCGCGTCTGCATGACGATGCCTTCCGCGCGCCAGTGCAGCCGCGCGAGGAGCAGCGTCCACACGCGACTGGCCTGCTGCATCCGGGGGTTGTTGCGTTCCGAAACGATCACCCGCCGGCCGGTGCCGAGGCTCGCCAGCAGCGTCAGCACATTGATCTTGGTGAGGAAGGAGATGGTGACGTCGGGTGCCACGTCCGCCAGCGTCCGCCGCAGCGCCGCGATCCGCCGGAGCACCGCGCGCACGCCTGCCAGCCGTCCACCCCCGCCGGGCTCGATCCCGAGCCGGACGAGGCGGATGCGCGGATCGATCGCGTGGAAGACGGGCGCGTCCACGCGATCGAAGGCGATGACGGTGACGCGGTGCCCCTCTTCCACCCAGCGGCCGGAGATCAGGCTCACCACCCGCTCCGCTCCGCCCGCCCCCAGCCCGGCCAGCACGATCGCGATATGCGGGAATCCGCCGCCCCGCCGGGCGCCGTCCGCCGTGGGGGCCATATGCGGCCGCCACTCCATCAGAGCGCCTGCTCTGCCCGCCTCAGCAGGCTGCGCCGCCGCTGTGCCGGTCCGACGTCGAGCGCCACCTCGATCGATATCGCCAGCGCGATCAGCACCGGCACGGACCAGAGCCGCGCATACATATGCGGGCTCGCCGTGGTGGCGATCAGGAAAGTGGTGGTGGTGGAAAGCGTCAGCGCGGTCGCCAGCCGATCGCGCGGATAGGCCCGGATCGCCGCGGCAAGCAGCACCGCCATCATCAGCACCCAGCCGAACATCGCGATCAGCCCGCCCTCGGCCCAGAGCAGCAGATACATGTTGTGGACGGGCGCCTTGTAGATGCTGATCTCGCGATACTGGTCGGCGCCGACCCCCACCAGCATATGGCTTTCCACCATTCCCCACGCCTCGCGGATCAGCGCCATCCGCCCCTCGAACGTGCCCGCTTCGGAAATGTCGCCGCGATCGATGGCGTTGCCCACGCGATCGACGAAGATCTTGGGCAACCCGCCCCCATTCTCGAAATAGAGAAGGGCGAGCAGCGCCCCTCCCGCCACCAGCAGCAGCGTCGTGCGAAGGCTCGGCCGGATGCCTCCCACCGCCATGAAGGTCAGCACCGCCGCCGAACAGCCTATGAAGGCCGTGAACGACGCGGTGAGGATGACACCCAGCAGCAGCACCGCGAGCCACAGCAGCAGCAAGACATTCCCGATCTCCTTCTTGGCGCGCAGATAGAAGGCGGCGGGCACGGCCATGGCGAGCACGGCGCCGTTCCAGTTCGCATCGGCCGTGAAGGCGCCCAGCCGCCGCCCGCCCGACAGGAAATCGATGCCGAGCAGGCTGCGCGCCTCCTCGAACGATCCCGTGTAGGTGAACCAGATATAGGCCCCGAACAGGTTCATCGCGAACACGCCCCAGGTGAAGGCCTTGAGCATCCGCACCGTCTGATCCGGCCCGCGCCGCATCACGATCAGCGGCAGGACGACCCAGGCGAAGAGATATTGCCCCGCCACGATCAGCCACCGCCACGGCATCGGGCAGCCGATCGATCCGATCAGCAGGCCGATCGCCAGCATCGCGAACCCGGCCAGCCAGAAGGGGGTGAGGAAGCGCAGCGGCTCCAGCGGGATACGATGCTGGATGACGAGCACGAGCAGCCCGAGCAGGAACAGCGCATCGCTCAGCGTGAACATCACGTCCTGTATCGGGCGCCAGGTCAGATAGCAGGAGAAGAATATCCCGCCGAGGATGATCCAGGGCGTTTCCGCCCCTTGCGGGCGCCCCGTCGCCATCGCCTCCTGCCTGACGAGAGTCGCCACGATATCGCCGCCCCGAACCTGTCGCCGGCCACGGGTGTAATCCGCTCCTTCGGGGCGGGACATCGCCCTTTCGGAGCTACACACCTTCGCAGGGAAGCGCGGCGGCCCCGCTAATCCCTTCGGAGTAGCCATCCGAAAGCGGCTCTCGCCTCGGGGCCGGCGGTTCGATCCCTTGCCCATAATGGCCGGCAACCGCTTCAATCCCGAGGTCATTCGTCGATACGAGCCTGTCGTTCGTCGGGTCCGGGCGCTGTCCGCAGAGCGGCGAGCGCTTCCGGTCGAACCTCATGGGTCGGCCGCGGAAGGCTTCCTTATGGTGCGGCTCCGCGAGGTCGGAAGACACCGCGAACACGCCGGGCAAGGCCCCGGTCAGGCTTTGAGGAGCATGGATCATGGTCACCCGGTTCGTCCGTACCAGCGTTTCCGCCGCAATGTCCGCCGCCGCCATTCTCGCCATGCCGGCGCTCGCGGCACCCGTCACCGACGGCCAGAGCGCGATCGTCCGCATCGCGGACCTCGACCTCGCCACCGATGCCGGCGTCCAGACGCTGCACGCCCGCGTCGCCCAGGCCGCGAAGGCGGTCTGCGGAGCCCCGGATGCCCGCGATCTTCTCGCCGTTCGGCAGAGCGATGCCTGCCGCCGGGTCGCCCTGGAGAGCGCCGCGCCTCAGGTGCAACTCGCCATCGCCGATGCGCGACCGGGCAAGGCCCTCGCGATGGCGGACCGAAGCCCGCGTCAGATCAATCTTCACTGACGGCAGGAGCGCCTCCGGCAATCGCCCGGAGGCGCCTTTTGCTGGCCTGTCAACGCCCCGCGATGGCTTTCACGGATGGCAGATAGGTCCGTCCGATCCGCATCTCCGACCCGTCCGCCAGACAGGCGGACCATGTGCCGAGCCGATCATGCTGGAGCTTCGCGATGAAGTCCTTGCGCACGATCGTCGAGCGATGGAGGCGGATGAAGCGCGTCGGGTCCAGCCGGCGCTCCAGCTCGCTGATCGTCTGGTGCAGCAGGAAGCTGCGCTGGCCGATGCGCAAGCGCATATAATCCCGTTCCGCCTCGATCAGATCGATGTCCTGTGCCGCGATGCGGATCATCTCCGATCGATGCGGCACCCAGAACTCCTCGGTCCATTCCGATCCGGGCGGGACATCGCCGGAGGCCTGCGTGCGCAGCTTCTCGGCGACGCGCGCCACCGCCTTCGCGAGCCGCTCCTGCGTCACCGGTTTCAGCAGATAATCGACCGCCGCGACATCGAAAGCCGCGACCGCGAACTGATCGAAGGCGGTGCAGAAGATCACCGCCGGGCGCGCCGCCTTGCCCTCCAGCACGCGGGCGACGCTCATCCCGTCCATGCCGGGCATACTGATGTCGAGAAGCAGCAGGTCGGGCGACAGCGCCTCGACCAGCCGCAGCGCGGCCTCCCCATCCGACGCCGTGCCGATCAGCGAGACCCCCTCCGTCCCCGCGCAGAGGATCTGGAGCCGCTCGACGGCCAGCGGCTCGTCGTCGACGATCAGGGCACGGAGCGGCGCCTCAGGCACAGTTCCACACCATCGGCATGGCGAGGCGCACGGCGAAGCCGCCGCCCGGCAACGCCCCCCAGCGACAACTTCCCGCCTCCCCGAAGCGGGCGACGAGCCGGTCCCGGACATTCTGAAGGCCCACGCCGGTGCCGTTGATGGCGTCGATCGGCGTCGGCAACGGATCGCCGTCATCCTCGACGCAGAGCAGCAGGCCCAGTTCGCTCTCGCGGGCGCGAATGCGGATCGTCACGGGCTTCTTCGATCGCGACACGCCGTATTTCACCGCATTCTCCACCAGTGGCTGGAGGATGAGTCCGGGTACGCACGCGCTCTGGAGCCTCTCGGGTATATCGATATCGATCACGAGGCGCTCGGGAAAACGCACGGCCTCGATGTCGAGATAGAGACGCTGGAGGTGGATTTCCTCGGAGAGCGGCACGTCCACCGTCGGATCGTCGCACAGGCTGGTGCGGAAGAAGGTCGAGAGGTTGAGGATCATCCGCTCGGCCTGCTCCTGCCTTCCCGTGAGCACGAGGGACGATAGCGAATTCAACGTGTTGAAGAGGAAATGCGGGTTCACCTGATACCGCAAGGCGCGCAGCTCCGCAGCCTGCGCGGCGGCACGGAGAGCCCCCGTCCGACGCTCCAAGGCCCCCACTTCCGCCGCATAACAGAGTGCGACGTAGAGCGATGCCCAGGCGACGAAGAAGAAATAACCGTTCCAGGAATTTTCCGCGATCGACTGGAGGATGGTCATCTCCTCATCGTCGTGCGTCATGTTTTTGGCGGCGACGGGCGGGCCGGGCGGAACGGGGGTGGTGATCTGGAAGTTGTTGTCCGGCGGCCCCGGCGGCATCTCCATCGGGAACCCCCGGCGTGGCGGCGCCCCCTTCTGGTACCGGGCCTCGTATTTGGCCTCCATCTTCTTGTCCGTCTCATGGAAGAAAAAGAGGTTGACGCTCGAATAGATGATCGCCGCCGGGATCGCGATGAACGCCGCCAGCACCATCGTGCGCTTGAGCGAGGCGGTCGGGTTTCCGCGCAGCAACAGATAGAAGATGTAGGACAGCCCCATGCTGACGAGCGCCACCGCCGCGCGGCGGAACAGCAGCTCGAACTGGTTGTCATAGCCGAAGGCCACCGCGCGGGCCGTCGTGATCGCGAAGTAGAAAGCCCAGAATCCGGCGATCGACATCAGCGCGACGCGCGGACTGAGCCGGGCGGGTGGAGGCTCTTCAGAACCGATCTGCATGATGGATCATAACCCAACCGGCATCAGGATAAAGTGAACAGGCCGTTCCGTCTGTCGAAGCCGGTGACATGTTCGTCGAAATGGCAGCGGTGAAGGCCGCATTCCCATCCACCTCACCTCTTGGACTTTCGGGCCGCGGCCTTTCACCTATGCCGCACTCGGGATCGGGGCCATCAGCGCCGATTGTAACCGGTCGCCGGCAACCCGCGAATGTCCACGCGACACGGGCGCTCCACGACGGACGCCCCGAACGACATCGGAGTATTCGTGATGCGGACGCGCTTGCTGCTGGGATCTGCCCTGGGAATGATCGTCATCGGCGGCGTGGCATGGGCATCGATCCCCGCGCGGGAAGCCGTCCATCCCATGGCCGCCCATCCGACCGTGGTGGAACTGTATCAGAGCCAGGGCTGTTCGAGCTGCCCGCCCGCGCAGGACAATATCAACGCCATCGCCGATCGCGGCGACGTGGTCGCGCTCTCCTTCTCGGTCACCTACTGGGATTATCTCGGCTGGAAGGACAGTTTCGGCTCGCCCCGCTACACCCAGCGCCAGTGGGACTATGCACATCATAACAACCGCGATCAGGTCGGCACGCCGCAGGTCTGGGTGAACGGGCGGACGACGATCCTCGGCAGCGACAAGGCCGAGCTGAACGCCGCCATCGCACGGGCCGGCGCTTTCCAGGCCCCGCCGCTGTCGCTGCGAGACGGCCGGCTCTCGGTCGCCGCCGGCGCAGCGCCGAAGGGCGGGGCGGACCTGTGGCTGGTCCGCTACGATCCGCGCACCGTGCAGGTGGCGATCCGGGCCGGCGAGAATGGCGGCCGCACTCTCCCGCACCGCGACATCGTCCACGATCTCGTGAAGGTCGGCCATTGGACGGGCACGGCCCAGACCATCGCGCTTCCCAAAACCGCGCCGACGCCGCTCAAGAGCGTCGTCCTGCTGCAAGGCGGCACGGGAGGACCGATCATCGACGCGCTCCGCATCTGACGGAAAAATCGGGATAAGGCGAGAATTGGGCTGGCTTTCCTGGCCAGCTTCGTCAGTCTGCGTGACGGAGCTGCCATGAGCCTTGTCTTGCCAATCCTTCAGCCGGTCGGGCCGGCGCATGATGCCGTAACCGGAAGCCTGTTTCCGACGAATGGCGTTCCATGCCTTCCCTCGCCCGCTCCAGCCTCAGGTCCGACGCTCCGGCTGCTCCTCTGCGTTTCCGTCCGCCCCCGATGAAAGAGGCCGAGCCGGACGAATGGGGCTCGCTGATGGCGGCGGCCCAGGCCGGCAATGGCGGCGCCTATCGCCGGCTGCTGGCCGAGATCCGGGGATGGCTGACCCGATATTACGCCTCGCGCCTTCCCCCCGCCCATGTCGACGATGCGGTGCAGGAAGCGCTGATCGCCATTCACGAGAAACGCCATAGCTATGATCCCGCCCGCCCTTTCCGGCCGTGGCTTGCCGCCATCGCCCGCTACAAGTGGGTCGACCGCCTGCGCGCCATGTCGCGCCAGAAGACCGAGGAGCTGCCCGACGACACCGCCATCGGCGACCATGAGAGCGCCGTCACCAGCGCGGCGCTGCTGGGCCAGTTGATGACCACGCTCAAACCCGCGCAGGCCGAGGCGATCCGGCTGGTGAAGCTCGAAGGCTATAGCGTCGAGGAAGCCTCCGCGCGGACCGGCCAGTCCGGCTCGCTCATCAAGGTCAACATCCATCGCGGCCTCGCCCGCCTCGCCGCGTTGATCCAGAGGCAGTCCGATGGCGAGTGAGCAGCTCCTGGACGATCTGGTCGCCTCGCTCGCGCCGGTGCGCCCCCGCAATCCCAGACGTGAGGGCATGGTGCTGGCGCTGGTCGGCATGGTGGAGCTGGGCCTCTATCTGATGCTCGGACATCACCGGCCCGATCTCATGATGGCGATGCACATGCCCTCCTTCTGGTGGAAGGCGGGATGCCTCGGCGGCCTCACGATCATCGGCATGGTCACGGCACTCCGCTCCTTCGATCCGACCGCGTCGCCGCGGCCCGGCCTGCGCTGGATGGCGCTGCTGCTCGGCGCCGCGCTGGTGAGCGGCTGGGCGATCGACATCGCCAATGCCGGCGGCGGGATGCTGCGCGCCCGGCTGATGTGGCGGCACGGCATCGATTGCATGATCGCGATCGTCATCCTGTCGATCCCGGTCGCCGTGGCGCTGGGGCTGATGATGCGACGCGGCGCCCCCACCGACCGGAAGGGAAGCGCGCTCGCCATCGGCCTTGCGGGAGCCGGCTGGGGCGCCTTCGTCTTCATCTTCCAGTGCCCGCATGACGATCCCTTCTATGTCGCCGTCTGGTACGGCGCCGGCGCGGCGGCGGTGGCGCTGATCTGGTGGCTGATCCTGCCGCGCGTCACGCGCTGGTGAACGGCAGGCGGCGGGCGGAGCCTCCTCCACCCGCCGCTTGGGGCTTCACCGGACGTCGTCAGGCGATCTCGAACTGCTTCCGCTTCTCGACCTGCACCGTCCGGTCGCGGAGCAGGGCGCGGGCGGTGTCGACGAGGATCAGCCACGCCCCGGCGAGGATCGCCACATCCTTGATGACCAGCCGGCCGGCACCCGACAGATAGGGAAAGCCGTGCTGGGCATCCCCCAGCGCAGGCACCCATGCCTCCGGCGTGGTGAACAGGAAGGACAGGGTGACGAACGGCGTCGCGAAGGCCAGCGCCGCACCCACCAGACCCAGCCGGCGCGATACCAGCCCCGCCAGCGTCAGCGCGCCGATCACCAGTTCCACCGTGCCGAGCCCATGGGAGAAGCCGTAGGTGTTGTTGGCGGTCTGCCAGCTCCGCTGTTCGGGCTTCAGTTCGCCTTCCTTGGTGAGATGCGACTTATAGTCCTTCGGATGCTCGTAGAAGAAGGACATCACCGGGCTGTTCGCCACGAACGGCGTGATGCTGTCGGCTTCATAGGGCTGGAACTTCAGGAAGCCGATCCAGAGGAAGATGATCGCGATGGCGATCTTCATCGCGCCGATACCGACGCGGTTCGAGGCGGGGCTGGCGATGATGCCGAGCCCCCGATTGATGAGACGGAGCATGATGTTTCTCCCTGCCCTTCGGGCGCTCAGGCTTCCTGGGCCGCCGCGAAGGCGTCCAGCGTGCGGGTGGAATAGACAAGCGCGGCACCGGCATTGATGCTCACCGCGACGCCCAGCGCCTCGGCGACCTCTTCCCTGGTGGCACCCAGCTTGTTCGCGGCATCGGCGTGGACCGTGATACAGCCGTCGCAGCGCAGCGAGATGGCGACCGCCAGCGCGATCAGCTCACGGGTCTTGGCGTCGAGATGGCCGGTCTTCGCGCCGGCGCCGCCGAGCGTCATGTAGCCGCGCACCGTATCCGGGCTCAGCTTGCCCATCTCGCCGACACCCGCGCCAAGCTGAGCGCGGTAACCATTCCAATCCATCATGTGGGTCATGAGAACCTCCTTCGTTGATGAGGAGGATTTAGACCCGAGCCCGGCCGTGCTGGATGCCCGCGCGGCGCATCGCGATGACCGATCGGATCAAGGCGCCGTCATTCGGGCTCGCAACGGAGCTGGCTGCTGCTCCCCGCCCCGAGCCCCGCCTCCATTGCGGCGGCGTAGGTATGGAGCGTGCGCAGGCAGCGTGCCTGATTGAAGAAAATCCGGGGACCGGTGGGCAACCCCACCAGCCTGTACCGCCCCTGCCGGTGCGGCGGAACATAGACGGCAGGGGGCGCTACCGACGCGTGATCCGGCGACGCCTCCTGCGGCTGCCCCGGCGATCCGCAACCGATCGCCAGCAAGCCCATCAGGATGCCCATGCCTTTCATCCGCTTACGCCCCCTCCCGCCGATCGAGCCGGAACCGGACCATGGCGGCGCGGGCCGTACCACCACGGCCCGCGCCCCGCGCTTCATCGTCCGTGAACGGCGTCGGAGATCCGGGTGCCCAGCTTCTGCTGGAGCACGCCACAATCGCGTACCTCCTCCACCGCGCGATCCAGCGACAGACCGCCGCGCTTATACGCCTCGACCTTGGGACGCAGCACCGCTTCGATCTCGTTCGCCTTCTCGACCGAGCAATAATCGCTGCCATATTTGGGCAGGATCGACGCGGCGAAGATGCCGTTGTCCTTCACGAAGACGTCGTAGTGCTGCACGAGATAGTCGAAACCCATATCGCGGGTGGCCGGCTCGGACACCATGTAACGCAGCACCGAGAGGCGATCGCTCGGGCGCAGACGCTTGTCGTCCATATGGGCGATCAGCCAGCGGCCGTTCGCCGCCGAACCGGTGCCCGCCAGCGCCTCGATGGCGGCATCGCGGAACAGCGTGTCGTCGCTCGACGCCGCCTTGTCGAACAGCGCGGCAAGCGCGGTATCGCCGCCGCTCGACAGATAGGCAGCGAAACCATCGTCGAAGAGCGACTGGTCGAGCGCATCCTTGTCACCGCCCAGATAGGCGGTGGCCGCCGCCGAAAGCTTGGCGAGGACGGCCTTGTCCTCCGCCTCGCCCGCCAGCAGCGAGACGATGCTGGAGCGGAGCTTCTGCCGGTCGGGATCTTCCGACGCATAAATGCGGGCCTTGGGATCGAAGCCGAGCTTCTCCAGGATCGGTGCGTAAATGCCATCGATCAGAGCATGATAGGCCGGCATGTCCGCATCGGATATGAGCCCGCGCGTGCGCCACGACGACAGGCGCTGGCCGCCGTCCGTCACCGCGCCCGAATAGGGATTGGCCGCCATCGCCCGCGCCGCCGCCACGAGCAGCGACGGAGAGACTTCGCCCGCGCGATAGGCCGCCCACAGGCTGTCCGTCATCGCCAGCGCCTCGCCCGCCGGGAGGCTGGCGGATTCGCCGATCAGCTTCCTCCACTCCGTCTCGGAGAGCGAGAAGCGATAATAGCCCGTGCCGCCTGCGTTGGGCATGATCGCCCCCGTGCCCGTGACCGGCACGACGCCCGAAGCCTTGTCGAGCAGGCTGCACTGGCGCGTATCGCCGACGCGCACGCACAGCGGGATCGTCCAGGTCTGCGGCGCGATATCGGTGCCGAGCATGGCATAGCGCTTCTGGCTGACCGCGAGGCCGTTCGCGGTGCGCTCGACGCGGACGACCGGCACGCCCTGCTGATCGACGAAGCTCTTGAGCGAGGCCAGCACGCGCGGATCATGCGCCGCCTCGGCCAGCGCGGCGAAAAATTCCTCCGTGCTCGCATTGCCATAGGCATGGCGGTTGAGATGCAGCCTCACACCCTCGCGGAACTTCTCGTCGCCCAGATAGGCCGCGATCATCGCCACGACCTGTCCGCCCTTGCCGTAGGTGACGGCGTCGAAAGCGCTGTCGATCTCGCCGTTGGTCTTGATCGGCTGGTGGATCGGGCGGCCGGCCTTCAGCGCATCGATATTCATCGCGCGGAATGCCTCGCCGATCGCGCCGACGCCGATCTTGAGGTCCGGCCGCCACTCGTTGCCGATGCGATAGCCCATCCAGTTGGCGAAGCTCTCGTTCAGCCAGATGTCGTCCCACCATTTGGGCGTGACGAGATCGCCGAACCACTGGTGGGCCAGCTCATGCGCCACCACCATGCCGAATTCCTGCTTCTGGGCGGTGGAGGCGCCCTTGTCGAGGAACAGGATGCTGTCGCCATAGGTGTCCGCCCCGGCATTCTCCATCGCGCCCGGCATCACCGGCGAACCGATCTGGTCGAGCTTCGGGAAGGGGAACGGACGGCCGAAATATTTCTCCAGCAGGCCGACGATCTGGCCGGTGTTCTGGAGCGCGAAATCCATCTGGTCCTTGTTCGGCTGGGTGCCGACGACGCGGACGGGGAGCGGCTTGGCGCGCTCCGGCGTCGGCGCGGCCAAGCCGCTGACGGTCGCGAAGGGGCCGACCATCATCGCCACCAGATAGGTCGGCAGCGGCTTGGTCGGGGCGAACTGGTGCCTTTCCAGCTTGCCGACCTTCACCACGCCCGTCTCCGGCGCGTTGCTGACGGCGGTGCTGCCCGGCGCGGTGGTGAGCGAGACGGTGAAGGGCGTCTTGTAGCCGGGCTGGTCGAAGCCCGGATAGGCGGCGCGGGCGTCGATCGATTCGAATTGCGTCCAGGCGTACCACTTGTCCGCGATCTTCAGGTGATACATGCCCGACGGGCTGTTGCCGAACGGCGCGTCATAGTCGAACACCAGCGTCACGCGGCCCGCCGGAAGCGGCCTGGCGAAATCGACGCGCGCCACGCCCAGCGGATCGACCTGGGTATAGGTGGCGGCGGTCTTCACGGCGCCGACACGGGCGAGCGCGGTCGTCACCTTGAGGTCGCGGCCATGCAGATAGAGCGAGCGCGTCGGCGCCTTCAGCGTGACGTCGATCTCGACATGGCCCGAGAAGCGCGGCTGATCGGGAAGGACGGTCAGGTCCAGCCGATAGGCGGTGGGCACGGCCGTATCGGGCAGGATGCCCTGCGGGACGGGCGCCGGTGCGGCCGCCAACGCCGCCGGAGTAAGCATCAACGCCGCTACAGTCAGACCAGTTCGCATGGGAGCCCCTCTATCTCGATGGGGCAGGCATATAGTCGGGTAATACACCCCGCAAGGCGGTTGCGGGGCGCTTACATCTCCCCGCGCGCGTGGCGGATCGCGTACCACTTCTTCACATTGGCGTTATGCTCGGCAAGCGTGTCGGCGAAGACATGGCCGCCCCGCCCGTTCGCCACGAAATAGAGCGCCTTGCTCGCCGCCGGATGCAGCACCGCATGGAGCGACGCCCGTCCGGGATTGCAGATCGGCCCGGCGGGCAGGCCCCGCATGGCGTAGGTGTTGTAGGCGTTCTTGTCGTGCAGCTCGGATTCGAGGATGCGCCTGCCGAGCGGGCGCCCCTTCGTCACCGGATAGATCACGGTCGGGTCGGCCTGGAGCGGCATCCCCATCTTCAGGCGGTTGCCGTAGACCGCCGCGACCGTCTCGCGCTCGGAGGCGATGGCCGTCTCCTTCTCGACGATCGAGGCCAGCGTCAGCGCTTCCTGCGGGGTGGAGACGGCGAGATCGGTGCCACGATCGGCCCATTCGGCGGCGAGCGCCTTGTCCATCGCCTTCTGCATCCGCTCGACGACGGCGAGGCGCGTCTCGCCCTTCTGATAGGCATAGCTGTCGGGCAGCACCGTGCCTTCCGGCGGCACCGGCACCGGGCCGGCAAGCGCCGCGGTCGCCATCAGCTTGTCGTGGACGAGGACGGAGGGCATCCCCTCCGGCACGGTCAGCAGCGTCAGCGCGGGCCGGCCGTGCTGGAGAAGCTCCAGAATGGAGGCCGAGCTGGCATGGGCCGGGATCGCGAAAGCGCCCGGACGGATCGGATCGTGCGAGCCAAGCCGCCCCGCCAGCCCGCGAAACCATGTCGCGCTGCGGATCGCGCCGGCCTCCGCGAGCACGCGGGAAGCCGACGCGATCGTCGCGCCATCGGGGATTCGCACGATGGTCCGCTTCGGGAGCGGGCCAGGCCCGTTCCACATCCACAGCGGAACACC
The DNA here is from genome assembly GCF_011762195.1 of Sphingomonas oligoaromativorans. Taxonomy (GTDB): domain Bacteria; phylum Pseudomonadota; class Alphaproteobacteria; order Sphingomonadales; family Sphingomonadaceae; genus Solisphingomonas; species Solisphingomonas oligoaromativorans. Next base: position 302,227 of record NZ_JAASQK010000004.1, on the reverse strand, counting down.
GATCGCCAGCGCGCCGAGCGCCAGCACCAGGAGGAGGAGCCGGCGCATCGTTACCCTTAGATCTTGCGCATCACCAGGCTGGCGTTGGTGCCGCCGAAGCCGAAGCTGTTGTTGAGAACGGCCCTCACCTCACGCTTCTTCGCGACGTGCGGCACGAGATCGACACCCTCGGCGCCCTCGTCGGGATTATCGAGGTTGAGCGTCGGCGGCACGATCTGGTCGCGCAGCGCGAGGATGCAGAAGATGCTCTCCACCGCGCCCGCGCCACCGAGCAGGTGCCCGATCGCCGATTTGGTCGAGCTCATCGAAGCGCCGCCCAGATCCTTGCCGAACAGCCGCTGCGTCGCGCCTAGCTCGATCATGTCGGCCATGGTCGAGGTGCCGTGCGCGTTGATATAGTCGATATCCGAGGGCTTCAGGCCGGATTTCTTGAGCGCCATCTCCATCGAGCGATAGGCACCGTCGCCATCCGGGTGCGGGGCGGTGACGTGATAGGCGTCGCCCGACAGGCCATAGCCGATCACCTCGGCATAGATCTTCGCGCCGCGCGCCTTGGCGTGCTCATATTCCTCCAGAACGACCACGCCCGCGCCCTCGCCCATCACGAAGCCGTCGCGATCCTTGTCATAGGGGCGCGAGGCCTTTTCGGGCGTATCGTTGAACGACGTGCAGAGCGCGCGGGCCTGCGCGAAGCCCGCGATGCCAATCGGACAAACGGTGCTCTCCGCGCCGCCGGCAAGCATGATGTCGGCATCATCCATCGCGATCATGCGCGCGGCGTCGCCGATCGAGTGCGCGCCGGTCGAGCAGGCCGTGACGACGGCATGGTTCGGGCCACGCAGGCCATATTTGATCGAGACCTGGCCGGAAATCAGATTGATGAGGCGGCCATGCACGAAGTGCGGGCTGACGCGGCGCGGCCCCTTCTCGTGCAGCACGATCGACTCGCTCTCGATGCCAGGCAGGCCGCCGATGCCCGAGCCGATCGACACGCCGGCACGATAGCTTTCTTCCAGCGTCATCTCGGTGAGGCCGGCGTCTTCCAGCGCCTGACCGGCGGCGTCGATCCCATAGACGATGAACGGATCGACCTGGCGCTGCACCTTATGATCGACGCGCTTGCCCGGATCGAAGCCCCAGGGATGATCGGCCGGCTTCACCTCGCACGCGACCGTGCAGGCCTGGTTGGACGCATCGAAGCGGGTGATGGTGCCCGCGCCCGACTTGCCGGCGATCAGGTTCGCCCAGCTCGTCTCCACGTCAGCGCCCAGCGGCGTGACAAGACCCAGACCCGTGACAACTACGCGGCGCATCGGCGCCTCCTCTCTTCATTCAGCTCGCTGGCGCCTGACACGCAGAACGCCCCAAAAACGAAACGGCCCCCCGGCCCCGATGATCCGGGTCGGAGAGCCGTCTTGAATCCTCCGGCCCCCGAAGGTGGCCGATGGCAGGATCGCTTGCCTCAGCCCTTGTGGCTGTCGATGTAGGCGATCGCGTCCTTCACCGTGGTGATCTTCTCGGCGGCATCGTCCGGGATTTCCACGCCGAATTCTTCCTCGAACGCCATGACCAGCTCGACGATGTCGAGGCTGTCGGCACCGAGATCGTCGATGAAGCTCGCGTCCTCGGTCACCTTCTCGGCCTCGACGCCGAGATGCTCGACGACGATCTTCTTCACGCGCTCGGCGGTCTCGCTCATGTCTCTCTTCCCATTCCGTTTGGGGGATTGTTGTTGGTCGAATGCCCTAGACGGGGTGGCCGATGCTGGCAAGAGGGGCCGCAACGCTTCCGTTAGGAGTTTGATAGCGAGCGCTGGATTACAGGCCCATCATGCCGGTCCACCCGCTTCTCCGCGCTTCTTATGACGCCAGAATGGCTTGGATTGTCATTGCCACGCTCGGAGCGGCAACATCGTTCGGGCTTTGGTCCACCGGCTTTATCGTCATGTGGCCGAGCCTGCTTCACCCGGTCTGCGGAGCATTGGCATTATACGGGGCCACCTGCTTCTATCGAAGCGTTCGGCGGGAGGAGCGGCTTGCCAGTTCGTGCGAAGCCCTCGCCCAACTGGTGCTCTTCACGATGATCGCCGGCCCGCTCTCCTATCTCGCGGCGAGCCTCGATCGCCCGTTGCAGGATGCCCGACTCGTTCACGCCGATCGCTTGATGGGGTTCGACTGGCGCGCTTATCTCGCCTGGATCAATGCACACCCGGCGCTGCACGGGCCGCTGCGGCTGGCCTATGACACATTGCTCCCGCAACTGGCGGCGGCGATCCTGCTGCTCGGCCTGACGGGGCGCCGCCATCAGCTCCGCATCCTCGTGTGGAGCGTGATCGCATCTGCCGTGGTTTCGATCGCCGTCTCCGCCATCTGGCCGGCGGTCGGCGGATATGCCCATTTCAATCTGCACGCCGCGGCCTATTCCGGCATCCAGCCCTCGGACGCCTGGACGCATGTGCCGGATTTCCTCGGCGTTCGCGATGGGACGCTGCGCACGCTCGCCCTCGACCGGATGCAGGGCATCATCGCTTTCCCGAGCTTCCACGCGGCGCTGGGCATCATCTTCGCCTGGGCTTATTGGCAAAGCCCCTGGACGCGCTGGCCCGGACTGGCGATCGAGGCGGCGCTTCTTCTGTCCACCCCGGTGGACGGCGCCCATTATCTGAGCGACGTAGTCGCAGGCTGTCTGCTGGCATTCGCGTCCATCGGGATCGCCGAGCGAGCGCTTCTGACCGGCCGCAGCCGGCCGACCGCAGCGCTCGCTCCGGCCACCCGTTAGATCATCGCCATGCCGCCGTTGACGTGCAGCGTCTGGCCGGTGACGTAGCCGGCCTCGCGGCTCGCGAGATAGGCGACCGCCGCGCCGATGTCCTCGCCGTTGCCGAGATCGCCGGCCGGGATCTTCGTCAGGATCGAGGCCTTCTGCTGCTCGTTCAGCGCGTCCGTCATGGCAGAGCGGATGAAGCCCGGCGCCACGCAGTTCACCGTGATGTTGCGGCTCGCCAGTTCCTGCCCGAGGCTCTTCGACATGCCGATCAGGCCCGCCTTGGACGCGGCATAGTTGGCCTGCCCCGGATTGCCCGTCACGCCCACCACCGACGTGATCGAGATGATGCGGCCGAAGCGCTGCTTCATCATCGGCTTGGCCGCCGCGCGGATCAGGCGGAAGGCCGCTTCAAGGTTCACCGAGATCACCTGATCCCACTCGTCATCCTTCATGCGCAGGATGAGGTTGTCGCGGGTGATGCCGGCATTGTTGACGAGGATGTCGATGCGGCCGCCCAGCGCGTCGACCGCGCGCGGGATAAGGCCGTCGACCTCGGCCGCATCGGACAGGTTGCAGGTGAGCGTCACCGGATCGTTGGGCAGGCCGGCCGCCACTTCCGCCAGCACCGCCTCGCGCGTGCCGGACAGCGCCACCTTCGCGCCCTGCGCCGCCAACGCCTTCGCGGTCGCGGAACCCAGGCCGCCCGAGGCGCCCGTCACGAGCGCCGTCATTCCAGTCAGATCGAACATTGTACCACCCCTTCCATGTCGTCATCCCGGACTTGATCCGGGATCCAGAGCCGCCAGCGCACCACCCGCCGCCCTGGATCCTGACTTTCGTCAGGATGACGGGAGAAACATCACAGGCTCTTCGCGAGCGCTTCGATATCGTCCATCGTCACGACGCTGACGGGCGTCGCGTCGGGCGTGATGCGCTTCACCATCGGGCCGAGCACCTTGCCGCCGAACTCGACGAACTCGGTAACGCCGGCCGCGAACATCGCCTCGACGCTCTCGCGCCAGCGCACCGTGCCCGTCACCTGCTCCACCAGCAGCGTGCGGATCGCCGCCGGATCGGCGACCGGCGCGGCCGTCACATTGGCATAGACCGGCACCAGCGGCGCACGCAGATCGGCGCCGGCGAGCGCCTTCTCCATCGCGCGGGCGGCCGGCTCCATCAGCGAACAGTGGAACGGAGCGGAGACCGGCAGCAGCATCGCACGCTTGCCGCCGCGCACCTTGGCCAGCTCGACCGCACGCTCCACCGCCGCGCGGGAGCCCGAGATCACCACCTGCCCCGGCGCATTGTCGTTGGCCGCCTCGCAAACTTCGCCCTCGGCGGAGTCGGCCGCGATCTGGCGCGCCGCCTCGAAGTCGAGCCCGAGCAGCGCCGCCATGGCCCCCTCGCCCACCGGCACCGCGGCCTGCATCGCCTGTCCGCGCGTGCGCAGCAGCTTCGCCGTCTCGGCAAGGCCCAGCGCGCCGGCGGCGCACAAGGCGGTATATTCGCCAAGGCTGTGCCCGGCGACGAACCCGGCCTTGTCGGCAAGGCGGATGCCGCCTTCGCGCTCCAGCACGCGCAGCGTCGCGATGGCGTTCGCCATGATCGCCGGCTGGGCATTCTCGGTGAGCATCAGCTCATCGGCCGGCCCTTCCGCCATCAGGCGCGAGAGATGCTGGCCGAGCGCCTCGTCCACTTCCTGGAACACCTCGCGCGCGACGGCGCTGGCGGCGGAGAGCGCCTGGCCCATGCCGACGGTCTGGCTGCCCTGGCCCGGAAAGATGAAGGCTCGCATGATCCACTCCCATTGTCAGGCCGGCCGCGATAGAAAGCCCCGAAGCCAAGCGCAACCCGCCACCACGCAGGATCGCTTGCCTTCCCGGTGTTTTTCCGCCATAGCGCCCCGCACTTCGGGTGGCAGGCACGTCCCGCCGCCCCTTGTGCATTTGAAAGACAGTCGGAGGGGCGACCGCCATGGGGGCGGCGTCAGCGATCGGCCAACATGGAAGGACGGCCACATGGCTCTTTACGAGCATGTGTTTCTCGCGCGTCAGGATCTCGCCCAGGCGCAGGTCGACGCGCTGGCGGAAAACGCCACCAAGATCATCGAAGAGCAGGGCGGCAAGGTCGTCAAGACGGAGACCTGGGGCCTGCGCGGCCTCGCCTATCGCATCGCGAAGAATCGCAAGGCGCACTATGTGATGCTCGAAGTCGACGGTCCGTCGGCTGCGATCGTCGAGCTGGAGCGCCAGATCGCGATCAACGAAGACATCATCCGCTACATGACCGTCCGCGTGGACGAGCATGAGGCCGGCCCGTCGGCGATGATGCGCCGCAACGAGCGCGACCGTGGCGGCCGCGGTGAGCGTGGCGAGCGCGGTGAGCGTGGTCCCCGCCGTGAGCGTGACGATCGTCCCCGCGACGACCGCGACGCCGCCTGAGCCCCTTCGAGTTAGGATAAGATAGAAATGGCCCGCCCATTCTTCCGCCGCCGCAAGAGCTGCCCCTTCTCCGCGAAGGACGCTCCCCGGATCGATTACAAGGACGTCCGTCTGCTCCAGGGCTTCGTGTCCGAGCGTGGCAAGATCGTCCCGAGCCGCATCACCGCGGTTTCCGCCAAGAAGCAGCGTGAGCTGGCCCGCGAGATCAAGCGCGCGCGTCACCTCGGCCTTCTGCCCTACGTCGTGAAGTAAGGAGACGCCCCCATGGAAGTGATTCTGCTGGAGCGCGTCGAAAAGCTCGGCGCCATCGGCGACATCGTCACCGTGAAGAACGGCTATGCCCGTAACTTCCTGCTGCCGAACAAGAAGGCGCTCCGTTCGAACGCCGCGAACCGCAAGGTTTTCGAAGCGAACCGCGCCCACCTCGAGGCCGAGAACGCCAAGAAGCGCGAGCTGGCGCTGACCGAGTCGAAGGACATCGACGGCAAGACCGTGACGCTCATCCGTCAGGCGTCGAACACCGGCCAGCTTTATGGTTCGGTTTCGGCCCGCGACCTCGCCGAGCTGCTGCACGCCGATGGCGCGCATGTCACCAAGGCGCAGATCGTCCTCGACAAGCCGATCAAGGCGATCGGCCTGCACGACGTGCGCGTGACGCTGCACCCGGAAGTCTCGGTGACCGTCAAGGTGAACGTCGCCCGTTCGCCCGAGGAAGCCGATCTCCAGGCGCAGGGCGTCAACGTCATGGCCGACATGTTCGAGCGTGACGAAGCCGGCTTCACCGAGGATTACGATCCCAACGCCGAGCCGGGCGCCACCGCCGAGGTTCCGGTGCAGGAAGAGGGCGAGCAGGCCGAGGCCTGATCGCTTCTCCCAAGCCGACAGGAAAAGGGCCGTCCGCAAGCGATTGCGGGCGGCCTTTTTCTTTACCCGTGCGCCGGGGAGCGCGGCCCTTCCGAACGAAGGGCGGCGCGCTGCCTCAATAGCCCATCAGGCTCAGCACTTCCTTGCGGCTGCGCTCGTCGTCGCGGAACACGCCCATCATGCGGCTGGTCGTCATCGCCACGCCCGGCGTGCGGACGCCACGCGCGCTCATGCAGGCATGGTTCGCCTCGATCACCACCGCGACGCCGTGCGGCTGGAGATGCTCCCAGATGCAATCCGCCACCTCGGCCGTCAGGCGCTCCTGCACCTGAAGCCTCCGCGCGAATCCCTGGAGCACGCGCGCCAGCTTGGAGATGCCCACCACCCGGTCGCGCGGCAGATAGGCGATCGCCGCCTTGCCGATGATCGGGGCCATGTGATGCTCGCAATGCGACTGGAAGGGGATGTCCTTCAGCAGCACCACCTCGTCATAGCCGCCCACCTCCTTGAAGGTGCGGCTGAGATGATGGGCCGGATCTTCCAGATAGCCGGCGCAATATTCCTTCCACGCCCGCGCCACGCGCTTGGGCGTATCGAGAAGGCCCTCCCGCTCGGGATCGTCTCCCGCCCAGCGGATGAGCGTGCGGATGGCTTCCTCGACATCCTTGGGAACGGGCAGCTTGGCCGGCTCGGCGACCAGATCGCCGTCTTCGGGTTCCTGATTCATCCCCCTCTGTTGGGGATGGCGGCCGATCGTTTCAAGCACGAAAAAGGCGGCAGCCCGACAGGGCCACCGCCTTCATACGCAAAGCTACGCGATACTTAACCGAAAAGCTTGACCGCCGTCTTCGCGACCAGCTCGCCCTGATGGCGGGCGCCGTCCAGCTCGTTGGCGCTCGGCTGACGCGAGCCATCACCCGCCGCGATCGTGGTCGCGCCATAGGGCGAACCGCCGGTGACTTCGTCGAGCTTGAGCTGGCCCTGGAAGCTGTAGGGCAGGCCGACGATGGTCATGCCGAGGTGCATCAGGTTGGTGATGACGGAGAAGAGCGTCGTCTCCTGCCCGCCATGCTGGCTGGCGGTCGAGGCGAAGGCCGCGCCGACCTTGCCGTTGAGCGCGCCGCGCATCCACAGGCCACCGGTCTGGTCCAGGAACGCCGCTATCTGCGAGGGCATACGGCCATAGCGCGTGCCGACGCCGACGATGATCGCGTCGTAATTCTCCAGCTCGGCGACGGTGGCGATCTCGGCCTTCTGATCGAGCTTGAAATAGGATGCCTTGGCGATCTCTTCCGGCACGGTCTCGGGCACGCGACGGATCGTCACCTCGGCGCCGGCGCCGCGCGCGCCCTCGGCCACGGCTTCCGCCATCTGCTCGATATGACCATAGGCCGAATGATAAAGAACCAGCACCTTCGCCATGATCCGCGCTCCATTTTGTCGCCCACCCTGATTGGCGGCGGAAACTCGAGGGCCGATCTAGCGGGCCGAGCGATTTCTAAGAAGATGGATAAGTCAGAACCATTTGTTCGTATTTTTCGAAATGTTGCCTGATCCTGCTACGGCGGAATATCCATCCGGGTGACCGGCGAGCAAAAGGCAAGGCATGACCAGCACGGCATCCAAAGGCATGATGATCCTGGCGCTGTCGCTGATCGCAGCCCTGCCCCTCGCATCCTGCCAGCGCGCGGAGAAGCCGGCCGCCCAGGCCGCCGATGCGCAGTCAGGCGAAACACCGGACGGCGAGGCCCGCGCCCGGGAGGCCGGCTCGCCGCTGCTGGGAAAGCCCGCCCCCGCGCTCATCCTGAAGACGATCGACGGGCAGACGATCGATCTCTCCCGCTTTTACGGCAAGCGGCCGGTCTATCTGAAATTCTGGGCGACATGGTGCATCCCCTGCCGGCAGCAGATGCCCAAGTTCGAGCATATCTTCGAAACCCAGGGCGACAAGATCGAGGTCATCGCCGTCAATACGGGTTTTGGCGACGATGAGGCCCATGTCCGGGCTTTCCGAAAGGCCTATGGGTTGAAGATGCCGATCGTGATCGACGACGGGCGCCTTGCCGCCGCGCTCAATCTGCGCGTCACGCCCCAGCATGTCGTCATCGGCCGTGACGGGCGGATGGCCTATATGGGCAATCTCGACGACAACGCGCTCGACACTGCCCTGCACCATGCCCAGGAAACCCCCGCGAGCCCGGTGACCGGGACGTTGGCCGCGCCGATGCCACCGGCCCTTCAGGTGGGCGACAGGGTGGGAAGCCTCTCCGCGACGGGCACCACCGGCGCGGCCATCCCGCTCGTCAGCCTTCGCCACCGTCCCCGCGCGCTGCTCTTCTTCTCGAGCTGGTGCGAATCCTATCTCGCGACCAGCCGCCCGGAGGTGGCGAAGGCCTGCCGCACCGCGCGCGAAACCGCCGACCGCCTGTCCGCCAACGAAGCGGTCGAGTGGCTCGGCATTGCCGGCGGGCCATGGTCGACGAAGCTGCGGGATCTGGTGGATTACCAGACGGAGACGCATCCGAAGATCCCGCTGGCGCTCGATCCGACCGGCGCGCTCTTCCGCTCCTTCGGCGTGCGTCAGATCCCGACCGTGATCCTGATCGATGCGGATGGGCGCATCCGCGGCGCGGTGCCGCCGGGTGGCGATATCGAAAAGGCGGTTGCCGCTTTCGAATAGAGGCGACGGCTAGAGCCGGCCTCCCAAGCCCCGATCCCGGCCGCTCGCCCTCAGAAGTTCGGTCACCTCGTCCCGCGGCATGGCCTTTCCGAACCGGAAGCCCTGTCCAAACTTGCAGCCTTGTGCCCGCAAATGATCCGCCTGCTGCTGCGTCTCGATGCCCTCCGCCACCACGTCCATGCTCAGATCGCGCGCGAGCCCGATCACGGCTTTCACGATGGCGGCGTTGCCCGGCCGCGCGGCGACATCCGACACGAAGCTCCGGTCGATCTTGATGACGTCGACGGGGAAGGATTGCAGATGCGTCAGCGACGCAAATCCCGTCCCGAAATCGTCGAGCGCAATACGGACGCCTTCGCGATGGAAAGCCTGCAAGGTTCTCGCGACCGCGCTCGCATCATGGCCGAGGAAGACCGATTCCGTGACCTCCAGTTCCAGTGCTGACGTGGGGATGCCATCCTGATGCAATCTGCCCATGACACGGTCGAACAGGTCATCGCGGCGGAATTCCGCCGGGGAGAGGTTGAACGCCACGCTCCCGACATCGAGCCCCTCCGCCCGCCAGCGGGCGATATCGCGACAGACCTGATCGAGCATCCGCTCGCCGATCGCGGTCGCGAGGCTCATATCCTCGAATGCCGCGGCGATCGCCCCCGGCGGCTCGATGTGGCTGTCCTCCCCGGTCCATCGCAGCAATGCCTCGAAACCGACGACCCGCTCATCCTGCAAACGCACCTTCGGTTGATAGAAGGGCATGATCCGATCGTCGCGAAGGGCCGTCCGCGCGAGCCGCAGCATGGAGGTCCGCCGATCCAGGCTCGTCCGCATCGCCGGATCGAAGATCGAGAGCGAACCGCGACCATCCGCCTTTCCGGCATAAAGCGCGATATCCGCGCATTTCAGGAGATCCGCGGCGTTGTCCGCATCCCTCGGCAGGATGGAGCAGCCGGCCGTGGACTGGCAATCGAGCGCTCCTCCTTCATGTTCGAACGGCTGGTGCAGGCGCTGTAAAATGTCGCGCGCCACGGCCAGCGTCTGCGCCTCGTCGCGATGTTCGAGGAAGATCGCGAATTCATCGCCGCCGAGCCGGCCGATCCCGCCGGCCTCGCCGGAAAAGGCCTCCAGGCGCTCGGCGAAGATGGCGAGCAGGCGATCCCCCGCATCATGGCCGATCGTGTCGTTCGTCTGCTTCAGATTGTCGACGTCGAAAAGGACGAGCGCGATCTGGCTGTCCGTTTCCCTGGCGCGGGCGATGGCGCCTTCGAGCTTCTCCGAGAAATGGCTGCGATTGGGCACGCCGGTCAGGGCGTCATGCGTGGCCGCCCAGCGGATGCGCTGTTCGGCGGTATGCTCCTCGGTAATGTCGCGGATCGTGACGAGAACCCGCTCCAGACGGCCCGTCGCGGCCTGCACGCTCCAGCCCCTCGTTTCCAGGAACCGCTTCTCGCCCGTATCGGCGCGATGGATCGCGATGGTCACATCGAAGCGGGCATCGGTTTCGCCGCTCTGCACGCGTTGCGCGAGGTCCATCAGCTTGGGCCGATCCTCGGGCACGATGACGGCCAGCGCGGTGGCGAGATCGGGCTTCGTCGACCGGGGCAGGCCGAACATGATCTTCAGTTCGTCCGACCATTCGCGATGCCCGGTCAGCCTGTCATAATCCCAGATGCCGAGGCCCGCCGCTTCCGCCGCCAGCCTGAAGCGCCCCTCGCTCTCGCGGAGGCCCCGCTCCGCCAGCACGCGATCGTTGATGTCCTCCAGCGTTCCGTACCAGCGAAGGATATGGCCCTGCTCGTCCCGTCGTGCCGCCGCGCGGGCGCGGAACCAGCGGAAACCGCCGTCCGGCGTCCTCAGCCGATACTCGACGTCGACCGGCAGGCCCGTCTTGAGGGCATGTCCCCATGCCCTGAGCGTGGGCTCGAGATCATCGTCATGCAGCGCCTTCTGCCAGCCCGAACCGAATGCCTCCACCGGCTCCGTGCCGGTGACCGCCGCCCAACGCGGACTGACCTCCTCGATCTGGCCGTTCGGGGTTGCCGTCCATGTGATCTGCGGGGCCAGTTCGACGGTGTTGCGATAATGCTCTTCGCTTTCGCGGAGCTCTTCCTCGGCCTCTCGCCTCTTGGTCACGTCGAGAGCGGTGGTGACGGTGGACATCGGCCGCCCCGCCGCATCGCAGACGAAGGAGATATGGACGACGCACCAGCTCACCGATCCATCGGGCCGCTGATAGCGCTTCTCGATCTGGAAGGGCTCTCCCGTCGCGAACTGCCGTTCGTACAGCGCACGGCTGCGCGCGGCGTCGTCCGGGTGGGTGAAGAGGTGCATCGGAAGCCCGGCGAGTTCGTCCGGGGTGCGGCCGACAAGGCGGCAATAATGGTCGTTGACCGCCAGCACGTTGAGCGCGAGATCGCGATGCAGGATGCCCACCTCGGCCCGGCTGAGGACTTCGTTCAGATTGAGGGCGCCAGCTTCGGCATCGGCGTCGCCACGCGGCACGGGCATGAACGGAAGGCCCAGTTCCACGGCGAGGTCGGTAACACCCCTCGGCCGCGTCGCCATCGGCACGGGCCAGCGCGATCCGCGCTCCTCGGAGGCCCGGCCCTGCTTTCCGTGACTCATAGTCCCGCGCCTCGCGACCTACTGAAGACGCTTTCCCGCCGTCCTCAACGCAGCCGCGACGGACTTTCTCTCCCAGTTCCTTGCACGGCTCTTTCCCTTATAGAGGGAAAAGGCTTAACCGGAAGTAAGCGGCCCAGGACATCCCCTTGAATAAGAAGAAAAGTTTTACCTCATAGGTTCGTCCATGAAGAGCGGGCGTGGCGGCCGTCCAGCGCGGCCGCCACGGATCATGTTTACAGGGCGACCTTCAGGACCAGCCGGATGTTGCGACCCGGAAGCAGAACCTCGTCCTTGTTGAGCGCGGCGGCGTTCCGCTGCGTATCGTTGGTCAGGTTGCGGCCGACCAGCGCCAGCTCCACGCCCCGATGCTCCCGGAAGGGACGGAGGGCGATCTGCGCATTCAGCTCGTTATAGCCCGGCGTCGGCGTGTCGAAGGCCCCGAACCTGCCTTGCCGGCCGACATGGATGAGCATGAAGCCGGCATCGAGGGGATCGCTCCGCCACGACAGGCCCCCTCCGGCACGATAGGGCGGGATGCGCGGCACATTGCCGCCGTCATCGAGCGTGGCGCGTACATAATCGCCCAACGCCTTCACATCGAGCGTGGCCCCCGATGCGGTCTTGAGAAGCTGATAGGAAGCTTGCGCTTCCGCCCCCCGGAAATGCGCGTCCTGCTGGCGGTAGTTGAGTTCCCGCAGCTCTTCGCCATCCCCTTCGACGCACGCGCCATCATCGTCACAGGTGCGCCCGGTCAGATCGCCGTAGATATAGTTATGGAACCAGGTGCTGTAGACGCTGCCCTCGAAGCGGAATCCGCCCCCGTTGAGGCGCAAGGTCGCCTCCAGCGAATTGGCCCGCTCGATCTTCAGAGTGGGGTCGCCGGTTTCGAACGTATCGGGTCCGTCATGCCCGCCTCGCGCGAACAACTCGGTCTGCGCCGGCGCGCGGCCCGTGCTCGAAAAGGTGAGGCCCAGCTTCGCGATCTTCCCCACGTCGAGCAGCGCCCCGACCGCACCGCTGACCGGCGTATAATCCACCTTGGTGCGGATATCCGACGCCGGCGTCCCCTTCACGCTCACATGCTCGACACGGCCGCTCGCCTGCACGCGCAGCGTCGAGGTGACGGGCGTTTCGGTGAAGATATAACCTGCCTGGCTCTCGGTCACGGTCGGGAAGAGATAGCTGCTGTCTTCGCCGATCGCGGAGAAGTCGCGATGCTGAATCTCCACGCCCAGCGCCGAATTGCGGATGAAGCCGATCGGCCCCATCAGCAGCTCCGCATGGCCGTCATATTCCTTGTTGCGGAAGGTGGTGTCGACGGTGCCGTCCGGCTCCACTTCGCTATGATGATATTTCGCATAGCTGCCGTCGACATTCAGCGTGCGGAACAGGCCCGTCCCGAGATCGAACGAGTTGCGGGTCAGCACCTTCGTCTGGTGCATGTCGATGTGGGTGGTGTCGCTGGGGATGCCGTATTGGGCGTCATATTGCATGATCGCCGCGCCGACATGGCTGCCCTTGCCGGGGCCGAAGAAATAGGAGCCGCCCACGGTTTCGCCATAGCCATGGAACCAGCTATTCTGCTGCGTCCCATCCGGCGTGTCATAGTCTCCGGCATGGCGATAGAAGCCGTCGACATGGACGGCGATCGCATCGCCCACCTTGCCATCGGCGAGCAGCGAGCCCTCCCCCGTGTCGGAAACGCTGTCATAGCTGCCCGTCATCTCGGCGGAGATCGGCTTGTCGGGCAGGCCCGTCGGCACGCGATTGTTCAGCACGTTGACGACACCGCCGATCGCCTGGCTGCCGTAGCGCAACGTGCCGGCCCCACGCACCACCTCGATGCTCTGGGCCGAAAGCGGATCGATCGGGATGCCGTGATCGGGGCCGATATCCGATACGTCGGAGCTGCTGGTGCCATCTTCGAGAATACGGACACGGGTCGCATCCATGCCGCGGATGATCGGGCGGCTCGCCCCCGAGGCGAAGCTCGTCGCCGAAATGCCGGGAATGTCGGCCAGCGAATCCGCGATGCTCGCGCCGCCATTGGCCAGGATCTGGCCGCGATCGATCTTGGCGACGATCGAGGGTGTCTCATCCTGCGCCGACGTGATCGGCGACGCCGTCACGATGATCTGGCGCTGGTCGGCATTGTCGCCAGCGAGATCGTCCGCCAGCGCGACGGCGGGCATCAGCGCAGCGGATGCCGCACCGAACAGAAAAACGGATCGCATTTCAAATAACTCCATGACCTTGGCGGCGGGCGCGCGGGCTCGGCCCCGAAACCGGGGGCAGCGGCGCGAGCACCGCCTCTTCTTCTCTTTGTCAGTCGTGGAGCGGGGTGGGCGGAGCCCGGCTTCGCCATCCGAAACCGTGAAGCCGGCAGATGATCCGCGTCAGCGATGGAACGCCGCACGGCGGGAAGGCCCTCGCAACCGGAGCAAGCTGGAACGTGGACGGACTCAGATAATGTCCCGCCTGCGCGCTTTCCCTGCAAAGCGGACAATCCGCGGGCGCAGGCGCCGGTAGTCTGCTCGGGGAAATCCGGGGTCCCTGCCGGGCCGCCGGGCTGCTCATATCCCGGTCGTGGATGTGAGACTGGGTGACGATGCTCTGCCCCAGCAGAGCCAGCAGAAGCGCGCACAGGAACGCGAACCGGCATCCTGTGCCGGAACCGAGTTCCCTGCCTCGCGCCCGTTGCCCCTTCATTCCCGCTCGCTTGCTCGCCCGCCCGGATGAAGGGGCCACTTCCTCTTGTCATGTTATGATGTAACATATGATTCGAGCAACCCTCAGCGAGCGATGATGTCTCGGATGGCATCGGGGAGATCGCAAAGGGGGCCGCACGCAGCCGGGCCGCCACGCTCGTCACGAGGGTGTTGCCGATATTCGGCTGACGGCCGGTGGAAGCTTGGTGGCCCCAGAGGGATTCGAACCCCCGACCTGCGGTTTAGGAAACCGTCGCTCTATCCTGCTGAGCTATGGAGCCACGGCGCGGAGGGTTAGATGTGGGAGGGCTCCGGGTCAATTGTCCCGCGTGCGATCGCGGACCGGAAATGGCAGCGGCGCCACCGGCACGCCTTCCTCCACCAGCATCCGCGCCTCGGTCGGCGTGGCGCGGCCGTGGATCAGCCGCTCTTCCGCATCGCCGAGGTGGATCGCCCGCGCTTCCTCCGCGAATCGGCCACCGACATCTTCCGAGCCGGACAGCAGCTTCGCCTGCGCCGCCATCAGCGCCCGCATCATCGCCTGGGGATCGGCCTGAGGCCTCCCCTCGCCCGTGGAGATGCGGGGCGCCATCGGGGCCTTGGAAACCTCTCCGTCACCGCATACCGGGCAGAATACGAGCCCGCGCTCGCGCTGGCCGTCATAATCGTCCTGGCTGCCGAACCACGCCTCGAACACATGGCCGACGCCGCAGTTGAGATCGAACACGATCATCCGGCACGCTCCACGGCCGGGATCGGCCGCCGGTGGCGCAGCGCCGGGATGCGCGCCCGCACATCCTCGAGCCGCGCCCGATCGATCTCGGCGAAGCCGACGCCGGGTTCCTCGCCCATGTCGAGCAACACCTCGCCCCACGGATCGACGACCAGCGAATGACCGTAGGTGGAGCGGCCGTCCTCGTGCGTCCCCGCCTGCGCGGCGGCGACCACGAAGCACCCCGCCTCGATCGCGCGGGCGCGGAGCAGGATGTGCCAATGCGCCCGCCCGGTCGGCACCGTGAAGGCGGCGGGCACCGACAATATCTCGGCGCCCGCATCGCTCAGCGCGCGATAGAGATCCGGGAAGCGCATGTCGTAACAGATGCTGAGGCCCAGCCGCCCGACCGGCGTTTCGGCCACCACCGCGCCCGCCCCCGGCGCATAGGCGGCGGATTCGCGCCAGCTCTCGCCGCTCGGCAGGTCCACGTCGAAGAGATGGAGCTTGTCGTAGCGGGCACGGATGGCGCCCGCCGGGTCGATCAGGAAGCCGCGATTGACATAGCGCCCCTCCTCGCCCCCCGGCCGCAGGGCCAGCGAGCCGAGCTGAACCCACAATCCGAGCCGCGAGGCCGTCTCGCGCGCGGCGGCCAGCACGGCGTCCGCCTCCTCGCCGACGATCGACAAGGCCGCGCGCTTGCGATCGCGATCCAGCAGCCCCGTCATCTCGGGCGTGAAGGCGATCGCGGCACCGCCCGCGGCCGCCTCCTCCAGCCCCGCGACCAGCGCGCGGGCATTGGCGGCGGGATCGATCCCGCTCCGCATCTGGAGGACGGCGACGCGCATCGCCCGGATCAGGCCGCGAGAAGCTCGTCGAGCGCGCCGCGCGCTTCCAGCGCCGCGAGATCGTCCGAGCCGCCGATATGGCGACCGTTGATGAAGATGGACGGCACGGTCGTATGATGCGGCGCGCGCTCCAGCATTTCCTTGCGCTTCGGGCCGCCCATCGTGATGTCGATATCCTCATACGCCACGCCCTTGGCTTCGAGCAGCCGGCGCGCGCGCGTGCAATAAGGGCAACCCATCTTCGTATAGACTTCGATCTTCGCCATCCGAACGGACCTTTTCCAGTTTGACGCGGAACTGTGGATTGCGCGCCGGAATGTCAACGGGCCGCGCCCTCCTCGCGCAGCACGCGCGCCCAGCAGAGCAGGCGCACTTCGCGAGCCCCCGCCTCCTTCAACGCGCGGGCGCAGGCTTCCGCCGTGGCGCCGCTGGTGAACACATCGTCCACGAGCAGCACGATCCGGCCGTCGAGGGCCTGACGGTGACGTGCGGGCACGCGGAAAGCATCCCGCACCGCCTGCCGCCGCTCCCGCGTGCCCAGCCCACGCAGGGTCGGCGTCGCGCGGGTCCGCTCGATCAGGTCCGGCACGCAATCGAGCCCAGCCTCTTCCGCGACGCCCCGCGCGATCAGCAGCGCCTGATTATAGCCACGCTTCCACAGCCGCCAGCGATGGAGCGGCACCGCCCCCACACAGGCACCCGGCGGGAGATCGCCGAGCAGCCGGGCCATCTGCCCCGCCATCGTCCGCGCGACACCCGGCCGCCGCCCATATTTCAGGCGCAGCGCGACCGTGCGCGCCACCTCCCCATAGGCCACCGCCGCGGCGGCCCGATCGAAGACCGGCGGATCGCGATCGCACGCGGCGCAGGTCGCGTCCGGCCCGATGTCGTGCGGCAGGGGGACGGCGCAGCGGATGCAGTTCGGCGAGCCGAGAAACTCCAGCGACTGCCAGCACGTCACGCAAAACCGATGATCGCCGTCGACGATCGCGCCGCAGCCCGGACAGCGCGGCGGCAAGGCAAAGTCCAACCCCGCCGAGCGGAGCGAGCGAAGCACATGAAGCGCGACGGCGACAGCCATAGGCCTCTTGTTCCCCGACGCGCATGACGGCACAAGCCCCGCCATGAGTTCCAGTCAGCCCGCGCCCGAACCGTTCGACCGCCGCCGCCGCCGCATCCGGCGGGATCGGGCCATGGCGCGCTTCCAGCAGCACGGCTTCCTCACCGCGCATATCGCCGAGGAGTTGCTGGGACGGCTCGATCTGGTCGAGCGCAGCTTCACCCGCGCGCTGGTGCTGGGCGTGGCGGACGACCAGATCGCGGCCGCGCTGAGGGCG
Source organism: Sphingomonas oligoaromativorans (assembly GCF_011762195.1). Taxonomy (GTDB): domain Bacteria; phylum Pseudomonadota; class Alphaproteobacteria; order Sphingomonadales; family Sphingomonadaceae; genus Solisphingomonas; species Solisphingomonas oligoaromativorans. Next base: position 285,249 of record NZ_JAASQK010000004.1, on the reverse strand, counting down.
CAGGGCATGTGGGTGGTCTGTGCCGATGCGAGCTTCTCGGCCGCGCGGGCGACGGGCGGCGTCCAGTGCGACGAGGATCGCCTGCCCTTCGCCGACGGGGCTTTCGATCTGGTGATGTCCGCGGGCGTGCTCGACAGCGTGAACGATCTGCCGGGCGCGCTGGTGCTCGCGCGCCGCGCGCTGAAGCCGGACGGCCTGTTCATGGCGGGCTTCGCCGGTGCAGGCAGCCTCCCGCGCCTGCGCGCGGCGATGCTTCAGGCCGATCTTGCCGGTGACGTGGGCGTCGCGCCGCGCATCCATCCGCAGGTGGACGTGCGTTCGGCCGGCGATCTTCTTGCCCGCGCGGGCTTTGCCCTCCCCGTTGCCGACGGCGAGGCGCTGGAGGCCCGCTATCGCAGCCTCGACGGGCTGCTGGCCGATCTCCGCTTCGGGGCGCAGGGCGGCGTGCTGTCCGGCGACCGGCCCCGGCTGGGGCGGATGCAGGCGGCGGCGGCGCATGGAGCCTTTCTCGGCCAGGCGGATATCGACGGCCGCGTCTCCGAGACGTTCGAGATCGTCTATCTGATCGGCTGGGCGCCCGACGAATCGCAGCCTCGTCCGGCGCGGCGCGGCAGCGCGGTCGCCTCCCTTGCCACCGCGCTCAAGAGCAAGCCGGACTAGACCAGCGCTTCGAGCAGGCCGATCAGGGGCTTGTCCGGCTCCGGCATCGGCAAGGCATGAAGCTCGATGGGGCGCACCCAGCGCAGGCCAGCCGCCTCGATCGGCTGGGGCACACCCTTCCACTTGCGGCAGACATGCAGCAGCAGGAGCAGGTGACGCTCCCCCAGAGGCTCGCTGGCGAAGGCCGCCGGCGCGAGGCAGGCGGCTTCGACATCGATGCCCAGCTCCTCGCGCAGTTCACGGATCAGGGCGACGGCCGGCGTCTCGCCCGGCTCGATCTTGCCGCCCGGAAACTCCCACAGCCCCTTGAGCGCGCCGGAGTTGCGCTGCTGCACCAGCACCCGTCCATCGCCGTCCACCAGAGCCGCCGCCGCGACGAGCAGCAGGCCGTTACCGTTCGAACTCGCGTTCATCCGCGTAAATCTTCCTTAATATCCGAAGAATAGGTGAAGCTGGAGCAAAAGCCGCGACAGGGGATCAACGTGCGCATAATCGGGAAGCTCACGTCTGACCAGCGCGGCGCCACCGCGATCGAATACGGCCTCATCTGCGCTTTGATCGTGCTCGCCATCATGGGCGGCGTGCAGCTTTTCGCTTCGAAAGCCATCGGTATGCTCAATCATGTGGCTACCCAGGTCAACGACGCCGGATGAGCCGAAGCGGAAATCCATCCCGCCCGGATTAAACATTTGGCAACTCCACCGCGCTTAGAAGCGGCCCTGCAACCTCCTCAAAGGGGGGAAGCCGGGAAGTGTTTCGGACTGGACGGAGGAAATCCCATGCGCAAGTTTCTGAAGAACAACAAGGGCGCGACCGCGATCGAGTACGGCCTGATCGCCGCCCTGATCGCCGTCGCCGCGATCACCGCGATGAGCTCGGTGGGCAGCAAGCTGACCAAGACGTTCAACAACGTCTCCGACAACCTCGGTCAGTAATTCCCAAACATGAGAAAGGGCCGGTGGGACAATCCCGCCGGCCCTTTTTCTTTGCCTGCAATTCGGGAAGCGACAGCGTCGCTACCGCCAGCACCGTCAGCCGATCGCCAGGAACTTGTCCCGACGGCGGCGGCGCAATTCCTTGTCCCCCAGCGGCGTGAGCTGGTCCAGCTCCTCGCCCAGCGCGTGCTTCAGCGATCCAATCGCCTCGTCCCGACCACGGTGCGCGCCGCCCACCGGCTCCGGCACGATCCGGTCCACCACGCCGAGCTTCTGGAGATCCTGCGCGGTCACCTTCATCGCATCGGCCGCATCGGGCGCCTTCTCCGCCGTGCGCCACAGGATCGAGGCGCAGCCTTCGGGCGAGATCACCGAATAGACGGCGTGCTCGAACATCAGCACGCGATTGGCCGCCGCCAGCGCGACCGCGCCGCCCGAGCCGCCCTCGCCCACGATCGCGGCGACCAGCGGCACGCCCAGTTCGAGGCAGGTCTCGGTCGAACGCGCGATCGCTTCCGCCTGACCGCGCTCCTCGGCCTGCACGCCGGGGAAGGCGCCGGACGTATCGACCAGCGTCACCACCGGAATGCCGAAGCGATCGGCCATCTCCATCAGGCGGATCGCCTTGCGATAGCCCTCCGGCTTGGCCATGCCGAAATTGTGGCGGAGGCGGCTGGCGGTATCGTCGCCCTTCTCGTGGCCGATCACCATCACCCGGCGGCCGTCGATCCGGCCGAGCCCGCCGATGATCGCCTGATCGTCGGCGAAGGCGCGATCGCCGGCGAGCGACATGAAATCGTCGACCATGCCGGCGATATAATCCTTGAGATGCGGGCGCTGCGGGTGGCGGGCGACCTGCGTCTTCTGCCACGGCGTCAGCTTCGCATAGGTCTCCCGGAGCATCCGGTCGGCCTTGGCCTCCAGCTTCGAGATTTCCTGCTCGATATCGAGCGAACCGGCGTCGGCCGTCTCCCGCAGCTCGGCGACACGGGCGCGCAGTTCGGCGATCGGCTTTTCGAAGTCGAGAAACATCATGCGTCGGCGGTTAAGGCGCTGTGTTCGCGCCGTCAACTTGGACGCGCTCGGCAAGCGGATGCCGCGCGTTGACCAGCTCGACCAGCCGGCGGCTGTCGACATGGGTGTAGATCTGCGTCGTGGCGATATCGGCATGGCCCAGCATCGCCTGTAACGCGCGCAGATCGGCGCCGCCTTCCAGCAGGTGCGTGGCGAAGGCATGGCGCAGGACATGCGGGCTGATCCGCTCGGGCGGGATACCCGCCTCGCCGCCCAGCGCGCGCACCAGTTGATAGAGCCGCATCCGGCTGAGATGCGATTTCCCCGACGGAAACAGCCAAGGCTGCCCCGCCGGCACCTCCACCCGCCAGCGCTCGACCGCCGCCAGCGCGCGATCCGAGATCGGCGCCAGCCGCTCGCGCCCGCCCTTCCCCTTGAGAATGAGGAAAGGCTGCCCAACCCGAATCGCCGCACGCGGCAGCGAGACCAGCTCCGTCGCGCGCAGGCCCGAACCATAGAGAAGCTCGATCAGCGCGGCGAGGCGGAGATCGGCGCGGCTCGCGCCCTCACCGGTCCGCGCGGCGAGCGCCTCGAACAGGCGATCCACCTCCGCATGGCCGAGTATCTTCGGCAGCGGCCGCCGCACCTGCCCGCGCGGGAGCGCGGCGGAGGGATCGTCCTCCCGCGCGCCATCCTCCACCAGAAAGGCGAAGAAGCGCCGCAGCGCCGCCGCCTTCCGCGCGATCGTGGCGTGGGCGAGCGCAGCCCACGCCTCGCCCAGCGTCGCGAGCGCATCGTCGTCCGCCGCCGCCAGCCGCCCCTCCAGCAGCGCCGAGGCGCCGCGCAGGTCCGTCCCATAAGCCAGCAGCGTGTTGCGGGACGCCCCCGCCTCCGCCGCCATCGCCTCCAGGAAGCGTTCGATGGCGCGCGCATCCTCGCCGGCGGCGAAGGCGGCGCCGGGCCTCATGTCCGGCTCAGCGCCTCGGCCGCGATCATCCGCGCCTCCGGCTCATAGCCCACCGCCCGGAGCCCCGCGATGATGTGATAGAGGAACACCGGCGAGACCTGCGTCCAGTCGGTCGTCTGCATCCCCACCGCCGCCAGCAGCGCCGTCAGCGCGGGCTCGCGCTTGGCCGCCGCCGCGTCGATCGCGCGGGTCCACTCGTTCTGCACCCCGAGCGGCACGTCGAGGCGCTGCCCAAGCCTGTCGACGTCGCGCGGGGCGATGCGGCCCAGCCCTGCGAGGCTGGCGAACAGGAACTGCGCGCGCAACCTGGCCGAGCCGCGCCCGCCGTCGCCGAACTTCGCGATGCGATCGGAATCGATCTCCACCTGCAAGCGCGGCGCGCCGACCGCCAGCAGCGCCCAGGCCTCGTCGCCGGACGTGCCGGACAGGCTCCGCACCACGCCCGTCCAGCGCGCGGCCTGCGTATCGAGGCCGGCCGACAGCATCGACGCCAGCAGCGCCGACGCATCCGCGCCGTAGTCCGACGAAGGCGTGATCCGCGCCGAGGCCCGCGCCGTCAGGATGCGCGAGGCATATTGGTCGCGCTCGCCCTCGGGATCGGCCCAGAGCGCGCGCAGCGCCGCCACCCGATCCGATTCGTCCTGCGCGACATAGGCCGAGCGCAGCCGGCCGGCCGGCGTCTGGTCCATGGCATAGGGATCGCCGGCTTCGGCCTGCGCCGAGAGGAAGTCGACCAGATCGGCCGACGACATCACGCCCAGCGTCGCCGCGATCTTCTCCGCGCCGAGGCGGCTCTGCGCCGGCAGCATCGGCGCGCGGGCACGCCACGCCTGCATGGCGAGATTGCCGTTGTCGAACAGCGTATCCGGGATGGCGAGCCCCGCCGCGCTCGCGAGGCCGAAGCGCCAGCTCGTCAGCTCGTTGACGCCGGACCACTGGATATCGGTCGCGCGCTTGCCGTTGGGGCCGGCGCCGACGATCCGCTCGGCGAGCAGCAGGTCGATGCCCTGCGCCGCGTGCGGCAGCGAGCGGGCGCGATCGACCAGCGCGCTGGCGGTGCCCGCCTCGCCCGAGAGGCCGGCGCACATAGCCCGCGCCAGCGGCCAGGTGGGGGTCTTGCTCTTCGTATCGGCGACATCCGCCACCGGGCAGAGCGCCGCCGGATCGGCCGACGCCATCGCCGCTTCGAGGATCGCCTCATACAGGCGCGGCGTCGCCTTGTCGGGATCGACGCGCTGGACGAGCAGCCGCGCCGCATCCGCCTCGCCCATGCGGGTGAGCAGCAGCACGCGCTCGGCCACCCAGTCGGAGGGATCGACGCCGCCCGGCGTCTGGATGTCGGTGGTCAGCACGCGCCGCAGCAGCATCGACACCCACCGCGAGGCGACCGGCGCGTCCAGCCGCGCCATCAGCGTGGTGAGATAGCGGCCCGCCGTATTGCCGAAGCCATCGGCCGGAACGCCCGTCACCTCGGGGCGCAGGAAGCCGACATGCTCGGTCGAGCGACGGGCGAATTCGGGGATATCCTGCTTGCGCAGCGCGGCGGCGGCCTGCGCGGCGGCATTGGAGGCGTCGCCCTCGATCGCGGCGTTGGCCGCTTCGTCGAGGCCGTTGTCCGGCAGGGAGGCGGCGGCCGCATTGCCCGGCTCGGCCGGGGCGGACGGCGGCGGAGGTGCCACGACGGGAGCCGGAGCGGGCGCGGCCGGCGGCGGAGGCGGCGCCTTCGCAGGCGTGCCGAAACCGGGCGGCAGGATGGATTGCGGCGATTGCTGCCCGAAGGCCGGGATCGCGACGGCCAGTATCGCGACGCCGGCCAGCAGGCCGATCGCCGCCTTAGTGCGAGGCATCGGCGCCGTTCAGCGTCACCACCTTCTCGATATGGTGGGGCGTCACGGCCACCGATCGATGCGACAGCCAGACGAGGCCCGCCACCAGGGCGAGGAGGACGACAATCAGGATGATGCTGCCACGCGACATGCTGCTTCCCAGGCAAAAAGAAAAACAAGGACCATACGAAGGAGCGCGCTTTTGCCCGATCCCTCACCCCTGTGTATAGCCCCAGCCCCATGCCGCAAAGCCCGCCCTCGCCACGATCCACCGCCCGACACCTCGCGATGCGACGGCCGATCGTGCTCGTCGGGCTGATGGGCGTGGGAAAGTCGACCGTCGGGCGGCGGCTCGCGGCGCGGCTGCATTTACCTTTCGTCGATGCGGATCGCGAGATCGAGGCCGCCGCCGGCCTCAAGATTTCGGACATCTTCGCCCGATTCGGTGAAGAGGGCTTCCGTGACGGCGAACGCCGCGTGATCGCCCGCCTGATCGATGGCCGCCCCAAGGTGGTGGCGACCGGCGGCGGCGCCTTCATGAACGAGAAGACGCGCAAGCTGATCCTGGAGCGCTCGACCGCGATCTGGCTCGACGCCGATATCGACGTGCTGGTCGAGCGCGTCGGCCGGCGCGACGACCGGCCGCTGCTCCAGGGCCGCGATCCGCGCGAGATACTGACCGAGCTGGCCGCGGTGCGGAACCCGGTCTACGCGCTCGCCCCCATCCATGTCCGTTCCGAGCCGCTGCCGCACGAGGCGACGGTCGAGGCGATCCTGAAGGTGCTTTCCGAATGACGACGATCGTTCCCGTCTCGCTGGCCGATCGCAGCTACGAGGTGGCGATCGCGCCGGGCGCGCTGGAGGATGCCGGCACGCGCCTCGCCCGCTACGCGCCGCGCGGGCGCTTCGTGGTGGTGACGGACGCGCATGTCGCGGCGCTGCACCTTCCGCGCCTCACTGCCTCGCTGGAGGCCTCCGGCATCACGGTGGAGCCGATCATCCTCCCCGCCGGCGAATCGACCAAGAGCTGGGCGAACCTCGAAACGCTGACCGATCGCCTGCTGGAACTGGGCGTCGAGCGATCGGACAAGGTGATCGCGCTCGGCGGCGGGGTGATCGGCGATCTGGTCGGCTTCGCCTGCTCGATCCTGAAGCGCGGCTGCGGCTTCGTGCAGGTGCCGACGACGCTGCTGGCGCAGGTCGATTCGTCGGTCGGCGGCAAGACCGCGATCAACACGCGCGCCGGCAAGAACCTGATCGGCGCCTTTCATCAGCCCGCTCATGTGCTGATCGACCCCGACACGCTCGACACCTTGCCCCCCCGCGAGCGCGCCGCCGGCTATGCCGAGGTCGTGAAATATGGCCTGATCGACGATCCGGCCTTCTTCGATTGGTGCGAGGCGAACGGCGCGGCCCTGCTGGCCGGAGACGGCGCGGCGCGGGTCCATGCCATCGCCACCTCGATCGCCGCCAAGGCCCGCATCGTCGAGGCGGACGAGCGCGAGACGGCGGGCGTCCGCGCGCTCCTCAATCTCGGCCACACCTTCGGTCATGCGCTGGAGGCCGAGACCGGCTTCTCCGATCGCCTGCTCCACGGCGAGGGCGTGGCGTGCGGCATGGCGCTGGCCTTCCGCTTCTCCGCCGCACGGGGGCTGTGCCCCATGGAGGATGCGGATCGCGTCTCCCGCCACCTCGCGGCCGCCGGTCTGCCGACGACGCTCAAGGCCGCCGGTGTCGATGCCTCGGGCGAGGCGCTGGTCGCGCACATGCTCCACGACAAGAAGATGGAGGGCAATCGCCTCCCCTTCCTCCTCGCGCGCGGGATCGGGCGGACGTTCCTCGACAAGCATGTCGACCTGGCGGACGCCGCCGCCTTCCTCGACGCGGAGCGTGCGCGGGGCTGAGCCTCAGCCCCGGCGCCAGGCCCCCACGGCGAGCATCCCCCACCCGACGATCATCGCCAGCCCGCCCAGCGGCGTGATCGCCCCGAACCAGAGCGGCCCGCCCAGCGCCATGGCATAGAGCGTCCCCGCGAACAGCGCGCCGCCGCCGACGAAGCACCAGCCCGCCCCGCGCCCGAGCGGCCGTCCGGCGGCCACCAGCGCGGCGACGGCATGGACGAGCTGGTAATGCGAACCCGTCTTGAGCCACTCGGCCGCGACGCCATGCGCCCCGTGCGCGCCGAAGGCCCCGGCGATCACCGCCAGCCCGCCGGACAGCGCCGCGAGCAGGGCCAGCGGATCGCGCGCCCTCACATCGCCGTCCCTTCATCCTCGTCGAGGCTCACGCCGAGCTGCCCCGGACGGTGCATCAGCGCCATCGCCCGCGCGGAGCGGATATCCCCCTCCTCATGCTGGGCATCGAGCCGCCGCCGGTCGCGCTCGCGATAATCCTCCTCGATGCGATCCATCTCGGCCTCCTCGACGCCGAGCGTTTCGAGCACCTGCCGCCCCATGCTGACCGCGCTCTCATGCACTTCGCGCACGGCACCGGCCATCTCGATCCCGCGCAGCGCCAGATCGTGTCGCCGGTCGAACAGGCGCACGAACAACTTGGCGTGGGGGAAAGCCTTCTGGATCGTCCTCAGCGTATCGGCGTCCGGCTGCTCCCCATCGATGCAGAAGCAGATCAGCCTGGCCTCTTCCGCGCCCGCCTGCCGCAACAGCTCGGTGCGGGTGCCGTCGCCATAATAGATCTTGATGTGGAGCCGGTCGCCGATGTCGATGATCTCGGTGTCGAGATCGACGATGGTGAGCGACATGCCGTGCGCCAGCAGCATCTGCGCCACCGTCTGCCCGAAGCGGCCATGGCCGACGACGATGGCGGCCGCCTGTTCTGCCTCCTCCGGCCCCGCGAGGCCGCGCAGCTTGGCGCCCGCTTCCTCGCCACCGAAGCGCCGCGCCAGCGACATCAGGAACGGCGTCGTCGCCATCGACAGCGTGACCACGGCGGAGAACAGGCTCGCCGCCTCCGGCTTGATGAGCAGCGCCGTCTGCGCCTGCCCGAACAGCACGAAGCCGAATTCGCCCCCCTGGCTCAGCAGCAGGCCGAGCGCGAAGGCCGATCTCCGCTCCATCCGCGCGATCCGCGCGATGCCGTAGAGCACCAGCGTCTTGACCAGGATCAACGCCGCCGCGAGCCCGATCACGAACAGCGGCCGCGTCGCGATCGCCGACAGATCGAGCAACATGCCGACCGTCAGGAAGAACAGGCCGAGCAGGATCGAACGGAACGGCTCGACGTCCGCCTCCAGCTCGTGGCGATAGGGCGAATCGGCCAGCATCACGCCCGCCACGAAGGCGCCGAGCGCGGTGGACAGATGCAGCGCCTCCATCAGCGCCGAGGCCGCCAGCACCGTGAACAGGCCCGAGGCGACGAACATCTCCCGCTCGCCCAGCCGCCCGATCAGCTTGAGCGCCGGGCTCAGGATGAAGCGCCCCGCCAGCACCAGCAGGATGATCGCGCCGATCGTATAGAGCCCGAGCAGCCAGCCCGGCGGGGCGTTGGCGTCCGCCGGCGCGCGGGAGAGCGCAGCGATCACGGTGATGAGCGGCACGATCGACAGATCCTGGAACAGCAGAATCGAGAAGGCGCGCTCGCCGAACCTGGTGTGCAATCGCCCGGCGGAGCGCAACAATGGCAACACCTGCGCCGTCGACGACAGCGCCAGCGGCAGGCCCAGCGCCAGCGCGGCGGCGGGCGTGAAGCCGGTGAAGGCATAGACCACCGCCGTCACCGTCAGCCCGGCAAGCACCACCTGCGCGAGGCCCATGCCGAAGATCTCGCGCCGCAGATCCCACAGCCGGCGGGGATTGAGCTCCAGCCCGACGAGGAAGAGCAGCAGCGTGATGCCGATCTCGGCGAAACCCATCTTGCCGTCGGCGTCGCCCACGACATTCAGCACCTGCGGCCCGATCAGCACGCCGGCGAGGAGATAGCCCAGCACGGCGCCGAGGCCGAAGCGGCGGAACAGCAGCACCGCCGGCAAGGCCGCGCCCAGCATGATGACGCCGTCGCGGAGCAGATTGTCTGCTGGAACGCCCGTCGTCACGCGGCGGCATCCCGGCGCCTGGCGGCCGCGAGCGCGGCGGCTTCGGCCACCGCCTCGAAGGCCAGCCGGATCGAAGGGTGGCGCGCCGGATAAGCCCGCGCGGGGCCGAATATCTCCAGCCCCGGCCAGTCGCCCGGATCGTCCCGCTCTCCAGCGAGGAAGGCGGTGAGCGCATCGCGCGCCGCCTCCAGCTCGTCGATCGAGCGGCCGATGGCGTGCGCGCCCATCAGCGAGGCCGAAGCCTGCCCCAGCGCGCAGGCCCGCACCTCCTGCCCCAGCGATGCGATACGGTCCCCGGCATCGAGCGTCACGTCCACCGTCACGCGGCTGCCGCAGATCGGCGAGCGGCGGCTGGAGGAGCCTTCCGCCGCGGACAGCCGCTCGTCATGCGGGATCGATGCGGCAAGCCGCAGGATGGTGGAATTGTAGAGCGCGGCCGACATGCCCCCGAGATAGGGCAGCATTCCGGCCGCGTCGAGGCGGCCTCAAGCAACCACGTCAATCGGCGGACGGACGGAGCGTTCCGGCGGACGCCCGACGCGTTTCGGTGGCTTCGGCCCGCCCGCCATCAGCATGAGAGGCCACCCGCCCCCGGCTCGCATCGCCCTTCGCATAAGCGATAGCGTCCTCAAGGCCGGCCCTGATCTTCTGGAATGCGGATGTCGCCATGCGCCCCTCCGGTGCCGGATCGCTCAACGATCGACCGATTCGGCCATATTGTCCACCGGATGATCGCCCCGCCGCCTGGCGACGAGATCGTCGATCGCGTGGCGGCTGGCCTGGAGCAGCGAAATGCTCCGCGCCTCGCGCACCCACTCGGGCCGCTGCGCCGCGCCGCCATAGCCCAGATCGTAGACGAGATTGCCCAGCATGAAGAGCAACGTCACGCCGATCAGCCCCTTCACCGCGCCGAAGCCGAGGCCCAGCGTCCGGTCGATCGGCCCCAGCACGGAGGTGCGCGTGCTCCGCCCGATCCGTGCCGCCAGCATCCGGCCGACGAAGAAGACGATCGCGAACAGCAGCACGAAGGCGAGCAGCGAGGCCCCGGCCTTGGTGTGCAGATGCGCGCCGAGGAACAGCGAGGCCGGCGTGTAGAACAGCTTGAGCGCGATCACCGCCGCCACCCAGGCGAACAGCGACAGCACCTCCATCACGAAGCCGCGCATCACGCCGAGCAGCGCGCCGCCGCCGACGAACAGGATGACGATGATGTCGAGCAGGGTCAGCGAGTGCATGAAGCGCGCCTAGCCACGCCCCAGCAGATGGTCAACGAGCCTGCCCAGCGACGGGAAGTGGCTGGCCTTGATTCCCGTCACCTCGCCTGCGCCCGCCGAAGGCATCAGCGCCCGCTCGAAACCGAGCTTCGCCGCCTCCTTGAGCCGGATGCCACCATGCGCGACGGGCCTGATCTCGCCCGACAATGACACTTCGCCGAACGCCACGGCATCGGCCGGCACCGGCCGCTCCGCCAGCGCCGAGACGAGCGCCGCCGCCACCGCGACATCCGCCGCCGGATCGGTGACGCGATAGCCGCCCGCCACATTCAGATAGACTTCCGCCGAGGAGAAGCTGAGGCCGCATCGCGCCTCCAGCACGGCGAGGATCATGGCGAGCCGCCCCGAATCCCAGCCGACCACCGCCCGCCGCGGCGTCGCGCCCGAAGCCAGCCGCACCGTCAGCGCCTGTATCTCGATCAGCAGCGGCCGCGTGCCCTCCAGCGCCGGGAACACCACCGCGCCCGCCACGCCCTCGTCGCGCTGGGTCAGGAACAGCGAGGACGGGTTCAGCACCTCGCCCAGCCCCGTCTCGGCCATCGAGAAGACGCCGATCTCGTCGGTGCCGCCGAAGCGGTTCTTGATCGGGCGAAGGATGCGATATTGATGGCTGCGCTCGCCTTCGAAGCTCAGCACCGTGTCGACCATATGCTCCAGCACGCGGGGGCCGGCGATCGCGCCGTCCTTGGTGACATGGCCGACGAGGATCAGCGCCGCGCCCGTCTCCTTGGCATAGCGGATCAGTTCCTGCGACGAGGCGCGAACCTGGCTCACCGTGCCGGGCGCGCCCTCGATCATGTCCGAATGCATCGTCTGGATCGAATCGATCACGAGCAGCGCCGGCGGCCGCCCGCCATCCAGCGTCGCGAGGATATCGCGCACCGAGGTCGCCGCGCCGAGCTTCACCGGCGCATTGCCCAGCCCCAGCCGCCGCGCGCGCAGCCGCACCTGATCGGCCGCCTCCTCGCCCGAGATATAGGCGACCGACAGCCCCTCCTCGGCCAGCTTCGCCGCCGCCTGGATGAGCAAGGTCGACTTGCCGATCCCCGGATCGCCGCCGATCAGCGTCGCCGAGCCCGGCACGAGGCCGCCGCCAAGCGCCCGGTCCAGCTCGCCGATGCCCGTCTTCGTCCGCTCCGGCAGCACGATGTCCGCGTCCAGCCCGACCAGCTCCAGCATCCGGCCGCCGCGCCTGAGGTCATGCTTCGCCGCAAACGCGGTGGGCGCGGCCTGCACCTCCTCGACCAGCGTGTTCCACTCCGCGCAATCGGCGCACTGGCCCTGCCAGCGATGGGAAACGCCCCCACAGGCCTGACAGACATAACGCTTGGCTGGCTTGGCCATGATGCTCCCGCCCTCGAACGAAGCGGGAACATAGCCCGCGCTTTCCAACATCGCAACAGCCGCAGGTCGCTCTTGCGGGGGCCTGGCCGCCATGCGACCATCCGCCGCAATGAGGGAGAAGGAACTGAGGCTGGCGCTGGTCTGCTACGGCGGCATCAGCCTTGCCGTGTATATGCACGGCATCACGAAGGAGATCTGGCACCTCGCCCGCGCCAGCCGCGCCTTCTCGGCCGGGGAAACCGCCGAGGGCGCCAGCGAAGAGGTCTATCGCCGCCTGCTCGCGCTGATCGAGGGCGAGGCGGAAATCCGGCTCCGTATCCTCGTCGACATCATCGCGGGCGCCAGCGCGGGCGGGCTCAACGGCATCTTCCTCGCGCAGGCGATCAGCAGCGGCCAGTCGCTGGAGCCGCTCACCAGCCTGTGGCTCGAAAAGGCCGATGTGGAGCAGCTCGTCGATCCCGAGGCGCGGCCCGGATCGCGACTCTCCAAGATGTGGGCGACGCCGATCGCCTGGGCGCTGGCCGGCCGCGAGACGGGGCTGGAGGAGACGGTCGAGCCCGCCGCGCGCAACGAGGTGAAGGCCAAGCTCGCCAGCTTCGTGCGGGGGCGCTGGTTCGAGCCGCCGTTCGGAGGCGCCGGCTTCACGGGCGTGATCCTCGATGCGCTCGACGCCATGGAGGCGCGCCCGGCCGGCCCGCCGCTCCTGCCAGAGGGCCAGCCGCTGGACCTGTTCGTCACCGTCACCGATTTCCACGGCCATCCCGAGCGGCTGCATCTCCATTCGCCGGACGAGGTGGTGGAGACCGAGCATCGCCTGACGCTCGCCTTCTGCGATCGCGGGCGTTCCGGGGCGGACGGCGGGCCGGGGCTGGGCGATCCGGCGGAACTCGCCTTCGCCGCGCGGGCGACCGCGAGCTTTCCGGGCGCCTTCCCGCCCTTCACGGTCGCCGAGCTGGACGGCGTGCTCGCCGAGCGCGGGCGCGACTGGCCGACGCGCGACGCCTTCCTCACCCGCTCGCTCCCCCGGCAGGCGGCGGCCGGGCGGATCGATTCGGCGGCGCTGATCGATGGCTCGGTGCTCGCCAACGCGCCCTTCCGCCCCGCCGTCGACGCACTCCGCAACCGCCCGGCGCGGCGCGAGATCGACCGGCGCTTCGTCTATGTCGATCCGCACCCCGGCAACCGGATCATGCGGATGAACACCCCCGGCGCGGTGAGCCAGCCCGGCTTCTTCCAGACGATCTTCGGCGCGATGTCCGACATTCCGCGCGAGCAGCCGATCCGCGACAATCTGGAGGCGATCGAGGGCCGCTCTGCCCGCATCAACCGGATGCGCGAGATCACCGATGCGATCCGCCCCGAGGTGGAGGCCACGATCGAGGATGCCCTCGGCTCCACCTTCTTCCTCGATTCGCCGACGCCGCCCCGCCTGCTCGCCTGGCGCGCCAAGGCGCATGACCGGGCCGGCAAGGGCGCGGGCTATGCCTATGCCTCCTACGGCCATCTCAAGCTCACGACGGTGAACGAGGAACTGGCGGTCCTCCTCCACTCGCTCGCCGGGCCGGCCGCCGCCTCGCTGGACAGCTATCGCGACGCCATCGCGGAACACATCGTCGCCAGGGGCCTGCGCGCGCCGCATTCGCTGATCGGCGGGCGGGTCGCCGAATCGGTCGTGCTGTTCTTCCGCCAGCACGATATCCGCTTCCGGGTGAGGCGGCTGCGCTTCCTCGCGCGGCGGATCGAGGCGATGGAGCAGCATGGCGAAGTCCCCCGCCAGGCCGCCCAGACCATGCGCGAAGGCCTGTTCGACGCCCTCGCCCCCTATCTCGCGCGGCAGAGCGACGATTTCTACGACGAGGCCGCCCGCGCCGCCGCCCGCATCGTGGTCGGCCAGCCCGAGGCCGCGCTCGAATGGCTCGCCCAGACGCGCGACCTGGCCACGCTTGACCGAAGCGCCGACGAGCGGCTGGCCCAGGCCTTCACCGCGCTGCCCAAGGCGGAGCGGCGGGTGATGCTCTACGCCTATCTGGGCTTCCCCTTCTACGACATCGCTATGCTGCCGCTGCTCCAGGACGAAGGGCTCGACGAGTTCGATCCGATCAAGGTGGACCGCATCTCGCCAGAGGACGCCCGCGCCATCCGTGAGGGCGGCGCGGAAGCGAGCCTCAAGGGCATCCAGTTCAACAGCTTCGGCGCCTTCTTCAGTCGGGTCTATCGCGAGAACGACTATCTTTGGGGCCGCCTCCACGGAGCGGACCGGATGATCGACATCGTCGCCTCCACGCTTCCGGCCGGCCGCTCGCTGCCCCCCGGCGCGATAGCTGGCCTGAAACGGGACATATTCCGTGCCATTCTGGGCGAGGAGCACAGCCGGCTCACGCATGTCCCCGATCTGTTCGACAAGCTGGCGGCCGAGATCGGATAACCCGGCCGGGGAGGCTGGCGTCTCATTACGCTTCCGCATAAGCTCGGGCCTATGCAGTTTCTGAAAACGCTCTTCTGGGTCGTGCTGGCCGTTGCCGCGGTGATCTTCGCGATGCGCAACTGGACGCCGGTGACGGTGAACCTCTGGGGCGGTTTGCTGGTGGATGCCAAGCTGCCGGTGCTGGTGTTCGGCGCCTTCCTCGCGGGCTTCCTGCCCACCTTCGCCTATCACCGCGCCACGCGCTGGCGGTTGAAGCGCCGGCTCGACAGCCATGAACGCGCCCTTGCAGACATGCGCGGCATCGGCGACATGGCCGCCACCCATCCGGTCGCACAGCCGACCGCGCCCCTCACCACGGAACCCCCGGCTCAATCGTGACCCATCGCTCCCCCATCTACGTCGCCCTCGACACGCCGGACATCGAACATGCCAAGGCGCTGGCCCAGAAGGTTCGCCATCATGTCGGCGGCATCAAGCTCGGCCTCGAATTCTTCGCCGCCAACGGCCGCCCCGGCGTCCGCGAGATGGCGGCGCTCGGCCTGCCGATCTTCCTCGACCTGAAGCTGCACGACATTCCCAACACCGTCGGCAAGGCGATGCAGGCGCTCTCCGTGCTGGAGCCCGCGATCGTCACGGTCCACACCGCCGGCGGCCGCGCGATGATGGAGGACGCCAAGGCGGCCGCCCCGCTCGGCACCAAGGTGGTCGGCGTGACGATGCTCACCTCGCTGGACGGCAATGATCTGCGCTCGATCGGCTTGCAGGACGACGTCCATGGCCAGGTCGAGCGCCTGACCGGCCTCGCCCGCGAGGCGGGGCTGGACGGCGTGGTCTGCTCGGGCGCCGAGGTGGCGATCGCGAAGAAGATCTGGTCGGACGGTTTCTTCGTCGTCCCCGGCGTCCGCCCGGCGGATGGCGTGGTCGGCGACCAGAAGCGCGTGGTGACGCCGCGTCAGGCGCGCGATCGCGGCGCCTCGGTGCTGGTCATCGGCCGCCCCATCACAAAGGCCGAAGACCCGGACGCCGCCGCCCGCGCGATCGAAGCGACGCTCTGAGCTTCAGCCTCGCCAAGAAGGAATGGGTAGGCCTGACCGCAAGGCGGGCCTATATCGCGCTCCACCATGCCAGTCAGCGCCAAGATTTGCGGGCTCTCCACCGCCGAAACCATCGATGCGGCCGTGCGCGGCGGGGCGAGCCATGTCGGCTTCGTCTTCTTCCCGAAGAGCCCGCGCGACATCGAACCCGATCGCGCCGGCCGGCTCGCGACACCGGGCCATGTCGAGCGGATCGGCGTGTTCGTCGATCCCGATGACGCGCTGCTTAACCACGCCGTGGCGGGCGCGCGGCTGACCGGCGTGCAGCTTCATGGCGACGAGACGCCGGAGCGCGTCGCGGCGGTGAAGGCGCGGCTCGGCGTGCAGGTCTGGAAGGCCATCCCCGTCCGCACCCGCGCCGATCTGGAAGCCGCCGCCCGCTATCGCGGCGCCGCCGACCGCATCCTCTATGACGCCAGGACGCCCAAGGGCGCGCTGCCCGGCGGCATGGGGCTGCGTTTCGATTGGGCTCTGCTCGACGGATTTTCGCATCCCCTGCCATGGGCGCTTTCGGGCGGCCTCGATGTCGGCAATGTGGCCGATGCGGTGGGGACTACCGGCGCCCGTCTCGTCGACATCTCCTCCGGCGTGGAATCCGCGCCCGGTATCAAGGATGTGGACAAGATCGCCGCCTTCCTTCAAGCGACGAACCGCCTATGACACTCGCCAACTCGCTTCGCGCCCAGCCTGACGCTGACGGCCATTTCGGAGAATTCGGCGGACGCTATGTCGCCGAAACGCTCATGCCGCTCATCCTCGATCTGGAGCGCGAATATCGCCGCGCCCAGTCCGACCCGGCCTTCAAGGCCGAGTTCGAGGGGCTGCTGAAGCATTATGTCGGCCGCCCGAGCCCGCTCTATTACGCGGAAGGGCTGACCGAGGCGCTCCGCAAGGACGCACCCGCCGGCAAAGGCCCGAAAATCTATTTCAAGCGCGAAGACCTGAACCACACCGGCGCGCACAAGATCAACAACTGCATCGGCCAGATTCTGCTCGCCATCCGCATGGGCAAGAAGCGGATCATCGCCGAGACGGGCGCCGGCCAGCACGGCGTCGCGACGGCAACGGTCGCGGCGCGCTTCGGCCTGCCCTGCACGATCTTCATGGGCGCGGTGGACGTCGCCCGCCAGCAGCCCAACGTCTTCCGCATGAAGCTGCTCGGCGCGGAAGTCCGCCCCGTCACGTCCGGCGCGCAAACGCTCAAGGACGCGATGAACGAGGCGCTGCGTGATTGGGTCGCGAACGTCGACGACACCTTCTACATCATCGGCACCGCCGCCGGCCCGCATCCCTATCCCGAACTGGTCCGCGATTTCCAGTCGGTGATCGGCACCGAGGCGCGCGAGCAGATTCTCGAAGCCGAAGGCCGCCTGCCCGACCTGCTGGTCGCGGCGGTGGGCGGCGGCTCGAACGCCATCGGCCTCTTCCATCCCTTCCTCGACGATGCGGACGTGGCGATGCTGGGCATCGAGGCAGCGGGCCACGGCCTCGACACCGACAAGCACGCCGCCAGCCTCACCGGCGGCCGTCCGGGCGTCCTCCACGGCAACCGCACCTACCTGCTTCAGGATGAGGACGGTCAGATCACCGAGGCGCACTCAATCTCAGCCGGCCTCGACTATCCGGGCATCGGGCCGGAGCATAGCTGGCTCCACGAGATCAAGCGCGTCACCTATGAGGGCGTCACGGATCAGGAGGCGATGGACGCCTTCCAGCTCTGCTGTCGCGTCGAGGGCATCATCCCGGCGCTGGAGAGCGCGCACGCCATCGCAGGCATCGTCCGCAAGGCACGGGACATGAACGAGGATCAGGTCGTCATCCTCAATCTCTCCGGCCGGGGCGACAAGGACATCTTCACCGTCGCCGACAGCATGGGAGTGAAGCTGTGACGAACCTGCTTCCCTCCTCACCGTTCGTCCTGAGCGCAGTCGAAGGACATGCGGCAGGCGCAGCGCTTGGGGCATGTATTTCGACTTACGGTTCGCGCATTGTGAGGGCAGCATGAGCCGCCTCGCCGACACCTTCGCACGCCTGAAGGCCGAGGATCGCGCCGCGCTGGTCGCCTTCGTGACCGCCGGCGATCCCTCGCCCGCGCACACGCCCGCCATCCTCGACGCCATCGTCGCAGGCGGCGCGGACGTGATCGAGCTGGGGATGCCCTTCACCGATCCGATGGCCGATGGCCCCGCGATCCAGGAAGCGAACATCCGCGCGCTCGCGGCGGGCACCAAAACCGCCGACGTCCTCGCCATCGCCAAGGGCTTCCGCGAGCGGCATCCGAATGTGCCGCTGGTGCTGATGGGCTATGCCAACCCGATGCTCTCGCGCGGCGCCGACTGGTTCGCGCAAGCCCTTGAAGAGGCCGGCATCGACGGCGTGATCTGCGTCGACATCCCCGCCGAGGAGGATGCCGCCCTCGGGCCGCCCCTCCGCGCGAAGGGGATCGATCTCGTCCGCCTCGCCACCCCCACCACCGATACGGCGCGTCTGCCGGCGGTGCTGGAGGGCGCTTCGGGTTTCCTCTATTACGTCTCGGTGGCGGGCATCACTGGCCTCCAGCAGGCGGCGACCGACACGATCGAGGCCGCCGTCGCGCGGCTCAAGGCGGGCACCGACCTGCCCGTGGCGGTGGGCTTCGGCGTCCGCACGCCCGAGCAGGCCGCCGCCATCGCGCGCGTGGCGGACGGGGTGGTCGTCGGCTCGGCGATCGTCGACGCGCTGGCGAAGGCCGGCGGCAACCCGGAGGCGGGCCGCGCGCTCGTCGCAATATTGGCAGGGGCGGTGCGAGAAGCCCGCGTAGGAGTTACGGCATGAGCTGGATCGACAAGGTCCGCAATTCGATTCCCTTCATCGCGAAGCGGGATACCCCCGAGAACCTCTGGCATAAATGCCCTAAGTGCGGGGCGATGGTCTTCCTCAAGGAATATGAGGAAAACCAGAATGTCTGCCCGAAGTGCGAACATCATGGCCGCATCGGCGCCGCCAAGCGCTTCGACATGCTGTTCGACGGCGGCGTCCACACGCCGCTGCCGGCGCCGGTGGTGCGCGAAGACCCGCTCAAGTTCCGCGACACCAAGAAGTACGCCGATCGCCTGAAGGCGGCGCGCACCTCGACCGGCGAGCCTGACGCCTTCCTCAACGCCAAGGGCGAGATCGAGGGCCGCAAGGCGGTCGTCGGCGTGCAGGATTTCGCCTTCATGGGCGGATCGATGGGCCTTGCGGTGGGCGCGGCCTTCGTGGCGGGCGTGGAAGCGGCGATCGCCGAGAAGGCGCCGTACATCGTCTTCACCGCCGCCGGCGGCGCGCGGATGCAGGAGGGCATCCTCTCCCTCATGCAGATGCCCAAGACGACGGTCGCCATCGCCAAGCTGCACGAGGCCGGCCTGCCCTATATCGTCGTGATGACCGATCCGACGACCGGCGGCGTCACCGCCAGCTACGCGATGCTGGGCGACGTCCAGCTTGCAGAGCCAGGCGCGCTGATCGGCTTCGCGGGCCAGCGCGTGATCGAGCAGACCATCCGCGAGAAGCTGCCCGAGGGCTTCCAGCGCTCCGAATATCTGCTGGATCACGGGATGCTCGACATGGTGACGCATCGCCACCAGCTCCGCGAGACGCTGGCGAAGCTGATCGCCTATCTGGTGCCGGAGAAGGCCCCGGCCTGACGCCCATGGCGGATCATGCCCGTTCCGACGATGCCGCGGTCCAGCAGCAGCTCGACCGGCTGGACGCGCTCTCGCCGGGCCGGGACATCCTCGGGCTGGAGCGCGTCCGCGCGCTGCTCGATCGGCTGGGCAACCCGGAGACGAAGCTCCCGCCCGTCTTCCATGTCGCGGGCACCAACGGCAAGGGATCGACCTGCGCCTTCCTGCGCGCGGCGCTGGAGGCGGCGGGGCACAAGGTTCATGTCTACACCAGCCCGCATCTCGTGCGCTTCAACGAGCGCATCCGGCTGGCGGGTCGACTGATCGAGGACGAGCAGCTCGCGGACTATCTTGGGCGCGTGCTCGACATCGCCGACGATATCGGCCCGAGCTTCTTCGAGGTGACGACGGCGGCCGCTTTCCTCGCTTTCTCGGACGTGCCGGCGGATGCGTGCGTGATCGAGGTCGGCCTCGGCGGGCGGCTCGATGCGACCAATGTGCTGGCCGCGCCCGCCGTCACGGGCATCGCCCAGCTCGGCATGGATCACCAGGCCTTCCTCGGCGACAAGCCCGAGCAGATCGCGGCCGAGAAGGCCGGCATCGCCAAGGCCGGCGTGCCGCTCATCACCCAGCGCTACCCGCCTTCCATGGCCGAGCGCGTCGCCGCCGCCGCCGATGAGGCCGGCGCGCCGCTCTTCCCGCGCGGCGAAGCCTGGGACGCCGCGCCCTATCGCGGCGAGCTTCATTATCGCGACTCCGAAGGCCGGCTCGACCTGCCGCTGCCGAGGCTCGCGGGGACGCATCAGGTGGAGAATGCCGGGCTCGCCATCGCGATGCTTCGCCACCAGACGGCGCTCCCCGTGCCACCGGCCGCGATCCGCGCCGCGATGGGTTGGGCGGAGTGGCCCGCACGGATGCAGCCGCTCGGCCCCGGACCGTTGCGCGATCTCCTACCCAAGGAGGCCGAACTGTGGCTCGACGGCGGACATAATCCGGCGGCGGCACGCGTTGTCGCGGATCATCTGCGCGCGGCGGTGCCGGCGGGAAAGCCGCTGCACCTCGTCATGGGGCTGCTCGCGAACAAGGATGCGACGGGCGTGCTGCGCGCCTTCGCCGGACGCCATGCGACGCTCCATGCCGTGCCGGTGCCGGGGCACGAGCATCACGCGCCCACCGAGCTGGCGGCGATGGCCAAGCAGGTCGGCCTGACCGCGCTCCCCGCCGCCGACGTGGCGGACGCGCTCCGCTGGATCGGCCGCCATGCCGATCGCACCGAGCCGCCTTATGTGCTGGTTCTGGGCTCGCTCTATCTCGCGGGCGAAGTGCTGCGCGAGAACCGGCAGTTGCCGGATTAATCCCGCGCGGCGGGCGTTTCGGGTTCCTCGACGCCCGTCTGCCGGACGGTTTCCACCACGAAACCGGCGCGGTGCATCAGCCACAGGAAGAACAGCCCCGGTATCGCGAGAAAGGCCGCGAAGACGTAGAAGCCGACCCAGCCGAACGCCGCCGCGGCATAGCCGGACGGAGTGGTCGCGAAGGTCCGCCCCACCGCAGCGACGCTGGACAGCAGAGCATATTGGGTCGCCGTGAAGGCCGTGCTCGACAAGCCGGACAGATAGGTCGCGAACACGGTGAGGCTGATCGCCGCGAACAGGTTTTCCGTGCCCACCGCCAATGTCAGCATCGCCACCGAATGGCCCGTCGCGGCGACGGTCGCGAACATCAGGTTGGCACCCGCCATGATGATCCCCGCGCCGAAGAGCAGCCGCCCCATGCCGAAGCGGGCGATCAGCGCGCCCGCGACCAGCGATCCGATCACCAGGCACCAGAAGCCCACCAGCTTGTTGATCGCGATATAATCCGTGTCGGTGAAGCCCTGATGCACCACCATCGGCGAGAGCATGTTCTGCCCCACCGCGTCGCCGAGCTTGTAGGTGAGCACGAACAGCAGGATCAGCCACGCGCCCGGCCGCTTGAAGAAATCCACGAAGGGATCGGCGACGTTATGCTTCAGGAAATGGCGGAACGCCTCGATGCTGAACGGCTCGCGCACCGCGGTGCGCCTGCCCGGCCCGAGCCATAGCGCCGCGATCGCGCCCGGCAGCACCAGCCCCGCGCTGATGGCATAGGCCATCGGCCAGCCGAGCGCCGCGCCCTCGGTCGAGGCCAGCCAGATCGTCCCCGCCCCGGCCAGCAGGTTGCCGGTGCGATAGCCGACCTGATTGGTCGCCGTGCCCTGCGCCAGCTCCTCGTCGGACAGGATCTCGATGCGATAGGCGTCGATCACGATATCCTGCGTCGCCGACAGGAAGGCCACGATCACGCCCCACAATGCGAAGCGGGCGATATGATGGTTGGGATCGCTCGCCCCGAGCTGGATCAGCGCCACCGCCAGCAATGCCTGCACCACGAACAGCCAGGCGCGGCGCTGGCCGAACAGCCGCGACAGGCCGGGCAGCGCGATGCCGTCGATCAGCGGCGCCCAGAGGAATTTCAGCGTATAGGGCGTGCCAAGCGCGAAGGCGAAACCGATCGTCTTCTTGTCGATGCCCACCTTCGACAGCCAGTAGGACATCGTCGCCAGCAGCAGCGTCAGCGGAAACCCGCTCGATATCCCGAGCAGGAACGCGCCGAGCGGAGCGGGCCTCAGATAGTGGCGAAGCGTGGTGGAAGTCGAACCGGACATCGCCATCACCTTAGCGACCCGACGCAGCCGGGAAAGATGTTTCGGCCTCCATCCCTGAACGGGATGCTGCCGAAGCCCCTCCATCCCAATGCGCAGGATGCGACTCGCCGCTTGACCGGCAAGCGATTAGCGCGGAAGGCGGTTCCCGCATCCTGAACCATCGGAGACAAGAAGTGAGCGCCCCCCGCCGCCCCGGCGACGATCGTCGTGCCGGCCGCCGCGCCGAACCCCGCGATCGCCGCGGTTCGCCCCCGCGCACGCCCCGCACCGGCGACGAGGCGCCGCGCGACGACAAGCCCTCCGAGGGCAAGAAGCCGCAGCGCGCATCTCAGCGGACGGGCGCCAAGCCCCGCACGAACCGCTCCGAGGCATGGGTCGCCGCGCGCCCGCCGCGCGAGCGCGACGCCGCCGCCAGGCCCACCACCGGCCGCAAGCCCCGCGAACGCCGCGCCGCTCAGGAAGAGCCGCATTCGCCGGCGCATGACGCCGCCCCGTGGGATGCCGCGCCCACCGGCCAGCGCCCCGCCGCTCCGCGAGCCGATGGCCGCCGTCGTGGCGACGCGCCCGCCGCCCGCCCGGCGCGGCGCGAGGATGGAAGCGGGCGCCCCACGCGCGGCCGTCGGCCGGAACGCGGCGATGCCTCTCCCCATCCGCCTTCGGACAAGGGAAAGCCGGCACGCGGCGCCCGTGCCGCCCCCGCGCACGGCGCGGATCGTGGCGAAAAGCTCCTCTCGCGTCCGCCGCGTGGCGAGGGCGAGGGGCGCCGCCCCGCCCGGCCGGCCGAATCGCGCGGCAAGCCCGCCCGCGCCGTCGAACCCGAGAAGCGGGAGCGTCGCCCCACCGCGCCGCGCCGCGCCTCCGGCAAGGCCGCCGCGGCCGAAGCTCCCGCACCGCGCGCCCACAGCCGCAAGGAGCCGCAGCGCATCGCCAAGCTGCTCGCCCGCGCCGGCGTCGCCTCGCGCCGCGAGATCGAGCGGATGATCGCCGAAGGCCGCATCGCGCTCGACGGCAAGGTGCTCGACACGCCCGCGACGATCCTCACCTCGCTCCGGGGCGTGACGGTCGATGGCCAGCAGGTCGATGCGCCGGAGCACACGCGCCTGTTCCTGTTCCACAAGCCGGTCGGCTTCCTCACCACCGAGCATGACCCCGCCGGCCGCCCGACCATCTACGACCGGCTGCCCGAAGGCCTGCCGCGCGTGATGCCGATCGGCCGTCTGGACATGAACACGGAAGGGTTGCTGCTGCTCACCACCGATGGCGAGTTCAAGCGCAAGCTGGAGCTGCCCTCGTCCGGCATCCCCCGCGTCTATCGCGCGCGCGCCTATGGCGAGATCACCCAGGAGCAGCTCGAGGCGCTGTCCGAGGGGATCACCATCGAAGGCATCCGCTATGGCTCGATCGACGCCAACATGGAGCGCCGCACCGGCCGCAACGTGTGGATCGAGATGAAGATCACCGAGGGCAAGAACCGCGAGATTCGTCGCGTGCTGGAATATCTCGGGCTTCAGGTGTCGCGTCTGATCCGCGTCGCCTATGGCGAGTTCGTGCTGGCCGACCTGCCCGCCGGCGAGGTGGTCGAGGTGCGCCAGAACGATCTGGTCGAATTTCGGAAGACGCTGCGATGAGGATCGTTTCCGGCCTGTGGCGCGGCCGCCCGCTGAAGGCGCCCGCCGGCACCACCACGCGCCCCTCCTCCGATCGGGCGCGGGAAGCCCTGTTCTCGATGCTGACCAGCCGGCTCGGCAGCTTCGAGGGGCTGGCCGTGGTCGATCTGTTCGCGGGCACCGGCGCGCTGGGGCTGGAGGCTCTGTCGCGCGGCGCGGAGAGCTGCACCTTCGTCGAGCAGGACAAGGCCGCGCTCGACGCGCTGCGGGCGAACATCGCGGCGCTGGGGGCGAAGGCGGACGTGCGGGCGCAGGCGGTCAACACGCTCGGCCCGTCGACGCGCGCCTATGACCTGATGATGATGGACCCGCCCTATGCGATGCACGCCGGCGTGCCGACGCTGGAGCGGCTGGCGCGGCTCGGCTGGCTGGCGCCGGGCGCGCTGGCGAGCGTCGAGGGCGAGAAGGCGGAGGAACTGCGCCCCGGCGGCTTCTCGATCGAGGCCGAGCGGGTCTACGGCAAGGCCAGGATCACGCTGCTGCGCTACGAGGGCTGAGACTGCTGCGATCGTCGGTGACGAATTTCGCCCCAAAGTCAGTCGTTAAGACCGGCACTCGCCTCGCCCGAAGGCGGACATACATTTATTGATCGGGTGCGGCATCGTCCGGTGCCGCAACACCGGACTTTTGTTCGCCAGCCTCAGCGGCCTTCTTGGCGTCCTCGGACGCCATCAGTTCCCATAATTCAATGCTCTTCAAAATCACCGGGGCGTCTTGGAAATACTCAGCGCCTAACGATACATCCATGAAGGCGTGAACCGCCTCCATATGGCTCGCTATCCCTTCAAGTTCCTCCGCCGCTGCATTGATGCTCGCCTCGTTAAGGTTCTTAAGTCGCTTCACCTGAAAACTCTTGTGCTTGCGGTTCACGATCTCGAACGTGCCGCTGTAGCGGTCTTGGTCAAAATGGCCGTGAGCAAGTGCATTCCGCACCCCGTTCAGTTCATGCAGTCTCCCGTTGCCCACTCCGCCAAGGCAAAGATGGGGAGCGACCCGCATGAGCAGGACGAGATTCGTTGCCCTTGCGGAGAAGTCACCAAGCGCCAGATGATTTAGCGCACCGTCTGGTGCGATAATCTGCACCGCTTTTTCGAGAATGGCCGACATCCAAAAATCGACTTCGTTGTGCGCCATAATGAAGCGACCTAGGGCGTTTTGATATCCAGACCGTATGGCCGGATCGGCATAGGGTTCGTCTGGAATGTCATCGCCATCGAACGACCAATCATGCTCATCGGACACTCGCGCACCCCCCCAAAATTCTGATCCCCGAAGGATTTGAAGATAAAATCGTCTGGAAAATGTCGCAACGACATTTCCACTACGAAGCAGTCTAGATACTTTGCATTTTGGCATCCTCGTATTCGACGTAGCCCAACGCAAACATCTTGCGCTTGGGGTAAAGCATTGGAGGCGGCGAGTGATCGGCATTATGGCGCGTAGCTACCAATGCACTCTCGTTGGATGACGGCAAAATCGTTGGTTCTCGGCCCGAAAGCAGCCAAGCGGTTCCCTACCAATTCCCGTCATCCCAGCGAAGGCTGGGATCCATCTCTGCTTTCTCAAACGATGCGATGAATAGTGAAAGGCGTAGACCCGGCTTTCGCTGGGACCATGGAACCCAACCCCGGTTGCCCTAAGCCCTTCCGTTCCCTACCTGTTCGAACGTGAATCAGCCTATCTCCACCGCCCCCGAGCCCGCCTATCTGAAAGGGCTCAACGAGCCGCAGCGCGAGGCCGTGCTCACCACCGAAGGCCCGGTCCTCGTCCTCGCGGGCGCCGGCACCGGCAAGACGGCGGCGCTCACCGCGCGGCTCGCGCATCTGATCGCCACCCGCCGCGCCTGGCCGAGCGAGATTCTCGCCGTCACCTTCACCAACAAGGCCGCGCGCGAGATGCGCGAGCGGGTCGGCCGGATCGTCGGCGATGCGGTCGAGGGGATGCCGTGGCTCGGCACCTTCCACTCGGTCGCGGCGCGGATGCTCAGACGTCATGCCGAGCTGGTCGGGCTCCAAAGCAATTTCACGATCCTCGACACCGACGACCAGATCCGCCTGCTCAAGCAGTTGATCTCTGCCGCCGACATCGACGAGAAGCGCTGGCCCGCGCGCCAGCTCGCGGGCCTGATCGACCGATGGAAGAACCGCGGCTGGACGCCCGCCGAGGTCGATGCCGGCGAGAGCGAGCTGTATGCCAACGGCCGGGGCTCCGAACTCTACAACGCCTATCAGAAGCGGCTGATCGCGGTGAACGCCTGCGATTTCGGCGACCTGCTGCTCCACATGCTCACGATCCTGAAGCGCCATCGCGACGTGCTGGAGCATTATCAGCAGCGCTTCCGCTATGTGATGGTCGACGAGTATCAGGATACCAACTCGTCCCAATATCTCTGGCTGAGGCTGATCGCGCAAAGCCACAGGAATATCTGCTGCGTCGGCGACGACGATCAGTCGATCTATTCGTGGCGCGGCGCGGAGGTGGCGAACATCCTGCGCTTCGAGCAGGATTTTCCGGGCGCCAAGGTGATCCGGCTGGAGCAGAATTACCGCTCCACCCCGCATATCCTCGGCGCGGCCAGCGCGCTCATCGAGAATAACGGCTCGCGGCTCGGCAAGACGCTGTGGACCGAGATCGACGTGGGCGAGCAGGTGTCGATCATCGGCGTGTGGGACGGGCCGGAGGAAGCCCGCCGCGTCGGCGAGGAGATCGAGAGCCTCCACCGCCAGGGCGGCAGCTATGACGACGCCGCGATCCTCGTGCGCGCCCAGCACCAGACGCGCGAGTTCGAGGACCGCTTCATCGCGATCGGCCTGCCCTATCGCATCATCGGCGGCTTCCGCTTCTACGAGCGCGCGGAAATCCGCGATGCGCTGGCCTATCTGCGCGTGGTGTTCCAGCCGTCCGACGATCTCGCCTTCGAGCGGATCGTCAACACGCCCAAGCGCGGCCTTGGCGACAAAGCGGTGGCGAAGATTCACGCGCTCGCTCGCGCCGAAGGCGTGCCGCTGACGCTCGCCGCCGCGAAGCTGTGCGATACGGACGAACTGTCCGGCGCGGCGCGGAAATCGCTCGGCCGGCTGGTCGGCGACATCGCGCGCTGGCGCGATCTCTCCAACTCGCTCGCCCATCCCGAGCTGATCCGCCAGATTCTCGACGAGAGCGGCTATACCGCAATGCTCCAGGCCGATCGCTCGGCCGAGAGCGCGGGGCGCCTCGAAAACCTCACCGAGCTTGCCCGCGCGATGGAGGACTATGAGACGCTCGGCGAGTTCCTGGAGCATGTCAGCCTCGTCATGGACAATGACGCGGCCGACACTGGCGCCAAGGTGACGATCATGACGATCCACGCCGCCAAGGGGCTGGAGTTCGACACGGTGTTCCTCGCTGGCTGGGAGGAAGGCATCTTCCCCTCGCAGCGCGCGCTCGACGAGGGCGGCGTGAAGAGCCTCGAGGAGGAACGTCGCCTCGCTTATGTCGCGATCACGCGGGCGCGGCGGCGCTGCGTCATCCTCCATGCCGCCAATCGGCGCATCTACGGTCAGTGGACCTCCTCCATCCCCTCGCGCTTCGTCGGCGAGCTGCCGGAGGAGCATGTCGAGACCGAAACCACGATGACCGGCGGCGAGTCGCTCTGGCGCGCGCAGTGGAGTGAGCGGGCCGATCCCTTCGCCCATATCGAACGCGGCACCGGGCGCGGCCCCGGCTGGCAGCGCGCGGCGGCGCTGGGAGAGCCCATAGCGCGCTCCGGCCCCGGCCAGCGCATCGTCGAGGTGAAGGCCTCCGCCGCCAGCTACGCCGCCAGGGCGCGGACGGATGTCGCGGTCGGCCAGCGCGTGTTCCACACCAAGTTCGGCTATGGCAGGATCGAGCGCATCGAGGGCAACAAGCTCGAGATCGATTTCGAACATGCCGGAACCAAGCATGTGCTCGACAGCTTCGTGACTCCTGCATGATCCGACCGTCCGCCCTTGATCTCGCGCCGCGCAAGACCGATCGCGAGGATGGCGGCGGTCTGCCCGCCGACGGGATGCCGAGCCCGCGCCGCTATCTCGCCATCGCGGCGATCTCGCTGGGCACGATCCTGACGGTGATCGACGGACAGATCGCGGGCGTGGCCCTGCCCACCATCGCGCACGACCTCAAGGTGGACAGCTCGGCGGCGGTGCTGATCGTCACGGTCTACCAGCTCGTGCTGGTTATGACGCTGCTGCCTTTCTCGGCGCTGGGAGACCGGATCGGCCTCAAGCGGTTGTACCAGATCGGCCAGATCGTCTTCACGATCGCGACGGCGATGTGCTTCTTCGCCAAGTCGCTGCCTTTCCTGCTCGTCATCCGGGCCGTGCAGTCGCTGGGCGCGGCGGCGGCGCTCAGCGTGATGTCGGCGCTCGTTCGCTCCATCTATCCGGCGCGGCAGCTCGGGCGGGGCATGGGGCTCAACAGCGTCATGGTCTCCGTCTCGGCCGCGCTGGCGCCGACGGCGGGCGGCCTGATCCTCGCCGTGGCGCCGTGGCCGTGGGTGTTCGCGGTCGGCGTGCCGTTCGCGATCCTGTCGCTGGCGCTGGGCCGCTTCGGCCTGCCGGACGTGCCCGGCCGCAAGGCCGGCTATGACACGATGGGCGCCGTCTATTGCGTGGTGACGTTCGGGCTGATTATCTCGGGGCTGGAAACCGGCGTGCATGGCGGATCGCAGACGGTCGCGGCGCTTGTGTTCGCGGCCGGTCTGATCGCCGCCATGATGTTCGTCCGCCATGAACTGGGCGAGCGGAACCCGATCATGCCGGTGGACCTGCTCAGGATGCCGGTGCTGGCGCTCTCCACCTCGGGCGCGTTGTGCGCCTTCATGGCGTCGATGACGCTGCTGCTGTCCCTGCCCTTCCGGCTGGAGCACGGCTTCGGCCTGTCGCCGAGCGAGGTTGGGGCGATGCTTGCGCCCTGGCCGCTCACCACCATGATCGTGGCGCCGACCGCCGGCGCGCTCTCCGACAAGGTGCCGGCCGGGCTGCTCGGCGGGATCGGCATGACGGTGGCGACGATCGCGCTGCTGCTGCTCGCCTTCCTGCCGGCGCATCCGGGCTATGCCGACATGGCATGGCGGATGGCGCTGTGCGGATCGGGCTTCGGCCTGTTCCTCGCCCCCAATGCGCGGCTGATCGTCGGCTCCGCGCCGCGGCATCGCGCCGCTTCGGCGGGCGGGCTCATCTCCACCACGCGGCTCTCGGGGCAGACGCTGGGGGCGACGCTGGTCGCCGCCCTGCTCGCCTTCGGGCTCGGCGAGGGGCCGGTGCCGCCGCTGGTCGCGACCTGCCTCGCGGTGATCGCGGGCGTGTGCAGCGTGGCGCGGCTCAACCCGGCGCTACGCCGCCCCTCCCCATCCGAGGTAGAGCCCGGCGCCGCCTGAGACGGTGGCGTAACGAAGGAAGCATCCCTAAGCGGGGATGAAGCCACGCTGCGGTTGCTTCCCCCTCACCGCCCGCCGTAAGGAACCGGCATGGAACAACCCAGTCATCCGTTCGCCTATCGAGACTTCCGATTCTATTGGGCGGCGCGGCTGATGTCGACGATCGCCCAGCTCTCGATGGTGATCGTGATCGGCTGGGAAGCCTATGACATCGCACGGCGCACCATGCCCGTCCACGAGGCGGCGTTGCAGCTCGGCTGGATCGGCGTCGCGCAATTCCTGCCGCTGGCGCTGCTCACGCTCATCACCGGATGGACCGCCGACCGGGTGGACCGCCGCTGGGTGGCCCGTGGCTCGACCTTGCTGGAGACGGGATGCGCCGCCACGCTGGCGCTGATGGCTTGGCACGGCACGACCACCCTCCCCGCCCTCTTCGCCGTCGCCGCCCTGCTCGGCGTCGCGCGCGCCTTCGCGGGGCCTGCCATCCAGGCGATCTCGCCCAATCTCGTGCCGCCGGCCGTGCTGCCGACCGCGATCGCGCTCAGTTCCATCGCGTGGCAGGGCGGATCGATCGTCGGCCCGGCGCTCGGCGGCTATCTCTATGCGGCGGCGGCATGGGTGCCCTTCGCGGTCAGCACCGTGCTGTTCACCGGCTGCTTCCTCTGCCTGATGATGCTCCGTCCGCTGCCCCGCCGCGCGATCGGCGGATCGAGCAATCCATGGGCGCAGATGATCGACGGGCTGCATTATGTCCGCCGCAACCGGCTGGTGCTGGGCGCGATCTCGCTCGATCTGTTCGCCGTGCTGCTGGGCGGCGCCACCGCGATGCTGCCGGTCTATGCCAAGGACGTGCTGCACGTCGGCGCGTCCGGCCTCGGCGATCTGCGGGCGGCCCCGGCGGCCGGCTCCGCGCTGACCGCGCTGTTCTTCGCCTTCCGGCCGCTCAAGCACAATGTCGGCGTGAAGATGCTGGCGGCGGTCGGCCTGTTCGGCGCGGCCACTGTCGGCTTCGGCCTGTCGCGCTGGATGCCGCTGTCGCTCGGCTGCCTCGCCATCCTCGGCGCGGCGGACATGGTGTCGGTCTATGTCCGCCAGTCGCTGATCCAGATCTGGACGCCGGACGAGATGCGCGGCCGCGTCGGTGCGGTGTCGTCGCTGTTCATCTCCGGCTCGAACGAGCTGGGCGAGGCGGAGAGCGGCTTCCTCGCGGCGCTGGTCGGCCCGGTGACGGCGGTGGTGGCGGGCGGCATCGGCGCGGTGCTGGTGGCGTTCGCCTGGTCCCGCTGGTTCCCCGAGCTGCGCCGCGCGCGTAGCTTCGATCCGCCCAAGAGCTTTGAAGACGTTCCTCTGGAGGAGAAAGCCGCATGAAAGCCGCAAGCATATTGGAGACGATCGGCGGCACGCCGCACATCCGCTTCGCGCGCCTGTTCCCGGACGCGGAAGTCTGGATCAAGTCCGAACGGACCAACCCCGGCGGCTCGATCAAGGATCGCATCGCGCTGGCGATGATCGAGGATGCGGAGAAATCCGGCAAGCTCAGGCCCGGCGGCACGATCATCGAGCCGACCAGCGGCAACACCGGCATCGGCCTCGCCATGGTGGCCGCGGTGAAGGGCTACAAGCTCATCCTCGTCATGCCCGAGAGCATGTCGCTGGAGCGCCGCCGCCTGATGCTGGCCTATGGCGCGACCTTCGATCTCACCCCGCGCGAGAAGGGCATGAAGGGCTCGATCGAGCGCGCGGCCGAGCTCGCCGCCGACATCGAGGGTTCGTGGATTCCCGGCCAGTTCGAGAATCCCGCCAATATCGACGTCCATGTCCGCACCACGGCGCAGGAGATCCTCGACGATTTCCGGGATGCCCCGCTCGACGTCATCATCACCGGCGTCGGCACCGGCGGCCACATCACCGGCGTGGCGCAGGTGCTCAAGCAGCATTGGCCGGCGCTCAAGGTGTTCGCGGTGGAGCCGACGCTCTCGCCGGTCATCTCGGGCGGCCAGCCCGGCCCGCACCCCATTCAGGGCCTCGGCGCGGGCTTCGTGCCGACCAACCTGCACACCCAGCTTCTCGACGGCGTGATCCAGGTCGAGGCCGCCGACGCCAAGGACTATGCCCGCCGCTCGGCGAGTGAGGAAGGCGTGCTGGTCGGCATCTCGTCCGGCGCGACGCTGGCGGCGATCAAGCAGAAGCTGGCCGAGCTGGGCAATGGCGTGAAGGTGCTCGGCTTCAATTACGACACGGGCGAGCGCTATCTGTCCGTGCCGGATTTCCTGCCGGAAGCGTGATCGATACCGCAAGGGTATCGGTCGATCGGCAGCGATGTTGACGGATGATGGCGGGATGAGCCGGCAAGCCCATCCCGCCTTTCTGGATTTGCCCCGGATCATCCGGGAATGCGGGAGGCTGCTGCTCGTCCTGACGCCCTTCAGCCTTTGCCTGCTGCTGTATGTTCTTCAGGACTGATCGGCCGTTCGTCGCGGCGTTTAGATTTGAGAGAGACATTCTCGCCTAGGACGCCCCTTCACGGCGATTCAGGACGAACGATGCGAAACGAAGTGATCGAGCGCGCAGCCGAGATCGAAGCCGCGATGGGGCGGCCCGATATCGACGAGGCGCTCAAGCGCTGGCAGGCGGCCGGAGGAGCCGTCGGCGGACGGTCGGCGGCGCCGTGGGTGTCGGTGGCCTTCCTGTTCGGCCGCCGGCTGCGCCTCGCCGCCTGACGCTCAGAACGCTTCCACCGGGAGCGCCATCACCGCCTCGGCCCCGCCCTCCAGCTTGCGGCGCAGCGCGCCGACATCGGGCAGCATCCGCTCCGCGAAGAAGCGGGCGGTGACGAGCTTGGCTTCGAGGAAGGCCTTGTCGCCTTCCCCCGCATCGAGCCCGGCCTGCGCCGCACGGGCCATCTTCAGCCACATCCAGCCGAGCGAGACGATGCCCATCATCGTCATCAGCGGATAGGCGGCCGCACCCGCGTTGTTCGGGTCTTTCATGCCATTCTGCATCAGCCACATCGCGCCCGCCTGAAGCTGGCCGACGGCCTTCTCCAGATGCCCGGCGAGGTCCGCCTGCGCGCTGCCCTTCGCCTCCGCGATATCGGCCGAGATCAGCCCGAACAGCGCCATCGCCGCCTTGCCGCCATGGCGCGGCAGCTTGCGGCCGACGAGGTCCATCGCCTGCACGCCGTTGGTGCCCTCGTAGATCATCGCGATCCGGGCATCGCGGACATATTGCTCCATCCCATATTCGCGGATGTAGCCATGGCCGCCGAACACCTGCTGGGCCTTGGTGGCGATCTCATAGCCGAGATCGGTCAGATAGCCCTTGATGACCGGGGTCACGAGCGAGATCAGCTCGTCCGCCGCCTCGCGCCCCGCCTCGTCCGGCGCCTTGTGCGACAGATCGACCTGCAACGCCCCCCACAGCACCAGCGCGCGCGCCGCCTCCAGCGAGGACTTCGCCTCCATCAGCATCCGCCGCACGTCGGGATGAACGAACAGCGTGTCGGCGGGCTTGTCGGGCTCGGCCGGGCCGGTGAGCGCGCGGCCCTGCCGCCGATCCTTCGCATAGGCGACGGCATTCTGATAGGCCGTCTCCGCGATGCCGAGCCCTTGCAGGCCGACGCCGAGCCGCGCCGCGTTCATCATGATGAACATCGCGGCGAGGCCCTTATTCTCCTCGCCCAGCAGCCAGCCGGTCGCCCCGTCATAGTTCATGACGCAGGTGGAGTTGGCGTGGATGCCCATCTTCTCCTCGATCGAGCCGCAGGAGACGGCGTTGCGCTGGCCCGGATTGCCCTCCGCATCGGGCAGGAACTTGGGCACGACGAAGAGCGAGATGCCCTTGCTGCCCTCCGGCGCGCCCGGCAGCTTGGCCAGCACGAGATGGATGATGTTCTCGGCGAGATCATGCTCGCCCGCCGAGATGAAGATCTTGGTGCCGGTGATCGAGAAGCTGCCGTCGCCCTTCGGCTCGGCACGCGTCTTGATGAGGCCGAGATCGGTGCCGCAGTGCGGCTCGGTGAGGTTCATGGTGCCGGTCCAGATGCCGGCCACCATCTTCGGCAGGTAGAGCGCCTTCTGCTCGTCCGAACCGATCGCCAGCAACGCCGCCATCGCGCCCTGCGTCAGCCCCGGATACATGGCGAAGGCCACGTTCGACGAGATCAGATATTCCTCGAATGCCGTCGAGATGACGTGCGGCAGCCCCTGCCCGCCGAACCGCTCCGGCGCGCCGAGCCCGATCCAGCCGCCCTCGGAAAGCTGGCGATAGGCATCGCGGAAGCCGGCCGGCGTCGTCACCGAGGCGTCGTCGTGCCGCGTGCAGCCCTCCGCGTCGCCCGGCTGGTTGAGCGGGAAGAACACCTCCGCGCAGAGCTTGCCGCCCTCCTCCAGGATCGCATCCACCATATCCGGCGTGGCCGCCTCGAAGCCCGGCAGATTGGCGTAACGATCCAGCCCCAGAACCTTGTCCAGCACGAAGCGGGTGTCGGCGATGGGGGGAGTATAGGTCGGCATGGATATTCTCCTGCGGATCGCTTCTTATAGGTGTCGCTCAGGCCAGGTCGGCGGCCTTCACCTGCTGGACGAAGAGGGCCAGTTCCTCGATCGCCGCGTCGATGTCGTGCCGCTGGCGCATCAGGCTCGCGACTCGCGACTCGCACTTGGCGATCGTGACGCGGCGCTGCTCCTGCCGGCCGTCGCCGACATCGTAGAGGTCGATCATCTCGCGGATTTCGGCGAGGCTGAACCCCACGCGCTTGCCGCGCAATATCCACGCCAGCCGCGCCCGATCGCGCTTGGAATAGACCCGCGCCAGCCCGATCCGCTCGGGCGAGATCAGCCCCTCGTCCTCGTAGAAGCGCAGCGCGCGGGCCGTGACGCCGAATTCCTCGGCGAGATCGGTGATCGTGTAGCTGTCCCGATTATGCGCATCGGGCGTGTCGATGGTGGCGGGATTGAAGCTCATGGAGGCGATGCTAGTTGACGTTTACGTCAACTGCAATGGGTCATCGCGTCCCCGGTTCGATCCTCTAAATCCGTTCCAGCCGGCCATCGGCGACGCGCCGATAGAAGCAGCTCGGCTCACCGGTGTGGCAGGCGGGGCCGGCCGGATCGACGATCAGCCAGATCGCATCCTGATCGCAAT
Source organism: Sphingomonas oligoaromativorans (assembly GCF_011762195.1). Classification (GTDB taxonomy): domain Bacteria; phylum Pseudomonadota; class Alphaproteobacteria; order Sphingomonadales; family Sphingomonadaceae; genus Solisphingomonas; species Solisphingomonas oligoaromativorans. Next base: position 251,119 of record NZ_JAASQK010000004.1, on the reverse strand, counting down.
CCACCCGCATCTCCCGCACATGCAGCACATGGCCGGATGTCTCGCCCTTCTTCCACAGGCGCCCGCGCGAACGGGACCAGAAATGCGCCTCGCCGGTCGCCATCGTGCGCTCCAGCGCTTCGGCGTTCATATGCGCGAGCATCAGCAGCTCGCCCGTTCCGGCATGGCTCGCCACCGCCGTAATCAGGCCGTTGGCGTCATATCTGGGGGCAAGCACGGTGCCCGTTTCGCGATCGTTGGACATGGCGGGATGGCTACTCTTGCCGGAAGGGGGCGACAAGTCCGTGACAACACCCTATATGCGCGCGCAACCCCAATTCAGCCGCGACGGAACGCCCTCAATGCTCACGACTCATCCCTTCGATGACGACAAGCTGCGCGAGGAGTGCGGCATCTTCGGCATCTATGGCGGCGAAACGGCCGCCGCCGTCGTCGCGCTGGGCCTGCACGCGCTCCAGCATCGCGGCCAGGAAGCCGCCGGCATCTCCGCCTGGGACGGCAAGGGCTTCCACACCCATCGCGCCATGGGCCATGTCGCCGGCAATTTCGACCGTGACGACGTGATCCGCGGCCTGCCGGGCAAGGTCGCGATCGGCCATGTCCGCTACGCCACCACCGGCGACACGGCGCTGCGCAACGTGCAGCCGCTGTTCGCGGAGCTGGCCTCGGGCGGCTTCGCCGTCGCGCACAACGGCAACATCTCCAACGCGATGAAGGTCCGCCGCGATCTCGTCCGCCGCGGCTCGATCTTCCAGTCGACCAGCGACACCGAGGTCATCATCCACCTCGTCGCCACCTCGACCTACCGCACCCTGCTGGATCGCTTCATCGACGCGCTGAAGCAGGTGGAGGGCGCCTACAGCCTCGTCTGCCTGACGCCGGAAGGCATGATCGCCTGCCGCGATCCGCTGGGCATCCGTCCGCTCGTCATGGGCCGCCTCGGCGACGCGACCATCTTCGCTTCCGAGACGGTGGCGCTCGATATCGTCGGCGCGACCTTCATCCGCTCGGTCGAGCCGGGCGAGATCGTGATCGTGTCGGACAAGGGCATCCGCTCGCACCGTCCGTTCGCGCCGATCGCGCCGCGCCCGTGCATCTTCGAGCATGTCTATTTCTCGCGCCCCGATTCGATCGTGGACGGCACCAGCGTCTATTCGGTGCGCAAGCGCATCGGCGCGGAGCTGGCCCGCGAGAACCCGATCGAGGCCGATTATGTCGTCCCGGTGCCGGATTCGGGCACGCCCGCCGCGATCGGCTATGCGCAGGAGAGCGGCATCCCGTTCGAGCTGGGCATCATCCGCTCGCACTATGTCGGCCGCACCTTCATCCAGCCGGGCGACGGCATCCGCCACCTCGGCGTGAAGCTGAAGCATAACGCCAACCGCTCTCTGATCGACGGCAAGCGCCTCGTCCTCATCGACGATTCGATCGTGCGCGGCACCACCAGCCTCAAGATCGTGCAGATGCTGCGCGATGCCGGCGCCAAGGAGGTGCATATGCGCATCGCCTCGCCGCCGACGCGCCACTCGTGCTTCTACGGCGTCGACACGCCGGAGCGCGCCAAGCTGCTCGCCGCCCAGATGTCGGTCGCCGAGATGGCGGATTACATCAAGGTCGACAGCCTTTCCTTCCTCTCGATCGACGGCCTCTACCGCGCGCTCGGCGAGGAAGGGCGCGACGAAGGCAAGCCGCAATATTGCGACGCCTGCTTCACCGGCGATTATCCGACCCACCTGACCGATCAGGAGGATGTCGCCCCGGCCGACCAGCTCTCGCTGCTCGGCGAACGCGCGGCATAAGGTCCACAATCCCGTTCGCACTGAGCTTGCCGAAGTGCGTGCCCCAGGCGCAGCGTTCGCTGCACGTCCTTCGACAAGCTCAGGACGAACGGAGTTTCGAGTGTGATGATCGATAAGCCCCTCTCCGGCCAGACCGCGCTCGTCACCGGCGCGTCGCGCGGCATCGGCGCGGCCACGGCGGAGGCTCTGGCCGCGCTGGGCGCGCATGTCGTGCTGACGGCCCGCACCTCGGGCGGGCTGGAGGAGCTGGAGGAGCGCATCCATGACGCGGGCGGCTCCGCCACCATCGCGCCGATGGACCTGACCGAGAGCGACTCGATCGCCCGCTTGGCGACCGCCATCGGCAGCCGCTGGGACGCGCTCGACATCCTCGTCCTGAACGCAGCGATGCTGGGCGAGCTCGGCCCCGTCTCCTCGATCGACGGCAAGCAGTTCAACAGGCTGCTGACGCTCAACCTGCTCGCCAATCAGGCGCTGATCGCCAATTTCGATCCGCTGCTCCGCAAGTCCGAGCGCGGGCGGGTGGTGGCGCTCACCTCCAGCGTGGGCGCGAAGCCCCGCGCCTATTGGGGGGCCTATGGCGCCTCCAAGGCGGCGCTGGAGACGCTGGTGCTCGCCTATGCCGACGAGGTGGAGCAGCTCGCGCCGATCCGTGTTGCCATCGTCGATCCGGGTGCGACCGCGACGGCGATGCGCCACAACGCCTATCCGGGCGAAGACCCCGCCACGATCCAGCAGCCAGCCGAAGCGGGCGCCGCCATCGCGAAGCTCATCACCGACGATTTCGAGACCGGCCACCGTACCCGCATCGGCGGCTGAGGACGTCCTGCCCTAACGAACCGGCTCTTTCCCAGCCCTCCTTTCTTTCGTCATCCCGGACTTGATCCGGGATCCATTCACGCAGCGCCCCTTCTTCTCACGGAACGCGAATGGACCCTGACCTTCGTCAGGGTGACGGAAGACGCGTCGGGGGCAAAAAGACCCCCAACCCCGCCCCCCCCTCAAATGGCGTGCGGCTCCTTCTCGACCATCCAGGTCTGCCCCTTGGAGATGAGCGCCTGAAGGTCCGGCTTCTTGCCTTCCGACGCGCGGGCGTTCTGCTCGATCACGGCGCTCTCGAAGGTCGGCGCGGGAGACTGGTAGATCACGCCGAGCGCCACCGGATGGGCGCCGGATGGCATGGTCACGAGCATGTTCGCGATGGAGCGGTTGGTCTCGTCATGCACGAGCACGCCCGCCGCCTTCCAGTCGCCGCCCGCGACGTCCACCACCTTGAGCGCCAGCGCCTTGGCGTCGAGCGCAAGGCCCTTGAGCCCGCCGTCGAACAGCATCGGTTGCCCATGCTCCAGCCAGACCTGCCGGGCGGCGGCTTCCTTCTTCTCGGTGAAGGGGGCGAACACCTCGTCATTATAGACGATGCAGTTCTGGTATATCTCGACGAAGCTCGCGCCCCTGTGAGCATGGGCCGCCTTGAACACGCCGGGCAGATTCTTGTGGACGTCGATCCCCCGCGCCACGAAGCGCGCGCCCGCGCCGAGCGCGAAGGCGCAGGGGTTCACCGGCCCGTCCACCGATCCGAACGGCGTCGAGGGCGAGCGCGTCCCCGTCCGCGAAGTCGGCGAATATTGGCCCTTGGTGAGCCCGTAAATCTCGTTGTTGAACAGCAAAATCTGGCAATCGAGATTGCGCCGCAGCAGGTGCAGCGTGTGGTTGCCGCCGATCGAGAGGCCGTCGCCGTCGCCGGTGATGATCCACACGTCCAGATCGGGATTGGCGAGCTTCACCCCCGTCGCCACCGCCGGCGCGCGGCCGTGGATGGTGTGGAAGCCGTATGTCTCCATGTAATAGGGAAAGCGCGACGAGCAGCCTATGCCGGAGATGAACACCGTGCTCTCCGGCCTCACGCCCAGATCGGGCATGGTGCGCTGGATCGCCTTCAGGATCGCATAGTCGCCGCAGCCGGGGCACCAGCGGACCTCCTGATCGCTCTCCCAGTCCTTGGGCTTGCTGGTCACCGGGGTCATGTCGTTCATGAAAGCGCCCTCTCGATGGCGGCTTCGATCTCGGCGATGCGGAAGGGCTGGCCCGACACCTTGCTGAGCGGCCGGGCATCCACGAGGAACTGATCGCGCAGCACCGTCTTGAGCTGGCCCGTGTTCATCTCGGGCACGATGATCGCGCCGAAGCTCCGCAGCAGATCGCCGAGATTGGCCGGCAGCGGCCAGATATGGCGGAGGTGGATGTGGCTGACGTCCAGCCCCCTCGCCCGCGCCCGGCGGACCGCCTGATGGATCGGCCCGAAGGTCGATCCCCAGCCGACCACCACCAGCCTGCTCCCCGCCTCGCCCAGCGCGATCGATTGCGGCGGGATGTGCGCGGCGATGCCGTCCACCTTGGCCTTGCGCGCGTCGGTCATCGCCTGATGGTTGGGCGGGGCATAGTCGATATTGCCGCTGCCCTCCTTCTTCTCGATGCCGCCGATGCGGTGGAGCAGGCCGGGCGTGCCGGGCTTCACCCAGGGCCGCGCGCCCTTCGCGTCCCGCGCATAAGGAAGGAAGGCCTCGCCCTCGGCCGGAGGATCGGTGCGGAAGCTCACCGGGAAAGCCTGATAGGCCGCCATGTCCGGCACCTTCCACGGCTCCGCCGCATTGGCGATATAGCCGTCCGTCAACAGCATCACCGGCGTCATGAATTGCGTGGCGATGCGGCAGGCCTCGATCGCGCAATCGAAGGCGTCGGCCGGCGAGGCGGCGGCGATCACCGGCATCGGCGCATCGCCGTTGCGGCCATAGACCGCCTGATACAGGTCCGACTGCTCGGTCTTGGTCGGAAGCCCGGTCGACGGGCCGCCGCGCTGCGAGTTGACGATGACGAGCGGCAGCTCGGTCATGATCGCCAGCCCCATCGCCTCGCCCTTGAGCGCGATGCCCGGCCCCGAGGAGGAGGTGACGCCCAGTTTCCCCGCATAGGAGGCGCCGATGGCGGACGCGATCGCCGCGATCTCGTCCTCCGCCTGAAAGGTGGTGACGCCGAACTCCTTGAGGCGCGACAGGTGATGCAGGATCGCGGAGGCCGGCGTGATCGGATAGCCGCCGAAGAACATGTCCACGCCCGCCAGCTTCGATCCCGCGACGAGGCCGAGCGAGATGGATTCCGCGCCCGTCACCGTGCGGTAAAGGCCGGGCTCGGCGGGCGCCGGCGCGACATGGTGCTGGTGCAGGCCCCGCGCCGCGTCCGCGCCGATCTCCGCCGTCTCGCCGAAGGCATGGCCGGCATTGAGCGCCGCTATATTGGCCTCGGCCAGCTCGGGCGACTTGGCGAACTTGGCCTGGAGCCAGTGGACGATCGGCTCGCGCGATCGATCGAACATCCAGAGCGCGAGGCCCAGCGTCCACATATTCTTGCAGCGCAGCGCCTCCTTGTTGCCGAGGCCGAACGGCTTCACGGCATCCATGGTGAGCTGCGAGATGTTGAAGGACATCAACTGCCAGCGGCCGAGGCTGCCGTCCGTCAGCGGATTGACGCCCTCGGGATAGCCCGCCTTGGCGAGGTTGCGGGCGGTGAACTCGCCCTCGTCGGCGATGATGAGGCCGCCCGGCTTCAGCGCCTCGGCATTCACCTTGAGCGCCGCCGGGTTCATCGCGACGAGCACGTCCGGCTGGTCGCCCGCCGTCTCGATCGCGGTCGAGCCGAAATTGATCTGGAAGGCGGAGACGCCGAAGGTCGTGCCCTGCGGCGCGCGGATCTCGGCCGGGAAATCCGGGAAGGTGGCGAGATCGTTGCCGGCGAGCGCGGTCGAGAGGGTGAACTGCCCGCCGGTCAATTGCATCCCGTCGCCGGAGTCCCCGGCGAACCGCACGACGATGGACTCGGGCGCCGGATGTGCGGAGGCTTCATGGGGGGTCAGTTCACGCGCGGCTGTGGCCATGTTCCGAAAACCCTGGAAGGCGATACGGTACACGCGCCAACAACGCTAGCGCGAAGCGGATGATTCATGTCGTAAGCCTCTCAGCGGAAAGGCTCAATGAAGAAAAGATCCAGCCCGCGCTCAACCTGACCTGGTGTGTTCATCGGCCAACACTCGCATCGACATGGCGTGACGCCGCGCGATCGCCATGCGATCTGTGCCATATCCTCCGCCCAGCACGCTCGCGAGGGGCACTTGATTTTGCTGCGCTTGCAGCATGACGAAGCGATCCCGCGCTTCCAGCCCCGCGTCGGTCAGCGAGAGGCGGCCCAGACGATCCGCCTCATGCGGATCGATGCCCGCCTGATAGAGGATGAGATCGGGCCGCACCGCCTTCATCAATGCGGGCAGGTGCCGCGCCAGCGCGTCGAGATAGGCCGCGTCCCCCGTCCCGTCCGGCAGCGCTACGTCGAGGTCCGAACGGGCCTTGCGCGCCGGGAAGTTGCGCTCGCCGTGCATGGAGAAGGTGACGATGTCGTCCCGACCGGCGGTGAGCGCCGCGGTGCCATCGCCCTGATGGACGTCCAGATCGACGATCAGCACGCAGCGGACCGTCCCCTCCGCCACCAGCCGGTGCGCGGCGATGGCGAGGTCGTTGAACACGCAATAGCCCGCGCCCGTGTCGTAGAGCGCATGATGGCTGCCGCCCGCCCCGTTCGCGGCATAGCCCGTCCTGAGCGCCAGCCGCGCCGCGAGCCAGGTGCCGCCGGGCGAGAGCTGCGAGCGGCGGGAGACGCGGGGCGTGACCGGGAAACCGATCCGCCGCTCCTTCTCCGCCGGAACGGTGCAGCTCAGCACCTGCTCGACATAATCGGGATCATGGACGGCATCGATCCACGCGCGCGGCATCGGCCCGGGGCGGTGGACCTCATAGGCCGTGCCCGCCTCGTCCAGCGCCATCATCACGAGACCATATTTGTCGAACAGCATTCCCGTGCCGGGCGCTCCGGGCGCGACATAGCCGGGGTGGTGGACGATGTGCAGCACGAGGCCTTCCTAGAAGGATTTGCGCGGGCGCGGAACGGCGCTCGACTTCCCCCGCCGCGCCGCCCTAAGGAGAGCGCGCGCACAAGGAGCCGTCCGTGACCGAAGCCTTCGTCCGACCCGACGTCGCCACCTTCCTGAGCTATCTGAACGCCGTCCCCGGACCGAAGGTGCAGGATCTGAAGCCCGTCGACGCCCGCGAGATGGTGCGCGCGATGCGCGGCGTCGCCGATCTCGACACCGGCCCGCTCGCCGTACTGCGCGATCTCGTCATGCCGGGGCCGGGCGGCGGCGACATTGCGCTGCGCCTCTTCGACGCCCGTGAGCATCGCGAGCCCGGCCCGGTGATGGTCTTCTTCCATGGCGGCGGCTGGGTGCTGGGCGATCTCGACACCTACGAAGCGTTGTGCGCGGAAATGGCGCGCGGGCTCGACATGCCGGTGGTCTCGGTCGACTATCGGCTGGCGCCCGAGCATCCGTGGCCGGCCGCGCCGGAGGATTGCGAGGCGGCCGCGCGCTGGGTGGCGGACGCTCCGCAGACGCTCGGCCTCTCGCCAACCGGGCTGGTGCTGGCCGGCGACAGCGCGGGCGGAACGCTCGCCATCGTCGCCACCATCGCGCTCCGGGACAGGCCCGCCGCCGTGCCGGTGATCGCGCACTGGGCGATCTATCCGGCCGCCGATCTGGTGACGCATTATCCGTCCTATTCCGAGTTCAAGTCCGGCTTCTTCCTCACCGACGAGGCGATGCGCTGGTTCAACGACTGCTATGCGCCCGACGCCACCGACTGGCGCGGATCGCCGATGCAGGCGCCGCTCGCCGGGATGCCGCCCGCGCTGGTGACGACCGCCGGCCTCGATCCGATCCGCGATCAGGGGCGCGCTTATGTCGCCACCCTCGCGCGGGCGGGCGTCTCCGTCAGCTTCCGCGAGGCGGCCGGCAACATCCACGGCTTCCTCAACCTGCGCCGCGCCATCCCTTCGTCGAGCGGGGATCTCGCGCTCAACCTCGCCGCGCTCAACGCCCTCCTTGCCGAAACGGGACAGCCATCGTGACCACCGACCTCCCCTATCGCCCCGCCGCCGGGATCATGCTGCTCAACGCCGGGGGCAAGGTCTTCGTCGGCCAGCGCCTCGATTCGACGCTGGAGGCCTGGCAGATGCCGCAGGGCGGCATCGATCCGGGCGAGGAGGCCGAAGCCGCCGCCCTGCGGGAACTGGAGGAGGAGACTGGCATCCCCGCCCGCCTCGTCACCGTGATCGCGCGGGCGGAGAAAGACCTCGACTATGATCTCCCGGCCGATCTGGTCGGCAAGCTCTGGAAGGGGCGCTATCGCGGCCAGCGGCAAGCGTGGTTCCTGATGCGCTTCGAAGGCACCGACGCCGACGTGAAGCTGGAGACCGCCCACCCCGAGTTCCGCGCCTGGAAATGGGCCGAGCCCAGCGAGCTTCCCGACATGATCGTGCCCTTCAAGCGCGAGCTGTATGAAAATGTGCTCCGCGCCTTTGCGCATCTGATCTGATAAATTAGAGCTTGTCGGCATGAGTCGTGCGCGTCGCTTCCTTCTGCTGTCCTGCGGGCTGATCGGAACGGCGGCGAATGCGCAGATGACGGAGACGAGTTCGCTCGCCCGGCCCGAGCCCGAAATCCCGATCATCTGGCTCGCGCCGCCGCCCACGGACATCGCCATCGAGGATCAGCGCCTGCCGGTGCTGACGCTGGTCCTGCCGCCGCCGCCCAACCCCAACGCCGTGGCCCTGCCGCCCGCCGCCCGCGCGCTGCTGGAGCAGGCCATGAGCAAGGGCTCGGCCGAAAGCTTCGCCGCCGTCGAGAAGCTGGCCCGCGAGACCTATCCCAATGGCGGCGCCCAGATCGACGCGCTGACGGCCGAGAACGCCGCCAACATCGCCGAGAAGAAGGCGGCCGAGGCCCGCGCCAAGGCCGACGCGCTGGCCGCCGCCTCCTTCCTCGACAACTGGAAGGGCGAGGTCGAGGTGGGCGGTTCCCTCCAGACCGGCAACACCCACAACATCGCGGTCTACGGCTCGCTGAAGCTCACCCGCGAGGGGCTGCGCTGGCGCAACGCGCTCACCGCCCGCGCGGATTTCCAGAAGACCGACGGCATCACCTCCACCGATCGCGACAGCATCGCCTATCAGCCGCAATACAAGTTCGACGAGCGGCTCTATCTCTACGGCCTCGGCCAGTTCGAGCATGACCGCTTCACCGGCTACGACCAGCGCTACACGGCGGGCACCGGCCTCGGCTATCGCCTGCTGCCGGGGCCGAAGATCCAGGTCGATGTGGAAGGCGGCCCCGCCGTCCGTCAGACGCGCTTCATCGACGGCGGCCACCGCACCGACTTCGCGGGCCGCGGATCGCTGAGCGTCGCGTGGAAGCCCAATCCGAACGTCCAGCTCACCCAGAGCACGCAGGTCTATTTCGAGACGGGCAACAACAATATCGTCTCCACCACCTCGCTCGACACCAAGCTGTTCGGGCCGCTCAAGGCGCGCCTCTCCTACAACGTCACTTATGAGCGCGAGACGACGGATTCCGCCAAGAATCTCGATACGACCAGCCGCGCCTCGCTGGTCTACAGCTTCTGACGCGATCCACGCGATTTGCCCCGGAGCGCGCTTCGTTCTAAGCCCGCCCCATGTTTTCGCTTCGCGCAGAGCACCGCCTCATCCTCGATCGCGCGGCCGGTCAGCCGATGCTGGAGCAGACGCTCGATTGGGCCGCCATCAACAGCGGAACGGGCAATCTCGCCGGCCTGAAGACGGTGGCCGGCAAGCTCGCGGACGCCTTCTCCGCGCTGCCGGGCAAGGTGGAGCTGCTGGCGGCCGATCCGGTCGAGAGCATCCTCCCCGACGGCGCGACCCGCGCGATCAAACGCGGCCGCAACCTCCATCTCGCAGTGCGGCCCGCCGCCCCGGTGCAGCTCCTGCTGACCGGCCATATGGACACCGTGTTCGCCGCCGACCATCCCTTCCAGAAGACGGTGACGCTCGACGACGGGCGCATCAACGGCCCCGGCGTCGCGGACATGAAGGGCGGCCTCGCCATCATGCTCGCCGCGCTGACCGCGCTGGAGGCGAGCCCGCTCCGCGATCGCGTGGGCTATGAGGTCGTCATCAATTCGGACGAGGAGACCGGCTCCCACGGCTCGGCCGGGCTGATCGCGCGTGCCGCGAAGGGCAAGGTGGCGGCGCTCACCTATGAACCCTCGGCGCGGCCCGACGGCCTGCTGGCGGGGGCGCGGCCGGGCAGCGGCAATTTCTCGATCATCGTCACCGGCCGCAGCGCCCACGCCGGGCGCAACCCGGAAGACGGCCGCAACGCCGTGCTCGCCGCCGCCGATCTCGCGCTGCGCCTCGCCAAGGCGGCCGGCCCGCGCCTCACCGTCAATCCCGCCAGGATCGACGGCGGCGGACCCAACAACGTCGTGCCCGATCATGCCGTGCTCCGCGTCAACCTGCGCCCCACCGCGCCGGAGGACGAGCTGCGCGCCAAGAGCCATATCGACGCGGCGATCGCGATGGTCGCCGCCGAGCATGACGTCCACATCCACATGCACGGCAGCTTCGCCCGCCCGCCCAAGCCGCTCGGCCCCCAGACCGAAAAGCTGTTCGAGCTGGTGCGCGAGTGCGGCGAGGCGATCGGGCAGACCATCGCCTGGGCGCCCAGCGGCGGTGTATGCGACGGCAATAATATAGCGGCCGCGGGCGTGCCCGTGGTCGATACAATGGGCGCCCGCGGAGGCGCCATTCACTCCGGGGAGGAATTTCTGATCGTCGAGAGCCTGGCCGAAAGGGCCCGCCTGTCCGCGCTTGTCTTGCTGGAACTGGCCGAGCGAGGCCGCGCATGAGCTTCCGCATCCGCGCATCCCGCATCGCCGATATCGGCTCGCTCTACGAGCTGGCCAAGCTCACCGGGGGGGGCTTCACCAACCTGCCGCCCGACCGCGACGCGCTGGCCGCCAAGCTCGCCCGCTCGGCCCATGCCTTCGCCAAGGAGGCCGACACCACCGGCGACGACATCTATGTCCTGATGCTGGAGAACAGCGAGACGGGACAGGTGCGCGGCACCGCGCAGGTCTTCTCCAAGATCGGGCAGCACTGGCCCTTCTACAGCTATCGCACCGGCGTGCTGAGCCAGACCAGCCAGGAGCTCGGCCGCACCTTCCGCGCCGAGATGCTGACGCTCACCACCGATCTGGAGGGCTCGTCCGAAGTGGGCGGCCTGTTCCTCCACCCGCGCGAACGCGCCGGGGGGCTCGGCCTGCTGCTCGCCCGCTCGCGCTATCTCTTCATCCGCCAGCACCGCCGCCGCTTCGGCGACCGCGTGATCGCGGAGCTGCGCGGCGTGATCGACGAGGCGGGCGGATCGCCCTTCTGGGACGGGCTCGCCGGCAAATTCTTCGGCATGAGCTTCCAGGAGGCGGACCAGTTCAATGCCGTCCACGGCAACCAGTTCATCGCCGATCTGATGCCCAAGCACCCGATCTACACCGCCATGCTGCCCGAGACGGCGCGCGCGGTGATGGGGATGCCCCACCCGACCGGCCGCGCCGCGATGCGGATGCTGGAGGGCGAGGGCTTTGCGCACGAAGGCTATATCGACATCTTCGACGGCGGCCCCAGCATGGCGGCGGCGACCGACCAGATCCGCACCGTCCGCGATGCGGCGGACGCGAAGATCGTCGCCATCGACGCCGAAGGCGGCCAGCGCGCGCTCGTGTCCCATGGGCGATTGCAGGATTTCGTGGCCATCCACGCGATGATCGAGGAGCGCGACGGCGGCATCGCCATCAGCGCCGAGAGCGCCGCCCTGCTGGGCGCGTCGGTCGGAGACGAGGTGGCCTATGCCGTCCGTTGAGCCCGGCCGGATGGTCGAGATCAATTTCGACGGGATCGTCGGCCCCACCCACAATTATGCGGGCTTGAGCCTCGGCAATCTCGCCTCGAAGAAGAATGCGGGGCAGGCGTCGCACCCCCGCGCGGCGGCGCTTCAGGGCCTCGCCAAGATGCGGGCGAACCTCGCGCTCGGGCTGACGCAGGGCATCCTCCTGCCCCATCGCCGGCCGGACGGCGAGTGGCTCGCCTCGCTCGCGACCGACGTGGCGAACGCCGGGCCGCTCTGGCCGGCGGCGACGTCCGCTTCGGCGATGTGGGCGGCCAATGCCGCGACCGTCTCGCCCGCCGCCGATACGCGGGACGGCCGCTGCCACCTCACCGTCGCCAATCTGGTGACGATGCCGCACCGCAGCCATGAATGGCCGGGCACGCTGGCGCAGCTCCGCCTCGCCTTCGCCGACGAGCGCGCCTTCGCCGTGCATGGCCCCGTGCCCGCCCCCTTCGGGGACGAGGGCGCCGCCAACCATATGCGCCTGTGCGAGCATCATGGCGCGCCCGGCGTCGAGGTGTTCGTCTATGGCGAGGGCGGAGGCCCCTTCCCCGCCCGCCAGCACCCGCAGGCGAGCGCCGCCATCGTCCGCCGTCATGGGCTCGGGCAAGCGCTGTTCGTCCGCCAGTCGGACGAGGCGATCGCGGCCGGCGCCTTCCACAACGATGTCGTCGCCGTCGCCAACGAGCGCGTGCTGTTCGCCCACGAACATGCCTTCGCCGACAAGCACCGCTTCTTCGCGGACCTGCGCGAGCGGCTGCCCTCGGTCGAGATCATCGAGGTGCCGGCCGAGGCGGTGAGCCTCTCCGACGCGATCGCCAGCTATCTGTTCAACGCCCAGCTCGTCACGCTTCCCGATGGCGGCGGCATGGCGCTGATCCTGCCGACCGAGGCGCGGCATGTCGGCCGCGTGTGGCAATGGCTGGAGGCGCTGACCGCCGGCAACGGGCCGATCCGCCGGCTGATCCCGGTCGACGTGCGCGAATCCATGGCCAATGGCGGCGGCCCCGCCTGCCTGCGCCTGCGTGTCGTCTGCGATCCGGCGACGGTGGACCCGCGCTTCCTCGTCGACGAGGCGAAGCTCGATCGCCTCGCCGGCGTGATCGAGGCGCATTGGCCCGAGCGCGTGACGACCGCCGAGATCGAGGCGCTGGGCGCCTGGCCCGCCGCGGTCGAGGCGCGCAAAGCCCTGCTGGAAGCGCTGGATCTGGGGGAACTCGTCTAAAGTCTTAACCCGCCTTTAGCACTTCCTGTGGCATGAACATCGGCGACGACGCCCATAGGAGACGAGCGTATGGCAGCATCGGCGTTCGAGTTGCCGCAGGACAAGCGTGACAACAAGCGTTCGCGTTTGCTGCTGACCGCCCGGATGGAATGCCATCAGGGCGTCGTCGAGGTGCATCTGCTGAACATCTCCCATTCGGGCGCGAAGCTGGATGCCGACGAGCCGCCGGCGCGGGATGAGCGCGTCGTGCTGATCCACGAGGATCTGCGCGTGGAAGGCCGGGTCGCCTGGGTGGAGGATCACCGCTTCGGCGTGGCGTTCGACAATCCGATCGACGAACGCCATATCATCACGCGCGGGCAGCAAAAGCTTTCGGGCTGAGCCTCAGCCCCGTTCCAGCGCGAGCAGGGCGAAGGTGGCGAGCCAATGCTCGCCCATATAATCGCCCTCGACATGCGGCAGGCTGGCGGAGAGATGCCGCTCCGCCGCCTCCTCCGCGATGGCCGCGACCGGATGCTCCGCGCCCAGCGCCGCCGCGATCCCCCGCCAGCACCACGCCCGGCTGAGATTGAGCCCGTCGAGATGGGCGATCTTGCCGTCGCTCCGATCCGAAACATGGGCCGGGGTGAACAGCGTCGCCGGCCTGCGATCCCGTGCGTCGGGAAGGAAATCCGCGAACCATGTCGCGAACGCCGCGCCATCGAGGAGCCGGCTCATCAGCAACGCCTCGATCAGCGCGGGCGACAGGAAATCGTCGCCGCTCGGCTCCCACGCCTGGCAGGCGCGATCCTCGCCATACCATGCACGGGCGCGTTCGCCGATCAGCGTTGCCAACCCGGCATCATGGGTCCGCGCCCAATCGAGCGCGAGGACGAGCCCGAACGCCGTGTTGAAATGCCCCCCGCTCCTGATCGCATAAGTGAGCTTCGGCAGATAAGCCCTGAACCTGTCGGCGAAAGCACGCGCGAGGGGCTCCAGCGTCGCCCCCCATGGGGTCCGCTCCGCCTCGCCATGCAGCGCCAGCAGCCACGCCCAGCCATAAGGCCGCTCGAACCCGGCCGAGGCGGGGCGCTCCAGATAGGCGAGTTCGCCCGCCACCTTCTCCGGCACCAGCATCTCGTCGGCGCGTGCCGTGATGGCGGCCGCTTCGGGCGTGTCGGGAAAGAGCCGGCGGATACGCAGCAACTGCCACCAGCCATGCACGCAGCTATGCCAGTCGAAACTGCCGTAAAAGATCGGATGCAGATCCGAAGGGCTCCGCACATCCTCCAGGCCCGCCATCACATGATCGAGCTTGTTGGGATATTCCCGCCCGACATGGCCCAGCGTCAGGCGTGCGAAAAGCGCGGCGGTCTCAACGGAAAGCATCGTTCGTCCTTCTAGAAAGCCAGCCAGACCATCAGCGCGATGTTGACCGCGAGCAAGGGCAGCGCCGTCGCCATCTGCGCGCGGACCACGCCGTTGCGGTTCCGCAATTCGAGAAGAGCGGCCGGTACGATGTTGAAATTGGCTGCCATTGGCGTGAGCAATGTCCCGCAGAAGCCGGACAGCATCCCGATCGCGCTGATCGCCGCCGCATTGCCGTGATGCCCGTGGATCAGCAGCGGCAGCCCCACCGCCGCCATCATCACCGGGAAGGCCGCGAAGGCATTGCCCATCACGATGGTGAACAGCGCCATGCCCACGCCATAGACGATCGCCGCGCCGATCAGGCTCCCCTCCGGGATGACGGCCCCCAGCAACGTGCCGACCACTGTCCCCACGCCGGACAGCGCGAAAATCGCGCCGAGGCTCACCAGCATCTGCGGCAACACCGCCGCCCAGCCGATCGAATCCATCAGCCGCAGCCCTTCGCGGAACGGCGTCTGCGGCCGGGGACGGAGCCAGAGGCACGCGATACCGAGCGCCACCACCACGCCCGCGACGAGCGCGACCAGCGTCGCCTGCTGCGGATCGAGCCAGCCGGGCCGCGCGCGTGCCAGCAACGTTCCGCCCAGCGCCGCCGCGGGGACGATCAGCACGGGGACGAACAGGGCGTCGCCGCGCGGCGCGACACCGTCCTCCATGGCCCGCGCCGGGCGCATCAGCCCCGTCCCCGCGATCGCGACGAGACCGAGCGCCAGCACGCCATTGCCGATATCGCCGATCCGGTCGCCCAGCAGGAAGCTCAGCGCCATGAGCCCCCAGAAACCGGCATTGCCCGGCCGCCGATCCCGAACCGACAGCAGGGCGTAGAGCCCGAACAGCAGCCCCGTGGCGATATAGACGAACGGCAATCCGATCACGCCGCGCGCTTCCTCGCCAGCCGCCGGTCGAGCCACCAGAGCCGCGCCCCGTGGATCAGGAAGGCGGCGATCGCGCTCGGGATCGCCCACAGCGATAGCTGGAACGGCTCCAGCCGGATGCCATATTGCTCCAGCAGCCCCTTCATCAGCAGGATCGAGCCGATCGCGAGGAAGATATCCTCGCCGAAGAACAGGCCGACATTGTCCGTCGCCGCCGCGAGCGCCCGGATGCGCTCGCGCTCGGCTTCGTCCAGTCCGCCCGTCTGGCGTTCCGCCAGCGCCTCGGTCATCGGCGCGAGCAGCGGCCGCACCGTCACCGCCGGCCCCGCGATGGTCGTGAGCCCCACGGCCGCGCTCAACTGCCGGAACAGGAGATAGACCATCAGCAACCGGCCCGCCGTGGCCTGCCCGAACCGTTCGATCAGCGCCCGCGCGCGGGCCTGAAGGCCATAGCGCTCCAGCAGCCCTATCAGCGGCAGGATGACCCAGATAACAGTGATATAGCGCGTATTGTTGAAAGCCTTTCCGAAGGCTGCAAGAATGGCCAGCGGGTCAAGCCCCGCCGCCAGCCCCGTCACGGCGGCGGAGGCCGCCACCACCAGCAGGGGATTGAAACGCAACAGGAAGCCGAACGCGATCACCGCGATCCCGGCCAACACCAGCATCAGCGCGCCGCCCCATAGCCGCCGCCGCCCGGCGTCTCGATCACGAAGCGATCCCCCGCATCGAGCTGGACGGACGCCGTGGCGGGCAGGGGCTCGATCCGCCCGTCCGCGCGCTCGACCCGGTTGAGGCCGGGAGCGCCCATGCCGCCGCCTGCCAGCCCGAACGGCGCAACGCGGCGGCGATTGGCGAGGATGCCCGCCTGCATCGGCTCCCGCGCGCGGATCGCGCGGACGGTGCCATCGCCGCCCTGATGCGCGCCCTCCCCGCCGGAACCGCGCCGGATGCGGAATTCGTCGAGCAGCACGGGGAAGCGCGTCTCCAGCACCTCGGGATCGGTGAGGCGGCTGTTGGTCATGTGCGTCTGCACGGCGGACGCGCCGTCGAACCCCGGCCCCGCGCCCGCGCCCCCCGCGATCGTCTCATAATATTGGACGCGGGCATTGCCGAAGGTGAAGTTGTTCATCGTCCCCTGCGCCGCCGCACAGGCGCCGAGCGCGCCGAACAGGGCGTCGGTGATGACCTGGCTCGTCTCCACATTCCCGGCGACCACGGCCGCCTCCGGCCCCGGATCGAGCATCGATCCTTTCGGCACGACGATCTCCACGGGCCGCAGGCAGCCGTCGTTCATCGGGATCGGCTCGTCCACCAACGTGCGGAAGACATACAGCACCGCCGCACGAACGATCGACCGTGGCGCATTGAAATTGCTCGGGAGTTGCGCGCTGGAGCCGGTGAAATCGACACGGGCGGAGCGCGCCTCCCGATCGATGGAGACGGCCACGCGCACCACGGCCCCGTCGTCCATCTCATAGGCGAAATGCCCGTCGGACAGGCGCGTCAGCAGCGCGCGGACGGCCTGCTCGGCGTGGGACTGGACATGGCCCATATAGGCATCGACGACATCCTTCCCATATTCGCCCGCGATCCGCAGCAGCTCGGTGCCGCCCCGCGCGCAGGCGGCGAGCTGGGCCTGGAGATCGGCGACGTTCTGGTCCGGGTTGCGCGCCGGCCACGCGCCCGAACCGAGCAGCGCCCGCACATCCTCTTCGAGGAAGCGCCCGCCGGCGACGATCCGCACGGCATCGAAGATCACGCCCTCCTGCTCGACCGACGTGCTGCCCGGCGGCATCGATCCCGGACTGATCCCGCCGATATCCGCATGATGCCCCCGCGCGGCGACGAAATAGTCGGGCCGGTCGCCCCCTCCTACGAACACCGGCATGACGACGGTGATGTCCGGCAAGTGGGTGCCCCCGTCATAGGGGGCGTTGAGGGCATAGGCGTCGCCGGGCTTCAGCACGTCGCCATGGCGCGCGATCACCGCCCGGATGCTGTCCCCCATCGATCCCAGATGGACGGGCATATGCGGCGCGTTGGCGATCAGGCAGCCGCCGGCGTCGAAGATCGCGCAGGAGAAATCGAGCCGCTCGCGAATGTTGACGGAGGCCGCGGAATGTTGAAGCGCCGCCCCCATCTCCTCCGCGATCGCCATGAAAAGACCGGAGAAAATCTCCAGCCGAACCGGATCGAGCGCCGTCCCGCCGCCCTGCGTCCCGGATCGGGCGGCCGCGCGGTGGAGGATCAGGTTACCCTGCCCATCGACCGAGACGGTCCAGCCGGGCTCCACCACCGTGGTCGAAACCGCGTCGACGATCAGCGCCGGACCGGCCGTCGACCAGCCCTCGGGGAGATCGTCGCGCTGATAGAGCGGCGCCGCGACCGGCTCGCCCCCCATGAAGGCCGCGACCCTCGCCTGAGGAAGAGGATCGGTCTTGCCGGAAGACGGCGCGGGATGGACGGACTCGTCCGAACGGGCGACAGCCTCGATCTGGAGCATGTCCAGCACCAGCGCGCCCTCGCCGACGAAACCGAAGCGTGCGCTGTGCCGCTGCTCGAAGGCGGCGCGCATGGCGTCGACCGTTCCGAGCGGGACTTCGATCAGGCTGTCCGCGCTCGCATAGCGGATATGCGCCCGCCCGACGATGTCCACCCGAGGCGCGTCGAGCGCGGCGCGGGCTTCCGCCCCCAGCCGCTCCGCCTCGGACGCGATCGCCGCGCCGTGCGCCGCATCGAGCGGCAGCGCCACGGTGCGCTCGCGCAGCACCGCGCGATCCGCCAGCCCCATGCCATAGGCCGACAGAACGCCCGCATAGGAATGGATCATCACGCGCTCCATGCCGAGCGCATCGGCGACGAGGCAGGCATGTTGCCCGCCCGCGCCGCCGAAACAGACCAGCGTGTACCGCGTGACGTCATGGCCCCGCGCCACCGAGATGCGCTTGATCGCGTGCGCCATGTTGGCGACGGCGATGGCGATCATCCCCTCGGCGATCTCCTGCGGGGACTGGCGATGGCCGGTCTCCGTCTCCACCGCGTCGGCCAGCGCGTGGAACAGCGCCCGCACCCGATCGGCATCGAGCGGCCGGTCCCCGCCGGGACCGAAGACGGCCGGGAAGAAATCGGGCTGCACCTTGCCCAGCAGCACGTTGCAGTCGGTGACCGTCAGAGGCCCGCCCCGCCGATAGCTCGCCGGCCCCGGCACCGCGCCCGCCGACTCCGGGCCGACACGGAAGCGCCCGCCCTCGAACCGGCAGATCGATCCGCCCCCGGCCGCGACCGTGTGGATGCGCATCATCGGCGCCCGGATGCGCGCGCCCGCCACCACCGTCTCGGTGTCGCGCTCATAGTCGCCGGCATAATGCGACACGTCGGTCGAGGTGCCGCCCATGTCGAAGCCGATCACCCGTTCGAAGCCCGCCGCGCTCGCGGTGCGCGCCATCCCGACAATGCCGCCGGCCGGGCCGGACAGGATCGCGTCCTTGCCGCGCAGCGCCGCGCCCTCGATCAGCCCGCCGTTGGACTGCATGAAGAGCGGCGCCTGCCCTTCGCCCAATGCCCCCGAGAAGCGCTCGACATAGGCGCCGATCACGGGCGAGAGATAGGCGTCCACCACCGTGGTATCGCCGCGCCCGATCAGCTTGATGAGCGGGCCGACCTCATGGCTGACCGAAATCTGGGTGAAGCCGATCTCCCGCGCGATCCCGGCTAGCGCAGCCTCATGCGCCGTGTGGCGATAGCCATGCACCAGCACGATCGCGATGGCGCGAAGGCCTCGGTCGAACGCGGCTTGCAGATCGCGGCGGGCGGCCTCCGCGTCGAGGGGGCGGAGCACCTCGCCCTCCGCCGTCACCCGCTCGTCGATCTCCACGACATCGGCGTGGAGTGGCCCGGGAAGCCGGATATCGAGCGCGAAAAGGTCCGGCCGCTCCTGATAGCCGATGGTAAGGGCATCGCCGAAGCCACGGGTAATCGTCAATAAAACCGGCTCACCCTTCCGCTCCAGCAGGGCGTTTGTGGCAACCGTCGTGCCGATCCGCACGTCGAGCGGCGGCAGTGGCCCATCCGCGATCCCGGTGAGGCGACGGATGCCCTCCACCGCCGCGTCCTCATAGCGGTCGGGATTTTCGGAGAGGAGTTTGGCGGTTCTTATGCCGCCGTCGGGTGCCCGCGCGACGATATCGGTGAAAGTTCCGCCGCGATCGATCCAGAAACGCCATTCCATCCCCGCCTTCTTGGAACGCGAGGCCCGCCCCCGTCAATCTGGCGTGGCGACGGCAAGCGCATTAGGACGGCCGAACCCCTTGTCGAACGGAGCTTTTCCATGTCGCGCCTCGATCCCCGCACGACCGCGCTCGTCCTTATCGATCTCCAGCAGGGCATCGTGCCGATGAACCTCGCCCCGCGCAGCGGCGCCGACGTGGTGGCGACATCCATCACCCTCGCCGATCGCTTCCGCGCGGCGGGGGCGCCGGTGGTCCTGGTGCACGTCGGCTGGGCACCCGATTTCGCCGACCGCCCGAGCCAGAAGGTCGATCAGCCGATGGCCGCGCCCGAAGGCGGCCTGCCGGAGAACTGGTCCGCCTTCGTCGATGGCGTGCGGCGCGACGGCGATCTCGTCGTCATGAAGCGCCATTGGGGCGCCTTCACCGGCACGGAGCTGGACCTCCAGCTCCGCCGGCGCAGCATCCAGACGATCGTGCTCGGCGGCATCGCCACCAATTTCGGCGTCGAATCGACCGCCCGCTCCGCCTGGGAACTGGGCTATGACCTTGTGATCGTGGAGGATGCCTGCGCCTCGTCCAGCGCGGAGCTGCACGCCATGTCGATCGAGAAGATCCTGCCCCGCATCGCCCGCGTCACGACGGCCGGGGCGATCGGCCTGGACTGAGCCCCACGCCCGGAAGCGCCGCCCCTCATGCGCGAGAGGCGGCGCCTTTTTCCAGGCTCAGAGCGCGCCGTGGCAGTGCTTGTATTTCTTGCCCGAGCCGCAGGGGCACGGTGCGTTGCGGCTCACCTGCCCCTCCCACGAGGCCGGATCGTCGCCCAGCACCGGCTGCGGATCGTCCTGCTGCATCTGCGGCATCGCGAGGCGCGTGGTCACGAAGCCCATGTCCGGCGCCGCGTAGGAGGACGGCTGGGCGTCGTCCATCTGGGTCAGCGGGTCCATATGGCTCGTCAGGAACTCGGGCAACTCGGGGAGCGGCGGCGGCGCCTGGAAGGTGACGTTGGCGAGGATGCGCGTCACATCCTCGCGGATCGCGTCGAGCATACGGCCGAACATGGCGAAGGCCTCGGCCTTATACTCGTTGATCGGCGTCTTCTGGGCATAGGCGCGCAGATGGATGACCTGACGCAGCGAATCCAGCCGCGAGAGGTGATCCTTCCAATGCTCGTCCAGCGTCTGGAGGAGCACGCTCTTCTCCACGCCGCGCCAGCTATCGACCGAGATTTCCTCGATCTTGGCGCTGATCTGCGCGTCGGCCTGTTCCTTGATGCGATCGGCCAGCGTCTCGGGCTCGATGCCCTCTTCGCCGACCCACTCGACGATCGGCAGTTCGAGGCCGAACACCTCGGCCACGCGAGCCTGGAGCGTCTCGCCGTCCCACTGCTCGGGATAGGAGCCGACCGGGCAGGCATCGCCGACCAGCGACGACACCGTCTCGCCGCGCATCTCGTCGGTGACGTCGTCGACCGTCTCCGAATCCATGATGTCCGCGCGCTGCTCGTAGATGATCTTGCGCTGGTCGTTCATCACGTCGTCATATTCGACGACCTGCTTGCGGACGTCGTAGTTGCGCGCCTCGACCTTCTTCTGCGCGGTCTCGATCGCCTTGGTGATCCACGGCGAGATGATCGCCTCGCCATCCTCGAGATTCTTGTTCATCATGCGCGCGAACAAGGTCTGCGGGCCGAAGATGCGCAGCAGATCGTCGTCGAGCGACAGATAGAAGCGGCTGAGGCCCGGATCGCCCTGACGGCCCGAACGGCCACGGAGCTGGTTGTCGATACGGCGGCTTTCGTGGCGCTCGGTGCCGAGCACGAACAGGCCGCCATTGGCGAGCACCTGCTGCTTTTCCTGCGCGATCTCGGCGCGGATGGCGGTCGCCCGCGCCTCATATTCCGGCGTGCCCTCGACGAGATCGGGGAACTCGTCGAGCATACGGAATTCGAGGTTGCCGCCAAGCTGGATGTCGGTGCCGCGACCGGCCATGTTGGTGGCGATGGTGACGGCGCCCAGGCGGCCCGCCTGCGCCACGATATGCGCTTCGCTCTCGTGATGGCGGGCGTTCAGCACCTTGTGCGCGACGCCTTCCTTCTGGAGGAACTCCGACAGCAGCTCGCTCTTCTCGATCGACACGGTGCCGACGAGGATCGGCTGGCGGCCATTTTCCTGCTTGTCGCGGATCGCCTTGGCGATGGCGCCGAACTTGTCGTGGATGCTCTTGAAGAACTGGTCGTCCTCGTCGACGCGCTGCACCGGCACGTTGGTCGGGATGGTGACCACGTTCATCTTGTAGATGTCGAAGAACTCGGCCGCTTCGGTCGCCGCCGTGCCGGTCATGCCGCCGAGCTTCGGGTACATGCGGAAATAGTTCTGGAAGGTGATCGAGGCGAGCGTCTGGTTCTCGGGCTCGATCTTGACGCCTTCCTTGGCCTCGACCGCCTGGTGCAGGCCGTCGGACCAGCGGCGTCCGTCCATCATGCGGCCGGTGAACTCATCGATGATGATGACCTTGTCATCCTTCACGATATAGTCGGTGTCGCGCTTGAACACGGCGTTGGCCTTCAGCGCCTGGTTCAGGTGGTGGACCACCTGCGTGTTCTCGTAATCGTAGAGATTGTCGCCTTCGAGCAGGCCGGCGGCTTCGAGCAGGCGCTCGATCTTCTCGGTGCCGTCCTCGGTCAGCATGACCGAGCGCTGCTTCTCGTCCAGCTCGTAATCGTCGGCCGTGAGCTGCCGCACGACCGCGTCGACGCTCATATACAGCTCGGACTTGTCGTCGGTCGGGCCGGAGATGATGAGCGGGGTGCGCGCCTCGTCGATCAGGATCGAGTCGACCTCGTCCACGATCGCGAAGTTGAAGGGCCGCTGCACCATCTGGGAGCGGTCATACTTCATGTTGTCGCGCAGATAGTCGAAGCCGAACTCGTTGTTCGTGCCGTAGGTGATATCGGCGTGATACGCCTCGCGCCGCTGGAAATCCGGGATGTTGGGCACGATCACGCCGGTGGTGAGGCCCAGGAAGCGATAGACGCGGCCCATCCACTCGGCGTCGCGGCTGGCGAGATAGTCGTTCACGGTGACGACGTGGACGCCCTTGCCGGAAAGCGCGTTGAGATAGGTTGCGAGCGTCGCGACGAGCGTCTTGCCCTCGCCCGTGCGCATCTCGGCGATCTCGCCGCGGTGGAGGACGATGCCGCCCACCATCTGCACGTCGTAATGGCGCTGGCCGAGCACGCGCTTGGCCGCCTCGCGCACCGTGGCGAAGGCTTCCGGCAGAAGATCGTCGAGCGTCTCGCCATGTTCCAGCCGCTCGCGGAACAGCACCGTCTGATGGGCGAGCGCGGCGTCGTCGAGGGCCGAGATGGCGGGCTCATAGCTGGCGATTTTCGCCACGATGGAGCGCAGCGACTTCACATAGCGGTCGTTGGACGAACCGAAAATGGCCTTGGCGATGCCGCCGAGCATGAGCGTTCCTAATCGAAATGGGACGGCGGATGCGGGCACGCCTAGACGCCCCGCGACCCCCCGCGCGAGTAGGCGGTTGATCTAGGGAGCGTGGATAGGGGTGTCAATTCGGGTGGGGGGCAGGAAAAGCCTATCGATGTGCCCCATCACACGGCGATCTTGACATTTTGAACCATATGGGTTATACGCCTTCTCGCTTCCCCGCGCTCCTGGCCATTGCGCGGTGAGGCAAGGTCCGGGTTGAACCCCCGGGCGGCCGGCGCGAAGTCATCCGGGAAAGCCGAAGCTTCGCTCCATCATCCACGGCCAGCCCTCGCTCGCCTGTCCGTTGCATCAGGGGACAGGCCTCGTGAGGGTCCGCCAAACCGGCGTCACAGACGCCAGGCAGGCCCCGCCTGCAAACCGGGTGCGCGCAACAAGACGCGCCGGCCGCTATCCTTCCCTTGACGATCCCGCGGGAGAACCGCGTCCGCAAATCCAACAGCCTCTTCGTCGTGCCAAGCTTGATCCGGGGCGACGAAGAGACATCAGCGGAGGTTGATCCCCTCCCCATCGGCCTGTAGCGCGGCGGCGACGCTGGAGAATGCACCCATGGCCGATATGATGTCCCCGCTCGCCACGCCCTTCCCCGCCATCCCCCCGATCGCGGGCGTCCGCCTCGCGACCGTGCGCGCGGGCTACAAGGCTTGGGATCGCGACGACATGACGCTGGCGCTGTTCGACGAGGACACGACTGTCGCGGGCGTCACCACCCAGTCCAAATGCCCCTCGCCGGAGGTGGAGTGGTGCCGTTCGGCGCTGCCGCTCGGCCGGGCGCGGGCGCTGGTGGTGAACGCGGGCAATTCCAACGCCTTCACCGGCGCCAAGGGCCGCGCCGCGGTCGAGGCGATCACCGCGCGGGTGGCGACGGCGGCCGGCTGCCAGCCCTCCGACGTGTTCGTCTCGTCGACCGGCGTGATCGGCGTGCCGCTCCCCATCCCCACCGCCGAGGGCGGCGTGGACCTCGCGCTGGCCGCGCCCGAGGCCAACTGGGAGAAGGTCGCCGCCGCGATCTCGACCACGGACACCTTCCCCAAGGGCGCGATGGCCACCGCGATCGTGGACGGCCGCACCGTCACCATCGCGGGCGTCATCAAGGGCTCGGGCATGATCGCGCCGGACATGGCGACGATGCTCGGCTTCCTCTTCACCGACGCCGCCGTAGAGCCCGCCTTCCTCCAGCAGATCCTGTCCGCCGCCAACGGCCGCAGCTTCTCCTGCATCACGGTGGACGGCGACACCTCGACCTCGGACACGGTGCTGGCCTTCGCGACGGGCAAGGCGGGCAACGCCCCCCTCGGCTCGTTCGACGATGCGGGTGCGGACGCCTTCGCGGCGGCGCTTCAGAATGTGTGCCTCCAGCTCGCCCAGCTCGTCGTGCGCGATGGCGAGGGGGCGTCCAAGTTCATCGAGATCGCGGTGGAAGGCGCCACCTCCGACGAGAGCGCGCGCACCATCGCGCTTTCCATCGCCAACTCGCCGCTGGTGAAGACCGCCATCGCCGGCGAGGACGCGAACTGGGGCCGCATCGTCATGGCCGTCGGCAAGGCGGGCGAGCCGGCCGAGCGCGACCGCCTCTCGATCCGCTTCGGCGACACGCAGGTGGCGACGGGCGGCCTCGCGGCCGAGGGCTATGACGAAGCGCCCGTCGCAGCGCACCTCAAGGGGCAGGATGTCCGCATCGGCGTGGACATCGGCCTCGGCGAGGGCCGCGCGACGGTTTGGACGTGCGACCTCACCCACGGCTACATCTCGATCAACGCCGATTATCGGAGCTGAGGCCGATGCACGCGCTCCATGCCGGCGTCGACCAGCTCATGCGGCGGATCGGCCGCGACGTGCTGATGGCGCATTTCCAGAAGCTCGAAGCCGGGCAGATCGAGGAGAAGGCGCCCGACGACTATGTCACCATCGCCGACAAGGAATCCGAGGCCCGGCTGATCGAAGGGCTGACCGCGCTCCTGCCCGGCAGCCATGTCGTCGGCGAGGAGGGCGTGGCGGCAGACGCCTCGCTGATCCTCCGCGCGACCGAGGGCACCGCCTGGATCGTCGATCCGCTCGACGGCACCGGCAACTTCGCGGCGGGCCGCACGCCCTTCGCAATGATGGTGGCGCTGGCGGAGGGCGGCGTCGTGCAGGCGGGCTGGATACTCGATCCGGTCGGTGGGCGGATGTGCCATGCCGTGCTTGGCGGCGGCGCCTCTATCGACGGCCAGCGCGTCACCGCGCGGGCGACGGGCGGCGCGCGCCCCATCGGCGCGCTCGCCACGCGTTATCTGCCGGACGATGTCCGCGCGAGCGTGATGGCGCGCTCGGAGGGGCATATCGCCATCGCCGACATCCCGCACTGCGCGGGCGAGCAATATCCGCGCCTCGTGCTCGGCACCAACGACCTCGCGCTGTTCTGGCGGGCGATGCCGTGGGATCATGCGCCGGGCGCGCTGTTCCTGGAGGAAGCGGGCGGCCGGATCGCGCGGATCGACGGCAAGCCCTATCGGCTGGGCGAGGACCGGCCCGGCCTGCTCGCGGCCGCCTCGCCCCGGCTGTGGGACGAAGCGGCGGAGCGTCTGTTCGGCTGAGCCCTGAGCCCAGCCGCCCAGATCAGAGCGACTCTTCGATGAAGGCCTTGAGGCGGCTCTTCGGCGCGGCGCCGACCTGCGTGGCCGCAGGCGCGCCGCCCTTGAAGAGGATCATCGTCGGGATGCCGCGCACGCCGTAGCGACCCGGCGCGTCGGGATTGTCGTCGATGTTCAGCTTGGCGATCGTCACCTTCTCGCCCAGTTCCTCCGACAGCTCTTCGAGCGCCGGTCCGATCATCTTGCAGGGGCCACACCACTCGGCCCAGAAATCGACGAGCACGGGGCCATCGGCGGCCAGCACGTCGGTTGCGAAGCTCTGATCGGTGACAGTCTTGGTAGCCATGGGGCGATACTCCGGTTCACTTTGGCAACGGATGTAGGCGCGTCGGTGCCCGGCCTCAACCGGTGGGTGCCAAACTTTGCTCCGCAAGCGCCAAGCGCGGCTTGTGCGCCGCCAATATTTCGGGGGCGAGCGGGATCAGCGTCGGCCCCGCCGTGTAGAGCAGGGCCGCCTCGATCGCACGGCCGGGGAAGATCGCCGCCAGCGCGGCCGCATAGGCGCCCATCTGATCGAGATGATGCTCGGGCACCGCGGCGAGGCCCGACGGCACGCGCCGCCCGGTCTTGAAATCGACGATGGTCACGATGTCGTCGGTCACCAGCAGGCGATCGACCGTGCCGGCCACCACCTGCCCTTCCACGACGGCGGCGATCGGCGCCTCCGCCAGCGCGTGCGGAGAGAAGATCGCGGCGAAGCGCGGATCGGCGATGGTCTTGCAGACGTCCGCCACCAGCCCGGCCCGAAGCGCCGCGTCGGCGACCCCGGCGGAATGCTCCAGCCACTGCTCCCCCGCCGCCTCGCGGCGTTCCGGCGGAAGCGCGGGCAGCCGCTCGAACAGCGCATGGAGCCAGCGCCCACGCTCGGCCGCCGCGCGCATCGCGGGGTTGGGCGGCGGGTTGGCGACGGTGTCGTTGCCGATCGCGGACGGCGCCAGCGGGCGCGGCGGGCGAGCCTCTTCGGGCGCGGGCGCGCGCAGCCATGCGGGCGGAGGCGATTCCGCCGCCACCGCACGCGGCTCGCGCGGGGCGGAGCGTTCCGCCTCCCCGCCCGTATGGATGCGGGTCTCGCCCCAGATCGGATCGTCGACCGCGCTCGTCTCCAGCCCCTCCAGCGCGGCGGCCATGGCGGCGTACCAGCTCCGCGCGGGCACCACGCCCTTGCTGATCGGCCCCAGCGCGCCGCCCACCGCGAGCCATTCCTCGGCCCGCGTCGCGGCGACGTAGAGAAGGCGCCAATGCTCCTCCAGCTCGCGCTCTTCCTGCTTGTCGATCAGCGCGTCGAAGGGAGCGAAGCGCTCATGGCTGCGCGGGCGGACCACCGGCACCGGCGGCGCCCCTTCCTCCGCCGACCAGCCGATCCCGCCGCCGGGCGAGCGATCGGGGTCGCCGGTCGCATCCGCCAGCACCACCAGCGGCGCCTGCAACCCCTTGGAGCCATGCGCCGTCATCACCCGCACCGCGTCGAGCGGCGCGGAGGGGTCGCGCTTGATCTGCACCTCGCCGCGATCGAACCAGTCGAGGAAGAGCTGGAGCGACGGCGTGCCATTCTCCTCGAACAGCAGGGCCGCGTTGAGCAGTTCCTCGATCGGATCGCGCGCCTCCTCGCCCAGCCGGCGGAGCAGCTTGCGCCGCCCGTCGAGCGGGCCGGAGAGGATTTCCTCGAAGAAGCGGTAAGGCGTCACGAGGTCGGCCGCGCCGAGAATGGTGTTCAACCCTTGCCGCGCCTCGCCTTCGGGCAGGTTGGACCATAGCGAGCCCTTGCGGCCATGGCAGAGCCCGTAAATCTCCTGCTGCGACATCCCGAACAGCGGCGAGACGAGCAGCGAGGCCAGCGTCAGATCGTCGCTCGACTGGAGCGCGAAGCGGGCGGCGGCGAGCAGATCACGCACCGCCAGCGGCGCGTCGAGGCGGAGCCGGTCCACGCCCGCCACCGGCACGCCATGCGCGTGCAGCCGGGCGACGATCAGCGAGGCGAGATCGCCGCGCTTGCGGACGAGGATCATCACATCCTCGGGGCGCAGCGTCCGCCCGCGCGTGCCGATCCAGGGGGCGGCGTCGATCCACGCCTTCACCTGCCGCGCGAGCCGGTCCGCGAAGAGGCGGGTGGCATCGTCGAGCCAGCCTTCCTCCCCGGTCGCGACATCCTCGGCCTGCTCGGCCGAGACGGGAGGCCAGAGCATCACGCGCCCCGCGCCCGTCTTCGCCGCCTCGTGCGGGGGCACGTCGTCGACGAGGCCCAGCGCGCCCGCGCCGAGATGCGCGATCATCTTGTCCACCACCGCCAGCACCGGCGGCGTCGAGCGGAAGGAACGGTCGAGCGAGAGGCGCTGGATCGCGCGATCGCCCACCGTCGCGCGATAGGAAAATGCCTGCGCAGCGGCCTCGAACGCCAGCGGATCGGTGCCCTGAAAGCCGAAGATCGCCTGCTTGAAATCGCCGACGGTGAAGATGGTCCTGATCGCCTCGGCCGGCTCGCGTTCGTGAGCGAAGAACTCGCTCGCGAGCGCCGCCACGATCGACCATTGGTGCGCATTGGTATCCTGCGCCTCGTCGACGAGGATATGATCCGTGCGCTGATCGAGCTTGTAGCGGACCCACTCGCCCATGCCCTCGGCATTGAGCAGGCGGACGGTGGTGCGGATCAGATCGTCGAAATCGACCGCGCCCGCCGCGCGTTTCGCCTGCGCATAGGCCCGCGCATAGGCCTGCCCCGCGCGTAAGCCGGCCGCCAGCACCGCCGCATAGGCCGCCTTCACCCGCAGCGCGAGCAGATCGCCGCACAGGCCATGGAGACGCATCGCGTCCTCGGCATAGCCATCGTCCTGCGGCGCCTGTCCCTTGGCGAAGGAGCGCGGCTCGCCCGCCTTGGTCGCCCAGACCTCATGGAGCGCCTGAAGCCCCTCCGCGCGCGCCTCCACCGATCCGGCGAGCCAGCGGGCGATCGCGTCCGCCCGGTCCAGCCCTCGCGCCGTCGCCCAGCTCGCGTTGGCGGCCGCGACCCGTTGCAGCGTGCGGAGATCGAAGCGATCGTCGGCACAGGCTTCGGCAATGGCGCGCTCGATATCGCCATCCGGCACGTCCATCGCGCGGCGAAGCTTCGCCTCGATGCCGACGCCCAGCGCCTCCATCGCGTCCGGCGCGCGGGCGCATTGGCGGAGGAAGCCCTCGGCGCCCTGCTCGCCCAGCCGGCGGCTCAGCGTCTGCACGTCGCGGACCAGCCCGAGATCGCCGCCCCGCTCGGCCGATGTCAGCATCTCGGCGAGCGTCGCATAGCCCAGCGCCTGCTCCTCGCGATCCTCCAGCGGACGGAAGCCGGGCACCAACCCCGCCTCGGACGGGAAGCCCGCCAGCAGCGTCTGGCAGAAGGCATGGATCGTCTGGATGCGCAGGCCCCCGCCCGTCGCATCGAGCACGCGGGCGAACAGCGTGCGGGCATTCCCGACCGCCTCGTCGTCATGCCTCTCGCCCAGCGCGAACAGCTCGTGGCTCAGATGGTTGGGCTTCATCCGCACCCAGCTCGCGAGGCGGGCATGGATGCGGTCCGCCATCTCGGCCGCGCCCGCCTTGGTGAAGGTGAGGCAGAGGATCGACGCCGGATCGTTCCCCGCCAGCAGCAGGCGGATCACGCGCGCGGTCAGGACGTGCGTCTTGCCCGTCCCCGCGGAGGCCGACAGCCAGACCAGCCGCTCGGGGTGCGAGGCTTCGGCCTGCGCGCCTTCCAGCGGCTTCAGCGGCGAGATGCGGCCGCTCATGCCCCCTCCTCCGCTTGCTCGTCCCCCTGACGGCCATACCATTCGTCGAGGCGCATCAACTGGTCATAATCCGCATAAGGCGCCAGCTCCGGGTGGAGCTTGGCGAGGAAGGGTTCGTCGCCTGTCAGCCACTTGGCGGCGGCGTCCGCGAAATTGCGATAGGCGAGCGCGGTGAACTCGGCCGGATCGATGCCGGCGCGCTTGCCGGTGGCCGGCGCGACATAGCCGAGCTTGCCGTCCTTCTGCGCCAGCGACCAATATTCGAAGGCGCCGGCCTTGCCCGACACCTCCTTGAAACCGCCATTCTCCGCGATCAGGCCCAGCAGGCCGAGCTGCATCGCATAGCCCGCCGCGACCTGTTTCGTGCCCGGCGGCTGGCCGGTCTTGTAATCGACGATGGCGAGGCTGCCGTCGGGCATCCGGTCGATCCGGTCGACCTTGCCATAGAGGCGGATGCCGTCGATCTCGCGTTCGCCGAACACCTCGGCGACAAGCGGCTTCCGCCCCGTCGCCATCGCGGCCAGCATCTCATCGGCGATCCATGCGATGGATTCCCGCAGGCGCGGCGCCCAGAGCGCCTTCAGCACCGGATGCGCGGTGATGCCGTCGAGCATCGCCTCGGCGCGAGCGGCAAGTTTGGAGGGATCGCACTGATCCTCCTTGGCCCATGCCTCCAGCACCGCGTGGACGGCGCTGCCCCGCCAGGCCGGGCTGGGCTCGGCATCGACGGGATCGAGGCTGACGAGCTTCAGCATCTCCTGCGCGTAGAAGGCATAGGGGTCCGCCTTCAGCCGATCGAGCCGCGTGACGGCCAGCTTGCGCGGGCGCTGGTCGGCCGGCGGGGCGGGACGCGGGCGGTCGGCGGGGGCGAAGGCATCCGGCCGGTCGATCGCGGCGCTCCATCGCCGGAAATGCGGCGCACGGGCGATGCCGCCGGTCATCGCCTCCAGCCGCAGCCAGAAGCGCGAGGCGACGGCCGGCGCGCGCGCATCCCGCCGCGCGCGGGTGACGAGCACGCTGGGCGAACCCAGCAGGCTCGCGAAATCATGCGCGGCGATGCCGATCCGCCACTCCAGCCCCGGCAGGCCCAGCGCCCGCCGCACGCGCGGGCTGAGCCACGGATCGGGGCTCGGCAAGGCCGGCCATACGCCCTCGTTGAGCCCGGCCGCCACGGCGAAATCGGCGTGCTGGAGTCGCTGCTCGATCAGGCCCCAGATCGAGACGCGCGGATGCCCACCCTGCGGCGGGCGCACCGATACCTCTTCCATCAGCCGTGCCAGCATCGGCCCCGCGGCGGCGGACGCCAGTTCGGACGGCCCGAGCGGCGCGGAGCCTTCCAGCGCCTCGAACAGCTCGGCGGCGGCGCGCCCGGCGGGGCCGGCCCATGCCTCGTCCTGCGTGAGCGCCGACGCCGCCTCACGGATCGCGGCGAGCATCGCGGGCAGCGTCACGCGGCCGGAGAAGGCGGTCTCCAGCGGCTGGAGCATGTCCAGCACGCCATTCCACCATGTCGCGTCCAGCCTGTTACCGGGATCGCGGACCAGCGCGGACACCCCCGCCAGACCGGGCGCCGGCCTCGGCCCCCGGAGCGCGAGGTCCAGCGAACGGACGGCCGCCAGCCACTGCCAGCGCTCGACGCCTCCCTTCACCAGGGGATGCTTGAGGAGGGTCAGCAGCTCCACCGGCGCGAAGCCGCTGGCCGCCGCCTCGGCGATCGCGGTGAGCAGCGTGCCCGACGGCATCGCGGACAAGGGCCGGCCGGCGGAATCGTCCACCACGATCCCCCAGCGCCAGAGATGCGCGGCCACCCGGCGCGCGAGCGTGCGATCCGGCGTCACCAGCGCGGCGGTTCGGCCCGGCGTCTCGATCGCCTGACGCAGCGCGATGGCGATCGCCTGCGCCTCCTCGGCCGGCGTCGCGCATTCGAGCGCGCGGACGCCCGACAGGCGCCGCTCGGCGGGGGGAAGCTCCTGCCATTTGCCGGTGAAGGCCGCCGGCTTCATCGCGTTGGCGATCGCCCGTCCCCGTGCCGCGGAGGACGCCGCCGCCTCGGCGCCGCCGCCCCAGCCCCAGCGCTCCGCCTCGCTGCGCGCCAGCCCCATGCGATCGAGCAGGCGCTTCAGGTGGAACTGGGGATGCGTCTCGATCGCGCGGCCATCCTCGTCGGGGCCGAGCGCGTCCCACTCCTCCTGCGGCATGGAGAGATCGAGGCCGGGGAGCACCACCTTGCCCTCCGGCATCCACGCGATGGTCCGCAGCAGCCGGGCCACCGCCGGCGCCGTATCGATGATGCCCGCCGCGACGACGAAGCCCTGCGCGGCCCCCTCCCGCCATGTGCGCGCGGCGCGATCCAGCAACCGGTTGCGGCGATCCGCCTGATCGATCCGCCCCATCGCCAGAAGCTCGCCCGGCCAGCGCGCCAGCACCGCCGTCAGCACGCCGAGCGCGCGCTGCCAATGTTCGGAAAGGTCCGCCTCCACGTCCAGCTCGGCCAGCGCGCGGATCGGCTTCTCCTCGACCATCATCTGGTCGAGCGTGCGGGCCAGCGCCTGCGCCAGCCGCACGGCCTCGGCGGCGTCGACCGGCTCGCCGATCTTCGCCCGCTCCTCGGAGACCAGCCGCGCCAGCACCATGCGGCGGACCATCGGATCGACGGCGGGCGGCACCGGCTCCGCATCGGCGGGATCGAGCGCATGGCCCGGCCCGTCGCCCAGCTCCAGATCGCCGATCGCGACCAGACGCGGCAGCAGCAGGCCATGCTCGGCCCGGCGGACGAAGGCGTCGCTGACCGCCCGCGCGGCGCGGTTGTTGGGCACGAGGATGAGGCCCCGCGCCAGCGCCAGCCGGTCGCCGCCCGTCTGCGCGATCAGGCCGGCGGCCAGCGCATCGGTGAAAGGACGATGCGCCGGGACGGTGAACAGCGCCGGCGTGGCGCGCTCAGCCACGCCGCAACATGCTCTCGGCGACGGGGATGGCGGCGGGCGTGCCGACGTCGCACCACAGCCCCTGATGCACGACGCCGAACACGCGCCCCTCCTGCATCGCCCGGTTCCACAGGATGTTCATCGAGAAAGGCCCTCCCGGCGCATCGCGGAACAGGCGCGGCGAGACGAGCTGGATGCCCGTATAGACGAAGGGGGCCACGCGGCGCGGCTCCCGGCGGCGAAGGTGGCCGGCGGCGTCCATATGGAAATCACCCTGCCCGCCATGCGCCGTCGCATGGGCGAGCGGAACCACGAGCAGCAGCGCGTCCATCCGCTCGTCGTCCCAGCCGTTCGCCAGCAGGCGGAGCGTATCGACCGGGCCGTCCACCCACAGATTGTCGGTGTTGACGACATAGAAGGGCTGGTCGCCCAGCAACGGCAGCGCATGGACGACCCCGCCGCCCGTCTCCAGCAACTGGGCGCGCTCGTTCGAGACGAGGATTTCGAGGCCGTCCGCATGGTTGCGCAGATGCGCCTCCAGCGCGTCGGCGAGATAATGGACGTTGACCACCGCGCGCCGCACGCCGCCGGCCCGCACCCGATCCAGCGCATGATCGAGCAGCGAGCGCCCCGCCACCTCGACCAGCGGCTTGGGCCGGGTGGCGGTCAATGGCCGCATCCGCTTGCCGAGGCCGGCGGCGAGCAGCATCACCGTCTCGGGCTGGGCTCGCGCGGCGTGGGGATCGGGGCGGAGTGCCAGCGGCTTGGAGAATTTCTTCATGCCGTGAACCCCGTCCAGAAGGCCGCCCGCAGCCCGGCGGGCACGTTCCGATCGAACCATTCCGCCACCGGCGCCAGCACCGGATGAGCGAGATTGCGCTCCAGATAACCCCATACGCGGGGCTGCATCGGCAGATAGGTCTGCTTGCCGTCCCGCTTCCAAAGGCGGGTGAAGATGCCGAGAATCTTGGTGTTCCGCTGCGCGCCGAGGATCTCGTAATCCGCGCGGAAGGTCTCGATATCCTCGATCCCCGCTTCGATCGCGTAGGCCTCCAACATCTCGGCCTCCAGCGCGGGCGACACGTCGCGGCGCGCATCCTGGAGCAGCGAGACCAGATCATAGGCCGGATGCCCCGCCAGCGCGTCCTGGAAATCGAGCAGGCCGAGGCGCTTCAGGCCGGAACGCTCCAGCAGGATGATGTTGTCGACATGATAGTCCCGCAGCACCAGCACAGGCGGCTTCGGCGAGGCGACGCGCGGCAGCACGGCCTCCCACGCCTTGTCCCAGCCCTCCTGGTCGAGATCGAGGCCGACGGCGGGTGCGTACCATTCGGGGAACAGCCCGACCTCACGGCGCATCACCGCCATGTCATAGGGCGGCAGCCCCTCCGGCACCGGCTGCTCACCAAGGCGCGCCAGCAGCGTGATGGCGTCGCGATAGATCGTGGTTTCCTGATCCGTCTCGCCACGGCGCAGCAGCGGGCCGACCAGCCGGTCCCCGAAATCCTCCAGCAACAGCAGGCCGCCCTCGCGGTCCACCGCATAGCTTTGCGGCGAGGACAGGCCGAGCCGCCCCAGATGCTCCGCGATCGCGATGAAGGGGCCGAGATCCTCATGCGTCGGCGGCGCGTCCATCAGGACGGCGGTGCGCCCCTCATGGACGACGCGGAAATAGCGCCGGAACGAGGCATCGCCGGCGAGCGGCAGGATCGCGGCGCCCTCCCAGCCGTTCGCGGCCAGGAATGCGGGGGCATGGGCGGGCGGAATCATCGGGGTGGCCATCGCGCCTCCCATGGCGCGGGCGCGGTCCAAGTCAAGCGACGGCCGCCGTTTCCGTCGGGCTCGATCGCCAGACGCAGCGCCTCCGGCCATAGCGCCGCGCCGAGCCGTTCCGGCCATTCGATCAGCAGAACGCCGTCCTCCAGCAATTCGTCGAGGCCGAGTTCCTCCGCATCCTCCGGCTCGTCCAGCCGATAGAGATCGACATGCGCGACCGGGAGCGACACTTCGGGCGGCGCATAGGGCTGGACGATCGCGAAGGTCGGGCTCGGTGCTTCCTCGGCGAGGCCCAGCGCCGCCAGCACGCCCCGCGCGAGGCTGGTCTTGCCCGCGCCGAGATCGCCGAACAGCGCCACCACGTCCCCCGCACGGAGCAGCGGCGCCAGCGCGCGGCCCAGCGCCTCGGTGGCGTGGGCATCGGCGAGGGGAATGGTTCCGGTACGGGTCATGCGGTCGTCCTGGGGAGGCGGATCGACACCGTCGTGCCGCTGCCGGGCTCGGATTCGAGCCAGACGCTGCCTCCATGTGCCTCGATATAATGACGGGTGAGCGGCAGGCCGAGGCCGATCGAGCCCTCACGCCGATCGCCTTTCACGGTGGTGCGGTGGAAGGGATCGAAGATGCGCTGGCGCTCCTCCGCATCGATGCCGCGGCCATTGTCGGAGACGATGATCGTCGCCTGCTCGGCATCCCCGCTGGCATGGAAGAAGACGCGGCCGCCCTCCGGCGTATAGTCGACGGCGTTGCGCAGCACATGGTCGATCGCCTGGCGCAGGCGCCGGACGTCGCCGGATACCTGCCCGACATCCTTCTCGACCGCGACGATCAGCTCCAGCTTGCGCGCCCGCGCCGCATCGGCCAGCCCCTCGACGGCCGAGCGGCAGATCGCGCCCAGCTCGATCGGCACATGCTCCAGATCGAGATGCCCGGCGGCGCTGCGCGTCAGGTCCAGCACCTCGTCGACAAGCTGCCCCAGCCGCGCCGAGGCCGCGATGATCGAGCCGACATAATCCCTGGCCCGGTCGCTCAGCGGGCCGGCGAACCCGGCGGACAGCATCTCCGCGAAGCCGCCGATCGAGGTGAGCGGCGTGCGCAGCTCATAGCTCATCGTCGCGACGAAGGCGGACTTGACCCGATCCCCCTCCTCCAGCGCGGCGGCGCGATCGCGCAGCGCCTGCTCCGCGCGCAGGCTGTCGGTGATGTCGAGCAGCGTGAACAGCGCGTTGCCGTCCGGCAGCGGCACCGCCGCGAACTGGAAATGCCGCCCGTCGGCGAAGGCGATGCGGCCGACCCGGCTCTGCCGGTCGGTCGTCGCGAGGCGGACCAGCTCGCGGATCAGGCCGCCGCGTGCCGGGTTGGCGAGGCGCGGGCTCACCATCTGCACCAGCGCGTCGACACGGGGATGGCGGGCGAGTTCCTCCTCCTCCAGCTCCCACACCTCGCGGAAGCGGTTGTTCCAGAGATGGAGCCGCCCGTCCGCCGCGAACACGCCGACCGCCTCGTAGAGATTGTTGAACGTCGCCGTCCGCACGCGCAGCAGCGTATCGGCCTCGACACGGAGGCGGACCTGCTCGGTGCGATCCTCGAAGATCATGAGCATACCGCCGTCGGGCAGCGGCTGGCCAACGACGCGCAAGTGCGTGCCGGAAGGAAGCTGCCACGCCTCCTCCTGCGCCGTCTCGGAGAGGAACCAGCGCCGCCGCTCGGCCTTCCAGCCGGGGAAGTCGCGGCTTTCGGGCAGGCGATCGGCCTCGCGCATCCGCTCCAGCACGCGGTCGAACTCCGGCCGGTCGGCCAGCCATTCGGGCAGCATCGCGAACAGCCGCTGGAAGGCGGAATTGGAGAAGACCAGATGCCGGTCCGCCGCGAACTGGGCGACGCCGGCGGAGAGGCGATCGAGCATGTCGCGCTGCGCATCCTCGAAGCGGACCAGATCGGCCTTGGCCTGCTCCACCTCCTCGACATCCACCGCGTAGCCGGCGATGCCGCTCGGCCCCAGCGGCACGTCGACGACGCGCAGCGTGCGCCGCTCGCCGCCGATCGTGGCGGGCACGGTGCGGACCGACATCTCGCCCTCGTCGCGCGCGGCGGCGGCGGTGGCGATCGGGCTGCCGGGGCCATGGCCTTCGATCAGCTCCAGCCCGCGCTCGATGACGCCATGCGCGTCCACCCCGTCCACCGCGCGGACATAGGCCGAATTGACGAGGCTCAGGCGCAGGTCCGGCCCGCGATGCCACATCGGGATGGGGGCGGCCTCGATCAGCCCGGCGAGCGCGTCCAGCGCGTCGGTCAGCCGGCCGCGCTCGCTGTCGAGGCGGTCGATCTCCTCCTCGCTTTCGGTCGCGTCGAACAGCCAAAGCAGCGCCGCGCCCTCCCCCAGCGCTCCCGCAGCGGGCCGGCCACGCACCATCAGCACGCGCCCCGCGCCGACCGGACGGACGGCGCGCGCGAACGCCGCCCCGCCCTTCTGCGCGGTCAGCACGTCCCTGGTCAGCGCTTCGGCATCCAGCGGGTCCAGCCGGGCGGCGAGATCGGGCAGCGAGCGAGGCGATCGTTCCAGCCCGAACCAGTCGGCCACTCGCTCATGGGCACGGACACGCCCGTCTGCGGTCACCAGCATCGGCAGCACCGGCGCGCCCGCCAGCATCATGCGCAACCGCGCGAGTTCCGCGACCGCCGCTTTCGCCGAATGCCCCCGCTGCCACCCGAAGATGACCGCAACGACCGCCGCCGCCAACCAGATCGCGACGATCAACCCCGCCAGTGTCGCGTGAAGAGGATCGATCTCGATCATTTACGCGCCAACGACTTGTGCCCCCGCCCCGGCGCCCTTCACGCCTGCATTCCGCTCCACCCTAGGCATTGCATGGCGTGGTGAACAGGGGAAACCGTCGGCACATTTCCCAAGCCTCCCAAACGCCGCGGGAAATCCTACGGCCCGGAAGCTTCGGCGATCGGAAGCCGGAAAAGGCCGGTTACAGCGCGATAGGCCTGGCCCGAATCCATCTCGACGCGACAAATTTGATCCCCGATGTCACCGGTTCGCCGGCATGTCGGGATGTCATATCGGGGCGGCCGGACCCATCGACATTCCGAAAGAGGATCGCATCGCCGATACCGGCCTTCACCCGCAACCCGGAATGGAGGAAGCAGGTTTCTCCCCCCAGATAGTCCGCATTCAGATAGACCAGCATGGTCCATTCTCTTTGATTATCGCCGTGCGGCAGGGCGTCCACATGCGGGCGATACTGCTGTCCGGGCGCGTATCGCAAAATCGTCAGGGGCTCGCCTCCCCGAACGTTCGTGCCGCTCGCCGCCGCTATCCGCAGATTGAGCGCGCGGACGACCGGATCTTCGAGAGCCAGCGGGAAGCTGGCCACATCGGATGAACGGATGGGGTCGCTGATCTGCCGCCCGCTCGATGGATCGAAGACAGTCGCTCGCCGGAAGCGCCCCTCGGAGGAGGAGGTGAGGTAAACGCATTCATCCGCCGCGAAAAATCCCCGGAAGACGATCACCCGTGGCCGATCGCCGAGGGTCTCCCCACCGGGAACCACGCGCGGCCCGCCCTCCTCATCAAGATCCATCCCTTCGAGAAGACGCAATTGCCGATCGATCGGCGGGCTTCCCGCAGCCGCTTGCAACAATTGGATCGCCTGCCTCCAATCCGGCGGAGCGCCCGTCCCGTTTGCCACGAAAGCGCGGTGAATAGCGGCCGCGTCGGCTCGGCCAGACCGGCCGGCCGCCTCGAAGAGCGCGCGCGAGCGAGAAAGATCGCGGGAAACTTGCCGGCCGGCCAGAAGCCAGCTCGCCAGTTTCACCATCGCATCGACATGCCCCGCAAGCGCCAGCGCCTCGAGAAGCTGCAACGCATCGGCGATGCGTCCCATGCCGGCCAGGGCATCGACGCGATCCAGGGACGGTTCCGAGTTCGTTGTCATCGCGCCAAAGAAATGGGGCCGACGTTTCCATCGGCCCCATCCAACATGTCAGAACTTCGCAGTCGCACCGATATAGAAGAAGCGACCGCGGTTATCGTAGATGCCGCTGCCGCCACCAACGCCGGTGAGGCCATAGGGCGGAAGCTTGTTGGTGACGTTATCGATGCCGCCGTAGAAATTGAACTTCTCGGTCGCATCGAGCGACAGCCGGATATTGTGGTACCAGACCGCCTTGTAGAAATCGAAGTTCGTATAATCGGCATTCTGCGGCGGGCGCCCGCCGACCGAACGAATGTCCTCGATCGCATCCGGCACCATCTTTCCGATATAGCGGACTTCATAACCGAAGGTCACCGACCCCTTCTTGAGGTCGATATTCAGGTCGCCCTGCCACTTCGGATAGGACAGCTCATAGAGCAACTGATCGGGCCGGGACGGATCGTCCGGGAACAGATACTGATTGTTCTCGATATTGTAC
Organism: Sphingomonas oligoaromativorans; assembly: GCF_011762195.1. Lineage (GTDB taxonomy): Bacteria > Pseudomonadota > Alphaproteobacteria > Sphingomonadales > Sphingomonadaceae > Solisphingomonas > Solisphingomonas oligoaromativorans. The sequence continues at coordinate 212,703 of NZ_JAASQK010000004.1, read as the reverse complement.
GAAACGGTCCCGCGAAGGGTCATCTGGAGGCCATTGCCGAAGCGATGGTTATAATCGAGCTGCATGTCGATGCCGGACGACTTCAGCTTCGCATAGTTGAGCAACGTCTGCTGAAGCGTGCCGTCGGCGACGGAATAGCTGATATCCTGGCCGCCGACGATCGTTCCGGCCGGGTTGCGCTGGAACAGGCCGCAGAACTGATTATTCAAACTTGCCGCGTCATAGCAGGCATTGACGATATCCTGGGCCTCCGGCGCGGAGATGACCTTGTTGACCGTGATATTGTAATAATCGACGCTCAGGCTCAGGCCCGGAACGAAGCGCGGCTGAAGCAAGGCACCAAACGAATAGGAATCCGAGGTTTCCGCCTTCAGATTGGGATTGCCGCCGCTCAGGATCTCCAGCGAGGCGTCATAAGTGTAGTTGTAGGACGTCGGAATGCCTGCCGCCGCGCAATTGGCAGCGCGGGTCGACGTGCCCTCGCCGATATGATCGGCGGCACAGGGATCTTCGAATCCCGGCGCGAAGTTCTGCGTCTGGACACCATAGGCCTCGGTCAGCGCCGGTGCGCGCACCGCCCGCGAATAGTTTCCGCGGAAGGTGATGTCCTTGATCGGCGACCACTGACCGCCGCCATTATAGGCCCACACCGTGCCCGCCGCGCCCTTATAGTCCGAAACGCGGAAGGCACCGTTCAGGAGCAGCTTGTTGAAGAACGGCCGATCCCTGAGGATCGGAACCTCGACCTCGCCGAACGCTTCCTTCACTTCGAACGCGGGCGGATCGAAGGTCGGGATGGCGTTCAGGAAGGTGACGCCCGACTGCACATATTGATCGAACGCCTGATACTGCGTCTCGCGGCGATATTCGCCGCCAAGAGCGAAGCCGATCGGCCCGCCGGGCAGTTCGAACCACTTGCTCGAGTCGCCGCTGATCGAGCCCGTGATGTCAAGCTGATCGGCACTCGCGACCGAATAGGTCCGCGGCGTCACATAGGCCTTGGCCGCCGCGCTCATGGCGTTGGCGCCGAACAGGTTCAGCGGAACGCACTTGGCGATGTCGTCGGCCAGGAAGGATTCTCCTCCCGGCACCGCCGTCGCCGAACTCGGGTCCAGCGTCGAGCGGCACACGATATTGCCGCTCGTCGGATCACGCACGGCGTCGATCGCCAGCAGATAGCGCTGAACGTTCAGATTGCCGCGATTGACGTTGTGTTCCTTGAAGTGGCCGTAATTGACCGAGAAGTCGTACGAGAATCCACTGCCCAGATCGCCCCGGACACCACCGACGATGCGATAGAGATCACGCTTCGTATCGTCGACGCGGCTGCCGAGATCGACATTGTTGCGATTGAGATAGAAGCCATATTCATCGGCATCATTGATGCCGTCGCCGTTATCGAGCGTGCCATCCGTATAGATTGACCGGATGACGCCACGCGCCTGATCCGTCAAGAACGGGTTGTTAATCGAGAAGATATCGGTGTCGCCAAGACTGCCGCGCGCCATGAAGCTCGGCCCCGACTGCCCGCCGATCACATGATTGTGGACATATTTCGCCTCGATATAGGGGACGAAGGCGTCGCTCACCTCATAATGGCCGAGGAAGTTGGCGATGATGCGCGACTGGCTCGGCACCAGATAGAGCTGGTCGCCATCGCGGAAGGTCGAGCCGTTGCCCCCCTGGAAACTGTTGTGGGAAAGCCCGACGCGCGTGCCCGTTTGCGGGATGAGCTGCCCATCCGGCGTAAAGATGTAAGGCGTGATGACCGAGGTGTTGAAATTCTCGACCGTGCCGCCGTTGCTGTAGATCGCCGACCGGAGATCCGAGAAATACTGATAGTCCGGGATGCCGTCGCTGCCGTTCACGGCGGATGCCGGATCGCTGTCGACCTGCACGAAGCCGCCACGATGCGAATAATGCGCGCGATCGGATGCCAGAACGGGATCCTGCTTCGCATATTCGACGTTCAGCGCGACGTTGCCGCGATCATCGGAGAAATTCTTGCCGGCAAGGGCGCTGACATAATAGCTGCCGCCGTCCTTATACTGGCTGAGGCCGCCCTGCCCGCGCACCTGGAAGCCATCATAATTCTGCTTCAGGACAAAATTGACGACGCCGGCAATCGCGTCCGAACCATAAACGGAAGACGTGCCGCCGGTTTCGACGTCCACGCGCTCTATCAGATCGGTCGGGATCGTATTCAGGTCGACTTCGGTGCCGGTCGAAAGCAGCGCGGAAGTAACCTGGCGGCGACCATTGATGAGCACCAGCGTGCGATTCGTCCCCAGGCCGCGAAGATCGGCGAGGTTCAGACCCTGCGTGCCGATAAAGCGAGTCGAGTTCGAACTGTTGAACGTGCTGTGCAACTGCGGGAGCTTGTTCAGCACGTCGCCCAGATTGACGTTGCCCGTCTGGAAGAACTCAGCCCCGCTGATCGACGTGATTGGCGCGGGAGAATCGATATTCGGCCGCTTGATACGCGATCCGGTGACGATAATGCCGGATCCTTCGACGGCCGCGACCCGCGTCGCGGTCACGCATCCTGCCAGCGAAGGATTCTTGGCGCATTCCTCTTGCGATGGAGCGGCGGCCGTCGTCGCGCCCGCCTTTGCGTCAGCCGCCGCGTTGGCAGCCTGATCCACCTGCGTTTCCTGTGCGAACACAGGCGTCGCAACGGCCATCGCCAACCCCAGCACCATCGCCGAACGCAGCGAAGTCTCATGCAAAAGCCGACTTTTACGCATAGCCACCCCCTTGGCTTGACAATTTCCCCTGAGAGCAAGGCTAGCGCGAGTGCTTCCGCAAAACAGCCGTAGTGAAACATGGTTCTTCACATTGGAAACAACCTGTTACCGATCAGCAACAGAACGGACATAAGGCTGTTTGATATGACAATAAGCGGGACTGGCGATGCTGACTGCCGCCCCATCATGTCACAGGCGAAACGTATCCGATTTCGCGCGTGGACAAACAAAAAGGGGCGGCCTTGACGGCCACCCCTTCCCGGCTCGAAGAGCCCTATTCGTCTGAGAGACGGTCTCAGTAGCGATAATGGTCCGGCTTGAACGGGCCTTCGGTCGTCACGCCGATGTAAGCGGCCTGCTTCTCGGTGAGCTTCGAGAGCTTCACGCCCAGCTTGTCGAGGTGAAGGCGCGCCACCTTCTCGTCGAGATGCTTCGGCAGGACGTAGACCTGCTTGGCATACTGGTCGCCGCGCGTGAACAGCTCGATCTGCGCGATCGTCTGGTTGGTGAAGCTCGCCGACATCACGAAGGACGGGTGACCGGTGGCGTTGCCGAGGTTCACCAGGCGGCCCTTCGACAGGACGATGATCTTCTTGCCATCCGGGAACTCGACCTCGTCGACCTGCGGCTTGATCTCGGTCCACTTCATGTTGCTGAGGCCGCCGATCTGGATCTCGCTGTCGAAGTGGCCGATGTTGCACACGATCGCCATGTTCTTCATCGCGCGCATGTGGTCGACGGTGATGACGTCGGCATTGCCGGTCGCGGTGACGAAGATATCGGCGCGCTTGGCGGCCTCTTCCATCGTCACGACCTCATAGCCTTCCATCGCGGCCTGGAGCGCGCAGATCGGATCGATCTCGGTCACCAGAACGCGCGCGCCGCCGTTGCGGAGCGATGCGGCCGAGCCCTTGCCCACGTCGCCGAAGCCGGCGACGGCGGCCACCTTGCCGGCGAGCATCACGTCGGTGCCGCGACGGATCGCGTCGACCAGCGATTCCTTGCAGCCATAGAGGTTGTCGAACTTCGACTTGGTCACCGAGTCGTTGACGTTGATCGCCGGGAAGAGCAGTTCGCCCTTCTTCGCGATCTCATAGAGGCGGTGGACGCCGGTGGTCGTCTCTTCCGACACGCCCTTGATGGTGGCGGCGGTGCGGGTGAGGTAGCCCGGCTTCGCGGCGATGAACGCCTTCAGCGCGCGCTGGAACTCGATCTCTTCCTCGTTCTCGGGCGGCGGCAGCGTGGCGCCGGCCTCGATCTTCGCGCCCCAGAGCACGAACATCGTGGCGTCGCCGCCATCGTCGAGGATCATGTTGCAGGGCTCGTCACCCCAATCGAAGATGCGGCCGACATAATCCCAATATTCGGCCAGCGTCTCGCCCTTGATGGCGAAGACCGGCACGCCCGACTGCGCGATGGCGGCGGCGGCGTGATCCTGGGTCGAATAGATGTTGCAGGTCGCCCAGCGGACCTCGGCGCCGAGCGCGGTCAGCGTCTCGATCAGCACGGCGGTCTGGATGGTCATGTGCAGCGAGCCGGTGATGCGCGCGCCCTTGAGCGGCTGCGACGCGCCATATTCTTCGCGAAGCGCCATCAGGCCGGGCATCTCGGTCTCGGCGATCTCGATCTCCTTGCGGCCGAAAGCGGCAAGCGAGAGGTCGCGGACGACATAATCGGCGATGGGCTGAACGGAGGCAGTAGCCACGGAAAAAGCTCCCGGAGTCTGGGGCCGGCCCAGCGACGTGCGGCCGGCAGCAACCCGGCCACTAATGCCTGACCGGCGGGGACGCAAATATAAAGATGTCTTTATATGTGTAACGAGCCCGTCATGCGCGGCCCGAGCTGCTCGACAGCAGACGGACGTCCACGCCCGCCGAGGCGAAGCCCGCGCTCCACCGGCGCGATGCCTCGCCTTCGAAAATGAGCCGTTCGTCACCGCGCACGTCGAACCAGCCATTGGCGGCCACCTCGTCGTCGAGCTGCCCCGCGCCCCAACCCGCATAGCCAAGCGCCGCCAGCCAGCGCGACGGCCCGCGCCCTTCGGCCAGCGCCTTCAGCACGTCGAGCGTCGCGGTCAGCCGCCAGCGGCCGGCGACATCGACGCTGCCCTCCCCAGCCCAATCGTCGCTGTGGATGACGAAGCCGCGATTGGGCTCGACCGGTCCGCCCGCGTGCAGCGGCGCATCCGGGGCCTCGCCCGGATCGAGATCGAGCTGGCGCATCAGCGCATGGAGCCCGATGCCCGGAACATAGGCGCCGATGCCGATCCCCAGCGCGCCGCCCTCATCGTGCGAGCACATCGCGATCACCGCATGTTCGAAACGCGGATCGCCGATCCCCGGCATCGCGAGCAGAAGCTGGCCGACAAGAAAGCGCGGATTATCCATGCTCCATGCTCTACCGCGATGAGACAGTTCGGTCCACGCCACGCGCGGATGACAGCTTGTTCACGAGGCGGAACGACCTATCGGTGCTAAACCGAGAATGACCATGAACGCCCCCCCTCCCGCCGTATCGGTGATCGTCCCCGCCTGGGGAGTCGCGCATCTTGTGGGCGAAGCGCTGACTTCGCTCCAGGCCCAGTCCTTTGGCGACTGGGAAGCGATCGTCATCGACGACGGCGCCCCCGACGACGTTGCCGGCGCGGTGGCTCCGTTCGTGGCCGCCGATCCCCGTATCCGCTTCCTCGCGACCGGGAACGGAGGCCTCTCCGCGGCGCGCAACCGGGCGATCGCCGCGTCCCGCGCACCGCTGATCGCTCTTCTCGACGGCGACGACCAGTATGCCCCGGACTATCTGGAGCACATGGTCGCGGCGATCCGTGCCGCGCCCGATATCGGCATCATATCCTGCGATGCGATCTATTCGGGCCAGCCATCGCGCGAGGGGCGCCGCTTCTCCGAATATCACGGGCAGGCAAAGCCGCCGACGCTGGCGGGCCTGCTCGATCGCAGCTTCAATGTGTTCGTCGCCGCGATCATGCGACGGGAGGCGTTCGACGCGACCGGCGGCTTCGACGAAAGCCTGCCCGCCGCCGAGGATTTCGACTTGTGGCTCCGCATCGTCGAACAGGGCTGGCGCATCGCGCAGGTGCCGGAGCCGCTGGCGATCTATCGGCGCCGGCCGGGCTCGCTCTCCTCGGCGACGCGCCAACTCCGGCTGGCGACGGCAAGGGTCTATGAGAAAGCGGCCGCGCGCCTCGCCGGGCGGCCCGAAGCCGCCATCGCCACGGCAATGATGGAGCAGATGCGCCGCGAGGCCGGTTGGGCGGAGGGCGAGGAACTCGTCCTGACCGGGCGTACGTCGGCGGGGCTCAGCCTCCTCCATCGCCACCGGGCGGGCGGGCGCTCCCCCCGTTGGCGGGTGATGATGGGGCTGTTCCGTGCCGTGCCTCCGCTGGCCGGGCCGGTGCTCCGCTGGCGGCGTCGGCGCGAAGGCGATATCTGAGCTTGGCGACCGTCCGCGCGCTGCGCTAGGCGGAGGCGGTTTCGCCGCACTTGCGGCCCAATGAGAGGACGCTCCCCATGACGATCCAGATCGGCGACACGCTGCCCGACGCCAGCTTCTCCACCATGACCGCCGATGGCCCAGAGCCGATCGGCCGCGACTTCTTCGAGGGCCGGACGGTCGCCCTCTTCGCCGTTCCGGGCGCCTTCACGCCGACCTGCTCGGCGCGCCACCTCCCCGGCTTCCTCGACAAGGCGGCCGATCTCAAGGCCAAGGGCGTGGACGCCATCGCCTGCACCTCGGTGAACGACGTGTTCGTCATGGGCGCCTGGGGCAAGGCCAACGACGCCGAGGCGGTGACCATGCTCGCCGACGGCAATGGCGATTTCGCCAAGGCGGTGGGCCTCACCATGGACGGCTCGAAATATGGCATGGGCACGCGCAGCCAGCGTTACTCGATGCTGATCGAGAATGGCGTGGTGAAGCAACTCAACGTCGAGGCGCCGGGCGAGTTCAAGGTCAGCACGGCGGACCATCTGCTCGGCCAGCTCTGAACGTCAGGGCGCGGCCGGGTCTCGCCGATCCGGCCGCGTCAGCCGACGGCCTTGCGGAGCTCTTCGGCCGTCCACTGCTCGTATCGCGCGGTCTTACCCGCCGGAGTCCGCGGGCAGAGCGTGATCCGGTCCCGCCCGTCCATCTTGGAACGATAGAGCGCCTCGTCCGCGCGCTGGATCATCTCGCGCAGCGTCTCCCCCCGCCACAGAGACGCGATACCGAAGCTCGCCGTCACGCTGCCGATCGACAGAAGATCATGCACCGCCGGGGCAAGGCCGCCGCGCGCCGTCTCCATCACGGCCACCGCCTCATTCCCGTCCGTATCGGGGAGCAGCAGGACGAACTCTTCCCCGCCCAGCCGTCCGAACAGGTCGCCCGGCCGGAGCATCGCCGACATATGCGCCGCGAAGCGCTGGAGGACGAGATCGCCCACCGCATGGCCGAAGCGGTCGTTGACCGTCTTGAAGCGGTCGATATCGGCGATCACCACCGCCAGCGGACGCCCATCTTCCGTGCAGCACGCAAGAAGCGGCATAGCCGCCTCCTCGAACCCGCGCCTGTTGAGGATGCCGGTCAGCGGATCGCTTGCGGCGATCTGCCGCATCCCCTCGGCCAGATCCGCCGCCAGCAGGAACATGGCGAAGAGCCCGACCCCGAACAGGCCGGTCGGCACGCCGGTCAGGAACAGCAGGCGATAGAGATCATCGCCCGCGTTGCCGCCGAACAGCGCGAGCAGCCCGAGCCCCGTGGCATAGGCCGCGAACAGCGCCAGCATCCAGAACGCCGCGCCGCCCGTCGCGCGGCGGCCATCATGGCCGGACTTGCGCAGCGACATCGCGGAAACGACCATCATGGCCGCGCAGAACAGCAGCACCGCCGAACGCTGCACGCCGGAGCTGGCAGCCTCCCACATGGCAAATCCGACGAACAGGATGGTGATCGCTGCCGCCACCATCATCGCGTCCAGCCGCAACGGCAGCCCCGCCCTCCGCCGGAAGCCCAGCGCGATGAGCGCGAAGCTGCCCACCGAGCAGACCGCCGACATCAGGGTCAGGCTAGATCCCGCAGGCAGGAGCCATATCTTCAGCAGATTGGCCGTCCAGTTCGCTGCCGACAGCCCATAAGCCAGCGACCAGAATGCCGCATGAGCCTCCTGGCCGAAGCGCCGCCACGCGACCGCGAGCGCGATGCACAGCAGCAGACTCGTCGCGCTAAGGCTGAACAGGATGACCCCGGCCGATTCCATCGGCGACCTATCGGGCCGGGCCGGTGAAGGAATCGCTAATCTTTCGCCGGCCCGCCCGGAGAGAGGATCATTCCGACAGGAACTCCGCGATGGCGATGCCAAGCTCGGGCCGGGTGACCGCGCTCATATGGTTACCGGGGATGACGCCGTGCCGCCCATGCGGGAGCAGATCCGCCAGCGCCTCGGCCGAGCCATTGTCGTCATCATCCTTTCCGGCCACGATCAGCACCGGCATGGCAATGGCCTCCACGGCCTCGCGCGGCGTGTCGGCGAAGGTGTCGAGCACGTTGAGCAGCGCCACCGGATCGCCCTGCACCGTCTTGAGGAAGGCTTCCGTCAGCCATTCGGGCGTGCCGCGTTCGAAGCTGCCGAGGTTGGTCAGCACACGGCGGAAATAGCCGCCCCGCCCAGCGGTGTTGAGGATGCCGTCCAGCCCCATGCCGGCGACGATCGCCCGACCCGGCTTCGCGCCCCGCGCCAGCATCCGCATCGCGGTTCGCCCGCCCAGCGAATAGCCGCCAAGATCATAGTCGGTCAGCCCGAGATGCTCGATCAGCGCAAAGCCGTCGTCGGCCAGCGCATCATGCGGATAGGCGGCGGGGTCGTGCGGCCTGGCGCTGTCGCCATGGCCGCGCAGGTCCGGCATGATGACCCGATAGCCCCTGTCCGCGATCTTCCCGGCATGGCCGTAGCGCACCCAGTTCACCATCGCGGTCGAGAAATAGCCGTGGATCAGCACCAGCGGCCGGCCCTCGCCCATCTCGCGATAGGCCAGCTCGACGCCGTCGAAGCTGTTGAAACGGTGGATGGGAAGTTCAGTCGGGGAGCTTGCCAATGGCCTTGATCCAGCGGTCGACGGCAGGCGCATGTTCGTCGAGGCGCTTGCCGGGAAGTTGCGAGGCATCCATCCACGCCGGCAGCGCCGTCTCGATCGAGAAGTTCGAGGTCGGGCGGAAGCGGGATGGATCGTCGAACGAGCCGACGGTGAGGTCCATATTCTCGCCGTCGAGGAATTGGAAGCCGAGCGGCGTGCCGCAGGCCGAACAGAAAGGCCGTCGCGCGATCGGCGAGGACTGATACCAGTCCGGCGGACTCGCGGTCCACATCACGTCGGCGAAGCGGACATTCTTGAAGGCGATCGACACCCCGCCCGTCGCGCGCCTGCAATAGTTGCAATGGCACAGATAGGCCTCGTCGGAGTCGATGGGCACCGCATAGCGCACCCGCCCGCACTGGCATCCGCCGGTCATGATTTCAGGCATCGGCTTTCGCCCTCCGAACGCTAAGATGATGCCGCGCAAGCGATGGCCACCCAAGCGGCCGCCACAAGGAGCAGGATATGAGCAAGCTCATCTTCATCAACCTTCCCGTCACCGATCTCGACCGGTCGAAGGCCTTTTACGAGGCGGTCGGCGCCACCAACAACCCCGGCTTCACCGACGAGACCGCCGCGTGCATGGTGCTCTCCGAAACGATCCACGTCATGCTTCTGACCCATGACAAGTGGCGCCAGTTCACGGATCGCCCGATCGTGGACGCACGCCAACAGGCGCAGGTGCTGCTCTGCGTGTCGGAAGAAAGCCGCGAGGCCGTCATCGCCAAGGTCGACAAAGCGGCGGCGGCCGGCGGCCAGCCCGATCCCACGCCGTCGCAGGATTATGGCTTCATGTTTGGCCGCAGCTTCGAAGACCCGGACGGCCATATCTGGGAGGTAATGTGGATGGACCCGAACGCCGCGCCCCCGCACGCCTGATCCACGGAAGCTGCGCGGAGTCCCTGCGCTTCTATGCGAAGACGCCGGGCGGCACGCCCAAGCATCTCGGCCGCATCCTGCACGCGCGTCTCGAACGGGACGGACGGGCTTCGTAACGCCCGCGAACCGGATCGGGCATTTTTGCCATGGCGCTCGCCCGTCCGCCCGGAATAGGGGGAGCGCCATGCAGAATGCGTGGAGTCGGATCGTCGGTTTGTGGCTGGTCGGCGTGCTGGCCGCGGCCCAGCTTGCCAAGATGTCATCGCTGGCGCCGATCCTGCGCGAAAGCTACGGCCTCACCCTGCCGCAGACGGGGCTGCTGATCTCGCTGCTGGAGGTGGGCGGCGGCCTGTTCGGCTTCGTGGCGGGGCTGGCGCTGGGCCGGGTGGGCACGCGGCGCTTCCTGCTCGCGGGGCTGGGGCTGCTCGCCGCTTCCGGGATGCTGGAAGGCATCGCCGTCAACGCGGCGCTTCTTTTCTCCGCCCGCGCGGTCGAGGGCATCGGCTATCTGCTGGTCGTGACCGCCGCGCCGACGATGATCGCCGCCATCGCCAGCGACGCCCAGCGCGGCACCGCGCTGGCGCTGTGGAGCAGCTTCGTGCCGGTGGGCGTGGCGTTCGGCAGCGCGGTCACCGGCCTCGCGCTGGAGCTGACATCCCCGCGCATCATCATGCTGGGCTGGGCGCTGGTGCCCGCGGGCATCGTCGTCGCGCTGCTTTCGCGAAAGGCAGAACGTGCGGGCGCCCGCCCCCGGCTGGAACTGCCGGCGCTGAGCGGCTGGGTGTCGACGCTGAGCTTCGGTTTCTACACGACTTATATCTGCGCCTTCTCCATGCTGCTGCCGACCTTCCTGATCGAGCGGATGAGCGTGCCCGTCAGCGTCGCGGCGGCGATCACGGGCGCCGCCTCGCTGTCCGCGCTGGCGGGATCGGCCTATGCGGCGCGGCGGCTCCATCGCGGGCTGGAGGACATGCGCACGGTGCTGCTGCTGATCGCCGCCAGCCTCGTCGCGAGCTGCCTGCTGGCGCTCATCGTCTTCGCGCCGCCGCTCGCCAGGCTTCCCGGCGCGGCGATCCTCAGCGGTGCGGCGGCGATGGCCTGCATGGTGGCGAGCGGGATCGCGCCGCCCCTGATCTTCGCGCGGCTCCCCCGGATGGCCGGCGCCGAGACCGCCGACAGCCCCCGCATCGCCACCGTCAACGGCCTCCTCACGCAATTCGGCGCCGGCGGCGCGCTGATCGGGCCTCCGCTCGGCGGGCTGGTGGTGACGCGCTGGGGCTGGCCGGCGCTGGGCGAGGCCATGACGCTCCTGGCGTTCGGGATGCTGGTGACGGGCGTGCTGGCCGAACTGCTGGGACAGCGGACCCGCCGATAGGGAATGGGCTACGGCGTCCATCGGGAACAACATCCCAAAACACGACGCGCCACCCAAGGTTAACATCGACCGCCAAACTGTCACATCGCCGCATTAGCGATAACCCGGAGAACTCTGGGGAGACAGCGTCATGGCGACGATGGCGGAGACTCGGGTGTCTTCGAGACCCGATCTTGAAAAGGGCCTGGGAACAGCCGGGGGAATTGGTTTCGGTGCTGCGGTCCTCGCGGCGATCCTGTTCGTGGCGTACAGCGTCTACACGGACGCGGCGGCGGCCGGGGTTCAGGCGCGCGCGGTGCTGCCATTCGTGATGCTGTTCATCGCGCTGCTGATCGCGCTCGGCTTCGAGTTCGTGAACGGCTTCCACGACACCGCCAACGCCGTCGCCACGGTGATCTACACCAATTCGATGCCGGCACATGTCGCCGTGGTGTGGTCGGGCTTCTTCAACTTCCTCGGCGTGTTGCTGTCGACCGGCGCGGTGGCGTTCGGCATCGTCTCGCTGCTGCCCGTCGAGCTGATCCTTCAGGTCGGATCGGATGCCGGCTTCGCGATGGTGTTCTCGCTGCTGATCGCGGCGATCATCTGGAACCTCGCGACCTGGTATCTTGGCATCCCGTCCTCCAGTTCCCACACGCTCATCGGCTCGATCATCGGCGTGGGCGTGGCCAACGCCCTGCTGCACGGGCGGGGCGGCACCTCCGGCGTCGAATGGGGTCAGGCGCAGAACATCGGCTGGGCGCTGCTGCTTTCGCCGCTGATCGGCTTCATCGCATCCGCGCTGCTGTTCTTCGTGGCGCGCGGGACGATCCGCAACAAGGAGCTTTATAGCGAGCCCAGGGACGGCCTGCCGCCGCCGTGGTGGATCCGCATCCTTCTGGTCTTCACCTGCACGGGCGTCAGCTTCGCGCACGGTTCGAACGACGGGCAGAAGGGCATGGGCCTCATCATGCTGATCCTGATCGGCACGGTGCCCACCGCCTATGCGCTGAACCGCGCGGTTCCGGCACATTATGAAGCGCAATTCCACACCAGCTCGGTGGATGCCCAGAAGGCGCTGACCGCCCGTGCCGGCGGCGTCGCCCCGGCGGCGGACGCGCGTGCGGCCGTGACCAACTTCATCGCCAACAGGACGCAGACGCCGGATACCGTCCCTTCGCTCGCGGCACTCGTCGGCGATATCGACCGGCAGGTGACGGGCTACGGCACGATCGCCCATGTGCCGAGCACGCAGTCCAAGAACATGCGCAACGACATGTATCTGGCGTCGGAGGCGATCAAGCGCGTCTCCGCGAACAAGAGCGCGGGCTTCAGCGAGGCCGAAGGCAAGGCGCTGACGGCTTACAAGGGCTCGCTCGACAAGGCGACGCGCTTCATCCCGACCTGGGTGAAGATCGCGGTGGCCTTCGCGCTCGGCCTCGGCACGATGATCGGCTGGAAGCGGATCGTGGTGACGGTGGGCGAGAAGATCGGCAAGTCGCACCTCACCTATGCGCAGGGCGCCTCGGCCGAGCTGGTGGCGATGGCGACGATCGGCCTTGCGGACACGTTCGGCCTGCCGGTTTCCACCACCCACGTCCTGTCCTCGGGCGTGGCCGGGACGATGGCGGCCAACCGCTCCGGGCTCCAGATGTCGACGATCCGCAATCTGGTGCTGGCCTGGGTGCTGACGCTGCCCGTCTCGATCCTGCTGTCGGGCACGCTTTATGTGATCCTGTCGCGGATCTTCTGAGCCTCAGGCCATGGACAAGAGAAAGGGGCGGTGGCCGAAACCACCGCCCCTTTTTCGCGCGTCTTATTCGGCCAGCTTGCTCGTGCCTTCGATGGCGAACATCGCGGTGGCGCCGGCCGCGCCCGTGCCCGGCTGGCCCCCGCCGATCGTCAGCGTATAGCCGCCCGCCGCGACCACCCGGTCACCCGCTTCCGTCACGCTCGACAGGTCGCGGGGCGAAAGGTCGAAATGGACGCTCCTGCTCTCGCCCGGCGCGAGGTGGACGCGGGTGAAGCCACGCATCGCCCGGATCGGCGCGCCCGGCACCTTCGGGAAGCCGAGATAGAGCTGCACCACCTCGTCGCCCGCCACCGCACCGGCATTGCGCACGGTCGCATCGACGCCCAGCGTGCCGCCCGCCTTGAGCTTGGCCGTCGACAGCTTCGGCGTCGCATAGGCGAAGCGCGTGTAGCTGAGGCCATGCCCGAAGGCGTAGAGCGGCTTGCCCGTGAAATAGCGGTAGGTCCGCCCCTTCATCGAATAATCTTCGAACGGCGGAAGCTCGCCGACCCCGGTGTAGAAGGTCACCGGCAGGCGACCCGACGGGTTGTTCACGCCCGCCAGCGTCTGGCCGATCGCGGTGCCGCCCTGCTCGCCCGGATACCAGGCATCGATGATCGCATCGACATTGGCGGCAGCCCAGTTCACCGACAGCGCCGAGCCGTTCATCAGCACCAGCGCCATCGGCTTGCCGGTGGCCTTCACCGCCTTCAGGAGATTTTCCTCGTCGGCCGGCATATCGAGGCTGGTGCGGTCGCCGCCCTGGAAGCCGGGCACGTCGACCTTCATCTCCTCGCCTTCCAGCGCGGAGCTGATGCCCGCCACCGCAACGACGAGATCGGCGTTCTTCGCCGCCTCCACCGCACGGTTGAGCGGGTTCTGCACCACCGGCTCCCACACCAGGTGGATCACCGGCCCCTTGCCCGGCGCCTGATCGATGCGGATGGCGTAGCGGTGGCCCTTCTCGAAGTGCATCGCCTTCATTTGAGGCGTCCGCTGCCGCTCGCCATTCTCGACCATCAGATTGCCGTCGACCCAGAGCTTCGCATCGGAGCCGCTCAGGCCGATGTTGAACTCTCCCGTCTCCGGCGCGGTGACGAAGCCCGTCCAGCGCGAGGACATGGTGTGGCTGTCCAGCACGGGGGACATATCGCGGTCGAGATTGACGATGGCGTCGGTGCGCGTCACCTGCGGCGCGCCGGCGAAATCGGGCTTGGCCCAGAACTCCGCCTTGAGGCCCGGCTGGCCGTCCGGCCCGCTGAGCGCCGTCGCCGGGACGGTCGTCGCGACACGCAGGAAGTTGGTGCCCGGCTCGAAGACGATCTTCGCGTTCGGGAAGGCGGCGCGGATGCCGTCCAGCGCCGTCACCGGATGGATCGGCTGGCCATTATAATTGCCGAGCAGCACGTCCACCTGATCGGCGAGCGGGCCGATCACCGCGATCGTCTTCACCGAAGGCTTCACCGGCAGCACGCCGTTGTTCTTCAGCAGCACCATCGACTCGTTGGCGAGCTTCAGCGCCAGCGCGCGGTGGGCGGGCGAGTTGAGCTGGTCGTCCGACACCTGCGCATAGCGCACGCTCGCGGCCGGATCGAACAGGCCGAGCCGCATCCGAGCGGTGAACAGCCGGCGCAGCGTGGTGTCGACCTCCTGCTGCGTGACGAGCCCTTCCTTCATCGCGTCGTGATAGAGTGCATAGTCGGCCGGGACGTCGGGCGGGCTGTTATACTGGGTGCAATCATTGTCGACGCCGTGCTTCAGCGAGACGGCCGCCGCCTCCGCCAGCGTCTTGGTGAAGTGGTGGCCGCGCTGGATATCGGCGATGGCATCGCAATCCGACACGACATAGCCGGTAAAGCCCCAGCGGTTGCGGAGCTGATCGGTCAGCAGGAAGTCGCTGGCGCAGGCCGGCTGCCCGTTGATGCGGTTGTAGGCGCACATCACCGAGGCGACCTTGCCCTCCGTCACCAGCTCGCGGAAGGCGGGGAGATAGGTGTCCTCCTCGTCATGCTTGCTGACCTTCACGTCCACCTCATGACGCGTCGATTCCGGCCCGCTGTGGACGGCGTAATGCTTGGCGGTGGCGATCACCCGGTAATAGCGCGGATCGTCGCCCTGCATCCCCTGCACGAAGGCGGTGCCCATCTTGCCGGTGAGATAGGGATCTTCGCCATAGGTCTCCTGCCCGCGCCCCCAGCGCGGATCGCGGAAGATGTTGATGTTGGGGGACCAGAAATCGAGGCCCTGATAGATATGATGCTCACTGCCCGAGCGCTCGACCATGTTGAACTTGACGCGCGCCTCGGTGCCGATGGCGACGCCCATGTCCTTGATCGCGGCCGGATCGAAGGTGGCGGCGAGGCCCACCGGCTCGGGGAAGACGGTGGCATAGCCGTTGCGGGCGACACCGTGCAGCGCCTCGTTCCACCAGTTATAGGCCGGCACGCCGAGCCTCGGGATCGCGCGCGACTGGTTGGTGAGCTGCGACGCTTTCTCCTCCGGCGTCATGCGGGAGATGAGATCGTCGACCCGCTTCTCCACCGGCAGCGAGGGATCGAGCCAGGGCGCCTTGGCCGGCCCCTGCGCATGAGCCACCCCGGCGCAGGCCAGAAGCGACAATGTGGTCAGGAAAGAAGACCCCAGTAACGAACGGCGCATCGCCACCTCCCCATTATTGATATGCGTATCGGCCATGCCGGCCGGATCAGGCCAGCGCGCAGACGTGGGAGACCGGATCGCCATCGCGATCGGCCGGTGCATTCGCCCGGTTCGTTGGGACTTCCATGGCCCCTCTCCACACGTCTGTTAGCGTTATCATACCTGCATAGGCCGATCCGGCCGCCGGGGGCAAGACGCTGCGTGTCAGGGCTTGAGGCGATAGCCGGTTCGGAAGATCCAGACGAGCAGGCCAAGGCACAGGCCGATGAACAGGATGGTGAAGATCAGGCTCTTCTCCACGCCCACGTCGCCCAGCCCGTAGAAGCTCCAGCGGAAGCCGCTGACCAGATAGACGACGGGGTTGAACAGGCTCACCGTCCGCCATGGCTGGGGCAGCATGTCGATCGAATAGAAGGCCCCGCCCAGAAAGGTGAGCGGCGTGATGACCAGCGACGGCACGATCGCGAGCTGCTCGAAATTCTCCGCCCAGATGCCGATGATGAAGCCGAACAGCGCGAAGGCGACCGCCGTCAGCACCAGGAAGGCGATCATCCAGAGCGGATGCTGAATTTCGAGATGCACGAAGAAGGTGGCGGTCACGAGGATGATGAGCGCCAGGATGATCGACTTGGTCGCCGCCGCGCCGACATAAGCAAGCACCGCCTCCCCCGGCGAGATCGGCGCGGAGAGGATCTCAAACACCGTCCGCGTGAATTTCGGGAAGTAGATGGCGATCGACGCGTTCGAGATGCTCTGGGTCAGCAGGGACAGCATCACGAGCCCCGGCACGATGAACGCGCCATAGCCGACGCCGCCGACATGCTGCATCCGCGAGCCGATCGCGCCGCCGAAGACGATGAAATAGAGCGCCGTGGTGATGACCGGCGTGGCGATGCTCTGCCAGACGGTGCGCACCATGCGCGCCATCTCGGTGCGATAGATCGACCAGACGCCGACCGCGTTGAAGCCGCGCGCGCTCATGCCTGCTGCTCCACGAGGCCGACGAAGATGTCTTCGAGCGAACTCCGGCTCGTGTCGAGGTCGGAGAAGCCGATGCCCAGTTCGTCCAGTCGCTTGAGCAGGGCCGGCATTCCATTGTCCTCCGCGTGGCTGTCGAAGCTGTAGACGAGCCTGTTGCCCCCGTCCGCCAGCTCCAGCGGCCAGTCGGCGAGCGCCGCCGGAACCGCCTCCAGCGGCGACGGAAGCGAGAGGGTGAGCTGTCGCTTGCCGAGCTTGTGCATCAGGTCTTCGGTCCGCTCGACCAGCATCAGGCGCCCCTTGTCGATCACGCCGACGCGATCGGCCATCTCCTCGGCCTCCTCGATATAATGGGTGGTGAGGATGATGGTCGTGCCCTTGTCGCGCAGCTTGCGGACCAGCGCCCACATGTCGCGCCGGAGCGAGACGTCCACACCGGCGGTCGGCTCGTCGAGGAAGAGGATGTCGGGCTCGTGGCTCAGCGCCTTGGCGATCATCACGCGCCGCTTCATGCCGCCGGACAGCTCGATCACCTTGGCGTCGCGCTTGTCCCACAGCGAAAGATCGCGGAGCAACTGTTCCAGATAGGCTGGATCGGCCGCGCGCCCGAACAGCCCCCGGCTCAACCGCACCGAGTTCCAGACGGTCATGAAGATATCGAGCGAGATTTCCTGCGGCACCAGCCCGATCATCGAACGCGCGGCGCGATAGTCGCGGCGGATGTCGTGCCCGTCGACCAGCGCCTCGCCTCCGCTCGCCGTCACCGTGCCGCACACGATGCTGATGAGCGTCGTCTTGCCGGCACCGTTCGGCCCCAGCAGGGCGAAGATCTCGCCCTTCTCGATATCCAGATCGGTGGGCTGGAGGGCGACATGGCCCGTCCGGTAGGTCTTGGCGAGGCCCTTCAACGAGATGATCGGCATGGTGTCTTCCGGGCAGCGAATGAACGTGACGGCGCCGAACCTAGGCGGGCTTGCCGCCCTCGAACAACCGATTTCGAGCAGAGCGTCTTTCCAGACCCTCGTTCAGCCTTTATGGCTCACGACCGGAAGCGGGCATCGCCCGCCTCCATCGATCGCGACGGTGCCCCTCGGGGCTTAATAGGGAATATGGTGCGGGTTTCGGCCCAACTCCATGGCTGTCCCTGCAACTGTAAGCGGCGAGCGAGATGCATGAGACCCGTCGGCCATGGCGGGTCAGCCACTGGAGCCTGCTCCGGGAAGGTATGCATCGAGCGACGACCCGTGAGCCAGGAGACCTGCCGCCGCAAGGGTCGCTCCGCCTTGATCCAGGGAGAGATCGAGGCTCGGTTTTCCGCATGAGCGACGGTTTGCCGCAAGGGCGCGTGGTGTCGGCCGCGTGTCCGCCGGGCGACGTGTGGAAGGCGAAGGCGTGCGAGATCCATCCGAGCATCCCCCGCAGAGGATCGGCGGTCATCTGATCCGCGGCTGGTGTCCCACCGCGTGGCGGCCGATGGAGGCCGGCGACGGCTGGCTGATCCGCATCCGTCCCCCGCTCGGCCGGCTCGATCGTGCGCAAGCGATGGCGCTGCATCATGCGGTGACACGGTACGGCAATGGCCGGATCGATCTCACCAACCGCGCCGCGCTCCAGATCCGGGGCGTGGCCGAAGCGAACTGGCAACCGCTGATCGAACTGCTGGTCGCGACCAGCCTCGTCGATCCGGCACCGGAACGCGAGGCCCGACGGAATGTCATGCTGAACCCCGACTGGCGGGAAGGCGACGACACCCACCGGATCGCGATCGCGCTGCTGGAACGGATCGACGAGGTGCCGGGGCTTCCGGCGAAGATGGGCGTCGCCATCGATGCGGGAGTGGCACCCGCCTTGTCGAACGCATCGGCGGATTTCCGGTTCGAACGGGGGGCCAACGGCGGATTGATCCTGCGCGCCGACGGGCGCGCAGAGGGCATTCCGGTCGAGGCCGGCACCGAGGTCGACGCGCTGGTGGCGCTCGCGCGCTGGTTCGTCGCCACCGGCGGGCCGATCTCCGGCCGCATGGCGCGCCACGCCGCTCCCCCGCCGATCATGGGCACGGCCGTCGCGCCCCTGCCTCCCCGCTCGCGCGGCGAGACGATCCGTGCCGCAGACGGCCTCTTCAGGGGTGCATCTTTCGGTCAGATCGAGGCTGGGGAACTGGCTTCCTGCCTGTCGGACAGCGACGTCCGGGCCATCCGCCTGACGCCGTGGCGCGGGCTGATCCTGGAGGGCGCCCGTCCCGCCGCCCATCCCTTCGCCGATCCCGACGATCCGCTGCTCCGGGTGGACGCCTGCCCCGGCTCCCCCGACTGCCCGCAGGCGACCGTCGCCACCCGGCCACTCGCCCTCCGGCTGGCTCCGCATGTCGAGGGCCATCTGCATGTCTCGGGATGCGGCAAGGGCTGCGCCTGCCCCGGCGCGGCGGATGTCGTCCTCACCGGGCGCCACGGCCGCTTCGACCTCGCACGCCAGGCCCGCGCCGGAGCGCCGCCGCTCCGCGAAGGGCTCGCACCCGACCAGATATCCGCCCTCTTCGGAGCCTCCTGATGCCCTATGCCTATGAAACCGACGGGGCCGCCATCTATCGCCAGTCGTTCCGCACCATCCGCGCGGAGGCCGATCTCGGCGGCTTCGCGGGCGCGGAAGAGCGCGTCGCCGTCCGCATGATCCACGCCGCCGGCATGGTGGAACTGGCGGCGCATATCCGCTTTTCACCCGGCTTCGCGGAGGCTGCGATCGCGGCGCTGGAAGGCGGCGCGCCGATCCTGTGCGATGCGCGCATGGTGTCCGAAGGCATCACCCGCGCGCGCCTGCCCGCCGCCAATCCGATCCTCTGCACGCTGAACGACCCGGCGGTGCCCGAACTGTCGCGCACCCTCGGCACCACGCGCTCGGCCGCCGCCGTCGAGCTGTGGCGGCCGCATCTGGAAGGTGCGCTGGTCGCCATCGGCAATGCGCCGACCGCGCTGTTCCATCTGCTCACCATGCTGGAAGACCCAGCCTGCCCACGCCCGGCGGCGATCATCGGCTGCCCGGTGGGCTTCGTCGGCGCGGCGGAATCCAAAGATGCGCTGTGGGAGGCGCTCCCCGCCCCGAGCTGCATCGTCGCCGGACGGCTCGGCGGAAGCGCGATCACCGTCGCCGCCGTCAACGCCCTGGCGAGCCCCCTCGAATGAGCATGGGCACCATCCACGGCGTCGGGCTGGGGCCGGGCGCGCAGGATCTCATGAGCGTCCGCGCCGATCGCCTCGTCCGGGCGACGCGGCACATCGCCTATTTCCGCAAGGCCGGGCGACAGGGCCATGCCCGCCGGATCGTCGAGGGGATGCTCCACCCGGACGCCGTCGAGTTCGCGATGGACTATCCGGTGACGACCGAAATCCCTTTCTCCGATCCACGCTATATCGCCCTGCTCTCCGCCTTTTACGAAGACTGCACGGCCCACCTCGCCACCCTGGCGGCTTCCGGTGAGGATGTCGTCGTGCTGTGCGAGGGCGATCCCTTCTTCTACGGCTCCTTCATGCACCTCCACAGCCGGGTGTCGGGATTGGCGCCGGTCAAGATCGTGCCGGGGATCACCGGCCTGTCCGGCGCCTGGACGGCGAGCGGCACCCCGATCAGTTGGGGCGACGACGTGCTGACCGTCCTCATGGCGACGTTGCCCGAACAGGAACTCGCCCGCCGCATCCGCGACACCGACGCGCTGGCGGTGATGAAGATCGGCCGCAATCTCGCCAAGCTCCGCCGTGCGGTGGAGGCGGCGGGGAAGCAGGATGCCGCCTGGCTCGTGGAATATGCCACAATGGCGGAGCAGCGCGTCACGCAGCTCGCGGAAGCGGATGAAGTCGCCGCCTATTTCTCGATCCTGCTGATCCACGGACAGGGGCGACGGCCATGAGCGGCTGGGTCGCGGTCACGGGGCTCGGCCCCGGTGGCGAGGCACTGATCACACCTGAGGTTTCCGCCACGCTGGCGGAGGCGACCGACATCGTCGGCTATGGCCCCTATGTGGCGCGGATCACGCCGCGCGAGGGGCTGACGCTCCACGCTTCGGACAATCGCGTGGAGCTGGAGCGCGCGGCCTTCGCGCTCGGGCTCGCGGCGGAGGGGCGGCGTGTGGCGGTGGTATCTTCGGGCGATCCGGGGGTGTTCGCCATGGCATCCGCCCTGTTCGAGGCTCTGGAGGCCGGCCCCGACCATTGGCGCACGCTCAACATCCGCGTGCTGCCGGGGATCACCGCGATGCTCGCCGCCGCCGCGCGAGCCGGCGCGCCGCTGGGGCATGATTTTTGCGCGATCAACCTTTCCGACAATCTGAAGCCCTGGCCGCTGATCGAGCGGCGCCTGAGGCTGGCGGCACAGGCGGATTTCGCGATGGCTTTCTACAACCCGCGCTCCCGCGCCCGGCCGGAGGGGTTCGCCCGCGCCCTCGCGGTGCTGCGCGAGGAGTGCGGGGATGCGCGCCTCATCCTCTTCGCGCGCGCCGTCTCGACGCCGGAGGAGGCGCTGCGCATCGTGACGCTGGGTGAGGCCATGCCCGATATGGCGGACATGCGGACGATGGTGATCGTCGGCTCCAGCCGCACGCGTCTGATCGCGCGGCCCGGAGCGCCGATCCTCTACACGCCGAGGTCGGCCGGATGATCCAGCCAGTCGAGCACCGCGTCGACCTTGTGGACGATCCGTGCCGCGGGCATCGACGGGCGATCGATCAACAGCACCGGCAGGCCGAGCCTGCGTGCCGCGATCAGCTTCGCTTCCGCCCCGCCGCCGCCCGCATTCTTGCAGAGCAGCAGATCGATCGCCTGCTCACGCATCAGGCGAAGATCGCCCTCGACGCTGAACGGCCCCCGATCGATGACGAGGCTGTGACGCGGCAAGGCCGGCGGGACGTCCGGCTCATCGACGAAGCGCAGCAGATAATGATGCTGCGGCCGGGCGGCGAAGGCCTCGACGTGCATCCGCCCCAGCGCGAGCATCACGCGACGCGGCGGCCCCGCAAGCGCGGCGACGGCGGCAGCGATGTCGGGCACGGACCTCCAGCGATCGCCCGCGACGGGCGTCCATGCCGGGCGCGTCAGGAGGATGTGGCCCACGCCCGCCTCCCGCGCCGCCGCGACGACGTTGGCGCTCATCGTCACGGCGAAGGGGTGGGTCGCATCGACGAGATGCGTGATCCGCTCCTGCCGCAGGAAATCCGCCAGCCCGGCCACCCCGCCGAAGCCGCCGACGCGGATCGGCACCGGCTGCGCGCGCGGACGCCCGATCCGCCCCGCATAGCTCAGCAGCGCACGCTCGCCCCGTTCCGCCAGGGCGGCGGCCAGCGCGCTGGCCTCGGTGGTTCCTCCCAGGATCAGGATGTTGCGCATGTCCATGTCTCCTGAAGGCCCGTGGCTCACCATCGTCGGCATCGGGGAGGACGGCATGGATGGCCTCTCCCGCGCGGCGCGTGAAGCGCTGGAACAAGCCGCGTTCGTCACCGGAGCCCCCCGCCATCTGGCCCTGTTGCCGCCCCTTAGGGCCGGGCTTCACCCTTGGCCAGCGCCTTTCGAGGACGGCATTCCCGCCCTGCTGGCGCGGCGGGGGCACCCCACCGTGCTGCTCGCTTCGGGTGACCCCTTCTGGTTCGGGGCCGGCACGACCCTCACGCGTCATCTCGATCGGGGGGAATGGATCGCCCATCCGAACATCTCCACCTTCGCGCTCGCCGCCGCGCGGCTCGGCTGGCCGCTTGCCGAGACGGAATGCCATGGCCTCCACGCCGCTCCTCTGGCGCGACTGCGGCCGAGCATGGCCACCGGACGGCGCGCGATCGTGCTGGTGAGGGACGGTGCGGCGGTGGCCGCGCTCTCCGATTATCTCGTCGAGCAAGGCTTCGGCGCATCGGAACTCCATGTGATGGAGGCGCTCGGCGGCCCTCGCGAACGGGTGCGTGCCGCGACAGCCAAAATGCTGGCGTTCGACGATATCGCCCATCCCGTCGCGGTCGGCATCGCCTTCGCGGGCGAAGGCCGGGTGATGCCGCGCGCTTCGGGGCTGGCCGACGACTGGTTCGAGCATGACCAGCAGATATCCAAACGCCCGATCCGCGCGCTGACGCTCTCCGCTCTCGCGCCACGACCGGGCGAGATGCTGTGGGACATCGGCACCGGATCGGGATCGGTCGCGATCGAATGGCTGCTCGCTTATTCCTCGACGCAGGCGATCGGCATCGAGGCCGATCCCGTCCGCGCCGCCCGCGCGCGCGCCAATGCGGCGCGGCTGGGGGTCGACCGGCTCCGGGTGATCGAAGCGCGCGCGCCGGATGGCCTCGCGGACCTTCCGAAGCCGGATGCGATCTTCATCGGCGGCGGTCTCGGCGAGCCGTTGCTCGAAGCGCTCCGAACGATGTCTGGAACGCGGCTGGTGGCCAACGCCGTCACGCTGGAATCCGAAGCGTTGCTGGCGTCGTGGCACGCCCGCAAAGGCGGAGAATTGCTGCGCATCGAACTGGCCACCGCGAGCCCGCTCGGGGCGAAGCGCGGATGGCGATCCTCCTATCCCATCACGCAATGGAGCGTGACGCTGTGATCGTTGCCGGCTTCGGCTATCGCTCGGGCGCGGACATCGCTTCCCTGCGCACGGCGCTGGCGGTGGCATCGGCACAGGCAGGGGCCATCGACGCGCTGGCCGGCCCGCGCTCGAAAGCCCCGCTTCTCATCCTGCTGGCCGAAGCGCTGGGCCTCCCCTTCATCCCGCTGGAGCCCGAAGCGCTCGCCGGCGTGGCGACGCCCACCCGCTCCCTCCGCAGTCTCACCGCCCATAGCACCGGCAGCGTCGCCGAAGCGTCCGCGCTCGTGGCGGCCGGTTCCGGCGCCCGTCTCCTCTCCTCCCGCCACATCTCGCCGGATCGCCTGGCGACATGCGCGCTTGCCGAAGGACTTCCCGCATGACCGTCCACTTCATCGGCGCCGGCCCCGGCGCGCCCGACCTGCTGACGCTGCGCGGCCGAGACCTGATCGCACGATGCCCCGTCTGCCTCTATGCGGGGTCGCTGGTGCCCGAGGCGGTGCTCGGCCATTGCCCGCCCGGCGCGCATATCGTGAACACCGCCCCGCTCACGCTCAATGACATCATCGCGCTCTGCCGCGAGGCCGATGACGCCGGACAGGATGTCGCGCGGCTCCATTCGGGCGATCTTTCGGTCTGGTCCGCGATGGGCGAGCAGATCCGGCGTCTTCGCGCGGAGGGGATCGCCTTCACGGTGACGCCGGGCGTCCCCTCCTTCGCGGCCGCCGCCGCGACGCTCGGCGTCGAGCTGACGCTGCCCGAGCTGGCGCAGTCCGTCATCCTCACCCGCACCCCCGGACGCGCCAGCACCATGCCGCCACGAGAGACGCTGGCCGCCTTCGGCGCAACCGGCGCGACGCTCGCCATCCATCTCTCGATTCACAATCTGGCGCAGGTGGCCCGCGATCTCCTGCCCGCCTATGGCGCGGAATGCCCCGTCGCGATCGTGTGGCGCGCGAGTTGGCCGGACGAGCGGATCATCCGCGCCACGCTCGGCACGATGGAGGCCGCCTGCGCCGGGGCCGGCGCGCCGGAACGCACGGCGCTGATCCTGATCGGCCCGGCGCTCGATGCGGAGGGGTTCGCCGAGAGCAGCCTCTACGCCCCCGGCTATGACCGCCGTTTCCGCCCGGCGACGGCGGACTCGCGCTTCGCCGGATCGGGGGAATGACCGGGCTGGTCATCGCCGCGCCGCGATCGGGCTCCGGCAAGACGATGCTATCGCTCGGGCTGATGCGCGCCTTCACGCGGGCCGGGCTCCGGGTACAGCCCTTCAAGACCGGCCCCGACTATATCGACACCGCCTTCCACGCCGCCGCCTGCGGGCGCCTAGCCTTCAATCTCGATGGATGGGCGATGGGAGCCCCTCTCCTCGATGCGATCGCCGGACAGGCGGGCGGAGCGGATTTCGCGATCGCGGAGGGCGCCATGGGCCTGTTCGACGGCGCGGCGGCGCCCGGCGAGACGGGCCATGGCGCAACCGCCGACATCGCCGCGCAACTCGGCTGGCCGATGCTGCTGGTGATGGACGTCTCCGGCCAGAGCCAGTCCGCCGCCGCCGTCGCGCAGGGCCTGCGGGGCTTCCGCCCGGACGTCCATGTCGCGGGCGTCATCCTCAATCGGGTCGCAAGCGAACGGCACGAGCGCCTGATCCGGGGCGCGATGGAGCAGACGGGCATCGCCGTGCTGGGCGCCATTCCCCGCCTGCCCGACATCCGGTTGCCGGAGCGGCATCTCGGGTTGGTGCAGGCCGCCGAGCATCCCGATCTCGGCCAGTGGCTCGATCGGCTCGCGGATATCGTGACCGCCCATGTCGATCTGCCCGCCGTCCAGGCCCTCACGCAGGCCGAATGCACGGAAGCGCCGCCGCTTCACTGCACGCCGCCCGGACAGCGGATCGCGCTGGCGCAGGACGTCGCCTTCTCCTTCGTTTATGCCCATCTGCTGGAAGGCTGGCGCGCGGCGGGAGCGGAGATCCTGCCCTTCTCCCCGCTGGCCGACGAGGCGCCGGCTCGCGATGCGGATATCGTCTGGCTGCCCGGCGGCTATCCCGAGCTTCATGCCGGCCGCATCGCCGCCGCGGTGCGCTTCCTGACGGGGCTGCGCGATCATGCCATGCGCAAGCCGGTCCATGGCGAGTGCGGCGGTTATATGGTGCTCGGTGCCGCGCTCATCGATGCGCAGGGTGAAAGCCATAGGATGGCGGGGCTGCTGGGCCTCGTCTCCAGCCATGCGGAACGGCGCCTCCATCTCGGCTACAGGAGAGCGCGCCTCCATACCCCGGTCGGCGCGATCGCCGCCGGCACCGTGCTGCGCGGGCACGAGTTTCGCTACGCCGGCATCATCGAGCAGCCCGACGAACCCCTTGCCGACGTCACCGACGCGGAAGGCCAGGCCGTCTCCGCCGGCGGCTCCCGGCGAGGCCACGTCACCGGCACATTCTTCCACCTCGTTGCGACGGGGGGAGCCCCGGCATGATCCGGCTTGCGCTCATCGGCATCGGCACGGGCCATCCCGATCATCTCACGCTCGCCGCGATCAAGGCGATGAATGCGGCCGACCTCATCCTGCTCCCCCGCAAGGGAGATGCGAAATCGGACCTGCTCGACCTGCGCCGGACGATCTGCGCCGAGATACTGACCGGCCCGACCCATGTGGCGGAGTTCGACATGCCCGAACGCGCCGCGACGCTCCCCTATCTCGACGCCGTGGACGCCTGGCACGACGCCATCGCCGCGATCTGGATGCGGGAGATCGGGCGGCATCTGCCCGATGGAGGATCGGTCGCCCTGCTCGTCTGGGGCGATCCCTCGCTCTACGACAGCAGCCTGCGCATCGCGGCCCGGCTAGGCTCCGTCGCAATCCACGTCGTACCGGGCATCACCAGCATTCAGGCACTGACCGCCGCCCATGGCATCTGCCTCAACGAACTGGCCCGGCCGGTGCTCATCACCACGGGGCGGCAACTCCGCGAACGGGGCTGGCCGGACGAAGCGGACAGCGTCGTGGTGATGCTGGACGGAGGCTGTGCCTTTCAGGGCCTCGCGGCCGACGGGATGTCCATCTGGTGGGGCGCCTATCTCGCCATGCCGCAACAAGTGCTGATCCGGGGACCGCTCGCCACGGCAGGCCCCGAGATCATGGCGCGCCGGGCCGAGCTTCGGCAGGCGCACGGCTGGATCATGGACACCTACCTGCTCCGCCGGGAGCGAGCCGCCATCAGCCGCGACGCACCCACCTCGTAGCGAACACGCCGGCCGCAAGCGCCGCGATGCCCGCCCCGATCCACGGGAGGCCGCCTACAAGAGACTGCATCCGTGCCCGCCGCCTGAGGATCGCCTGTTCCGAAGCCTCGTCATAGCCCGATGAGGGGGCGGGCTCGCTCGATCCGGCATGGACCTGCGAAGGCGTGTCCGACGTCGGGAAGCTCTCGTCGAGGCCGATGTCGAGCTTGGCGTCCTCGTTCGAGGGATCGGCCTTGAGCGTGCCATGACTGTCCGCGTCCAGCGCTTCCCGGACATCGCCGAGCCCGCCATGCTCGTCCCTGTCTGTGCGGCGAGGCGAATGCTTGTCGACCATGAAGGCTCCTCCTCTTCCGCTCATAACCGACAGGCAGGCCGCCCCGTTCCAGCACCATGCGCCGCTAGAGGGCGATATCCCACGGGCTGTCGCTTTCCCGCCCGCGATCACCGCTCCGCCGGGCCGAGCGTCAGGAAAGCGATGATCCCCGAAGCGATGGCGAGCACCGCCGCCACCACGGCGGCCGCGTGGAAAGCATATAGAAGCTGCGTGCCGGCCGCGGCGATCACCGCTCCCGCCAGGGCGGTCGCGATCAGGCCGCCGGTCCGGGCGATGGCGCTGTTGAAGCCCGAGGCCGTGCCCGTGTGGCGGCGGTCCACCGAGGAGAGGACGGCCGTCGTCAGCGGGGCGACCGCGCCCGCCATACCCGCCGCGATCACCGCGATGGCCGGCAGGATGCTCGTCCAGTAGCTCGCCCGTGGATCGGCCCGCAGCATCAGCGCGAAACCGATGCCGGTGACAAGCGGCCCGATCGACAAAGGCCAGCGCGGCCCCAGCCGCCCCGTCAGCCTCCCCGCGAGCCGGGACACCGTGCCGATCACGATCGAGAAGGGCAGCAACGCGAAGCCCGCCTGCAAGGGGCTGTATCCACCGCCGACGATCAACAGATAGGGCAACAGCACCAGCAGCCCCCCGAGCGCGCCGTAAAGCAGCAGCGTCAGCGCGGTCAGCCCCACGAACGGGCGCGATCCGAACAGCGTCAGCGGCATCATGGCACGCTCGCCGAGCCGATGCTCGACCAGCAGGAAGAGCAGCAGCAGGACGATCCCGCCGAGCAGCCCCACCCAGGAGCTGACCGACGCCCCGTGATGGCTTGACCAGAGCGTCAGCCCCCAGGTCAGCGCGCCGAGCGCCGCCGTCGCCAGCAACGCGCCGATCCAGTCGAGCCCGCCCTCACCCTCGGCGCTCTCCTCCAGAGCGAGCAAGGCGATCAGGATCGCGGCGGCGGCGACCGGCACGTTCAGATAGAAGATCGCGCGCCAGCCCACCGTCTCCACCAGCCAGCCGCCCATCGGCGGACCGATCGCGCTGGCGATGGCCCCGGCCGACGCCCAGGTGCCCACCGCCCGGCCACGCGCCTCCCCTTCGAACGAGCTGCCGAGAATGCCGAGGCTGTTGGGCATGAGGATCGCCGCGCCGACGCCCTGCATCATCCGCGCCGCGAGCAGCGCCTCCGTGGAACGAGCCAGCGCGCAGCCGATCGAGGCTAGCGTGAACAGCGCGATGCCGCCGATCAGCACACGCCGTCGCCCGAAATGGTCCCCCGCCGCGCCGCCGAGCAGCAGCAGCGCGGAAAGTGGCAGCAGATAGGCGCTGATGATCCACGGCAGGTTGGCCGGGCCGGCCTGGAGATCGTGTCCGATCGCGGGCAGCGCGACGTTGGTCACCGAGCCGTCGATGAAGGCGAGGCTGGAGGCCAGCATCGTCGCCGCGATCGTCCAGTTGGGGTGCCGCACCGATCCGCCGGAGGCCGCCTCGGCCTGTCCGCGATCGCAGGGTGTGGAAAGCGCAGTACTCACAAGGCCTCGCCGTGAAACATGTCGAGCCCTGCGATAGCTTTTTCCCGGCAGGCCCAAAAGCGATCCTGTTCCGCAGAATGCTTCTTCGAGTTCCCCTGCGCATGGTCGCTTCCGGCCACATCTCGCCCGCGATGTGCAGGCCGGCGATCCGCGAAAGACGGTCAGAGCCTCGCCGGCACGGGTGAGCCCGGCTCCGTCTCGAGCAGGCGACGCACGGTGTCGAGCGAACGGCTCGACAGGGTGACCCAGCTCCGCCGGCCGTCGCAGATGTCGGGCGAACGATTGAGCAGCCCTGCTTCGACCATCCGCGACACCATGCGCAGCCCCGAACTGGGCGCCCCCCCGGCCGCCAGCGAGGCCGCCGTCACCGACACGCGCCGCCCCTCCGCCGCCGCGACATAGAGATCGAGCAGGACGTACCAGGGCAGATCGAGCCCGAACTCCCGCCCGAGAAGCTCCTCCCGTCGCCGCCGGGCCTTGAGCGTCCTGCGGGCCAGATCGATCTCCGATGCCGGAAAGCCCTGAACGGCCCCCTCGCCGCTCGCCGGACGATCCGACAACATGGTGCCGAACATCGCTGCGATCGTGCCGAGATCCTCGGCCCTGTTCTCGCCGCGAGGCGTGATAACGCTTTCTGACATGTGCAATATCCATTGCCTGTATCGGGTGGCGGCCAACAGACACGCGCCCCACCCCTGGGAAGGAAGGAAATCCAGTTCAGTCGCGCCGGTCGTTCACAGCAGCCCCTCCGCCTTGAAGCTCAGCCAGCCCGATCGGGTCACCACCAGATGATCCTTGATCGGCACGTCCACCTCCGCGGCGATCGCCATGAGGCGCCGCGTCAGGTCCAGATCGGCCTTGCTCGGCCGCGGATCGCCGCTCGGGTGGCTGTGTACGAGGATCATCGCCGCCGCCTTCAGCTCGAAGGCCCTGCGGAATATCTCCCGCGGATAGGCCGGCGCTTCCCGAATGGTGCCCATGCCCAGCATCTCGTCGCGGATCAGCCAGAGCCGCGCGTCGAGATAGAGCACGCGGAACAGCTCGCGCGGCTCATGCGCCATGGTCATGGTGAGATAGTCGATCAGGGCGTCGCCCTGCTCCAGCGGCGGCCCCCGCATCGCCGTCTGCCGGACCGCGTAGCGCATCGTCGAGCGCGCCGCCTCCAGCACCTGCGCCGCCTCCGGCTCGTCCTCCAGCATCCCCGCCAGCAGGGATGGGTCCGCCGCCAGAACGTCCCCTACGCTCTCGAAACGGATCAGGAGCCGGTCGGCGATCCGGTCCGCTCGTTCTCCGCAGGCCCCTCGGACCAGTTGCGCGATGAGCCGCGCCCCTTCGAGGTCGCGTCGTGCCGCAGAGAAACGACGACGATCAGCACCACGATCCCCCATGACCACACCTGCTCCGCGTAGGCGTAGGCCAGATTGTCGGGTGCCAGCGCCTCCGCCGTCATGCAGATGATGGAGAGCATCTGGAGCCCCGCTGCCCAGATCGGCCAGAACCGACGGCTCGCTCGCGCTAGCGCGACGAAGGCCAGCAGCGTCGCCATATCGATCGTCAGCAAGTCCAGCCGCACCCCCTGGAAGCGGATGCGAAGCGGGCTGCTGACGACGGTCAGGACCGTGGCGAGAATACATAAAGCCGCACCCAATCGCTCGATGGTGCCGCCTCTCCAGATCGCCGCGATCAGTGCGATCAGGAGGAGCGTGTCGAAAATGAGGGCGATGACCATGCGGGAGGAAGGCCATGTCCCTCCCGCCGGGTCAAGATCGTCCGCGTGGCGTCAGGCGGCGACCCGAAGGCTGCCGTTGGGCGCCACCTGATCCGGGCAGCCGTCCCCACTGCCGAAACCGGTCGGCATACGCAGTTCGCGCGCCATGTCGGCGAAGGCCGCGTGCGCCGCCAGGAACTCGGTACGCGCCTGCACCGTGGCCGAGAGCGCCGCCGTCATCCGCTCAAGCGCGGAATGGCAGATCGCCGCCGGCAACCCCGCCTCGATCCGAGCCCGTGAAGTGCGGCCGATCAGCGAGCACTGAAGCTCGATCGCCTCATCGAAGGCGCGTTCGTTGGTGACGACCATCTCCGCCACGTCCGAGGCGGAGGAAAAAAGAGCTTGCCGTTTAACCACGAGTTCTCTCCCGGGCGGACGCCCGGGAGCGCCGCCATCATGAATGGATAAGCCTGATGAAACGAGCGGCGCTCTCGAGGACGGCGAGCCCGATACTGACCAGGCCCAGGCCGACAACCCCGCACAGGATCGCCGCGATCACGATTGCGACCACGATTTCCGCCATGCTCAGGTCATTCTCCGGTCTCCCCGTCGTGGGGAACGGCCAGCCCTTGATCTTCCGGGACAATCTGACGGGCGGGATATAGAGCGCCAGCTCCTCCTGCATCCGATTGCCCCGGTCCGTCTCCTGCTGCCGAACCCATGTCGTGTCCGGCTCGGCATGGCCCGGCGAGGGCGGAATGTCCGCATATGGCGGCTCGTATACGAGCGGCTCGTATGTGGTTTCCTCAAAGGCGGAGAGCTGCCGGGCGGCCTCCTTGCGGCCGGTCGCGCCCAATATGCGGACGGCGCGCGTGACCCGCGTGTCCACCGCATAGGGGCTGATCCCCAGAATGCGAGCGATCTCCTTCGACTCGAATCCGCGCGCGACAAGCCGCAAAGCCTCGCGCTGGGGCTCGGTAAGGCGGTCAAATGCAGCGTCGCTCATGGGGCGGCATTAGTGGCCGAGACGGATGTCTAATCAAGAGGAGGATTCGCATTTCCCTCATCTGATTGCGCGGCAAAGCGCCAGCGGCCCGCCAATACAACGGGCTTATCGCCCGGCGGAGCGCGTTTCATGCCGCCTCTCCTCGCACGAGGCCCATCCTTCTTTCTTCCGGTCATCGGCGTGTCTTGCCCGCATGGCGGACCATGCGGGCCATTCGTATACGAACCGGCTGGACGTCGGATTCGATCATTGTGACCGATTTAAACGATTGGACAGGCCGGCGGTGGGGCACAACCATCCACGCCGAACCGGGGGAAGCACCGGAGGAGAGGATATCATGAACGTCGAAGCCAAATGCCCGATGGGCAACACGGTTCGCGGGAACGCCGTACTCTTCGAGATGACCAACCGGCTATGGTGGCCCAACCAGCTCGACATCTCGCTCCTCCACCAGAACCCGCCCGCCGGCGACCCGATGGGCCAGGGCTACGACTATGCCAGGGAGTTCCAGAAGCTCGATCTCGCGGCGGTGAAGCAGGACATCTTCGCGCTGATGACCGAGTCGCAGGATTGGTGGCCAGCCGACTTCGGCCATTACGGCCCGCTCTTCATCCGCATGGCGTGGCACGCGGCGGGCACCTATCGCATCGGCGACGGCCGTGGCGGCGCCGGCACCGGCCAGCAGCGCTTCGCCCCGCTCAACAGTTGGCCGGACAACGCCAATCTCGACAAGGCGCGCATCCTCCTCTGGCCGATCAAGCAGAAATATGGCCGCAAGCTCTCCTGGGCGGACCTGCTGGTGCTGGCCGGCAATTGCGCGCTGGAATCGATGGGCTTCAAGACCGCAGGCTTCGGCGGCGGCCGCCCCGACGTCTGGGAGCCGGAGAACGACACCTATTGGGGGCCGGAGCGCGAATGGCTCGGCGACGAGCGCTATAGCGGCGAACGTGATCTGGCGCACCCGCTGGCGGCCGTCCAGATGGGCCTGATCTACGTCAACCCGGAAGGGCCGAACGGCAATCCCGATCCGTTGAAGGCCGCGGTCGACATCCGCGAGACTTTCGCGCGCATGGCGATGAACGACGAGGAGACGGTCGCGCTGATCGCCGGCGGCCACACCTTCGGCAAGACGCATGGCGCGGCCGATCCTTCGCAATATGTCGGGCCGGAGCCGGAAGGCGCGGGCATCGAGATGCAGGGGCTCGGCTGGTCCAACAGCCACGGCTCGGGCAATGCCGGTGACACCATCACCAGCGGCATCGAGGTGATCTGGACGCAGGAGCCGACCCGATGGTCCAACCTCTTCTTCAAGAATCTGTTCGAACACGAATGGGAACTGACCAAGAGCCCCGCCGGCGCCCACCAGTGGATCGCCAAGGATGCGCCCGAGGATGTGCCCGACGCGCATGATCCATCGAAGAAGCACCGGCCGACGATGCTGACCACCGATCTCGCGTTGCGTTTCGATCCGATCTACGGCCCGATCTCCCGTCGTTTCTACGAGGATCAGCATCTGTTCGCCCATGCCTTCGCCGAGGCGTGGTACAAGCTCACCCATCGCGACATGGGGCCGCATATCCGCCTGCTGGGGCCGGAAGTGCCGGCCGAGCCGCGCCTCTGGCAGGATCCGCTGCCCAAGGCCGAAGGCGCGCCGCTCGGCGAGGCGGACGTTGCCGGGCTCAAGCAGGTGATCCTCGCATCCGGCCTGCCCATCTCGCGGCTGGTGGCGACGGCCTGGGCGTCGGCCTCGACCTTCCGCGGCTCGGACAAGCGCGGCGGCGCCAATGGCGCGCGCATCCGCATCGCGCCGCAGAAGGACTGGCCGGTCAACGAACCGGCGGAACTCGCCGGCGCGCTCGCGACGCTCGATCATGTCCGCAACGCATCGGGCAAGACCATCAGCCTCGCCGACATGATCGTGCTCGGCGGCTGCGCGGCGGTCGAGGCGGCGGCGAGAAAGGCCGGCCATGATGTGACCGTGCCCTTCACCCCCGGCCGCGTCGACGCCAGCCAGGCGCAGACCGACCCCGAATCCTTCGATCCGCTGGAGCCCACGATCGACGGCTTCCGCAACTATGTCGGCGAGGAGACGAGCATCTCGCCCGAGGAGCTGCTGGTCAACCGCGCCAACCTGCTGACGCTGACGGCGCCGGAGATGACGGTGCTGATCGCCGGCCTGCGCGTGCTGGGCGCGAATGTCGGCGGATCGAAGCACGGTGTTTTCACCGACCGGCCGGAGACGCTGAGCAACGATTTCCTCGTCAACCTGCTCAAGACCAGCACGAGCATGAAATGGGAAGCGAGGGACGACGGCACCTTCGCCGCCTCGGATCGCAAGGGCGGCGACACGAAGTGGACCGGCACGCGTGTCGATCTCATCTTCGGCTCGAACTCGCAGCTCCGCGCGCTGGCGGAGGCCTATGCGGCGGCGGACGCCGAGCGCGCCTTCGTCGATGCCTTCGTGGCGGCGTGGGCGAAGGTGATGAACCTCGATCGCTTCGACATCGCCTGACGGCGGGAGACGGCTCCCGGCATCGTCCGGGGGCTGCCCATCGCGCAAAGGGGATGTCGGCGGCCCGGCACATTCGCTATCCGGCCCGGACGGAGTGACGGCTCGGGAGAAGCGTATGGCCTATGCATACAAGACGATGGCGTCGCCGGTCGGCACGCTGACGCTTGTCGCCAGCGACAAGGGCCTCGTCGCGATCCTGTGGGAGAATGACGATCCCCGGCGCGTGCCCCTGCCCGAGCTGGTCGAGGCGCCGGACCATGCCGTCCTCTGCGAGGCGGGAAGCCAGCTCGGCGAATATTTCACGGGCAAACGGACGCGGTTCACCGTGCCGCTCGATTTCCACGGCACGGATTTCCAGAAGAGCGTCTGGGCCGCGCTGCTCCAGATCCCCTTCGGCGAGACGCGCAGCTATGCCGAGATCGCCCATGCTATCGGCAACCCGGCGGCGATCCGGGCGGTCGGCGCCGCGAACGGGCGCAACCCCATCTCGATCATCGCGCCCTGCCATCGCGTGATCGGATCGAACGGAGCGCTGACGGGCTTCGCGGGCGGCCTGCCCGCCAAGCAACATCTGCTCGCGCTGGAGAACCCGCAGCGCTCCTTGCTCTAACGAACGGGCGCCGGCCTTCGGAAGGAGCCGGCGCCCGATCCCTCACGCCGCGAGCGTCGCGTTGTCGATCACGAAGCGATATTTCACGTCGCTCTTCTGCATCCGGTCATAGGCTTCGTCGATCTGCTGGATGCGGATCATCTCGATATCCGAGACGATGCCCTTCTCCGCGCAGAAATCGAGCATCTCCTGCGTCTCCGCGATACCGCCGATCAGCGAGCCCGCGATGGCACGGCGCTTGAAGATCAGCGCGGCGACGTTGGGCGAAGGGTGCGCATGTTCCGGCACGCCGACCAGCGTCATCGTCCCGTCACGCTTCAGGAGCGCGGTGAACGCGTCCAGATCGTGGCTCGCCGCGACCGTGTTGAGGATGAAGTCGAAGCTGTTGGCATGGGCCTGCATCTCCTCCGCGTTGCGCGAGACGACCACCTCGTCCGCGCCGAGCGCATGGGCGTCGGCACGCTTGCTATCCGACGTGGTGAAGGCCACGACATGCGCGCCCAGCGCATGGGCGAGCTTCACGCCCATATGGCCGAGGCCGCCGATACCGACGATGCCGACTTTCTTGCCCGGCCCTGCCTTCCAGTGGCGCAGCGGCGACCAGGTGGTGATGCCCGCGCACAGCAGCGGCGCCGCGGCGGCGAGTTGCTCCTCGGGGTGCGTGATCTTCAGCACGAACTTGTCGGAGACGACGATCCGCTGCGAATAGCCGCCGAGCGTGTGACCCGGCGCATCCGGCGTCGCACCGTTATAGGTGCCGACGAGGCCGTTCTCGCAATATTGCTCCTCTCCGTCCGCGCAGGAAGCGCAATGCTGGCAGCTATCCACCATGCAACCGACGCCGACGGTATCGCCGACCTTGAACTTGGTGACCTCGCCGCCGACCGCGCTCACATGACCGACGATCTCGTGGCCCGGCACGCAGGGGTAGAGCGTGCCGCCCCACTCGGACCGGACGGTGTGGAGATCCGAGTGACAGACGCCGCAATAGGCGATCTCGATCTGGACATCATGAGGGCCGGGGGCACGGCGCTCGATATCGATCGACTCAAGGGGACGATCGGCGACATGAGCGCCGTAAGCTTTCGTGACCATCTGGAATTCCTTGCGGAGAGGGGATCGCCAAGTTGGCGTCTCCTCCGGGCTCGTGCAAGCCGCCGCCGGACATATTCCTATCGCGTGGCTTTTGACGCTTCCGGTCGGGGGACGACTCCGGCTTGGGGGGCGCCGGCGTCCGCAACGGCGGGCTCGGCGAGGGCGAGGACCGTCATGCGGATCGGGGCGCGGATCGCGAAGCCGAGCGTCTCGTAAAGCGCGATGGCGCCGGTGTTGCTGGCATAGACATGGAGGAAGGGCGTCTCGCCGCGCTCCAAGATGCGCTCGGCCACCGCGCGCATCAGGCCGCCGGCATAGCCCTTGCCGCGATGATCCGGGTGGGTGCAGACGCCGCTCACCTCGGTGAAGCCGTCCGGCCGCATCCGCTCGCCCGCCATCGCGATCAGCCGCCCGCCCCGCTTCACGCCGACGAACTCGCCGAGGCGGTGGGTATGATGGCTGAACGGGCCGGGTTCGGTGAGGAGCGCCAGCGCCAGCATCTCCGGCGCATCCTCCTCGGTCAGCGCCACCATCTCGAACGATCGGGGGGCCGGCCGGATCGCCTCCGCCGTCATCTGGAACAGCGGCGCCGTGCGCAGCACCATCGTGCCGGGCGGCGTCGGCATCTCGTCGGCCTCGACGATCCAGACCGGCTTGTCATCCGTCAGCAACGCCACGAGCGCCGCCTGGCTTTCGGGGGACGCATCGGCCATCGCGGCGAAGGGGCCGTAATCGGGCACCACCCGCAACGCACCTTCGCTGTGCCGCGCCAGCGCCACCTGCCGGGTGGTGAAGGCGCTCCATACGGGGCGATCGAGCGGATGCCGGGGTGCCATTCCGCTCTCCTAGGCCTCCAGCGGCGGCGGTGGCAATCTCGACGGCCGGGAAGCGTGACCCCACGGGCACAGATGCGCCCGGAACGATGGCACCGCCTTGACATCATACCGACCGCAACTCATCCCCGACACACCGCCATCGACAAGGCGGACAAGCATTGGGGGATGAGGCATGGCCTTTCATCGCCGTGCAGTCGAGGCGCAGCCGGTCTGCGCTTCCCGTCGTTCCAACCGACCCGCGCGGAAGCCCGCGCCCTGCCCTGCGGCTACCCCCGATCCCTTCCTGCCGAAGCCCGCGAGACGCCCTCACGCTCTTGGCGAGCCCGGCATGTCCCGCCCGCCGGAACGACCCGGATCAGGCGAACCACAGAAGAACCGAGGGGTACACTCATGAAGACGATGCATCGCCGGAATGCCCGGATGACCGCGCTTCTGCTTTTGTCGGGCACCGCGCTCGGCTGGTCCGGCGCCGCGCTCGCGCAGGATCAGGCCCCTCCGGCCTCCGCCCCTGCCGCCGATGCCGCGCAGCAAGGCGATACGGCCGCCGCCGCCACGCCCGACCAGTCGCAGGTGATCGTCGTCACGGGCAACCCCAACCGCCTCGGCCTGCGCAAGCTGGACGCGAGCTATTCCATCTCCACCGCCACGGCCGAGCAGATCCGCGAGGTCCAGCCGATCTCGACCGCCGACCTGCTCAAGATCGTCCCCGGCGTCTGGACGGAGACGTCGGGCGGCGAGACGGGCGCCAACGTCTTCATCCGCGGCTTCCCGTCGACCGGCGACGCGCCCTTCCTCACCATCGAGATGAACGGCTCGCCGATCTTCGCGCCTTCCTCCCTCTCCTTCCTGGAGGACAGCTCGCTGTTCCGTATCGACGACACGGTGGACCATGTCGAAGTGCTGCGCGGCGGCCCGAGCCCGATCTTCGCCAACGGACAGCCCGGCGCCACCACTAACTTCATCCTGAAGGAAGGCACCGCCGATCCGCACCTCTCGATGCGCGTCACCTACGGCACCGAGGGCATGTATCGCGGCGACGTCGTGGCGCAGGGGCCGATCACCGACGACACCACCTATATGATCGGCGGCTTCTATCGCTACTCGAAGGGGCTGCGCCATACGGGCTTCGCCGGCGATCTCGGCGGTCAGGTGACGGGCAGCATCACGCACAAGGTCGATAACGGCAAGGTGACGCTCTACGCCCGCTATCTCGACGACAAGAACGCCTTCTACACGCCGATGCCGCTTCTTGAGACGAACGGCAAGTTCCACACCTTCCCCGGCTTTGACGCGCGGGACGATACGCTCGTCGGTCAGGAGATCGAGAATACCCAGATCGAGGTCGGGCCGAGCATCAACGGCGGCCCGACGCAGAAGAAGGATATCGATCTTTCCAAGGGGCGCGGCGCGCGCATCTACACGCTGGGCAGCACCTTCAGCTATGATTTCGGCGTCTTCCAGCTCCAGAACGCCATCAATTTCACCAAGGGACAGGCGAACACCTACGCCGTCTTCACCGGCAGCAATCCACAGACGGTCGCGGACTATCTGGCCGGCGCCGGCGGCCCCGGCACCGTCACCTATGCCGACAGCGGCCTTGCGCTGACCCCGGATCAGCAGACGATCCAGGCGGGCATCTGGGCCGTCGAGAAGCATATCAAGAGCTTCACCGACGAACTCAAGCTCTCCAGGGAATTGTTCGAGGGCAATACGCTGACGCTCGGCGGCTATTACGCCCATGTCACCGATCATGACGTGTGGGATCTGGGCAATAACGTGCTGCTCGCGCTCGAACCGCAGGCGCGCGTCCTCAACGCCTCGCTGGACGACGGCACCATCCTCACCCGCGACGGCTTCACCTCGCCC
Organism: Sphingomonas oligoaromativorans; assembly: GCF_011762195.1. Classification (GTDB taxonomy): domain Bacteria; phylum Pseudomonadota; class Alphaproteobacteria; order Sphingomonadales; family Sphingomonadaceae; genus Solisphingomonas; species Solisphingomonas oligoaromativorans. The sequence continues at coordinate 174,892 of NZ_JAASQK010000004.1, read as the reverse complement.
ACCAACACGGCGATCAACAATTATTATCGCAGCAACAACATCGCCGGCTATGCCAGCGACGAATGGAAGATCGGCAAGCTCCGGCTCGATGCCGGCGTGCGCGTAGAGCACACCAAGATCCATGGCGTGCTCGAGAACAGCACCAGCGGCGTCGACCTCGATGGCGACCCACTGACCGCATACAACAATAACGCCACCGTGCTGAACGGCACCTTCGAGACGATCAATTACCACAAGACGCAGGTATCGTGGACGGCCGGCGCCGATTTCGCCTTCACCAACCATCTGAACGGCTTCCTGCGCGCCAATGGCGGCGCGCTGCTGCCGCAGTTCGACGATCTGCGCGGCAACGCAGCCGATCCTGAGAACATCAAGCCGCAGAAGGTGAAGCAATATGAGGTCGGCCTGAAGACCTCGACCCATTATTACGACGTCTTCCTCACCGGCTTCTACAACCGCTTCCACAACCTGCTCTTCCAGGACATCGTGCTCGATGCCAACGGCAATCCGGTCAACCGGGTGCTGTTCGGCGGCTCGCGCGCCTATGGGCTGGAATTCGAGGGCGCCGTCCGTCCGGTCGAGGGGCTCCAGATCGGCACGCGCGGCGTGATCCAGAACGGCAAGCTCAAGGATTTCGGCGCCAATACGGGCAATGATGTCGCCCGCCAGCCGAAATTCCTGATCGCGGTGACGCCGTCCTACACGTTCCGCACCTCCTGGGGGCAGGCACGCGTCTTCGGCACCTACACCCATGTCGGCAATCGCTATGCCGACATCCAGAACCAGCAGCCGCTCGGCAAATATGACACGGTGGATCTGGGCGCCTCGATCGATCTCAACCAGCGCTTCTCGATCCAGGCGACCGTCGAGAACGTCACCAACAAGCTGGCCTTGACCGAGGGCAATATCCGCGCCGTGGGTTCGGGCAACACCAACGGCTTCTTCCTCGGCCGCCCGATCTTCGGCCGACACGCCACGATCACGGCGGCCTACAAGTTCTGAGGACGGCGGCGCCGGCCGGGAGCGGTCCTCCCGGCCGGGCCTTGCTGGCCGATGCCCATGGTCGTGCGTTATGCTATCCGCCAGCCAGACTCTCGCGGACGGACAGCATCATGGCTTCTCTCGACGATACGATCATCGACACGCCCGAAGGGCCGATGACCTGGGCTCAGTGGAAAAAGAAGAACCCCGTCCAGCTCCCGTCGCGGCGGACCAAGGGCAAGGATCTGCCCAACAAGGTGAAGCGCACCACCGACGAGCGTTGATCCCCCGCCACAGCCTCCACATAAGTGGCACCCACCCTAACGCCAGAAGCGCTTCACATCGATGAGCGTCTCATAAGCCTCCTCGGCCCGGTCGATCAGCCGCGCCTGTTCCCGTCGGCTCAGCCCGGACAGCTTCGCATCGAGGCCCAGCCGGGCCAGCACCGCGGCCCCCGTGGCGTGATCGTTGAGATCGCCGAGATGGTCCTGCAACGCTTCCAGCGCGTCCAGAAACGCCCTGTGCCGCCGCCCGGCTCTGCGGTCGACATAGAGGCCCGCGAAGAATTCCGAGGCATAGCGCAGCTTCTTCGCTTCGATCCGCACGCGATGGCGATGCTCGTCGTCCAGTTCGGCAAGCTTGCGTCCCTGACGCTTCAGGCGCTTGCGATGCAGATCGAGCACGTCACCGGCAAAGAGCGCGGCAGGCTGGTGAAGCAGTTCCGGGTCCGCCGGACGGGCGCGCCAGTCGCCCAGCGCCAGCCATTCGGCGAGATCGATCATCAACAGCCGGGCACGCGGCGACATCAGCGCGGCACGGACCTCTTCGAACATCCGCGCCCGCTCTGCGACGAGCCGCCGGCTGACATCCTTCTCCCCGATGCGCGGGATAAGCACGTCGATATTGCGAACCTCGCCCAATGCCGCCGCCAGCCAGCGCAATTCTTCCTTCAGCCGCCGGACACGGCTGTCCATCGCCAGCAGCCGCCGGTGCAGCGAAAAGGCGGAGCGCAACCGCCGCAGGCCCACGCGCGCCTGATGCAGCGGCTCCTTATCGCCCGTTTCGAGAAGCAGCGCTTCGTTCAGCCGGAATTGCCGCATACAGGCCCGCGCGATCGCCTGGAACGCGGCTTGCGCATCGCAATCCGGTTCGAGGCGGATGGGCTCGGTCTTCACCGACTTCTCCACGCGCCCGGATGCGAGATCATAGCCGCGCTCCGACTTGGAGCGCACACCGAGGCGAAGCGGCACCTCCGCATCGATCTCCCGCGCGAGATCGAACAGGGCCTGCGCCGGCCCCTCTTCCAGCTCCAGCTCGACCTCGCAGAGCGGCGCCCGGCGGGCGCCTGCGCGAATTTCGCCACGATCGACCGCCAGCTCGATCCGGCTGCCTCCTTGCGCGACCGCGCGCGCCGTCCGATGAACCTCGGTGACGAACAGCGGCGCAAGACGCGCGATCGCCTCCTCCCCCAGAAGCTGGGTCAGCGGCCCGCTGGTCTCGTCCAGCACGGGCAGATCGCCGTCTATCGATCGCTCCCATTCGGGTCGGACGAACAGGCCGGCGGCGGCCTCGCTGTCCGCCTTCACGGTCTGCACCCGCCCTTTCCCCGTGCGGCGCACCCTCAGCGAATAGCCGGCATCGAGCAGATGCAGGCCCGGCGTGTCGAAATAGGTCGAGAGGAGATGATCGGTCTTGCCCGAACCGTCCGCGAGCAGCGGCAGCGCGTTCAATCTCTCCCGATCCTCGAACGCGACTTCGAGCTTGAGTTCGATTTCGAGCGGGTCCGCCATGCTCATCTCCGCCCGGTTCGATCGCGTTGCGCGCCCTGACCGGCCCATCTCGCAAGCTGCCATCAAGGCGACGGCGCGACAAGTCCGCGCTCCGGGGAAGCGCGCGCCTTTACGACACGGCACTATGGCGCGGGGGCCGGCCCCGCCTATACATCCGAGCGGAACGAAAGCCGGGGGAGAGGCTGTGCGCTTCGTGGAGATGAGAGGGACGTTCCGGCCGGAGGGTGACATCGCCACACCGGAATTGTCGCCAGGCGAGGCGCATGTCTGGATCGTGCGACTGGATGCGCTCCACGGCCATGCCGAGGCCGCCGCCGACATCCTCGACGAGGCGGAACGTGCGCGCGCCCGGAACTTTCGCTTCGATCGGGACCGGCTGCTCTACAGGCTCGGCCGCGCGACATTGCGGCGGCTTCTCTCCGCCTATCTCGGCATCGAGCCGGCCGACGTGCCGCTTCGGACGGGTCTTCATGGAAAGCCCGAGCTGGGAGCGCCTTTCGACACGCCCCCTTTGCATTTCAACGTCTCGCATTCGGGCGATCTGGCGCTCTATGCCGTCACGCGGGACGGCCCGGTCGGGATCGACGTCGAGCAGATGCGTCCGATCCCCGATCTCCAGGGCGTCGCAGAGCTGGTGTTGAGCCCGCTGGAAAGAACCACCTTCTCGTCGCTCGACACGGGGCGCCGGCAGGCCTTCTTCCATGAGGCCTGGGCACGCAAGGAGGCCTATCTGAAAGCGCTGGGCGACGGGCTGATGCGCCCGCCGACATCGATCGAGTTCGGCGCCCTGCTCGGCGAGCCCGGCGAGGCGATCCGCGATCGGGAGGATGAAGCCGCCTCCCGCCGCTGGCGCGTGACGGCGTGGCAGCCGGAGCCGGGATATTGGGCCGCGCTGGCAGCGCCGGCTTTCACCGAAAGCATTGCGCTCTTCGAAAGCGTCGAGTGATCCGGCAATGAAACGACGCATTCGCGCCGGATAATCCCTGTCTTGTCCAAAACAGACCAGTCCGTCGTCTGGGCCGTGCCTCTCCATGATATGCCCTATCCCCGGTGACCATTGCGGTTGCCCGATCCTGAGACACGGCACGTCTTCCTTGTGGAAAGGACAACACAGATGAGCAACGCGCTTGCTGACAACAATAGCGTGATTGGGCGCACCGCGATGGTGGCCGGCGAAGTTCTGCTTCCCGGCGCCAGCAGCCTGATCCGCGGCGAGATCGGCACCGGTGTCGGCACCTTCGTCGCGGCCGGTCTGGCGGCCGCCGTGCTGGCACCGTCCATGCCGATCATGGCGACGCTGGCGGCCATCGGCCTCCGCGCCAATTCCTACAAGGTCGCCACCACGGGCACCAATCTGCTCACCAGCGTGGCGGACATCCTGCCCCAGAAGCCGGCCACGACCGCCAAGGCGGCCTGACGCCTTCGCCGCCTGACCGGGCAAACTCCTCCGGTCAGGCGGCCTTTCTCCCTCACCGTCAGACGGCAGGTCCGCTTGCCGCAACCGCCACTTGCTGTCGGCGGCCGTACCGTCGCGTCTCCTATCATGCGTGGCGGCCGCTCCTCAGCCTGATCCCAGCCCCTCTGCGGGAGCCGCGCGCGCCACCATGGAACCGACAGGCGAACCCCGACTGGCCGATGCCCTGCGCAAGGCCTCCGCGCAGATCCGCGCGTTGCGGGACGAGAATGCGGCGCTTGCCGCACGGAGGCCGATCGCCGTCATCGGCATGGGATGCCGCTTTCCGGGCGGTGCGATCGATCCGGGGCGTTTCTGGCGACTCCTCGAAGGCGGGCGCGACGCCGTCGCCGAAATCCCGCCCGATCGCTTCGATCTCGATCGCTGGTGGGATGCCGATCCCGACGCGGCGGGGCGCCTCTATGTGCGCGAGGCGGCGCTGCTGGACGATGTGCGGGGCTTCGACGCCGCCTTCTTCGGCATCACCCCCGCGGAAGCCGAGGCGATGGACCCGCAGCAGCGCCTGCTTCTGGAGGTGAGCTGGGAAGCGTTCGAGGACGCCCGGCTCGATCCGAAACGGCTCGCGCGGAGCCGCACGGGCCTGTTCCTCGGCCTCTCCAACTATGATTATATCCAGGCCCACATCCATTCCGGCGATCCGGCGCGGATCACTCCACAGGCCGGCAGCGGCGTGATGTTCAGCACGGCGGCGGGCCGGCTTTCCTATTTCTACGATCTGCGCGGGCCGTGCGTGACGCTCGACACCGCCTGCTCCTCATCGCTGGTCGCGTTGGACGCGGCGATCAAGGCGCTCCGGCGGCGGGAGTGCGACACCGCGCTCGCGGGCGGGGTGAGCCTGCTGCTCTCGCCGGACAGCATGGTGGCGCTGTGCAAGGTGCGCGCGCTCGCCGCCGACGGGCGCAGCCGGGCCTTCGACGAGAGCGCATCCGGCTACGGCCGGGGAGAAGGCTGCGGTCTCGTCCTCCTCAAGCGGCTCGACGATGCGATCCGCGACGGCAATCCCGTCCACGCGGTGCTGGCCGGCTCGGCGGTCAATCATGACGGGCGCAGCAACGGGCTGACCGCCCCCAACGGCCTTGCCCAGCAGGCCGTGATCCGCGCCGCTCTGGAGGACGCCCGCCTCGCCCCCGACATGATCGACTATATCGAGGCGCACGGCACCGGCACGCCGCTCGGCGACCCGATCGAGTTCGGCGCGCTCGACGCCGTGTTCGGCCGCCGGCCGGCGGGGCGCACGCTGCGGCTCGGCTCGGTCAAGACCAACATCGGCCACACCGAGGCGGCGGCCGGCATCGCAGGGGTGATGAAGGTCATCCTCGCGATGCGCCACGGGATCATCCCGGCGAGCCTCCATTTCGAGACACCCAATCGCCACATCGACTGGAAAGGCTCCTCCATCGCGGTGACGGGCGCGGCGTCGCCATGGGAAGCCGGCGAACGGCCCCGCGCAGCCGGGGTCAGCTCCTTCGGGCTCAGCGGCACCAACGCGCACATCGTCGTAACCGCGCCACCCGTTACAAACCCACCGCTCTCCGAGCCGCGCACGGTGCTCGCGCTGCCGATCTCGGCGGCGACCCCGAAGGCGCTCGCGGCCTCCGCCGGCCGCTGGCGTGCCCGGATCGAAACCGCCGACGATGCGGAACTGGCCGATCTCTGCGCCGTCGCCGCACGGCGGAGTCCGCTGCGCGAGCGCATGGTCGCCGTCGGATCGTGGCGGGAGGCTCGTCGCGCTGCTCGGCATCCTGAAGGCCGGTGCCGTCCATCTGTCGATCAGCCCTGCGCTTCCTGACCAGCGGATCACGATGATGCTCGACGATTCAGGCCGCGTCCGGGTGCTCGCCGACGCTGGCAGGTTCGCGCGCCTCGAGGCATTGCGACCAGGCCTCGCCGCCGCCATCCCGGCTTCGTCCGCCGAAGGGCGCCAGCCTTGCCCGGCCATGGCAGGCGACCTCGCCTATATCATCTACACCTCCGGCTCGACCGGTCGGCCCAAGGGCGTCGCCGTCGAGCATGGCGGCTTCGTCAACATGATCCTCGCGCAGATCGACGGCTTCGGCAGCCTCCCACGCAACCACGAGGTTCGCGAGGCGCCCCTCCCCGGTCGCCTTCGCATCCCCTCGCAAGGCACGCGCGAGAGCCTTGGCCTCCGCCCCGACAACCGCACGCCTGTGCGGGAAGGCCGTCCGCCCGATGCCCAGCGTGTAGGTGACGTCGCGAAGGTCGCGCGGGGCCGCCACCAGCCAGTCGGCCAGAGCGCGAGATGCCTTTTCGAGTGCCTCCGGCGTGCGGGCCGACAGCGACAGGACCACCACGCTTTCCGGGCGCCTCGCGCGAGGTTCGTCCCGCACCCGGATCGAGCGCGATGCCCGCGCCCTCCAGCGCTCGCCAGCCCACTTCGAGCAGCAGGCGTTGCTGCGGATCGAGCGCGATCGCCTCGGCCGGCGCCATGTCGAAAAAGGCCGCGTCGAATGCCTGCGGGAAAGGCGGCTCCAGAAAGCCTCCGACCCTGTTCCATCCGGGCCAGCGCTCCGGCGGCGCAGCGCGGAACCCAGTCCGGCCACGCTTCATCATCTCCCAAAACGCATCCGGGCTGTCGCAGCCGCCGGGATAGCGGCAGGCGGCGGAGACGATCGCCACGACGTCGGCATCCCGGCGGGTGCCGCGCGTAACCTCATAGGTCGATGACGGATGGCAGTTCATGACCCCCGACCGGAAAGACATCAGTCGGATTCGTGTATTGTTATCGGCCGCTACTGTGCAGCGACGACATGGTCATAATGGAGCAAAATCAATAAAAACGCCAAACCATGGGCGTTTTCTGATTCATCCAAAACGGATCACCATTCCCCCGCTATGCAGCGGGAGTTCCGGCGGCGAATATTTCTCCGCCGGAACACATCGGAATGAATCCATTCGGCATTTCGCTTCAATAAAGGACGAACACCGCCAAAAGCCCGGCCAACATCAGCACCAGGGCAATCAGGATCAGGTCCGTCCGGGAAAAGCGGGGCCGGCGCCCGTCGCTATATTCCGCGTGCCGATAGGTTTCCCATGCGGACGGCTCCGTCGCGTCGTCGTCTTCATCCGGCACGGCCGAGCGGGCATGAGTCTGGAGATAGCGCCTGATGTCGATCAGGTTGCTCTCAATATCCGCGTCTTCTGGCGGTTTGCGCTCGCGCACGGTCACTCCGGTTCCTTCTGCGGCCATCCAAGCTACTCCGCCGTGCGCGGAAGTCGAGAGGCCGCGACCGAAACCGGCCTGAGCAAGGACGGTCAGTAGATGTCGCGCCGGTAGCGCCCCTCCGCCGCCAGCAGTTCCAGCCGCTCGTCGCCCAGCGCCTGCCGCAAAGCGGCATCCACCGCCGGAGCCATGCCCGCGAGGCTGCCGCAGACCATGATGACCGCACCCGCCTCGACCCATTCGACGATCGCTTCGCCATGCCGCTCGACAAGATGCTGGACATAGCGCGCCTCGCCCGCATCGCGGGACCAGGCCTGATCGAGACGCGTCAGCACGCCCCTGGCCTGAAGCGTGGCGAGTTCCTCCGCATGGAGCCTATCATGCGCGCGGTTGCGCTCGCCATGGATCATCCAGACCTTGCCGCCGCCCGTCCGCGCCCGCTCGCGCAAATGCGCGAGAAGACCCGCCATGCCCGTGCCGTTGCCGATCAGGATGAGCGGCGTGGCGGCATCCTCCGGCCCGGCGAAACCGGGATTGTCGCGGACGCGGAGCTGCACGGTCACGCCCTCGCCCAGCGCGTCCGTCAGGAAGCCCGAGGCCACCCCCATGCGTCCGTCCGGGAAGACATGGCGGCGGATGAGCAACTCGACCCGTCCGCTCTCCGCCAGCGAGGCGACGGAATATTCGCGATGCGCCAAAGGACGGAATGCCGTCAGCAATTCGCCATCGGCTTCCTCGGCCAGCGGCAGGATGGCCGTGGTGAGGCTCTCCCGCTCCTCCTCGGTTGCAGCGATGCCCGCCTGCCGGAGCCACTCATCGACATAAGCCCGGTCATGGCGCGGCATGATCTCGGCGATCGCCCCCGGACGCCACTCGCGTCGCATCAGCGGATCGACGGGTTCGAGCAGAAGGCGATAGACACCCTCGCCGACACTGCCCGGATTGAGCCGCTCGCGCCCGGCCAGCCGCCAGTCCTGATAGGCCGCCGGTTCCCAGTCCGGCGCCTCGGGATGCGCGCCCAGCATGGCGAGCTGCTGCTGCCAGTGGCGTTGGGCGTCCGCATCCTCGCCGTCCATCGCAATCAGATCGAACAGACGCCGGCCGCCGCTCTCATGCAGCCACGCGTCGACAGAATGGCCGAAGGCGCAAAAATCGGGATATTCCCGGTCCCCCAACGCCAGCACGGCATAGTCCAGCCCCGTCGCCGCCGCGGGCGTCGCCATGGCGCGCCGAACGAAGACACGGCAATCGTCCGGCGCTTCGCCCTCGCCATAGGTGCTGACCACGAAGAAGGCCCGGCGGACCTGCCCCAGCTCCGCCGGGTCGAGCCGCGCCATCGGCACCAGCCGCGCGCCGCCCAGCATCGCCGCCGTCCTCCGCGCCAGCCGCTCCGCCGTACCGGACTGGCTGGCGTAGACGACCAGCGCATCGCCCGCCTCCTGCCCCGCGAGGCTCTCCTCCTCGGCCGGGATCGCCCGCTTGCGGCGGCGGCGCGAGAGATAGAGCAGCAACCCCGTCACCGTGAACAGCGGCATGGTGAGACTGGTCGTGAACATCACGATCCGCCCCGGCCAGCCGAAGAAGGCGCCCCGGTGGATCTCGAACATGCTGGTGAGGATCGTGCGCCCGAGACGACGGGTGGCGTAGCGATCCACCCACAGCGGCTTTCCCGTGGCGCCATCGATCGAGACGAGATCGTCCGCCCGATTGTGCCGCGCGCCATAGGGCAGAGCGCGGAACTGCACGGCCGCGCCCTTCCTGGGCAGGATCATCAGCACGCGCTCATAGGTCGAGCCCGCCGTCGCCCGGTCGAAGCCCTGCCAGGCGAGGTCGAAGGACGGCTTGCCCTTGGCCTTCACCTTCTCCACCCGCTCGCCGCCCAGCATCGACTGGAGTCCGCCGCGATACCAGTCATAGGACCACCAGAGGCCGGTGAGCGCGCTCGTCAGGTAGAAGATCAGCACCCAGCCGCCGATCACTGCATGAAGTTCCCGGTAAAGGTTGCGCCCGGTCTTGCGCCCGTCGAGCGCCAGCCATGCACGCCAGTTCAACGGCCGGCGCGGCCAGCGCATATAGAGGCCGGACAGCGCGAAATAGATTAGCGAGAAGGCTGCGAAGCCGGTGATCTGGCGACCGAAGCCATTGCCGTTGCCGGGCAGCGCCATCCAGCGATGGAGATGGTTGAGCGTATCGAACAACGCGCCCGCCGGCAGCGGACCGAGAATGCGCCCCGTGCCGCGATCGACCAGAAACGTGTCGCGGCCCTCGTCCTCTTCCGAAGAGAAGCTGATCCGCGCGGGCACGGTCGGGTCATGGTCCACCAGCAGGCGGACGACCTTGCCGCCATGCTCGGCGACGGCGCGCTGCATCAGCTCGGCCGGCGCCAGCGCCTGCTGACCGGGGACCAGCCCGACATGGCCGACCAGCGCCACCTGTATCTCGTCCTGGAACGCCATCGAGGCGCCCGTCACTCCCATGACGGCGAGCACGAGCCCGGCGGTGATGCCGAGCAGCCAGTGAAGCTGGAAAATGAGCCACCGCGCCGTGACGGGCGCCTTTGTCGATTCCCTCATGCGCCATCAATGTTGCGAAGCGATATCAATAGCAATAGGTGACGCGCACGGCTCCGCGAGTGAGTCGCGGAAAGGGCTTTCATGACCATGCTTCTCCTCGCCGCCGCGGTTGCCGCCGCGCCTGCTGCGATCGCCGACGTTCCGGCGAGCACCGATGATCCGCGCATCGAACGCAGCCTCGACGAGGAGATCGTCGTCACCGGCCAGCATGAGGCCCCGTTCCGGGCCGAGGTCGTGCAGGTCGGCGCGTTCCGCAACCAGTCGATCATGGATACGCCGGCCAGCATCGCGGTGATGACGCGCTCGCTGCTCGACGATCAGGGCGCGCAGGGTCTGGAGGAGGCGCTCCGCAACACGCCGGGCGTGACGCAGCAATCCACCAGCCCCACCACGAGCAACAATTTCGTCTCGCGCGGCGTGCTGATGAACGCACGCACCAACTATCGCCTCAACGGCGCGCTCCAGATCATCAATCTCGGCCCGATCCCGATCGAGAACAAGCAGCGCGTCGAGCTTCTGAAGGGCGTTTCCGCGCTCTATTACGGGATCAGCACGCCGTCGGGCATCGTCAACGTCGTCACCAAGCGCGCGGGCGCGAAGCCGGTGACCAGCCTCTATGTGAACGGCGACGACGAAGGCGGCATCGGCGGCGGCATCGACATCGGGCGGCAATTCGGCCCGGACAAGCAGTTCGGCGCGCGGATCAACGCCTATGGCGCGCACATCGAAACCCCGATCGATGGCGTCCGCGGCTATCGCTACGTCGTCAGCGGCGCGTTCGACTGGAAGGCGACCGACCGCCTCTCCTTGAAGCTGGACGTCGAACATTATCGCCGCGCCACCGACGAGCCGGGCGGCATCACCCTGCCGACCGCCGTGAACGGCCACATCACGCTGCCGGACATCCCGAACCCGCATCACCGCTATGCGCCGGTCAATGCGCCTTATCGCACCTGGGTGACCAACGCGCTCGGCCGCGCCGACTATGCGCTCTCGGACGACTGGTCGGTCCGCGCCGAGGCCGGCTATGCCCGCACGCGCCGCCAGCGGATGATCGCCAACATCGGCAAGATCAACCTCGACACCGGCGCGGGCACGATCACCGCCAGCTACACGCCCGATCAGGAATATTCGAACCTCTACTGGCGCACCGAGATCGCCGGCAAGGTCGATACCTTCGGCATCAAGCACGATCTCCTGTTCGGCTATGCGCGCAACCGGCAGGTGCAGGAGGATCAGCACCAGCAGAGCTATGCGGCCGTCGCGCAGAATCTCTATGACCCGCTCGATATCCCGTTGAGCGCGCTCCGTCCCACGACCAACCGCTTCCTCGCGGGCACCACCAATGTCGACACGGGCCTCTACGCGCTCGACCTCGCGCACATCACGGACCGCGTGCTGGTGATCGGCGGCATCCGCCATGTCGACTATGAGACCAAGACCAGCGGCGCCGACTACAGCATCAAGACCTGGACGCCGACCGGCGGCCTCGTCGTCCGTCCGACCAAGAAGACGAGCGTCTACTTCACCTATATCGAGGGACTGGAGAGCGCGGGCGTCGCCCCCGACGGCACCGCCAACGAAGGCGACGTGCTGGCTCCCATCAAGAGCCGCCAGATCGAGGTGGGCGCGCGGGCAGAGTTCCTCGGCGCGCTGATGTCGGTGGCGTGGTTCCACATCAATCGCGGGCTGACCTATACCGATCTCGCCACCAACATCTTCCTGGTGAACGGACGCGAGATCAACAAGGGCGTCGAGGCGAGCGTGCAGGGCAACCTCACCAAAAGCCTCTCAGTGGTGCTCTCCGGCCAGTATCTCACCGCGATCCAGAAGCAGACCGGCAACGTCGATCAGGACGGCAAGTTCATCGACAGCACCCCGCGCTGGTCGGGCTCGGCCTTCGCGGAATATCATCCGCCCGTGCTGCCGGCGCTGGGCCTGAACGCGGGCGTCTACTACACCGGCAAGCGCTTCACCGATGCGCTCGATCAGGGCGTGCTGCCGGCCTATGCGACTCTCAGCCTCGGCACGAGCTACAGGATGCCGACGGCGAACGGCCACGCGATCACCTTCCGGGTGAACGCCGACAACGTCACCGACAAGCGCTATTGGTCCACCGGCGGCACGACGCTCTATGTCGGCCTGGCCCGCACCGTCCGGGCATCCGCGACGTTCGACTTCTAAGCGAAGAGCGGCGCCTCAGCCTCCGGGCTGGTAGCGCCGCTCGACATGGGCCTCGAGTTCGTCCGGCCAGAAATAGACCGGGCGGAGATTGCCGGTCGCATAGCGCTCGGCCTGATCGTCGAAATGGCGCGAGGCGGGATCGCCGCTCTCCCCGCCCGCCGTCACCGCCCAGCCCTCGACGCGCGGCCCGAACTCGACGATGGCGACGAAGCTGTTGCCGCTCGTGCCGTAATAGCGCTTCGTGTTCGGATAAGGCCGCGCGCCGAAGGAGGCGAGCGAGCCCCACTGCGCCGAGGTGAACGCGACGGGGATGCTCGGCTTGGCATCGTCGAAATGGGGAACGATGCTGTCGTCCAGCCGCTGGAAGCGGTTGATCCGGCCCCACGGCACCTTCCAGCCGCCGAAGTCGCGCGTCAGCCGCTCCACCGCCTGCTGGAGCACCGCGAGCTTCGCCTCGGGCGGGACGCGGGTGGCGATATAGTCGGGGACGTTGATCCGCTCCTGCCTGGCGAAGGGGCCGACCTGCGCCCACAGCGTATCGCCCCAGAAGACGGCGAGCGATGTCGCTTCGGAATCGATCCCCCACCGATCGTCCCAGCCGCGCAGCAGCGCGATCGGCCCGGCCAGCGCCGCGCGACGCGGATCGCTCTCCGGCAGCGCGTCATAAGCCGCCGCCAGCATCGGCAGCAGGCGCGCGAAGGCCGGCAGATAGCTGTCGAACGCGGCGGCACGCAGGCTCTCATGGGTAAAGCCGTGCTGGCTGGTCAGCAGCCGCATCGCGTGGCGGCCGCGATCATTCTCGCCGACCTGATCCATATAGCGCGGGAAGTCGGCCTTCTTGGGGCTGTCCGGCCCGGCGGCGCCCCATGGCTCGTTGTTGGTGTTGAAGGCCCAGCCGGTCGCGGGGTTCACCGCCTGCGGCAACGAGGCGAGGCTGTGCAGCCCCTTCCAGTCGGTCGCGGGATCGGCGCCGTCGACCGGGCGGGTATAATCGAAGCGATCGTCGCGGATCGGCACGAATTGCGGATGGAGATAGGCGATCTCACCCTTCTGGTCGGCGAAGAGCGTGTCGTTCGAGCTGTTCGCCTGAAGCCCGGCGATCTTCATGTAGGAAGCGAGATCGCTCTGCTTGGTGCGCAGGAAGCTCTGCTCCAGCGCCGGGATCGGCCGCCACATCAGCGCCTCTGCGATCCACTTGCCGCCCTCCGCGCGGACGATCGGGCCGTGGTGCGTGCGGTAGGCGATAACGCGGAACTCACCCAGGCTGCCATCTGGCTTGCGATAGCCGATGTTGGTGGGGAACATTTCCACGGGACGGAGTTGCTTGCCGTAGCGGTAGAAGGGCTTGCCGTCCTTCATGACGATCGTCTCGGCGAACTCATCGACATTGTCGACGCCCGACGAGGTGTGCATCCATCCCGTCTTCTCGTTCCACCCCTGATAGATGAAGAACTGCCCCCAGGTGACCGCACCATAGGCGTTGAGCCCCTCCCGGCTCGTCATCTGGAGTTCCGAGCGGAAATAGAAGCTCGTATGCGGGTTGATGAGCAACAGGGCGTGGCCGTTCGCGCTGTCCTTGGGCGCGATGGCGATGCCGTTGGAGCCCTTGGGCTCGCGCGGGCGGGCGCCGGTCTCCTCGGGCGAAGGCGGCGTCGGGGCGGCGCCGTAGAAGCTCTCGACGCCGGAGAGCGGGATACGCTCGATATCGCCGCCGATGCTTCCTTCGGAAAAGCTCAGCGCCATCCACGGTTCGAAGCGCGTCAGCACTTTGGGATGCACCGCCGGATGGGTGGCGAGGTAGAAATTGAGCCCGTCCGCCCAGGCGTCCATCAGCCTGCGCAGCCAGTCCGGGCTCTCGCGATATTGCCGCTGGAGTTCGGCCGGATCGACATAAAGGCGCTGGCGGAGATCCTGCCAGATCGCCTTCTCCCCCTCCGCCTCGGCGGTGCGGCCGAGCGCGGTCAGATAATTCGCCTCGATACGACCGAAATCATCCTCCGCCTGCGCATAGATCATGCCGAACACCGCATCCGCGTCGGTCCGCCCCGCGACATGCGCGATGCCCCAGTCATCGCGGGTGATGGAGACAGCCGCAGCTTCGGCCTTCCAGCGCGCCTGCTCGGCGGGCGTCGCGGCGTGGAGGGCCGCAGGGAAAAGGGTGGCGAGCAGAAGGCTTTTCGCGGCGAGGCGGGTCGGTCTATCCATGCGATCAAGGGCTACCGACAGCCCGGCCTGCCCGCAAGGAGCCTTCCCGGCCATGAAATGGATCGCCGTCGCCGCCGCCTCATTGCTCATCACCGGACCGGCCCTGGCCGAAACGATCCTGCTCAAGCCTGCGCAGGTCTTCGACGGAGTGGATGGGAAGCTCCATCCCGGCTGGCAGGTGCTGGTCGAAGGCGACAGGATCACGGCGGTCGGCCCCTCGCTCCCCGTCCCTGCCGGCGCGCGGGTGATCGAGCTAGCGGGCGAGACGCTCCTCCCCGGCCTGATCGAGGGGCACAGCCACCTCTTCCTCCATCCCTATAACGAGCGTTCGTGGGACGATCAGGTGCTCCACGAGCCGCTGGCGCTGCGGACCGCCCGCGCCGTCGTCCATGCCCGCGACACGCTGATGGCGGGCTTCACCAGCGAGCGCGATCTCGGCACCGAGGGCGCGGGCTTCGCCGATGTCGGGCTGAAGCAGGCGATCGATCAAGGGATCGTGCCGGGGCCGCGCCTGCTCGTCGCGACCAGGGCGATCGTCGCGGAGGGCGCCTACGGCCCCAAGGGCTTCGAGCCCGGCCTCCATGTGCCCCAGGGCGCGCAGGAGGTGAGCGGCGTCGACGACATCGTCCGCGCCGTCCGCGACCAGATCGCCGCAGGTGCCGACATCGTGAAGCTCTACGCCGACTATCATTATCAGGGCGGCGAAGGCAGCAGGCCTACCCTCTCCGAAGCCGAGATGACGGCGGCCACCGCCACCGCGCATGACGCCGGCCGCATCGTCGCCGTCCACGCCGCGACCGCCGAGGGGATGCGCCGCGCCATCGCGGCCGGGGTCGACACGATCGAGCATGGCTATGGCGGCACGCCCGTCCTCTTCAAGGCGATGCACGACAAGGGGATCGCGCTCTGCACCACGCTGGCGGCATCCGACGCGACCTCGCACTATCGCGGCTGGAACGGTCAGGAGCCCGCGCCCGAGGCCGTGCAGCAGAACCGCCGCTCCTTCCGCATGGCGATGGCGGCGGGCGTGCCGATCTGCGTCGGCGGCGACGTCGGCGTGTTCGCGCACGGCACCAACGTTCGCGAGATGGAACTGATGCAGGCGGACGGGATGCCGGCCGTGCAGGTGCTGATGGCGGCGACCTCGGGGAACGCCCGCATCTTCCACATCGACGGCAAGGTGGGCAGCGTGAAGCCCGGCTTGTTTGCCGATCTGGTCGCGGTCGATGGCGATCCGACCAGCGATGTCGCGGTGCTGCGCCATGTGAAGTTCGTGATGAAGGGCGGCGCCGTGGTGAAGGGGCTCTAGCCCATCAGCAAGGGGAGAAAATCCTCCGGCGGCGCGCTTTCCGGCCAGCTCGGCACGCCCTCGGGCACGATCAGCCAGGGCTGCTTCCGCTTCACCCAGATATGGGCAACCACGTCGAGCCGATCAGAATCATCGAGCGTCCCGGCGCGCATCACCGCGATGCCGGGGCGGCGCGTGTTCGTGTTGTAGAGGCGCGTGTGGCAAATGCCGCACATGCGCTGGTGCGAGGTGCGGTCGCCGGTGGTGCGATCATAGAACACCACAGGGCCGCTGATATGCACCGCCTCTTCGGGAAGCAGCGCCTGCTGGCTGAAGGTGCTCCCGCTCCATGTCTGGCAATCGAGACAATGGCAGGCATAGGTCGGCGGCAGATGGTCGATCGAGAGCGTGTAGCGCACCGCGCTGCAGCGGCACCCGCCCTCGATCGACATAGGATCAGGCCGCCTTCTTGAGATGGCGACGGCCGAGCAGCTCCGCGATCTGCACGGCATTGAGCGCCGCGCCCTTGCGGAGGTTGTCGGACACGCACCAGATCACGAGGCCGTTCTCGACGGTCGGGTCTTCGCGGACGCGGCTGACGAAGGTGGCGAACTCGCCCACGCACTCGATCGGAGTCGTGTAGCCGCCGTCCTCGCGCTTATCGATCAGCATGATGCCCGGCGCCTCGCGCAGGATGTCCTGCGCTTCCTTGGCGGAGATCTCGTTCTCGAATTCGATGTTGATCGCTTCCGAGTGGCCAACGAACACCGGCACACGCACGCAGGTGGCGACCACCTTCACCTTCGGATCGAGGATCTTCTTGGTCTCGACGACCATCTTCCACTCTTCCTTGGTGAAGCCGTCATCGAGGAAGCTGTCGATGTGCGGGATCACGTTGAAGGCGATCTGCTTGGTGAACTTCTTCGGCTCGGCCGCATCGCCGACGAAGATGTTGCGGCTCTGCTCGAACAGCTCGTCCATGCCCGACTTGCCCGCGCCGGAGACCGACTGGTAGGTCGAGACGACGACGCGCTTGATCTTCGCCGCATCATGCAGCGGCTTCAGCGCGACGACCATCTGCGCGGTCGAGCAGTTGGGGTTCGCGATGATGTTCTTGCGGGTATAGCCGTCGATCGCCTCGGGGTTCACCTCGGGCACGATCAGCGGCACGTCGGGGTCCATGCGGTAGAGCGACGAGTTGTCGATCACCGTGCAGCCCGCCGCCGCCGCGATGGGGGCATATTTCTTCGTCGCCTCGGAGCCGATCGCGAACAGCGCGATGTCCCAGCCCGTCCAGTCGAAATGCTCTATGTTTTTGATCGTGAGCATCTTGCCCGTGTCGCCGAACTCCACCTGATCGCCGGTAGAGCGCGAGGAGGCCAGCACCGCGATATCGGCGATCGGGAATTCGCGCTCGGCGAGAATGGCGAGCATCTCACGCCCGACATTGCCCGTGGCCCCTGCGACGACAACCCGATAACCCATCTTACGACTCCGTGACGTTAAGAAATTGCGTGGGCGGCATAGCGCTGCGACATGTTTTGTCCAGCGCCGCTCCCTATGGTAAAACTTGAGTGCGGCAAAGATGCCGTACACGATCGCCGACGGCGATGCCGTCCCCGACCGATGGAGTGTTGATAGAGCATCTTAGGAGAGTAGTCATGGTGGCAGTATCCGCGCAGCCCCCTGCATCCGCCCCGGCGATCCCGATCCGGCGGATAAGCTCCGAAGACATTCGTTTCGCGCTCCGGGAAGGCTGGGCCGACTTCCGCGAGAAGCGTGGCGACATCGTGGTGATCGCGATCATCTATCCGCTGTTCAGCCTTTCGGTCGCCTTCGCCTCGCTCGGCGGGGTGCCACTGGTGCTGTTTTTCCCGATGGCGGCGGGGCTTTCGCTGCTGGGGCCGCTGGTCGCGGTCGGCTTCTACGAGCTGGCGCGCCGGCGCGAGGCCGGGCTGGACTCGAGCTGGCAGCATTTCTTCGACATCCGCCACAGCCCATCCCTGGGATCGCTGATCGGCGTCGCGGTACTGATGATTATGCTGTTCGGATCGTGGGTGTGGGTCGGCGGCGCGATCCATGATGCGTTTCTCGGCAACGTGCCGCCCAGGTCGGTCGGGGAGTTTCTCCACCAGCTCTTCGGCACGGCGGCCGGATGGCAGATGATGATCGTCGGCAACCTCGTCGGGCTGGCCTACGCCGTCGTGGCGCTGGGGCTGACCTGGACGACGATCCCGATGCTGGTCGATCGCCCGGTCGATGGCGGGACGGCGATCTCCACCTCGTTCCGCGCCGTCTCGGCCAATCCGGGCATGGCGGCGCGCTGGGGCCTGATCGTGGCCGCGCTGCTGGTGGCAGGCTCGATCCCGACCTTCATCGGGCTGGCAATCGTGATCCCGTGGCTCGGCTATGCGACGTGGCACCTCTACACGCGCGTCGTCGATCGCGGCGCGCTGCCTCCCATCCCGATCCGCTGAACGGGAGGCAGCGGCGCACGCTCACTTCTGGTCGAGCACCTTTTCGTCGAGGAATGTCTCGATCGTGTGCTGAACGTGCGCCTGACGGCCCTCGCCCGCGATATGATGCGTCTGGCCGACATAAAGCATCATGTCGAAGGGCGTATCCGTCTCCTGAAGCCGGTTGATGAGCGCGGCCGAGTTCTCGAACACGACATTGTCGTCCGAAAGGCCGTGCATCAGCAGCATCGGCGTCTTGATCGACGGCGCGTCGGCCACCGCGTCGGAGGCCTCATAGGTCTTCGGGTCGGTCGCCGGGTTGCCCAGATAGCGCTCGGTATAGTGGGTGTCGTACATCTCCCACTTCGTCACCGGCGCGCCCGAGACGCCCGCCGCGTAGAGGCCCGGCGGCGCCTTCTCCAGCATCTTGAGCGTCATGTAGCCGCCATAGGACCAGCCGAAGATCGCGATCTTCTTCGGGTCCACGAAGCTTTGCTGCTGGAGCCAGCGCGCGCCCGTCGCCTGATCGGCGACCTCGACCGTGCCCATCGCGTGATAGATCTGGTCCTCGAACGCCGTGCCGCGATTGGCCGAGCCGCGATTGTCGATCTGGAAGTAGATCCAGCCCTTCGACACCCAATATTGCGCCATCGGGCTCATCCACGCGCGCTTCACCTGCTGCGCGCCGGGGCCGCCATAATGCTCGAAGAACACCGGGTAGCGCTTACCCGCCTCCAGCTTCGGCGTAATCATCTCATAATAGAGCGTGCTGCCGTCCTCGGCCTTGAGCGTGCCGTACTGCACCGGGCGGTGCGCCGCGAGGAAGGGCGCGTAGGGGTGTTTGGCGTCGAGCCTGTTCTCCTCGATCCACGCCAGCCGCTTGCCGGTCGCGTCCGCCAGATAGACCTGCGGCGGCTGCGACGGACTGGACCGCGAGACGAGCATGTGCGTGCCCGCCTGATCCATCACCGCGTCGTTCCAGTAGCCGCTCTCGGTGAGGCGCTTGGGTTCTTGCGGGTCGAGATAGTCGATCGTGTAGATCTGGCTTTCGAGCACGCTGTCCTTGTTGGCGGCGAAGAACAGGCGGTGGTGCGCCTCGTCGACGCCGATCAGGCCGGTGTGGCTGGACTGGCCGTTGGTCTCGACCATCCAGTCGCCCTTGGTGAGCTGGGTCCACTGGCCGTTCACGAAGCGGTAGAGATGCATGAAGCCCGAACGCTGCGAGCCCCAGATCAGGCTGCCGTCCTTCAGCGGGCGGAAATCGTCGGTGAGCTTGATCCAGGTCTTGGACGTCTCAGTGAACAGCACCTTGGCCGCGCCCGTCGCCGGATCGACGGCGAGCATGTCGAGCGTCTTCTGGTCGCGGCTCTCGCGCTGGACGTAGAGCGTCCTGCCATCCGCCGACCAGTCGACGCGGGCAATGTAGATGTCCGGGTCCGCCCCAAGATCGACCTTCACCCGGTGCGAACCATCCGCCGACATCACCGACAGCGAGGAGATGACGTTGGGCGTGCCGGCGGCGGGATAGCGCTGGTCGAAGGTCTTGGTGCCGTCGGCGCCGATGGCGGCGCGGGTGACGATCTTCACCGGGGCTTCGTCATAGCATTCGACCGCGACATGGGCGTCACCCGGCGACCACCATGTGCCGGTGTCGCGATCCATTTCCTCCTGCGCGACGAATTCGGCGGTGCCGCAGGTGACGGTGTTGCCGCCTTCCCTGGTGAGCGCCCTCTCGGTGCCGGTCTTGAGATCGATCGCGTAGAGGTTCTGGTCGCGCACGAAGCTCACGAAGCCGCCGCCCGCCGAGACATGCGCGTCGATCTCGGACTGGGGCGTATTGGTCAACCGGCGGACCTTGCCGTCGAGGCCGGCTAGATAGAGATCGCCGTCGATCGGCACGAGGATGCTCTTGCCGTCCGGCGCCCAGGCATAATCGACGATGCCCTTGGTGCCGCCGACGCGGGCGCGCTCGCGGCGCATCTTCTCGGCTTCGGAGAGTTCGGCGCCGCTGCCGATCTTCTTGCTGTCCACCAGCATCCGCTCGGCGCCGGTCCTGGTATCGACCGCCCAGAGATCATAGCGCTCGCGCTCATCGGCGCGGGGCTTGAGCAGCGTCGCGAGCCTGCCGTCGGGCGACAGCTTCACGCCGCGCGGCGTCGGGCCGGAGAGCGACGGGCTCGCGAAGATGCGATCGATGGTCAGCGGCTTCTGCGGAACCGAGGGAACCGGAGCGGCAACGGCGGCGGTGGCGAGGAGCGAGACGCTCGCGAGGAAAGACAGACGCATGACGACTGTGTAGCCGCCCCTCACCGCCGGGCAAGCACCGCTGGGCGGAAAATCACTATGCTCGGGGCCAGCTTTCCCCGCCCCCCATCCGGGGCTAGCATCCCGTCAAAGCCAACGGATCATATGAAAGGGATGTGCCGTGTCGTTCCGAGTTCAACGCGCCATCGCGCCCCTCGCCTTCGCCCTCCTGGCCAGCCAGCCTCTGCTCGCGGCCCCTGCCCCGACACCCGCGGGCGCGACCGGCTTCAGGCTGGGCACGCTCCAGCTCTTCGCGCTGCGCGACATGGACAATGTCGTGCCCAATGACGGCAGCGTCTTCGGCGTCGGCGTGCCCAAGCCGGAGGTGTCGAAAGTGCTCCAGCAGGCCCACGCGCCGACCGACAGGATCAGCCTCTCGGTGGATGCGCTGCTGGTGCGGATGCCGGGGCACGTCGTGCTGCTCGACACGGGGCTCGGGCCGAAGATCGGCGGCTCTCTGATGGCAAGCCTCGCCGCCGCCCATGTCCGGCCCGAAGACGTGACCGACATCCTCATCACCCACAGCCATGGCGATCATGTCGGCGGGCTCGCGACCAGGGATGGCGCGCTCGCTTTCCCCAAGGCGACCATCCGCATGTCGGCGACGGAATGGAGCTACATGCAGGCCAAGGGCAGCAAGGCGCTGGTCGAGACGATCCGTGCGAAGGTCCAGCCTTTCAAGCCGGGTGCCGAGGTCGTGCCCGGCATCACCTCCGTGCCGCTCCCGGGGCACACGCCGGGGCATAGCGGCTATGAGATCCGCTCCGGCAACGCCCGCCTGCTCGACATCGGCGACAGCGCGCACAGCTCGATCATCTCACTCGCCAGGCCGGACTGGACGATCGAGTATGACGGTAATGGCGCGCAGGGCCGTGCCAACCGCAAGGCGCTGCTGGCGAAGCTCGCCGCCGATCATGAGCGCATCTTCGCGCCGCACTTCCCCTATCCGGGCGTCGGCTTCGTGGAGAAGACCGGCGAGGGTTCCTATCGCTGGGCACCCGCGCTGCCTCGCTGAAAGAGAAAGGGCGCCGACAGCCTTGAAGCTGCCGACGCCCTTCCCTGTAGCGTCGCGAAGGACGCGCGAGGCCTCAAGCCTGCGCGCGGGTGTCCTTGCGCTCGGCGATACGGGCAGACTTGCCGGTACGGCCACGCAGATAATAGAGCTTCGCGCGACGGACGACGCCGCGGCGCACAACCTCGATCGAGTCGACGTTGGGCGAGTAGAGCGGGAAGACGCGCTCGACGCCTTCGCCGAACGAGATCTTGCGGACGGTGAAGCTGCTGCCCATGCCCTTGTTGGCGCGAGCGATGCAGACGCCCTCGAACGCCTGGACGCGCGAACGGTCGCCTTCGACGACCTTCACGCCGACGCGCAGCGTGTCGCCCGGACGGAATTCGGGGATCTTCTTCGACTCATTGAACTGCGCGATGGCTTCCGCCTCGAGCTGCTGGATGAGGTTCATGACTTTACGTCCTCGTCTTTTCGCCGCGCGCCAGAGGGCGACTGGACCGGAACGCCACCGTGGCGCTCCAAAAGGTCCGGCCGCCTTAGCCGTGTGATGGTCTCGGCCTCGGCATGACGCCAGGCCTTGATCCTCGCATGATCCCCCGATCGCAGCACTTCAGGGATCGTGCGCCCTTCCCACTCAGCGGGTCGGGTATAATGCGGATATTCGAGAAGCCCCGTTTCGAAGCTCTCTTCATCTCCGCTCGAAGCGGCGCCCATTACGCCGGGAAGCAGCCGAACGCAAGCATCGAGCAGCGTCAGCGCCGCCATCTCGCCGCCCGAGAGGATATAATCGCCGATCGAGACTTCCTCGATCGCGCGCGCGTCGAACAGGCGCTGGTCGATCCCCTCGAAGCGGCCGCACAGGATGATCGCCCCCGGCCCCTCGGCAAGCTGGCGGACACGAGCCTGCGTGAGCGGCGCTCCACGCGGCGTCATCGCCAGCACGGGGACGCCCGGATGGCGGGCCGTCGCGTCGTCGAGCGCGCGGGCGAGGATGTCGGCGCGCATCACCATGCCGGCACCGCCGCCGGCGGGCGTGTCGTCGACGGAGCGATGCTTGTCGGTCGTGAAGTCGCGGATCTGCACCGCCTCCAGCGACCATTTTCCCTCGGCGAGCGCCCGGCCCGCGAGGCTGATGCCCAGCGGCCCCGGAAACATCTCGGGATAGAGGGTGAGGATCGACGCCTGGAAGCTCATCGACGGCGTGTCCAGCGGATCAGCATCGTCGCCCACAGCACGCCGACCAGCCACAGGATGCCGTAGCCCAGGAAGAAGCGGACGACCGGCTCGTAGGAAATCATGTCCTGCGGCAGACCCATCTCGCGGCGGGACTGGAGATAGGCGAGGCTCGCCATGCCCCATAGCAGGATCGGCAAGGCGGCGGGCGCCACAAAGCGATAGAGCCTCAATCGCGCCGGAAAGCGCCGGCCGACCAGCAGCACCAGCGCCGCGACGAACACCGCCTGCAATGCCAGCACCACGAAGAAAAAGGCAGCCGCGGGGTTCATCAGGCCTTAGTCCTATTCGTCATGCCGGTTCCCCCGTTCGTCATGCCAGCGAAGGCTGGCATCTCCCGGAGGCTCGCACAGCACCCGCCACCCGAGACCCCGGCCTTCGCCGGGATGACGAAGAGCTTGATGCTCATGCTTCCACGAACTCGGCATGGACACGGATCGGCGGCCCAAGCTGCTCGACGCCCGCGCCCACCGGCACGAGGAAGCGGCGGCCATTCTCCCGTTCGATCTCGATCAGATCGCCCGCGCCGAAATTCTCGACGGCGACGATGCGGCCGAGCGCCTCACCCGCCGTGGAGACGGCGTCCTGCCCGAGCAGATCGGCATGATAATATTCGCCCTCCTCCAGCGGAGGCAGCGACGAGCGCGGCACCGTGAGTTCCGTACCCCGCAGCGCCTCGGCGGCGTTGCGGTCGGTCACTTCGGCGAAGCGGGCCACGGCGCCGTTGGGGCCGGGGCGGATGGATTTGAGCGTATAGCTGCTCGCACCGGCACTGAGCGACGGATAGCGCTTCAGATCGCCGGTAAAGAGCTTAAGGCGCACCTCTCCGGTGACGCCATGCGCGCCGATGATGGCGGCGAGGACGACGGGCCGATCAGACAAGCCCTCTACTCCGTTCGTCCTGAGCAAAGTCGAAGGACGTGCGGCAGGCGCCGCATTCAGGGCACGTGCTTCGACTACGCTCAGCACGAACGGATGGGTTCGGTGCCCCGCGTCGAGGCACCGAACCCATGATCATTACGCCTCGGTGGTTTCCTCGGCGGCCGGAGCCTCCTCGGCCGGGGCCGGAGCGGCAGCGGCTTCCGCAGCGGCTTCGGCGAGGGCGGCGGCCTTCGCAGCACGCTCCTCGGCGCGCTCCTTGGCCTTCTCGCCCGGCTCGGCCTTCTTCGGGTTGTTGCGCGCGGCGCGCTCACGGATGCCGGCGGCATCCAGGAAACGGGCGACGCGATCGGTCGGCTGCGCGCCCACCGAGAGCCAGTGCTTGGCACGCTCGCCGTCGAGGATCACGCGCTTCTCGTCATCCTTCGAGAGCATCGGGTTGTAGGTGCCGATCTTCTCGATGAAGGCGCCGTCGCGCGGCGCGGTCGAGTTGGCGACGACGATGCGGTAATACGGGCGCTTCTTGGAGCCACCGCGCGAGAGACGGATCGAAACAGCCATTCTAGTCTTCCTTCTATCAAATCGAAGCCACCCTTCTGGGTGACGAACTCACTTCTTCT
This sequence comes from Sphingomonas oligoaromativorans, assembly GCF_011762195.1. Taxonomy (GTDB): domain Bacteria; phylum Pseudomonadota; class Alphaproteobacteria; order Sphingomonadales; family Sphingomonadaceae; genus Solisphingomonas; species Solisphingomonas oligoaromativorans. Next base: position 150,712 of record NZ_JAASQK010000004.1, on the reverse strand, counting down.
TCAGGAAATTCTGGAAGCCGGGGGGAAGCCCCTGCGCTCCTCCAGGAAGTCCCGGAAGCCCTCCGAGGCCACCGGCCCCGCCGGCACCGGGCGGCATTCCGCCGCCGGCACCACCAAGGCCGCCCAAACCGCCCATGCCGCCGCCCTTTCCGAACAGCCCGGCAAGGCCCTTCAGGCCGCCCATTTTCTTGATCTTCTTCATGGCGGTCGCCATTTCCTGATGCATCTTCAGGATCTTGTTGACCTCCTGGACGGTGCGGCCGGCGCCCTTCGCGATGCGAATCTTGCGCTTCGCGTTGATGAGCTCCGGCTTGGCGCGCTCCTTGGGCGTCATCGAGCCGATGATCGCGTCCATGTGGATCAGAATCTTGTCGTCGACATTGCCGGCCGCCATGGCGTTCTTCACCTTGGCGACACCCGGCAGCATCGAGGCGAGTGCGCCGAGGCCGCCCATGCGGCGCATCTGGCCGAGCTGATTGCGCAGGTCGTTCAGGTCGAACTGCCCCTTCGACATGCGCTCGGCGAGCTGTTCGGCCTCTTCCTGCTTGATCGTCTCGGCGGCGCGCTCGACAAGGCTGACGACGTCGCCCATGCCCAGAATGCGGCCGGCGACGCGCGACGGCTGGAAGAGTTCGAGGCCATCCAGCTTCTCGCCCGTGCCGACGAACTTGATCGGCTTGCCGGTGACGGCGCGCATCGAGAGCGCCGCGCCACCGCGCGCATCGCCGTCCATGCGGGTGAGCACCACACCGGTCAGGGGCACCTGCTCGGAGAACGACTTCGCGACGTTGACCGCGTCCTGACCGGTCAGCGAGTCGACGACGAGGAGGATTTCGTCCGGCGTCGCGACATCGGCGACCGCCTTCATCTCGTCCATCAGCGCCTGATCGACGTGGAGACGGCCGGCGGTGTCGAGCATCAGCACGTCGAAGCCCTGGAGCTTCGCGGCGCTCAACGCGCGCTTGGCGATATCGACAGGCTGCTGGCCCTGCACGATCGGCAGCGTCGCCACTTCGGCCTGCGTGCCGAGGACCGCGAGCTGCTCCTGCGCGGCCGGACGATTGACGTCCAGCGAGGCCATCATGACCTTCTTCGCGCCCTTCTGCTTCAGGCGGCGGGCGATCTTGGCGGTGCTGGTGGTCTTGCCCGAACCCTGAAGGCCGACCATCATGATGATCGCGGGCGGGGTAACGTCGAGCTGGAGATCGGACGCTTCGGCACCCAGCATCTCGACCAGCGCGTCGTTGACGATCTTGACGACCTGCTGGCCCGGCGTGATCGACTTCAGGACGGACTGGCCGACGGCCGCTTCCGTCACCTTGTCGACGAACTCGCGCACCACCGGCAGCGCCACGTCGGCTTCGAGCAGCGCGATGCGCACTTCGCGCATCGCCGCGCGCACGTCGGCTTCGTTGAGCGCACCACGGCCACGCAGGCGATCGAAAACACCGCCCAGCCTTTCGCTCAAACTCTCGAACATGCGCCCAAACTCCTTTGCCGAACGATTCGCGACAGCCCAACGCACGAAGCGCCGGCGGGCGAAACTCGCCGGCCGGCGTACACCCGACTTCTGAGCCGCGTGCTTGGAGCCATCACGTTCGTCACGGAACGATGGCCGGCCCGATAGACGAAGCCCTCCCCGAAGGCAAGTCGAAGCGCGGCGAACGGCCTTCCGCCTTTACCGCTTCTATACCCTTTGGTCGCATGACGGGCTGCCGGAAAAGGAAAGTGGCCTCAATGTCGGATCAACAGGGCGAACTGCACAGCGCCGACGGGGCCATGATCCGCGCGCGCCGCGATCTTGTGGTGGGTGGCGTGCTGGTCGCCGCGATACTGGTGCTGGTGCTGAGCGGCTGGCGCTTCATCGGGTTCGCCCAGCGGCTGCTGGGCCATGGCAACGATGCCACCCAACTGGCGGCCGGCGACCGGCTGCTGCTGTCGGGCCTGCTCCTCAATCTCGCGCTGATCCTGTTCGGCTGGCGCCGCTATCGCGATCTCGCCGCCGCCACCACCCAGCACGATCTCGCGGCCGCCCGCGCCATGACGCTGGCGCGCATCGACGAGCTGACCGGCTTCCTCAACCGCCGCGCCATGGCATCGGACGGCGAAGCCCTGATTACGCAGGCCCGCCGGCAGGGCAAGGCGACCGCGCTGCTCACCATCGATCTCGACCATTTCAAGGCCGTGAACGAAGTCCATGGCCATCTCGCCGGCGACACGGTGCTGCGCGCCGCGACGGACATCATCCGTCGCGCGCTGCCCGCATCCGCCGTGGCCGGCCGGCTCGACGGCGACGAGTTCGCCGCCCTCCTGCCCTTCGATCCGCGCCATGCCGGCGCCATCGATTCGATCGCGGACTATATCGTGAGCGCGCTCGCCCAGCCGCTGATCGCGCGCGGCGTCACCGCGCATATCGGCGCGTCGATCGGCATCGCCCGCTCCGACGAGGATTGCCAGACGGTGGAAGCGCTGCTCCGCCGCGCCAATATCGCGATGCAGGCGGCCAAGGGCTCCGGCCGCGGCCGCCATGCATGGTTCGATACCTCGATGGAGCGCGAGTTGATCTCCCGCAACATGATCGAGGCCGGCCTGCGCGAAGGCATCCCGATCGGCCAGTTCGTCCCCTATTACGAGCCGCAGGTCGATCTGGAGACGAATGCGCTGCTCGGCTTCGAGGTATTGGCCCGCTGGGAGCATCCGACGCGCGGCGTGATCGCGCCGGACAATTTCATCCCCGTCGCCGAGGAATGCGGCCTCATCAGCGAGCTTTCGATCGCCGTGATGCGCCGCGCCTTCATCGAGGGGCGCGACTGGTCGCCATCGCTCTCGCTTTCGGTCAACATCTCCCCGGCGCAGCTCCGCGACCCGTGGCTGGCGCAGAAGATCGTCAAGCTGCTGGTCGAGACGGGTTTCCCCGCCAACCGGCTGGAGATCGAGATCACCGAAAGCTCGCTGTTCCAGAACCTGCCGCTTGCGCAGTCGATCGTCGGCAGCCTGAAGAACCAGGGCATCCGCCTCGCGCTCGACGATTTCGGCACCGGCTATTCGTCGCTGGCGCACCTGCGCGCGCTGCCCTTCGACCGGATCAAGATCGACCGCAGCTTCGTCACCTCAATCAACAAAGACCCGGAGTCCGCCGCGATCGTCAACGCCATCTCGAAGCTCGGCGAGAGCCTCAACCTGCCGATCACGGCGGAGGGCATCGAGGATGGCGACATCCGCGACCGGCTGCGCGCCATGGGCTGCCACAAGGGCCAGGGCTGGCACTTCGGCAAGCCGATGACGGTGACGGCCACGCGCCGGATGCTGGCCGAGCGCGGTCTGCTGCCGACCGCGCGGGGATCGCAGCCGATCGACGACCACGGCCTTTCCGCGCGCCGCGCCTGACGGCTTGTGTGGACTTGAGGGCGCACACTCCCTAGATCGCGCGCGATGGCGCACCGTTTCCACAAGATGCACGGCCTCGGCAACGACTTCGTCGTGTTCGACGCCCGCGAGCAGGCTCTCACCATGACCCCGGCGCGCGCCCGCGCGATCGCGGATCGTCATACCGGCGTCGGCTGCGACCAGCTCATTGTCGTCGAGCCCTCCGACGCGGCCACCGCCCGGATGCGGATCTTCAACAATGACGGCGGCGAGGTCGAAGCCTGCGGCAACGCGACGCGCTGCGTGGCGAGCCTGCTCGGCGGCCAGCCGACCATCGAGACGCTGGGCGGCATCCTCGTCAGCGAACTCACCGCCGGCGGCGCCAGCGTCGACATGGGCGCGCCCCGCTTCGACTGGGACGCGGTGCCGCTCGCCTACCCCATGGACACGAGCGCCCTCCCGCTTGCCTGGGACGGGCTAGAGCCGATCGCCCCGCCGATGGCGCTGAGCATCGGCAACCCGCACGTCATCTTCTTCGTGCCCGACACCGATGCGCTGGACCTTGCGACCAGCGGCCCGGTCGTCGAGCATGATCCGATCTTCCCCGAGCGCGTCAACGTCAACGTCGCCACCATCGAGAGCCGCAGCCGCATCCGGCTTCGCGTCTGGGAGCGTGGCGCGGGCCTGACGCTCGCCTGCGGGACGGGCGCCTGCGCCACCGCCGTCGCGGCGATCAAGTCGGGCCGGGTGGACAGCGGCGTCACCGTCGCGCTGCCGGGCGGCGAACTCGTGATCGACTGGCAGCCCGGCGGCCATATCCGCATGACCGGCCCCGCCACCCACGTCTTCACCGGCGAACTCGACCTGGAGGCCTTCGCCCCGTGAACGGCCCGGAGATCCTGACGCTGGGCTGCCGGCTCAACGCGACCGAGAGCGAAGCGATGCGCCAGCTCGCGGCCGGTCAGGACGATCTCGTCATCATCAATAGCTGCGCGGTGACGGCCGAGGCGGTGAAGCAGGCCCGACAGGAAATCCGCCGTGCCCGTCGCCGCCGCCCCGATGCGCGCATTATCGTGACGGGCTGCGCGGCGCAGATCGAGCCCGATGCCTTCGCGGCGATGCCCGAGGTGACGGCCGTCATCGGCAACCGCGAGAAGCGCGAGGCGACGGCCTTCCTTTCGCCCTCTTCCGTCATCCCGGCGAAGGCCGGGATCCAGAGCCATGAAACGCAACGCTTGCAGCCCTGGACCCCGGCCTTCGCCGGGGTGACGAAGAAGGGGTGGGATGACGAAGGCGAACCCGCTGGCGACACACGCACCAAAATCCACGTCTCCGACATCATGACGCTCCACGAGGCCGCGCCGCCCGCCGACCTTGGCGAACGCAACCGTGCCCGCGCCTTCGTCGAGGTGCAGAATGGCTGCGACCATCGCTGCACCTTCTGCATCATCCCCTTCGGCCGTGGCCCGAGCCGCTCCGTCCCCGCCGGCGCGGTGGTCGAGCGGATCAAAGCGTTGGTGGATGAGGGCTATAACGAGGTCGTCCTCACCGGCGTCGACACCACCAGCTATGGCCCGGACCTGCCCGGCGATCAGTCGCTGGGGATGCTGATCGAGCGCATCCTGAAGCTGGTGCCGGGCCTCAACCGCCTCCGCCTCTCCTCGCTCGACTCCGTCGAGATCGACGAGCGCCTGTTCGAGCTGGTGACGCAGGAGACGCGCATCCAGCCGCATCTCCACCTCTCGCTCCAGTCGGGCGACGACCTCATCCTCAAACGCATGAAGCGCCGCCACAGCCGCGCCCAGTCGGTCGCGATGGTCGAGCGCCTCAAGGCCGCCCGACCCGACATCGCGATCGGCGCGGACCTCATCGCCGGCTTCCCGACCGAGACGGAGGAGATGGCGGGCAACACGCTGAAACTGCTCGACGATTGCGACATTGTGATGGGGCATATCTTCCCCTTCTCGCCCCGCGCCGGCACGCCCGCCGCGAAGATGCCGCAGCTCGACACCGCCACCGTCCGCGCCCGTGCCAGGCGCCTGCGCGAAACCGCCGACGCCCGCCGCGCGCGCTGGCTGGAGACGCTGGTCGGCACCACCCAATCCGTGCTGGTCGAGGGCCTGAGCGGCCGCGGTCATGCCGGGAACTACGCCCCCGCCCGCCTTGCCTCCGGCGCGGCCAAGCGCGGCACACCCACCAACGGCGTCGTCATCGGCGATGTCGTCACCCTGCACATGACCCATATCGAGGACGGAATGCTGGTCGGAGAGACCCTGTGAGCGACACCCCTAGCGCATGGCATGAGAAGCTGGTCGCCGGCTTCCGCCGCACGTCCGAACGGCTGGGCGACAATCTCCAGAGCCTCTTCACCAAGGAGAAGCTCGATCGCGAGACTTTGGACGAGATCGAGGAGGCGCTGATCGCGTCCGACCTCGGCCCGACGACGGCCGCCCGCGTCCGCGCCCGCCTGGAGGACGAGCGCTACGAGAAGGGTCTCGACGAGGCCGCCTTGCGCGCCATCGTCGCCGAGGAAGTGGCCAAGATCCTCCGCCCCGTCGCCAAGCCGCTGGAGATCGAGGCCTTCCCGCGTCCGCAGGTGATCCTCGTCATCGGCGTCAACGGATCGGGCAAGACGACCACCATCGCCAAGCTCGCCCATCTGCTCCAGGAGCAGGACTATCAGGTGATGCTCGTCGCGGGCGACACCTTCCGCGCGGCGGCGATCGGCCAGCTCAAGGTGTGGGCGGATCGTATCGGCGTTCCGATCATCTCCGGCGCCGAAGGCGGGGACGCCGCCAGCCTCGTCTGGGAAGGCGTGAAGCAGGGCACCGCGATCGGCACCGACGTGCTGATCGTCGACACCGCCGGCCGCCTCCAGAACAAGGCGGGCCTGATGGACGAACTGTCCAAGATCCGCCGCGTGCTCGGCCGTCTCAATCCCGCCGCGCCGCACGATGTGGTGCTGGTGCTCGACGCCACCACCGGCCAGAACGCGCTCAACCAGATCGAGGTGTTCGGCAAGGAAGCCGGCGTCACCGGCCTCGTCATGACCAAGCTCGACGGCACCGCCAAGGGGGGCGTCCTCGTCGCGGCGGCGGAGAAGTTCGGCCTGCCCATCCATGCCATCGGCGTGGGCGAGACGCTCGACGACTTCCGCCCCTTCGATCCCGACGAGGTGGCGAGCCTCATCGCCCGTTCCAAGGATCGGGTGGACTAAGCCACATTTCCCCGCGCGCCATCGCGGGGGATATCCATCCCGCCGAAGCGTTCATCAACCGTCAGGGCGATTTCCGCTATAGTGACGGAATGGCCCGACTGGCACGGGCAAGAGACGAGAGGATCGAGTTGACCACCACCACCGCCGCCGCCGCGAAGCCGGAAGCCGGACCGATGCTGCGCCTCGCGCTCGATCTGGGGCCGCTGGTCGTCTATTTCGTCGCCTATTCGCTGACGGCGAAGAATATCTATGCGTCGACCGGCATCTTCATGGCGGCGACGGGGGCGGCGATGCTCATCTCGCTGGTGCGCTTCGGCCGCATCTCCCCGATGCAGTGGTTTTCGAGCGCCATGGTGCTGATCCTCGGCGGCCTCACCATCTGGCTGCACAAGGACTGGATCATCAAGATCAAGCCGACGCTCTATTACCTGATGGTGTCGGGCATCCTCTTCTTCGGCCTCTTCACCGGCAAGCCGACGCTCCGCCTCGCGCTGGGCAACGCCTATCCGGGGCTGAACGAGCGCGGCTGGGTGATCCTGTCGCGGAACTGGGCGTTGTTCTTCGTCGTGATGGCCGTCGCCAACGAGATCGTCTGGCGGAATTTCAGCACGGGCGTGTGGGTCGGCTACAAGCTATGGGGCGCGATCCCGGCGACGATGCTCTTCGCGCTCGCCAACATCCCGATGTTGATGAAGCATGGCCTCGGCGAGAGCGCCATGGCGGCCATCGCCGACTGTCCGCCCGAGGAATGAAGGAAGCCCGCGCGAGCGGTGAGGCTCGCGCGGGCTCCTGTCCGGCCCTCCCCTTACGGAGAGGGCCGTATTTGCGACCGGCTCAGGCCGGCTGCTGATCGGCGCGGCTGACGCCCTCGCCGTCGAGGTTCTGCGACACGAAGTCCCAGTTCACGACGTTCTTCAGCACCTTCTCGGCGAAGTCCGGGCGGGCGTTGCGATAGTCGATGTAATAGGCGTGTTCCCACACATCGAGCGTGAGCAGCGGCTTCATGCCCTCATAGACCACCGGGGTGTCGGCGTCGTGCAGCGACGTCACCTTGAGCGCGCCGCCGTCGAGCACCAGCCACGCCCAGCCGCTCGCGAAGTGGCCGACGGCCTCTTCCTTGAGCTTGGCGATCAGGGCGTCCTGGCCGCCGAAATCGTCGATCAGCTTGGCGAGCTTCTCGGACGGCTTGGTCGAGCCGGCCGGCGCGAGGCACTGCCAGAAGAAGCTGTGGTTCCAGATCTGGGCGGCGTTGTTGAACAGGCCCTTGTCGCCCTTGTCCTTGGCGAGCTTGGTCACTTCGACCAGCGTCTTGCCCGCGAGGCCCTTTTCGGCCTCCCAGCCATTGACCTTCTGCACATAAGCGTTGTGATGCTTGCCGTGATGATAATCGAAGGTCTCGGCCGACATGATCGGGTCGAGCGCGGTCTTCTCGAACGGAAGCGGGGGGAGGATGAAGGCCATCAGGCGTCTCCTTGGTTGGGAATCCGGTTTGGCTCCCCTAACGCCTCCGCCCGCCAAAAGTGCAGCGAAAACGCCTGTTGCGAAGCATTCTCATGGAACGGACGCGAAACGGACGGCCCCCGGCTCAGGCGCCGGTGCGATCGAGCAGATTATGACGCCTCAAAGCATGGCGAAGCTGGTCATAGGTGAGCGCCAGCGCCGCCGCCGTGGTCCGCTGGTTGAAGCGGCAGCGCTTGAGCGCGGCTTCCAGCAGCTTCTTCTCATAGGCGTCGCAGGCGGCGCGGAAATCGCCGACCTCAGCCTCCTCGACCACCACCGTCTGCGCCGGGCGCGGCTCCGCCGTCATCGCCGGCCGCGCCGCCTGCCCCTGCGGGCGCCAGGGCGAGGCGAAAGGATCGAACTCGATCGCGTCGATCGGCCTGGCGGGCTCGTCCCAGCGATAGACGGCACGCTCGATCACGTTGCGCAGCTCGCGGACGTTGCCCGGCCATTCGTAGCCGACCAGCGTCGCCAGCGCCTTGGGCGAAAACCCCTTCCAGTCGGTCCAGCCCAGCTCGAAGGCCATGCGCTGCCCGAAATAATCGACCAGCACCGGCACATCCCCCTCGCGATGACGCAGCGGCGGCAAGGTCACCACCTCGAAGGAGAGGCGATCGAGCAGATCGGCGCGGAACCGCCCTGCATCGACCAGCGAGGGCAGATGCTCGTTGGTGGCCGCCACGATGCGGACGTCCACCCGCACGGGACGCGAGGAGCCGATCCGCGTGACCTCGCCATATTCCACCGCGCGCAGCAACCGCTCCTGCGCGCCGGACGACAGCGTCGCCAGCTCGTCGAGGAACAACGTGCCGCCGTCCGCCTCCTCGAAGCGGCCCGCGCGCGCCTTGGTGGCGCCGGTGAAGGCGCCCGCCTCATGGCCGAACAATTCCGCCTCGATCAACGTCTCGGGCAGCGCCGCGCAGTTGAGCGTCACCAGCGGGCCGGACCAGCGCGGCGACAGGTGGTGGAGGCGCTCGGCGATCAGCTCCTTGCCGGTGCCCCGCTCGCCGATCACCAGCACCGGACGGTTGAGCCCGGCGGCCCGACTGGCGCGTTCGATCGCATCGAGGAAGGCGGTCGATTCGCCGATGAATTTGATGTCGCGATCCATGACCGCGAAGTTGGTGCAATTCACCAAAGTTTGGCAAGCCCCACACGGCGTATTATTTGCGCGATACACCCGAAACGCCCGGAAATGGGGACTTATGGAATTGGCACGGCTCCTGCATTGATCTTCACGTCACCGCCGAGCGCGGTTCACGGGATCAGGTTGGAGAAGCATCATGGTTCACTTCGACGTTATCGTGAGCAGCCGGATCGCCACCGCGCTCGTCACCCTTTTCGCGACGGCCGCCGCCAGCATCGTCTGTCTGGCCGCCGCGGTCGGTCCGGCGGCTGCCTGACCGATCGGGCCGGGCGGGTATCCCCTTTCCCGCCCGGTCATACCCACTTTCCACGAGGAGCAGTTTCTATGGGCATCTTTTCCCGCACCAGGGACATCATCGCCGCCAACGTCACCGATCTGCTCGATCGGGCGGAGGATCCGGCGAAGATGATCCGTATGATTATCATGGAGATGGAAGAGACGCTGATCGAGGTTCGCGCCTCGGCCGCCCGCACCATCGCCGACCAGAAGGAGATGCGCCGCCACATCGCCAAGCTCGACAAGCTCCAGGAAAGCTGGACCGAGAAGGCCGAGCTGGCGCTCAGCAAGGGCCGCGAGGATCTCGCCAAGGCCGCCCTGCTCGAAAAGCAGAAGGCCGGCGACATGGCGGAGCGCCTGCGTGAGGAAATCTCCGCGCTCGACGAGACGCTTCAGGCCTCTGAAGCGGACATCACCAAGCTCCAGAACAAGCTGCGCGAGGCGCGTGCCCGCCAGAACTCGATCGTCGCCCGTCTGGAGAGCGCGCAGAACCGCGCCCGCCTGCGCGAGATGACCAACGGCCCCAAGATCGACGAGGCGTTCAGCCGCTTCGAAACGCTGGAGCGCCGCGTCGACTTCGCGGAGGGCCGCGCCGAGGCCGCCGGCATGGGCACAGCGCCCAAGTCGCTGGAGGAGGAGATCGCCGATCTCCGCTCGTCCGAGAAGGTCGACGCCGAGCTGGAGGCCCTGAAGGCCCGCCTCGGCCGGACCGGCCAGGAGGGCTGAGGCCATGGAGGACGTCTTCCTGCCGATCGTGATCGTCGGTATGCTCTTCATCGGGCTGCCGTGGATCATCTTCCACTATGTCACCCAATGGAAGCGCGCCCGCGGCCTCTCGATCGAGGATGAGAACCTGCTCGACGGCCTGCACGATCTCGCCCGCCGGCTCGACGAGCGGCTCGCCACGATCGAGCGGATCGTCGCCGCCGACAATCCCAACTGGCGCCCCACCGCCGGCGAGCGCGTCGAACGCCCCCTGCGCGACAGCGACGACTGGCAGGGCCGCGCCTGAGCCGAAATCCTTCATCCGAAAGGGTAAAACCATGTCCGCCCGTCACACGAAATTCTATCTCGACAAGCGGAATGCCAAGTGGCTCGGCGTCTGCTCCGGCATCGCCGACTATACCGGGCTCGACGTCACGCTGGTGCGTGTCGGGCTGGTGGTCCTCACCTTCATCGGCGGCTTCCCGTGGACGCTGCTGGCCTACTGGATCACCGCCTGGCTCGCCAGCGACAAGCCGGTCGAGTTCGAGGATATGAGCCGGGAGGACCAGCGCTTCTGGCAGGGCGTGCGCGCCAAGCCGGGCAACTCCGTCCGCGACGTTCGCAGCCGCTTCCGCGATATCGACCGCCGCCTGTCGGACCTCGAAGTCTACTACACCAGCCACAACCGCCGGCTGGCCGACGAGATCGACAGCCTGCGCTGAGATCGGCCTGACAAAAGGACGCACAAGATGTTCTTCAGCCCCTTCATCATCCCCGTCACCGCGATCCTGGTCTTCGGGCTCGGCGGCATCCTCAAGATGTGGATCAGGTTCAAGGAGCGGCAGCTCGAATTCATGTCCACCCAGACCGCCGAGAAGGCCGCGCAATACGCCGCCAAGACCGAAAGGCTGGAACAGCGCATGGCGGTTCTGGAGCGCATCATCACCGATCGCTCCACCAAACTCGCCGACGAGATCGAGCATCTGCGCGATCAGCCGCTCAACTGAACAATCCCGCCCGAAAACAGGGGAGAGTAAAAGATGAACCCATTCGAGATGGTCGTGGCGATCGTCGCCATCGGAGCGGTCGCCAGCGTGCTCAGGGCCAAATATGGCGTGGTGCGCCGCTGGAAGGGCGAAGAGATGGTCGCCCGCCCCGGCCCGGATCCCGAGGCTCAGGCGCTCCGCGAGGAAATCCGCCAGCTCAAGGCGCGCGTCGCCACGCTGGAGCGGATCGCCACCGACAGTTCGAGTTCGCTCGATCGCGAGATCGAGTCCCTGCGCGACCGGCCGTGAACGGCCCCGCGCACATCCAAGGACAGTAGCGATGACTGAGACCCTCTCCATCATCACGCTTTCGATCGCGGGCCTCGGTGGTCTCGCAATGCTCACCGCGGCGGGGCTCAGCGGCTGGCGCGGCTGGCTGGATCTCCAGCGCCTCTCCATCGCCAACGAGCGCGAACTGACCACGCCGCCGCCCGCCGGCGCCCGCATCGAGCTGGCCGACCTCAAGGAGCGCATCCGCAAGCTCGAAGCCATTGCCGCCGGGATCGATCTCTGATCCCGGCGCCTTTTTCCTCTCACTCTTTTTCGGGGCGTCCGGGCCTGCTAACCGCCTCCCATGACTGCGACGCTCGATGATGTCCGCGAGGAATATGCCTTCCTCGATGCCGACGACCGCTACCGCCTCCTGATCGATCTGGGCCGCGCGCTGGAGCCCATGCCCGACGCGCTCAAGACCGACGCCACGCTGGTCCGGGGTTGCTCGGCTTCGGTGTGGGTCTATCCCACCCAGCCGGAGGACGGGCGGCTGCATTTCCTCGCCGACTCGAACGCCGCGATCACCAAGGGCATCATCGCGCTCGTGCTGCTGACCGTGCAGGACAAGCCGGCCGGCGCGATCGCGGAGATGGACATCGCGGCGGCCCTCGCGCCGTTCGACCTCAAGAACCAGCTCAGTTCGAACCGGACGCAAGGCATCCCCAACATGATCGCGTTGATCCGCGAGACTGCCGCGCGCTATGCCAAGGCATGATGATCGCGCGTAAACGCCTCTTCCTCGCTCTCGGCGCGGCGCTGCTGCTGACGGGCAGCGCCTCGGCGGCGGCCGTGGTGAAGGCCAAGGCCTATCCGACCGGCGTATTCACCGCCGCCGGCCACCAGATCGCGGCGAAGGACGTGCTCGACGCGCGCGCCATCCCGGACATCGCGGGCAAGCCCTCGCTGATGATTACGCTGACCCCGGCGGCGGCCGCCGCGATCCATGTCGCACAGGGCGCGCGGGTGCCCTGCACGCTGGACGGCAAGCCGCTCGGCGAGAGCCCGTCCGACTCGCTCGGCAGCGAGCATGTGCTCCAGCTTTCGGGCGACTTCGGGGACTATACGGCAACGTCCGCGCTCGCCCGCCGCATCTCGGGGCGCGATCCGGTGCCCGACAGCGAGAGCGACGAGTAAGCCTCAGTCCTTGGGCCTGGCCGGGAGGCCCAGCCGCTCGGCGACCTCCTCCACCGGCGTTCCCTCGCGCACCAGCAGCCATTCGCCGGGCTCGGCCCCGTCGACCAACACCACCGCGCGGCGGGGGCAGATGCCGAGGCAGCCGGTCTCGATCACGCCGTAAGGGAGCTTGCGCTTCTTGCCCTTGCCGCCCCGCTTGCGGAGCGCCTTGGCGAGCGAGGTCTTGCCCTTTCCCCCAAAGCCGCCACCGATCTTCTTCGAGCATTTGCCGCAGACGAGGATCGCCGCGGACCATTCCGTCCGCACGCTGTCGCGCGGAGGCTTGCTCATGCCTTCTGCCGCCGTTCCTCCGCGACGCGCAGCACGTCCCACGCCGCCTGCGCCTTGCGGAAGCGCTCGGCGGCGGCGGCATCACCGGGGTTCACGTCGGGGTGATTGGCTTTGGCGAGGCGGCGCCATGCGGCCTTGATGTCCTCGATATCGGCATCCGTCTCGAGTTCGAGTACCTCCAGCGCGCGCATCTCGTCGCGGCTGCGGCGGCCGTCTCCCGCCCCGCCCCAGCCATGATGCGCGGACTGGGTGTAGCCGTTCGCCGTCCGCCGCTCGTTGCGTTCGCGCTCGGCGGCCTCCTCGGCGGAGAGGCCCTGAAAATAGTCCCAGTTCCGGTTATATTCGGCGGCGTGGTTCTCGCAGAACCACCAGCGATCCGGGCTGTTGGGCGATTTCGGCGCCGGGCGATCCCCCGGCTGGTCGCAGCCGTCGCGGTCGCACATGCGGACCTGCGTGGCGCCACGCTCGCTGCCATAGCCGCGCCAGCGTGGGAAGCCCCAGTCGTTCGATCGGATCTGCCGTCGTGCCATGCCGTCCATGTAAGGGCAGAGCGCGGTTTTCGCGACCGCGAAGACGGAAATTTTACGCGCGCGGCCGTCGCAGGGCGAAACCCTCGACCAACCCTATCAGCACCAGCGCCGTGACCGGCGCGAGCAGCACCGTTCCGCCGAAGCGGACATAACCGATCCCGCCAAGCACCACACCGCCGACCAGCGAGAGCCACAGCAGGATGTCGAGCAACAGCGCCCGCCCCCTTCCCGGCGTGCCGAGCGCCGCGAGCCCCGTGCCGATCCGCACCAGCGTGCCCGTCATATAGGTGAGGCCGACGCGGACACCGCCCTCGCCCAGCAGGAAGGCGTTGGAGAGCCCCATGGCCGGCGGCAGCATCGCGGCGCCGATCAGCGGCCTCGGCCCGTCCAGCAGCGCAGCGGCCGTCGCCAGCATCAGCGCCTCGACAAGCAGGATCGCGGCGGCCCCGGCCCGGCCCGCGCGATCGACGATCAGCGCGCCCGCCGCCGCCCCGCCGACGAACAGCGCGACGAGGCCGAAGGTGAACAGCGCAGGCCGCCATTCGTGCGCGGCGATATGCAGGCCGAGCCGGGTGGAATTGCCGCTCATGAAGGATACGAAATAGCCGCCCAGTTCCGTGAAGCCGACTGCGTCCACACAGCCTGCGATGGCGGCGAGGAGAATGGCGGCGGCAAGTCGTTCCAGCGGCAGGGTCTGCATCGTGGCCTTTGCTAAGGCCTCGCAAACGAAATCGCCAGAGGGTCTGTAAGCCGGGTTCTGTCCACCGATCGAGATCGGATGGGCGACCATTCCTCTAGGGCCGGGATCGCTCCCGGCCTCCAGCAACCAACCCGGATCGCGAGGCGGAAGCAGCCCCATGTGCGATCCCTATTCGGTCTTGCTCCCGGTGGGGTTTGCCGTGCCGTTCCCATTGCTGGGAACGCGGTGCGCTCTTACCGCACCCTTTCGCCCTTACCGCGCCGAAGCGTGGCGGTATCCTTTCTGTGGCACTTTCCCTGGGGTCACCCCCGCCGGGCGTTACCCGGCACCGTGCTTTCCGTGGAGCCCGGACTTTCCTCGCCCCCGCATATGCGGGGCCGCGGCCGCCCGACCCTCTGGCGGCGGGCTCGATAGCCCGTCCCGCGCCGTCACGAAAGCGAAATCAATGCTGCCCGTTGCGAAGGGCGGCTGCCTTGTCCCCGCCGGTCAGCAGCGAGAGCAGGATGGCGCGGCATTCCCCGTCGATCACCCCGTCCAGATTCTCCGGGCGGAAGCGGCGCTGGAAGGCGCGCACCGCCGCCTCCGGCTCGACGATATCGTAGCCGAAGCGCTCCAGCGCCAGCAGGAAGCCGCTGTCGCTCCAGTGCGGATCGGTGAGGAAAGTGCGCGGGCGCGGCAGGGCGAGCCGGAGCCTGGCCAGCCGCTCCCAGTCGAACAGCTCGCCCGGATCTTCCTTGCGGGCGGGCGCGACGTCCGAATGGCCGACGATATTGCCCCGCGTGATCCGGTATCGCGGCACGATGCCCATCATCAGCGTGACGAGCGCCGCCATCTGCTCATCCGGGAAGGGGCGATATCCCCATTCATGCCCCGGATTGACCAGCTCGATCCCGATGCTCGCCGAATTGACGTCGGCGATGCCCCGCCAATAGCTCTTGCCGGCGTGCCAGGCGCGCTTGTCCTCCTCGACGAGGCGGATGACCTGCCCGTCCTCGGAGATCATGTAATGGGCGGAAACCTTGGCCTCCGGGTCGGTCAGCCGGCGGAAGGCCGAGGCGGCGTCCTGCATCCCGGTATAGTGCAGCACGACCATCGAGATGGGCAGTGTCCGCTCGTCATAATTGGGCGAAGGGCAATCGATGATACCGGCCATGGCGGGAGACCTTGCGCGCCCTCCGCCCGCCGTCAAGGCTTCACCGCGCGGCGCACTCCACCGGCGGCCGTAACGGCGCGTGGATGCGCTTCCGATACAGCCCCCGGCATTCGTAATCCGAAACGAAATGATCGGTATGGCCCATCACGGTCTCGCCCGCGCCCAGCATCAGAACGCCGTCCTCCGGCATCGCGCTGGCGATCCGCCCGAACACCAGACCGCGCACCTCCGCCGAGAAATAGAGCAGCACGTTGCGGCACAGGACGACGTCGAACATGCCGGGGGGCGGCGACGACAGCAGGTTATGGGTTCGGAAACTCACCATCGCGCGCAGATCGTCGGAGACCTGCCATTCGCGCTCGATCTGGTCGAACCGACGGAGCATCTGGACGACGGGCAGGCCGCGCTGGATCTCGAACTGGGAATAGCGCCCTTCCCGCGCCCGTTCGATGGCCTGCGCCGAAAGATCGGTGCCGACGATGTCGATCGACCAGCCCCGCCAGCGCTCCCGCTGATCCGCGATCAGCATCGCGAGCGTATAGACCTCCTGCCCGGTCGAGCAGCCCGCCGACCAGATGCGCAGCCGCCGGGTAGCCTCCCGCGCCACACGGATGCGCTCCAGCCCCTGCGTGTCGAGCAGGCGGAAGGAGGCGATATCGCGGAAGAAGAAGGTCTCATGGTTGAGCAGCGCGTCGATCGCCCGATCGGACAGGCGCGCATTCTCGCCCGAGACGATCTTGCTTATCAGCGCGTCCATCGAAACCGCCTGCAATTCCGCCATCAGCGGGCGCAGGGCCGCCTCGATCCGCCAGTGTCGCGCGTGGGCGAGTTGCTGCCCCGTGCGCGCCTCCAGCAAGGCGGCCAGAATGCGAACCGAACCGTCGCTTATCTCCACGGAGGCCGACGCAGGCTGCGCCCCCCCATGCGCTCGACGATACGCGCGGCGATGCCGGTGGGGGAGGCGACCGTCGAGGCGAGGCCCGCGCTCGCCACGCTACCGGGCATTCCCCAGATGACCGAGCTAGCCTGATCCTGCGCGGCGATCTCGCCACCGCTCTCGACGATCCGCCGGGCGCCGATCGAGCCGTCCCGCCCCATGCCGCTCAGGATCACGGCGAGGGCGCGTTCCTGGAAATGCTCGGCTATCGCCTCCAGCATCGGATCGACCGACGGCAGACAGCCCGATGGCGCCGGCTCATGGGTGAGCAGCACGCGCGGCAAGCCGCCGATCGAACGGAGCGTGAGATGCGCGTCGCCCGGAGCCACGAGGATCTGCCCCGGCAGCAGATTGATGCCATCCCGCGCGACGGTGGCCGGGCGGCCCGCGATCTCCGTCATCTGCGCGGCGAAATAGGGCATGAAGGATGCCGGCAGATGCTGCGTGATGAGGATCGGCGCGTCGCATTCCGAAGGCAGAGCCGCGAACAGCTCGGAAAGGGCGTGCAGCCCCCCCGTCGAGGCACCGATGGCGAGGCAGTCGATCCGCTCGGTGACGGGCGGCCGCAAGGCGATCGGAACGGGCAGCGGCGCGGTGCGCGTCGGCTCGGGGTGATCGTCTCGATCCGTAAGACGCGCGTCGCCTCCGATCCGGCGCAGCTTGTCGATCAGCCCTTCGCGGAAATTGCCGCCGAACGAGCCCGCAGACGGCTTTTCCAGCGTGTCGGCGGCGCCCAGCGTCAGCGCGCGGACACAGGCATCCGCCCCCGCCCCCGCCGACGCCGAGACGATCAGCACTCGTGCGCCCTCGCCCCGCCGGATGATCTCGGGCAGCGCCGTGAAGCCGTCCATGCCCGGCATGGCGAGATCGAGCAGCACCACGTCCACGGTGGTGGCGTCGAGCTGCGACAAGGCCTGATCGGCCGTGCTCGCCGTCGCGACGATCTGGAATTCGGGATGAGGGGCGAGAATGGTCTGGAAAACGGATCGGGCGACGATGGAATCGTCGACGATCATCAGCCGGATCGGCCGCGCGCCAGCCTTTCGTCCATAAGGTTGTCGCACCGCCATGCCACAGCGATCAGGCAACGCCGACGAGCTGGAACTTGCTCTCGAGCGTCTCGCGATCGAACGGCTTCATCACATATTCGTCCGCGCCCGCGTCGATGGCCGCGCGGATGTGAGCGATGCCGTTCTCCGTGGTGCAGAAGATCACCTTGGGGCGATGGTCCAGCGCTTCCTGCCCAAGCGCACGCAGGAATTCGATGCCGCTCATCACCGGCATGTTCCAGTCGAGCAGCACCACGTCCGGCGAATCGGCGCGGCAGCGATCGAGCGCCTCCTGCCCGTCCCCCGCCTCGGTGACGGTGAACTCCAGCGTCTCGAGGATATGCCGGGCGACCTTTCGGATCACTTTCGAGTCGTCCACAACGAGACAGGTCTTCATCATTACTTCCTCGGACTACACCGTGTGTTTCGACGAATTTAGGCCATTCAGGTAATTGGCTCGTTAACGCCGTCAGGCGGCAAGCGCCGACGATCCCGCCACGATCCGCGCCGGATCGAGGAGCAGCAGGGCATGATCCTCATGCTCGACGAGGCCCAGCGCCGCATGTGCCCAGCCGCGCGACAGGCCGGCATGGACAGGCTCGGGATCGCCGACGATGGCGGCGACATCCACCACCTCGTCGACCAGCAGGCCGTAGAGATGGTTGTCGATCGTCACCACGATCGCCTGAAGGATGCCCTCGCGCGGCGAGCGGCCGATCTCCAGCGCGGCATAGCTGTCGATGATCGTCAGCACCCGGCTGCGCAGCGCCGCGAGCCCCGCGATGTGCGGCGCGGCCAGCGGCACCGGGGTGATCGCCTCGACCTCGACCACCGATTCCACGGTGTCGGCGGAGATCGCCACCTGCTGATCCGCGATGCGGGCGATGAGCTTCAGCGCTTCCATGTCGTCAACTCCGCCCCTGCGCCGCAGCCAGCGCGGCGATGAGGCCATGGCGGTCATAACGATAGATGCTACCGGCCGATGACAAGGTTTCGTCCGCCGTCGCGCGGAGGCGCACCACGCGGGCGCCGGGTGCCGGCGGATGCTCGGGCGCGCGCTCCGCGGACAGGATCGTCACCGCGGGCACGGCCTCCCCGCTCTCGCCGTCATAGGCGACCCGATAGCCCGCCTGCTCGACGATCGGCCGAAGCACGTCGCGCATCCACGGATCGGACTTGTCGAGCAGGCAGAGCGGGCGCTCCCCCGGCCCGATCAGCGTCCCCGCCTGCCCGAACAGCCAGAAGCAGTCGATCAGCTCGACCTGGATGCCGTCCACCAGCATCACGCCGGCGACAGGCCCCGGCTCGGCCGCCGGCACCATCTCCGGCGACAGGTCGTGGATGTCGATCACCTCGTTGATCGCATAGGCGATCTCGTTCTCGCCATCGCCGAGCAGCAGCACGCGGATGCGGCCATGCTTGTCGGGCACCACCTCCTCACAGCCGAACAGCGGCAGGATGCGGCCGTCGTGCGAGAGGCGGAGACGCCCGCCCGCCCGCGCCACCGAGCCCGCCGCGACATCCTCGATCCGCTCGACCAGGCTGAGCCGGATCGCACGCACCGCGCCGTCCACCGCCCGGAAGAGCAGGGTCGGCACCGTCTCGGCGACATCCTCGGCATTGTCGTTGGAACGCGCGGGCAGCGCCGCGTCGGGCGCGCGGACACCCGCCACATGGGCCACGCCCGCCGGATTGATAAGCAGCATCGGCCGGCCGTTGTCGGGCAGCGTCGTGCCCGCATAGACGCCCGTCGCCATGATCGCGGGCGCGGCGGGCTTCACGACCAGCTCCTCATGATCCTGCACGCTGTCGACCGCCAGCGCATAGCGCTCGCCGCTCGACGCGCGGACCACGACGAGGATGGCGCGGAACCTCTCGGACGTGTCCAGCCCCAGCAGCCTGCCGAGATCGACCACCGGCACGCGCTCGCCGCGGATGCGGGCGACCGGCGCGCTGCCGACCGTCTCGACCTCGACCGAACCGCCGCGCGATCGCACGATCTCGTCGATCGCGGCGCGCGGGATGGCGAACAGTTCGGTGCCGACCGAGAAGGTCAGCGCCGGAATGATCGTCAGCGTCATCGGCACGCGCAGCGTCAGGCGGCAGCCCCGGCCGACCTGCGTATCCACCTCGACCGTGCCGCCGATCCGCTCGACATTGGCGCGGACCACATCCATGCCGACGCCCCGTCCCGAAATGGCGGTCACCTCGCGCGCGGTGGAAAGCCCGGCGGCGAACACCAGCTCCAGCCGTTCGTTGCGCGTCATGGTCGTGGCGCGCTCACGGGTGATGATGCCGGCGGTGATCGCCCTGGCGACCAGCTTCTCGTCGTCGATGCCGCGCCCGTCGTCCGCCACCTCGATCAGGATCTGGTTGCCCGACTGGCGCGCATCGACGCGCAGCGTGCCCGACACGGGCTTGCCGGCGGACTGGCGCGCGGAAGGTTCCTCGATGCCATGATCGATCGCATTGCGGACGATGTGGGTCAGCGGATCGCGGATCATCTCGATCATCTCGCGGTCCAACTCGACGTCGCCGCCGTCGATCACGAGATGGACCTGCTTGGAAAGCTCGGCCGAGAGATCGCGCACCATGCGCGGCAGCGCGGAGAAGAGCCCGTCGATCCGCTGCATCCGGGTGCGCGTGATCGACTCGCGCATCTCGGCGACGCAGGTGGAGAGGCGCTCGAAGGCGGCGTCCACCATCGCATCGCCGCCCTGCTCGCGCAGGCGGCGGGAGAGTTCGTTGCGGGCCAGCACCATGTCGGAAACGCCCGCCATCATCCGATCGAGCAGTTCCACCGGCAGGCGGATGCTGCGCGCGGGCGCACGCGGAGTCGGCGCCGGATGCGGCATGACGGGGGCGGATGACGGCGCGGTTTCCTCGACCAGATCGACATGATCGAGCGCGAGGATCAGCCCCTCGTCGCCATCTTCGGGATAGGCTTCGCCGGCGGCCAGCGCCTCGACCAGCTCACCGATGCGATCGATGATCGCGAGCACGGCGCTCACCAGCGTCCGGTCAGGCGTGCGCGCTCCGTCGCGGACTTCGGCCAGCGCGTTCTCCGCCGCATGGCTCAGCCGCTCGAGCCGAGGGAGATCGAGGAAGCCGCAGCTCCCCTTCACCGTATGGACGAAGCGGAAGATCGCATCGAGCCGCGCCCGATCGGCAGGCGTCGCTTCCCACGCGACGATCTCACCGGCCAGCGGCTCCAGCGTCTCGCGCGTTTCCGCGATGAATTCGGCCAGCAGTTCGTCCATCGGCTCCGGTCCAAGACTGTACCGGGCCGCTATCCCCCGCTTCTGGTAAAAAAGGCGTTAGCCGCCCGCAGGAAGCGCAGCTCCCAGCATCAGGACACCATCCTCGGGCTCGGAGATCATGATCGAGCCGCCGCGCTCGTTGGCGACATGCCAGACCAGCCACGCCGCCGACGCGCGCGGAGTGAGCGCCTCCTGCGAGGTGCCGCCGGTGAGCGCAGTGCGCAATTCCGGGTCCAGCACGATGCGCGCGCCCTCTGCGCGGATCACGATCTCGGTCGAGCCGCTGCCATTCTCCACGCCGATATCGAGTCGGCCGCCACGCACCAGCGCGTCGCCCGCGATCAGCGCGAGGTTGAGCAGAACCTTGATCGCGCCCTTGCCCAGCGTGGCGTCGCCGACCATCCAGCCAACCTGGATACGGCGATCGCCGCCGAACAGCCCCTCGATCGCGGCACGCACTTCGCGCGTATCCACCGAGTCGCCGAAGCCGCCCGCCGCGCCGAAGGCGAGACGGAAGAATTTGAGCTTGTTGGCCGATGCCCGCGCGCTTTCGGCCAGCAGATCGAGGCAGCGGGCGCGCATCTCGGGATCATGCTCGTCGGCGAGCAGCTCGATGCCGTT
Organism: Sphingomonas oligoaromativorans; assembly: GCF_011762195.1. GTDB lineage: Bacteria > Pseudomonadota > Alphaproteobacteria > Sphingomonadales > Sphingomonadaceae > Solisphingomonas > Solisphingomonas oligoaromativorans. The sequence continues at coordinate 129,468 of NZ_JAASQK010000004.1, read as the reverse complement.
GTTCAGCGCGCCGACCGGCGAGAGCAGGTCGTGACACAAGCGGGAACAGAGCAGGCTCGCAAATTCGATGCCGTCCGCCGCCATGTCCTGTATCCTTCCTTCCACGCCGATCCACGAAGGCGGCCCTTGTGGCGACTGGAATCCCCAAGCGCAACCGCCATTCCCATCAATCGACGACGAGACGGACGGGTTCGAAGGCACCCTGCACCGGCCCGCCCGGTACGGCCCGCCACACCAACGCCTCACCGCCTCCGAGGATCAACCAGAGCCGTCCGGCATCGAAGGCCGCCGCCGCATCCTGGGCGGACGGCATCGCCACGCCGCTCGGGTGCGAATGATAATGGCCGAGAAGCCGCGGCCCGCCGGCCCTTTCCGCCCGAATCGCGGCGAACAGCGCGACAGGGTCCACCTCGAACCAGCGGGCGGGATCGGCGGCGACGTTGGCGGCGGGCTCGGTCGCCTCGATCCGCTCGTCCGTACCGAACAGGAGACCGCAAATCTCGCGCGCCGGGTCGGCGGCGGCTTCCACCAAAAGACGATCGTATAACGCTCTTGAAATTCGGATCGCCATCGCCACATCCGCTAGCGGATGTCTTCAGGTTTTTCCAACATCGAAGCCCTTGTTCCCCCGGCCTCCGACGGCTGGCGCCTTGATCGCGCGCTCGCCGCCGCCTTGCCGCAGCTTTCGCGCGAGCGGCTGAAGGTGCTCATCTCGGCCGGATCGGTGACGGCGGAGGGCGGCGTCCTCATCCGCGACCCGGCCACCAAGATCAAGGGCGGCACGAACTTCACCGTCTCGATCCCCGATCCCCGCCCCGCGCACAACGAGGCGCAGGATATCCCGCTCGTCGTCGCCTATGAGGACGAACATCTGATCGTGGTCGACAAGCCGGCCGGGCTGGTGGTTCACCCGGCCTGCGGCAATCTCGACGGCACGCTGGTGAACGCGCTGCTCCATCATTGCGCGGGGCAGCTCTCGGGCATCGGCGGCGTGGCGCGGCCCGGCATCGTCCACCGCATCGACAAGGACACCTCCGGCCTGCTCGTGGTTGCAAAACACGACCGCGCGCATGAAGGGCTTGCAGTCCAGTTCGCGCGGCATACGATCGACCGACGCTATAAGGCCATTGTCGGCGGGGTTCCGTTGCGGCTGGCGGGGACGGTGGATGCCCCGCTCGCCCGATCACCCCACGATCGCAAGAAGATGGCGATCGTCAACGCACAACATGCCAAGCGGGCTGTAACCCACTGGCGACTGGAGACGAAACTGAAGGACGCGGCGCTCGTGGAGTGTCGGCTGGAGACGGGCCGGACCCATCAGGTCCGCGTCCACATGGCCTCGATCGGCCATGCCCTGCTCGGCGATCCGGTCTATGGCCGGGGCCATTCGGGGCACTCCAGGCTGTTGAAGGAGTTGGGTTTTTCAAGGCAGGCGCTGCACGCGGCCCATCTGGGCTTCGTCCATCCGATCACAAGCCAGACTTTGGAACTGGAAAGCACAATTCCGCCCGATATGCACAATCTGTTCAGCCAGCTTCGTGTATAAGGGTTGCAAGTCAGGACTGATTTCCGAGTCGGTCCTTTAGGTTCTGGGAGACAGTAAACATGGCCAGCAACGGCAAAGTCCCCGCGACCATCCCCGCTCTCGGCGGTGAGCAGAGTCTCAACCGCTATCTGTCGGAGATCCGCCGCTTCCCCATCCTGAGCGCCGAGGAAGAGTATATGCTCGCCAAGCGCTTCCAGGAGCATGGCGACACCGAGGCCGCCGGCAAGCTCGTGACCTCGCATCTGCGCCTCGTGGCGAAGATCGCGATGGGCTATCGCGGCTATGGTCTGCCCACGTCCGAACTCATCTCCGAAGGCAATATCGGGCTGATGCAGGGCGTGAAGAAGTTCGAGCCCGAAAGGGGCTTCCGCCTCGCGACCTATGCGATGTGGTGGATCCGCGCCTCGATCCAGGAGTACATCCTGCGGTCGTGGAGCCTCGTGAAGATGGGCACAACCGCCGCGCAGAAGAAGCTGTTCTTCAACCTGCGCCGGATGAAGAGCCGCCTCGACGCGTTCGAGGAAGGCGATCTCCATCCCGAGCATCTCGCCAAGATCGCCAAGGATCTCGGCGTGACCGAGGATGAGGTCAACTCCATGAACCGGCGCATGGCGCTGGGCGGCGACTCGTCGCTCAACGCGCCGATGCGCGAGGATGGCGAGGGCCAGTGGCAGGATTGGCTGGTCGACAACGATCCGCTCCAGGACGAGCGCCTCGCCGAAAGCGAGGAAGGCGAAGTCCGCCACGACATGCTGGTCGAGGCGATGGGCGATCTGAACGACCGCGAGAAGCACATCCTCGCCGAGCGCCGCCTCTCGGACGATCCCAAGACGCTGGAGGAACTCTCCCAGGTCTATGGCGTCAGCCGCGAGCGCGTCCGCCAGATCGAGGTGCGCGCGTTCGACAAGCTCCAGAAGGCGATGCTGCGGCTCGCCGGTGGCCGGGGGCTTCTGCCCGCCGCCGCCTGAGCCGATCGGGCCTGACATCGAAGGGGGCGTCCGTCGCGAGGCGGGCGCCCCTTTCTCGTATCGCGATCCCGCTTGTCGAGCCGGCCCCGAGCCCGCTAACGCAAGCGTCATGCACGACACCACGTCCCGCTCCTCGCTCTCGCTCGGCCGGATCGCCCGGTGGATCTTCAAGGCGATCCTGTGGTTCGTCGGCCTGTCGGTGCTGTGGGTGGCGGTCTATCGCTTCGTTCCCCCGCCCGTCACGGTCACCATGCTGACCAATGCGCTGGATGGTCGCGGGATCACGAAGGATTGGATGCCGATCTCGAAGATCGATCCGAACATGGCCCGCGCCGCCATCGGGGCCGAGGATTCGGGCTTCTGCCGCCACCACGGCTTCGACTTCACCGCCATCCAGAAGGCGATGGAGCATAACGAGGACAGCAAGCGCATCCGCGGCGGCTCCACGATCAGCCAGCAGACCGCCAAGAACGTCTTCCTCTGGCAGGGCCGCTCCTATGTCCGCAAGGGGCTGGAGGCGTGGTTCACCGTGCTGATCGAGGCGATCTGGGGCAAGCGCCGGATCATGGAGATGTATCTCAACGTCGCCGAGACGGGCATCGGCACCTATGGCGTCAATGCCGGCTCCCAGCGTTACTTCCACCATGACGCGAGCCGCATGACGCCCGTGGAGGCCGCTCGCATCGCCGCCGTCCTGCCGCTGCCCAAGGTGCGCGGCGCGGTGGCGCCGGTGGGCTTCGTCCGCCGCTATGGCAACAGGATCGCGGCGCGCATCGCCACGGTGCGCCAGGGAGGTTATGACGCCTGCGTCCGTTGAGACGCATCAAGATCATAAGCCGATGAGGAGAATGATGTCATGACGTCACGCCCGCTCCTGCTTGCAGCGCTGCTCCTTCCCCTCACGCCGGCCGTCGCCGTTCCGCCGGGCATCACCGCGGCCATCTCCGATCCCGGCCGCCCCGCCGCCGACAGGGATCGCGACGCGAACCGCAAGCCCGCCGCGATGCTGATGTTCGCGCAGGTGAAGCCCGGCCAGTCCGTGATCGATTATCTTCCGGGCAAGGGCTATTTCACGCGCCTGTTCAGCGCGGCGGTAGGCCCCAAGGGCAGCGTCTATGCCGCGCAGCCGCAAATCTATCTCGATCGGGTCGCGGCGGCAGGCAGGCCGAAGCCGCCCTCCGTCGCGGGCGAGACGGGTCGGGGCAATGTCCATGACACGATCGCGAACAGCGGCTCGCTGGGCGCGCCCGAGCCGGTCGATCTCGTCTGGACCTCGCAGAATTATCACGACATCCACATCTGGGGCGGCGCGCAGGGGACGGCGGCGCTCAACAAGGCCGCATTCGAGGCTCTGAAGCCCGGTGGCGTCTATGTCGTCGAGGATCATGCCGGGCCGGCCGGCCTCGACGATGCCGGTATGGGCAAGCTGCACCGCATCGACGAGGCGCTGGTGAAGAGGGAAGTGCTCGCCGCCGGCTTCAAGCTCGACGGGGAGTCGACCGTGCTGCGCAACCCGGCCGATCCGCGCACGGCCAACGTCTTCGATCCCTCGATCCGGGGGAAGACGGACCAGTTCGTCCTGCGTTTCCGCAAGCCGCGCTGAGAATCGAAAAAGGCGGCCCCGCCGACCAGCGGAGCCGCCCTTTCGCAACGACTTAGAAGGGGAGCTTGAAACCCGGCGGCAGCGGCAGGCCGGCGGTCATCTTGCTCATCTCCTGCTGGCTGACGGTATCGGCCTTGGCCCGCGCATCGTTGAAGGCGGCGGCGATCAGGTCTTCCAGCATCTGCTTCTCGGACGGAGCGAGCAGGCTCTCGTCGATATCGATGCCGACGATGCGCCCCTTGGCCGTCGCCTTCACCTTCACCAGGCCGCCGCCGGCAACGCCGTCCACCTCGACATGATCGAGCGTGTCCTGCGCCTTGCTGAGCTGGTCCTGCACATTCTGCGCAGCCTTCATAAGGTCTTCGAGATTCATGCTACACTCCGTTGATCTTCAATCAGTTCTGCGCCCGGAAAGGCGGCGGTCACGGCCGCCACCATCGGGCTGTCGAGAATGGCGCGGCGGGCCGCCTCGGCCGCCGCAAGCTCCTGCTCCCGCAGCGTCGGCTCGCCCGCCTGCTCGCGCAGGGACACCTGCCAGCCGATCGGGAACGCCTCGTCCAGCGCCTTGGCAATGTTGCCGTCGATCGGGCGGCGCGGATGGAGGATCAGTTCCGGCGGCGCATAGGTCACGAGGCTCGCATAATCATGAAGCTGCTGCGACAGATGCGGGTGGCGGGACGAAATCGCCTCGACCAGATCGGCGAAGCTCCCCGGCGCGGCGGGTTTCGGCGGGGCGGCAGGCGCGGGCTCCATCGTCGCGGCGGGCGCGGGCATCGAAGCGGGGACCGGCGCAGCGGCATCCGCCACCGGCATCGGCTCGCCCGACTGGAGCCGGCGCAGCAACTCGCCCGGATCGGGAAGCTGGCTCGCATGGACGATACGGAGCAGCGCCATCTCGGCGGCCTCCATCGGCATGGCGGTCGTCTCGACCTCGCCCAGCCCCTTGAGCAGGAGCTGCCAGAGCCGATGCAGCGTCGCATGGCCGAGGCGCCCGGCCCATTCGGCCATCGCCTCGCGCTCCTCGATCGACTGGGCCGGATCGGGCATCCCGCCCGCCTTGGCGCGGGTGATGCCGTGGACCGCCTCCAGCAGCCCGCGGAACAGCGCCGACGGCTCGACGCCCAGCGCGTGCTGGTCCGCCAGCGCCGCGAGCACCGCCGGCGCGTCGCCCGCCAGCAGCAGCGCGAACAGACGCCGCACCGCGCCACGATCGGACAGGCCCAGCATCTCGCGCACCTGCGCAGCGGAGACGCCGGTGACGTCCGTGCCGGCATGGGCGATCGCCTGATCGAGGATCGAGAGGCCGTCGCGCGCCGACCCTTCCGCCGCCCGCGCGATCAGCGCCAGCGCCTCGGGCTCGGCCGTCACGCCCTCGGCATCGACGACATGCTGGAAATGCTCGGCCAGCAGCGTCGAGGGGATACGCCGCAGATCGAAGCGCTGGCAGCGCGACAGCACCGTGATCGGCACCTTGTTCACCTCGGTCGTGGCGAACAAAAACTTAACGTGCGCAGGGGGTTCTTCCAGAGTCTTCAGAAGCGCGTTGAATGCGTTCTTCGACAGCATATGGACTTCGTCGATGATGTAGATCTTGTAGCGCGCCGAGACGGCCGCATAGCGCACCGCCTCGATGATCTCGCGCACATCGTCGACGCCGGTGTGGGAGGCGGCGTCCATCTCGACCACGTCGATATGGCGGCCTTCCGCGATCGCCTTGCAGGGCTCGCATTCGCCGCAGGGATCGATGGTCGGCCCGCTTTGCCCGTCCGGGCCGATGCAGTTGAGCGCCTTGGCGATCAGGCGGGCGGTGGAGGTCTTCCCCACGCCGCGCACGCCGGTCATCAGGAACGCATGGGCAAGCCGACCGCGACGGATCGCGTTGCCGAGCGTCTGCACCATGGCATCCTGTCCGATCAGCTCGGAAAAGCGCTGCGGCCGATATTTGCGAGCGAGGACGCGATAGGGTGCGGGGGATTCGGACATCGTCTCAATCTATCCGCGAGGGTGCGATGAAGTCGAGGGCGGCCGATCACCCTTCGGCCCATGATTTGCGATGGAGAAATGCGGCCCCTGCGCCTGCTTTGCGGGCTTGGGATTTTCATGGCCGCCCGTCCCCCGGACGGGCTCTTCGCCATGAAAATGGTGGGAGCCGGAACGACCCGATACGAAATCGTTGCGGCTGCTTCCTTCCGGACCTGACCGGGTTGGCGACGGCACCGTCCGCCCGACTCCCGCGGCGCATATGGTCGAAGCAGGCCGCGCTGGCAAGGGGCTGCGCGCTGGCCTATCCTCCCCTCCCATGACGATCCGAACCGCCACCTGCCAATGCGGCGCGCTCACGGCCCGATGCGAGGGCGAGCCGGTGCGCGTCTCCGCCTGCCATTGCCTCGAATGCCAGCGGCGTTCGGGGAGCGCCTTCGCGGCGCAGGCGCGCTTCCGGGCCGGGCAGGTCACGACCCACGGCGACACAAGCGAATGGAGCCGCACCGGCGACGAAGGCACCACCGCCCATTTCCGCTTCTGCCCGACCTGCGGCTCGACCGTGTTCTACACGATGGAGGCCGAGCCGGATATGATTGCCGTGGCGATCGGCGCGTTCGCCGATCCCGATTTCCCGGCCCCCACCCGCTCGGTCTATGAGGGGCGACGGCACCGCTGGACCGGCATATCCGGCGATCATGTCGAACGCTGGGATTAACGCCCCATCATATTGCGCGAGGCTCCGGGCATCCGCACCGTCAGCGTCGACAGAGCGTCGCTCAGCCATATCTGGCAGGACAGGCGCGAAGTCCGCGTCACATGCGCGGCGAGATCGAGCATATCCTCCTCCATCTCCGACGCCGGGGGCAGGCCCGCGAAATCGGCGGGATCGATCACGACATGGCAGGTGGAGCAGGCCATCTGCCCCTCGCAGGTGCCCTCCAGAGGCTGACCGGCCGCCTGCGCGACGTCGAGCAGCCGCTCACCCGCCGCCGCCTGCACTTCCGCCGACAGCTCGCCGCGGGGATCGAGGAAACGGACCAGCGTCATGCCACCGCCCGGCGCTGCGCTTCGGCGGCTTCGCGAATCTGGGTCATGGCGCGGTCGATCTCCTCGCTCGTGGTATAACGGCCGAAGCCGAGGCGGATGCTGGAGCGGGCCTCACCATCGCCGAGGCCGATCGCCTTCAGCACATGGCTCGGCCGTCCCGAACCGCTCGCACAGGCGGAGCCGGCTGAAAAGGCCACATCGCGCAAATCCGACATCAGCCGCGCCACGTCGAGCCCCGCGCGCCGCACGTTGAGATTGCCCCGCCAGCGATGCTCCGCCGAGCCGTTCAAGACCCAACCCTCGCCCAGCACGGCGCGCGCCTGCCGCCAGAGCGCCTCGACATGGGCCGTGTCCGCCTCCATCCGCTCGAAGGCGATCCGAGCCGCCACGCCGAAGCCCGCACACAATGCCGGGGCCAGCGTGCCGGAGCGGATACCCCCTTCCTGGCCGCCACCATGCATCAGCGGGGTCGGCGCCACGCCGTCCCGCAGCCAGAGCGCACCGATGCCCTTCGGCCCGTGAATCTTGTGGCCCGAGATGGCGACGAGATCGCACGCCTCGACGGGGAGCGGCACGCGGCCATAGCCTTGCACGGCGTCGCACAGCATGACCGCCCCCGCACCGCGCGCCATGGCGCCCAGTTCGGCGATGGGCTGCACCGTGCCGATCTCGTTGTTGACCAGCATCGTCGCGACCAGCGCCGTCCGCCCGTCGATCGCCCGCCGTGCCGCGTCGAGATCGACGATGCCGTCCGCGCCCACGGGCAGGCGGATCACCTCGGCCCCACGCCCCTCCAGCCATTCGAGCGTGTCCAGAACGGCGGCATGTTCGATCGCGGTCGTCACGATGCGGGGGCGCTCCGGCCCGGCCTGATCGGCGATGCCCTTGATCGCCCAGTTGAGCGCCTCGGTCGCCCCTCCGGTGAAGAGCAGGCGCCCGCCCGGCCCGAACGGCGCGGCGATCCGATCCCGCGCCAGTTCCACGGCGGCCCTCGCGGCCCGTCCCATGCGGTGCGGCGAATGGGGATTGCCGAACCCTTCCTCCAGCAGCGGCAGCATCGCGGCGCGGGCTTCGGGTGCGAGCGGGGTGGTCGCCTGATAGTCGAGATAGATCATCACACGCGCGCCTTCGCATCGTCCGCGATCAGCCGCCACTGGTCGGCGAAGCGCCAGACATCCTCGCGGCGGGTGGTGCGGCCGAAGCTGACGCGGATCACCTCGCCCGCCGCCGTCTCGTCCAGCCCCATCGCGGCCAGCACATGGCTGGGCCTGAGGCTCCCCGAAGAGCAGGCGCTCCCCGCGGACACCGCGAAGCCCGCCATGTCGAAGCGGATGAGCTGCGCCGCCGCCGCCATGCCGGGCATCCTGTAGGAGGCGATCGTCGCCAGCCGCTCGGCCCCGCGCGCGATCACCTCGCCGCCCGCCTCCGCGATCACGCTGTCGCAATGGGCGCGCAGTTCGACGGCACGCTCCATCCAGCCGGCGCCTTCCTCCAGCGCCGCGGCCATGCCGGCGACGGCGGGCCAGTTCTCGGTGCCGCCGCGATAGCCCTGTTCCTGCCCGCCCGTCGGGGGCAGCGTCGCGAGATCGCGCACCAGCAGCGCGCCGACGCCCACCGGCCCACCGAACTTGTGGGCGGAGAAGGCGATGAAGTCCGCATCCGGCAGCGCCATCTTGCCCACCGCCTGCGTCGCATCGCACAGCCACAGGCCGCCCGCCGCGCGCACCGCCTCGCCGATCGTCTCGGCCGGCTGGATCACCCCCGTCTCGCTGTTGACGAGCTGGACGGCGACGAGCGGCCGCTCGCCGGCCTGCTCGAACGCCAGCGCCAGAGTGACGTCCGTGACGCGCCCGTTCTGGTCGACCATGAGGGGGACGGTGCCCTCGCCCCGCCGGCGCACCGCGTCATGCTCCACCGTCGAGACGATGCGGCGTCCGGCCTTCGCGCCGGCCATCGCCATCGCCAGCCCCTCGCTCGCGCCGCTGGTGAAGAGCACCGCGCCGCGCCAGCCGGTCTGCTCCGCGATCCGGCGGCGCGCATCCTCCAGCGCGGCGCGGGCGGCACGGCCCTCGCCATGCGGGGAGGAGGGATTCGCCCAACCGTCATAGGCCTCCAGCATCGCAGCGCGCGCCGCCGGTCTCAGCGGCGTCGTCGCGGCGTGATCGAGATAGATGCGAGCGGCCATCGTGTCCGTTCTAGCTCCAAGATTGCACGAAAGGGTCGCCCTTCTATATAGGACAGCGTTCACGCGGCCATAGCCGGCCGATCCCATTCGCTCGTCCGCAGCAGGTGCCAGTTGCCCGAAGTCATCTTTCCCGGCCCCGAGGGGCGCCTTGAAGGCCGTTTCAGCCCCGGTCCGCGTCCGCGCGCGCCCGTCGCGCTGATCCTCCATCCGCACCCGCAGGCCGGGGGCACGATGAACAACCGCATCGTGCAGGCGCTGTACCAGACGTTCGTGCGCCGCGGCTTCGCGACGCTGCGCTTCAATTTCCGCGGCGTCGGCAAGTCGCAGGGCGTGTTCGACAACGGCATCGGCGAGCTTTCGGACGCGGCCTCCGCGCTCGACTGGGTCCAGTCGATCCACCCGGAAGCGACGCAGACCTGGATCGCCGGCTTCTCCTTCGGCGCGTGGATCGGGATGCAGCTCCTGATGCGCCGGCCGGAAGTGCGCGGCTTCATCTCGATCGCGCCGCCGGCGAACCTCTACGACTTCAGCTTCCTCGCGCCCTGCCCCTCGTCGGGCATCATCATCCAGGGCGACGCGGACGAGGTGGCGACGCCGCCCGCCACGCAGAAGCTGGTCGACAAGCTGCGCACGCAGAAGCACATCACCATCCACCACGACACCATCCCGCACGCGAACCATTTCTTCGCGGACGAGATGACCGAGCTGATGGCCTCGGTGGACGGCTATCTGGACATGCGCCTGAACGGCTGACCGCAAACCGCCTTTCGTCATCCTGACGCAGGTCAGGATCCATTCACGCTACGCCAACGGATCGAGCGGAGCGGAAATGGACCCTGAACCAAGTTCAGGGTGACGAAAGAAGCTTCGGTTCAGGGCCAGATCCAGATCAGCACGTTCAGCACCAGCACCACGCTGACCCCGATCATCAACAGGCCGCGCTGACGCTCCTTCCGTTTCACGATCAGCATCACCCCGGCGATGGCGAGCGCGAACGCCGCCAGCATCGCGAGACTCAGCGCGAAGCTGAAGAGGCCTCCACCGAGCGTCACGCCGTCAGCTCCCGGAAGCGCGCCGGATCGACATTCCCGCCCGACACCAGCAGCACGGTGCCCTGAAGCGGCACCTTGCCCGCCAGCGCCGCCGCCAGCGCCACCGCGCCGCCGGGCTCCGCCACGATCTTGAGCCGCTCGAAGGCGAAGCGCATCGCCGTCGCCACCTCGGCCTCGCTCACGGCCACGCCAATCGCGCCACGCCCCTCCAGGATGCCGAAGGTCAGCGGCGCCACGCGCAGCGTCTGGAGCGCGTCGCACGCGGTGGCCGGCGGGTTCGGCCCGACCGGCACGATCTCGCCCCGACGAAGCGACGCACCCATATCGTCCCAGCCCTCGGGCTCCACCACCACGATCTCCGCGTCCGGCGCACCGAGCGAGATGCCCGACGACAGCCCCCCGCCTCCGCAACAGACCGCGATCCGCTCGGCCTCGCGGCCGGTTGCCGCGCGATATTGCTCCACGATCTCCAGCCCCGCCGTGCCCTGCCCCTCGACGATCCACGGATCATCGAAGCTCGGCACCAGCACCGCGCCGCGTTCCTCCGCCAGCTTCGCGGCGATCGCCTCGCGGCTTTCGGTCAGCCGGTCATAGAAGACGATCTCCGCCCCGCTCGCGCGCGTGCCAGCGACCTTGGCCGCCGGAGCGTCGGCCGGCATCACGATCACCGCGGGCATCCCCAGCCTCTGTGCCGCCCACGCGACGCCCTGCGCATGATTGCCGGACGAGAAAGCCACCACGCCCGCCGCACGATCCGCCTCGGGAATGGAGGACAGGCGCCACCACGCGCCCCGCAGTTTGAAGCTCCCGGTGCGCTGGAGGCATTCGGCCTTGATGAAGACCGACTCGCCCCGGATTTCGGCCTGGATAAGCGGCGTTTTGACGCCCACGGGCGCCAGAGCGAGGGCGGCCGCGCGGATGCCCGAAATCGTCGGAAGCCGGGCGCCTTCAATCTTGGTGGATTCGTCGCGAAAAATGGCCGTTCTCCGGGGGTTTTCGAGGGGCTTCAGAGGGGACTTTACAGGGGGTTCCGTGATCCGTATATCGCGCCCCTCGCTGCCCCATGGGACTTCCAACCGCAAGGCAGCTTTTCGTCAACGTATGCCGTTAGGCACTTGGAGGTCCCTTGAATTGCACAAGCACCATAGCGCGCTGGGGGTAGCTTCGTCCCTCCGTCCGGTTCAGCCGGTCACGCTCGTTCGTCCGCACGCCGCCCAGCGTGCCGCCCGCTTCTTCACGGAGAAGTTTCCGGGTCGGTCGCTCTATGCGGTGAAGGCGAACCCCTCGCCCGATCTCCTTCTCAATCTGTGGGAAGGTGGAGTCACGCATTACGACGTGGCCTCGATCGCCGAGGTCCGGCTCGTGCATGACACGCTGCCGGAAGCGACGCTCTGCTTCATGCACCCGGTGAAGGCCGAGGAAGCCATCGCCGAGGCGTATTTCACGCATGGCGTGCGCACCTTCTCGCTCGATAGCCAGGAAGAGCTGGACAAGATCGTCCGCGCCACCAACGGCGCGACCGACCTGACGCTTTGCGTGCGTCTGCGCGTCTCCTCGGATCATTCGAAGCTCAGCCTCGCGTCGAAGTTCGGCGTCGATCTGGCCGATGCCGCCCCGCTCCTCATGGCGACCCGCCAGGTGGCCGATGCGCTCGGCATCTGCTTCCATGTCGGTTCGCAGGCGATGAGCCCGGCGGCCTATGCCGAGGCGCTCACCCGCGTCCGCGCGGCGATCGTGTCGGCGGCCGTCACCGTGGACGTCGTCGATGTCGGCGGCGGCTTCCCATCGGTCTATCCGGGCATGGAGCCGGTGGCGCTGGAACAGTATTTCCACGTCATCCACGAAGGCTTCGAGAGCCTGCCGGTGAGCTATTCGGCCGAGCTGTGGTGCGAGCCGGGCCGTGCTCTGTCGGCGGAATATGCCTCGGTGCTGGTCCGCGTCGAGCGTCGTCGTGGTGACGAACTCTACATCAACGATGGCGCCTATGGCGCGCTGTTCGATGCCGCGCATATCGGCTGGCGCTTTCCCGTCGCGCTGCTGCGCGAGCCGGAGAGCCACGCCAAGACGATCGGTTTCAGCTTCTACGGCCCGACCTGCGACGACATGGATCGCATGGCCGGCCCGTTCGAGCTGCCCGCCGACGTGCAGCCGGGCGACTATATCGAGATCGGTATGCTCGGCGCCTATGGCTCCGCCATGCGCACCGCGTTCAACGGCTTCACCAACGGCGAGACGGTGATCGTGGAGGACGAGCCGATGGCCAGCCTCTACATCGAGCTTGCCGAACCGGCGAAGCTGGCCGGGCGCGTCATCAAGCTGTAAGGGCTTCGGCCAACAATCATCCCTAACCCCGGCGCAGGCTTCGGCCCGCGCCGGGTTCTATGCATTCGCGGAGTGCCTCCCTCATGAACACCGAAAGCCCGATCAACGACACCCGCAAGGCGGAGCTGCTCTCCACCGTCGTGGAGCATGTCGACATCACGAGCTTCGACGCGCGCCCGATCGTCGATGCCATGAAGAAGATGAGCTTCACCTCGCGCGATCTCGGCCGTGCGACCGACATCTACAACCAGATGCTCGCCGACAAGGATTGCTCGGTCGTCCTCGTGATCGCGGGCTCCACCTCGGCCGGCGGCTGCATGGACCTCTATGCCGAGCTGATCCGCAACAACATGGTGGACGCGGTCGTCGCGACCGGCGCCACCATCGTCGACATGGATTTCTTCGAGGGCCTTGGCCACAAGCATTATCAGGCGAAGGAAATCCCCGACGACGACACGCTGCGCTCGCTCTACATCGATCGCATCTACGATACCTACATCGATGAGGTCGCGCTCCAGAACGTCGACCACACGATCTTCGAGATCGCCGAGAGCCTGCCGGTGAAGGCTTATTCGTCGCGCGCCTTCATCCGCGCGATGGGCAAGTATCTCGTCGAGCACGGCAAGAAGGAGAACAGCCTCGTCAAGCTCGCCTACGAGCATGACGTGCCGATCTTCTGCCCGGCCTTCACCGACTCGTCGGCCGGCTTCGGCCTCGTGAAGCACCAGGTCGACGCGATGAAGGCGGGCAAGCCCTACCTCACCATCGACTCGATCGCCGACTTCCGCGAACTGACCGATATCAAGATCAAGGCGGGCACCACCGGCCTGCTCATGATCGGCGGCGGCGTGCCGAAGAACTTCGTGCAGGATACCGTGGTCTGCGCCGAGATTCTCGGCCATGACGATGTCGAGGTCCACAAGTATGCGGTGCAGATCACCGTCGCCGACGTGCGTGACGGCGCCTGCTCCTCCTCGACGCTTCAGGAAGCGGCTTCGTGGGGCAAGGTTTCGACCGCGCTCGAGCAGATGGTCTATGCCGAGGCGACCTCGGTGATGCCGCTGCTGGCCTCCGACGCCTATCACCGCGGCCACTGGCGCAACCGCGAGAAGCGCGCCTTCTCGAAGATGTTCGCCGACGACTGATCGGTGAGCCCCTTCGCGGGGTACAAGAAAAGGGCGCCGACCGCGAGGCCGGCGCCTTTTTTCCGTGTGCCGTTGCCGTAATTGCCTGCCACCTTCTTCGTCATCCCGGCGGAGGCCGGGATCCATTCAGTGCTGCGCGTGCCGCATCACCGTCCAGTTTGTGCAGACACAGCATCCGGCCCCGAACGCTGCGCGTATGGATCCCGGCCTCCGCCGGGATGACGACCATGGCGTATCTCAGCGCGTGAAGGCGGAGGCCAGCTCCACATGCGTCGTCCAGCGGAACTGGCCGACGGGTTTCACCCACTCCAGCCGCCACCCACCATCCACCAGCATCCTCGCGTCACGCGCGAAGGTCGCAGGGTTGCAGGAGACATAGGCGATGCGCTTCGTCGTGGCCTTGGCGAGTTCGGCCGCCTGCTCTTTCGCCCCGGCACGCGGAGGATCGAGCACCACCGCGTCGAAGCGCGACAGTTCGGCCGCCGTATAGGGCCTGCGGAACAGATCGCGATGATCGGCGACGACCTGCCGTCCGGCCCGTCCAGCGGCAGCCTTGAGCGAGAGGATCGCATCGCGCGCGCCCTCCGCCGCCAGCACTCGCGCGGAGGCGGAGAGCGGCAGGGCAAAGGTGCCGAGCCCCGCGAAAAGATCGGCGATGATCTTCGCATCGCCCACGCCCTCGCGCACCGCCGCGAGCAACGCCGCCTCGCCATCCGCCGTCGCCTGGAGGAAGCCACCCGCCGGCAACCCTACCGCGACGCCGCCGAGCGTCACCGTCACCGGCTGCGGCTCCCACCGGGCTTCCGCGCCATAGCCGCTGTCGATCGAGACGCGCGCGAGGCGGTGCGTCTCGGCAAACGCGTTGATCGCCTCGATCGCGGCGAGCCCCTCGGCCTCGAAACCGCTGAGCAGCAGGTCGATGCCCTGATCGGTCAGCGCCAGCTCGACGCCTGCCGTCCGCTTGTCGGCGATGAACTTCGCCAGTAGGCCCCGCAGCGGCTGGAGCAGCGCGAACAGCTCGGGCGCCAAAATCCAGCACTCCGCCAGATCGACGACCTTGCGGCTCTGCCCCTCGTTGAAGCCGAGCAGGATCTTCCTGCCGAACCGTTCCGCCCTGAGCGACGCCCGCCGGCGCGTGCGCGGCGCGGAGAGATGGGGTGCCGCGATCTCTGCTTTCAGCCCCTGCGTCGCCAGCGCACCGGCCACGCGCTCGACCAGATAGGTCGTATAGGCCGCGTCGTCGACATGCTGGAGCGTGCAGCCGCCGCAGGTCGGGAAGTGGCGACAAGGCGGCGTCTGGTGATGCGGACCGGGTTCGATCGAACCGCCGGCCGACACACGATCGCCGGGGGCCGCGAAGGGGATGGTGCGGCCATCGGCGGTCATGCCGTCACCGCGCGCGGCGAGGCGGAGGATAAGATCGTCAGTCATAAGATGACGCGCGCTTTCCCCCATTTCGCCGTGCGCGGCAAGCTTAGAGGCAGTCTGCCACCACGCCCGGCAGATGCGCGATGAGGTCGTCCGCGATCAGCACCGGCCCCGCGCGCCGCGCCGCCTCGCTGTGCAGCCACACCGCGCCTTGCGCCGCTTCGAAGGGATCGTCCATCTGGGCAAGCAGCGTGCCGAGGATGCCCGCCAGCACGTCCCCCGTCCCCGCGCTCGCCAGCCAGGCCGGTGCCGGAGCCCCGATCGCCGCACGCCCATCGGGATGCGCGACGACCGTACACGCGCCCTTGAGCAGCAGCATCGCGCCGATCCGCCGCGCCCCCTCGCGCGCCTTGTCGAGCGCCGAGCCCGGCATATCGCCGAACAGCCGCTGGAATTCGCCGGCATGGGGCGTGAGCACCGCCGGGGCTCCCACCCGCTCCGCCCCCTGCCGCGCGAGCAGCGTCAGGGCGTCGGCGTCGAGCACCAGCGGTTTGCCCGTGTTGAGCGCGAGACGCAGCCGCCGCTCCGCCTCGGCATCGTTGCCCAGCCCCGGCCCGACGATCATCGCGCCGATCCGCTTGTCCCCCAGAGCCCCGTCGTCCCATGCGCGGCGGACCAGCGCGTGCGGCGGCGCCTCGCCGGGATTGCCGAGAAGCTCGACATAGCCCGCCCCCGCCCGCTGTGCCGCCATCGCGGAAAGCAGGGTCGCTCCCGGCATCGCGCCCGCGACGACCAGCACCTTGCCGCGACTATATTTGTGGCTCTCGAACCCCGGCTCGGGCAGGCGCGGCCGGGCGATCTCACATGGGGTATCTGCGTCGTGTGCGAGGTCGAGGCCGATATCCGCCACCGTCACCGCTCCGCACAGCGCCGCCGCCGGCATCAGCCGATGCGCCCGCTTGAGCGCCCCCAGCGCGACCGTCAGATGGGCGGCCGGCAACTCGGTCAGCACCGCGCCGTCATCCGTCCCGATCCCGCTCGGCAGGTCGACTGCGACCCGGTGACGCGCGGCTTCCATCAGCCGCCGGGCGGGCGAGGCGATCTCGTCGGCGAGCGCCCGCGTCAGGCCGGTGCCGAACAAGGCATCGATGAAGATCGGCGCCGGGGAGGCTTCGGAGAGCGCCTCCACCGCCCCACCCCACGCCGCGCGGGCCTCGCGCGCCGCGTCCGTCTTCGGAGGCGCGCTCGCAGCCACGCGCACCTTCACGCCGCGCTCGTGCAGCCGGGCCGCGATCACATAGCCGTCGCCGCCATTATTGCCCGGCCCGCACGCGACCAGCGCCTCCAGCGGACCGAAGCGATCCCAGGCGATATCCGCCACGGCACGACCCGCGCGCCGCATCAATTCATATACCGAGACGCCGCGTGCCATCACCGCCTCTTCCGCGGCGCGCGTTTCGGCTGCGGTGAGGATCGGGCGGCCGCTCATCGCGCCGGCAGCGCCTGCCCCTTCACGGTCGCGGGAAGGCGATAGCGGTCCTCGCCGATCGCCACCTCGATCATCCCCGGCCCGACCACCGCGACGCTGGCCTGCTCCGATCCGTCCGCTGCGACCACGCCGCGCCCGTCGGTCGTCACCAGCAGGCGACGGAAGCCGCCGTCGGGATGATGGAGGACCAGCACCAGCCCCTCCTGCGTCGTGCTGCGCTCCACGGAACAGCCGTTCCCGAAAGCCCTGGCGCCATCGAGCGCGCAGGGGATGCCTGCCGGCGCACCCGTGGCGGCCGGCTGTTTGCCCGAGCCGGTGCCGGGCGCCTTGTCGCACGCCGCGAGCGGGGTCAGGAACAGCAAGGCGAGGAGAAAGGGACGGGCCATGACGCCCTCCTTACGCAAGGCGTCGGGCCGCGTCATGCCCGCTCGTCGCCATGGCTTCCCACGTCGCGCGGATCACCGGCGCGAGCCGCTCCGCCCAGAGCGCCACGCCCTCCGCATCCCCGATCAGATCCTGCCGGACCTCGATGCCGAGATAGGGAAGGCCCGCCGCCTCGCCATGACGGTTCATCGTCGCGTTGAGGATGCGGCCCGAATAGGGCTCATTGTCGCCGGTCACGATGTCCGTCGCCCTGAGCAGCGGGATGGCGACGCGCGCCGCCCGCTCGTCCTCGTTGTAGAGGATGCCGATCTGCCATGGCCGCGCCTGATCCGGGTGGGTTTCGAGCCGGGGCGTGAAGCTGTGCAGCGAGATCAGGAGCGCCGGCTCGGCCCGCGCGATCCGCGCCGCCACCGCGTCATGATAGGGCCGGAAAAAGCGGGTCAGCCGCGCTTCGCGCCCCGCCTCGTCCAGCGCATTGCCGGGGATCGCGATGCCGTCGCTGGCGATCGGGAAGAGACCGGGCGCATCCTCCTCGCGGTTGAAGTCGCACACCAGGCGCGACACGCCGCCGAGGATCGCGTCGCAGCCGAGCGCGTCGCACAGCGCCTCGGCCAGCGGCGCCACGCCGATATCGATCGCGACATGGCGGGTGAGCACGTCCGCCGCGATGCCGAGGTCCACATCCTCGGGCACATGAGCCGATGCATGGTCGCCGATGATGACCATGCCGCCCGCCGCCTGCTCCGCGCCGATCGCCTGCCAGGCTTCCCCGGTCGGTGTCGTCATCCGGCGAAATCGGGCTTGCGGCCGGCCTTGAACGCCTTGAAGCCCTCGGCGAAGTCCGGCGAGGCGAAGGCGTCGTCGAAGCGCTTGTCGACGCCCCAGCGGCCCGCCAGCGTCGCCTTGAGCGCGCACAGGCTGTAAGGCGCGTTGCTCGCGATGCGGCCGATCATGTCCTCGCCGATCCGATCCGACGTATCGATCATCTCGACCAGACCGATGCGATGCGCCTCGGTGGCGTCGATCGTCTCGGCGCCGTAGACGAGGCGCGCCGCCTGCCCCGGCCCGACCAGCTCGGCGAGCCGCGCCAGATCCGGCTGCGGATAGGAGATGCCGAACCGCGCCGGCGTGATCGCGAAGCTCGCGCGCGGACCGGCGATCCGCATGTCGCACGCATTGGCCAGCGACACGCCCGCGCCGAAGCATCCGCCCTCGATCACCGCCACCGTCGGCTTGCCGACCGCCCGGATGCGGGACAGCGCGCTCGCCATCGCGCCGCGGAAGACGTGTCGCTTGCGCACATCCTCCATCAGCATCGGAAATTCCGACAGGTCCGCGCCAGCGCAGAAACTCTCCGGGTCGGACGAGGTGATGACCACCAGCCTGGCATCGGATGCCGCGGCTTCGCCGACGACGCGTTCCAGCACACTCCAGCCCGCGATCGGGATCGCGTTCCGCTTTTCGCCCCGTTCGATCACGACTCGTGCGACGGGGCCGTCCGTTTCGAGCCTGAACATGACCACCATATTGTCGCGGGCCGCGCCGAATGTCACGAGGGCAAGCGACGGTAATCGGAGTATCGGTACGGTGGCAGGACAAACGCGGCGCGAAGCAGTGGCCATGCTGGCGGCAGGTTGGGCTTTTGCCGCCCCGGCGCGGGCGTTCGCGGCGGAGGTGACGACCCATTGCCCCGCGCCGGCGGCCGGCCTCGATGCATTGACGGCTCCGATCCTGTCGCTGCTGCCCGAGGCGGCGGTGACGGCGGGTCTGCTGGAGGCGTCGGCCGGCGGCCCCGCCGCGCGGCGCTGCGACGACTGGTCGCCGGATGGGCGCGCCGCGCTCGGGCTGGCCGTCGCGGGTGCGCGGGCGATGATCCCGGCCGAGGGCTGTGACGCGCAAACCGCGACGGTGCGCGGCCTGCTCGATGCCGCCGTGACGAGCGCGGACATCCCCTATGGCCGCAACGATCCCCTTGGCCCGATCCATCAGCCTTATCTCGCCACCGCTTTTTCCGGGCCTCATGTCTCGACGCCAACCTCGATGCGGCTGATGCAGGACGTCGCGACGCCCGCCGCCATCGATGCGTGGCAGGCCCGGCTGGATGCCTATGGGGCGGCGCTGCTGGGCGTCGCGGAGGCGATGCGGGCGGACGAATCGGCCGGGTGCGTGCCCCCCGCCACCGTCAGCCGTGCCGCGCTGCCGCAGATGGATGCCTTCCTGCTGGTGCCGGCCGAACGGCATCCGCTGGTCGTCGCGCTCGGCCAGCGGATCGCGGATGCCGATCAGCGGGCGGCGGCCACCCGGCTAGCGGCGCAGACGATCGGGAAGCATGTCCAGCCCGCCATGGCCATGCTGCGCGACACCACCGCCGCCCTGACCCGGCGTGGGCGGCCCGAGATCGGCCTGTGGGCGCAGAAGAACGGCGAAGCGCTCCACGTCGCCAATGTCGCCCGCGCCGGAGACACGGGGATGAGCCTCGCCGACGCGCAGGCGTTCGGCCGTAGCGAGGTGGCACGGATCGCCGGGCTGCTCGACCGGCGACTGACGCTGCGGGGGCTTCACAAGGGAAGCCTCGCGGACCGGGTCTCCGCCGCCTTCGCCGCGCACCCCGAGTTCATCGAGAGCGACGACGAGGGCGGCCGCGCCTCCCTGCTCCAGACCGCGCAGGCCCGGATCGACGCGGCGCACGCCATTCTGCCGCATCTGGTGCCGGCGGGCGACACGCCGCCGCTGGACATCCGCGCCCTGCCCGAGGCGGGGCTCAGGGCCGTCGGCGGTTCCTTCTACATGCCCGCCGCGATCGACGGCAGCCGCACGGCCGCGCTGTGGCTGGACACGCGCTCCGTCCACGCGCTGCCGACGCCGGGGGTGTCTCCGCTCGCCTATCATCTGGGATTGCCGGGCCTTCACCTTCAGGCGAGCCGCGCGACGAAGGATCGCCCCCTCTTCGCCCGGATGGGCGCGTGGCCCGCGATCAGCGCCGGCTGGGCCTGCTATGCCGAGCGTCTCGCCGCCGAGCAGGGCCTGTTCGCCCGCGATCCGTGGGGCGACATCGCCCGCCTCTCCGACGAACTGCTGCGCGCCGCGCGACTGGTGACGGACATCGGCATCCACGCCCAGCGCTGGACCCGCGAACAGGCCGAGGCGGAGATGACGCAGATGACCGGCGCCCCGCAGCGCGGCGCGATCGATCGTATCATGGCGCTGCCCGGCGAGGCGGTGAGCCCGACCCTGGGCCTCCAGCGGCTGCTCGCGCTGCGCGATCATGCCCGGATGACAGCCGGCCGCCGTTTCGACCTGCACGGCTTCCACGCGACCGTACTGGATGCGGGGCCGCGTCCCTTCGCGATGGTGGAGGCGGCGCTCGCCTAGCGGAGCGTCGTCGCCAGACGCCACCAGCCGGGATGCGCGGCGGCGATGGCCGCGTCCGCCGCATCGCGCGCGGCGACGTCTTCATACAGCGCGAAGCAGGTGGCGCCCGAGCCCGACATCCGCGCCAGAACGACGCCCGGCATCGCGGCCAGCGCCTCGACCACCTCGGCGATCACCGGCTGCATTGCGCGCGCGGGCGGCTCCAGATCGTTGCGCCCCGAGAGCGCCGCCGCGAGCGGATCGCCCGCCGCCAGCTCGCCCCGGTCGATACCGTTCCAGCGCTGGAACACCGGCCCCGTCGGCACCGGCACGCGCGGATTGACCAGCAGCACCGCCATACCCGCCAGCGCGCCCTCGTCGAGGAAATCGAGCGCATCGCCCCGCCCCTCGCCCCTGCAGGCGCGCGAGGCGATGCAGGCCGGCACGTCTGCCCCCAGCGCCGCGCCGATGTCGTGGAGCACCGCATCCGGCACCTCCACGCCCCACAACCGCACCAGCAGCCGCAAAGCCGCCGCCGCGTCCGCAGAGCCGCCGCCGATGCCCGAGGCGACCGGCAGCCGCTTGTCGAGCCGGATCGCGGCGCCCGTCGTCACGCCCGCCGCCGTCCGCAGCGCCTCGGCCGCGCGCAGCACGAGATTGTCCGGCCCCGCCGACAGCCCCTCCCCGAACGGCCCCTCGATCGCGAGGGACAGAGCATCGGCGGGCGCGGCGCTCAGCCGATCCCCATCGGTGCAGAATGCGAACAACGTCTCCAGCTCATGATAGCCGTCCGGCCGACGGCGGCGGACATGGAGCGCGAGATTGATCTTGGCATAGGCCGTCTCGGCCGAAGGAAGCTGGTTCACGGTTTGACGGTCAGTCCGAAATCGATCTTGGTCTTGAGGCGGCTGGCCTGTTCTCCATCGGCCGCAACCAGCGCCGCCCGCCACGCATAGCGCGCGGCCAGCCGCCGGTTGGCCTTCCAATAGGCGTCACCCAGATGCTCGTTGATATCGCTCTCCGCCGGCGCGCCCTGAGCCGCGCGTTCCAGCAGCGGAATCGCCCGATCTAGATCGCCGCGCAGATACCAGGACCAGCCGAGCGAATCCGAGATGGAGGGATCGTCCGGCGCCAGCGCGCTCGCCCGCGCGATCAGCGCGGAGGCGCCATCCAGATTCTCGCCATGCTCGATCTCGGAATAGCCGATGAAGTTCAGCACCGCCGGCTGGCGCGGCGCCAGCGCGAGGGCGCGCGAGGCCAAAACCTTCGATGCCGGCCAGTCGCCCGCTTCAAGCTGCGCGTTCGCCTGCTGGAGCAGCAGCGGCCATGCCACCTCGGGCGGCGCCTTGTCCCCGCCGGCCAGCGCCAGCGCGCGGCCATAAGCGGCGGCGGCATCAGCCGGGCGATGACTGCCCGCATAGAGATCGGCCAGGCGCGACCAGTCGCGGCTGCCCGCTTCCGGCGCGGTGGTGGCCGCCTGAGCCTCCGCCAGTGCCTGATCGGTGCGTCCCGCACGGACGAGCAGGGTCAGCCGCGCGTCGCGGATCGTGCTGATGAAGGGATCGTCGGGGGTGGTATGCCCCAGCGCGTCGAGCGCCGCATCCTGCGCGCCGCCGGCCGAGAGGATGCTCGCCGTCACCAGCCATGCCGCGCTGTCGTCCGGCGCGAGCAGCGTCGCGACCCGCGCGAAATGGAGCGCCAGCGGGGCCGCCTGCTGCTTGTTGATATCCGCCGCCACGCGCACGAACAGCTCGGCGATGGCGGTCGCGGGCGTGTCCACCGCGCCGCGCAGCTTGTGATGTGCGGTGAGCGTCGCCCGCGCCCGCGCGATGGCCGGCCAGTCGCCGGTCAGCATCGCCAGAGCCGCCTCGCGCTCGTGCCGCTGATCGAGCGCCGCCGCCGCCGCGATCCTCAGCCGCGCCGAACGCCCGCCATCGGGAAGCTGGAGCGCACCCAGCGCCGCAACGCCCGCCGTCTCCTTGCCGACCGCGATCAGCAGCAGCCCGCGCTGCTCGGCCGCATAGGTTTCGGCGAGGCCGGTCACGCCGCCGGCATCGAGCAGGGCCACCGGATCGCCCTGCTTCGCGCCGAACGCGATCCACGCCCGCAGCACCGGCGACAGGAAGGAAAAGAGCTTCTCGCGATCGACGCGATCGGTCAGCGCCTTCGCCTGCTTCCAGTCCCTCTTGGCGATCGACTCGGAGAGCAGCAGCAACGTGCCGTCCGGCGGCAGCGATCCACTCGCGTCGAGCTGGTGCGCCATGCGCAGGCCGAGCGCCATGTCGCCCGCCGCCACCGACTGGCGGAAGGCGCGAAGGGCGAGGCTGGTGTTGCCCGGATTGCCGTCCGCCGCCGCCGCGAAACCGGCCGCCGCCACGTCGAGCTGGCCGAGATCGTCGGCCACGCGGGCATGGACATAGTCCGCGATCGCGCTGCGGGCATGGCGCGGCGTGTCGGCCGAAGCCGCGGGCGCAACCGCCAGTGCGGCGATCGCGGCCAGAAGGACGGGGCGGGTAAAGCTCATCGGTGACAGACTCGACACGAGTGGTTCAGGCCCCTCTTTCCCCGTTCTTTTCCCGATCCCGCCCGCCGTGGCAAGCGAAGCCTGTCACATGTTCGGATAGTTCGGGCCTCCGCCGCCCTCCGGCACCACCCAGTTGATGTTCTGGGTCGGATCCTTGATGTCGCAGGTCTTGCAGTGGACGCAGTTCTGCGCGTTGATCTGGAGGCGCGGCGCATTCTCCTCGCGCCCCACGATTTCGTAGACGCCGGCCGGGCAGTAACGCTGCTCGGGCGCCTCGTAGAGCTTGAGGTTCACCTCGATCGGCACCGACGCATCCTTGAGCGTCAGGTGGACCGGCTGATCCTCCTCATGGTTCACGCCAGAGAGGAACACCGACGAGAGGCGGTCGAAGCTGATGACATTGTCCGGCTTCGGATAGTCGATCTTCTTCTGCTGGTTGGCCTGCCAGAGCTGCTCGTTGTCGGCGTGCTTGTGCTTCATCGTGAAGGGCAGGCCGATCCTGAGATGCCGCATCCACATGTCGACGCCGGCGACGAGCGTGCCCATCGTGCCGCCGAACTTCGAGACGGCCGGCTCGGCGTTGCGGACCAGTTTCAGCTCGTCGGCGATCCAGCTCTTGTCGAGCGTCTCGGGGTAGGCGGTCAGCTCGTCCTGCTGCCGATCCGCGACGATCGCGTCATAAGCGGACTCGGCGGCGAGCATCCCGCTCTTCATCGCGGTATGGCTGCCCTTGATGCGGGGCACGTTCACGAAGCCCGCCGAGCAGCCGATCAGCGCGCCACCGGGGAAGATCAGGCGCGGCACCGACTGCCAGCCACCCTCATTGATCGCGCGCGCGCCGTAGGAGACGCGGCGGCCCCCTTCCAGCATCGAGCGGATTTCAGGATGCTGTTTCCAGCGCTGGAACTCCTCGAACGGCGAGAGCCACGGGTTCTTGTAATCGAGCGCGACGACGAAGCCGATCGCGACCTGATTGTTCGCCTGATGATAGATGAAGCCGCCGCCCCATGCATCGTCGAGCGGCCAGCCCTGCGTGTGGATCACGCGGCCCGGCACATGCTTGGCGGGATCGATGTCCCACAATTCCTTGAGGCCGAGCCCGTAGACCTGCGGATCGCAATCGCGCTCCAGCTCGAACAGGCGCTTCAGTTCCTTGGTCAGGTGCCCGCGCGCGCCCTCCGCGAAGAAGGTGTAGCGACCATGCAGCTCCATGCCGGGCTGATAGTCGGGCTTGCGCGTGCCGTCCTTCGCGATGCCGAGGTCGCCGGTCGCGACGCCCTTCACCGCGCCGTCCTCGTCGAACAGGATCTCGGCCGCCGCGAAGCCGGGGAAGATCTCCACGCCCAGCGCCTCGGCCTGTCCCGCCAGCCAGCGGCACAGATTGCCGAGGCTGACCGTGTAGGTGCCCTTGTTGTTCATGAAGCTCGGCATGGCGAAGTGCGGCATCGCCCACTTCCCGCTTTTGCTCAGCACCCAGTGATGGTTCTCCACCACGGGCACGGTGAGCGGGCTGTCCAGCTCCTGCCAGTTGGGGATCAGCTCGTTGAGCGCGATCGGATCGACCACCGCGCCCGACAGGATATGCGCGCCGACTTCGGAGCCCTTCTCCAGCACGCAGACGCTGAGTTCGCGGCCTTCCGCCTCGGCACGCTGCTTCAGCCGGATCGCGGCGGCCAGACCGGCCGGGCCGGCGCCTACGATGACGACATCATAGGCCATCGATTCGCGTTCCGACATCAACACTCCTCCCCGTTCGCCCGCCTTCCCCCGCAGGAACGCGTATTGGCGCAATCCGATACCATTTTGACCAGATTGCGCGTGCCCCGAGATTGACGGCCGCGTCAACCTCGGTCCATGGGCTAAATGATGCTGAACGGGGGGGATCATCGGTTTCGCGACGTCATCGCCAGCGCGCTCGGTTGGTGGGCGGACGCGGGCGTGGACGCCCTCGCCGACGATGCGACGCGCGACTGGCTGGCCCCGCCGCAACCCCGCATGGAGATGCTGGCGACCACTCCCATCGCGCCGGCTGCCGCACCGGTCGCCGCGCCGGAGGCCGCCGGACTGCCGGACACGATCGAAGCGCTTCACGCCCTGCTCTCGACCGGCGATTACATGCCGAACGCCGCTCCGCCCGGTCGCCGCGTCGGCCCCGCCGGCACGCCGGGGGCGGAGTTGATGATCGTCGCCGACATGCCCGATCCGGGCGACGGCGAGGCCGGTCATCTGTTCGGCGCGGAGACGGGCCGCCTGTTCGACGCGATGCTCGCCGCCATGGGGCGCGATCGCGCTCGGATCTATTATGCCCCCCTTTCGCCCGCGCGCATCGCCGGCCGAATCGACGAGAAACAGGGCGAAGCCCTCACCCGCCTGATGCGCCGCCATATCGCCCTCGCGAAGCCCAGGGCGCTGATCCTGTTCGGCGACGAAACCGCCCGCTGGCTGCTCGGCCCGGACGCGCTCAACGAGCGGGGCGGCCTGCGCTCGGTCGAGCATGACGAGGGCCATGTGCCCGCCATCGCCACCTTCCATCCCCGCCATCTGCGCCGGATGCCCGCCTTCAAGGGCGCGGCCTGGGCGGACATGCGGCTGTTGCTCGGAGTGCTCGGCCAGTGACGTTGCGGCCCTTCCTCGGACTGGCCATCGCGCTGGCCTCGTCGACCGCGCTGGTGGCCCAGACATCGACGCCCACCCTGCTCGCCCCGCCGCCGCCCAATGTCGCGAGCGTCGCCACCAATTCGGGCAGCCTGCTTACCCCCCAGCAGCGCCAGGGCTATGCCGCGGTGTTCGATGCGCTCCGCAACGGGCGCTGGTCGGATGCGCAGACGGGCCTCGCAGCGCTTGGCGACGGCGTGCTGACGCCCGTGGCGCGCGCCGAGCTTTTCCTCGCCAAGAACAGCCCGCGCGTCGAGCGGAGCGATCTCGTCGCCCTGCTCGACGCCGCGCCGGACCTGCCGCAGGCACCGCAGCTCGCCCTCCTCGCCCGCAAGCGCGGCCCCGGCGATCTGCCGGCGCTGCCCGCCCCGCGCGATCTCGACTGGGTGAACGGCGCCCCCCGCCGCATCGCCGCCAAGCCGACCGCCGGCGATCTCGCCGCCGCCGTCTTCTCGGTGCAGGCGCGTCCTCTGCTCAAGGCCGACAAGCCGGCCGACGCCGAGGCGCTGCTCAACACCACTCTCCCCCAGCTCACGCCCGAAGCCGCCACCGAATGGCAGCAGCGCGTCGCGTGGAGCTATTATCTCAACGGCGACGACAAGGACGCCACCCGCCTCGCCACACTCGCCGCGCGCGGCGCCGGGGACTGGGCGGTGCAGGCAAGCTGGGTGCAGGGCCTCGCCGCGTGGCGGACCAACGACTGCAAATCCGCCGAGGACGCCTTCACCCGCGTCGGCGCCAACGCCAGCGACGAGGAGATGCGCGCCGCCGGCCTGTTCTGGACCGCGCGCGCCGAAATGGCGTGCCGCCGGTTCGACCGGGTGCAGGCCCGGCTCCGCGCCGCCGCCCGCAGCCCCGAAACCTTTTACGGCCTGATCGCCGCCCGCCTGCTCGGCATGGCGGTGCCGACATCGGCCGCCGCGCCGAAGCTCACGCCGTCCGAATGGACGCAGCTTTCCGTCCATCCCAACGTCCGCCGCGCCGCGGCACTCGCCGAGATCGGCGAATATGGCCTCGCCGACGAGATGCTGCGCTGGCAGGCGCGGATCGGCGAGGATCGCGATCATAAGCCGCTGCTCCATCTGGCCGCGCGTCTCGATCTTCCCGCGACGCAGATCTGGCTCGCGCACAACCTCCCCGCCGGAGAGCGGGTCGAGGCGAGCGCGCGCTATCCCGCGCCCAACTGGGTGCCTCAGGGCGGCTGGCAGGTCGACAAGGCGCTGGTCTTCGCCCACACCCTCCAGGAATCCCGTTTCCGCACCGATGCGGTGAGCCCGGCCGGCGCGCGCGGCCTGATGCAGGTGCTGCCCACCACCGCCGATCTGGTCGACCGCAGGCGCGGCGGCGTGGTCGGCGATCATGGCGCGCTCGCCTCGCCGCAGGTCAACATGGCCTATGGGCAGGCCTATCTCGAGCAGCTCCGCGACGCGGCCGGCACCGGCGGGCTGCTGCCCAAGGTGATCGCCGCCTATAATGCCGGCCCCAACGCCGTCGCCCGCTGGAACATAGCCACCCGCGCCGACAGCGATCCGCTGCTCTATATCGAGAGCATCCCTTATGCCGAGACGCGCGGCTATGTGACGACCGTGCTGCGCAATTACTGGATGTATCAGCGCCAGTCCGGCGAGAAGACATCCAGCCTCAAGGCCCTGGCGCAGGGCGCATGGCCGCGATTCCCCGGCGCCCAGACCGGGCCGCGCGCCGGCTTCGCCACCAGCGCGCCGGCCGCCTTTCCGCGCGCTTCCGCTCCCGCGCGCGCCAACTGATGCCGATCGACGCCTCCATCCCCTTCCGGCCCGTCCGCATCGCCGTCCTCACCGTCTCCGACACGCGGAACGCGGCGGATGATCGCTCCGGCGACACGCTGGTCCAGCGGATCGAGGCGGCCGGCCACCTTCTCGCGGACCGCGCCATCGAGAAGGACGATGCCGAGCGGATCGCCGAACGCCTGCTCGGCTGGATCGCGGCCCCGGACGTGGACTGCGTCATC
Source organism: Sphingomonas oligoaromativorans (assembly GCF_011762195.1). GTDB lineage: Bacteria > Pseudomonadota > Alphaproteobacteria > Sphingomonadales > Sphingomonadaceae > Solisphingomonas > Solisphingomonas oligoaromativorans. The sequence continues at coordinate 101,856 of NZ_JAASQK010000004.1, read as the reverse complement.
TCCACCGGCGGCACCGGCGTCACCGGCCGCGACGTGACCCCCGAAGCCTTCGCCCGCGTGTGGGACAAGGAAATCCCCGGCTTCGGCGAACTCTTCCGCTGGCTGAGCTACGCCAAGATCGGCACCTCGACGATCCAGTCCCGCGCCTGTGCGGGCGTGGCGCGCGGCACCTATCTCTTCGCGCTGCCCGGCTCGACCGGCGCGGTGAAGGACGGCTGGGACGGCATCCTCGCCAGCCAGCTCGACATCCGCCACCAGCCCTGCAACTTCGTCGAGCTGATGCCACGCCTTCGCGAGCGTTAGGCCGGATCGGTATTCGGCCCGAGAATGCCCGGCCTCGGCCCGTCCGTCATGACAATCGGGGAAGCGAGAAACGGAAGCGTCCATTCGCCGCCGCCGCAGCGATCGCCGACCTTCGGAGGCCCAGCGCCTCCTCCGCCTAAAGCCTCGCCTCAATGCCGGTGATGGCCCCGTTGCGGCGGAGGCGTGAAATGGCCATGCATCGGGTGGAAATGGCCCGCCCCACCTGACCCGGCATCCCGCCGGAAATGCTGCCCGCGATCGGCCACGAAACGCCCATGCTGGTGCCGGCGATAATAGAAGACGCCGCCATCGCCCCAATAGCCGTCGTAGATCGGCCCGTAATAATCGTCATAATAGCCGTCATAGGCGATCGGACCGGCGCCATAAGGCCCGCCATAATAGTCGCCCGCACATGCGGCCAGCGGCAGGGTCGTCAGAAGGGCGATCACTACCTTCTTCATGGCATTTCCTCTCGTTCTGCTCACGTCACGACAAGCAGAACAGACGGCGGAGGAGATTGTTGCGCGCTCTCAGTGATCCGCCTCCACCACGGCCAGTTCGTTGCCGGACGGATCGGTGAAGTGGAAACGCCGCCCACCCGGAAAGGCGAAGATCGGCCGCACGACCGTGCCGCCCGCCGCCTCGACCCTGGCCGGCCATGCATCGAGCCCCTCGACCGCGATCACCACCAGCGGCGCGCGTGTCGCCTCGGAGGCATCGCCCTGAAGGCCCATGTCCACGTCGCCGGTCGTGGTCGCGGCATAGCTCGGCCCGAAGTCGGTCAACCGCCAGCCGAACGCCGCCTCGTAGAAGCCCTTCGACGCCGGCGCATCGCCTGTCGGCAGTTCCACATATTTGATTCGCGCCATGCCACCCCTCCAATGTTCTTTTTTTGTTCTCGCTTATGCGCTAGATTTTGTCAATGGCGATTCGCTTTCCAGAACGGCGCGCCGGCCGCGGCGCGACGGTCAACGACCGGCCCCAGCGCTTCGGCCTGCCCGCGCGCGAGGCGGATGGGGACTGGCTCGACGCGCGGCAGGCGCTGGACGGCGATCCGCCGCCGTTGCGCACCACCGTCACGGTCGAGAAGCCGCGCACCATCCTCTCGCGCAATCGTTCGCCGGATGTGCCCTTCGATCGCTCGATCAATCCCTATCGGGGCTGCGAGCATGGCTGCATCTACTGCTTCGCGCGGCCGACCCACGCCTTCCACGATCTCTCCCCCGGCCTCGATTTCGAGACGAGGCTGTTCGCCAAACCAGACGCCGCGGAGCTGCTCCGCCGCGAGCTGGCCGCGCCTCGCTATGAGTGCCGGCCCATCGCATTCGGCACCAACACCGATCCTTATCAGCCGATCGAAGGCCGCTATCGCATCACCCGCGCCTGCCTGGAGGTGCTGGCCGAGACCCGCCATCCCCTTACGATCACGACCAAATCGGATCGGGTCCTGTCCGACATCGAGTTGCTGACTGAAATGGCGCGCGACGGACTGGCGGCGGTGGCGATCTCCGTCACATCGCTCGATCCGAAGACCGCACGCACGCTGGAGCCCCGCGCCCCGCACCCGGAGCGGAGGCTGACGGCGGTGCGCAGGCTGGCCGATGCGGGCATTCCCGTCCATGTCTCGATCGCCCCCGTCGTGCCGCAGATCACGGATCACGAAATCGAACATCTGATCGAGCGTGCCGCCGAAGCCGGCGCCGGGAGCATCTCCTTCATCCCCGTCCGCCTGCCGCATGAGGTCGCCCCCTTGTTCCGCGCATGGCTGGAAGCCCATCACCCGGATCGCGCCGCCAAGGTGATGGCCACCATCCGGTCGATCCGCGGCGGACGGGACAATGATCCGAACTTCGGCAGCCGGATGCGGGGGCAAGGACCATGGGCGGAGCTGATCCGCACCCGCGTCGCGATCGCGTGCCGCAAACATGGGCTCGGACGGGATCGCATCCAGCTCCGATCCGATCTGTTCCGGCCGCCCGTGCTGCCGGGAACGCAGATGTCGCTGTTCTGAAGGCTCAGGCGCGGGCGCGGGGCACGCCGGCGCGATCCAGCTCCGGCCCGAGCCGCCCGCTGATCCAGTAGCCGTACATCACGAAATCCGCCGCAAGCGACCAGAAGGGATAGGAGAAGGTCGCCGGCCGGTTATGCTCCACCGCGAAATGGCCGACCCAGGCGAAGAAATAACCCGCCACCGGCATCGCCACGAAGAGCAGCGGATGGCCCGTCCCCAGCGCGATTACCAGCAACAGCAGGACGAGGCTCGTCCCCGCATAATGCAGCGCCCGCGTGGCCGGGCGCGCATGTTCGCGCAGATAATGGGGCCAGAACTCCGCGAAGCTCGTGATCCGTGCCATGACGGAGAGCCTATACCCACCTCTCCGCCCGCGCGAGCCCCTTTGCGCTCGCCTTTGGTCGATCCTCAGCCGGCGAGCGCCAGCCTCGGCGCCTCGATCGGCACGAGCTGCACGGAGGCGATGCCCGGCAGCTTCTCGACCTGCTGGGCCAGTTCCGCGTCGAACATGAAATCCCGCCCGGCGACCAGATGGGCATGGCCGCCACCCGGCAGCGCCGCGAAGATGTGCAGTTCGCCGCGCCCGCCGCGCGCATTGGCCAGCAAGGCCGCCAGCGCCGCCGGCCCGGAAACGTCCGCCAGCGTCACGTCGAGCCGCAGCCGGGCCGCTGTCGTCATCCCTTCGAAGGGGCGGACGTTGCGGATGGTGACACGCGGCGTCTCCTCGCCCGGCTTGCGATCCAGCTCGACCGAGAGCAGGCCGCAGCCATTCTCCTTGCCGATCTCCTCGATCCTGGCGGAGACGTCGTCGTCGAAGCAGCTCGCGATGAACTGACCCGAGGAATCCGAGCAGGTCGCCATCATGTAGCGGCGGCCGCGCGCGGAGGTGCGCCAGCGGGCGTCCTCGATCAGCGCGGCCATGGAATAAGTCGGCCCGGCGGGGCGGCGGCCGCGTTCGTCGGGGGCCTGCTCGGGCGGGGGCGGCATCTCGCACCATTGGGCGAAAGTCCGCGCGCCATGCGCCTGCGCGAGATGGCGGTAGCGATCCGTCGGGTGCGCCGAGAAATAGAAACCGAAGCAGTCCTTCTCGGCGGCCATCGTCTCGGCCATCGACCAGACCTGGCCTTCGGGCAGGCGGATCGGAGGCACGTCGGCGGGGCCTCCGAACAGGCCGCCCTGCCCGCTGGTGCGCGCATCGGCTGCGAGATTGGCGTGCGCGAGGATCGTCTCCGCCGCCGCGACCAGCGTGGCACGCTCATGGCCCAGCGGCTCGAAGGCACCACCGGCGGCGAGGCTCTCGATCTGGCGGCGGTTGAGCAGCTTGGGATCGATGCGGTCGGCGAAATCCTCCAGCGTCTTGAAGGGGCCGTTGCGCAGTCGCTCGGCGCACAGCTCCTCCATCGCGCGCTCGCCCACACCCTTGAGAGCGCCCAGCGCGAAGCGGACGGAGAGCGTGTCGTCCTCGCCCTGCTCGACGGTGAACTCGGCCTCCGAATGGTTGATCGACGGCGGCAGGCAGGGCACCTCCATGCGCCGCATGTCGTCCACGAAGATCGAGAGCTTGTCGGTCTGCGCCATGTCGAAGCACATCGAGGCGGCGAAGAATTCGGGCTTGTGATGCGCCTTCATCCACGCCGTCTGATAGGCGACGAGCGCATAGGCCGCAGCGTGGCTCTTGTTGAAGCCATAGCCCGCGAACTTGTCGATCAAGTCGAACAACTCATTGGCCTTGTCGGCGGGAATCTGGTTGTGCTCGGCGCAGCCCTTCACGAAGATCGCGCGCTGCTGGTCCATCTCCGCCTTGATCTTCTTGCCCATCGCGCGGCGCAGAAGATCGGCGCCGCCGAGCGAATAGCCGGCGAGGATCTGCGCGGCCTGCATCACCTGTTCCTGATAGACGAAGATCCCGTAGGTCTCCTTCAGGATGGGTTCGAGCAGCGCGTGCGGATATTCCACCTCCTCGCGCCCGTTCTTGCGCGCGCCGAAGGTGGGGATGTTGTCCATCGGGCCGGGCCGGTAGAGCGAGACGAGCGCGATGATGTCCTCAAAGGTCGTCGGGCGGACGGCGGACAGCGTGCGCCGCATCCCCTCGGATTCGAGCTGGAACACGCCCACCGTGTTGCCGCTCATCAGCAGCTCGAACACCGCCGGATCGTCCCACGCGATCTTGGAGAGATCGACCTCGATGCCGCGCTTCGCCAGCATCTGCACGGCCTTCTGGAGTACCGACAGCGTCTTGAGGCCGAGGAAGTCGAACTTCACGAGGCCCGCATCCTCGACATGCTTCATGTCGAACTGGGTGACGGGCATGTCCGATCGCGGATCGCGATAGAGCGGCACGAGCTGGTCGAGCGGCCGGTCGCCGATCACCACGCCGGCGGCGTGCGTCGACGAGTGGCGCGGGAAGCCTTCGAGCTGGCGGGCCAGATCGAGCAACCGCTTCACCTCGGGCTCGCGCTCATATTCCGCCACCAGCTCCGTGACGCCGTTCAGCGCGCGGTCGAGCGTCCACGGATCGGTCGGGTGGTTGGGGACGAGCTTGGCGAGGCGATCGACCTGCCCGTAGCTCATCTGAAGCACGCGGCCGGTGTCCTTGAGCACGGCGCGCGCCTTCAGCTTTCCGAAGGTGATGATCTGGGCGACCTGATCGCGGCCATATTTCTGCTGGACGTAGCGGATCACCTCGCCACGCCGGGTTTCGCAGAAATCGATGTCGAAGTCGGGCATCGACACGCGTTCCGGGTTCAGGAAGCGCTCGAACAGCAGGCCGAGGCGCAGCGGATCGAGATCCGTGATGGTGAGCGCCCACGCCACCACCGAGCCCGCACCCGAGCCGCGGCCCGGCCCGACGGGGATGTCATGATCCTTCGCCCACTTGATGAAGTCGGCCACGATCAGGAAGTAGCCGGGGAAACCCATCCCGATGATGATATCGACCTCGAACGCAAGCCGTTCGAAATACTCGGGATATTTCGCCTCGACTTCCTCGTCGGAGGCGTTTGCGATGGCCTCGTCCATGAAGCGCAGCCGGGCGCGCAGACCCTTGTAGCTGTCCTCGCGCAGCGCCTTCGCCTCGCCTTCGCGATCACCGGCAAGGCTGGGCAGGATCGGCTTGCGCTTGGGTGCCGCGAAGGCGGTCCGCTGGGCGACGACCAGCGTGTTGGCGATCGCCTCGGGCAGATCCCCGAACAGGCGGACCATCTCGTCGGCGGGCTTCAGCCATGCGTCGGGGGAGGAACGGCGGCGATCCTCGCTGTCCACATAGGCGGAGTCCGCGATGCAGAGCATCGCGTCATGCGCCTGATGGAACGAAGCGTCCGCGAAGCAGGCCGGGTTGGTCGCCACCAGCGGGAGGTCGCGGGCATCAGCGAGATCGATCAGCGCGTTCTCGGCGGCTTCCTCCACCGCGTCCCCGCGGCGGGCCAATTCGATATAGAGACGATCGCCGAACAGCGCCTGAAGGCGGTCCGCGTAGAGCCCCGCGTGCTTCGCCTGCCCGCCGCCGAGCAGCTTCGTCAGCGCTCCTTCGCCCGCGCCGGTGAGCGCGATCAGCCCGTCCGTCCGCCCTTTGAGCGCGGAGAAGGGCACATGCGCGTCCTCCTCCACCGGCCGGCCGAGATGCGCCGCCGAAACCAGCGCGCAGAGATTGTCGTAGCCGGTCGCATCCTGCGCATAGAGCGGCAGCCAGTCGATCACCGGCGGCTTGCCGGCCTCCGCGCCGCCGCAATCCGCCGGCCGCGCCACGGCGAGCAACGTTCCGACGATCGGCTGCACGCCCTCGCCCTTGGCCGCCACCGAATAGGCCATCGCCGCATAAAGCCCGTTGCGGTCCGCTATACCGGCCGCTGGAAAGCCCAGCTTGCGGGCTTGCTTGGCGAGCGCCTTGGGATCGATCGCGCCTTCGAGCATGGTGAAGGCGGTGAAGATGCGGAGAGGTACGAACGGCGTGGAGGACATCACGCCACTATGCGGCGGCCGAGCGATTCTGGGAATGCTCTCGTTAGCGAGAATGTCCGGCTGACGAGAAGGTCAGCCGGCGCGCTCCGTCGCATAGGCCTGCGTGCCGCGGGTGATGATCTCGTCCTCATCCAGCAGATCGGCCGGGCCGAGATCGGGCAGCCCCGCCAGCCTTTCGTAGAGCGGGGCGAAATCCGTCTCCAGCGTCCGGCGCAGCAGATCCTCGAAGCTGTCGATGACGAAATAGACCTGCTGGTAATCGTCGATGCGATAGTTGGTCCGCATCACGCGCTCCAGATCGAAGCGGATGCGGTTGGGGCTCGGATCGTCGAGCGCGAACTCGCTCTCGCCATGGCTGGAGACGATGCCCGAGCCGAACAGCTTGAGATCGCCCCCCTCGCGCACCAGCCCGAATTCCACCGTATACCAGTAGAGCCGCGCCAGTTTGTTCAGCGAGCCGAAGCCCAGCGAGCGCAGGCCGCCCTGCCCGTAAGCCTGCATATAATCGGCGAACACCGGGTCCGCGAGCATCGGCACATGGCCGAAGACGTCGTGGAAGACGTCCGGCTCCTGAAGATAGTCGAGTTGATCGCGGCGGCGGATGAAGTTGCCGGCCACGAAGCGGCGATTGGCAAGGTGATCGAAGAACACCTCGTCCGGCACCAGCCCCGGCACCGCCACGACCTGCCACCCCGTCGCCTTCATCAGCCGTTCGGACAGCTCCTCGAAGTCCGGGATGCCGGGCTTGGAGAGCTTCAGCACGTCCAGCCCGCGCAGGAAGGCTTCCGCCGCGCGGCCGGGCAACTGCCTGGACTGGCGCGCGAACAGGATGTCCCACGTCTCATGATCCTCGGCGGTATAGGCCGCCCAGTCCTGAGGAATGGTCCAGTCCGCTCCCGCACCCTCTGGCGGGTGCTCCAGTACATGTTCAGCCATATCCAGAAGGTAACATTGGATACGGATTTTGCGAGTCTTCTGATTGCTCGCCGTCGAGGCGGAGGGTCAGCCCGCCGCCGCGACGATCGCCGCCCATTCCTCCTCGGTCGCGACCTCGATGCCAAGTTCCTGCGCTTTCCTGAGCTTGGAGCCCGCATCCGCGCCGACCACCACCAGATCGGTCGCCTTCGAAACCGAACCGGCGGCCTTGGCGCCCAGCCGCTCGGCCTGCGCCTTGGCCTCGTCCCGCGACATGGTGAGGAGCTTGCCGGTGAACACCACCGTCTTGCCCGACACCTTCGATGTCAGCGTCTCGTGGACGAGATTCTCGATGGTGAGTTCGCTGGCGAGATCGGCCACGACGTCGCGGTTATGCGGTTCGGCGAAGAAGTCGAGCAGCGCCTCGGCCACCTCCGGCCCGATGTCGCGCGTGCCGATGGCGTTGACCAGTTCCTTCAGGCGGCGGATTTCGAACTTGCGGTCCGTCTCGCCGATCGCCTGAACGAAATTTCTGCGTGTATCCAGCGCCTTGTCGATCATCTTCATGAAGGCGCCGTAGCTTACATAGCGCCTCGCCAGTTCGCGCGCCGTCACCTCGCCGATGTGGCGGATGCCGAGCGCGAAGAGGAAGCGGTCGAGCGGGATGCGGCGCTTGTCCTCGATCGCCTCCAGCAGATTGTCGACCGAGACGTCCGCCAGCCGCTCGCGCGCGACCAGTTCCTCGCGGCGGTTGCGGAGGCGGAAGATATCGGCGGGCGATGCGATCAGCCCGTCCTTGAAGAAATCCTCCACGCGCACGAGGCCGAGGCCGCGAATATCGAAGGCATGGCGCGAGGCGAAGTGAATCAGGCGCTCCACGCGCTGCGCCGGGCAGATCAGGCCGCCGGTGCAGCGCCAGATGACCTCCCCCTCCTCGCGCTCCGCCGCCGAGCCGCATTCCGGGCAGACATGCGGGAAGATGAAGGCGGGCCGCTCCTCGTCACGGGTCAGCACCTCGACGATCTGCGGGATCACGTCGCCGGCGCGCTGGAGGACGACACGGTCGCCCGGCCGCGCGCCGAGGCGCTCGATCTCGTCGGCATTGTGGAGCGTCGCGTTGGTGACGACCACGCCGCCCACCGTCACCGGCTCCAGACGCGCCACGGGCGTCAGCGCGCCGGTGCGGCCGACCTGGATGTCTATGGCGCGCAGCAGCGTCTGGGCGCGCTCGGCCGGGAATTTGTGCGCGATCGCCCAGCGCGGCGCGCGGGCCACCTGCCCCAGCCGCTGCTGCCAGTCGAAACGATCGACCTTGTAGACCACGCCGTCGATATCGAAAGGCAGATCAGCACGTTGCGCCTCGATGCTGCGATAATGATCGAGCATCTGCCTTGCGCTCGTGCAGCGGACCAGCGCGTCGGACACAGGCAGGCCGAAAGCGCGGATCGCCTCCATCACCTCAAGCTGCGTCGAGCCGGGCAGCGCGGAGGCCTCCCCCCAGCCATGGGCGAGAAAGCGCAGCGGACGGCCACGCGTCACCTCCGGGTCTTTCTGGCGGAGCGAGCCGGCCGCCGCGTTCCGTGGATTGGCGAAAATCCGCTCGCCCGCCAGCTTCTCGTTGAGCGCCGCGAACTCGGCCTTGGACATATAGACCTCGCCGCGCACCTCGAACACGTCGGGCGCGTCGCCGTGCAGCATCTGCGGGATTTCGGCGATGGTGCGGACGTTGGCGGTCACATCCTCGCCGATGCTGCCGTCACCGCGCGTCGCCGCCTGCACCAGCCGCCCCTTCTCGTAGCGCAGCGAGCAGGACAGGCCGTCGATCTTCGGCTCGGCCGTCATCGCCACCTCGGCATCGTCCGGCAGCGCGAGGAAACGGCGGACGCGCGCGACGAACTCCTCGACATCCTCGTCCGCGAAGGCGTTGTCGAGGCTCAGCATCGGCTTCGCATGGGCGACCTTGGCGAGATGCCCGGTCGGCGCCGCGCCCACCTGCTTCGACGGCGAGTCGGCGCGCACCAGATGGGGATGCTTCGCCTCCAGCGCGTTGTTCTCGCGCATCAGGGCGTCATACTCCGCATCCGAAATCTCGGGCGCGTCATGATCGTGGTAGAGCCGGTTATGCCGCGCGATCTCGGCGGCAAGGAAGGCAAGGCGCTCGGCGGCGGCGGTTTCGGCGGAGAAGAGATCGGGCGCGGTCATGCCCTGAGCGCTACGTCAGCGCCGCCAAGCCTTCAAGCACCCGGAAGCAGCAGGCTCCCATCACCATAGCTGTAGAAGCGATAGCCCGCCCCGATGGCATGGGCATAGGCTGCCTGCATCGTCTCCAGCCCCATCAGCGAGGAGACCAGCATGAACAGCGTCGATTTGGGCAGATGGAAGTTCGTCACCAGCCCGTCGATCGCGCGGAAGCGATAGCCCGGCGTGATGAAGATCGAGGTGTCGCCCTCGAACGGGCGGATGATGTTGTCCTCGCCGGCAGCGCTTTCGAGCAGGCGCAGGCTGGTGGTGCCGACCGCGATCAGGCGCCCGCCCCCAGCGCGCACCGCGTTGAGACGATCCGCCGTGGCGGCATCGATGCGGCCCCATTCGGCGTGCATCTTGTGATCGATCGTATCGTCGGCCTTCACCGGCAGGAAGGTGCCCGCGCCGACATGGAGCGTCAGCGTCTCATGCGCGATGCCGGCAGCCCTCAGCCGCTCGATCAGAGCGGGCGTGAAGTGCAGCGCGGCCGTCGGCGCGGCGACGGCGCCGGGCTCGTTGGCGAACATGGTCTGGTAATCGTCGGCGTCGCGCGCGTCGGTGGGGCGCTTGGCGGCGATGTAGGGCGGGAGCGGCATCCGCCCCGCCCGCTCCAGGAGCAGTTCGACCGGCTCTTCGCCCTCGAAGCTCAGGAGCCAGCTCCCGTCCTCGCCACGATCGCTGGCGATCGCGAAAACATCCGCCCCGAAAGCGATCCGATCGCCGTCCCGCAGCCGCTTGGCGTTGCGGACGAAGGCGCGCCATGCCCGCACGCCCTCGCGCTTGTGAAGCGTCGCCCCGATCCGCGCTTCGCCGCGCACCCCTTCGAGCTGCGCCGGGATCACCCGCGTGTCGTTGAAGACGAGGCAGTCGCCGGGCCGCAGTTCGTCGGCGAGGTCCGCCATCACGCGGTCTGCCATCTCCGCCCCGCGCACGACGAGCATCCGCGCGGAATCACGCGGCGACGCCGGCCGGAGCGCGATGGACTCCGGCGGCAGATCGAAATCGAACAGGTCTACGCGCATGGTCTTCCGCCGATGCGGACGCTCAGTTCTTCGGCGTCGAGCCGGCTGGCGGCGTGATCGGGCCGGACGGCAGCGTGGCGGGCGCCTGCACCGCGGGCGCGGCCGGGAGCGCCGGCGGCGGCGTGCCGGCGGCCGGATCGTCGCCCATCACTGCGCGCAGGATCACAGTCGGATGCGCGGGCGGCTCGCCGCGCTGAATGGCGTCCACATACTGCATCCCGGACACGACGCGGCCGAACACCGTGTAATGCTTGTCGAGCCGCAGGTTCGGCATGAACATGATGTAGAACTGGCTGTTCGCGCTGTTCTCGTCGGACGAGCGCGCCGCCGCGACCGCACCGCGAACGTGCGGCAGATCGTTGAACTCGGCCGGCACGTCCGGCAGCGAGGAGCCGCCCTCGCCCGTGCCCTTGGGATCGCCGCCCTGCGCCATGAAGCCATCGATCACGCGATGGAAGTCCAGGCCGTTGTAGAAGCCCTGCTTGGTCAGCGTCTTGATCCGCTCCACCATCTTGGGCGCGCGGTCCGGGCGAAGCTGGATCACCACGCGGCCGCCGTCCGACAGATCGAGATCCCAGGTGTTGTCCGGGGTCAGCGCCGGCGGCAGGAAAGGCTTCAGATTGCTGGCCGCCAGCAGGTCGGACGTCTTGATGACCGGCCTCTTCGGCTTCTTCGCGTCGACGGGCGCATGAAGCGCGAGCGCGGCGGTCAGGACGAGGGCGAACGCAAGTCTCATAGGTCGGCCGGGCTCCGAAATGCGGCGGGCAATGGTCATGATCTTCGATGCACTAGCTGATGCTGCGGCGCTTTCCTATCGCTGAACGTCAGGAAGCGAGCGGAACGCTCCCCTTGACGCCGATCCGCGCCACCCGCTCGATCACCTGTTCGGCGACCGGGCCGGGCACGAAGGCGCGGATATCGCCGCCATAGAGCGCGATTTCCTTCACCAGACGCGAGGCGATCGGCTGGAGCGCGACGTCCGCCATCAGGAACACCGTCTCGATCCCGCGATCGAGCTGCTGGTTCATGCCGGCCATCTGATACTCATATTCGAAGTCCGCGACGGCGCGCAGGCCGCGCACGATCACCGATGCGCCCTGCTGGCGCGCGAAGTGGATGAGCAGGCTGTCGAACGCCACCACGTCGATCGCGGCATGGCCGAGGCCGGCGGTTTCCCGCCGGACCATCTCCAGCCGCTCGTCGAGCGTGAACATCGGCGATTTGGACGGGTTGGTCGTCACCCCGATCACGAGCCGGTCGACCAGCGAGGTGGCCCGCCGGATGATATCCATATGGCCAAGAGTGACCGGATCGAACGTGCCCGGATAGATGCCGACCCGCTGGCTCAATGATCGCGCTCCACGACATAGCGCGCGATGGCGCGCAGCAGATCCGCCTCGGCGCCGAAGGCCGCGAGGTGGGCGATCGCCTGATCGACCAGCATGGACGCCTGCTTCCTCGCGCGCTCGACGCCGAGGAGCGATACGAAGGTGGCCTTGCCGGCGTCCGCGTCCTTGCCGGTCGCCTTGCCGACCACCGCCGCGTCGCCCTCGACGTCGAGCAGGTCGTCGGCGATCTGGAAGGCAAGCCCGATATCGCGGGCATAGGCGCGCAGGCCGCGACGGCCCTCCGGCGGCACATGGCCGAGGATCGCGCCCGCTTCGAGGCAGAAGGCGATCAGCGCGCCCGTCTTGAGCTGCTGGAGCCGCGTGGTGGTCGGCAGGTCGAAGCGGTTCTCCTCCGCCTCCAGGTCCATCATCTGGCCGCCGGCCATGCCCGACGGGCCGCTGGCGCGCGCCAGTTCCAGCGCCAGCTCGGCGCGGACGAAAGGATCGGGATGCGTCTCCGGGTCGGCCACAACCTCGAAGGCCAACGCCTGGAGCGCGTCGCCCGCAAGCACGGCCACGGCCTCGTTGAACGCCTTGTGGACCGTCGGCTTGCCACGGCGCATGTCGTCATCGTCCATGCACGGCATATCGTCGTGGATCAGGCTGTAGACGTGGATGCACTCGATCGCGAGGCCGGCGCGCAGCGCGCTCCCGCGCGAGACGTTGAACAGGTTAGACGCCGCATAGACGAGCAGCGGACGCAGCCGCTTGCCACCACCGATCGCGGCGTGACGCATCGCCTCGTACAGCACGTCGCGCGGATCGCCCGGCAGCGCCAGCACCTGGTCGAACAGCGTATCGATGTCCGCCGCGACGGACTGCATGGCGTCAACGAGCGGGGAAGAGGCAAGTTTGGTCACGGGATCACTCGGCATCGAAGGGGCGGGAAGCGGCCGGCGCGCCATCGGCGCCGATCTGGATCTGCTCGATACGGGCCTGGGCGGCCTTCAGCCGCGCCTCGCATTGGGCACGCAACCTGTCGCCTTCCCCATAAAGCTCGATCGACTTTTCGAGCGGCACGTCGCCGCTTTCGAGCTGCTGTACAATCGTCTCCAGTCGCTTGAGCGCGTCCTCGAAGCTCAATTCCGCGATGCGGTCGCCATCTTCTGCCATGGGCCGCTTGTGGCGGCGGGTATCGGGCGGGTCAAGCCGATCCCGTCGGCAAAGCGTTCTCCCGCCGGATCACCGCCTGCCGGTCCAGCCTCCCCCGGCGATCGCGGGGCAATATGTCGCGGATTTCGAGGTCGACCAGTTGCTCGTGCTTGCCCACGCGCGCGTTGAGCCAATCCCTGATATCCCTCGCCGTCACCGACGCGCCTTCGGCCAGCGTGACGAACGCCTTTGGCAGTTCGCCCGCATAATGATCGGGCACGCCCGCCACGAGCGCCTGCTCCACCGCCGGATGACGGCACAGGATCGCCTCGATCTGGCTGGGATAGACCCGGAAACCCGTCACCGAAATCGTATCCACGACACGATCGACGACGTAGATGTGCCCCGCCACATCGATCGAACCGATATCGCCGGTCCGCAGCCAGCGCCGCCCTTCCCGCTCGACGAACGGCGCCCCGCCGCGCCGATAGTCCAGCATGAGCTGCGGCCCCCGGACGATGATCTCTCCGGGTTCGCCGGGCGACGGAGCCCGCGCCGGGTCGTCGCGATGGGCAAGCGCCACCTGAGTCGCCGGCAGCGCCCGGCTGATCGAGCCGGGCCGGTCGCGCCCATCGACCGGGCTGCAACTGACGATCCCGGCTTCGGTCAATCCATATGTCTCGATCACCTGCGCGTCGGAGAAGCGCTCGAACCGCTCGCGCAGCACCTGCGGCAGCGGCGCGCCGACCACGATGCAGAGATCGAGCGACGCCAGGTCCATCCGGGTCAGCCCCGGATGATTGAGCAGCGCGCGCAGCATCGCCGGGGTGGCGGGCAGGCAATTCGCCCGCGTGCGCCGGATGGCGGCGATCGCCTCCGTCGGGCGGAAGAAGGACAGCATCACCATCTGGCCGCCCTTGACCACGATCCGGTTGAGGACACAGCCTTGCCCGAAGATCGTCGACAGCGGCAGCGCGCAGATCACCCTCTCGTCCGATTCCGGCCGCTGCGTGCCGCGCCAGGGGCAAAGCAAACCCATCTGCCGCGCGTTCGCCGACAATGCCTGATGCGTGAACACCGCCCCACGCGCCGCGCCACCGTCCCCGGATGAATATTGGATCAGGGCGAGATCGCGCATGGGATCGACGCCGATCCTCGGCACCGAGCCATTATTGGCGACCAGCTCTTCAAAGGAGCAGACCCGATCGTCCGAAGGTGGCATCGGCAGCAGCCCCCGCCCGAAAAAGCGCTGGAAGAAGGCCTTGCCGCCCGTCAGGCAGCCGGACAACGGCCCCACCACCAGCCTTTCCAACGCGCTATCCGCCAGCAGCCCCATCGCCTTGGGCAGGAAACCGGTCGCCGCCAGCGTGAAGACGACCCGCACGCCGGAATCCTCGACCTGGCGGCGCAGCTCTTCCATGGAACTGCTCGACGAGAGGTTCACCACCACGGCGCCGAGCCGCAGCACGCCATGATAGGCCGCCACATAATAAGGCACGTTGGGGAGATAGAGGCCGACGCGATCGCCCGGCCTGATGCCCAGCTCGGCGAGCCCCGTCGCCACTCGGCCGGCAAGCGCCGTCATCTCGGCATAGGTGAAGACGCGCCCGAAGAAATCGATCAGCGGAGCATCGGGCGCCACGGCGGCCGCCCGCTCCAGCAGGTCGGGCAAGGACAAGGCTCGAAGGTCAACGAACCCGTCCGCCGAATGACAGACCGAACCGCCCAGACGATCCCCCGCAGTCATCATGCGGCGAGCATAACCGAGCGATCGGAACGGCGGAAGCAATTCCGGGCAAAAAAGGTTCGGACCCGAAAAGAAAAGCTATTCGGAAATCAATATATTAAATCGGCCCCGGCCACCCCGAGCCACCGGGCGGAGGCAGGCGACATCTCCCGATATCGCCCGTCCCGGATTTCGTCAGCGCTTGAACGGATCGACCACGCCTTCGGGCAGGCTGTAGGTCGGCCGCGCAGGCGCGCCCTCGCCATCCTCGCCTTCGCCCGACCCGCGATGGGCGGCGTCACGCTGGGCGCGCAGTTCCTCGATGAGCGCGGCACGGTCACCCGAGAGGCGATCGTCGACCGGCGCCTCGATCCCGGCGGCCTTGGCGGCCTTGGCGATCGCGGCGTCCAGTTCACGCTGCGAGCAGAGGCCCAGCGTCACCGGATCCTTCGGCGTGATGTTGGCGATGTTCCAGTGGGTCCGGTCGCGGATCGCCGCGATGGTGGTGCGGGTGGTGCCGATCAGCTTGCCGATCGCGCCGTCCGACACTTCCGGGTGGTTGCGGATGATCCAGGCGATGCCGTCCGGCTTGTCCTGACGCTTGGACACCGGCGTGTAGCGCGGCCCCTTGGTGCGGCGCGCCTGCTCCGGCCCCTTGGCCATCTGGAGACGGTAGTTGGGGTTGGCCTGGCCCTTCTCGATCTCTTCCATGCTCAGCTCGTGAGCGCGGACGGGATCGCGGCCGGCCAGCTTGATGCCGGCGGTATCGTCCGCGATCGCCTGCACTTCGAGGATGTGGAGGCCGCAAAATTCGGCGATCTGCTGGAAGCTGAGCGCGGTATTGTCGACCAGCCAGGACGCGGTCGCATGGGGCATGAGCGGCTGGGACACGGTTGCTCTCCGATGGATAAAGAAAGGGCCGCCCCACACGGGAGCGGCCTCTGCGTTGCGGGAATGTACCGTGGAGCGCGGCCTAGGGCAAGGCGCTGATGTCATTCATCGATAGGAACATGCCCCGGCAGCGCCGCCACCCGGCCGAGCCAGCGCTCGACGGCGGGATAGGCTCCCCGATCGAAACCGCCGCCCTCCATCACATGCGTGTAGGCGTAGAGCGCGATGTCGGCGAGCGTGAAGCGCCCGCCTACGAAGAAGTCATGCCCGCGCAGATGCTCGTCCATCAGCGCGAGCGCGGCGTTGCCCGCGATGCGCTTGGCCGGGATCAGCGCGTTCTGCGCCTCGGTGAGCCGATCCTCGCCCACGAAGGACAACCAGAAGCGCAGCGTCGCGACGTTGGGCTCATGATTATACTGCTCGAAGAACATCCAGCGCAGCATGTCGGCGCGATCGAAGCGATCCTCGGGAATCAGCGGCGATCCATCCGCGAGATAGAAACAGGCGGCGCTGCTCTCCGGCAGGAAGCGGTCGCCGATCTGGAGCACGGGGATGCGACCGTTGGCGTTCACGTTGGCGAGGAACTCCGGCGTCCGCGTCTCGCCCTTCAGCGTGTCATAGTCACGGCGTTCGAGCGACAGGCCCAGATGCGCCGCCACCAGACGGACCTTGTAGCAATTGCCCGAGTCCGAATCCTCGTGAAGAACCAGCTTTTCCATGTGCGCCCCTCCTGATGGTCGCCGCTCCCTAAGGCAGCCAAGCGCCCGGAGAAACGCGGTTTTGTGCCCCGGATCGATCAGCCTTCCTTATGGATCAGGCGATCTCCAGCACGATCTTGCCAACATGATCGCCGCCATCCATCCGGGCGTGGGCCTTGGCCGCCTCGGCCAGCGGGAAGACCGAATCGATCACGGGCCTGAGCCGCCCCTCCGCGACATGCGGCCAGACGTTGCGGCGAAGCTCGTCCGCCACCAGCGCCTTGAAGGTCACGTCCCGCGCGCGCAGCGTCGAGCCGGTGAGCGTCAGCCGGCGGCGCATCACCTCGACGAGGTTGATCTCCGCCTTCACGCCGCCCTGCACGGCGATCGTCACATGGCGCCCGTCGTCCGCGAGGCAGGCGAGATTGCGCGCCACATAATCCCCGCCGACCATGTCGAGCACCGCCTGCACGCCCTTGCCGCCGGCGATGCGCTTCACCTCCTCGACGAAATCCTGCGTCTTGTAGTTGATCGCATGATCCACCCCGAGTTCCGTCGCGCGGGCGCATTTCTCATCCGAGCCGCAGGTGACGATGACGGTCAGGTCGAACAGCTTGCCGAGCAGGATCGCGGTCGTGCCGATGCCGCTGGTGCCGCCATGGACGAGCACCGCATCGCCCTCCATCGCATAGGCCCGCTCGAACAGGTTGGACCAGACGGTGAAGACCGTCTCCGGCAGCGCCGCCGCCTCGATCATGCTGATCGCGGGCGGCACCGGCAGGCACTGGCCGGCGGGCGCCACGCAATATTCGGCATAGCCCCCGCCCGCGACCAGCGCGCAGACCGGCTGGGCGAGCATCGAGGCATCCGCCCCTTCGCCCACCGCGACCACCGTACCAGCGATCTCCAGCCCGAGAATCGAGGGCGCGCCCGGCGGCGGCGGGTAATGGCCCTTGCGCTGGAGCACGTCCGGGCGGTTCACCCCGGCCGCCTTCACGCGGATCAGAACCTCCCCCTGCCCCGGCCGCGGCACCGGTCGCTCGACGGGGACGAGGACGTCCGGCCCGCCCGCTGCCTCCGGGTCGATCGCGATCATCCGTTCCGGCAGCTCCGCCACACCCATCCCCTTTTGGTCAAACTCGCGTGGGGTTTATTGACAGCGGCCCGTTTCGGGTCAACGTTCGCACAATGGATACGGAAGATTTCCTGCCCAAGCGCGCGGACGACCCGATCGCCGCGCTCGGCCGTCAGGATCTCGATCCACTCTCGATCGGGGAGCTTGAGGCGCGCATGGCCGCGCTGGAAGCCGAGATCGTGCGCATCAAGGAAAAAATCCGAACTGCGGTTAACCATCGCGCAAGCGCGGATGCCCTATTTAAACGATGAGGATCCTCCGCCCCTCTCCCGGCCCAACGACAAGGCCCTGCGGCGGGACGGACATCCTTGATGAAACGGGTGACCGACCCGACATTGTCGAGACGGCCCCCGCTCATTGGCCGGGTGTGCCCAGGAGTTGATCGACAATGCCCTCTTTCGCTCGCGAACTTGAAACCACCCTCCACAACGCGCTCGCCGCGGCGAGCACGCGACGTCACGAATATGCGACGCTGGAGCATCTCCTCCTCGCGCTGGTCGGCGACGAACATGCGGCGCAGGTGATGACCGGCTGCGGCGTGGAGCTTTCCGAACTGCGCGATGCGGTCACCCATTATCTCGACAGCGAGCTGGATGCCCTGAAGACCGATCAGGAGACCGACCCCTCGCCCACCTCCGGCTTCCAGCGCGTGATCCAGCGCGCCATCCTCCATGTGCAGTCCTCGGGCCGCGAAGAGGTGACGGGCGCGAACGTCCTCGTCGCCCTGTTCAGCGAGCGCGAGAGCTATGCGGTCTATTTCCTGCAACAGCAGGACATGACGAGGCTCGATGCGGTCAGCTTCATCAGCCACGGCATCGGCAAGGGCGGTCAGGCGACGGAGGCACGCGAGGTGAAGGGCTCCGAGGAAGACAAAACCCAGAAGGCCGAGCCCAAACAGAAGGGCGACAGCGCTCTGAAGCAGTTCACCGTCAACCTCAACGAGAAGGCCAGGGAAGGTAAGGTCGATCCGCTGATCGGCCGTGGCCCCGAAGTGGATCGCACCATCCAGATCCTCTGCCGCCGTTCGAAGAACAATCCGCTCTATGTGGGCGATCCGGGCGTGGGCAAGACGGCCATCGCCGAGGGCCTCGCGCGCAAGATCATCGAGGGCCAGGTGCCCGACGTGCTCAAGGAAGCGGTGATCTACTCGCTCGACATGGGCGCGCTGCTCGCCGGCACCCGCTATCGCGGCGACTTCGAGGAGCGTCTGAAGCAGGTCGTCTCCGAGCTGGAGAAGCTGCCCCACGCGGTGCTGTTCATCGACGAGATCCACACCGTGATCGGCGCCGGCGCTACCTCCGGCGGCGCGATGGATGCGTCCAACCTTCTGAAACCCGCGCTCTCGGGCGGCGCGATCCGGTGCATCGGATCGACCACCTACAAGGAGTTCCGCAATCATTTCGAGAAGGACCGGGCGCTGCTCCGGCGCTTCCAGAAGATCGACGTGAACGAACCGACGGTCGAGGACACGATCAAGATCGTCACCGGCCTGCGTCCGAGCTTCGAGGCGCATCACCACCTGCGCTACACGGCCGAGGCCATCAAGTCGGCGGTGGAGCTGTCGGCACGCTACATCAACGACCGCAAGCTGCCCGACAAGGCGATCGACGTGATCGACGAGGCGGGCGCGATGCAGATGCTGCTGCCGGAAAGCCGCCGCAAGAAGGTGATCGGCACGCGCGAGGTGGAGGCGGTGATCGCGACGATGGCGCGCATCCCCCCGAAATCGGTCAGCGCCGACGACAAGAAGGTGCTGGAAACGCTGGAAACCGATCTCAAGCGCGTCGTCTTCGGGCAGGACAAGGCGATCGAGACGCTGGCGTCCGCGATCAAACTGTCCCGCGCGGGGCTTCGCGAGCCCAACAAGCCGATCGGCAACTATCTCTTCTCCGGCCCCACGGGCGTCGGCAAGACGGAGGTGGCGCGCCAGCTCGCCGAGATCATGGGCATCCCGCTCCAGCGGTTCGACATGTCCGAATATATGGAGCGCCACTCGGTCAGCCGGCTGATCGGCGCGCCTCCGGGTTATGTCGGCTACGATCAGGGCGGCCTGCTCACCGATGCGGTGGACCAGCAGCCCCATTCGGTGCTCCTGCTCGACGAGATCGAGAAGGCGCATCCCGATCTGTTCAACATCCTGCTTCAGGTGATGGACAACGGAAAGCTGACCGACCACCACGGCAAGACGGTCGACTTCCGCAACACCATCCTCATCATGACCACCAACGCCGGCGCGTCCGACATGGCGCGCGAGTCGCTGGGCTTCGGCAATCTCACCCGCGAGGGCGAGGACGAGGAGGCCGTGAAGAAGATGTTCACGCCGGAATTCCGCAACCGCCTCGATGCGATCGTGCCGTTCAGCTATCTGCCGACCGAGGTGGTCGCCCGTGTCGTCGAGAAGTTCGTGCTCCAGCTCGAACTCCAGCTCGCCGACCGTGACGTCCACATCGTGCTGGAAGACGATGCGCGCGACTGGCTGACCGCCAAGGGCTATGACAAGCTCTATGGCGCCCGCCCGATGGGCCGCCTGATCCAGGAGAAGATCAAGCAGCCGCTGGCCGAGGAGCTGCTGTTCGGCAAGCTCGTCCATGGCGGCGAGGTCCGCGTGAAGCTGAAGGACGACGCGCTCGCCTTCGAGATCACCGCGGCCGCGCCCAAGGCCGGCAAGGGTGGCGGCAAGGCCAAGAAGCCGAAGGTGAAGGCCTGACGCTGAAAGCCTGAACGATCGGAGCGGCCGGGCAGCGATGCCCGGCCGTTTCCGTCAAAGCGCCCGCGCGATCACCATGCGCTGGATATCGGACGTGCCCTCGTAGATCTGGCAGACGCGGACGTCGCGATAGATCTTGGCGAGCCCGAACTCCTCCAGATAGCCATAGCCGCCGAGCGTCTGGATCGCGCCCGACACCACCGCCTCGGCCGTCTCGGAGGCGACCAGCTTGGCCATCGACGCCTCCTTGAGGCAGGGTAGCCCGCCATCCTTGAGGCTGGCCGCGTGAAGCACGAGCTGCCGCGCCGCCTCCAGCTTCGCCGCCAGATCGGCGAGGCGGAAGCCGACCGCCTGATGCGCGATGATCGCCTGCCCCATCGACCTGCGTTCCTTGGCATAGGCGATGGCGATCTCCAGCGCCGCCTGCGCCATGCCGACCGACTGCGCCGCGATGCCGATGCGCCCGGCCTCCAGATTGGAGAGCGCGATCGAATAGCCGCGCCCCTCCGCGCCCAGCAGCATCCCGTCGGGCACGACGCAATTGTCGAAGCGCAGCGCGCAGGTGTCGGACGCGCCCTGCCCCAGCTTGTGTTCCACCTTGTCCACCGCATAGCCCGGCGTGTCGGTGGGCACGAGGAAGGCGGAGATGCCCTTCTTCCCCGCCGCCGGATCGGTAACGGCGATCACCATCGTCACCCCCGCGATGCGGCCCGAGGTGATGAACTGCTTGGCCCCGTCGAGCCGCCAGCCGCCCTCCATCTTCGTGGCGCGGGTGCGGATCGCGGAAGCGTCGGAGCCGGCGTCCGTCTCGGTCAGCGCGAAGGCGCCGATCATGCGGCCGGCGATCAGATCGGGGAGGAAGCGCGCCTTCTGCGCCGCGCTGCCGTCCTTGAGCAGACCAGAGACCATGATCGAGTTCTGGATCGAGACGATCGTGGAGAGCGCCCCGTCGGCGGCCGCGATCTCCATCAGCGCCAGCGCGTAGGAGACATAATCCGCCTCCGCGCCGCCGAACTCGGCGGGCGCCGTCATGCCGAACAGTCCCATGCCGCCCAGTTCCTCGAACAGCCCGGCGGGGTAACCGCCCGCCGCCTCATAGGCCTGACTGTTGGGGCGAATCCGCTCCTGCGCGAAATCGCGCACGGTTGTGCGGATCGCCGCCTGCATCTCTCCCAGGATCATCGTCTCTCCAATGGATTGTTGGAGGTTGCCTGCCACGCGTCATGCGCGCGATCAATGACGACATCGTTGGTCATCCCGGCGCAAAAGGGCGCCGGCTACACGCGTCAGTTCGAGACGTTGTCGATCAGCCCGTCCAGTTCGTGGCGCGCCTTGCGGCCATAGCCGGCGGCCTTGGCAGCGGGCGCGGACTCCCCGCACAGCGCCTTCGCCCGATCGTCGAACGGATGATCCCAGCCGCAGCGCTTCTCCGGGCTCAGCCCGACATAATAGAGATGGAAAAAGGCCGCGCCGAGCAGCGCACCCACCACCAGCAGGACGAAACTACGAAGCAAGGCTTTCCCCTTTCCCCGGCACCGCCGCCTTCATAGCAACGGCTGACCGGCGCTCAATGGCCCTGATTGTTCACCGCGGTCGCAAGGTCGGTCTGGGTGGGGACGCAGCGGAGCTGGGCGCTGCTGCCGTTGGCGACGATGTCCATCGCGGCGGCGTTGATGTTCAGCGCTTCCCGGCATTGCTTCAGATCGGGGAAAACCTGCGGGTCGGACAGAAGCCCGCGCAACGTATAGGTCCGGGCCGGAGGCGGCGCGGCCGGTGCCCCCGGCCTCGCACCGGGCGACGACGCGGGCGCGCGCGCCGCGATCGCATGGCTGCGCTCCGCCTTATGGCAGCCGGCAAGGCACGCCAGCGCCAGAATGGCCGCGACTCTCATAGACCCTGTCTCTCCCGAGAAGCGTGCTGGAACCGCCCGCCTCAGGGGTCAATGCCTCCAACGAGGTATGCGCCGCCCCGCTCGCCGTCCGCGCGCGCCGCCTCAACTGTCATAATAATAAGGGGATTTCGTCGCCCAGACCGACCTTGGATAGCGCGCATGGAGCAACAGGAAAGCCCGCTTCCCGAGATGATCGTGATTGCCGCCCCAGCGCGCGACGCGGATCAGGCGATAGAGCGTCTCGGGCGAGCGGGGGTCTTTCGGGTGGAGGCGCGCATAGTCCATCATCTCGCCCCAGAGCGAGGTCGCATCCGGGGGGATACGATCCGGCTTGCCGTCACCGGCCAGGAAGAAGCCCCGCTCCGCGCGCGCCTTGGCGAAGAGGTCGCCCGCGAAAACCGGCATGTGGAAGGCGAAGATTCCCCGCCCGCATTTGCCGAAACAGGCCATGTCGGCGCCGTCCGGCGCTTCGTCATCATTGCCGCTCCAATATTCGTCCGGCGTGTAAGCCCTGGTCAGAGGGAAGGCCCTGAGAACGGTCGCATGGCCGCGCGGCAGCAGCATCCAGTCCACCCAATAACCGCTGAACTCGGGCTCCTTCCCTTCGGGCCGCGAATAGCCGGCGAGATCGCTGCGCAGGCTCGGAATCTTCGCCATCACGAAAAATTCCGCGAAGCGCCGGTCCGGCCCCGGCCTGAGGCGCACAATGGCCCGCCAATCGTCGCGCACCTGCGGCAAGAGATCAGCGAGCTGCGTCGCCGTCGCGTCGATCGCGGCATCATCCTGAAGCTGCACGGCACGCGCATAGTTGGTGAGCGCGATGTCCAGCCTCAATTCGCGCGGCAAGGCCATGGCCTGCGCAAGCGCCATGCGCTCCTTGAGCGGCAGGCGATCGATCACCGCGCGCGCGTCGCCACCAAGCCCCACATAGGACGCGCCCTGCTTGCCGATCAGCCCGTCCCCCGCCGGGAAATTCCCCGGCACACAACCGCCGTCGGTGGCCGTGCAATAAGGCTGGCGGAGCGCATGACGCACGAAATCGTCGAGACCGGTCGAAAGCTGGGTACGGATCGCGGAGAAGATGTTGCGGTCCGACGGGGTGAGATCGTTCCGCGCGAGGATGGCGTCGGTACGGCTCCGCGTCTCGGCCAGCGGAGTCTTCAGCAGCGTCAGGCGCGTGAGATGATATTGGGCCGTCAGCCATGCCGGGCTGTCCGGCGCGACGGCGGCCGCATCGCGCGCCAGCGTGGGCGCGGCCGCGTCGTCGGGCATGGCGAGGCTCAGTACCGCCGCCAGCCATGCG
The DNA here is from genome assembly GCF_011762195.1 of Sphingomonas oligoaromativorans. Lineage (GTDB taxonomy): Bacteria > Pseudomonadota > Alphaproteobacteria > Sphingomonadales > Sphingomonadaceae > Solisphingomonas > Solisphingomonas oligoaromativorans. The sequence goes on along the minus strand of NZ_JAASQK010000004.1, from coordinate 78,573 downwards.
ACATGATGCGTCGCGGACCATTGCTGCTGGGCGTGGGCGAGCCCCGCCTTCCGGTCCTTGGCTTGCAGCGTGCGAATCCAGTCGCCCGCTTCGGGCCTGGCGGTCGAGACGTCGCTGAGGCTCAGATAGTCCTTGAACTTCACCGCGATATCCGGCGCGGGATCGTGCTGGTTGAGATCATGGTCGAGACGGGCGAGCAGTTCGCGCGGATGCTCGCGATAGAGCAGAAGCTGCTGCATCGTCGGGATCTGATCCTGCCCGTAGCTTCCACTGGGCGCGGCGCCAAGCTGCCGGATCGCGGCGTGGGCATGTGCGAAGCCGGGCGCGTCGAGATGGACCGTCGCGCTCCGCAGCGCCACGCGCGCTTGCAGGTAGAGCGCCTTGGGCTGCCACGGCGAATGGCGGTCCTTCCCGATCGCGGCGAAGCCCCGCTCGGCATCGGCATAGCGTCCGTCATAAAGCGCGAGCGCGGCCTCCTGATAGGCGCGGTCGGCGCGGAGCCAGGCCGGAGCATCGGCGGCGAGCGCGGGCAGCACGACGCCCGGTTTGCTGCACGACTGGAACACCGCATCCTGCCCTGCCAGCCATGCCCGCACGCCGGGCGAGGAGGCGCCGTAGCGGCCGATGCGATCCTTCAGCGTCGCCGTCGCGGTGACGAAGGCGTCGCTGAAGCAGGTGGGGATCGTGGTGTAGTTCGGCCCCTCCCGCTCGGTGGAGATGTAATAGATGTCCGTGGAGGCGCCGGGAATCTGCCTGCGGGCGTCGATCCACCGATAGGTCGGATCGACGCTGGAATCCCCGCAGCACGGCCTGGCGAGCGCCGAGCCCGCGTCCTTGCCGACGGCCAGACCATTCAGCAATCGCCAGTCCAGATAGAGAATCGGCGAGGGAGCGGCCGCCTTGAGGATGCCCAGATGCCCACCCGACAGCGCCGACAGATCGACCGCGTTCAACGCATAGGATGTCACATAGTCCGGCACCGGCGGCGGCCCGCCCGAACCGACCGCCAGCATGGCCAGCGTCGCCGCCACAGCCCTGCGCATCCCCTTCATCGCCATCCCCCTATCTGGCGCCGCACGGAATCGAAGTCGGCTTTCGTCCAACTCCTTGGATCGAAGACATATACACGTCGCCCGGCCGGTGCGCGCGCGATGGGCGTATCGGTGGAGAGCGCCAGCGCGGTGCGGCAGCGCGGGTTGCGGAAATCCCCGCCCTTCTCCAGCCGCGCCCGGATCAGCGGATCGGTGCGGCCCATGCGGAAGAGCATCGGCACGATCTCGTCGACCGGCGCCGCGTCGATCCAGCGCTCGTCATCGCACCAGGATGCAAGCGCGGTCATCGACAGCAGCGTTCCTCCGGGCAGCCCCTTGCGGACATCGGTCAGCACATCGAGGAGGATTTGCCGCTCGGACGCCCGCACCTCGAAATCGATCTGGACCCGCTTCGCCGGGATGCGCGTCGCATAATGGAGCACGGCGCCGGCCACGCGACGGCGCAGGGTCGGTGTCCATTGGACAGGCCGTTCGGGTGCGATCTGGATATGGACGAGCGCGATCTCGGGCGGCTTCGAGACCCGAAGCGGATAGCGCCGCCCGCGCGCGGTGAAGCTGTCTCCCGCGATCTCGATGAAGCCGCTCTGGACGGCGACGTCCACGTTACCGGGCAGGAAACGCAGATCCTCGGGCCGCTCCCAGGCCCAGAGGATGATCGGCGAGGCCGGCGGATGCGTCTTGGGGCCGCAGCCCGCCAGCAATGCAAACAACAGGACCGGCCAGCGACGCATGAGGCCGATCTGATCGGGCCTCATGCGCGCTGTCAACGCCGGTGGGCAGATCAGTGGAACCTGGCGCTCACCGAGACGCCGATGATGCGCGGATCGTTATAGACGCCGGCCATATAGTTATCGATCACGCCCTTGAGGTTCTTCTCATTGGTGATGTTGCGGGCGAACACCGCCACCTCATAGGACTTCAGATCGTAGCCGATCTTCAGGCCGCCCTCGAAGCTGCCCTTCGAGGTGAACTCCTTGGTCTTATACGGCACGAAGCTCGTATCGCCCTGGATGTTCCAGTCGGTGGAGATGAAGGCCTTGCCCTCGCCGATCGGCAGATCGTAGCGCGCCGTCAGGTCGAGGTTGTATTTCGGCGCGTTCGGCAGCGGGTTGCCGTCGATCTGCGCGAAGACGGTCGGCGTGCCGAAGACGGGCTTCGTGATCGTCGGGTTCTGGACCGTGCAGACCACGTTATACACGCCCGCGATGGCAAGGCCGCAGACCTGCGCATAGACATTCTTGTCGTCGATCTCGGTGTGCAGCAGGCTGAGGCCCGCCGACAGCGTCAGGTTCGGGATCGGCTTCACCTCGGCTTCGGCTTCCATGCCATAGGCCTTCGCCTTGTTGGCGTTGAACAGCACGCCGTTGCCGTTGGAATCGTTGCCGTTGAGCTGGATGTTGTCGACGACATAGGTGAAGCCGGTGAGGTTCAGGCGCACCCGGTTGTCGAGGAAGCTGCTCTTGATGCCGCCTTCGTAGGAGGTGTTGGTTTCCGAATTCGCCGTGGTGAAGTCGGAATTGAACACCGCCGATCGGCCCTGGATGGTCGGGCCGCGGAAGCCGCGCGCGATGCGGCCGTAGAGGCTGACATTCGGGGTCAGCTCATAGAGCGCGCTCGCGTCCCAGCTCGGCCTGGTGTCCGACAGGCGGACATAGCGGCGGCCGGTATAGGTGACGGCGCCCGCCGCCGTGTTCGCGGTCTTGAGCAGGCGGGTGGACTTGGTGTCCTTCGTCTCGCGCACGCCGCCGGTGATCGTCAGGCGATCGGTGAGCTTGTAGCTCGCCTGCCCGAAGATGCCCCAAGAGGTGTTGATGTCGTGCAGCAGCACCCAGTTGTTCGGGTTGCGCGCCGCGACGCCCGGATTGAGGAAGAAGGCACGCTGATCGAACTCGGTATCGTCGCGGGAATCGAAGTAGATGCCGCCGACCTGCCACTTGAAGCGATCGGTGCCGTCGCTGGCGAGGCGGACCTCCTCGGTGAACTGGCCGAGCGAGCGCAGGCGGCCCTGCGATTCACCGAAGAAGGCCGGCCCCGGGAAATTGATCGCCGCGCCGCCGTCGGTATCGCCGCGGCTATAGCCATGGCTGGTCTCATAGGCGCTGATCGAGGTCAGCTTCACGCCGCCGAAGTCATAGCCCACGTTGAGCGAGCCGCCATAGGTCCAGTAATGCTGCGGGTTGTTGTCGCCCTCGTCGAGCGCGACCTGGCTGCGGTCGAAGTTCGAGGGGACAGCGTTGGTGCCCTTGATGATCGAGCCGCGATAGAAGATCGTCGAGGTGCCCTCATAGTCGCGGGCGTGACCGGAGGCGAGGATCGACAGGCGCTCGGTCGGCGTCAGCAGGAACTGGAGACGGACGTCCTTCTCGTCGAAGCCGCCCAGCGCATCCTTGCGCGGCGCGCGCGTGCCATCGTCGGAGACGCCGGTGAAGCCGTTGTCCACCCAGTTGTCGCGATGCTGGTAGAGCGCCGAAACGCGGAAGGCGAGCTTGTCCGCGATGATCGGTCCGCCGACGCCGGCATCGATGTTGACGGTGTTGTAGCTGCCGTAGGAGGCCGTGCCGCGCGCCTCGAAATCCTGCGTCGGCTTGACGGTGTCGAACTTGATGATGCCGGCCGTCGTGTTGCGGCCGAACAGCGAGCCCTGCGGGCCGCGCAGCACCTCGACCTGCTGGATGTCGAAGGCGGGGTTCGATTTCAGGACGACATGTTCGAGGACAACATCGTCCTGGATGATCGACACCGGCTGCGAGGCGCCGAGGTAGAAATCGATATTGCCGAGGCCGCGGATGTAGAAGCGCGGGAAGATGCGGCCGGTGGTCGACTCGACATAGAGGCTCGGCACCTTGCCCGAGAGCGAGAGCAGCGTGTCGTCGCCGCCCGCCTGGAAATCGCGCAGGCCCGCTCCGTTGATGACGCCGACCGAAATCGGAACCTTCTGGAGGTTTTCGGCGCGGCGCTCGGCGGTGACGACGATGTCGCCCAATTCGTTCCCGGCCGCCGGAGCGGCGGCGGCTGCGTCCTGCGCGAAGGCGGACGTGGCGGCGATCATGGCGCACGATGCGACGGCGGCCAGCGCGGCCGGGCGGATGAAGATCTTGGACAAGATATTTCCCCTAGAAGGTGCCGCCCCGCGATTATTGCGCGGTTGCGGCAGGGGAGCCTCTTGCCGTGATTTCGTGACAGAAGCGTTTCAAAACACGACGTTAGAAGCGACCATCACCCTCAGCCGCACTCAGACTGCGGCCAGTTACGACGCAGGGCGCTGCAATGCGGGAATGGCTGCGGCGCTCGTCTGGATCGCCGTCCGCACCGACTGGAGGTGCGCCATTATGTCCTCGATCGAATGGCTTTCGATGGCGGGGTTATAGTCGGTCGGCCGGATGCCCTGCCCGTCCATCACCGCGAACCAGCTCGCATCGCGGAACAGCTCGTCGGTCGACAGCACGAGGCGCGCGGAGGCGCGGAAATGCCCGATCTTGCGGGCCAGCGTCTCCGGGATGTCCATCGCCTGACAGGCCTGCCACAGCGGCTCGGTGCGGCCCTGCGTCATCGCGTAATGCAGGATCAGGAAGTCGCGGACATCGTCCATCTCCTGCGCGTAGATGCGGTTGAACTGGTCGGCGGCGAGCGGCGATCCGTCGCGGCGCGGGAAGAGCGCGAGCAGTTTGGCGATGCCGCTCTGGATCAGGTGGATGCTGGTCGACTCCAGCGGTTCGAGGAAGCCGCTCGACAGGCCGATGGCGACGACGTTGCGGTCCCAGCTCTTGCGGCGGCGACCGGGCAGGAAGCGGATCAGGCGCGGGTCGGCGATGGGCGGGCTGTCCATGCCGGCGATCAGCGAGGCGCGCGCGGCATCATCGTCCTGATAGCGGCTGGAGTAGACATAGCCGTTGCCGGTGCGATGCTGGAGCGGGATACGCCAGCGCCATCCGGCCTCCGCCGCCGTGGCGCGCGTATAGGGGGTGATGTGCTGCTCAGGCGCGCTGGGGGCCGCCCAGGCGCGATCGCAGGGCAGCCAGTGCGACCAGTCCTCATAGCCAGCGCCCAGCGTCTGCTCGATCAGCAGGCCGCGCATCCCCGAGCAATCGATGAAGAGATCGCCCTCCAGCACATCGCCGCGATCGGTGGTGAGCGAGCGGACGAAGCCCGTCTCGGGATGCTGGTCGATCCGGCTGACCTTGCCCTCGAAACGCTGCACGCCCCCCGCCTCGGCCAGCTTGCGCAGGTAGCGCGCATAGAGCGAGGCGTCGAAATGGAAGGCGTAGCCGAGCGTGGAAAGCAGCGAGCGGCGGTCCGCCGAGGGCTGAGCGAAGCGCCCCTGCCGCGCGAGCTGGGCCGTCAGCGAATACTCCTCGGTCGGCGCCTCGAAGCCCGCCAGCCGCGCGCGGATCAGCCGATGGAGGAACATCACGCCGTCGCCCGGCGGCCCGAAGGTGCCGAAGGGATGGAGATAGCGGCTCCCCTCCCCGTTCCAGCCGACGAACTCGACGCCGAGCTTATAGGTCGCGCCCGTTTCCGCCATGAACTGCGCTTCGTCGAGCCCGACGATCTGGTTGAACCAGTGGATCGTCGGGATGGTCGCCTCGCCGACGCCGATCGTGCCGATCTCCTCGGACTCGACCAGCCGGATCGCCGTGCCGGTGCCGTGGAGGCCTCTGGCAAGCGCGGCGGCGGTCATCCAGCCAGCCGTGCCCCCGCCGAGGATGACGATCTGCCGGATGCGGTTGTCGGTCATGGATATGTCCTAGCCGTGGCGGACGCCGAGGGGCAATGCCCCGCCCCCGCCGGCCGCTTGAGCGCGAGGAAGACGGTGCTCCAGAGCTGTGCCGCGTTGGACTCGTCGACATCCTTGGCGCCCGCGCCGAAGGCCACGATGCGATAGGCACCGTCCTTATAGGCCCAGGACCAGAGTTCGGAGCGCTGCACGCTCCGCGTCGCGTCGATGCCGTCCCAGAGACAGGCCTGCGCATTGGCGAGCTTCGTGCGGAGATCCACCGGCAGATCCTTGCGTCCGAGCTGGCGCGCCAGCCCCGCCGCCGCCAGCGCCTGCTGCCATGACCAGATCACCGTGCCATGATAGGCGTTCGGCCCGAAACGCGCCTGAAGCGCCGCGGAGGCGAAGACCGGGTTGGCGACCAGCATCCCCACGCCCGTCCGCAGGCCCGCCGGGAAGGGCCGGCTGATGAGCTGCGCGGTCTGGTCGAGATCAGCCTTGGTCGGATGGCCGAAGAGCAGGTCGAAACCCATGTCGCTGTTCTCGATCGGCACCGGCTTGCCGTCGCGATCGAGCGCGATGGCGTGGAAGCGGACCGGCCCGCCCTTCAGCGCCGCCAGCGCCGGCGCGGCCGGCACGCCCGCCTGCCTTGCATAGGCGCGGACATCCTCGGCCGCCCTGTCGGCCGGGACTTCCATCGCGAACAGCCCCGGCGCCTTCTCGCGCCAAATGGCGATCATCGCGGGAAGACGATCGAACGCCGCCCGGTCCTCGGCCGAGAGATAGGGCGTCAGCAGCCCCGCCCGATAGAGCGCGTCGGCAGCCTCCAGCGCAGCCGGGACGAATACGGCGTTGACGTCATAGGGATAATGCCCGCCGCCGAGCCCGTCATTGCTGTCGCGCCATTCGCCGACCTGCATTCCGGGCTCGAGACCGATCAGCTTGCCCACCACCGGGTCGCGCGCGAAGGGCTCCGCCTCGGCCATCACGAAGCGGAGGTTGCGCATCAATTCCGCGCCCGCTCCCTTCTCGGCGAGGAAAGTCCCGGCCCGCGCCCGGCCACGCGCATCGTCGAGCAGCCATGCCCGCGCCACGGGCGCCAGCATGAAATGGCTGTCGATCATCTTGTAGTTGAAGGTCGGCGCGGCGGAGGACGTGCCGTCCTCCCTGCGGTGATCGAGGATGGCGAACTCGCCGATATCCTCCTCATGCGCGACCTTGCCCTCGGGCGAGAGGCGCTCCAGCACCGAGCGCAGACCGGACTCCACCGCCAACGGCTGGAGCACCGGCATCAGCAGCCGCACCGACATCAGCGTGTCGCGGCCGAAATAGGTGTCGAAGCGCCAGGAGCCCGCGAGGTATTTCTCGCGATAGCTCAGATATTCGAGCGCGGCGCGCGCCTTGGGATCGGCATTGGCCGCGGGCGTCAGCAAGTCCTTGCCGGAGAGCGGCGTCAGCGGCGTCTCCCCCGTCACGGCGGTGATCGAGAGCGTGATCCGCCCGGACTTGTCCGCGACGAAGGCGTCGCCCCGCATCGCGCCATGGACCTCCAGCCGGTAGCCCGGCGCGCCGTCCAGCCGGTCGCGCGACCAGACGAGGCCGGTCCGATCCGCCACCGGCGGCGTCAGCACCTCGGCGGGCGCGGTGCCGAGCGCCTGATAGTCGCGCAGCACGCGGATGCTCGACAGCACCGCCTGCTTCGCCTCCAGGCGTGGCGTGGCGATGATGGCGGTGAAGCGCACGCCATGCAGCGCGCGGCCCTTGGCGTCCCTGATCGTGATCGGTTGCGCGGGCGCGGGCATCGTCCACTCGGCCGGATGGTCGATCCCCGCGAACCACAGCCCGACGCCGCTGTTCCCCGCCGGAAAGGCCACGATCAGGCGCGGATCGCTCCCCGAGCGCAGCACGACATGCGCGGAGACCGGCCCGCTCCGCTCGAAGCTGTTGAGGTTGAGCCCCTCTTTCTGCGCGAAATCGGCATGAGGAGCGGGTGCGGCGCCGATGGTGGCAAGCGCGAGGAGCCCCGCCGCCAGTCCGCTGCGGCGATGGACGAGATGGCGCATCGTCATGTCCCGAAAAAGCAGGGCGGCCGGGGCAAGCCGGCCGCCCCGGAGGGGGGAACTGTTAGAGCTTCACGGTCGCGCTGACGAGCGCGTTCCGGCCGACGATGCTGCGGCCGTAGAAGAAGCCGTTGACGATCGTCTGGGTCTGCCCCTGTCGCGGATTGCCTTCGGTGAAGCCCTTGACGTTGGTCAAGTTGTCCACGCTCGCCGAGACCGTGATCTTCTGCGTCACGTTGAAGCTCGCGCCCACCGTGAACACGCCATAGCTCGGCAGCGCGACGCCATTGCCCGAGTCCGCGAAGATCTTGCCGATATATTTGTACCGGCCATAAATCTCGCCGAGCCCGCCCGGCAGGATGAAGGTGGGCGTGACAGTCAGCAGCTTCTTCGGCGTGCGCTCGGGCGTGTTGCCGTTATATTGCGGCTGGGCGACGCCGTCGAAGCGCAGATTGTGCAGCTTCGGATCCTGATAGACGCCGCTCACGTCGAGGCTGAAGAAGCGGACCGGCTTCCACGTCGCATCCACCTGCACGCCCACCGTCTTGTTGTTGGCGAGCGCGTTGGCCTGCACGGCCGGGTTGTCGGGGTTGATGAACTGATAGGACTGGTCGTTGAAGATCGTGCGGAAGCCGATCACCGACGCCGCCAGACCATGGCCGCGATAACGCACGCCGCCTTCGTAGAGCGTCAGGTCGGACGGCTTGTGCGTGCCGCCGGTATCCCCGCCGAAGGTCTGGAAGCCGCGCGCATAGCGGGCATAGAGCGCGATATTGTCGGTCAGCTCATAGTTGGCGCCCACCGTCGCCGCCCAGTCGTGATAGGACTTGGCGACATGGGTGTAGGTGCCGTCGAACGTGCTGCCGACATCTTGCGCGAGGCCCGGCGTGCCGGCCGGCACCGGCTGGTTCACCGCCGCCGTGTTGCCGATGTCGACGCCGACATGCTCATGCTCGTAGCGCGCGCCGAAGTCGATGTGCAGCTTCGAGCCGATCTTCAGTTCGTCGTTGAAGTAGGCCGAGATCGAGTTGATCTCGTCCTTCACCACGCCCTGCCCCCAGTTGCCGTAGCTTATCATGCCATTGTTGGTGAGCTGGCCCACGACATTGCCCGTGCCGTCCAGCGCCACGATGTCGTAGATGTGGGAGTTGTCCTTGACGTCGTTGATGAGCGTCGAGACGCCCGACTGATCGTTATAATGGCGGACGTTGTAGAACATGCCGCCGACGGTCAGCGAGTTGTCGATCACGCCCGAGGCATAGTTCCAGCGCGTACCGAAATCGGTGCCGAAATCCTTGGTCGTGACGAGCTGGTGGTTGAGCACGGTCTGCTGGAGCAGGCCGTTGCCGTTCAGTGCGTTCAACGTCGCCGTGTCGGACGCCGGGATCACCACGCCGCCGCCCATCACGTCACGCAGGCCGAACTGTGTGGCCGTCGGGAAGGCGGCCTGCCCCTGCGCCAGGAAGCTGGCGATGGGCGAGGTGGTCGGATCGAGATAGGTCGAGGCCGAGGCGAGCCCCGCCGTGCCCGCACCGCTGCCGGGGAAGATGCCGTTGAAGTCGAACTTGGCGTCCAGATAGCGGGCGCGCAGGAAGACGCTCAGATCCTTGGTGACGGGCTTGTCCACGTCGATCCGATATTGGGTCGAGGTGGTGTGGATGCCCTGGGTCAGGCTGAAGTTGCGGATGCAGTTGCCGGTCGCGCAGCTATCCGGCACCTTGATGTCGTTGAAGGCGTTGCCGACGATGTTGCCATATTGGGTGCCGAGCCCCGGAATGCCGCTGATCTTGCCGTTCGCGGAAACGGCGAAGGGCTGGTCGGCATAATAGGGATCATGCTCGTCGCCGCGCTTGATCGTCAGGCGGACATAGCCGCCGTCGTCGAAGCGTTTCTCCAACATGCTCTTGATATGATAGGTGTTATAGCTGAACGGCGAGTGCCGCACGCCCTTCGTGCTGTCGACATAGCCGCCGACGTTGAAGGCGAGGCTGTCCGTGATCGGCGTCGAGAAATAGCCGTCCGCGCGATAGTCGCCATAGGTCGTGCCGGTGAAGCGCACCTGCGCCTCGGTCTTGTCGAAGTTCGGACGCTGCGAGATGAAGTTGATCGTCGCGCCCGCGCCGTTCGGCGCGAGGATGCCCGAGGTGCCGCCCTCGACCGCCTCGACGCGATCGATGGTGATGTCCTGCTGGAAATATTCGTCGGCGCCGCCGCCGCCATAGAGGATCGGCATCCCGTCCTCTTCCAGCGTGATGAAGGTCTGCGCGCCGCCGCGCAGGCCGCGGACGGAATAGTTGTTCGAGACGGGGCCGGCCGTGCCCTCGACGAAGATGCCGGGGACGAGTTCGAGGATATCCGCCGTCGAGCGCGGTGCCTTGCGCTGGATGTCCGCCGTGCTGGCGAGCGTGACGTTGGACGAGGAGTTGAAGAGCGTGCGCTTGCCGGACGTGTTGCCGGTAACGACGATCTCCTGCATCTGCTCGGCCGCCGCCTGCTGGTCGGCGGGGGCAGCGGCAACCTGCGGCGCAGCGGCCGGGGCGCTCGCGGCGGCGGCCGACTGCGGCTCATAGCTGATGTTGCTGAACGCGGCGCGCGGCGCGGCATTGCCGCCGCCGGCCCTGGGATCGGCGATCACCGCGGTGCGGCCGTCGAACGAGACGAGGCGCAGGCGCGCGGGCGCGATCAGGCGGCGGAGGCCGTCCTCCACCGTGTAATTGCCCTTCAGGCTGGCGACATGCCGGCCGGCCGTCGCTTCGCTGGGCGCGAGGATCTGGATGCCCGCCTGCTGTGCGAAGCTGACGATGCCCTGCGCGGCGGACTGGGCCGGCACATCGAAGGGGCGGACGCTGCCCTGCGCGGCAGCGGGCGCGGCAACCACGGCCGCGCTGGCGATGGCAAGCGCCGTCATGGAAATGTCGGCAGCGGAAACATGCGCAAGGAGGCGCATCAAACATTCTCCCCGTAGTATCGCGGCGATCTTGCGTCGCTCTTGGTCAGATGCGCGGGGCGAGGCTTTCCGTCGCCACGCTCAAAATTTTTCAGGGGACGATGCGCACCTTGTCACCGTCCCGCACCACCCGGCCGCCGACCATCACGGCCGCGGCCTGCGTGAACCCGTCGAGGTCGTCGGTGTGGAACCATCCGACGACCTGGCGGTTCCCGAGCGCCGGATCGATTTCGAGCGTCCGCACATGATAGCGGTTAAACTCCTCCGCCGCCTGCGCGAGCGTCATGTTGTCGAGGACGATCCGCCCTTCCCGCCACGCCAGCCGCTGGTCGGATAGATTGGGGGCGAGGCCACTCACCATCACGTCCCCCGCCTCGCGCACGATGGCGCGCTGGCCGACGGTGACGAGCGTCGGCCCGGCGTCGGAAGCGGTGGACCAGACCTTCACCGTGCCCTCGGTCACCATCACTTCGGAGGCACCGTCGCGGCGGCGCACGTCGAAGGCGGTGCCCACCGCCTGCACCCGCACAGGCCCTGCCGAGACGGTGAAGGGCCGCGCCTTGTTATGGGCCACCTCGAACCACGCCTCGCCGCGCGACAGCTCGATGTCGCGGCGTTCGGGCGTGAAGGCGACACGGATATGGCTGGTGCTGTTCACCACCGCGAAGGAGCCGTCGTCGAGCGGCAGACGGCGGATTTCCCCCACGGCGGTGCTGATCGGCGCGCCCCGCAACCAGTGCCGGAGGCCGAAGCCACCCGCCACGGCCGCCGCGATCCCCGCCACGCCGACGCGCAGCAGGCGGCGGCGATCATGGTTCTCGACCGACCCCGGCTCGTTCTCGACCGTGCCGAGCGCGCGGCCGCGATCGAGCAGGCTGAGCGCCGCCTGCGCACGCAGCAGCGCGCCCCGATGGCGGCCATCCTCGGCAAGCCAGGCGGACAGCGCCACGCGCTCCACATCGTCGAGGCCCCGGTCGATCCGGGCCGCCCATTGGCAAGCGCGATCGTCGATCATCCGCGCCTCCCCTTGGAATCCTTGCCCTTCGATCCCCGCCGTCCCGCGCGGCCCCGCATCTCGGCCCGCTCCTCCTCGCCCATCGCATCGAGGATGCGGCGCAGTCCGCGCGTCACCTCATTCTCCACGATCGTCTCGGTGACGCCGAGCCGCGTCGCGATCTCGCGCTGGGAGACGCCTTCGATCTTGCGGAGCTGGAAGATCTGGCGGCAGCGATCGGGCAGCGCCGCGATCAGCGCCTCCACCCGCGCCAGCGCGCGCCGCCCCGCCACGATCCGCTCGGGCGAGACGTCGTCCTCGGCCAGCGCATGATCGAACTCCGAGAGGCCGCTCGCCGCCTCGATGCTCACCACCCGCGTGCGACGGATCTGCTGGAGGACGACATTGCGCGCCGTCTGGAAGAAATAGCTGCGCGGATCGGCGATATGCGCGACGGAATCGAGCGCGCTGATCCGGCAATAGGTTTCCTGGATCACGTCATCCGCGTCGATCGTCGGGAAAGCGGAGCGCAGCCACGAGCGCAACCGTGCCTCCAGGGGCAGGATGTGACGGCCGACCCATCCGATAAGCTGTGGCGATGCGGGTTCCATTCCGACGCCTAGATGCCCGAGCGGCGACTTTCCGTCAGCCCCGCACGACGAAACGAGAGCGCTCCCATCCTCACGCCCGGCGCAGCACGGTCTTGAGGTTCATGAACTCGTGCAGCCCATACGGCCCAAGCTCGCGGCCATGGCCCGACGCCTTGATGCCGCCGAAGGGCGCCTCGGGGGTGGAGGCCAGCATCTGGTTGATCGCCGTCATGCCCGCTTCGATCTCGCGGACGAAGCGCTCCTGCTCGGCGGCGTCGCGCGTCCAGACCGACGAGCCGAGGCCGTAGGGGATGGCGTTGGCGAGGCGGATCGCCTCGTCGATGTCCGCTGCCTTGAACAGCATGGCGACGGGGCCGAAAATCTCCTCGGCCATCAGCGGCCCGTCGGGCGCGACGTCGACGAGGATGCCCGCCGACATATAGGCCCCCTTGCCCGGCAACGCTTCGCCGCCGAACAGCAGCCGCGCGCCTAAGGCCTTCGCCTCCTCGATCTGGGCAAGTACCGTGTCGCGCTGCTCGAAGCTGGAGAGCGGCCCCATGTCGGTGGCCGCGTCCATCGGATCGCCGGCCTTCACGGCGCGCATCGCGGCCGAGAATTCGTCGAGGAAAGCGTCGTAGACGTCCGCATGGACGATCATCCGCTTGGCGCAGATGCAGGACTGGCCCGTATTCTGGACACGCGCCTTCACCGCCTGACGAACCGCCTCGTCGAGATCGGCCGACGGCATGACGATGAACGGATCGGAGCCGCCCAGTTCGAGCACCACCTTCTTGAGCGCCGCGCCCGCCTGTTCGGCGACGGCCCGCCCCGCGCCCTCGCTGCCCGTCAGCGTGACGGCGACCACGCGCTCGTCCGCGATGATCCCGGCGACGGCGGAAGACCTGATCGCGAGGTTCTGGAACACGCCTTCCGGCGCGCCGGCGGCGATCACCATCTGCTCCATCAGCGCGGCGACGCCCTGCACGATGCTGGCGTGCTTCAGCAGACCCACATTCCCGGCGAGGATGGTCGGCGCAAGGAAGCGGACGGCCTGCCACAGCGGGAAGTTCCACGGCATGATCGCCAGCACCGGCCCCAGCGGCAGATAGCGCACCTCGGCCGATCCGCCGCCCGCCATCGGGATGGCCCTGGGCTCCAGCATCGCCGGCCCGTGCTGCGCATAATAGCGGAAGGCAGACGCGCACTTGTCCACCTCAGCGAGCGCGGAGGCGTAGGTCTTGCCCATCTCGGCGGTGATCGTGCGGGCCAGCCGGTCGCGGTTCGCGTCATAGGCCTCGGCGATGCGTTCGAGCAGCGCGGCCCGCTCCGTCACATCCGTCGCCCGCCAGTGGCGGAAGGCGGCGGCCGCCTTGTCCAGCCGCGCGTCCAGCTCTGCGCCGGTCAGTTCGGCATGGGTGGCGATTTCCTCGCCGGTCGCGGGGTTTACGCTGCGAAACATGACGGCTCCTCTTTCGGGCAACGGGGCACCGCGACTCCGGTTCAGGCGCGCCGGACCGTTGCCCACGCCGTCCCCTCTATAAGAGACTATGGCCCGGTCGCCACGCCTGGCCTCAGTTCCCGGGGGAGGCAGGATTGCATTCGATGAATCCCAACGCCGAGACGAGCGAAACGGTGCTCGGCGATGTACGAACGGCGCTCGCCACGGTGGCGAGCGGCCTCGACGAACGCTTCGTTCAGGCCGGCGCCGCGCTGGCCAGCGCCTATGACATCGTCGAGCGGCTGCTCTCCTCGCTGGAGGGCGTCACCAACGCCCTGGACCGCGAAGCGGCGGAGGCGGCGATCGGCAACATGCGCGCCGCGGCGGACAGCCTCGCCCGCCTGCCCCACATCCAGTCCGAACGGCGGGGGGCGCTGGAGAGCATCGGCGGTGCGACCAAGGCGCTGCGCGATCATGTCGCGCAGATCCAGCGGACGCTGAGCTTCCTGCGCATCTGCGGGCTCAACATCATGGTCGCGGCCGCCGGGGCCGAGGAGTTCTCGGGCTTCGCGGAGACGATGTTCGCCCAGCTCGATCTGGGCTCGGGCCAACTCGCCGGTTTCGAGCGGGAGGCCGCGCGCCTGCTCGCCGAGGTGACCAACATGGCCGAAGCCGAGAAGCGCCTCGCAACGGAATGCAACCACATCATTCCCGAGGTGCCGCTCAAGCTCGCCAACGACGCCGTGGCGCTGCAACGCTATCAGGGCGACGCCGCCGCACTGGCGGGCCGTATCGCGGATGTCGCCCGCGTGATCCGCGCCAAGCTCGCGACCGCGCTCGGCGCGATCCAGATCGGCGACATCACCCGCCAGCGGCTTGAGCATATCGCGGATGGGGTCGGCACCCTGATGGCTTTCCTCGACGGGCATCGCCCGAAGTCCCCCGCTGCGGCAGGGGCCATCGAGAACCGCATCGTCGCGCTGCTGACGGCGCAGATCGAGGATGCCACGGCCGACTTCCTGCGCGAGGCCCACAGCCTCAACCGGAATCTGCGCGCCATCGCGCCGGACGCAGACCGCCTGCTCGCGCTCAAGAGCGATACGGCGCCGGAGACGGACGGTAAGTCCTTCCTGCGCCGGCTGGAGCAGGACATCGCCAACATCCAGACCGTCACCTCGCAGCTCCGCCATGCCGAGGAGCAGACCGACCACCTCGGCAGCGCCACCTCGGCGATCGCGGAGAGCCTCGCCGAACGGCTCAACGTCGTCCGCCACGTCCAGTCCGACGTCGAGCAGATGGCATGGAACACCGGCCTGCGCTGCCGCCGCATGGGCGAGGATGGGCTCGCACTCGCCGCCATCGCCACCGAGATCCGGCAATTCTCCACCAATCTCGGCATCGTCTCCGGCCAGATCTCGCAGACGTTCGAGCGGCTGAGCACGGCGGCGGGCGCGATCCGCGGCCGGGAGGAACAAGGCGACGAGATCGACGCGGGCCGCACGCTGGCGGAATCGCTCTCCAGCATCCGGGCGGGCAGCGAGCGGATGCAGCATAGCCTCGACAGCCTGGACGGCGAGGCTTCGGCGATGGTCGCGATGCTGCGGGAAACGGCCGACAATGTGAATTGCGAGGCGGAGGTTGGCCGCACGCTCGGCATGGCCGCCGCACAGCTCGCGACACTCGCGGAGCAAGACGCCGATCTCCCCGAGGAGGCTGCCACCCTGCTCGACGCGCTGTTCGACGCCATCGCCGGCACCTACACCATGGCGCGCGAGCGCGAGGTGCATCGGCTCGTCACCGGCGGCATCGAAGAGAACGGCGCCTCCGTCGCGGAGGACATCTCGAGCGACGAGGATTTGTTCGAGGACGCCCTGTTCTGAAGTCGGCGGCGGGAGGAGGCAATCTCCTCCCGCCCCTCAGCGCGTCGCGGCGCGGAGCAGTTCGCGCGCGATATCGCCCAGCGGCACGATCCGCTCCGCCGCACCCCGCGCAATCGCTTCCTTGGGCATTCCGAAGACGATCGACGTCTCCTCGTCCTGCGCGAAGGTGCGGGCGCCCGCCTGCTTCATCTCCAGCAGCCCGCGCGCGCCGTCGTCGCCCATGCCGGTCATGATGATGCCGACCGCGTTGGCCCCCGCCGCCCGCGCGGCGGAACGGAACAGCACGTCGATCGACGGCCGGTGACGCGCCACCAGCGGCCCGTCCCGCACCGCGACATGATAGCGCGCGCCGCGCCGCTCCAGCATCATGTGCCGGCCGCCCGGCGCGATCAGGACATGGCCGCGCAGCACGGGATCGCCGTCCGCCGCCTCCTTGATGCTGAGATCGCAGAGCCCGTCCAGCCTGCGGGCGAAGGCCGCGGTGAAGCTTTCGGGCATGTGCTGCACGATCACGATGCCGGGCGCGTTGGCGGGCAGCGCCTCCAGCACCTCGCGCAGCGCCTCCGTGCCCCCGGTGGAGGCGCCGAGGCAGACGACCATCTCGGTCGTGCGGCTCATCGGCCGGTTGTCGGGCGGCGGCAGCACGGCGTCGGCGGTGAGCTTGCGCGGGACACGCTCGACGGCCGGCATCCGGGGTTTCCCGCGAACGCGGGCGCTGGCGGCCGCCTTCACCGTGTCGCGGATCTGGAGATGCTGTTCGGCCAGATGATCGGCGACGCCGAGACGCGGTTTCAGGATGACATCGACCGCTCCCGCCTCCATCGCCTGCAACAGCGTCTCCGAGCCATCCTCGACCAGCGAGGAACACATCACCACCGGCACCGGGCACTGGTGCATCAGCTTGCGCAGGAAGGTGATGCCGTCCATCCGCGGCATCTCGACGTCGAGCGTGATGACGTCGGGCAACTCCTGCTGGATGTAGCGCGCCGCCGCGAAGGGATCGGCGGCGGCCGCGATCACCTCCAGCGCGGGGTCTTCCTCCAGGATCGCCTTCAGCGTCTGCCGGACGCTGGCGGAATCGTCGATGATGAGGACGCGGGTCTTGGGGCGCATGTCAGCGCCGCCGCCGGAACACGGTGTTGGCAACCTGCTCCAGCGGCAGGTCAAAACCCGTGATCGTCTCGGAATGACCGAGGAACAGATGGCCCTGCGGCGCCAGACAATCGAGGAGGCGCGAGACGACCTGCCGCTGCGTCGGCTTGTCGAAATAGATCAGCACGTTGCGGCAGAAGATCAGGTCCATCGGCGCGCCGACCGGATAATGGCCGTCCATCAGGTTCAGCGGCGCGAAGCCGATGGTGCTGCGCAGCTCGGGCACGATGCGCACCTCCCTGCGGGCGGTGTCGCGCGGCGAGAGGAGATATTTGCGGCGCAATCGTTCGGGCACGGGCTCGATCATATCGGCCGGGTAGACGCCCCGGTGCGCCGCGTGCAGCACCTCGGTATCGAGGTCGGTGGCGAGGATCGTGAAATCCCCCGCACCGGCCGCGCGGACGCGATCGTCGAGCACCATCGCCAGCGTATAGGCCTCCGGCCCGGTCGAGCAGGCGGCGCTCCATGCGCGGATCGTGCGGACGCCCCGCTCCGCCAGTTCCGGCAGGACGGTGTCGCTCAGATACTGGAAATGCGCGGGCTCGCGGAAGAAATCCGTCTTGTTGGTGGTGACGGCATTGATGAGGTGCAGCCCCTCGGCTGCCAGATTGTCGGCCTCGAACAGCCGCTCGCAATAGGCGTCGATGCTGGGCTGGCCGGTCGCGTGGACACGCCTGCGCAGGCGGCCCTCGAGCATGGTGATCTTGCTGTCGGGCATCTTGATGCCGGACGTGTCGCGAATGTAGCGCGCGAGCCGATCGAAATTGCGGCGGCTGAGATGATCGGCGCCGGTCGGCGCGCTGTGGACGGCTGCGTGCAAGGCCATGCTCCGAAGGACGGCGAAGGGAAACGGGCGATCAGGCGGCAGCCGGCAGTTTCAGGAAGGCCGCGTCGGCGGACGAGAAGATGCGCGCCACGTCGATCAGGACGACGAAGCCCTCACTCCGCCGCGCCACGCCGCCGATATAGTCGGACGGCCAGGAGACGCCGATATCGGGCGCCCCCTCGATCGCATCCGCACGGAAGGCGCTGACATCCAGCACCCGATCGACCACCAGCCCCAGCACCAGCGTCCGGTCCGTCAGCGGCACGTCCACCACGAGGATGCGCGTGGCCGGCGTCGGCTCGGCGCGCGGCAGGCCGAGCCGGAGGCGGAAGTCGATCGTCGGCACGCCCTCGCCGCGCACATCCGTCAGGCCGAGCAGATAGTCCGGCCCGTTGGGGATGCGGAACGCCTCGCGATGATCGAGAATCTCGCGGACGAACGCGACCGGCACCGCGAAGGTCTCCGCCCCCAGCCCGAAGGTGACGACCTGGATATCCTCCGCCTCGCCGCTCACGCCGCGCGGCTCCCGAAATCGGCATCCTCGGCATCGGGGCCGCCTTGCGAGAGGTCGAGCGCGAAGCCCTGCACGCGGGCCTTCTGGTCCGCGATCGAGCTGGTGCGGGCCATGGTGGGCGCGGCCGGCTTGCGGACGGGAGCCGCCGCCGGACGGCGTGTCGCCACGGGGGCAGGCCGCGGAGCGGTGCGCTCGCCGCCACGCGCCTCGACGCGGAAATAGGCGATGCTCGCTTCGAGTTCCTCGGCCTGCGCCGCCAGTTCCTCCGATGTCGTGGAGATCTGCTCGGATGCGCCGGCATTCTGCTGCGTCACCTTGTCGAGCTGCTGGATGGCCAGGTTGATCTGCTCGACGCCGATATCCTGCTCGCGGCAGGCCGCGCTGATCTCGGAGACCAGCTCGGCGGTGCGGCGGATGTCCGGTACGAGGCGGGACAGCATCTCGCCGGCTTCCGCCGCAGCCTTCACGGTCTCGGTCGAGACGGAACCGATCTCCGCCGCCGCCGTCTGGCTGCGCTCGGCGAGCTTGCGCACTTCCGACGCCACCACCGCGAAGCCCTTGCCGTGCTCGCCCGCACGCGCCGCCTCGACCGCCGCGTTCAGCGCGAGAAGGTCGGTCTGGCGGGCGATCTCCTGCACGATGCCGATACGGTCGGCGATGGTGCGCATCGCGCCCACCGCGCGGTCCACGGCGACACCGCTTGCCTCGGCGTCCTTGGAGGACTGGCGGGCGATCTTCTCGGTCTGGGCCGCATTGTCGGCGTTCTGCTTGATGTTGGCCGCCATCTCTTCCATCGAGGCCGAGGCCTGTTCCGCCGACGCCGCCTGCTCGGTCGCGCCCTGCGAGAGCTGTTCGGAGCTGGATGACAGCTCCTGGCTGCCCGACGACACATTCTGCGCCGCCACCGTCGCATCGCCCACGACGCCGCGCAGGCGCTCGATCATGTCGTTGACGAGACCCAGCAGGTCGCCGATCTCGTCGCGGTGGCGGATTTCGACGGTACGGGTCAGGTCACCATCCGCAACCTGACGCATCGCATGGCCGGCCGTCGCGAGCCCACGGGAAATGAACGTCGCGATATAAGCCCCCGACGCCAGCATCGCGATGAAGGCGACGATGCCGAGCGCGATGATGCTGGTATGTGCGGACTGGAAGAGCAGCTCGGTCGAGTCATCCGCCTCGGCCATCTTGCGCGACTGCACGGTGGCGACTTCCTCGGCCGCCTTGCCGACCTCTTCTGCCTTGGCGCGCCCATCTCCGATGGTGAGCGCGGTGGCGGCCGCCTTGTCGGCCGCGGCGGACAGGCGGACACGATCATTGATCGGCTTGAACTCGCCCCACTGCTGGTCGAGCTTCTCCCATGTCGCCTTGTCCTCGGCGGCGGCCGTGTCCTTGCCCTGGCGGATCATATCGTCGACCCGGCCACGCCAGTTCGCGATCGTGCCCTCCATCGCGCGCGACAGCTCTGGATCGCTCGACATGACGAGATTCTTCTCGGCGCGGACGACGCGGCCCACGCCGTCCTCGATGCTGCGCGCGAGGTCGAGCTGCTTGGCGGGGCCGTTGACGATATGGCCGATCGCATCGTTGAGCAGCGTCAGGCGCGACACACCCAGCAGGATCGCCGCCGCCATGAGAATGAGAAGCAGGGCGAAGGTCAGCCCCAGCTTGAGCTTGATCGTGGCTCGCATGATTACCTCTCGGAAGTTCAGGGCACCAGGGACGCGGCGCCGACGGCAGGATCGCCGTCGCCGCCGCAAAGCGATCGGAAGATGGAAGGCAGGTCCGGCAACACGATCACGCCGTCACTCCGGCGGACCAACGCCCGGACGAAATCACGGCGCCAGCGCATACCCACGGCGGGCGGCTCCTCGCTGGCTGCCCGATCGAGGGACGTAACCTCATGCACCTTGTCGGTGCGCACGCCGATCTGGATCGCCTCGTCACCATGCTCGATCTCGATCACGATGATGCGGCTGTCGACGGTCGCCTCCGCGCGCGGCATCCCGAAGGCGAGGCGCAGGTCCGCGATCGGGATGATCCGGCCCCGGAAATTGACCACACTGCCGACCAGCGGCGACGCGCCCGGCACCGCCGTTTCCGGCAGGAGATCGAGAATCTCGCGGACGAGCACCGCCTCGATCGCGAACGTCTCCCGATCGAGATCGAAGGTCAGCACCGCGAGCTGGCCGCTCGCATCCCAGAGGATGGGGGTCGGTTCATGCATGGCTTATCCGGCGGCGCGAAGCCGCTCCTCCTGCTGCTGGCCGATGGCGACGAGCTGGGCCACGTCGAGGATCAGCGCGACGCCGCCATCGCCGAGGATCGTGCCGCCCGCGAAGGTGCCGACATCCCGGTGCAGCGGCGACATCGACTTGATGACCGTCTGATGGTTGCCGATGATCTGGTCGACGACGAGGCCGACGCGCTCGGCCCCGGTCGCGATCACGACGATCTTCTGATAGGGGTCCGGCCGGGTGCCGGTCGCGAACATCTCGCGCAGGCGCAGGAAGGGCACCAGCCGGTCGCGCAGCGTGATGAAGCTGCGGCCGCGCGAGCGCAGATCCTCCTCCAGCGACAGTTCGAGGCATTCCTCGACGGCCGCCAGCGGGATCACATAGCGCTCGGCCCCGACGCGCACGAGCAGCCCCTCAATGATCGCCAGCGTCAGCGGGATGCGCAGCACCACGCTCGATCCCTCGCCGGACGCGCTGCTGACGTCGATCGATCCGCGCAGGCTCTCGATGGTGCGCTTGACCACATCCATGCCGACGCCCCGGCCGGACAGGTTGGTCACCTGCGCCGCCGTCGAGAAGCCGGGATGGAAGATCATCTGAAGCAGATCCTGATCCGCGATCGGCTGGCCGGGCTGGATGAGCCCCTGCGCCTCGGCCTTGGCGCGCACCCGCTCGCGATCGATGCCGCGCCCGTCGTCGCGCACGGTGATGACCACCTCGCCGCCCGCCTGGTGCGCGGAGAGGCGGATGACGCCGGCCGCCGGCTTTCCCGCCGCGAAGCGCTGCTCGGGCGGCTCCAGCCCATGATCGCAGGCATTGCGGATCAGGTGGACGAGCGGGTCGGCGAGCCGCTCGACCACTGTCTTGTCGACTTCGGTGTTCTCGCCCTCGGTGACGAGATCGATCGCCTTGCCCGTCTCGCGCGCGAGATCGTGGACGAGGCGACGGAACCGGCCGAACAGCGTCGCGACCGGCACCATGCGCAGCACCATCATCGTGTCGCGCAGTTCGCCGGAGAGCCGCTCGATCTCCTCCGACACCGAGCGCAGCGCGACGACATCGACACCGCCATTGGCAAGCTGGGAAAGCCGGCTCTGCGCGATCACCAGTTCGCCCACCCGGTCCATCAGTTCATCGAGCCGCTCGGCGGGCACCCGGACATGCTCGCCCGAACGCGCCGTCGGGCGACCCTGCTGGGCAGCAACATCCGTGGGGGTTTCGACCTCGGGCAACTCCGGCTGCGGGGCCGGCGACGGCTCGACGGACGACGCGAGCGGCTCGATCGTCAGCTCCATATCGTCCATCACGAAGATGAAGACGTCCTCGATCTCGCTCTTCGGCGCCTGGGTGCGGAGTTCCACCTCCCAGCCGACATGGCACCGGGTCGGCACCAGATCGGCGAGCGGCGGGATCGCGTCGGTCCGCGCGACGACACGCGCCTCGCCCAGTTCGCGCAACTCGTCGAGCAGCATCAGCGGATTGGTGCCGTTCGCCATCGCGTCCGGCGGCAGGCGGAAGATGATGCGCCAGCCGCCGCGCGCGTCCTCGGCCGCCTGAGCGGGCACATCCGCCCCCGCCGCGCCCTCGATCGCCGCCCGAAGCCGCGCGAGGATCGTATCTCCTGCCGCTTCCAGCCCCGCGCCGTCGCCTTCGATCAGCGCACGCATATGATCCTTGGCGAAAAGGATGACCGCGACCAGCTCCCCGGTCGCCGGCACCAGCCCCTTGCGGACACGATCGAACGCGCTCTCGCAATGATGGGTGAAGGTGGCGAGCGCGTCGAAGCCGAACATCGCGCCCGAGCCCTTGAGCGTGTGCAGCCCCCGGAACACTTCGTCGACCAGCTCGCGATCGTCGAGCCGATGGCCGAGATCGAGCAGCCCCTGCTCGATCTGGTCGAGCAACTCGGCCGCCTCGACGCGGAAGGCCGCGACCGGATCCTGCCCGTTCATCGCCCGAGGACTTTACGGGCGATCTTGACGAGCTGGTCTGCGACGAAGGGCTTCACCAGCCAGCCGGTGGCACCGGCGGCCTTGGCCTGCTGCTTCATGGCATCATCGGATTCGGTGGTGAGGAAGATGATCGGCACACCGCTCATGCTGGGCGCCTTGCGCAGCTCGCGGATCATGGTGAGGCCGTCCATCACCGGCATGTTGAGATCGGTGACGATCATGTCGAACGGCGTGGCGAGCGCCTTTTCGAGACCCTCGCTGCCATCGCCCGCCTCGGTCACGGAATAGCCCGCGCCGGTCAGCGCGATGCGGATCGCCATCCGCAGGCTGGGGGAATCGTCAACGGTGAGGATCGAGGCCGTCATGCCGACAAGTCTCCATGAAACCAGAAATCGATAGCGTCAGGGTCCGTGTCGAAACCCGCACGCATAAGAAGCGCCGCGACCGGGCCTGCGGCCGGACGCAGCAACCGGATGTCGCGGCCCGCCCCGACAATCTGCTTGCGAGCGGCCTCGACGATCTGGACGAAGCTCAAGTCAAGCTCCCCAAGATCCGACAGATCGAGCACGATATCGCTCCGCCCCTGATCGAACGCCGACAAGAGGCTGGCATGAAATTCGGCCACGGATCGCATCGTGACCGAATGACCCACATGCATGACATGATCGTCCATCACGCCCATCCACTGTCCTCACTGCGGCCTCCACTCCATCTGGAGGGGCGCCTGCAACCGTTATAGGATGGAAGTGGTGGTCGACGTATCCTGGTCGCTATTTTATTCGATGATATCTGAACACCATAGCGCCCGATGAGCGGCGTGATGGCGGACAGGCGCAATTGGGGAGCGGGGCGCTGATCCGGCAATGGCGCACGGCGGCGTCTTCGCCGCGCGCTTCGGCTTCCGGGGAGCCGGTCAGGCTATGACGATCTCCGCGCCCGTCTTGATGCGATCGAGCGCGATCAGGCTGCGGAAGCTCGCAACCGCGTCATTATGGGTGAACAGGCGGCGGATCGTCGCTTCATAGGCCACCATGTCCGGCGACACGATCACAAGGACGAAGCTGATGCCGCCGGTCACATAATAGCATTGCTGCACCTCCGGCGCACCGAGGAACACCGCTCTGGCCTTGTCCACGGTCGGAAGGCGCTCGTCGGTCAGTTGCACCTCGACGATCGCGGTGATTGTCATCCGAAGCGCCGCCGCGTCGACGATGGCCACGTTGCGCTCGATGATCCCGGCTTCCTCCATCGCCGCGATGCGCCGCTGCACGGCCGCGGCCGACAGGTTCACGCGCTCCCCGATGGCGCGTTGCGGCGTCTTGTTGTCTCGCTGGAGGATTCGGAGGATCGCACGATCGAAATCGTCGAGGGCGCGCGTCTTGCGAAGATTCGTCCGGGGCATGGGCCGAGTTTTTGTTGCATTCGGCCATCCGATCAAGAGCGCAAGCCTCGCAACGGGCGTGATATCCCCCGCGACGAACAGCAAGGATCGATCGTGGACATAGCCGTCGCCAACCCGTCCGCCACGCACCGGACTTATCAGGGCATCGCCTGCGGCGTGGGAGCCGGCGCGCTCTGGGGGCTCGTCTTCCTCGCGCCGGAACTGGTGCGCGACTTCACCCCGCTCCAACTCGCGATCGGCCGCTATCTGGCCTATGGGATACTGTCCGCCGCGCTCGTCGCGCCCCGCTGGCGCACGCTGCTCGCCCGGCTCACGCGGCGCGAATGGCTGTCGCTGGCGTGGCTCGCACTGGCCGGCAACACGCTCTACTATATCCTGCTCTCGACGGCCGTGCAGACCGGCGGCATCGCGATGACCTCGCTCGTCATCGGCTTCCTTCCGGTTGCCGTCACGATCATCGGCAGCCGCGATCGGGGCGCCGTGGCCTTGCCGGCGCTGACCCCGTCGCTGCTGCTGTGCGCGGCGGGAGCGGCCTGCATCGGCTGGCAGGCCATCGCCATGCCGGCGGGCGGATCGGTCATCGGCCTCGCCTGCGCGATCGGGGCGCTCGCCTCCTGGACGGCCTTTGCGGTCGGCAACAGCCGCTGCCTCGCCCGGCTCGGCCATGTGTCCGCGCATGACTGGAACCTGCTGATCGGCCTCGTCACCGGCGCGCAGGCGGTGATGCTGGTGCCGGCCACCCTCCTCCTCGAACCCATCCGCCACGGAACCGCCGCGTGGCTGACCTTCGCCGGCGTGTCGATCGGGGTGGCGGTCTTCGCCTCGATCGTCGGCAACGCCTTGTGGAACCGGATGAGCCGGCTCCTGCCGCTGACGATGGTGGGGCAGATGATCCTGTTCGAGACGCTGTTCGCGTTGATCTACGGCTTCCTGTGGGAGCATCGGCTGCCGCGACCGCTGGAGATCGGCGCGTTCGGGCTGGTGGTGGCGAGTGTCCTGTCCTGCGTCGCGGCGCATCGCCGGCACGCGCGAACATAGCGTCTACCAGAGCGACGTCATCACGATCCCGCCGATGACCGCGAGGCCCGCCAGCATCTGCTTGAGGTGCAACGTCTCGCGGAACAATCGATGCCCCGCGAACGCCGCGATCGGCGCCTCGATCACGCCCAGCGCCCTGACCGGCGCCGCCGGAGACAGGGCCAGCGCGACGAACCAGCCCGACGACGCGCACGCCCCGCACAGTCCGGCGCCGAGCGAGCTGCGCCAGTCGCGCAGCACGGCCCGCAAGGCCGCCGGATCGCGCACCAGAAGAATGAGGGTCAGGGTGGCCGCCTGCATGGCCTGAACGATGCACACGCTGACGATGGCCGCGAACACCGGATGCCCCGCCTCCATCGCAAGGGCGGAATGCCGGAAGGCGTTGAGCGAGAAACCGAAGAACAGGCCGGACAACAACCCGAAAACTGCCCCGGAAAAAGCGTGCGGCGTCCGCGTCAGCTTCGGCGGCCATGTCAGGATGGCGAGGCCGATGCTGGTGATGCCAACGCCCAGCCAGGCCACGCCGCTCAGCCGATCATGATAGACGACCAGCCCGACCATCGCCGCGAGCGGCAGGGAGCTTTGTTGCAGCGCCGTCCCCACCGCGAACCCCGAACGGTGCATGGCGACGAGCAGCGCAGCCGTCGCCAGCACCTGCGACGCGGCGCCCGCCGTGGCGGACAGCCAGAAGGCGCCTCCGAACACCGGCCGGGCATCCGGCACGAGCATGAACGCCACGGCAGCGAACAGCAGAGAGAAGGGCAGCCCGAACAGGAAGCGCACCAGCGTCGCGCCCCATGGGCCAGCCGACGTCATCACGCTGCGCTGGAGCGCGTTGCGTCCCACCTGGAAGATCGAAGCCGCGATCGTGGCGGGCATCCATAGCAATGAAAACAAGGGACATTCTCGCAATCAAATCCGCCGGCCCTGCTCAGGCCGGCACGCCATCAGGAACGGACGTCACGCCACGGACGACCGACGCCTCTCGGCTTCGACATCGGGAAGGAAGGCCGTGAGGAGGCCGATCGCCGGCAGGAAAGCACAGAGCTGATAGACCGTCTCGATGCTGGTCCGATCCGCGATCCAGCCAAGCGCCGCCGCGCCGAGGCCGCCCATGCCAAAGGAGAAGCCGAAGAAGAGCCCGGAGATCATCCCCACCTTCCCCGGCACCAGTTCCTGCGCGAACACCACGATGGCGGGGAAGGCGGACGCCAGGATCAGTCCGATCGCCACCGTGAGCGGCCCCGTCCAGAACAAGCCGACATGCGGGAGCAGCAGCGTGAAGGGAAGCGCACCGAGGATCGAGCACCAGATGACATATTTGCGCCCGAAGCGATCGCCGAGCGGGCCGCCCAACACCGTCCCGACCGCAACCGCCGCCAGGAAGGCGAACAGGTGCAACTGAGCATTCTCCACCGACAGGCCGAAGCGGTGGATGAGGTAGAAGGTGAAATAGCTCGTCAGGCTGGCGAGATAGACATATTTCGAGAAGATCAGCGCCAGCAGGATGAGGATGCCGCGCAAGGCCCGCCCTTTGGGCAAGGCCCCCGCCGTCATTGCCGGACCGCCGACCTTGAGCCGTGTCAGCCCATGATGGCGATACCAGTTCGCGACGTTCCAGAGCACCGTGCCGGACAACAGCGCCAGCAGCGCGAAGAAGGCGAGGCTCGACTGCCCCCAGCGCATGACGACCAGCGCCGCCGCCAGCGGCCCCAGCGCCTGCCCGACATTGCCGCCGACCTGGAAGAGCGCCTGCGCGAGGCCGTGTCGCCCGCCGGCCGCCATCCGCGCGACGCGCGAGGATTCCGGGTGGAACACCGAGGAGCCGACCCCGAGCAACGAGGCGCCGATCAGCACCAGCCCGTAACTGTGCGCGCTAGACAGCACCGTCAGCCCCGCGAGCGAAAAGAGCGTGCCTCCCGGCAAAGCCATCGGCGTCGGGCGCTTGTCTGCATAGAGCCCGACGATGGGCTGAAGGATCGACGCCGTGATCTGATAAGCCAGCGTCACCAACCCGACCTGCCCGAAGCTCAGCCCCAGTTCGGCCTTGAGGTCGGGGTAGATGGCCGGAAGCAGCGACTGCATCATGTCGTTGAGCAGATGACAGAAGCTGATCGCCACGATCACGCCGAAGACGGTGCCGTTCGTCATCATGCCGGCTCTCGCCGTTGCCGTCGTCATGCGGCGCCTTTCCATTGCTGCCTCGTGCCGCCGCGCGATAGCCCCTTTCGGTTCGGCCTGCTTCGCCATATGGGTCAATCAATTTTGCGAATGGGACAATCCATGGAACCGCGTCGTTCTCAGGATCATGAGGATGTGCCGAGGCCGGTCGTCGGCATCGGCAACGCGTTCCCCGCCTCCTTCGAACTTGCCGAGCACCGCCATCGGCGGGGCCAGTTCCTCTACGCGGCCTCCGGTGTGATCGCCGTCAGCACGCCGGAGGGAAGTTGGGTGACGCCGCCCGAACGGGCAGTGTGGATACCGCCGGGAACGCCGCACTCCGTCCGCATGGTTGGCGCGGTGCAGACCCGCAGCGTGCTGATCGAGCCTGCGGCCTATGAGGTCTTTCCGGGCTCCTGCCGGGTCGTCGGCGTCACCGCCCTGTTGCGCCAGTTGCTCGTCGCCGCGGCGGAAATCCCGACCGAATATGACGAACAGGGCCGTGACGGGCTGGTGATGCGGCTCCTCGTCGCCGAGATCCGCTCCGCGCCACGAATACCGATCGCCGTCCCCTTCCCGCGACAGCCCGCGCTCGCCGCGCTCTGCCATGCCTTTCTGGAGCGCCCCAGCGCCACCGCCGCCATCGACCAATGGGCTTCCGCACTCGCCCTCAACCGGCGCAGCTTCACGCGATTGTTCCGGCGGGAGACGGGCATGAGCTTCGCCGAATGGCGGCAACAGGCCTGCGTATCCGTCGCGCTGCCCAGGCTGGCTGCAGGCGAGGCGATCACCTCGATCGCGCTCGATCTCGGCTATGACGGCCCGGCGAATTTCTCGACGATGTTCAAGCGCATGCTGGGCGTTCCGCCGAGCCGTTACCGGCCCTAGCGGAACGACCGCGCCGTCAGTGTGTGGGGCTGTCGGCGGTGAAGGCCGAGCAGCAGGGCTTGGTCACGGGCTGGAACTCCATCAGTTCCACGCGCGTGCCGTCGGGATCGTAGAGATTGGCCTGCCATTTGCCGTCGCGGCCCATTTGCGGCCCGTCATGGCGAGGACTCAGCCGATCCCCGGCGATCAGCGTCGTCACCGCCGCCTCCATATTGGGGACGCCCAGCGAGAAATGATTGAGCACGCCCAGTTCACGACCATCAACCTTGGAAAGCGGCGTGGTGCTGCCGTCGCCGACCATCATATATTCCAGCCAGTCATGCCCGTCCGGCACCTGCTGGGACACCCAGTCCGTGGTGCCTTCCTTCATCGACCCGTACCAATAGGGCCGGAAGCCGAGCAGATCGCGATAGAAGCCATCTTCCACGGCGCGGTTATGCACCAGGAGGCCCATATGGATCATCCGTCCGCTGATCGCCCCCGCGGACGGACGGTCGTCAGTATTGGAGGACTGGACGAACTGGACCTCATTGCCTTCCGGGTCTCGTGCCGAGAACCACAGGCTGCCATCGGCGCCCTTCTGCACCGTGGAAACGTCCTTCACGCGATGCGCCGTCAGATAGGTGCGCAACTTCGCCGCGTCGCTGGTCGAGAAGGCGATATGGGCCAGCCGGCTGATGCCCTGCCCGGCGGGAAGCGGCAGCACCTCGACGAATTGCTGCGCGCTGAAGCGATAGCGGACGCCGCGCGCATCTTCCGGGTCGGGCAGTTTCTCCGCGCCCAGTCTGTCCTTGTAGAACTGCTCCGTCGCCGCGGCATCGGCGGAATAGACCGCGATGTGCGAGATGCCGGTGATCGCCGGCCGCTCCGCCGCCTGCACCGCGCCGGCCATCATCGTGGCGCCCAGCATCGCCCACATCGCTCGATTCATTCCTGCCCTCTCCCGCGTCCTGTTGCGACAGACCTCTCCCCCGACAGGCTTTCCCACGTCAAGGACGGGATGGTCGTAGATGGCAGCGCTCCCTTGCATGGAGGGGCGCTTTCCATGCATCCCTCATAGCCGTCATGTCGAAGCAAGATTTCCTCGAAACCGCCCTGCCGCCGTTGCTGGACACCTTCTACGCCCGTGTGCGCGAGGACGATCTGATCGGACCGGTCTTCAACGAGGCGGTCCATGACTGGCCCGAGCATCTTTCCCGGATCGCGGATTTCTGGTCGTCGGTGATGCTCTCCACCGGGCGCTACAAGGGCAATCCGGTCGCGAGGCACATGCTCCATGCGAAGCGCCTCACGCCCGCGATGTTCGAACGCTGGCTCCGCATCTGGACATCGACCACCGGCGAGATGCTGCCGGAAGCGCACGCCCAGGCGCTGCAAGCCAAGGCCGCGCGGATCGCGGAGAGCCTGCAACTGGCGATCCTGCACGCCTCCCCTCTCCAGAAGGCGATGATGGAGCGCGGATCAGAAGGCTGAGACCATCCACGCATTTCCGGGCCGGTTCCCTCCAAACTGGTCATAATGGAAACCTCCTCGATTTTCATGGGTTGGTCGACCCAGGGAGGAGAGGAGACGGATGGAAACGCGCAATCTGTTCGACGATCTTCCGCCCCGCCGGCGCCCTTCGATGCTCGAAGATGCCGGCATCTGCCTGATCGGACTGGTGGGGCTGGGCGTGATCTTCACCCTCGCGATGATGGCGGCGCTGCTGGGCTCCTGATCCGTGCGGTCCGAGGACTGGCACCCACCCGCCGGCCTATCTCCGCAGGTTTGCCAGCGGCCGACGCCCCTCTCAGGATCTGGTCGCCAGCCTGCGGACCGCCCCGGCAAGGTCCGGCGGATAGACGGGAACCGGGCTCGCCTCGATCTCGTCGGCCGTCCACCAGCGCAGTTCGCGCAGCACGGCGCGCTCCGCCTCGTCGACACCACCGAGACTGACCGGCCCGCCATGGAAATGGGCGAGGTAGAAGGCGTCGACATTGTCGACCACCTCATGCTTGAACTCGAACACGCCCGAGGCATGATGCACCGGCCCCGAAAGCGGCAGCGACAGGCCGACTTCCTCAAGCAGTTCGCGCCGGGCCGCCTCCAGCAATTCCTCGCCGGGCTCGACCTCGCCTCCGGGTGTAGCCCAGAAGATATAGGAGCCACTCATCCGCTCGATCACGAAGCGCAGCAGCAGCACTTGCCCGGCATCGTCGAGCAAGATGATGCGCGCGGATCGGCGCAGCCGGTTGGGTGTATCCGTCATGGAGCCAGCGGATCGCAGAAGAGCGCCATTTCGTCGAGCCGCAGCTTCTATGCACCGCCCCGGAGCGGATGCCTTTCCCCGAGCCCAGTATCCGCAGAATGCCCGTCGTTCTCGTCATTATGGGCGGAACTGAAGCTGACACGATTGCGGCCGGATCGCTTCGCGGCATAGAGCGCCTTGTCCGCGAGCCGATAAAGCGCCCGGAAATCGGGGTGCCCGGTCGTCTGCGCCACGCCGATGCTGACGGTCACCCCTCCGCCCGGCTCAAGCCCGTACCGACAGGCGGCGATGTCCTCCCGGACGCTTTCGGCGAAGTGCTGCAAGGCCGTCATCTCAAGACCTTCGATGATGATGACGAACTCCTCCCCGCCCAATCGGGCCACGTTGCAGCGCGCCTCTTCCCAGCGCACGATCTGCGATGCGATCCTCATCAGCACCAGATCGCCGGCATCATGGCCATATTGATCGTTGATCCGCTTGAAGCGATCGACATCGATCAGCAGCAGCGCGACCGATGCATCGGGATCGTCGCCCTGGCGCGATTTCGCCTCCAGCACTTCGATGACGCCGCGGCGGTTCAGCAGCCCGGTGAGCGGATCGCGGCGCGCCAACTCCTGCGCCTGCGCCTCGGCGATGCGGGCGGTGTCGCGGTCGATGCGCAGCTTCGCATATTTGTGCGAGGCGGTGATCGAGAGCCAGAGCGTCTGCCATGCCGCGGCGAACAGGATCAGGATTTGCGCCCCGCCCCCCCAGAAGATCGCGTTCGGGTCCGTCATCTGGAGCGCGGCCAGCATCAGCATCGGGAGTGACCAGGCGCCGATGAGGTTACGCGCATCCGTGCTTTTCCGCCGAGAAGCGAGCGCGAGGCAGGCCGCGACAAGCCCCAGATCGAGCAGGATCAGCGCCCCCAGACCATTTCCCAGTTCGACGATCGGGCCGGACCGCATGGCCGCCAGAGGCAGGCCGAGGATGCCCACCGCTATACCGGACAGGAGCGCCGCCCTGCGCAGACCGACGGGGAGCGTCGCGCGGTCGATCGCGGTCACGGCGCTCGCCGTGGCGAGCGTGATCGCGAGGCAGGACAGCGCGGTGCAGCTTTGTGCGGAAAGCGCGCCCGCCATTCCGGGGAACAGGAAGAGGTGGAACTGCGACCAGATCGCGCCCCACAGGACCATGCATCCGGCCCACGCCGCCTGCCACGCCGGAAACGCCCGCCGGACGGCAACGGCCAGCCCCGCATTGTAGAGCGCACAGACCAGCAAGAGGGTCAACGCCGTCGCGATCGTCCCGGCGAGCGCGATCGCCTCATAGCTCGCCTCGCCATGATCCATCAGCCGCATACGCAGCAGTTTGGCGCTGGCGAGCCGATCGAAGCGCAGGGTCATGGCGGTGACGGGCACGTCGCGCATCGGCGCATCGAAAGCGATCTGGCCGCCCGCCCGCCAATGCGATCCGAAATCGCCGCCATGGACCTCGGATTGCGCCACGAAGCCATCGGCGTAGCGGAATGCCACGGACAGGCGATCGAACCGTGAATTGTGGACGACGAGCATCAGGTCATTGCCGTCGACCGGCAATCCGCGAAGATCCGTGCGCAACCAGAGCGAACCATGCTGATAGCCGCGCGGCTCGCCACCGCAGGCCAGCGGCGCCGGAGCCTCCCGAGCGGCTACCACCCGTTCGCTCACCGCATGACAGAGGGTCGGCCCCAGCACGATTTCGCTCGCCGAGGCTTTCGACGGCAGAAGCCCGGCCAGCAACGCCCAAGCCAGGAGCAGCATCGCCGCACCATCAAGGCCACGGAATCTTCCCATCTCCCTCCCGCAGATGCCCCACCAAGCTTTCGATTGGATTACCGACCGGCCGGGATCGCCTTCATGCCGACGATGGGCCATATCCTCCATGAACGCTTTGTTTCGGAAGCACAATCCGGCAGAGGATGAGCAAATCCGATCGATCGCGGCGGGCGGCCGGCTCCACCGGTCGGGTCCGCGATGGCATCCGCGCCTGTGGCCGGGATCGCAAGCCAACCGGCGGCGGGGTCACCCCCGCCGCCGTTCCGATACTCAGTCGAAGAAGCCCCGGATTTCCTTGGCGATGTCAGCGGCGTGGGTTTCCAGCGCGAAATGTCCGGTGTCGAGGAAAGTCACGCGGGCCTCGGGGATGTCGCGGCGGAAGGCTTCGGCGCCCGGCGGCAGGAAGAAGGGGTCGTTCTTGCCCCACACCGCCAGGAAACGCGGCTTGTGGGTGCGGAAATAATCCTGAAACGCCGGATAGAGCGCGACATTGCTCTTATAGTCGCCGAACAGATCGAGCTGGACATCGTCCGCGCCCGGCCGCGCCAGATAATGGTCGTCGAGCGTATAGCCGTCGGGCGAGATCGCGGACGGGTCCGCCACGCCGTGGCTATATTGCCAATAGGTCGTCTCGGGCTTCAGCATCATGCGCAGCGCGTCGCGATTGGCGGGCGAGGCATCCTCCCAATAAGCCCGGATCGGGTTCCAGCCGTCGCTCAGCCCCTCGACATAGGCGTTGCCGTTCTGGGAGACGATGCCGGCGATCCGCTCGGGGTGGCGGATGGCGAGGCGGAAGCCGGTCGGCGCGCCATAGTCGAACACATAGACGATGAAGCGATCGAAGCCGACGATCTCGGTGAAGCGCTCGATCGTGTCGGCGATGGAATCGAAGCTGTTGGCCTTGGGATCGCCCGATTGGCCGAAGCCCGGCAGATCCGGCGCCACGATGTGGAAACGGTCCGACAGCAGCGGGATGAGATCGCGGAACATGTGGCCGGAGCTCGGGAAGCCGTGCAGCAGCAGCAGCTTCGGCGCCCCCGTCTTCCCCGCCTCGCGATAGAAGACATCGATCCCGTCTACGTCCACGGTCCGGTAGGCAATCGCGTTCATGGTACTTCTCCTCGATTTGTAACCACATGAAAAGCAATGAAGGGGTTATTTCATCCGAATCGTAACCTGTCAAATGTATTTTTGACGGTCACGATGCGCAGCGAGACCATAACTGCCGATGCACTCCCTCAGGCAATCAGCGAGGCCGACCCCGCAGACACCACCGCAAAACCACGGTTTCGTCGGCAGAAGGCAAGCCTCCCCACAGAGGCCACACTGACGATATGGCCATATGATATAACTTGCATTACGCCATTTTGGCAGTTACATAAGAAGCAATCATCAATGGATTGCGAACCATGCCCGTGAACATGCCCGCCTTCTTCATCGCCGACGCGCGGGGGATCGATTTCCTCAACTCGATCGCCACGCCAAGCAACGAGCCGATCGACTGGCTTCAGGATGGTGCGGGGCTGGTCGACTGGCTGCGACAGGCCGGGCTCGTGCCTGCACAGCAGCTCGACGAAATCGTCAGGAACGCGATGCCCGGCGAGTTGGACCGTGTCGCCGATCAAGCGCGCGATCTGCGCGAATGGTTCCGGGGCTTCGTGACAGGCCGCATGGGCCGGCCGCTGGATAGCGGCACGCTAGAGGATATCGCCCCCCTCAACCGGCTTCTGGAACGCGACGAGGCCTATGGCCGCATCGTGCCGCACGAAGGGGGGCATCTGGCATTGGAGGTGGCGCGACGCTGGCGTTCGCCGGAATCGCTGCTGATCCCTATCGGCGAGGCTCTGGCGCACGTTGTGGTGGAAGAGGATTTCACGCATGTGAAGGCCTGCCAGGGGCCTAGCTGCACATTATTGTTCGCGGATCATACGCGCGGCCGGGCGCGGCGCTGGTGCAGCATGAGCGTCTGCGGCAACCGGGCCAAGGTATCCGCGCACCGCACGCGCAAGAAGAATATCGCCGAGGAGCACCACCGCCACTAGCCGCCGGGCTTTATTGGGGCGGTGGAAGCAAGCAGGGGCGCACGATACCACGCGCCCCTGCCCGTCTGTCTTTTACCGATCGACCAGCGCCGTTACCCGATGGCCGAAACCATGGCGGGGCGCCTGCGAGCGCTGGACACCGTGGAACATGCCGGCACCAAGGCCCGGCAGAAGCAACTCCACAGCCAGAACTTCCTCGATCGTCCGAACATCGACGAAAAGATGCAACTGTCCGTCAAAGGCAAAGCTCACCTTGGCGTCCGGCGGACAGGCATCGGTGACCATCTCCATGAGGCGTGCCAGCTCGTCGGACACCAGACGGGCACGAGGTGTACTCGGAAGCCGGTCCACGCCAACGGGTTCTGCCTGTGTCATTCTCACTCCTTCGCTTGACGACGCGCGACGCCGTTAGTCGAGAATTCATGCCCTGCCAAACGGGTCCGCACCCGAGTCCTCCGTCGGCCAATTCCGTAGTCATCTGTACCACGGAATGGATCGGGAGAAGGGCCGATCGTGATCGATCGGAGGCCCTCTCCTGACCGTTCATTTTCGGCGCTTCGGCCGCGATGCGGATCGGCCGATATCAGGTGAAACGCAGCGCGCCGGTCAGGTCGCCGGGGGGCGGGCCGCCGGCAGCGATCATCGCGTGCTCGCGCTCGATGAGGCCGGGCAGCTTCTCGAGGCCCCAGCGCCGCGTGATGAAGCGCGCGATCGATCCGGTGTCGTAGATGGTGTGATCGATTTCGCCATGACGCGCGTGCGGCGAGATGACGAGCGCCGGAATGCGCGTGCCCGGTCCCCAGCGATCCCCCTTGGGCGGCGCGACATGATCCCACCAGCCGCCATTCTCGTCGAAGGTGACGACGACGAGCATCTTGCCCCATTGCGGGCTCTTGCGCAGCGCATCGATCACGCGGGCGATATGGCGATCGCCGGCGTCCACGTCCGAATAGCCGGCGTGCATGTTGAGATTGCCCTGAGGCTTGTAATAGCTGACCGACGGCAGCGTCCCCGCCGCGACATCCGCAAGGAAGTGATTGGTGCGCGGCGTCTCGCCCATGCCGCCATCGCGCAGCCTTTTGGAGCGCTCGGCCGTGCCGGGGCCGAACTGCTCGAAATAGTTGAACGGCTGGTGATGCGGTTGGAAGTTCGGCCGCGAGGGGAACTCGCCGTCCTCGCCATGGCCCGCCATCGCCGCCCCCCAGCCGCCCGCATACCAGGCCCATTCGACGCCCTTCGCGTTGAGCATGTCGCCGATGGTCCTGTGCTTCTGCGGCACCAGCGTGTGAGCGCTCTGCCAATTGGCATAGCCCGGCCGATCGGGATCGAGATCGAAGGTCGGCGCATAAGGCGGCAGCATCGTGTTCACCGCCCAGAAGTCCGGTGAAATGGTGTTGGGCACGAAGCGGACCGGGCCATCCATCGCGCTCGGCGCCGATCTGGCCGTCTGCTTCGGCCGGATGCCCTTGGGGTCATCGCCTTCGAGTTGGACGATCCGCCCCTTGGCGGGGCTCTTGTCCGCGTCCGGGTAGAATGGCGGCCGCGCCGCGATCAGATATTGATGATTGAGGTAGGAGCAGCCGAAAGCGCCCATGAAGAAATTGTCGCAGAGCGTGAACTCGCGCGCGATCTGCCACAGCCGGAGATTGGCGGATGCATCGCCATAATGGCCCATGACCAGCGCGCCGCTGTCTCCCCAGGCGACGAAGCCGTCATTCCTGCCGCCGTTGATCTGGAGCTGGTTGTTGTAGAAGGCATGGACCAGATCGCGGGTGACGAGCCCGTGCGGCAGCGGGTCGCCTTCGGGTGTGGAGAGCGCGAACGGGCCGTTGGGGATTGTCCCGAGCGCGTCCGGGCCGATCTGATATTCGCGATGTTCGACGGTCTGCTTGTCGGGAACCAGCCCCTCCCAGATCTTGGGGAGATGATCGAGCAGCTTGCCATCGCGATCGCGCTGGAGCGTGCGCTCGCGCGACACGGCGGACAAAGGTTGCTCCAGACCCGGAAAGTCGGCGAACAGATTGTTGAAGCTGCGGTTCTCCGCATAGATCACGACCACCGTCTCGATGTTCGCCCGCAGGGCCGCATCGCTGACAGCGTGGACATGCGACGAGCCCCCGTGCGCCGGCCTGGCTTCCGCCTGTGATCCCAGGGTCGCCGCGCCAACGGCCGCTGCCATGCCGCCGAGCAGCAGCCGCCGATCGGGATTGTCGGGTCGATCATCGGAATCGCGCGTCTTCGTCATGGCCTGCTGGTAGCGGCCACGGGGAGCCCATGGCAATTATCTTGCATCGGCTCGGGGCATGGCGAATGGGTTGGGCTGGCGCTTTTCGCCAGCTCTCGCCGCTCGTTTGCGCGGGCGGATTAAACGACCTGAACGTCGAATGTGAACCATGCGCCCTGACTGTAATCATACAGTTGCACGAGACTTTCGGTCACATTGGCGGAATAGGAACTCGACGTGCTTCGATCATGACCCCGGGCCGTTGCACCATCGATCTCGAGCGAGACGAAAACCCGATCGCCGGCATCGTAAAGTTCGGGAAGCGTGCCGCCGAACCTCGCCGGGCGATCCCCGTCGAAGCCCTGGAGCTGCTCACCACGAGCCTCCGCGGCGATCCGCAAATGCCGTCCGGCCGAGTGATCGTAGATTCCCGCGACTTTTCTGCCGATGATGAAAGCGTGAGCCGCTGCGGCGACCATGGCGCGAGTGTGAGGATGCATCGCTCCACCTGGCATCCCGAGTGGCAGAAAATCAAGCGGGCCGGCCATGGACAGGATCGACGTCGCTCGCCCCCATCGTCAAAGGGCCGAGAGGAGGACTGTCGCCTGCGCTTCACCCTGATAGCGATGATGCGTCCCGTTGTCAGGCGGTTCGCAAGTCCAGATCCCGGAATGCCACCATCGTGCGGCGTTGCTCGTCCCACAGCGCGAACCGCCAGCATCTCAAGCTCTCGCGCAGCGATATCCGCCTGGCGAAGAGGTGCAATTCCGGCGCATCGTCGAAGCAGGCTTGCAGATGATAGTTGGGAACGCGGCTGCACAGGTGATGGATATGGTGCAGGCCGATGTTGCCGCTGAACCACTGCAAGATCGGCGACAGCTTGAAGTAAGAGCTGCCGCGGAGCGCAGACGCGTGGAAATTCCAGGTGCCGTCCCTCTCCCAATATGCATCGTCGAACTGATGCTGGACGTAGAACAGCCAGTTCCCGATCCATGACGCGAGGACCATCACCGGCAGATAGACCGCCAGCACCGTTCCAACGCCGGCAAGCATCATCGCCGCGCCGAACACCACGGCCAGCGCCGCATCCAGCGCCAACATGCTGCGGCGGGCGCCCCGATCCCGAAATGACGCGCCCCTCGGTATCCGCTGAAGCACGATGAAGTTGAGAGGGGCGCCGATGATGACCTGAACGTACGGGCTGCGATACAGCCGATAGCCAAGTCTCCCGATGGGTGACAGGTCTCGATATTCGTCGACCGTCAAAATCTCGACGTCGCCACGGCCGCGCCGATCCAGGTTGCCGCTGGATGCGTGGTGGATGGCGTGGCCCTTCCTCCAATGCCCATAAGGCGTGAGGGTCAGCACGGAGATCGCACGCCCGACGGCATCGTTCGCAGCCCGCGAGCGGAAGAACGAGCCATGACCGCAATCATGCTGGAATATGAAGAGACGGACGAGCAATCCGGCTGCGGGAACGGCCATCAAAAGCGCCAGCCAATAATGGCGGGAAGATACGATCCCCATGGCGACGAGCAGCGCCACGAACGGCAAAGCGGTCGTCACCAACTGAAAAGCGCTTCGCCTCCAGTCCGTCCCATAGGCTTTGAAGCGCCGCGCCAGGATCGGTCCCAGTTCCCTTATATCTGGAGGCGTCCCAGGATCATCGTGGATTGCCGCGCCTTTGGCATCGACTTCTCGCGACGGCGAGCCCGGTTCGGGAATCGTTTCCCGACACGTTTCGGCAATGAGCAAATTCAAAGGCCACCCCACTCCCAGCGCCCTCGGCGAGCGCGACGCTTCCCGTCGCGCAAGCCGGCCGGCCCACAAGAGCGAGTGCCCGCCCTGACTAGCGGAAGCGGCCGGAGATAGCCAATTCGAAGTGGGAATATGGGAATATCGTTCTGCTGCGGGCGCAGAAAACCCCAGCAAGCCATTGGTATGCCGGAGTTTAGTGTAGTCGAATACTGGTCGAGTGCGATCAGGAATAGAGTTGTTCGGCGCGGCTTCATTGATCTTTTTCGAGGCCGGATTTATGTCGTTGGCAGCAATGGAACCTGCTGGGCCGCTTCGGCCTAACCGCTCCTAGGGTCAGGACCCATTGATCTGAGAGGCGCGATCTGATTCAGGCTCCGCAAGGAGATTGAATGTGAGCGACCTGTACTGGCTGACGGACGAGCAGATGGCGCGGCTCGAGCCGTATTTTCCGAAGAGCCATGGCAGGCCAAGGGTTGACGATCGGCGCGTGCTGAGCGGGATCATCTTCGTCAATCGCAACGGGCTGCGCTGGCGGGATGCGCCGAAGGATTACGGCCCGCACAAGACGCTCTACAATCGTTGGAAGCGCTGGGGTCAGATGGGCGTCTTCACGCGCATGATGGAGGGGCTCTCGGCCGGTGCTGAGCGCAAAACGGTGATGATCGACGCGACCTATTTGAAGGCGCACCGCACGGCATCGAGCCTGGCGGTAAAAAGGGGGATCTCGGCCGCCTGATCGGCCGCACGAAGGGCGGGATGAACACCAAGCTCCACGCCGTTACCGATGCCAAAGGCCGCCCCTTGAGCTTCTTCATGACCGCCGGCCAGATCAGCGATTACATCGGTGCGGCGGCCTTGATCGACGAGCTTCCCAGGGCGCAATGGCTGCTCGCCGACCGAGGCTATGATGCCGACTGGTTCAGGGACGCTCTGGAGGAAAAAGGCATCACGCCCTGCATCCCGGGCCGGAAATCGCGCAACGAGCCCATCAAATACGACAAACGCCGCTACAGGCGCCGCAACCGGATCGAGATCATGTTCGGCCGTCTGAAGGATTGGCGCCGCATCGCCACCCGCTACGACCGCTGCCCAACCGCCTTCTTCTCGGCGATTGCACTCGCTGCCACCGTCATCTTCTGGCTCTGATCAGTGAGTCCTGACCCTAGATGGGCTGATGACTCCTGCCGTGCGCGCTACAGCGCGATGGAAGAGTCAGAGTCTATGCACTAGTTCCGGCAGAGGAGCCCACAAACGCCTTACCCGCTAGACGGCGGGCAAAGGCGATAGCCAGCGTTCGAGATCATCTGTCCAGCCCGCGTCCAAGGCTGCCCCTTCCGAAAAGCCAAGGCCCTATGAATCACCGGATCCGGCGAAATGCCTCCCTTTCTCGGCAATCTGCCAAAGTAGTGGCGGGGAACCACCCGCTTGTCCGGGCGCTTGGCAGCGATGGCGTTTTGCAACGAAGAGGATATGGATTCGCCGCCGATTGCGGATGGCTATGATACTCCACGGGATGCGGCCGAGACCGTCGGCCTCGTCTATGTCAGCGATGACGAACCGGGCATATCACGCCGCAAGGCCGGCAGAGGCTTCTGCTACCGCGACGCGGTGGGACGGCGCATCACGGATCCCGGAACGCTCGCACGCATCCGCAAACTCGCCATTCCGCCGGCCTATACGGATGTGTGGATCTGCGCACGGCCGAACGGTCATATCCAGGCGACCGGCCGCGACGCGCGGGGGCGCAAACAATATCGATATCATGTCCGTTTCCGCGAGATCAGGGACGACGCCAAATATGGCCATATGCTGGAATTCGCTGAAGCCCTTCCCGATATCCGGCAGCGCGTAGCCGAGGACATGGCCCGGCGCGGCCTGCCTCGCGAAAAGGTGTTGGCCACCATCATCCATCTTCTTGAAACGACGATGATCCGTATCGGCAATGAGGACTATGTGCGGCAAAATGGAAGTTACGGCCTGACCACACTTCAAAGTCGCCATGTCAACACGGAGGGAACGGAATTGCGCTTTTCCTTCAAGGGCAAGGGCGGAAAACGTTGGCGCCTGCGCCTCAGGGATCGCCGCGTAGCCCGGATCGTCCGAAACATTCAGGATCTGCCCGGACAGCGCCTGTTCCAATATCTCGATGAAGAGGGCGAACCACGCGATATCGGCTCGGCGGACGTGAATGGCTATCTCCGGGAGATTTCAGGAAAGCCAATCACTGCCAAGGATTTCCGCACCTGGGCCGGCACGATAACCGCCGCCACCATGCTCGCCGGGCTTCCGGCGCCGGACATCGCCACCGCCCGCCGCAACCTCCGCCAGGTTGTCGAGCATGTTTCCACTCGCCTCGGCAATACGCCGGCCATATGCCGAAAATGTTATATCCATCCCGAGGTGCTGGACGGATATCTGGCGTCCGAACTGGTTCTCAACGGAATGGAAGATATCGGCAAGCCCGCGATCGCAGCCTCCCACGGCCTGGCTAAGGAGGAGATGCTGGTGCTGTCCTATTTGCGCCAGAGGGCGAAATGAAGCGCGCGATATAGATGCGCACCAATCAAGCTCGACCGATCGACGAAACGGCAGATTGAGGCGATCAACCTTGCCGCCTCCCGGAACGGGGACCGTAGCCGGTTCGTTCTCTCGTCGAGATCGACGCCCAGTTGGAGTTCCCCCATGCCCGCGATCGACCAGTCGAAAATCCTCATTATCGCCACCGACGGCTTTGAGCAGGACGAATTGTTCAAACCCCGCACCAGCCTGTTGGACAAGGGCGCGGAGGTGAAGCTCGCTTCCATCGGCATTGAGCCCATCCAAGGCGCGATCCATGATAAAGAACAGGGCCAGACCATCACACCAGATCTGACGCTGGGGGAGGTGCAAGCGGGCGATTACGACGCGCTCGTCATCCCTGGCGGCGTCGCCAATCCTGACAAGCTGCGCACAGAGAACGAGGCATTGCGCATCGTCCGGGACTTCGTCGAGGCGGACAAGCCCGTCGCCGCCATCTGTCATGGCCCGTGGCTGCTCGCCGAAGCCGATGTGATCGAGGACCGCACGCTGACAAGTTGGCCATCGATCCGCACCGATCTGATGAACGCCGGCGCGATCGTGGTGGACGAACAGGTGCATGTCGATGGCAATCTCATTACCAGCCGCAAGCCCGACGACATCCCTGCCTTCACTGAAGCGCTGATCCGCTTGGTGGAAGGCCGATGAGCAAGCCTCCTCCTTCAGGGCCGCATTCGGACATTAAGGGCGTCAACATGGATGCCCGCGTCGGCATGCCACATCGCGATTCCTCCAAGGGCACGGCCAAGGAAAAGCAGGAAGCCGAAGAACAATCGAAGGGCCGCCCCAAGCAGACCGAGGAAAAGCCCGGTGGCGCAGATTGATCTTATGAGGAGTGAACGTCCATGCTCGTCTGCTCCTTCGCCACGCCTGCACCCATCGCCGACGAGCCTCTCGCCTTGGTGATGTGTTCGAACTTCCCCTGCCGCTTTCCATGAGGGAAAGCACACCCCGACACCGGACATCGCGATATTCCGTGCGGCCTCGCCGGGAATCCTGATGCAGGTTAAAGACGCCGGCTGATCGGCATCGCAAGAAAGGACAAGGAGGTCCGTCGTTGCCCCCTCATCAGGGTTCATGGTAGCCTGACTAGCTGGCCCGGGTCGAGGGCGATTTCTCTTCTGCGGCTTCGGCGCGGAATATCTTCATCCAGGGCGAGGCGTCGATGGTATGCAGAAGTCGGGAGAGGATTACACCGCCGTCCGCAACAATAGTGCAAGGCTGCACATGAGCGACATCCGCAAAGCCGGATGGCAGCCATGGAGCCAGCACATCGGCGAGAGCATCTCCTTTCCAAGCGCCTCTTCCCAAGCAATTGACGCAGCAACGCAGCACCTCGCCGCCATCGTCGAATCCTCCGACGACGCGATCCTGACTAAGGATCTGAACAGCATCATCATGAGCTGGAACATGGCCGCGGAACGCCTCTTCGGCTATTCGGCTGAAGAGATGATCGGCAAACCCGTGACGCTCCTCATTCCCGAAGACCGCCATGACGAAGAGCCTGTCATCCTCGAACGACTGCGGCGTGGCGAGCGCATCCAGCACTATGAAACCGTCCGCCGCCGGAAGGACGGGAGCCTGATCGATATCTCGCTCAGTGTTTCACCGCTCCGTGACGCAAACGGCATCGTCATCGGCGCCTCTAAGATCGCGCGGGACATCACCGAGAGCAAGCAGGCCAAGGAACGTATGAGCCTGCTGTTGCGCGAGATGAACCACCGGCTGAAAAACCTGTTCACGATCGCCAGCAGCATCGTCAGCCTGAGCGCGCGTGAAGTGAACTCGGCGCAGGATCTCGCCCTGCTCGTGCAGGACAGGCTCACCGCGTTGGCTCGCGCCCACGCGCTGACCCTTCCCGCCATCGATAGCGATCTCCCACCCGGCACCGTCAGCTTCCATGAGCTGATCCGCATCATTCTGGCTCCTTATGATCGTGCGGGTAAGCGGCTCACCATCAGTGGGCCGGATACCGAAGTGGCCGGCAACGCGGTGACGAGCCTCGCTCTGATCCTGCACGAATTGGCAACCAACGCCGCCAAATATGGCGCGCTTTCCACATCATCGGGGATGATCGATATCCGCTGCTCGGAGGACGGGGAGCAAGTCATCCTCATCTGGAACGAACGCGGCGGCCCGCCGGTCGATCAGCCGGCGGACGAGGGATTTGGCAGCCTGCTCGGCCGTATCGCCGCCAAGGGGCATCTGGCGGGATCGATTGAGCGCGAATGGCAACAGGACGGCCTGACTGTCCGATTGACGGCCGCTCGCAGCCGCCTTTCTCCTGTGAATGGCAGCATTCTGCCCAATCGGACAGAGTGAAGCGCGCGCCGATATCATCCTGCAAATAGTCGCTTCATGGCTCGGGTTTGCAGCGGCCATGCAGTTCGCGCTCCTCCTGCCGCAAGGAGGAGCGGGCTGCGCGGGTGTACAGGCCAACATGCTCGGCACCCGCGCGGCAAGCGGCTCTGGCTCTAAAAATGGCGGCGCGATACCTGGTTGCCTGCCGGGATTGCAAGCGTAGCACTGGCCCTCCTGTAGGTGACCGCGACGTCCCATACAGAGGAGCGCTGACGCGCAGCGACCATTCAGCCTCCCGCCTGGCATCGGCTGTTCCCCTTTCAGGATTCCGACGGGGAACTCCTGTGCGAGCGTCCATGTTGACCCCCTTGATATCCGAGTACGCGGGCCGGATGGCGGCGGCTTGGTCATGCCGTCTCTCTGACGACCGATTTGGAAGAAGCGCGCCGAGCACGCTCATGAGCCCTCCATGATCGCGCGATGGGCACCGCTTCTCGCAATCATGGGAGAGTTGCATCATGCCCCAACGCGCCGTTTTTCCCGCGTGGTTTCACGCGATTGCCATCGGTTCGCTTGCCATCGCGGCCTTCTGCACGCTGTTTCTCGCGCTCGATGTCCTTCGGCGGCCCCAAAAAATGGGCGTGATGAACATCGTATGGCCCCTCACCGCGCTTTTCGGCAGCCTGCTTTGGGTGGCAGCTTATCTGCGCTGGGGGCGCCGGGGCACGGAAAGCGGAACGCATTCAGAACTCGTATCGGCGGCGATCGGATCGAGCCACTGCGGCGCTGGCTGCACGCTTGGCGACATCATCGCCGAATGGAGTGCCTTCGCCTTTCCCGCCATCGCCATATGGTTCGGCTGGCACAGCCTGTTTGCCGACAAGATTTTCGCTGTCTGGGTAGCGGATTTCATC
The DNA here is from genome assembly GCF_011762195.1 of Sphingomonas oligoaromativorans. GTDB lineage: Bacteria > Pseudomonadota > Alphaproteobacteria > Sphingomonadales > Sphingomonadaceae > Solisphingomonas > Solisphingomonas oligoaromativorans. Next base: position 34,869 of record NZ_JAASQK010000004.1, on the reverse strand, counting down.
CTCGCCTTCATCATCGGAATCCTCTTCCAATATTTCTCGATCAAGCCGATGCGCGATCTGAGCGTCGGCCGAGGTATCATCGCCGCGCTGAAGGCCGACATTCTGTCGATCAGCGCATGGCAAATCGGGATGTATGGGGGGATGGCCGTAATCCAGTTCGGCTGGTTCGCCCCACGCTATGGCGGCCTCGCCCAAGTCGCCTCGCCCGAATTCTGGCTGGCGATGCAGATCGCGATGCTGGCCGGTTTTGCGACCAGCTATCCGGTGAATCTGTGGTTGCTGAAAATCGGCTGGAAGGAAGCGATGTGATTTTGCTGGAAATTACGGGCTAGCATGAAACCAGGCAGCTTTTCCGTATGTTCATTTCCACGGCGGGTGGGTCGATGGAGAGCCCCATGCCTTCGGCTGAACGATGTCCACTAGTCGAGCTTGACCATTGCATTTCGAGAGAGAGGATCGAGCGCGAAGCCGCTTCACGGGCCAGCGATCCGGCTGTGCGCGCCGTTCACCTGATAATGGCCGAACGCTATGCCGCTCGTGCCGGATCCCTGAGCGAGCGATGCAATCTGGAATTTCGTCAGCAACGCATCAGTGTATAGCAGGCGCACGCGATATTCACATCCCGGCGATCGCCTCATGAGAATCGCTTGCGCGAGACCGAAGGCATGACGGATCCGTCATGAAAATCGAACGCCATTGCGTACACCGCGTCCGCTCATCCCGAACCGGCTCTTGCTCCACTTACCTATGGTTTCGAGAATGGGCAGACCAAGGTCGCCCGCATGAGATTGCGATCGTCATGCGTGTAATAGAGAAAAATCCGATCCTCCACGCGCACCGCGGATGCCGCAAACGAAATCCGCCGCCCGGCCGCTCCCGACGCAGCGGGCGCCGCAATCAAGGGGTCTATGCTGCGCTCGACGACATGCCGACATGTGGCGTCAAACCTGACCCAGCCGATCGACCATACGGCATCGGGCGTCGCCCCGTTGTAGAACATGACCGGCCCTTCCGGTTCGTCGATCAGGAGTGGTCCCGTCGAGAGATGCCAGCTATCCCACTGTCCCTTTCGCCGCCGGATCGGGTTTTCCTGTTCAGTCCATGGGCCGGCAGGGCTCTCGGCTTCCGCCCTTCCAATCTGCGAGCGACCGTCGCGACTATATTCAAACAGCAGGATCCAGCCATCATTCAGCCGTTCGATCGCTGCTTCCTTTGTGTTGTGATCAGCAGCCGTCGACGCATGAGCGACGCCGCGCTTGCCTAGCGAATGCGCATCTGGTCCGACTGCGTAGAGAAGCTGTGCCGTCCCATCCGCCATGACCCCCGTATAATAGACGAGAATCCCGTCATCCCTTGCCACGACGGTCGGATCTTCGCACCCGCCAACATCTTCCGGCTCTGGACCGGGCTTTACCGCCGGGCCATGATGCGGGACGAATTCGAGCCCGTCCCCGCGCGCGAACCAGAGCGAACCCGTCGAATCACCGCGATCATCGACCACTCTGAGCAGCATCGAAAATGTGCCGTCCGCTTCCCGCCACACATAAGGGCTCATCAACCGGCATCGCGCGAGCGTTCCCTTTTTCGCCAACTGGACTGGCTCAACGGCCATTACGTCATATCCACGTCCCCTCATGCGCCCAGCGCCAGCATCTTGGAGAGACCTCCATCAATGGTCAGGGTGGAACCCGTGAAATAATCACCGGCCGGAGATGCGAGAAACAGGACGACATTGGCGACCTCATCCGGCGTGCCAGGACGACCGAGCGGGATGAATTCGCTCTTTACCTTCCTCACGATCCAATGATCCTTTGCCGACTGGTTCATCGGCGTCAGGATCATGCCAGGAGCGATTGCGTTCACCGTGATTCCGTCACCCGCCACCTCCAGTGCGAGGGTCTCCGTGAACTTCTTAACGCCAGCCTTGGCGGATGCGTAGGCGGCACTGCCGGAGCGCACGACATCGGCATGGATGGAAGAAATATTGATGATCGCTCCTTTCTTTCCAGATTCCTGGAGAGCACGAATGCAGCGACGAGCGGCAAGGAAAGTGCCCGTCAGATCCGTGTGCAGCATATCACTCCATTGAGCGAAACTCAGGTCAACAACCTTTATACCGTAAGTATTGATGCCCGCGGAATTTACCAGAATATCGACTTTCCCAATTATGTGCTCGATCCGAGTGAAAGCATCATTCACCTCCGCCTCTTCGCGCACATCGCTTCGCAATGCGAGAGCCCGGCGACCAGACGCCTCGATCGCCGCGCAAGTTTCGTGTGCTCCCACCTCGTCCTCGAGATAGATGATCGCAACGTCCGCACCTGCATCGGCCAATGCCTTCGCAGATGCCGCGCCGATCCCGGAGTCCCCGCCCGTCACCAGCGCAACACGCCCATCCAAGGCATGTGCGAACATTGACGATGCAGGCTTCGATTCCATCGGCAAGCTCCTTCATTGGTCAGCGCCACGAGCCTCGGCAAGCAAGGGCCGGCCACATTGTTTGGGAGCCAGCCATGAATCCCGAACCGCTCCGATCATTCTTCGCCACGTTCATTGATCCCCTTCCTCAACGGACGGACCAAAGGCCGCGTTCCTCCGTTTTTCTATGAGGTCACGAGCATGGGAGATGGAGATGAAAGCGATCGGCCGGACGAGATGGATCATTCCTGAAGGCTTCATTCCAAGCCGCTCGATGCCTAACGCAGACCGACCTTTGCTGAGCCACGAGGCCTTTTGCATCCTCAACGCCGGCGACGTTGAAGCCCATATCGAAGTGACGCTGTTCTTCACCGATAGAGAGCCGATAGGCCCGTATCGAATGACGCTCGCAGGCCGGCGCACGCGCCATTATCGTTTCAACGAACTTCAGGAACCTGAAAAGGTGCCGCTCGACACCGACTATGCGAGCGTCATCGAAAGCGACGTCCCGATCGTCGTCCAGCACACCCGCCTCGACAGTCGGGCCAGCGAGATCGCGCTGCTGAGCACAATCGCGTGGCCGGCTGATTAATGGCCTCATCCTGTCGAGGCGGCGGCGTCGCCAAGATCGGTCCAGCCGCCTCCCAGCGCCTTGTAGAGCGACGCCAGGTCTCGACGCAGGCGCACGTCGCTGTCTGACAGGTTGCTCCGCGCCTCAAGCACCTGTTGCTGCGCATCGAGCACCGGAGTGTAATTCTCGAGCCCCGCGCGATATTGCGCGTCCACGGTAGCCAGCGCGCGTGTCGCGTCCTCAACGCCGAATCTAAGCTCGGCATTGCCCCGCCGTTCCGCATCGGTTCGTGCAAGAGCGTCTTCGACATCGCGGAGCGCGCCCAGCACGGTCTGCCGCCAGTGCCAATAGGCCTGTTCACGCTGCTCGCGCCGCTTGCCCACCACGGCGCGGCGACGGCCGAAATCGAAGATGGGGAAGCTCGCCTGCCCTTGCGCCGTGATTTGCAGGCTCTTGCCGAGGAAGAAGGAACCCAGCCACGCCGTCGCAAGCTGCGGCGCGGCGCTCAGCGATATCTTCGGATAAAGATCCGCCACCGCCACGCCGATGTCGGCGGTCGCGACGGCAAGCTGGCGCTCAGCGGCACGCACGTCGGGACGGCGGCGGATAAGGTCGACAGGCAGGCCTGGCGGGACGGACGGCGGCCCATCCGGCAGTGGGCGCGCGTCGCTCAGTTCGGGCAACAGCGCCTCGGGCGTCATGCCGAGCAGCACCGCCAGCGCGTGAATCTGGACATGCGCCTCAGCCCGCAACGGCTCCACCTTCGCCTGCGCCGCCGCGAGTTGCGTCCGCTGACGCAGCACATTGCCCTGCGGCACCAGCCCCACCTTGGCGGTGTGCGCCAGGATATCGAGCGAGCGCTGCTGGCGATCCGCCTCCGATTGGGCGATCGCGGCCTGCTGCTGATCGCCGCGCATCTGGAGATAATCGGAGGCAATCTCCGCCACGAGGCGCACACGGGCATCCCGCGCGTCCCATTGGGCGGCTTCGGCCTGTGCGGTGGCCGCCTCGGTCTGCCGGCGCACGCCGCCGAACAGGTCGATCTCCCAACTCGCGTCGAACCCGGCGGAGAAGCTGTGAAAGCTGGTCGGGATCGATGGCATATCGCCGCTCCCGCCGCCCTGCTGCGCGCCCGTCACCTGGTCAATGAGGTCGGGAATGTCGGAGTCATTCCCGATGCGGTGGAACTTCAGATATTGCGCCTTGCCCGAACCATTGATCTGGGGGAGCCCCTGCGAGCGCGCCTGCACGATGGCGTAGCGTGCCTCCCGCACACGGGATTCGGCGGTCTTGAGGTCCGGCGCTTGCGCCAGCCCGATCTCGATCAGATGGCTAAGCTCTGGATCGCCGAACGCCGTCCACCAGCGTGCGAGATCGACAGTGCCATCGGGCGATGGGGGCTGCGGTTCCGCGAAGGCAGCCGGCACCTGCGGATTGGGCTCGTGATAGTCCGGCCCCACCGTGCAGGCGCTGACACCCATCATCAGGGCCAGCGAAAGAAGGCGCGACCGGCGCATCAATGCCCCCCCTGCCCGCGCGTGGGCTTCAGGAGAATGGCGAAGGGGATGACGATGAATACGATAATCATCAGCGTGTGGAACACATCGATGTAGGAGAGCATCGCCGCCTGCTTCTCCACGAGCGCATAGAGGTTCGCAAGGCGGGAGGTATCAGCGTCGCTTATCAGCGGCCCACCCGAGAGTGTCCGCCCGATCTGACCCAGCCCATCGACATAGACCGGGTTGAGCGGGTTCAACCCCTCGACCAGCCGGGACTGGTGGAACTGTTCGCGCTGCTCCAGCAAAGCCTGCGCCGAGGAAATGCCGATCGAACCGCCCAGATTGCGCGCAACATTCAGGATGGCGGAGGCTTGCCCATATTGCTGCGGCTCCAGCCCGGCATAGCTCTGCGCGGTGATCGGCACGAACAGGAAAGGCAACGCCACTGCCTGATAGAAACGCGCCATCGCGGCATGGCCGAACGGAACGCCTGTCTCAAAACCGCTCAGGTTCCACAACGCATAGGCCTGCACGATGAAGGCGACGCCCAGCAGGATGCGGGTCTGCACCCGCCCGGTGAGAAGCCCCGTCAGCGGCATCGCCACCAGCGCGCCGATTCCGCCGATCGTGATGACCAGCCCCGCCTCGGTCGCGGTATAGCCGAACACCTGCTGCATCATCTGCGGGATGAGCTGGGTCGAGCCGAACAGGATAGCGCCGAAGGTCAGCATCATCGCGAAGCAGATGGTGAAGTTGCGATGGGCGAACAGGCGCAGGTTCACGATCGGATCGCGATGACACAGTTCCCAGATGACCAAGGTGACGAGCGAGATGGCGGCGACAATCGCGGTGGTGGTGATGAAGCTGGAGCCGAACCAGTCGTCGCGCTGGCCGCGATCCATGGTCATCTCAAAGCATCCGAGGCCGAGCGCCACCAGCGCGAAGCCGATGCCATCCACCTTGAGGCCGCCCTTCAGTTTGCGACGGCGATCGCGCTCCAGCGCTTCGGGCTCGTCGACGAGGAAATGGACGAGGATCAGTGAGATGATGCCGACGGGCACGTTGATCAGGAAGATCCAGTGCCAACTGATATTGTCCGTGATCGTGCCGCCCAGCGATGGACCGAGGACCGGCGCCACCACCACCACCACGCCATAGGCCGCGAACGCCATGCCGCGTTTGGACGGCGGGAATGTGTCGGCGAGGAAACTCTGCTCGGAAGGCGCGAGGCCGCCGCCGCCAATGCCCTGAAAGATGCGTGCGAAGATCAGGATCGCGAGGCTCGGCGCCAGCCCGCACATCAGCGACGACACCGTGAACAGGAACACCGAGATCATGTAGAAGCGCTTGCGCCCCACCACGTCGCTCAGCCAGCCGGAGATGGGCACGATCACCGCGTTGGAAACAAGATAGCTGGTCAGCACCCACGTCGCCTCGTCGGGCGATACGGCGAGCGAGCCGGCGATATGGGTCAGCGACACATTGGCGATGGCGGTGTCCAGCACCTCCATAAAGGTCGCGAGGCTGATGACGATCACGATCAGCCAAGGGTTATGCCGGCCCGCCGCCGAGCGGGCGCTAGACCAGCCGGCATCGGGATCGCCCTTGTCGCCGGCCATGCTCAGCGTACCTTGACCGTGGGGACCACCGACATGCCCGGCCCGATGGCATAGCGATGCGGATCGGGCCGGTCGAACAGGATGCGGACAGGCACGCGCTGCACCACCTTCACATAATTGCCCGTGGCGTTCTGCGGCGGCAGCAACGCGAATGCCTGCCCCGCGCCGCGCTGGATCGAATCCACATGACCGTCGAAATGCATGCCAGGGAATGCATCCACCTTGATATCGACATGCTGGCCGATGCTCATATGGGTGATCTGCGTTTCCTTGAAATTGGCGGTGATCCACATCTGATCGGGCACGATCGCCATCAGTTGCGTGCCGGGCGAAACATAGGAACCGACATTCACATTGCGGTTCACCACCTGCCCCGAAACCGGCGCGCGGATGTCGAGATGGCCGAAGGTGACGCGGGTGGCCGCGATCTGCGCCTCTGCCCCCTGCTTCTGGGCGACGGCCGCCTTCACCTGCTTGCGCGCGACGAGGATCTGGGCGGTGGCGTCGTCCACCTGACGGCGGGCGGCGGCGGCTTGCCCGGCCGTGCTCGCTGCCTGCGCGCGCGCCTGGTCGATCTGGGTGGCCGCGACCGCCGCCGGGTCCAGCGCCCGCAAGGCCAGATAACGCTTGAGGTCCGCGGCTGCCTTGCGAGCCTCCGCTTCGGGCTGGATTGCGGAAGCGATCGCCTGCCGGCGCTTGGCCTCGGCCGCGACCACCTGCGCGGAGGCTTGCTGGATTTGGGCATCCGCCTGCAACGCCTGCGAACGGGCCTGCGCCAGTTGCGCCTGGGTCGCGTCCGCCTCGATCGTGGCGAGCAGCATCCCGGCTTTCACATGGCGGTTGTCCGCCTGCGCCACCGCCGTCAACTGACCCGACACCTGCGCCGACAACCGCACGATATGCGCATCGACAAAGGCATCATCGGTGGATTCATATTGCCGCTCGTGCAGCCAGAAGAGGACCACCAGCGCGATCAGGACGAAAGCCGCAATCCCCGCCAGAACCCAGAACATCGGGCGGCGATAGAGCGGCGGCCGGTCGTCTTGGTCCTTGCCGGTTTCCTCGCCCCCTTCCTCCTCGTCTTTATCTTCGTCTTCATCCTCGCCCGACGCAGCTTCACGCCCATCGTGGAAGCCCTCCCGATAGGCCTGGCGATAGGCTTCATTGCCTTCATCCTCGGAACCGGGTCGCGCGTCGTCCTGTCCGCTGGCCATGTTCGCGGCTGCCCTCCACCGGCTCGCCGCAGCGCGCCACCTCGCCGCAAGGGACGCGGGACGGCTCAAATCGTTCCGCCCCGGAGCTTTTTCGCCGCCCGACATTTGATACGCGATGGATCTGACCGAGCATCACGACCTGCGCAGCAACGCGCTTCCGTGGGACGCCCATGCGGACGATCTCCCGCCCGCCGATACACTGCCGGTACGCATGGTCGATGTCGCGATCTGCGGGGCCGGCATCACTGGCGCGATGCTGGCCGACCGTCTGAGCGAACAGGGGCTGAGCGTGGCGATGCTGGATCGCCGCTACCCGGCCTGCGGCAGCACGTCCGCCTCGACCGCGCTTGTGCTGTGGGAGGCGGACGTCCCCCTTTCCCATCTGGCAGGACGTGTTGGCATCGATCGCGCTGTCCGCTGCTGGCGGCGCGTCCATCGCGCGGTGAGGACGCTCGCCGATCATGCACTTCATCTGCCGAGGGCGCATATGAAGGCGCGACAGAGCCTCTATCTCGACGGCACGCTCCTCGATGCCGACGGCCTTGCGCGGGAGGCCGCGCTTCGGGCCGCCCATGGCTTTCCGTCGACCTTCCTGTCCGCCGAACAGGTGCAGCAGCGCTTCGATATCGCGCCCCGCCCGGCAATCTTCTCCGGCGATAGCTATGAAGTCGATCCTGTCGGCCTCACCCATGATCTGCTCGATCAGGCGCGCGATCGGGGCGCGTCATTGTGCTGGCCCGTGGACGTGCAAACCGTCTCCAGCGCAGACACGCATATCCAGCTCACCACCGATCGCGGGGTGGTTGAAGCGCGCCATGCGGTGCTCGCGACCGGCTATGAGCGCGCACGGCTTTTCCTGCCTGAGGCCTTTCGCCTCCGTTCCAGCTACGCCATCGCCACCGCACCGGGCACCGCTCCGCTCTGGCGGGGTCCGGCGATGATGTGGGAGGCATCCTCCTCCTATCTGTATGCGCGGACGGACGCCGAAGGGCGCGTGATCGCCGGTGGTGGCGACGAAGATTTCCACGATCCCGATCATCGCGATCGCCTTATCCCGACCAAAGCGGCCGAGATCGCTGCGAACCTCTCCCGGCTTGTTGGCCGGCCGGTCGAGCCCCGAGAAACATGGGCGGCCATGTTCGGCAGTTCGCCGGATGGGCTGCCCGCGATCGGGCCTTCGGCGGCGTTCGACCGACTCTGGCTGGCGAGCGGCTTCGGCGGCAACGGCGTCACCTTCGCCGCATTGGCCGCCGAGTTGCTTACCGCCAGCCTGACCGATCTTTGGGACAAGGATATGGATTGCTTCGATCCCTATCGCTTCGGGGCGTCCCGCGACGCGGGGTGAAGCGGGCGCGGCCCCTGCCGGAGAACGGGGCCTAACCTCTTGAAAATGTCAGCCTCCCGGAACCATCTGGGCGGGCTGCGGTTTGCCTGTCAGTAAAAAAAGTGGATGGCAGGGGAAGCTGATGGCCTATGGGGTTCCCTATTGCGGGGCGCCACCCATGCCGGGTGATCTGGCGGGCCGCTTCAACGGCGATCCTGTTCTCATGGCCGCGCTGCTCCTGCTCACTCTGCTGCATGCACGGATGCTGCGGGGCGACAACCAGCGTGTCTCGCTCGCACTTGTCGGATGGATCATGGCGGCTGGTGCTTTCCTATCGCCGCTCTGCGCCCTGTCCGTCTCGCTTTTCTCGGCGCGAGTCGGCCAGCACATGATCCTGATCCTGATCGCGGCACCGCTGATCGGCCTTGCCACACCGCCCCGCTGGGAACGGCCGGGGCATCTCTGGCCCGCCACGCTCGCCTTCATGGCCGCGCTGTGGTTCTGGCATATGCCGACGCCCTATACGGCGACCTTCTGGTCCACGACCCTCTACTGGACGATGCACGCCACCCTGTTCGGATCGGCGATCTGGCTGTGGAGCGTGCTGCTTTCCCATCCGCCCCGGCTGGCCGCGAGCGCGCTGGCAGCCGGCACGATCAGTTCGATGCAGATGGGACTGCTCGGCGCGATCCTGACGCTGTCGGGCCACGCGATGTTCGTACCGCATTATTTCACCGCCTCGGCCTGGGGCTTCACGCCGCTCAGCGACCAGCAACTGGGCGGCGCTCTGATGTGGGTGCCGGGCTGCCTGCTGTTCCTGATCGTGGGGCTGCGCTCGATGGCGATGCTGTGGCGCGCCCTGGAACCCGCGCGGCTGGCATGAGTGCAACGCCGCTCGACTATCTCTTCTCCAGCGCCGGACGGCGCGCCGACGTCACGCTTCCGCTCACATGGTTCATGCTGATCGTCTCGGTGGTGGTGTGCCTTGTCGTCGCGGGCTTGTTGCTCGGCAGCCTGCGCGGCGCGAAAGGCGGCGGCGCGGCGGAAACGGCGGCCGAACCCGTCCGGCGCGATCATGCCGGCGGTCTGCGCTGGATCACCATCGGTCTTGCGATTTCGTCCGTCCCGCTGCTTATCTCCCTGATCTGGACGATGGCGGCGCTCGCGCAGGTCGCGGGGCCACCACGGCGGCCGGAGATGACCATCGACGTGACCGCGCACCAATGGTGGTGGGAGGCGGATTATCACGGCACCGAACCCGCCGACAGCTTCGTGACCGCCAACGAAATCCATATTCCCGTCGGCGTACCGGTGGAGATCCGGCTGCGCGGTGGGGACGTCATCCACAGCTTCTGGGTGCCGCAACTCGCAGGGAAGACCGACACCATTCCCGGCCAACAGAACATTGCCTGGCTGGAGGCCCGCCGCCCCGGCATCTTCCGCGGTCAATGCGCCGAATATTGCGGCGCCGAACATGCCAAGATGGGCTTCGAGGTGGTCGCCCAGCCGATGGCCGAGTTCCAGCGCTGGCGGCAAGACCAGCTTCAGCCTGCGCCGCCACCGGCAACGCAGGCCCAACGACAGGGATACGCACTCACCATGGCCAGATGCGGGCTCTGCCATGCCATCCGGGGAACCAGCGCCACCGCCCGCGGCGGCCCCGATCTCACCCACCTCATGAGCCGGCGCCTGATCGCTGCCGCGATGCTCCCCAACAATCCCGGCGCGCTGGGTGGCTGGATTCAGGATCCGCAAGGCGTGAAGCCCGGAGCGCTGATGCCCGCCCAGCATCTTTCGGGCGAACAGCTCACCGATGTCATCGCTTATCTGGAGACGCTGCAATGAGGCCTGCGGCGATGCGAACCCCGGACATCGGCGCCGTCACCGACGCGCTGCGGACCCGCCTCCACGCCATCTGGGAGACGGAGCCCGGCTGGCGCGGCTGGCTCTCGACGGTCGACCACAAGGAAATCGGCCTGCGCTATATCGTCACGGCCTTCCTGATGCTGATAATCGGAGGGATCGAAGCGCTGGTGATCCGCCTCCAACTGGCCGGCCCGGACCTGCGGCTACTGACGCCGGAGCAATATGACCAGTTCTTCACGATGCACGGGATGACGATGATCTTCCTCTATGCATCGCCCATCCTCTCCGGCTTCTCCAACTATCTCTGGCCGCTGCTGCTCGGCAGCCGGGACATGGCCTTTCCTCGCCTCAATGCCTTCAGCTACTGGGTCTATCTGGCGGCCGCGATCTTTCTCTACAGCGGCTTCGTCGTCGGCGCCGGGCCGGACGACGGCTGGTTCAACTATGTCCCCTATGCGGAGCGCAATTACAGCCCCGGCCCCAATCAGGACATTTATGCGCTGGGCATGATGCTGCTCGGCATCTCCACCACCGTCGGCGCGGCCAATTTCATCGTCACCGCCTTCAAGATGCGGGCGCCGGGCATGGCCATCAACCGGCTGCCCATCCTCATCTGGGGGACGCTCACTGCCTCGGTTGCGAACCTGATCGTCGTGCCGGCGGTGAGCCTCGCCTTCTTCCTGCTGTGGATGGACCGGCAGTTCGGCACCGGCTTCTTCCAGCCCGCGCTCGGCGGACAGCCGCTGCTCTGGCAGCATCTGTTCTGGCTGTTCGGCCACCCGTGGGTCTATGCGATCGTTCTGCCGGCGATGGGGATGGTCTCGGACGGCCTGCCCGTCTTCTGCCGCCGGCCGCTCGCCGGCTATTCGCTGGTGGCACTCTCCACCGTGGCCACGATGATCCTGGGCTTCGGCGTGTGGGTCCACCACATGTTCGCGACCGGCCTGCCCGCCCTGTCGCTGAGCTTCTTCTCGGGGGCGTCGATCATAATCACGGTGCCGAGCGCGGTGGCCGTCTTTGCGTGGCTGGCGACGATCTGGACGGGACGGCCGGTCATCACCACCGCTTTCCTGTTCTACGCCAGCATGATCCTGCTGTTCGTGATTGGCGGCGTTTCGGGTTTCATGACGGCCAGCGTTCCGGCTGACTGGCAGCTCACCGACACTTATTTCGTCGTCGCGCACATCCATTATGTGCTGATCGGGATCAACGTCTTCCCGGTCGTCGGGGCGACCTATTTCTGGTTTCCGAAGATGAGCGGGCGCTTCCTCGACGAGCGGCTGGGCCGTTGGAATTTCTGGACGATGTTCCTCGGCTTCAACCTCGGCTTCCTGCCGATGCACCTGACCGGCCTGCTGGGGATGCCGCGCCGGATTTGGACCTATTCCGACGGCATGGGCTGGGACGGGCTCAACCTCATCACCACCATCGGCAGCTTCCTCTTCGCGGCGGGCGTGCTGATCTTCTTCGTCAATGTGGCAAAAAGCCTGCGATCGGGCGCGCCGGCCAATGACAATCCGTGGGACGCGCCGACACTGGAATGGTCCATCCCCTCTCCGCCACCGCCCTATAATTTCGCGGTGATCCCGACGATCGCCTCCCGCCATCCGCTCTGGGAGAACCGCCTTCAGGAAAGCCGCGCACGCTCGACGCTCGACCGCGGCATGACGCTCGATCATGGCAAGGAAACGCTCACCACCACCCCGATGGATGCCGAGCCCGAACGCATCGTGGAAATGCCCGAGGACAGTTACGCCCCGCTGCTCCTTACCGCCGGGCTGGCAACGTTGTTCGCTGGGCTCGCGCTAAAGGCATGGCCGATCGCCGGCACGAGCGGGCTGCTGGTGTTCGCAGCCCTGCTCTTCTGGCTCTGGCCTCGCCGCCAGCTTCTCGAACGGGCGCCGGCCCATGGCTGAGGCCGCGCTCGCCCGCCCCGGCCCGCTGCCGGTCGGCCCGATCGGGCGCGCGGGGCTGGGCTTCTGGGGCGTGGCCATGCTGGTCGCCTCCGAGGCGGCGCTGTTCAGCTATCTGCTGTTTTCCTATTATTATCTCTGCGCGACGGCACCCGCCGGCTGGGTGCTGGAGCCGGCGCCCAAGATGATCCCCGGCCTGCCCAACACGCTGCTGCTCCTCTCGTCCAGCTTCGTCGCCTGGTGGGGCGAAAAGGGCGTGGAGAAAGGCGACCGGCGGCGCGCGCTGATCGGCTTCGGCACGACCTTCGTGATGGGCACGATCTTCGCGGGCGTGCAGGTCCATGAATGGGCCGGCAAGGCGTTCGGCCCCACCACAAACGGCTATGCCTCGCTCTATTTCACCACCACGGGCCTCCACATGGCGCATGTGGTGGTGGGCCTCATCATCCTGCTCTGCCTGTTCGGCTGGACGGCGCTCGACTTCTTCTCGCCGCGCCGCCGGATCGCCGTGTCCGCCGGCATTCTCTACTGGCATTTCGTGGACATCGTGTGGCTGTTCGTGTTCACGACCTATTATCTGACGCCCTATCTGGGGTTCGGCACGTGAGCACCCTCAGCCACCATCCCGCGCCGAAGGGCAACCGGCTCTCGACGGCACGGACGGGCTTTCTCCTCGTCACGGGGCCGCTCGCCTGGCTCGCCCAGATCTGCATCGGAGACAGCCTGCTCAGTTGGCCCTGCTTCCCGCTCGACACGCGACTGGAAGCGCCAGTGCCCGGCTATGATGGCACGAGGGTCATCGCGCTGGTTCTGCTGCTGCTCTGCGCGGCCTTGGCAGCCGCCTCGGGGATGGCCGCGTGGCGGACGCTGCGCGCGGTGATGGACGAGACCGAGGACGATCATGTCCATATCGGTCGCGGGCGGACGCGCTTCATCGCGATGTGGGGAATGATCCTTGGCTTTGGCTTCACGATCGCGACGCTCGTGACGCTCGCCGGTCTCGCGCTGGTGCCGCGATGCGTCGGCTGATCCCGCTCTGCGCGGCGCTGGCGTTCACCGCCTGCCATGATGGACATCGCCACGACGAGGCGAAGGCCTTGATCGCGGCGAAGTGCGGTGCGTGCCATGTCGTGCCGGGCGTGCGAACGGCAATCGGCCGTGTCGGCCCCTCGCTTACCGGCTTCGCGCGACGGCAGGTGATCGCGGGCCGCTTTACCAATAACCGGCAGATGCTGATCCGATGGCTGCTCCATCCGCAAATGCTTCAACCGGGTGGTGCCATGCCCGACACTGGTCTCACCCCGCCGCAGGCCGCCCGGATCGCCGACTATCTTCAAACACTCGACAAACGCTGATCCCCACTCGCATCGCGGTGGCGATGGGCCTCGGCATCGTATCGATCAGAATTTGATGCCTGCAAAACCTGCCAGAAATAAAACAATGACCATCCCCGCAAGGCCGGCGATAAACACCCAACGCCTGATGCGGCTCCGCAGGATGATCTCGCCTCCGCGCGCTTCGTTGCCGGTGAAATGCACCGGCACTTTCTCATCCGTCATCGCGCTTTCTCCCGAATCCGCCGCTGGAACAACGCGTCGGACTGCCGAATGTGTCGGGTAGTTCATCATTCGCCGGGCATATCCACATCTTCGTTGGGTGTCTCGCGCTCATAGAGGCGAATAACCAGCGTGTAGGCGGCAACCGACAGGGCGCCCACGAAGAACATGCCCAATCCGCCGAACGCGGCCCCGAGTGCGAGGATCATGAACAGATAGAGCCCCCGCGGCACGGACGCCATCTGCTGCAAGATCAGCGGCGTGATGATCTGCACCTGCACGATCCGCACTGGGTGTCGAGCAATCTGCCAGCGCCCCCCCAATTCTTTCCGCAACAGGCGGACAACGAAAGCAATTTGGGCGATGTTCCGATCCGGGAGACGGGCAGACGGGAGGAACCGCCGCTTTCTCCTTTCGTTTCACTGATACATCATTCCACGCGCGCCCCGTTTCGGCAGCCGATCTGCGTCGGTGGCATGAGTGGGTTTCGCGCCGCTTTGCGGAGGCTGCTCCATCCATGCATGGCGCACAAAATCGACTTTCTGGGCCAACAGGCGCTACCCGTGCGGTAGGACTGATCGGCCTGCTGATGCTCGTGGGATGCGGCAATGCCAGGCCGGGGCCAACAAGCAATCCGGCACGAGGCAAGCTTGTGATTAATCGTCATGCCTGCGGCTCCTGCCATTGGATCGCCGGCGTCGCTGAAGCGAACGGCACTGTTGGGCCACCCCTCTCCCACTTCGGGTCGCAACAGATGATCGCCGGCGCGCTGCCCAATTCGCCGGACAATCTCACCCGCTACCTGCTGTCCCCAGAATCGGTGGTGAAAGGCAATGTCATGCCCAACCAGCATCTGACCGGCGGCGACGCGCGCGATGCTGCCGCCTATCTCCTGACACTTCGGTGAAGCGGACCGATGCGTTGGCATAAACTCGACCGCTTTCTCCCCGGCTGGATCGCCGGTCTGCTGACCGTCGGCGTCGTCGGCGCGATCATCGGGCTCTGCGTCATTTTCGGAGGACTGTACGATACGCGCGCGAGCACGCCCCACGCGCCGATTGTGGCATGGGCCGTTCACACCACGATGATCCACTCGACCGCGCGGCTGGCAGATGCATCGCGGACGCCCAAGCCCGTGACGCCGGAAGCCCTGCTGGCCGGCGCACGCGAATATCATCGGCATTGTCTCGCCTGTCATGGCGGCCCCGGCATGGCCCGCGCTCCCTGGGCCAGCGCGATGCTGCCGACGCCCCCTTTCCTGATCGATGCCCCCGCGCGGTGGAGCCACGCGGAGCTTTACACGATCATTCACGACGGCGTGAAGATGACCGCCATGCCCGCCTGGGGCGAGATCGACAGCGACGATCAAGTGGCCAATGTGGTCGCTTTCGTCGAGGCGCTGCCTCGTCTGACGCCCGAGCAGTTCGGCAAACTCCAGACGCAGGCAGCGAGGCCATGAACACTTCCCCGGCTATCCCCGCCGTATCCGTGGCGCAGATGCACGGCTCGCCGCGCCGCCGATATTATACTGGCCGCCATCTCGATCGGGTTCACGCCATTTCAGATCTGCGCGCGCGGACGCACAAACTGATGCCACGCTTCGTTCTGGAATATCTCGAAGGCGGCGCCGGCGAGGAAGCGACGTTGCGACGCGAGCGTGAGGCGTTCGCGGAATGGCGCTATAGGCCGCACACGCTGGTCGATGAGAGCCATCGCAGCCTCAAGCGCCCGCTGCTCGGGCGCGAAGCCGCGATGCCGCTCGCCATCGCACCGACGGGGCTGAACGGCCTCTTCATGCGTCACGCCGACATGGCCTTGGCCCGCGCGGCGGCCCAGTTTGGCGTGCCCTTCACGCAAAGTACCATGTCCAACGACCGCATGGAGGATGTCGCCTCCATCGCAGGTCTGCGCCACTGGTGGCAGCTCTATGTCTTCGGCGGCGAGGAGATTTGGCAGGAACTGCTTCGCCGGGCCGAAAGCTGCGGCTGCGAGGCGCTCGTACTTACCACCAACTCGCAGATCTTCGGCGATCGCGAATGGGACAGCCGGACGCGCGCCACCCGATCCCGCCCTTCTCTCGCGACCTTGATCGACGCCGCCTGCCATCCCCGTTGGTGCGCGAGCGCTCTATCCCACGGGATGCCAAGGTTCGCCAATGTGATCGACTTCGTTCCGAAAGACCGGCGCGGATTCTTCGAGAGCGCATTCTGGATTCGGGAGCAGATGCCACGCAGCCTGTCATGGAATGACATCGCGAAAATCCGCGATCGCTGGAAGCGCCCCTTCTTCATCAAGGGAATTCTCCACCCGGACGATGTTCGTCAGGCCCTCGATCATGGCGTGGACGGGATCATCCTCGGCAGCCATGGTGGTCGGCAAATGGACTGGGCGATCTCCGCGCTCGATATGCTTCGCGAGGCCCGCGAGATCATTGGCGATCGCGTGACGCTGCTGATGTCGGGCGGTATCCGCCATGGCACGGACATGCTCAAGGCACTTGCGCTCGGCGCAGACGGCGTGCTGACGGGACGAGCCACACTCTACGGCCTTTGCGCGGATGGTGAAGATGGCGTCTATCGCGCGCTCGATATCCTCAAAGAGCAGGCGATGAACGAACTTGGGCAACTTGGCGTGCCTTCGATCGATGCGCTTGGCCCGGACATCCTGCGCCACATGCATGCTCCCCCTTTTCCGCAAGTCTAACCCCGCAAGGGAACGGGCAGGCTCGCGATCCGTTACCCCATCACTCGGACATTGCTGGACATTTTAACGCAAGGGAGGCGCGCGTCATGGCGCAGACCGTTGGCGATTTCTTCTGGGAGCGGCTTCACCAATGGGGTGTCAGGCGCATCTTCGGCTATCCCGGCGACGGCATCAACGGACTGCTCGGCGCGCTCGATCGGGCGGGCGACAAGTTCGAGTTCGTACAGGTGCGTCATGAGGAGATGGCCGCCTTCATGGCCTCCGCCCACGCCAAGTTCACGGGCGAGCTTGGCGTCTGCCTAGCGACCTCCGGCCCCGGCGCGGCTCACCTTCTCACTGGGCTTTACGACGCCCGGCTGGACCATATGCCGGTGCTCGCAATTGCCGGACAGCAGGCGCGCACCGCCATTGGCGCGCATTATCAGCAGGAACTGGACCTCGGCGCCATGTTCAAGGACGTGGCCGGCGCCTTCACCGGCTATGCGACCGTCCCCGCGCAGGTCCGCCATCTGACCGACCGCGCCGTGCGGATCGCGCTGGGCGAGCGACGGGTGACGGCGTTGATCTTTCCCAACGATCTTCAGGAACTGGAGATGGAGCAACCGCCGCGCAAACATGGCGCGGTCTTCTCGGGCGTCGGCTGGTCCGCGCCGCGCGTCATGCCGATGGACGCCGATCTCCGCAGGGCGGCCGATGTGCTCAACAGCGGCAAGAAGGTCGCCATGCTGGTCGGCGCGGGCGCGAAGGGCGCGGCCGATCAGGTGATCGCCGTCGCCGATCGGCTGGGCGCGGGCTGCGCGAAGGCTCTGCTCGGCAAGCAGGTGGTGCCCGATACGCTGCCCTGGGTGACGGGTTCGATCGGGATGCTCGGCACCAAACCCAGCTATCGCATGATGATGGAGTGCGACACGCTGCTCATGCTCGGCTCGGGCTTCCCCTATTCCGAATTCCTTCCCCATGAAGGGCAGGCGCGCGGCGTTCAGGTCGATCTCGATCCGGGGATGCTCTCGATACGCTATCCCATGGAGGTCAATCTTTGCGGCGACGTTACCGCCACGCTCGAAGCGTTGCTTCCGCTACTGGCCGCAAAACCCGACAATGGATGGCGCGACACGATTGCCGGCTGGAAGCAGGAATGGGAGCAGACGCTCGAAGATCGCGCGATGGCGCCGGCCCACCCGGTCAATCCGCAACGCATATTCCGTGAACTGAGTCCCCGGCTTCCCGACAATTGCATCCTCACCAGCGACAGTGGAAGTTGCGCGAACTGGTATGCGCGCGATATCGTCATGCGCCGCGGCATGATGGGCTCGCTGTCCGGCGGACTAGCCTCAATGGGCGCGGGCGTACCCTATGCCATCGCCGCGAAATTCGCTTATCCCGAGCGGCCCGTCATCGCCAGCGTCGGCGATGGCGCGATGCAAATGAACAATATGGCGGAGCTCATCACCGTCTCCAAATATTGGCAGAAATGGGAGGATCCGCGCTTCATCGTGGTGGTGCTGAACAACCAGGATCTCAATCAGGTCACCTGGGAACAGCGAGTCATGGAGGGCAACCCCAAGTTTGAGGCGACGCAGACGCTGCCCGATGTCCCCTATCATCGCTTCGCGGAGTTGATTGGTCTCAAAGGCTTGTTCGTGGACGATCCCGACCGGCTGGCTTCCGCATGGGACGAAGCGCTCGCCGCCGACCGGCCGGTGGTGCTGGAAGTGAAGACTGACCCCGAAGTGCCGCCGCTCCCGCCGCACATCACGCTCGATCAGGCCCGCAAATTCACCTCGATGCTGGCCAAAGGCGATCCGGACGAGACAAGCGTCATCAAGGGCAGCGCGCGCCAGCTCTTCTCCCATCTTCTGGGAGCGGGGGATTGATGGAGGACGTGCCAAGCCGGAACCTGGTCGCCAGCCTTGTCGCAGCCGGCGCGGCAACGCTCGCCTCCTCGGTGCTCGCGGACAGCGCGCTGGAACATTATCGCGGCTCCTTCCGCAATCCGGCGATGGTGCTGCCGCTGGCGGCGGCCGGCCTTGGCATCGTGGTGAATGCCGGCCGGGCACTTGGCCGCGATGAGGGGCGATCGATCGGCATTTCCTCTCACGTCGGCTCAATGGGGGTGGGCGCGACGGGCCTTGGCTTTCACGCCTACAATATCCTCAAGCGCCCGACGGCGGGCGGCATGAACGGGTTGTTCTACGCGGCGCCGGCAGGCGCACCCGCGGCGCTGATACTGTCCGGGCTATTGGGGCGGACCGCCGACACACTACGCGCCCGTCCGGCGGAGCAACGCGACGCGATCGGACGCCCGCTCGCGGTGATCTGTGCGGTCGGTTTGCTAGGCACGGTCGCGGAAGCGGGGCTACTCCATTTCCGGGGAGCGTACCATAACCCCTTCATGTGGCTACCGATCGTGCTTCCTCCGATGGCTGCCACCGCACTCGCGCGCGATGCTGCAAGCGGAAGCGCGCATCCCATGACGCAGATGTTGCTCGGCGCGACCGTCGCGCTCGGACTCGTGGGCGTCGGCTTCCACATATACGGCGTCGCCCGCAACATGGGCGGGTGGCGGAACTGGCGACAGAATATCCTCGCCGGCCCTCCCGTGCCCGCGCCACCCGCCTTTACCGGGCTCGCGCTGGCGGGGCTGGGCGCTCTGCTGCTCCTGCGCCAACGAAAGGAGCACCATGGCTGATCGCTATCCCGATTATGATGTGCTCGCCAAGAGCGACACGCTGAGCTGGAATCCCGTCACCAGAAAGGTGATCGCCGAGCGCATGGCAACGGCCGAGCCGGACATCCTCTCGCCGGAGCAACATGCAACACTGCGCCGGCTGATCGAACGGATCGTGCCGCAGCCGGATAATCGCCCACCCGTCAACACCGTGGCGTTGCTGCTCCACAGGATCATGGCGAACCGGCCGGACGGCTATCGCCATCACCGCCTCCCCCCGCTGCGCGAGGCGTGGACCATCGGTCTCGCCGCCATCGACGCGGAGGCGCAGGCCCGACACGGCCAGCCCTTCGCCCTGCTCTCCAATCGCGAGGCAGACGATCTGCTGCGCGCCATCGAGGCCAGCGAGACACAGGCCGAGGCCTGGCAGGATTTTCCCCCGGCCCTCTTCTGGTCGTGGCGGCTGATCCCGGACATCGTGAGCGCCTATTATGCCCATCCCTCGGCGTGGAGCGCGATGGGCTTCGGCGGCCCCGCCTCGCCGCGTGGCTATGTCCGGCTTCTCGCCAATCGGCGCGACCCGTGGGAAGCGCGCGAAGAAGGCAACCATCATGGGGCCTGATCCCGAGCGGGTGCCCCGCGCGATCCATGGTCGCGCGCCAGATGTTTTTACGCCCGGAGGCTGGGTTCCGATGCGCAGCTACTCCGAGACGGAGGCGGTCGATTTCGTCATCGTAGGGACCGGTGCCGGAGGCGGCACACTCGCCGCCCGTCTGGCGGAGGCGGGCTTCTCCGTCATCGCGATGGATGCCGGCCCCTATTGGCGGCCACTGGAGGATTTCGCCTCCGACGAAACCCATCAAGAAAAGCTCTACTGGACCGATGAACGCATCGTCGATGGCGAGCATCCGATCAAGCTCGGCTCCAACAATTCGGGCAAGTCGGTGGGCGGATCGACGGTCCATTTCGCGATGGTCTCGCTCCGCTTTCGGCCGGAGCATTTCAAGGCGCGCACCAAGCTCGGCTATGGCGCGGACTGGCCCGTCGATTGGCGGGAGATGTGGCGCTATTACGCCGAAGTCGAGGATGCGCTGAAGATCGCCGGGCCGGTGCGCTATCCATGGGGGCCGCATCGGGGGCGCTACCCCTATCGCGCCCATCCCCTGAACGCCGCCGCCGAATATCTCGCGCGTGGCGCCGAAGCGCTCGGTATCGACTGGACGGAGACGCCGCTGGCCACTTTGTCGGCACCGCGTGGAAAGGCACATCCCTGCGTCTATCGCGGGTTTTGTGTCACCGGCTGCTCCACCAACGCCAAGCAGTCCGTGCTGGTGACATGGCTGCCCCGCGCGCTGGCGGCCGGCGCAGAAATCCGCGATCTGGCGATGGTCGGGCAGATCGAGACGAAGAATGGCCGCGTCACAGGTGTGCAGTATCACCGCGAGGGCGAATGGCGCTTTCAGCCCGCGCGCAACGTGATCGTCGCAGGCTATGCGATTGAGACGCCAAGGTTGCTCCTGAACTCCGCCAACGGCGAATTTCCGAATGGTCTCGCTAATTCCTCAGGCCTTGTCGGCAAGAACCTGATGGTTCAGCTCAATCAGGCCGTATGGGGCATAGTGGAGGACGAGGTGCGCTCCTACAAGGGGCCACCCAGCCTCGCGATCTCCGAGCATTGGAATTACGAGGATCGCGGCAAGGATTATTTCGGCGGCTGGAGCTATATGAGCCAGGGGCCGCTCCCGATCACATGGGCCAGGACGCTGTCCGGCGGACGTGGTCTTTGGGGTCAGGCGCTCATCGACGAGATGGCGCGCGTCAATCATTCGGTGGGTCTCAAGATGGTCGGCGAAGTGTTGCCTGACGAACGCAATCGCGTCACGCTCGCCGACGAGTGCGATCAATACGGCCTTCGCATTCCTCGCGTGACTTTCGCGTTCAGGGACAATGAGAAGGCCATGATCCGCCACGCGCTGGACTTCATGGACCAAAGCCTCGCAGCTACCGGGGCAACCGAGCGCTGGCAGGAATCTGACGACACTTGCCACCTGAACGGCACAGCCCGAATGGGCAACGATCCGGCGACCAGCGTTGTTAACTCTGACTGCCGAAGCTGGGATATTCCCAATCTCTGGATCTGCGATGGATCAATTTTCCCCACTGTCGGCGGGGTCAATCCGTCGCTTACCATACAAGCCATGGCGTGCAGAACGGCCGATCGCATCCTGCTGGCAAACCACGAGGCCAGCTAGCCCACCCCTTTTCCGGTCGCCGCCTGTCGATGGGCGCGGACGATGGTTCCGTCGATTACCGGATACCGGTTGTCGCGGTCGGCGGTTAGCGTGTCGAACACCTGCTCCCTTATGGGGCAGGGCGCGCTCCCGCCATTGCAGGATGTGGGCCATCTGGTAGGGCGGTCGCTTGAGTTAGAAGCTCACAGATTGGGCAGCGATTGATCCGCTTCGCCCCAACCGGTGAGCGCCTTCCCGCTCGCGCGCCGGGCGAGTTGCTCCCAGTCCTTCGTGGTAAAAGGCCGCGCATCTTCCAGCCTTTCCAGTTCCGCCCATGTGATCGGTGCGGCCACACTCGCCACCTCGCGGGCGCGAGCCGAGTAAGGCAGCACGGCCGTCGCACCCCGCTCGTTGCGCAACCAGTCGATGAAGATGCGGTTCTTCCGCTCGGCCTTGCGCATATTGGCCGTGAAGCGGCTGGGATGCGCCTCCGCAACCGCGCGCGCGAAACGCGATGCGAAGTCCTTGACCGCCGGCCAGTCCGCCTTGCCGTCCAGGGGCACGATGACATGCACGCCCTTGCCGCCTGAAGCCATCGGGAAGCTCGCCAGCCCCATCTCACCCAGCAGATCGCGCAGTTGCATGGCGGCGCGGCGGACTTCAGCGAAGTCGAGCCCCTCCTCGGGATCGAGGTCGAAGACCATCCGATCAGGATGCTCGACATCGGCGGCGGGGGCGCCCCACCCGTGAAACTCGATCGTCCCCATCTGAACGCAGGTGAGCAGGCCCTCGCCATCATTGACGACGAGATAGTCCTCGGTCTTGCCGCTCTTCTCGCGGATCGGGACAGTATCGACACGCCCGCCAAAGCTGCCGGCGTCATGCTTCTGAAAGAAACAGTGACGCGCGCGGCCCTGCGGGCAGCGGACGAGGCTCACGGGTCGCCCGGCGAGCCAGAGCAGCAGCGGATCGGCAAGCTTCGCATAATAAGCCGCGAGGTCGCCCTTGGTCGTGCCGTCGCCGGGAAAGACGACGCGGTCGGGATGGGTGATCGCAATGCCGAAGAGATTGACGTCCTCGGGCGCAACGGCAGTTTCGGGGACGACCTCCGCCGCCTCCTTGTCCTCGCGCAGGCCGATGAAACTCGCGTGGCGGACAGCCCCGTCTGCCGTGAGTTCAGCGAAAGCCACCTCTGCGACCAGCTTCGGCGACACCCATGTTACGCCCCGCGCGGCGGCCTTCGGCAGTTCGGCGGCCGGCGTCTTGCGGGCAAGCGGGCGGAGCTTCGCCATCAGCCGCTCGCGCGCTTCGGCAGCGAAGCCTGTGCCGACACGGCCCGCATAGTGGAGCCGGCCGCCCTCATTCAGCCCGAGCACCAGGCTGCGCAGACCACGCCCCTTCTTGTCGCTCTCCAGATAGCCGAGGATCACGAACTCTTGCCGGCGCGTGCATTTGACCTTGAGCCAGTTGCGCGTCCGCGTGCCGCGGTACGGCGCGTCGGCACGCTTGGAGACGATGCCCTCATAGCCGCCCTTGCACAGCTTCCCGAACAGGGCCTCGCCCGAACCGGTGATATGCTCGGCGACGTGGATCGGTTCGCGCGCATCGGCAAGGAGGGCCGCGAGGCGCGCCTTGCGCTCCGCATTGCCGAACTTCGTCATATCCCTGCCATCCTCTTCCAGCAGGTCGAAGGCGAAGTAGTGCAGATCGCCCCTGCCCTCCTGCAAGGCGTTCTGAAGGGCGGAAAAGCTGGGCTGGCCCTCCTTGTCGAGTGCCACCACCTCGCCGTCGATCAACGCTGAGCCGAGGCCAAGCGCGGCCACAGCCTCGGCGATCGGCCGGAAGCGATCCGACCAGTCGAGCCCGTTGCGCGTGTAGGCCCGCACCTCGCCGCCCGAGACGGCGATCAGCGCGCGATAACCGTCATATTTAACCTCATGCAGCCAGTCCGATCCGGATGGCACATGATCGACCAGGGTCGCGAGCTGCACATCGCGGAACGCCGGGAGCTTGCCTTTCTTCTTCTCCGCCTTGGGCTTGGGGGGCATCCTGCCGGGTGCGTTGGCGGCCGCCCGATCGGACTTGGCTCTCTTCGAATCCGAGTGCCACACTGGGCCATCGCCTTGAGCAATCTCGGCCATGTTCCGCCCGGTCTCGACGCTGGTGAGGCCGGCGTCGACCAGCCCACCCGATGCGCCGGCATGGGCATCCTCGATCTTGCGGAGCAGCCAGTTTTCCCGCTTCTCGCCCGGACGGGGTTTCATCCGGACGAGAAGCCATTCGCCCTTCATCCGTTCACCGTGGAGGATGACATGGATATGGCCTTCATCGATCGTTCTGGTCGGATCCTTCCCGCCAACCGCCTCCCACGTTCCCTTGTCCCAAAGCATCACTGTGCCGCCGCCATATTCTCCTTTGGGGATCGTCCCTTCGAAACCCGCATAGGACATGGGGTGATCCTCGGTGCGCACCGCGAGACGCTTGTCATTCGGATCGAGGCTCGGGCCGCGCGTCACCGCCCAGCTCTTGAGAACGCCATCCATCTCCAGCCGGAAATCCCAGTGGAGCCGCGTGGCATCGTGCTTCTGGACGATGAAGAGACGGCCGGTGTCGCGGTGCCGCACGCCTTTTGGCTCCGCGGTCTTGGTAAAATCGCGCTTGGCGTTGTAGGCTTCGAGCGGATCGGGCTTGCGGGCTCTGGCCATCACGCGCGCTTCCGGGTTGTGCCCGGCTTCCTCGCGGGCGCCTTGCGGGTAGCGGCCTTTCTCGTGGCGGGCTTCGGCTTGGCATCGCGGGCCGGCTTGTCGAGGGACTTTTTCAACGCCGCCATCAGGTCGATCACATTGGAACCGCGCGAGGGCGCCCGCTCCTCAACGTCGAGGCTGACCTTGCCTGTCCTGGACTTGCGCTTGCGGGCGATCAGGTCGCGTAGCGCATCGACATAGCGGTCGTGGAAGCTCGCCGCGTCGAAGCTGCCGGATTTCTTTTCGATCAGCGAGGTGGCGAGATCGAGCAGATCCTCGTCCGGCCTAGTATCGCCGATGTCACGGAAATAGCTCGCCGCCTTGTTGACTTCGTCGGCGTAGCGCAGTGTTTCCAGTACCATGCCGCGCCCGCATGGCTTCAGGCTCACCACATATTCGCGGCCGCGCAGCGCCAATTGCCCGAGCCCCACCTTCTTCGCCCGCCTGAGCGCCTCGCGCAGAACGATGAAGGCTTCCTCCGCCAGATCGTCGGCGGGGACGACATAATAGGGTTTCTCGTAATAGATGGCGTCGATATCGCCAATGTCGACGAACTGGGTGAGTTCCAGTGTCTTCTTGCTCTCCAGCTTGACGCCCTCGATCTCCTTCTCGTCGAGCAGCACATATTCGCCGCGCTCGATCTCGAAGCCCTTCATGATCTCTTCCGGGTCGACCGGGCCGATGCCGTCGACCACCTTCTCATAATGGATGCGCTTGCCCGAAGGCTCGTGAATCTGGCGGAAGGAGACGCTCGCACCGCTTTTGGTGGCCGCATAGATCTCGACCGGGATCGATACGAGGGCGAGGCGAATCTGGCCTTGCCAATAGGCGCGCGCGGGCATCTGCGGACCTCCGAGCATATCGCGTATCAATCCGGCTGGCCGGCGTCGGTTCCGCGTCGACCAAGAGGGCGATTGCTTGTGTGCGGAAGGGTGCTTGCTATCGCCAGATTTGAGCGAAGGGCTTCTTCGGGGCCACCGAAGATCGCTTTGGACAGCAGCCATGGCTGACCTGCAACCGGTTCCGTGGGTACTTGGATTAGCGGGTTTCAAAACCAGCGGCAGCACACTCAATCCTAAGCGGGACACCGGCCGATTAGCAGTTGTTCAGAACTCATATCTGAATGCCGATCTCATCCAGGGATCTTGCGATCGGTTCGGCCCAGCCGGCACGCCCCTTCCCCCGAGCATCGACCAGCGTGTCCTCGATAGCAAAGCGGTCATAGGCAAGAAGGGCGTCAATCAACGCCCGAGCCTGATCGAGATCCTTCGACCGTTTATGGCGATTGGCGGGATCGCGACGCTGAGCCAAAATGAGCTTGTGAACAGCGAACTTCGCCGGTTGGGGCACCTGCAACGCGATGCCCGAACCCCATAGTGCGACTGTGGGTATTGGCTCCCTGATCAGCCAGTCGAGATATTGAAGCGGTGCCGCACCCGCCCCTAAAGCTTTCAGCGGTATCGGGTTTTGATCCAACCGGCTTCGCGTAGGTGTCAGAAGATCGACCAGATAGCCCTCGGCGTTACGGAAGCGGGATGACGGTTGGCGCGGATCAAGCTGTGGAATGCCTTCATAGGTCGCATCGGCACGACGCAGGACGTCTTCCATTCGCTCCGGCGGGTCTGCGGTCAGCGCCATCTGTGCCGTGGCCAGATCAAGATCGCCCGTCATCAGCGTCGGCGCGGGAAGCCGGCTGCCAACCAAGGGTTCGAACATCATGTAGGCGCCGGTCCCCACCAGAACGGCCCCCTGCTTGAACAGGCCTGCAAATGCGATGGCGTCGAGAGCCGCACCGAGCGCCCGGTCAGGACCGGCGAGCTTGTGCCCTTTGAGCATCGATACGATTTCACGACGGCGTCTTGCCAACTCACCGCCCCTTCGGAGCGACGCAGCCTGCGCTTCCGCCTCCGGATCGCCGGACTTGCCGATGAACCGATCCAGCCGATCCCGACCGACCGGGAGCTTAGCGTAGATATATTCGATGCCGTCGCGTTGCCGCGTATAGACCGAGCCGGCCAACGGCGCCGTATCGACCTGCTGCACGAGGTCGGCGAACATCGTTCGGATGGACGGTTGAAGGGCCATGCTCATTGTACAGACGGGTTTACCACATCTGTCTGTACATTCAATGTACAGACAGATCCTAATTTTTCGTCTGTACAGACGTGCAGCGCCTCCTCCGATAACTCAGGGAAACCTGGAAACTGTCACGGGGCCTCCACACTGGCCACGAAACGCAACCAGCGAAGCTACAGCCAGCCATCGACGGGTCTGCCTATTGCTCTGGATTAAGTTTTTATATCAGTCACTTGAGAGTCTTGCGCAGTAGGAACGGATTGCGCCCGCGCGCTTTGGTGTCGGAAGCGCTAGGGAGGACCAGATCATGGCGGACCAGTCGTTCACCGATGCCATCGCGCTGCTCAAGGCCGATCATCGAACCGTTGAAGACCTGTTCGAGCAATTTCAGGCAGCGAAAGCGGGAAACCGGAAAAAGACGATAACGCGCCAGATTTGCGTCGAGCTCAAGATTCACACGTTGCTCGAGGAGGAGATCTTCTACCCGGCCTTTCGCGGCAAGATCGAGGACGACACGCTCGATGAGGCCTATGTCGAGCATGACGGGGCAAAGGTGCTGATCAACGACATTGAGGCATCGGCTCCAGAGACAGACTTCTTCGACGCGAAGGTCAAGGTGCTGTCGGAGGAGATCAAGCATCATGTCCACGAGGAGGAGATGCCGGCCAAGGGGATGTTCTCACAGTGCCGCCAGACCGACGTGGACTTGGTTTCGCTCCGGGACCAGATGCTGGCTCGCAAGCAGCAGTTGTTGGCCCAAGACAAGGCCGATGGCCTGCCGCCTGCAGAGCCGAAGGCCGTCAATCTCGCACCTGCGAATTGAAGCGATCCGGTGCAGCCCAGCCGAAACGGGCGCGCGGGGTAATCGGCACGATTTGCGTCCGATGGGGCACGCATCTCGCTGCCGCTGCTGCGCAGCGTTCGGCAAGAGCCAAAAATCCGCCCGGAAGTGGCCGAAGTATTGAGAGGGGCCTGAAGGGCACCACGATTGCGTATGTGCGAGGGTCTCCATCGATCGCATCACGTTGATTAACTTCGGTTAGATCCCAACGAAATTCGAAACACGCCGGAACGGCGGCCTCTCGGATCGGTTCAGTCAGTCTGACCCGATGGAGAGATGTCATGCCGCGCCCCTCCACCGATAGATGAGGCGGAGTCCGATCCGCGCAGCCTGTTGGTGCCGAAGGACGCGGTCGTAAGTGATCGCCCCTAACATCGCGACTGGCTGCCGGGCAGCAGGAGCAGGGGACGCCGCAACCCAACCAACCACCGAATTGTCGCTCCAGCCAAGGCTGAACAGAGGCTGACACTCAGAATCGCCGGAGGAAAGCATCATGACGGACCGTCTGACCAAGCAGGACCCGCGCACCCAATATCCACGCCCGCCCTTCCTCGAGCAACCGCAAGCCGCCCCCGGCCTCGCCCGCGAGATGAACCCTAGGCCCGATCATGGCGAAACGAGCTACAAGGGCTCGGGCAAGCTCGTCGGGCGCAAGGCGCTCGTCACCGGTGGCGACAGCGGCATCGGGCGCGCCGCCGCCATCGCCTTCGCGCGCGAAGGTGCCGACGTCGCCATCTCCTATTTGCCCGACGAGGAGCCGGACGCGCAGGAGGTGATGAAGCTGATTGAGGACGATGGCCGCCAGGCCGTGGCACTCCCCGGCGACATCACCGACGAGACGTGGTGCCGCCGCTTGGTCGAGCAGGCCATAGCCGGGCTGGGAGGCCTCGACATCCTCGTCGTCAACGCCGGTCGTCAGCAATTCCGCAAAAGCGTCGAGGAGGTCTCATCCAAGGATTTCGACCGGACGCTCAAGACCAATCTCTATGCCTTGCACTGGATCGTTCAGGCAGCCGTCCCCCATCTCGAGGCCGGCGCGTCGATCATCACGACCGCCTCAATCCAGGCCTATGAACCGTCCGCCATCCTGTTGGACTATGCGACCACCAAGGCCGGTATCGTCGCCTACACGCAGGCGCTCGCCAAACAGCTTATCCAGCGCGGCGTCCGCGCCAATATCGTCGCGCCCGGACCCGTCTGGACCGTACTCCAGCCGAGCGGAGGTCAGCCGCAGGAGAAGGTGCAAAAGTTCGGCCAGGCAAGCGCCTTCGGCCGACCGGGGCAACCTGTTGAACTGGCGAGTGTCTATGTGCTGCTGGCAAGCCAGGAGGCGAGCTACATCAATGGCGAAGTCTATGGCGTGACCGGCGGCGCCGGTGTCGCCTGACCGCGAGGAGAGCGACACGGAAAACCCGTCCATGGATCTCGATCCTAGAGCGCCGTTATTCTATCCTTGAGTGCGGTGAGATCAGCGACGAATCTCGAATATTCCTCAGCCCGCCGCGTTTCATCGGGTATCCGTAGCAGGAAGCTCGGATGCACCGTCACCCACGCTTCGCTCTCATCATCAAGAAGGATGGGCTGGCCCCGGCTCCGGGTGATGGTGACGGGACGGTCCAGCAGAGCCTGCGCGGCACTGGCGCCCAATGCCATGATGAAACGTGGGCGGACGATCGACCGCTCCTGATCCAACCACCAGCGGCAGGCGCTGATCTCACCGTTGTTGGGCTTGGCATGCAGACGCCGCTTACCGCGCGGCTCGAATTTGAAATGCTTCACGGCGTTGGTGACATAGGCGTTGGCGCGATCGATGCCGGCTTCGGCCAGCGCACGATCAAGTATTTTGCCTGCCGGGCCGACAAAGGGATGGCCGGCCAGATCCTCCTGATCACCGGGCTGTTCGCCCACCAGCATGAGGTGCGCATCCGCCGGGCCTTCTCCGAACACAGTCTGTGTCGCCGGTTTCCAGAGCGGACAGCGGTGGCAGCACAGCGCCTCCTCGCGCAAGGCCTCAAGCGCCGCGCGCCCATCGCCTAAGGGACGGATCCGGGCCGCCTCGACCATATTTTTCTCCCGCGCTTCAGCACCCGCGATCAGGCTGGGGATCAACGCGGTTTCGGGCATGTTTTTCCAATATTTCCGAGGCATCTCTTTCAGCATCGTCCCGATCTTGAGCCGGGCGGGATTGAAGATGGAGGCGTAATAGCTCTTCCAGACGGCCTCTACCGGATCGTCGCCGGCAGCTTCACTGCGGTGGGCGCCCGGCCCCTCGTGCAGCGTCGCGCCATCCCAATGCAGCGACCCACGCGGTGTAAGGATCGACCACCGCATCGTGGCGAAGCGACGAACGAAAAAGCCGGCATTGGCGCGCAGGATATGATGCTCGGGTTCAAACCACGCGATATAGCGAGGCGTACGGTCCGCCTCGATCACTTCACGGAAGCGGAGAAAGGCGCGCATCTTGTGAATGTCGCGACGCACGGCCGCCGCCATGCCCGAGATCCGTCGCAGGGACGGATCGGCTTCATCCCCCATCAGTGCGGGGTGATCGCGCAGGCGCAACAACAGCGCGTAGAGTTGCGCGAAACGCGAGGGATCGACATGCAAAATCGCATCGCTCGCGACATCAATGAAACGACGCGGCACCGCAAAATCGTCGGCTGGAGCGACGGGAGGAAGAGGTGCGGAATTGATACTGGCTGCAAACAGGTCGGTCGTGGCTTCGCCCGGCTGCCAGTGCAGATGTTCAGCAGGAATGCCGGCAAGGGCCGCGCTGCGCGCCGCGCTGCGCCAGCCCTCGAAATCATCCTCTGCGGCGAGGCGGACCACCCGCACGATCTTCTCCATCCCGGTGAGGCAGCCTGCACGCTCCGCGCGGATCAGGCGCCAAAAAGCTCCATCTGTTCCGCACGCGGCTTTGAACGCAGCGCCACCTCCTCCTGATCCGCCAGCTTCACCGGGCGCCAGTCCTCTGCGATGAGGAAAGGGCGGAGCTTCGCGATCGAGCGCGACAGCCGGGCAATGTCCGCCAGTCGCAGCCGACGCCATTGACGCGACGCAAGGATACGATCGACCGCTTTTACGCCGAGCCCCGGCACGCGCAGCAACGCCTCACGCGGGGCGCGATTGACGTCGACCGGAAAACGATCGCGAAACCGCAGCGCCCAGGCCAGTTTAGGGTCCATGTCGAGCGGCAACATGCCGGTGACCGGATCGGCCGCCGCCGCAACCTCGCGCGGTTCATACCCGTAGAAGCGCATCATCCAATCAGACTGATAAAGCCGGTGCTCGCGCATCAGCGGAGGACGCTGGAGCGGCAGCACTGCACTGGCATCCGGGATCGGACTGAACGCCGAATAATAGACACGGCGAAGGCGGTAGCGATCGTAGAGCGTGCTGGCGCGACCGACGATATCGCGATCGGTGGAGGCATCCGCCCCGACGATCATCTGGGTGGATTGTCCTGCCGGCGCAAAATCTGGGGCAGATCGGTAGCGCCGGCGCGCATCCTGCCCGCTCTCGATCGACGAGCGTAGCGCACTCATCGCATGCTCGATCCGCGGCGCGGACTTTTCGGGGGCGAGGCGAGCGAGCCCGGCCTCCGTCGGCAATTCGATGTTGATCGAGAGCCTGTCGGCATGGCGGCCGGCCTGCTCGATCAGCGCAGGATCCGCATCGGGAATGGTTTTGAGGTGAATATAGCCCCGGAAGCCATGATCTTCGCGCAGCGATCGAGCGACTTCAACCAACTGCTCCATCGTATAATCCGAAGAGCCTATAATGCCCGAGGACAGGAACAGGCCTTCGATATAATTGCGCCTGTAAAAGGACAGCGTCAGGTCTACGACTTCTTTTGCCGTGAAGCGTGCCCGCCGCACGTTCGAGCTCTTGCGGTTGATGCAATAGTGGCAGTCGAAGATACAGCTGTTGGTCAGCAGGATCTTGAGCAGCGAGATGCAGCGGCCATCGGGCGCATAGGCGTGGCAGATGCCCATGCCCTCCGTCGATCCGATGCCCGACGTGCGTCCGGCGGATGATCGAACGGCGGTACCCGACGACGCGCAGGACGCATCATATTTGGCCGCGTCCGCGAGGATCGACAATTTCGCACGGAGATCGAGATGACTCATATGTTCACTATACGTTCCAGGTCCGGGACTTACAATCCCCATGGGACAACAGCGGCGAGCACACACCCTTCCAAAGATCGGCAACGCTCGACAGCCATCACGACCGAGCTCCTTTTCCCGCATTTTTTGGGGGGAGCCATGGGATTGCTCTTCGGCCCTTTGCTTTTCATTGGCTCGACAGGAGGCCGACCGGCAAAGAGCGGAAAGTGGTCAGCTCGGGTGACAGCAGCTCCGGCCTCCCCGCGAGCACCGCCAGCGCGCTAATCTCCATTGAAGATGGCTTGATCCTCGCCTGCGCGACGAGCCGTGTGCGCTGCTACGCCAGCTCATTCAATTCGGTAATCGATCGGCTTGAACGTTCCTCCATTTGAGTCGTAGGCCGAGCAAGCGGTAAGGCCGATGATCAGATCCATGCCCGCTTCAAAACGGACATGGTCGCCTGCCCTGCTAAGCGGTGGAAGCACGCGCAACTTTCCTGTGTCTGCGTCGACCGGCACATTCATGAAGCAGTTGAACGCTCCCGGTATCTGGTCGGCCTGAATGCCATATGGCTCGAGCGCCGCCGTGAGATTTCCAAAACAGCCCCGATGGGGCGGCTTGTCAGGATAAAAGTGGCGAAAGGTATCGATGGAACAGGGTGTCAGCAGGAAATCATGCCGACCGACGCTATCCTCGACGATGTCGAGCATTGCCTGCGATCGATTGGAATACAGCGTGTCGCCAGTCGACAGATAAATCCTCTCTGCATAATCCAGCGTCCGACCGGACGAAATCGCCTCGCGCGTATCTGCGGCATTGAAAGCGACAAGATCTGCGACCTGCTGGCCCAGCGGATCAATCACGACCAGAAATTGCCCTTTTCTAAGCGTGAAGGCCGTGCCACTTCGTTCGGGGATGCGAGAGAGGGGGTTCATTGGCCACCATTGTAGCGAAAGGGACATCGCCAGTTCGCCGACACCGTCCGCCCGGAATATTGGCACGCCTCGCTCGATTCACCGTGACGAGCCAGCATGGGATTACGCGATCCGGCCAGCGCCTCGTCACGGATCATGATCTTTTCGCGTATCCCTTCATATTTCCCCTGAGCCCGTAGCGTCTCGAACTGCGCATGAAGGTTGAAGATCATCGCCGGGCGGGCGAAGCGGCGAGCCGGACGGCTGGCGCGAGGATGGAGGCCAACCACGAAAAATGCCTCTCCTCCAAAGGAGAGAGAGAAATGCGGATCCTCCGGATCATGGCTCACCGTGTCGTCATAATTCTGTCCCCGCCACACGTCCTTGTCGGACATGGATTGAATTCGGCTCCAGATTGCCTGTTCGAATTCCGCTTCCGACATAGTGACCGGCCCTTCGAAAACGACGGCAAGGCTGCGATACAAGCCTGGGTCGGCGCGATATTCGCCCGCGAAGCTCAGCAGCCGGTCATGGATGCGCAAATCGTCCCATCCGCTCGCAAGGTCGCGGGCCACGAGGACTTTCAGCATGCCGCGCGCCAGCGCCGCCTTGGCCCCTACGCAAGGGAAGCTCGTGTCGGCAATATGGTCATGCAATCGCCGGGTCAAAGCAGCTTCGAACCTTGACCTACACGGAAAGAGCGACGGGATGATCTTAGACATAAACGTTTGAACCCCTTGGAGTTCGTACCGTTCCGCGACCAAGCAGTGCAGGGCCGCCCCCCCATTTTACCTGCGGAGCCAAATGCCGCCGCCACCGTTACGGCGGCACAGTTTGCGCATGCCGGAGGATCTATGGACCGCCTCTTCACCCAAATCGCAGGCCGCATCGCGGCCTTTGCAGGCCGACCCATTGCGTTCATTCTCGCTTTGAGCCTGATCATCGTCTGGGGTGTATCAGGCCCGGTGTTCGATTATTCCGACACATGGCAACTGGTCGTGAACACGGCGACGACCATCGTAACCTTCTTGATGGTGTTCCTGATCCAGAATAGTCAGAACCGCGATGGTGCTGCGATGCAGGCCAAGCTTGACGAACTGCTTCGATCGGTCGATCGCGCACGCGAAGAATTCATCGCGATTGAACATCTTACCGACAAACAGATCGAGGATATTCGTGCTGCGCTCGAGAAAGACTGCGAGCTCCATCCTGATCGGTTTAGCGATAAAGGCCGAACGGTTCACGGAAGCGTCGACCTTCTGCTCAAACGATATTGAGCGTCGAAGACTGTGCCTGCCGAATATGCAGCCCATAGCTCGGCTTCCGCCCCTGACCATCGGTCTCTTCCAGGAAGGCATCCATCCGCTCCATCACCCGCTTGACGATGCTGCCTGCCGAGCCCATCCAGATCAGAGTACCGAGGATCAGTACGTCGGCCGCGAGGATTTTGCGGCGCACCTGGGCCAGTCGTCGCCCTCGCCTTCGTCCGACGTCACACCTGCCTTGATGTTCAGCGCCGCGGTGCGGATCGTCTCCTCGACCGTCGCGCCCTTCGCCTCGAACGCGGCCTTGAGAACAGCGATCATGGCGTCGGTGGAGCTTTCGCCACGGACCTTGCCGGGCACCACCGAAACCGAGTTCTTCGACCGAGCGGAGTTGGGTGACACCAGCGTCGGCACCACCAAGAAAGACGACCCCGCCAGGGTCGCAAAGGACGGCTGGACGCACATGATGAAGGACGGCGGCGACATCGTCTCGGGCTGGAAGAACAAGATGCAGGCCGCCGCCGCTCATGTGCTGCCGCACGGGCTCACGGCTCCGATGCATGAGGATATAGCCGAGCCGGGGTCGGGAGAGCGTTCCAGTCATGCCCCTCATTCTCCAACTCGACACGCAGCGCTTCACCATTCCCTCGAAGGGGACACCCGCTTTAGTCAGCCGCCGGGCGAGATCCGCGGTTTGGTCGAACCGTACATTGCGATCGTCGTCGCCCTGGATCATCCCGACGTGAGGAGCCTCGGCACCCCGCCCGCGCCCGGCTGAAGACGATGTGCGTCCCGTCCAGCGACCACACGGGATCATCGTCCCGCCCTATCGAGGGCGCGAGATAGACGAAAGGACGCGCAGCATCTGCAGAGACGGCGATGACATGTCCCCGGTCTTTTAATGAGCGGCGTTGGAGGAGGAGCGCATCAGGGGCGTGGTGGCTGCCAGCCCCTGCAAGACTGGCAGCAAGGATGTTTGATGGCTCAGGAAAGCTTCAACACGGCCGCCTTCATATGCGTGGTGTCGAGGGCTGCGTAGCGCTGGACCATGCGGAGCGATTTCCATCCACCAAGGCGCATGATGGTCAGAAGATCGATGCCTGCCATGACACAATGGCTCGCCCAGTGGTGACGCCAGTCGTGGACCGTGAAGTTGGCAACCCCTGCCCGGTCACACGCGTTGACATGGGCATTCTTGAGCGGATTCCCGCCCTGAACAGGCAGGTCTCGCGTATCCGTGTAGGTGTGGATCAGCGTGGAAAAAGGACCCCGTTAGCGGGGTGATAGGCGTCGAAAGGGGACCCCTCATCCCGTTGGTCTAGGCACGCGCGCTTGGCG